>CAWKNT010000029.1:0-322133 GCA_963850935.1 uncultured Isosphaeraceae bacterium
ACCGCGGATCCAGCGGCGTGGAACTGGTATGCAGAGTCGTGCCCTTGCGAGCTACCTGCTGGCCAATGCAAACTCCACCCCGCGCACGTCTCGCACAACGTCCGCCAGAGGGCGAATGGAGAACGTGGGCCTATGTAGCCGGTAGAGGCACCGGAAAGACCGCAAGCGCCGCACACTGGGTGCAGCACCGAGTCGAGACTGGCATTGCCAAAAACATACTCATCATTGCCCCGATTGCAGCCGACTTTCGCGATGTCGTCATAGATGGACCTAGCGGCTTGTTGTCTGTAGCGCCGCCTCGGTGCCGCCCCAAGTTCATTCCAAGCAAGCGCAGGGTCGAGTGGCCCAACGGAGCCCGCGCGGTCCTGATCAGTGGAGAAGAGCCAGACAGAGCGCGCGGGCTCAACGTCGACACGATTTGGGGGGACGAATTGGCTTGCTGGGCACGGGCTCAAGCGACGTGGGATCTTGCGAGATTGGCCCTGCGTGCTGGGTCAGATCCCCGCCGATGATCAGCACAACGCCTAAAAGATTGGCCGCTCTAACCCGCATCTTGGACGAGCCAACGACGGTTCGAACCGTGGAATCGACCTATGCCAATCGCCTGCACCTTGCGAAAGAGTTTGTGGACCAGATCGTCTCGCTATACGAAGGGACCAGAATCGGCCGACAGGAAATCTACGCCGAGTTCCTCGATACCAGTGACGGCGCGTGGTTCGCCCGCTTCGACCCGTCTAAACATGTAAGCCTAAGTGCGGAACACCATCCGGCGTACGAGACTTTCCTCGCGATAGACTGCGGCATCAGCCAGCACGTCGGCGCGGTGTTTTTTCAGGTTGAGCAACTCGACCAGTACCGTCATCGCGTTACTGTTTTTGGCGAGTACTTGTGCAAAGGAAGGTATTCGGCCGAGAACGCGGCAGCGATCAAGCAAGTCGCCATGGAATTGCCGTGCCGTGGTCGACTTAGCAGGATTCGGCTTGACCCCGCTTCGGTTGCTCACAGCGGCATTGGCCCGGCAGCCTATGGCGAGTTTGAAAAAGTGTTCGGTAGTCGGATCATAGGGCGGACTCCACGGCACGGAGTTGCGGACGCTTTGGACTTCATGGAGATGCTTCTCGACCGAGGTCTGCTCGTTCTCCATCCACGCTGCAAAAACCTCATTTCCGCGTTCCAAAACTACTCCCGAGCCCAGCGTGGCGGGGAGTTCCTCGACACCCCGGCTGACAGCCAATCACCCGCGGAGGACATGGTTGATGCCCTTCGTTATGGAATTCGCGACAAATTTCCTGAAGGGCAATCCCAGCAACCCAATCTCAAGAACGTTCACTTCTGCACGATTTTAAACTGAGGACCCGATGCAAGATCCCAAAAACTACGCGAAAAGCATCGACCGGTTACGAGAGTTCCTGATCCGTTCAGTCGGCTTGGCCGTGCTGGAGTTCCCCGAGAAACTCAACCCAAAGAGCGATTTCGCCAAGATGGGACCGACAACTTGGGAAAACCACAAACTGAAGGGCTTGGCTGAAACTCTCGACGTGGTTTTGGAAGAGTTCACGGCGATCCAATTAAGCCTTGGACTGTCCCGCTACGATGGCGCACCGCGTTTCCAGGGACGGCCAGTCGGAGCTGCCCAAGCCCGCACGCAAGACGACCACCAAGCAACCCAGAAAGGCGAAGCTATGACCACCGACACGGAAGCCTTGTACCGCATTCTGCAAATCGAATTCCCCGAGGATTTGGGGCAGGTGATTCCGAAGATCTCGCCACCGAAACGACGCATACCTGACCAGAACATCGAGATATATTTGTTCGGTAGCACTCTGCCCCGTCCCGTACTGCACGCGAGGGTAACCTCATGTCCGCTTTGACAGCGGGTATAGCGTCAGTCGGCACCGTTGGCCGGCATTCGATCGTCGTATCTGCGACTGAGGCGAGCGGCGGAACATCGCCATATCAGCATACTTGGGAACTCAATTGGCCGCGCGACGGACTCGGCTGGAGAAACGCGACAGGAACCGGCGTAACAACCCTCGACGCTGTGGTCAAGAATCTTGGTCCGTCGGCATCGTACGAGATCCGGCTCATTTATGCGGATTCCGCTCAAACCACCGTCTTCAGCAACACGCTCGTTGTGGCCACAAAACCCCTTCCGTGGTTTGCAGAGCTCGCAAGCCGGCGACCCAGTTCGGAGTCGATTCAACCGCGCTGAGTCTGGAGCGGCTTCAGCGCTGATCCCCGTCGTCAGAGCTCGCATTCCTCTGGCGGCGGGTTTTATTGTCACGCAAGTCCTAGATCACGGAGCCGATTATGCCCCTTATCTGTAATGGTATAGACGATCATCGACCCCTTCATGGATTTCGTAGCGAATCCAATTCCGGTGAGCCTTGTAAGGGCGTGTGTAGCACCGACGGCCGATCCGACTGCGTTAGCGATGTCCGTCTCGGGAACGCCATCGGTTGCACAACAATCGAGGAAAGCCAGAACAGTCTCGTCGTTGGCCTCAAGTTCGGGCCACAGTGGTCCCTTGGTGGCGTTCGACCATTGTGGTGTCAACGACTGGGATTTAGGGTCGCCCGTCTTGGCGTCGCTGTTTGCCGACGAACCCCCATTCGTGGGCGAGTCGGACGCACTATTGTTCGACTTGGCATCTTCCTGACTGGAATCCGGGCTCGGAACGCTCTCAGGAATTGACATCGCTAGATCCGTTCTCGAAGTAAATGAGACGGTTGCACACTGTCGTCGTCGACATCCTGCATTGCATTCACCGGATTATCCCCGTCGCCAGAACGACCAACAAGTGAGATGAGTACCTACCGTGAAAACCTTTACTATTGTCTGCGATAGATGTTCGACATCAATTGATGGCAATCACTCAATACTCGAAGTGAAGGCCGGCGACCTAGTCAAGCAACTTGGCGAGCCGCTCGATCTCTGTTCCGTCTGTGCCGATTTGTTCCTCGATTGGATTCGTCCGACACCGTTCAAACTGGAATCGTCCAGTGATGACGCTGCGCGGAATTGACGTTGCATCCCGCGAAAGATTCCGTAGCTTCGAGATGGGCCGCCTTGATTCCGCCTCTATGGAGTAAATGATGAGTTCGACGTCTGAATCCGACACGCCTACGCCCGGTCGCGGCTTACCAATTCAACGACTGACCTATCGGATCGACGACTTAGCGCAAGCATTGGGCGTGTCCCGCCGTATTCTTGAGCGAGAGCATCTGCGGGTCGGCTTCTCAAACCAGACCTTCGCATAGGCCGAATTCCGTTGTGGCGGATCGAGAGTGTAAGGGACTGGATCGCACGCGGCGGCCGATGAGTATTCGACAGTCGTCGCTTGACGAGGCGCTAAGTACCTGTAAACTGGGGCAATGAGTGGTTCATTCTCGGATCAACTTCGGCAAGCAGTCCGCGAAAGCGAAATGTCGCGCTACGCAATTTCCAAACGGACGGGCATTCCTCAGTCGACATTGTGCAAGTTCATTCAGGGCGAGAGAGGCTTGTCCTTTGAGTCGACGGACAAGCTTATGGATGTTCTAGATCTAATGATCAAGCCAAGGACGCGAAAGGAAAGCTGACGATGGCGTCGTTCAGGAAGCGCGGCAAGTGTTGGTATTTCAGATACACGACCTCCGACGGGGAGAAGAAGGAGCAGAGAGGTTGCTCTGACCGGCGGGTGACAGAGCAGATGGCGGCCATCGCCGAACTTGAAGCTGCGAAGATCCGAGGGCGATTGATAGACCCTAGGGACATGGCCTATCGGGACCATGCCGCCAAACCGTTGGCGGACCACCTGGAGCAGTGGCATCAGGATATGGTGGCGAAAGGCATGACGGATAAGCACGCCAATCAATTCCGCGATCGCGCCGGCAAACTATTGGCCCTCGCCAGTGGCACACCGATCAAAGACTTGGAAGCCGGTCGAAGCGTCAAGGCATTGGAGCAAACTGCCGCAATCCTGAAGACCGCTCTCTCTCGCTCTTACTTTGGTAATCTGTTGTCTGAGGGAATTCAGTCTGCCTTGGCGTCCCTCAGCAATTTCGGCAAATCGAATCAGACCGTCAATCACTACAAGGCGGTGCTCAGGGCATTCCTGATTTGGAGCAAAGACCGAGGTCGAATTCGCGACAACCCGATGAAGGGGGTTGGATCGCTGAACGTCGACGAAGATCAAAGGCACACACGCCGCGCCTTGACCGATGCTGAGCTAGGGCGATTGATTCACTCGGCGGAGAGCGGTCCGATTCGGTATGAGATGTCAGGCTCGTTGCGAGCGATCGCCTACCGGGTCGCTGCAGCGACGGGCTTGCGCGTCGACGAATTGCGGACGCTGATCCCGGAGTCGTTTCACTTGGACACAGGCGACCCGAGCATATCGCTTCGAGCCAGCAGCACCAAGAACCGAAAGCCGGCGGATCAGCCCGTGCCGCAATCGCTGGCGCGTGAACTCCGCGACTGGATTCGGGGCAAACCACCCGGCGATTTGGTGTTTCCGTTGCACCATGAAACCGCGAAGGCAATTCGGGCAGACCTGGAAGCTACCGGCATCCCGTACGAGACGGACGAAGGGGTTGCCGACTTCCATTCGCTCCGGGCCTACTTCGTGTCGGCTCTGGTCCGTTCAGGAGCAAGCATTGCGGAAGTCCGAAAGCTTGCTCGCCATGCCAAGCCAGAAACCACACTCAAGCATTACGCCAAAGTCGCCGCGCACGATACACGCCGTGCAGTTGAGGCGTTTCCTGACATCAAGCCGAGCGACCGCACCCATGAGTGCAATACGCTTGCTGCAACCGGCACTGACCCCCGAACGCATCAGCAAACTTTTGCCCACTATTTGCCCACCGAGGGGGACGGTAGCGTGCGGTTTCCGACGGTTCCCGACGTGATGGCGGTTTCAGACTCTCAAACTTCGATGGAAGCCGAAACGCTTGGAAATTCGGCTCAAGACGTGTCTATGCGGTTAACGGCGGGTATCAGAGCGGAGAGGGGGGGATTCGAACCCCCGAAACCGGTTTCCCAGTTTAACGGTTTAGCAAACCGTCGCTATCGACCACTCAGCCACCTCTCCAGACAGGGGCCGGCGACTCGGCCGATTCCCCCATCATCAAAGCCAATCGGAACTTACCAGACCGCTCGCCGCCTTCGTCAATGAGGCTTTCCGCCCCGCATGCCGCGGTAAACCGACAATCGCAGTTCGTCGCAACGCGGCTTAGCTGTGGATGGCACGTCCGTCGACGGCCAGCGCCGCCTCACGCGTGGCCTCGGAGAGCGTCGGGATGGGCGTGGCAGGTCCGCGCGATGTCCTCGGCGCTGCCGGCGAACTCCATGACCATCACCGCCTCGGCGATCATTTCCGAGGCACGCGGACCAAGAATGTGCACGCCCAGCACCCGGTCGGTCGCGGCGTCGGCCAGGATCTTGACCAGTCCCTCCGTTTCGTCCATCGCCTTGGCCCGGCCGTTGGCCAGGAACGGGAACTTGCCGACCTTGTACTTGAGCCCCTTCTGCTTGGCTTGCTCTTCGTTGAGCCCGACGCTGGCCAGCTCGGGCCAGGTGTAGATCACGCCCGGGATCGTGTCGTAATTGACGTGGCCCGGCTTGCCCGCCAGGATCTCGGCGCAGGCGATTCCCTCGTCTTCGGCCTTGTGAGCCAGCATCGGGCCGTCGATCAAGTCGCCGATCGCCGAGATCGTCGCGACATTGGTCCGGAAATGGGCGTCCACCGGCACTTTGCCGGTCTTGGGATCGACCGACACACCGACCTCGGCCAGCCCCAAGCCTTGCGTGAACGGACGCCGGCCGACCGCGACCAAAACCCGGCCGCAGTCAAAATCGAGCTTCTTTCCATCCTTCTTCTCGGCGTGGACGGTCGCGCGGTCGCCCTTCGATCGACGCCCCGGTCACCTTGGTCTCGAGGTGAAACTCGAGCCCTTGCTTCGTCAGGCTCTTTTTGAGCAAGTCGCCCATCTCCTGGTCGGCCGTCGGCACGATGCGCGGCAGGAACTCGATCACGGTGACCTTGGCCCCCAGCCGCCGCCAGACCGAGCCCAGCTCGAGCCCGATATAGCCGGCGCCCACGACCACCAGGTGGTCGGGAACCTTGTCGAACGCGAGCGCCCCGGTCGAATCGACGACCGTCCGGCCGTTAAACGGCAGGAACGGCAGGTTCACCGGCTCCGACCCGGTCGCCAGCAAGATGTGGCCGCGTCTTGAAGATCGAGGCTGCCCCCCTCGCTGAGTGCGACCTGAACCGAAGTCGGCGAGCTGACCCGGGCCGGTCCCGAAGATCGTCTCGACGCGGTTCTTGCTTGAACAGGAAGCGGACGCCGTCGGTCAGTCCCTTGACCACTTCGGCCTTGCGGGCCAGCATCGCGGCCAGGTCGAGCTTGATCCCGTCGAACTTGATCCCGTGCTTGCCGAACCGCTCCTTCGCCAGGTGAAAAAGCTCGCTCGAATCGAGCATCGCCTTGCTCGGAATGCAGCCGACGTTCAAGCACGTGCCCCCCAGCGTGCGGCCCTTCTCGACGCAGGCCACCTTCATCCCGAGCTGGGCGGCCCGGATCGCCGCCACGTATCCGCCGGGCCCGGCGCCGATCACCACCAGATCAAACTGTGCTGCCACAATCAGCTCTTTCATTGCCGGGCCGATACCGCGACCGATTCCTGAGAACGGTTGACGAGCGATTCGACCCTACGACCGTCAATCAAACCTCGAGCAACAACCGCTCGGGGTTCTCGATGCCGTCCTTGACCTTGACCAGGAAGCTGACCGCCTCGCGGCCGTCGATCAGGCGGTGGTCGTAGGAAAGGGCGAGGTACATCATCGGCCGGATCACGATCTGGTCGTCGACGACGACCGGCCGTTTCTTGATGGCGTGCATGCCGAGGATGCCGCTCTGCGGCGGGTTGATGATCGGCGTCGACAAGAGCGAGCCGAAGATCCCGCCGTTGGTGATCGTGAACGTGCCCCCGTTCAGGTCGTCGACCGCGATCGTCCCCTCGCGGGCCTTGGTCGCGAAACCGGCGATGGCCTTTTCGATCGCGGCGAACGAGAGCCGGTCGGCATCGCGAACGACCGGGCACCATCAGCCCGCGCTCGGTGCTGACGGCCACGCCGATGTCGAAGTAATTCTGAGAAAGACGATCTCGTTGCCCTCGATGCGGGCGTTGACGGCGGGAAACGCCTTCAAGGCTTCGATCGCGGCCTTGATGAAGAACGACATGAAGCCGAGCGCGACCCCGTGCTTCTTCTGAAACGGCTCTTTGTACTGGGTGCGCAGCTCCATCACCCGCGACATGTCGGCTTCGTTGAAGGTGGTCAGGATCGCGGCGGTTTGCTGGACCTCGACCAGGCGCTGGGCGATCTTCTGGCGCAGCCCGCTCATGCGCTGGCGGGTTTCTCGCGCAGCCGTGGCCGTTGATTGGTCGGGCGGCTGCAGGCTGCGGCAGCGCGGGCGCGGCAGCGGACGCGATGTCGCACGGTCGGGTTGCGGTGATTCGAGGTAGGCCAGGACGTCTCCCTTGGTGACGCGGCCGCCGGGCCCGGTGGCGGCGACCGGGCGAGTCGACCCCTTCCTCGGCGACCAGCCGGCGCACGGCCGGCGAGAGCCGCTGGTCGCTCGATCCGTCAGCGATCGCCGGACCGTGCCGGTGCTGGCTGTCGCGTTGCTTGCTATCCGCAACGGGCGTAGCGGGCGGTTTCGCGCCGCCCGGCTGGACCTGCGCCGGAGCGCCTTGGCCGCGGCCGCCGCGGGCGTGCCGGCCGGGTCGATCGTGCCGACGGTCGCGCCGATCGCGACCGTCTCGCCTTCGGCGACGCCGATCTTCAAGACCCCCGAGCTCGGCGCCGGCACCACGCTGCTGGCCTTGTCGGTCTCGAGCTCGAAGAGCGGCTCCCCGGCCTTGACCGATCCGCCGTCGGGCTTCAGCCAGCGCGCCAGGATCCCTTCCGAGATCGATTCGCCCACGCTGGGGACTTTGATCGGAACGCTCGCCATGATTCAGCTCACTCCTGGCCGGGCTGGCACGGCCGCACGCTGGCGGATCGACGATGGCGGAGACCAGGTGCGGCACCGCCGCGCCGCCGACGGCCGCCAGGGCGATCTCGGCCTGTTCGCGATCGTGGACCAGCTTCGAGCCGGTCGCCGGGCTGGCACTCGCGTCTCGCCCGACATACTGGACGCTCGATCCCAAGCAGCTCTTGGAGCCGCGGCGCCACGAACGTCCACGCCCCCATGTTTTGCGACTCTTCCTGCACCCAGACCCACTCGCGGGCCGCCTGGTACCGCTCGAGCACCGTTTTCGAGCTGCTCGGCCGGCCAGGGATAAAGCTGCTCGATCCGGACGATCGCGACCTCGCGCTGGCTGCCGACCTCGGCCCGCTTGGCGACCAGGTCGTAGTAGACCTTTCCCGAGCAGAGCAACACCCGGCGCACGCGGTCCGGCGAGGCCGGGTCGTCGAGCACGTCGTGAAAATGCCCCACCGTCAGGTGGTCGACCGGCGAGACGGCCAGCTTGTGCCGCAGCAGGCTCTTGGGCGTCATCACGATCAAGGGCTTGCGGAAGTCTCGCCGCACCTGCCGCCGCAACAGGTGGAAGTACTGCGCCGGCGTGGTCGGCACCGCGACCTGGATATTATCTTCGGCAGCAGAGCTGGAGGAACCGCTCGAGCCGTGCACTCGAATGCTCGGGCCCCTGCCCCTCGTAGCCGTGGGGCAAGAGCATCACCAGCCCGCTGCCGCGCCCCCATTTCGACTCGGCCGAGGCGATGAACTGGTCGATGATCACCTGGGCGCCGTTGGCGAAGTCGCCGAACTGGGCCTCCCACATGATCAGCATGTTGCGGCTCATCGAGCGAATAGCCATAGTCAAAGCCCAGCACGGCCGCCTCGGAGAGCAGGCTGTCATAAACGCAGAACTCGGGCTGGTCTTCCTTCAAGTGATTGAGCGGAGTATACCGCTCGCCTGTCTTCTGGTCGACCAGAACGGCGTGCCGCTGGCTGAACGTGCCGCGGCGGCTGTCCTGGCCGCTCAACCGGACCGGGGTGTCTTCAACGAGCAACGAGCCGAACGCCAGCATCTCGGCGAACGCCCAGTCGAGCGCTCCCCTGGCCTCCATGGTCTTGACCCGCCCCGAAATCATCTTGGCCAGCTTGGGATTGACCGTGAACCCAGGCGGAACCTGGGCCACCTTTTCGGTGATAAAGTGCAGCGTCTCGTACGCGACCCCCGTTTCGACCGGCTTGAACGAAAAATTGGGTGCCAGCCCCTTCCAGGCGCCGGCAAACCCCCGGTGGTCGGCTGGGACGGGTCGCCGCCGTGCCGGACCTCTTCGAGCACTTCGCGCAGCTTGTCGGCAAACGTCTCGGCGATCGTCTCGGCCTCCTGCTGGTCAGATCGCCCGCCATCACGAGCTGCTCGGTGTACAGCTCGCGAATGCTGATCCGGTTCTTGATCTTCTCGTACATGAGCGGCTGGGTAAACGCAGGCTCGTCCCCCTCGTTATGCCCGTGCCGCCGGTAGCAGACCATGTCGATCACCACGTCTCTGCCGAACCGCTGGCGGAAGTCGAGCGCCAGCTCGCCGACGAAGACCACCGCTTCCGGGTCTTCGCCGTTGACATGGAAGATCGGCACCTCGATCATCTTGGCGACGTCGGTGCAGTAGCGCGTCGAACGCCCGTCGCTGGGCGAGGTCGTGAAGCCGATCTGGTTGTTGACCACGATGTGGATCGTGCCGCCGGTCCGATAGCCGGGAAGCTGCGAGAGGTTCAAAGTTTCGGCCACCAGCCCCTGTCCGGCAAACGCCGCGTCGCCGTGGATCAGGACCGGCACGCCCAGCCGGCGGTCGCGATCGCTGAAATCGGCGCTGCTTGGCCCGCATCCGCCCTTCGACCACCGGGTCGACCGCCTCCAGGTGGCTGGGATTGGCCGTCAGCGTCAGATGGATCGAATGCTTGTCGGCCGTGACGTGATCGGCCGAAAAACCGAGGTGATACTTGACGTCGCCGTCACCGCCGACCGTCTCCGGCAAGTGGTTGCCCTCGAACTCGTTGAAAAGCATCCCGTACGGCTTGTCGAGGATGTTCGTCAAGACATTCAATCGCCCGCGATGCGGCATGCCCATGACGATTTCTTGCACTCCGGTCGCCCCGGCCCGCTCGATGATCGCGTCCAAGAGCGGAATCAGCATCTCGCCCCCTTCGAGCGAAAACCGCTTCTGGCCCACATAGTTTTTGTGGAGAAACGTCTCGAACAGCTCGGCCACGTTGAGCTTGTAGACGATCCGCCGCTTCTGCTTGATGTCAAACGCCGGCCGGTTGCGCACCGGCTCCATCCGCTCGAGCAGCCACTGGCGGATCTCGGCGTCTGCGAATATGCATGAACTCGACGCCGATCGTGCGGCAGTAGGTCTTGCGCAAGGTCGCGATCAGCTCGCGCAGGGTTGAAGCACCGCTCGGGCTCAACTTGTTGTAAAAAACCCGATCCAGGTCGGCTTCGGTCAGGCCAAACGCTGCCGGCTCGAGATGTTCGGCGAGACTCGCGCCGGGTCTTGAGCTTGAGCGGATCGAGGTCGGCCAGATAATGGCCGAACTCCCGGTAGGCGTCGATCAACCGCGTGACGGCGGCCTGCCCCGGCCGGCAATCGACGGCGCCGCTCGGTGCGGATTCGTCACCGGATCTGCGGCCTAACTCATATCCTTCAAAAAAGTTACGCCATGAGCTGTCGACCGAGCCGGATCGTTCAGCCAGCGCTGGTAGTAGTCCTCGATCAGGCTCAGGTTCGATTGGTTCGCGACAGTCGAGCGTTCCATGGTAGCAGTCTTTCCAGGCCAGTCGGATGGAGAAACGGGGCCGGCGCAGGCCGAGTCGGTCGGTTCCCGAGTCGAGACTCACGCCGCACTCCTAGCGACGAGACCGATGGACTTATCATACTTCACAGCGGACAAAGAGTGGCCAATTAGAATCGCTCGATCCAGGCCTGGTTGGCGAATTTCTCGGACAACAGCGATTCGACGACTTCCCAAGGCACGCTTTGCCCCGGTTGCGACGGCGACTCGGGGAGCCAATCTCCCCGGATCGCCTCCATCAGAATACTACGTGGCAAGCCAAGGTTCCTCAAGAAGTCGCGATGGTCGCGCGCCCTGGCGATATTCCGGCTGCCGCAGTGGAATCGCCAGGTAACGCACGATCCGCTCGATGGGAAAGTCGTTCAAGATCGAGCAGTGGACCATGAACCAGTGCTTGAGCCGCCGCTGGGCACTGCCGCCGCACTTGCGATCCCCGATCACCAGGTCGCCCCGGCCGTCGAGCGTGACCGCGGGCCCGACGCTGCGGATCGAGCGGGCGATCCAGTCCAGGACATAATGATGGGCTCCCTGTCGACCGTATTAAGCCCCGGCGCGGCCGACTCCGGCAGGATCACCGAGACGTTGAGCGTGCCGGGCCCCACGACGACCGTCCCACCGCCGCTGGTCCGGCGCAAGACCGGCACGCCGTCGGCCCGGCAATCTTCGACTCGCACATCCGACTGAAGCCGGCGCGATGCACCCAGCACGACGGCATAATCGGCCGGCTCCCAGAACCGCAGCGTCCGGTCCCGCCGCCCGGCGTCGGCCTCGATCAAAAGGGCCTCGTCGAGCGCCAGGTTTTCCGCGACGCTCGAATAGGTCAGATCGAGACAGGTCATTTCGTTCCGCAGAGGACCTCCGAGCGCCGCGATCCATTGCCCTCGAAATCGGGCCCCCCTTCGGGTATGTGGGACACTCGCCCGCAGCCCGTGTCGATCAGTTTGCGTCGTCGACTCGGAAATCTTTGTGGCAATCGGCGCATGCCTTCTTGACTCCATTGAAGGCACTCTTGGCATTCGCAACAGTGGTACTCGGTTTCGCGCTCACGACCGCCAGATTTTCCGAGGTCTTGATCAAGTCGTCGATGTATTCGTCCCACTTCTTCTGGGCGTTTGCCAGGCCCTTGGCCTTGCCGACGGCATCCTTGATCGGCTTGGCCTCTTTGGCGAGCTTGGCCAGCTCTTTGGCGCTTTTCTCGACATCCTTCTGCGACTTGGCGAAATTCACCTGGTTGCGCATGCCTTTGGTGATCAAGGAATTATGCTTATTGACCTTTTCCATGATCTTCTCCAGCGGCGATTCTTCCTTGTCTTGAGCTTGCGAGCGGCTGGAACCGGCGGCAATACCAAGCGCGACGAGAAACCCCGCGCTCAAAAGGAACGCGAGCCTTTGCCGAATCATGTTGCAATTCTCCATTTTTATTAGTAGCGGGGATCCCAAGGCGAGTGTGGGCAGGATGCAAGAGGCTGGTGAGACGCCGGCCCGGGAGCGGGCGCGGCACAGTAATAAAGATAGTCCTCTCTGGCTTGCCGATCAAGAACTTCACACGGCACTCGACCTGGCTGGCGTCTGCTCCCGCGGGACGGTCGGGCCGGCGCCGGCCGCGAAACCGTCATAACCCGGTCGCCTGAACGACTTAACTGGCGTCTACCGTAATCTTGCCCAACCCGTTTCTCGGGTTAATTGCCTATGATCGCAAAGTAGGTTTTGGGTACAAGCGTTATTGTCATGGAAGACACGCTTGTGGAGCCACTTTCGGCCAACGAGCGGACTGATTTGTCCGAGCTGGTGCGGCAACTTTGTCGCGAAGTGCTCGAACTGCGACAGGAAGTTGCAGATCTGCGGCGTGAGAATCACGAGCTGCGGCAACAGGTCGGGTATTGGAAAGCTCAGCATGCTCGGGCCGTACATAGGGCCGAGCACCTGGAAGCCGAAGTTGAAAATCTTCGCGGTGAGAATCGAAAGCTCCAAGATCAACTCTTCGGTCGCAAGAGCGAAAAATAGTGGACCGGGAATCGCTCGAATCATCTTGAGGGCGAGCGTGATGAACGGGACTCCTCCACGCCTCCCAAGCGGGGCCAAAGGAAGGAGCGGCCCGGTCCGAAACGGCGGGATACAGCCACTTGCGCGTGGTCGAGGATCTCCGCGAGTTGCCCAAAGACCAGCTTGTGTGCCTGCAGTGCGGCGCGGCGATCTCGCCCAGCGACACCGAGGATTCCGAACAAATCGAGATCGAGGTCCGAGCCTATCGCCGACGTATCCGACGGCGACGTTATCAGCGGACGTGCACCTGCTCCAACTGTCCTCGAACTGTCACCGCGACCCCGGCCCCCAAGCTGATCCCCAAGGGCGTATTGGGTGTATCTGTGTGGGTGGAGATTCTGCTCGACAAGTTCGCCAGCGATCGGCCTACCGAGCGGTTGCTGGGCCAGTGGCAATTGCTGGGACTCGACGTGGCGGCAGGCACGGTGTCCGGCGGCCTGGAACGCCTCGAACCGCTCTTTCAGCGGCTCTACGACGCGCTCGCTCGAGCGGAACGCAGCGTCCCCGTTCGCCCAGGCTGATGAAACTCGCTGGATGGTCTTCGTTGCCCAGGAAGGCAAGACGGGATATCGCTGGTGGCTATGGGTGTTCTTGGGTGAGGACACGGTAGTCTTTCGCCTCGATCCCACCGGAAGCCACGAAGTGCCGAGGGCCACTTCCAGGCTGACGCCCGTGCGGTGCTGATGGTCGACCGCTACTCGGCGTACAAAGCTATGGCCCAAGTGAAGCTGGGCAACGTGGTGCTGGTCTTCTGCTGGGCGCACGTCCGCCGTGATTTTGTCACGGTAGGCAAGGGCTGGCCCGAGCACAAGGAGTGGGCTTTGGCCTGGCTTGGCCGGATTAGCGCACTGTATCGCCACGACCGTGGCCGTCGTAGCACAAGACGGGCAGCGCCGAGTTCACCGCGGCCGATATAGAACTGCGACAGTCGGTCGCGGCCATGCAAGCGCAAGCCGATGCCGAACTGGCCGACCCGAAACTGCCGACCCCCTGCCGCAAGGTGTTGGCAAGCCTGCAGGAACACTGGAGTGGTTTGATCCGTTTCCTGGATGACCCGCGAATCCCGCTGGACAACAATGCCTCCGAGCGTGCGACCGCGGTCCCGCTTTGGGCCGCAAGAATTATTACGGCTCAGGGGCGTTATGGAGCGGTCGGCTGGCGGCGATGCTCTTTTCGCTGTTCGCCACTTTGAGTCTGGCAAAGTTAAACGTCCGCACCTGGCTAACGTGGTACCTGAAGAGTTGTGCGGAAAACGGCGGCCAAGTCCCGTCGAACATCGATCCGTTCTTACCTGGAAGTAGCAGTTCACGCCTCTGAATAGATCCTGTTCGGGCGGAGTACGCAAGCGCACCTTCGGGGTTGCCTGAGTTACTGTATAGCGCGGCTTCGCGTAGATCAACTGGTGTTGGGGACTATCGTGGGAGCTGGTTCGCCATGGAAGCTGGCACGGACGGCTTCGAGGAGGAAATCAAAAATCGAGCGACCTTGCTGGGTGCAAGTGGCGATGATCGTCCAGATCCGCTCGAGCCAGCGCTGGCCAGTTTCACTTCGCGAGCCTTGGGTTATGTGTCGGTCGATGACCACGAAGCGAATCGCTTGCTCGGCCAAATTGTTGGTCGGCTCGATGCCAGGCGTTGTTATAAACCTGATGTAACTCGCACCGTGTTTCTTGAAGCGACGGGCGAGATTGCCGCCTCCGATGTACTGGGCACGCCCTTGACGGCTGTTCGACACAACGCCTTGCCAAGGAGTTCCAGCGTGGCTGCGAACGTCTGGGGTTTGATGAGGTCGCGGCGATGGATCACATCGAACAACGTACGCACAGCTTCCAGAACGCGACGACCGTACGACTGATTCTTGGGATTGGGATGCTCGGCCAAGAACTTCAGATCTCGGATGAGGTGGGCCAAACAGAACTGCACCAGCACTCCGCAGTCGCCCATGTACTTGCGGTAGGCACTGAAGTAGTCACATCCGAGGACGCCGTCAAATTCTCGGCCCAGAACCTCGATCAAGACCTCGGAGCCCCGCGAAGGTGCGATCTTGAACATGGTAAAGAGAGGGGCACGGAAACACCAAGTCCACATGCGCTTGCCGCAGTCTTTATGCCCGGTCTCGTCCACATTCAGAAACGACTCGTCCGGGAGGATGCCCAACAGCAGTTCGTATGTCTCCTTCATGCTCCCGCTCACCTTGGCGATGAGCTTAGCAAGTTGCCCACGACTGATGGTCACGCAGGCGACGTCACGCAAGAACTTGCGAATGGTGGAGAATGAGCAGTGGCAAACACCTTTGAGATAGGCCACCAACGTACTGAGACGCGGTCCGACAAGACCCGCCCGGACCACCGGTTCATCGATTGGGGCAAAGTGCGTTTTCTTACAGTGAGGGCAGTAGCAAGCCATGCCGCGGTGCTCGCTGATCTCGATCGGACGCGGGATGATTTCGACCTGCTGGATGATCCGAGGCAGTTCGTCGCTCACCTCGACGTGGCCACCGCAATCAGGGCAAGCCGTCCAGGAATACTCCCACGCCTTGTCGATGTCGTCGAGGGAAAAGGGAGGTCGCTGGTGACGCGGGTGTCCCGGTTGCGCTCCTTGCTTGCGCTTACCTTTTCCCTTGAGGGCAGGCTTTGGCGGCTTGACGATATCGCTGGAAGGAGGTTTGGACGAGGTCGACGAATTCTTCTTCGCACGGGCGAGCTCGGCTTCAAGCTTTTCCAGGTGCACGGTGAGCTCGGCGATCTTCTTTTCGAGCTCAGCACATCGTGGGCAGCCGCCCGGTTGGGGATCGTCCATGATGAGGACAAGCTATCGGCTGACGCCAAATCAGCCAAGAGCAATTCTGGCGGCCGTGAACGGCTACCTCTGGAAAATGTTGGTGGAAAAGCGTCGCGAGCTCGCAATCGATCCCAAAGACACTTCCTGAACTTGATCGACGGCGATCACTCTCGGTTACTGAAACGCCACGAACGGGAAAGGCTCTACGGTGCTTTTACGTTTTCATAACGGGTTGGGCGAAGGTTTACCGTCTACCAACCGCATGGGGATTGCTCGGATCCCGCGGGCTCTGCGATGATCCACCGCTGGTCTGTCGCGCCTGATCACAATGCCCGTATCCCCACGACGTTCCCATTTGCCTCCGTCCACCGATGAACGAACCCCTCGACTATCGCTCGACCGGCGTGGACCTCAAGACCTATGAGGAGACGATGTCCCGGCTGCCACCGCTCATGCGCCGGACTTTTACTCCCCGCGTGATCGAGTGGAAAGACGGCTTCGCCGGGCCTGTTTCGACTCGACGACCAGATCGGCCTGCTGTCGCGCACCTATCGCGACCCGGTCCTGGTCGCCTCGACCGACGGGGTCGGCACCAAGCTCAAGGTCGCCTTCGCCACCGGCCGGCACACGACACGTGGGCATCGACCTGGTCGCCATGTCCGTCAACGATTGCCTCTGCGCCGGCGCCGAGCCTCTGTTGTTCCTCGACTATGTCGCCATGAACCGCGACGATCCCGAACTGACCACCCAGATCGTCAAGGGGGTCAGCGACGGCTGCATCGAGGCCGATTGCGCACTCTTGGGCGGCGAGACGGCGATCCTGCCCGATTTCTATAAGGAGGGAGAATACGACCTGGCCGGGTTTTGCGTCGGGGTCGTCGAACGCAAGCACATCTTGGACGGCCGCGACATCCGCCCCGGCGACAAGGTCGTCGGCCTGGCCAGCTCGGGGCTGCACTCCAACGGCTATAGCCTGGTTCGCAAGATCGTCTTCGACCACGCCGGGCTACAGCCCGAAACCGTTCGTCGAAGAACTGGGCCGGACCGTCGCCGACGATGCTGCTCGAGCCCACCCGGATCTACGTCCGGCGCCGTCAAGACCGTCTACCGCAACTACCGGGTCAAACGGATCGTGCACGGCATCGCCCACATCACCGGCGGCGGCCTGATCGACAACCCGCCACGCATCCTGCCCGAAGGCTGCGCGATCCGCCTCCGCCGCGGATCGTGGCCGATCCCCCCCGTCTTCCCCTGGCTGCAGCGATTGGGAAGCGTCGACCAGGCCGAGATGGACCGCGTCTTCAATATGGGCGATCGGTCTGGTCGTGGTCGTGGCCGAACATTACGCCGACGCGATCGTCCGCCACCTCATCACCAGCACGTGAAAGTCCCCGCCTGGATCATCGGTGAAGTCGTACCGGGCGAACGCAAAGTCGAATGGGACTAAAGCGACGTCTTTTCGCCGCAACTTCCGCACCGGCGCCACCCGAATTCTTAACCAGTTCCTTGTCTAGCGAACAAATTCCTGGTAATTTCAATTGTCATCATCGATTTGCTTATTCCTATCATCGGCCGAGTCGACAAAGTCGGGAAGGCCGGGCCGTCCCGGTCACGGTCACAGGATCCGTCGTTGCCTCGTAGTTGACGTTATCCCGCAATCTCGCTCTCGCCGTCCTTCACGACACGGGGAAGCCGAGCAGGGCGGCGGCGCGCCGTTTGCGCCCGTGGCGATCGCCACGTTCTCCGTCCCCATTCGACATGAATTGACATCTCTGGAGTCGCTTAAGTCATGGCCAAGAGTCGGGATTGGACCGAAATTCTCGTCCGGCGGGGTGTGATCGGCCCCGATCAGCTCAAGGAAGCCGAGCCGGATGCAGGGCGTCCCGTCGAAGAAGCGCTCGATCAAGCTGGGCTACGCCGACACCGACGACATCATGAAGGCCAAGGCCGAACAGCACGGCCTTCCCTTCGTCGAGCTCCGCGAAATCGAGATCCCCGCCTCGGTCATCGAGCTCGTCCCCGAATCGCTCGCCCGCGAAAACATCGTCATGCCCCTCTCTCAAGAGAGTGGGATCCATCCGTGTCATCATGCATGATCCGCTTGGATTTCGAAACGATCGACAAGCTGCGGTTCGTGTTGAACCGCGAGATCGAGGTCTCGCTGGCTCCCAAGGATTCGATCGTCGAGGCGATCAACAAGTATTACGGAAGCGCCACCTCCGAGACCGAGTCGGTCGACTCGATGCTCCAGGAGTTCACCGACACCGCCATCGATTTCTCCGAAGACGGCGGGGCGACGGCTCGAAATCGTCGATCACCAACACCCTGGAAGAAGGGGACGCACCGGTCATCAAGCTGATGCACCTGATCATCCAGGAAGCGGTGACCATGCGTGCCAGCGACATCCACATCGAGCCGTTCGCCGACCGCGTGCGGATCCGCTACCGGATCGACGGCGTCTTGATGGAACGCGACAGCGCCCCGCGCCGGCTGCTGGGCGCGATGATCAGCCGTATCAAGATCATGGGCTTCATCGACATCGCCGAGAAACGCCGCCCGCAAGACGGCCGGATCAAGATCCTGGTCGCCGGCAAAGACATCGACATGCGGGTCAGCATCATACCAACCAGCCATGGTCAGTCGGTCGTCATGCGGATCCTCGACCGCGACAACATCAAGGTCGGGCTCCAGGACCTCGGGTTCGGCGACGAAGACTTCGCCCGGTTCAAGACACTGATCAAACGGCCCAACGGCATCTTGCTCGTCACCGGGCCGACCGGCTCCGGCAAGACGACCACGCTCTACGCCGCCCTCAACGAGCTGAACCGGCCCGACACGAAGATCATCACGGCCGAAGACCCCGTCGAGTACTACCTGCCGGGCGTGAACCAGTGTGAGGTCAAGGCCAAGATCGGCATGACCTTCGCCCGCATCATCCGTGCCATGCTCCGCCAGAACCCCAACATCCTCCTGGTCGGCGAAATCCGCGATTTAGAGACGGCCGAGACCGCAATTCAGGCCTCTCTGACAGGACACTTGGTTTTCAGTACATTGCACACGAACGATGCGCCCAGTGCTATTACACGTTTGGTCGATATCGGCATCCAGCCGTTCCTGGTCGCCAGCTCCGTGCTTGCAATCATGGCTCAACGATTGGTGCGAAAAGTTTGCCCCAAATGCAAGATGCGGTACGAGCCGCCGCCCCATCTTCTGGCCGGCCTGGGGCTGCGTCCCGAGATCGCCAAGAAGGCCAACTTCATGAAAGGAAAGGGGTGCAACCACTGCAACAAAAAGGGCTATCGCGGCCGCCAGGGCATCTACGAGCTGATGACCATGACCCCGCAGGTTCGCGAGATGGCGTTCAAGGGAGAATCGACGCAGAATGTTCGTAAGATGGCTCGCAAACAGGGGATGCGTACGTTGTTCGAGGACGGAATCGTCAAGGCGATCCGGGGGATCACCACGATCGACGAGGTCTTGCGCATCACCCAGCGCGACGTGCTGTCGGAGACGTTCGGCCGCACGAAGAAGACGTGAACGAGCTCGGCGTCGGGGCGAGTCGACGCAGCTCGACGATTGCAGCGAGCGTCCATGTCTGACGAAGCCTGGGCGGGCGGCTAATCGCCGCGCGGCGACGTGGCCCAGCGACGCACGCGGTCGTGGTTGTCAAGGATGCTATCGAGTTTTTCGCTTGATCGGCGGGTTTTCACCGAAATAATGATGTTGTCGTGGGGCAGCGATACCCAGTCCTAACCTCAAGGCGCGACATCACGAATCGGTGGACACCTGGTTTTTAGGAAAAAGTCAACCCCTGCGATTCGCGTTTCGGGGGGCGGCATGACGGGTTCCATCGACGTTAGCGCGGAGGCACATCAGGGCAATGGGTACACTGCTCATCGACAAACTGCTTCAGACCGTTTGCCAGCAAAAGGCGAGCGACCTGCACCTGACCGTGGGTAGCCAGCCCATGCTGCGGTTGCATGGTCACATGCGTCCGTTGGCGACCAAGGTGCTGGAGCCGGCCGACACGGTGTCGCTGATGAAGAGCATCACGCCGGAGCGGTGCCAGCAAGAGCTGCAGGAAGTGGGGGGACCGACTTCGGGTTCGCGTTTGGCGACATGGCCCGGTTCCGCGTGGCCGTCTACAAGCAGCGCGGCAACGTGGGGTTGGTGCTGCGGCGAATCCCCAACGAGTTTCTCACATTCGAGCAGCTCGGCCTGCCGCCGAGTTATCGAAGAGTTGATTCAGCGGCCGCGCGGCTTGATCCTGGTGACGGGGCCGACCGGTTCGGGCAAGACGACCAGCCTGGCGTCGATGATCAACTACATCAACAACACGATGGACCGCCACATCATCACGATCGAAGACCCGATCGAGTATTTCCACAAGCACAACAAGTCGCTCGATCAATCAGCGCGAGATCGGCATCGACGTGCCCGACTTTCCCGAAGCGATCCGGCGTGCCTTGCGAATGGACCCCGACATCATCCTGGTCGGTGAAATGCGCGACCTGGCCACGATCTCCGCGGCGATCACGGCCGCCGAGACCGGCCACATCGTCTTCGGCGACCTTGCACACCAACTCGGCCGAAGGGACGGTCAACCGCGTCATCGACGTCTTCCCCAAGGACCAGCAAGACCAGATCCGCACCCAGCTCTCGGTGGCGATCATCGGCATCCTGGCCCAGGCGCTCTTGCCCCGCAAGCCCAAGGGACTGGTGGCCGCCTATGAAATGCTGGTGGTCACCCCGGCCATCTCCAACCTGATTCGTGAAAACAAGACGTACCGCATCGATTCGTCGATCCAGACCGGCCGCAAGCACGGCATGATCCTGCTCGACGACAGCCTGTTCAACCTCTGGAAGCAGGGGCTCGTCGAGGAAAGCGAGGTCATGTTCAAGTGCCGCAAGCCCGGCGACCTGCGCGAGCGAATCGAAAACGCCAAGAAGGGAATCTTTGACGAGGACGAGGAGGGTGAAGAGGAGAATCAGGTCTAGGATTGGTCTCAGTGCTCTCGATGCAGTGAAAGTGTTCCCATCCCGTCTTGCTCTGCAACCAAAACAATAAGTACCGACTCAAATGGCTCGAAGACTCGGCGTGATCATGGTCGACGATCTACTTTCCGCTGTTCTACTCTCTAGAGGAGCGGAAGCGACTCTAACGATCACAGTCGACAATCTGACTTTCTACTGTCCACTGTTCTACTCACTAGAGAACGGAACGACTCAATGGCTCGACGACTCGGCACGATCATGGTCGACATGGGTTACCTCGACGAGGAAACCCTCTGGAAGGTGATCGAGGAGCAGAAGCGTTCCGGCTCCGACCTGCTGGGCAAGGTGGCGGTGCGCATGGGGCTGGTCAAGGAAGACCAGGTCTTGAAGGCGCTGGGCGAGCAGCTCGGCATGAAGGTGGTCAAGCTGGCCGACATCACGATCCCGGCCGAGCTGACCGAGCTGGTCAACGAGAGCATGGCGACGGCCTACAAGATCGTGCCGGTCTCGCAGAACAAGAAAGACAAGAGCCTGACGGTGGCGATGGCGGAGCCGCAAAACCCGTCGACGCTCGACAGCCTGAAGATGTTCTTGAGCACCGAGGTCAAGGGGGCGATCGCCACCGAGGCCGACGTGATGGCGGCCATCGAGCGGCTTTATGCCGGCCATCACGAGAGCATTCAGGACGTCGTCAAGCAGATCGAGGAAGACAAGGGCCTGTCAGCGGATGGTCGGGCGCAACGACAACACGATCGACCTGGAGGCGATCGAAGAGATGGCCGAGGCCGCGCCGGTGCGCAAGCTGCTGAACATGGTCTTGCTGCTGGCGATCAAAGACAAGGCCTCGGACATCCACTTCGAGCCGTTCGAGGAAGAGTACAAGATGCGGTACCGGGTCGACGGGGTGCTCTACGAGCTGGTGCCGCCGCCGCGGCACCTGGCCTCGGCGATCGCCAGCCGCATCAAGGTCATGTCCAACCTCGACATCGCCGAGCGGCGGCTTCCCCAGGACGGCCGCATCCAGCTCGCCCTGGGCGGCAACGCGGTCGACATCCGGGTCTCGACCTTGCCGTGCATGTTCGGCGAGAGCGTCGTCTTGCGGATCCTCGACCGCACGGTCGTGCAGCTCGACTTGAAGAAGCTGGGCATGCCCGAAGACACGCTCGAAGATCTGGCACGAGATCATCGAAAAGCCCAACGGCATCGTCCTGGTGACCGGCCCGACCTCGTCGGGCAAGACGACGACCCTTTATGCGACCCTCAACCATTTGAACCGCATCGAAGACAAGATCATCACGACCGAGGAGCCGGTCGAGTACGACATCGAGGGCCTGGTTCAGATCCCGGTCAACCCCGATATCGGCGTGACGTTCGCCGCCTGCCTGCGGTCGATCTTGCGGCAAGACCCGGACAAGATCCTGGTGGGCGAGACCCGCGACCTGGAGACGGCCGAGATCTCGATCCAGGCCTCGCTGACCGGCCACATCGTCTTCACCACGCTGCACACCAACGACGCCCCGTCGGCGATCACCCGGCTGCGCGACATGGGGCTGCCCACGTTCTTGATCACGGCCACGGTCGAGGCGGTCCTCGCCCAGCGGCTGGTGCGGAAGATCTGCCAGAACTGCCGCACCGAGTTCACGCCGGCCCCCGAGGTCTGCATGGAGCTGGGCCTGCTCCGTCGAAGAGGCCTCGACCAAGAAGTTTTACTACGGCAAGGGCTGCGAGAAGTGCAATAACACCGGCTACAAGGGCCGGATGGGCATCTACGAGCTCCTGGTCATGAACGACACCCTCCGCGAGATGGTCGTCGCCGAGGCGTCGCTCGACGATTTCCGCAACGCCTGCCGCAAGTTCGGCATGCGGACCCTGCGCGAGACGGGCATGGGAATGATTCACAACGGGCAGTCGAGCATCGAAGAGATCTTGCGCGAGACCATGTTGGATGATATTTGATGAATCCGGAAGATGAGTACGATTCAGATGACGATTCAGATTGGATTCGATCGAGTCCGGAACATGACTCAATTCGCTAGGTCCTGCAATCTTAATCTTATCCTACTCATCGTAATCTCGATTCACTGCCTTGAACTCGCACTGATCGAACCGACCCCCTAGACAACGAGGACCCACGATGCCGACCTTTCAGTACGAGGCGATGGATCATACCGGGCGGGAAGTCAAGGACTCGATTGACGCCGCGACTCAGGAGGAAGCGCAGCAACTGATCCGTCAGAAGGGGTTCTTCGTCACCAAGATTGCCGAGAAGGCGAAGAAGGCCAAGACGCGGGCCTCGGCCAAGAAGGGGCGCCAAGCGGCGGAAGAAGGCGTTCACGATCGGCAAGATCTCGACCAAGCAGCTTTGCACGTTCACGCGGCAGCTCTCGACCTTGCAGGATGCCGGTTTGCCGATCCTCCGCAGCCTGAAGATCCTCGAAGGCCAGTGCAAGCCGGGCGTCTTGAAGAACGCGCTTCAAGACATCGTCGAAGACATCGAGAGCGGCCAGACCCTGTCGGAAGCCTGTGCCAAGCACCCCAAGGCGTTCGACCGGCTCTACTGCAACATGATCAAGGCGGGCGAGGCCGGCGGTGCCCTCGAGGCGATCCTCCAGCGCCTGGCCGACTTCAAGGAAAAGGCCCAGTCGCTCAAGCGGCGGATCAAGTCGGCCATGGTTTACCCGGTCGTGGTCATCTTCGTCGCCTGCGTGATCGTCGGATTCATTCTCTATTTCATCATCCCCAAGTTTGAAGCGATCTTCAAAGACTTCAATCTGCCGCTGCCCAGGATGACGATCGATCCTGATCGACGCCAGCCACTTCTTGATCAAGTATTTCTACATCGTCTTCCTGACACCGCTCTTTATCTGGATCTTCATCAAGCTGATGTATCGCAACAAGACGGGGGCTTATATCTGCGACCGGATCGCGCTCATGATTCCGGTCATGGGCTCGATCATCGAGAAGTCGACGGTGGCCCGCACGATGCGGACGTTGGGCACGCTGGTGCAGTCGGGCGTGCCGATCCTGGAGTCGCTCAATATCGTCCGCGACACGGCGGGCAACGCGGTCTTCGAGCGGGCATTTCACGCGCATTTACGAGAGCATCCGCGAGGGTGAGACGATCGCCCAGCCCTTGAAGGAGGCCCGGATCGTCGACGACATCGTGGTCAACATGATCGACGTCGGCGAGGAAACCGGCGAGCTCGATACGATGCTCAACAAGATCGCCGACAACTATGATGAAGAAGTCGAGACGGCCGTCGAGAGCTTGGTCAGCCTGCTGGAGCCGATCATGATCGTCATCCTGGGCGGCATCGTCGGCTTCATCGTGATCGCCCTCTTCCTGCCGCTCGTCACGCTGATCTCGAAGCTGTCAGGATAGTCCTTGGTCCTTGGTCCTTAGTCCTTTGTTAAGAAGACTTGGAGGCGGAGCTTTCCCCCCCTTGTGAAGGGGGGGGCAGGGGGGGTGGTCGTGGCAAGTTCCAGTTCGCTTGATCAGTGGAACGGGGGGGCTGGTCAGTGATCCATCAGCCACTGTCCCTTGAAAAGTAAATGAATCCGTCTTATTTGAGAACTAGCAAGTGTTTCTCGATCGTCTATCGGAGTTCGTGACCATCGGTCACGACTTATCGTCACGTTTCCGACCGCCGGTGCAAGCAACCAGGGGAGCCTTTCGCATGAACCGCCCAGTACCCAACGGACGCCGGCTCGCGGGATGCGCGGCGGCTTCACGATGATCGAACTCCTGATGGTGATGATCATCATCGCGATTCTGATCGCGCTTTTGCTGCCGGCGATCAACAGCGCCCTGAGAACCGCCAAGAAGGGGGCGGTGTCGGCGGAGATCAATCAGCTTGCCCAGGCACTCGCGAATTTCAAAAGCAAATACGGCGACTATCCCCCCAGCCGATTTTTGGCGGTCGAAAGTGGCAATTACCTGGCGCTTCTGAGTGGGAACGCGAACTCCGTCCTCAGCACGTCTGGCACGGTGCCTGATCCGACGCAAATCGATCCCACGTCACCGGGTCACGGCGATATCACCGAGCCACAACTTATCCAGCGGTCGATCGCAGCCCTCCGCAAGTTTTGGCCGCGAGTGAACCTGTACGGTGCGCCTGCCAGCAAATCAATGGTACGACTTCAACGGCAACGGGTTGAACGACGGTACCTACGTTCTGCACGGTCACGAGTGCCTGGTCTTCTTCCTGGGGGGTGTTCCCTCCCAAGACGGTTCGGGCAACTTTGGGATGACGGGATTCGACAAGAACCCGATCAACCCGTTCTCGAACAGCCTGAATAACGGCAACGATATGTACAGCGCCAACCGGCAGCCGCCGATGTTCGAGTTCAATCCCGGCCGGCTTTTCCTCGATCTCAACACGCAGACTTCGGCGACAACTCCCGGAATTCCGGCCTACTACGACTCGCTAGGCAATTCTCCCCCCACGGCGCCGGTGGATTGACGCTCAACTTCTATGCGTACTTCAGCGCCTACGGCAAGCCGGCTACGATCCCAACGACGTCAACTTCCCGGAAACTGACGGACTGGGTAACGGGCCCATCGGGCTGGGCTTTCAAACGGCGTTTCCGGTCAATCTCGGCGTGAATTTCTGCAGTTCGTTCTCGCCAAATCCCTATACCGCATCGTTGACTATCGGCGTTCCGGCTGGCACCCCCATTACTTTTCAAAATCCGCAGTCGTTCCAGATCATCTCATCGGGACTTGATGGGCTTTACGGCGTGGGGGGCCAGTTTGTCTCGAACTTGCAATCATCGGCGACAGTGCCCCTGCCATTTGACGCGGTCAACACGTTCTCAGGATCGACCATGGGCAAGACTCTCGGTGCCGATACTGATGCGAATATACGCGTGCGCGAAAGCGACAATCTCACAAACTTCAAAGCAGGTTCATTGAATTAATGTTCTGGTGATCAACAACTGCGTGCGCAGCGATTGAGTCTCTCTCCATATTGAAATATTGAGTGGTCGTGAATTGAGGCGGCACCTCCCGGTGTGGAATCGGAAGCGCTGTGGGTGCCGTTCTCCGGGATCGCGGTATGTTGTGCTGTCTGCTCAGTCGCGCGGTGAACATAAAGAGTCACAAATAGGTGCGGCGTCAGTTTCAAGATTAGGTGAGATCGGCACGAGAACAGATGAAAGTGCACGTGATGAACCAGCAATCTTCCATGATGGCGGCAAAGCGTGCGTCGAAGAACGATCGCATGCGCGGCGCCTCCATCACCGCTTCTCACGCTCGCGCTGGCCGGTCTCGACGTGGCGGCTTTACCCTGGTCGAGCTTTTGGTGGTGATCACGATCATCGGCATCATTCTGGCGTTTGTCATGATCGCCGCCATGGACGCCGTTCGCCGCGCCGAAGAGCGCGCTACCCAAACGTTGATCACCAAGCTCGAGGCCGGACTCAGCGACCGACTCGAAGCGTTGCTGCAGAACCGGCCCGAACCCAATTACACACATGGCTATCTGGCGGCGGTCTGGAGCTCGTTAGCGGTTGTTCCAAGTTTGAACCCGCTCGGGATGATTCCACCGCAATTTATCACCCTGCCCAATGGCCAACCGCTTCTTGATGCCAATGGAAACAACGTGATAAACCCCGCGCTCAAGGGAACGGACCGCGCTCAAGCCATTGCATGGTACGACTACATCAAGAGCGAGATGCCCGACGTGTTTTATGTGCAGACGACGACACCTACCGGGGATCCAACTACCCGCTCAACTTCGCGGCCGTGCCGATCAACGGAACAGACAACAGCCCAAATATTACAGGCTCGGCGGCGCTGGGACGAGTGCGAACTTCGTCCTGCCGCTGGGCAACACATTGGTGAACAATCCGGGAAACAATTCGTTCGGCGACAGTAACGTTAGCTCGCCGACCCTGGGCATTGCGGGCAGCGGAATTTACGGCGCGGCCTATGAGGTCGCCGCTGGGCTCTACAAGAACCTGGGCTACCTCCCTGCCGGTTATGACGGCGTCGACAACGACCAGGACGGCTTCATCGACAACGCGGGCGAGGGAGTGAACGCCTCGAATCTGGCTTTGGTCACTGCCCATCTGCAAAACCACACGCACGCCACCGCCCGGGCAGAGACGCTCTACGCCCTCCTGGTCGAGGGGACCGGCCCCTGGGGTCGATCTTCAGTCGCGACGATTTCACCGACCGGGAAGTGCAAGACACCGACAACGACGGCATGCCCGAGTTCGTCGATGCCTGGGGCCAGCCGCTCCAGTTCTTCCGCTGGCCGCTGTTCTACCATTCCGACCTCCAGCGCGGCCAGAACGTTAGCGCTCGACTCCACCAATAATCAGACCTGGGACTTGTGCGCCATCCCTATGCATCCATTTCGAGCAGCGCGAGCAAGACCCACTCGACCTCAACCAGCAGCTGTTGGCACCAGCTTGGTGGGCGTCCGCGACGAGCGGGGGAATCGCGGCCAACAATAACGTCGCCTGCGATTGTTACCGCGACAACACAGGCTCCGGCCAATGCCAGCGGCGGCATGCAGGCGTTCCAGTCTCTGTTCCATACGCTGTGTGAACCGTTGCCCAATACGGGTACTGGCGGGCTCGCCGGCACCTTTTGGGACCGTGGCACGAACATACCCCTTGCGCGCGCATTCTATTCGAAGTTCCTGATCCTGTCGGGTGGGCCGGATCTGGTGCCGGGGGTCTTTCTCTATGCAGACAGTGACATGGGAACGTTTGGCGCTGGCGCGTCACAATTTCTGATCGCCAACGAAAATAATGCAATGCCATTTGGCCTGGACCTCTTCACCGGCACACCGCCTGGTTTCACGACAAGTCTGCACCCCGCCACGACGTTTTCCTACGCTCCATCAAACGACCCGACCCATCCGTCCAGTTCCGATATCTTTCAGGGGAGCCAGGATGATATCAGCAACCACAATCTTTCCGCAGGCGGCGTGATCGGAGGCTCGGGATGATGAACATGAAAGCAGCCATGGCACCAGTGGCACGGGCATATTGCCCGTGGCAGGGCGCATCACGGGCTGCAAGCCCGTGCCAAGCTCAACGGCCCAAGGGCTTCACGCTCATCGAGCTCTTGGTGGTAATACTCATCGTCGTGCTCGTGAGTGCGGTGGCGCTGCCGACAGTGTTGCCGGCGATTAGCCATCGCCAGGTGAGCGAGGGGGCGCGGATCTTGCAGGGGGCTTTGGTCGGCGCCCGCGACTCAGCGATCAAGAACAATGCGCCCAGCGGAATCCGGCTGCTCCCCGATCCCGCGTTTCCGATCCAGTACACGACCATCAATGGTTCAACGGTCGTCAACCCTGCTCAACCGCTCGCCGCCAATCGAATCATTCCGATCGCGCCGGCCCCGGATTATTCAGAGGGGTTTGCCGTGGTGATACCTCGACTGGTTGATCCCGCGGGGGTGGCAGCTCCTGTGCTTCCCCAAAACTGGAGTTTCACGTCTACACTCCACCTCCAGTATCTTGTTCCGAATTTTTCGGATAACTCGCTCACGAGCTACCCATTAAACGGGCTGTCTTCGGCATACACGACTGGAAATGTCCTGATGCTTGCGGAACAAGTTGTCGGTGCGAATGGATTACCTAACGCGCCGACGTCTTGGTTCTGGAATGTGCGCGTGGGCGACAAGATTCAGATTAACAATGCCGGACCTTGGTACACGGTGGTTGGACCGATGTTCCAGACACCGGCCAATGGTAACAACGAGCTTTTTGTCAACGTGGGAGCCCCTGGTTTAGGCTCACCACTCGTATTCGCGCAGGGTAATCAGACGTTGAATCCCGAATTCCTGTTTCTGGTAAACGGTCAGGACGACAATCACAACGGCTTTGTTGACGAAGGTTGGGACAACGTCGACAACAACGGTAACGGCCTCATTGACGAGCTTCTTGAGTGGGAAACGGAGTCGTGGCATGGGGCACTTTCGTCTGATTTCGCCACGAACAGTAACCTTACGGGGGGTGTCGTTAATCACCTCCAGTACGTTATTCAGCGGCGGCCAGGGCCGACAATCAACGCGCGCGAAGTACTGCTGCCTACGAATGTCGTCGTGGACCTGTCCACGTGGGGATATCCAACGCTAACAGCGCCCAGCCTCGAACGTTCGCGTCTGCCGGTGAACCTGTACACGGGATATGTCGACATCCTGGTCTATCCTAACGGTTCGGTAGTACCGAGCACGATCTACGCGGCACCTTCATCGTTTGGGATGGGGTCGTCGTTTTTTCACTTCTGGGTCGCAGAGCGGACCGATGTGTTTGCGCCTCAAAGCAACGCGGTCCATACTGGTGTCGCCCCGTACCTGCCTTTGCCGCCTTTGTCGTCTTTGATCGATCCGAACAACCTGGTTCCGACGTTGTTTAGCGGAACAGAGCTGAAGGGTGAGTACCGCTTAGTCACGCTCTTCACCCGAACGGGACAGCTCACGACCAACGACAATGTGCCCTTCGATTTTCCGGCGAATATCGGCTCGACGACGACCCCCTACCGCCCCGGCGTACCATTCCTTCAAGCACAGCACGGCATCCGAGGGGGAAATTGATCATGATCGCTCGTCGCGCATGCGCTCGTCCCAGGTCAGGAATCACCCTGACGGAGATCCTGATTGCGATCTTGATCCTGGGTGTGGGGCTGGCCTCGGTCGCGACCTTATTCCCGCTGGGGCTCTTGCGGCTGCGCGACGCGGCCCGATCCACCAGGTCTGCGTATCTCACGGAATCCGCTGCCGCCGACTTGGTGGCGCGGGGATTATTGACAACCGGCTCTTTTAGTATCGCCGACCAGTACAACTACATCTACCAGGGCACGCTCGCGACGAACCCGTGGTTCACCACGGTCGACGGCCAGACTTATAATCCCCTTACCCAAGACACGCCCGGGCCCGCGAGCTTGGTTGCCTCCCAGGATTGGCACGATCCGACTGACCCGGCGGCTGGGCCTTTCAACTATTTCGGCGCCACTGCTGGCACTTCGGGGGGGTACGGGCTGCCGTTTGCCTACGACCCGCTCTGGCGATTTCAAGTGCAGAACCCGAACTCCAACACCAACTCGCCACAGGGATATTACTTGAACGATAACAATCTGGAGGCACGGTTTGGCGCGGGGCTCGGTTATATCCGTAACGACCCCAGTGGAGGCCTTCCCAGCGCCCACGGCTTGCAGCGACTCACGAATTTTAATCGGCCGTTCGTGCAGGTCGGCACCAATCAGCCTATTGCGGTCATGCCGGTCTCCAACGATGTCCCCAAGACGTTCGTTTCCCCCGAGGATGTGGTGTGGAACGAAAACGTGGCCACGAACATTGATGCCAACGGAAACATTCTGAGTCCCGTGCTTCCCGACCTGAGGCTCGCTAATGATGGGCTCCTGGTGAACCCGAACCCTGTCCTGACCAACGATTGGCGTTATTCGTGGATGTTCACCGGTCAACAGAACAATACGTCGAGCGGGTCGACCTTCGATGGCAACATTGTCATCTTCGAGAATCGGCCGTTCGGCATTGAAGCTCCATCGCCTCCCAATCCGGTGGCTGCCCCCTTCCAGTCATACCAGGTTGAGGGAGAGACGGTCGTCGAGGCTATCTGGGGTTACAGTAAGCACGTCAGCAGTTTGGGTGGGAACGATGGCTTCGGCACCAGCGCCGATCGTTCCGTCCTGTTGCGATGGTACAACACTCAACCCGACCCGGTGGTGAAAGTAGGTGACTGGATCGCCGACGTGACGTACGAGCGGAATCAAACACTTGCTGGTCCCTTGAGCACGTATCCGCTGACCAGGTTTCAGCGTTTTCAACAGTACTTCCTCAGCGGAACACCCACGGGCACGTTCGGAGGCGTGCAAAACCCATTCAATAATGCCGAATGGGACAATCTACCTGCCCAGCGGTGCTATTGGTACCGTGTTCAAAAAGTCATGCCGGCCAGCCCGGACAGTGCGAACGCCAACCAGTTCCGATCCATGGTCGTTTATGTTGATCGAACGCTGCAGGCACGAACTCCGCTCGGAGCGGGCGGTACGGTTGTGACAGTCAACGCGGCCCTGATCGCACCCAACGTCGTCAATGTGATCCCGCAGACAATTTTCACCCATTAGGTAGGGTGGGCGGCAGCGCCCACCACTGGACGGCCTCTTCCCGGGACAAGATGCGGTGGGCGGTGTCCACCCTACGAATTGCAAGGTGACCCAGCCGTGAAACGAACTATCCGCCTTCGACCGAGACCGGCCCGACGCCGCCGTGGCGTGACGCTGGTCGAGATGCTGGTTACCGTCGCTGTGCTGGTGATCATCATGACGATCCTGGTACAGGTGTTCCAGGGAGCGACCGGGGCCCTCTCGGCCGCGCAGGCGACCCAGGAACTGGATAACTCGCTTAAACTGCTGGATGCGACGATTCGACAGGATCTCGGCGGCGCCACCGCCAGATTCACCCCGCCGCTCGACCCCGCACTAAACCTCGGCTATTTCGAGTACGGCGAGAACGAGTTCGCCGATATTCAGGGTGAAGACTGCGACGACTACATCCGCTTCACGGCCAAGGCCCCCGCGGGCCGCCCATTCACGGGCCGAGCCTTCCTGCCCCCGCAGCAGACGCTACCCTCCAACCTCACCGCCACCGGACCACCGGCGCAATATATGCAAAGCCAGCCGGTCACGATTACGAGTGAATACGCCGAGATCATTTATTTCCTGCGTGACGGCAATCTTTACCGCCGCGTACTTTTGGTCGCTCCCGAGCTTCAGTCATCGATCGCCCCCACGTTCACTAACGGAGGATACTTTCTGAATGCGAATGGGGGCATGTCCCGCAATGCTTTTGCACCAGCGTCATTGGGGCTGGCGAACGTGAGCTGGCAGGGGGTCAATGATCTTTCCGCGAGGCCGGCAGCAACCGGGCCGAACGTCCAAGCGCTTGCAAACTTGCCGATCAACCAGGCGTCACAGACAATCGTTCTCAATACGCTCGGCGACCTGACCAATCGCCATAATCGGTTCGCCTATTCGCGGTTCGCGAATGATTTCGTTGGTCTGCCCATTGGCAATCCGCCCACCCCCCCGCCCCTTCCGGATGGCCTTGCAGACGATCTCAATGGCGACAATGTGCCCGATTACTATCCCACGCTCTACCCCGGCGTTTTCATCCCGTATAACCCCAACCTCCCCCCCACGGCGACCTGGCATCTCATTTTTGAGCCGACGTACGTAAACGCGGCGCCTGGCTTTCGCACCACCGGAATTCTCGGATTCCCGTTCGTCTTTCCAGGGGCGTACTCGAAAGCGCAAGCATTGTCCAGCGATGCATTCGGCTGGATTCATGCACCGGCCCCCTATGCCATCTACACCAACGCCGGGGCGTGTAATCTCATCACGTTCGACGGCAACCCCTTGGCGTACCTGCAGAATTTAAATCATAACCCCGTCGATGTCGGCGACAATCTGCCGACACTCAACAATTCTGTCCCCACCGCCGTTGGCACGGGGAAGAACGCGCAGGCAGAGATGTGGCAAACCTGGTGGGGCTTTCCCACCTGGCGGGAGACGCTGTCACCAGCGTGGACCGATCCCACCGTTCAGGTCAATGTCGGACCGGTGAATCTGGCTTTCGCCGCGCCTAGCCCGCAGCAACCCACTGGACTCTTGCCGCTGAGCCCCGCCGCGGCCGGTGCCAACTCCGAGGTGAGCGCCGGTCAGTTGAACCCGAATCGTCCCGGCCTGCTCCCCGCGATGACAAACCTCTTTCGCAACACAGCCCAGCTTTTCAACGACGGTTGGGGAGATCCACTAAACAACGGCCAAAGCAACACTTTCTTCCAGGTGCCGAGTCCACCGAACCCATTAACACCCGGACTTTGGAACACGCTGAGCTGGGAAGATGATTTGATCATGACTGGTGTTCGCAGCTTTGACATCAAGGCATACGATAACGCTCTGGCAGGCTATGGCGATCTGGGCTGGGGAGACGACCTCCGTTTATATATTCCTTTCAGTAACTACACCAACTACCAACTACCCAACAACGGCCTGAACAATACTCCCGGGCCCGTCAACGTGCCGCTCTATTTGGGCACGACGAACTTTCCGGTCCCGCCGCCGGTAACGGTCTGGCCTCCGCTGGTTCCCGGAGGCACTCTGTTTTCCACCATCAATCAAACCTTTGCACATGAGGGGCGGATGCCCCCTCTGGTCGAAGACAACCGGCTCGATGCGCAGAACCCGAATCCCACGTATGTAAACTTCAACAATTTCGTGGCGCAGTACGGACCAACGCACCCGAATTATTCCAGCAACATTGGCGACGACAACAAGGGGGTCGTCCGGTTGCGGCGGGTTTGGGATAGTTGGTCAACGGACTACAGCAGAGCGCCGGCAAATGGTGTCTGGCCTCCGAACGCGACGGGCGGCAACGCTGGCGTCCCGCTGGGGCCGCCGTTCTCACCGCCGGTCTTCCCGTCGTATCCGCCGCCTTATCCGGCCCCGCTTCGGGGCATCCAGATCCAGATCCGGGTTGTTGACCCGGCGAATCAGCGCGTCAAATCACTCACGATCCGGCAAGATTTCACGGACAAACTTTGATGAACACGACGGCGACGCACACAACCACGGCAGTCCCTCCCGCCCTCGAGGTGCCGGGCCCCGTGACGCGCGTGCCATCGCTCGAAGAGCTCGAACGATTGACCGAGGTTCCCGACCGGCGCGTCGTCTTCCGCGGCGTGGATTGGGCTTTCTACGACCGGATCGTTGACTCTATTCCGGAGTCGCGCAGCATTCAGGTCGGCTATGACGGCAAGGACCTCGAGGTCATGGGGAAGGGTCGGAAGCACGGGAAGGGGACCAAATTGCTCGGACAGTTGGTGGAGGCCATCGCGCAAGAATTGGGAATTCCGTACACCAGCTTGGCGGACACGACCTGGAAGCGGCCCGAGATCTCGCGGGGTCTGGAAGCCGACCAGTGCTACTATTTCTTGCCGGAAAAGATCGCTGCGGACGCGGCTGCGCTCGAACGTGATTCCGCCGAGATAGCCGACTATCCCAATCCCGATCTGGCCATCGAGGTCGACATCTCTGCTCCCCAGATCGATCGCGCAAGCATTTACGCGGCACTGAATGTGGCCGAGGTCTGGAGATTCGACGGCATGCGGGTCGTGATTGAACGGCTGAGCTCGGAAGGGAAGTACGCTGCGGTCGACGCCAGCTGGTTCCTGCCGATTCGAGTTGAGGACGTTCAGCGCTGGGTTGTCAAGGAGGATTGCACGGACGAGTCGGCCTGGGCCCGGCGGTTGCGAGCGGAGATTCGAGCACGAGTAGCAGGCGAGGGTTAAACGAGCCACGTAGGGTGGGCGGCACGCCCACCGGTCCAAGCCAACGATCGGTGGGCAACGACCAATCCCGCGAGGAGAACGAATCATGAGCACGACGACGCACACAACCACGGCAGGCCCTCCCGCCCTCGAGGTGCCGGGCCCCGTGACGCGCGTGCCGTCGCTGGAAGAGCTCGAGCGATTGACCGAGGTTCCTGAGCAGCGTGTCGTCTACCGTGGCGTGGATTGGACTTTCTACGCGCGGCTCGTTGACTCCATTCCAGAGTCAAGCAACATCAAGGTCAGTTATGACGGCAAGGACCTCGAGGTCATGGGGAAAGGCAAGAAGCACGAGAAGAGCAAACGTCTGCTGGGGAAAATCGTGGACATCATTGTTGAGGAATATGGGATTCCCTGTGCGGGTTACGCGGAGGCGACCTGGAAGCGTCCAGAGCTCGCGCGTGGCCTGGAAGCGGATGAGTCTTTTTACTTTCTCACGGAAAAGCTTGACGCGGCGGCCGAGGCCGATGCGCTCGATTCCAAGGATGACGCCGATTATCCCAATCCCGATCTGACTGTTGAAGTTGATATTTCCCGTCCGGCGATCGATCGCGCGGGGATCTACGCGGCCCTTCGCGTTGCGGAAGTTTGGCGCTTCAGCGGGCAGAATGTAGTCATCGAACGGCTGACCCAGGTAGGCACGTATGAGTCCGTCGATGTAAGTGGATTCCTGCCAGTCAGCGCCGAGGACATTCGGCGCTGGGTGACGGACTATGATACCAGGAACCAAACGGACTGGTTTCGGCGGTTGAGGGCGGAGATCAAAACAAGAGTCGCAGGTCGGATTTGACGGAGCCACGTAGGGTGGGCGGCACGCCCACCGGTCCAAGCCAACGATCGGTGGGCAACGACCAACCCCGCGAGGAGAACGAATCATGAGCACGACGACGCACACAACCACGGCAGTGTCCCCCGCCCTCGAGGTGCCGGGCCCCGTGACGCGCGTGCCGTCGCTCGAAGAGCTCGAACGATTGACCGAGATTCCTGACCGGCGTGTTGTCTTCCGCGGCGTGGATTGGGCGTTTTATGAAGAGCTGGTCGACTCCGTTCCGGAGTCGAGCAATATCCACGTCGATTACGATGGAAGGGACTTGGAAGTCATGGTCAAAGGTTGGGATCACGAGGATATAGCGGATTCCCTCGGCCATTTCGTTAGCGTGATCGCCGAAGAGTTCGGAATCCCCTGTAAGGGTTTGCGCGAGACGACATGGAAGCGGCCTTTGATCACGCGAGGGCTGGAGGCTGACCAGTGTTACTACTTTCAGCCAAGTAAGATCGCGGACTTCGCCCGGGTGCGCGGTCTCAAGGACATCGCTCTCGTTCCCAACCCAGACCTAGCCATCGAAGTGGACATCTCCCGGCCCGAAGTCGATCGAGCCGGTATTTACGCGGCCCTTGGCGTCGCGGAAGTGTGGCGATTCGATGACAAGCGGATGATCATCGAGCGGCTAACGCCGGCAGGAACCTACATAGCGGTCGCGGCGAGTGGCTTCCTCCCGGTCCTGGCCGAGGAGGTCCAGCGCTGGATCGTGGACGAGGATCGGACCGACGACACGGCCTGGATGCGTCGCCTGCGAGCCGAGTTCAAAACCCGAGCCGCCAATCAATCTTGAATCGACAGGGACCCTTTTTCGTGAACAAACCGCAGCGAGACCTGGTTCGGAAATCAAGCTCCCCTGCCACGCGCGTCGAGCGATTGACCGACTGCCTGTTCACACTGCCTACTGCCTACTGTGAGGAGCTTTGACCATGTTCGCTAAGAGCCCATCGCGACCGGAGCGCCGCCGGGGGATCGTCCTGGTCCTCGTCTTGGCCATGCTCGGCTTGCTCGCCTTGATCGGGGTCACGTTTGCAACGTACAGCGGCCAGTCGCGAATCAATAATCGCAATTATCAACAGTCGCTGCTCCAGCCCCAGGCCGACGAGTTGATGGACTTTGCGCTCGCACAACTGATCACCGACACGGCCGATGTCCGCTCGGCGATCCGCGGTCATAGTCTGGCCCGCGACATGTACGGCACCGGTGCCACGAGCAACGGATATCTCCAGGTAGATCCGTCGACGGGACTGCCGTTCTTGATTACAGCGATTACACCGGTCGCCGGCGTCACTAACAACTATCTCTTGACGACGAATATCGCCTCCAATGATCCCAACTTTTATGGGTACAACTTCACGCGCTGGATCATGCGCCTGTCTTACACGGGAACGGGAACGGGCACCGGAACGGTGCAACAGACTTTCGAGATCCTCGTGGACAGTCAGTTTAACATTTCGTCCAACGCTGGCCGTACTTTTCAGGTGCACATTAACCCAATCGATGCGGGCGGAACATCGATTCCCAACGGCGAATCGACACAGCTCGTAAATCCCACGCCTGCCCCGTTGCAGGGATTCCCCAATGGATTTGTAACACAGCTTCCGGGAGATTATCTGGTCGCCGCGTCTGGCACACCCGGACCACTCCCGCAGGTTTATTCTTTTGTCCTCGACGGCCGCTGGCTCAACGCTTTCAATGGGCCTGGCATGGGTGCCACTACCAATCCTATCACGATTAACGGAAACACAATCAACGTCCCCAAATCGACCTACGGAAACTTCCGATACAACGGTATCAGTCCCAACTCGGTTGGCATGGACGAAGACTACGACGCCTGCGACCTCGAGAACTGGTTCCTGGCGGTTCAAAGCGCCGATGGCCAGATTATGATACCTTCGTTCCACCGGCCGGGGGTTGTGCGGTATGACCCTGCCAACCCCACGCCCGCGCTCCAGGCCAACGACTGGGGACTGACGGCATCCGGTACGAATTTCCGGTCTCAGCAGGGTGGCGACTCGTTGGGCCGCATCCTCCGCCCCGTCGCCAACGATGGCAATGACGCGGCGACCTTCCCCGACCTGATTCCCGACACGACCACTGGCAAGATCAACTACGACGTTGACAATGACGGCGACGGCGTTACTGACTCGGTCTGGCTGGACCTTGGCTATCCCGCCAGGCCCGACTCCGGCGGACGACTCTACAAGCCATTATTTGCCTTCATGGTTATCGGTTTGAACGGTCGAATTCCGCTCAACACCGCGGGGAACCTGGCAGGTGCCTTGGGTACGGTTACGACGGACACCGCGGTCGACAAAGACGGCGGAGGCGCCACCCACGCTCTGCACCTGGGTAACTCGGTCAGCGAAATCGACCCGACCTATGCGCTTCAAAACGGCTTCAATCCGGCGCCGGTCACCATTGGGACCGGCAACTACTTTGACCCGAATGCCGCGTTTTGTCCCCCCCAAACCGGCGTCACCGCAGGCATAAACACCGTTTTTGCCGCCAACACTCAGGTCGACACCGGCGGAATTGATGTGCGGCTGACACAACTTCGTAACCTTCTCGCTGGCACTCGCCCCCAGCCCTCTCCCACGGCTCCTCCGGCCTCTACAGCCAACGGGGATAACAATTACGTCTATTACACACCGCCGGCAGGTGTTCCTGCGAACGCGCCGCATGCTACTCCGTACTTCATGCCCAATGGCATTGCCGACACGCAGACTTTCACCCGCCCCGACATCTATACAACCGACGGCAACGGTAACGCGTACGTCCTGAGCACGACTCCGGCCGTTGCTGGCCGGTGGGGCGAGTCCCAAGCGGTCGCGGGGGGCTTCCTGAATCCGCTTTACACAGTCGGAGGTACTGGTCTCAGTTCCCAGCAGTATTCCAATCCCATTACTTCGAACTATTCCAACCGAGTCCGGGCGGGCTATTCCCTTGATATAAGTGACATCGTCAATGGCTTGCCGCGCGACGCGGCCGACGACAACTTCAACTCGTTCGACCCGTGGCCGTTCGGCCACGCGGGTGAGATCGGCGATGCGGACATGTACGACGCTGCTGGCGCGCTCTTGCTCCCCGTCGATCGTATGCGGCGCTGGCTCACTCCCGCCGACATCAACGGCACGGGACGTGTGCAGCAGTGGCAGGTTACACAGGGGGGCCCGGATCGAGGCGGCGATTCCTTGGGCCGGGTCGAATACCAGAGTTTCTTCCGCCCCCCCGGTTCGCCTGGCGTTATCAACGTCACGACCCCGGCCGCTCCACCACCCGGTACCCTTCCCAACGGCGCCATTGCTTATGGCACCTGGAACGCCGGGCTTGCCACCGCATGGACCTCGGGGTCGCAGTACCAGCCCGACGTGACCAACAATCAACTTCACGGCTTCGAGTCGTTCCGGTTCCCTAACCAGAACTACGCCAACAATACCAATGCCTATCCCGTCACGAATATGAATCCGAGCAACAACAGGCCCGGCTCGTTTACGCCCCAATCGAACGGTGGCGTGCCAGTCGATTGGTTCGTCGACGCGAACAACATGCCGATCGAGTATCCGACCTACGACTTCCAGGTCAATTCGGAAGTTCACTCCGACGGCGTGAACGAGACCGAAGAGTTGAACCTGTACCAGCCCAATCCATTGCTCGATTCACCGTTTCAGGCGAGCGACCTGGAGTGGCTCTATCGCCAGCAAGACGTCGATGGGTCGACGCTCATGAGCCGACTCTCGCAATTGGCGCCGATTAGTTTCATCAATGCGCTGGACGGCCAGCGCCGCCGCCGGCTTTTCGCGCTGGACACCTGGGAATTGAACAATTTTGTTTGGGCTAACGATAATCCAGGGGGCAACTTCCCGACCAATAGCCGGTTTACCCAAACGGCGAGCGCAGGATTTAACACCCTGAACGTGCAGGCGGCGACCAATACCAACATCAATCTGACAAATCTGCCAAACCCAAGTAACCCGACCCTACCGGCGCCGGCTCCGACCCGGAACTTGGCCCAACGCACCAAGAAAATCAATCTCAACTACCCATTGCCAGTCTCCAACGATCCCAATGAGCCGATCCGACAGAAATGGATTAGCGATACGTATCAACTCCTCAAGGCGATCCTGCCGCCGCGTGCCGTGGACACGGCAGAGGAATTGGCTCAGCTCAGCCAGTACGTCATCAACATCATCGACTTTCGCGATCCGGACTCAACGATGACCCATTGGGTCAATCCCGACGTCATGTTAACGGGCGTGCTCGTCGCGGGCGCGGCGGCTCCGACCGGGGCTACGCCGATTCCGACGCTCGCGTACATCCCCGCCGGGGGCGTCCCGGCCGGTTCCGCGCACCTAGATCAGTACGGAATGGAGTATAACCCGGTCGCGATCAACGAAGCGATGGCCTACTCGTTCTCTTACCTCGGGGGGGCCTCGGCGACCACGAGCAATCGGTTCCTGATCGAGCTTGTCAACACCTTGACCATGCCCGAGCTGCCGAGTTTGCCGGCCGCCGACGCGGCGGGAACGCCGGTTACCAATGCGGGCGTTCTCGATCTGGGCGGATTCGAGCCCACGCCTCCGCCATCGGCACCTACGGCGCCGCCGGATCCGTATTCGGTTGGCTCATGGGACATCGTTTTCACGGGTGATGATCCCTACAGCCGCCCCGACCCCTATCGCGGCGAATTGCCAATCTACGGCAATATTTATGGATTGACCCCGCTCAATCATGCGGCATTCTCGTCGACGTACCCTGGTGATGCTCTCCCGGTTAGCCAGGATGTGATTCTTCAACCATTGATTCCTAACACTACTGTCGCAGCAGGAAGCAACCCAGTCGTGGTCAATGGGTTTCCGTACTGGCCGGCCAATGGCACCAGCATCCCTTACCCAATACCCGCCGGCGCGGTCCCTCCCCCACTTCCCAGCGGCGCACCTTCGCCTTATACGACGCCGGCGCCCCTGCCGATCAACTATTTCTATGTCTTTGGTAATAGCCCAGCGGGCACCGCCGGCGGGGCGGCCGGGGGCGCCGCGACCAGCTACGAATACAACGCGCTGCAACCCGGAAGTTACTATAAATTTGGAGGAGGGGTCCAAACGACCCCTAATCTCACGTTATCATCGACAATTAATCCTAGCACGGTTACTGCGGCCAACCCCACTCCCTACTACTTGGGCACCGGCGGGTTTCAAATTCCCACCACAGCAGCGGCTGTAACTCAGTCGCTCAATGCCAGTGCTGGCTTCGATCCGATGACGAACGCCGGAGGGACGAATCCGACAATTAATCTTTACGAGGGTGTCCTACCCGGAATTGTTGTACAGGGCACAGTAACAACGCTGCCGACCAACTACAAATGGAAGATCCCCACTGTCACAGCCCCGACCCCTGGCAGGGCGACTCAATTTATCTGGGTTTGCCTGCGCCGTCCGGCCAATCCCTTCGCGCCGGTTTCCGCGACCAATCCCATGCTGGTCGTCGATGCGATGCGGGTCCCGTACATCGACGGAACTGGGGCCACGATCACGACGGACACCAACACTCCACCTAATCCTGCGACCTCGGGTTCTTATAACACAATCTACTCGGCACAGCGTTTCCAGCCCTATCGCGGCGGTCACGCCGTCCCCGTGGCGCAGGGAACGCCGACACCTCCCGCGACCGCCTATGACACGCGATATGGCTACTCTGAACAAATTGTGCAACCGTCGTTCGCCAATTCGGGAGCCCTCGATACTCAAGGGGTCTATTTTACCAATCCCACCGCGACTCCCGTCCTCAACAACCGAGCGACAATGTCGATGTATCACACAATGGGCTGGGCGAATGAATATGAGATGGGCTCGGCAATGACCGCGGCCAACGCGATCGAAAATTGGGACTACCTGCCGTTTCATGACCGCGATTTTACCAGCGTGGCCGAGCTCATGTTCGTGCCGGCATGTCCGCCTGGCCTCTTCACCAAACAGTTCGCCGAGTTCGCGCCGTCACAGATGAACGTGACGCAGTTCTTCAGTGTCGTCGCTCCGCAGCTCTATCCCGGAGTGGTTCCAGTGCCCCCTCCAGCGACTCCGGCCCATACAGCTTTCGTCGGTACCCCGCCTACTACTCCACCATTATCCTTTAAAGTCTCGCCCGCGCCGCCAGTAGTAAATAACTTCGGGCTCGCGCCGGGCAAGCTCTCACCCACGCCGCCAGCGACGCCGGATTACACGATGTCATCGGCGCCGCTGGGGTCGGTCTCGAGCACAGTGGCTGGGGGTGTGGGAGGAGCTGTTACTCTCAACCAGCCGGTCCAACCACACAGTTTCCCCTACTTGAGCGATAAGTTCTATTACACGGGCTTTGGAGCGTTTCCCACGAACGACGTGACCGCAACGACAGTCGGTGGATACGCGAGTGACGGCTGGTTCAAGATGTTCGAGTTCTTCGAGGTTCCCAGCCAGATGATTGGCGCGATCGGTCCGGTCGCGAATGGAACGAATTTCGACTGGGCGCGGCAAGATTTCAAACCGGGCCTCTTGAACCTTAACCTCATCGTCGATGAGGAAGTATACTTTAGCCTGTTGGGCAAGCAGTCGATCACCCAGCAAAATGGCCAGTCGGTTGATGCCACTGGCGCTCCCAAGACGGTGGCCCCGTCAGATCAATTTAACCAGCAGCACCTCAACTCCAACCAGATAGCGCCTTTGGGCTCGGTGCCAGTGGGTCCGTATTCGGTTTACGGAAACACTGTAGCGTCGGGGAATGGCCCACCGTACCAGATCCCCCTGGCACCAGGATCAGCGCCAATCCCCTTCGTAGTCACCGCGATAAAGGTGGGTGGCGCGCCGGTTACGGCCTACCCACTGATTAGCCCGGGCCTTCTCGACAACGACCCCGTGACCAATTACTTGACCGGCCTCGCCGGCACCGCCCCGCTTTACAACAACGCGCTCAAGGCATCGTTCATCCAGTTCCTCTCGCTGCGTCACGGCGGCTCGGGCTACCTATTTGGTCATGGCTGGGGGGCGGTCGGCCAGAATCTGGCCGTGAAGGCCCCGACGGTGCTCGATGAGCTTGGTGTGCCCGGCTATTTCGGCCTGCCTGCCGACATCCCATTCCATTCGCTTTCGTACCCCGACATCGACTACACGGTGATGCGACCGGCCGCGCTGCCTCCGACCCAGTTCACGAACCCCCAGCCCAACAATGTTCCCGTTCTCACCACAACACCACCCACGTATTACGCGGGTGATCCTGGTATCAGGAACCCCACAGTTTACACGGGGTCCATAACAGGGTTGCCTCCGGGCCTGGTTTTAAACGCTGGGGCAATACCGACGTACACTTTCAACCCGGTATATCCACCGGCAATACCGACACGCCGTCTTTTCCAGATGCCCGACGCCTACAATCCGGGAGCAGCGTCGGCTATAGCTCCCGCTCCGAGTAACGCCAGCGAACCTGGTGACCCCTTCATCAACAACTTGACGCCCATTCTCCCGGTGGGAGAAACGGCAACCCCGCCACTTCCGTCAACCGGCGCCCTGCCGCCGTACATCATTGCAAGCAACACGACGGGGACGGTTGTGACGGAGGGCACAGTCGTACCCAATGCTAGTTATTCAAATCCAGGCGCTACCGGCCCGAACTCGGGCGTCGTGAATCTGTACTGGCCGGGCGCAAACGCGGCCGCCTTCTACTCAACAGCCGCGCCGACGACAGCCGTCACCGTCGGCCTGACAGGGGTCAGGAACCCCTATCTCGGTGCCAATTCCGCGGGCGGTGCCTCGTATGTCACGTCCGATTTCAGGCAGCACCCCTACTGGCGGACCGAGGAGATGCAACGCATCATGAACCTGACGACGGTGCGGACCCATCAGTACGCGGTTTGGATCACGGTCGGCTTCTTCGAGGTCAAGCGCCAGGGAGATCTGGGGATGTTTGCGACCAGTCCCCAACTGGCCTTTGACGCCATGGGGCCCGAGATCGGCGCCGCCAACGGTAAGACGACCCGGTTCCGCAGTTTCTTTCTGGTCGACCGGCTGCAGCTCACCGGTTTCAATCCCAATAGTCCAGGTGCGTTCCGCCAGGCGGTCGTTTACCGCAATCGGATCCAGTAGTCGTCCGCAGAGAGGCGAAGGAGGGATGATTGGATGAAGATCTGACAAGTTTATCGCTGCGAGATCGGCGTGCGCTCCGTGCGCACGCCGAGCAATATCGTCCCTGAAAAAATTGCCCACGAAAGAGACAATGTTGCAGGTAGACCGTATGAGGTCGTGTGGAGATCGTCCTATCGTCGTCCGATGTGCGGGCAGGCCGTCCGGGAACGTATGTCCCGAAAAACCTGGCAGGCGTATCCTGCCTGTCAACAGACGGTATGGAAGGCCGTGGCACCGAACGTCCGGCTGTGCTTGTCGAAGGCGGCAAGGCGCGGCTAAAATCAAAGTCTGGCTCATCTTCCCCATCTGAAAGGACTGCTCATGAATCCCCGTCGTCGCCGCCGTCAAGGCTTTACTTTGATTGAGCTCTTGGTGGTGATCAGCATCATCGGTATCCTGGTCGGGCTCCTCTTGCCGGCCATCAACTCGGCCCGCGAGGCCGGCCGCCGCGCCCAGTGCCAGAGCAACATGCGCAACGTTGTCCTGGCGATCATCGGCTATACCACCAACAACAACTCATATCCCCCAGCGGGCGTGTTCTGCGAGGATAATCTAACAAATGTGGGGGCCGGCCAGGTGCCTCCCGACGTCACGACATCGGTCATTAATCATTGGCTCCCCAATGGAGACGGCAAGCGCGGCACGCCCATGTATAGTTGGGTGGTGCCAATCTTGCCGTATCTCGACAGCCAGGAGTTGTATGACCAGTGGAGCCAGTTCGCCACCACTAGCACCACGCCGGCAACAAGCATTGCCGTGCCTTACCTGGATGGCGGTCCTTTAGGAACTCCGGTCGGTGTCGCCAACCTCACAGCGGGCCAGGCCAGCAATCTCAAGATCGGCGAAACGGCAATTGGCGTCTTGCGGTGCCCTGACGACAACACGGTTCAGGTCAACCAGGGTAATCTTAGCTATGTCGTCAATGGCGGATTCGCACTCTGGCATGCAAATCCCGTCGGCTGGGTAGGTTCAAACGTGGACGGCGGTGCGACTCCCTCGGGCGTGAACGTCTGGTCAACTCAGCCACTTGCAACCAACCCTCTCTCCACCGTTGGCATCATGCAGAAGTTGGGCGTGATGTTCCTCCAGTCAACGTTTCCACAAGGCGTCACAACTCGCATTCCCTGGAACGTCCGGCAGACAATCTCGAGCGTCTCCGACGGAAACAGCAGCACGATTCTCTTGAGCGAAAACGTCTTGACCGGTGTTAGCACCGGTACGCAGTATTCGCTCCAATATCAGACGAACTGGGCTTGCCCCTTCCCCACGTTCGCGATGTTCATCGGACCGACGAGAATCTGTGGCACACCTACGGCGACTACGGGGGTGAATTGCACCGTTTCCCCCTTTCCTCTCCAGTCAGTGGGCGACACCGACGGGCCCGGCTGGGCCAACGCCAACCTGTCCACCACATTCGAGAACATCAACGGTGGAGGGATCTTCACGATTGAGGGCTCGTATCCCTTCTCCAATAGCTCTCACCCTGGTGGCGTGAACATGGGATTCTGCGATGGCGCCGTCCGGTTCGTCACCAACACGATCGATGGAACCGTTTACTCCAAGATGATCACGCCAGCCGGCAGCAAGTTGCCGGCCTACATGAAGCAGTTGCCGTTAAGTCAGGATTCATTCGCTCAGTGACGCTGGCTCGACTTCGTCGAGTTCACGCCCAATTCTATCAATCTGACGGCGGAGCTCGCTCCACAATTCGAGTTCTGCCCGACAACGGAGGTTGCGACGCGACAGCGAATTTGAGCCAGACCGCCCTAGGGAAAGTCCTGCGATGGACCTTTCCCTGGGGCGGTTTTTTTTATAGGTCCTTGGTAAGTTGGTCAGCCTGTTTGCCGAGCCGAGCGGTCCGACGGCGAAAGAGCGATTAAGATGAAGAGTAAGAGTAAGATTATGAAGATGATTATGAGCAAGAGCAGGAGGAAGATTAGGACCTGATTCGGCGCGGCAACGGTGTGTTACCAATCCTAATCTTCATCCTGCTCCTAGTCTTGTTCCTAATCGTAATCTTTCTCCTTCGGTCAAATTCTGCGGCGGCGCGAGCGGTCCCCTTGCAAGTGACTCGTAATACCCTCAAAATATCCGTTGCCATCAGCGCAATCGATCTTATGCTCTCGGATCGCTTGCGGGGTCACCTGAATGGTGTCGGTTGTGTTCGTGTGCAGAAGGAAATCGGGCAGGTTTCATTTGCTGGCGATGTTTTGCGATCAACGACGAACTGCGAAACAGTGTCCCAGAAAATCATAATCCTTCTCAAAAAAACGCGCAAGTCTCGTTTGCTTTCGACGTAAGAGAACAACTATGGCCTGCGAAACCGTGTGCAGTTAGCAGGTTGGTAGGTCAACGCGACAAAGCTCAATGTCAAATCGGCGCCGATACGTCGAGCTTTGCTTGTGGTGACGCGGTCCAAGAACACTCGATATGGCGCAAGTTTCTAGGAGCACATGCGATGCCGCAGACTACCAAACTTCAATGCCGCCACTGCGATTTTCATACAAAGACCTCGGACGATATTCCGCCGGGGAGGTCGATTGCCTGTCCGCGTTGTCGGCTTCCGATGGAAATCATACGGCCGGCCAGTGCGGTCGAAGAAGTGAAACCGCCGAACTTTACCGATGACCTCGAACCCATTGTGTCCACCAGGGCATCTCGAATCAAGGCGGCTCAAAAGAGGGCTCTCGTATCAAACAGGCCTCCCCCCTTCCATCAATCTCGATCGTTCATCGCGGCCGTTTCGGTGACGGTGATCGCGCTAGGGGTTCTCGTGCTCTTCGTTTTATATCGGGATACACTCGGTCAATTGGGTCGAGGCATGAAAACGATAAGGGACAATCGGCAAAAGAGAGTTGCTACCGACCTGCGTTCAAATGCGGGAAAACCGCACCTCGAGATCGCCAAGCCCACGATTATCGTGAAGGACGATAAGCGGCCCGGCACCAAGACCAAAGAGGATCAAGGTCCGGTTTTCGCACCTGCCGAGACTCGAGTCGGAGATTTGGTGGTGAATGTTTCGTCCGCGATGCTGGCGAAAATCTCTCGCGACAACCCGAATCAATGCCTCTTGCTCAAGATTAAAGTCAGGAATGAATCGAAAAAACCGATCAATTTTTGGAGCTGGTCTCAACAGGATAATCGCGTTGTGTTGCAAGATTCGGTCGGGAAGCAATACAACCGGCTGGAGCCGCTTGTACAAGGTTCCGTAGTGATTGAACCCGATCAAGCGGTCGTCGACTCCGTGGCGTTCGAGGAAACGCCGCTATTCGCCGAGCTCTTGCTTGAGCTGGAAGTCGCCGGGCGCGAGCGTCCGATCCGGTTCTGTATACCTGGCTCGCTGCTCAAGCGGAGCATGGGGATCGTCTACGAACGAGGACCTGAGCAACAGCCAGGAGCAGCGGCGTCGCAACCGAGTCAGAGCCTCGGCACCGGTGCTGGACTCCGTGAGCCCGTGAAGCAATCACCATTCTCCGCCGAGGTGAACGCGGCCTACAGCGACGAAGTCACCAGAGCGAAGAAAAGAGTGTTAGGCATGAGCAGTAATGATGCCGTCATCTTCATGAGAAGGAGAAAGGCGGCACTGGTCCAGTCGCTGGCGAAGAAGCACGGTGTGACCGTCGACGAGATTCGAAAAGTGCTTGTCGAGCCTTAATCATCGGTCGCGCGTTTCCGCTGGCGTGGGCACCGTGGATACAGACGGTGGCGGAGCGGCCTCGGGGGCAAATACCTGGACGACCGTGGCATATAGCACCAATCCTCTGGCGACGATCGGCGTCACTCAGAAGTTGGATGTTATGTTTTTTGAATCCACCTACCCGCAAATTTCCGGTGCGCCGCGTATCCCATGGAACGGGCACAGCAGCCTGTCGGGCGTTTCCGACGGAGCGAGTAGCACGATTCTCTTGGCCGAAAATGTCTTGACGGGCGTCAGTGAAGGGACCCAGTTATCGTTTCAGTATCCGACTAACTGGGCATGTCCCTTTCCGACTTTTGCAACGTTCATAGGCGCGTCGAATGTGTGCAGCACGACAGCCTTGCCGACCACGGGTGCGGGATTGGACTGCACGGGTGGCGGCACAGGATCGGTGCTCGGCCCCGCGAATGACATCGACGGACCGGGCTGGGCCAACGCCAACAAGGTGGGAACCTATGCGAATATTAACGGTGGCGGTAGTTTCACAATCGAAGGAAGCTATCCATTCCCCAATGCGTCCCACCCCGGCGGCACGAACATGGGCTTTTGCGATGGCGCCGTCCGGTTCATCACCAACACGATCGATGGAACGGTGTATTCCAAGATGATCACACCGGCCGGCGGCAAGCTGCCGTTGTTCATCAAGCAGTTGCCTTTGAGTCAGGATTCATTCGCCCAGTAAGGAAGTAAGTAACAACTACGGCTGATCGATTATGCGCTGATTGGCACGGGTCTATTTGCTTGTTTGCCCGTGCCGATCATCACGATCGGTCGGCTCTCACCTCAAAGGGTGAGAACCGCGGACGACCAGAAGCTGCGTTAAGATTGGGATTTTGAGCCAAGCCGCCCCAAGGAGGGTCCTGCGAAGGACCTTTCCCCTGGGGCGGTTTTTTACGCCCAAATTCGAGCTGCCGTCGAACGGGGCCCCCCACGAGAGAAAGATTAGGATGAAGAGTAAGATTATGAAGATGATTATGAGCAAGAGCAGGAGTAAGATTAGGATCTGATTCGGCGCGGCAAGCATTTGGTCCTAATCCATATCTTGCACGTTGCAAAGGACTTAGTGACTAGTGACCTTGCACCGAGCTGCCTATCTCTCACTGCATAATTGCGCAATCAAGAGTGCGTGCTTGACTTGTCGCGGCGTTTTTCTTATTAATGAGTTCCCAATTTGAACACGATGTTCTAGTGTTCGAGTTGCCGTGGCCGTGTGGCCACACGATCCGTGTCGAGCCAAAACATTATCGGGACAAGGGGAAGGCGCAAGGAAATGCGTCGCGGTCGCCTATTGCCTCATGGTTACACACTTCTGGAAGTACTGATCGTAGTCGCGATCGTACTCTTGGTGAGCGCGCTCACACTGCCGACAATTATGTTCGGGCTTTCCCACCGACAGGTGAGCGAGTCGGCCCGGATTCTGCAAGCCGCTCTGGCGGGTGGCGCGACGCGGCGATTCGTAATAACGCACCTAGCGGCATTCGACTTTTGCCAGATCCCGTGCTTAACGGGATCAACAGCTCAACAGGTTTGCTCGATCCGACCGCGATCCTTGCAGCCAATCGGGTCATCCCCCTCGATCCGGCGCCTGCGTATAGCGACGGGCGAGTAAGCATCAACCCCGTTCCACAAGGGCTTTTCGTGCCATATCCCGGGGACGGAGGCGGCTACTATCCTGTGAACGTGCCCGGTGGAACTGTGCTCGTCCTCGAGGAAAGTCCATTCGACCTCAGCTCGAACGCCGTACTTCCCAACTCGCCGACGTCTTGGTTCTGGAACATCCGCTTGGGGGATCAGCTACGAATCAACAACGTGGGACCGGTCTTCACGGTCGTCGGCCCGATGACTCAAACTAACGCGGAGCTCTTTGTCAACGTTGGTCCGCCGGGTACCCGATCTCCTCTCGCTCGCCTTTTTTTCAATGGCAATCAGGCGATCGTCTATTACCCCGATTTCCTCTTCCTGGTAAACGGGCTGGATGACAATCACAATGGCTGGACCGACGAAGGGTGGGACGGGGTCGACAACAACGGGAATGGGCTTGTCGACGAGCTAGCCGAATGGGAGCTCGAGGATCTTCCACAATCGATCGCGGGCCAGAACACCACGAATTTGCCCTACGTCATTACCAGGCGGCCCGCACCGAGCCCGAATGCACGAGAGATGGCTCTGCCCTCGCAGGTGGTCGTCGATTTGACCACGTGGAGCACGACGCGAGAGCGGTCGCGTCTGCCGGTCAACCCCTATACCGGGGCCGTCGACATTATGGTGAATCCAGACGGCTCGGTCGTGCCGACAACGCTTTATTCAACGGTGTCGTCCGTTGGTTTAGCGTCGGCGTTTCTCCATTTTTGGCTCGCCGAACGTAGCGACCTGGCCCAACCCAGTGCTTCCACATCCGCCCCGCTCCTGCCCTTGCCCCAGGGGCTTGCGCCCACGCTGTTTGGAGGGCAGGAGTTAAAAGGTGAGTTCCGCCTGGTCACGGTCTTTGCCCGCACGGGCCTGATCACCACCAACGAGAATCCACCATTCGACACGCCGGCCACGGGTCCGACCGGACCCTCCTACAATCCCAACGTACCTTTCCTGCAAGCGCAACAGGGAGTGAGTGGCGGGCACTAGCGGATGCGGACCAAATGCCGGTCGACGACGACGGTACCTGCAAAGAAGAGCAAGATTCAGATGAAGATTACGATCAGGAAGATGATTAAGAGGAGGATAAGGATTAAGAACGAAGAGCACGGTGCGCAGCAAGGCCAGCGTGCCAGCGTTTGCCAGATTGATGTGTGCGCGAATATTTCAAAAATAAAATTTTGGAAATATTCTTAAATTCTATCAGAATTTACACCTCCGATCTGGATTCGCGCATATGGGCGTAGGTGCATTAACGAATTCCGTAAATCCCGGTATATTGTAATAGAGAGTGCGCCAACAACTGGTCCGACAATTGTCACGACGCCACGATTCGGAGAGAGTGAACGAACCGCGACATGGCAAGATTGCCCGGACCGATCCTCCGATGCGTCGTCGGCTAAAGAATTCATTGTCGATCGCGTCGCGCGGGGCGAGACGGCCGCAGACCTTCGTGGGTCTGGACGACCGGGAGCGGTTTTGGAGCTTTCGGCGCTAGCCCTGTGGGGCCGATAAGGCATGACGGGTCGTTGTTCGCGTACTCGTACAAGTCCGGTCCTGGCGAGTCCATACCCAATGGATCTTGACTATCCCACCTCCCCGTCCCCGGGTTTTCCTCCCGTTCCACCGCCAGATTCGATCCCGTGACCGTATCCCGCTCCATCCTGCGCAAAGCCCATAATGCGATCGCCGTTGGTGGGGTTCGATTCGCCAAGCTGTGTGCCGAACGCACTGTAATCGACGTGATCGATGATCGATCCGGAGTTATTGATGAGGTCGCGGATCGTCCCGAGCCGATCGGGGCGATACCACGCAATTGTGCCGCCGCGCTCTCGCGGCCCAGCACTGTGTCGACCAGGTCGCCGGTCGGGCCGTTCAAGTAACGCATTGTCAAAGAGCCCGTGCCGCTGAAATCCATGATCGGATCGCTGCCGTCATAGAGCGTCCATGTCTGCGTTCCATTTTCATCACGGCAAAACTCTCCAAAATCATTGAGCGCCGATTACTGTTCGGCGCGTGGTCGTTCTTTCAATTGCATGTCGCTTTTGTAAGAATCGCCACAACCCGAATGATCGGCCCATCGTAGCTATCCGACGTGGGTTTCGCGCCGCGATGCCGACAAAGCTTGGCGTAACATTCATTGCTACTGGGATTTCGGTTCGTTCGACACCGTCACGATCGCACGATCGCAGATGAATGGCGACCTTTGAGCCCTCTTTGGCACAAGGTTTGCTCTCACACGATTCGCTTTCCTTCAACCATCTCCCTGCCCACGGCGAATTCGGACTCAAAAACAAGCGGGGCCCATGCTCAAAGGCGGTAGGCGTCATGCCCTGCCTCGGGTATGGGGTGCGGAATGAGCTGCGACGCGGTCGCGGTTGGGATCATCATGAGGGTGATCTCGGTCGGCACGAACAGGAGGTTCGCGATGTCCGCTCTAAGACCCCTGGCCCTGGGCTTACTCGTATGGGCGGCGCTGGACAACGTTGTCCGGGCCGACGCGATCACTTGGCCCAGTAACACCAACTGGGTGACCTACTTCGCCGGCCCGAGTGGAGATGCTGGAGCTCCGCTCCCGCTCCTGTAAGTGTATCCTTACCTCCTGCTCCAGCGAGTGCGTCCGTACCACCCGCTCAGCCGTCGCAGCCCGCTCCGGTGACGATCCAGCCTGCGCCACAGCCGCCGGCACCCACACCTGTATCTGTCCCTGCGGCGCCCCCTACTGCCGTCGCCAATGTGCCAGTCATGCAGGTCGCCGGCGCCAAGCTATAGCCCGACCATTTCAGCGCCGGCGTCCACTCTATCTTCCGGTTCTGTCGATGCGTTTATCAACCTCGGCAACAGCCCGTACCCGCTGCAAAATACGATCACAACCGGCAATGCCCAACCCTGGTATAGCAGCTCGCAGATCTCCAGTTTTTTCGGCGGCCAACCGACGACTCAGCAGATCCAGAGTTTCGACAACACCATACTCCAGCGGGTTCAGCAGACGTTCAGCCAGAGCGGCGTCAACGTCACGCTGACCGACAATCCGAGCGTCGCCGCGCTGCACACCCTGAGCTTGGTCTCAAACACGTCGGCTGCGTCGCTGTCCACAGCGATCGGGATGACACAGGTAGGCGCCAGCGGTTTCAGCTTCATCGACCATATTGCCTCGTCGGCCCAGTCGCTCGACCAGCTCGAATGGATCGTGGCGCACAACATCTCGCACGAGCTGATGCTCGCCTTCGGCGTCCCGGAAAACTACGACACAACGGGCAACTTCGTGGACGCGAGATCGGCCAACTGGGCGATGATGGTGAGCCCGACCTCGACGTTTAGCGCGGCCGCCGCCCAGGCACTCGATCAGGCGCTGGCTTCCCAAAACGGCAGCACTTCGGGCACCCAACTGGGTGCACAGTTAGTCGGCTCGGAATCTCCCGTCCCCGAGCCTGCGACCATCGCCCTCTGGACCGCGGCGGGTGCGGCGATCGTGATCGCTAAACGCCGCAAGTCGCGATTTAGCCACGCTGCCTGATAAACGAACAAGGTAATCGACCAGTTCCTGGGTATGGTGAAGGCACAGAGCCGACACATCCAGGCGGGCCAATTGCAGCAGCTCAAGAGCTCACTCGTTGATGCGGCCGAGAAGATCAAAGACGCCCGCGGAGCGCCGGTGCCGCGCCGGCAAAATGACACCCTGAAAACCGACTGACCCAGAGCCGCGCTGGCGACCCGCTGTAACAGTGTGGTCGGCCAAGAGCGGATTTCGCTAAGCCGGCTGCGCGCCGGCGACTGGCCAGCCGCCGCTGCGTCCACTCGAGCGGCTGGATGCCTAGTTTCGCCACGCCGGCATCGGACGCGTCATAGTAATGGTAGACAATCCAGTCGCTGCCGTCGCTGTCAACCAGGACGCCGTTAGATCCTGGCCCCCGCGCGGCGCCGGCGCTCCTGAGCACCGGCGTCCCGCCCCCTTCCATCATCAGCTTGCCGGATTCATCTCGATACGGACCGGTGATCGAATGCGATCGCCCGACCACGATTTCGTAAGTGCTGCCGGCTCCCATGCAACAATCGTTAAAGGACGCAAAAAGATAGTAATACCCATCTCGGTATAGGATGAACGGAGCTTCGATCGGCAACGACGCTGGACGTGCCGCGAGCGAATAGAGCTTGGGCTTTTTACTCGCGGTCGGCGCCGAACTTTGATTCAAAGGCTTGCCGGACTGTGGGTCGATCTGGGTCAGCTTGATTCCGCTCCACTGCGACCCGAATGCCAGCCATAGCTGTGAATCGTTGACGACAATGGGATCGGGATCAATTGCGTTCCAGTTGGTCCGGCCTGGAACAGACGCGATAACCTCGCCGTGATCGACCCAATCGTAGTTACTTGCATTTGGGTCAAGCGTCGCGTTGGTTGCCAGGCCGATCACCGAGCGGTCGCTGCCGAACGTCGACACGGCATAATAAAGGTAGTACTGCCCTGCGAAATAGACGACGTCGGGTGCCCAGATGCCGCTTGCCCCCGGAACCATTTGCTTGGCCCAGCCAGGAACGTTCGGCAAGACCTGCCCGACCAATTGCCAGTTAAACAGGTTGGTCGACGTCCTGATCGGAATCCCTGGCCCCGTCGAAAACAGATAGTAAGTATTGCCTTGTTTGATAATACTCGGATCGGTGACATCGCTGATCTGCCCCGTGAGTTGCCAGGGGGCGGCACCTGTCAGGGCGATCTGCGGCCGCGATAGGTGCATCAGGCGCGACCCATCGACCCTCGGCACGTTCGCAGCCAGTCCATGACCTACCTTACCGAGCAGAAGCTTGGTCTCAAGCGCTTCCAATTTCAGAGCGTAGACCCTTGCACGTGATGCCATCATCTAATATCCAGAATCCGTCGCGCGAGGACTGTCGAGCAAAGTGGAATTCGCACACCATCGCCTTTCATGTTTCGGTTTCGCTGCGATGGATATCCAGATCGAATCCCGATGATCGAACCAAACTCATGGCGCGTGGCGGCGGCTAATCTGGATATGACGATTGCAAGAGTCAGGTTGCCGCTTGAACGCCTGGCGATGAGGCAGCCACGAGAGCCCTTTACGGTAGTTATGAATCGGGCGATCGTTGTATGTTGCAGATTCGGCGGTAGAGCGCCTCGTAACGCGGGACGATCGCGTCAACCGAGAAACGCTCGCGCGCCCGGCGGCGGGCGGCTTCGCCCATGGTAATCCGGCGTGCCGGGTCGGCGATCAAGGTCTCGACGGCGTGGCCGAGCGCAGCCGCGTCGCCTGGGGCGACGAGCACTCCCGATACGCCGTCTTGCACAACCTCGGGGATGCCGCCGACGCACGTCGCCACGCTCGGGCAGCCGAAGCACATCGCCTCGAGGATGCCCAGGCAAAAGCTCTCGGAATCGGACGCAAAGAGCCCCATGTCGGCCGCTTGCAGGTAGTCTTCAATATCGACAACGCGCTCGAGCACGACCACCCGGCCTCCGAGCCCGAGTCGATGGACGTCGCCGGCGAATGGCGCGAAGTCTTCGCCAGCGAGAACCACCAGGCGAAACGACTCGCGCGGCCGCACCCGCGCGACAGCCTCGAGCAGCAGGTCAATCCGCTTCACGGGGCGTAAATTCGAGCTGTGCAGCAAAACCACCTCGTCAGTCACGCCGAGCTGATATCGCACCTCGTCGCGCGTCCTGAGGGGCGAACGTGGCGCGAAGTAGTTGTGGACCACGTCGATCGGCCGGTCAAAGTCGAGAAGATGATGCGTCTCGTCGCGCAGGTATTCCGATACAACCGTGACGGCGTCGGAACACTCCAGAGCATGGCGGATCGCCGGCCCATAGCCCGGGTCGCGGCCAAGCAAAGTTGTGTCGGTGCCGTGCAGGGTGGCGACGATCTTGGGCCGCAGTTCGGGTGGCAGCATTGACCGCGCGAGCACGGCGGCCGTCGCATGCGGCACAGCGTAGTGGACGTGCAGTACGTCGAGCCGATGTGCACGGCTGACCTCAGCCATCTTCACGGAGAGTGGCAATGTGTAATCGGGGTATTTGAATAGCCCGTACGAGCTGATGCCTACCGGGTGGAAGTGAACGCGGGGCTCGTCTGACGGCAGCCGGAAGGGGCGCTCATAGCTGATGAAGTGCACGTCGTGCCCACGGCGGGCGAGGTCGACCCCCAGCGACGACGCGAGCACGCCGCTCCCCCCACCGAGGGATAGCACGTGATGCCGATTCGGAGCGGGCGTGCGGGTTCCATGTCAGAGTCGACTCGCGCTACGGCCCAGTCGCGCCAGTGAGTCGACGACGGGTGGGTCGTTGGGATAAATGGCGATCGCATGGCCGACTCCGGCCCGCAGCCCGTTGACGCGAGCTCGCGTCAGTTGCATCTCGATATAGCTGCGGGCCTTCACCTGCGTCGCGTGCGCTTGCATCGCGGCGGTCCAGGCGGCCACGACTTCTGGGGCAGAGACGTCGACGAGCACAGGCGACACGTCGCGCGGCTCTGCCGCTGGCGACAATGCGTAATGGAAAAGCTGATCGATGGCGTGTGGGGCCAACTCGCGCAGCTCGGCCACGCCTCCGAACCGGGCGATCCGGGCGGCGTCGCGCACGAGGCGGCCGAGCCGATAGTGATCAGGGTGCTGGTTATCAACCAGAGTGGGCGCCAGCACCGTCGATGGACGCAGCCGGCGGATCACGCCGGCAAGGAGGATCGCGTGGGCGGACTTCTCCTCGAGCCGGGCGTCGCCGTCGAGCTCTAGCAGCTCTAGCAACGCGCCCAGTGCCCTGGCACCATCCTGGCACTCACGCACCCGCTCCTCCGGTGTGCCGTGGCTGGCCGACTCGCCGCGCGAGCACACGACCACGTGCGCCTGTCGCCCTGCGCGAGTCTCCAGAGCAACGATCCCGCCGCAGCCGAATTCGATATCGTCGGGATGGGCGCCAAAGGCCACCAGGGGAGCCGGCTCAGGTCGGAGATTCGACATAGGCTTCATCGGCCCGCTCGATCGTGTCGCGGACGACATAGGTGATCTCGGGCGCGTCGTCCTTTCGGAGGTAGTCCTGTTCGCTGGCACCCGCCACGTAGTGCGTACAGCGAATCACTGATTGCATCCATCGAAGCCGCGTGTCGCGCGTCGGGCTAATCCGATCGCGGGTGTAGGAGAAATCTGAGAGGTCCACATATTGGTCGCCCCCCTTGTAAAGCCTGAGCCGGCCCTCCGTGAGTCGCGCCCGCACGACTTCACCCTCATAGGGCGCGTCGACGTAGTAATCCTCCACGGCGCACGCCGCAACACGAAAGTCCGGGGCACTCGAGCGGGCTATGCGCACGCCGTCGAGCAGGCCGGTCCTCCGGTACATATCCAGGCAGAAATCGGCGACGTTGGTGGATTGGACGGCGCGGAACTCTTCGGCCCAGCGGCGGTCAACGTATGCGCGGAGCTGGTCGGCGGTGCGTGCCTGCCAGTCGGCCCGAACGCGCTTGAGGTATAGCGGCGAAAACTTGCGCTGGACCTGGTTTTCGAACGCGAAGTTAAGCTGGATCGCCTCGCCAGTCTTGCGATGGTGCAGGATGGTGCGGGTCTCGCGGAAGTCGTGGTCGCTGTCGTGGCAAAAGAAGACGATCTCGCCGCCGATTTCCGCCTGGAGCCGCCGCGCCGTGGCGACCTTGGCGTAGAGGTAGCGCCGGGGAAAAAACCCGCAAGGCTGCTGGCCGAAGCAGATCACAGGCGTGGCAGTCATGGATTCGTCGGCACCTCCGCACGCGGCACCCAAGGGCCGAGCGCTGCCTGGAGCGCCAGGCTAAAGCCCATGCACGCCACGCAGCCGATCAGGTTGTACCAGAGGTAGCTGATGTCCAGGCTGGCGAACAGCGCGAACACCAAGAGCTGCGCCGCGATCGCCGCCCAGAATACGGCAGTCCCCTGCACCCACCGCAGAAAAAACGCCACGAGGAACAGGCCCAGCACCACTCCGTAAAAGATCGACGCAACGATGTTCACCGCCTGGATCAGATTTTCCGCCAGGCTAGCGAAGAGTGCAAAGCCAACCGCGACCATCCCCCACATCACCGTGAACCACCGCGACGCGCTCACATAATGCGCGTCGTCCGCCTGCCTTGTCACGAGAAACCGATAAAAGTCGACCGTTGTCGTTGACGCCAGCGCATTGAGCTCGGCGGCTTTCGACGAGAGAGTGGCGCCAAAGAACGCGGCGATCAAAAGGCCGATGATCCCGTGAGGCAGATGGCTAAGAATGAAGGTGATAAACACGTAGTCCGTATCCGGCGCCTTGCCTCGTGGTGCGAGCGATTCGAGAGCGGCCTTCGCCTTGGCGCGCACTTCCTGGCTCTGGTCGTGGGCAGCCAACGCCAGCGCCCGTGCCCCGGCCTCGGCCGACCGATCGCCGGCGTCGCGCGCGTCGAGCCAGGCCGCGACGGCTGCTTGCTTCTGAGCGTGCAGCTCACCAAAGCGCCGCTCGAGCGTCCGCAGCCGGTCGCCGGTGTCGCGCAAGAGTCCGCTCTCCCAGGCTGCTTGATTGAAGCAGACCGGCGGGGCCTCGAACTGGTAAAAGACAAACACCATTGTCCCCAACAGCAGGATGAAGAATTGCATCGGGATCTTCAGCACGGCGTTGAACATCAGCCCCATACGACTCTCGCGGAGCGATCCCCCCGACAGGTAGCGCTGGACCTGCGACTGGTCAGTACCGAAGTAGGATAGCGCCAGGAAGAACCCTCCCAGCGATCCCGACCAGAATGTGTACCGCCGGCTGGTGTCCAGCGAGAAATCGACCCCATTTAGCTTGTGGAAGCCACCGGCCAAGGCGAGTGCGTCGGTAATCCCAACCCCGGGCGGCAGCCGACGCATCAAGACGACGAAGGCCGCCAGCATTCCGCAAAAGATGACACCGAGCTGGTACTTTTGCGTCAGGTTCACCGCCTGGCTGCCGCCGGCTGCCGTGTAGACGATAACGACGAGTCCCGTCAGCAGGATGGTGGCGTCGGCACGCCAGTGCAAAACGGTCGAGAGGATAATCGCCGGCGCGTAGACGGTAATCCCTGCCTGCAGGCCACGCTGGAGGAGGAACAGGCCCGCGCCCAAGAGCCGGGTCTTCGCGTCGAATCGGCTGCCGAGGTATTCGTACGCCGTGTACACGTTGAGCCGACGGTAGATCGGCAGGAACACGGCCGCGATCAGGATGAGCGCGATCGGGGCGCCGAAGTAATTCTGAACGAAGCCAAGTCCGTCCTGGTACCCCTGGCCAGGCATGGACAGAAACGTGACCGCACTGGCCTGCGTGGCCATCACCGAGATGCCGATTACCAGCCAGCCCGTGCGCGAGTCGCCTTTCAAGTAGTGGCTCAGACCTTGCCGCCCGCGCGTCTGCCAGACGCCGTAGGCCGCAATCCCCGCCATGCTCCCGACCAAAACCAGGACGTCGAGCAGGTTCATGAGAAGCTCCGCTCGAGCACATATATGAGGGCCACCCAGGCGACGAAGCAGCCCAGCACGAATGTGTAGACCCCGGGCCAGGTGCGCGGCCACGGCAGCCCGGTCGAGCCGTCCGCCGGATCCACCGCATCTGCGGGTGGCTGCGGCGGGCCAGAGCTAGCGCTGTCGTGGAGCGTCATTTGCCCAGCGAGACCAGGTTGGCGAAGAGTCGATACGCCCCGGGGACGCCGGCGGGAAGCTGCCGGAAGAACACGAGCCCCGTGTAAATGAAGTGGCCCCGGCCGTGCTTCGCCACAAGTAGGCCCCCCTGGAGCGGCGTCTCGCCCGAATCGCCCAACGCGAGGATCGGCGTGAAGTGCGGATCCCATCGCGTCGGGAAGTAAATGCCGCGCTCTTGCACCCAGCCGTCCATATCGGCGCTTGTGATTTTGTTGGGAGTCGTCAGGACGGCGTGGTCCGGCGCGAGGAACGTGACCGGAGCGTTCTCGTCGGTGACGCGGGCGTCAGAAAGGCGCAAATCGTACGGCGCCAGCCGGCTTGTCCGGAGCCCATTGGGCCGGTTGTACTGGGCGACGACCGTCCCTCCCCCCTCGACATAGGAAAAAAGCGAATCCAGATGAGAACCGAGGTCGTCGCGCACGTTGTAGGCGCGGACGCCGATCACCACGCAGTCGAGATCCTTGAGCGTCTCGGACGTGAGGTTCGCGCCCGTAAGCCTGGTGACCTCATAGCCCATTTCCTCGAGGCTTTCGGCTACGCGGTCGCCGGCACCGGGGATGTAGCCGACACGCCGGCCCTTCTTCGCAAGGTCAAGGGCCACAGCCTTGAGCCGCGCGGGTGGTTGCAGCAACTGCACGGGGATATGCTCGTGGCGGATGACGACCCGCTGGCTGTTCCATGTCGCGCCGCCCACGTGAGCAAGGGCCGTGATGTTCGCGGTACTCGATTCCGATGGGGCCGTGACGGTGAACGCGAGCCGCACGTGGTCGCCGGCCTTCGCGAGGCGGAAAGGCTGCGATGCGGGCGAGATCTTCCAGCCGTTGGCCACGCTGAGTTCAAGCTGGCCGTCGACTCCATCGCGCACCGTTGTCACCTCAACTTCGACGCGGCGCTCCGCTCTCGGGGCGAAGAGCCGGACATCCGACAAAAACCTTAGCGCCACCGGTGCAATCACATCGAGCGGCCGGTTCGGTGCCCCGTTCGCCCGGGCTTGCACTGGCACGTCAGCAATTTCCAGTGTTTCGCCGCCGACAGAGAACCGGTGCTCAATCGGGAAGGGCGGCGGGTTCTCGGGACGCCCGATCAGCGTTGCGGCATCAACCTTGAAGAGACCGACGGAGTGCTCGTCGCGCAGCCAGTACGGTTGGCCGAGAGAGGCATTTGCAGGCAGAGTCTGCGCCTCGTCGCGGGTGGCGGAACGGCCGGCCGCCAAATCGACGGGTGCAGGAGCCGACCCGCCCGTGAGCGGGTAAGACACCGATAGCCAGCTGACGGGGATTCTCGAGGCGACGGTCGCCGTGTGCCGCAGGCGCAACTTCTCGCCGGGCACGACTTCGGCCTGAGGGACGGTCGTCTCGACCACGAGGCCAAGAGAGCCCTGAATTACCCGGTCGAGCTGGCGCCGCTTTTCGGCGACGATCGAGTCGGTGGGGAGCGATGCCAACTGCTGGCGAATCGTCAGCAGCGCCGGCACGCTGGCGGAGGGGTCTTTCAGATCAAACTTTTCGACTGCACCATCGACCAGCTTGGCGATTTCAGCGCCGCCGGGGACGCGAGCCCAGGTGGTGTCGACGCCGTCGAGTATGTCATGTGTGGCTGGCTCGCCAGCCAGGAGCACAAACGATTCCATGCGCGGGCCGCCCCGTCCGCCGCCGCCGCCGAAATTGCCGAAGCCCTGGCTCTTGTGCATCGACCGGCTGCGACCGGCGATTGCCCCAAACGGCTCGCCAGTGACCGGGTCGTTGCCGCCGGCTTCGAGGCGAAGAGACCCGCCACCACCTCGGCCGGCATTTTGGAGGAGGCGTTTGGGCTGCCAGGCGGCCAGCTCCCCGATCTGGTCCGGGAACGCCGTCGGATCCCCGGCGAGCTTGAACGCCTCGACTGCCAAGACCGCCGACGCCGTGTGATGGCCGTGGCCCCCTCCTTGGGGGGAGAAACGGGTGATGACCACGTCGGGCCGGAAGGTGCGAATGACACGCACAATATCGGACACGACGGCGTTTCGATCCCAGATCCGCAGCGTCTCGGCGGCGCTCTTCGAAAAGCCGAAGTCGACGGCACGCGTGAAGAACTGACGGCCACCGTCGAGGCGGCGGGCGGCGAGGAGTTCCTGGGTGCGGATAACGCCCAGTTGCTCAAAGATTTCCGGGCCAATCACGTTCTGGCCGCCGTCGCCCCGCGTAAGCGAAAGGTAGGCCATGCGGTAGCCGCGGCCGCGGGCGAGGTAAGCAATGAGCTGAGTGTTTTCGTCGTCGGGATGCGCAGCGACATGGAGCACGCTCCCCATCACTCGGAAGCCTCGCAGTTCCCGCAGCGTGTCCTGAGCCGTCATTGGCTCCGCGGCCCGGCCAGCAGTGGTGGCGTGGACAATAAGTAGGCCAGCCAGAACGAGCGAGATGAGGCGACCGGCGGACCAGAGCGCTTCGAGGGAGCGTCGTGGTACAAACATGGGCGGGCTCCGAGGTGGGATGGGCCATCGCGGCCTGGCACCGACAATTCGGGCGGCCGCGATGGAAGGTAGGCGACATTGTGAAACGCGCCGACCTTAGTCATTTCTTTACTGTGAACGGAACCGAGTACTGCGTGGTCTCCCACATCATCTTGATCTCGCCGCCGCCTGCATGCGGCTCGATTGCCATGGTGAACTGATCGACCTTCTTGTCGAGAGTCGTCTTCTTGAGATCGATCCGGGCCAGCTCGTTCGCTTTCTCGGCGGCCTCGTCGTACGGGACGCCCCACTGGCCGGTCTTCTTGTTAATGACAAGTTTGGCCGTGCCGTGCTCGGCCGGAACGGTGAATAGCGAGTAGGTGCCGGCAGCGAGCGGCATGCCGCCAATCTCGATCGGCGTGGCGGTCGTCAGCAATGTGGCCTCGTCGGCGCCCGTGCGCCAGACCTTGCCATACGGGACCAGTCCGCCCCAAATCTTGCGCATCTCGCCGTTCTTGGGGTCTTTGGTGTAGGGGCGGCCGTAGACGAGCTTCACCTCGTCGCCGTCGATCGTGGCCGTGATGGTCTCGTGCGGGCTGATGCGCTGACGCTGCTTCTTCTTGGCCGCCTGGGCCATGGCGGATGTCGAGGAGACGAGTGTCGCCGCGACGACAAGGGCAACTGCGAGTGCGTACGTTCTCATGGGATTCCTCGGGTTGTTGGAGCGTCCGATGATCGGACCCCGGCCAGATCCGGCACGTTGCGAACCGGGCTATCGAGGCCGGTCCCCGACCCTGGGCAACTGGTGGCTAGCTGTGACGGCGGATTCAACGAATTGGTTAATGTTGTCAGATCCGGTCAACAATCGCAACGACCGCGATTATTCTGGCGTCAAAAAGCCGCGCTTCCGGAAGTGCAAGGTGGTGGAAATGGTCGCGGCGACGGGGACGACTTATTTGTGTCGTCACGCACTACTCTACTCTAAAGGCTCTTCCACGATCTTGGGAGAGCGAGCCTCCCGGCGAGCCACGGCGTAATCCGGCTCGGACGGAGCCTCGCCCTGGGGTGATGAAAAGTTGGCCCGGCAGCGCCTCGTGATTCCCCCAATTTTGTTGCGCGAATTGTTCGTCCTGAAGCTCAGAGCGATTTCGATTCATTGGAATGGCGGACGGAGTGAAAGCGGACAACTCAACGGTCGATATAAATCCTCAAACCTTTGGCGGCTGAAACTGCAATTCATGAAATTAGATAAGGAAACCAGGAAAACAGGAGGGAAGAAAATTGGCGTTGGAACACGAAGCCTTGACCGAGCGAATCATTGGCGCGGCGATTGAGGTGCACCGACGGCTCGGGCCGGGTTTTCTCGAATCAATTGAAGGCCGTGGGTAGGCAGCACGTTTTACTACTGAACTTCGCCAAGACAACGCTCGAACCCAAGCGAGTCATTGCTACGTGAGGCTGTTCCTGCTTTCCTGCCTTCCTCATGTCGAATGAGCGGCAGCTTCTGCCCGAGAGCGCAACCAATTCGAAGAATCGGCCCAAGTCAGAAATGCGAGAATTTCGCCCGATTTTCATCAGCCCAGCCTCGCCCTCCCGGAGTCAGGCAAGGCCGTTTACGGCAGATTCGCCGCGTTTTTTCCCTCTCCCCGCCGGCCCTGCCGGGGAGACGGTGCCCGAGGAGCAGGCGGGCGCTGCAGCAAGCGCAATAAATAAACGGCCCTTGCGGGCACCACCGAACAGCTCGGGGTTCTGCATGTGAAACTATCCAATGACTCGTCGGCGCGGACGTTCCAAGTCGGCCCGCGCCGGCGAGACTTACAAACCAGAAGTCTACACTCCGAGCAGCCGGCGTGCATCGGCGACGCCGGGCGCTGGATGACCGTATTCGCTCGCGGTCACCCGCGCAGGTGCCGCCAGGTGCCGCCACCGGAAGGCCGGTCGAGTCGCTGCGAACTCTTCGGAAGCGGTCCGATAATACTTCTCGGCGTGGAGCGCACCGTCCTCGCTGATGGCGTAACGGAGCAAGAGGTCGAAGGCAGGCCGGGCCGACCCACCGAGCTGGCCATGGCGGTGGACTAAGGCGCAGGCGCGGGCCTGGTTACCAGCCTTGATCGCGGCCTCAGCCTCGGCCAGAACGGCATCGGCAGTGACGTCGCGAACCTTGTCTTGATGTTCGGCAAGGGGATACGGCTTGGGATTGAGGCCGCCGGCCTGACCGGCGGTGTGGTAGGCCGCGACGATGAGACTCGCCAGACTGTTACGGCGGTTGCTGACACGGGCGATATTTCGCCATGCGTTTGCGGCGTCTTGCGCGTGGACCCCCACCGACGCGCCGTGGACGCTCCCTTTCGGCTTCGCGGGGGTGTCCATTTTGGCACGCCCCGGGTCATGCAGAACGAGCTGGTTAGCAGCCAAAGAGATCGCCTCGCCGACGGCCTCGCACGAGATCCCGTCCGCCAGAGCCGCAGCGACCGTCTCGGCGGCTTTCGACCGGTTGGCGGCGTAGATCGTATTGCTCAACTGCTCGATCCAGGCGTCGTCTGGCTGCCGCTCACCGACAGGGCGGCTCAGCAGGTGATGCTCGTCGAGCAGCCGGGGAAGGAGGGCCCGCAGGTCCATATTCTGGTTATATTTGTGAATATTCTTCTCTTCGTCCACACAGTACCGGACTGACTGACGAAGGAGAGTGTGCGCGTACTCTTTACCGGTAAGGTCGAGAAGCGCCCACGCCCGCCACGCCAGGACGACGCGATGGACGTTGAAGTTATCCTGAACAAGGTAAAGCAAGTCGTTGTAGGCCTCGTCGAGCGACTTGCCGGCCATCGCTGCAAAGGCCGATTCAGCTCCATCCATGTCCTGACGGCGCATCGCGTCGCGCAGATCTTCTGCCCGCGGGCATTCGCCCGATGACGAGGCCGCGGCAATGGGGTGCAGCGTCTCGTGCGAGGCACCGCCCGACTCTTGAATGTGATTCGTATTGCGGTAGAGCACCTTCAGAACCGGGCAGCGCCGCGCATCGACTCGGGCAGTTCCTGGGCCATCTGATATGACGGCGCCAGCGCCATCAGCGCGTGGTAGCCGTCGTAATCTTGGCCGCCGAAGGCGCGGGCATTCGCGAGTGCGGCGGCCGCGACGAACTGACGTAGGTCGGCGCCTCCCTTCAACCGTTCCACGACGATCGGCATTAGCCGGTCGGCAGGCGTGTCTTGCATCAAGGCCACGAGTGGCTCCATTGGCCCGAATCTCAAGTGGGCATCCGCCCCGTCCGCCAGGGCGGCGGACGCCAGGCCCAGGTCCTGGGCCAGGGTCGAGCCGACAGCTCGCAACCAGCATGCCCCGGCCCACGTCGGCGAGGAACTCACGGCGGCGAAATCGATCCATGGTCAGTCTCCCTGGGCGGTACGCCCGTCGAAATGGTCAGGCCAGTTGGCTCAATCTCCGCCTATATATCACCTAACGCTCGGCGCGTTACACGACTTTTTCCGGCGGCACCGGCGATCTGGATCAACTCGTGCGCCGGGAACGCACCACCAGGAAGAGCCCGGAGAGGAGTAGAAGTGCCCCGGAGACCACAGCCACCAGCAGGAACGTCCCTCGCAGCCCCTCGTGCGTCCGGGCGATATCGCGGTCGAGTGGGCGGATGATCTCGAGGACGCCCCCGACGTCCCCGACTTTCCAGTCTCGTTTGGTGCTATTCGTGTCCTGGTTATGACAACCGATGCAATCCGCCTTCATGACACGCGCCGTCGCGTACCGCAGCGACGGGCGCCGTTCGAAGTTTTCGAATCGAAAGACCGGCATCGCAGGATTATTTCGTAAGTCCGGCGAGAGCTGTCCGCTCGAAGTCGTCGCGGGGCCCGCCGTCCTTGCGCGAGCGGAACGGCGAGTCGCTGTAGAGCCGGAAGAGCATGCCCGTCTTGCTCTGCCGGCCGATCTCCTCGCCCGACTCGATGGTGAACGTCGCCGGCAGCGGGATCGCCCCGGATCCGCGCTTCGTAATCGTGGGTGACGACAACTCCGTGCGATTGAAGTCGATCGACGACCTTCGAACTGTACAGCGCGTTGACCACCTCGAGCATCTCGGACTGCTGGGCGGCGCTTTCCACAGCCGTCGACCGCACGAGGTGTTCGGAGAGCAGGGACAGATGCCAGAGCCCAACCGCCGATCCCGAGGGTGACGGCGGCCAGCAGACTCGCCGCAACCGGGTTTTGACGGCACCAGAGTCGAAGCTTCTCGACCCAGCCGACGGGACGGGCACGGATCGGCTCGCCGCTCAAGTGGCGCCGCAGATCGTCGGCGAGCTACCGCGCGGTGGTGTAGCGGCGCGATGGGGACTTCGCCATCGCCTTGAGACAAACGGTCTCCAGGTCGCGCGGGATTTTGTCGTTGAGCTGGCGTGGCGGCCTGGGCTCGTCCTCGAGGACCTGAAGAATGAGCATCCGCCGGTTGCCTCGGAACGGCCGTTCCCCGGTGAGTGCCTCGTAGAGCACGACCCCGAGGCTGTAAATGTCGCTACGCGGCGTCAACCCGGCGCAACTCGCCGCGCGCCTGCTCGGGGGGCATGTAGGCTGGCGTCCCCAGGATCTGGCCCTCCTGGGTCATCGACGCGTCCTCTGCCTCTCTTTTTGCCAGGCCAAAGTCCATCAGATGAGGCTTGCCCTCATCGTCAAGGAGGATGTTTGCGGGCTTAATGTCGCGGTGGATCACCCCGTGACTGTGGGCGTAGTCGAGTGCGTCGGCCACAGCGGCGACGAGTTCTGCCGCCTGCCGGGGTGGCAGCGGCCCGTCGGCAAGTCGGCTCGCGAGCGTCGTCCCCTGGACGAACTCCTCGATCAGATAGAGCGTCCCGTCCTTGGCCTGGCCGGTTTCGTGAAGGGCGACGATCCCCGGGTGCTTGAGCTGGGCGGCGCTCCTTGCTTCGCGAAAAAACCTCGTCACGTCCTCCGCGCCGGCCATGCTCCCCGCCCGTGGGATCTTGATCGCTACCATGCGCCCCAACTCGGTATCTCGGGCTCGGAACACGTCGCCAAACGAGCCCGAGCCCAGCCGCTCGTAGAGCTCGAACTTGCCGAGGCGATGAGGTCCTTGTTCGGACGAGAGCCAGGCCGCCTCACCTCGAGAGCGGGTCAAACGCACCGACGCGACGAGTTCGCGCGGGACCGCCTCAGTCTCCGATACGGGTGAAGTGGTCGACCGCCGCAGTCGGGAGAGGAACGGGTCGGCGAATCGATCGAGCGCCTGGAGCGCCTCTTCGCAATCCGGACACCGCTTCGACGTGGTCGGCAACTCGCGCAAACTCCGAGCCGGCAAGGGTGGCGGCGACGAAACCCTCGAGTTCTACCCTTCCCGGGCAGTTGGTCGCGGCCATAAATGCACCCTCATTGCGCTTGCGACCTCTGCGAACACGGAGGGGTCGCGTCCCCTCCCCTGCCCCCCTCGCACCGGGGCAACCGCTTCATTATAGTGACACACAGGGTCATTCACCACGGTCGGCCATTGACGCGTGTCGGTTGGCATGAGCTCATTGGATCCGCCAAGCTCTGGCGAGGACGGACGACAGTCCTCCACCGCAACGTCCCCAAGCCTGCTGGAGACGAGTCAAGGCGGACGACGCAGTGGCTTGGGACCGGTTGGTCGGGCTGTACGCGCCCTTGGTATACCATTGGTGTCGCCGCGCGGACCTTCCCGAGCAGGAGATCGCCGACGTCTTTCAAGACGTGTTCCACGCGGTGGCGGCCCACATCGGGGCCTTCCGCCGGGAGGCTGCCAGCGACACGTTCCGCGGCTGGCTCCGGGCGATCACCCGCAACAAGGTGCGCGACCATTTCCGGAAACTCGGCCGCGAGCCCGGCGGTGCGGGAGGTACCGAGGCCCAGCTTTTGTTCGCGCGGCTTCCCGCCGACTGTTCCGACGGCGACGAATCTGACGGGGGAACAACAGACCGGGGCCTGTTCGACCGTGCCTTGGAGCTGATACGCGGCGAGTTCGAGGACCGCACCTGGAAAGCGTTTTGGCTGACCGCGGTCGAGGATCGCCCCACTGGCGAAGTCGCCGCGGAACTCGCGATGACCTCCGGCGCCGTGCGCGTGGCGAAGTCGCGCGTGATCCGCCGGCTCAGGGAGGAAATGAGCGAGCTGCCATAATCACTCATTGGAAACGGGGACCATTGGTTCGTGGGATTCAATACTCGACCCCAGATTCACGCGCCACGCGTTCCCGTAGCCATGCGCACGCTTGACAGCCATCAGTGAAGCGGAAAAAGCGGCTGCGGAGAGTCTCAATAGACCCACCAGCGCGAAAAGCCAACCCCCCGGCGCCAAGCAGTTCCATTGAACAGGAGGCAAGCGACGGCGGCGGTCGAGAACAGGACCACACCACAGACAGCGAGCCATGCTCTGGACTGCACCAATGGCTTGATGCAAAGTATCGGCGGTAGGATCACCGCGACGCAGAGCACGCCCTCGATTTGATCCTGTTCGATCCACACGAATGGATCGGACAGGATGAGAAGAATGGCGTAGCAGACGTTCCCCGCGACGATCGCTGCGGTTGCCCGCCGCCCCGTAACGTATGGGCGGCACGATCGTTTCTGTGAAGAGCAAAACGTCCGAAGGGCTAAGTCGGTCGATGACGGCTATCAGCGCTTTCCCCGTGATCCGCTCCTCACCGAACGACTCTCCGTAAACGGACGACGATTCAAGCTTACTCGACTGCAGCGAGATGCGAACCGGTACGCTTGATCGTTGAAGCTCGCCCAGCGCCCCAGCTTCGGATTACCCACTTATCCGGTCCAGCGCGCATGCAGCTCACGCATCACCTGCACGAGTTCCTCGGCGGCATGGGCGGGTTTCTGGTGGCAGAGATCCAGGACATACATGCTGAACGCTTTCTTGCCGCGCCCGTTAACCGTGAGAGGGTTCGGATGCAATTCTGAAACGCCGACTTGATGCGGCCTTCCGTGAGCAATGCCTCAGACAGCCCATTGCCGCCGGGGCTTGTGTCGAGGATTTGAAGCTGGTGGTCGTGCAGATCAAGCCACAGAGTAATGTCTTCAACTTTGGATTCGACGACATCGGCAACGAAATGTTCGAGGATGTTGCTAGCCAAACTGCCGAGCGAAGTGGTCACCTCAGGATCGTCTGACATTGGTGGAAAACGGCCAAAATCCCATTGCCATCCCATCGTTCGATACGAAAACGGGCTGAGAAACGCGAACGCAGTCCCCTCTTCCTGGCGCGCTCAAACCGCGCTCGGACTTCTGCCAGCGACACGATCCGCTTTTTATCGGTTGCGAGATCGATCTCCGTGTAACCCTGCCAGCTACGCGTGTAATCCCAGATCCCGAATTCGAGACTTCCCTTGCGGGGACGAGCCATCTCGTGCGAGGGCGTTCGGTGTTCGTGCAGATGGAATCCCTCTTCCCAAGAGCCGCGCGTCGTCACCATCCGACTCTCGCGTTCGACGATCACTTTCTGAAGCGAAGGAAGCCATTTGCCCAGAATTGATTTCGTGCCCGGCAAGTCATCGCGTGCGGCTACAGACCATCGTCCTCGGTAGTCGACCACGCGGTATCGATTCAGGTCATGTCCCAAGAAGATCGCCTCCGGATGGGCGTCGCGGAAGACATCGACGTCGTCGATGCGGGCTATTTCTCGATCCCCTTCCATCAGGGGGATCTTCACTTTGCTCGCGTTGGCCCGGAATCCTTGATAGACCCAGCCCCGGTCGTCTTGCATGTCCACCAGTGATCCATAGAGCGCACCGAATTGGTCTCTCAATCCGTGAAAGGTGGGGGCCGTTTTGAATCGGAAGCGACGCGCAACGGCGTCGCCGAACTGCGCCGAGTCGATTTGCCGATTCGACAACGGGTACTGCCATTCCGAGAAAGCCGCCAAAGCGTGCTTCCAGCGGAGGATATCCAGATGCATCGGGATCGGCCGCGGCTGGCTCAGGTCGAGCTGAAACGCCGCGCGTGGGTCATCGAGGAGGTGCTGGTCGTGTGGCTCGGCCGACAAACGGATCAAGACCAGGCCCGGTCGGTCGACGCGCCGTCCCACCCGGCCGATGCGCTGGAGCAGGTTGGCCCGGCCTGGAGGGACCTGATCGATGAAGCAGACGTCGAGCCCTTCGATGTCCACGCCCAGCTCGAGTGCGTTCGTCGCCAAGACCGTCATTCCCCGCGCGGACGGGTCGTTCAATTCTCGTTCCAGCCTGCGCCGTTCGGTGGGAGGAAGGTCGGCGTCGTACGTGACGAACGTCCGCGTCCTCAGTTTGGCGGCCAACTCCAGGCGCATTCGTTTGCTGCCAAATTTACTCTCGGAAAAATAGATCGCGTTGACGTCGGTGCCCAGCTCCTGGTCCGACCCCATGAATGGCAAGAACGGCTTGCCACCCTGCCTGCCGTCAAGAAGCATGACAATGCGCTCTAGCCCGTCGGTTCGCGGCCTTTTTAACAGCGTGGGCACATTGGCCTTGGGGACCACTTCAATGATTTGCCGGGTCGAGTCCGCGATGTGAACGATTTCGTCCTCGCCGTTAAGCGACAATAGTGCCGCGGCAAACTTCTTCGCGGAACTCAGTGTCGCCGACGCCAGGAACAGCCTGGGACGATTCCGCCCCAGGATTTCGCTCGCCAGATAAAGGCGATTCAAGAAGTAGTGTACATTGGCTCCAAAGACGCCGTCATAGCTATGTGCTTCGTCGAGCACCAGGCAGCGCAGACGGGACGTGAATTGCTTGCTCTGGTAACTGCGGAAAAGGCTCCAGTGGGCAATATCCAGGGTGGCGATCCGGATCCGCGCCGACAAAAACGCATGGGATCGCTCATGATCTGCCATGACGGGGTCGTAGGTTGAGCCGCTGCCTTTGCCATGCCAGATGGTCCAGCCAACCGTTTGGTCGGCGATCCGGACGGCTCCGCCGTAAACCTTATTTTGTCCGCCAGGATAGGCGAGCGTAGCCGGAGCTGAAAGGCGTATCAATCGCTCGGCCTGCCCCCACATGAGCGCCTGGGTGGGAAAGCACAAGAGAGCGGTCGACCCAGGCTGGCGGCAAAGGCAATCGAAGACCCAGCTCCAGAAACAAAGGCTTTTACCGGAGCCGGTCGCGGTGGTGACAATGAAGTTTTCGCCCCCGCTTTTGTAAGCCTCGAAGAATTCTGCCTGGTGCGGGAAAACGCCGTGCGACAGAATTTTCGGCTCGTAGTGGGCGAGAAACTCGGCCATCGGCCGGGTCAGATTGCACGAACCCAATGGAACCCGATTGGCGAATGGGGTGAAGATGCGAACGGCGTCGGGAAAAAGATTCCCCTCGAAGTGACGGATCGCGTTTCGCGCGACGGCCGCAACGCCTTTTGACATCGACCACCAGATTCGCCCACGGCATTTTCCAGCGACTCGAGGAAGGCTCTTGAAGACGCAGGAATGGCTGACCTTTACCGCCGGCGTGCACCAGGCCAGACCCGCCGGAACAGGCCGCGCCCAATCGCGACAACGTTGCGACCGAACATCATCATGACCCCGACTGTCGCGGCGATCACCGAGGCAACGGGCATCATGGTCTCAGGGCCAAAATAAGCGAAGAGCATTCGGGAAACCTCGTGTCGAATCCCGCGGACTGATACCAGTTGATCGCTCCACTACACCAAGGAACGATCTGCCTTCTCGCGGGGAATCTAGAAGAGTATACCGTGCTCCGCGATAGCAATGCAGCGCCTCGGCACCGGGAACCAGAAACGTCGGGTCCCCGGCAAACCGAGGCGGTTACTGAAAACGGCGTCTCACGAAGTCATGGTCTCAACGCGATGATCGATCGAAAACCGGCGGCCGTTGGGCGATTTGTAGTCGAACAGCCCCAGGCCGGCCTGGAAGGCCATCGTGACGTATTGGGGCTGGCGGATGTCGTATCCTTCGTGTTTGAACGGATCGGCCGCGAGACGGCCGACGCCTCCCACGCCGGGAACTCCCTTCGCCTTGCGTTGCGCGTCCAAGATGTCCCACTCGACGTGATCCATCGCCACCGGGTCGGTCGCAAACAAGAGCGCGTTGTGGTCCCATAGCCACTCGGGATTTCTACCGAACGGCCCCCCCTCCCACACGCAGCGTGTGCCGTCCATGATGTGCAGTACGCACTTCTTGCGGATAATTGGGTGGCTGACCACCGCGGGAATGAAGGCGACCATCGCGATGCTTTGAGGGCTTGAGTGTGAGCGGAACACGTTGTTGACCAGCCCGTGGCTCATGTTCTTGAGGCGCCTGTGACTCCGGCGGCATGGTGGTCTTTGATGCAGGGCAGGCCGATGATCTTGTCGAGCCGTTTGGTCACGATCTGCCCCAGGTGGGATCGGTAGCACCGGTCGTCTTTTGCGTCTTGACCGCGACCAACGAGCGTCAACTGCACGAATTCGTCGCGGTCGTAGCCGGCGATCGGGTCGTTACCGTCAAACTTGATCGCCAGCTGGCCAGGGTCCCACTGCACCGGGGTGAGCCCCCCCCAGGCAACGCCGTCGGGCAGGATTTCCTGATAACGAGCCTCCCGAAACTCGCGCCCATACCGGTCGAAGACGACCATGTCTTTGAGCTTGATCCCGGCGGATCGCAGGCCGTCGATGACCTCAAGAACCAGCTCCGGCGAAGTGTGGGCCCCGGGGTAGCCGTTGGGTACGACCTTGATCCCGACAGTCTCACCCGGCTTGACAAACATCCGCCAGGCCTGGACCGGATCGTCCGCGCCGGTGAGCGAGACGAGGCCACGGTTGAGGGTCGCCCGGATCGCTGTGCGATCCTTGCGTGACCCACGGTCGAGAGCGGGGTTCTTAACTTCGACCACGCGCCCCGGGAAGGGGCCGGGAACGCCCAGCTGGCCGTCGAAGGACGGCGGACTGGCCGCGCCTTTCTTCGACTGTTGGGCCTGGAGTACCGACTGCATCACGAGCGGCAGGGCGGTCGCACCCAAAAACTCGCGTCGATGCATGCCGCCACAGGGATATCGTCCACGCATGTTTCGGCTCCTCTAATAGGTCGACGTAACAGGAAGAGCGGCCCGCATTTTTTCCGCGAGCCCAGACGCGCCTCTCACCGAGCCAAACCAGACAAGACCAGATAGGCAAGGTTCATTGTCCACGTGGTTAAGTGTCGTGCAATAGGGCAGTGAGCTAACGGGATTCGGCGAACTTATCCATGAACGCGCTTGACCTCATGACTCCACTTGTCGAAACCTTGAACAGCCTGGCGCGAACCTCGGCAGGGATGTCCTGGGCAGTGACACGGCAATTAGCGTTGCTGGTCTATACCCAGTTGTTCGAGATATGTGCCGTATGTCAAAGGATCATAGTAGAGTTTCCGCATTTGCGGCCGATACTCGTCCATGGTCTTCTTGTTGCACCAGATCGCCGGCTGATCCTGGGCCGAGATCAGCGGCTGATACTTGGTTTCTTTAGTTTGCACATCCCGGAAGTACTCCCACGCTTGACGCACGAGCGCCGGTTGCGAGAGCAGGTCAACCATTGTCATCGCGAGTACTTTCGCCCCGGCCGTCACCCCCTTGTGGGCAATAGGTGTCGCCATCGTGATTGCGTTGGCCCAATGATGACCGGGCAGACCGGTAAGGTTCGACGGATACTGGAGGGTGACGGTCGGGACATTCCACGAGACGTCGCCGATGTCGTCAGAACCCCCCCGGTCCTGCGCCTCGTCGCTCACGGGACCTTTGATCGGATTGAGCTTGGCATCGAGCCCGCGTTCGGGCAGCTTCAACTCACGCTGCACAGCCTTTGCAAGCGCCTGATCGGCTTCGCTCCATGCTGGTAAACCGACCTGCTTGATGTTCTCGTACATCGCTTCGGCGACCGGCTTGTTGAAATGCAAAGGCCACGCCGAGCCCAGCACGCGCGACGTCACCGTTGTGTTGGTCATCATCGCCGCACCGTGCGCGATTGAATCACCGATCTCACGCATCTCTTTGATGTGCGGATAATCCAGCTCACGGAAATAGTACCAAACGCTTGCCGACGACGGCACGACATTCGGCTGATCGCCACCATTGGTGATGACATAATGCGAGCGCTGTTGCGGGCGCAAGTGCTCGCGCCGGAAGTTCCAGCCGATGTTCATCAACTCGACTGCATCCAGGGCACTGCGGCCGCGCCACGGGGCGCCTCCTGCGTGCGCGCTTTCGCCCGCAAAGGTGTACTCGACCGACACCATGCCGGTCGCGTCAGCGGTCCCCCACGAGACGCCGAGGTTGTCGCCAACGTGAGTAAATAGAACGATATCAACATCCTTGAAGCAACCAGCACGCACCAGGTACGCCTTGGTTCCGAGCAATTCTTCACCAACGCCCGGCCAGAGTTTGATCGTGCCGGGGAGTTTCGTTCGTTCCATCAGCCGTTTCACGGCGATTGCCGCTGTGATATTGAGGGGCTGACCCGAATTATGACCCTCGCCGTGGCCCGGTGCGCCATCGACCAAGGGCTCGTGACGAGCGACGCCCGGTTTCTGAGACGCTTTGGGAATGCAGTCGATATCGGAGCCAAGCGCGATCACGGGCTTGCCGCTACCCCAAGTCGCCATCCATGCCGTCGGAATACCCGCGATGCCGCGCTCGACCGCGAAACCTTCTTTCTCGAGGGTTTCGGTTAAATATTTCGACGTTTCGAACTCCTGGAACCCAAGCTCGGCGAAACTGAAGACCATGTCGTTCATGATCTGGCTTCGTTTCTTCATCGCCTCGACGTCGTCGACCACTTGGCGCTTGTATTCGCGAACAGGATCCGATTGCGGTAGCGCCGTCGATGTGAGGACCAGGTGCATGAAAAATGTGCCGCAGAGGCAAACAAATCTTCGGACGCCCATGTCAGTTCCTTTCTCGAGTTCGCCATGGCTTTCTCTAACAATAACCTGTTGCCTTCCGACAGAACGAGCCACCACCGGGATGTTTATTGTGAATCTCCGCAGTTCTTGCTTGACGCGAAAATGTGCCGAAAACTTCCGCCAAGAACCGGTCATCCCAGAGAGCCACTCACGGATCAAATCGATCGTGCTTGGCAAATCCGGCGAAAACCTATCTTTGCAAGATACACGAAAGCCGATATGGAGAGGATTTACAAAACACAGACAAAGCCAGAAAGGGCAAGCCTGCCGAGGTTAGCGGCGGACGGGCGCTTGAAGTCAGCCGTCGTGAAAGAGCGTCGGCGTCACCGACAATCGACCGTTCCGGGTCGGCAGTTGGGTCGCCGATGACTTTTGGGAGGTCGGATGGACCCTGTCTCGCGGATCGGCAACGGACGCCGCTCGCTCTTCTTGCTAGCGCTCCTTGCGTTCACGGTCGCGATGCGGCTCTACCATTTCCATGCGCCGTTGCTTGACCAGCACCACGGCAAGCAGGTCTTCATCGCGAATAAGGCTCGGAATATCGCCAAATCGCTGCATGGTGCGGTGTGGAAGAGCTTCGACTTCCTCGAAACGGGACTCGCCGCGTCTTTCCTGTTCGCCATCTCTCCCTTGACGATATTCTATGGTCGGGCGGTTTTGCCCGATCCATGGATGCTCGCCTGCATGCTGATTTGTGCCGCATTTTACCGGCGTTACCTCGACGATGACAGTGGGTATTCATGGCTGGCAGCAGCGTTGTTCGGGTTGCTTGCGGCGGGGTTCAAGTATTACGGGCTCATGGTGCCGGTTCCTCTACGGGCTGATCAGCGTGCCGGCCGCGGCGGCGTGGGGCGCCGTTGGCTGGCGGTACGTCCGGAACGGGATCAACCGGCGGCGCGAGGCACCACTCTGGCGTACTGCTGCGATCCTGGGTGTTACCGCGCTGATCCAGTCGCCGTGGGTGATGGGTGTGAAGTACGAGATGGAGTCGCAGCATGGGATTCTGGAGAGCCGGCTCAATCAACTGTGTACGCCATCCGGGAAAGTCATCGTCTTGGGCCAAGGGTTAGGCTGGCCTGTCGTTCATTACAGTCACCGCCTGGGCTGGGTCGATGAGTCCCGCACGCTCTCCGCGGATTGGCAGGAGAGATTTCGGACGTACCGCGGCCGGGGCGCGGAGCTCGCGGCCCTCACTTTTGATCCTTCCGTGCCGCCCTCCGTCTGCCAGACGTATCTGCCGCTGATCGAGACGCTCCCGATCCTCGAGCACCAATCCGGCCCGTGGTACCGGCGGAATCAGCAATGCGAGTACTACATCCTCGATCTCGGCGCTTTAAATGCCCTTGCACAATCCGGGGAAGCCGAGCCTCACGGCGAGCCACGGCGCAATCCGGCTCGGACGGAGCCCGCCCTCCCGGGATCGTGCAAGGCCGTTTAGCGGAGTTGCATTCCGGCGGAAGTCGCCGGGGCGTTCACCCTTAGTACCGGCTTACCACGATCAGCACCTATGAAGGCGGAACGTTCGCAAACGAGCATCCATCTCACGCGACTCAACGTCGAATGCTCCAACGTGCGCGTGCCGGAACGGACCCCTTTGACAACGATCCCGAAACCGCGGCCCAGTCGGGTTTATCAACCGCAACGCATTTTCTGGCTGGAAGAGCGAACTTTGCTCTCAACATTCGCGGCAATGTCACCCAAAGGCGGTTCTGGTTTGGCGAGCTTGCATGGCGGACGCGCGTTTTCCGAGTCGTCTTCGCCGTGGACCGAGCTTACGAATGTGTCGTTTCCGACCGTGGACGGCCAATCCGAACTGCTGGACGTCTACACGCCTCTCACCCCCGCTCCTGCGGGAGGATATCCGGTCATGGTCACGATCCATGGCGGCGGATGGCGAAGTTCGGACAAGTCGGCGTTTGGTCTACGGAACGCCAATGCGTTCACGCAGGATGGTTACGTGGTGGTTGCACCTAACTACGTGCTTTCCGCTCCGGGTAAACCGACGTGGCCAGTGGCTTTTGACGACGTGCAGGCCGCCGTGCGCTGGGTGCGATCCAACGCCGGCACTATGGGCTTCAACGCGAACGAGATCGTCGCCGAAGGAGAATCTGCAGGAGTCAATCTCGCCGCACTACTGGGCGTTTATTCCACGGGGAATAGTGGCAACGGGGTTTCCGCGGCCGTTGACGCCGTCGTCGGCGTGTCGACACCGACCAACCTGACGGCCCTGGTTTATGCAAAACACTACGCCGGTGGTGCGTCGGCCGCCCAGTTCCTGGGGGGTTCGCCCACGCAGGTTCCCGCCAAATACATCGCCGCATCGCCAATTGACCACATTGCGCCTGGTGACCCGCCGATGCTCCTGATCCAGGGCCGGCAAGACTCAGTGATACCTGGCAGCCAGTCCAAGCGAATGCAGACTGCGCTGACGGCGGCCGACGTGCCTAACGAACTCATATTGGTCCACGGTGGCCACGGTCTCGATTTTCCGACGGACTATTCAATTCTCGTACCGGACGTGCTTGGATTTTTGGACGCAACCTGGATGCGTCGGTAGGTCACTACTCGTCCGTTCACTTAACGACATTGCTACCGAAGTTTGCAACGGACCGAACGAATCTACCGGCCTGGGTTATGGATGCGCGATTTCATGCGGCACAGACAGCGCTCGCGGTCGGCAACGTCGAGCGTTTGGAAGCATTCTTGAACGCAGATCCTGGATTGGCAACAGCTCAATCCGAATCCGACCATCCGACGATCTTGCGGTGCCTCGTTCTGACCATGCCTCCGGACACCAAGATCGGCAAGCGCCCCGAGGATTGGGCCGAACATAGCGGACACCGAGATCTTGCAGACGAGCTTCAGCGCCTCCGCCGTCGGGCGGAGTAACTCGATTCCAACAAATCGTTGACGACTCGTGACATGCTCATTTTGTGTTGAGGCGAAGTTCACGCTCCAGTGCGGTTTCCTTCGCCTTCTCCAGATTCCAGATCCCCTCCTTCGCCAGCTCGTCGGCGTGGGCCTTCTGGACTTCACTCTTCAGCTCGTTGATGGTTTTGCTCTTGGTGTAATCCACCAGGACTTTTCGCTTGCTCTGGGCCTGCTCGAGCGCAAACTGGGCCTTCTTCAGGGACAGCTTTTCTGAGTCCGTTTGGCCCTTGGAAACGTATCCCTTGTCGAACATTCGCCTCGCCCATTCAAGGCGATCCTCGGAGCGTCTTATTTCGATTTCGGCGAGCTTGATTTCACCCCCGACTGCGGCCAGATCCAGAGGATAGGTCACCTCTTCGTATTCTAGGCCAGCGACCTCGGCAAGCTCACGTGTCGACCGGGCGATCTCGTAGAATGCTTTGGCCTTGCGTGTGGTCAGTTGCTGCTCACGCAGCGTTGGCCGCCGCGGCATGTCGGTCGCCGGCTTGTCCGTCGCCTGATTCGGATCTCGTAGCGGTGGAGTCGGTCCATTCGTGTTCGCTGGCTGCTTCGGGACCGGCTGTTTGCCCTGCGGCGCCGGCTCCTGTGAGCCAAGTACGTAGACTCCCGCCCCGCCGGACGCAAGCGCGACGGCAAGGGTAACAACCGTGAGCAACCGAAGTCTGATCCACAACATGGCTCGAAGAACTCCTTCTGTAAGCGAAAGCACACGCGCCGAAACGCCGATCCCGGTCACCAAGCGAGCCGATTGCTGCATTGCCGCGTTGACAGTGGTGCGCGAAACCGCCTTGGGCGTTGCGGCGACGGCCGTCTGCCTCAAGAACGTGAAGGCCGTCCCAGCGACGGCCAGACCCAGTCCGCGACGAACCAGCCGTTCCCGAATGAGTCCGCGGCCTTTCGATTGACGGCTTTTGACCGTCCCGATCGGCCAGCCGAGGAAACGGGCCACCTCCTGGTGCGTGCGGCCTTCGAGGTCGCATAAAACCAGCGGCGCGCGATATTTTTCCGGTAGCTGATTCAGCTCTTCGTGCACCGCGGCCGCGAGATCCACGTCGAGCGGTGTACCGAGGCCGACTTCGCGGGACCCGTCGTTCTGTGCGCAAAGCCGCTCATGCTTGCGGCGGCGGATGCCGGTCGTTTTGAGATGAGACGCCGTCCGGCAAGCAACTTGATGAAGCCACGGACCCAGCGAGTCCCGAACCCAGAGCGATCGCGCCTTGTTCACCAGGACCAGGAAAGTGGCCTGGAACGCATCTTCCGCCTCGTGCTCATCGCGTACGATGGACAGGCAGACCCGCCAGACCAAATTCTCGTGCCTTTCGACCAGCGCCGAGAAGGCCAACTCGGCAACCTCGTCCGCATCGGTGGCGAATCGTTCCAGCAGCTGCCCGTCGGTCAGGTCGCCGATGGTCCCGATGTTGTAGAGTGTTCGGAGCTGACGAACGATGGCCCCGTCCCGTCGTCTTACAATCACGATGCCCGCCCTCACCTGGCAAACAGTCTTGATCTCGCCGCTCGACCATCGCTCATTTCACTATAATGTCACGAGCAGCTCGGATGGTTCTGAGTGCTCGAAGAAAACGCAAAAGTAGACAGTTTCCGTTGGAGCTTCGCCGAGTAACCGGCGACGGCGCAGCGATCGTCTACAATGATCGCGGCGAGATTCACAAGACTTAGTGCTTCCGTCATGACAGATACCGCTTTGGCGATTGACTCGACCAGTCAATTTGGTTTGACTTCGCCCGGCGGAAGTTCCTGAGCTCAACCGTTATTTTCCACTCCATCGCTACTGTGACTCTCTCGATATGCGACAGTCGGATCAGGAAATCACACGCCGGGAAGCCCTGCATTCGATCGCCTGCGCATGGGCAGTCAGTTGGGCAATCCCGGGCTTCCAGGACGCCAAAGTGGATGCTAGAGCCCAGGCGAAACCGCAAGTCAATTACCGCACACCCAAGCGCGATTATGTGCTTGTCTCGATCGGACCACGGTCGTTTCAGGTCGAGAAGTCGCTCAAAGTCGAAGACAAAGCCGTCGCCCAGAAAGCGGTCGATCGCCTCGCGAAGAACATCGACAAGGCGTTCTACATCCTGCCAGATCATGCTTCCTTTGGTCTGCCGAACATCCGCTACTACCTCATGCATGGACCAAAGGCCCGCAGCGGCGGCAAGGACAATGGCCTTGAGTACATCCATCCGAAAACCCCAGCCGATAGCCCGTCGCTCGACCCGCGCTGGGGCGACAGCATCGTCGTGTACTGCGCCGAGAATTACGTTTGGCTATCCGACTTGTGGGCGATCAAGTCGATCGTCCACGAGTTTGCCCACGCCTATCATTTGCATAATTGGCCCGAAGACCAGCCGGAAATCATGCGACCGTACGAGGAGGCGATCAAGCGCGGGCTCTATCGCAAGGTCAAAGACGTCGACGGAAAAACCCTCGATTCTGCGTATGCGACCACCAACCAGCTCGAGTATTTCGCAGAGCTCACGTGCATGTACTTCGCCGGTTGCAACTACAAGCCGTGTAATCGGTCGGAGCTGAAGGTGTACGACCCGGCCGGTTTCGCGATGGTCGAACTCTTTTGGCGAGTGGGCGAGGGCGCCGCTAAGAAGGCTCCAGCAAAGATTTCGAAACGCGCTCGTCGCTGACAGGCAGCCGGCGCGAGTCCGATCCGATCAAGGTGTGATCTCCTCGGTCGCGGCGAGCTCGGCAGGTCAGCCAATTTTGACGAGCGTTCCATTCCGGGTCAGCGAGTGCGAACTCGTACATTCCCCGAGGATTGATCGCGGGCTTTAGTCGCTGGCAAGGATCACGACCACGACCGTCACCATCACCGCCAGCACGATTAATCCGCAGAGCCAGAATGACATCTGCCATGTTGTCGGCCGCGCGGCGAAGCCGGCCGGTGCTGGGTCGCTCGGCGACGGCCGGGGCTCAGTTCGCGAACGACCCTCGGTCGACGGAAGTTCCGGGTCGGGGTCCAAAATCAGCAGGACCTCGTCTGCAGTGTCGTCAAACTCGTCGTCAGGAGTCAGGAGAGGGGCAGCAGAATCCTCATCCTCAGGCCTTGAATCCGGAATTGCTGCCATACCCAGAGGTGATTCTCGACCGGTCTGCCCAACGGCCGCCTTGATCATAATCGCGGCAGGAAGGGCGTCGGCTGACACATCAACGGACCGCGGAGCTGGTTTAACATCCAGCGGCTCGAGAATCGGCTTGTTATCGACGTTTCCAACGCGCGTGCGGCCGCCCTCATACGGCACCAGCGCCTCAGCAAGCTGCATCGGCGTGGCATACCGCTCGTCGGGCGACTTTTTCATCATCCGCCGTACGATCTCACTCAGTCCTTCGGGAAGACAGGGCACGAGCCGGTAAAGAGGTGTCGGCTCCAGCGACTGGTGCCCGAACAGCTTCTCGGGCAGGCTGGTCCCGGGAAATGGTACTCGTCCGCTGCACATATGATATATCGTACATCCTAACGAATAGATGTCGCTGCGGATGTCGGCGGCGCGTGAATGCCGCGCCTGTTCTGGCGAGCAATAGTCAAACGTGCCGACGGTAGCCCCATCGCGTGTGACACGTTCTTCCTCGGCCATGGCAATCGCCAGGCCCAGGTCGGCCAGTTTGGCTGTTCCATCATGCGTGACCAGGATGTTGTACGGGTTGACGTCGCGGTGGATCAGTCCTTTGCGGTGAGCGTGCTCCAATCCCATAGCGACCTGCCGAACCAGTCGCACCGCGGTAGGCCATGGCATCGGGCCTTGCTCGGAGATCAAGGTTGCGATCGTCTTACCCTCGATGTACTCCATCACCAGGAAGTATCGGCCTGCGTATTCGCCAAAGTCGTAGAAGCGCACCAGGTTTTCATGCTGCAACTGGGCGCCGAGCCGCGCCTCGCGTTGAAATCGCGCAATCGCTCGCGGGTTACTGAGTCGCTCGGGCGCGAGGATTTTGAGCGCAACATCGCGGTTGAGCCGTGTGTCACGTGCCAGGTAGACCCGCCCCATTCCGCCGCTGCCGAGCACGCCTGAAAGCTGATAGCGATCGACCCTGTAGCCACCGGTTCGCCCCGCCAGTAATTGCTGCGCCTGCCATAAAGTCAGCAGTTTCAACTGCACCGCTCGCCGCGCCAGCCTACGGTCGATGTCTTGTGGACAATCGCGTTTCGCCTGCTCGATTGCGTCCCAGCAGGCGGTCAGGCCTTCGACGTCCATCAGGCCGCTGCGAATGGCCGCCTGCCAGAAATGTGACGCCCGAGGATCAATCATAGGGCATCCCGAAAACTGGTGCGCCGTCACGGTGAGCAAGCTAGCACTAAGTCACCAATTCACCGGTCACTCTATCATCTTCGTCAATCACCCTCAACCATTCCACAACCGGGAACGCATCGATGTGATCAACAACGAAACCCTTACCGATATTCACCCACTCTCGCACGCCTGATGCCGCTCAACTCCCCCAACCTGGATTTGACCCGAAGACGATCGCGTCACACCGCCGATTGAGAATAGATGCTCAACGATCGCCGGTTCGGCTCTATCGTCGTCGCTCAGGCACTGGGAGAATGGAGCCATTGCGCCGTGCGCGGCTGGGCGATGGTCGTGGACGCTTGCTGTATTCTCGATCACGCGGCATAATCGAATAAGCCATTCACAAAATCACATTCGATTGCAGTCTAGCTCCCCTGACTGTGTGGACCGGCGCTGCCGATAACTATCCAGGAGGGTGATCTATGATACGAGTCATCTGCACCTGCGGGAGGGCGTTCAAGGCGGAGGATCGGCACGCCGGCAAACACACGAAATGTCCAGAATGCGGAGCGGCTTTGAAGATTGGCCTGGCGCCAATCTCGACCACGAGCGGTGGTGACGAGAAGGTGGTCCCGGCGTGGTGGTACTCGAGCGATCCCCAAGCTCCAGATGCAAGGGCGATAGCGCCGACGAGAAAGGCCAGTGATCCCGATGTGGTGACTACGATGATACTCCCGTCTACATATGATCATATGTCCAATCAAATGGCTTCGAGTCGATCGACTTTCGCCGCCGCTTCGTCCAACACGGAATCGCCCCCCTCCGAGGCTCCATTCGGGGCTCAATTACAGATTCCAGGGCAGGCCTCCGTGCCGGTCAAGAAAGTCTGGGTGATCGCTGTCGGGACCATCGCTGTGTTCGTTCTGGCCGCTGGGGCGATTCTCTGCCTCCGTTCGGCGACTCCTGGCCCGGACGCGATGACGCCCGCACAGCACACAGGTCAGTTGGACAAGCCGTTTACCTTGAGCCCCAGCAAGCTTCCGCCGCCATCGGTGTCAGCCCGTATTCCCAATCCGAAGCAGAACGGGATCGTCAAAACGCCGACCGGCGACGCCGCGACCAACGCTTTGTCGTCGGTCCCGGATGCCGAATATGCGGATCAGCGCAAAACAGGCTCGGCCGGTACTTCCCAGCGCCTGCGACTACTGGTGCCGGCTTATATCTTTCCTGCAGGTGAGGGCCGGAGAGAGTGGCAGAGGTTAATCGACGCCGCATCCAAGGCGGAGATCGTGGCCATCGCTAACCCCGACAGTGGACCAGGCGACGAGCGTAACATCGATTATGCCGCCATCTTCACCGAGGCTAGCAAGCAAGGCGTCACCCTCGTGGGTTATGTGAGCACTGATTATGGCAGGCGCTCCCAGGTGGAGATCAAGAGTGACGTCGACACGTGGGTCCGGCTCTATCCCCAAATTCGTGGGTTTTTCTTCGACCAGCAGCCTCGCGATAGTCGTGATGCCGGGTGTTTTGGCGAGCTCCGCGACTACGCGAAGCGGAAAATCCGCGATCCTTTGGTAATAACTAATCCCGGAGTTCCCTGCGACGAAGCGTATCTCGAGCAGTCGGTCTCGAACGTGACCTGCATATTCGTCAACTTCAAGGGCTTCGAAAAATTCGAGCTCCCCGCGACCCTGAAGGCTTACGAGCCTTTTCGCTTTGCCGCGCTGCCGTACAACATCCCCGACGCCGAAACCATGCGAATAATAGTCAGGGAAGCAATCATAAAGCGGATCGGGTACCTCTATGTTTCCGACGCCAAACCGCCAAATCCGTGGAGCAAGCTGCCCAACTACTGGGAGGCCGAGGTCGAGGCGGTGTTCCGCGTGCGCTAGCGAACAGGTAAGTTTTGGCCGTATTCCGAGATCAGGGACGATATCCGCGTCGGCCGAGCACGGTCCTCCTCTCCGAGCATCTACGGCAACATGTCTCCCGATCGGTGAATAATCTGCTGAGCAAACCTTGAGCGAGGCGGTCCTGTCTGGCAGCGGTGCGGTTCGGCCTACACGCGTCTCACTCGCCTCTCACCTTTTTGACCACGTCATGGGCGGCGTTGACGACGATCGACTCGATATCGTCGGCAAGCGGAGTGGGCCAGGTGCTGCCGAAAAAGGAGTCGCCCCCTTCGTACCCCCCCTCCTTCAGAACGCGCACCGACGGAATGTAGCCGATCACGTCGTTGGCATAGGCGGCCACCCACAAAGTTCGGCTTTCGCCGCCAAGCTCCTTTTGAAGACGGATCGCGTAGTCGACCACGACTTCGCCGGAGAGGGCTGCGAGCGTCAACTGATCGCCCAGGGCGAAAGCATGGACCGAATAGTGTGGGTATTCACCAAGGATAGGCCGACCCTGGTCAAGGAGCGCGATCATCCGTTTCGCGTGCCCTTGGCGGCCTCGGTTGGAATCGTTCAGCATTTTTTCGTACGACGCGCGGTCGGTCGGGCCGCCGAAGTGGATGGTGGTTTCGGTGTAGGCTGTGCGGACAGGTCCGGTCAGCTTCGTCATCCATGTTGTGTGATCGAGGACAAACTTGACGGCTTCACCCAATTCTTCACCATGGTTTTTGGCCATCTCGAGGGTCCCGAACGGATGGGGGTCGGCGTCACCCGCACAGCCGGTGACAAACAGCGCGACAGCACCGGGGTAATCGGCCTCAATGCGGTCCTGGGCAAAGCCGGCGAAATCGGCGGCGATCTTCATCATGTCGGGGCGGAGTGTCGTGTTGTGGCAGGCATACCCGAACACAATAGCCAACGGTTTGCCACTCGCGCCCTGGACATGTAGGATCGGCACGCTCTCGTCGGTCGGTCCCGCCGGGTTTTTGCCCAGCTTGATCCCGCTCGCAACCGGCTCGCGCCGGTTGAGGGCAAAGTGGCGCGGCCGATCCCGTAGGTCAGGCTGGCCGGCTCCATTTTTCCCAGTGCCTCGCCAATTAAGTCGACGATCTTGTTTTCCAGATCAATTGTATAGGCAACGTTGTTCTCGAATCCCTCACGCGGTGGATTGTTCGCACCCGTGCTGCTACTTGACTTGGGCTCGACGGGCGACGGGCCGGCGTGATTGTGGGACGCAAACAACACGACGTCCTCGCGCGGCAGTCCGTACTTGGCCTTGACCCGCTCAGTCACCCGATTCGTAAATGCATGGCGGAAGGCGATGATGTCGCAAGTGACGAAAACGACCTTATGATCGCGCGCGTCCGCCAGTGCGAGCGCCTTGGCGGCGAGGGGGTGCGCCACGCCCTGCGAGGGAGACGTCCGCGATGCGTACCCCGCCATCCGGACCGGCACGGTCGGGGTCGTATCAACTCGCGCGGCGCCAGCCTTCCAACCGCTCGAAGGCTCGGCCGCCCCCACCGACCCGAGTCCAATCAATATCACCCATACGCCCACGCAAACGAGGTTCTTGACGATGTCCGCCATCTTCCGTCGCTCCTTGGTGAAGGATCTGCGCCATGACCCGTTTCACTCTGTCCAATGCCGATCATGCCCCAATATCAAATCCGTGCCGATAGCGTTTGTGGATCAGTTCGTCGGCCTCGGTGGCATTCGATGCCCTCATGTTGGCCGCGTCCCACTCGATTCGCTTCTGGAGGCGCAGAGCCAGATTCCCTACCAAAAGCGCTTCGGTATAGGGGCCCGAATAAGCGAATCCAGCCTTGGCGTCTTCTGGCTTATGATCCTTACACGCTTTGATCCATTCCGGGCGGTGCCCGATGGAGCGCGGAATCGTCGCAGGCGGCGGCTGGAATTCCTGCCGTCGATCCTCTGGATAGAGGCCCGGCGGATTGGATCCGCGACTGGCGACGAGTGTGCCCTTGTCGCCGACGAAGAAGATGCCGTTGTCCGAGAGCGACACGCTCTGCGGCATGTCGCGCGGTCTCTCCGGTCTCTTGCCGCCATCGTACCAGGTGAGCGTCACCGCCGGCCGATCGCCTTTGGCGGCGAATTCGTACCGGAGCACCGACCAGAGCGGATACGATTCCGGTTTGAGTTCGCTCGTCCTGGCTTCGACTGCCAAGGGCGCGCCCAGGTCGAGCGAATAGAATGCCGGGTCCATGTTGTGAATGGCCATGTCGCCCAGGGCGCCGGTACCAAAGTCGAACCATCCTCGCCAGGCAAACGGATGATACAGCTTCGAGTAAGGCCGCACAGGCGCAGCACCGATCCAGAGATCCCAGTCGAGCGTGGCGGGAACCGGCGGCGTCTCAGCCGGCCGGTCAAGATTTTGGGTCCACCACTTGCCCGGACGATCTGTCCAGCAATGAATCTCGCGCACCGGCCCGATCGCGCCGGCCTCCAGCCATTCGCGTGTCAGTCGAACCCCCTCGCTCGCATGGCCCGTGTTGCCCATCTGTGTCACTAGACCCGTCTCACGACCGACGCGCGTCATCACGCGCGCCTCCTCGATCGTGTGAGCCATCGGCTTTTCGACATAAACGTGCTTGCCTGCGCGGAGAGCCGAGATCGTGATTGGAGCGTGCATATGGTCCGGCGTGGCGATCATCACTGCGTCGATGTCTTTTTGCTTGTCCAAGAGCAGGCGATAATCGCGGAACTGCTTGGCCTTCGGGAACGCGCTGAACGTGGCCGCCGCTTTGTTGGAGTCAACGTCGCACAAGGCGACGATATTCTCAGTGGCCATGTCTCGGATCACACCAGCCCCCTGGCCGCCAATGCCGATTCCCGCGATGTTCAGCTTTTCGCTGGGGGGAGTGAACCCTCTGCCGAGCACGTGTCGGGGAACGACGTGGAATGCGAAAGTTGTTCCCGTGACGATCTCTAAGAATCCACGGCGGTTCATAATTCTGCCGCTCCTCGCGTGCCTGTGCAATTCCGCACTTCGACCGAGCATAAGGCGCCCAGCGGACGCGAACAAGCCAGCGACGCCGCGAGCGGTATGAGTCAGTGTGCGAATTCGTTTCCGACGGCATATCGAGGTGTGGCCGACAAGCCGCGACTCGTGAAATAGCGGCCCAATTGCTCCGCATCGCCGTCGGGGTCGGCCAGCGCGACGTACCCGTCCGGCCGAACGAGATAGAACGCCCCGCGCATCGAGACCGGGCTGTCCCATCTCGGGCGTCCACGCGAACGCGTGGATCGGCAGTCCGAGCTTGGCGCAGGCGTCTGCCGACCTCGCGGCGCGGTTCGCCGTAAACATGAACTTGCCAGGCGAGCGAAGTCAGCGGGGCGAAATTATCCTCGTGCGGCCCCGTCTCGACCCAGGGCAGGCGATCGCCGCCCCGGACGGAGCCGGCCGCGCCCGTCGCTCAGCGGGCTCTTGCGATACTCGGATGCCGATCTGCGACACGGTCCGGAACAGGAACCGGCGCACTCCGGGAAGGCGAAACAGCAGCGGAGCCAGCACGGGAACGAGCCTGGTGCGGACGACGCCGGGCGATGCGTCCTGGCGCCGTCACGAACGTAAATACGCGATCGGTCGTGGCGACCAGCCGGCGCGCGAAGCCGATGCGCTCCGGCTCATAGGTGTCGAGCAGACTCGTCGGCGGCGCCTCCGTTCAGCACGGCGGCGAGCTTCCACGCCAGGTTCACGGCGTCGCCGATGCCGGTGTTCATCCCCTGGCCGCCGACCGGGCTGTGGATGTGGGCCGCGTCTCCCAGCAGGAACGCGCGCCCCTCCCGGAAGCTGTGCGCCACCCGGTGATGCACTCGATAGGTCGAGAACCAGTTCACCTTCGCGATCGTGAGCTTCAGATGCTCGATCGCACGCGAACTCACGTCGTCGAAAGTCAACTCGCGCGTCTCCGCTTGCCGGTTCTTCGCGCACGGTATCCGACCAGGCGCACGCGCCCCTTCCCCTTCATGGGAAAGACCAGCAGAGGTCGGCCTCGTCGAGATCGACGTGCAGTTCGAGGTTGGTCGCCGGGCCGCTTGCCTCCACGTCGGCGACGTAGAAGAGCCCCGCATAGGTTCCGCCGGGAAAGCCGATCGCCAGCGCCTCCCGCACGGTCGAGTGCGCACCGTCGCAGCCGGCGAGATAGGCCGCCTCGCAGATTTCCTCCGAGCCGTCAGGTCGCTTGAGCACCGCTCGCACGCTCTCGGGCTGTTGATCGAAACGGACCAACTCCGTCCGGCGCTCGACCTTCACTCCCAAGGCGTCCAGCCGTTCGATCAGCAATCGCTCGTGGGCGTCCTGCGGAAAAACCAGCGCAAAGGGGAACGGGGTCAAGCTCTCGCCGATATCTTGCAAAGGCAAGCGCGCAGCCTTGGCGCCCTTTACCCAGAGGTTGACGCCCGCGATCTTGACACCGCCGCTCGACGACGGCGTCGGGCAATTCCCACCTGGCGGTAGAACTCCAACGTGCGCGCCTGCACGGCCAAGGCACGGGAGGTCGTTCCCGGCTCGGCGGTCTTGTCGATGATCCGCACCGCGACGCCGAGCCTGGTCAGCCAGAGCGCCAGCACCAGCCCGGTGGGGCCTGCGCCGACGATCAAGACCGGGACGTCGGTCGTCGATCGTTCTGTGCAATCATTGTCGGCAGTCATGGCCCGAGGTCTCCGTCGGTTTTTGTGAGGATCGCCGTGGTGTGAGCGCGGACGATGTTCCGAATCGCCGCGGCGCCGCCGGCATCGACATTGCTTCAACCTGTCGCGCGAAAACGGTCGCGCGGGCGACCCGGAAAACAAGTGCCTGCCCGACGATCGCCACCGTCTTCAAGTGTGACGACGAGCTCGTCGACAGGTCACGGGTCGTCGTGGTTCGACTCTGCGGCGTCTTTTGCGACGACGGACTTGAGCGATTGCTTGAACTGATCGAGATACACAGCTTCGACCTCGGCCGCGCCGGGGTTATCAGTCAACACGTCGAGGAGCTTCTTGCGGAAGCTCCCGACGCGGCCCTCGCCCAGAGGGGTCACCATCAGGTTGATCTGCTCAAACCGATCGATCAAAAGGTCATAAAGCCTCTCCACTCCTTGGCCGTCGCGGATGTAATGGTGGCCCGACGTCAAGAGAGAGAGTCGGACCGGGGATCTTCCCGCGATGAACGGTGTCAGGACTCTAAAGTCGCTCGTGTCGATCTGCTCCGCGAGGGCCGGGCTGGTGATCTCTGGAGACGTTCCGCCAGGGGGCAACTTCCAATAGTTGGCCAGCGACCGGCCAGGGAACGGCGAGCCGGCCGAAAGGCCCAAGAGATCGACGACCGTCGCGGGCAAGTCGCGCAGGCTGACGGGGCTGGTAATCAATCGTCCCGCCGGCGCGCCGGGCGTAATGATGACCAGCGGAACGGCTGTCTCTTCGAGGAATGTCGTGTACGAGTGGCCGATCACCCCGTGTTCGCCAAAACCCTCTCCGTGGTCCGAAGTGATGATCACCACCGTATTGTCCAGAATGCCCCGCTGTTCTAGTTCGCGCAGCAACCGATCGAGCTGGTCATCAAGGTAGACGATGCAATCGTCGTAACAATCACGTGCCATGTCGACGTCGCGTTGCACCCTCTTTTCTGCTCCCACGTAGTCGAACAGGTACTGGTAGTCCCGCTGGTTCCTGGGCGAGATCCCGAAGCGGCCGACACATTCAGCGGGTGGCACGAAAGGCTCGTGGGCGTCGAAGTAGTTGAGAAACGCGAAAAAGGGACGATCTGGCCGCCGTTGCCTCAGCCAGCCGAGGAAAGCGTCGTCAATCTCACGCGCCCCACGCGATTGGAGGCTGATCCACTTCTTGTCGTAGAAATCCCAGTAACTCATGACGTTCTCGAGCAGCCACTTACCGGGAAATGTGCGAGTGATGAGCGATCGTGGTGTCAGCGCATAGTCTTCGTAATGGGCAAAGCCTCGATCCAGCCCCCCTTCATAACTGCAACAGTTGGTGTTGGCAGCGAACCCTGCCGTCTGGTACCCCTTGCCGGCCAGATGCTCCGCCAGGGTTGGAACTTTGGCATCGAGCTTGAACTTCCATTGGGAATTGAGCTGGAAAGGCCAGCGGCCGGTAAAAAAGCTAGTATGCGACGGATACGTCCACGGCGCGGGGGCAATCGCATCATGGAAGGCGACGCCCCGTTGCGCCCATCGCGTCAGGTTAGGGGTTGTGTCTCGGGGATAGCCGTAGAGGCTTGAGTTCTGGGCACGTACCGTGTCCCAGACAATCAGCACGACGTTGTGCGCTTTTGCTAGTGGCAGCGACAAATTGGCGACCGTGTAATGTTCAAGGACGGCCTGCCGTCCCGTCGTGGCAGCGGCCAGGATCCCCAAAACGCCGAACAGCACGCCTAAAACCTGTCGCAGCCGCCGGGGGGTCATCCCTCGGGCCACAATCGCATCACTGACCAGCCGGCCCATACCGACGGCCAGAAGCAGCGTGCACCCGATATACATCGGCATCCGTAAGAAAGGGCCCCAAATCGCCAGCGTGGCGAACAACCAGGATGCCAAGCGCAGTGAAATACCCCCGGGCCGCAGCCCGTTGACCGCAGCCAGAATTACCCCGACCGTCCCCACCAGGATCATATGGCCCAGCGGAACGGTCCACGCGAAGTCGCCGGCGCTTCTGACATAGCCTTCGCTATGCAAAAAAAATTTCTTGAAAAGCATAATCCCGAGATCGAGATAACCGGCGCACAATCCAAAAGCGATTGCCAAGAGAACGGTGGAACCCGGGGACAAGAAGACAGGACGCGACGAACGCCCTTCGTCGGATTGGGACCGGTGGATTCTCATGATGGTGAGCGCCTAAGCCCGTTGCGTTGTCTCTTGGCGAACAGCGACCGTCCGAGGACTCAGCCCGGTCAGCCCGAAGCGCACCCGGAAGCGCGATCGCCGCGCGTTTCCGCAGCCCCGTCACGAAGACCAACCATCACATTGTAGTTCGTAGGCGTTATTATCGAGCGCCCTGTCCATTTTTTTACTCAAAAGTCGACAACCCCTCAAGCGGCAAATTTTCGAGCGCGCGTCATCATCGGCCGGTTGCGCTGAACGCTCAGCTAGAAGCCGCAATTGGTTTGGCCCAACAGTTAAGATATGTTAAGGCAGTCCGAGCACGCGAACGGCGAAGGGGCACGAATAGTTAAGATATGTAACGGTGAACTTAGGTTGCGAACGGCAAGGCCACGAACAGTTAAGACATGCTAAGACACAGTCGGCCCATAAACGGCGCAAAGGACACGAATTCGAAATCTTATCACCCAGAGTGAAGATCACCCTGGATGTCACCGACCAAATGGTCGAGGTCTCGGTGAGCTGCGTGAACAGACGACGCACGCCTTACCCGCATTTTATCACCCGATCGACTGAATGCGGATCGTCTGGATGTCTCGGGGATGCACCAGTGGATTCTGGCAAACTAAAGTCTGACGCCCGAGAATTGCGGCCGACGACGATCAGGGTATGCATGTCCTATCAGCAAATGGAAGTGCCCTATCGAACGTGAAGCATGAGGTGGTGCTGCCCTACCAGATCACCGACACCAAGGGACCACGACGTTGATGTCGTGAAGGACTTGTCCGGACCAAGGACTAAGGACCAAAGACTCCTCGGAATGCATATCCTTGAAGCCGTGGTGATCGCTATCCCGTGGCGGCGTCGATTGGGTCGGGCCTCGCCAATCGATCGGCGTGACGCAATTCGGGAAAAAGCCTGGCCCATAGTGCGACGACCGCCAAGGTTCCCAGGCCGCCCACAAGGGCCGCTGGCACGGTGCCGAAGAGCGCGGCGGTGAGCCCCGACTCAAACTCGCCCAATTCGTTGGAGGCGCCGATAAACACGAAATTCACAGCGCTCACGCGGCCGCGCAGCAGGTCGGGCGTTGCAATCTGCACCAGGGTCTGGCGGATGACCATGCTAACCATGTCGAACCCGCCGGCCGCAGCCAGCGCCGAAGAGCGAAAGCCATAAATTGGTGGAGACGGCAAACACCACAGTCGCAAACCCAAAGCCTGCAACACAGCCGAGCATGAGTCGCCCCGCCCGCCCGTCGATCGGGTGATGGGCCAGGACGAAACCAATGACGGCCGCACCGACGCCAGGTGCGCAGCGAAGGCAGCCGAGACCCAGCGGGCCTACGGCGAGAATGTCTTTGGCAAAAATCGGCAAGAGCGCCGTCACGCCCCCCAGAAGAACGGCGAAGAGATCGAGCGAAATCAAGCCGAGAAGCAGGCGGTTCGACCGAATATAACGAATTCCGCCGAGTATGCTCCGATCGGTGAACACGCTTTCCGGCTCGCCGGCCGCGTGCGTGCCAACCGCAAGCCGGCGCACCTGGGCGATGGCCAAGACCCAGAGCACGGTGATCACGGCAAACACGGCCGGACCGCCGACGGCGTAGATCAGCCCGCCAACGGCCGGACCCCCGATCGTGCAAATCTGGAATACAAATGAAGCCGCCGCGACCGCGCGCGGAAGGTCTTCGCTGCTGACCAGATGGGGCAGCGTCGCCGACATCGCCGGGGCCGAAAACGCACGCGCCGATCCGATGACAAATAGCAGGAGATACACGGGCCCGGCGGACGGTGCCCTAACAATGGACCAGCTAGCAAACGCCGCGAGGCAGAGCGTCTTGACGAGCAGCGAAAGTCCAATGATTCTGCGTCGATCGAACCGGTCTGCAGCATGACCCGCAATCAGCACCATGACGATATTGGGCAGGAACTGCGCGAGCCCCACATAGGCGAGGCTCATTGGATTGTGAGTTGCCGAGTAAACGTACCAGCCAATCGCAACATTCAGCATTTGCGACCCGATCGCATCGGCCGCTCGAATGGTGATAAAGCCGCGAAGATCCGGGCGGTCACGCAACAACTGCATGAGCGTGAGCTTGGTCGAATCTTCCGGCGCCATCAATGTCGTCCTCCGTTTTCCGGTCCGAATCCGTCCAGGCCGGACCGAACCGGCTCTGCCCGCGCGATCATTATGTCCATGGTATCCGTGTCGCGAGCAGACGGGTGCGCGTCTTCAGCGGCAGGAAGAAACTACGATACCATCGAGCTCTCGCAGAAATCGCCGCGCTGAGTGCACCCCCTGCCGAGCCAAAGGGGCGCAACGGACCTTTCCCAGTCAGCAGCAAGTTAAATGAATGAGATGCATGTCCCCGGTCCCGGGACGTATGCGTCGGATGCCTACGGGCTGCGGGTCACCGAACAAGCGGGTATCACTTTGTCGATGCGGCTCGGTCTCTTACTCCGCGAACGCCTGGTTGAGCACCATGGCCAGCCGCAACCCCGCCTGCACCATCCGTTGCCTCACGAGGGGAAGATTCGCATCAAAATACTCTTTCCCCAGCTTGGTTCCTGATTTGATCCTGTTGCCAGTCACGGGGTCATGGTACGCCATCCTGGCGATCCACAGCGACTCTGTCGCCCAACCCTCAATTGTCCGTTCCGAATCGACACCGAGGCTTTGAGGCGATCCGAGCACGGTGAGTTCTTTGAGCCACGCATCCTCGCTGTCGGCGAATCGCTCGATGAGAAGTGTGTCCCAGAGCGCGTGCAGGTTGGTCATGCTGTCGAAGAACTGCACTTGAGTCTGGTTTCCTCCCTTATCGCCATTGTCTCCAACGTGGCAGGGTTGGTGCATATCTTCGATGCAATGAATGAGAAACCGCAGAGCAAATCGCCGATCTTCGACGGACTTGCTTCTGTCGTTCACTGCCAATTGGAATTCATGGATCTTGTCAACAACGCAGCCCTTCGTTGGAACGTCGCCGGAGAATTTCGAATCGTACCGGGACTCATCGAGCGGGACGTCAACGTAGTGCCATGGAGCCGTCGTGGGAAGTCTGCCGCGATTCTCGTCAGCCCAGAGTGAGGCGTCCGCCAACGATTCGCCTGGCTCAAGCAGATCGGCGATCGCTGCCTTGGCTTGCGAGGTCAGGTTGCGATCGGCCATCCGGGATATGACACGGTGACCGAGACGGCCCCAGGCCCAAGCGGGAGTGGTGAGCTGATGTTGGAACAGCAAAGTCAGAATCAAGACCAACAAAGGTCGGTGCGTCATCATTACGGGTATTCTCCAAGCGCACTGCCTGGAAACAAGAGAAGAAGAGGTTTCTGAAGACGCGGTCACCCATGCACCCCAGATCCCGGTTCGAGAGCGAATACACGATCAAGGCCGGTAATCTGAAACACGTTGAACAGGTTAGGAGACAAATTCCTGAGCACGAGTCGCCCGCACGCGGCATAGACCGTCTTGTTCAGCCGCACCAGCTTGCCCAGCGAGGGGCTCGGCATGAGTTCGACTCCGCGGAAATCAAGCACAAGTCGCTTCGCACGGAACAGCGTCTCCATGCCGATCAGTTTTTCCACCATAGCGGGCTCGAGCAGACGAACCGTTGGTTTGACGATCTGGTCGTTGCCGAGGTTCTCGCGCGTGAACCAGATCATATAACCGCAGCGAGGACAGGAGGTGTCGATGGCTGTTGGAGCGATATCGCTCGTTTCGTTCGAGCTGCACACGGGACATGCGCCGGGCTGACCTGTGGCGGATGTTGAGGAAGGCGTCATTGCGGGGTTCTCGTTGTCTGGCCTTGGCAGGTTAAACCTTGACCGTGCGAACCGGTTGATGGCCCAGCGCGGTTGTCGCGAGTTCCGCCGCTTCGCTTAATGAGAGAGTATTGTACACTCTGTTCTCGCGAGGTGTACGACGCTGTCCGATCGTCGTCCCGCGCGGAACATATGCATTCTGCCGACAGATCGGTTCAGGACGGGATAGACAAAGCCCCCAGGTGCTACTCTCGCTGTTTTCGGCACGATCGATTTTTGTATCCCGTCATGTGCGCGGACTAGAATCCCGGGCCGAGTCGCCGGTCGAGCCAAAATCGGCATCGTCCGGGATGCCGCCCAATTCGTGTGGTAGACTCCCGTCGGAGATCTCGAAGGGACTCGATGGCGGAGGAATGCATGTCCAGGCTTCAATGCCGAGGCTCGATCGCTGGGGCGGCCGTTGTGGTCGCCCTGCTCTCGTCAAGGCCCGCCGACGCGCAAGTCGGCGTCGACCCGGGCCCGCCCCGAGAACCCGGAGGCTTGTGGAACAGCTTGATCACCGGGGTTAAGTATGACATTGTGAACCAGGCGCTGGCCGAGCACCGCCTCCAAAAACTTCAGGCGAAGCTCAGGCGCGATGCCGAGCGGGGCGACATGGCCGCCGTGGACCGCGACGTCTGTCGGATCGACAACCTCAAGTATCGCATCGTGATCGACGAATGGTTGATCCGGTGGAACTCGCGCCAATACCCCGGCTTCTACCCGATCCGGACCGATGCCGTGTCGCTCGCCGCCATCGCTCAGGCCGCCACCCCGACGCAAGTTCCCTAACCCACAGCGACCTCCCGCGATCCCGGGACCGATGGCCGCCGCCCCGACGATCCCGATCACGATCGTCAATGCCGAGCCGGCGGGGGCCGGCGTCGCCTTCGCCATCGATGGCGTCGCCCATCAGGCCCCCGCCGGCTCGCGCCAGGACCTGGCCGTGGCCCCCAACTCGAACATCACCTACGACGGTGGCGGATCGCTCGGCCACCGCCGGTATCGGATCTCGCCGGGTCTCTACGAGTTCCGATCGACCGCCGAGGGCTGGGCGCTATACAAGCTTGCGAGCACGCCCTGAATCGGTGACGCGACCGGGAGCCCGGATGGCGGCCCCTCCATCGGTCCATCAGATCGAAACAGGCGGCAACAGACGGAATCAATCGATGCGGACCGAGGCCTCCGCTACCGGGGGGTGCGACGGAAGTGCCTTCGATGCTGGACTATTCGGGAGCCGTCGCGGCGGGGGACTCGTCGGCGGTCACATTGTCCAGGAACGTGGCGGACGGCACGAAGAACAGGCTACCGGTAACCGGGCGGCTGAAATCGAGCAGCCGGTCATAGTTACCGGGTGGCTTTCCGATGAACATGTTTTCGAGCATCTGCTCGATGGTTCCCGGCGACCGGCTATAACCGATGAAGTAGGTGCCGAATTCGCCTCCCGCGCGACCGAAGGGCATGTTGTCGCGCAGGATCTTGATCTCTTTGCCGTCCTTCTCGATCGTCGTGAGGACATTGTGTGCATACGGTGCCTTCTTGGCATCATCCGTCTCGATATCCGACAGCTTGGCGCGGCCGATGATGCGCTCCTGCTCCTCCGTGGGAAGCGCGTTCCAGCTCGCCAAGTCATGGAGATATTTCTGCACGATTACATAACTCCCGCCGGCAAACGCCGCATCCTCAAGGCCGATGAGCGTGGCGTCCATCGCGGCCTGCCCGGTCGGGTTCTCGGTCCCGTCGACAAAACCCAGAAGATCGCGGGCGTCGAAGTAACGAAAACCGTGCACCTCGTCCACGACGGAAACTGCGCCTCCGAGACGCTCTACGATCTGCGTCCCGAGCTCGAAACAAAGGTCAAAATGCTGGGCGCGAATGTGGAAAAGGAGATCGCCTGGTGTGGCGACGGCGTGGCGCCCGGGAGCGCGGATCTCGCGGAACGGGTGCAATTGCACCGGTCGAGGCTGACCGAAGAGCCGGTCCCACGCGTCGCTCCCGATCCCCATGACGCATGACAGGCCGGGCTCCGCGGCCCGAAATCCCACGGCACGGACGAGTGACGCCAGGTCGCCGCACAGCGAGCGCACCCTCGCGCGGATCGGCGCCGGGATTGATGATTGCGACCAGAAAGAGCGCGGCGCGCGTTAACGGTACATTTACCGGCTGAGGAACGGGGATCACGTTCATGCCTCATTGCCATGCCAGGGTGCGACCAGATAGCCGTCCCGTCGCTGGAATCCTTGCCTGCGCACTCAGGGTTTCTTCTCGTCCACCTCCTTCCAGAAGTCCTTCGCCGGCTTTTTGTTGATTCGCTCCAGCGTCTTGATGGTGCGCAGGATCGCCATATCACGATCGGGCTTAAGGTCGCACGCCAGGTTCTTCAGGGGCATGCCTTGCAGCGGTGTCAGGTCAGATACACGCGTGCCACTGCAGTTCAAATCAGTCAGCGGCATGCCCTTGAGCGGCGTCAGGTCGGATACACGTGTGTCCTCGCAGAGCAAAACCATAAGCTTCATGTCCATAAGCGGTGACAGATCAGAAACGCGCGTGGCGCTGCAGTACAGCTCTTCCAGCTTCATATTTTTGAGTGGCGACAAGTCGGATACGCGTGTGTGTTGGAAGTACAGCCCGATCAGCTTCATGTCCTTCAGCGGCGACAGGTCAGACACCGCCGAGAAAGCACAGTTCAGGTACGTCGGCTTCATGTCCTTAAGCGGCGACAAGTCGGATACGGGCGTGGCTGTACAATCCAGCGACTCCAGCTTCATGTCCTTGAGCGGCGTCAGGTCAGACACCAACGTGCCAACGCAGTTCAGGGCCGTAAGTTTCATGTCTTTAAGCGGCGACAGATCGGACACAAGTGCGCCGTAGCAGTGCAACTCCGTCAGCTTCATTTCCTCGAGCGGCGACAGGTCGGCTACGCGCGTTCTGTAGCAATAGAACACTTTCAATCTCATGTTTTTCAGCGGCGAGATGTCGGACACCTGATTACCACCGCAATCAAGCATCGTCAGCTCTAGGTCTTTGAGCGGCGACAGATCTACAAGTCGCCCGGTCTTGTTACCGCTGCCCGCGCAAATGAGTGACTTCAGTCCCTTGAGCTCGCGCAGCGGCGAGATGTCTGTGACATGGTCGGTAACCAAGCCGAACGCCGTTACGACGCCATTATGAATCTCGCTGGTCACCTTGCCGTCGAAGCCGGGGTTGAATTCCTTTAGTTTTTGGGCAACTGCACGAACTTGCTCTTCCGGTGGTATGGCTGCACTCGCAGTCGTCGTGACAACCAGTACACCCAGGATTGAAGATAGATGTGAGATCAACATGAAGTGGCTTCTCGTCGTGCGCGACATTCACCGATCCCCGCCTGAGGCATTTGATTTGCGTATACTACCGGCAAGTAAGCGATGTCGAAAGAGCCTGCCGAGTTGCGTGGTCTGGCTCAGGATTTGGCACTTCGCGCTGCTGAGGCCAGAGCCATGCGTCCCTTTAGCATGCGGTTCACGATCCGACGGATAATGGCGGCGGTGGCGGCGATTGCATTAGTTCTCGGAATCGGCGGGATGGTCAATCGATGGAACGTGTATCGAAGAATTGCGGAATACCATCGTATCGCGGCCGAGCTAGCATCGGCGGCTCAGAAAGTCGCAATTTGGAAAGCCACGGTCGACGAGTGCTTCAACGAGAAGAACGGTGCCTTCCGGCACGCTTTGTTGGCGGATTGGATAGGCCGCATGGGCAGCTTCCATTCCAAGCTTCGTTGGAAATACTCTCAGGCTAAGTGGAGACCATGGCGGTTCCCCGACCCTGATCCCCCTCCGCCGCCACGCCCACCCCCACAAGGCAGCGATTTTTTGAGGATAATTGATTTTCACTGTCCGTTCCGTGATCGTCGAGGTCTTGAGCGGCGGTCCCTTGCGATCCAAAGGTGCGTGTTTTCTGCCGCTGCTGGCTCCTTACCGGGATTCGCCAGTCGGCTTTCCCCTCGCTCGCCACGTCGGTGCGCCGTCTGGCCTCTGCCGTCCCCCTCTGAGGCCGATATCGCTGTCCAATTCCACCAGCACGTAATCGAACCCACGCACCATCTCCCTGGCTAACTCTTGCCTCTTCTCTAAATCAGTCTACACATCTTGCTCCGAATCACACGATTCTCCCCGGAATCCCTCGCCCACGCTTAATGACAAATCAATTATGGCGGTCAAAGCCACTCCGTACCCCGTTATTTCCAGTGACATCATTTCAGTAACTGCAATAGTCCGCCATAATTTATTTGACATAATGTTCCTCTCCGGCTATTTTGGTCGCGATGCCGCCGAGAAACTGCGATTCCTAGCCTGAGGCCAGGATCATGAAAGTCGAACTCTCCGAACGCCGGGTTGTCGGACCCGCTGGCGAACTGGTCATCCCCCCTGACGACGAGATCACTCCCCGCTTACTCATGCTTCTAGAAGGTGAATGTGAAGGACTCGGCGCCGCCCAGGCCGCCCACAAGCACGGCCTCACCAGACAGCGTTATTATCAACTGCTCAGCTTGTTCAAAGATCGAGGAGCCTTGGCCCTCCAGACCCAGAAGCGCGGCCCCAAGACGAACTACGTGCGAACCGACGAGGTCGAACGCCAGGTCATCCGCCACCGCTTCCTCGATCCCGATGCTTCGGTCGACATCATCGCCCAGAAACTTCGTCAGGCTGGTTTCGAGATCAGCACCAGGAGCGTGGAACGCGTCATCGAGAAGTACGGCCTTCAAAAAAAAACTCCATCGCTACCGCCCGGGCTCTGAGCCGGATATTGAGGTTCGGACGAATCGGAAGCGCACCAAACCTGTCCCATGCGATCCGCGGAGCATCGAGCATGGCGCGCGACAATTTCTCGCCGACAAGGTCATGGGAAATCTGGCCGGCGTCTGGCTACTCGTCCCCGAGTTGCTGCGCTTGGGGGCCTGGGATTTGGTATGTGGCTGGACGGGACAAGGTTCAGAGCGTGTGGGACCACGCCTTGCGTTGCAACTGATTCACGAGGCGGCGCTGTGCCGTACCGGATTGCGGCACCGCCGCACCTTGAACCAGCGGATCTTCGAGTTGGCCAACGGACTGCCGTTTCTCGCCAGCGACATGGCCATCCACGAACTCCTCGGGGCTCGTACAGTCGCCGACAGTATGCGTTTCCAATTGGCGCTCGGCAAGGTCCGCCGTGCCTCAGGCCACTACCAGGGCCGCCTGCTGGCCATCGATCCCCATCGCGTACGCAGTTTCAGCAAGCGACACATGCGCCTCCACCGCCACGACGATCGGGAACGGCCCACCAAGACCGCCCAGACTTTTTTCGCGCTCGATGCCGATACCGGACAACCGATCTGTTTCACCACCGGTACCTCGGCACGCACGGCCGCGGTCGCGGCCGAGGAACTGCTGAAGTTGGCCGGCGACATCCTCGGTGTCGGCGCCGGTCAGACATTGGTTCTGGCCGATTCGGAACACTTCACTGTCGAGCTCCTGGACAAGGTCAAGACCGAGACGAACTTTGACCTCCTGGTACCAATGCCCAATCAACCTGGCCCGCGTGCTAAATTGAGTGCGTTGCCACCGGAGGTATTCCGGCGGCGGTGGGCAGGCTATGCGACCACGAAGTTGGCCTACACCCCTCAGGACAGCCAGGCAGGACCGTTTTACCAGTACGTCCAGCGGCAAGGGGAGCGACCGGAGGAGTACCGCTTCAGCGCATTTCTCTCCACCCGCGACGGCGACGAGGTTGAAGAACTGGTCGGCGATTTTCCCAAACGCTGGCATGTGGAAGAGTTCTTTAATGCTCATCAGGCGTTGGGCTGGAACCGGGCAGGGACATGCAATCTCAACATTCGCTACGGGCAGATGACCATGGCGCTGGTCGCACAGGCGGCGATCGATCAGCTTCGCAAGCGACTCGTGCCGCCCACAACGAACTGGGACGCGAAGCACATGGCTACGGCCTACCTCGCAGGACTGGAAGGGGACGTGCGAGTCCGGGACAACACAATCCAGGTAACATATTATAACGCTCCCGATGTGGACAAGCTGCGATTGCATTACGAGAATTTGCCGGCCAAGCTGCGGGCCGAGAAGATCGACCCACGCGTTCCGTGGCTATACGGGTTTGAACTGGATTTTTGCTTTCGCTAGTGTCAAATAAACGAACCCCAAAAAATCGCTGCCAAGGGGGGAGGCATGTGAACGCGCAGGCGAAAGTTCGCGTGATCAACGACCCGCCAATCTCACCTCGATCGACTTCAACGGCGGAGAGCCTGTGGTGGTTGAGGGCTCTCACGATGGTTTTTTGGGGGAGACAGGTTCGCCGGCAGCCTGCTTGGCGGATTCCGCTTCCGCCCCCCCTCACTTTGATCTCGCCATGGCTGATAGCTCACTGACCACCCCACCTCACTTTGATCTCAGTGTGGCTGGTAGTTCGCTGACCACCCCCCCTGGCCCCCCCTTCACAAGGGGGGGAAAGCTGGCGCAGACACCGTCTTCTTCACTGCCTACTGCCTACTGCGTACAGCCTACTCCGGGCATCGTCGGTCCGATGTCGAATTACGCCACACCGCCGCAATTGGTCGAGAACGCGCCTTACCAGAATCTGGATGAAATGCACCGCTTCGCCCGCAAGTGGCGCGACGAGCGTCGCGGGCGCTGGTTTACCGTACCGAAGCTGTCCGGATTTTGCTTGCTCATGAAGCGGGCTGTTTACGAAAAGATCGGCGGGCTCGACGAAAGATTTGGACTGGGGTTCTTTGACGACGACGATTTCGCCGAACGGGCCCTGCGGGCCGGGTTTGGGCTGGCAGTTGCCCACGACCTGTTCGTCCACCACTTCGGCAGCCGGACGTTCACCGGCAACGGAATCGATAGCGAAAAGCTGCTCGACGACAACGCCCGACAATTCGCGGCCAAGTGGGGGAAATCCGTGCCCAAGGGCCGCCGCGTCGCGCTCGAGCCTTGGTCGAGCTGCCCACAGTTTTTTGCGGATTCGCAGCGCGCATTTGCACGCCGGGTCGACGACGCCAAGAACGCGGCGCTCGCGCCTATCAGCAACGGCCCGGTCCCGCGGCCGAAGCGTGCCGCTCGGAAATCAAACGGTCCTCCGCTCGACGTACCTGTGGTCCGAACGCTCAAGACCAGTCTGACGGTCATCGCGCGGAATGAGCAGGAGAGACTTCCGCGCTGCCTCGAGTCGGTGGCCGGGCTCTTTGACGAGATTATCGTCGTCGATACGGGCAGCACCGACAGGACGGCCGAGATCGCCCGTTCGTTGGGGGCAAGAGTGTTTGATTTCCCATGGGTCGATGATTTTGCAGCGGCACGCAACGAGGCACTGGCCAGGGCGAGTGGTGACTATGCCTTCTGGCTCGATGCTGATGATGTGGTCGAACCAGCGGAGCGGGAAAAGCTCAGGCTGCTGCTGAACGGACTGCGGCGCGGCGATGAGGCGGGTTACGTCGTTCGCTGCGCGTGCGACCCCTCTCCCGATGGCGCTGGCGGCGAGACTGTGGTCGATCATATCCGGCTCTTTCCCCTGCGGCCTGACGTGCGATGGACGTACCGCGTGCACGAGCAGATCCTACCGTCGTTGCGGCGGGCGAAGGTCCCGGTGCGCTGGACCGATCTGATCGTGCGGCATACGGGCTACGCCGACAGGGAATTGCGCGAGCGGAAGCTCGACCGCGATCTGCGGATCTTGCATCTCGAGCTGGCAGAGCGGCCCCAAGATCCGTTTCTACTCTTCAACCTGGGGGCCATCGCCGTGGAGCGGCGTAAATGGCAAGACGCGCTGGGCTACCTCGAGCGCAGTTTGGCCGGCTCGGCGCGAAGTGATTCGATCGTGCGTAAGCTGTATGCCTTGATTGCCCGGGCGCACCAGATGATGGGGGACAGCCAGCAGGCGATCGAGACCTGCCTGGACGGGCTGCGGCTCGATCCCGAGGACGCAGAGCTCTGGTTTCGCATGGGAGTTGTTCATCGGCATCGGGGCGAGTCGGCCGAGGCCGAGCGCTGCTGGCGGCGGATCCTGGGACTCGAGCGTCCCGACGAGTTTTGCAGCGTGGATCAAGGGATCCTTGGCCACCTGCCACGGCGCAACCTGGCCGCGCTGGCGGCCGAGCGGGGTGATCACGCCGAGGCTGAGCGGCTGTGGCGAGCGGTGCTGGCCGAGTGCCCGGGCGACCGAGAGGCGACGGCACACTTGGAACTGCGGAAATCCGAACGCACGGTCTGACGACCATGGTCATATTGCTTGCCCAGGGTTCCCCGCTCAAGCCGGGTCAAAATGCGAGAGTGAAACGGCCTTCAGCTCCGCGTTTTCCCGGTGACGTCGCTTCCAAAGCCGCGTCGTCCCAGGCTTGCTGCGCGAATTCCGTAGAACAGGTCGGAAAACGCTGTGCGCTAATATCAACAAAATAAAATTCTGGTAAAAGCCGCAAGTTCATGGCGGGCAGAATGCTCAGATCGGTGGTCCTCCCGAGAGTCGAATAGGTGCATTAATGAAATCCGCAAAAGCCGGTATATTGTATATGGAGCCAGTAGGGAAACTGCATAATTATGTCGCCGCGGCCATCTCGAAAGCGCGAACGAACTGCGACCTTGCCAGATTCCCTGGGCCGATCCACCAATACGTTCGCGATTGCACTCAACGCAAGCGAGGCCGCGGCGGTGATGCCGAGGCGTCATTTCGTGTGACACAAGACCGTAGTCGACCACCAGGCTTTTGAGAGCGAACTTGTCTCCTTGAGCGATCTAAAGAATTCGTTCTCGATTGCATCGCGCGGGCCGGGACGGATGGGCGCCCTCCCCAAAAAGACTGCCATCTACTGCCATTTTGTAGCCGCAAAACCGCTAAGTCCGCTTCAACCGATCCATTTTATTCCTAGCCCATATTCAATGGTCATTGGTCTACAGGCAACGGGCTGATCTCGCGAGTAGCACGCAACGGCGCCGACCAAAGCTTCATCTTTTGGCACTTGGACGGCTGCCATGCGGAGGTCGATACGGTCGACATTAAACCCAGAGAATTGGCACTCTGTGCTCTAACGACGTCCGCGAAGGGCACGACGAAATGTCACTCCAGACCTTTCCAAAAGCTGCCAAATAGTGCCAAATAGTGCCATCCTGCGCGTATGCAAGTACTCCTTGGCCTTTGCTACGTCTTGATCGCCGCTTGGGCCTTTGTCGCGAGCCATAATTCGAGTGACTATAGCCACCGAACAAAATGTCGTCCCCGCGCGTCCGACCCGCGTGCGGTTTCAAATCCTGGCAACCGCCTGCAGCCTGGCTGTGATCACGTACATCCATCGTGTCGGTTTTGCAACAGCCTCGGCGGAGTTCAAAGAGCCTCTGGGCCTCTCCGATCAACATCTTGGATATATGATGGCCGCGTTCCTGGTCGGCTACGGGCTCTTCGAGATTCCGTGGGGACTGCTGGGTGATCGGCTAGGCGTCAGGAACATCCTGACGGCCATCATCCTGGGCGGATCAATTCTCACGGCCTGCCCGTTTCTCGTGGTTGTCTTGCCGCGAAATGTGCTTTTGATCGTGGCATTCTTGATGGTCGTTCGTTTCCTCTTCGGCGCGGTCCAGGCCGGAACGTTTCCGTCGTTATCGCGGATGATGGCGGATTGGATGCCCGTGACGGAACGTGGCTCAGCGCAGGGGGCAATTTGGATGGCGAGCCGGGCAGGCGGAGCGCTCGCGCCGATCCTGTTGGTCTGGCTCTTTGGCGCAATGGGAGACTGGAAGACCCCGCTGATTCTCGTCGCGCTCTTGGGCTTGGCATGGGGAGCGTGCTTTTGGCCCTGGTTTCGCAACCTGCCGGAGGAGACTCCGCGAGTCAATCGGGAGGAACTGCGATTGATCGAGTCTGGAAGGTCGCCGAAGGAAACCGCCGGCCATAGCGATATTCCTTGGGCACGAATGCTAAAAACAAGGAGCGTGTGGGCCTTGTGCCTCATGTACGGCTTCCTGGGCTTCAGCGGCAATTTCTACATTACGCTCTTGCCGACCTATTTGAGAAACCACCGGCATTTGAGCTCAGACGTCACGGGTCGACTCACATCGTTACCGTTCGCCTTGGGTGTCGTGGCATGTTTTGTGGGAGGCTCGATCTCCGACGTCGTGATCCGGCGATGGGGAAAGCGATGGGGTCGGCGCATCGTCGGCGCAGCCGGTATGACGGTGGCGGGGCTGGCAATCTTGGCCGTGCCATGGGTCGATAACGTGGCTGCACTGGGCTTTCTCCTGACGCTCGCATTCGGTGGGAACGACCTGGCGATGGCCCCTGCCTGGGCGGCGGCTGCCGATATTGGTGAGCGCTTTACCGGCACGCTCGCTGGGGCGATGAACATGATTTCCAGTCTGATGGCAGCCGTTCAAGCGATTGCGATCAGTCGATTTCTCGACTCGCATGATCTCGTCACACCGTTTATCTTGCTGGCGATCAGCTATGCGCTGGGAACAGTCGCCTGGATCGGCGTCGACATGAGGCAAACGCTTGCTGATCCGCATTGAAATCGTCTGCCAAAGTCACTTTTGTTGCTCAGGACACTTGCATGTGTGCCGCGCGGATCGCGATACGCCCAACTCGCACTTGAAATGCCCCGTGCGATCCGCATAATGGAACTCTTCGCTTGAAAAAATGATGCAACTCGACCGGATTCGGGGAGTGGGTTCGTGGCCGTACCGAAAAGACGTAAGTCACCATCTAGAAAAGGGATGCGAAGGAGTCACGACTTCTTGATCGCACCCGCACTCAATATTTGTCCGCAGTGCAAGCTGGCGGTGCCGCCGCACAAGGTCTGTGACTTGGTAGAGGAATGCGGCAATATTCAGCGGAGTAAGACGCACAACCCGCTCGCCAAGAAGGAAAAGGAAAAAACCAAGAAGTAGCTGGGGATCCACCATTTAATGGCTACGATCTGGGTATTTTCAACCGAGAATCTGAGTCTTTGAAAATAATTTAGAATCTGCAATCCTTGAATCTGGAATCGCAGTTTCTGGGATCGCAATCGAGGAGTGGGACCGATGGGCCGTGAGTGTCCTGTCAGCGGCAAAAAGACCTCGTTCGGCAATCACAAGACCGACCGCGGCAAGGCGAAATACTTGGGCGGTGTCGGCAAGAAAACGACCGGCATCAGTCGCCGCACGTTCAAGCCCAATCTGCAGCGCATTCACATCTGGCTGCCAAATGGGACCACGCGGTACATCCGCGTTGCCACCTCTGTAATTCGAAGTGGCGTGTTAACCCTCGAGGTCGACGGCAAGGTTCAGACTTTTCCGCTCATCAAGGCGGCAAAAGGAAGCGCCGCGGCGCGCGAGAAGCTCAAGAATCTGTATCCGATTTAGTGCAGCGCCGGAAAGCCCCGCCGGTAATCTGCGACGACGGTATTGGTCCTGGGTTGGAACCGCTCGGCCTTGGGTTGGTTTCGGAGGAAATCGGGGTAATAGACGATCGCCTGATTGCCGTTGAAAAAAAGGCGAGCTAGAGGAGATTGGGTACCCGGCGGACCAAAGTTGACAAAGAGCTCCGCGTTGGTTTGACTCATCGGGCCGACGACCGTGAAGACCGGTCCCACGTTGTTGATTCGTAGCTGATCCCCCAAGCGGATGTTCCAGAACCAAGACGTCGGCGAGTTGGGAAGTACGGCGTTCGAACTGAGGTCGAATGGACATTCCTCGAGGACGAGCGCGGTCCCACCAGGCACGTTCACGGGATAGTAGCCGCCACCGTCCCCGGGATAGGGCACGAAAAGCCTTTGTGGAACGGGGTTGATGCTTGCCCGCCCGTCGCTATACGCAGGCGCCGGATCGAGGGGGATGACTCGATTGGCTGCAAGGGTCGCAGTCGGGTCGAGCAAACCCGTTGAGCTGTTGATCCCGTTAAGCACGGGATCAGGCAAACGTCGAATGCCGCTCGGTGCGTTGTTACGAATCGCCGCGTCGCGCGCACCGGCCAGAGCGGCTTGCAGAATCCGGGCCGACTCGCTCACCTGGCGGTGCGAAAGACCGGACACTAATGTCGGCAGTGTGAGCGAGCTCACCAAGACAACAATCGCGATCACGATCAGCACTTCGAGAAGTGTGTAACCATGAGGCAATAGGCGACCGCGACGCATATCCCTGCGCCTCCCGCTCCGTCCGAAATTCGCGACAAATTCATCAATCGCGCAGCCAAACCGCAGGTGCAACCGAAACCTAGAACACCGTGCTTAAGCTGGCAGCTCGTGGAGTGGAATTTTTTTCGGTACGCACCGGGCAATTGGCATCCGTGTGTGCGCTCCCCGGCCATTAAGTCGTAGGACGCCGGCGAGAAAGGAATAGGGACAGGATTAGGAGCAAGATCAAGATTAAGATGAGGGCCGCGACCTTGCGGCGCCCGATCAGGCCCTAATCTCGCTCCTGCTCCTGATGATAATCGTCATCATAATCTTACTCTTGATCCTCATCTTGCTGTCGTGGAGCGGCGACTTGGCAATCCGTTACTGCCGACTGGCTACCACCCGTGCCTTGGCGCGAGATCAGGGGATCACGTAATAAAATCCGGATGCGTCTTGTGGGACGTTGACGGTATTGCTGCTTCCGCCCTCAACGATGATTCCCGAGCCGGTAAGGCTTTCGTTAAAGGTATTCGCTCTACTACCGCCGAAAAACGCATCAAAACCCGAGCCGGCGTCGAACGTGTTCGTGCCCGATCCGCCGAAGAACTCGTCCTGGGCGTTCCCGTTGCTTACAAAGAGGTTAGTCCCAGATCCGCCCCACGCGACCGTATGGAGGCTCGTATTGTTCTCGAACGTCTGTGAGCCATCGATGCTGCCGCCCTCGTAATAAACAAAGCCCACCTGACTCAGGCTGAAATCAAAGTTACTGCCGTTGAGGTTGACATCAAGTTTTGTCGTGCCATTGACATTCTGATTTGAGTCGTTCCCAGTCGATTTGCGGACAGGATGCTCTTCGCTAAGGTTGTACCCAGCCCCGTGTCGGCATAAGGTTTTGTGGCGTTATCGAAACATCCCGATCAAACGCGCTCGTGAGCATTGAAGAGCACTAAGGCGCGCATTACAGTCAACGAAAGTTTCGGCTGGGACATTAGACTGACAGCGCCGGTTTGTGCGGCCGACGCAAGGATGAACCACCGATGTCGAAAACTCAAAAGCTCACTTTGATCGTTGCGGCGTGTCGCTTACCTGTCGTTTCGCTGCCACGATCGTGTGCTGCGCAAACGCCATCAGAAATAACCGGCGAATGGCACGGTACCTGGAGCTATAGCGGCACCTATTCGAGTCTGGACGGCTCCGTCAACTTCTCAGGAGGTGGCCCAGCAACACTGGAAATAGGCGTAGGCAACGGAATGGCAGAGATGGAATTCGGTGGTCCCATCCCATACTACGAGGGTCTAAGCGGCCTCTTTATGACAAGCAATGAAGCCCAGTTTGATGCGACCAGTGCATCTGGAACAGCACCTGGTTACACAAGTCGCACCGGGGCAGTCTTCGGGAACTTTTTCGTGACGTACGAGTCCCTGCTCCCCGACGGCACCATCGTGGATCCACAGACGGCCGTCGCAGATTTGACTGTGGTCGTGCGTGACCCATCTAGCGACGCAGAACTCGATGCTTTCGCCACCTTCGTGGCCGTTATCCCAGAACCACCCTCCGGCGTTTTGGCTGCTGCCGCCGCGATGGTAATAGGCGCGGTTGCCGAGGTTCGTGCTGCTCTCCGCAAGTCAAAATCGCGTCCTTCGTCGGCGACCCTATAGCCAGACCTTAGCGGACGCACAGTAATCCCGGTGCTCCGCATCCGAACAAGATATGCGCTCGGTGGTGCGAACTGAGGATTTCGAGGAAGATTATTAGGAGCAGGAGCAAGATCAGGACTAGGAGCACGATGAAGATTAGGATTAGGACCACGACATTGCCGCGCCGCATCAGATCCTAATCTTACTCCTGCTCTTGCTCATAATCATCTTCATATTCTTATTTTTCATCCTAATCGTTCTCTCGCGGTCGGGTCGCTCGTCGAACGACAGACCAAAGGTCTCCATTTCGGCGATCAACCAGCGATCATGCGGGGGGTCAAAGGACCGGAGACCTCCGGTCGCGGCGGGCGGACGGGGTCAGGAGACCCGGGGTCAGCTTACGAGAACCGCGCTCAACGTCGGAGACCCGCGCCCATGATGCCTTACCGTCGGATCGTGGCTGCCTCCCTATCGTAGGGATGTGCATCGGCCTGGCCCTGTCGCAGTGCTTCGGTCGCCGGGTTCTCCTGCACCGTCCAGCCGGGGAAGACGCCCTTCTGGAAGCTTCGATCGTCGACGGGACGTTAGGCCGTTGTCGGTACAGGTAGTATTCCCGGCTGCCGCTGCCGTCCGGCGAGATCAGCGTTATCCGCGTCGGCAGAAGGAACTGTTTCTGCAAGTGGAGCCACCCCATCTTAAAGGATTTCTGGTGCACGTCGAGCGTGTTTATCCTGTCGGTCTGTCGCTCCCATTCTTGGAGGAGCCACCTCATCTTAGCAGGGTCATTTACAGGCCAGGCCGGGGCGTTCTGGGCACGGGCGCATATGGAAGCAGCCGTGACCAGATATACCAGAGTTGCCGAGCGGATCATCCGTGACCGTGTCATGGCACCTCCTTTTACCGTATCGAATGGCTTCGGGCGAGGAGGCCGCGAGGGGCGTCGCCATCGATACCGCGACCGGCGCTGCGGGAATCTATCAGGTTCAAATAATCTTGTCAAATTTCCGGTAGGTGATCTTCGGGATTCCGCCAAAGCCCGTAACATGTCGTCGCGGCGGAGGCTGGGCCAGAAACAAACGACGTCCGTAACGGAATCGAGTCAACGATGAAGCGCCTCATGTCCACATCCGGTCGGCGCACATCGCCGATTCGTCGCGGTTTCACGCTGATTGAGTTGCTGGTGGTGGTTACGATCATCGCTTTGCTGATCGCGCTGTTGCTCCCGGCTGTCCAGGCAGCCCGCGAGGCCGCACGCAGTGCGCTAACAACCTAAAGCAGCTCGCGCTGGCGGCGCAGAACTACGTCTGCTCGAATAACGTGTTCCCTGCCCAGTCGAGCACGCCGACGGCCGCCGCGAACCTCACGGGCAACAGCGCGGGGCTGTTGTGGGGGTTCAACTGGTATTGCGCACTCCTCCCGCAGATGGAGCAGCAGACGATTTTCAATGCCATCAACTTCTCGCTCTGCCCGATGGACCTAGGCCCCGGATACGCCTGCATGATCACGGCGGCGACCAGCAAGATTGGCGCGCTGCTATGTCCGTCGGCGTCGGCTTCGACGCAGCTCCTCGCCATCTCCACCGCCGGCGGCGGATCCGGCTACTCCGGTTACTATTCCGTATCGAATAAGGAATAGAAGGCGATGCGGAAAATCCGAGATGTCAGCGAAGATGAGATGATTGCCATCTATTTGCAGACCGAGCTTTCCTCAGTACGTTTTCGGCAGAAACTTAAGCTACATATGCAGCAAGAGAAGATCGATGCGCGAATGATTCAAGAGCCCGATTGGCAAAATGCCGCAGAAAATGTTCTCAGGCGGACGTTGCTGGGAGTGTATCGTGGCTATGGTCAGAACGCGGATTATTTTCCCGACTTCCCTGCTCATGTGCGCTGGGAGCGAGTCGGACTTTCAAGAGAAGAGTTGGAGCGGGTTCGATATATTGACTGGGAGTACTGGCTTGAACTTACAGATGGCACCCGCATGGCAATGGATGGTGCGCGCAATGCGTTGGCGGGAAAAGTGGTCTACGATGTGAGCAGTGATGGATTCGTGTCCATGGCAGATGCGTTGCGACAAGGGGCACGGTTCCCACCGCTTATTTTGGTGGCGAAGGATGTTGGAGCGCCTCTCGTCGTCATGGAAGGACACGCACGACTGACGGCCTATCTTATTGCGCCTGAGTGCATCCCCACCGAGCTGGAGGTGATTATTGGATTTTCCGAGCAGATGACGAACTGGGAATGTTACTAATAATTACCCCACATGCTGTATAGATCGCCACATCTTTATCAATGTTTCCATCCATTTCGGATCTAGCGCTTGGGGAAAACGGGGCCGATGCAAAATTTCCGGGTAGCCGTTCACGCCCCTGAATAGATCCTGTTCGGGCGGAGTACGCAAGCGCACCTTCGGGGTTGCCTGAGTTACTGTCAGTAGCGCGGCTTCGCGTCGATCAACTGGTGTTGGGGACTATCGTGGGAGCTGGTTCGCCATGGAAGCTGGCACGGACGGCTTCGAGGAGGAAATCAAAAATCGAGCGACCTTGCTGGGTGCAAGTGGCGATGATCGTCCAGATCCGCTCGAGCCGGCGCTGGCCAGTTTCACTTCGCGAGCCTTGGGTTATGTGTCGGTCGATGACCACGAAGCGAATCGCTTGCTCGGCCAAATTGTTGGTCGGCTCGATGCCCGGCGTTGTTATAAACCTGATGTAACTCGCACCGTGTTTCTTGAAGCGACGGGCGAGATTTGCCGCCTCCGATGTACTGGGCACGCCCTTGACGGCTGTTCGACACAACGCCTTGCCAAGGAGTTCCAGCGTGGCTGCGAACGTCTGGGGTTTGGTGAGGTCGCGGCGATGGATCACATCGAACAACGTACGCACAGCTTCCAGAACTCGACGACCGTACGACTGATTCTTGGGATTGGGATGCTCGGCCAAGAACTTCAGATCTCGGATGAGGTGGGCCAAACAGAACTGCACCAGCACTCCGCAGTCGCCCATGTACTTGCGGTAGGCACTGAAGTAGTCACATCCCAGGACGCCGTCAAATTCTCGGCCCAGAACCTCGATCAAGACCTCGGAGCCCCGCGACGGTGCGATCTTGAACATGGTAAAGAGAGGGGCTCGGAAACACCAAGTCCACATGCGCTTGCCGCAGTCTTTGTGCCCGGTCTCGTCCACATTCAGAAACGACTCGTCCGGGAGGATGCCCAACAGCAGTTCGTATGTCTCCTTCATGCTCCCGCTCACCTTGGCGATGAGCTTAGCAAGTTGCCCACGACTGATGGTCACGCAGGCGACGTCACGCAAGAACTTGCGAATGGTGGAGAATGAGCAGTGGCAAACACCTTTGAGATAGGCCACCAACGTACTCAGACGCGGTCCGACAAGACCCGCCCGGACCACCGGTTCATCGATTGGGGCAAAGTGCGTTTTCTTACAGTGAGGGCAGTAGCAAGCCATGCCGCGGTGCTCGCTGATCTCGATCGGACGCGGGATGATTTCGACCTGCTGGATGATCCGAGGCAGTTCGTCGCTCACCTCGACGTGGCCACCGCAATCAGGGCAAGCCGTCCAGGAATACTCCCACGCCTTGTCGATGTCGTCGAGGGAAAAGGGAGGTCGCTGGTGACGCGGGTGTCCCGGTTGCGCTCCTTGCTTGCGCTTACCTTTTCCCTTGGGGGTAGGCTTTGGCGGCTTGACGATATCGCTGGAAGGAGGTTTGGACGAGGTCGACGAATTCTTCTTCGCACGGGCGAGCTCGGCTTCAAGCTTTTCCAGGCGCACGGTGAGCTCGGCGATCTTCTTTTCGAGCTCAGCACATCGTGGGCAGCCGCCCGGTTGGGGATCGTCCATGATGAGGACAAGCTATCGGCTGACGCCAAATCAGCCAAGAGCAGTTCTGGCGGCCGTGAACGGCTAATTTCCGGGGGCGCATTGACTGCCTTGCACAGGCTTCGGGCACTGGTTTGCCGACGAGCGGGGCCTTTACCACGACAACCGTCGGAGTTAAGATCTTTGCGGGAGTTCCGTCGGTTCCGACAACGGGAGGCTGAAGTCATGAGGTCGTTCCAAATGATCGGAAGCGTGTTTTCTGCGATGACTGCCATTATTGCACTCGTTGCCACGGCTTGCGCGGCCGGGGGATCGGACGAGCTGCCGCGTTACCGGCTGAAAGTCGGCCAGGAGTTGAAATACCAGGGTAAGAGCGACTTTAAGTACGACAATGGCTCACTCGCCTATCAAAACGACTGGACGTTCTGGGTCGTCCGCGCCAACACCGATGGAAGCTGGCGCGTCATCGGCCGCTCGAGCAGCCGGACGTCTCAAACAATGAGCGGACAGAAGGCGCACGAGATGCCAGCGGATGTGACGATCGCCTATTTCGACCTCTTACCCGATGGACGCGTGGTCGCCAACAAAACATTCGGCTACCGGTTCGACCCGTCGGGCGTGTTCCTCCGGCTGCCAAACGACGCCGAGCAGGCTAAAAGCGGCTGGGTATCGAGGAATGAACGCGACAGCAAGACCACCGAGTTCAAACACGCGAGCACCGACGGATCGCACGGAGATGAATGGGCATTTGACGCCGTCGATCACGGTATCTGGGACAAGATTTATCTGATGAGCTCGCACGCGCGGAATTTCTTCGATCTCAAGAAAGGCCTTGTCAAGCGCATCGAGAGCGAGAACACGCAAGACTACGGTTTTCATGGGAAGGGAACCGGGACAGTGACGCTCACCGCCATGGAAGAGCTTAACCCCGAACAGATCAAGGCGCTCGACCAGGAATCAGCGCACTATTTCGCGGCGAATCAAAAATATGAAGACCTCACGACCGAGGCGGGCAAGGATGCCGAGCACGTGAAGGACCTGCTTGCCAAGGCGGAGACGACGCTGAAAGACGCCAAGGACTCGCTCACGCTGCCGGACCTGCGCGAGCAGATCGACGTGCAGTTGAAAAAGCACAAGCAGATGGAGTCGTACTTTACCGAGGAAGCCAAAAACCGCAGCGCCGTCCTGGGCAAGCCTGCCGCCGACTGGGAGACCAAGGACCTCGAAGGCAAGACACATTCGCTCAAGGGCTACAAGGGAAAGGTCGTCATCCTCGACTTCTGGTACAGGGGCTGCGGCTGGTGTATCCGGGCCATGCCCCAGATGAAAGAACTCGCCGAAGACTTCAAGGGCCAACCGGTGGCCGTCCTTGGGATGAACACCGACAGCGAGGAGAAGGATGCCAAGTTCGTCGTCGACGAAATGAAGTTGAATTACCCGGTCTTGAAGGCCGAGGGATTGCCCGAAAAATATCACGTGCGCGGGTTCCCCACACTGATCATCGTCGACCAGACGGGCAAGGTCGCCGACGTGCACGTCGGCTACTCGCCCACGCTCCGCGAGGAAGTCGCCAAGGTGGTGAACCGGCTTCTGACGCGGCAGTGAGAAGAACAAAGAGCCACGCGATCGTAACCCCTATCCCTCGTAGGGTAATCACCAGGAACCTCCGGATCGATATGGCCGGTTACCGAAGACGACAGGCGCAGCTGACCCCGGAGAAGCACCGCACGGGCTTGCCACCACCCCACCGACCGGCCAAGCTCACATCCATCGCTGAGTTAGGCTGGCCGGATCGTCGTGTTGGACCGCGTCCTATTGTCCGTATAATTCCACGCCAGGCGCATTAGACTGACAACTCGAAGTCGAATTCTTGTTAGCCGGCGAGGAGCTTCGACATGGCTAAAGCGACCCTCTTACCCGTGCTGCTCGTCGCGGGCTGTTTGATCTCTGGGTTGTACGGGATGCTTCACAACCAGATCTCGTATACTGTCGCGCCCGAGTACTTCCATGCGTTCAAGTTCGACCAGTTCGCCATTCCGAATGGCCTCCACAATCGAATCGGTGCGTCGATAGTCGGGTGGCAAGCATCCTGGTGGATGGGGTTAATTATCGGCGTACCGATCTTGCTCGTCGGGCTGATCATGCCCGATGCCAAAGCCTAGCTCAGCCGGATCTTGATCGCATTCGCGGTCGTCGCGGCCACGGCGCTGGTCGTCGGCCTTGGGGCGCTGGCCCATGCGAGTTCGTCGATCACGGCGTCCGATCTCCCGGACTTCTGGTATCCAGATGGCGTCACCGACAGAGTCGCGTTCGCGCGGGCCGGGACCATGCACAACTTCAGCTACCTGGGCGGTTTCCTCGGCATCATCACCGCTTCCCTGTATCTCGTGGCCGAGCGAATCCGTCTGACGAGGCGATACAGCGGCCACGCCGTGGTGAACAGCCGATCCAAATGATTACCCTAAACGTTATCTAGAGCACCTCAACAGACGAGAACGGAACTCGGAGTTGGCAGGTCGCTGCTGCTCCGTGACCAATTTCGCTCGAACTCAGTTGACAGGTACAGCGTTCCAGCTCTGTCAACCACCGCGATCGTTGAGCCGTTTGTGGCGATGCAACCTGTGTCGGCGATGCCATTGAGCCACATAGGCAGGCCATCTTCGATGACCACTATCGCTCCATCCGGTGTGATCGGCCGACGATATATTCTTCCCTGGGCCGCAAAGTGATCTGTCGACGCGGAGACAAGAATGTCATCGCCCGAGAACGCTACCGCAGAGCAGTATGATGCGTGTAGACCGTCGCGTTCTATGGTCCACGTTTTTCCGGCGTCACGGCTAATGCAAAGGCCGACAGCGGACGCCGCGACGACAATGTCCGGATTCGCCGGGTGCGCGCACACCTGATGAACATCGCTGTTGATATCTATGGTGGGCTGCCAGCTTCTTCCGCCATCCATTGAACGCGGAATACCTCCCACGTGGACGTTGGCGAACAAGATGCTCCCGTTCGAATTGGCCGCGACCGAGCGAATGCCGAGAGGTGGCCCAACGCGCTGCCCATTCACAATTGCCGAACCAGCAAACCAAGTATCCCGCCCCGCGACGCTGTCGAAACCATCCATAGGATCGAGCAGACTGTCTCCATGGCCCAGCCGCAGCATTCGTGCATCGTCCGTTCCAACGTAGATGGTGTCTCGAACACTCATACAACACGAAAGCTCGAACTCGCTCGTCGCGATGGTCTCCCATTCGCCGCTTGGTCCACGCCGGCGGAGCGTATGTCGGCCGACAATGGCAAGCGCACCGCCGCGTCCATCCGGTGCGAGCCCTCTGACGGGCAGGTTCGCAATCTCTTGGGTGCGCCCTTCGCTGGTGAGTGCAAAGAGACCATCTCCCCACGTTGCCACAAGAATCGTCGGTTTCGTCACGGAGTACCTTCCCTCTCCGAGTCATCGCGGGCTATCAGTGTGATTGAACAAGGCCATGCGTTCTCCAAGGGCGCGCCGCGAAATTCGTCGGATTTTAACCGTTTCAGGACCTTGGGGTATGGCGGGTAATGGGGACAATTAGATAATCGGCGCTCTGACGCAGCAGCTGCTCGTTCAGTCCGGCTTCGTCGATCAACATAGGGCGTTTCCTGGTCCCAAGCCAGGGTTTTCCCCTGTCCTGTGTTTTGCACCAGCTGGTAGCCTTGCTGGTTGCGCTTGTCGATGCATGTCGCTTGCCCGATCAGGTTCCCACTGATTGCTGAATCCATCATGAGACGGAGAAATCCAATGCCAGCGCGATCGATAAATTCAGACATGAGTACACTTATTTGAGCGGACCCGAGAAGAGAGCGGTCCTGAGGTAGCTGTCAATTCTGTGAAATCAGCGTTCCCGAGATCGGCGAGATTCGCTAGAATCGCCGGGGTATGGACACCATTGACAAGCTCAAACAGGATGTGCGAGAGGGGCGGATCAGCGCCGAAGCGCTCATCGATCTGATCGCGGACTTGTGCCGTAAGCTCGAGGCCGCGCAGAAACGCATCGAGGAGCTTGAGAAAGAACTTGGCCGCCGCCCGACTGCGAAGCTCGACGAGCCATTTTCGACTCGGGCGGAAGAACAGCGACAAGAGGCTCGCGGCAAGAAGAAACGCCAGCGCAAGCCCAAGGGACGACGCGGTCGCTTAACCACCGACGAGAAAGTCGCGCAGGCTGAGCGAACCGAATCCGTTTTTCCCGAAGGCGTCCCTCCGGATGCGTGTTACTTGTCGCATGTTCGGCCGGTGTGGCGACTGGAAAACGGTCGAGCGGTGCTGGTCGCGTACCAAATCTATCGCGGCCCGGGCAACCGCTATGGCCAAATCCCCGGCGTGCTGGGCCGGAGCGAGTACGGCCTGGAGATCGTCACCGAGATCGCCTATCTGGTGTATATCGTCGGCCTGTCCTTTGACAAAGTCTGTCTTCTCCTCAATTTCTTCCAGAACCTGCGCCTGAGCAAGTCGCAAGCCAACGCATTGCTTTATCGGTTGTCGCGCGATTGGGAACACGAATTCGACCTGCTCTGCACGTTGTTGGCCAACTCGCTGGTGGTGCATGCCGACGAGACCAGTTGGAGCTTGAACAGCGTCTGGGCGTTTCTTTCGGAGAAGGCGCGGGTGATGTTGTTCGGCGTGCATAAGGATGCCGCGACGCTCAAGAAGGTGCTCGATCCGGCATCGTTCGCGGGCATCGTGATCAGCGACGACGCGGCCGTGTACGCTAACTTCACCGCGTCGCAAAAGTGCTGGGCCCATCTGCTGCGCAAGGCGATCAAGCTCACGCTGCAGGATCCGAACAACACGGAATACCGAGGTTTTACGGACCGACTGTTGGAGATTTACCGCGAAGCCTGTCGCGTCCAGCGCGACGAGCGGCTGAGCGACGAGGGACGGGCACGGAAAGTCCGCGTCCTCGACGACGAGATCATCGAGCTGTGCGGAGGAATGTGGCTCGCGGACCTGCCGCCAATGGAAGGGCTCGAGAACGACTATCGCCTGCTGGTCAATGAGCTCATGCGGATCATGCTCCGCGAGGAGTTGTTTACGTTCGTGACCGCCAAGCCGACGAGCAGCCGAACGGCACGACCAAACCGGTGGATGGGACGAACAACGAGGCCGAGCGAACATTGCGTGGCGCGGCCCAAGCGCGTGTGACGGGCCGGACGAACAAGACAGGCAATGGCGCCCGCCGCCAAACGATTCTGACCAGCGTCCTGGAATCGCTACGTCTCTACCTGCCGACCTTCACGCTTTCGAGCGTGCTCGAGGAGTTGAAGCGGTGGTGGGCAACCGGGCAAAGCTGCTTCGAGAAACTTGTCGAGAAGCTCGAGCTCACTCCGCCTGAGCAATCCGTCATTGATCAGATCCTTCCAGGGCCGAGCGGGTAAACCGCAACGCGGTTGAGAATTGGCAGGCGAGGCGAAGCCTCGACGCTGACGGTTGGCGCAAACGGTGCCAATCGACGTGTGCACGAACCCCACAAAGGGGCCCCGCCCGCATTTCCATCACCACTCACGCGCAACGCCGATGCCGACTTGAGAAAGTCTCGGCCCACTCCGCCGTGCGCACAGAATTGACAACTACGGTCCTGAGGGCTATCTTGGAAAACCTAACCGCCGGATCGAAGACGGGCCAATGAGTGAAAGTGCTCGAGGACATCCTGTAGATTTTGAGTTGCGTCCCGGTTTCTGTCCTCATTCCGCACTGTCCTCCCCCATCGATTCGTCATAAATCCGAGGTGAAGAATCGGTTTCGGATCTTGCGGAAAGGTGTACCTTTTCGACGCGGCCCGAGCTTGGGGCTAACTGCGAGAGGCGACGGTGGCTCACCGATTCCAGAGGTCGATTCAGACGTGGCGTGCCCGCCGAACTGGTCGCTGAGAGACTGGTTCGAGGAATTGAAGGCGGAGGGGATCGCGGCCACGTGGGAGGCAGAGCGAGACTTCGACCCGGCACGCGGAGTTCCCCTGGACGCGTTCGTCCAGCAGCGGGTCTGGACCCGTACTCTCAATCGCTACCGGCGGGAATGGGCCTACGCGGCCACTGCGGAAGCCGGCTGGAAGGCAGCAATGACGGCGATGTCGCGATTGACGAAGGCTTTTCTTCCATCGAGGACTCTGAGTCATTGCAAACCTGTCTGCGCAGGCTGCCCGACCCGCAACTTCGCCTCATTGAAGGAATCTTCTGGGAAGAGAAGACTGAGGTCGAAGTCGCCGGGATTCTGTGCCTCACCCAGTCGGGGATCAGCCGCCGCAAGCAGCGGATTCTCGAACAACTCCGCCGTTGGCTGGGTCGGACAGATAAAGAAAAAACTGACTGCGCAAAAGATTGAAGTCATAAAAGGACCGCCTTCCCGCATTCTTATACATAGTGGCAGAGGATTACGAGCGGTTTCGCACCATCACTGACATACGTTCGTTTCGCGGTCAGGATGCGGACAGGGGTTTTGGATTGGACCAACCGAACCAATCGACGACCGTCGGGTCCGGCGGCAACCCAGTAAAAAGCCTGTGCCTGCCCGACCGAACCGACCCCCTCTAAGTTCGGCTTGCAACTTCACCGCCGTGATCGGTGCTTAACCGCCGCAGACTTAGTGGCGATTACTGATCGCAACGGTCTTTTGGACTTTGACCGAATCGGCCACTCTTTCTAACACCCCTCGTCTCTGTCGCAGTAGGAAAGAACCGCAACCAGCAACGTAAAGGCTCGCTCAAACAAAAGTGGGCTCTCGATCGGGCGCTGTTGCACGCCTGCTGTGCAAGAACTGCAAGCATGAGCTACCACCAAGTACCGAGTTAACTTGCAACACCGAAATAGTGGCCCGCGCGACAACTGCGTGGCAAAAACTGAAACCACGTCTAACGCCGAGCCAACATTGAAACTTGGTCTGACGCCGAGCCAACAATTTTGACGCTCGTCTTGAGTCAGGTCTGCCGCGCGAGAAGCTCATAGCGTAATAAAGGATAAGGTGCACGATATGTTTCGCCACACATCACACGCCGGATCAGTTGCTAGGTGCTTCGGACTCGTACTTGGGCTCCTCCTTTCGGTGACAACCGAGGGGAAAGCCGCGGGAATCGTTACAGCTACGCCTGAGTTCCCAGTGGCAGTATTGAGCTGTCTGGGCAAACTATTTTCCAGCGACGAGGGGGCCGACATGGCGTGTTTTGTCGACCCTTTGAACACGCAGGCGTTCAATCTGAATTTTCGGTTCGACGCCAGCAAGCTCGAATTGCAAAGCATTGTCTATATTTCCCCTTTCACCCAGACAACTTCCCCGACCTTTCTCAGCTCAGTTCCGGCTTGATCCAGGGAATAGCCGGATCGACATCCACGCTTTCTAGTGGAGATGTCGATATATTTGAGATAATCCTCCATTTCAGAGATAACACGTTCGAGAATACATCTTTTACCGTCTTCGCCGGAAGCAATAGCTTTGTCATCGGCCAGGATCGAAACACAGGACAGCAGACAACGATCGGCCCAAACAGCATCGCGCCGATGACGACATTCGTGTCCATTCCTGAACGCTCCTCACTGATCCTGCTGGGGATGGGCTTAATGGTGATGGCCTTCTTCGCACTCAGAACCCACAAGCGCCAACTGACCCGCGAGGCCCCGACGGCGGCGGATTCGCCTTTTGCAGGCCATTCTCGCCAAGGAAGCTGGATGAGATGGGGCAGCACTGGCGTTCAGTTCGTCGGCGTTTTGCGGAGCCTCCCGAGCGATGTGAGTGGGACCGCTTGACCTGAAGACGAAAGCATCCGTCTCTCTCACTATTGAATGTCAGGCTACGGATGTCGCATATGTGGAATGAGCGACTGACCCCGAGCAACCGCACGGAAACAAAGTTTGATCCCGGGTCGCCCTGGAAAGGAAACTGCAATGTCGAGCGTTGGTTGCAACAAATTACACGTCCTTTTCTCAGTCGCCGTGTCGATTTGCTTGATCGGAATGCTTGCCCGCTGTGCTGAGGCGGGCTCGACAACGGCCTTCCAGGTTGCCACCGAAGTGATGATGGCAGATGTCACTGCCGAGATGCAGATCGCCAGTGCTGAGTCGGGAACGGGCGCGGTGATTTCGACGACTAATGGCGTATCGACACTCAGCCCGGGCGGCGATCAATTTAAATATTAGTTTTACGGCTGGAAGCGTGGTAGTGGCCGATCAGGCGACGTTCACTCCCTCTGGGGGCACACCTGGGGCCGGAACTTGGAGCATCGCTAGCACGGACGGCGCAACGGGCGTCGGTCACGGTCACCTTCAATTCTGGAACCTCGACCTACGACATTGGTACGCTTTATTCATACCCGAAAACTGATATCCCTAAGGTCGGGCCCGTTAATAACAGAGAAGAATCTGGCTATTATTTTCCCGATGACAATCACTCCTTTTACTTCTATCAATGGTCGTTTAACGGGACTAAATATCTGAATATTTATATAGGCACTGATGTCCAGATATCTAATGGTTAGTGGCAAGAGTCCGATACGACTTCGCAGATCACAGGCAACGTGTATACTTTCCAGAATGGGTTCAACTCCTCACCGCCCATCGATTCCATCGGCAGCTTCTGCGGATCAGCGTTCGCCGCCGCCATTCCCGAGCCGTCATCGATCGTTCTCATCGGTATTAGCATGTCTGTAATGCTAATGCTCGCATGCGCAGGATTCTCCAAGCGTATCCGGTCGCAGCGGTGACGTTGGGGTCGGGAGACAAGGCTGCCCGGCGCCATGGCTACGCTTGATCGACCAGCCCCGCGGATCAGACGATTCGCTCGACATACCGCAAGACGCTCAGCATTTGCCCGGGGCGGTTATCGCGCTGCGAGTGGCGGGACTCACTCAGGCGCACGATGAGAGAAAGTCTGCAAGTATTCAGCGATTTTCGCTCGCAATTCACCATCCCTCCACCACCACGGGCCAGGGGAGACAAAGGATCAAGTGGGGGCACGGGCGGGTCAGGGTCCACCGGGAGCCATGGCCTGGCAGCCGCCCGTCGGTACTTGAAATACATATGCACCTCATACCGAATCGATAGCACGACGGAGCATCTGTCGGGCATGTTCGCTTTTGGTCCATGCGCGTTCAGCTGTGTCGTTTTCGGTCAATACGTAGCGATAGAAGTCCTCCAGGTGACGGAGTTGTCGCTCGGAAACTTGAGGCGTCTTTGTGAGGCTTGAACCGATTGGTAGGATGCTTTCATCATAGTGTATACTCCCAGGGAAGAGAAAAGTTAATTCGAATATATGTCGATCGTATTGATCGGCCTTGGAGACGAACGCCGCGGACCGGCGTCTCAGAGCATATCCCCAGGCCGCGAGCGCAATCATTGCGGCGACGATCATCAACGAAAGCAGCCAGAAGCGGAAGCCCTTCACGCCCGATCTCCTGATGGCTGGTTGTTCGCCATAAAGAAAGAAACCTCTTCCTTGAAATACTTAGACTTCTCTTGCGGGCGTTCAGTTCCCTGCGAACACGACCCCGGCAGGGGTGGACCGCTTCGCCCGCAAATCAGCCGGACGTAGGGCAAGCCTGCCGTTCCGGCAGGCTCACCGCCCACGACGCCCGATCTCCCGCCACTTCGCGGGAATGCTGGCGGATGTCGGGGGTCGCGGAACATGCCGCATCCCGCCCACGGAGCGGGTCAGAATGCGAAAGATTAAGTTGGCTTCTAATTTTTGGCGTGTAGTGATCGTGAGTGCGTTAATGCATGACTTGGTCGTTTTTCGTTCGCACAATGCGGCTGGCCTTGCGTCGTCAATTTGGCACGCTGTTCGAGTCCAACGTTACTTCGCCCCGGCTTCCGCCTCCGCGACGACGCGGTCGATCGCTTGGTAGAAATGATCGCCCTGAGGGTTTTTGTAGCGAATGATCCCTTGGGGATCGAGCACATAGTGCGTGGGCCAGCTCGACACTGCCCATTGCTCTACAATCGGACCATTCTGGCCATCCCACCATGATCGCCAGGTGATGTGCTCTTTGGCGGCTCTGCTCTTGGCTGTTTCGCGATTGGCATCCCCATTGATGCCGAGCAGGACGAACGGCTTCTTCTCGAGCCGCTGCACCAACTCGCGCTCTTTCGGGACGTTGTACATACATGGGCCGCACCAGGTGGCCCAGAAGGCAAGGGCGACGACCTTGCCTCGGAAGTCGCTGAGGCGGAGCGTCCGGCCGTCGAGGTCTTGGCCCTCGATCTCGGGCGCAACTTTACCCACGACAAGGTTGCGCAGCTCGAATAACTCACCACGCGCGATGTTGCCCAACGGCGTCTGTGCGCGGGGCTTGGGGTACGTGACATCGCCGAACTCGTCGACGACGCGCTCGAAATACGCCTCGGCCTCGCGATCAAGCGCGTCGGGATCGGCCTGTTTGATTTGATCGAGGAAGCCGCGCGGAGTGGGCGAGTGAGCCTTGACGGCGAGATCCCTGATCAGCGGGTCGTCGAGGCCTCGGCGAATGCTCGCGAGTCGCGTATAATGCCGCCCGAGCGCAAGGCAAGCGATGCCGCGGATCCTCTTGCTGGGACTCTGTTCGAGCGCCGTCGTGAGAAATCGCTTGGCCGCGGGACTCGATGGACTTGACGTATAGGCAATCGCACAGAGCAGACCGATTCGGTCTCCCTCGAACGCTTTCTTCTCGGTAAGGAGGTCGAAGATGCGTTCGATTTCGTCGTCCAGCCAGGAGTAATATCCTACGGCCTGCGTCGAGCACCGGCCAGGTCAAGGCATCGATCACTTCGGGATCATTCGGGTGCGCGGCGGCCCATGCCATGGCGCGGCGAAAGGCCGAGCGAGTCAGATCCCTGCCCTCCTCGGCGATGGCCTGACGTTCCGCTTCCGATTTGGCTTGTTTGTAGCGGGCTTCGATCCCCGGTCGGCGCTGGCCTCATCCCGGCCGCATTCCCACTTTACCTCTGCCAGCGAGCCCTTGGGCGGAGGAAGAAAAGCATAAGCGCCGGCGAAACCCAGGATCGCCGAGATCGCAAGTGATGCGAACAACCAGTACCAAATCCGTCTCCGAGTTTTCATGAGCCGACCTCACGGCGGGTGCAATGTCCCTATGACATACGTACTACACCTGAAAATAAGCGGTCGCGGTCGGCGGGTCAACGTCCACGTCAACGGGCTCAGACCGAGTTGCAATTTTTAATCCCCGACGCAAGGCGAGGCATGTGCACCTCGGACCCCTCCCGAACGGAGTGAGGAAAAACCGTCTGGGAACCCACGATGGCGGCGCGATCAACCCAGTTTACCGTAGCGTCGGCGAATACCGAACCTCGATGAGGAGGCGACGTCGCCGCAAGACCAGTGGCAGAAGATCGTGCTGCCGCGAAGCGGCTTAGCTGAATTGAAACCAGGTATCTGATACCCCGGACATCCGTCCGAATTAACTTGGAACTCGGTCTCACACCGTGCGGACAGCCTGCACATAAGTGGCCAATACAGCATTGCCATCGATCCGATCGACCTTCAAACGGGCAACTTGCACGCATGTACATGCGGACTTGGGCGATGTCCGGCCAAGGTCCGCGGGGAAAAAAGTGGATGAAAACGGACTCGACCGGGTAGTAAGCAGGGTAGAGGGCGCGCGAGTCTACAAAGCGGGTGACAAGTTGAGGAACTGCGGATGAATGCGGCGGTCCGAGAAATTCAGACCCTCTTCGAGGCAGGCTCTCTCGGAGGGCTGTCGGATGGGCGACTGCTTGATCGCTTCGTGGTTCGGCGGGAGGAAGCCGTCTTCGAGGCGATCGTCCGTCGCCACGGGCCGATGGTCTGGGGTGTCTGCCGCCGGGTCCTCCGGGATCACCACGATGCCGAGGATGCCTTCCAGGCCACCTTCTTTGTCCTCGCCCGAAAGGCGGCCTCGGTCATGATCCGGGAAAAGCTTGGACACTGGCTCTACGGCGTGGCCTACCAGACAGCCATGAAGGCGAGGGCGAAGCGGAACAAGCGGAAAGGACACGCATCGCACAAGCGGAAAAAGCGGAAAGGACACGCATCGCACCGCGAGCTGTGTCGCGGTAGGCAGATGACCTAAAGGACGCTAACATGTTTGCAGCGAGACGATTCGGATCAGCGGGTGATGCATGCTCTCGGCAAATCCCCGAGCGCGAAACTGAGTGTTCGAGCTCCGGCCATGGCGCGGCGCACGTTATCATCCGACCTGGCCATCGTCACTCCCTCCTTTCAATTGGAGGATTGGAGCCGCACAGGAACCGCCGATCCCGCCCGCGTCTGCCCCGTTCTAGCCCGTTTCAGGCCTGGGCTACCGACCGCGATCCGCCTGCACCTTCTTCGCTGCCGACGGTCAAGAGGGTGATGTCGGTACGGTTCCGTCCGGCGGACGCGGCGGTTAGGGCAGCGTTGGCCGATGAAAACAAGCTGCGGGCCGGTTTCCGGCTCCCGGTTTGTCCGAAAGTCAAATTTCGGCGCGGTTGCAAGGCGGCCTCTGCGGCGTTACAAAGCAGGGAGGCAGAGGGCTCGCTCTCAGGGAACAAGTTCGGGTGGGAGGGACCTGCGATGAAACGGATCATGGTGGCGGAATGGGCGTTGAGTCTCATCGCCGTTGTGTTCGGTCAGGCCTCGACGCAGCTTCTGCTGGCTGTCCTGCTGTTCTCTCCACAAGCGGCAATCGCCGGCGGGCTCGTCAATCCGACCGTTATCAACACCATTTCAATCCCAACTCCGTCCGGCGTGGCCTATAATCCGACCACGGACCTTATCTATGTGGCCTCCGGGGGATCCGGAGGACTTAACGGGACGCTTTCGATAATCGACCCTGCGACAGACAAGGAGATCGCTCGTATCACTACCGGCGGGCTCCTCGGCGGAGCACAAGGCGTCGCCGTGAACCCAGTAACCAACTTCATTTATCTCGCGAACGTCGTAAACCAAACCGTTCCGGTCGTTGACGCAAGTACCAACTCACTTATCACTACCATTCCGGGCCTAGGTCCCACGCCACGAGAACTTGCCGTGAATCCCGCAACCAACATGATTTACATGGGGAATGAGGGTAACGGAACGGGCACAACCCTTTCCGTCATTAACGGAGCTACAAATACGGTAGTTCAAAATATCACTGTGGGGACGGGGCCAGAGGGCGTCGCAGTGAATCCCATCACGAACCGGATCTACACAGCGAATGACGGAGACAACACGGTCTCGGTCATCAATGGTTCTACGAATACTGTGATCGCGACCGTGCCGGTGGGCCGCGGTCCTTCAGAGATAGCTATAAATACAACCACTAATCGATTATATGTAGCAAATTCAAATTCTAACAGTATTTCTGTTATTGATACGAATACCAATAAAGTAATCGATACGATAGCCGTGGGCGATTTCCCAAGAGGGCTTTCACTGGACCCCGTATCAAATCAAGTTTATCTAGTTCTACTGTATCTCGGGCTTGACGAATTTTAACAGGTTGTGTGATATCCTCTTCGGTCACGGAGGTCTCTATGGAGGATGGATGTCATGGACCGACGATTCAAATGGCGGTTTGACGAGATGATGGAGCAAGCCGAGGTTTCTCCCGAGCTGCTCAAGGATCTGTTGCCTCGGGTGCGTCTTTTCCTCGAGCCTTTCTTGCAGAGCTTGTCGGGATCCTCGAAAAAGCAGCATGCTCTGGAGTACACGACGGGCTTGATGTCCGGACTGAAGCACAAAACTGGCGAGGGAATTGCCTACCTGTACGACCAAGACCGACAGGGAATTCAGAAGTTCGTCGGACAAACAGCTTGGGATCATCAACCTCTGCTGCGCACCCTCGCGGTTCAGGTCGGCATAGAGTTGGGCGAAGCGGAAGGAGTGATCGTGTTCGACCCCTCGGCGTTTCCCAAGAAAGGCGATAAATCGGTTGGCGTCGCCAAGCAATGGTGCGGTCGTCTCGGCAAAATTGAGAACTGCCAGGTCGGGGTCTATATGGCATACGTCACACGGAAGGAACATGCGATCGTTAATACACGTTTGTATCTTCCGAAAGCATGGGCCAAGGACCTTCGGCGTCGCAAGGAAGCCGGCGTGCCCCGATCGATCAAGTTTCGTACTCGCCATCAACTGGCGTTGGAGATGTTGGAGGAATGCGGAGGGGTACTGCCACACATGTGGATCGCGGGTGATGACGAAATGGGCCGTCCCTCTGGTTTTCGGCTGGAATTGCGTAACCTCGGCAAGCGGTATCTGCTGGCGGTCCCCTCGAACACGCTGATTCGCGACCTCGACGCACCACCGCCGGAGTACTCGGGACGAGGACCACGTCCCCGGAGTCCTTTCATACGAGTAGATGCTTGGTGCAAAAAGCTGCCTGAGGATGCCTGGACCACGATTGATGTACGTGACGGGGAGAAAGGGCCGCTGGTGATCCAAGCCGTGAAGATTCGGGTTCAGGCACGGACCGAGACCGGTGGTACCGGTCCGGACGAGCTGTTGTTTGTGACTCGAGAACGCCAAGCGGATAACACCTACAAGCTTGATTACTATTTGTCCAATGCGGACGCCCAGGTGCCGCTGGAGGAATTCGCCAGGGTGACCAAGGCGGCTCATCGGGTCGAGGAGTGTATCGAGCGAGCCAAAGGGGAAGCGGGCTTGGCGGACTATCAGGTGAGGAACTGGATAGGCTGGCATCATCACCAAACCCTGTCGCTGATAGCCGCGTGGTTCCTGAACAAGGAGACGCGGCGGGGAAAAAATACAGACCCCCGCGCTGACGTTTCCACAACTGCGGCAGTTGATCGCCGGCCTGATCGACGCCTACCTGCAGACGAATCTGAACGTTTCCCTTTGCCGCCGGAGCACGCGTTGGTTACAGCGCAACGAACAAGCACGCTTTTACCGTTATCGTTCACGTAACATCTTACCGCCATTGAAGAACCAGCTCAGAAATTGAAGACACAGTAGAACTAGTTAACCAGAACGATGATACTTTCTCTGTCATCAACGGTAATGCGGACTCTGTAATCTACACGATCCCGCTCAGCCTAACCCCTGTATTCAGTCAATCATTCACTGAATACGACCCACTGGACAATAGGGTTTATGTATCAAACTACGACGGTTCCACTCTAGCTGTCATTGGGAGCATTCCTGAGCCCTCCTCTATTTTGCTGATGAGCCTGGGCATCTTGGGCGTCGTCGGCTTTACCTGTCTTATTCGAGCCTCAGGCGGCAATTGCCACGAAAAGTCCCGTTTACGACGTACGATTTGCAGAAGTATTCCGAGAGACCAGGCTTTCACTCGGATTCCGGGGACACCGTACCTGGTATGTTTCTATGTGTTGCAAGGTAAGCGTCCGAGATAACCATCCTTGTCAGGTCTGGTAGCCTGCGAAGCGGACCACTTCGTCCCATTCCAGGAGTCTACCCGATGGCAAGGCGCCCCGACCCTCAGCTCCACGATGTTTGGCGCGATCGTGTTCGCCGCCAGCAGGCGAGCGGCTTGACAATCGAGCGGTTCTGCACCCAGGAACGCATCGCCAGGTCCAAGTTCCATGCTTGGAAGCGACGTTTCCGGCTCATGGACTCTCGAGATCAGTGCCCAGTGTTACCCGTCCCATCGGCTTTCCTGCCTGTGACCGTACGCCTCGACGAGCGAACTCGCGACGAACCGCTGCCGATCGAGGCCGACCTTCCCAACGGAGTCCGCTTGCGGATCCCAACGGATAATGCCCGTTTGGGCTGCCGACTGGTCCGCTCGATCGCCGCAGCCAGGACCGATTCCGGAGGCTCAAGATGATCAGCCTTCCTCATTCGGTCCGAGTCTTCCTTCATGCTCCGGCTACCGATCTGCGCAAAGGCTTCGACGCCCTTTCCGGGTTGGTGACCACCGCCTTTGGCCAGGATCCACTCTCCGGCCACTTATTCTTGTTTGTGAATCGGCGTCGGGACCGACTCAAGATCCTCTATTGGGATCGTGACGGTCTGGCCATCTGGTACAAACGTCTCGAGACCCCGGGCACGTTCCAGCTCCCAGCGGTTCCCCATGACGCCAGATCGATCGAAATGACGGCGACCCAATTGTCGCTGATTCTCTCGGGCATCGATTTGCGTTCCGCCCGGCAACGCAGACGATATCAGCGGCCGATCCAAGAAACCCAAAAATCGATCGCTTCCCCCTTGTAGTATCGTATAAGTGCGCTATAATTCGGCCATGAATACCTCCGAGTCATGGCCGACTGATCCACGTGAGTGTCACGACCTCCTAAACCGGTTCAAAGAGCATGTCGAGGACCTCCAGGCCGCGCTCGACCAAGCCGCGCAGATTCATGATCAAGCCGCCCAAGAACACAAACAAGTCGTCGATGACTTGCGTCGGCAAATCGAGCTGCTCCGCCGCTACGTCTTTGGTCCACGGCGGGAACGGTTGATCGAGGCTCCTGGCCAAGGACACCTCTTTGAGCTTGATGCGGCCCCAAGCGCTATCCTGCCGCCCGAGCCCCCCGCCAGGGATCGCGGCACACCAGCGCGGAAACGCAAGCCACGTAAGCCGGACTACGATCAACTGCCTCAAGTTCGCATCGAGCACGACCTGCCCGAGGCCGAGAAAATCTGCTCGCACTGCGGAGAACCCAAGGCATGCATCGGCCATGATGAGGCACGCGTCCTGGAGTTCATCCCGGCCCACTTTGAAATGCACGTTCACGTCTTACCCAAATACGCCTGCTCGCACTGCCGCGACGGTGTGGTCTCCCCTGAAACTCCTCCGCGTCCTGTAAGCGGCTGCATCGCGGGAGCCGGCCTTCTTGCTCAAGTGGTCGTCTCCAAATTCTCCGACCACTTGCCGCTGTATCGGTTCGAGGATATCTCGACTCGCCATGGTCTCTATTTGTCACGCAGCACGCTCTGCGATTGGGTTCGTAACGTCGCTGACTTGCTTCGGCCGCTCTACGAACTCGAGAAAGAACTGGTGCGGAAGGGACCGGTGATCTGGACCGATGACACACCGGTGACAGTGTTGGGGGGCGAAAAAGGGGGAAGCCACAAGGGGCGGTTCTGGGTGTATATCGGCCCTGCCGAGTTTCCCTATGATGTCTACGACTTCACTGAGAATCGCAAGCGTGACGGGCCCGCGGAGTTCCTGGCGAACTACGCCGGGTATCTGCAAGCGGACGCGTTCAGCGGGTATGACGGGATTTTCACAGGCTCCGGCGGCCAAATTATTGAAGTGGCCTGTTGGGCCCATGCGCGCCGGAAGTTCTACAATGCGCGGTCATCGTCTCCGGCGGAAGCATCGCTGATTCTCGAGATGATCAGGCGACTGTACGACGTCGAGGACCGAGCCCGGCCGCTGGATGACGATGCGCGCCGCGGGCTGCGTCAAGCGGAGGCCGTGCCGATCTTGGAACGTCTTCGCGAGGAATTAGATCGGCTCTCGTCGCGGCTCTTGCCCAAATCGGCACTGGCGCAGGCGGTGACGTACGCATTGAACAATGGCGGGCGCTGTGCCGGTACACGCAGGACGGTCGGCTGACGATCGACAACAACGTGTCGGAGCGTCGCCTGCGGGATCAGGCGATAGGCCGGAAGAACTGGCTGTTCTTGGGGAGCGACGAGGCGGGCCCTCGAGCGGCGGTGCTCTGCACGATCATCGCGGGGGCGAAGCGGCATCGGCTCGAGCCTTGGGCGTACTTGCGTGGCGTGATCCTTCAGCTCTCTGTGGACTCGAGTCGGGAGTTCCTCGAAAGCCTGCTGCCGGACCGTTGGGCACTGGGGCATCCCGAACACGTGCTGAACCATCGAGTCGAGGAGTCGCGACAGAAGGCGCGGAGTCGGGATCAGCGTCGCGAGGGCGACGACGACGACTGACCATATGAGACGACGCAATCTCGGATGATCGCTTTGAATCCTGACGTAGCCCACTGCGGCGGCGACCTTGGTCGTAGCGTGTCAGCAGGCGGGCGTTGCCCTGCGCATGCCCCTGGGAATCTCGGAGCTAGTTGCAAGTGATCGACCCCCAGTTCCCGGTTACGCGACGATGAACAACGGCGTGTGCACATCACCTCGTTTGTCCCTGCTGCCACCCATTTGGGGGCGGGAGCAGGGTCTGCAGTTCCCGCCCTCAAACCCCCATCGCCTTCCCTCTTCCCTGTTCCTCTCACTTCTTCCGTCAAAGAGTCGTGCCGCTGTTGCCGATCGTTCGTGTAATCGGATGCCGGGCTGGACGATCACTGTTGTTCGTTCGTTTCCCGACCGATTTCCGGGGACGCCATGCGTAACGCAGACTAACCGGTCTGCATGGCATCACCGGTTGGCCCTTGGCCCCCGGCCGTGTTCGTTGTTGAACGTGGGGCTAATCATCACTCCTTAAGTTTCTCTGCGAGTACCGTTTCGTCGCCCTTGACAAGAGGATTCCACGACTTATGCACGGGTAGCAGGGGAGGCCCCAGAAGTAGACCAGAAGCCACTTTCCCTTGAAGTCCGAAATCTGCGCATCCTTGGACACACCGCCCACCGAGGATGTGCCATTGGGGCGGTTTCTCGCCGTAATGCATGGTGTAATCCCAGGCGCCGGCGGCCTTGGCTCTTTCGATCCTTCCCTGAACCGTCGGCTTATACGGGGATAGACGCAGCGCGCCGAGGTCGATCTCCGAATTCTCACCCGTCAGAAGAAGCTCCCGGTTCGGGGCATTCGCCTCTTCACTGCAACCGCCCGCTCGGCGCGAGGGCCGCGTCGTAGAGCTGCGATACCCGGCGAGATGCCTTCCGAATCGCGGTGCAGTGGCACCGGCTTTCCTCTTTCGATCGAACGGGCTGGAACTGCCCCGCCATCTGAAGGTCACCGTCTTGGCGCGTCTTGATTTATGAGCATACGCCGCTATTTTGTCAGCCGCAAGCGCATGGGGCAGGTTCTGCTGCGGGTCCGGTATCTTTCGCTCGACCCCTACACGCGCGGCCGGATGGACGACCGCGAATCGTAGCCGCCGCCGGCCTCGCTCGGCGGTGGGGTACCGGGCACGTCATCAGAAGGAGGCGAAAAGTGGCTTTTTCTATCGGCGTGACGTCGACCCTCACCAGCAGACCGCGCGGCCTCGACCGAACAGAGGCCAGTCCTGAGAGGAGGTAAGGACGATGGTACGAGTCGCCCAGATCACGGGAGCCACCCGGGGAATCGGTGCGGCAACCGCATTGGTACTGGCCGAACACGGTTACCGGGTGGTCGTGAACCACCGCGCCAGTGCACCACATGCCGAGGTGGTGGTGGCGACCATCGCCGCGGCCGGCGGCGAAGCGGCGGCGAAATCTCCTAGAGCGACCCAAAGAAACATCTCGCGAAAAGGAACGAATGATGGCAGAGAGCATGGCGAAGCCGAGGGCCAAGGGCACGTCGCGCGCGAGCAAACCGCGCACGGCGCGCGCTATCGGCAACTCTACAACCGCTTCCAAGATCCGTTTCAGCGCGACGCTCTTCCGGCCGGTGGCAACCGCGAAGGCCGTCGCTTGGACCTTTCTGACTCTGCCCAAGGAAGCCAGTGTGAAGCTCCCCTCGCGAGGCATGACGTCGGTTAAGGTACCTTCAATGGCTTGGCCTTTCGAGCCACGCTCGCAGCCGGACGGCCAGGGAGGTCACTGGTTCAAAGTGGACCCGAAGTTGCGCGAAGCGGCGGGCGCGGAGGCGGGCGATGTCGTCTCGCTGGAAATCGCGCCGGCGGCTGAGGAACCGGAACCCAGGGTGCCGGCCGATCTGCGGAAGGCTCTCGCTGCGCGCCATCCGAATGCACGGGTGGTATGGTTGGATATCACGCCCGTCGCCCGCAGGGATTGGATCCAGTGGATCGAGTCCGCCAAGCGGAAAGAGACGCGCTTGAAGCGGATCGAGAGCGCCTGCGATATGCTCACCGAAGGGAAACGACGCCCCTGCTGTTTCGATCGGTCTGGGATGTATGCCAAGAGCCTCAGCTGCCCCGTCGCCGATGACACGTCGAGTGACACAAGGCGATAAAAAAGGGCTTCTGGCTCAGCACGTCGCTGCACGCACTCCGGCAACATTATGCGGAAGGAATTGAGGAAATGCCCAACGAAGGCCGAATTCCGACCGCCGTGGTTCGCCGGTTGATTCTTTCCAGCGTGGTCTTCGTCGTCGTGCTCTTCGCGGCCCTGTTCCTCCCGGCCGGCGACATTCTGTGGGCGAAAGGCTGGCTGTTCATTTTGGTCTTGCTTGGTCTGATGGTGCTGGCCGGTGCCTACCTGTGGCGTGCCAACCCCGACATCTTCATTGCTCGAAGCAAGATACACGAGGGCACGAAGGGTTGGGATAAGGTGTTGGTGTGCGTCCTTCTGCTCTCCTCCATGGCCGAGTTTCCGGTAGCGGCGTTTGACGACGGCCGATTCCACTGGTCGAATGCGCCGTTGTGGGTGGTCGCCTTTGGCTATGTGTCGTTGTGTCTCGGCTTCTTCGTGATCACGTGGGTCGAGAAGGTCAATAAGTTTGCCGAGCCTGGTGTTCGCATCCATGCGGAGCAAAAAGTAATCGACACCGGCCCCTATGCAATCGTGCGACACCCGATGTACCTGGGAGCGATCCCGTACTTTGTCGGTACTGCCCTGGCCTTGGGGTCGTATTGGGCCTTGATCCCGGCAGCCATCGCAATCCTGATTCTCGTGCCACGCACAATGATGGAGGACAAGTCGCTTCACGAGGAACTGGAAGGGTATAACGAGTACGCCGCTAGGGTTCGCTGTCGCCTGATTCCCCTCATCTGGTAGATGTCGGTCCAGGGGTCAGGTCAGGCCAGGGCCGGGTAGACTGGGTGGTCACCCACCCAGGCCCCCCAAAGATCCCGACGTACGCGTTAAGCGCATCGGGCTCTTTAGCTCATGACTTCGCTGATGGCAGTTGTATGATGGCATCGGCCGATCGATCGGGTCGCCCGGTTCTGTCCCAAGTCCTGGCAACGGCGCTGCCGGCGTAGTGACCAGGGACGGCAACTTCGTTCTCTTCCGCTAAATCGTGGCGCAGTCCGTTCGCCAGAGTGACCAGGCCCGCTCGCGGGCAATTTGGCCGAATCAGTCGGCGGGGCTCTGCCAACGGATTCTGGCATTCGTCCGCGCAAACTGTCGCTGGAGTCGCTGACCCCGGAGCATCCAAAAACTGCCGGCCTTACAGTAAAGCCGTCGCCGCTCCGCTATTGATGATATTTGAGTGGCCCCGGCCTATGCCAGAACCGCCGGCCTCAGAGAGCCAGCTACAAAAACCCCTTCCGCCAGAATCCGTAGACGCAGCCTCCCAAAAACACGGCATTCTAGTTAGTATACGCACTTTTCATCCCGTTTCGATAAGAGAATCGTTTGGTTTATCAAGGAACCGTTCGGTTCACCATGCAGATTCACTACCAATTCTCTGACGCCGCGTCACCAGAATCTGTCTCCTGCAATTTGCATCCCTTTTGTGCAGATGATATATATTACATGAGATAGGCAAAAGGGGAAGAGTCCGACAAACACGCAGACTGCTCGGTATCCTCTCGCCGTATGTTGCAATGACGCGATTTCCAGCTCAGCGGGAAATTTGAAGGGAGAGTCGCAATGTGCGCCGCCAGCACCAAGTCCGCGACAGTAACCGCGAAAAGAACCAAAGCGAAAGCCAAGAACGTTTCGTCAGCGCAAATAGAGGCTAATCGTCGCAATGCGCAGAAGAGCTGCGGGCCAAAGTCTGATGAGGGAAAATCGCGGTCGCGGTTCAATGCCCTCAAACACGGCATGACGGCCCAGACCGTCTTGCTGCCAGGCGACGACGGCAAGGCGTTTCTGGGCCGCCTTCAATCTTTGCAGGAGGACTTGCAACCTCGCAATAGCCTGGAAGGAGTCGCCATCGAGCGGCTCGCCGGCGATCTATGGAAGGCCGACCGCGCCGAGCTCGCCGCCGGCGCGGATCAATTGGCGGCTCCGCCACGGGCAGGCCACGCGACAGCGCAAGGATCGGGAGGAAGCGATCAAGCTGGGCCAGCATTTGCTATTTCAGCCAGCGTTTCCGTTGCCGGTCGGAATTGAGGAAAGAGAGGCCAAGGCCAAAGGGGGCCTGGGCAAGTTTCCGCTAGCCGATGTGCCGGGCGATCCCCATCACCCTGCGCGGTTGCTTTTGAAGCTGGAGGCGACGGTCGCCGGTTGCGACTGGCTGCTCAACTGCTGGCGTGATCTACGATTCCGGCTTGAAATCCCGGGCCAATGGGTCATGAACAACGTCTGGAAGTTGGTACGGCTTTTAGGCAAAACGGCGCTCGAGGTCAAGGATGACTACCAGGTGGCCCTGCTCGTCCTCGCCAGCACGGCTCTCCTGTCTGAACCTGAGTCAACGCCAGATTCGGGCCAGCAGCCGTCGTTCGCCGAGGCGGCAAGCGCCGTCAATCGGGATAAGCGACTATCGCGAATCGCGGCTGGCATCACCCGGCTATGCGAGCCGTTTCAGGAAGCGCTTGCACGGATGCCGCTCGACAAGCTGGCTCCGGGAAATGAAGCCGAAGCGCGGCAGCGGTTGCTCAGGGTCGTGGATCAGGAGTTAGGTCGGATTGGCCGGAGCCGGGCCATGCTGCAGCAGATCGCCGACGCCGATGAAGCCGAGGCGCCCGCCCGGCTCGCATTCGAGACCGGAACAGAAGGCGACCGGGGAAGACGTTATATCCTGTCGTATGAGCGATTAGTCAATCGCCGGATCGACACATTCCTCAAGGTACGCAAGGCGTCTGCATCCGGTGAGCTGGACATTGTCGAGCTCGCGAAAGAGCTCGGTACCGAGCGACTCGCAGAGCTGGTTACGGACGCCGCTATCGCGACTACCCCGGATGCGGGAGTCCTGCGGCGGGTTGGCGGGATGGATGAGGAGCTCCTCGCTCAACCCCGCGAAGAACCGTGCCCAGCACCAACCATTTGTTCGGTCCGAGTCTCCGACGCCACCGAAATTGACGCCTGTTCGCTGCGGGTCTCTGACCCCACCGAAACCGACGACCGCATGTCTCCGGGTTCGGAATCGAGCCTGGATCGCGCGACCCCAGGAGACGAGCAAGGCGTGGCGGAGACCTGCGGTCGCGAACCCGGGCGAGCGCGGGAGACCCGCACCCAACATTTCGAAGACAATTTTGATAGACAACTTTCGGATGAAACATCAAGAGAGGAAAGGATTTGCGGCGACGACTACATTTTGCGAAACGAAGCCATCGCCACGGTCGACGAACCGGCTGGTTGTGGTGGCTGCTTGGTCCCAGACGAGCCCGCCGCGGCCGCTGCGCCGGCAGCTTGCGTTCCGAGCCAGCCCGACACCAGCAACTCAGTTTCTGATGTCAGCCAATGTGGTGACCGGTGCCCATCTCAACGAATCGAACCTGACGGCCAGCCAGAAGATCGCTCGAATCTCGAAAATGAAAACCTGGGCACGAGCCCGGCGGCGCCTTGCGAGTGCGGCGGAGGAGGCGAAACCGTCGCTACGGTGAATCTCAACGGCGGGTCAAACGACGTGATCGAGCGAGCGAACCCAGACGTCCGCGACCTGCAAGACGACGAACCAACGGTTCCAAGTGCCTCGGCGGCACCGCCACGGCTCACCTATGCCCAGATCGCCAAACTGCTTGTTCCCATGGACAAAGCCGCCGTCGATCGGCTCACCGTCGCCGAGCTCAATGCGCGACGGGCTGTGATGTATTTAGCGAAACAAAGGGGCGTCAGTCCTTGGTCAATAATTCGTGGTCATTAGGGTCCTAGGTATTCGGATCGCTGGGCCGAGTCGTCGATCTTCACCGAGCCAAACCAATCACGTAAAACACCCGACCGGCGGCATCACGAGATTATCCACGAGCGTCGTGATACTAGCCGAACAGCCATTTGGAGATCGGCAACTGCATACAGCCTGCGAGCACCGAATAACAAGGACCAAAGACCAACGACCAAGGACCAAGGACTTAGTGACCAATGACAATTTGCGGTAAAATCTATTGAGACGCGCAAAGAAGAGGGATCGCATTGTCTCGAACCTGGTAGGACAGACACTTCATGCCCGCATTCGAGCTTGTTAGTCCATTTCAGCCGGAGGGGGATCAGCCTCAGGCGATCGAAAAGTTGGTCGATGGCCTGCGCCAGGGCCGTGCTCATCAGACGCTGATGGGGGTTACCGGGTCGGGCAAGACGTTCACGATGGCCAACGTGATCGCGCAGTACGGGCGGCCGGCCCTGGTCATGTCGCACAACAAGACTCTCGCCGCCCAGCTTTATGCCGAGTTCAAGGAGTTCTTTCCCCAGGAACGCGGTCCGCTACTTCGTCAGCTATTACGACTATTACCAGCCCGAGGCCTACATTCCCCAGCGCGACATCTACATCGAAAAGGACGCCGCCATCAATCAGGAGATCGAGCGGCTCCGCCTGGCCAGCACCAGTGCACTCGTCAGCCGCGACGACGTCTTGGTCGTGGCCAGCGTCTCGTGCATCTACGGCTTGGGCTCGCCCGAAGATTATCGCAAGATGATGGTTCGGCTCCAGTTAGGCGACACTGATCGACCGCGACAACTGCTGCTCAAGTTCGTCGATATTCAGTATGAGCGGAACGACGTGTCGTTCGAGCGCGGCAAGTTCCGGGTGCGGGGCGACGTGGTCGAGCTCTGGCCGGCGTATGAAGAGTTCGGCTATCGGATCGAGCTATTCGGGGATGAGGTCGAGCGGCTGGCGACCATCGACCCGCTGACGGGAAGCGTGCTCGAAACGCACAAGGATATGTATGTTTATCCGGCCAAGCACTTCGTTCTTGCCCGAGGAGCGGATTCAGGGGGCGGTCGAGAACATCGGCAAGGAGCTGGAAGAGCGGCTCAAGGAGATGAAGGAACAGGGCAAGCTCCTGGAGGCGCAGCGGCTGGCGGCGCGGACGCGTTACGACATGGAGATGCTCATGGAGGTGGGCTATTGCTCGGGGATCGAGAACTACTCGCGCCACCTGGCCGGCCGCAAGCCGGGTGAAACGCCGACCACGCTGCTCGACTTCTTCCCGCCGGACAGCCTGCTCATCATGGACGAATCGCACGTGACGGTGCCCCAGATCCGGGGAATGTTCGCCGGCGATTTCAGCCGCAAGAGCACGCTGGTGGACCATGGGTTCCGGCTTCCGAGCGCGCTTGACAATCGGCCGTTGCGGTTTGACGAATGGGAGAAAAAGTTCGACCGGCGGCTGTTTGTCTCGGCGACGCCCAGCGACTACGAGATCGCGATGTCGGGGGGCGAGGTGGTCGAGCAGGTGATCCGGCCCACGGGCCTGATCGATCCGCTGGTGCGGGTCGAGCCGGCGCGAGGGCAGGTCCCTGCCCTGCTCGAGGAGATCAAGGCGCGGGCAGCCCGCGGCGAGCGCGTGTTGGTCACCACGCTTGACCAAGAGGCTGGCCGAGGACCTGTCGCGTTATTTGAAGGAACAGGGGCTGCGGTGCAAGTGGCTGCACTCGGAGCTGGACGCGTTCGAGCGGGTCACGATCCTCCGCGAGCTGCGCGAAGGAGCCTTCGATGCACTGGTCGGGGTCAACCTGCTGCGCGAGGGGCTCGACCTGCCCGAGGTCTCGATGGTGTGCATCCTCGACGCGGACAAGGAAGGGTTTCTCCGGAGCGAGACGTCGCTGATCCAGACGATCGGCCGGTCGGCCCGGCATGTCAACGCCGAGGTCGTGCTCTACGCCGACAAGATCACCGAGTCGATGCGGCGGGCAATGGACGAGACGAATCGCCGCCGGGCTCAGGCAATTCGAGTACAATGCCGAGCACGGCATCACGCCCGAGACGATCGTCAAGGCGATCCGCCGCGGGATCGAAGAGGAAATCCAGGCGAAGACGATTGCCCGGCGGGCCGTCGGCCGCGACGAGACGACGGATGCCACCGAGGAGTATCTGAGTAACCTCGAAGCCGAGATGCTCGATGCGGCCGAAAAGCTCGAATTCGAGCGGGCGGCGGCCCTGCGCGACAAGATCCTCGAGCTGCGTTCGGGCGATGACGACGGCCCGCGCCGGCCGGCCGCATCGCCTCAGGCGCAAAGCGCGCGGTCCAAGGCGAAGGCGAAAGCCAGAGGCGGCCGCCGAAAGCAATAAAACATGATCAATATCAATCAATTTCATACCAAGGAGTGATTCATGCGTCGCTGGTTCTGTTTTCTCGATAAAGAAAAGATGCTGGCTCATCGAATCGAAGTCAGGTGCGCGAGTACAACGATATTCGGGGCGATGTTAGCGATCACGGCCGCGGCACTATTCGGTTGCGATTCGACTTCATGGGTGCCGCCGCAGCCGGAGGAGCTGCGTGAGACAGCTAGTTCAATTCCGATACCGCTCAAAGATGCAGCGCCGGACCCAGCGCTCGTGGAACTCGCGTCCGCGCGGTCTGTCGAGATTGTGCTGGCCCCGCGCGAGGGGGACGAAGCCGAATTCTGGAAAAGCGCCGCCCGCACGCAGTCGGGTCACGAAAAGATCAAAGTCAAGATCGCGATTTCGGGCGCTGATCAACCCAAGACAAAGCAACTCGAACTGGTTCGTGAGGCGATGGCCCGCCATCCCCGAGTGCTCATCGTCGAGCCGGTCGACCCTGCGGACGTTGAATTGGCTCAGGCCGTCGCTGAAACGCGGGCCCAGGGGATTCCGGTCGTGCTGCTCGGCATGCCGTTGACCAGCGACAAATCCGCTGCCGCTGGCTCAAGCGCCTCAACAACCGCGCCGCTTGTAGTGGTGGCGCCCCCTCCGTTTTCCTCCTCAGCCCGCGAGCTGGTCGCCGCGGCGATCCGCAATGCCAAGGCGGCCGAGCTCGATCCGAATGGAGGAGCAATCATTGTGATCAACTCAATTGGCGATCGGTTCATACCCGATCGGGTTGCCGCGTTCCGGGAAGCGCTTAAAACCGCGGGAATCACCCCGGTCGAGGAGATCCGATTCGACAACGAAGCAGCGGCGGGCGAAAAGCTTGTGAGAGCAAGCTTGAAGGCTCATCCCAAGTGCATCTTGCTTTTCACCGTCGACTATATGAGCACATCATCAATCCGCAGTCTGTTGAGCGGTGGCGGTAGCTTTCGCCCTGCCTCTAATGATAGCTCCAAGGATGAAATTCCGTTCGTGGTCGCCGGATGCTATACCGGCGACACCAACGTACAAGATATCGGCATGCAACCGGCCGTAGCTGCCGTGGTCGACTTTACACCGGTGCGACTGCTGCGCAAGGCAATTGTCACGGCCGTAAGTCTGTCACAGGGCAAAGTCATATCGAGCCCGGTCGAGCTGCCGCTCGCCGTAGAAGACCGGCCGCATCATGCGGCGAGACTGAGAGCGGCGGTTGCCAACGCAAAAAAACCAGTGGATGCCAAATAGGCAGGTCCGCTGCGCGGGCCGACGGCCGTTTTCTGGGCAACGGCCCAGCTAGCGGTGCGGGAGGTCTTCATATGCCAGAGGCTCGGCATGAATTCGGTGAGCGGGAACAGCACGCCGCCCGGGTGCTCGTCGAACTAGCCATTGCGGAAGATCTGAGTCAGATTGGCGATATCACATCGGCCGCAACCATTCCCAGCCACGCCCGCGGTGCAGCGCGCGTGGTGGCACGTGCCCCTGGAGTTCTCGCGGGCCGGGCGGTTGTAGAACAACTGGTCGCCGAGTTCGAGCTCTCCGATCACTGGGAGCCGCTCCTCATTGACGGAGACCCTCTCACCGCCGAGAGCGTGATTGCCCGGATCACCGGGCCGATGCGTTCGTTGCTGGCGATCGAGCGGATTTTGCTCAACTTCCTCCAGCGCTTGAGTGGAATCGCCACGCTGACGGCCAAGTTTGTGGCCGCGGTCTCTGGCACGCGCGCGTCGATTTACGACACGCGCAAAACCACCGCTGGTTGGCGCGCCCTTGAAAAGTACGCTGTCCGGTGTGGCGGAGGGTTCAATCACCGCTTCGGTCTGTATGATGCCGTGCTCATCAAGGACAATCATCTCGCCTGGCTCGAAGCTGCCGGCGCTTTGGGCGAGCGCGACCCCATCGCGACCGCGATCGCAACCGCGAGGGCGAATACGCCTCCCGCGACCACGATCGAGATCGAGGTTGATACGCTCGAGCAACTCGACCGGGCGCTCAAGCACGGTCCCGATATCATCCTGGTTGACAATTTGGCGCCGGAGCTCGTTGCCGAGGCAGTGGAGCGCCGCGATCGAGTTGCGCCGCTCGTAAAGCTCGAGGCGTCCGGTGGCGTGAATCTCGCCACGGTCAAGGCGCTTGCTCAAACCGGAGTCGATCGCATCAGCGTTGGCGCCTTGACTCACTCGGCGCCGGCGCTCGATCTCGCACTCGATTTCGACCGTAGCCCTGTGCCGCATCAAGCGATGCCTGAAACGAGAACTGTCCAAGGCAGAGAATCTTGAGGCCAATCGGAGCACGACCGTGCCCTTGTCCGCGCCGACGACAACGAGTCTGAACATCCCCCTCTTAAATCGGCTGCGCACGGCTGACGGCGATTACGTGCCGCTGTGCGAGCTTGGTTCGGATCTCGACCAGGTGCGATTCGACCTCGACGCGCTCTCGTCGTTCGGGTTTGCGATCGAGCTGCATCCGTATCGGGGCGCTGCCTATGTTGGCCCGGCCCAGCGACTCTGTCCCGACCAGATCGAATACGGTCTGGCGACGGAAGCGATCGGACGGCGAATCGCTGTGTGGAACCGCGTGACGAGCACAAACGACCTGGCGCTGCGTGCTGGGACGTCGTGGTCGAATGATGGCCTGGTGATTTTGGCCGAAGAGCAGACTGCCGGCCGGGGCCGGCGCGGGCGGTCCTGGGTCGTGCCGCCTGCTTCGTCGATCCTGATGTCGGTGGTGGTGTTTCCTCCTTCGCATCTGGCGAGTGCCCTCTCGGAGGACGGCTCTGGCCATGTCTGGCTCACGACACTGGGCGCCGTCGCGGCCGCCGAGGTGGTTAGCGAGTGGACCGGCCGCCCTGCCACGATCAAGTGGCCCAACGACGTTCGGATCGGCGGGCGAAAGGTAGCCGGCATCCTGGTCGAGCGGACTCTCGCTTTGGGACGGCCCAGCTCGGGAAATGCATCATGTGCGAGCTCTGCGACCGAATGGGGCGGAGTGATCGGAATCGGCATGAACGTCAACGTGAATCGTGGTGCATTTCCCCCCGAGTTGATCCCTAGCGCCACGTCGCTCGAAATTGAAGGGTGCGGTACGCCCATCGATCGCTCAGAGGTCGCGCGGGGCTTGATCAGGCGCCTGGATTATTGGTACCAAGCGAGTCGATGCGACGGAGTCCAGGTCTTGAACCAGCCGTGGCAAAGTCATAGCGAGCATCTCGGCCGATTGGTCCGCATCACAACGAGCGCGGGCATGACGAGCGGCCGCTTAGTCGAGATCGACTTGCGACGGGGGTTGACACTGACTGTTATCGGTGACACTCCGCCAGGATCGAACGAAGTAGGCACGCCCCGGCTGGTCCGGCTGCCAACGGCCGACGTTCTAACACTTGATGAAGTGTCGAATGATTTGAGTGAACATTAACCATCAAAGGTCGGCGGCGCGAGGGTGAGGACGCCGGCATCCTGACCTTGGCGAGGGATTCTCGTAGAACCTGATCACCGCTGGTGTTAAACTAATGTATCCCGAACATGCGAAGCGTTGTCGCGGGAGAGTTCTCAATGGCAGGATCCCGTGCGTGCTTGTCCTTGTCATCCGATGTTGCATTTTCATACCTGCTCGCGGCACGACGCCTGGCAAGAGGACTTAAACTGGCGGTCTGGGCGTTGGCAGCGTCGATTCCGATGGAAGCACAAGCTGGAGTTTCGATCAGTTCCGAGACATCACGTGCGGGAATGGGAGCCTCCAGCATGGCGGAAGCACAAACCGGCTCACTCCTTGTAGAATATTTCAAAGATTTTATCAAGAAACGAAATGTCGATGAGTTTCGGGAACGTGTGAGCGCACGCTATAACGAGGGCACGTTGAGCCGAATCCTGACCGCCTCCCCCGACGTATCGGCTCGGCGAGGGGCGGTGCTTTCGCTGGGCATGCTCGGAACGTTCGAGCAAAGCAACGCGGTCTTGGGTAAATCTCTGCGCGATCAAGACCTCGCGGTGCGGAGCATGGCCGAGGACGCGCTTTGGGCCATCTGGTTTCGGGCCGATACGCCCGAGCACAACCAACGGCTCGAGCAAGTACGGCACTTGATCGGCCGTGAGCAACTAGGGCAAGCCGAGACATTGGTTGAGGGCTTGATTGCCGACGCGCCCAACTTTGCCGAGGCTTACAACCAGAGGGCTTTTGTCCTTTTTCTTATGGGCCGATTCGCCGAGAGCGCCGAGGACTGTCAGCGGGTTTTGGCTCGCAATCCGTATCACATTGGCGCGGTTGAGGGATTGGCAAAGTGCCAGCTCAATTTGAACCGTCCTCGCGACGCCCTCAAGTCGTTGCGACGCGCGTACAGGCTGAGACCGCACAACACGGCGCTCGGTGACAGCATTCATGAACTCGAAACGCAGATCGAGTCCGACGGTGCTCGCTGACGCCACGTTCGTGGCGAGATTCCAAGCGTTTGATCGCGGGCGAGGTCTGGCCATCGACCGTATCCTCGCCGCCCACGCGTTTCCCGCGTCGAGTGCTTTGTCCCCTGAATCGTGCCAGCGTGAGCTTTGACTAAGCATCTCGGCGCGGCGAGGGACGCCAGAGTGACGGCGAGTGAGGGCCGACGAACGCGTCAACGACCTCCGGCAAAGCACCCAGGTGAAGATGGAGGAGGCTGCCAACAGCGTGATGGTGGTAAAACCAATCTCCCTCGGCCGAAAGTGGACCGGAACTTGCCGGGCACTCAAATGGCTCGACGCTCGGCTTTAGGCGCCATCGGCCGCTCTTGTAACCCCGGACGACAGTTCCCGCGGGACCCAACCAGCAGTCGTGCAACAAGACACGGGTGACGGGAGCCGCAGGTTTCGGATCCGGTAAGATCTCAGCATCGAACGGCAAGATACCGGCGCCTGGCAGGCGGCGGCCTTCGATGAGCAGGCGCCGTCCGAGGTAGGCAGTTCCGCCTCCTTCGGTGTAAATCCGCCGCCCGCGGCAGACGTGCTCGCGGAGTGCAGCGATCATGCTCACGTTGGAAACCAGGAGATCGGCGTAGTGGTCCGGGTAACCGCAGCCGATCATCGCCAAGTCGACCCCATCGGGAAGTCTCTCGTCACGCAGCGGCGAAAACTCGATCAATTCGGCTCCCAACGCCTCAAGAGCCTCGAGCGTGTCCGGAAAGTAACGGCCAAACGCTTCGTCCTGGGCGTACGCAACGCGGAAAACTCGACAACGGCGATCGCGGCCATGAATGCAGGGCAAATCCGCCATCTCGGGAAACGGGCGCCGACCTGCTAATTCTTTGATTGCTTCGAGGTCTGCATGTTTCCAGAAGCCCTCAGACAGCGACTGGATCAGTTCCTCCGGCAAAAGGCGGTCGCGCGGCACTGTTTCAAGAACTTTTCGAGCCGCTGGCATTGATTCAATCGCACCAATGACGGGCAAATTGGCTGCAAGGCGGATCATGCGCTTGAGACGAGGTAATGACGCGGGATCGCCCAAATTGTCGAGGAAAATGGCGTCAACACCCTCGGGCAGCCGGGGCAGATGAAAGTTTTCCGCTTCGCTTTCAGGGCACAATACGACTGCGACGATCGGCAAATCGAGCGCTTCGGCGATGGGCCGCAAATCGCCCGGGCAATCGCATGAGGTGAACATTCGAGGCGAAATGGGTTCGTCGAGCGTCCCTTCCACGACCGCGAGCTCGGCTGATCGGGCCGCTCGAGCATATAGCGCTCGGCAAAGCGATGCGGGCATCAGCCAAGAATCGAGGTGACGTTCCGGCAGACCTGTGACTTGGCCCACGGCCTCCATCGCCGTCGGGCACGCACGTGTGCGAAAATGTTGAACACGCCAGCCGCGCTGGGTCAACCCGGCCAGCATCGCCAGCGATGCCACTGACGGTTCAGGTCCTTTCGCGATCGTCGCCAAAGCGAAACGCGGAAATTGGATCATACGCCTACCATACTTTGCGCTCTCGTACGCACGCTCCCGACCAATTGGGTATGCTGTCCCACAGCACCTTTACTGAACTGCATGCAAACTCTTACAGCCAGACAATTTCGGTACAGCAATCAGTAATCGCGATACGCCCGCAAAATGGACCGTCTTGCATGCCTCCTCTATAGGGTCCGTGCGAAGCATCCAAGCACGAATCGAAGACCGCGACCTGCAAAACGCGCGAGAACCAAGCGGATGAAATTGATCCTTCGCCAGCTCCAATGTGGCAAGCCATTTGTACCAAATGATAGCGCAATCGAAGGTGGCGTCAAGAGTGCCTAAGCCCCTTGAGACTATCCACCGGCCGCAAAGTGAATTCGTCGTCGCTTGCTCCGTGCAAACAAAACGAAAATCGAGTCACTCGATCGTCGTCTAATTTCCCTAAAATCAATGAAAATTGAAATTTATGGCCACTGGCACTTACACCGGGACGCAAATTCGTCGGTTTCCGAAATGATATCGAAAAAGCCAATTCGAGAGCAGGCAAAGACTGTGTAATTTCGACTTGCCGCATAGGGCGCAACGGGCTACCTTACGCCGCTCGCGTCGTCGGCGAGACTGAGCCGCTTTACGTCTTGCCGGGAGGGAGCCCGCTCGATGCCAAGATCGACGAATCAACCAACGCAATCGACGTCCAGCCGGAAATGCCCCGTTCCGATTCGACGCGGATGGCTGGCTGTAAGAACGGGTCATCTATTCGTGCTTGGCTCGCTATTGATCAATCTGACAATGATTGCGCGAGGCCAAGAGACCACAACGCCCGGCGACTCATCGCGATCGCAGCCACCTTCCGCGGTTGGTGCCGCAGAACCTCGAAACTCAATAGTTAGTGCCCTTGACGTCGACGTCGACGCCCTACGAGCCGAAACCCTCGAACGGCTCAAGGTTTTTGAGCCCACAGTCGCAACACACTCGGTCTCATCTAGTGAATTGACAAGGACCACGGCGCCTGGTGGACCGATCACTTCCCCGAGCTCGACGTCCTCGACGAGTTCACCGATAGCAGCTGCTCCCCCATCTCCTTCGAGCGATCCGATGGATAGAAATTCGCTTCCTGACCTGCTGCGAGATCGGCTGCGCTGGCTGAAGGAGTATGAAAACGCATCGGTAGCTTTGCAGAAGGTTAATCACCCCGACCCGAACCCCACTCAAGAGGCGGCCGAGGCAAAGGAGGAACTTGCCCGGCTCGAGGACATCCTCTCGCAAGCCACCCATTCCCCCGAGTCGCTCTTACCTCAACTCTTTCACGGACCGTCGGTCAAGGTCTCGACGGAAAAAGCCGCCGAAATGAAAGACGCTTTGGAGTCGACTAGCAACGAGCTAAAGGATTGGAAAACCAAGCTGGAAACGCTTCGGAGCGAAATTGTCAAGTGGGACGGTCTTCAGAAATCGCGTCGGAACGAGAGAGACAGGATCTTCCAGCAGGTGACAACCCTGACGGCCAAGAGCCAGGAGTACGACGCGGCCGTCGCGGATGCTCCGACCTCCGTGGCGCGCCGGCTGGCGCATGAGCGACTTGTCAATTTCCAGTGGGCGGCCCGCGTCGAAACGCTCCGCCTCCAGGTTATAGAGGCGCAGATTGCGCTGGAGGCTAAGCTTGCCCAAGTCCGCGAGTTAAAGGTGGCGGTTTACCGTGCTCACGTCCAAATCGCGAACAAAACACTCGGTCCCATGCAGTCTCGTTATAGTCTGGTCGCAGACGACACAGAGCGCAACCTGTCGCGGGCCAAGATCAATGAAGAAAACAAGGCGCGGTTATCTGCTGACCCGCTCGAGCGCTTCCGCGCTCGCCGCACCGCCGAACTGATGGCGCTCGAGATACTCGTCAACAGAAGCGAGCAAGCCAGAACCATCAGCCCGAGGCCTACCTACGAAGACCAAAAGACACTCGCCGACCACGCCGAGGTCGATTTCGCCAATATCAAGGAATTGCTGGATGACGGCAAAGTCAGCCGTCTCGACGCGGTTCGCTTGAACAACGAGTTTCGCCGCATCGGTCCCGAGCGTGATCGACTCCTCCGAAACGAGATGGCCACCGTCGAAGCGCAGCTTCAGTACTACGAGAACGCGCTCACCGAGGTAGAGCTTGAGCTGCTTCAAGACTCTCTCCACGATCGTTTCGAGCACGATCTCCTGCGAGAGGGCCTCCCGCAGACGCGCTGGGCGGAGGGAGAAGACCTGATCAAAGATCTCGAATACAAGCAGCGATTGCTGCTCGTGCGTCGCCGAGACGCCCTCGAAAAACTGGCCGAGCGTGCATCGCATACCCTTCAACAGGTCGTACGCCGGCTCAACATACTCAACAGCGAGTATGGTTTCATCCGAACGAACATTTTCTGGGTCCGCGACCAGGAACCGATCGGGCTCTTGACCGTTACCCAGGCAGCCCGTGAGTTCAATCAACTGGTTCGGGGCATGCTGCGACTGGTTCAAGAGACGATTACGCCCAATCTCTGGGGGCAGCCTTCCGCCGAGTTTGTGGTCACGTCGCTCGCTTTGCTGGCTCTCCCCGTCGTGCTTGTGCGACTGCGGCGGATGCTCGGAGGATTGATCAAGCGCAATCTGCCTGCTCCCAACACATGAGCGGCGCTCCAATTCAGGTATGACTGGTAGACCATGCAAATAAAATCTATATAGAATTATCTGAATATATATCGAACTTTAATCAGCATCGTGCAGGACTTTTTCATTCGTCGAATCGATCTAGAAGGACGCAAGGAGCAAGGATGGTTCCAAAAATGCAAGCCTTGCGAACCTTGGCGCTGGGGTTAGCCAGAGCAGCGATGTGGCCGCTCTATCTCGTCTTGCTGGCGTACGCGTCGCGCGTGGCTCCCTGGCCACGAAGTATTGGCATCCTGGTATCTGCCGTGATGACATGTGCCGCGATCGCGATTTTTATCGACGAACTATTGCGTTTGCTCGCGTGGCCTTCGGGCTGGGCGGAGCGCAATCTGGGCGTGCCCGCCGCGGTGGCGCGGCAGCTCGGCTGGGACGGCCGTTTCGTGGTCAGCTCGGCCGTGGTCTTTTTGTTGCCGGTCTATCTCCTGGATCACGAGCTGATCGCGCCGGAAGGAAAACCAATCACAGCGCCGGCGCTCGGGCGGCTGCTTGTGCTTGGATTTGAATTATTTGTATGGGGAACGTGTGTCCGGCTGGTTCGCGGCGGCTCGCCGCTCTTGGGCTGGCTGTCGAATCCGGTCGCGCCCGGTTCTCATCGTGAAACGATGAACCCGGAGCCAACCGCATCTGTCGTGGCGACGATGCCTCTCGCGGAAGAACGAAGCCGTCCGACGGCATCTTCGCGGCTCTACGCTACGCTTATCTGGGTTGGACGTCGGCGCCGCGCGGTCGCCGGCTTGGTGATCGCGGCCATCGCCGCGATCGTCGCGCTCGATGTGCGGGGCTATAGCTTCACCGCCAGGCGCGTAGCCGCCGGGGGGATTCAAACCGCGGTCGCAATCGCCTTGGCCGTGGCCGCTTATCGAGTGATCTTACAGTCCATCACTCGCAATGCGTGGCGGTGCGCTCTTCCCAGCCGGTCCTGGGCGATGGCGCTTACATCGGCGATGGCATTGCGAGCAAAAGCGCGATCGCGAATGATCACGGCCGGACCAATTGTCGAGCCCCCTGTCGCCCAGTCGAATCCCGCCGATGATGAAGATGACGCTCAGATCGCCGATCTCACGTCAGGTCTTAAGCACCTAACGGCCTACGCGTTGACCGCCCTGACAGTGCTCACGATCACATGGATTTGGGAAGTCGATATGGCTCTGGTCCAGTTTTTGCTCAATCTGCCCGTGCCGCTGTGGAACTTTGATACGCCGACTCCGGTCACCGTGGGCGACGTGGGCGAAGCAGCCATCGCAATTCTGCTGGGGGCGCTATCGTGGCGGTATATGAGCGCCCTCTTTGCAGTCACAGTCTTCCCCCGCATGACCGACGATCCTGGTGTGCGATTTGCCGTTGTCACCCTCTGCCGCTATACGGTACTGGGCATTGCGAGCCTGGTCGCACTTGCGGCCGTTCACCTCGATCTCGCCAAGATCGGCGTCGTTTTGGCGGCCTTGGGCGTCGGACTGGGCTTTGGGCTTCAGGAGATCGTCTCTAACTTCGTTTGCGGGATCATCCTGCTCTTGGAGCGTCCGATCCGCATTGGCGACGTCGTGACGGTTGCGGGAACCACAGGCAAGGTCGATCGCATCAATATCCGCGCCACGACGATCGTCAACTCAGACAATCAAAGCATGATCGTTCCCAATCGCGAGTTCATCACGGGCAACCTGGTAAACTGGACGCTCAAGGACAAAATTCTCAGGGTGCCGATCAAAGTAAGCGTCGCCTACGGAACAGACCCAGAGCGCGTCGTAAACCTTTTGCTCGGAATTGCACGCGCGGACTCGGATGTCATGATCAACCCAGCGCCATCCGCGGCCCTCGAAGGCTTTGGAGAGTCCTCCTTGCAATTCGCGCTGTACACATTCGTCCCCGAGCCCGGCTTGTCGGGCGATGTGCGGCACCGACTCTGTTCCGAGATTCAGCGGCGATTTACCGCAGAAGGCATCGTCATCCCTTATCCGACACATGAACTCCACGTGAATCGAGTGCCCGAGAACTTGACCCGAGTCCTCGAAACCGCGCGGGCGGAGGCAATCCCGCCGCATCGCTTCGACCTGCCCACGCGGACCCCACCGACGCCGCATACCCTTGTTGTCGCAACGCAGCACCCCACGGATCAAGAAAACAACGAGTTTGCACGCTCAGCCGAATGACATCCCCGCAAGCTCCCCCCCGTCCTGATCACAACGCTTTCGTGCTTGGCGACTAGGGACAAAGGCCATTCAAAGCACTTACATGTAGCTTTTCGCAACATAAGTTTACCTGAAAATAGCATAATTGTACTGGACGCCTCATACGAGTTTGCCGATAATTCCGATGTCACCAATCGAATTCGAGATGCACGGCTTCGTTCACATTTCTGTTGGGTTACGGTTACATGGGCCAGGGAAGGCTATCCCCTACGATCTGTCTTCAATTCCTCTTGATCGCCAGCACGATTCAAGGGGTGACGCCTTACGCCCACGATCTTGCTTGCATCAAAGCTTTGCGGCTTTTCTGTCCGCTATTGGCCAACGCGGGTACCTTGGCCGACGATGACCGTCTGCCAGACGAGGTCTGCGGACCGATACTGGCGACAGCTCGATTGATCATCCGGCCGGCAAAACCAGGCAACCTCGCTCACCCGGAGTTTGCATCGACCGAATCCCTCCAACCCACATTCCAGTCGGATACCCTACGGTTCGTCTGGCGCCACGACGCCTCCGCCCGGATCGACGACTTGGTTTACCTTCTGTGCCGGATCAATTGTTGAACTTCCCTCGCTTTATTCATCCAATGCAGCATGTCGACGTTCGGATGCTCTGGGTCTTGCGCCCGGCCGTCGAACGAGGTGTCGTTCCGGTCAAGGCTGCAAGATCCTCCCCGCCGAACCAGCGCTCAAGACGCGCCTGGATCGTCTGAGCTCACTTGGCACCAAATCGCGATCGGTTCATCCTCCTTTTCGTGTAAAGGACTTAGTCCCGTGCCTATTTCGGATTTCATTTTCGCGTATTTTTCGCCGGAAACACTTTTGCCTGCGTCATCGATCGTGGCAACCATCGCTGGCATCTTGCTGATGGTCGGCCGTGGGTCGCTTCGATACGTCATGCACACGATCAGATTCGCATCTCGTGCGCCATATAGGATCGCCTCCACCAGCGAGCCTCACTTACACCTTCACGATAAGGCGTACAACGAAACGCCTGGCAGTTGATCGTACGCATCGTCTTCGAACCCTCTTGTGATGGAGAGGAGAGCAAGTCAGAAACACTTGGATCCGACTTCGCGGCCAGGAGACTCGCCGGCCGCAGTACGACCGGAGACGCCGGAAGAAAGACACGCGGCTCGAAGCACCGATGGTCAAGTCATTTTTCTGCTAATGGATCGGCGACTCGACCTTGACGTCGATTGGCCGCGGGCTGTCGCCGTCAGGCGCGGCGCGGGTGAATGCGGAGTGGACGTGATCGAGCTTTCCCGGGTATCGGCGTAAAACACTTCGCAGAGTTTACCCAGCAGCCGCCCGGCTGCGGCCGTTGCTTCGGAGACGGAACGACCTGGTTTGGGGGCATCGAGCGGTACGTTGTTGACGAAAACCGCAAAGATCAGCGAACGTCCCGATGCGGTCTCGAGATAACCTGCGAGTGCCTTGCTGGTCAGGACGGTTGTACCATCCAGCTCGTTCGCGACGAAATAAGTGCCTGTCTTGGCGTGGGCATGGGCTCGTGCAGGGCTGTCTTCGGCGACCGCCTTGGCGAGTGTCCCGTCACGACCGAGAATTGGTAAGGCCGCATCGAATACGGCGAACTCGGGCCGGAGTGCGATCGCCCGGAGGAGATTGACCGTCGCGCGGGGAGAAGCGAGATCGGCCCGTGCACCCCCGGCTCCGCTGCCGAAGCAGACAGTCTTTGGATCGACGCCTAAATTCCTGAGGATCTCTCCTTGCCGTTTGAGTCCCTGCGCCAGTGTCCGCTCGCCGTGGCGAGCCGCCAGCAGCAACGGTAACGTGCTTGCGTGGAGATTGTGGCTAACCTTCAAGATGATGCGGATATATTCACTGAAAGGCGGCGACGTGTATTCGGCCACTTTGGATAGCTTTGCCACTTGCGTGCGCGGCGCCAGGCTCCCCGTGTCGTTATCATCCAGCGGCGATGCGAGCACCCGGACGCCATGGCGACGAAGAGCCTCGATCAAGAGAGCACGCGCAAAAGAGGCAGGTTCTTCGACTTCCCGGATCTTGACAACGCGTGTACTGCCCACCGGCAATCGACCGCGCACCGCGAACCCTCGAGAACCGGCTGGCAGAACGTCCAGCGAAGGTAACTTACCGGCGTCGACCGTCATCACCTGGGCATCCATCGTCATGAACTGGGTTGCCGGCTGGAAAGCGACAATCGCGGGTTCCCCGACCTTATCGGCAGGCCGGGCCAGTATGTCGATCACGTTGTCGTTGATCACGATCGGGCTCACTCTTTTTGGGCCGCTGCCAGTCGCCTCGGCCTCGGCGAACAATCGATCGTCGATGATCACCAGGCCAATCACTTCGCGAATTCCCGCAGCCTGAACCTCGCGCGCGATGTGGTCAAGTCCCGCGAGCGGGTCGGTGGGCACGGTCTGGCTCCGGAAGTTCCCTTCGGCGTAGGTGTGGTCGTCGTCGTGGAAAACGAGTTTTCCCTCCGGACCAGTACGGCCACCCATCGCCAGATCGCCTTGAGCGAGCAAGATCAAATCGCCGTGAAGAATGCCGTTGGCGTCGACGTCGCCGCGCCTGAGGAGCGGCGTTTGGAATCTGAAGTTCGGTCCTAGCTCCACCAAAGCAGCCGCCGTACTGAACAGCTTCGCGACCGACGCCGGGGCAAACAGGAGATCCGCATTGCGCTCGTAAATCGTCTCGCGGGTCTTGCGATCGACAACCAGAATGCCCCAATGACCGTGCTCGAATCCAGCCGTTGTCAGCACGGATTCCACGCGGTGCGTCAGGCTCTCGAGTCCCCTTGGCGGCGAAGGTTCCTGACTTCGAACCACCACGTTTTGTGCGAGTGTCAATGCCGCAATAACGACCATGATGAGACGCTGGCCGATAACACTCCACCTTGCTCGTGGTTTACACCTGCTTCGGTGTCCCATGTCGCGGCGGCTCCTCTTGGCTCGACGTCTCTCAGTCGACGAGACCGTGGCAATACGTCATCGGCCACCGTCTCCACCGATCGTTTGAGACGCTTGTTCATCACCAAGGCTTCCAGTCAGCATCGCGTGTTTGACTTCCTGTATGGCCTTGGTCACATGAATATCGCGCGGGCAGGCGGATGTGCAGTTGAAAACCGTACGGCATCGCCACACACCCTCGACATCGTTGAGAATTTCTAAGCGATCGGCGGCCGCGCAATCGCGCGAGTCGAAGATGAAACGGTGGGCGTTGACAATCGAAGCCGGCCCAACGTATTTATTATCACCCCAGAACGGAGGACACGCGGTGGTGCAACAGGCACAAAGTATGCACTTGGTCGTATCGTCGAATCGCGCACGCTCCTGAGGAGATTGGAGCCGCTCGGTCGTCGGGGGAGGTTCGTCATTTACCAAATAGGGCATCACGGATTTGAAGTGATCGAAGAACTGTTTCATATCGACGATCATGTCCTTGATCACCGGCAGCCCCAGGATCGGCTCGATCGTGAGGACGTCGCCTTCCAAGCTCTTAACCAAAGTCTTGCAGGCCAAGGCATTGGCGCCGTTGATCCGCATCGCGTCGGAGCCGCAAACGCCATGGGCGCACGATCGGCGCAGCGCCAGAGACTCGTCCTGATTCCACTTGATCGCTTGCAACACATCCAGGACACGGTCCATGGGGTTGGCGTCGATCTTGAACTCCTGCCACCGCGGGGGTAGATCGCTTTCGGGATCATATCGCTTGATGCGAACCGTCAACTTGCGGACGGCCAAGCGGGAGCCGACTGAACTCGCGGGCATCTGAGTCATCAACTTCTGCCTTCCCTCGGATCGTGGTGCGATTTCCGGCCGATCTCGTTCAAGGCGGCGAATCGGCCTTTTAGTACTTACGAATCTCCAGCGGATATTTGGGGACTGGCTGGCCATCTTTCTCGACCATCAGGATGTCCACATCCTTGTAATCGACGCGTGTCTGGCAATTGCCGGTCGAGTAGACGAGCGAATGTTTGAAGAAGGCGTCATCGTTGCGATCCGGGAAATCCTCGCGGAAATGGGCTCCGCGGCTTTCCGTGCGCGACAGGGCGGCGGCGACCGTCGCCTCGGCCAGGTCGAGCAAATTGCCCAGCTCGATGATCTCCAGCAGGTTGGTGTTGTAGACGGTACCTTTGTCTTGCACACCCAGATTTTGGAACCGGACCTTGAGTCCGGCGATATCGTCGCGGGCTCGGGTCAGGGTCTCGTTGGTGCGGAACACGCCACAGTTGTCCATCATCGTGTTCTGCATCTCGTCGCGGATCTTGACCCAGGGCTCGGTGCGCGGCCGCGACAATAGCCCGTCGACGGCAGCCTTGGCGGCGGCTTCGGAATGGGGGGGAATGTGCCCAAACTCGTTCTGGCGGGCGTACTCGGCCATGGCTTTGCCCGCCCGCCGGCCATAAACAACCAAGTCGACTAAACTGTTGGTCCCCAGACGATTTGCGCCGTGGACGCTCACGCAAGCGCTCTCGCCGGCCGAATAAAGTCCCCGGACAACTGTGCCCGAGGCATCGCGCAGGATCCGGCCGTCACGGTCGGTGGGTAGCCCGCCCATGGCATAGTGCGCCGTCGGCTGAATCGGCATCGGCTCATGGATTGGGTCGACCCCAAGATAGGTTCGGGCAAACTCGATGATGTCCGGCAGCCGTTTTTCAACCCACGCACTATCGACGTCCTTTTCCGGATGGAGCGGACTCGACTTGTACTTGTTCATCGTTTCGGCGCGGATGTCGAGGTAGACAAAGTCCTCGCCCCCGACCCCGCGACCCGCGCGAACTTCTCGATAGATTGACCGCGAACAGACATCGCGGCTGGCCAGATCCTTAAGGTTAGGAGCATACGTTTCCATGAATCGCTCCCCTCGGCCGTTAAACATGATGCCGCCGTCGCCTCGGCAGGCTTCGCTCAGGAGGATTCCCAACCTGTAGATGCCGGTCGGATGAAACTGATAAAACTCCATATCCTCCAGAGGTAACCCGTGACGATACGCGACTGCTGGACCATCGCCGGTCAAGGCATAAGCATTGGAAGAAACCTTGAACATTCGACCGAAGCCGCCTGTCGCCAGGAGCACGCTCTTGGCATGAAACACGTGGAGCTGACTGGTGGCGATCTCGAGCGCGACGACTCCGCGGCATTCGCCCTCGACCATGATCAGGTCGAGCATGTGAAATTCGTCAAAAAACGTCACCCCCTGCTTTATGCATTGCTGGTACAAGGTCTGCAAGATCATGTGCCCGGTGCGATCGGCCGAATGGCAGGCTCGCATCACCGGCAGCCTCGGTTTGGCGGCATCTGTGCCGGCGGGCGCGGCCGGATCGTAAACCGGATTGGGCTTGGTATGACCGCCAAAGCGTCGCTGTGAGATCCGCCCTTCGGCCGTGCGGTCGAATGGCAGACCCATGTGCTCGAGCTCGTAGATGCACTCGACGGCCTCCCGGCACAAAATCTCGGCGGCCGTCTGATCCACCAGATAATCACCCCCCTTGATCGTGTCGTAAGCGTGGTTCTCCCACGAATCGTTTTCGAGGTTCGAGAGCGCCGCGGCGATCCCTCCTTGCGCAGCACCGGTGTGCGAGCGAGTCGGATAGAGCTTGCTCACAACCGCCGTGCCGACGCGGCGGCTCGATTCGAGGGCCGCCATCAGCCCCGCCCCCCCTGCTCCCACGATCACACAGTCAAAACGATGGTAGTTATTCATGATTGGAAAGTTGAATCAAGGAGTTCGACCATTTCTCAAAACCGCTGCTGGCGGCGGGATTCTAGTCTTCAAGGTGTCAGAAGTCTCGAGGCGGGGACGGCCCGTCGCGAATCCGCAGGCGAGAACAGATGCTCCGCGGGAGCGCTTACGACCTCACCATGGCGGGCGTTCCGCCTGGCGTTGATGTATGCCTGGTCTTTCTGGAACATCAAAATGGCGTATGTTCCGATCATCATCAAAAGGACCGCACCCGACCAGATCAACGTATGCGCTAGCACGCGGCGGCCTGGACCAATGACATACTCGTCGAGCACCTGGCGCAGACCGTTGGAGCCGTGCAACACGGCCAAATTGATCATCGTCAGATCCCACAGCCGCCACAGAACGCCAATGCGCGGATCGGCCCATCGATTGGCGACAAACTCGTAGTTGATGTTTTCCACGTTATTCAAAATGTGGGTGATAAATAGGTGGCCCAAGGCCAAGAAGACAAGCAGCAGCCCAGAAATCCGCATGAAAAACCAGGCCGCCAGCTCGAATCCTCCCGCGGGCTTGACATGCTTCGCCATCGTCGTTGACCTCTCAATTCAATGCGTGGCGTGCAGAGGCGGACTGGCCAGGGCGGCCAGCACGTAAATCGATACCGGAATCATCGCCAGGGCGAAGATCACCAACACCCACAAGAACGCTTGCTTCTGCCGGTCCGCAGCCTCGGGCCAGAAATCGAAAAGGACGATCCGGATGCCGTTGATCGCGTGGAAAAGCACGCAGGCGATCAGCCCCAGCTCAGCGGCGCGGAAAGCCCAGCGTAGCAGCCAATAGTAGCCATTAAGGCCCCACGATTCCGGTAGCCCCGAAACAACGCCACCGTAAATATCGACCGTATGGTCGTACAGCTCTGGCCAGGCGACCACGAAAAACGTATCGAGGATGTGGATCACCAGGAACAAAAGGATTCCCAGCCCTGTCACTCGGTGAATCAACCACGCCCATTGGCCGATGCCACCTCCATAGCGTAGGCCTTCGACAAACCGAGCCCAGGCTCCGCGGTGATACATCCGCGGGCCTCTTTTCGTTGTTGTAAGCGACATCGCGATCGGGTTCCAATGCTGGAGGGAAGAACGATCGGCTGATTATCAGGCACGCGCACCATGCCCGCCACCGCACCGGCAGCCGTCGCACCGGCGACCCCGCGGCCTGACTGGGCGAACACGCGAGTTGGACGGCAGCACCGACTGGCTCGGGGCCAGCGACTTGGCCTTATCCGCCGCAACGTGCCCATCCGGCCGTCCCGACAGCTGTGCCACTCGCCTCACATGAAGTTTTGTAGAGGGAAAAAACAACCGAATCAAGAGGCAACCGGCAAAAGTCCCGGTTGGTGCCCTCAGATTTCCCTCAAAAGGGTGCGCGTGGCGATCAAGGGAAATCGACGAGGTTGCCGAGTTCGCGCTTGAACTCAACCGAACGAGGTGTGCCCAGTTCCGGGCTGCAGAATAGCAATTGCAACGAAAAGACCAGACCCAATCGACAAGGCGACGACCCGCCGCGCGAGCTCTCACGTCTGAATGAGATCGTGGAATCGCGTTGTAGACGGCTCTTACCGAACCAGTTGCAATCGAGTGGCCGCAACGAGACCATTATATGACGGACGGCCAACCGCCAGAACCGGGCTGCCATGGCAGAGGTTTTCGCTCAAATCCTCCAGCCAAAATCGATCGGGAACGAGAGAAGGCTCGGCTTCAACGATTACCAAGTCTTTGGGCCGCCCTCGGGGAGCGACCTGCAACACTACGCGGGCACCACGAAGCGCCGTTCGAGCCGACTCGACCCATGAGTCCACGATTGCGCCATTAACCACCATTTCGGATTCCATCCGAGGGATCTCCTCGTATCGGTGAAATGACCCGCTTTGTTCGCTTTTCATCATCTACCAACACTCCACTGACCGTACTCATGCATCATAGCAGCCAACGATTCGGCGGTCAAGGCGTCTTGTTTCAAAAAAAATGGATCCGTCATAGGAGGAATCGCCTCGTACTTACGCGCAGTTGGGCGTAGTGGCGCCTATTTATGCATTGTACGACTCGACGACCTAAGAAAGCAACATCGGCACAATAAGGCGGAAGTGGCCGCCTCGGTCAGCTCCAACGGTTCGTGCGAACTCGTTGGTGAAGTTTATCAAAGCGCGAATGAATGGCTGGCCGCTAGCGAAAGGCGCACACCGGCAACTGAATAATGCACTATTACGATTGACTTGTGCAAGTTGTGACGCTGAATGCGTCATGATCTTTTCGGCGGCAAATCTTGACGAATCGTTCGGATGAGTGGAGTTTGCGTTTGCCCCAATTGCAACGGACCAAGGGAAGTTTGAACAATTTCCGGACGTTGAGCGTCGAATATCTCAGCGGAGGAATCGCCGATAATCCGGTCAACGCAGGAGTGGCGGGGTCACGGAGGAAAAAAAACCGCGTCAACATTCTGGCGGTTCGGCGCGAATTCAAGCAATAGGGGACACGAGTCGTAGGATTGTGGGCGGAGTAGGTTTGGAAACTCCGCAGCAATTGGGGCACTGGTTGCTTGACCACGATCCGATCGTCAAGGACTTAATCAAAGCGGATGTCCGCCGGGGACCTTCCAGTGGCAGCAACCCAGGAATTGCGCATGGAGCCGACCTTTGCGGCGGGGCATGACGACCTGCGTGGATTGCGTCTCGACCTATTGCGCAAAGCAACGGAGATCTACCTGGGATTGGCTTACCCCGAGGGGGTGGCTGTCCCAGAGATCGTGAAGCGACGTCTGGTCTGGCGCGATGATTGTGCCGCTGACGAACTCTTGAGCGCCGCTCCCTTTGAGCGAGCCGGCAAGGCACCTGGCCGCCCAGCACCCATCTATGCGTTGCGGCTCGGGAATCATCGCTATCCGCATATGAAATTGCAGATTCAACCTTGGCCCAATGACGCCGGGTTCATGCTTTCGGTCAACAGCCATGACCAAGTCTCCGGAATTGACTTAAGCGCGGTCGATGCCTTGGCGTTCCGAGAGCTCCAGGCCGAAAACCAGCGATTGAAGGAATCGATCGAAGAGGCTTGGGACGATGCCCGATTGCCCACGTTCCTCCGTTACCTCCGCGACTATATCAAGAGCCGGGGCACAGAGAGTCCGTAGTCCTGTCCTTAGGAACGGGACGGAAATAACTTCCCGAGTTTCTTGAAATATGGTATCAAGCGGTTGGATCGGAAACCAACACCAAGGAGAGTGGCATGGATGCCTATACGCCGAGAATTGAACGGATGATGAAGCGCCTGTATAACTCGCTGGCCGAGGATGATCGTCGACGGTATGCGGCCATCGAGTCCACAAAGCTGGGTCATGGCGGGGTCGAGTACATCTCCAGCGTTCTGCAATGCGATCCCAAGACCATCCGCCGAGGACTGGCGGAACTGGAAGAAACCGCCGATCTGGATACGAGTCGTGTCCGAAAAAAGGGGCTGGACGTAAGAAACTAGTCGAGATATCTGCGGACCTTGAAGCGAACTTCTTCAAGGTAATTGAAGACCACACCGCCGGCGATCCGATGCGGGCCGAGGTGAAGTGGACGAACCTGTCGCGGGGGCAGATTTCGCGTCGGCTCGACAAGTTGGGGACTCCGGCCAGTCGACAGGTCGTTTCACAATTGCTACGCAAGAACGGGTATCGCAGGCGGAAAGCCCTGAAGAAGAAGACGATGGGCCCTCGCAATCCAAACCGCAATGCTCAGTTCAAGAAGATCAACCGCCTCAAGAAGCAGCATTTGAAGGCCGGCCTACCAGTCATCAGCATGGATACCAAGAAGAAGGAATTGCTCGGCAATTTCTACCGTGACGGCAAGATCGACACTCAGGACACCATCGAGACCAACGACCACGACTTCAGCAGCGCCGGAGAGGGAACGGTGATTCCCCATGGTCTTTACGATGTGGGGAAGAACAAAGCCTTCGTCAACCTGAACACCAGCCATGACACGAGCGAACTGGCTTGTGACAGCATCGCGACTTGGTGGGACCAGCAGGGCCTAATCGACTATCCAGAAGCGAAGAAACTGCTGGTGTTATGCGATGGCGGAGGCAGCAATAGCGCGACCATGTATTTATTCAAGGAGGACCTCCAGAAGCTGGCGAACCAACTGGGCATCGAGATTCGCGTGGCCCATTACCCGCCTTACTGCTCGAAGTACAATCCGATTGAACACCGCTTGTTCCCGCATTTGACCCGGGCATGTCGAGGAGTGATTTTCCACACGCTGAAGACCGTCCAGTACTACATGGCCAAGGCCGAAACCACCACGGGACTGAAGGTCAAGGTGAGCATCCTACACAAGATCTACAAGACCGGCCGGAAGTATGTCGCGGGATTCAAGAAGACCATGAAGATCGTGTTCGACAAAACTCTGCCCAAATGGAACTACCGAGCTGTTCCACAGCCAATGTGAAATCGGGAAGTTATTTCCGTCCCGTTCCTTAGCGGCTCTCACCGGGTAGTCGCGCGGGACTGAAATGGACTAATAACCAGAAACTGGCCTTCGGTTTCGGAGACGAATACAATCGTAGTAGATTGGCAGGTATTGCCGGTATCCTAGCATTGCAGTGCCCTGCGGACAGGCAGCCGGATCGCTGGCCCGCTAATTGGCGCGTTTACAAAAATCCAAGAGCAAGCGACATACGACAGCGGGGGAGCGGCCTTCATGGATCTGACGATGCTGCCGCTGGTCTGGGCACAGGCTCAACCGCAACCTGCCGCTCCGAACCCCAACTCAATGTACTTCTTGGCTCTACGGCGCTGGTGCTCGAGTCTGACCTTATCTTCTCCCCAGGCGATACCTAGCCTTCACCCCCTTTGGATATTCCTGGCTGGCCTGGTTGGCCTCGTGATTCTGGCCGTTCTCGCGCAAGGGCCGATCCGGGTTTTGCAGCAACTCTTCGATCTCGCCGGGCACGCGAGGTTGGTCCAGAAGTCGTCGCGCCGGCTATCGGCGCGGGGCGGATGGTGGCGATTGCAATCGGACTGACAGTGTTGTCATGGACCGGTAGCCAGGCATGGATTTTCAACCAAGAGAGTCGAAAGGCCGATTTGATCTTGTTGACCAAGTCACGCCGGCTCAGTGAACTGGCGCTGGAGCAAGGACTTTTCGCCAGTCTGACACCCCTACGCGACGTGGCCGGTCTGGCAGACAACCTGCCGCTTCTAGTCATCGCCTCGATCTTGGTCTTCAGGGCTTCATTCGAGATTCCGGGCTGGGGTGTTAGTGCGCCCGGGACCGGAACTTTGAACGCGCAGGCTCAGACACGCGCTGGCTGGTTAACCTTGGTCTGGGGATGCGGGTCGCTGTATGCACTTTACCGAGTCGTAGCCCGAATGGCCGGCAGTACCGATTTGCCGCTGGGGAGTTGCCTAGTCGTCGAGGGCCTGATTGTACCGCTTTTGATGGTGATATGTGACGGCTTCCTGCTCGCATGGCTGGTGGTCGAACTGCGTAACGCCGGTTTCGACGATACGGGCGAGGATCGCCTCGACGCCAGGCAAGCGATCGCGCTCATGCCTGCGGCAGTGCTCGTATGCGCCTTGCGCTGCCGGCTCGCTACTTAGCGACTATGGTATTGCTGGCTTCGTCGTACCTGCCCACGTCGGCCAACACCACATCTGTGGGCAACTACGTACGCTGGCAACTCGGCTGGGGATTGACCGACGTTCAGCTGATGGCGCTCATCGGGTTTGGCCTGGCCGGCGCTGTCGCGTGGAGCCGGGGATCGATACGCGGGGCGCTCGCCGGTTACGGACGGCTCTTGGAGTTCGAGGGCGGCCATGTCGTGGCGGTGGCGGCTAGCGCCGGGATCGCCTCGGGATTGCTGGCGGCGGCGGCATACGCTGTGGTGTTGTTGATGCCTGCACAAAGCTGGGTACTGGCGGCGGCCGACAGCTATGCGCATTTCGCCACGCTTCCAGTAGGGCTTTGGACCCTGGCCGCCTTGATCGAGCTTGGAGAAAGGTCGTTACCGACGGCGCCCGTGGTTCGATCCTCCGCCAGAAGAAGTGGGGCCGCCACCGACATCCAGGCCGACCGATCTTCACACGACGATGCCCGATCGCCGGTCGCCAGCCCGACGTTGTGAAAAAGCGACGGGTCAAGTGACCTCGTTCTGTTGGATTTGGGCGGCGATCTCGTCCGGATGTTCCTCGGCGTAGGCCCACGCGTCGACTAAATTCACGGCTTTCAGTCGCGGGTAGTCGCCAAAAAGCTTGTCCCACTTCTCTGCCAAAGCTCATGATGTGACAATGGGTGCGTTTGGAAGACATGTAGGCGATCGGTCGTCTTGAGGGCTCAAGCGATGGACGATCACGAGAATCCGTCTTCGACTCAAGACTTACACGACTCTAGCGAGGATTCCCAGGAATTCTTCTCACTGTTGCATCCACCGAAGTTCGGGCGTTACATGATCCTACGACGCCTGGGCAAGGGCGGATTCGGTGAGGTGTATTTAGCCTTTGATGAGGAACTTGACCGCCAAGTGGCCATTAAAGTTCCCCGACCCGAACGAGTCTCTTGCCTGGAAGATATCGAGGCGTACCTGACCGAAGCCCGAATCGTCGCGAGCCTGGACCATCCCCATATCGTGCCGGTTTATGACGTGGGACGCACTGACGACGGCCTTTGCTTCGTCGTGTCCAAGTTCATCGAAGGGAGTGACCTTGCCACCAGGATCAAGGAAGCACGCCCCAGTCTTCACGAGTCGGCGGCACTGGTGGCGACGGTTGCCGAAGCCCTGCACTACGCTCATACTCGGGGCTTGGTCCACCGGGACATCAAGCCCGCCAACATTCTGATCGATGGCTCAGGAAAGGCGTTCGTGGCCGACTTCGGTCTTGCACTCAAGGACGAGGACTTCGGCAAGGGTGGCGGGATTGCTGGAACTCCTTCGTACATGAGTCCCGAGCAGGCTCGTGGCGAGGGGCATCGAGTCGATGGTCGCTCCGACATCTTCAGTCTGGGCGTCGTGTTCTACGAACTGCTGACCGGGAGGCGACCATTCTCAGCCAAAGCTGAAGACAAAGACGAAGCGCTCGACGAACTGCTGGACCTGATCGCCACGACGGAAGCCCGCCCTCCACGCCAGATCGACGACACGATCCCCAAGGAACTGGAACGGATCTGCCTGAAGGCACTGTCGAAGCGGGCGTCGGAGCGGTACAACACCGCCAAGGACATGGCGGAAGACCTGCGGCTTGTTCCTTCAAACCACAGGTGGCACGGTCTCGCCTGCCGCGCCCCAGCGGGTCAGATCGCCACGCCGCCCGGCTCCACGCAGGAAGCGACACCGATTCCATCAACATCAAAACAATCCGACTCAGATCAGACAAGCGATCAAGATCGTCCCCAAAGGTCTGCGATCCTTCGACGAGCACGATGCCGACTTCTTCCTGGAACTCTTGCCCGGACCTCGGGACCGGGACGGACTGCCCGAGAGCATCCGGTTCTGGAAGACCCGGATCGAGACCACCGACCCCGACAAGACGTTTCAGGTGGGTCTGATCTACGGTCCGTCGGGCTGCGGCAAGTCGTCGCTGGTGAAGGCGGGACTTCTGCCCCGGCTGGCCAAACATGTCCTTCCGGTTTACATCGAGGCGACCCCGGAGGAGACGGAGGCCCGCCTGCTGAGGGCGTTGCGGAAAGCCTGTCCCGACCTGTCACCTCGAGATGGGGTTGGTCGATTCGCTGATGGCAATCCGCGCAAGGACGGGTGCTCCGATCCGGTCAGAAGGTGCTGCTGGTCCTGGACCAGTTCGAGCAGTGGCTCCATGCGAAGCGGGGCGAGGAGAACACGGAACTGGTCGCCGCTCTGCGACAGTGCGACGGCGAGCATGTGCAGGCGGTCGTGATGGTGCGGGATGATTTCTGGCTGGCGGCGACCCGGTTCATGGACGAGCTGGAGATCGAGTTGCTCAAGGGGCAGAATACGCTCGCTCGTCGATCTCTTCGACCTTCGTCATGCACGCAAAGTGCTGACAGCGTTCGGAACCGCTTACGGAAGTTTGCCAGAGCGAGACGGGTGACATCTCCAGGGACCAGCACGCCTTTCTGGATCAAGCGATCACCGAGCTTGCCCAGGACGGCAAGGTCATCTCGGTGCGGCTCGCCCTGTTTGCCGAGATGGTCAAGGGCAAGCCCTGGACCCCGGCCACGTTCGGGAGGTCGGCGGCACCGAGGGCGTCGGTGTCACATTCCTGGAAGAGACCTTCAGTTCGCCTCAAGCCAATCCCAAGCATCGCCTCCACCAGAAAGCCGCCCAGGCCGTTCTGAAGAGCCCTGCTGCCCGAGACGCGGCACCGACATCAAGGGGCAGATGCGGTCGAGGCAGGAACTTGCTGGAGGCATCCGGCTATGCCGACCGGCCCAGGGACTTCGACGACCTGATCCACATCCTCGACAGCGAGCTTCGCCTGATCACGCCCACCGACCCGGAGGGTCCGGCGACGACCAGTCGACGGTGTCGCCCGGCGGGCGATATTACCAGCTGACCCACGACTACCTGGTCCACTCCCTGCGGGACTGGCTGACCCGCAAGCAGCGGGAGACCCGACGAGGACGGGCGGAACTGCGGCTGGCGGAACGTCGGCGCTCGTGGAACGCCAAGCCCGAGAACCGCCACCTGCCGTCCGCCCTGGAGTGGGCGAACATCCGGCTGCTGACGAAGAGGCGGGACTGGACCGAACCGCAACGCAGGATGATGAAGCGGGCGGGGCGGGTGCATGGTCTGAGGGCACTGGGATTGGTCACGCTGGTCTCCTTGATCACCTGGGGCGGCGATCGAGGGCTATGGCACACTACGGGCCTCGGCTCTGGTGGAGTCGCTTCAGAAAGTGGGCACACCAGAGGTTCCTGCCATCGTCGAGCAACTCTCGGGTTACCGCCGCTGGGCTGATCCTCGGCTCGCGCGTGCGTTACAAAGCACCGACGATCGCGGGAACATCTCCATGCCAGCCTCGCCCTCCTCCCCGTCGATGCCTCCCAGGTTGACTACCTCTTCGACCGCCTGCTATCAAGGCCACCCGAGCGAACTTCCCGTGCTGCGTGATGCCCTGAAGGCTCACAGTTCCAACGCTGACTCCGAAGCTCTGGACCGTGCTGGAGTCAGCGAAGCCGGGCGATGCCAGTCTGCTTCCATGCCGCCAGTGCCCTGGCGAGCTACGACCCGGCTGACGACCAGTGGGAGGCAGTGGCCGGCAAGGTGGCACAGGCGTTGGTGTCGGTCAATGCCATCCTTCTCGGCCCCTGGCTCGAAGCCCTGCGTCCCGTTCGTGGCAAGCTGACGGCTCCGCTGGCCACGATCTTCCAGGACAAGGAACGTCCCGAGATCAGAACATACGCTGGCGACCAACATCCTCGCCGACTACGCCAGCGACGATCCCGACCGGCTCGCCGAGCTGCTCATGGTCGCCGACCCGAAGGCGTATGTGAGCCTCTTCCCGGTCGCCGAGAAGAGGGCGGAACAGGTCTTGCCCGTTCTCCAGGCCGAGCTTGCCAGGAAAGCCACGTACTCCTGGAACGATCCGCCGCTCGATCCATCGTGGACAAAACCCGATGCCGCCCTCGTGAGCCGGATCGAGTCGGCACAGGGGATACTCGCCGAGCGGTTCGCTTTCTGTCAGACGATGCCACTGGACGAGTTCCTCACGACCGCCGAGGCTCTCCGCAAATCGGGATACCGCCCCGTGCGGTTCCGCCCCTACGCCGATGGGCAGGTGGTGCGAGTCGCGGCGGTCTGGACCCGAGATGGACGGAACTGGCGAATCTCTTCCGGTCTGACCGCCGATGAGGTCCGACAACAGGATGAACGGAACAAGAAAGACGAAGTTCCTTCCCGTCGATGTCGCCGGGTACATGGCGACCGAGAAAGACGGCAAGCCCGCCGACCGCTATGCAGCCCTCTGGGTCGAGAAATCCGGCGATGATGACGCCCGGTTGTACGTCGGGATGACCGCTGATGAGCAGGATGAAGTCCAGGACAAACTCAAAGAGGCGAAGCTGATTCCCCGGACTCAGAACGCCATGATCGGGTCCGAAGGTCGCACGAGATATTGCGGCGTCTGGGGACGACCACCGGGAGCCGCCGTCACAGGTCAGACGTATCGAGACCAGTTCGAGGGAAACTTCGAGCAGAGCCAGGCGGACCTGAGCGACCAGTTGCTCATCGACATGGCCGTCAGCGGGGCAAGCAAACCGCAACCGACCCGAGAGCGTGCCCAGGCTGACCTTCAGAGAGCGGAGAAGAAGCTCAAGACCAAGCCCGACGATCTCGATCCCGGCTGGCTCGGGCCATGGCGAACTTCCGGCTGGGAGAGAATCAGAAGGCACTCGATGACCTTCAGGTCGTGATCGGCAAGAACCCGGAAGACGTCTCCGCCAAACAGTACCGGGTCATCGCCCTGGCCCGCCTCGGCAAGAAGCAAGACGCCCAGTCTGAACTGGAGAAGTTCCAGAAGGGAGACGCCCCGGAGCATTCCAAGCTCTACCTTGCCGCTGTCGTGGCGGCGGAACTGGGCGAGGGGGCGGACAAGGCGTTTGAGACCCTGGAAGCAGCGATCCAGAAACAACCCGAGGATGCAGACCTGCGCTATGACGCCGCCCGTGCCTTTTCCCTGGCATCAAGAGCCATCTCCCGCTCGGACAAGGCGAAGGGTCGTCAACTTGCGGAGCGATGTCTCCAATTGCTCAGGGAGGCGGTCAAGAACGACGATGCCGATTTCGGCAAGATGGATGAGGACGCCGACCTCGACCCGATCCGGGACGACCCGGCGTTCGCCGAGATCATGAAGGCCGGTCACCCCGACCGCCGCTATGCCGCTGTGTGGAGCAGCGATGCGAGCTTCGAGGCGACTTCGATCTACGGTCTTGATCCCGCCGCCCACTTGCAGAAATGCCGGGAACTGATCGCCCAGGGTTACCGCCCGGTATCATGGTCGGCGAGCCAGACCACAACCGAGGGACCGCTGGTGACCGCCTCGGTCTGGCACCGGCCCAGTGGTCACGGAGGAGGTCAAGGACCGACTGGCCGAGCGTCAGGCTCGGGCGGCGGTCGCCTTGGTTCGCATGGGCAAAGCTGAGGAGGTCTGGCCCCTGCTGCGGCACAGTGCCGACCCCCGGCTGCGGAGCTTCATCGTCAACTGGCTGAATCCCCTGGGTGCCGATCCGAACGTGATCGCCGCCGAACTCGACCGCCTCGACAACGTTCGGCGCGGGTCTCCTGACCCCGCCCAGGTGCCGACCGAAGGTCTCCGGCCCCGGAGAAACCGCCGACTCCGGGAGACCTTCGGTCCCGTGAGGGCGGGGTCGGGAGACCCACGCCCACACCGAAAGCGATGGACGCCATCCTGTTCCACCCCGAGACCTCGATGCGGCGGGCGCTGATCCTGGCACTGGGGACATACGGGACGGAAGGGCTGTCTCCCGGCGAGCGGGAGCCGCTGATCGGCAAGCTGCTCGACCTCTACCGCAACGACCCCGACAGCGGCATCCACGGGGCGGCGGAATGGACCCTGCGGCAAGTGGAAGCAGCAGGAGAAGCTCAAGGAAGCTGGATGCCGAGTTGATGAAGCTCAAGGACCGGGGCGAGCGCCGCTGGTTCGTCAACAGCCAGGGGCAGACGTTCGCCGTGATCGAGGGCCCGGTCGAGTTCCGCATGGGCTCGCCGCCGACCGAGCCGGAGCGTGACGTCGCGAACGAGACCCCGCACGCGCATGGTCATCCCCCGCCGGTTCGCCATCGCCGCCAAGGAGGTGACGGTCGAGCAGTTCCAGAGGTTCCTGAAGCGAGCCGCACACCGAGCTCGGATCAGCTCCGCCGAGCTTCCTGAACAAGTACAGCCCCGATCCCGGACGGCCCATGGATCGGTCTCGACTGGTACACCGCGGCTCACTACTGCAACTGGCTGAGCGAGCAGGAGGGTTTGCCGAAGGACCAGTGGTGCTACCTGCCCAACGAGGCAGGGGCTTACGCCGAGGGGATGACGATCCCCGCCGACGTGCTCGAGCGCACGGGCTATCGGCTGCCGACCGAGGCGGAATGGGAATACGCCTGCCGGTCGGGTACGGTCACCAGCCGCTATTACGGTGCTGTCGATCGAGCTGCTGGACGCGTATGCCCGGTATCAGGCCAACAGCAAGCGAGCATGCCTGGACGTGCGGAAGCTTGCTGCCGAACGACCTGGGGTTGTTCGACATGCTGGGGAACGAGTATGAATGGGTGCAAGACAGCATCACGCCGCTACGATGCCGGCAAAGAAGGGAGCATCACAAGTGATATAATAAATATATCAGAATCTATCAATGAAAAAAACCCTCGTCTGCTTCGGGGCGGGTCGTTCGACTATCCTGCCGGCGTTCGTCCGCTCGGCGAACCGTAACTGGCTCGCCCCGGCGAACCGTAACACGAACAACGGTTTCCGCCCCGCCAGGACTTACCACTGATCTACTTTACATCTTTACCACTGCCGCCTTTCTGCCTTTATAGTTCATATATATCAACATAAGATTACTTGTGATAATGCTTACCCGGCGAAGCCGGGTCGGACCCAAAAATTGCTTTCCACTGCCAATGTGGCAGCAACTCATGCGTTGAATCAGTGATGGGAATGGGGCTTTAAACATCGTGAATCGGGTCGCCGACAATAAATCACACTGGAAATCATCTTTCACAACCAATTATAACTCCATCGTTGAAAAAGTCAATGAAAACAGACCAGGAATTGATCGTGATCACCAAGACTTACGACTTGATTCTCTGGTCCTGCAACCACACGAGTAAGTTTCCCCGCAACCACCGGTTCGTGCTGGGCGAACGGATCGAGCGGAACCTTTACGACCTGCTCGGAACCCTGATCCGGCCAAGTACACCAAGAACCGCCAGCGGCTGCTGGAGGAGGCCAACCTGGCGCTGGAAGTCCTCCGGTTCCAGATGCGGCTGGCGAAGGACCTGCAATGCCTGAAGGTCGAGAGCTACGCCTTCGCCGCCAGGTCCATCGACGAGATCGGCGCTTGGTCGGCGGCTGGCTCCGAAGCCGCTCCGAGGCGAGCGACGCATGAAGCGACACGGCAACTCTGGGACAGGATGATCTCATTCGAGAACCTGCTGCGTGCGGCGCACGCCGCGGCCCGTGGCAAACGCTTCAAGCCCGGCGTTGCCCGCTTCTTCTTCGATCTGGAACGCCAGTTGCTCCGGCTGCACGAGGAACTTGCCGGCAAGACCTACCGTCCCGGTCCCTACCGCACGTTCACGATCTACGAGGGCAAGACCCGGCAGATCAGCGCCGCCCCGTTCCGGGATCGTGTCGTGCATCACGCCTTGACCGGGGTGCTGGAGCCGATCTTCGAGCGGTCGTTCATCTTCGACAGCTACGCCTGCCGCAAGGGCAAAGGCACCCACGCCGCCGTGGACCGCTGCCAGGAGTTTGCCCGCCGTTATCGTTACGTCCTCAAGGCCGACGTCCGCAAGTTCTTCCCGTCGATCGACCACGAGATCCTCAAGGACATTGATCGCCCGCAAGATCAAAGACCCGGACGTCCTCTGGCTGGTCGGCCAGATCATCGACCACAGCAACCCGCAAGGCCCAGTCCTGATGTGGTTCCCCGGCGACGACCTGTTCACGCCCACCGAGCGGCGGCGGGGCCTGCCGCTGGGCAACCAGACGAGCCAGTTCTTCGCCAACGTCTACCTCGACCCGCTCGATCACTTCATCACCGACCGCCTCGGATTGGGCTACGTCCGCTACGTCGATGACTTCCTGGTCTTCGCCGACGACAAGCGGCGGCTCCACGAGGTGCGAGCGGAGGTCGAGCGGTTCCTGGAGGCGCTGCGTCTTCAGATCCACCGGGACAAGAGCGTCGTCTTCCCGTGTGATCAGGGCATCCGCTTCCTCGGCTATCGGGTCTTCCCGACGCATCGGCTGCTGGCCAAGGAGAACGTCCGGCGGTTCCGCCGCCGGATGCGCTGGATGCAGCGGGAGTTCGCCGCCGGCCGGATCGGGTTCGACGCCATCCGCCCCCGGATCATGAGCTGGATCGGCCACGCCCGGCATGCCAACACCTATCGCCTGCCGGACCGAATTGTTCCATAGAATGCGATTCCAGCGGGCGGCGACCAAACCCTCGTCTGCTTCGGGGCGGGACGTTCAACAATCAACCGGCGAACGTCCGCTCGGCGAACCGTAACAGGAACGCCCCGGCGAACCGTAACACCAACAACGGTTTCCGTCCCGCCAGTACTTGGCAACAGGATGTTCATCCTGTTCCGCCGGAATTCGAGAGCGTTTTCTCTCTCGGAGAGTGCAGCCAAGTCCAGGTCGCCGTCCCGTGCCGGGTGACCTCGGTTGCCCGGACGAATGAAGCCCAAGCCCGGCGGGTCTGGTAGGTCTTCGGACTCGAACGCCCCGCCGGGCACATCTCATCGAAGGCAAGAGATCAACTCACCATTGGTCCCCTGGCGTCGTTACTGCTGGACCTGCCTTAGCTGAGCCAAGCGCTCACGGCAGCTTACTTCCCCCTCTGGGAAACGAAGTCGATGTTACCGAATCCGTTCCGCGCGATCGGCTTGGACACGGCGTTCGTACTGGTCAAGTTCGTCCTTCGTTACCCATTCCCTCGCGGACCGAGGTCGTCTCGAACCCACTCGCGCAGCCGCTCTTGCCACGCAAGCCCCCCGGGAGATTGTTGTTCCAAAATCCAGCGCGTGATGTCGTCCGGCCGCACGGCCAGGAAACGGCTCCGGTCCGCCGGCGCATACGTCCCGCCCGGCCTGAGATGCTTGATGGAAAACTGCTCTTTGTGGAACCGCCAGAGCTCCGGAACTTTGAGCGCTGCGTAGATTCCGGGACGGTCGATCTTTGATCGCGAAATGTCGATCTCGATCGCGAGATCGGGGTTGGGGTAATCCTCCACTTTGTTCGATCGCCGCGCGAACGCTTCCGTGAATGTCGCCAGCTTTGCGTGGTCGAAGTAATAGCACAAATCCGAGTCGACGCCGCGCTTGACGCTCTTGCGTTTCCACGTTGTCGAACCGACCTGCTGGTGCTCAATGCCCAGTTCAGTGGCAATGGTCGCGATAAAGACAGCCACAATGCCCCCGAGTGATTCGTGGAACGGACCGAGGGTCATCACCTCAATATCCTTCCCGTCAAATGCGACCCGGATGTTTTCCCCATCGGCGATCGATTCGACAAAGCTCTCGTAGAACTCCCACGTCACGTCGGCAATCACGACCCGCGTCTCGGCAGGGACGCCGTCGAGCATGCGTGTAGCCTGTGGTCGGCGGGCCTGCTTAGTGGACATTGCTTTTACGCTTCCGATTTCTACCGACGATCGGCCTTGAACCGCTCGAGCAACCTGAATCGTACCGTGCTTGGAGACGTTTCGCACGCCGATTGGTCCCCACTTTGCTCCAGTGTTTAGTTGATCGAGTGGCGATTTCGTGAGAACAATATTTTTTGAGTCGATTTGAGGCTGTGTCATTCGACTAACGGATAATGGAGCCAAACTGCCATACCGGTTTCCGACGCGCATCCAGCAGGAGAACGTCCATTGCCAATCCAAAAAATCACCCCCTTCCTGTGGTTTGATAATCAGGCGGAAGAGGCGGCCGGCTTTTATGTTTCGGTTTTTCCGAACTCGAGGATCGTCAGGGTCGTCCGTTACGGCGCGGCCGGGCCTGGACCGGCCGGCTCGGCGATGACCGTGGAATTTCAGCTCGAGGGGCAGACGTTCGTCGCTCTCAACGGCGGGCCGCACTTCAAATTCACCGAGGCAATCTCGTTTGTCGTGAATTGCCAAACGCAAGAAGAAGTGGATACGTACTGGGAAAAGCTGACCGTGGGCGGCTCCGACGTTCAATGCGGCTGGCTCAAAGACAAGTTCGGCTTGTCGTGGCAAATCGTTCCGACCGTGCTCTCCGTATTGTTAAGTGATCCCAATCCGGAAAAGTCGCAGCGTGTCATGAAGGCGCTCATGACGATGAAAAAGCTCGACATCCGCGCGCTCAAGCAGGCTTTCGATAATCCCTGATCGGCCCTTTCCCACCATCTATTTCTCAAGGAGCATTGTCATGGCCAAGACTGTTCAACCGATTCCCCCGGGACAGGAAAACTTGATTCCGCACCTTGTATGTAATTCGTGCGCAGAGGCGATCGAGTTTTACAAAAAGGCATTCGGTGCCGAGGAAGTGGGCCGCATGCCGGCTCCGGATGGCAGCGAATCATGCATGCGGCGATTCGCATCGGCAAGAGTTTCGTGTTCCTCGTCGACGATTTCCCCGAATTCTGTGGCGGCAAGTCGCAGTCGCCGACGGGCCTCAAGGGTACGCCAGTGACGATTCATCACTATGTCGAGAACTGCGATGCCGCGATCAAGCGGGCTCAAGACGCTGGCGCGACCGTGTCGATGCCGGCCGCCGACATGTTCTGGGGCGACCGTTACGGCCAGGTAACCGATCCCTACGGCCACAAGTGGTCGTTTGCGACTCACATCAAGGATCTGACGCCTGAACAAATGCAAGCAGCAATGAAGAGTGGTGGCATGCCGAATGATTGATGTAGGTTCTTTCGGTATGTGCGGCGACTTCACCGACGACAAGATCTGGGCTTTTCATGCGCGAATTCGTCGGCGACCTGTATTTGCGTGAATCGCGACGGGTGTTTTCAACGCTTGTGCGCCTGGTGGGAGACTTCGATCTCGCCGAGGAAGCGATGCATGACGCATTTGCCGCTGCAATCGAGCAATGGCAGCATCATGGCGTGCCGGCAAATCCGCGAGCGTGGCTAGTTTCCACGGGCCGGTTCAAGGCGATCGACGCACTTCGCCGCCGGGCTCATTCCGAGCACATGCGCGAAGGCATCGCCCGGCGCGTGGACGAACTCTCGAACGTCAATGCCAATCGCGCGGCTCACGATATCGAGGATGACCGATTGCGGCTCGTATTCACCTGCTGTCACCCGGCACTCGCGCCTGCGGCTCAGATCGCAATGACCTTACGAGAAGTGTGCGGCCTGGGCACCGAACAGATCGCGGCCGCATTTTTGGCTGCCCCCAAGACGATTGCCCAGCGGATCGTCCGGGCCAAGCTGAAGATTCGCGAGGCCAAGATCCCGTTCGAGGTCCCGTCGCTCGCTGATTTCCCCGACCGGCTTGCATCGGTTTTGTCTGTCATCTATCTGGTGTTCAACGAGGGTTATTCGGCGTCGCACGGGGAATCGTTGACCAAACCCGACCTGTCGGCCGAGGCCATTCGCCTGGGCCGATTATTGCTGGAGCTATTGCCCGATCCGGAAGTGATGGGCTTGCTTGCTTTGATGCTCTTGCATGAGTCACGGCGCACGGCACGCGCCACACCCGAGGGGGACCTGATTTTGCTGGAAGACCAGGACCGCTCGCGATGGAACCACGAGCTGATCACGGAAGGGAGGCGCTGGTCGAACGCTCGCTCGCCTCCCGCCGTTTCGGGGTGTATACAATTGAGGCGGCGATTTCAGCGGTCCATGCCGACGCGCCGAGCATTGCCCTGACGGATTGGGCACAGATCGTGGCGCTCTACGACGTGCTCGTACGGTCGGCGCCGTCGCCGGTAATCGAGCTCAACCGGGCGGTGGCCGTTGCCATGCGCGATCGGCCCGAGGCAGGATTGGCTCTTATCGAAGACATTTTGGCCAGAAACGACTTGTCCGAGTATCACCTGGCGCACGCCGCTCGAGCCGATCTCTGCCGCCGGATCGGTCGAACCGATGATGCCCGAATCGCTTACGAACGTGCGCTGGCTTTGGCCCAACAAGAGCCAGAACGCCGTTTCCTCCAAAAGCGCCTTCTCGAGCTTGGGTGAAATTATGATTCGTCCATAGTCGATTTGCCACGAGGGCGTTCGATTACGTGTTGCTGTTGGATATCGAAAACCAATCGAGCCTCACTCGCCACGCAACGAGGAATCCATGAAATACATGATGCTGATCTATTCCGCCGAAGATGCATGGACTGAAGGGCAACGTGCCGAATGCATGGACGAGTCGAGCAAACTTTGCCACGAGCTGGCTGCTCAAGGTCGGTTTCTGGGGGCGTCGCCGTTGCACCCCGTGGCGACGGCCACCTGCGTGCGCGTTCGCGGCGGTAATCGCCTCACCACCGACGGGCCGTTCGCGGAAACAACGGAACAGCTTGGCGGGTACTTTTTGGTCGAAGCCGCCAATCTCGATGATGCCATTTCGATCGCCGGTCGAATTCCCGCTGCCACCAAAGGAACCGTTGAGATCCGCCCTATCTTTGAACTTGATGGATTGCCGAAATCGAAGTGAACAGGCAAGCCCGGGCAGAGGCATTCGATCGTCGCCAGCAATCAATGAACGCGAACAACGCGCCTCCCGGATGGCCGCAACGGCCAACCTACGGAACGCGGTGAGTGATCGAAGGATTACATCCAAGTTCCAAAGGCGCACGTGTGAGCTTTCACGGCAAAGAGCGAACAGTTACCGACGGTCCGTTCGTGGAAACCAAGGAGCTGATCGCCGGATATTGGTTTTGGAAAGTAACTTCGATAGCGGAAGCCATCGAGTGGGTCAAAAGGTGCCCGAATCCGCACGACGAGCCCTGCGAGATTGAAATTCGACCGGTCTTTAGTGTGGACGATTTTGGTAGCGCGCTTACTCCGGAGCTGCGTGAGCAAGCAGCCAGCACTCGCGCCCAAGCGCTTGGGTTGGGTGCCGCGCATTTCGAAAATGTCAGCGAACGTTCGATCGCTGGATTGAACGACACCTATGATGCCGAACCGCTGGAAGCGTATGACCAGTGAGTCAAGAATGGTCGGTTGCGACGGGATCCAAGATCGTGGTTGACCAACGATTCCACGCAGGTCACAATACTTCGACCTCTCTTTTAGGGACAACGTCGACCTGCCACAAAGCCTGATCAGCTGGACCCTTTGAGTAAGCAAACCACCCCTGTGAACAGGTTCGTCCACCCCTCCGTGCCGATCATCCTGGAAACCTGCGGTCGGGTCGCGGCGAGGTTAATGACCCGCGCCGAAGCTTTTGAGCGGCCCGGCCCCGCGGTAAACCGGTTCGGCTCTGTCGCTCTCGTGATGATGTTGCTTTTCGTCGTAGCTGCGACGTTCGGAGCCGGCACTGGCGACTCACCGGCTTCGAGCGCCTCGCCAGACGCGCCCGCAAAAGCGAGGACGCCCGCGTTCGATCGCGACATCGCACCGATCTTGCGAAACCACTGCCAGAAGTGCCACGGCGAGGGCACCAAGAAAGCAGGGCTCGACCTGCGCTCAATGGCTGGAATTCTCGAGGGGGGGGAAAGCGGCGACCCCGCGATCGTCCCCGGTAAGGCTAGCGAGAGCTTGCTCGTCCGGCTCGTGTCCGAAAAGGCAATGCCGCCCGGGAAACTCGCCAAGCTCGATGGTGAAGAGGTCAGTCGGATCAAGGCATGGGTCGACGCTGGAGCCCGGACCGAGTCCGCGACGCCCGAATCCTCGGCTTCCGCGTTTGCCGCATCAGCCCTGGCACGCAAGGTTGCCGACATAATGGAGTTTAACTGCGTCGTTTGCCACGGTCGCAGAAAGCAGGAGGGAGGACTGGATCTCCGGACGGCCGCCTCGATGCGCAAGGGAGGCAAGACCGGGCCGGCCCTGATCGCCGGAAATTCCGCAAAAAGCCTGCTGGTTCGTAGGATTCGAGACAACGAAATGCCCACGCTTTTAGGACGGTCGGAGTTTTCGGTCAAGCCGATCTCCGCCGCCGAGCTCGACACGATTCGGGCGTGGATCGACGCTGGTGCCCCCGAGCCGCCGCGACGGCCGATTCTCCGAGGTGATGCCCAGGCCCTCTCCGAAGACGATCGGAATTGGTGGTCGTTTCGGCCCCCGAAACGGCCGGAGGTTCCGCGCGTGCGTCCCGAGCACCAGGCTTTGGTGCGGAATCCGATCGATGCGTTCCTGCTTGCCAGGCTCGAGCCCCACGGCCTGGGGTTTGCCCCCGAGACCGACAGGACAACTTTGCTGCGCCGTGTGTCCTTCGACCTGACGGGCCTGCCCCCGACTCCAGCCGAGATCGACGCGTTCTTGAATGACGAAAAGCCGGGGGCATACGAGCGACTTGTCAGCCGGCTCTTGGATTCCCCTCGGTACGGCGAGCGCTGGGGGCAACATTGGCTGGACGCGGCAGGCTACTCAGAGTCCGACGGCGGTGACAACTTCGACCCGATCCGCAGCGAGTTTTATCATTATCGCGACTACGTCATCCGCGCCTTCAACACGGATAAACCATACAGTCGGTTTTTGCTCGAGCAGTTGGCTGGCGACGAACTCGAGGATTACCTGCGCGCCAAGGAGTTCACGCCGGGACTTGCCGACAACCTGATCGCCACAGGCTTCCTCCGCACCTGCGTGGACCCGACCGGTCGTCCGGTGCACAACTTCCCCCCCGATCGGGCTCAGGTACTCGCTGACACAGTCCAGGTTGTGGATTCGACGCTTCTAGGTCTCACGCTCGGCTGCGCCCGCTGCCACAGCCATAAATACAACCCGATCAGTCACAAAGATTACTACGCGTTCTCGGCCATCTTCGCGGCCGCATTTACTCCGCTCGACTGGCGAACGCCCAAACAGCGGCTGGTCGAGCTTGGTAACCAGGCTGAGCGCGATACCGCCAAGATTACAAACGACGCGATCGACCGCCAGGTTACTCCCCTAAAAGCCAAGATCGACGCACTCGCCGAGACGTTTAAGCCCCGTCTTTATCAGACGAAGCTTGATCAGTTGCCCGTGGCAATCCGGAATGACGTCAAGATCGCCCTCGAACTGGCTGAGCCAAAGCGGAACCCGATCCAGAAATACTTGAACGAGAAACTTGGCGATCATTTTCAGCCCAAGGACGGCGAGATCTTGGCCGCGTTTCCCGAGTATCAAGAAAAGGCGACGCGATGGCGTGACGAGATCGCCAAGCTCGAAGCCAAAAAGGTTGTGCTCACGCAGGTGCGGGCTCTGACCGACACGGAAGCTCAAGCCGACCCGTACTACCTCCTGCAGCGGGGCGAGGCTTATAACCGCGGTGGCGAGGTGCTTCCCGGCACCCCCGAGGTTTTCGCAGGAGAAACGCCCCCGATGGTAATCGCCCCTCCCTGGCCGGGAGCTCCGAGCACCGGGCGGCGGCTCGCGCTTGCGCGCTGGCTCACGCGTCCCGATCATCCCCTGACGGCGCGGGTGTTCGTCAACCGGGTCTGGCAGCACCATTTCGGCAACGGGATCGTCTCCACACCCGATGACTTTGGCAGGACCGGGGTCGCCCCAACTCATCCTGCGCTACTCGACTGGCTGGCGACCGAGTTTGTCCGCGGGGGTTGGAGCATCAAGGCGCTCCATACCTTGATCGTGACCTCGAGCGCCTACCGCCAGTCGTCGCGGAAGTCACCGGAACTGGCGGCCGCCGACCCGCGCGATGAACTGCTCGGCCGGTTCCCGTACCGCAGGCTCGATGCCGAGGCCATCCACGACTCGATCTTGGCGATCGCCGGCTCACTGAACCTGACGATGTACGGTCCGGCTTCCGAAGTCGTGGTTGACCCCGAGGGGCAGGTCGTGGCCAAGGACGCACCCGAGCACCGCCGCAGGGGCATCTACATGCTCCACCGGCGCTCGCAGCCCTTGACCGTGATCGACACGTTCGACGCACCCCGGATGACGATCAACTGCGTGAAACGGCGCGGTTCGACGGTCGCCTCGCAAGCCCTCTTGATGCTCAACAGTGAATGGATCCTGGCTCAGGCCGAACGAACGGCCGGTCGGCTCAGGGACGAAGCCGGAACCGACCTGGCGAGGCAGATTGACCTCTCCTACCGATTGGTCTTTGGCCGCCATCCCCAGAAGAACGAGACTGAGAGAGCACTTGAGTTTCTGGCCACCCAGACCAAGGCGCGCGCCGCCGCTTTGGCCGATCCCGGCGCTCATAAGCCGGTGGGACCCGCGCGTGACGCCCCCTTGCGGCTCGCGCTTGGCGACTTCTGTTTGGTGCTACTCAATTCTCCTGAATTCCTTTATGTTGATTGATCGTTCGTTCCGAAAACGAATGACACTGAGCCCACGAAAGGTCTCCGCCTCATGACAGCTCCCGACGCCTGGAACGCGTGGACGCGACGCGAGTGGGTCCGACACGTTGGCGCCGGCTTCGGGGGCGCGGCGCTGGCGTCGCTTTTGGCGGATGACCTCCGCGCGGCCGACATTCACGCCAAGAAGCCCGTTCCAGAGCGGAATGACGATCTCAAGCCCAAGCCTCCGCACTTTGCGCCCAAGGCGCGCTCGGTGATCCAGCTCATGATGCCGGGGGGTCCGAGCCATATCGACATGCTCGACCCCAAGCCGGCGCTCGAGCGTCACGATGGCAAGCGGTTCCCTGGCGTGATCGACGCGATGAACGCCGACAAAATCGGGGCCGTGATGAAAAGCCCGTTTCGGTTCGCCAAGCACGGCAACTCGGGCATCGACGTCAGCGACGTGCTCCCGTATCTGGCTCGCGTCGTCGACAAGATCACAGTCGTCCGTTCGATGTATACCGAACACATCAACCACGAGCCGGCGGTGTGGATGATGAATACTGGCCGCACGATCCCCGGCCGCCCGTCGGCAGGCTCGTGGGTGGTTTACGGCCTTGGGACGGAGAATCAAAACCTGCCCGCCTATGTCGCTCTGGAAGATCCCAAGGGAGAACTGGACGGGATCCGGAACTGGTCGGCTGGCTGGCTTCCCCCGATCTATCAGGGAACGCCATTCCGCGCGGTCGGTAGCCCGGTCCTGAACCTGAAGCCGAGCCGAAGCGTGACGGCGGACGTGCAATCACGCCGGAACGCTTACTTACGGGCCCTGGCCGAGGACCACCGCCGCGAACATCCTGGCGAGGCCGAGCTCGCGGCCCGGATCGCCAGCTACGAGCTTGCCGCCCGCATGCAGATCTCGGCCAGCGACGCGCTGGACGTGAGTTCCGAGTCAGCGGCCACCCGCGAGGCGTATGGCCTGAACGACGAGGTGACCGCATCCTACGGCAGCCGTTGTTTGATGGCTCGCCGGCTGGTCGAGCGCGGGGTCCGGTTCGTCCAGGTCTTCATGGACTTCGTCTGGGACCAGCACACAAACCTCGAAACGGGCCTGCGCGAGAACTGCGCCGGACCGACCGGCCCACGGCGGCCTTGGTTGCGGACCTGGATCGGCTCGGTCTTTTGAATCAGACCTTGGTGATGTGGGGGGGCGAATTTGGCCGGTTACCGATCTCGGAATCGGGCAATGGCCGCGACCACAACCCGCGCGGCTTCAGCTGCTGGCTCGCCGGCGGCGGCGTCAAGTCTGGCCACATCCACGGCGCTACCGACGAATTTGGCTACGAGGCCGTGACCGATCGCGTGAGTGTCCCCGATCTCCACGCAACGATGCTTCACCTCCTGGGCCTCGACTTCAAGCGCCTGACCTACCAGGTCCACGGCCTCGAAGAAAGCCTCATCAGCGCGATCTACAGACCGCGCGTCGTCACCGAGATCTTTGCGTAACGCGTCCGCTGACCGGGCAGCCCGATTGCCAGGGTCATTGGGGGAACATCGGTTTACAATAACGGTTGGAAAAAGCGATCTTGGACGGGTCAGTGGGAAGGAATTGACATCCGAACTTTACTATTGCGTCACGCCGTTCATTTTGGTGATGATATGGCGTTTGCGGTAGCACCCTGACGCAATCGAGGCTTTTTTAGCGCTGAAGCGCGTTCGCGATTTGCGCGCGGCGAAGTGCTTGGGTTGCCGGGGATCGGTGCTTTTTGTGGAAAGGAGCTAGAGGAAGGCTCGATCGGAGTTAGCCGATCCGTAATGGCACCTTCCGGCGCATTCCCGGAAGTGATAGCGACGGCATCTTCAAATTGTTACTCTTAGACTCCTTTGCTCGTCCGACCACGCGACGATCGCTCGTGACCAAGGCAAATGGGGTCTCCTGGACCGCAGACGAATCTTCGCGGCCATGGCCCTTGAGCTTTGACATTCTCCAGTCGGCAGTTCCTTGCACTTGTGGCTGCAATCTGCTCGAGAATCCGCAATCAGGATTAATCGAGTTTCTGGCGACGGACTGTCGCCTAGTACTTGGTGACTATTTCGGAGACGCTAGTGTCTTCGACACTTCGCGATCGAAGCGCGGTTTCGTGATCGTATCTCTTTTTGGAGTTATTCTAATGAGACGCCCGGATCATTCGACAAACTCGCGCGGCTTCACGCTGATCGAGTTACTGGTAGTCATCGCCATCATTGCCGTGTTGATCGCGCTTCTTTTGCCCGCCGTCCAATCGGCCCGCGAGGCTGCACGCCGGATTCAGTGCACCAACAATTTGAAACAGATCGGTCTGGCTTTCGCGAACTACGAGAGTTCAAACCAGTTGTACCCTCCGGGGGGCATGACGCTCGTTTCAGGCTTTGCGGGCGCAACATGGGGCAACGAGGCATCCAACAACGGCGTGAGCTGGGTCGCCCTGATTCTTCCCTATCTCGAGCAAAACCCAGTTTACTCATCTATAAACTTCTCGCTCAGCGTCAACACCAACTTCGTACAGACCTTTGCAACCGCATGGTACACCCGGCTCTCAGTGATGTCTTGCCCGTCCGATGGCGACCAGCAGGGATTCCGCAACGTCGGCTCTGGCAACGGTAACGGCCAAGACATATCGACCACCAGTGCCGGAATCGCCGTGCCACCCCCCCCGGGTGGTGGCACGCCCATGATCCCGGTCGAAAACTATCTCGGCAGCTTTGGCGACAATTACTGCATCGGCTGCAACAATTCAGGGATTACGTTCCCATCCGAGACACCGTACACCATCTGGCCGCCCATTCCCGGACAGCCGCGCGTTGGCTGGCCCGGCGAACAGGGTACGGTACTGGATAATTTCAACTGCTCGAACACCGGTACCGCGCCCGGCACGCTCCGGGGTATGTTTGACGTCACGACGAATCAGACAGTGGCGCTTGCGAGCGTCACCGACGGCACCAGCAACACCATTGCCGCCGGCGAGGGCCTGCCTGCCCAGCGTGCCGACAACAACGTTTGGGAGTGGAATTCAGGCGCCAATGGCACGACCGTGCCGATCAACTATTTTACCCCTCAAAGTTGTTCTTTAAGCGGCAACGGCTGGGGCTCGACCAACTGGCAGTCGCGGTGTGCCTATACGAACACCGGCTTCAAGAGCAAACACCCCGGCGGCTGCAACTTTTTGTTCGTCGATGGGTCTGTCCACTTCCTCAAGCAGTCGATCAACATGATCACCTATTGCGCCCTCGGCAGCCGCAACGGCGGCGAGGTGCTCAGCGCCGACGCCTACTGACGGAAGTTCGCGGTGAGCTTGCGTTCGCTCACCGCGTGATTGTGAACCGAATGCGGTTGGACCGAGTTTACGAGCTTGGTCCAACCGCCGCACCATCCAGTTTCCCAAGACCATTTCGCGAATGCCAATCAGGATCAAACGACTCATGCGCTCACCGAATCCGTTGGCCGGCAGCAGGGGGCTCGGCCGTCAAATCCTCGTGGCACTGGCCGCGCCGGCTCTTCTCATCATCGCCTCTTGCAGCCAAGACGACGGTCTCGGCAAACGTTATCCCGTCTCCGGTACCGTCACCTATAACGGTGCGCCTCTCGAAAAGGGGATTATCAGCTTCGTTTCGGAGAACTTGAGAGACAACATTGGTGCCTCCGGTGAGATCAAGAATGGGTCATACAAACTCTCCACCGGCGGTGGTGAAGACGGTGCGCAGGCCGGTAAATACAAAGTCACCATAACGGCCAAGGAAGACTTTCGTGCCAAAGCTTTGGCAGATTTTCGGAAAGAGACGGGACCTGGTGATTCGACCTACATTCCGCCGCAGTACGTTTCAAAAGCGGAAGCAGCCGCCAAGAGCCTTATTCCCACGGGCTACGGCAATCCGAGTACCACAAACCTGACGGCCGAGGTCAAGCCGCAATCCAATACGATCGACTTCCCGCTCTCCGACAAAGACGCACCGCCAGCACCAGCAGCACCGGCGAAAGGCGCGGGTCACAAGTGATCGTATTTGCCGGCTGCTAGCGACGGCGAACCATGGACAAACGGGTCGGATGCGGCTAACTTCCGGCTATGTCCGATCGAGGTTACAACCGGCAGACACATCACGGGGATCACGTCCATGAATCGTCGCGAGTTCTTAGAAACCAGCTCGGCGGCCGCGGGTCTCGCGGTTGCCGGCTTGGGTCGGCGAAGTTTCGGGTCAACGAGCCGTGAAGCCAAGCGCGTGGGACTGATCGGCTGCGGTTGGTACGGCAAAATCGACTTGATACGGCTCATTCAGATCGCGCCTGTTGAGGTCGTGTCGCTCTGTGATGTCGATAAGAAGATGCTCGGCCAGGCCGCAGAAATCATTGGCAACCGGCAAGCCTCCAAGAAGACGCCACGCACACACACCGACTACCGCGAAATGCTCAAGGAAAAGGACCTGGAAGTCGTGTTGATCGCGACTCCCGACCACTGGCACGCCCTGTCGATGATCGCGGCGGTCGAAGCGGGCGCGGATGTCTACGTGCAAAAGCCGATCAGCGTCGACGTGACCGAGGGTCAGGCCATGGTCGCCGCCGCCCGTAAAAACCAGCGCGTTGTGCAGGTTGGCACTCAGCGCCGCAGCACACCGCATCTGATCGAGGCCCGCGACCAGATCATCCGCGAAGGAAAACTCGGCAAGGTCGGTCTGGTTGAGGTCTACTGCTACTATCACATGCGAAACAATTCCAACGCCGCCGACACCACTCCACCCGACTATCTTGACTGGGATATGTGGACCGGGCCTGCTCCGATGCGGCCTTACAATCCGATCGCGCATCCCCGCGGCTGGCGGGCGTTCATGGAGTACGGCAACGGCATCATGGGGGACATGTGCATCCACATGTTCGACATGGCTCGATGGATGCTCGAGCTGGGCTGGCCCAAGACGATCAGCTCGAGCGGCGGCATTCTTATGTCCAAGGGGAGCAAGGCCAACATCACCGATACGCAGACAGCTACGTTCGATTTCGGCGACCTCGATATCGTTTGGCAACATCGTACGTGGGGCGACCCCCCCGACCCCAAGTATCCATGGGGTGCGACCTTTTACGGTGACAAAGGGACGCTCAAGGCGAGTGTCATGGGTTACGACTTCATTCCCCACGGCGAGGGGAATCCGATCCGTCGTGACGTGACCTATGAATACGAACAGTATCCCGAAGACAAGACCGAGAAGGATCTCGAGAGACATGTGGCGCCGGCCGTTCGCGGACACATGAAAAACTTGCTCGAAGCGATCGCCTCGCGCGGCCGTCCCGTCGCCGACATCGAGGAGGGCTACATCTCGACAACGAGCTGCATCCTCGCCAATTTGGCGATGAAATTGGGCCGATCAATCACTTGGGACCCGAAGTCTGGGCGGGTTGTCGGCGATGACGAAGCCAACCGGCTCCTGAGCAGACCCTATCGCGCCCCGTGGATCCATCCGTCGGCGATTTCAGCGACGTAGTTCAGCTTCCTGCGGGACTTCAGCCTGGAGAGGCCGACTCTGGGCTGATGAAAACCGGGCGAAATTCTCGCATTTCTGACTTGGGCCGATTCTTCGAATCGGTTGCGCTCTCGGGGAGAAGCTGCCGCTCATTCGACATGAGGAAGGCAGGAAAGCAGGAACAGCCTCACGAAGCAATGACTCGCTTGGGTTCGAGCGTTGTCTTGGCGAAGTTCAGTAGTAAACCGTGCTGCCTACCCACGGCCTTCAGTTGCGAGCGAACCACCGCAAAGTGGATGTCGTCCAGGTTCTTGATCGCCTTGAGATCCACGACAATGGTGTCCTCAACGAAAAGATCGAGTCGATGACGACCCACTTCCTCGCCATCATAACCAATGATCACCTCCATCTGGTCCCGAACCGCCAAACCGCGTTTTCTTAACTCGATGATGAGGGCTTTCTCGTAAACTGATTCGAGAAAACCCGGCCCCAGCCCTCGATGCACCTCAATCGCCGCGCCAATGATTCGCTCGGTCAAGGTTCGTGTTCCAACGCCAACTTTCATCAGCCCAGGCTGAGGCCACTCCCTTACAGGCTTCTGGCAATCGAGCGCGCTTAACAGGCCGGAGATGCGTACGGAGGCAGGATATCCGCGACTGCAATCCGCCCAACCTCTGACCGGGCGATCACGACGGGCACTTGGTCGCCTGGCCGATAGATCTGGCAATCTGAATAGAGGCCATCGGGTCGGGGATCAGAGAAAACCTCGACCTGACGATCGACGAGGTTGATGATCCAATAAATCGGGATGCGGGAGCGGGCAAAAGCGGCCAACTTGGGTCCTCGGTCACGCGCGAGACTCGAATCGGCAACCTCGACCAAAAGGCCGACGTCGTCCGGGCCTGGATGACGTTCGCGGTAACGATCGCGCGTACCCATGACTATCGCCAGGTCAGGCTCTGGCTCGTCGAAGTCCGGAATGCGCACCGGCTTTTCCTCGCGAAGGTACCAGTCGTCCGGTAAGAGTAGCTGAACGAGTTGACGTGTTGCGTCGAGTGTCCAGGCATGGGGGGGCTTCGTGGTCATCTTTCTCACCAGGTAACCGCTGATGAGCTCCACCTCGCGGTCGTTCAGCACATCCGCGTCCGCCAGCCGCTCATACTCGTCGACAGTCAGTCGATAGAGGTCCCCCAGCGTCTGAATTGGAGCATCCGATGGAAAGTTGGGGACCGCGGCCGACTGCATCGACAAAGGTATCGCAGGCGCGTGCGTGGAAGGCATTTTTCTAGCTCCTTGGGATCTGACTTCGCCCTCACAAGATTGCCCTCTACTTATAGGCCATGATAGCACGACCCGACGCGGCAGGCGCAGCCGAGGAACGCGGGACTCGCCCGCTTTGCCAAGAACGACGAGCCTCTACAAACTTCGGGCAATTGAGTCAACGGCCGGCGGGTGCTCGAGGCCAAAACAAACGTCGGCACGATCGCCGCGGATGTGCAGCCGGAGAAAGCCGGCGGCGGCGAGGTGCCGCGAGACGTCGGGCCACCAGAACCTGAGCACGGGACCGCTCCAGGCGGCAGCGGCAACCACGAGGGGCTCTAACCGATCAGATATGCATATTTTGAAGCGTGGCCGACCCGTCAATGAAGCCACCGTGGCCGCGAGGTCGCCATAACTCAGGTAGGGGCCGACCACCGCATAGCGCTGGCCGCCTTCGCCGCACACCAGCGCACGTCGATGGGCAAGCGCCAGCACGTTCGCGTCGATAATCGGAATCCCGCCCGACGGGACAATCGCCACAAGAGAGCGCGCATATGCCTTGGCGATTTTGGTCGAAGTCGGTTTGGTATCGCGCGGTCCCTGGACCATCCCTGGGCAAAGGGCGATCGTCGAAAATCGCGGACCGTTTGCCGCCAGCACGAGCTTTTCGGCTTGCCGCTTGGTACGCATGTAGGCAGAGTCGAACCGCTCGAGATTCCAGGCCGAGAATTCGTCGGCGGGTTGTTCGGGCGTGCCGGCTGCCAGGGAATACAGCGACGACGTGTAGACAAACCGTTCGGCACCGGCTTCCGCCGACTCGGCCAGCAGCCGGCCGGTCGCCTCGACATTGGTCGCATGGCTGACGCCGAGCCGATCTGGCCCTAGCGACACCCAGCTCGCCGTGTGGATCACTCCGCGAACGCCTTCCAAAGCCCGGAGCCTGACCGCCTGATCGCGGAGGTCCCCCACGATCCAGTCAATTGGTGAATCGCCTTCTTCAACCCGCGGGGGCCGACGTGTCAACGCACGCACGCAATGACCGGAAGCCGCCAGCAGCCGTGCGACATGGCCCCCCACAAACCCGCTGCCGCCGGTCACGAGCACTGGCCAAAGAGATGGCTCGGGATCGAGCCCGGAAATCGGAGCGCCGGTTGTCATGCTGAAAGCGTCCACCGGTGCTGCCGCGTGCGCCGTCAATGCGAGCCCAGCCGGGGCAACGTCGGGTCGGGTTGCCAGAGATAAAGGAACGTGGGCAATTTCGCCCGATCAAGCCCAGGGTAGCTGAACGGAATTGCTTCATTCAAGGGAGCCGGCGTGGGCGTGATCGCGTAGAGCGAATGCGCTGGGTACCCCGCGCGATGATAAAGAACGACTTCCGCGCCGGTCACTCCACAGAGCCGCTCGGCTTCGCCAATAGCCTCATGCACATATCCCAGGCTATCAACCAAGTGGAGGGTCTGAGCCGACGATGCGAGTAAGACCCGGCCGTCGGCAACCTGTTGTTGATCTGCGACGGACATCGCCGTCCGGCGTTCCTTCACTCTGCGCTGAAGATGATCGCGATAGGCATCGGCCATCTGCTGGAGCATGTTGCGGCTTTCATCGTCGAGAGGTGTGGTCACTGTCCCCATGTCGATCTTTGAACCCGCCTTGATCGGATCGGCGACCAGATTGAGCTGGGCCATGGCGTCCTGCAAGTTGTAGTGATTAAAAACAGCCCCCAAGCCGCCGGTGAGCGCCGTCGGGTGAGCGACGATGCGGTCGCTCTCCACCGCGACGAAATACGCACCCGAGGTCGCCAGATCCATCAGACACGCGACGACAGGCTTGTGCGTCTCACGACGAAACCGGCGCAGCTCTTCCGCCATGATATCGCAGGTCGTTACGCTCCCGCCGGGACTGTTGATTCGAAGTACGATTCCGGCTGTCTGGGAATCTCGCGCGGCCGCTTCCAGCTTATCGCGGAACGCCGAAAGAGGATTGTCAGCGACGGAGACAATACTGCCGAAGTTCTGGTTAAGGAGCAGCCCGTCGATGTCGATCAGTGCGATCCGCGGACAGGGCGCAGCGGAATGGGCGGCACGGACGACCGTGGCAGTCATGTTGCCGGGGTCAACGGCCGACGGCATTTTGACCTCGAATGCACCTCGAACGGTTGCATCGGCCGTGACGTTGCCACTGGCGTCACCCCGGAAAGTCGCTGCAACCGGTATAACATGGCCGCAACCGCTCATCCCCACCAGAGTCACCCATTTCCACGACTCGCAAAGTGAGCGGCGCAATAGACGGCCCAGTTTGCCACATGCCGGCATCTCGGCACCTCTTTTGCTCGGTCGTTTCCCTTGCTACGGCGGTCTTGCCGATAGAAAGAGTGTGTGAACTCAATTCTTCTTTACTATCGACTCGTCCGTCGGCAAACTTGTCCTCAACACCATTACCTTCGGAATAATTGAACTCAACTGCTATGTTGATGCAAACGATATTGCTGGCCGCGTGTTGTACGAACCAAACCAAGATCGAACTCGCCCATGCGAGTAACGCGGTCTTCGCCCAGGTCCTCGACCAGGGCGTGGAAGTCGGCGGGAAACAGATCAGGCTGGTGTTGCCCCGCCTCGTCGACGGTCTCAAGGCCGAAGAAGAACGGGCTGCACTCCGAAAGGTGGCTGAATCCGACCGAGCTGTCGATGAGATGCTGCGAGATTCCGTGACGGCGCCCTATATCATCAAGATTCGCGATCAAAAGGCGTCAGGGGCCACCATACGCATGGCGGACCTCTGGTTTGTGGTCTACGCCCCTCTGGAGAAGATCGATCCAATTCGTGAGGTGGCACGAACCGACCAGAAGAGGATCGAAGTCGCCAATATGTTGTTCGAGACTCGGATGTTGAATGCCGACGACCTCCGCGCGGCCGGAATCAAGCAGACAGAGCATGCGGCCGGCCAGGGGGATTGGTATGCGCACGTACATGCGAGGCTATTGGATCGCATCGAGATGGACGTGACGAACCACGGTGCCGTCTCGCAATCAGCGGATTCGATCGTGGTCGCCTCGCGCACCGACCCATCATTTGAAAAGGCGGAATCAAACGCGAATTTCTGGAAATCCGTCGCTGCCAATAATTCAGCCAACGCGGCCAAACAGCCTTATTCCGGCGGCGTCAGCTATGCCAAAATCAGCCGAAGTGTGCTCAAGCCAGGGGCCCTGGTGGTGGAGATGCACGTGGCCTTTGTCGAACCGGACGGCTGGTTTCAAGGGGCGCCGATTTTGCGTTCGAAGTTCGGTGTGATCGCCCAGGATCAAATTCGCACGCTCCGGCGCGAGGTTGCGAAGAAGCGTTCGAAGTGAGCGAATTGCGCACCCCCGTGGTGCCCGAGCGGCTACTGCGCTTTACGGTAAGGAGGTGGGATCGCGGTTCGGCGAATAGTGCTGTCGGTCTTGGGAGCGGCTGTGTTGTCGTCCGCGATTTCGGGGTCTGGTACGGTTGCCATTACTTGCATAAGGAGGCGCTCGAGCTCGTCGGTATCGCTCGCGGCCGGATGCCGGGTTGTTTCAACCATGAGTGCACCCAAAGCGGGAGGCACGCGCAGCTCTTTGCCGGGAGGGAGGTTGCGCATGGCAAAAGACCAGGTGTAAGGCACGGTGCCAAGGATTCGCTTTGCGTGCACATCCAGGTCGCATTTGAAGATGGGGTCGGAGCCTAGTTTGACCATCCTGGCGGGTGCCTGTTGAGGTTCACCTTCCAGACGCATCGTCCAGGCTGCGACGCGAAGCCGGCCTGTCGTAGGTTCGACGCAGAAAGCATAGTGCAGATTAACTTTGCGATGTTTGTTCGCACTGTCTAACACAGTGACGGGGGTGCGAAAAAGGGCGAAAGTGGGAGTTCGAGCGATGATGCGTCCTTCGGCCATTTCCGCTTCCGTCGCGTCGAGCACGACCTTTTGCACCATTGTGAGTTCGACACCGAGCGCGTCCAACTGGCTGGCCGCCACAACGATGTCTTGAGCGTCATCCTGGGGGTCAGGGACGCAAACGCCCAGACCAATCTGGGTCAGCTCGAAGTCCCGTTCCGCGAAGTCCACTGGTTTGACATTGGCGAGAAGGACATTCCGAAACAGAGAGGCTGTCTTTGATGATCCAGCCGGAAGACTCGCTCGGTCGCCGGTCGCGAGTCGAGGAAGAGACTTGATAACGAAATGGCTCCATCCCTTGGGCGGTTTTTTGTCGACCCTGAGGCCAGGTCTCAAGTAAACCAGCTGAGGCTGGCTGAGCCCGACCATTTGCCTTGCGATTGTCGCGCTCCATGGCACCGAGCCAATACTTTTGCGGACGAGGCCCCAACCGAACGATGTGGCTGTAACCCCTACTGAAATAATAACTTGCCGCCTTGTACTCCCGACCGAACCATTTGGGACCATGCGTTCCTCCCCTCATGAGAGGCTCAATGTAGCCATGAGGAATCCTTTCCAAAACCGCCCAGACTGAGCGATACTTTATCACGTTTGCGTTGAAAGCTCATCGGCAGATTCGCCGTAAACGTTGCGGCTTGATCAATCATTGTGACTGCCGCACGTCGTCCGCATGGAATAAATTAACGCCGAATAAGTTATCTAATTTCTCGACTCCTCCAAAGCATGTCCGTCAGTTATATTTTCTTCAGATTAAGGCAACTCGGGAGCACGCACCTGTGATGAACGAAACCCTGCCGCGCGTCTTTGCACTCGGCACCTAAAGGTCGTGACGGGATCGGTGTGGTGGCGGCGGCTTGCCGAGCCTCCGCTTTCGGAATAGTCGACTTATCTTCGCGACCTGGGATCGATGCGGCGGGAGTGTTTGCACAAATCGCGCGACTAACGAGTGGGAAATTTGGTGTACGACTGGATGCCGATGACGCGTTTGAACTCCGATGGCTCGGAGCGCGAGTTTGCGGGGCTTGAAGCCGTTTGTCTGCGATCGTGCTCGGTGGAAATAAGGCGGCTTGAGACGGCATTAAGTGCCATCCGCAAATCCGGCCGGCTGGTGCTGGGCGAGGTGACGTCGCAGGGCGGAGATTGCGACGTGCGATCGCGAAGCCGGGGTTGACGGGTTGATCGTTGCCGGCAACGAGGCGGGCGGATGGGGAGGAGCGGAGTCTTCGTTCGTGCTTTTGCAGGCGGCGCTGGCCGAAGGAGGCGCACCGGTCTGGGTTCGAGGTGGGATCGGGCCCAACGTCGCGGCGGGTTGCGTGGCGGCGGGCGCGGCTGGCGTCGTTCTCGACGGTGCGCTTTTGCTGGCGCGCGAATCGCCGCTCGAGCCGGAATGGCGCGAGCGAATCGCCCGCTGGGACGGCAGCGAGACCACGGTCGTCGCACCCTGGTCGGGTGCGGGGATTCGGGTTTTCGCAGTCGCCCGGCTCGGAGCGCCTGGCTCGACTGCGCAGCGCCGCCAAGGAGGGAGGCACTGTCCTGGGAAGCTGCCGTTCGCGATCACGTCGGCTGGGGACAGGCCAGTGCCTGCCCGTCGGTCAGGACGCGGCGCTGGCGGATCGGCTGGCCCGCAAGTTTGTGACCGTCGGCGGGATCGTGCAGGCCGTCGAGCGAGCGATCTCGGCATGGAATCGCGGCCGCGCAGGCCGCCCGGCCGCTGGCGGAATCGTCGGCCCTGGCCGTCGCCCATGGCACGCGCTTTCCGGTCCTTCAGGGCCCGATGACGCGGGTCAGCGACGTGCCCGGCTTTGCCCAGGCCGTGGCGCGAGGAGGGCGGCTTGCCGTTTCTGGCCCTGGCGCTGTTGCGCGAAGCCGGAGGTTCGCGACGCTCTTGCGTGACGCGCGCCCGGCAGCTCGCGGGACGCCCCTGGGGCGTGGGCATCCTGGGCTTCGTGCCCCCCGAGCTGCGCGCCGAGCAACTGGCCGTCGTGCGAGAGTTTCGCCCGCCGTTTGCCCTGTTCGCCGGCGGACGCCCCGACCAGGCCGCCGGACTGGAACGCGAGGGAATCGCCACCTATCTTGCACGTCCCCTCGCCGGGCTTGCTCGAGCAGTATCTCCGCGACGGCTCTCGCCGCTTCGTGCTCGAGGGACGCGAATGCGGCGGGCACGTGGGCCCGAGGTCCAGCTTCGTCCTCTGGGAACAGGCGGTCGGCGTGGTGGGCGAGGCACTCGACCGCGGCATTGCCGCCGACCAGGTGAGCCTCGTCTTCGCCGGCGGGATTCACGACGCGCGCTCGGCGGCACTGGTGGCCGCTCTCGCCGGTCCGCTGGCCGCCCGAGGCGTCAAGGTGGGAATCCTGGTCGGAACCGCCTATCTGTTCACACGCGAAGCCGTCGCGACCGGGGCGATCGTGCCGCGGTTCCAGGATGAGGTCGTTCGCTGCGAGGAAACCGTGCTGCTCGAGTCGGGGCCCGGCCACCAGGTGCGCGTGAGCCGCACGCCGTTCGTCGCTCGGTTCGAGGAAGAGAAGAAGCGGCTGGTGGCCGAGCGGCGATCGGCCGAGGAAATTCGCGAGGCCCTCGAAGGCTTGAACGTCGGCCGGCTGCGGGTCGCGACCAAGGGAATCGACCGCAGCCAAGGCGCAGGCTCGCCGCTTGTCGCCGGTGAGCGAAGAATATCAGGCAACCCACGGCCTCTTCATGCTGGGGCAAGTGGCCGCTCTGCGGAACCGAGACGACGACGATCGCCGAGCTCCACCGACGAGCTCTGTGCACCGGAGCACCGAGCTACTCGAGCCGAATCGAACCGAATGTCGAATCCAACGGGAACGGAACTGCCAGGCCGCAGCCGTCGGATATCGCGATCATCGGCATGGCCGCGGTTTTCCCCGGCGCGGCCAGCGTCTCGCGGTTCTGGTCGAATACGCTCCGCGGCTTCGACGCCATCACCGAGGTTCCGCCGGACCGCTGGGACTGGCGGCTGTATTACGACGCCGACCCCAAGGCTCCCGACAAGATCGTCTCGAAGTGGGGCGGGTTCTTGCCCGACGTCGCGTTCGACCCCATCCGCTACGGGATGCCCCCCTCGAGTCTCCGCTCGATCGAGCCGGCTCAACTGCTGGCACTCGAGGTGGTCCGGACGGCGCTGGCCGACGCCGGTTACGCCGAGCGGCCTTTTCCTCGTGAGCAGACGGCGGTGGTGCTCGGCATGGGAGGCGGGGCGGCCCAGCTCGCGATGGGCTATGCCTTTCGTTCCTATCTGCCCATGCTCGATACCGTGCTGCCGGCGGGCGGAAAGCAGGCGATCGAGTCGTGCCAGGGGTTGCTGCCCGAATGGACCGAAGACTCGTTTCCGGGCTTCTTGCTCAACGTGACGGCGGGCCGGATCGCCAACCGCCTGAACCTGGGCGGGGCCAATTACACGGTCGACGCCGCGTGCGGCTCGTCGCTGGCGGCGGCCTCGCTGGCCGTGCGCGAGCTCGAAACCGGCGCGGCCGACATGGTGATCCTGGGTGGGGTGGACACGGTCCAGAACCCGTTTACCTACCTGGCCTTCAGCAAGACCCAGGCGTTTTCGCCGCGCGGCCGCTGCCGGCCGTTCGACGCGAGCGCCGATGGGATCGTCATCAGCGAAGGGGTGGCCGCGCTCGTGCTCAAGCGACTGGCCGACGCCGAGCGCGACGGCGACCGGATCTACGCGGTGATCAAAGGCGTGGGTGCATCGAGCGACGGCCGCGCCCGCGGGCCTGACCGCGCCGGTGGTCGAAGGGCAGATGCGAGCCCTCGAGCGAGCCTATCGCGAAGGCCGGCGTTTCGCCGGCCACCGTCGGCTACGTCGAGGCGCACGGCACGGGCACCGCCCTGGGCGACGTCGTCGAGATCGAGGCGCTCGGCCAGCTCTTCCGGGAAGCCGGGGCGAACAAGCGCGAATGCATCGTGGGCTCGGTAAAGTCGATGATCGGCCACACCAAGTGCGCCGCCGGGCTGGCCGGGCTGATCAATGCCTCGCTGGCGCTCTACCATAAGGTCTTGCCGCCGACGATCGGCAGTCGAGAACCCCAACCCCAAGCTCGACCTGCGCGATGGGCCGCTCCGGCTCTGCACGCAGACTCAGCCCTGGCTTCATCCCCACACCGGACCGGCCGCGCCGGGCGGGCGTCAGCGCCTTCGGGTTCGGCGGCACGAACTTCCATGCCGTCCTCGAGGCGTACGATCGCAACGTGGTCGCACAGCCCGAGTCGACGGTGAGCGACTGGCCGGCGGAATTGCTGGTCTGGCAGGCCGACGAGCCGCGTCAGCTCGTCGAGCAACTCGATCAACTGGCCCAGGCGCTCGATTCCGGCGCGCGACCCTCGCTCATGTGATTTGTCGCACACGCTCATCCGGGCGATGCGAATCGCGCCGCAGCCGAAACCCAGAAACACCGGCGCGCGACCCTGGCCATCGTGGCCGCCTCTCACCAGGACTTGCGCGAAAAGTTGAAGCTGGCGCACGACAGCGATCGCCGAGGGCCGCCACAGCCTCGACGATCCCCGGGGCGTTGTCTTCGAGGCCAAGCCGAGCTTGGGCCGGCCAGCCGGTGGCGTTTATCTTCCCCGGCCAGGGTGCGCAATCGCCGGGCATGCTCCGGGAGCTGGCTGTGATCTTCCCCGAGGTCCGCGACGCTTTCGAGGAATTCGATCGGTCATGCTGGCCGGAGGCGGTCCACGCGTTGGGCCCGCTCATCTTCCCGCCTCCGGCCTTTGGCGAAGCGGCGGAGGAAGAGGCCCGGCGAGCGCTCTGATGGAGACCGACGTGGCCCAACCGGCCGTGGGTGCCGCGTGTGTGGCCATGCTGCGCCTGCTCGCGCAACTGGGCTGCGAGCCCGACTGTCTCGGGGGCCACAGCTACGGCGAGCTGGTGGCGCTTCATGCCGCCGGCGTCTTGAGCGCACCGGCCTTGGCCGAGCTCTCGCTGGCACGCGGCCGCTTCATGCGGGAAGCGGGCCAGGATCGTCGCCGGCTCGATGGCGGCCCTCCTCGCCGGCCCCGACGACGTCGAACGGCTGATCCGCGACGTGCCCGGCGTGCAGGCCGCCAACTGGAATGGTCCCCGGCAAACGGTGATCGCCGGGCCGGCCGCGGCCGTGAAGCAGGCACTCGACCTGGCCGCGACCCGAGGAATACAGGGCCGGCTCTTGCCGGTCTCGTCGGCATTCCACACCCCGCTGGTTGCCTCCGCTCGCGAACCGCTGGCTCGCCTGGCAGGCCAGTTGCTCGACCGGTCGCCCGACCGGCCGGTCTATTCCAACCTCGATGCGGCCGCCCCATCCCGCCGACCCGCGGCGATCGCGGCGCGGCTGGGCGATCATCTCGCCGGGCCCGTGCGGTTTGCCGACATGATCGAGGCGATGCATCGTGACGGCGCTCGCGTGTTCGTGGAGGTCGGACCGGGCTCGATCCTCACGCCCTGATTGGACGCCATCTTGAAAGATCGAGCCGCATCTGGCCGTCGCGTGCGATCCGCCGGGATCATCCGGCCTGGCCGGCTGGCTCCGCGCCATCGCTCGCCTCGTCGCGGCCGGAGTGCCGCTTCGAGCTCGAGCAGCTCACCCGGGCCGCTCGCCGCGCGTGCTCGATCTCCGACATCTGCCGGCCGGTGACAATATCGGATCTCGGCCCCGTCGACCTGGCTGGTCAACGGCAGTCGAGCCCGGCCCGTCAACGAGCCAGAGCCGACACGGCTGGGCCAGGCTCTTCCTCCACCGGCAACCCATGGAAACTCGCACCAACCCAGTTATCGCCAATGGTCTGTCCACAACCAAGAATGCGACCGATGGCTCGCCTCAGAGCACGAGGACGACGCCGCAACTTGCCGTCGGTCGAAACGGTGAACAGACGGCTGGAACCGGGGCGGCGACCGCCACGATCCGTCACGAAACGAAACGGTAACCTGGAATCTCACATACTCCCATGAAAACCTCAACCTCACCATCGCGCTCGACCGACCGGGTCATCGAGTCGTTCCAGCAGACCATGCAGGCGTTTCTGGAGGTGCAGAAGTCGACGATGCTCGCGTATCTCGCGGGACGCGGCGCGGCCGATCACAACCGACAATCGCCGGTCTTCACACGACTGCGACCGTCCGATCGCCGAGGCCCTGGCCTTCACGCCATCGAACTTAGCCTCAGCCTCAAAATCGTGAACGGAAATGGGTCCGCGGCAGAGCCGAGCGAACGCTCGACGATCATGCACAAACAGAGCGATGGCATCGGTCGCAGTCACGAGTCCAACGGAACCGACGGGATCGAAATGGGAAAGGCTGCGCGTCGCACGCGATGCAAAGCTCGGCGCGACGGGACCGGATCGCTCGACGATCACCACGCGGCTGCTCGAGACCGTTCGGGATCGGACCGGCTACCCGATCGAGACACTTGGGGCTCGACCTCGACATGGAGGCCGACCTGGGAATCGACTCGATCAAGCGGGTCGAGATCCTGGGGAAGCTGCGCGATGAGTTTCCGGGATTGAAGGCCCTGTCGGATTCGCCCGGAGATGATGGACGCGATGGCTCGAGCCCGCACGCTCGGCGTGATTGTCGACCGGATGGCGAGCCTGGCGGAACAGCCGAGCGGTCCGACCGGCGCGATCGGCAGACGTCCGCTCGACAGCCATCGTGCGGATCGCCGCGACCAATGGCAACGGCAAGCACGATCGCGGGACGCTCACGGCGGCTTCTTGAAAGTGGTCGATGCCCCCCTGCCCCGTGAACGCGCCGGCCTGATGCCGCGAGGCCGGATCGTGATCACCGACGACGGCCGCGGCGTGGCCCGCGGTACTGGAAAACCAGCTCCTGGCGGCCGGCGTTCCGGTGGAGCGAATCGGCGGCCACGAGCGAGCCCGTCGACTGGACTTCGCCGGCGGCCATCGACTCGGTGCTCGACCAACTGCGATCGCGCGGTCCGCTGGCGGGGATCGTCCACGCGCTTCCCCTGGGGAGCGCGTCATCCGGTCGAACGGATCGAGACCGACTGGTCGGCCCGCGTCGGCGTCGAGGTGAAGGGACTGTTCCTGCTGGCCAAGGCCATGGCCGCCGGACCTCGAAAACGCCGCGCGCGACGGGGGAGCGTGCTTGATCGCCGCGACGGCCCTGGGCGGGCGATTCGCCAGCGCCGGCTGCGCAGAACTCCGATTTCTTCCCCGGCCACGGAGGGATCGCCGGACTGGTCAAGACGCTGGCCCGGGAATGGCCCGCGGTTCGTGCTCGCGTGGTCGACTTCTCGGCGAGCCGACCCGATCGAAACGGTCGCCGACCGACTTGGCCGCCGAAGTGTTCGCCCGCGACGGCTGGGCCGAAGTGGGTTACGACCAGGGGCGTCGAATCCGCCTGCGGACGATCGAGAGCCCGCTCGAGCACAGCGGCTCGCACGCTCGAGTCTGAAGCCGGGTGAGCCCGTGCTGATTTCCGGCGGAGCCCGCGGCATCACCGCCCTGGCGGCGGCCGAGCTGGCACGGCTCTGGCGGCCGACTCTCTTGATCGTCGGCACGACGCCCTTGCCCGGTGACGGCGAGTCAGCCGACACGCTGGGCTTGACGCGTCGAGGCCGAGATCAAGGCCGCCTTGCACGCCCGGTTGCGCCACCAGGGGAAGCCCGGCAGCCCGGCCGAGATCGAGACGGCCTACCAGGCCCTGCGCCGCAGCCGGGAGGTTCGCGAGAACCTGGAGAGCTTGCGGCAGACCGGCGCGACCGTCGCCTATGCCGAGGCCGACGTGCGCGATCCGGCCGCCCTGGCCCGCGTGCTCGACGGCTGGCGGGCCCGCCATGGAGAAATCGCCGGCTTGATCCACGGGGCCGGCCTGATCAAGGACAAGCTCATCCGCCACAAGTCGGTCGAATCGTTCGACCGCGTGCTCGAAACCAAGCTCGACGGGGCACTCAACCTGATCCGGCTCGTGCGCGGCGATGCGCTCAAGTTCACGGCGCTCTTTTCCTCGATCGCCGGCCGCTTCGGCAACGTGGGCCAGTCGGATTACGCCGCCGCCAACGAGATCCTCAACAAGCTGGCCCACTGGCTGGACCGGCGCTGGCCGGGCCGGGTCGTGTCGCTCATCTGGGGCCCTTGGTCGGGCGTGGGCATGGTGTCGCAGCTGGAGAGTCATCTCGGCAGCCGCGGCCTCGGCATGATCTCGCCCGAGTCGGGCGGCTCGCTGCTTGATCGACGAGCTGCGCTACGGCCGTAAAGGTGACGTCGAGGTGATCTACTCGGGCGAGCTGGGAACGCTCGAACAACCGATTCCCTGGCGAAGCGGTTCCCGAGCGAGTGGAGGCGTTCTCATGAGAAGAGGACGCCCCTACGAGATCGCTATCATCGGCATGGGCTGCCGCTTCGCCGGCGCATCCGACCTGAGCGACTATTTCGAAAACATCGTGTGCGCCAGGGATTGCACGCGGGAAGTGCCGCGCGATCGCTGGAACGCCGCGACGTTTTGCGACCCCGAGTCGCAGGCCAACGATCGCGTGCCCTCGTGCCGGGGCGGCTACCTGGAATCGCCCATCTCCGTTCGACGCGGCCGCGCACGGGATCATGCCGCGGACCGTCGAAGGCGGCGAGCCCGAACAATTCCTGGTGCTGGACGCGACCGTGCGCCGCGCTCGCGGATGCCGGGCTGAGCTCTTGATTCGCTCAAAGACATCGCGTCGAGATCGTGATCGGCCGCGGCAATTACTTCAATCGAGGCAACCTGACGCGGCTCCAGCACGGCCGAATGATCGACCAGACACTGTCGATTCTCGACCGCTCTTCACCCCGAGTGGTCGCAGGCCGACCTGGAAGCGATCCGGGCCGATCTTCGGGCCAGCTTGCCCCCGTTCGAGGCGGCGACGATTCCCGGTCAGTTGACCAATGCGACGGCCGGGCGCATCGCCCACCGGCTCGATTTGAGCGGAGCCAGCTTCGTCGTCGACGCCGCCAGTGCCTCGTCGCTGGTCGCGGTCGACCTGGCGGCTCGGGCACTCGTCGAGACAACGGGCCGACCTGGCGCATCGCCGGCGGCGTCTACCTCGAGGCCGACGTCGATTTCCCGCTGGTATTTCGCCAGCTCAACGCCCTGTCTCGCTCGGGGACCGCCCGGCCGTTCGCGGCCGACGCCGACGGGATGGTTCCGGGCGAAGGCGTGGGCGTCGTCGTGTTGAAGCGGCGGGCCGACGCCGAGCGCGACGGCGATCGAATCTACGCCGTCATTCAGGGCGTCGGGCTGGCCAGCGACGGCAAGAGCCAGGGGCTGGCCGCGCCCAGCGCGCGCGGGCACGCCCGCGCGATGCGCCGGGCCTATCGTCGGGCGGGAATCGACCCGGCCACGGTGATGCTGGTCGAGGGCCACGGCCTGGGCGTGCCCGCCGCCGACCGAGCCGAGCTCCGCGCCTTGAACGCCGTCTTCCCCGCCCTCCCGCACGGACGCCGGACTCTGGGGGCCGTCTCATCGATGATCGGCCATGCCATGCCGGCCGCCGGCATGGCCGGATTGATCAAGACGGCACTGGCACTTTATCACCGCGTCTTGCCGCCGACCTTGCACGCGGACAAACGCACACCCGCTGCTCGACGGTCGCCACGAGCGCGTTCGCTCTGAATCCGATCGCCCGCCCCTGGATTCATGCCGACGAGACGACGCCGCGCCGGGCGGGCGTCAATGCGTTCGGCTTCGCCGGAATCAATGCCCACGCCGTGCTCGAAGAGCACACGCCTTCCGCCGACGGCGATCAGCCCGGCGCCCTTCGGCGCTGGGACACCGAGGCGATCCTGTTCTCGGCGCCCGATCGCGCCGGTTTGATCGAGCAGGTCACGCGAACTTCTGAGCTGGCTCGAGGGCAATTCGCGGCACACGCTGCTGGACGTGGCGTACTCGCTCAATAGCCGTCGCGAGCACCCGCCGGACGGCGCGCGCCTGGGCCTGGTCGCGTCGTCGCCTGCGGAGCTGGCCGAGCGCCTCACCTCCGTGCTGCCCCGCCTGGCCGACCCCGCTTGCCGGTCGATTCGCGACGGCCGGGGCGTCTATTACTGGGACGAGCCGCTCTTGAACGGCGGCCCCGGGCGGCCTGGCTTTCCTCTTCCCGGGTGAAGGCTCGCAATATCCCGGCATGCTCGCCGATCTCTGCTTCCATTTTCCCGAAGTGCGCCGCCTGTTCGACACGGCCGACCGGATCGCCCGCGACCTCGGCGAGACCGTGCCGCCCAGCGAGCACCTGTTCGGCCCGGTGCCCGGCGGTGACGAAAAGCTCTGGTCCACCGCGACGGCGGTCAACGTCGTCCTCAACGCGCAATGGGCCTTGTACCAGGTGTTGACCCGGCTGGGCCTCGATCCCGACGCGGTGCTCGGGCATAGTAGCGGCGAGATCCTGGCCCTCTCCGCCGGCGGGTGTCTTCGAGACCGATCGGGCGCTCGAGCGCAAGCTCGGCCGGCTCGGGAGCGATCATGAGCGGTTTCGAGTCGTCGGGCGACCTGCCCGCGGCCCGACTGGTGGCCGTGGCGACTCACAGAGACCGCGTCGAGGCGATCTGTCGCGACCTGGATGCCGGCGGCGTGGACGTCGCGATGGACAACTGCCCGCACCAGGTCGTCCTGGCCGTGCCGTCCGCGGAGCATCCACGCGTCGTCGAACGTCTGCGCCGCGAGAACATTCTCTTCGAGGAACTGCCCTTTTCGCGCGCCTATCACACGCCGAGCTTCCGCCCGGTCGTCGGGCCCATCGCCGAGTTCTTCGATCAGATGAGCTTCCGTCCTCCCTCGCGTCCCGATTTATTCGTGTGCGTCGCGCGGGCGGATGCCCGAGCGATCCCGACGCGATCCGCGAGCTCGCCGTCGCGCAGTGGACCCAGACCGTGGCGTTTCGCGAGACCATCGAGGCCATGCACGCCGATGGCCTGCGCCTGTTTGTCGACGTCGGGGCGCGCGGCAACCTGGCCGGATTCGTCGAGGACACCCTGCGAGGTAAGCCCTCCTTCGCCGTGGCCGCGAACCTTCCGCGCCGCGCGGGACTGACCCAGTTGAACCACCTGGTCGCGGCGACGTTCGCCCACGGGGCCTCGCTCAAGACCGATTATCTCTACGCGCGACGTCGGCCCCGCGCGATCGACTGGAACGCCCCGGAGCCGGCATCCCGGACCCGGCGTCGAGCTGAAGATCGGCTTTCCCGAAATGACAGCTCTCGCATGAGCTGGTCGAGCGACTCCGCTCGACAGCACGGAGGCCCCGCCGCCGGAAGCGAAGCCTCGACGAAGCCATTTCCCGTGATGCCCGCGCATGAGCCGATGATCAAGCGAGAGCACGAGCATCACAACGGCAACGGGTTCGCGCACAACGACCACATGCCCGCCGGTCGCTCCAGTTCCTTCGCGATGAAAGCCGTTTCAACACGCGACGTCCATGGCTGATCCCGAGCCGAACTCTCCGGAGTGGGATGGCCGGGGCAGAGCAGAAGACTGGGGCCAGAGTTTCGGCGACGCCTCGGCCGACGATCACGCCATGCTGTCGTTCCAGGACACGATGCAGGCGTTCCTGCGAACGCAGCAGGAGGTGATGGCGGCCTATCTCGGCGCGATCGGTGGCTGGATGCACCGAGGACTGGACGCGGCTTCGAACGCCGGATCGCGTCGACTGCCGCGGGCACGACGCACATCCTCGACGACCGCAGCCCGGGCCCTGGGCGGGCGAGGTTCGCCGGCTCGTCGCCGGGGCCGAGGTCGAGACGCTCCTGGTCCTCGAAGCCCATGATGATCCGATCGCCCAGCACCATACGCTGGGTGGCCGCAAGATCTCGGCCCTCGATCCGTCGCTCTTGGGCTTGCCGGTTCTCCCGTTCGCGGTGATGGCGGAGATGACCGCGCAGGTGGCCGCGCTGGTCGTGGATCCGGGGCTGGTCCTCACCGGCCTCAAAGCCGTTCGAGCACACAAGTGGGTGCGCTACGAGGAGCAGCCGGTCTACCTCGAGCTGCGCGGGCACCGTCGTGTGCCGTCGACGGATGACGACCGCGTCTGGGTGGGAATCTTCAATCGGGGCACGGACGGCGAGGCGGAGGCCCCCAGACCGGTGTTCGAGGCGGTCGCGGTCTTCGGCGAGTCTGTCCCCGGCCGCGCCGCCGGCCGCTGCCTGGTCGCTGGAGAATGCCCGTCCCAGCAAGTTCACGGCCCGGTCGGTCTACGCCGAGCAGTGGCTATTCCATGGCCCGCTCTTCCAGGCCATCGCCCACATGGGCAAACTTTCCGAAAAAGGGATCGAGGGACGCTTGCAAGTGCTTCCCGCTCGAGCCGCTGGTCAAGAGCGGGCAAGGACCACGCCTTCCACACCGACCTGGTCGTCATCGATAACTTCACCCAGTTGCTCGGCGCATGGGGCCTCGATTATCTCGCCGAAGGGGACGTCATGTTTCCGCTCCACATGGAGGACCTGGAAATCCACGGCGGACGTCCGCCCGTCGGCACGGAGGTGGCATGCCAGATCACGATCCACGAGCTTGGAGCGGCACCGCATTCGCGTCGAGGCCCAGTTCGTCCGGCCCGACGGGACGGTGTGGATGCGGATCAAGGACTGGGAAGACTGGCGGTTCCACTGGCCGGGCCGGTATCCGCGATTCGTTCCGCCAGCCTCGAGACTACCTGGTCGGCGAGGAGCTGCCGCTCGGATGCGGCGCATGATCCGCCTGCAGGCGCCAAAGCGGTCTGGCTCGAACCTCCGGCCGACATGGGCCGGCCCGTCTGGCGCGACGTGCTGGAATTCACGCAGCTCGGGCCCGAGGAACGCGCGGACCTACCTGGCTAGAGGCGGGTTCCGAAGAGCGGCGGTCGCAGCGACTCTGGGGCCGGATCGCGGCCAAGGAGGCCGCCCGGCGGCTCTGGAACGACGCCGGCCGATCCGCCGATTTATCCAGCCGATCTGGCGATCGTCGCCGACGAACACGGCCGGCCCCTGCTGACGCGAGTTGGCGAGCCCGCAGGCATGAAGCGCTGCCCGCCATCTCGATCGCGCATGCCGATGGGGTCGCCGTCGCCCTGGCCGCACTCGATCCGGCCGCCCGGTGGGAATCGACGTCGAACCGATCGTCGAGCGCCACGCCGAGCTTTCGAAGCCACGGCGTTCACGGCCGGCGAGCGAGCTCTCCTGGATCGCTGGTCGGGCCCGAGTCGGGCCGAGTGGGTCACGCGGTTCTGGTGCGCCAAGGAAGCCGCGGCCAAGGCGTCGGGACTGGGCTTGGCCGGTGGTCCGGCCAGCTGCCGAGGTCGTCGAGGCCCACGAGGATACCGGTGTCATCCATGTCCGCCTCGCGCCCAGAGCTCTCGTCGGCATGGCCGAAAGACGGAGTTTGCGAGAATCCCCTGCGTGTTATCTCGGCCCGGCGAGGCCAGCGCGCCTGGGCCTGGACTATTGGAAAAGGAATCAAACCGTGATTTCCGTGCCTTCCCGGACAGAGATCCTTGACGACGTCATCGCGGTCCTCGACGAGAGACCTGGGGGTGCAGTCGTCGAGCCCGATCACCGAAGACACCCGCTTCTTCGCCGATCTCGGCCTGGCGTCGATCGACGCCGTCGTCTTGAGCGAAAGGCTTCAGGAACATTACGGCCGGCCTCTTGCCCTTCAACGAACTGATGGCGGAGATGGGTCGAAGAACCGAGCGCGACCTCTCGATCGGCGAGCTGGTCGCGTTTCTCGCGTCGAACGCAATCTCTTCGAGCAGCTCGCCAGCAACGATTCATAATTGACGACGCCGACCGAGAGAATTTCCATGCCCAAACTCAAAGCGAACGGACTGAACTTCCACTATCAGCAGGCTGGTTCCGGGCCGGACGTGATCTTGATCCACGGCGTCACGGGCGACCTGTCGATCTGGTTCTTGTGCGAGGCCATGGGGGTGCTCGCCCGCTCGTTTCGGGTGACCGCCTTCGACTTGCGGGGCCACGGCTACAGCGATGTTCCGCGCGATGGATACACGTCGGCCGACCAGGCGGGCGACGTCATGGCGATCATGGACGCCCTCGAGATCGATCGGGCCATGCTGGTCGGGCACAGTTTCGGCGCGGTGATCGCGACGCACGCGGCCGTGCTTTATCCCGACCGGATCGATGCGACTCGTCCTGTCCGACCCGTCGTTCCCGGCTCTCCGCCACCTGGAAGACCTGAGCCGCTGGGGCCACTGGCAGAACTTTCGCGAGGAAGCGGCCCAAGCCGGTGTGACGCTTTCCGACGAACACTGGTATGATCTGGGCCGGTTTTTTGACCAGGTGCTCCACCTCGATGGCGAGCGGCTATTGAAGTTTCGCCAGGCCGTCGGCTTGCCTGGCTTGAATCGTCTCTTGCGGCTGGCGCATACCACATGCGGCGACGACGCCAAGGCCGTCGCGGGCCTCACCGAAGACCTTGATTCAGAGCGTGACTCAACCGGTGCTCGCCATCTTCGGCGAACACTCCCCGTTCCTGGCCACCGCCTATTATCTGGGCGAGCACCTGGCTCATTGCGTCAATCAGCTCGTTCCCGGGGCCAAGCATCGCGCTCCGGAAGAGAATGGCCCGCGGTTCGTCGAGCTCGTCAATGAATATCTGACGACGCAAGAATCCTCTGGCTCAGGTGGTGAGAACGACGCGATGAGTACTCAGACCGATCGTGCTGATCACCGGCGCCGCCCACGGAATCGGCCATGCGACGGCCATGGCCCTGGCCCGGACGCGGAACGCCGATCGGGCTGATCGATCGCGACGCGGCAGCGCTCGGCGAACTTGTCAGGGAGTCTGAAAGATCAGGGTGCGACAGTCGCCCACGCCGCGGTCGACGTCACGGACCGGCACGCCTTGATCCGCGGCGGTCGCCGAGATCGCGGCCACGCTCGGCCCCATCGACGTTCTGGTCGCGTGCGCCGGCATCGGCTCACTGACCCAGGTTCCCTCAGCTCGAAACGACCACGCTCCGGCAGACGCTGGACGTGAATTTGGTGGGCGTGGCTCAATCGATCGAAGCCGTCTTGCCGGCCATGATCACGCGGGGACGCGGGCATATCGTCGGGGTTGCCAGCGTGGCCGGCTATCGCGGTTTTCCCTGGATGATCTCCTATTCCGCCTCGAAGGCGGCCCTGATTGCTTACCTCGAGGCCTTTCGTCCCGGTCTGCGCCGGCGTGGCGTGACGGTGACCACCGTCTGCCCGGGGTTCGTGCGAACGCAAATGAGCGCGGACATCCCGTACCGGCACCCGGTCAAGATGATCGAGCCTGAAGAGGCGGCCCGCCACCTCGCTCCGCGCGATCGATCGCCGCCCGCGCAATTGCGTCTTTCCCTGGGACATGAAAATCGGCCTGACGATCCTCAAGTACATGCCGGATTGGTTTTTCGATCGGCTCATGTACTGGTTTGGCCCGCGAGCGCTCACGATCGAATTCTAGAATGACGAAAGAGAGCAGCGATGAACCCGCCAGCAGCACGCTCGGGCATGAATCACCGCCCATCGATTCTCGACGCTGGCGCGCTGCCTGTCGTGCGGCCTGCCGTTCGCCGGGCGAATCGCAGCTGTCCCCGCGTGCGGACGGGCTATATTCGTGCACGGGACGGCATCATCGAAGCGATCGGGCCGCTTACCGGTCGCAATCGAATCGTCGCCGATTTCTATGACGGTCCCGGCTGGGTCAGGTTTCGGCCGTGGGAACAGGCGTTTTTGATGGTCCAGGGGGGAGTTCGCCGGGCCCGCATGGAGATCCTCCGCCATGTCATCGAGGCTCGAAAACGCGACCGCTCGGTGCTCGAAGTCGGAATTGGCAGCGGGGAGAACCTGGCATTCCTGCCTCCAAAATGGGATGTTTTTGGCGTCGACATCGCTCGCACTCAGCTCAAGGCGTGCCTGCGCCGCCATCCCGGCGATGGCAAGGCACCTGGCCTGGGCCGAGGCCGAAAACCTTCCTTTCGCCGACGCGACTTTCGACGCCTGACTGGTCGGTCGGCGGGTTCAACTATTTCAGCGACCACGAGGCGGCCCTGCGCGAAATGCGCCGCGTGACCAAGCCCGGCGGCCCCGTGGTCGTCGCCGACGAGGTCCCCGGGCTTCATCGTGCCGGCTTGGGTCATTTGCTCGGCATTCCGTCCCTCGATGCCTGGTGGCTGCGCAAGCTGGGGCTCGACCGCGAGTTCGTCGAGGATGGTCCTGGCGTTCGACATCGATCTCGCCGGCCTCGTGCAGCCGTGTTTGGCCGCAAGCATACGCGGCACCGCATCTGGCACGGGATGGGTTATTGTCTTGTCGAATAAGTCCGGCTCGCAGGGATAATCTGCGACAATAGGGAGGCTTTCCATGTCGACCACAAGCCCGCAGCAGCGTCACGACCTCACACTGGGAATCAGACTGGGACATCTGGCGGTGCCTCGAGTGCCAGGGCACGCTGCAATACGATCCAGCAGCCTCCGCTCTGCAGTGCTCGCAATGCGCGGCTCGCCTGCCGATCGACAACGACATCTTGATCGTCAAGGATCAGACGACCGACAACAACCAGGTCGCCCAGCAGTTCTACGACAGCCCGCTCTGGCCCAAGTTTCGCTTCTGGGAATGGTTTACCTGGTTCTGCAACGGCGGCGAGCGCCGCGCCCGCAACAAGGTGCTGCGGCATCTCCCGACCACTCCGAGACTGGACCTGCTCGATGTGGCCGTCGGCGACGGCGTGTATCTCGACTGGCTGCCCGCCGACTGGCGAATCGTCGGCGTCGACATCTCGCGTTCTCAGCTCGAGGCCTGCCGCCGCCGCGCCGCCGGCCGATCGGTCTGGCTCGCTCAGGGCGAAGCCGAAGACCTCCCGCTCGAGAGTCAGCGCTTCGACGCCGTCCTTTCGATCGGAGCCTTCAACTACTTCAATGATCCCGAAGGAGCGCTGCAAGGAGATGATCCGCGTTGCCCGTCCCGGCGCTCCCATCGTCGTCTCCGACGAAGTACCCAACTTGACCGATCGCATGCTGGGCCACAAACTAGGGTTTCCGGGCGTCGATCGCTGGCTCGTTTCCCACATGATGCACCTGGGTGACTCATTCACCGACATGGTGGAACGTCATCGCGACCTGGATGTGCAGGCGATCGCGGGGAGAGTCTTCAAGGAATTTCACTTTGAGTCCGTCTGGTGGGGCGTTGGTTACGTGCTGGTCGGACGGGCCCCCGAGTGAGTCAAATCCGGATCACCATCGCGCAAGGACTGATCCGTGCGGTTCATCTCCCTGATCATCAAGAACGTTCTGCACAGGCCGGTCCGCACGGTGCTGACAACGCTGGGCCTGGCGATCGCCATCGCCGCGGTGACGATCCTCGTGGGCATCTCCTGGAACTTTGAACGGTCGTTCCTGGCGATCTACAACTCCAAGGGGATCGACCTGGTCGTCGTCCACGCGGGCAGCTCCAACCAGCTCTCAAGCAGCCTCGATGAGAAAGATGGCGGATCGCTTGCGAGCAAATCGAGGGCGTGGCCGACGTCGCTCCGTCGCTGGTGGACACGGTCGGTTTCGAGGAACAAAACCTGGTGAGCGTGCTGGTCAACGGCTGGATTCCCGGCAGCATTCTTTTTCGGGGAATCGCAGTGCTCGACGGCCGAGCCGCTCGAGCCCGGTGACGACAAGGCCGTCATGCTCGGCCGGGTCTTGGCGATGACCCTCGGCAAGAAGGCCGGCGACCGCCTCCAGATCGCCGGCGAGACCTTCGACGTCGTGGGGATCTTCGAGAGCGAAAGCTGGTTTGAAAACGGCTCGCTTGCTGATGCCGCTCAAGACCCTCCAGAAGATGATGGGCCGCGAAGGACAGGTCACGGGCTTTTTGATCCAGGCGCAAACGTCTGACGAACAATCCATCGCCGAACTGCGCAAGCGGATCGAGTCGACCATCTCCGGCGTCGCCGCGACCCCCGCGCGCGACCACGTGCAAGGCGACACTCAGATCCGGCTTTCCCGGGCGATGGCCTGGACGACGGCCGCGGTCGCCCTCTTCCTGGGCTCGGTCGGAATGCTCAACACGATGCTCATGTCGATCTTCGAGCGCACGCGCGAGATCGGCATCTTGAGAGCGGTCGGCTGGCGGCGGCGGCGCGTGCTGACGCTCGTGCTGGGCGAAGCGCTGGCGATCGCCTTGATCGGGACAGTGCTGGGAGTCACTGCTCGCGGTCGTCGGTCTCCGCGCGATCACGCTCGCGCCCGACGGCGCGAGGCTTCATCAATCCCGAACTTGCCGCCGCAGGTGCTGCTTGATCGCGCTGGCGATGGGCGTCGGCCTCAGTCTGCTGGGGGGCCTTTACCCGGCGGCCCGAGCAGCCGCTCTCGAACCGACCGAGGCGCTTCGCTATGAGTGACCAACCGGCGCCGGCACACGAATCGCACGATTCTCCGCGCCGATGGGCTCGTCAAATACTACCCCGACGGCCACGTCCAGGCGCTCCGCGGCGTTTCGCTTCGGATCGCGCGTCAGAATCGGTCGCGATCACCGGTCCCAGCGGTTGCGGCAAGAGCACGCTCCTGCACTTGCTCGGCGGGCTCGATCGCCCCACGGAGGGCGAGGTTTATTTCCGGGAAGAACCGCTGTCGAAGCTCGACATCGATGACTTTCGCGCCCACCAGGTCGGATTTGTCTTTCAATCGTTTTATCTCATGCCCACGCTTACGGCACTTGAAAATATCCAGATCCCCATGTTCGAGGGCCCCTGGTCGCCGCGCGAGCGCGGTCGAGCGAGCATCGCGGCTGATCGAGGAGGTCGGTCTGGCGGACAGCGCGCGATCACCGCCCCAGCCAGCTCTCGGTCGGCCAGCGCCAGCGCATCGCGATCGCGCGAGCGCTCGCCAACGACCCCCAACTTGCTCCTGGCCGATGAGCCGACCGGCAACCTCGATAGCAAGAGCCAGGACGAGATCATCCAATTGCTCCATCGACTGCGCGACGAGCGCCAGCCTCACGCTCGTGATCGTCACGCACAGCCACGAGGTCGCTCAGCGCCGCCGACCGGCGGATTCCGATGAAGGATGGGCAGATTCAAGCTGAGTGAAGGGCGCGGGTTGATCGCCAACTGTCGGCGCGTTAACTTCTGAGCTGGTAATCAACGCTCACCAACGCCAGGAATTCACGATGACTAACCTTCGCTATGCAGCCGGCGCAGTGCTTTTGATCTTGATCGCAACAATCGCCCCGTCTCACGCTGAGCGGTCAGCCTCGACTGCATCCGAATGGAAACCACTCTTCGATGGCCGGACACTCGACGGGTGGGAACACGTAGGGCCGGGCAAGTTTGTCGTCGAAGACGGTGTGCTCCGCACCGAGGGAGGCATGGGGCTGTTGTGGTATTCACGCGAAAAGCTCGGCAATTGCGTGATCCGGGTCGTCTATAAGACGGCCAATGTCCGCTCTAATTCGGGCGTTTATCTTCGTATCGCCGAAAAGCCCAAGGACCCATGGTACGCGGTCCATCACGGTTTCGAGATTCAGGTCATGGACCAATCGACCAGCGGTCGCGGCACCGGCTCGATCTACACGTTCGCCAAGGCCGCAGGCAATCCACCGAAGTCCGGCGAATGGAACACACTCGAAATCACCTTGAAGGGCAATCGCATCACCACGGCGATCAACCGAGTGCAGGCGGCCGACTTCGATTCGTCCGGACTCAAACCCGACGCTCCTGAGATTTCAGGCGAGGGCGACCCCGCGCGGACCTCGACCTGAGGCCGGCTACATCGGCCTTCAAAATCACGACAAGAACTCTGTCGTGTATTTCAAGGACGTCTCAGTGGGACCACTTCCTGGTTCTTCGAAGTGATCTCGGGTTGACACTCGTCAATGACTTGCACGTGCGGGCCGCGCTTCTTGGCTGACAAACCACTTGGCATTGGGCCCCGCGACTGGCAGACTACCACTTCCATTCACAATCATTCTCGATACCGCGGAGACGCCCACAATGAACTGCTCGTTGACGAAGACGATCGCGGTCCTCGCTTTGCTTTTGCCCGCAGGTGCCGCCATTGCCGACCCGCCTGGGTTGCAAACTCTGCCGATCGGCGCGGCCGCTCCCGACTTTCGGCTGCCGGGCGTCGATGGCAAAACTTACTCCCTCTCTGATTTTGCCGACGCCAAGATCCTCTTTGTCATCTTTACCTGTAATCATTGCCCGACTGCCCAGGCCTACGAAGGCCGGCTCGCCCGGCTCCAGGCGGATTATAAAGACAAGGGAGTGGCTGTGGTGGCCATATCGCCCAATAACCCGGCTGCACTTCGGCTCGACGAACTCGGATTCACCGACGTCGCTGACTCATTTGAAGACATGAAATATCGAGCGAAAGATCACAATTTCACTTACCCGTACCTTTATGACGGCGAGACGCAATCGACTGCCCAGGCGTACGGCGTTTTGGCCACGCCTCACGTTTACATCTTCGACCGCGAGCGCAAGCTCCGCTACGTTGGCCGATTCGACGACGCGGAAGTAAAACCGGTCAAGTCTCACGACGCCAAGAACGCTCTGGACGCGCTTCTGGCCGACAAGCCCGTGCCGACGGCGACGACCCGCGTATTCGGCTGTTCGACCAAGTGGGCCGAAAAAGAAGCAGATGCACTGAAATCCATTGCCAAATCGGATGCCGAGCCCGTCTCAATCGAACCGATCGACCTTGCCGCCGTGGCCAAGCTCGCCAAGAATGACACCAACAAGCTCACGGTCGTAAACCTGTGGGCGACCTGGTGCGGCCCCTGCGTCGCCGAACTTCCCGAACTGGTGACGATGAACCGCATGTATCGCCGGCGGAACTTTCAGCTCGTGACGATCAGCCTTGACGAACTCTCCAAGCAAGAAGATGCCCTGAAGGTTCTCAAGGAAAACCATGTCGCGATGAAAAACTTCATCTTGAGCTCGGACGACCGCGACAAGTTCGCCGAGGCACTCGATCGCGATTGGCCTGGTCCAGTCCCCTACACCATCGTGATCGCGCCTGGCGGCAAAATCCTCTATCGCAAGACAGGCGCGATCGACCCGCTGGAACTCAAGCGAGCAATCGTGAGCTACCTGGGCAGAACAGCGGCATCTTAAAGTTGACGCTTACCGTCGTGTTCTTTGCCGTCGTAGATTCCCACGACGCCCCGACCAATAACTTCGAGCCGATCTCCGTGCACGACGACCGCGGTGGGCTCGTCAATCCCCAGGCCCAATCGCCGGACGAACTCCGCCTCTTGATTCTTGAGGTCGAGCTCATCGCCCTCTTGCGCAGTCGGTACGAGCACAAATTCGGATTCAGCCCCCCCGGCGAGCTCAACAAACCGTTGCGCGGTCTCGGACGTTTGACCGCCGCCGTCGATGACCAGCGAACCCGATCTGGGGCCGCCGACCGGCGCACTGTCCACCGAAACGAGCAGAATGAACGAAGTGATCAGGACGGCGGTCATGAGAATCTCCTGTGCGGAGGTGGAACACCCCCCACCGTGGTCCTCCCCCCACAACGGGGATGGGATCATATTATGCTATGCTCCGCATACCTTACAGCATTCTAAAGGTATTGTGCCTAGCCCTTGGTCGCAAGGCCGGCAGCCGGAAAGAAGGTCGTACTCGCCCACAGAAGCAAACCCAAGAGCACAATTCCGAGCACAAGACACCAGACGATCAGCTTTTTCTCAATCGGAAGTAATGGCTCGTAGGGGATTGCCTCGAGCTCTTCCGCAAGAGAGGGATCCCGGCTCTCGCCGGCTTGTGTCACGGGTCGCTCAGCTTCGTGCGACATTTCAGGGACCTCCGGTCAGGACTGGCGGATAAACGCCGTGGAAGAACAACCAAGAAATCGCCAGGCCGATCCAGATGATGAAGCCGAATAAACTCACCACGTAGACAAGTGCCAGACGGCCAATCCCCTCGGCCCAGAGTTTCTTGAAGTTCGACGCCATCCCGATCGAGAAAAATGTCATGACAAAGAACAGGCCCCGCACCAGATCCGCCTCGGCCGTGGCGTCCTTTAAGCCGTTCAAGGAATCGGGCAGCACGAGCGCCACGACAAGCATGATCACAAACAGTGCGAAGTATCCGACCACGAACCGCGGGAACCGCCGCAGGATCTCGGCGAACGGTATCTTCTGCCCTTTCTCCTTTTCGATCCCATAAACCCAGACGGCAGCCAGGACCATGGCCCAGATGCCGATGAAGACGTCGATGAAGACTTTGACTGTCGTGGTCGTCGTCAAGAGCCACCCGGGCTCGTATTGAATACCGGCAGCGACGGCGCGTGATCGGATCAGGGCATCCGTGATTGCGCCGCTCGCCACGGCCGCTCCGTCGGTCTTGACCGCGAGCCCCATCCAGGCGGCGGCGACCATCGGCTCGGTCCAGAGAAACGCCTGTGCCACGAACGGCAACAGGATGAGCTCAACAACCGAAAAAATCACGACCAGCGACGAGACCATGATCGGCACGACCGGCCGGGCCCTGATGGCCGCCCCGGTGGTGATGGCGGCCGACACCCCGCAAATCGAAATCCCCGAAGCCAGCGGCGCCGCCCATTCACGGCTGAATTTGAAGTACTTGCGAGCGATGAAGTACACAAGAGCCCAGTAGATCAGATACGCCTCAATGATCGCCGCCAGGCCGCGAAACATGATCACCGACACGAGCCCGCTGGCCCCGGCGGCCTTGACGCCCAGAGAGGCACCCAGGATCACGACGGCGGTCTTGATGAACCACTCGGGCCGGGCCGCATCTTTGAGCCAGGCCGCCAGTCCGGGCAGGAAGTTTCCGACCAAAAGTCCCGCAAGCAACGCCACGATAAAGCCTGCCTCGCCCGTGAGGCCAAGCGACCAGGTGATTCCCATCGCCGCCCGTTTGTCCGGAGTCTGGGCGATGTATGCGTAATGGCCGACCAGCCAGCAAAGGGCGCTGACCCAGAATACGACAGAGAAAGCCGCGATGAACTTCCTCAGATGCAGGCCGAGAACCGCGGCACCCAGGGTAACGAGTGCCAGCATAAAGCCGAAGGTGGCAAACAGACCGATAACCGCAGGCACGCTCGAATAGGCCTTGGAAACTGGCCGCACCGCCTTACCGGCCTCGACCCAGATTTGCGACGCAGCCAGCCAACCGAGAAGATCGACCCCCGCAGCAGCCGCCAGAGCCAGGCCAACGACGATAAAACCCATCCAAACGGCAAGCCCATCCTCGGTCGCGTACCAAGATTTCACTGTGCGATGCCTCTCCGTGGGAGTTTTGACCGACGCCGAGTCGACATGAACCCATTCATTTCCGACGCGGGCAGTCGAGTCAAGCACCTCGTTGCCAGTCCACATCGATCGATCACTTCGCAGAGCTGGAATGTTTCTCCTTTTCGTCATGGGCTTTGCAACAAGTGATCCATGCGGCGAGAATATCTTTACCGGACAAACCTGACCTCGAAGTCACGGCTTTCGGAAAGATGATAGCGATGATCGAGCTTAGGCAATCGCTCACAAGAGTCCTGCTGGCGCTCGTTGCCGTTGGCATCATCGGAGGATTCGTCATTCATTCTGGGAAGGCAAACGCACAGGAACCCGGGAACGAAAGGCCCATCCAGGCGCCCGATTCTTGGATCGGCAAACAGGTCGTGACGAAGTATAGCGCACCACTTCACATCGTAGACCAAGAGCCAATTCGCGATGCGACCTTCCGCGTCTACACCGTGCATGAGCTCAAGGGCGGTCAGCTCCGGCTCGAGTCTGAAAGCGTCAGCGGCTGGATCGACACCACCGAGGTCGTTCTTCTCGACAGCGCTATTGAGTTTTACAGCCGGGAAATTCGCACTAAAACCAATACTGCGGCAGCCTGTCATCAACGTGGCCTGATTTGGGAGTTTCAAGGACAAAAGGACAAAGCGATCGCCGACTATACCGAGGCTATCCGACTCGATCCCGAATTCGTCTGGGCTTATACCAATCGCGGCCAAGCCTGGACCGAGAAGAATGAATTCGACAAGGCGATCAACGATTACACCGAGGCTGTCCGGATTGATCCCGAATACTTTTGGGCATACTTGAGCCGCGGTGTCGTCTGGGACAAGAAGAATGAGCGCGATAAGGCGATCGCCGATTACACAGAGGCGATCCGGGTCGATCCCCAGAGTGCGGAAGCATTCAACTGCCGCGGTCTCGCATGTTCCAACAAGAATAAGTACGACAAGGCAATCACCGACTTCACCGACGCCATTCGGTTCGATCCCAGGGTTGCCTGGGTTTACAGAAACCGCGGTTTCGCATGGTCACAGAAGACAGAGTACGACAAGGCGATCGCCGACTACAACGAGGCCATCCGGATCGACCCCCGTTTCCAGTTCACGTTCACGCTACGTGAGCATGTCCGCGGCCTCAAGTATGATCTAGCGATCGTGCAGCTCTCCTTGGCCATTCAGCTCAATCCCCAGGACGCCGCGGCTTACGCGGGCCGAGGCGCCGCGTTTACCTTGAAGCATGAATTCAAGAATGCGATCGCCGACTACAACGAGGCCATACGTATCCAACCCAAAAGTCCTGGCGCTTATAATGGGCGTGCCTGGATCTGGGCCACCTGCCCCGACGAGAAATATCGCGACGGAACAAAAGCCATAGAGTCGGCGACGAGAGCGTGCGCGATCACGGATTGGATGGTCGCGAAGTACCTGGAAACCCTCGCTGCGGCGTGCGCTGAGCTGGGTGACTTTGGCTCGGCGGTGAAATGGCAAACGAAGGCCAACGAGCGACCTGACGATCCACAAGGAAAGAGCCGCGGCGAAGCGCGACTCAAGCTTTACCGGGAAATGAAACCGTACCGCGACTCCGGGGCTCGATGATTCCAGTTTCGCACTGGTTTCGCGACACTTTCTTCCCCTGCTGGCCGTATCTTTCGAGATACACGGTCATCATCCTCAGAGATTCCCGAAATCAGATGAAAAAAAAGTTGCTCGACTCGGCACTATAGAGAGTGCCGCACGGAAATTGTGGGGAGAATCTCGGCGATGAGCGGACGGTTGGGCACCGATGGCCGATTCCTCGAGACGCTTTTCAGCGCGGGGACTGCATCCGGGCTCACCGACGCGCAGCTTCTGGAACGGTTCATTTCCGGCCGCGACGATACGAAGGAAGCCGCCTTCGAGAGCCTCGTCCTGCGGCATGGCCCCATGGTTTTTGACATTTGCCAAAAAATCATGGGCAACACTCACGACGCCCAGGATGCCTTCCAGGCCACGTTTCTCATTCTGGCCACCAAGTCGAGGTCGATCATGCGGCAAGGATCGGTGTCAAGCTGGCTGCACGGTGTCGCGCTGCGGGTCGCGCGCCGAGCTCGAGTCGATGCCGCCCGACGGAAGGTCCAGGAACGACAGATCGCCGAATTGAAACGCTGGGAAATCGAGCCGACACACCATGCACAATGGCCACGACTTCGAGGTTCTCCACGACGAGGTCGAGCGGCTGCCGCGAAAATATCGTGAGGCGGTGGTCCTCTGCTACCTCGAAGGGATGAGCTTGGAAGCCGCTGCGGGTCAGCTTGGTTGTCCGATCGGCACGCTCGGCGTGCGACTTATGCGCGCGAAGGAACGCTTGAAAATCCGGCTGACGCGCCGCGGGATGTCGGTACCGGCAGGCATTCTCGTTGGCGGAATGCCCGCGAAGTCAGTCCCAGCAGCGCTGCTCGCCGCGCTCGTCGGATCGACGGTCAACGCCGTTGTGCATAAGGCGACGAATGGTATCGTCTCGCTCGCGGCCGCCAAACTCACGAGTGATGTCCTGAGGAGCATGGTCATGATCAAGATGGCCAAGACGTTTGCAGGCATCTTCGTGTCGCTTCTTGCACTGGTCTCCGTCGGCGGACTCGCCGTTCAGTCCGGAATCCTCCTCGCCGGCCCACCCCAGAAAGGCAAACTGCAACAAGCAAGGGCAAGCTGGATTGGCCAAAAGGTCGTGACGAAATACGGCGCTCCTGTCTTGGCTGGAAATCAAGTTGCGGATGCAGTACGAGCACGTCGCGCATTTACATCGTTAAAGAACTCGATGGTGACCAGGCCCGGCTCGTTGCCGACGACGTCAGCGGCTGGATTCAGTCGAGCAAAATCGTCCTCCTTGACGAGGCCATCGATTTTTACACGAAGGAATTGACTCGCCACACCCAACAATGCAGAAGCATATTCTGGCCGCGGCATAATCTGGGACCTTCTTCACCAGCAGGAAAAAGCCATCCCTGATTATACCGAGGCGATCAGGCTCGAACCAAAGAAGCCTTTTTCTACGTGAACCGGGGCGTCGCGTTCCACGGGATTGGGGATTACGACAAGGCAATCGCGGATTACACCAACGCCATACGACTCGCTCCAAAATGGGGTGAACCGCACTGTAATAGAGGCGATGCGTGGTACCAAAGAGGCTCATACGACAACGCCATTAGCGACTTCACGGAAGCAATCAAACTCGATACGACGGATGGGTACGCCTATCGGAGGCGAGGATTAGCTTGGCTGGATAAGCGGGATTACGACAAGGCGATCGCCGATCTAAGTGAGGCGGTCAAGCGTGATTCAAAGGACGTGTTCGCTTACCACGACCGAGGCCGCGCTTGGCTTTTCAAAGAGAATTTCGACAAAGCAATCGCCGACTACGACGAGGTCATCCGACTCGATCCAACGTCAGATTATGCGTATCGTGACCGGGGCTACTGCCGACACCAGCAAGGCGACTTGGACAATGCAATCGCGGACCTCACTCAAGCGATCCGCATCTATCCGAACTCGGCGGAAGACTACTCCTCGCGGGCTCGAGTCTGGTCGGATAAGGAGGAATACGACAAGGCCATTGCAGACTTTGACCAAGCAATCCGGCTCAATCCGAAAGATGCCTCGTTGTACGCGAGCCGTGGAGCCTCTTGGGCGAAGAGAGGCGAGCATGATAAGGCCATCGCCGACTACAGCGAAGCCATTCGACTCGACCCGAAAGATGCATCCTCGTGCTCTAACCGTGGTGTCTCCTGGGCGAAAAAAGGCCAGCAAGACATGGCGGTCGCTGACTACAGTGAAGCCATTCAGCTCGATCCCAATGACGTCCGCACATACGTCCGCCGAGCAAAAGCCAGGATCGAAAGCCGCGAATATGACCTGGGCATCGCCGACTTCGACAAAGCCATTGAGTTCGACCCGAAGTCCGCCCGCAATTACAACGACCGGGGGACCGCCTGGGCTGCGAGGAAGGAATTCAACAGGGCCATCGACGACTTTAGTGTCGCGATCAAGCTCGATCCCAAGTACGTGTTGGCCCTCCGCAACCGGGGCAGTGCCTGGCATTTGCAAAAGAACTACGAAAAGGCGCTTGCCGACCTCGACGAGGCCATCCGGCTCGACGCCAAGGATCACGCCTCCTACTTCAACCGAGGTCTCGCCTGGAGAGAAAAGCAGGAGCACGTCAAGGCGATCGCCGATTTCAATGAGGCCATTCGCCTCGATCCCAAGAATGCCATTGCGTATCTCAACCGCGGCCAGGCGTGGGCGGATATGAACGATTACGACAAGGCGATCCTGGACTATGACGAGGGCATCCGACTCGATTCAAAGGTCGGCAATGTCTATCTCGATCGGGGGCTCGCCTGGATCCATAAGGAGGATTACGACAACGCGATTGCGGATTTCACTGAAGAGATCAGACTCAATCCCACCGGCCCCTCGGCTTATCTGTATCGTGGCATCGCCCACAAACAGAAGCAGGAATACAACGAGGCCATCGCCGACCTTGACGAAAGTATCCGACTCGATCCGAACAAGTCGTCCGCCTATGCAGACCGCGGTGAAGCTTTTATTCGAAAAGACGGACTTTGATCGAGCGATCGCAGACTTCGATCGAGCCATCTGGCTCGATCCGAAAGACGTCGTCTCTTACAACTCTCGGGGCCGCACCTGGGGGATGAAGGGCGAATACGACAAAGCGATCGCCGACTTTGACGAAGCAATCCGGATCAATCCTCTCGACGACGAATCCTTTTTCTGCCGCGGATTAGTCTGGCTCGATAAGAAAGAGCACGACAAGGCAATCGCCGATTTTCACGAGGCAATACGAATCAATCCTGACGGCCCCGGAGCGTACGATGCCCGCGCCTGGATCTGGGCCACTTGCCCCGATGAGAAATACCGTGACGGTAAGCGGGCCGTCGAGTCGGCAACCAAAGCATGCGAGCTGAGCCAGTGGAACGAGCCATACTACATGGAAACCCTCGCGGCGGCCTGCCCGAAATCGGCGATTTCGACTCGGCGATCAAATGGCAAACAAAAGCCAACGACCTTGATGACGATGAAGAGGGCAAGGCTATCGGCGAAGCGCACCTCCAGCTTTATCAAGAGAGAAAGCCCTTCCGCGACGACAACCTCTGAGCGAGATCCCACCCGCTTGACAGTATCGCGGCCCGCGCACTATGCTTTGCTCACGTCAAAGGATGCTGGTGGCCGGGCTCGGCAGCCTGCCGAGGCCGGCGAACAGGGAATCCGGTGCGAATCCGGAACGGCCCCGCCGCGGTATCCGAGCGTCAATGGGTGTTACCCCTCTTATTGCCATTGTTGGTCGGATCGCGAATCGGTCCCACCGATGAGAAGGCTTAACTCCCCTGCTCGGAAGTCCGAAGACCTACCTGCATCGATTGGGGATAATGCTCTGCGCGGGACGGGCGTTTCCTGAATAACACGCTTTGGCTTCCTCGACGGCTCGGTTCGATTCATCAAAGACTCGATCAACACTTGGCCGTACAACCCCGCGAACGGTGTGCCGACGAATGTGACCTACAACTCGGCGACCGGTCTCTTCGCGGCCGGGCCCCCGTCCGGCGTTTACCAGGGCGTATCCACGCGCACCGGCGGCGAGATCGTGGGCTCGGACCAGTATTGATCGACGGCTTCAGATCGTCGGCTCGGCGATCAGCCGACGAGCCAGCTCGAGCGTCTGAATCCGCAGCTCGCGCACGGCCGTTGTTTCCCAGAGCCGTTCCTTGAGCAAGGGACCGATGGCGTAGATTCGGTCGTGCTCACTGCCGTCGCGGCGAACGAGTGCTCCCGAGTCCGCGACGTCGAGGCCCAGAGCGAGCGGGCCCGGGCGGCCGATGCCGCGCACGATCAACGATCGGAGCAGGTTCGATGAGCCGAATCGCACGTCGCGGGCCGGACCAGTGCAGTTGATGACGCGGTGAACGTGCAGGGTCTCCGCTTCCGGTGCACCACGGCGCCGGAACGATACCTCGATCGCCCCATTTCGTTCCGCAAGCGACAAAACGCGGCCCGCAACGACGACCAAGCGTCCCGATCGCCGCGCATCCTGAAGCAGGTCGTCGATCTGTGGTGCGACACGGTGACGATGCACATCCCACCGCGGTGCCAGATGCCGCACGAACCGCGCTCGCTCGGAATCTCCCAACGAACGCCAGAGCGTTTGTGTGACCGGACGAAGTGAATCGACGACTGTTCGCCAGTCGTTTCCTTGGGCCTGGCTTACCGCCACTTCCGACCGGACTTGCCGAAGCAGGCCGCGGGCGGTCGCCCCCGAATCCGGCGTGATGGCAATATGGGGTCGCGGTATACCAGAAAGAGTCTGATGCCGGCAGGGGAAGAGCCCGTGGCGCGAGATCGTGTAGATGACGCCGCGGTGCCCATTGGCGTGGGCCTCAACGATCAGATCGACGGCGGTCAGACCCGAGCCGACGAGAGCAATCGGCGCATCGGCGGCCAAGTCGCCCAGTGCGCAGGCCGACCAAGGGTCGGCGACATACCCGCGGCCGATTCCCCAAAGATCAACACCCTGCGGCTCCTCTGGCAGAGGATGCCCAAGCGCCAGAACCACGCGGTCCACACGCAAATGCTCGCCTTCGCGAGTCTTCAATTGCACTGAGTTGCAGTTGTCGCCGAGGTCCATGTCGATGACATCGTCGCGCACAAAATCAATGCGCACTGTCGAAGTCTTCGCGCTTGAGTGCAGTAACGCTTCGAGATAGTCGCCATAAACACGCCTGGGGGCGAACGTGCCCGACTGCGCGGATGGGTCGACTGTACGCAGCCAGTCTAGGAAGTGATTCGGCTCGTCGGGCAGGGCGCTCATCAATCCTGCTGGAACGTTGAGCAAATGGTGATCGCATCGCGTACCGTAGGCAATTCCGCGCACCAGGCGATCCGTCCTTTCAAAGAGGACAATGCGCGGTGCTCTCGATCCCGCCAGTCGCGCCAGATGAACAGCCACCATGGAGCCACTGAACCCGCCGCCGATGATCGCAATCACAGGCCGGTCGTCGATCGATGCGGTCGAAGTCAATACCTCGACGTGCGACCCCTCCGCCGCGATCGGCATCGACTGGCCGAAGTCGACGACCACGGTTTCGGCCCCTTCGCGCAGCAAGCGGTCGTGGTCCGCGAGCGTGGTCACGTCGAGTGTGAAATAGTTCCAGCACGACGGGGGCGGAGAATAGACATGCAGGGTGATCAGGTCTTGGCCGGGCGGCTCGAGATTGGCCATCTGGTGGATAGCGGCGTCGCGGCACCCTGTCACGCTGCCGGCCGCGAATGTCCGCGACCGCTGAGGCACGAGCTTGCCGCACGGACTGGGAACATAGTTCGTCTCGGTCGCGCGACCCTCGACAACTTTGACGACGCATGACGAACCTAAATGGTTGTGAATCGGGCTGCGCTGGCCGCTCTTCCAGCAAAGCACGAGTGCTTCGTAATGGGGTCGGCGGCGGATGGCGATACGGCGGTAGTTGCGATCGGCGAAGACGAGCGCACCGGCCAGGTCGGCTCTCTCGAGTTCGAGTCCCCTGAGCGACTCGACTAGTTCCGAAAACGGGATGGCGACATCGCGCTCATCCCAAGCGTCAAAGAGCTCGAGGATTCGCTGATACCCTTGCATCGCCGTCCTCCCGCAATCCGACTCGCCAATCCCAATCCCGCACGTGCCGCCATCCTTCAAACAAGTGCCTGCTCGAGGTCTGCACGCAAATCGTCGACATCCTCGATGCCCACGCTCAGACGGACCAGGCCGTCGTCGACGCCGCGGGCCGCTCGAACGTCGGCCGGGATGCTCGCATGCGTCATGGTTGCCGGATGACCGATCAGTGATTCTACGCCTCCCAAGCTTTCTGCCAGGCTGAACAAGCGCGTGCGCGTGAGCAACCGCTGGACAGCGGTGGCGCCGCCGGTCAGTCGCACGCTGATCATCCCGCCAAAGTCGCGCATCTGACTCCGTGCGACGTCGTGGTTGGGATGACTTGACAGGCCCGGATAGTACACGCGCGCCACTTGTTTTTGCTGCGCCAGCCAGGTCGCAAGCAGGCAAGCGCTGGCGCAATGGCGCTCCATGCGCACCGCCAGGGTTTTGATGCCCCGCAAGACCAGCCACGAATCGAATGGGCCAGGCACGGCCCCGGCGGCATTCTGGTAAAAAGCGATCGGCTCGAGCAAGTCGCGGCGGCCGGCGACAGCGCCGCCGATAACGTCGGAGTGCCCCGCAAGGTATTTGGTGGTGCTGTGAACCACCAGGTCGGCACCGAGCTCGATCGGCCGCTGCAGGTAGGGGGAGGCAAACGTATTATCCACTGCCAGCAAGGCACCCCGATCGTGCGCGAGCGCCGCCAGTGCGGTGATATCAATGATCTGGAGCAGCGGGTTGGTCGGCGTTTCGATCCAAACGAGCTTGGTGTGCGAGCTCAGGATCCGGGCGAATCCATCGGGGCTCGGGTCCTCGGTGTAGTGCGGGACAAGTCCCCAGGGCTTGAAGACGCGTTCCAGCAGTCGAAACGTCCCGCCGTAGAGGTCCGCAGCCGCGGCAACCTCATCGCCAGGCCGCAAGCTGGAGAGGACAGCCGTCGTCGCCGCCATACCCGAGGCAAAGGCAAGCGCTCGCTCGCTCCCCTCAAGTGCCGCCAAGCACGTCTCGAGCGCGGTGCGGGTCGGGTTGCCGCTGCGCGCGTAATCGTATCCCTTGTGACGGCCGGGCGCTTCCTGGGTAAACGTGGACGTGGCGTAGATGGGCACGACCGTTGCGCCGGTGGCCGGATCGGGATCTTGACCGGCGTGGATAGCGCGGGTCGAGAAACCATGAGCGGATTCATCGGCGGCCATGAGGCATTCCCTCTCTTAGCCAGTGCGGGAGGAGCATCTTGCCCGTGGAATTGACGATTCCTCGAGGGCCGCGCCGCAAAGGACCATTCAGCCGCCGCGCCGCTGGGTCCAGTACTGGATCAGATCGATCCGCGTGATGATGTCGACCACCCTATCCCCCTCGACAGCAAGAACGCCCGAATTGCCGGCCAATAGCAATCGATACGCCTCGTCGAGCTGAACACTGACGTCAAGCTGGGGCAACGGCCTGGCCATGACGTCACCGACGCGAACGCTATCAGGGTCGGTGTCGTCATGCAGCAGACGGGCGAGCGTAACTTCCTGCACGCTGCCAACCGAATGTCCGTCGCGCAACACAGGCAACTGCGAGATGCCACTGGCTTGTAACAGTCGGGCCGCTTCCGCGGCGGTTGTGTCGGACCCGATCGTAACGAGCGTGCGGGGCCCGCGCCAAGAGCAGGTCGCCGACCGTCTGCGCAGGGGGATCGCCCCGGTGCAGATGATTTTGGGTCAGCCACGCGTCGTCATAGAATTTGCTCAGATAATTCCGCCCCGTATCGGGACAGATTGCCACGATGACGTCGTCGACCGAGAGCCGCTGGGCATAACGGAGCGCGGCCGCGACGGCCGTGCCGGATGAGCCGCCAACCAACAGCCCCTCCCGCCGCGCCATCGCACGTGCTGTGTGGAAGCTCTCGGCGTCGCCGATCCGAATCCACTCGTCGACGACCTGGCCATTCAACGTCTTGGGCACAAAATCTTCGCCGATTCCCTCGACCTTCCACGGCTTGGGCGCGTCACCCGAGAGGACCGAGCCTTCGGGATCGGCACCAATCACTTTAATTCCCGTGTTGCGCTCTTTCAGGTAGCGGCCCACGCCCGAGATGGTACCCCCGGTCCCGACTCCACAGACAAAGGCCGTTATCTTGCCGCCGGTCTGTTCCCAGATTTCCGGGCCGGTCGTTCGATAATGAATCTCGGGATTGGCCAGATTGGCGAATTGGTTGGGCCGCCATGCCCCGGGAATCTCGCGCGCAGGCGCTCGGCGACGCCGTTATAGCTTTCTGGCGAGTCGGGCGGAACGGCTGTCGGCGTGATGACGATCTCTGCGCCATAAGCTTTCAAAAGACGGATCTTTTCGCCACTCATCTTGTCCGGCAAGACAAAGATGCAGCGATACCCCTTGACCGACGCCGCCAATGCCAGTCCGACGCCGGTGTTGCCGGCCGTGGCCTCGATGATCGTGCCGCCGGGCATTAGCCACCCACTGCGCTCGGCCTCCTCGACCATCGCCACGCCGACACGATCCTTGATGCTGCCCCCCGGATTATTCGATTCGAGTTTGACAAGCACCTTCGCTGGCACTCCCGCGGCCAGCCGATGAAGCGGTAAGAGCGGCGTGCGGCCGATCGCGTCCAAGACAGTCTGGCTCATACCCAGTCTCGGGCTATTGACCTTGGCGTGCAGCGACGCTGCCGACTCATACTCGGCGCGATCGGATCCTTGTCCGCATACGAGCCTCCGTGCTCGATAATCGTTGAGGAAGACGCTGGCCAAAGAAGCTCGGGACGTACGGCCAGACTCCCCGGCGTCCCCTGAGTATCGGCTTTCACCCAAATCCGTCAAGGCGAGGTTTTTGAGGGCGCAGTAGCCCCCCAGTAGCTGAGCGCTTCACCGCGGCTCGACGATCACTTCGGTCTTCACCGAGTTGGCGATGAAACACGCCTCATGAGCCTGCTCATGCATCTGCGTTATTTCCTCGTGGGTGGGCTGCGTGTCTCCGCTGAATTGAATCTTCGGGCGGAGCGTTACTTTAGTAATCGCAAGCCGGCCCGCTGTGTCCTTGGCCAGGATGCCAACCGCCTCATCATGATATTCGTAAAGGACAAACCGCTTTTTGGACGCGATGGCCAGAAAGGTCAGCATGTGGCAACTCGAGAGACTGGCGACAAACGCCTCTTCAGGGTCGACACACTTGGCGTTTCCGAGGTAGGCTGGCGTCGCTGAGGCGCGTACGGTAACGCCCGCATCGAACGCCCAATTGTGGTCCCGGTTGTAGGTCTGGTAAGAAAAATCGGCGGTTTCGCGCTGCCACTCGACCGTGACTTTGTGCTCGGACATGACGCTCAGCCTCCAGGAAATGTCTAAAACCTCGCTACATCAATCCGTCCTGATCGGTTGGTCCTTCTTGTTACTTCATTTTCCTGTCTCGTTGCGTGTGTTGGGAAATCCATTAAGCGGGCTCGGCTCAAAGCGCCTCTCTGAGTAGATAACCGCTGTCAATCTTCAGATCGCGAAAATGGCTCGAGCGTCCGGAAGGCCACACGATCTCGATCGATTCGACCCGATCGGCTTGGCCCAGACCGAAATGGAGGCGTGGGTCGGACGCCGATTGAAAGCTGCCGCCGCCCGCTCGTTGGGCGACTCGCCGCTGGCCTCTGACGGTGACCGTGACTTTTGCTCCTATGGCGTCGCGATTCGAGCCACGACCCTCGAGCCGTAGCGTGAGGAATCGACGCGCCGGTGTTCGATTATGAAGGTAAGCCAAGGGTTGATTATGAGATAGGATCAACACATCTAATCGGCCGTCATTGTCGAGATCGCCCACTGCCAATCCACGGCCCATCCGCGGGACCGTCCACGCCGCACCGGCCTGGTCCGAGTAATCGATCAGGCGGCCGTCGACGCCGCTCACCAGGAGCTGTGCGGGCATCAGGTAAGGGTAATTTGGGCGCAGGTCGTTCACGTGGCCGTTGGCCGAGGTCAGGTCGAGCCGACCGTTGTTGTCGGCGTCGAAGAGGGCGACTCCAAAGCCCAGCAACCGCCGGCTGGCCACTGCCAAACCCACGTAGGCCGTCGCGTCGGTAAAGTTGCCTTTTCCCAGATTGCGGTAAAACGTGGTCGCCTCGCCGTAGAAGTTGGTGACGATCAGGTCGATCAAGCCATCGCCGTCGAGGTCGCCCGAGGCGACGCCCATGCCGGCCTGATAAGCCCCCGAGGCATTTCCAGCCACACCGGCAGCGTGCCCCACCTCTTCAAATCGCATCCCACCCAGATTGCGAAACAAAAAGTTGGCCGAGGAGTCATTCGCGACGAAAATGTCGACCCTGCCATCCTCGTCGAGGTCGGCGGCGATTACACCAAGGCCGCGACCGTCGCCATCGACGATCCCAGCCTCCTGTGTCACATCAACGAAACGGCCGGCGTCATTGCGAAACAGGTGGTCGGGCAGGGCTTCAGAATCAAGTGGGTTACAGTTGATGTATTCATTCCTGGCCGTGCTGCGGCAAAGTCGAGGATTGTCAAGATCCCAGACGGCGTAATGGCAAACATAGAGGTCAAGGTCGCCATCGCCGTCGAAGTCAGCCAGGGCCGCCGACGTCGGCCAATCCCTTTCACCCGAGAGGCCGGCGCGTGCCGTGATGTCCTCGAAAGTTCCGTCACGCTTGTTGCGGTAGAGGGCATACGACCGCCAGCGCGTGACGAACAGATCGGGATATCCGTCGCCGTCGATATCGCCCACCGTCACGCCATGGCCGTGTCCGCGGGGGAAGCAACCGATCCCCGAGGCGTCGGTGACGTCGTCAAACTGGCCGTTGCCCAGGTTGTGGAATAGCCGATCGCCCGAGCTGGGGGATGGGGCCTCGCTCCGGGATGCCGGTTGGAATGGTCCGCCCTGAACGCAATAGACGTCGAGCCAGCCGTCGCCGTCGTAGTCAAACAGCGCAAGGCCGCCACCGAACGGTTCAGGCAGATGGTGGAAGATCGTCTCGGCGTTATCGTAGACGAATCGCAGGCCGGCGGCCTCGGCATCGTCGCTGAAGGAAAGTGTGCCGACGGGCCCCGGCGGTGGTTGTGCGCGATCCAACCGCGCGACGACCGGGCTCTTCGGCCACGGCTCTTGATGCGAGCTAAGGTCGAGCTCTCGCTCGGCGTCTTCTCGATCAAGTCGGGCGAGGGCCTCTCGGCCTGGCAGATGGTCCTTGTCGGCAGTCAGCGTCCAGGCGTACAAAACGCGGGCCTCGATCCGGCGACCGGCCGCCTCCGCGCGGCGAGCCAGCTCGTATCGTTCGGCCGAGCCATGGTGTGGCGCGTCGCGCCAAAGCAAGTGCCGGTAGGCCGCAATGGCACGCTCGACGTCGGCTTTGCGACGGCGCCAATCAGCAACCCGATCCGACTGACCGGCTCGCTGCGCCAGCACGGCAAGTCGCTCCAAGGCGATCGTGGCGGTTGGGTCAAGCCTGAGCCATCGCTCGAGAACGGCAGACTCTGCCTGCGAATCGCCCCGTAGTTCGTGCAACCACGCCAGCAAGGAATACCGCTCTCCGATGTCGAGTTCCCCGGGGCGTAGCTGCCGCGCCGCATCGAGCGCTTCGTCAGGTCGCCCAGATCCGCGGCCCAGCTTGACCAGGGCTCTCAACACAGGCGCATCCGCATGTCGCTCCCTGCAGCGCCCTAACCATGTCCGTGCGTCCTCCCAGCGGCCGGCTTCGATTGCCAGTAGACCCTTACCAAGCCACACACGCTCGTCCTCTGGCGACAGCTTGCCGGCTTTCTCCAAGGCCCCTTCTAGACCGCTATAGGGCAAACGTTCCAGCTCGAAGTTGCTCAGCTCTTTCAAGACGCGAATCGGGTCTTTTGCGTCCGCCAGACTGGCGCGGAGCAAGACCCTGACATCGTCGAATCGGACTTCCATTTGATAGATATGTCCAAGCAGCTCTCGGACATGGTCGAGACCAGGCCCACCACGGGCCAACGCTTGCTCGAGGCGTCGCTCGGCGGGGTACAGCTTTCCCGCCGTCAGATTTGACTTCGCTTCATGGTACGCGCCGATGGGCTCAAATGCATACGTTTCGGGTAGCCGGGCGAAGGCGCAGGGCTGCTTCGGGGCGGTTGCTCAGTGCCTCGCAGATCCCCAGCCAGTAATCGGCCGCGCCTCCCAACACTCCGGGCCGCGCCGCCAACAACGCCAATCGCTTTTGAGCCGCGGTCAACTGGCCGCGTGCCATATCCTGCTGGGCTAGCCGTAGCTCGCCGATGTTATTCCATGCCTGGAGCCGGGCGAACAAGACCCAGCCCAGGGCGAGAATCACTGCCGAAATGCCCAGCCACCGCAAGCGCCGTCGCATTCGCATCATGGAAGACCCATCACAGCCCCGCTCGCGCTCTTGTGGGGCAGGTGCAGCCGGCATCACTTCGACGCCGGACGCTGGCCGCATGCGCTCCGCACCTACGTCGCGCTTGATCGAGGGCGATCGCGCGCTCGCCATGGCAGGGTCGCGGCCCTTTAATAGCTATCGGACGAGATGACCTCACCGTTGGCCTTGGTCCCCAGAGCCCAGTAGGTAGTCATTGAGATCGATGACTTGAGGAAATGCACGCTACCGTCGCCAAACAGGAAGTTACAGCCGCCGGGGTGGTTGCTGTTGGCGTTCTGGTAGGTCCCATCATAAATGTCTGCATTGGTTTTACCCATTCTGCAGGCACCAAACGTCCACTGCTTCGAGCTCGGCGGCATGATCGTGTTGAAGAGAGTGTAGCCGCCGCCGACCATGTCCCAATAAGTCCCCTTGCTGTTGTTTTGATTATGCCAGTTGCTTGGGAGGTTATAGGCGGCGCTCTGGAAGAACGCCTGGCAGACGTTGAAGTCGGTCAAGACCGACGCGGGGTTCGTGCTCACGTCATAGATCCCGTTCTTGTTCGCTGCAGGTGGCGTCGGTTCCACCGGGCCACCGCGCCAATTCGGGCAGGGCACGCCCCAAAGGCCGACTATTGCTTCTCCATACGCGATCGTATTCGACGACCCATCCGTGGCGGATTGAAGGCCATAGCAACGTCCCCCCTCGGTGAAGAGCCCCGTCGTGTCCAGCTGTACGCCCTCGGCATAATTTGACGTTGTACCGACGGAGGCGTAGTAGTTGTTGCTGTGGCCGCTCCAATTCCAGCACATAATTGTGGGGTTTATCGGTGTGCCGGCTTGGGGCGGGTCAGGGGACACTCCGTCGGACGGACAGATAAACGAATTAAGTTTCGTGAAGGTGACGGTATAGTTGAAATAGTAACCCACGCCATACCCAACCGTCAGGTTAAAATTGGCCGAATTGTAAAGCGGCTGCTGTTCCATGTAGCCCAGCAACAGTGCATTGGCACTCCAGGTCCCCCAACTCGAGGTGTATCCGGTGTAGGCCCACGACGCGGTGCCACCCAGCGGGAACGTCCCATGGGTGCTGTGATAGTTGTGCAGGCCCAAGCCGATCTGCTTCATATTGTTAACGCACTGGGCCCGCCGGGCGGCCTCGCGGGCCGACTGGACCGCGGGCAGCAGGAGGGCAATCAAGACCGCTATAATGGCGATGACGACGAGTAGCTCGATCAGCGTGAAGCCCCGACGCGTCTGCGCTTTCATCTATCAGCTCCTCTCACCTCAAAGTTGATCCACTCGAAACGTTTCAGTGTGCGTTTGTCACCCTCGGTTGATGATGCGATAAGCACGGTCGAAGGCACCACCGTCTCGACGACGAGACTTTGTGTGAAGCTGAACCATGAGGATTGAATAATAGGCGCTCCCCGTTCGCGGCGTTCGGCGCTGCTTTCCGATCCGCAATCCAACTCGCCTGACACGGCTCGCAATCGGTTGAAAACGGGCCTACCTCCCGCCTGGTCGAGCTTTCCTCCCTGCGCTCGCTTTGCCGGTGCCAATCCCCTTCCTCGCCTCCTGTTGAGCTTTTCGCTGCAATTCTAGGCGGGTCTTCGCATCCGGTGCTGCTTCGGACGATGAGTCCTGGGCGCCCGGGCCACAGCCAATTACGAACCCGGCGAAGCCAAGGACCAAAAAAAGCCAGAACGTCCGGACAACTTGCGCGAATTGCATCGAACTCTTGCCCTGGGTTGAAACTTGCACCGAATGCCGCCGGAATTGCACAATTCCGAGATCACAACATACGCTGCACCGCCTGTCAGCTCAAGTGGATAACGACGAGATCATCTGCAACGTCTAACACAAGAATTCAAGCGGCTTCGACGTGAATACCTATTGGGAACTCTTTTGACCAAGTGCTTTGAGCCTTCGTCTGTAAGCCTTCAAGTAGGCCTCTTCCGCCTCACTCGAACCTGGGTTGTCGATCAGCACCTCGAGAAGCATCCTGCGGAATTTTCCCACGGCTTGGTCGCCATATGCAGAGCCAATGAGATTGACCAGCTCAAACGGATCTCTCTTGAGATCGTAAAGCATCTCGGCCCCCTCGCCATCCCGAATGTAATGATGGCCCGATGCCACCAGGGACATCTGAAACCCGCTGTGAGTGTGGCCGCTTTGAACCTTTCGCTGGAACGCGAGGGCGTCGGCACGTTCTGAGAGTGCTGGGGTGGTACTTCCCTCGGGCACCTGTCGTTGTGCCGATCGCCAGTGAGCCGCCAACGAGCGGCCCGCGAACGGTGAGCCTGCCGAAAGCCCCAACAGGTCGACCACGGTCGCAGGCAGGTCGCGCAGGCTGACAGGACTCTCCACCACTTGGCCCGCCGGGGCACCCGGCGCGAGGATCACGAGCGGGACACCGATCGCGTCGAAATAGAGGCTGGAGCTGTGGCCGAAGAGGCCATGATCGCCGAACGCTTCCCCGTGGTCCGAGGTGATGATTATCACCGTGTTGTCGAGAAGCCCCTGGCCTCGTAGCGCGTCGAGCAGCCGACCAAGTTCATAATCGAGGAAAGCGATGCAATCGTCGTAGCAATCGCGGGCCATCTCGGCGTCCCGTTTCAAAGTCGGGTTATTGTCCACGGGGATGTTGCCGAGCAGGAACGAGTAATCCCGCGGCGGCCTGGGCCGGATCCCGAAGCGACCTACAAATCCCGGCGGCGGTATGTAGGGCGCGTGGGCATCGAAAAAGTTGAGGAAAGCGAAGAAGGGACGATCCGGCCGCCGCCAGCGCAGCCAGTCGAGGAAAGCCTCGTTGGTCGCGTGCGCCCGCGGGATTGGAGGCCGATCCACTTGATGACGTGGAAGTGGCCACGATAGAGGATGTTCGTGAGGATCCATCTCCCGGGCACAGTGCGACCGAGCAGGGACCGTGGCGTCAGCGGGAAATCCTCGAAATGGGAGATTCCGCGAGCCAGGCCCGTCTCGTAATTGCAGCAGCTGGTATTCGCGGAGAACCCGGCGGTCTGAAAGCCCCGTGCCGTCAAGAACTCGGCCAGGGTCGGATCCAGCGTGTCGAGCTGGAAATTCCATTGGGAATTGAGCTTGAAGGGCCACTGACCGGTGAAGAAGCAGCTATGGGAGGGATACGTCCATGGAGCTGGCGCGGCGGCGAGTTTGTACTGGACGCCCTGCCGCGCCCACTGCGCCAGGTTGGGAGTGGTATTCCGCGGATAGCCGTAGGCACTCAGATTGTGGGCGCGGACTGTGTCCCAAACGATCAGGACGACATTCTTGGCATTTGGGGGTGGCGGCGGCAATCCGGCCACCGCGAAGTGTTCCTCAATCGCCTGGCGACCCGATGAGAGAGCCGCCAGGAGACCGAGCAGGCCAACGAGTCCGGCGAGTGTGTATCCCACCATCTTTGGATACCAGCTACGTCTATCCACGGCATGACCGATCTGCCGTCCCGCGCCGACGGCCAAGATCAGGCTGCAGGCGCCATAGATCGGCAAGCGCAAGAGGGCGGCCCAGATCGCCAGCGTCGCCAACAGCCCCGAGCCCGTCCGCAACGAAACGAGTCGCGGCCGCAGCCGGACCAAGACCGCGATTACCATCCCGGGGATCAAGAGCAAGATCACGTGGGCGACCGGCACAGTCCAGGGAAAATCTCTGCCGCTTCGGAGGATCCACTCATCGTTCCAGTAGAACCTCTTGAAGAGCATGAGAAACAGATCGAGATAGCCCGCACAGAGCCCGAACGATATTGCCAGCACAACCGCGGCGGGCGCGGAGAGGGGGACTTGGCTGGGCGGGCGCCGAGCCATGTGTCCCGGCGGGGGGGCGTCCATCGGAACTGGTCCCTCTCCGTTTGCGTTGAGGGACGTTTCAAGGGAAGCGATCCGGACACTCATCCGGGTGCTCCATTTACTCGCTAGTCGCGGCAGCGGCACACACGGACCCATCTGCGAGGCGAGCTCTCGCGCAAATCACGAGCCACCCAGTTTTCGATTGTAACCATTATGTGGAACCAGAGATCGGGAATCTGATACAAATATCTCCTGGGAAATTGAGCCTTTCCGAGACGATCGACCCTGCCAAAAGTGGTGTGACACGAGACATGGCTGCGATCGGGAAATATAGGCAGCGCATCGTCGGCGCGATCGCAGTCTTGTTTTTATTTCTGACAATCGGCGTGGCCGTGCTAGTGCAATGGGACCCGCTCAAGGGCGGGCCGAGGGCATCAACGCGTCATCTCGCCAACCCAGAGACTTCCGCGCTCGCGGCCTACGAAGCCGGAAATTGGCAACGAGCCGTGGAACTATCGCGTCAGTCGTTGAAAGCAAAAGGCGACGACCCGCGTTTATTGCGCGTGTACGCGCGGGCGTCGGCCCGGATGGAACACGATGCAACTGCAAGAGCGGTGTATGACCGGATCGGGGCTTCTCAATTCGAGCCCGAGGATTCTTTTCTCCTGGGCCTTACGTTCGCGAGGGCCGGCAATCTCGACAGAGCGTTCGATATCTGGAACAAGGCGATTCAAAGCGGACCGAACAACTCAGAAATGCTCGACCACCTGGCGCGGCTGGCGGCACGGTTGCAACGGCTGGACGAAGCCGCCTTGGCCGCACGCAAGTTGCAAAGTCAGCCTGGTTGGGAGGCGCGGGGCTTGCTCGTGTTCGGCGAGATCCAGAGGTTGCTCAAAAACCCTGAGGGTGCGGTCGACGCGATCAAGAAGGGTTTGGAAATCGACCCCGGCGCGAAAGGACTGGCGGCTGGCCCTGAACATTTTCGGAAGATGCTGGCCCGAAGCTGGCTCGATATCGGACAGCCGAACCGGGCTATCCAGACGCTATTGACCGAACCCGGGAAACCTGGCCCAGCCCTGACCGACCCGGAAGCAAGGTGGCTCCTTAGCCGCGCCTACTTGCAAACTGGTCAGATCGCAGACGCAACGTCTGCCTTGCACCAATCGGGGTCTTATCGGCTCGAGAATCCCCTTATACCGGAGCCCAGCCCGTACACCGGAGAGTCTCGATGCGCATCGTGCCACGCCAAGGAAAGCAAGACACACGAACGCAGTCGGCACGCCCGCACTTTGCACCGCGGTCTGGCGCTCCTCGATCTACCGTTCCCCAACAAATCGTTGCCCGACCCGGAGAGCCGCACAGTCAGCCACGCCTTTAAGCGTGATCGAGATCGCATCAAGGTAGAGACACGCGCAGGCGATCGTGTTTTCGAAACAATAGTCGAGTACGCCTTCGGGGTTCGCGAGCGTTACGTCACGATGATCGGCAGGGACGACGAGAAAAACTATCGCGCGCTGCGGCTGTCGTCCTACCATACGCCTGAAGGCGTCGAGTGGGGACCAACCGCCGGCGACGTCCCTGATTCCGATGCGGCAGAGAACATTCGTGGCCAACCGATCCCTGTCCGCGACGGTGTGGTCCGTTGCGTTTACTGCCACGTCACCAACTTTCGGGATTTTCGCGATCCGCCTCCCGAGAGCGGACTCGCTCCCACGGCCTCCGACTCCGGTATCGGTTGCGAGCGGTGTCACGGACCGGGTGGGAACCATTTGGCGGCGATCAAGGCAGGTTTCCCGGATCGGGCAATTGTCAATGTCGGGACAGCCGCTTCTGCCGCGATCACCGCCCAGTGCGCCGACTGCCACGTCGTCGGCTCAACCCCCCACATCATCGCGGCACCAGGCGATCCTGAATTCGTTCGCTCACCCGGCCTGACCCTCACGTTCAGCCGATGTTATACCGAAAGTGACGGCGAGCTGAGTTGCTTGACTTGCCACGACCCTCATCGCGACGACAACGACCCCGTCGCTTTTTACGAGGCGAAATGCCTGAGCTGTCATTCGCAGAAAAACACTTCGCAAACCGCCTGCCGAGTCAACCCATCGACAAACTGCTTGCAATGCCACATGCCGAAGATTCTTGTGGCAGTTCTTCATTCGTCCTTGACCGACCATTACATCCGCGTACGCACGAAAGAATGAGCGCTCACCGCGATTCACGGGCGCCCATTAATCGGCAAATCAATGATCGAGGTTGCCAGAGCGAGAGCCCGCGGGCATGGGCTCTGCCCCGAGGAGGCGTTTTGATGGAGGGCCATCACACGCTCGCCGGGGCGGGGCGGTCGTCGATTTAGTAGCTGTCGGACGAGATGACCTCGCCGTTGGCCTTGGTCCCGAGTGCCCAATACGTATTCATGGCGATCGACGACTTTAGAAAATGCACACTTCCGTCGCTGAACAAGAAGTTGCAGCCGCCGGGGTGATTGCTGCTTGTGCACTGGTATGGCCCGTCGGAGGCGTTGGAACCTGTTGAGTGACCCATTTTGCACCAGGCAAACGGATAAGTGGTCGAGTTCGGAGGTACGATTGTGTTGAACAAAGCAAAGCCGCCGCTGTCCTGCGCCCACCGAAACCCCTTTTGGTTTGTCGTGCCCGCGGTGGCAGTATTTTGAGCAAGCAAGCCCGCAGCGCAGACCTGTAGGTCAGTAATGACCCCGCTGGGATTCGTGCTGATGTCGTAGAGGGCGCCGGCGAGGGCAGTCTGCGCGATCACCGGACCATCTCGCCACTTCACGGTCTGTATCGAGGCGTCGCCGACCAGTGATTCGCCAAATGCGATCGTGTTGGAGCTCCCGTCGGTGATGTTTTGAAGGCCGTAGACTGGGCCTCCCTGGGTGAATACCCCGGTGCATTGGAATCCAGATCCATTCACGCCATTCCCGCCATAGGCTGTCGTTGTGCCCAGGGAGGCCAGGTAGTTGTTGGTCTCGCCGGTCCACTGCCAGCAAGACTGGCTGCCTTTACTAATCGGCATGGGGGATAATCCGTCGGACGGGCAGATGAACACGTTGAGGATACTGGTGGAGACCGTCGAGTTGGTGTTCCAGCCCTGCCCAAACCCGACAACCCAGTTAAAGTTAGCCCCGTTGTACAGCGGCATCTGTTCCAGGTAGCCCATCATCAGTGCCTGAGCGCTCCAGGTCCCCCAACCTGAGGAGGGGTAGGCATTCGGTGGTAAGTATGCGGTGGTGTAGGGGCCACCTGGCGGGAACGTCCCATGAGTGCTGTGGTAGTTGTGCATGCCCAAGCCAATCTGCTTGAGGTTGTTGGTGCACTGGGCCCGCCGGGCCGCCTCGCGGGCCGACTGGACCGCGGGCAACAATAGAGCGATCAGCACCGCGATAATTGCGATGACTACGAGTAGTTCGATCAGCGTAAATCCACGTCGCGAGTCCGCTTTCATAAATTGACACCTCCTTAGGCCCACTGTGTTCGCTTTCATCAACTGTGTTCCACCTTCTTACGGCCGGTCAGTCAACGCTTGGTCGGCCCGCGATTTTTGCCCCGCTTAACGTTGCCGCCGGCAGCCGCCTTTCTTTCCGCTCTTAAATCCAGTTGTTCTTGCCTTCGTTCCTCTTTGATCGTTATCCCTTCCGCGTTTACCTTTGGCGACGTCCCGTGCTGGGAGTCGCCTCCACAGCCGGCCACCAAGCCGGCGACAGTGAGACCAAGATAAAGCCCGAACGTCTCAACGAATCGTGCAAATTGCATCAAACTTTGGCCCCAGGTTAATTCTTGGACAAGAACACGACCGCGAATGCATCACTCCCTACGAGGAATTGAGTGTTTATCTCCTAAAAAATTAGTATTCGCGCGCATGCCAAAGAGAAATCGGGGCTAACCTAATGTCATGGGGACCGACGCGCCTACTCTGCCTGGCGGCGAACCTAGCAACAACGCGCTTTAGTCTGCTTAAATCTCGATCATTGATCGATGAGTATATCGATTTTCCAAGTGATCAAGGTGGCGTGTCTTCTACCGTTCGTCTACTAATTTACTCGTGCGCGACCACGATTGCAAGAATACTTGGCTGCTAGTTCTTTCAACATCGGAATTAGCAAGAGGCTAACTCCGTACGCCGACGTGTGAGATTGCCGGCTATCATCGCGATCTCTTGCGGGTGTTGGGGTAGGTCAGCTTGGCGCGGACTATGTTCAGGAACTCGCGATGAGTTTCTCCTTGGAGGGCTCCACGGCGCCTAATCGAGTAGACCATCAACCGGCCCAGTTCGTGAGACATTGACCGCTCGTGAAAGTTCGGATCACGCTCGTGCAGGACCGACACCGCCACCAGCCCGATACCGTACCCGAGAGACACGTAACGACTGATGGCAGCGTACGAACTGGCCTCGACGCGTCGCGGCTGGGTCTGGGAGAGGCGGAGCTTTTACAGTCGCCGGCATATTTCGGGGTCGGCGAATGAGGAAGGTGAATTGACCAGTGCATAATCCGCTAGATCGGCTATGCCGACTCGCCGTTTGCGGGCGAGTGGGTGATCCGGTGGCGCGATGAGCATCATGTCGAGCTCGTAACAGGGCTCGTATAAGAGCCAGGTGTCATCGTCGGCGGCACCGCTGGCTGCGAGACCAATGTCGGCCAATTCTGATGCAACGGCAACTGCGACTTGATCCGCGTTCATCTCGTTGAGCGTGATACGAGCGTGGGGAAATCGGTGCTCGAACTCCCGCACACAGGGCGCAGATCATCGATGAAGAGCCGCGGTGTTGCCGCAAGTCTAACGTGCGAATCGATTGTGGTAAGAGTCGCTTGGAGCGCCGCCTTGAGCGAGCCGATGCCAGTCACCATTGGACTGGCCATCTTGGCCAGGGCAATTCCCGTCTCTGTCGGCCGGCAGCCGCGCGTGCGGTTCGAGCAGTAGCATGCCAAGTTGGCGCTCAAGCGCGTGGACCTGTTTCCACACAGTCGGGCGGGCCAGCCCCAACGCGTCGGCCGCCGCAGTCAGGCTCCCCACACGGACTGTCTCGCAAAAGCTCCTCAGTTGTTGGAGAGTGATATCCTTGTATGCCCGTATCGATTGGACGTGCGACGACATCTGTTGGTCCTGAATTCAAACGAGCACCGCCGTGCCCCTCAACAACATAATTCTTCGGAAGCAGACCAAACAACCACGGGCGCGATTCGACTCGCGGTAGCTGCCCATTTATGCGAAGATTAGCTTAGGCGAGGTCCGGTGGGGTCGCGGAGTCTTCCCGAAGCTCGCCGTTTCCTCTCGAATCTGAACTGAGCGATGCGTCGCCGACTGATGATCTTGTCCGTCGCGGTCGGGCTGGCGCTTGCCGCCTGGATGGCGGTCCGCGCGGTGGAGGCCCGGCGACTGCGCGAGGATCTGTCACGGGCGCGCGCGGAGTTCGGGGCGCGGAAACTCGCCGCGGCCCGGGTGCGGCTGACACGGCTGGCGGAGCGCCGGCCCGGCAATGGCGACGTCGAGCTTCTTCTGGGCGAATGCGAGAGGATGCTCGGGCATCCGGACGCCGCCTTAAGCGCGTGGGGCCGCATCCCCGATGACGCCGAGCAGGCCCCGGCGGCGGCGCTGTCGAGTGGCCGGCTGGCGCTGGCGCTTGGCCGCTATCGCCTCGGCGAGGCCTGCCTCCTCCGCGCCAGCCGGGCTGGTGGCGACGTCGCCGACGAGGCATCGCACCTGCTGGAGTGGCTCTGCGGGATCACAGGCCGGCGCGACGAGCAAAGGGACATATTGCGGGCGAAGGCGGAGCAGAAGGCCGACCCGTCCAAGACCCTGCGCATGTTGTGGAGTATCGAGCGCGATCCGTATCCTGTCGATGCCATCACGGGGGCACTGGCCAGGGCCAGGCAGTCTGCCCCCGACGATGAATTGGTCTTGCTGGGCTCGGCCGACCTGGCGATCCGTACGGGCCGATTTGACGAGGCCGGCGCGTGGCTAGATCGTTGCGAACGGACTCGGCCCAGCGGCTCCATTTTCATGAGAGCCCGACTCGAATGGGCCCAAGCGGTCGGCCGGCCCGATGAGCTCTCGCGCGCCGCGGCCCACGTGCCCGCTTCGGGTATTTCCCGGGCAAAGGTGCTGGCGATCCGGGCCTGGCTGGTGGCGCGGGATGGCGACGCGGAAGCCGAGAGATCGGCCCTCGAGGCGAGCTTGGAGCTCGAGCCGGCCAATGACGCGGCCCTCGAGCGGCTGGCCGACCTTGCCGCCGAGGGAGGCCAATCGGGAAAGGTCGCTGAGCTGCGACGCCGGAAGGCAAAGATGGATGCGGCCCGCGAACATTACAAGCGGTTGATCAATCTGCCCGAGATGGCGCCCCATGCCGCCGAGTTCGCTCGGACCGCCGAGGTGATCGGCCGGTGGTTCGATGCCAAGACCTGGTGGACATTCGCGGCCCGACGCGATCCGTCCGTCGCTGACGACGCGAGGGCCGCGATTGACCGCCTGGCCGCCAAAGACGAGGCGACGCACTCGACCGACCGGCGGACCCTAGCCGATCTCCTCGGATCGAAGCGCCAGGACCGGAAACCAATTGACACGGGACAACACGTTCTCGCCATTCCCACGTTCGTGGACGAGGCCGCCGCCCGTGGCGTCGAAAGCCGCTTCGACAACGGGCCCAGCGAAGAACACCAGCTCCCCGAGACCATGCCCGGCGGCGTGGCCGTCGTCGACTTCGATGGCGACGGTCGGCTCGACGTATACGCCCTCCAGGGCGGCCCCTTCCCACCGCGCGGAATCCCTCCACCGTTCGGCGACCGCCTCTTCCGCAATACCGGCGCCGGATGTTTCCAGAATGTCACCGCGACATCTGGCTTGGCCGCGATGCCAGGCGGGTACGGTCACGGCGTCGCCGTGGGCGACTACGACAACGACGGCTGGCCCGATGTTTTCGTCACCCGATGGCGGTCCTATGCCCTTTATCGCAATCTGGGCGGGGGCCGGTTCCAAGACGCCACGGCGCAAGCGGGGCTCGGGGGCGACCGCGACTGGCCCACGTCGGCGGCCTGGGCCGACTTCGACAACGACGGAGACCTCGACCTCTATGTCTGCCATTACCTGAAGTGGAACGTCGAGAATCCGCCCCTTTGCGAGTATCCGGAACGCTCCAAGCCGGGATATATGTATTGCGACCCGCTTTCTTTCCCCGCGCTTGCGGACCACGTCTTCCGTAACGACACCGGCCGCTTCATCGACGTAACCGCGGACGCCGGCATCGACGACCGCGACGGTCGCGGGCTGGGCGTCGTCACTGCCGACCTCGACGACGACGGCAAGGTCGACATATTCGTGGCGAACGATTTATCACCGAACTACTACTTCCGCAACCTCGGCGGCTTCCGTTTCGCAGAGCAGGCGACGCAGTCAGGACTGGCGGCCAGCGCAGCCGGCGGACATCTGGCCGGCATGGGTATCGCATGCGGCGATTTCGACGCCGACGGCCGGCTCGACCTGGCCGTCACCAACTTCTTGAACCAGGCGACCACTCTCTACCACAACCACGGCGGCGGACTTTTCAGCGACCGATCGGGCGCCGCGGGCCTGACCGCTGCCACCCGCCATTTCCTCGGCTTCGGCCTGGCCGCGCTCGACGCCAACAACGACGGCCGGCTCGACCTGGTCCAAGCCAACGGGCACGTCTCCGACTTCGGCCCGACGTTCCCCTACCACATGACGGCCCAGCTCTTGCTCGGCGATGCGTCGGGCCATTTTAGCGACGTGTCCAGACAGGCTGGGCCCCCGTGGCAGGTCCGCCGTCTGGGCCGCGGGTTAGCCGTCGGCGACGTTGACAACGACGGCCGCATGGACGTCCTGATCGTCGGCCAGGGCGCCCCACTGGCCCTGCTCCACAATCAGTCCATTCCCGCCGCCGGCCACTTCCTCACCCTGGCCCTCGAGGGGGTCGCCTCCAATCGCGACGGCGTCGGCGCCAAGGTCACGGTGACCGCGTGCGGCCGGAGTCAGGTCGCGGCGCGGTTCGGCGGTGGCAGCTACCTGTCGGCGAGTGACCCGCGGCTGCATTTCGGGCTGGGGGCGGCGCAGCGGGCAGATCGCGTGGATGTGCGCTGGCCCTCGGGGCGTCGGGACTCGTACGAGAGGTTAGAGGCTGATGTCGGCTACCGATTGCGGGAGGGGGATCCGGCGCCGGGACGCCTGACCGGTTTCGCCGCCGGCCCCGCCGCACCCTGATCCTGGCCATCCTGCTCCCGCTGCAACCGCGGCCGGCAAGACGGCCCGGGCCATCGCCACAACCGACGGCCTCTCGGCGCACGACGGGTACGATTTAGTTTTCGTCAGACTCGCCCCGACTGCAGCAAGAGGTAAAGATCCTTCTCTGCTGCGAGTCGGGACGGGCCGGCAAGAAAATCAATAGCTGTCCGACGAGACAATTTCGCCGTTGCCCTTGGTCCCGAGCGCCCAGTACGTCTTGATTGAGACCGACGACTTAATGAAGCGCACACTCCCGTCGGCGAACAGGAAGTTGGCCCCGCCGGGGTGGTTGCTGTTCGCGCCCTGATACTGCCCGTCGGAGGCATTCGAGTTCGGGCTGCTCCGAGCAATCGCACACCACCCAAACGCATACTGGGGCGAGCTCGGCGGGATGATCGTGTTGAATATCGCCATGCCGCCCATGTCCTCTGACCACCGGAATCCCTTCTGGTTTTCTGAGCCGGGGCCGGAATTCTTCTGCGTCGCAAATCCCGCCGCGCACGCATTGAGGTCCGAAATCACCTGGTAATATTGACTACTGATATCGTAGACACCGCACCAGCCGCCGGCGCACACGGCCGAATTTTGCGTGAGTACTGGACCATCCCGGAACTTCACCAGCTCGATTGTACCGTCGCCGACCAGTGATTCGCCGAATGCGATCGTATTCGACGTTCCGTCGGTGACATTCTGGACGCCGTAAACTCTGCCGCCTTCACTGAAGAGCCCGGTGACGTCGGTGTTCGCCCCGCCATAAGCAGTTGATGTGCCCGCAGAGGCAAAATAGTTGTTGGTCACCCCGCCCCATTGAAAGCAAGACTGGGAGGCTGGCGAACCCCATGTGCCGGGGGGTCTTTGGGGGGAAATGCCGTCGGACGGGCAAACGAACACGTTCAGGATACTGGTGGAGACTGTGGAGTTCATGGGAAAGCCCTGCGACCACCCGACCACCCAGCTAAAGTTGGACGCGTTGTACAGCGGCATTTGTTCCAGGTAGCCGAGCATCAGTGCCTGGGCGCTCCATGACCCCCAACCCGAAGAGTAGCCAGGAGAGCCGTAGCCGCCCCATGTGTAAGTGCCACCAGATGGGAACGAGTTTAGCCCTGTGTGGTAGTTGTGCATCGCCAGGCCGATCTGCTTGAGATTGTTAGTGCACTGGGATCGGCGGGCCGCCTCGCGTGCCGACTGCACAGCGGGCAGCAACAGGGCGATCAGCACGGCGATGATCGCGATGACGACGAGTAACTCGATCAAAGTGAAGCCGTTGCGTGTTTGCGCTCTCATGAGATGATGCCTCCCGCAAGTTCAAAAAAGGAAGAGTAGCGCGGGCGCACCGCACAGAAAGAAAGTCGATAACCAAGCTGTGGCGACCCGCGTGCCGAATGAATGGTCTTAGCGTGTGATGACAAAAAAGATTGAACTGTGGAACGTGCCGCGCGCAGCGACGTCCGATCTACTTCTTCTCTTCGGGACCGGTTCCGCCCTCCGGAGCGGCGGGCCCTCCGTCGGCGTCTTTATTTACCGGGGCGTCTGCGCACTTCCGCTTGGCGGATGCCTTAGAGCCCTGACGCGCCGCCTTAGCTTCCTGGCGATCTTGCTTGAACGCCGCCCCGACCTTTTTCACTGTCACCGGATCTAAGGGCGTCGAGACTCCCTCACCCGAGCAGCCGACCAAGCAGCCAGCGAGACCGAGCATCACGAACGGTACCAAGGTGCGGACGAATCGCGTCAATTGCATTGATCGAGCACCCCTATCTATTAAGAAGTTCGTCAGAGAGGAGAACGTACCGTTGGGCTGATATTACCCGTTCGCCCGGAGGAGTAGGCGTTAAGGAATTAAAAACTCGATGCCCTCACGGTCGTATGTGCGGGACGATATCCCGCGAAAATTCAGAGTAGTGCACGTGATGATCAACGTCAAGTAAATTCCTGGTCTATTCTTCTGCTAATTCTTTTGGCATCTGAATTAGCACCGTCAGGTCAGTCGTTTCGCGTTGCGACTGTACAACGTGGGAGGAATTCCGACCTTGGCGTGAAAGACCTGGCTAAAGTACTTGGGCTGGCTGAACCCGCATTTCGCGGCGACAGCGACCACCGACAGATTGGTGTCGACAAGCAGCCGTTTGGCGGATTCGAGCTGAACACGCGTAATTTCTTCCTTGGGCGACCGGCCGAGGAGGCCTCGTACACGCCGTTCGAGCGTACGGCGTGACATCTTGGTCATCCCCGCGAAATCCTTCAGGCGGAGACCGTCGCAGGCGTGCCGACGAATCTTGCAAATCGCATCAGCCAGCTCTCGGTCGTCGGTCGCCAGGACATCGGTGGATTCGCGAGGCACGACGGTGCCTGGGGCCAAGAGCACAGGTTGAAGAGGTGGCGGTGCTCCGGCGATCATTCGGTCCAGGAGTGCGGCGGCTTGGTAGCCGACGTTATAAGTATTCACATCGACACTGGTTAAATTCGGGTGGCAGAGGTTGCAGATGATCTCGTCGTTATCCACACCGATCACGGCGACCTCGTCCGGAACGACGACGTTGATGCGCCTGCAGGCCTCCAAGAGCTGCAATCCCCGCTCGTCACTGCTGGTCATGACCCCGACTGGCTTGGGAAGGCAGCGCACCCACGCGGCGATCTGCGACTGCTCGTCTTCCCACGTCGTCGAGTTGGGCAGGTTGCAATAATCAAAAACGTCGCACGGAAAGCCCGATTCCATGACGACCCGGTGGAACAGTTCGCGCCGCAGGTCCATCCAGAGGTTTTTGCCCGGCGGCAGACCGAAGAAGCCAAATTGCCTGAAGCCACAATTCGCCAGGTGTTGGAAGGCAAGCTCTACGACGGCACGATTATCGAGTCCCACGTGGGGAAAGCCGATGTTTCGAACTGAAAATCGCAAGTCGACGGCGGGCAACCCCGTCTGGCGGATCGTCTCCGCCATCTCGCGGTCCTCGATGCGTGCGAGGATGCCGTCCCCGTTCCAGTTCTTCAGCCACTTCGGTGGCGGCGTGCCCAGGTCGTTGGTATGAACATAAATGGACCAGGGGCCGTGAGCGCGGAGGTAGCCGTTGATGCCAAGCAACACTCCGCGGCCGTAGGCTCGCGATGTTTCGATCAAAAGCGCCACCTGGGGAACCTTCGGCATCGGGCCCTCGATTTGGGACGGATTTGCCGGTCGTTGGCCAAGCAGCTAGGATACCCCACGCTTCGCCAGAGTGACAGCCGCGTCTGTCGTAAAATTGGAGTTACAGGTCGAATAATTGGATTGAGATTCCGAGAAGGACAGCGTAGGTTGTTTTTAGCGCGTAGTCGATCGGTAGCAATGTGCGCCTTGATTTGCCGTTGCGCGAGTTGAAACTGCGGGCTGAAATGATTGTACGAGAATTCGTATCCTCTTGGTTTCCCGCCGACCAAAGCAGTGCCAGCCTTACGTGCGTAGATCACCACACACCGGTCCCACCAATGCGGGCCATCATGCGCTGCCTCCGCGGCGAAATTTTATTCCAGTGACAACACGGGGCAAAGAATCCATGCAAATCGCGGCAGTTGTCCGGACATTGGGGCTTTGCTCGGTGGTTGGACTCGCCGGGTTCGCTGTTGGCTGCGGCTCAGACGGCGGCCAAGGCAGTGGCGCAAAAGGGGCGGGAGCGGCCGTGCAAGAAGAGCAGAAGGATGCGCGGAGCGCAGATGAAGGCTAGGATTGCTGACCGCAAGAACCCACCTTCCGGTGCCAAGGTGTCCAAAGAACCTGGTGCGCCGCAACCGTGATTGATCGGCGGCCGATTCGGGCGGCCGGTCATTGTTGTTGCAGGCAACGGAGGGCTGATCAAATCGGCGTGGTGTGCGCACCGCGGCAGACGTTAGTTCGTGCCTCACTTCACACTGAGTCTCTCCATCTTGGGTGTGGCGTGGACCGCCTCGATCATTTTTCCTTTTTCAAGGGCGGCTGGCCACGAGTCACCATTTTGAGCGAATTACCCACGGGAGGAGTCAATTCATGAAATCGGTTGATCGTCGCGGATTTACTCTCATCGAACTGCTGGTCGTTATCGCAATTATCGCGGTTTTGATCGCTCTACTATTGCCCGCGGTGCAATCGGCCCGCGAAGCGGCCCGGCGGTCCCAGTGCACTAACAATCTCAAGCAAATCGGCCTGGGCATGCACAACTACCACACCACGAGCGGGACATTCCCGCCGGGGGGCGCGCGACCACAGCCTACGCCACCAACCCGCCGTACTACTCGGCTTGGGGGACCTGGAGCGCCCAGGCACTGATGCTGGGCTATCTGGAACAAATGCCGCTGTACAACGCGGCCAATTTTAGCTGGGTGGTCGGGTTCTGGCCCGGCTGTGCCATGAACTCCACGGTCTCCTCCAGTATCCTCAACGTGTTCATCTGCCCTCCGACGGAATATCTCCCATGCCGATCAATAAAGGCAGCCTGTCCTGCTGGCAGTGGACTGGCGAGACCAACAACTACATGGCCTCCTTGGGCACAACGACCGCTTATGGTGGGCTAAATTCCCAGACCACCGGGGCCATTCACCCAAGGCGGCTCTGTCTACGGGCTTCAGAACATCTCCGATGGAACCTCCAATACGATCGCGTTCGGCGAATCACTGATCGGTGACGCAACGATACAGGCCGTGAAGTGGCGGGATGGGCCGACCTTTGCGGCACCGTGTGCCATGGGCAATGGCTGGGGCGTCATGGACATCAGCTCGCCTCCTGGCAGCGCCCTATACAACGCTGTCATGAGAGACCTCCAGGGCTGCAGTCTGGGCTTGCAGAATGGAAATAACCCTGGTGCCACCGGCACCCAGAACCAAAAGGGATTTCGGTGGTCGCAAAGTGATGGCGGCTTTGGCTTGTTTAACACGGTCGTACCGCCCACTTCGACGCAGTATCCATTCGCGTGGTGCAAATACGGTCAGGGCAATTCGAATGCTTCCGACGGCGAATATCAGAACACCACCAGCAACCACCCCGGCGGCTGCAACTTCCTGTTCTGTGACGGAAGCGTGCGCTTCGTCAAGTCGACGATCGCAATAACGACCTACTGGGCGCTCGGGACCAGACAGAACGGCGAGGTGCTCTCGTCCGATAGCTACTAACCCTCCGCGGCCCCCTACCTAACCCCTTCGAGCGCGATGGCTATCCGTCTATCGCGCATCGTCGGGGTTAGACCGCAGATCCTTCAATTCTTGACCTGGAATGGCCTGACGTGCGTCACTCAGCGCAGGTGGCGGCGCGCCGCTGGATTAAAGATCGGGAACGCCGAACGGCAGCAATTCGCGGCGTGGGGACGGTCGATGGGTTTGCTATTTAGCGCTGCGCTGTGGGGGAAGAGAAGCCAGCCATCGGCTTCGGCTCCCGGCTCCCCTCGATGAGCCAGTAGCCGGTGTCCGCGGCGAGGCCTTGATAGCAGTCGCGGCGTCCCGAGGGCCATGCGACTTCGACACGATCGGCCTTGAGTGGCCGGTCCCAGCCCGAAGTGAAGACGGGGGTCGCTTGCCGACTGGTAGCTGCCTCCGCCGAACCGCGCGGCGATCTGCGTCCGGCCCGAGACGGTCACTGCTCACCTGCGTGCCGACGGCATCGCGATTGGAGGCGGTCCCCTCGAGCCCGAGCATGAGGAAATGGTTCCGGGGTTCGACCTGCGGATGGTCCTGCGACTCGAACCGATTGTGGAGCAGGGCGAGCGGGGCGTTTTCGCCGACAAGGACCAGGTCAACGCGGCCATCGTTGTCGAGGTCGCCGGCCGCCAGTCCGCGCGCCAGACGGGGGACGCGCCAGGGCGCCCGGCGCGGTCTGAGACGTCAGCGAACCGGCCCACGGCGTCACCGAGAAAGAGCTGCGCGGGCATCGCGTAGGGGATTGCGGCGCCGAAGTCTTCGACCTGGCCGTTGGCCTGCGCCAGGTCGAGGTGCCCGTCGTTGTTAGCGTCGAGCGCGACGAGGCCGAAGCCGAGGACGAAGCGGGTCGGCGCGGCGAGGCCTGCGGCGGCCGACCGGTCGCTGAACAGGCCGCGGCCGTGGTTGTGATAGAGCGTCGTCGATTCGCCAAAGAAGTTGGTCACGGCCAGATCGAGCCGGCCGTCGCCGTCGAAGTCGCCGCAGGCTACGCCCATGCCGGCAAGGTAACCGCCGGTCGCGCTCGTCGCCAGCCCCGCGGCCACTCCCTCCTCGACGAAGCGAAAGCCGCCCCGGTTGCGGAAGAAATAGTTGGCCGACTGGTCGTTGGCCACGAACAGATCGGTCTTGCCGTCCTCGTCGAGGTCGGCCGCGACGACTCCCAGACCGCGTCCATTCGGGTCGACGATGCCCGCCTCGGCCGTGACATCGACGAACCGGCCGCGGTCGTTACGGAACAAATGGTCCGGCAACGCGGGGAAAGCGCGCGGGCTGCAGTAGACTATATTCAGTGCTGCCCCGGCGATGGCACGGGGCGGAGGTTGCGGGGTCGTATTGCAAGTAATGGCACACATAGAGATCGAGGTCGCCGTCGTTGTCCAGGTCGGCCCACGCCGCCGAGGTCGGCCAGTCGCGGGCGCCGCTCGAACCCCGCACTTACGGTGACATCCTCGAAGCGACCATGGCCGAGGTTGTGGTAAAGGGCATAGGACCGCCATCGAGTGACGAACAGATCCGGGCGGCCGTCATTGTCGTAGTCGCCGACGGCGACCCCGTGCCCATAGCCGCCGGGACAGCGCGGCAAGGCCGGATGCGGAAGTGACGTCCTCGAACCGGCCGTCACCGCGATTGCGGAACAGCCGGTCGCCGAAGGGTGGATGATCGCGGGGCGGAAACGGCCCCCCCTGAACGGCGTAAATGTCGAGCCATCCGTCGCCGTCGAAGTCGAGGAGCGCCACGCCCCCGCTCATGGTCTCGGGGAGCTGGCGCAGTTCGCTGCGTCCGTTATCGAAAATGAAGGCGATGCCGCTTTGCTCGGCGTCGTCGGTGAAGACGGGGACGCTCAAGGCCCCGGGAACGTTGGTCTTTCCGCTCGGCGACGGCGGTAGAGCCCGAGAAGGTCGGCGAGCGACCGGCCACTCGGCGCGTGCCGCGCGGCTCGGCCTTCGCCAGACGAGCCAGCGCGGCCTCGGCCTCTGCCCGGCTGGCTTCGTCTCGGCGGGCCGCCAGCTTCCACCAGGCCACGGGCGTCGAACCACCGGCCAAGCGATTGCGCGGTGCGCGGCGAGCTCGGCCGGGTGCGGCGCCGGGTCGAGCTGGTGCACCAGCGCCGCGTAGCGAAGCCGCGCGGAGTCGACTCGCCGCCTTGCGGCGTCTCAGCTCGGCGAGTCGGCTCGAGTCGCCATCCTGCGCAGCCAGGTCGGCGAGCCGCTCGAGGCCGGCAGGGCTCGTCCGGATCGAGCGGCGACGAGCTCTTCGAGGGCCTCGCGCTCGGCCCGGCGATCGCCCTGCCGCGCGGCTAACCACGGCGCAAGCTCAGAAACCGCCCCCTGGGCACGCCCGAAGCGGGCAGGTGGCTTGCCGCGCGCATGAGTTCGTCAGGCTGGTCGGCGGCCTGGGCCCATTCGAGCCGGGCGCGCCAGACCGCGGCGTCGCTGGGACTTGCCCTCTCGCAGCGCGTGAGCAGGTCGCCGGCCTCTTCGAACCGACCGGAACGGGTCGCCAGGTCGGCCATGGCGAGCCAAACGCGGTCGTCGTCGGGAGCCATCGATCGGGCCTTCTCCAGCGTCCCGCGCATCCCTTCGATCGGATACGGCTCGTGGTCGAGGGTCCAGAGCAGGCGCAGAGTTTCGGCGGGATCCCGTGAGTGTTCGAAGCTCGCGGCGCAAAAAGCTGCGGTACTCGTCGTGCCGCCCGGTGATCCAGTGCAGGTCAGCGAGAAGCCGTCGGGCCTCCTTAACGTGGTCGCCGTCCCCGCGGCTGGCGCGGTCAAGGCACGTCTCGGCGAGCCTGTAGTGGCCGGTGTCAATGGCGGCCCGGCCGCGCGCCAGCGCCGCGAGGGGCGCCTCGGGCGCCAGGTCCGGGACACGGCCCCAGGCCGCCATGGCGGCGTCCGTATGGCCCTTAGCCATTTCGCAAGCGCCAAGCAAGTACTCGACTTCGCCTTGGCCCGGCCGCCGATTCGCTAACCGGACGAGACGCTCCCTTGCCTCGCCGTAGCGCTGCGCATTCGAAATCGAGCCGCGCCTTTCTCAGCTCGGTCTGGAACCGCCGCGTCTCGACTGCCATGGCCGCGAGCCACGCCGACAGGGCGGCCACGAGCCCAATTGTGATGATCCACACGCGACGCCGCATCGTCTGTTCCCAGATCAACGCCCGACGACTCGGCCGGGCCTTGTCCATTCGTTCAGTGGGGAATGGTTGCTCTGAGCATCCGAGAATACCTCCTCTGAACGCGCACATCCAGCGCAGTCGTATTGATACAAGCCGCGTGATGCGCGAGGCTAGAGAGGAATCGCATCCGGTTCGCGCAGGGAGGACAATGATCCTCGTGCTGGCGGCCTGTAGAGATGCCAGAATGCCCTCGGGATTGAGCCGTGAACGACCCATACCCTGTCCGATCGTCCCGCTCTGCCCGGTTCCGCTGGGCTGCCGTCGTGCTCGCGGCTTTGGTCGTGATCGGAATTGCCTGGGGCATCCGCACATCATCGCCGCGGGGAATCGGCGTATCGAGCGCGAAGTCGTCACGCAGCTCTACTCGCGACGCGTATGCGGACTCACCGTTCCAGAACGCGCGGCCCGGTGTCGCCTATGTCGGAGACGCGGCATGCGCCCGCTGTCACCGGGAGATCACCCTCGATTACCACTCTCACCCGATGGGCCGATCGCTCGCTCCGGTCGCGGCCGCCAACGACCGTTCGCCGGCCGGTGCTGGACTGCCGATCGAGCATAACGGGGTGCCGTACACGATCGAGCATCGCGGCGAGCATGAGATTCATAAGGCAACACGCCGCGACTCGGACGGGAACTTTGTTTGCCGAGATCGAGGCGGAAGTCCGGTTCGCTCTCGGATCCGGGGACGCGCGGACGCTCCTTTCTGATCGACCGCGATGGTTTTCTCTTCCAGTCGCCGATCGCGTGGTTCGCACAAGAGCGGCGTTGGGATATCTCGCCCGGCTATGGCGAGTTCACCACACGTCCTAACTTCGAGCGCACGATCCAGCCCGACTGCCTGTTCTGTCACGCCAACCAATTCCGCCCGGTGGCCGGCACATTGAACCGCTACGAGACGCCAATCTTCCGCAGGGCCACGCCATCGGGTGTGAGCGCTGCCACGGCCCAGGCGAGCTGCACGTGAAGCGGGCTGGGCTGTCGGCCGAGTCCGACATGACCATCGTCAACCCGGCTCATCTGCGCGCCGGCGCTACGGGATTCGGTCTGTCAGCAATGCCATCTCCAGGGCTCGTTCCGCTTTGCCCGCGCGGGCCGCGAACTTTTCGATTACCGCCCGGGCCTGCCGATCCACCGGTTCCTGGCGGTGTTCCTGATGAAGAAAGGAAGCGGAGGCAGGTTCGAGGCGGTCGGGCACGACGAGCAGATGGAAGCAAGTCGCTGTTTCGCCGCGAGCAAGGGTCAGCTTGGCTGCATCTCATGCCACGACCCGCACCGCTTGCCTGCGGCCGGCACGAAGGTCGCGTACTACCGCGAACGTTGTCTCGCGTGCCACGAAAAGAAGGGTTGCGCCTTGCCGCTGACCCAGCGGCAGTCGCGGGGGCAGGGAGACGATTGCATCGCGTGCCACATGCCGCGACCGGCGATCACGAACGTCCCTCACACGGCGGCGACTGACCACCGGATTCCCCGGGGATGTGCCCGGCACGGTGCGCCGAGAATCCCGGGATGCATCGGGCCAGCCGGGGGAATCTCCGCTGATGGACTACCATTGGCCGCTCATGACAGAGGACGAGAAGCGGCGAGACGCCGGCGCGACATGGGCGTGGCCCAGGGCTGGGCTGCCCGAAACCTGAGGGCATCATCGCCCGAGGTTGCGCGGGTCGCCGCGATGCAGGGACTCCCGCTTCTCGAGGCGGCCGTCCGCGACCGACCGGACGACCTATCCGCTCGCGAATTCCTTGGGCACGCCCTGGAGATCCTGGGCCGTCCCGAGGACGGGCTCCAGGCCTTCGAGGAGGTCCTCCGGATCGAACCCGGCCGAGAATTGGCCCTCAGGTCGTCCGGGCGACTGCTCACGCGCCTCCAGCGGCCTGATCGTGCCCGAATCGCATTACAGAAGACGATCGCGGTCAACCCGTGGATGTCCGATTATCACCTGGCGCTGGCTGGTGTCTGCTATCAGGCCGAGCGATTGGCCCGCGGCCGTCGCGGCTTGCCGCGATGCGATCCGGCTCAACCCCGAATTGTTCGAGGCCCGGTCGCTCCTGGTCCAGTGCTACCTGCGGGCTCACATGCCTGACAAGGCCGACGCCGAATTTCAGATCATGCTTCGCTTTTACCCCGCCAGCCGCGAGGTCTGGCAGCAGTGGTACGAGCAGCAGAAGCGGGCCGGCTCAAATGGCCCTGACAGGAGCGCGACCGGTGAGCACTGAATTGACGATGCGGCAAGGCACACCGACTCGGACTTCGAATCGCTCACGCTTGATATGGCCGTGCAGGTGCCAGTCCTGCGTGTCGCAACTGAGATCACGATCTAAACCGTTCAATCAAACAACGTGATAGCTCTGTGTCACGCCAATCCCACAGCCGCTCGTGGCGGAGGTCTACGTTTTGCGGATGGAGGTTCCAACTGCTCGGGTAGCAAAAAGCTCCGATCGATTGAAGGACGATGGAAAAGGCGACGGCCACGACAGAGATCGCCACCAGTACGCGCGACCGCCCTAGCATCCAGTCAAATCCGTAGCCAAAGAGAATGGCGAAGAGGGGAATGACGTCAGTCCAGTACCGCGGACCAAAGCAGTGCCCGCCCCACCACACCGAATATTTAGAAAGTATGATGAGGTAAGGAATCAATGATATTATCAAAAAATAAATCAGTGATCGATCAAGCCGACGTCGCACAGCGGGCACAACCAAGGTTGCGAGCGCCAAGGCGATCCATGGGGAAAAAACGAGCAGTCCCCGATTAGGGCTCATGAGGGTCCCGAGCAACCCGTCGACAATGCTACCCGACCACGTGCCCGACACACCGTGAAGTTTCCTGTGAAGTTGCTCGAGTTGGGCCTGCCCACCTAAGATCGTGTCGAAGAACCAGAGGTTGTAGCCAAGTAGAGTTACTGCGGCCAAGAACGGCACCGGCAGAAACCAGCGCAGTCCGCGCCAATCCGTCCAAGCCAGCCAAGCCACAATGGTCAGGGCAAAAACAATGTCCATCAGCCGACAGGCGACGAGCAAGGCCGCAAATGCCCCTGCCAAGGTGAGCCGTAAGGGGCCAACCGGCTGGCGCTGCAATAGAGCGATCGCGACGATCAGCGACAGGGCTGCCGGCCCATGCTGCCATGGCGCCTGGCTTCCCACAGTCCAGAGATCCGATCCCAGGCAGGCCGCGATCACGGCCGGAGCTGCGACCCGCCGCAAGCCGAGCGCGAGCAAAACGCGATGGAGGACAACTCCGGTCAGCGCCACGATCACCGCCATCGCCCGCTTCGCCATCCGGCGACTTTCATCGATCGACTCGCGGCGATTTCGGTCCCATCCTGGACGATACAGATCCAGCGCGGCGACTTGCGGTGCAAAGAACGGCAACACAACAAGGGCCGGGGCGACCGGATACAACGTAACGAGGCGACCATGCGAAATCGTCACGTATTCGGGCAGCGCGGGATTTAATTTCAAAACTCCCATGCGTTTACTGTCGAGATAGATCCCTTCGCCGCGAAGAATGTGCAGAGGCAGCGTACTCGCCGAAATGGTGTCGTATGTTCCCAACTCCCGCCCATTGCTCATGTATACGAAGACAAGAACCAGTCCCAGGAAAACCGAAACCCGCCAGTCAGAGCGCTGGGGAGTCGCCTTTGACCCGAGTCGCTCAGAAGGGTTATCATACGATATTTTGTTCATCAAACCTAGTAATGCCCACCCACGTCAGGACCATGTGAGTCCGACAAAAGGGGACGAAAGCTCGGCGATTGAACATTAGGTCGTGAAGAGTGATCGGGGCTCAAACCGGCCTCTAAACTATCATCTATTCGCGGGCTCGACGAGGGTCGTGGTACAATCAGAGTTGAAGTTGCGCGTTGTCCCATGCAAGGTTCGTTGAGCCGGTGCGAAACAGCCCGGGCCAGTGTTCAGGATAGCCAATTGGAGCGCGCGATCGAATCCCAATCGCGATCGTCGAAATTGCGATACCAGCGGCTCATGCTGCTCGCCGCGGTCGTGGTGGTGAGCTCGCTGGGTAGTCTTTCGTTTCGTCGCGGAATCCGAGGCTGGAGATCGTCCATCGGAAAGATCTTGCCTCGCCTTACCAGAACACTCGGCCGGAGGTGAAGTATCTCGGCGATAGGGCGTGTGTCGGCTGCCACGCCGAGAGCGCCGGTACGTTTCGCCAGCACCCGATGGGCCGCTCCCTCGCGCCCATCGGGGAGACCGATGTGATGAAGGGCGATGAGGGAGGCGGCCAAACCCTCTTTGAGAGCCCAGGGTCTGCAGTACTCGATCGAGCATCGGAACGGTCATGTTTTTCACCAGGAGACTCGACGCGACGCGTCCGGCAAGGTCGTCGCCAAAAACGAGGCTGAGGTCCAGTTCGTGATCGGCTCGGGCCGCCAGGGAGCCGCCTATCTGGTCGAACACGTTGGCTTTCTTTTCGAGTCTCCATTGACGTGGTATTCCCGGAAACGGCGATGGGATCTGTCCCCTGGTTTCGACGCGTTCAACTATCACTTCGACCGGCCAATCCAGCCCAATTGCCTGTACTGCCATGCAAACCGCGTCGAGCCGATAGCGGGCCCGATCAACCAATATCGACCGCCGATTTTCCAGGGTCACGCAATCGGTTGTGAACGCTGCCATGGGCCCGGCGAACTTCATGTCGCAGCGTCCGACCACGGTCGACGGCAAGGACATGACGATCGTCAATCCCGCCGATCTGGCGCCTGAGCTCCGCGACGACGTCTGTGCGCAATGCCACTTGGCTGGCAGTGCTCGAATTGTGCGCGTTGGCCGGCGCAACGAAGATTATCGCCCCGGGTTGCCGTTTCGCAGCTTTTGGACAGTGTTTGTGCAACCGCCGGGGCGGGCTGAAGAGCGTTTTGTCGGCCAGTTCGAACAGATGCACGAAAGCAAGTGTTTTCGGGCCAGTCAGGGTCAGCTCGGCTGCGTCTCCTGCCACAATCCGCACCATTTCCCGGCGCCCGCGGAGAAAGTCGCATATTACCGCGACCGTTGCCTCGCATGTCACGGTCAGCGGGGGTGCACCCTCTCAGCGACCGATCGACTGGTGCGGAGCCCAGACGACGATTGCACCAGCTGTCATATGCCTAAAGGAACTGGCTTTGACATCCCTCATGCCGCGACGACGAATCATCGCATTCCACGTAATGAGGGGGGAGTCTATTCACGGCCCCGCCTGGAAGTGCTGGCCGCGACCCGCGCGATCTGGTTATATTCCACCGCGAGCAGATGGATGGCGAAGAGCGAGCCCTTGTCGAGCGAGACCGCGGAGTGGCCGTGTGCCGCTTTGGAGCGGCAGGTGCGCGGGTCGCTCTCCCGCTGCTCGAGGCGGCGCTGGCGGCGCGGTCGGATGATGTGACCGCATGGGAAAGCAAGGGCCATGCGCTCCACGGTCTCGGCCGAAACGATGAAGCACTTGCTGCTTTCCAGAAGGCCATAATCCTCGTTCCGCGCCGGGAATCCGCCCTGGTCGAGGCAGCACGCGTCGCCGCAATTCTCAACCGACGTAAGGACGCGGCCGCTTATTGGGAGCGCGCCATCGCCATCAATCCGTGGCGTTCGGATTACTATGCCGAGCGGGCGTTTGTTTACTTCAACGACGGCGACTGGCAGGCTTCGGCCGACGCGTGCCTGCAAGCCCTTCGCCTTAATTCCTCCTGGCTTAAAGTCAGGAAGTTGCTCGTACAGTGCTATCTGAATTTGGGAAATACCAAGGCCGCGCGCAGCGAGCTCGAGACGGTCCTTGGCTTCGATCCGCCGGACCGGGCCGATTTGCTGCGGTCATTTGCGGTGCAGTCGCATTCAGACGGCAAGGCCCCGTGAAAGAGAGCACGCAGATCTGTGCGGGCTCCAACGACCAGATTGACGGCAATTCAGTGGCCGCCGGCGACTCGTTGCGCTGAGCTTTGTTGTATGACGGCTTTGAGCCCTTGCCTGAACTTCTCCAAATAGATCGTTTCCACCTCGTTCGAGCCGGGGTTTTCCGTCAGCTCCTCAAGAAGCTTCTTGCGGAAGGCTCCGACGGTCTGCTCGCCATAAGAAGAACCGATGAGGTTGTCGAGCTCGGCAGGGTCTCGTACGAGATCGAAGAGCATCTCGGCCCCAGATCCGTTGCGAATATAATGATGGCCCGAATGCCACCAGTGACATCTGGAATCCATTGTGCGCGTAGCCATTTTGAGGTTGCGGCTCGAACGCGACGGAGTCGGCCTGCTCTGAAAGTGCCGGGGTGGTGACGCTTCCAGGCGCCTGTGCTGGGTGCCGACCGCCAGTACGCGGCCAATGAGCGGCCCGGAAGCGGAGAGCCTGCCGAGAGCCCCAACAGGTCAACCACCGTTGCCGGCAGGTCGCGCAGGCTTACCGGACTGGCCACGACTTGGCCCGCCGGAGCGCCCGGCGAGAGGATCACCAGCGGAACGCCGACCGCATCGAGGAAAACACTGGAGCTGTGTCCAAAATGGCCATGATCGCCGAACGATTCCCCATGGTCCGAGGTGATGATCACCACCGTGTTGTCCAAAAGGCCCTGGCCTCGTAGGTCGTCAAGCAGCCGGCCAAGCTCAATATCGAGAAAGGCGATGCAATTGTCGTAGCAATCGCGAGCCAACTGAATGTCCCGTACCATGGTCGGGTTGTTGGCCATCCCCATATGGCCTAACAAGAAATCGTAGTCCCGCGGAGGCCTGGGCCGGATCCCGAAGCGGCCCGCAAGTCCCGGCGGGGCTATGTAGGGTGCGTGAGCATCAAAAAAGTTGAGGAAGGCGAAAAAAGGGCGATCCGGCCGCCGTCGGCGCAGCCAGTCGAGAAAGGCATCGTTGGTCCCGTGAGCGCCGCGGGATTGGAGGCCGATCCACTTGATGTCGTGAAAGTGGCCGCGATACAGGAGGTTCATCAGGATCCACCTCCCGGGTATCGTACGACCGAACAGGGACCGCGGAGTCAGTGGGAAATCCTCAAAATGGGCGATACCGCGAGCCAGGCCCGTCTCGTAATTGCAGCAATTGGTGTTCGCCGAGAACCCGGCAGTCTGATAGCCCCGTCCAGCCAGGTACTCCGCCATGGTCGGAGCCGGAGAATCCAAGGTGAACTTCCACTGGGAATTGAGCTTGAAGGGCCATTGTCCGGTGAAGAAACAGCTATGAGAGGGGTAAGTCCACGGGGCTGGTGCCAAGGCGAGATCATACCGGACGCCCTGCCGCGACCACCGTGCCAGGTTGGGAGTGGTGTTGCGCGAATAGCCGTAGGCACTTAGATTCTGGGCGCGGACTGTGTCCCAGACGATCAGAACGACGTTCTTGGCAGCCGCGGGTGGCGGCGGCAACGCCGCCATTGCGAGCTGTTCGCGGATCGCCTGCTGACCCGATGAGAGAGCCGCCAAAACGCCCAGCAGGCCCAGAAGCACCGCCATAATCAATCCCACCGACCGCGGGGACCAGCTACGGCTGGCGACAGCATCACCGATCTGCCGGCCCAGGCCAACGGCCAGGATGAGGCTGCAGACGCCATACAGCGGCAGCCGCAAGAGGGCCGCCCAGATCGCGAGTGTCGCAAACAGCCACGAACCCGCGCACATCGAGACGAATCGCCGCCGCATCGGGGCTAAAGCAGCGATCACGATCGCGGGAATCAAAAGAAGAACCGCGTGGGCGACTGGGACGGTCCAGGGGTAATCTCTGCCGAAACGAAGGATCCACTCATCCTTCCAGTAATACTTCTTGAAGAGCATGAGAAACAGATCGAGATAGCCCGCGCACAGTCCGAACGAGATTGCGAGCAGTACTGCGCCCGCCGCGGAGAGCGGGAGCCCGCTTGGCCGGCGCCGCGGCACGGGTTTGGGCCGGAGCGTGTTGGCCGGGTCCGGCCCTGACGCGCTATCCTTGATGGTCATCACTGTGGTATTGACCCAAACCTTCGCCCGAGTGCTAGAGCCACCTGCCAATGGTGGGAATTGGAGTCGCGCACAGCGGATAACAACCAAGGCGGCCACCAAACGGACGTCGCGATTCAGCCTTCATGATTGTAATCGTCGTTATTGCGAGTTACGAGTGGATCGGAGACGGCGATCGTCCAGAGCGGCGACTCCGCGGCAAGATGGTCGACAGCCCGGCGGCCGCGATCGTCAACGACTGAATCGATGGGGCGAGAGAGGGCCCGCGGTCAAGCGGTCCAGAACAGCACGCATCTGTTGAAGAGTCGACCGGGCGGACGGATCGCTTGCCAGATCGCGCTTTTCGTCGACATCGTCACGCAAATGGAAGAGTTCCTCATGGATGTCTCCCTCACGGCGGATGTAGGACCACTCCGCATCTTTGAGCGCTCCCAACGGCCAAGTCGGCTTCGGCAAACCGGACGAATCGCGATTGCCCGGCGCGCTCGAATTCGGTACCACTTCAGCCAGCACAGTTTCTCCCTGTGCACGCTTGCGCGGTGGTGTCGTTTGGTTCCAGAAACCCGCCAATGAATTGCCGGGGAACGCCGAGCCGGACGCTTGACCCGCCACGTCGATTATCGTTGCCGGCAGGTCTCGCAAACTGACTGGCTCCTTGATTACGCGACTGGTCGCTTTTCCGCCAGGGGGGATGATCAACAGCGGAACATGCAGCTCGCTATCGTAGAGGCTCAGGCCATGACAGAATACGCCGGCGTGCTCACCAAAACTTTCGCCGTGGTCCGAGACGATAATAAGCCAGGTTCGTTTGAGCACCTCGCGCCGGTCCAACTCGTCGACCAGCTTCCCCAGCTGTTCATCGAGGTCGGCGACGCAATCGTCATAAGCATCTGTCACAAATGCCACCCCCGCGGGTGTGACAGCTTTTTTGTCGAAGCCCCACCACCGTTCGATCAGCGCGCGCTCATATTTATTTGCCGGCTGGACCCCGAAACGATGAAGCCGTCCCGGTCGCAATCGATACGGATAGTGGGCATCGAAGTAGTTCAAAAAAGCGAAAAACGGCCGCTCCGGCTGTGCACGTTGCGAGAGCCAATCGAGGAGCTCGCGATTGACGACCGCCGCTCCCTTACGATCAGTGTCAAGCGATTGCCAGATTCGCTCGAACAGCGGTAACAAACCAACTGGCGCTAGCCAGTCGTCCGCAAGAGTGCCGGCCACAGACTGTAAGCCGTCGAGGGCTCGCCTGACCAAGACGGCCGTCTTGAGCGCGGTCAGCTCGGGAAAGACGAAATCGTGGTACCGTGTGAAGCCGCGGGCTAGCCCCGAGTCGGCTGCACAAAACATCGTGTTGCCAACGAATCCAGCCGTGGCGTAGCCCCGTTCGCTCAGGAATTCCGCCAGCGTAGGACATGCCTGGTCGAGCGGGGTGAGCCAGCCGACCGAGAGCTCGTGCAACCATCGTCCTGTAAACATTGTCGCATGAGATGGCAGCGTCCATGACGACGACGCCCGAGCAGAATCGAATCGGACCCCGCGCTCGGCCAGCTCGGCCAAGGTCGTACTTGTGGCTCGGTGGTAGCCATGCAAGTTCAAGTGTCCCGCCGCGACGGTGTCGAGCACGATCAAGAGGACATTGGGTGAGCCCGGCGATGGCAATGGCCGCGCACTTTCGCGCGATTGCTTGAGCCGGTCGCCCAACCAGATCGATCCCCCAAGGATCGCCACAGAGGCAACGGCCGCCGGGAAACCGACGAGAATGAATCGCCCAAGACGTGGCCGCTGGCTTTCAATGAACGGTACGAGCCAAGTGGCTATACCGAGTGCCACAACCAACCAGGCAAGAGGGTAAACGCGAGGAAATGCAATCAGGAGCGAGGGCAAAACAACAATCGCACATAATCCGCGTGTGAAGAGCCAGCAACCGCGGCGTGGCCAAAGCAAGGCGATGCCTGACCCTAGGAATGCGAGGGTGAAAAAAACGCATAAGTTGCATAGCGGGATCAGCCAGATAAAGTGACGGCTCATCCTGTAAAGATGATCCGAATCGAACATCTGCTTGCGAAGCGCGATCGTACCCACTTCGAACAAACCGGCCACCAGCCCGCACCAAGCCGACAGCAGCAACAGCGCAATAAACCGCGGCCGGCTTCTCTCCCTCGAACCGCCAGCTCCGACCTTCGTCACGAGGGGAGTCCGGATGAACATCAGCGTGGGAAGGATGCAGGTGAAACGAAACTGTGGCCAACAGCGAACATCATCGAATGACGCATCAGGTCAAACCACTCAGCGGCCCATCGGCGCAAAGGTTGGGGTTGCCGAACCGCTCGATGTTGTGCCCGAAGCCGTGGGCAAGGGAGAGCAGGAGTCGGTTATGGGCGACCTTAGGATACTTGATCGATCGACCCATACGATAGTCGAGACCGTTGCCAACGAGCACGAAGGGAATGTTGTCGAGGCTGTGCGAGTTTCCCTTGCCGAGTTCATTGGTCCAGACAATGAGCGTGTTGTCCAACAGGTTGCCGTCGCTTCCAGGCTCCGGGGTTGCGGCCAGCCGTTGAACCAGATATGCGAGCTGTTCGCAGAACCATTTATTGATCTTCGTTAGCTTGGCGGCAGCATCGTCGTCATTGTCTGGCTTGTGCGACAGGTCGTGGTGGCCTTCTTTCACCCCGACCCAGTGCATCTTCGCGCCACCGACGGATTTGGTGTACTGAATTGTCGCGACCCGGCAAAAGTCGGCGGCGAAGCTCTGAACCAGTAACTCGATCTGCATCTTGCTGATCCTCGGTATCTCGTCATTACGCTCCTTCACAGCCGGCTCAAGAGGCGGGACGGCGTGTCCGATGTGCTGAGAAGGAGTTGATTTGAGATCCTGTTCCATCTCGCGAACGAACGTCGCGTGCTCATCCAGCAGCCGCCGATCTTCCGCGCTGAGCTTTGACCGTATCTCGCGAAGCTCGCCTTGGAGGTCGTCGAGAACACTCTTGACGCTCTCCTGGTCCTTCATTCGTCCGTAGAGCTTGCCGAACATCTGATAAGGATCGCTGATTGGCGCAAGGGGCTTGTTTGGTCCCGTGTAGCACATCCGCGTCCACGTATCCGCGCGTTCGGGAACCATGACGCCAAACTCGAGCGAGCCGAACCGGGTGCGCGTGCTCCGATCGGCCTGGAGAAAGTTCGAGATCTCCTGGTCGATCGAAACGCCGCTTGCCCAGCCCGCGGGTGGATCAGGTCGTTCATAAATCGTCCCGGGAAATAGCTCGATCCCCGTCAGCAGGCAACCAATCCCGCAAGTGCGCGTCGCCGTGGCCAACGATCTTGTCGCAAATTCCATTGAGGACCAAGGTGCGTTGGCGAAACGGTTCCAGAGGCTTCAGGCTTTCCTTAAACGTGGTGAGCTCCCCTTCGGAATCGGGAAAGAACGTGGACGGAATGACGCCGTTGGGGGTGAACATGACCACGAGCCGCCGCTTGCGCAGCCCTTGGTCAGTGAAACCGAGGCTGGGAAGGTTTGAGACCAACGGGAGTACGGCCGCGCCGATTCCCACGTCGCGGATGAAAGTACGTCGACTGCGTCGCAGCGTCACGGCAATGCTCCAAAAATAGGCCACTCGGCATCAATACTAGCAGTCGGCGATTCGATTGGCGTGGGCCGATGAGTTGAGGAAGCAACTACGAGACGCCAGTTTTACCAGAGCTTCCGACAAAGCACATCACAGTCCTTTTCCATCTCGGGCTGTCAGTGCGGCAGTCGCCATGATCTCAACAACGAGCTCGCGAATGTTGAAATCCCTCCTGGCGAACGACCGCAAAAGGTCGGGAATCACTTCCGGCCCAAACGCGCGGACCGGCTGCTTGACCAGGTAAGGGAAAAGCTGCTCGATAAGGGCCGCGTGCGTCTCCTGGTTTTGGGCGAGGAGCTTTGCCAGCTCCCGCGCTCCGTTGAACGGCGCGGGCCGCCAGACGGCGGCTCGTACGTACCGGTTGCGTCGATCAATCGCCCGTTTTCCTGGTTACGGTATCGGCCCACGGCGTCGAAGTTCTCGAGGGCGAAGCCGAAGGGGTTAATTATGTCATGGCACGTTGCGCAAGATCGCGGGTTGGTCTGCAGAGACACGCGCTCTCGGGTAGTCAGTCCCGGGTGGAGCTCGGCGCAAGCGGCACCTGCGCCGCGGGCGGCGGGCGCAGCGACCGGCCCAGGACATTCCTTGAGATGAACACACCGCGATGAATAGGCGAACTCGATGCTGCGTACGCGAAAGTCGCCATCAAGTACGGGTGGGAGAAAATCCCCGCCCGCGCGCCCCGATTGAATGAAACCTTTTGGAATGGGGCGTTCTCGGGAAGGCTTGCGCCGTAAAACCGAGCCAGGCGTCCGTTGAGATAGAGGAAATCTGCCAGTAGTAGCTCGCGAAAATCAGACCCGTCTTTCCAGATGACGTCGTCGACGAACATCTCGAGCGAGGTGCGCAGATCGGAGGCAATTGCCGGAGTGAATCCCGGATACAGCTGGGGATCCTTGGATAAGTCCGGTACCGGATCGATCTTGAGCCATTGCAGGAAGAAATCGCGCAACTTGGCTCGTGCGCGGGTCGGAGACCATGCGATCGGCCTCCTGCGCAACTTGCTCGCGGGTCACAAGCCGGCCCGCGGCCGCTGTTTTCTGCAGCGTCGCATCAGGAATCGAATCCCAGAGGCCGAACGAAAGGCGCGACGCGACCTCAAAACCGTCCGCCGCGCCGCGCTCCAGGTAGCGATAGAGGAACAGCGGCGACTTGAGGACGAGTATCACGACCCTCGTTACGGCCATCTCCAGAGTGCCGGGCTCGGCGAATCGCCGATTTACATAGAGCTGTTGCTGCGCAGGGGAAAGCGGTCGACCGAAGGCCCGTTCGGCGAAGCGTGAGCAGAAGTCGCGCAAGTTCTTTTCGTCGTACGGCCCGTTGTCGCCCGAGCCGGCCAGTTCCTTCAAATGCCCGCGGACATAGCCCGCGACCTCGATGGCAGCTTCCGTGACGGCCCGATCCCAAGCCTTGGAAACTGTGGAGCCCCGCTCATAGCCAACGCTTCGGTCGTCCACGGGGAAAGGCGTCGTGCTGACGAACGTATCGGAAACCTTGATCGGCGAGAGGTTGCGCTGCGGAATGATTTCCTCTGCGCGTTGCGGCGGCTTCCAAAATAGCGAGATCGAAGCCTTCACGGAGGGACGTTTCGCCTTCTCCTCCGCCGAGTCATCCTCTTGTCCGACGATTTTGACGAATTCGAGTCTTAGCGGGTAAGAGCGGCCGCCGAGAAGGAAGATCGTTGCTCGGGAATCGGTTTCGTCCTTCGACCTGATTGGCGCGTCGATCAGCGCCCGCACGGGATCGTTAATCCAGAGGCGCGTGCCGTGCTCGCTTCGGACGATGAACTCGTATTCGCCGGGATCCGGCGCAAACACCGATCCTTCCCATCGTATCGAAAACAACTGAGGGTTCAACTTTTCCGGGTCCGGACTTGACTCTCCAAAGTCAAACATGACCTCGTGATCGCGCCGTTCGATAACACGGTCACCGTCGCGAAACTTTCTTGACTTGAAATACACGGCGTGGAGCCCGCGTTGGTCGTCGATTTGGACGGGAGTGCGAAAGCTGCCGATGAGGTCGGCCAGGGCATTGCGATATTGACGCACGGTGAGCCGCGAGACCTCGATCACCGGCGGCCGGTTTTTCCGCCGTGCCTCTTTCGAGTAGAAAGCCCCGTGGATGTATTCGGCAACCTTCGCGGCCTCCGCACCGATACAGGTTCCGGGATCATCCTCCGGCATTTTCTCGGCGATGTAGGCGGACAACGTAACCACCGTTTTGTCCCCGGCAAGCGTGTGAGGGAACGCGTCTGGCGTCCCTTCGCCGACGATGCCATGGCACCGGGCGCACTGCTGACGGAAGATCTGCTCACCGGTGCGATCGTGAGCAAACGCGCACCGCTGCGAACCGTCGACCGACGCGATGGCCGAGAGCAACGTGACGATGCGCATCAACGCTTGCAGGAAGGAAGGTGGCTGGAATCCGTTCATGAAAGTTTGAGCTGAGAGCAAGAAAACGAGTGATCGCTTCTTGGTCGATGTCGAGAGCCTTTGGGGGCTAACCTACGAACCACTCTCCGGCAGACTCTTGCAAAAACACTCATCAGCGGCAATCGGGCAATACCGGCAGGTCGCGCCCTTTTAGCTCGGTCGGCCCCTTCGTCAGACGTCCACCTGCCCCGAGAGCGCGGCTGGCGCAGTCGCGCTCTCCAGGACGGCGGTTACAAATCAATAGCTGTCCGACGAAAGGACCTCGCCATTGCCCTTGGTCCCCAGTGCCCAATAGGTTTGCATTGAGATCGACGACTTGAGGAAGTGGACGCTCCCGTCGGCGAAGAGTACGTTAGCGCCACCGGGGTGCATGCTATTGACGTTCTGGAATACCCCATCGTCGCAACCGTAAGAACCCGAGAAACTGCAACAGGCAAAAGAATACTGGATCGAGCTCGGCGGCACGATCGTGTTAATAAGGCTAAATCCTCCATCATCCGCCGCCCACCGCTCTCCCTTGTCATCTTCGTTGAGAGTACCTTGAGTCCCATCTCCCGAGGGTAGTGTGAGGGCGGCATTCTGACACGTCTGCATGTCTTTCATGACCGCTGGGATGTTCTGATTAGCATCCAAAAGGCTGGTTGAACCTGCGGTCGATGATGGGTTGACGTTGGTACCATTGCGAAACAGCTGCTGAATTTGCTTGGTTTGATAACCGCCACTATCCGGACCGACGACCGCTTCGGCAAAGGCGATCGTATTAGAGCTGCCGTCGGTGATGTTTTGGAGCCCGTAGGCAGCGCCTGCCTGGGTGAAGACCCCCGTGGTCGGCGATCCCCCTTGATAGGCAGGCGTCGTACCGACGGAGGCAAAGTAGTTGTTGAGTCGGCCGCTCCACTGCGCACTCGGGGGAACGGGAGAAGGCGAAAGATTATCTGAGGGGCATAAGAACGTGTTCACAATCGAGTTCGAAACCGTGGTGTTAATGTTCCATCCCGGTGACATTATCACTGCCCAACTAAAGTTTGCGGAGTTGTACAGCGGCATCGCCTCAAGATAGCCCAGCATCAGTGCGTGGGCGCTCCAGGTTCCCCAGGCGATTCCCTTCCCGTAGTTGTAACTGGAAGAATACGCCATAGCCCTGGTGCCACCCAGCGGGAATGTCCCGTGCGTACTGTGGTAATTGTGCATACCCAGGCCGATCTGCTTCAAGTTGTTGGTGCACTGAGCCCTCCGGGCGGCCTCGCGCTGACTGCACCGCAGGCAGCAAGAGCGCGATCAGCACCGCAATGATCGCGATGACGACGAGAAGTTCGATCAAGGTGAATCCCGGACGTGTTTGCAATTTCATGCTTCGCTCCTCACAAAAAACTAAGAGATAACGTAAAACGAGCAGCTTTCCGTGGGCCTTGCCCGTGGCCTACGGTGACGATCCTTGATTGAATGCCGCGATCCAACGGCGAATCCCGTTGAGTGGCTGGCGATCGATTACGGTCCTCCCTGTGCGCCATGCGCGGCCCTTCTGGCGCCGGCCCGCTTCTTCTGGATGTTCCCCTGGGATTGCTTGGCGGTCTTCAATTCTGCGTTCAATTCTTTGTGACGCTCCGCCGTTTTTTTCTTGATTGTCGCATTGACCGTGTCCTGCTCGGTCGGGCTCAGAGCCGTCTGTCCGCAACCGCTCCATAACCCCGTGACGCTAAGCAGCACGAGAAGCCCAAGACTACGGATCAACCGCATGTATTCCATGTTTTTTTGTTCTCGGTCGGCACGCGAAGGAGCGAGGATGATCGATGCGTCGTTCAATGGAACCGCCGTCGGAAGAGTGTGAGTTCAAGACGTAGATTATACGTCGCACCAACACTCGCATAAAGACACGATCTGACCTTCACTTAAACTTCACTGTTGTCGCCCTCGTGAACGGGCTTGTTTCGGTCCTGACATCCATTACTCATGAAAACGTCATCGCATCCAAATTTTGCCGATGCCAGTTACCATGCGTTAGGTGCATTGAGAGCGGTTAATTCGGGGATAGACTTACGGTCCCAACAGGGCGCCATAGTCCGTTTTCAGAGGAATGGGGAGATTCCTCTGACGTGGCTCGGGCGGGCGCTAGCTACGTACGGACCGATCGCCGGTCGCGTCGACCGCATAACCAATGGGTTGCTCTAGAATACCCAGCTAACACCAGCCGACAGTATATTTACAGATGAGGCGCTCGCCGACAATCATGTAATTGGCCTAAAGTTTCTAAGATGGCATAAGAGAAAACCTACAGAACTCCCACAGGACCTCGTGAATGTCGAACATCGGGTCGCGATTGCATACGGGAAACGGTGCCCACGCGAGCAGACGAGAGGTCGTGAATCGAAATGGGCGGCGCCCAGCCCTCAACGCAGCGTCAGGTAGGCGCAAGTACAAAGAGTTGACGTCGCAGCAATTACGAAGCTTTTACGAGTCGGCTCGCCTCGGTAGCTTTTCGGAAGCAGCTCGACATCTGGGATTGGCCCATCCGACAGTCTGGGAACAGGTCCGCGCTCTGGAAAAGCATATTGGAAAGGAACTCTTCGAGAGTCGAGGGAAGCGGCTGCACCTGACGGGTGAAGGGAAGACCTTCTTCGAGCTGGCAAGCCCACTGGTTCTCGGAATGGCCTCGTTGCCCCAGCGATTCGAAGAGGCGACGTCGGATCACGATGTGCGGCTTGCGGTGGCGTCGACCCCCAGGATTGTGGCGGAAGACCTCCCCGAGTGCATCAAGGCATTTTGTGACAATTATCCTCGCGTTCGTTTCTCGATCCATGAAGTCGGCGATGAACACGTTACCGAGATGGTATCGTCGGGCGAAGTCGATCTGGGACTTACGGGAGGGCGGGCTACTGCGGCTGCCGGTCCGTGGGGTCACAGCCCATGGCTTGCGTCCGAGACCGTCTACGAGCTCGACGTCGCCCTGATCACTCCCAAGGACCACCCACTCGCGCGACGTCGATCCTTCCGGCTCCAGGATCTCCGCACTTATCCCCTTGTAAACGCCCGCGACGCCTTTCCCGATCCGGCCGTCATGGCTATTCTCGACAAGGCCGATGTCCTCATGGATCACCAGCATCGAGTCAACGCATTTTTTTCTGCAACGATCTGCCGATACGTTGAGCACGGTTTTGGGATCGGACTGATCATCGCTCATCCCCACGGTAGACCTCGTCCCAATCTTCATCAGCGGGTGATGACCCGTTATTTCGGGAAGGTGAAAATCTATGCATGGCGAAGGCGAGGGGCACCATTCGACTCTTCGGCCGACGCTTTTCTCGCCACGGTTCGCTCCACGCTCAATCCCACCGGCAGCGCCTCGCGTTGACGACTCGTCGCCGTAGTCATTCTGCTCGGCGATCTTGCCTTTGCTTGCGTGAGCGCCTTCCGTACAGTGGAGCATTATGAGACGCGACTGACCATGCTGGGCAACGACCGAATCGATCAATGAATCAAACTGAGGGAATCGCGAATACCAGGTTGCCCAAGCCGACTTTGGGCGCTGCCGACCAGGAAACGTCGCAGATCCGCGTCGGGCCGGGTACGGTCCTGCTACTGGCGGTCTGGATTGGCCTGCTCACAGGATTTCTCGACCTCGGCCTTTTGGTGGTGAACAAGCGATCGATCAGCGGCGACTTCGTCCGTCTCGGCAGTGATTTCACCTGGGTCATCCCTGCGGCGGTCACCATTTTGATGCTGGCACCGGCGCTTGTGATCATGTTGATCGCACGGGTCCGCAAAGGGGGCGTCCGCCTGGCAGTGGCGGTGTGGGTGCTCTCGTTTGCTGGATTTGTCGACATCTGCGCGCGGCTGCCGCTCGAGATCTGGGCAACGATACTCGTTTGTGGTGGGCTCGCCACGCAATCGGTTCGGCTGATACGCCCCCGCCGGCCGGCGTTTGTGCGAATGGTGCGCCGAACTGTCCCGCTGCTTGGTGGAGCTCTTCTAACGATCATTCTCGCGACGATCGGCGGACGTGCCTGGTCAGAGCATCGTGCATTGGCTGCCTTGCCCCCCGCGCCCCCAAACGCCCGCAATGTGCTGTTAATCGTTTGGGACACTGTGCGGGCCAGCAACCTGAGTCTCCATGGCTACGCTCGGCAGACGACCCCCAATTTGGAACGGCTGGCCGGCCGCGGAGTGCGGTTCGACCTGGCGTTCTCGACGGCCCCTTGGACCCTGCCGTCGCACGCGAGCCTGTTCACGGGACATTGGCCGCATGAGCTTGGTGTCGGCTGGAAAACGCCCCTTCGAGACGACGTTCCGACGCTTGCCGAATACCTCCGTGCTCGTGGGTATGACACGGCAGGATTTGCGGCCAATCTCGACTATTGCATACGTGAGACCGGTCTGGCTCGGGGTATGTCGCACTATGAAGATTTCCCGCTGGACGCATTCGATGCCTTCACCCGCTATGTTGCCTTGGGCCACAGGCTCGAAGTCTCGTCTTGGGCCTTGGTCCTCGACCGCCTCGTGGAGCGATGCTTCGGTCGTTGGTATGACCTGGCCCCGCGCTCGAGAGAGCACATAAAGAAGGCAGAAGACATCGAGAGCGCGTTCTTGCGTTGGCTGACACGGCAGCAGAATCGTCGCCGCCCCTTCTTTGCCTTTCTCAATTACAACGACGCACACAGTCCGTACGAAGTTCCCGACCGATCGACCGCGGGATTTGGTCTCCGGCCAGTGACATCACTGGACCGCCAGGTTCTCTTTCTCTGGCACACTCTCGACAAGGCGAGACTTTCCTACCACGACGTCCGCATGGCCACCGATGTTTACGACGATTGCATTGCGCATCTCGATCGGCGGCTGGGGATACTACTTGATGACCTTAGCCGGCGCGGGGTGCTCGACAATACCCTGGTGATCGTCACCTCGGATCACGGCGAGCACCTGGGCGATCACCTTTTATTTTTCCACGGGTGCAGTCTTTATCGTCAGCTCGTACAGGTGCCGTTGGTAATCGTGAACAACAATAAAGGAGTGCCGTCAAATCGCGCCGTCTCCGAACCGGTGAGCCTGCGCGACGTACCGGCGACGGTCGTCGACCTGCTCGGGTTGGCGGAGGAATCATCGTTCCCTGGCCGGTCGCTCACCCGGTTTTGGCGTCGGCCTGATCGGGCGCTCTCGCCTCCGACTGAGCCTTTGCTGATGGAGACCGACAAACCCGAGGTCCTCTCGAACCAAGGACGCGAGCCGGCCGCCAAGGGTCCGATGCAGTCGCTCATCGCCGGGGGGCTGCACTACATCCGCACCGGCGATGGGCTCGAGGAGTTGTACGCACTCAATTCCGACCCCGAAGAACAGTTCAATATCGTCGGGTCTGCCATGGGCCGTGAAGTGCTCCCGGCATTTCGCAGCGCTATCGCCGCGATGCTCAAGAGACGATAACCTCCTCGGCTCGCGTTGACCCATTCCATCCCGACTAGCCGAGTCGCTGCTCATTCGAGCAGATCGAGTCGAGTGCAACCTGTCAGCCGCGGATTTGCGCCGCTAGAATCGGGAATTGCTATGAGATCGATCTCATCCTCGCCAGTCTGTAAAAGCCCGGGGCTCCATCGATGCGACAATTCGCCCTCCGACCGTTGTTTCCACTCTTGACAATTTTGTTCGTTGGTCCAACCGCCATCATCCACGCGGACGATACGCCCGCAAAGGCTGCCGTGCCCAAGGGCGAGGTCCGCAAGTTCACGTTCGATCAGAGCAAGATCTTCCCCGGAACTGTCCGCGATTACTGGATCTACGTGCCGAAGCAGTACAATCCAGCCAAGCCGGCATGCTTGTATGTAAATCAGGACGGCATCCAGTATCGCGCCCCCGAAGTCTTCGATGAGCTCATCCACAAGAAAGAGATGCCCATCGTGATCGGCGTGTTCATCACGCCCGGACGGGTCAAAGCAACTTCAAGCACAGCGCTCGATCGCTTCAACCGCAGTCTCGAATACGACGGGCTTGGGCCCGACTACGTACGGTTCTTGCAGGAAGAGCTGCTTCCCGAAGTCGAGACGAAAACCACATCGGACGGACGGCCGATCGAGTTGTCGCCTGAGGGCAACGACCGTGCGATCGGCGGGGCCAGTAGCGGCGCGATCTGCGCGTTCACAGCGGCGTGGGAGCGGCCCGAATGCGTTCCGCCGAGTCTTCAGCGCGATCGGCACATACGTCGGTCTGCGCGGCGGCAACGACTATCCAACCTTGATTCGCAAGTTCGAGCCCAAGCCGATCCGCGTCTTTCTCCAGGATGGCAGTGCCGACTTGAACATCTACGGTGGCGATTGGTGGATGGCCAACCAGGAGATGGAACGCTCCCTCACGTTCGCCGGCTAGGAAGTCAACCACGACTGGGGAACCGGCGGCCACAGCGGCGAGCACGCGACCAAGATCTTCGCCGAACGCGATGCGCTGGCTCTGGAAAGACTGGCCCGCGCCCGTGAAGGCGGGGCTACGGCTCGCAGCAGCTTCAGTGAGATCTTGATACCCGGCGAGGACTGGACCTTGGTCGCCGATGGTTACCGATTTACCGAAGGGCCGGCCCCCAACGCCCGCGGCGAGGTCTTTTTCAACGACATTCCCAACGGTAAGGCCTACAAGATCGGGCTGGACGGCAATGTGAGCCTTTTCATTGCCGATACCAAGCATGCGAACGGCCAGGCATTTGGGCCGGACGGCCGGCTATACGCGGCCGCCACCGGTTCAGGCCAGATCCTCGCTTACGACGCCGACGCCAAGCCCACGGTAATCGCCGAGGGGATCCGCGCCAACGACCTGGTCGTCCGCCACGATGGCGGAATCTACGTGACCCAACCCGGCGGCGGTGGCAGCCCGAGCCAGGTCTGGTACATCGACCCCCACGGGTGAAAAGCGGGTCGTCGATACGGGCCTGAAGTTCGCCAACGGCATCACGCTCTCACCGGACCAGTCGTTGTTATACGTCGCCGATTATGGCAGCCACTGGGTCTACAGTTATCAGGTCCAGTCCCGATGGAACTCTCGCCTACAAGCAGCGATTCTACCATCTGCACTCCCCCGACACCGCCGACGACAGCGGGGCTGACGGCATCCGGGTCGATCGTGACGGCCGGCTTTATGTGACGACGCAGATGGGTATCCAGGTCTGCGACCAGGCCGGGCCGAGTGAACTGCATCATCCCCACGCCCAACGGCAAGGTGGCCAATCTCTGTTTCGGCGGTGCGGACTTTCAGACGATTGTTCGCCACATGCGGCGATCGCGTTTACAAGCGGAAAGTCAAAGTCAAAGGGGCCAACGCTTACGAGCCGCCGATCAAGCCCAAGGCGCCCCGCCTCTAATCCCAGCCACAGGAGAGACACGACCATGCGACCGACGCAATGCTCTCGATTCGATCCCCCGCGTGGCCAACGGGCTCGCATTGTCTCTGCCGATCGCCGCTCTTGCCAGTCACGCTGGGCGCTCTTGAGCGCACGGGGACAGGACCTGCCCGGCAAGGATGCCTGGATTCCGCTATTCAACGGCAAGGACCTCCAAGGCTGGAAGCCCAAGATCAAGGGCCATGACCTCGGCGACAATTTTGGAAACACATTTCGCGTGGAAGAACGGGATTCTCAAAGTCGCCTATGATCAAGTATCCCAAGTTCGACAATCAGTTCGGCCACTTGTTTTCCGAGCACAAGTATTCAAACTACCGCCTGCGCATCGAGTATCGGTTTGTCGGCGACCAGTGCAACGGCGGGCCGGAGTGGGCCTTCAAGAATAGCGGGGTGATGATCCACAGCCAGTCGCCGGAGACCATGAGGAAGGATCAGGAATTTCCCGGTCTCGATCGAGGTCCAGTTCTTGGGTGGCAACGGCAAGGACAAGCGACCCACCGGCAACGTCTGCACGCCGGGCACGAATATCGTGATGAAAGACAAGCTCATCACCCAGCACTGCAATGACTCGCGGTCCAAGACCTATCACGGCGACGAATGGGTAACCGTCGAAGTCGAGGTCCACGGCAATGGGATCGATCAAGCATATGATCGACGGCGAGACGGTCATGGAGTACGAAAAGCCCCAGCTCGATGACCGAGACCCCGACGGCCGCCGATTGATCAAGGACGGCGACAAGATGCTCCACGAGGGCTACATCGCGCTTCAGTCCGAGAGCCACCCGATCGAGTTTCGGAAGGTGGAGATCTTGCCGCTCAAGGATTAGCCCTCATTTTCCAGGGATGTTGAGCCAGCTTTCGGGTGAGGATCGCGAGAAGTAATCGGTTAGCGTGAGCGCGAGCATGATCGCCAGCCAGAGGAACGATGCCACCGCAGATGACAGCGGTGAGCCGGTGGCTGTACTTGACGTGCATGAAGTACACGACGATCAGCACGGCCTTGGCCGCGGCAATCGCCATCGCGGTCGGGAAATGCAGCGCCCCCAGCGGCAGATACGCCGCTCCCACCGTCGCGAACAAAAGGACCAATAGCACGACAAACACGGTGACGTTCGTCTGGATCGAGGAAATGTGCTGCTTCATTTGTGGACGTCGATCAGATAGAGCAAGGGATAAAGAAACACCCAGACGATGTCGATGAAGTGCCAGTACAAACCGGTGACTTCGATCTGCGTCGCCCCGCCTCCCGAAAACCACCTGCGCCACGACAGATAGGCCATCACGCCGACCAACACGATGCCGATGATCAGGTGGATGGCGTGCAGGCCCGTCATGAAGAAGTAAAGAACAAAAAACAACTCCATCTTTCCCGGTTCGAGTCCTTCTTGTTCGACGAGCGACTCGGTCTTTCTCGGGGACCTGGAAGTTCAAGCCCGGGATCAGGTGCTCGTGATAGTCGTTGGTCCATTCGACGGCCTTGATCCCGAGGAAGGCCGTTCCGAGAACCATCGTCAGCACCAGCCACATGACCAGCTCTCGATGCGCCCGCAACTGGGCGGCGCGAACGGCCAGGGCCATCGTCAGGCTGCTTCGCCAGGAGGACGACCGTATTGATGCACCCGAGCACGACATTGAGCTCTTCGCTGGCAAGCGCGACCTCCCTGGGCGCGTCGATGCGGTAGACGGCGTAGGCCGTCAGCAAGCCGCCGAAGAACATCACTTCGGTCGCCAGGAACAGCCACATCCCGAGCGTGGACGCTTCGCTCTGCTGCTCGACGTCGTCGAACTGCTGCGACAGGATCGGCTCGTCGTCGACCTGGGTCGGCCCGTGCTCAGTGTGATGGGTGGTGGCCGTATGCATCGAAGCCCTCGGTTCCTCCGGGAGAATAGGCGTAGGGAGCTCTGGTCACGACGGGGATCTCGTCGAAGTTGTGGACGGGCGGCGGAGACTCGGTCTGCCACTCGAGGCCCGTGGCTCGCCAGGGGTTCGGGCCCGCGTCGGGCGGCCGCGCAGTGAAAACAAGAGATAAGCAAGCGGCAACACGTAGCCGAACGCCAGGATCGACGCGCCGGCCGTCGACATGACGTTCAATACCTGATACTCGGGCGAATACTCGTAATAGCGCCGGGGCATGCCCAGGTAGCCGAGCACGAACTGGGGGAAAAACGTCAGGTTGAAGCCGACGAAGACCGTCAAGGCCGACAGCTTGCCCAGGAGCTCGGGATACATCCGGCCGCTCAGCTTGGGCCACCAGAAGTGGATTCCACCCATGTAGGCCATCACGGCCCCGCCGACCATGATGTAATGGAAGTGGGCCACGACAAAGTACGTATCGTGGACGTGCACGTCGAGCCCGAGCGACGCGAGCATCAAGCCCCGTCAGTCCGCCCATCGTGAACAGGCCGATGAACCCCAGCGCATAAAGCATCGGCGTATCGAGGCTGATCGAGCCCTTGTACATCGTGGCCGTCCAGTTGAAGACCTTGATCGCCGACGGGACCGCCACCAGGAAGCTGAGGATCGAAAACACCATCCCCGCGTACATCGACTGGCCCGAGACGAACATGTGGTGGCCCCACACCAGGAAACCCAGGACCGCGATAGCCATGCTCGAATAGGCGATGAAGCGATAGCCGAAGATCGGCCGCCGCGAGAAACAGGGAACGATCTCGGCGACGACCCCCATGCCGGGAAGGACCATGATGTAGACCGCCGGGTGCGAATAGAACCAGAACAGGTGCTGGAACAGGATCGGGTCGCCCCCCAGGGCCGGGTCGAAGATGCCGACGCGAAAAAGCCGTTCGACGGCCACGAGGGCAACGGCGATCGCCAGCACCGGCGTGCCCAGCACCATGATCAGGCTGGTCGCGTAATGCGCCCAGACAAAGAGCGGCAGACGGAACCACGTCATGCCGGCGCCCGCATCGTGTGGATCGTCACGATGAAGTTCAGGCCCGTCAAGATCGACGAGAAACCCGTGATGAACACGGCCGTCGCCGCCGGCACGACCATCGTGTTGGAAAACATCGTGCTGAACGGCGTGTAAAAGGTCCAGCCGGTGTCGACCCCGCCGAAGATCAAGATCCAAAGCGCGATCGATCCGCCGATCATGTAGACGTACCACGAGAGCAAGTTCAACCACGGAAAGGCCAGATCGCGGGCGCCGATCATGAGCGGAATCAGGAAGTTGCCCAGCACGGCCGGGATCGACGGCACCAAGAAAGAAGAAGATCATGACCACGCCGTGCATCGTGAAGAGCCGATTGTATTCGTCGGGCGAGCGCAGGACGTCCCCTTGCGGCGTCATCAGCTCGAGCCGCATCACCGTGGCGGCCGCTCCTCCCACAAAGAAGAACAGCGTGATCGAGGCCATGTACAACAGCCCGATCCGCTTGTGGTCGTTGGTCAAGCAGCCACGACTTCAGCGTATACGCCTGGAGATAGTCTTCCTTGAACTCGACTGCCGTTGCGCGCTCATTGACTCGCGCCCTCCGCTCCGATCGACTTGATGTAGGCGATGATTTTCAGCAGGTCCGGCTCGCTGATCTGGTCTTTGAACGACGGCATCAACGGCTCGTACCCGGCCACGACCTGCGCCTTGGGCATCAAGATCGAGTCGCGGATATAGGCGGCGTCGGCCGTCACGAACCGGACTTCCTTACCCGTCTTGAATCGGGACCGGCTTGCCGAATACCCCCTCGAGCTCGGGCGCCTTCACGGTCTGACTCCCTCGGTGGCAGCCGGCGCAGTGGTGCTGCACGAAGAGCCGCTCTCCTTCCTCGGCCATCGATGGTCCCGACGCCCGCCTGCGTCAGCCAGCGCTGAAAGTCAACCGGCTCCATGACCGTAACCCATCCCCCCATCGTCGAATGATTCGTCCCGCAATATTCGGCGCAATACAGGTGATAGCGGCCCACCTGTGGTCGGCTCGAACCAGAGCGACGTATAGCGGCCCGGCAGCACGTCCTGCTTCACTCGAAACGCCGGTACATAAAAGCTGTGGATCACATCCTGCGAGGTCATCGTGCAGCTTGACTGGCCGGCCCAGCGGAACGTGCAGCTCATTGATCTCGGAACGCCCTTCGGCGTGCTGCAAGTGCCACATCCACTGCTTGGCGACCACCGCGACCTCGAGCGCATCGCCGCGGCGGGTCGTAAATGCGGAAAAAGAGAGTTCGCCCCCCAGACGAACATGACCATTCCCAGAACGAGCGGCACTCCGATCCAGAGCACTTCCATCAACTTGCTCGCGGTCGGAGGATTCGAGCGATCGACGATCGCTTTCTGGCGATAGCGCGCCGCGAAGGTCACGATCAACACGCAGATCAAGCGCGGTGAAGAAGCCGGCGATGCCAAGCTCAAAGAAGTAGAGCGCATCGACCTGCTTCGCCATGGTCGATGCTTGATCGGGAAAAAGCGGAAAATTCCACATGATGCAGCTTCGTTATCCTCGGCTCAGCGGGACACGATCGGACGATCGAGCTCATCTGGCGGCCACGTTGGCTCATGCTCCGATAGCTTCATGCGGCGCTGCTCTTCCCTCGCGGCGGAACATGACGAACATGAAGCCCGCCAAGGCGACCGCAGTCGCCGTTCCGCAGGATCCGGATCAATCGCAGGATGGAAAGCGTGTACTTGCCGGTCGCCGCGTCGTAGTCGTAGCAGAGCAAGAGCAAGCGGCCGATCGGAGTGCCGATGCGGCCGGCGCTTGGCCCGCTCGCAGCTCGTTCTCCAGCTCCTTGGGAGGGAAATCGATCCCGTAGAAATAGCGGGCGATCTGCCCGTCGGGCGTGACGATAACCACGCCCGCGGCGTGGGCGTAAAGCTTGGTCGCCGGGTTGAACGTATAGCGAAACCCGATGGCCTCGGCCAGGGCCGTGATCGACGCCTGGTCACCCGTCAGAAAGTGCCACCCGTCTGCCGAGCCCGGCCGATCGTATTGCTCCAGATAGGCCGCCTTCTTCTGGCCCGCCAGCTCGGGCGTTTCCTCGGGGTTGATGCTGAAGGCGACCACGTCAAAATCCTTGCCCGCAGCCAAGCGACACCGGCTTCAAGCTGCGAGTCAAGCCGTTCAAAAGCTGGTTACAGAGCAGCGGACAGCGGAAATAGACCGGCGCCAGGATCACGGGCCGGCTGCCGAAGAGCTCGGCGCAGCCGCAGTTCGCGTCCCGTGATCGTCACGAAAACGCAGGTCGAGCGGGAGCTGCTACGCCGAGCTTCTGGTCGAACCCGACCTGGCTGACCACGCCGCCCACGGTCTGCTTGCCCACAGGCAGTCGAGCTTAACGACAACAGGAGACATTCCAGGCCAAGTGCCGCTGCAACAAGAACGATTGTCTTGTACTGTCATGGCTTCCTGTCCTCTTTCGGCTTCAGGATTCGGTGCCGGAGTCGACGCGCCAGGGCCAACTCGGCACGGGAAGTCCTGACCGCGACAACGATCTCCATGGCCCGATCGATGGGGATATGGGCAATCCCCGCCTTGTGGTCGACCCATCCATATCCGTTCAAACGACTCATGCTTGGCCGCTTTCTTCTGACAAGTCGATGGGTGGTTCGGCCTGAAGTCGCGGACCGGGAACGTATCTCAGTGTCGTCCGGAAACGTTGGCGGCGCGAGAGCCTCCAGGCTTTTCTCTTCGTGCGAGAAATCCCTCATGACATAGACCCGAGCCCGAATTCGACCAGGATTCCGACACGGCGAACCAGCACCACCGCGAAAGATCACGAGCCCCTTGACCACCAGAGTGTTGGCTTCGTGGCCATTTTGTGTCTGGCCGGAATTCGAGGCCTGCGGGAGATAGTCTGCCACGTTCAGTGACCTCCGGCGTGCTCGAGTGCCTCGATCAAGCTGGGGTCGTGGAGCGGCACCAGCGGCCGGCGCTTCAGCCAATGAATGAAGAACGCGATCCAGATGCCACCGATCCCGACGGTCGCCACCCAGCTCAAGAAAACCTCGGCCCAGAGAATCTGCGGGCTGGCCGGGTCGGAAGAGGCCGGGATGACCAGCCAGACCAAATTGACCCAGTGCATGAACAAGAATCCAGAGAGCCACGCGCGATATCTTGCTCGTCTCTCGCTTGTTCGTCGCGGAACAAGCAGCACAAAGAACGGCAAGAAAAAGTTGAAACAAGATCAAGGCGAGGGCCACCCACTGCCAGCCGCCCCGTGGTCCGGCGCAGATACCACGGGAATCTCTTCCGTCAGGTTGCCGCTCCAGATGATCAGGAACTGGCAAAACGACATGTAGGCCCAGAGCATCACGAATGCCAGGAGCAGATTGCCCAGGTCGTTCAACCGTCCGGGCGTCGCGATCTCGCGACATCGGCTCGATCCGCCGCCAGGAATCGGGCCACGACAATCATCAGTGCCAACGTCGCCAGCGCGTCGGCGATGATGAGCATCACGCCGTAGATCGTCGAAGTCCATTTGCGGATCGAGCGACATCCCCCAGTCGATCGCCGAAAACGTCCCCGCCAAGAATAGGAGGACGGTCCCCGGGCCGGCGAGCCCTTGGAGCCAGCGGCTGGGTGTCGGATCTGTAGTGGAATCTTGCCGGTTCGAGAGTCCGTTCAAGACAAGGGCCATCGCGATCCAGATCACGAAATAGAGTGCCGGCGCGAATCAAGAAGAACGACTCTGTCAGATAGGGACTGTGCTCGATCACCGCTTCGTGGCCGGTCGAGACAGCGTGCGCCCACGGATAAAGCGACGTGCACTCCGAAGGCGATCGGCACGAATAAGAGCGCCAGCGGCAGCACGTTCATGCGCACCCGACTCGAGCGGCCGCCGGATCACAAGTCCCCACGAGCCCCCCACCAGGTGATGCAGCATCGATAAGGCCGATGCATCCCAGGCTGATTCCCAGCCAGTAGAGAAATCCAACCAGATAAGCGGGAAAAAAGTGGACCGGCCAGATCGCCCATGCCGCCAGACGCAGCCGGCGAGCCCAGACCACCCACGACCAGCGCACTGATCTGGATTCGCTCGAGCCGCTCTTTGAGCTCGGGATCGGCCGTCATGTTGCGTGCTCATGGCCCCACTCCTTGAAGCTGGCTACGATCTTCGGGCGACAGCTCGGTCGGCAAGCGCATGCTGGCTCACCTGCAATGCCCGAATGTATGCCGCAATCGCCCACCGGTCGCGGGCCGGGATCCGCGACGCATAGGAATACATCGTTCCGAAGCCGCGGGTCATCACATCGAAGTAATGGCCGACGGGCTTCTTGCGCACCTCTTCGCCATGAAATGAAGGAGGCGGATTGAAACCGCGCTGGACGATCATGCCCCGGCCGTCCCCCAGCTCGCCGTGACACGGCGTGCAGAAGATCCGGAATCGATCCTGGCCGCGCTCGAGCACCGCGCGGTCCACCGGGAACGGCAACGTCTCGGCAAGCTTGCCGGCTGTCTTGCCGGTCGTGAAGTAGCTCATCGGACCACTTGCCCTGTTCTCGCGGATCACGGCGCGGAACCGTGCCCGCGACCAGCGGCCGCGCCGACGTGCCGTCATCAAAGAACTCGCTGGCCTCGTACGGCTCGTACCGCGGTTGGTCGTACATCTCGCTCCGGCAGCCGGCCAGAATCAAGAAAAGCATGACCAGACCGGTGCTTGGCGCCAGGCACACTTTTTGCCCCATCAATCGAATCCGCTTGCGACTTTCTCTTCCTCGGCTCATTCTCGGCATCACCTTGTTGTCGATACGACAGCTCACGCAGGGAACCACGGAGATCGCCTTGGGTTTATGCTCTTCCAGGAATTGCCGCGCGGTGTCGGGCTCGAACAACGGGTCGCGTGCCTGCAGGCAAAGGAAAAATCGGTTGCGCGACGCCAGGGCAAAGCTCGGCACGTTGAAGACCGGATGATGCGGCCGGGGCAATCCGTTAAACCCGAGCATCGCCAGCACGGCCGAAAACGCCGCCGACAAGATCGTCAACTCGAACGTGATCGGGATGAACGCCGGCCAGCTATTAAATGGCCGCCCGCCGATATTGAGCGGGTAGTGGATCGCCGCCGAGAACCACTGCATGAAGAAGCCGCCGATTCCGCCGAATAGCCCGCCGATGAAACACCATCCTCGGAATCCGGTTGCGATGGAACCCAGAGCGCTCGGCGAGCCCGTCGACGGGGAACGGCGTGTACGCTTCCATCATCCGGTAACCGCGATCGTAGGCATGCTGGGTCGCCTCGATCAGATGATCGGGGTGATCGAACTCGGCCATGATTCCGTAAACGGTCGGGTGACTCGGGTTTGGTGCTCATGACGTGGCCCCGTGCGGATGCAGCCGATTCGGCCTGCCGCTCGTGATCCTGCTGCGTTTCGTGGACCAGCTCGCGCATCTCGGTGATCGAGATCACCGGCAGGAAGCGAATGAAGAGAAACATCAAGGCGAGGAAGAGACCGAGCGTGCCGTAAAACGTCGAGTAGTCCCAGAACGTTCCGTGATACATCGACCACGAGGACGGCAGAAAATCGCGATGCAAGCTGGTCACGACGATCACATATCGCTCGAGCCACATGCCGATATTCACCAGGATCGAAATCAAGCCACAAGAGCGGCACGCTGGCTACGGACCCAGCGAGACCACAGCAGCTGCGGAACAAACACGTTACACGTCAGCATCATCCAATACGTATGTGCGTACGGGCCGGACGGCCGATTCTTGAGCTGGACGAATTTCTCGTAAGGATTATTGCCGTACCAGGCCATGAACGCTTCCATCAAATAGCCGTACGCCACGATCATGCCGGTGGCCAGAATGACCTTGGCCATGTTGTCGAGGTGGCGATCCGTGATGTAGTCTTTCAGGCCGAAGGCCGACCGCAGCGGGACGCTGAGGGTCACCACCATGGCAAATCCCGAGAAGATCGCACCCGCAACGAAATAGGGAGGAAAGATGGTCGAGTGCCAGCCGGGCAAGATCGCGACCGTGAAGTCGAGGGCCACGATCGTGTGCACCGAGACGACCAGCGGGGTCGCCAGTCCGGCCATCAAGAGATAGGCTGTGCGATAACGATGCCAGTGCCGGGCCGACCCTCGCCAGCCCATCGCCAGGATGCCGTAGATGTATTGCGCCCAGCGATTCTTGGACCGGTCGCGCAACGTCGCCAGGTCGGGGATGAGCCCGACATACCAGAACAGGAGTGACACCGTGGCATACGTCGAAACGGCAAATACGTCCCAGATCAAGGGGCTGCGCCACTGGGGCCAGAGCCCCATCGTGTTGGGATAGGGAAGCAGCCAGTAAAACAGCCAGGGCCGCCCCAGGTGCAAGAGCGGGAACAAGCCCGCGCAGGCCACGGCGAACAGAGTCATCGCCTCGGCGAACCGGTTGATCGAAGTGCGCCAGTCTTGCTTGAGCAAGAGCAGGATCGCCGAGATCAAGGTGCCGGCGTGGCCGATGCCGATCCACCAGACGAAATTGACGATCGCGAAGCCCCACATCACCGGGACGTCGATCCCCCAGATGCCGACGCCGTTCTACAAGAGCACGGCGATCGATACGAGCAACAGCAGCGTAAGGGCCGATCCGATGCCAAAGCCCAGAAACCAGCGCCAGTTGTAGGGCCGCACCAGCACGATCGCGCTGATCTTGTCGGTCACCGAGGCATAAGTGTGCTCCGGCCCCAGGATCGGCGCGGTCGCCCGTGTGTAGGCCGATTCAGGATCGGTGGGAGTCATCGCGCGAGCCTGCCTCGATCTCGGGGTTGGGATTGCGGAGCTTGGCCAGATACGTGGTGCGCGGCCGGGTGTTGAGCTCGGCCAAGCAGCGCATAGTTGCGGGAGCTGGCCTTGGCCTTGACGACCGCGCTATCGGGGTCGTTCAGGTTGCCGAACACGATCGCCTTGGTCGGACAGGCCGCCTGACAGGCCGTCACCACCTCGTCGCCGCCCACCGGCCGATTCTCGATCTCGGCGTTGATCCGCGCCGCGTTGATCCGCTGCACACAGTAAGTGCATTTCTCCATGACGCCGCGCGACCGCACGGTCACGTCGGGATTCCGCATCAATTTCAGGCTGGGTGTCGTCTCGTCGGAATAATGCAGGAAATTGAACCGTCGCACCTTGTACGGGCAATTGTTCGAGCAATACCGCGTGCCGACGCACCGGTTGTACGTCATCTCGTTCAAGCCCTCGGCGCTATGGGTCGTCGCCCCGACCGGACAGACGACCTCGCACGGTGCCTTCTCGCATTGCATGCACGGGCACCGGCTGAAAATCGACCTTGGGATTGTCGGCGTCTTCCCCCTCGAAATAGCGATCGACGCGAATCCAGTGCATCTCACGCGAGGCCAGCACCTGCTCGCGGCCGACGACCGGAATGTTGTTCTCGGCCTGGCACGCCACGACGCACGCATTGCAGCCGATGCAGGTATTGAGGTTGATCGCCATGCCCCAGGAGTTCCCCTCCCCTGCTCGTGTTTCGCTTCTGGGGCTCGGGATCCTCAAACAGGCTCAGGCCGTGCCCGGGTTCGTGCTCGGCCTCCTGCGCGAAGCCTGGATTCTTGCGATATTCTTCGAGATTGCTGACACGAATCAGATCGCGGCCTTCCATGCTGAAATGATGATGCATGGCCGCCAGCCGGGTAGCGTTCGCTCGGTCTTCTTGACCTCGAGCCCGGAGCCTGACCACGGCTGGTCGGCGGTGCGAAGACCATAGACGTCGACACCGACTCCCGTGCCGACCTTGCCGGCCCGTCGCCGGCCATGTCCCAGGAGGACTGTCACCGATCCGTCGGCCTGGCCGGGCATGATCCAGGCCGGAAGCTGACCGACCGGCCCTGATATCGCAGCTCGAACCACGTCTTCATTCTCGAGACCTAGCCGCTGCGCCAGCGCCGGGCCGACGAGCGCGGCGTTGTCCCAGGACAGTTTGGTCAGGGGCTTGGGTAATTCCTGGAGCCAGCCATTATTGGCGCACCGGCCATCGCCGATCGTCGGGTCAGGACGGAAAAGGATCTCGAGGCTCTCCGCGCCCTCCATCGCGCCGGCACCGCCGGGAGTGCGATTTCCTTGATCGTCGGCGCGACACTGCTTGGGCTTGCTGGCGGTTGACGGCGATCAATCCGGCCTCGAGAGCCGTTCGCCAGGCCGACTCGAAATCGCCCGGCGAGATTCCGTCCGCCAGTAGTCGCGGATGATCTCCAGGCCCGATAGATCGGGCTCGCCCAGAAAAATCGCCAGCAGCTCGTGAGCCGACTTCCCCTTGTAGAGCGGCGCGATCAGGGGCTGCTGGATCGACGCCGTCCCGTCAAACGCCAGGAGGTCGCTCCACGATTCAAGGCAATGGGCCTCGGGAATATGCCAGTGGCAGAGCTGGGCCGTCTCATCATCATAAAGCCCGAGATGGATGCGGAGCTTGACCTTGTCGCTCGCCAGCACCTTGGCGAACTCGAGGTCGGCCGGGCGCATCATAGGCAGGGTTGCCGCCCAGAATGATCAGCGTATCGACCACACCGGCGTTCATGTCGCGTACCAGCTCGCGGAGCGAGGCGATCTGGTCGGCGGGCCCTGCATCGACACGCGCAATAAAGTCGACCGTCTTGCCGGCATTGCCGAGGGAGTGGTTGATCAGATGAGCGAGCGCGTGAACTTCGGCCGGCTGCGTTTCGCCGGCGATGACCAGACTCTTGCCGCGATGGGCGGCCAGGTCGCGTGCCAGTGCGGTGATCCAGATCGAGCGTGTCGGCGAGCCGACCGGAATCCGATAGTCTTCGGCCCGCGTGGACCCGGTTGCTCCGACTTCAGCTCGCGGCGATGGCCTGGGCAAACAGCGCGACATCACGCGACGCGACGGCCAGCCGGTGATCGGCCGCGGCACCCGTGAGGGTCAGCGTCGGCTCGACGACGTACAGCCGGTTCATCGCCGGCGCCGGACTGCGCGATCGTCGACCTCGCGCCGCGCGGCAAACCCGCGGGCATCGTTCAATCGCGCCGGCCCTCGTGCCAGGAAGTCGGCATCAAGCGCGACGATCACGTCGGCCTGGTCGAGGTGGTAGACCGGCACGAGGTCCTCGCCAAAAGCCAGCCGGCAGCCGGCCCAGACGGCATCGCGAGTCAGCGGCTCGTAGCTGTGCCATTTCGCCTCGGGAAACTGCTCTCCGAGCCGCCGCAGTTGATCGGCCAAAGTCGGCGAGGCGACAGTCTGGGTCAGGATGCGCAGGCCGGCCCCCTTTTTTTGCAGCAGCTTTTCGCGGCTGTCCAGGAGCGAGCGTCTGGAAATGCTCCCAGGTGTCGACCCGCGCGTTGTGCGTCACCATCTGCGAGCGGTCAGGGTCGTAGAGCGTCAGCATCGTCGGCCTGGCCGAAGATGTCGACTGCCCCCAGGCTCGCGGGATGGGCCGGGTTGCCTTCGAGATTGATGGGACGCCCCATGTGGCTCTTGACCAGCACGCCGCAGGCATAACCGTCGATGGGAATCGCCGAGGCGAAGAACAGGGGCTTTCCCGGAACGATCGCCTCGGGCGCCTCCACATACGGCACGATCGACTCGGCGGGCTGGTAAGCACAGCCGCTGACTCCCGCCCAAGGCCAGCGACGCCGCCATGAACTTGAGAAAATCGCGGCGGCTGGGCTCGTCCAGCACCTCGATCGACGGGTCGGGAAACTCGAGGCCAGGAACGTCGGCAGCGCGGGGCGTTGCCGGCCAGCTCTTCCAGGCTCTTCCAGAAGAGCGGAGCGCTCTGAGATGCACCGGCAGCGAGCACAGCTGTCGAGAGTTGAATCGACACGCAAGTTTTCGTCGGTCGAGATTGTTGCGTCATCGGTGGCACACCGAGCAGTTGGTCAAACGATCGACCTCGATTTTGTGACTCTTCACGAGTTCACGCCCTTTCTGAAGTTGTTCTTGCGTCGACAGGACGAGGTCCATGCGGAAGACGTCGCTCTTGTCGCGAAGATGGCGCTCCGGGTGGCGATGACACTCCAGGCACCATTCCATGGTCATCGGCTCTTCCTTCCACGCCAGGGGCATCTTGTCGACCCGGCCATGGCACGACACGCAGCCCACCCCTTTTGAACGTGAATGGCGTGGTTGAAGTAAACGAAGTCGGGCAGGTCGTGGACCCTGGTCCATTCCAGCGGCTTGTTCTCGGCAAGGCTCGTCCGCACCGGCTCGAGCATCGGGCTGCTCGCCCAGATCTGCGAGTGGCAGCTCATGCACGTGTGAGTCGGCGGCAAGCCCGCGAATGCGGACGTCTCGACCGACGTGTGGCAATAGCGGCAGTCGATCCCCAGCCCGCGCACATGATGCTCATGCGAAAACGGTACCGGTTGCGGGCTGAACTACACGAACTTGCGTCTGGTAGGGAGACTGCATGAGCAGATAGCTCAGGAACAAGCAGTCCGAGCACGATCCCCAGCGCCCCGAAAATCGTCAGCCGCGACAGCGTGTTGGTACTCGGATGAAAAATCTGCGGCATGACTCGCCCTGCTATTCCGTGACTTGAGCATCACGGTGACACTGCGGTTGCACTTCGCGGCGTCTAGGATGGGAAAAATCGTCGCGGCTTTCAACTGCGTTTTCGAGCCAGTGTCGAAAGTCGTACCTGCGCCAAATCCAAATCCAAACCACAAACCCTTATATTCCATTTACTCAGCGTCGACATCCCGCTACCGGCGAAATTGGGTTCGATTGGCGCCTTTTCAGGTCCCGCGTTGGGTTGGTTCGGCGCGACGTCGGGTCTCGCCATGGCTTCGTTCGGCGCGATTGTCTGGTCGATGCCAGCGGAATCGGTTTCGTTCGGCGCGTTGTCTACCCCGTAGAGGCTTCGTTCGTCGCGTTAGCCTCTCGAACGCATCGAATAAGTAAATCATGCCGTCCTGAACAATCGAACCGGCGGCATCAATGTCGCCTCTTTACCTGGAATCGCCGCGCTCTACGACCGCATTGGTCTCTCCGGCCGTACCGGCTCGATCACCCGTGCTGGTTATTCCAGCCGAGATGAAATTACCGAATCTTGCGGTGACACGACGTCAGCTCGAGCAGCGTCAAAAGCGCCAGCGACAGCGCCTGGTTGCACGCGACCAACGCGCACGCAACGCTCGCGAGCTGAACTCTCGTAGACAGGCAGCCGGCAACTGCGACAAAAAGAAATCCCAAATGCATAAGATGTCGCGCGAGAGGGTCCTTTGCGTCGTCAATAAAAGCAAAATGACAGAATTACGAGAGGAACATCCTGCTGGATCCCGATAATCGTCATCGCTTGGATGCGAACCGAAGCGGGGTGTGATTCCTCTTCGCAAACGGTGTACGATAGGAAGGTGGAATAAGCGATAGTAGCCGTTGGGGACATCTGCGACGGGTAAAGTGTTATGGTGTCCGCGTAGCGCAAGGCTTTCATTCAGATTCCGCTCGATCGATTATACGAATATCGACGGAGACATGACTATGTCCACGATCACGTCAACGCAGCCGATCACCTCGCCCGCGGACCCGGCGGCGCCGCCTTTTGCGAATCTCTATCGCATGGACATTGACGAGTTCGAGCGCGTCGCTGATTTACTGAAGGCCGAACGGGTCGAATTAATCGACGGGTTCATCGTCGAAAGAGGTGCCATGGACCCGCCTCATGTGCTTTCATCGGAGAAATTACGGCGTAAGCTCGACCGATTGCTGCCCGATGGCTGGTTCGTCCGAGAAGACAAGCCGGTTCAGGTGCATCGAACTTATGAACCACTGCCTGATTTCGCAGTCGTGGAGGGCGATCCTGACACCTATTCGAATCGTCACCCGACGCCGTCCGACGTCGCGATTGTGATTGAGATTTCGGATTCAACGCTTACGAAAGACCGTGGCGAAAAGCAAGTCAACTATGCGCGGGGCGGCATAACGGTCTATTGGATCGTCAACCTGATCGACCGCCAGGTCGAGGTTTACACCGGTCCGAACTCAGACAATTATTCTTCGTGCATCATCTTCAAACCTGGGCAGTCCGTACCGGTCGTAATCGACGGTGTCGAGGTGGGTCAGATCGCCGTCGCCGAAATCCTGCCCCGCATCGCGCCGGCGTCCGGAAGCAACGGGGCATGATTCGCGACGTACCAAACCACGCGAACTCCGGCACGGAAGTATTCGTCGAGCTTGCGCGCCATTTCTTTGGAGGTGTTTCCCCGAGAGAGCACCTCGACGCCAAGGTCGGGAACGACCAGCGGGACCTCCCCCCCTCGCCGCTTGCCTTTGGGATAGCGCGGCCACGAAATGAACGCCGGGTCGGGAATTCGGACCAGACTCGGAAAGATCCGAATTAGGCCGTCGGTACCAATTACGTTTCCCAGGTCGTGAGTCTTCAGTTACTCGACCACGGCCGCGCTCAGGAGAACGGCGTAAATCGATTCGTCGAACCCCATCGCCTTCTCCACCAGAACCCCGTCCACCAACTCGCACAGTCGGTTTTCGGCGAGGTGAATCGCGATGACGTCGCGCACCGTTGCCGTGCCCGGACAGGGCTGGAATCGAACCCGGGAGGGCGAAACGCTGCCCAGATGTTCGGGCAATTCGGCGACCGTCCGGAAGCGTGAGACGGGTGCGGAATCGGTGACCACTGTTGGGGTTGATGTACTCGCGACGGCCATGTCCGCTCCTCAGGGTGATCGGATCGCCTCACCGTGATTGTCCCAAGCGGCCGAGACCCGGACAAGACAAACTCGCTGAGGATGCCGCGTCATGATCCGCGTCGAGAACGTCAGGTCCTTTCGATCCGCACAGAAGAATCCTCCAGGCGCTGGACGCCGTCGACTCCGATCCGATCGATCGTCCTCAGGTACAGGTCTGTCGTCGGCCGACCCCGTTACTTGACGCGACGCCCGCCGTTCAGCGTTCCGCCTTCCGACCCGGCGACGATCAGGGGCATAAGATGACAAGCGCAGCTTCATTCATGGCTTCGAGGGCCGAGGCAACGTCGCCAATGTCGAAATCTTGCCATCGCGTGCGAGTTTCCGGACGCGTGGCGCCCATCCATTCGCCAACCCTCCGTTCGCGTTGGTGTATTCGAGCACGTAGAGATTACCGCCGTGCAATGCCACGCCGGTCGGCGACCAGGGTCGCTCGGACTTCAGGACGACCTCGATCTTCCGATCGCGAGCGATCCTCAAGACGCGGTGGCAGCCGGTCGCGGCAGCGAAAACTGTACAATCCGCATCAACTGCGAGCCCCCTCAAGGCGGGGAGGGGCCATTTCGGGTTGCCGTCGGGATAATCTTCGTCGCAGTCTGAAGTCGCCACAGGGTGGATCATTGTCGAAGCCGTCCATCATCGAACCTTGAGCCCCCCGACGAGATTGTTCCACTCCAGACCTTCGGGCAACTCGTCACACGCGTATTCGATGTGGATGACACGTCGATGGCCCGCCGCGGTCGATCTTGCTGATGCATGGAGGAGAAGTGGACACATCGTCACGATCCCGCCGCGCCGCACTTCGCAGACCACTTCCGGTACACGTTTTTTCCAATCGTCGAGCTGGTCGTCGAGCCAACCAAATCGGTGCGACCCGGGAAGCACGCGCAGCGGGCCGTTCTCGAGACCACAGTCATCAAGGTGCACGCGCACGGCCACGATGTTCGCAAGAATCTGCGCGGGCGGCTGCACCTGCCACACGCCGGCCTTGTTCGACCAACCGATGTAACCAGCGACGTCGACCCGCGCGGAGATTGAGATCACGTTGTCTTGGTGCCAGAAAAGCGACCAGTTCGAAACCGGGAACTTTGTCGAAGAAGATCGCACGGACTGCGAAGGCGCTGTCACCAAGAACGGGAGTTACAAATTGACGAATGTGCGTCTGCCTTGCCAGTTCCTCGACGGCCGGGCAGATCTCCAAAAGGTTTCGCACACCGTACACCCCACGCCTGCGGCGCACTTCCTCACCGTCCGGAATACAAGCGACAGCCGTACGTAAGCGCTCGACCTCGACGTCAGAGATCACTCCCTCACGAATGAAATATCCGTCGCACGCGAACTGTCGAGCGTATCGGTCGCCCTCAAACGGCAATTCACTCGGCATACCTAGACTCCCTTCGAGCGCGTGCGATTGAGCCCGTGGTGCCCTCGCCGCTGAATATCCTGTCTTCGTGATCGAGACGTACGAAATCGCCGGGTCACGTTATACTGAAGTTATGTTAGCCGCAGGGATTCGAGTCATTTTCTGCTGAAGGTGGACAACGATTCCAATTAGCTCAGCCGGATGGATTAGACCGCATTAACGTCGAGCCAATCGTGGCAGATCCTCAGGCCGGAAGTGAACCGGCGCGGGCCTGCCCAGGACAACCGCGATCGTTTACGTGGAGGACGGCGTACCATGAAGCTGACACATGACGAATTGCAATTCCTGTCTGCCTGGGCGCGCGAGGAATGGGAGCCCGCGTGTTATTACGACTTGCCCGCCCATCGTCAGCAATTCGCCCATGGCGTGTCGGGTGCCCAACTCGTCGTCTTTATCAAAGCGTGGACGGAAGGTGAAGGCAAGAAGGATCATGAGATTCTAGCCGCTTCCGTCAACCCGCACCCCCACTGGCCCCTGGGCCACAACCGGACAGATCGCCGACCGACTAGCAGAAGCGAGCAAGCGGCCAACAAATCTGGATAGAACAACAATGGCGGCGGAACTCGAGGTAAGGTGAGACCGAACGAGGCGGTACCGTCAAGTGCGCCAGCACCAGGGATTCCCGAGGATTACCCGATCCGACCGCCACTTATTGATCGTAGCCTTTGAGCTCGCGAACCCAGATGTTGCGATACCGGACCGGGTCACCGTGGTCTTGGAGCAGGATTGGGCCCTTGGGACCATGCGGCGTGTACTTGCCGACCGCCCTGTAGGCCATTGCACCGATCAAAGGGGTGTGGTTGTGGACGAGCACGCCGTTATGCAGCATCGTGACGTAGGCGGGCGACTCGAGTGAACGATCCTCGCGGAAATGAGGCGCCTCGAAAATGATGTCGTATGTCTGCCACTGGCCTGGCGGACGCGACGCATTGACGAGCGGGGGGAACTGGCCGTAAATGGCGGCCGCCTGGCCGTCGGCGTACGTGCGATTCTCGAAGCTGTCGAGCACCTGGATTTCGTAGCGCCCGAAGAGCATCACGCCGCTGTTGCCACGTCCCTGGTCGCGGCCTTTTGGCGGGACCGGTGCCGCGAATTCGAGGTGGAGCTGGCAATCACCGAACTCATCCTGTGAGACGATATCGCCGGTCCCTGCCCCTATCACCAGTGAGCCGTCGTCGATCTTCCAGTTCGCCGGACGACCGGATTCGCCACGCCAATGAGAAAGGTTCTTGCCGTCAAAAAGTACGACGGCGTCAGAGGGGGGAACGCCCGCCATGTCCTGGGTGCTGGACGTGCCGGGAGAGATTACCGGCGGAGGCGGGCGGTCGCCGTCGTGAACGTGCCACTTTCCTCCTGGAAGCATGGGAGTGTCCTTGTACCCGACCTTGGGTTGATCCTGCCCGACAACCAATGAGCAAACCGCGATAACTGAGGCAATCGTCACCACTGACATGATCGAACGTGGGTGTCTCATTTGATTCTTCTCCCCTGGAGTTGAGCTCGTATCGTTCCGATCAACCATTCAAGCGGGCTGCGCCGGTAATGTCGAGACTCTGCCGGCCGGAACAAACCACGAGAAAATGCGGCTCGAGGCGCGAAAATGTGGCGTGGAATCTCGGCGTTTATCGCTTATATTATAAGGAAATAATGGGCGGAGCCTGTGGAGGTTCCCGTGGATCACTTCATCAATTTAGACCGGCTTCCAGACGGTCTGGAATTCCCGCCGGATCTGAAAGAGCGGATTGAATTCGACTCCGGCGCGCACAAGTTGATCTTCCACGGCTACATGAGCAAGACCGACTTCGACCGTCTCAGCCAGCTTACTAACGACTGGGGCTTTCGGCGCCGCCTGGAAGAACTGTTTCGTTTGTGCATCCCGGAGGAACCGGCGCCGTCGGGGCGTCGGTCGATTTCTGGGCGTCTTCGCGCATGTTTACGCTGGGATAAGCGATTAGCTCTCGTTGCCGCCGTTCAAGTCTGGCAAGAGCAGGGCAAGAAACGCCGACGGGAGGAACAGACAGCCCGCCGCGATCAGTGCGAACCGGTATTCGCCCACGCTGGTAACGAGCCCAAACACGACGGTCCCCACCGCCGACGCGATCCGGCCGATGTTGTAACAGAAGCCGGCGCCCGTCGTGCGCAGCAAGGTGGGGAAGAGCGGGGGTAAATACATCGTGAACAGGGCAAAAAGTCCCGAGAAAATGCTGATCATGGGCAGGAGAATCATCAGCACGCGGTGGTCGCGCGGTTGGCTGTATGTAGCCACCATTGCAAGAAAATAGCCCATACACAAAAGCGAGATGGCCCGGCGATCGCCAATCAAGCGGGCCAGCCATGCCGCGGCGAAGTTGCCCACAATCGACGCGACCATGATCAGCAGCATCGCCATGCTGACAAGCCGCCGCTTGTCGTCCTGGGCCCAATCTGCCAGGTCGGGCAGCGTGTACAGGTGTTGCTGCGACCAGAACATGAACGCCCAGTGGGCAGTGAGCGAGCATGAGCAGATCAAAATGACCAGTATCGAAACTCCGCGAAGATCGCGGCCGAAAAGGTCGCGGATCGAGGGTTCGCGCGCCTTCGGATACGCTCTAGACCGTGCTTTCTGCCATTCGTCGGTTTCTGGTACTTGGCGGCGAATCCAGAACACAAGCCAGGCCGGTAAGACGCCGATCAAGAAGACGACCCGCACGTTCGCGCCTGCCAAAAGGAACGTCGCGACCGAGGCCAGCAAGATGCCGACATTGACCGCGGACTGGAGCACCGCGGCCAGCCAATGCCTCCATCGGCTCGGCCAGGTCTCTGATAGCAAAGACGCGCCGACGGCCCACTCACCCCCAATTCCCAGCGCCGCCACGAAGCGGAATATCAAGAGATGCCACCACGTGAATGCAAGCGCTGAACAGCCTGTGAAGATCGCGTACGTCAAGATTGTCAGGCTCAGTGCTCGACTTCGCCCCAGACGATCGCCCAGGCGACCGAATAGTCCTCCGCCCAGCGCCCATCCCAGCAGAAAGGCCCCTTGAATCCACGCGCTGTATGTCTTGACCCGCGGGTCGGCCGGATCGGAGACATGGAGTAAACTCGCGACAAATGGCGCGGCCACCAACGTATAAAGATGCATATCCAGGCCGTCAAACAGCCAGCCTAACCAGGCAGCCAATCCCGATTTCCACTGCGCATTAGAAATGCCGGCTGATTGCTGATCGTCGGTGCTGGAGGAATCACGGGTTGTTGTCGCGGCCACGAATGCTCCTCTAACTTTCGAAACGACATGGCCAAATAATACTCGAGATGCGGAACCGGACGAGTGTGCCACGTGTTGCGAAAACCAAACGACCGAAAGAATGTGGCAATTGTAAATTTAAAAAATAAAAACTTTTTTGATCTGACCGTAGGAGAGCCAGGGTACAATTGTCATTGCTCAAGTCTTACGTCAGGTCAACGCCCAACATTTCAAGCGGCTTAGCCGCGGAATAACGGGTTGCTCGCATGCAAAAGTTTTTCGACAAGTGGTTTCTGCCCGTCGTCTTCGTTTCGATCGGGTGCTTGATGGTCTGGGCCCTTTGGCGGGGATGAGCTATCGAGAACGCGATGGCTTCTCGATCCGCTTAATCGAGGGTAAAGCGATCGCGGAGGTCGTCGGTTGGCGTCTCGCTGGACTCGCGCTACGGGCCACCGTCCAGCCTGCGGCGATCGCGCCTGTAGTTGTGTGAACCCTGCCAACCTCATTTCGCCAGCGCCCTGAGCGGGCGCCAGGGGTTGGGTGGTCTGCGATACCGGCGCAATCACGGTCCGGCCCCGGCGCTGGAGGGCTTTCGCAGTGCAGCCTCGTCGGACGACGTGTGGTCGTGAACGATCTTCCATCCGTCGGAGAACCTGCGCAGCACCACCGTAAAGAGTCCCCCAGGCTTGGTGCCATCGGGCATCGTCAACCGCCAGTCGCCGCGCACGCAGCATCGAATCCGGGCCAAGCGCCTCGATCTCGAGGTTGGAAAATTCGAGCCGGCCCATCGCCTTGCCCTCTGCTTGATAGCGGCTGCGATATCGCTCACGCATTGCGTTCCACCCGACGTGACGCTGACCCCCCGACTGAAATACGACTTTCGGCGAATTCCAGTAGCCGCTCAGAAACCCGTCGAGATCCCCTTTGTTCCAGTCGGCGACCTGACGCTCCAGTACGGTCCGGACGGCACCGACCGAATCTGCGAGACCAACCTGCGCCAAGACCGCAGCTGGACTCACAAATGCCGCCATCGCCAAAACGCCGATCTCTATCAATTGTGATTTGATGTTCATGAAGCAAACCTCCTCGAACTGATGTTGTCATTCGGAGCGATCCACGGTGACCGGCGAGATCGGTAACTCGAGCTCGGATGTCAGGCCGGCACGAACCGGCGGCAACAGAAAGGCCTGAAAAGTCGCCAGCATCAGCACCGCCAGAAGTAACGCCAAGACGTACTCCAGACCTTTCCAGTCGGCGAGGCGGCCCAAGAGTGGTGCGCACATACCCCCGACGCTCACGGCCAATCCCAGAGTCACCCCTGAGGCCATCCCCACCCGCCGCGGCAGGTATTCCTGACCGAGCACAACCAGCACGCTCGTCGGCATGAAGATGAAAACAGCGAGCGGAATCAACAATGCCAGGGCCCAATCTTGGTTCTGCGTTTGCACAAACACGCCCAGGAGTACCGCTGCGCCCGAGAAACCGCAGCGAATAACGCCCCGCCGGCCGACGCGGTCGGCGAGCCAACCCCCCAGCAGGGTTCCGACGATGCTCGTTCCCAGAAAGATTACCAGTGCTTTGTTCGCCTGGGCGGCGCTCTGGTTCCATCGGGTCATGAAATAAAGCGCGAGAAATGTGTTCAGTCCGTAGAAAACGATCGACCGGCTGATCGTCGCTCCACTCAGGATGCCAAACGCGCGCCAATCGTCGCGACCTTCGACATGCAGCAGCTCGCCCTCGTCGTGAAACCGCGGCGATGGGGGCGCCGGGCCGATTGCTCGCCCCAACAAGGCGGTGATGATCAAGGTGGGGACCAATAGCGCCAGCAGGCCCGATATACCCCAGGAGACAACCGCAGCAGTCGTGAGCGCCGGTGCCAGCGCAAACCCGAGCCCTCCTCCAACCGAGAACAGGCTCATGCCGGTCGTTTTGCGTTCGCCGCTCGCCAGGTAGGCTTTCCGGGCTGCCTCGGGATGAAAGGCGGCCACCCCAAGGCCGCTCAGTCCGAATGCCATCAACACCACGGCGAAACTTGGCGATTGTGATCCCAACGCTAAACTGAGCCCCGCCACGAGTACGCTCGCCGGCAAGAGCCACGCCAGCGCCAGGCGATCGGCAAGCTGGCCAAAGAGGGGCTGGACAACCGAGGAAGTCGCGCTGATGGCAAAGACCAAACTCGCCGCCGCTGTATATGAGAAATGCCGTTCCGCTACCAAGAACGGCACGAGAGCCGGCACCACGCCCTGGCAAAAGTCGATCAAAAAGTGCCCCAGCGACAAGAGCCCAATCGCCTCTTTGTTCATCAGCCGTTCCTCAAGGAGTAGATCCCGGCGCACGCAACCGAATCGTCCGGGCTTTGCCATCATGTACAATGAACGCCCCTTCTTCAAACGCCTGGGCAGGAATCGCGTACGCGTGGTGCGAGCGCGGGCGTTGGGGACGTTCGAGGGTCGCAAGCAGATGTGTGTCGTTTTTATCAGCATCCCGACCAACCACAAACGCGCGGTGATGATCGGTGCTAATCGCGAAGAATCGCGGCTACGCCCCACAACGTCGCCCGTATGTTGCAGACAAAAACGGTTGCGCTGTCTGCTGGCCGGCGCCGATCATGGCCCGGATGGAACGTTCCCCGAGATGGGAACCTGGTTGGGCGTCAACGAAGTTGGCATGGCCGTCGCAGTCACCAACCGCCATGACGGCGAGCTCGCCTGGGCCGACCAGACTCGTTCCCGCGGGTTGCTCGCCGTCGCGTTGATCGGCCACGTTCAACCTGAAGACGCGGTCGAGGCCGCCCAGCGCGCTCTGGCAAACAGAGGCTATGGCGGCTGCAATTTTCTGCTTGCGAATCGGCAATCGGCATACGTGATAGAGGCCCCTGGACCGTCGCGCATCACGATCAGTAAACTCCATCCCGGAATTCACGCGATGACCAACCTCGACCTGGACGATCATGCCGACGCTCGAATTCAACTCGTGCGCACAGCTCTCGAAGAAGATCGCTTCGTCGAATCGGCCGAATGCCTTTGCCAAGATGACCGAATCGTCGTCTCCGGGCCAGAACGAGGGACGGTATCGTCAAGCTTGATTCTCGTAGACGACGCGGTCGTGCTCTATCACAGAATCGACAATGCAAAAACGTGTGATTATCAGAAATTTCGACTACTTGATCCCGAATGAGGGTGCGGTTCAGTCCCAGCCATCAGGTATCGATGCCGTGAAGACCAAAACCGAGATCGTCAAGAATTGGCTCCCAAGGTATACCGGCCGCCCCCTCGCCGAATTTGGCAAGTTCGTCTTACTCTCGAATTTTGTCAGCTATGTCGACATGTTTGCAGATCAGTTTGGGGTCGACGTGATCGGCCGATCTCATCCCATGCAGTCGGCCACCGCAGAGGACTTGACGATCCTCAATTTCGGCATGGGAAGTGCGATGGCGGCGACTGTGATGGACTTGCTGGCGGCGATAGAGCCCAAGGCGGTCCTCTTCCTGGGCAAATGCGGAGGCTTGAAGAAGTCGAAGGTCGGCGATTTCATCCTTCCGATCGCGGCCATCAGGGGAGAAGGGACCAGCAACGACTACATGCCAGCGGAAATCCCCGCTCTACCGTCGTTTCGGTTGCAAAGAGCCGTCTCGGCGACGATCGTCAAGTACGGGCTCGATTACTGGACCGGAACGGTCTACACCACCAATCGCCGCGTCTGGGAGCACGACGAGAAATTCAAAGAGTACCTCACGTCCATTCGCGCACTGGCAATCGATATGGAGACAGCGACGATTTTCATCGTGGGGTTCGTCAACCACATCCCCAAGGGTGCACTGCTTCTGGTATCGGACAGCCCGATGACGCCGGAGGGAGTCAAGACCGGCCGTAGCGACATTTCCGTCACGGAACGCTACGTGCGGAAACACCTGGAAATCGGCATCGCTTCCTTGATCGAGCTCCGCGACTCGGGCGAGTCCGTCAAGCACTTGCGCTTCGAGTCAAGCGGCAACGACACGAAACGGTCGCGGTGACTCTCGTTACAGTCGAGGAATTGTATGCCCGCACGCTCAACTTCCGGTTACTACGGGTTCAAGGTCATTGGCACTCTCAAGCTCCTCTCCGGCGTGCTCGCACTGGCCGTCGGCATCGGGGCCGTTCGCTTTCTCGATCACGATCCCGGGCCAAAACTGGAACGAGCCGTCACTCACTTCGGACTCGATCCCCACAACGAAGTCATCCATCGCGTGGTGTCAGCGATCACGGGCATCGATCGAACACACCTTCGAGCCATCCAGGCAGGAACCTTCTTCTACGCGCTCTTGCATACAATCGAAGGAGTTGGATTGTTGCTCGAGCGTGACTGGGCCGGCTATTTGGTCGTGCTGCGCCACCAGCTCACTGATCCCCTTCGAGATCTACGAAATCGCCAAGAAGTTCAGCCTCTTGCGAATTGCACTCTTTGTCTTAAACGCCGGTATCGTCATTTACCTCGTGGTAACGCTCAAGATCGAGCGGGCGCACCGATCAAAGCCGTCCGTTTGATCGGTACACGTGTCTGTTGTATACTATTGCCCTAATACAAACCAACGACGTGGAGTCCGATCAATGGCAACTGTAACAACCGCGAACACAGGCAAGACCGAGTTCGTCAAGGAGGTGCTCGGCAAGAATCCTCGCGCCAATCCAAAAACTGTAAACGATCAATGGAAGGCGGCCGGTCAGGACGGAACAATTAGCGCGACATTGGTCAACAAGCTAAGGGCTTCCTTGGGGTTGTCAGGTAATCTGCGCCCAACGAGCAAATCAATAACACGACGACGATCCTCGGACGAACAGCCTGGTGCAGAGAAGAAACGAGGTAGCAAGCCCAAGAAGGATTCGACCAAGAGTATTCTGCTTGCCGCTTCACGTTCCAACGGCAGCAGGGCAATTCAACCGGCGCTCAAAACAGAACAGCGCGCAAGATTGGTCGTTTTCACGGCTCCATCGAAGAACTCGAAGAGGACATCGACCGGCTGTTGTTCAAGGTGATGCAACTGGGCGGACTACCCGCCATCGAGGAGAGCTTGAGACAGACACGAAGGCTGCTCTATGGCGGCTTTTCTGGGAGTCGCTCGTGAAGCGACGGATTGATGCGAGCATCGCAGACATAGGTGCCCAAGGAGTGGGGCGATGGCCCCAACTCCTTTTGGATGCCCTGCTCATCGATAAAACGTCAAATCCTGTGGATCGGCCTGGCCTTGACAGCGAAGGATTTCGCCACTGGCTTGGGCCGGACGACATGGCTTACGACTGGGTGCTGGACAATGTGGTGGGTCACTACCGCGGTGTGTACCGGCACCTTTCTCTTGGCAACAGCCGCGGATGCCTTCGTTTGTACAGACCGGCTCGAGGCCAAGCTGCCCGCGGCCGATTGGCTTGTGCTTGACGATGTAGCGCTGCCCGCGCCAGCGGAGCCTGTTCCGGAGCTCGCCGTACTGGCGCTTGTGTTTGCCGCCGGTGGATCGACGCTCGGCAGGTTGGGAATGTAGTGGTAGATGATGGTGATCGTGGCGGAGGTCTCCGTTTTGAAACTGTCGGACAGGTCGCCATTGCCCGAGCTAGCAATCCCGGTCGCGTGTCCGGACACGCTGATCGGGATCCGGAAATTGCCGGTAAACGCCGCCAAATCCGCAGGCGAAGTCAAGACCGACGTCTGGGCTGCAGAGTTGCTCGTCTCCGTCGCGAAAACCTTGCCGCTCGTCCCGGCATCGTTGGCTTTGCCGTCGAATGGCGAGGCGTTGAAACTCTCGGTGACTGTCGGGATAGTCAAGGGTATCGCCCCGCTCGGGACGTTGATCGACAGGTTGGCGCTCGTCGTTCCGTCGATAGTAGTGCTCGAGGAACCAAGGTTTTCCGCCGAGAATTGGGTACTGAACGAACCCGACGTCACCACGTCGACCTCGGTCAGCGTTCCCATCGTCGAGTTGAAATACAAGAACGCCTGAGTGGCCACATTGGGAGTTGACTCGAGGTTGGGGAACGTGGCGGTCTGGGTCATTGTCGCCGCGGGAGTCGGCAAGGTCGACAGGAGGTCCCGACTTTCGAGAGGTCGAAGTGCAGGAGTGAGCCGGCGACGTGGTCGTAGGCCACTTGACGTGCTCAAAAACAGCCAATCTCTGAGAGCCGGTGGATTCATCTTGCACTCCCTTACTGCGGGAATTTTCCTTCGAGCACGAGGACCGCGTACCACGGTCCCTCTGGCGGTGCTCGGAGAGACCCGCCTAGCAAGCAGGTTTAAGTTGAGATCATACGATTTGCGGCTCAGCCAGCCTCACGCGTGCGAGATTTAGACGAAGCCACCCAGATGCGAGCCGCTGCCATCTGGGACGAGTGAATCGACGGGTTAATAGCCGGAGCCGAGCCAGCGATCGATCAAGAACTAGCGATGCTCGAGCAAGAGTCGCGCACAGTCAAGGGACGCTACCGATGTCGACATAGCGCGCGATTGTGCAATTTCTGTCAAAAACACTCTAGTACGTCACGGGTGGGCCGTCAAATCCCTGGCAACTGACTCCCGCGTCCCCATCTTCTTGACTTCACTTCCATCTCCAAGCGACCGGTGCGGAGGATCCGACTGCTTGGCTGACAAGGCACGACATATATCGACATCAGCGCGGCTCGTCTCAAGGGACAGGCGGACTAGAGTCGCCGGTTTGATCATACCCACGCCGCCAATCGTTCCAGCCTGCAATGCCCTACCGCGATACGTTGTCCAAAAGACCGCTTCTCGTACAAGCGGAGTACCGCGTGTCGCGGACCGGGCACGGAGTTCGGCGTGTTCGAGCCTCGGGAAAGGCGAATCTGCATCCTGGTCGTCGCGCATCAACCTGAAAATCAATAGCCGCAAATCCTGACTCGAGTCAATGCCGTCCTCCGGGAAAGGCCCGAGAGAGGCCGGCGTGCTGCTTAAATTCAACAACGTGAGGGCTTGATTTCAGCTGCGTCCCTGTTTCGCTGCAAATGCCCCGGCCTCTGCAAGAGGCCGGAGCCAATCGTCTCTTTGGCGCTGCCACGAGCCAGCAATCAGTACTTGACCTTCACGATCGGGGTGTAATGCACCTTAACAACCCGATCGCGGTGGTACGTCACATCACTGGTCCCGCTCTTTTGGACCGCGACAGAATCACCGCGTCTATGGACCGCAACAAATTGATCGCGACGGTTGGTGATCCCACTGACCTTGCCGTTCTCGACCGAAACAAACTCGCCGCGTTTGTTGTGGAACCCGATAAGGTCCCACTTGGTGCCGAATGGAACGACAACGGTCTGAGGGGTCATCTGATTCGAGCAAGGGAGCACTAACGAGAGATTGTAGTGATAGTGGACATTGAGCCAGTGGGCTGGTAACAGTGTCACCGAGTTTGTCGTCGGATCGAAGGTCGCCGACACAATCGGGATCGTTTTGCCCGACTTCGTGATCACTGAATAATTGGCCGGGTTGTTGGCTTTCGCCGCGTCTACTAGACCGCTGAAAGTGACGACAAGCTCCGTGCGTTGATGATGCACGCCGATGCGGCCGACGCTAGATACGGTCGGACACGGCGTCGGCGGGGGTGTTGGGGGTAGGTACGTGTAGGTGACGGTCACCGACGATGACCCCGAGGTCTGGGTGGTGGTCAGCAAATTGCCATCGGGGGCGCTGGCGGTAGCCACGGCCGTCGCGTCCATCGTCAGGCCAATCGCCGACCGGCCGGTTGAACTGGTGAAGAACGCCAGGCTGGAAGCATCAGTGTACGTGGTTGTCGCGGAGTCAGTGATGACGATCGGCGGGAATACGACCGTGTCGGTTCCCGAGCCGAAAACACCTGCCGGCATCGGCTGACTCGCAATCGTCTTGGTCGGTATCGAGATGGTTTGGTTCAGGCCGTCGATCTCGTAGCTCGCAGCCAAGGAAGCCGTGATTTCAGTCGGTGATGTCGGGCTGAGATTCTGCGACGTGATGTTGCTCGTGATCGTTGCCGTGTGACTGACAGTCACGGAGAGCAACGTCCCGAGCGCCGGATTGAAGAGGTTCACATCCGGCGTCAGCGGCTCATTGTCGAAATCGGTGAGCGTCGCGCCGAGCGACACCGTCTGCGCGGGCAATGTGACCGGCGTCTGGTCGGAACTCACGGCGGCGGCGGAACTGGTTGTGTCCGTCGACACGACCTGAGGTTGGTTCAAGCGGCTGATAATTGCTTGATTGTTTGACCGATCCACATATGCTGCAGCGGCGCTCATAGCGTGCATACCCGCGCTCAAGAGCGACATCGCCTCCAATCACTCGAGGCCCGGGATTGTCTTCGCCTTTTGATGCGACTGGGCGCGTGGCCTATTTTCCCGTCTCAAGGCGCTTCGAACGAATCGACGCAGCCACGTCCAACCCACGGCGCTCATGGCGATGGCCCCTGTGTGAACCGATTGATGGTTTAGGGTAGAGATGTACGATCCGCTCAACGACGGAGGTAATCCTCCGGCGAACGAATCGTCGCTGTGAGGATTAAGCACGCCCCCCTGGCACACTCACCCTCAGTACAATGGCCCTCGCCCGGGTGAGCGGGTGCCATTTACGGGTCAATCTCCCGTCCTGAGAGGGGGACCCGTCTCCAACCCGTTACCAACGTCGAAGCGTACCTTCGATGCCGGTCCATTCCTCAACGATCGACAGGGGTCTTCAACCAAGGCAGACCGATACCAGAGCGACGTCAGCGCTCTGCACATAAGTTGGTCGGTTCTGGGATGCCTGGAGAATTAGCAAAAATGGCGAAGCAGAGGTACGAGCCTTTTCCCAGGCGAACCTTATGTCAGGCGCCATAGGCTGGAAGGAAAGAGTTGCGGCCTAGCTGGATTTTGAGGCGAGCCGGTCGCGGCTAACGATGGGAGGGATAGCACATGAGTGGGGCTACTCGAAGACTCGCGGAATCGTTCCGCTCAGATGCGATCGCTCTCTACGGCGCTTGCCGCGCGGCGACGCCATTTGTTGGCGACTACGCAGACACCGACGCCGAGGCCAAGCAGGATAAAGCTCGACGGCTCAGGGGTGGGCGGAGGTGTGATGCTTTGCTCTTCGTCGTAGGTATATTGAACGGTGACAATGGCATTGGCCTTCGTGAGGACGGCCCCGCCGCCATTGCCGCTACTCGAGAAAAGCTCGAGAAGGCCGTCGCACTGACGGGTAAGTCGACGTTGCCGGTTCCAATAAACTCTGAGAACAGCGAAGGCGCATTGGCCGCAGTCAGATCGAGCGAGAACGACTGCTGCGTCATCGTCGGCTCAATGAAGTTGGGATTCGAGCTAGGAAGCAGCGACGACCACGTACCGCTCGTCTCGGTGAGCTGCACGAAATCAACCGGTTGTCTTGTCGCCGGTGCACCGAAGATCTGTGTCTTACCGTCGGGTCCAAAGAGTGTGATGGTCGGACCGTCGGTCAACGTCGCTCTCTCAGCTGCGTTGGAAAGCACGCTGGGGTCTGAGGTCTGTGATGTAGCGACGTAGATCGTCGTGGGAATAGGCGTCTTGACGAAAATTAACTCATAATCGTTGCGGATCGTCGTCTGCAGAGTGACGTCGATCCCAGTCAACGTCCCCAATTTCGGGTTGAACTGGTCGAACACGAGCGGGTTCGTGATGCCGTTCGTGCCCAAGCCCCAATCCGTCGCGACCAAGGTGCCCGCCGGCGACGTCGATTGCGTTTGAAGGGGAGTGACGACTTGCCCGCCCCATGCGGTGCGATGAGCGACCAACAGCAAGGCCAGTCCAAAGAGCCTGAAGCCGATGATTCGCCGACGCATTAAATGCTCCGTCCGTGTCCGCAGAACCCGAAATAGACGTTACGATCGTTGGAATCTACCAAAGATCCAGCCTCATACTGCCGAAACTGACACTCGCCGCGGCTAAAAAATTAATTTTGAGCGCGAAAACCCTAGAGCAACGGCTTACCAAATTGCTTAAAAACTCTTGCGAGCGCACCGCCATCGTGCCAACGGCACAGCGCCCTCCACTCGCGATGCCTCCGCACCGATTTCTACATAAATCCGACTGCTCGCGGTCGAAAATGCGAGGCCGAGACAAAACGTTGCGCGCAATGCGCACACCCATAACCTACATTAGCGATTTAGACTGCGGGGTTCAAGAACAAGTCTCCCGTACGCCGTTTTTTGTTGAGTTTTGTGAACGCGCTTTTGGCGCAACACCCAATGGCAAAAGACTGCGCGATGAGACGGGATTTCGTGGTGTCGCGCTTAAGAAAACGCATATCGTAGGTCGACAGACGACGTCGCACCGCTCAAACCACAGAGCCGGATCGAGCATGGCATCGAGGATCCGGTCCCGATGTTGCGTGCGTTTCGCGTGAAAAGATAGCTGAAATAGTGCTGATATCATTCGATACCAGTAAGAAAGCACTCGTTCGTCGCCGAAATTCAGATCCTTAGAAACTTGGCCACGTGCGGGGGATCAACGGTGACGATGGTGATCCCTTGCAACGACTCCATTCAAAATGCCTGGTGCGGCCTAGCCTTGAGTTAGACAAAGAACCTTGGCCGTTCTTACTCCGCGGTGGACGGTGACGTCCGCTCATCGGTGCATTTTGTCGACAGGAACATTAAATGCATTTTCTGAGTCGAATCAGGGGTTCTGTTCAAGGAACCTCACGCGTTGGTCGAAAGCACCGTTCCGCCAGCCCACGACGTCCGGCGATATCGTTGGAGACACTGGAAACTCGGAACCTGATGAGCGTTCTCGGTGTTTCCTTGTCGTACGGCAATCTGTTGATCCAAGCCCCCGCGGCAAGCCACGGGAACGTGGCGACAGTCTCGATCGATTCTTCTAATCACGACGTGAAGGTCTCGTTTAACGGGCAATCGGAGGAGTTCAGCCCGAGCTTGGTCTGCAATATTACTTATATGGGGGGACGCGGCGGCAAAGACACGTTCACGAACGACACGAGCCTCGTGTCGCTCGAATATGGTTTTGGTTCGGGAAACAACTTCACCGGCGGCACCAGTTACAACTACGTCTACTTCTACGGCGGCAAAAACACGTACAATGCACAGGCAGAGAGCTTCACGGACGTGTTTGAAATCGGCGGCTCAGACACGATCAATAATCCCAAACGTGCACATGTATCGGTATATGTGTTTTGATCGCGATCAATATGTGATGATCGGAATCCCGCAGCGGTAGGAACGAACACGCGAGCTGGGGCCGGAACACGAAATAGCGCCGTGCCAAAGGGGCTACTCGAGACCTCACTCGCGACCTGAAGCTCGCCGGCATCTCGAAGACCGACGACCGCCGCCGGACGATCGACGCACATGTTGCTGGCACTCTCGCCGTAAGTGCCGATTCTGCCAATGAAAAAAGCACGCTGACAATGCCTGTGAACGTGCCGTCAAAAGCGGGCGACGAGATTCGAACTCGTGACGTCCAGCTTGGGAAGCTGGCATTCTACCGCTGAATTACGCCCGCAGGCTGTTAGCCTGTAGTGACTTACGTCGAGTGGCGCATTTTCCTCTGAGCTTGGTTGCCACACTGGCTTCGACACTTTTCGGCCACGAGAACGATTGTAGCGGCTGGCATCCTACCGGCCAAGACGGACGTCGGCGTGCCGGGCGAAAAAAGTGGCGGATCGCTCCGTCCACTCAACCCGGCTCCGAAAGAGTCTGTTGATCTCGATTTCGGCTGCTACCATCATCCTGCTCTGATAGACTCTCGAAAGGATCTCGGTCCGGATCTGTTCTGCGGTTAAGGCGATCCGTGAGGGGGGACCGATCATGAGGGGACCCGCAAGAGCCGCCGGCGTATCATGGCGACCGACCTTCCGGATCAGCTTGAGGATGTGGCTCGCGGCGATGACCGTCGTCACATGCCTCGTGGCCTGGCAGACCCGGCGCTCCGTTCTTACGCCCGCGAACGTCTCTAACATCAGCGAAGTCGCCTCGCTTGATGAAGATATTCACGAGATTGTGTGGAGCCCGGAACGAGACCGGATGGCCCTTCTGGGTTGGGAGAAGCCCGTCGTGATTCGGAACGTTCTTTCACTCAAGCCGATCGAAACCATCGGAGAAGGCCAGAAGCTGATCCATTTCGCCTTCAGCCCTGACAAGGACGTGGTTGCCTATTGCCGCAACGACAAGAAGGCCGAGATCCTCGATCGGCGGACGGGTCGCGCCATTACGCTTGATGTCGGGAATCACCAGCCGCAGATGACCTTCAGCCCCGACGGCATATCGCTGGCGACAGGAGGATACGGGACGATCTCCTCTCTCTGGCGCGTCTCGGACGGGAAACTCCTGCGCCAGTTCGACGCGGGGCCGACGGTGGGTGGCCTGACGCCTGTGTTTAGTCCGGACGGGACCATGCTGGCAGTTGGAAATCGGAACGCGGAGACGCATATTTTCGAGGTGGCGACCGGTAAGGTCTTGCACGTATTGCCTGAGGTTCAGACACAGGGACTGCAATTCTCCCCGGACGGAGGGGCCCTCGCCGTAGCCTACGTCGACGGAAGCCTCCGCCTCTGGAGCATGGCGGACGGCCGGTTACTCCACGGACTCAAGACCACCGCGAAGGAGCTTTATCGGGTCGAATGGTCGTCCGACGGCCGAATCCTCGCCTCCGCCGGGCTGGAAGGGAAGATCACACTGTGGAACCCGGCCGACTTGTCGATTCTCCGCGAGATCGCCGGCCCCGAGTGGGTTATCGGCCTGCGCTTCAGCCCGGACGGCAGGAACCTGATCACTGCGGGCGGCGCCTCGGGACTCAAAGGACCTACGACCGGGACGCGGAGTTTGAAAGTCTGGGGTATCGAAGGATCTCTCTTCTCACTTGCCAATCGGCCGCGGTAGTTGGCATCCAGGGCTTGAGGCTGCTCCCTCGTTACCCCTATCCCTCGTAGGGTGCTCGCTGAGTTCGAGTTCCATCATGGCCCAGAACTCGTCACTGGGCTCATGGTGTGTTTCGTTGCGAGGCGGCTCTTCCAATGCTTCAAATTCAACGCCCGGTCGGCGGGTGGCGCGAGAGCTTGCCACAGCCTGACACATCCATCAGAAAAGTCCCAGGTCGACAGCATGCAGAATATCGAATATCTTGAATTCTTCCTCGGTGGCGACCAGATCGGCCGGACGACGGCCGCCGAGTTGTACGCTCGGCGTTGACATCCAGATCTCCGGATGTTCAACGACGTCAGCTAGGAGAGTATCGAGTTCGTGGGAACGAGCCGAATGGTTGTCCGTCCGGATGGCATTCGGTTCCGACACTGGGTCATCCTTGACCACGTTTGGTTCCTTAATTTGGCACTGATGCGGCGGCTACGGGAGCAGCAGGCGACTTGGGGGTCGGTTGCCTGGGAATCAAGCTCGGAGCTGGTCCTTGTGGATTCGCCGGACGGGCGATAACGATGCCCAGGCCGATCTCGTTGGCCGCGTCGTAAGCTAGGACGGCATTGCGATGCGGCGTCGCAAAATCCGCTGAAAGCAACATCGCCTTACGATGGGTCGACTCGCGCGCTGATCGCAGCCGCTCGACCAGGGTCTTCATATCCGCAGCGACCGGCTGGCGATCGATCTTCATCGCACCGGACGAATCGATTTCGACGAGAATATAATCGTCTTTGAGGTCGTCGAGCGTTCGCGACTGGCCCTGCGCGACGGCACTTGCGCCTGCTCTTGGGTGGGCTTGGGAATCTCTAGCGTTTTGTAGAGCACCGTCTGGGCGGCCACCATGAAGAACAGGACGAGCTGAAAGGCGACGTCTACCATCGGTGCCAGGTCGAGCTCTTCGACAGTCGCGGGTCCGCTGCGCGACAGTGAGAAAGCGTCTTCGTCAGGAAGGTCCTCACCGGCTGCCGGTGTCATCCCAGCCGCGCGAGCTGACGACGGGCAGGGCGACACGACTCGAATGACTTTCCTTTTCGGGCCGACTGGAGCGATGTTCTTCGGTGGCGTGTTTGACAACCCCGACTGAAATGTCGGCGCCGACATCGATCTCGTCGTCGAGGATTTCGAGCTCATCCGCAGCCAGGTCCTCGACGCTCTCGCGGTTGCCGTCGAAGTCCTTGTCTTCCTCTTCCTCGTCCGCTTCATCATCAGGCTCGGCCCAAACCCATCCACCCGATCCGGGTAACACTGGTTTGCTCGATCCCCCGGGCAGGAACTTCACCTCGGCAGGAATGTCATTGATTACGGGAAAGGTCACGTCCGAATCTGGTCTCAGAGTGAACCGTTCCTGAATGGGCAACGGCGACTCGATTGACGGCACCGGGCTTTCCGCGGAGTCGGCCGCCTGAATCTCGAAGTCGCCGGGCAAGTCGGTGGTGGGTGTCGACGTCGGTTGCGCCGCATGGGTAGGGAAAGGGGTGGGGGGCGACGCCGGCTGATCGGAGGGCGTAGGGGTGGAATCGAGCACCTCGGACAATTCGGCCAACCGCGCCCAGGCGACGGTCGTGCCCGCCGGTCGAACCAGGTCATCGTCGCGGAGATCGCCCCGCGCGAGCGCCTCGCGAATCGCGGACTGCACTCAGGCCGCGCTCCAGTTCCAGGCGATCGCCGTGGAAGACATCCCAGTTCGCCAATGGGCTCTCCGTTGCAGGGTCCGTTCCGGCGGGGCCTGGGACGGCTAGTGGCCCTGCGGTTCCTGAACGCCGACGTGGACGGTGATCCCCTCGACCTGAGCGACCGCGCCGGCGACCTTGACGACCTCGCCATGCGGAACATCGCCGTCGGCCTGGAGGATCACTTTGCGGCGACCCTCTTTGACACCGTCGGCGACCGCCTGGCGGGCTTGCTCGAGCGTGGCGACTGGCCCTTCCCCGTGCCCTAGAGGCAGCTGCGTCTCGCCACCCGGCACCGCGGGCTTGGTCAGGGTCAAGAAAGTCGCGGCCGTTTCTTCGACACCCACTCCATGCCGCGCTGGCGGTACGTCGACCTTCTCGCCGCCGGTCATCTGCACGGAGAACAGCATGAAGGTCATCAACTGAAAAACGACGTCGACCATCGGGGTCATGTCGATGTGTTCGTTGAGCTCCTGATCGACGTCGCGGCGGAGCAACATGGTAGGCGACGAGACCTCTAGTTCTGGTTGGGCTCGAGGATTTCCAGGACGTCTTGAAGCTGGCGCTCGGTGCGATCGCGCAGCCGTCGCAGCCGCGCATGGACGTCGTTGCCGATCAGCATCATGGGGTTGGCGATCAAGAGCCCCGCGCCGGTCGCCCAGAGTGCCAGGCTGATGTCGGTCGCCAGAGCATGGGGATCCGCCTTCTCGGAGCCGCCGATGCGACTGAACGCGGCGATCATGCTGGCGACAGTCCCGACCAAGCCCAAGAGCGGCCCCATCCGCACGATCGTCGAGATCGAGCCAAGGCGATTCTCCATTCCGGCGATCACCTCGCTGTGAAACTCGGTGACGACGAGCTGCTTGATTTTCGCCAGCCCCTTGGCATCGGTTGCGTAACGCCACCGCGATCAATTGGGCCAGTGCCGTGTGCCAGTAAGGGGGGCTTTGGCAAAGGTTGATCGCCGCGTCGAATCGCCGCGCCTGGCACAGATCTCGAACCTGGTCGATCAGAACTCCAGGTTCTCGAATCGATTTCTTGAGCAGGCCGCGGTACAACAGGATGCCATTATAAACCCCCCAAACCGCCAAAAGCGCCAAGGCAGCGTAGATGACGTAACCAAAAGCATCGATGATTTTTGTGACGATCATGGACCTGCCATCTCCACGAACATATTGAAGATTTGCACCAATGAGGTGAAAAGGCAACCCTCTAAAGGAGTGCGCAGGCGAAGGTCGCTAACGGGCTTGCCGCCTCGAATATTATTGTGCCGGGGTTGGTCCCCTACCGCAAGTGCGTGGCTAAAGGCTCGACTCTTCAGAAGGCCGGAACGCAGGCGTCTGTCGCAGCCGCACTGTCGACGTACCGAAAAGTCGGGAATGGTCGCTTCAGTGAGTCGATCTGGGGCGGCGAAGGATGTCTGACTGCGCGCTCGATTGATGCAATGCCTTGCCACGCCGGGCTCGGCGCGAGAGAATAGTGGTTGCCCATTCTTGGGATCGTGTTACGGCACAGGAAGCGGTCGAACTTCCGTAGTCTCTTCGAGTTTTCCCCATGCCGCGCACCGTTCTGGTCGTCGACGATGAGCGCGACACCAACGATATCCTGGCCAATCTCGTGCAGGCTCGTGGTTTCGAACCGATCCAGGTTTTTTCTGGACAGCAGGCGCTCGCGGCGGTCGCCGAGGCGACACCGGACTTGATCCTGCTCGACCTGATGCTTCCCGATATCGATGGTTTCGAGCTTTGCGACCGGTTGAAGCGGGCGCGGGAGACGAACCTGATTCCGATCGTGATGGTCACGGCATTGCAGGATGCGCACCATCGGGCGACCGGCGTGCGCGTCGGAGCCAACGGCTATCTGACCAAGCCGTTCACACCCGCGCAGCTCTATGAGACGATCGATACGGCCTTCGCCTGGCATGACGAACACAAGGAGCGAGGCACTACCGGCGAGATCAATTTCGACGTCCGAAGCGAGCTGACTTATCTGTCACAGGCCAGCGACATGCTGGCCGACCTGTTTGCCCACACACCGCTGACCGATCGCCACCTCAAGGATTTGAAGCAGGCGGTCATGGAGATGGGGGGCAACGCGATCGAGTGGGGTCACCGCAAGAATGCCGACCTTGTGCTGCGCATCACGTATCGCATCGATCCAAATGCGGTCACGCTTGATCATCAAGGACCAAGGGCCAGGCTTCAATCCCAGGAACTTGCCGCACGCCGCCTCGGATGAAGACCCGATCGGCCACATCGACATCCGCAATGAACTGGGACTCCGCGAAGGGGGCTTCGGGATCATGCTGGCCAGAGGCCTGGTGGACAAGTTCTGGTACAATAAGACGGGCAACGAGGTCACGCTGGTGAAATACTTCGAGCCCCAGAAACCGCCCGAAAGCTGATCGCAGTCGTCCAATCGATCGATCGCCGCCAACGCGCGACCTACGCTTGGCGGTCGGTCGTCTTTGACGCGAATGGTGGAAGGGACTGCTAGCGAGCGCTTTGAACGGCTGGCGAGGTCGTCTTGGGTCGCGTAGGTGCCTTACGACCAGCGCGGCGCTGCCGGGCAACAGATTTGGCGGAGGATTTTCCGCGTTGACCGCCACTCGCGGCCGATCGATTTGCCACCTCGAGCGGCCACATTTGGAACTGATCAAATTCGCCGTCCGACCAGCCGTTCATCATAGGGCCAGGCCCTTGCATAACAATGTCGCTCTGAGCCCGCGAATTGCCGGCGCCAGTTTCACCATTCAACGGGAGCGGTCCTGCCCGCATGTCTCCAACATTGCTGACGAAACCGTATGAGTTGATTCCGCTGCCATCGTCGACTCCAACTGGTCCGATAACGCCATTCATCCCGGCGTTAACGCTCGGGCCGCCACTGACAGCACCCGGAATGCCAAACGTACTGAAACCATTCAAGACATTGAACGATGGGTTGACGCTCAGGCGAACGTAGCGTCGATCGGCCGAGACGACCGGCGTGACCCCGAGAGTCGATCCGGTCAGGGCTTGGCCCGGGACAGGCATGTATGCAATGGCTTGACCGCGGGCATTCAGCCCAAAAACCTGGATCCCGAAGGTGATCAGTCCGAAAGCGGCCGTTGCTTTGGTGAGCCGTACCATATCACGCCTCGACTTCGTCTGTGACAGACCGCAGGTCGTCGGATCGGCCAACACCGACTGTATCGGCCATTGACAACTCGTATTATGCCGCGAATGACTTGAAGCGACCAGAGCCAAGTTCATTATTGGGCGGTCCACTGAAGCGACCAAACGACTGCCAAGTTGCTACGTGGTCAAGGAATGGCCCGAAACTACGTCATCGCGTCTCGATTTTCCTCGCTTGCGTAAACAGCGCCGCACCGTAGATCGCATTGGCTCCAAGTTGTTCTTCGATCCGCAAGAGCTGGTTGTATTTGGCGATGCGATCCGAGCGGCTGGCGCTGCCGGTCTTGATCTGGCCGCAGTTGGTGGCGACGGCGATGTCGGCGATCGTGGTGTCTTCGGTTTCACCGGAGCGGTGGCTGATCACGCTGGTCCAGCCGGCGCGGTGAGCCATCTCGACGGCCTCGAGGGTCTCGGTCAGGGTGCCGATCTGGTTGACCTTGATCAGGATGCTATTGGTGCCCCCCTGGGCGATGCCCTTGGCCAGGCGTTCGGTGTTGGTGACGTAGAAGTCGTCGCCGACGATCTGCACCTTGTCGCCCAAGGCCTTGGTCAGCGCCGCGTAGCCGGACCAGTCGTCCTGGTCGAGCGGGTCTTCGATCGAGGCGATCATCGGGTATTTGTCGAGCCAGGAGGCGAACAGCTCGATCATTTGCTGGCTGCTGAAGATCTTGTCCGGGGCCGATTTCCAGAACTTGTAGCCTTTTTTTCCTCCTTCCTCGAAGAGCTCGGAGCACGCCGTATCGAGCGCGATGGCGATGTCGCGGTCGCGTCCGGCCTTGTACCCGGCCTTGTCGACGGCGTCGAGGATGAACTTGATGGCTTCTTCGTTGTCGAGGTTGGGGGCGAAGCCCCCTTCGTCGCCGACGTTGGTATTGTGGCCGGCCTTTTTCAAGACCGCCTTGAGGGTGTGAAAGACCTCGGCGACCATGCGGATGCCCTCGGCGAACGATTTGGCGCCGACGGGCATCACCATGAATTCCTGGAAATCGATCTTGTTGTCGGCGTGTTTGCCGCCGTTGATGATGTTGGCCATGGGAACGGGCAGAACGCGGGCATTGGCACCGCCAATGTAGCGGTAAAGCGGCAACCCGTGGGCGGCGGCGGCGGCCTTGGCGGCGGCCAGACTGACGCCCAGGATCGCGTTGGCGCCGAGCTTGCCTTTGTTCGGTGTGCCGTCGGCCGCGATGAGTGCGCGGTCCAACCCGACCTGGTCGGCCGGATCGCGTCCCACGGCGACCTTGGCCAGCTCGGAGTTGACGTTGGCGACGGCCTTGGACACGCCCCTTGCCAAGGTAGCGCTTCTTGTCGCCGTCGCGCAGCTCGACGGCCTCGTAGATTCCCGTGCTGGCTCCGGATGGAACCGCCGCCCGCCCGAGGGTGCCGTCGGCCAGGATGACGTCAACTTCGACAGTTGGGTTGCCGCGGCTGTCGAGGATCTCGCGACCAAGGACTCGCGCGATCGGAGAAGGCTGGCTACTCATGGCTTATCGTCAAACTCCGGATAATTGCCAGACCCCCGGAGAGAACGTTCCACATTTCGAGGACGCGCCCTGTCGCTCACGAGTGGGGAGAATGTTTACAGCGTGCTTCGTGGACTCGAACGACTCTCGCTAACGAGATTTATCCGGTTCGAGCCGCGCGGTCAAGTGCCATCGCTCCAAAGTGAACGCGGCAAATTAGAGAAAGGTGCGAAGCCAGACCGTAAATCACAACTCGACATCGAGTAATGTCAAGAGAACTGCAAAGCAGTTCAGACACAATGCAGTCGACGAAATGCCGAGTTCGACAGGTTGCGACGAAGGTCAAGTGCGGGCGGTCCCGCCCTTTCGATGCGTGAGGGGCCAAGGGTGTATCTCCCTCTGAAAAGGCGGAGACCGCCGCGCGGTGAGGGCTCAAGGGTGCCAGTTCTCGAGGGCTTTTGTCGGGGATTCGATCCCGAGGCGAGAGTGCAGTCGTCCCTCGACGTTCAGAGCGCCCGGGGCGCGTCCGGGGAAGTCGCTTGCTGCCTCCCCGGGCGGCGGCCCGGACGCTCTGGCAATTCCGACCGGAAAAAGCCGCTCTCCGAAAGCTCAGACGCCGATCAGACCCGGCCTCCCTCCCATCAAGCCCGGGTCGCGATTGAGGCGACGAAGCCGCATTTGCGGGCCGGACGGATCGGATCGTGTCTGAGCGACTGCCTGGTCAGCGACCTCTCTTTCGATCGGCGCTGGCCAGGCCAATAGGATATCGGCGCACCGCCGGATCGGCTTGACCCTGAACCGCGATTCAAGGGAGCGTCGATTCCTCAATCCGCAGGAGCGGCACAACGTATTTCCTGAGGAACAACGGAGAATCCGGGCCCATATGACCACCGAAATGGCCGCTGGCCGCCATTCGAGGGTGCCAGCGAACTTGACGAAGCTTGCGGTACTCGCAGTTCCGATTCTGGTCGTGAGCAGCGTCGGTAGGGATCCGAAAACCAACCAGGCCCGCGCCGACGGTCTTGACGCGGTCGATCGTGCCGAACAAGCGCGTACCCAGCCCCAGGACGATCAGGTCCAGCGGCGACCAGAAAACGACGATCTCCCGGCGGACTGCGCGGAGCGCCGCGGTGAGGTCGTAGCCGAGGCGACAGGGCCGGAGCCAGCAGAACGGCGCGTTCGACGGTGCCTTCATCCAGCAATTCGAGTGCCTTGACCGCGACTCCCGAGCCGCCCGACTTGGCGACAAGGAAGACCGGGCATCGCGGATGGTCGGCCTTGAACTGGCGGATCGTCTCGGCGAGTACCTGCGCCTGCGCATCGCGATTGGTGATATTCGTCAGATCGGCGTGCCAGCGGCCAAAGCCGAGTCCCCACGGAAAAAGCTGAATCGCGTAGGGCAGTTCGCGCGACCTTCACAACGTGACGCACGGCAATACCGCACCAGTCGAGCCCGCCGACGCCGCCGACAACGATCACCAGACCGCAAGGGACCAGGCCTCGGTCGCTAACACCACTATTGGATTGGTCGAATCGCTCGTGCATTGGCAGCGCCTGCAATACCTGAGAGACTGTCTCGATCCGTCACAACGGAGCGGGCTCGGTGTCGGCGTCTTGCCATTTCATGGCGCGGGCGTGGCGCATCGGCGCGATGCGGAGAATGACGTCGCCGTTCTGGAACAGGCGAACGGTCCCGTTGGACTGGCTGACGACGACGGCCGACGGACTTGGTCACCTCGGTGATCGCGGCGGCCGCCCAGTGGCGAGTGCCCAGTCCTTTTGGAAGCGTCAATCCGGACATCGGGGCGTCGATCAAGCGGCAGGCGGCTTCCACCGTGCCGTCGCGCGCCACCACGAACGCGCCGTCGAGCTGGGCGATCTCCTTGATCGCCTCACGAACGCGGAAGTCGCGGACGTTGCGTTCCTTGCGGAGGTAGCCTTTGAACGGGTCGAAACCCAGTTGGCGAGTCCGGGTCATCACGTTGCGCGCATCGCCGACGACGATCAGCGTGCCGACGGCCTTCCCTTCGCGACCCTCGCGGCCGATCTCGATGGCCACGTCGACGACCGCCTTCAAGGTCTCGAACGGGACCGACGTCTCGAGCGCTCTCAGGTCGCGGGCGGTGAGCCGTTCCAGGTGCTCGCCCAGCCGGATCACGGTCAGCGAATCGAGCGCCTCGGCCTCGAATCCCGAATAAACCACCACGACACGGGCACCGGCTTGAAGGATGTCGTTGGCGACAGCCTCGATCAGGGCCAGGCTGATTCGTTCGGAGATCGCGACTTCGGTCGGCTCGACCTCGATCGCGACCAGGCCCGCCTTGCGGATGGTCTCGAGCTGGCGCTGCGATGAGCTGGCGACCAGAATCGCGATCTCCTTGCTGGCCAGCACCCGGACGACGTCCCAATCCATGGGTCCTTCGGCCAGGATGAGCACGCCGACCGCCCCCAACCGCCGGGCGGCCTCGCACGCCAGCGACAAGAATGGCAAGGGCGCGGTCGCCTTGGACACGACACTCGGCGTCACGGCGGTGCGGCCTCGAACGGGCGTTCTTAGCTGCACGACCAATCAACGACGGGACTGAAACGGCTTCGAGGGGTGAAGATCAATGCCCTGGCGCAGAAGCACGAGACGCTTACCGCGGTCCTCGGAATTTGATTTGCGGCCGGTATAAAATCCGGTCCATGCCATCAGCCGAAAGCCGCTACTAGCGTGGCGGAACGCTGGGAGCACGCTCTTAAGCGACGGTACGTCGCGTTGGTCGATGAGCACTGCGGAAGGCCGGGTGAGTCTCGCTCGTTGGCCAGCCACCGAACGCGGCCACTCGCAACGCATGTAGTAGTAAACAGTGTCGCCCCGAATGAGCGAGGTCGCCCGGACCGACGCTTGTCGCGATTTCCGGGCGCACTCAGAGCATCATTGCTTCTTGGGCTCTCCGGTCTTCTTGGGTTCTTCGGCCTTCTTGGGTTCTTCGGCCTTCTTGGTTTCCGCTGGCTTGGCCTCTTCTTTCTTGGGGTCGCCGGGCCCTTGGCCTTGCGGATTTCCTGGATGTACTGCTCCAAGAATCCGGGCGCGTGATCGTACCACTGCTTGAGCCCGGCGCTGGGGTTGATGATCCGAACGTCGTCCGCGTAGTTGATGCCCTCGAGCTTGCCGTAGCCGGTGAACCAGGCGCCGAAGACCTCGGGACTGACGGCGTAAGGTTTCTTGGCGGTCGTGTTCTTCAAGGTCCGCGAGTCGGTCGCCCGACCGGTGATCAGGATGTCGAGGATCGGCGGCGGGTCGATCGAAGTCTCGACCAGCCCGGCATCCTGGGCGGCGACGATGGCTTCGGCCACGGCCTTCCGCGCGGCCTCGATCTTGGCCTGGACCTCCGGCGGGATCGGAGGCAACGGCGGCTCGGTCGCCTTGGGGGCCTCCGCTTTCGGCGTCTCATCTTTCTTGGCTGGCTCGGTCTTGGTCGAGTCGGTCTTGGCGGCCTCCTTTGCGGGCAGGCTCGGCCTTCGGCGGCTGAGCCTCTTTCTTGGTATCTGCCTGGGCGAACATCGGTCGACCCACGTGAGCCCGATTGCAAGAACCAGACAGAACGAAACGGCGAGCGTGACAAAGCGGCGCACCACCATCAATTCTCCTTTCCTCAACGTCAAGAAGTCTAAGCCATGCCACGGCATGGTGCTTTCGTGATTTCCCAGGTGCCGGCGAGCACCTTCCAGCATTTCGCACTTACGAGAACATATGGTTTTCGCCGAGTTTACCGGTCGTGATGTGCGTATGCCAGTGTCATTGCGCCCTTGCGACCCAATTCTTCCTCTCACCTTTCACCGGAACCTGACGATACAGGGTCGCGACTACTCCTCGTCAACCATCTTGATCCGCGTGTTATCTCAGTTGCTGATCGGAATTTGAGCAGAGCCGGGACGAATTTGGCGAGGAAGATCTTCTCCGGGTCGATTGCGGCTCTTGGGGAACGCGGCGGGGATTTCGGAGTTTGCGTCGAAGGGAGAAAACCCGGAAGTTGGGTTATGCCTAGACGTGGGTTTGCCGAATTGATTAGTGAGGTCGATGGGGCGGTGTTCCGCCGGCTGCGGCGGTCCCGGACCAAAAGGAGTCGGTCATCGGGAGGAACGCGATGAGGCGGATGCCGTCGAGCGCTCAAAGGATAGAGACGCGTCGTGCTCGGCCAGTGATCGAGGGTCTGGAGCAGCGCCGACTGCTCAGCCACGCTGCCGCCCTCAATGCGAGCCAATCCATCGCCACCACGTCGGGCGTCTTTTCAAACAATGGTGCGAAGTTCAGTTATACGACCCCCTCAGGCGGCCTCGCGACCATCCAGGTTGTGGGACTTGGCAATCTCGCCGGAACCACCGTTGATCAAAACGGTGACCTCAATCTAGTCTACGGCGGCACCAACGCCTACTCGAAAATCGTCGGCAAAGTCACAGGGGGGAACGGCCACGCGCGATTGGCCAGCATCTTGAACAGTCAGCTGATCGCGGCCGGACAACAAAACAGCTTGAGCGGCGTAGGCGGCAACGTTATCCAAGCGGTTTACCTCAAGAACTTCGATCTGATCGCGGGCGGAAACATCAACCTGACCTCGGGTGTGAATACCCTGCAGCTCGACTCGATCGGATCGAACACCCAGATCCATCTGCGACAGCTTCCGCCCGCCCCGTCCACGAGCACGACCACAGCCGCTTCCGCTACAGTATCGACCGTAGCGACAACAAGCGGCGCCACCGGGGCCGTGATCACAAGCCCCTCGTCATCATCGAGCAGCTCGTCGAGCTCGACGACACTTGAGGCCCTGCAGTCAACGAGCATCACCAATGCCGGTGTCACCGCCACGTACAAGACAAATGGCAACGGAGGTCAGACGCTCACCGCGATCTCGGGCAGCTTTTCGGCCGGCACCAATCTGGAAGAAGCGCTCCCTTCCACTCAACCTCCGCAGACCATCCCTCCTGCTCCACCTGGTGTGATCCTCCAGGTCAATAGAATCGCGGGCAAGGCGAGTGGACCGATCAACCTACTCACGGACCCCAATATATTTGCTTATGATCCGACGACTGGCGACGTCGTCCGGTTCGCCGTCAATCTGACCACGGGCAAGGGGACAGAAGACCCGTTGCCTAACCCCATAGTCGTGGCGAATGACCCGCCGACGGTGGGATTAAATCTCGGCTGGAACGGCAACCAGCTCGTATTGCTTGTGAGCGCGGGCTCAACCGTGACCGCCTATAACGCGACGACGGGTGCACAGGTGGGATACTTCACGACACCCCAGGACACTTATTCGATAGGTTCAACGGACACCTTAACGGTCTTGGGCAGTTACCAGAACGTGGGGAGTCAACAGATTCAGGCGATCAACCTGGCCGCCAGTTTGGCGTCACCAACACACGAAGTTGTATTCGCCAACCCGCCGATCTCTTATTCGCCAAAGTCGGAATCGGGGCTGACTCTACTCGGCGGAATGACGGGAATCCCCGGCTCCAACACGATTACAACTGCGGTGGCCGCGCTCTTTAACACATTGGTGCCTACCCAATACCAACTTGGCCAGCAGTCGATCAGCACGGTGAACGTCACATCCAACGATCACCAGTCGGTCACGTCCTACGAGTTGAACGCCGGATCCGCTTCGGCCGTTACTTTAAATCCGCCGTTCACGCCTTTGAGTTCCAATTTGCCCAATCCGACCCAGCCCGGAGCGGCCCTTGGCAGCATTGATCAAAGTCTCGCATGGATCCTGTCGCCGCCGTCCAACAACCAGACCAAGATCAGTCTCTCTTCCGGCGGCAGCATCACTCTCACCTACCCCAATCAACTGGTCACGCTCTCCGAGGCCTACCGCCCAGATCTCGCCAACACGGCCGTGATCGATATCCAGGGCAACGTTCAATCGATACGCGGCGGCACTGCGACTGGCATGGTCTTGAACGACTCCGGAAACCTCAACCTCGTCAAATTCGTAAGCGTGAAAAATTCCACAATCGTCGGCCAGCCTGTCAGTCACCTGCAGATCGCGCATCGCTCAAAAGTGCTAGTGCTTACGCCCTCGCGCACAGTTGGCACGCGCAACGGCGTGTCGGTAGACAAAAAACTTCAACCGATCGGGCCGATCTCGCTCACAGGTGATTGATGCGGCCGTAGTCGTCGATCGGCGACTGCGCGGCGGCGCGAATTCTCCGATCAATGCCTGGAACCCAAGCCGCCCAGTGTCGCCTGAACACGCGCCCGCTCCGCCGCGACCACCTCCGCTTGAATTCGTCGGCCGGCGTCGCCGTTCAAGGCGGCGCCGGTGAGCCGAAGCCGGTCGAGCCAGAGGCGCCGACGGGATGTGTTGTCCCACGCCAATGCCGAAATCCGCTCGGTAAACTGAGACGGAAAACGAGAGCTCTGCGGCCAGTTTAGTCGCATCACCTCATCCCAAAGGTCGAGAGCGCGACCTAATCGTCGCCCTTTGTCGCTGTCTTCAACCAGCCGAGCCAGACGCTGCACTGCGCAGTTTTCAAGCGCCTGCCACACGCGAGATCCCGCCTCTGATGGCGGAATCAGCGCCAGTTGCCTCATCAGCGACTCGGAAAGTCCGGCCTCCTCCAGGGTATCGATCAACAGAGCGTCAAAGGCCTGCCGCAGCGAGCGGGCAAGCCGATCGCGGCGAATGCCCGTCAACACACCGCGCCAATCGCTTGGGTGCTGCGGCGCTCGGATGACCGCCGATTTGTTGTCAGCCGCGCGAGAAATAGGCGCTCCCGTCAATTCACCGATCGCCGCATCGATACACCAGCCCAACCGGTCATCTTCCGAACGGAATACGCGTCCTACCGCCGATTCTTTCGGTGAGAGCGTCGCCGAAGCGATCTCGGATACCGGCCAGTTCGCGTATTCCGGCGCAATCTTCGTCCACGCTGCGGGAGCCAGGCGACCGCGGCTTTGGCTTGAGATTGTGTTGTTGATTCGGACCTCATTCTCGAACCGATAGAGTGGGTCGCCCAGGTAGACTGTGCGCCAGGGAAACCCGAACATCTCGCGTTCACCTTGTCGCAATGCAGCCACAAAGGGAATCCCGGCGATCATGAGCTCCGCAACGAGACGAGGGGTCCGAAACGCGAGCAGATACGGCTCATTGACCGCGCCAAAATAGACGAAAGCCCCCTGAGCCAGCCAGCGCCCGGCGATTGTCTGGTAATCGGTCGGGTCGGCGGCGGAAAAACTATGAATCATCGCAACGGCGGCGGGATCGCCGCGCGGTAAGTCCGCAGGTCGGCCCGCGCCACCGCTGATGGCGAACCTGTCTGGCCCGCCGGACGAATTGAACAATACCAGACTGTATCGGTTAACAGGGTCGACCGCTCGGTGCCAGCCGGCCAGGTCGGCCTGACGGTCGGTGCGGTGGACGATCGCGCCTGCGCCGGGAATCATCCGCATAAGCTCCTCGGCGGCGTGGCTGAGTTCATAATCCGACCACGGTCTCCCTCGACTATGTGTGTTCCACAAGATTGCCGATTCGGGCTGGAGGAAAAGCGACCACATCGCGCGGGCGACACTCGCCGCCGGATCACCCAGCAGGCGGCCGGTGTACGCCCAGCGTTGCCGTGTTTGGTTCCACCAGCCGCCGTCCTCCGTTGCGTCAAACCTCCGTCCAATCAAATCGTCGACCGCATAACGCCCTCGGAGCATCCCCACCTCAGCATCGACCGAGTATATGTAGGGCCAATCGCCGGCGAGTGTAACGAAATCGCAGTCGTCGCCCAACCGATCATAGTGTTCGAAAACTGACGCGACCCGTACCTCGATCCCGCGCGCAGCTCCCACGCCTGCCCGGGATTCATGACGTCGCCAAATCGCCATGTACGCGCCGGCTGTCCTGCTCGTCGCAGCCCCGCATCACTTACTTGGAACCGAACAAGCGGCTGAAACCTGCCGGCTGCGAGCGCGACGGCGCCGGCGAGCATCGACGCATTGGACTCGGCGAGCACCACGCCCGGTGCGATGGCTCCGACGTGCCGAGGGGGAAGATCGGAAGCGGGCAGCACTCGTTGAGAATCGGATGGACCAGACCAGGCATGCGACACGGCATCCAGCGCCCCGGCCCACCTTCGGTCCAGATCAGGCGGCGCATTGAGCGACCCGCCGTCACTCCGCGCAGTCGCGGTCTGCCCGCGCCCCGCGTAACGCACCACCTTAGCCGGACGAAATACGCGGAGAAACGGCAAAGTCCAGGCTGGCTCGTCAATCAGAATCGGAAAAAAGAACCGCTCATCCCACGCGGCGATCGCCTCGAGAAACGCGACTTCGTCGGGCACCAGGCAGACCTGGTCGACGACCTGGCGTTTCGGCCCGGTCTTACGCCTCCATGATTCGGCAGCATTGCGCAGCGTGGCGAGCCGAGGATCATCCAGTCGCGTCGGCCCTGCCGGCGGTCCGTCCGTGTCGGCGCCCGGCATCGCGCCGCCGATCATCCGGATAACGTGATTGACGAATCTGGCTTCCGTGCGGTCCAAGTCCGCGCCAGACAACGACGCTTACCGCGACGATCCAGAGACCGAGCAAGAATACCGGAATCGCGAAGCCCCAACTCGCCCGGCCGCCGCGTGTCCCCATCATGACTCCTCGTTCCAGATACTATTGCGGCATACGCTCGCAGTCAGAGGGCGTCGCATCGGTCGGACGAGGCGGCCCTGAGGAATCGTTAGGCGGCGTAAGTGAGGCTTTTTAGCGTGAATCTTCCGTGCACAGGACCAACGCGTCAGGCTCGAAAGCCTGACCTACAAAGAAGACTCTGCGTTCCTATTGGCCGCGCATGCGGTTCGCGACCGGTTGCCGGCGAGATCCCATCGTGGGTAGAGCAGATGCACCATAATCGTTATACTCCAAGTGGTCGTGGAACCCGCAACCCCTGATTTCCAGGCATCCTCGCTAGGACGCGTGATCGAAGCTCAACTGATCCGGGCGAACGCGCGGTCTGCAAAGGTTAGACTGTCGATGTGAACGGGGTCTCGCCTGGCTCGTCAAAGGATCAGGTCCCATGAAAAAGGGCGGCATCCTCAATCCGGCGATTTGTTCACTTTTGGCCGAGCTCGGGCAATCCGACGAACTCTTGATCGTCGACGCCGCCTACCCGCTGCCGACCGACGGCCACGTCATCGACCTGACGCTGACTCCCGGCATCCCGCGTTTGCTCGATGTCTTGCGGGCCGTCACCGAAGAGCTCGTCATCGACGCCGTCACCGTGCCGGTCGAGATCAAAGAATTCAGCCCGCGTCTCTATCAAGAGATCGTCAAGATCGTCGGCGAGACCGACGTCGACGAAGTTCCGTTCCACGAATTCAAGGAACAGGCGCTCGACGTCAAAGGGATCATCCGCTCGGCTGAGTTCAGCCCGTTACGCCAGCGTCCGCATCGTGGCCGGCAGCGCCTTCTGAGCGGAAAAACGTCAGCAGCGTCGATTCCGCATGACATCAAGAACCACCGGATCAAAATCCTGCGATTTTCTCCGTGGAAAAATAAGGTCGTGGCGGGCATCGTAAGCCGGATTCTGTCGAGTCTCGGACGCGACGTTTTCACGTCCCGACCCAGATCCGGATGATCATTTTTCTGGGACGCCAGTCGCCTGGCGCCTCGAGCGACCTACCCGGAAGTCGTAACGGATCGGGCCGATCCGTGAGCGATTGACAGGGCCAGACACCGCGGTTAAACCGGGCTGCCTCGTCCTGCCAATCGCTCTGCTCCCTTATTTGGTCTTGCTCCCGATGGGGTTTGCCGAGCCAAGCCGGTCACCCGGCCTGCTGGTGAGCTCTTACCTCGCCGTTTCACCCTTACCCCAGTCGAGACGGCAAGCGTCCCGTCCGAGGCGGTCTATTTTCTGTGGCACTTTCCCTATCCGAGCCACGCACTGCGCTCTCAGACGGTGGGCGTTACCCACCATCGCGCCCTTTGGAGTCCGGACTTTCCTCCGCGGCATGCCCCTAGACTCAAGCCGCTGGACCGGTCACCCAGCCCATTCGCTTGCGTCCAAGCGCCACGGCGATCATCGCGCCCGCCACGAACTCCATTTGATCATACGCGCAAGAGACGCGTTCAACAACCCGCGATCCGCGCGCTGCTCGCCGACATCGCAGCCCGTCAACGGTTTCTGGCAAACACACGACGCGTTTCACCCAAGGCCCAAGCTGGCCGACACGCCCTCAATGCACAACGGAGGGAATGGAACGGTTGCAACGGTCGTAGCGGTCTTACGGCTGCAAAATGGCAGTAGATGGCAGTAGGTGGCAGTTTTTGGGAAGGGCCCGCAGCCGACTCGCCCCCGCGCAACCGATCGACAACGATTTATTCGGACGGCCAACGAAGCCAAGTTCGCTCTCCGCAACCTGCTGGTCAACCATTTTGCTACTTGATCGTGTTCGGCCGATTCGCGGCGCGCGATAGCGCGTCAACCGGGCTGTCAGTTCGGCTTTCCCGATGTCGCACAAACGATCATAAGCACGCGCTGCCTGGCACTAGAGATTTGACGAGCGGCGACGCCGGGTGTACCGGGAACTTAGAATCAGTTGCGCACTCTAACGCATGCGTCTACCCTAACACCGCTTTGTCAAGTTGTCAAATTAGGCTGCGAGTGAAATTGACGTAAGTCGAGGGTCTGACGGCGGAAGAAAAAATCGCTGTAATAACTGGACCTCAAGTTGGCGGCAGCGGCAGGAGCTGGCGAGCCCAATCCGCGTCATCGCCCTCAAGGCGCGGGCGTGGCGCCCCTTCATAAATGTAGTCGCCATAGCCCGCGTCGTCGTAGATGCGGTCGATCACGGCTTGCAAGTCGAGCCGGGCATCGGAATCGGGGGCTCGGACCGGTACGGGGATCACGGGCAATCGTTCTCGAAGGGCGATTGGCCAGAACGCGGCGTCAGGGCGCCGTTCGAAGCAGCTTACCAGAACCGAATACGAGCATTCCGGCCGTCCACCTGCAGGCAAGGGTGGTCCGCCACGCAGAAGATCGGCCCGCCCTACCAACCGTCGCGACTCCGCAGGCAACTCGTGGACGAAAACGTGTTCGTCGATCTTGACGATGTAGCGGGGCCGTAATTGACCACCCAAGAGGGTCGCCACCAGGGGAATGAACCGCTCGTGAAAATCGTGCCGGACGTCTTCCTGTTCCAGGTATGGATTCATTCCCGGAAACGGCGAGGGCATCGCGGCATTCTCCTGATTGGCAAAAACGAGGATTCGCTCCATTTTCCCTTCGATCCATCGTGACCATGCGGTCGGGGTTTGTCCACCCCGCCGAACTTGTGGTCGGTCGGCCTTTGTCGACTGACGTCCGCTCCGAAAGTCCTCGAAAACCCGAGCTATGAACAGCCCGCAAATCAGGCCTTCCGGTCTGAAACACCGACTCCAACTCGCTGACGACGCCCCCGATTCGCCACCAAATCCGCCGCCAAGTTATCGATCGGCGATTCCTCCGCGATTCGTCGTTTTGGACGGTGCCCAAGACCTGGTCGACTGCGGCAGGAACGGGACTGACCATCACCTCGTCGGCAGAACTCGTCACTGTTTGGGTCAAGGTTCCCGTGCTGGTCTTGAAATTGACGTCGCCGCTGTAAACCGCCTTGATCGCGTCGCTGCCGGCCGCCGCGAACGAGGTTGTAAAGCTCGCGTCGCCGTTCGTCAGATTGACCGTGCCGACGCTCTTCGAGTTGACGTAAAACGTCACCGACCCAGTGGGTGTCCCACTTCCCGGCGAGGTCGCGTCAATCGTCGCCGTGAACGTCACCGACTGGCCGACGCTAGAGGGATTGACTGATGAGACTAACGATGTCGTCGAATCGATGCCAAGCAAAAGTAACGCCCCCAGCGGCACGTCGGCGATCATCTGCTCGAGCACCGCAACACCCAGCGCCGCGCGGCTCGTCTATATCTTCGTCGACGACGCCACTTGGATCGCTCGAGGCTACACTGCGGATCCCGCAGATGTCTCAGGGCCTCACGTGCCAGAGGGCCAGTTCGTTTCGAAGACCATGCAGAGAGACGATCGCGTCCTCGCGGGAAAGTTGGCGCAGAAAGCTCAGAAAATCGGGATTATTCCTATGCAGTTCGGCCTTGACCTCAAAATCGCCCAGTTGCGATACGGCGAACGCGGATCCGTCGGGCTGGCGCAGCACAACGACTTCATCTTTCGCCAGACCAATGACCTCCTCAAGTGTCGGATGACTCTCGGCCAGGTGAATCACTGTCATATCTGGACCTCTTTGTCGCCGATGCGTAAGACGCCGTGTTTTTTATCACCGATGGCCTTGATCTTGACGACACCCCCTGCCTCTTCGACAGCGACGTCGTAGAACACCCGGAAGTGTTGGACCCGGAGCTCCCCGTCGGACAATTCGCTCGCGCTTAACCGCTTCCGGTTTCGGGTTTCGATCGTAGGTTCATGACTCAACTGTTCGCCGATGGCATCCAGGATAATCCGTTGTTCAAATTAAAGTCGCGGAATAACCTTTGATCGCGCGGATCGGCTAGACCCGAGAATTCGTCGCTGCGGCGGACCCGACGCACGTAATGGACCTGCGCTCTCACTTCGGCCCGCCCAAAGTCACGAGGTCCTGTTTCGCTGAGGAAATTAAGATCAAACATATAACCGTATTAGCCGGCCTTATATCGGGATAGCACGATTGACGGCCACCCTGACCGCTTGGGACGTCGGTCTCGAGCGCTGAAAGTTGCGCGAGACGAGTGTCCCGCCCGAGCGGGAACGGTTTTACCGTGACGGAGCGAAGACGTCGGCAGGCAGCTCGCCGATCGGGCCGGCCAGGACCGCCTCGGCCTCTCGAAGGAAAAGCTGGTCTTCCGCCCTGGCGGGGGCCTGCGAATCTCTCAGGATCTCGCGCAGATGCTTCAAGGTTGCGCGGCTGGCTTCGGTCCGCCGCAGCCGGTGCAGGGAGATGGCCAGGAAAGCCAGGTCGGCCGGCTGGCGGTCGCCGTTGAGCTTGTTCGATCTCGTCAGGGTGGATACGGCTTTCTCATACTGCTCCGCGCGGTACTGGGCGACGCCCAGCGCGTTGAGAAAATCACTGTTGTCCGGCCGAAGCCGGCAGGCGGCCTCGCTCAATCGCAGGGCGCGATCGTTCTCCGCGCGCGATCGGCCGGCGGACTTGACGACCTCCCAGCTCGCGTTGTTCAGGGCGTCGGCATCTTCCGGCCAACTGGCGGCCGATGCGAGGGCGACCTCGCGGAGCCCTGGGCTGAGCGTGGCGTCACCGTGGAGGTTGGCGATCACGTCTCCTTGAGGACGAGCCGCTGGAACAGCGGCCAGACCAGAGCGAGGGCCCGGCGGCGGCGGTCGGTCTCCGGGGCGGGTGGGGCGGCATCCCAGATCTTGACGGTGAAGTCGGTGCTGGCCGAGGCGAGCCGGTGGCCGTCGGGGCTGAACGCGAGGGCAAGGACAGCCGCGCGATGGCCCCGGAGCGTGAAGACCTCATCGCCCGTTGGGGCATCCCAGAGCTTTATTGTGTTATCTACGGCGGCCGAGGCGATCCGGCGGCCGTCCGGGCTGTACGCCACGGCGGTGGCCGGCCTGGTCGAATCAGGCTGTAAACATCGCGGCCGGTCTCCGCATCCCAGGCCACGACCCGGCCGTCATGGCCCTCGGCCGCGATCCAGCGGCCGTGCGGGTCGGAAGGCGATGGGATTGCCGAAGTACGGCGACTCCGGCCGCCGGACCAGGCCGCGGAAAGTCAGGAGCCGCCGGCCGTCCTCCACGGCCCAGGTGTCGAACTCGGTGCGGTTCGCGCTGCCGATGGCGACCCGACGGCAGTCGGGACTCACGGCCAGGCCCCAGACGCCGCCGCCGGGGAGTTGTTGTCCGGGGGATGGCAGGTCGTCCAGGAAGCGGGATAGGCCAGGCCAGTGCTCCTGTACGCTCTCCAACCCCTTGCGACGGGAGTGGGAAGCCTCTGTTCGCTCGACTGATGTCGGCTTCTGATCCGAAGCTTGCCTCAAGGCGAGTCGGCGACGAGGAACGGCTTCATGCCGCCTTGGTGAGTCAAACGCTACACGTTGCTAGCGATAGCCGCACGAATTCGGCCCTGGCCAGGCCCGCTCTTTCTTCGGCCTCGCTGCCGGTCTTGATCCGGCCGACTTGTTCCCGGTAAAAGGCCAGCACCACGTGGCCAGACCACTTGGTCGATGGCCTTGAAGGCCACGATCTATCATCAGCGCCGCTTCGGCGTCGGCGTAGGGGTGGCCTTCGGGCGCTTCATGGCTGCGGCTGGGGTCCAACCGAAAGACCACCGTATCGGCACCCAAGAAGACCCACAGCTACCAGCGATGTCCGGTCTTGCCTTCGCAGTCGATGAAGACCATCCAGCGGGTTTCATCGGCTTGGGCGAACGCCGAGAGGGCGTTGCGCGCGAGCAGAGCCTTGTACACGGGCTCGAACAGTGGTTCGAGGCGTTGCAGGCCGCCGGCCACGGTGCCGGCCGCCAAGTCCAGGTCGCACAATCGCCACTGATCCAGCAACCGCTCCGTGGGCCGATGGCTGAAGTACTTGTCCAGCAAGATCTCCACCCAAACCGACGTCCGCGTCGGATGAGGTCCTCGGTGCCGCCCGAGCGCGTCGCCTCGGTCACCGACTGCAAGCCGAAGGAATGCCGGCGCTGTAGACACCCCCTGAGCGGCGAGGACGCCGAGCCAAGGCGTCACCATATCGCCCTACTGCAGCAGGGGCACATAATCGAGGTTCATGATAGCCGGCCTCCGCTGCGCCCGATCCCATTCTTAGGCGGACCGTAACACCGGCGGGCACAGGCGGCTTTGTCCGGGTTCGTGGGTTCCCCAGAAGGGCCGTCGGCGGGTCTCTCGACAAGATCAAGAAGCGATCATACGCTCCAAGACGCCGCGAGTCGACTGGTCTCTGTACGCTTGTCGCTCTCAGCTCGTGAACGGTTACTCAGAGGGTTTCAAGTCAAGAGCGTCTGCCCTTCCGCCACGCAGGCCGGATGCCGTTCAACGGCCGGGCCATGATCCGGCGGCCTCGACTGCTCGAAAAAACGCAAGCGATCGATTCGAATTGTTGCTGTTCCGGGTATGATGACTTGAGAAGCGACCGGACCTGGAAGGACGCGCCATGGCATCGATACCGCAATTCACCGACGCAGCCCAATCTGAGCAAGAGTGGAAGAATCTGCTCGAGATGATCCTGCCGCCCCAGGGGGAATGGACCGAGGAAGAGTATCTCGTTTTGACCGACCACCGCAACCAACTGGTCGAGTTTACCGATGGCTTCCTCGAGGTGCTGCCGATGCCAACGCAAGAGCATCAAATGCTGCTCAAGTTTCTCTTCCTTGCCTTTCACGCGTGCTTCGAGGTCCGCGGAGGCAACGTACTGTTCGCGCCGCTTCGGCTACGGATCCGACCGGGCAAATTCCGCGAACCCGATCTTCTGCTCTTGCTGGCGGCCAACGACCCGCGCGGGCAAAACCGTTTTTGGACAGGTGCGGACCTGGCCCTCGAGGTCGTGAGTGAGGACAAGCCGGAACGTGACCTCGTCGACAAGCGCGGCGATTATGCGGAGGCCGGCGTCCAGGAGTACTGGATCGTCAACCCCATCTCGGAAGCGATAACCGTCCTGCGGCTCCACGACAGCGCCTATGAGGAAGCCGGCCTTTACCGTCGCGGCCAATCGGCTGTATCGGTGTTATGCCCCGACTTTTCGGTCGAGGTCGCCAAGGTCTTCGACTCGGCTCGAGTGAAGTAAACAATGGGGTATGTTCTCATTCCCAAGAATTTGTACGACACCCTGACCACCGACGAGTACGATGACCGCCCGTGGACCTCTGAAAAGCGCGATGTCCTGGCCTGGGAAGCGGTGCCCTGGACCATCGGCGATCACGGCTTACAAACGAAAGCCGATGAACGCAGACGGAGCTGTCCCAGTCAGAATACCGGCGGTGGGAATCGAACCCACACGGGGTTACCCCCAGAGGATTTTAAGTCCTCGGCATCTGCCGTGGGCGTGGCGTGGGACTGGCATGGGACTCGGGCTTAAGTGAAGCGAGAATTGGGGGTTTACGGAATGCGCCTCGTCAGGGTCGCATGGGGCTGGCATGGCCGTGACACGGGCAATACTTGCGGCGGAATTGCCGCGCTTTGCAGGCCGCCTTTGGGAGATTGCGACCAGGGAGGCCACAAGTCGGCCGCGTTCGCAAGGCGTCGCGGCAGTGAAAGGCAACGATAACAATCGGACGAGCGTTCTGACGTCTGATGGATCATAGGGCGGCCAAGAAAGCCGGGATGTCCGCAGCCGGGACGATTTCCGGGTCGAGCACTTCAAGGCCTTCGGCTTTCGCCGCACGCAAGAGCCGTTGGTCAGAGGCGACGAGCGCGTTGACGGCGGATGCATCAGTCGGTTTGCTCTCTACCTTCCTGACGTACTCGGAGAATGTCGCTCGAGCCGACGCGATCCTCAGGCCTTACTCCGTCCCGTAACGACATTTCCTGCGCCTGCTCACCGGTTGCTGCGGGGTCATGGCTCAAGCCTAATCGCGCTTGAAGTGCAGCTACGGATTGCCGGAGCAGGTGTTTATCCAATACCCGACTTACCGCGTCGGATCTTGCTTGCGCGTTCATGTGGGTTCTTTCGTGCGCTGGCGCACCTTGGACCGCTGGTTTTCCCTTCTTCTGCAAGAACTCGTGATCACGGATTCGAACACGGCGCCAATCGTTCCATATCGATGGGCAATGATCCCGGTCGACGTCTGAGAACCTTGAAATGCAGGCGGTTCAATTCGTCCTCCGACCGATCGCATTGTAACCACATCGGGCTGACGTGGCCAATGCTGTTGCCAAATCGTTGCCAACGGGAGCCTCGTGCAGCGACTCGATCTAATCGAACGCCCCCTAGCCGCCCACTCCAACTCGCAGACGACGCCCTCGATTCGCCACCAGATCCGCCGCCAAGCTATCGATCGGCGATTCCTCCGCGCCGTCGTTTTGAACGTTGCCCAAGACCTGGTCGACTGCGGCAGGAACGGGATTGACCATCACCACGTCGGCAGAACTGGTCACAGTTTGAGTCAACGTTCCGGTGCTCGTCTTGAAATTGGTGTCGCCGCTGTAAACCGCCTTGATCGCGTCGCTGCCGGCCGCAGCGAACGAGGTTGTATAGCTCGCGACGCCGCTCGTCAGATTGACCGTGGCGACACTCTTGGAGTTGACGTAAAACGTCACCGATCCAGTCGGCGTCCCGCTTCCCGGCGAGGTCGCGCTGATCGTCGCTGTGAACGTCACCGACTGCCCGACGGCCGAGGGGTTGGCGGATGAGAACAAAGTCGTCGTTGTACTCGATTGATTCACCTTTTGTGTGAGCGCCGACGAGGTGCTCGCCGTGAAATTCGAATCGGAGCTGTAAACCGCCGTGATCGAGTGGGAAGCGACCGCAAGAGATGACGTCGTGAAGGTCGTCGTGCCTCCGCTCAAAGTGGCGATCCCAATCATCGTTGTCCCGTCCATGAACGATACCGTCCCCGTCGGAGTGCCGCTCCCTGGCGTGCTGGCCGTTACCGTCGCCGTGAATGCCACAGACTGACCATAGACGGACGGATTTGCCGAGGATGTCAGTTTGGTCGTCGTCGCATCCTGATTCACTGTCTGGGTCAAAGCGGCCGACGTGGTCGTGGTGAAGTTGGCGTCACCCCCGTAGACCACCGTGATCGCGTCAGAGCCGGTAGGCAACGAACTCGTCTTCAAGGTCGTTTTGCCGCCGCTGAGCGCGCCGGTGCCAAGGGACGTTGATCCATCATAGAACGTGACGGTTCCCGTGGGCGTGCCGGCTCCCGGTGCGTTCGCGGTCACAGTCGCCGTGAATGTCACGGCCTGGCCGTAAACCGACGGGTTCAACGAAGAGGTAACGCTCGCCGTCGTGCCGTCCTGGTTGACGGACTCGGTCAGA
>CAWKNT010000030.1:0-116733 GCA_963850935.1 uncultured Isosphaeraceae bacterium
GAGTCTTGCGACGCGACGCGATGACCTCGTCAAGGATCGCACCTGCCCGGTCGAGCTGCCCGGAATTTGCCAGGCATTGGGCCTGGAATCCGAAGAATGCGAGCGCCCAAGGGTGGTCGGGCGCGAACTTCGCCTTCCCCAATGCCAGCGTCTCCTCGAAGAGCTTCAGCGCCCGGTCGTTCTGGCCGGCGGCGCCATAGCTGATAGCCAGGTAGGTCATGCTCTTGAGCGTGCTCGGGTGGTCGGGGCCGAGCTCCGCCTTCTGTAGCGCCAGGGTCTCCTCGTGGAGCTTCAGCGCCCGGTCGTTCTGGCCGTCAGTGCTATAGTTGTGCGCGAGGTTGTTCATGCAGTCGAGCGTGTCCGGGTGATCGGGGCCGAGCTTCGCCTTCGATAGCGCCAGTATTTCCTCGTAGAGCTTCAGCGCCCGGTTTCTCTGGCCGTTAGTGCTATAGTTCCACGCGAGGTCGTTCATGCGTCTGAGCATGTCCGGGTGGTTGGGGCCGAGCTTTGCCTTCGTTAGCGCCAGGGTCTCCTCACGGAGCTTCAGCGCCCGGTCGTTCTGGCCGGCGAGAGCGCAACTGTTGGCGAGGTCGTTCATGCATCTGAGCGTGTCCGGGTGGTCGGGGCCGAGCTTTGCCTTCGTTAGCGCCAGGGTCTCCTCACGGAGCTTCAGCGCCCGGTCGTTCTGGCCGGCGAGAGCGCAACTGTTGGCGAGGTCGTTCATGCATCTGAGCGTGTCCGGGTGGTCGGGGCCGAGCTTCGCCTTAAATAGCGCCAGGGTCTCCTCACGGAGCTTCAGCGCCCGGTCGTTCTGGCCGGCCCGAATGTAGCTGCCGGCGAGGTTGCTGACGCTCGCGATTGTGTCGGGGTGGTTGGGCCCGAGCTTCGCGTTCTCTAGCGCCAGGGTCTCCTCGTGGAGCTTCAGCGCCCGGTCGTTCTGTCCGGCGGCCGCATAGCTGCTGGCGAGGAGGCTCATGCTCCGGAGCGTGTCCGGGTGGTCGGGGCCGAGCCTGGCCTTCTGTAGCGCCAGGGTTTCCTCGTGGAGCTTCAGCGCCCGGTCGTTCTGGCCGACGGCGGCATAGCTGATGGCGAGGCTGTACATGAAAAGGAGCGTGTCGGGGTGGTCGAGCCCGAGCTTCGCCTTCCCCAGTGCCAGCGTCTCCTCGAAGAGCTTCGTCGCCCGGTCGTGCTGGCCGGCGGCGTTATAGCTCCAGGCGAGGTTGTGCATGCTGTCGAGCGTGTCGCGGTGGTCGGGGCCGAGCTTCGCCTTCCGTAGCGCCAGGGTCTCCTCGTAAAGCTTCAGCGCCCGGTCGTTTTGGCCGGCCCCTCCGTAGCTGTTGGCGAGGTTGTTCATGCTGAAAAGCGTGTCGGGGTGGTCGGGACCGAGCTTCGCCTTCCGTAGCGCCACGGTCTCCTCGTTGAGCTTCAGTGCCTCGGCGTTACGGCCCAGGTCGAAGTAGCTGGCGGCGAGGAGGTTCATGCTCATGAGCGTGTCGGGGTGGTCGGGCCCGACCTCGGCGGAGAAGGTGGCGCGGGCCTTGGTGAACAGCTCGAACGCACGGGCCTGATAGCCCAGGCTCCTCAGCGAGCCCCAGGTCCATCTGCATCCGGGCCACGGCCAGCGGGTCGCCGGTCGCCTCCCCCTCGATTGCCGCCGTCGCCCGGTCCAGACGCTCCGCCAAGACCGACTCCAGCGGGCGATTCTCGGTCTTCACTTTCCTGATGTCCAGGTCGCGGAAGATCGAGCCGAGGATCTCGTTCATCTTCGTCACCTGGCCCAGCCGCTTCTCGGCCTGGTGACGCGCTTCATCGGCGATCCGCCGCTGCTCGGCCTCATCCTTGCGGGCTTCCTCCCTGGCGTGCGCCTCATGGACGGCGATCCTCTCCTGCCGGCGGGCCTCGAAGAGGCCCAGGGTGGTGCCGACCACGCCGAGGCAGAGCGCCAGCAGAACCAGGCCCGCCGCCACGACCTGCGCCCGGTTGCGCCGCACGAACTTCCTCAGCCGGTAAACCGCCGTCGGCGGGCCGGCCGAGACCGGCTCGTGGTTCAGGTAGCGCTCCAGGTCGTCGGCCAGGCCCACGGCCGAGGCATACCGCCGCTCCCGCTCCTTGGCCAGCGCCTTCATCACGATCCAGTCCAGCTCGCCGCGAACCAGACGTGACAGCCGTAGCGGCTCGACCTGCCGGCTGGCCGCCAGGCTGGGCAGGGCCTCCGACGTGCTGATGCGACTCGACGGCGTCGGCGGCTCGTCCTCGCGGATCACCCGCAGTATCTCGTCTAAGGCCGCCCGCTGCACTGTCTCGCGCCGGATCGGTGTCGAGCCGGTCAAAAGCTCGTAAAGAATCACGCCCAGGGCGTAGATGTCGGCCCGGGTGTCGACGTCCAGCGCGTTAAAGCTGGCCTGCTCGGGCGCCATGTACAGCGGCGTGCCGGCAACGCTGCCGAAAACGGTGAACAGGCTCTGGTCGGTCAGCCGTAGCCCGCTTGTGGCCTTGGCCAAGCCGAAGTCGATCACCTTGGGGACCGGCTTGTCGTCGTGCGACTCGACCAGGATGTTCGAGGGCTTCAAGTCGCGGTGGATGATCCCCTTCTGGTGCGCGTGCTGAATGGCCGAGCAGGCCTGGCGGAACAACGCCAGCCGGGCCGGCAGGTCGAGCCGGTGTCGGTCGCAATACTCGGTGATCGGGATCCCTTTGACCAGCTCCATGACGAAGAAGGGACGGCCGTCGGCGGTTGAACCGGCGTCGAGGACGCGGGCGATGTGGGGATGGTCCATCACGGCCAGCGCCTGGCGCTCCGACTCGAACCGGGCCAGGACGTTCCGGGAGTCCATCCCCGGCTTGATCAGTTTCAGGGCCACCATGCGGCGTATCGGCCGGAGCTGCTCGGCCATGTAGACCGTGCCCATACCCCCCTCGCCGATCTCCTGGCGGAGCTTGTAGCGATCGGCGATGATCGCATCGATCAAGCTCGGGTATTGATCGGTCCGACGGCTGACAGTGGGACCGTCGTCCGGCTTTCTTGCCGGCGCGGCGAACTGACAGCGTGGGTCGCGTCGGCGTCGACACCGGCCCGAGGATCGGGGCCAAGGGGCCGATCCAGGGCGATGGGCGGCTGGTCGTAGGCAGCCATTAGAGCGTCGAGCCGGTCGCGCAGCTCGTCGTCGTCGCCGATCTCTTGGTCGAGGAACGCGCGGCGGTTGGCAGAGTCGTCCCGCTCGATGGCTGCCAGGAACAGGGCTTTGACTCGCTCAGGGTCGATCGCCATTGCAGGGCCTCCAGTACCGAGTCTTTCCCCACATAGCGTAATCTGACTGCAGACAGTCTCAAGCGCGCGAAAAGAATTCCTTGGCGTGGCTTGGCACCAGGGAGAACAAGCTCTACAGGGCCGTCCGAAAACCGAGCTCATTCCGTACCCATTCGCGCAATCTTTGCTTCCACGTCACGCTACCTCGGGCACCTTCGCGCAAGACCGTCGTAGGCAACGCGGCAATTCTCGCCCTCGGCGACCGCATCCACGAGCCGCGCGTAGTCGAGGGCCTCCAATAGAGGGTCTTTCCCCCTTTCAGTCCGGTCAGCACGTGCCGCTCATCTAGGACGGGACCGTCATCGGTCAGATCGCCGTCAACGACCTTCTGCCCTGATAACAGTCCCGGAAGTTCGTCTTGCATCGCCCTGCCATGGTTCTCGGCTGGAAGCTCGGCCTCGGTCGATTGTCAGTTCACTTCGCCCGGAGCCGATTGCGCTGTGGCACGCGAAGGTTCGGTATAATCAGGAGGCTGGAAACCGCCGGGGCGGCGGCCGGGCATTTCCGCCGTCTTGGCTTTCCGTTCTTAACGGAGGAGCCATTTAACTCCGACGGTAAGCTCGACCTTTTTGTCGGCGACCAGGTGACCTTTGTTTCGCCCGCCGACAACATCACGGAGACGGAATTCCAGAAGAGATTCGCCGAGTGGAACAAGTCAATCACTGAGGCTGCCCAGGAGCTGAATTCACCAGGCCAAGACCAGAAAAAGCAACAGGAAGCGCAGCAGCGCTATCAATCGCTCTACAATCGACGCGAGGAGTTTATGAAGGAAGATAGAACTGGCTTCGTCTGGCTCTACTTGCGGAAATGAGTGGTGCGGGCGGTGCCGGACGAGCCAGGCGGCACGCCGCGAATCATCGGGGTGGTCCGCCGCAGCGGGCACAAGACGCTGCGGGTGCTATTCTCGCCCGAGGTGGACGAGCCAGAGCGGCTGGCGATGCTCGAGTCCCTCAAGCAGTGGCGAGGATTCTACGAGAAGGGCTCCAGCACGTTGTATGCTGTCGATGTCGAGCCAGACGGCGACTATAGGGCGGTATGCGATCAGTTGTGGGCGTGGCAGCAGGAGGGCCGGCTGCAGTATGAAACCGGCGCTTCTCGCGAGGAGGCAGATACCTAACAAGACACAGCACCTGATGACCCTTCGCACGTTGTCGGTTTCTGGGAAAACAGTGTTCAACGATACCGGCCGTGCAGGCGAGCTGGATCGTCATCGCTGCTCGATGCCGACGTCGATCTAATCCAACTGCCGCGCGATCATCGCTATACCTCGCACGTTTAAGTTAATCCTCATAAACGGCCCCCTCTCGGCTCGAAATTCCGGGTTTCGGCGCATAACATGCCGCATCCCCAAGACACACACCTTTCGGCGATACACCCCAGACGATCTCATTTCTTTCTCCGTCTTGGGAGCCACATCCATGCATCACCAAAAAGCGGTTCTTGATCGTTTCCCGGAAGCCCAGGCTGTCGAGGAACAGCTCAGTCGATCACTCGGCCCATGCGGTAAGAAAGTTCATTGGTTCATCTACGCTGGGCCGGAGCCTGATTCGCGTGTGCTGGGCCACGGTGCTGCGGAAGATCAAGCATGGGCGAACGCTGCCCGTCGCGCTATGAGAGCGAGGAACAAGTTCAGATGGCTGTTAGCGAGGTAACCGCCAAGAAATCGTGCCATCGACATTCAAATGTTACGAGAGGCAGCCTCGGCACTCGTGGTAGTACCGTCCCCCTCCGAGTCCCACGCGGCACCAATCGCCTCGGATCGGGCCAAAGCAGTTGTACCGGCCAGAGCAAGATCCCTTGGAGACAAACGATCCAGCGGACGGATCCGGCCATCTCCGCCATTTCTGGCCGTCGACTACATTCTTGAGACCTATCCCTTCTAGATAACGGCCGGACAATCCGTCGCACCCATCGTTCGTGGTAAACTGACGCCGCAAAATCCGTGCTCAGAGCGCCTGCGAACTGTCCAGCAAAACGCTTGTGCCGGAGTTAGTATCTGTATGGGGATGCTGATGGCCGACAACTCCGCAGATACCGCCCGCCTTCTGGAACAGGCCCGCGCCGGGGACAAGGGGGCTTTGAACGACCTGTTTGCCCGCCATCGCGCGCGGCTGCGGCGGATGGTGGAGCTGCGCCTCGATGGCCGGTTACAGGCGCGGATCGACGCGTCGGACGTGATTCAGGAGGCGTTCGTCGAGGCTGTCACCCGGCAGGATGAATACCTGCGCCAGCCGTCTTACCCACTGTTTCTGTGGCTGCGACTGATCGTGGGTGAACGGCTCCTGAAATTGCATCGCCACCACCTGGGAACACAGATGCGCGACGCCGGGATGGAGGTCTCGATCTACCGCGGCGCCCTGCCGGCGGCCTCGTCGGCGGCACTGGCCGCCCAGCTCCTGGGCAAGCACACTTCACCCACACAGGCCGCCGTGCGGGCCGAACGGATGATGCGTCTTCAAGAAGCCTTGAACGCGCTCGAACCGATCGACCGGGAAGTCTTGTCTCTTCGCCATTTCGAGGAGATGACGATCGTCGAGACGGCCCTGTCGCTGGGCATCGAGGAGTCGGCGGCCGCCAAGCGTTATATCCGTGCCCTGAAGCGTCTCAAGACGATCCTCGCCAGCATGCCGGGAGGACTCGAAAGTGTCTGACGCGACCTCGAACAACTCGGCTGACTATGTTCTGCTCACCCGGCTCGCCGACGAGTTCGCCGCGCGGTATCGCGCCGGCGAACGGCCGGCCCTCCAGGAGTACATCGACCGCTATCCCGAGCTGGCCGACGAGATCCGCGAGCTGTTCCCGGCCATGGTCGAGATCGAGCAGGTCAAGGAAGACCACCAGCAGGAAACCGAGCAAGCGGCTGCGCCGAGTCTCCCGGCACTGCGAGCAGCTCGGCGATTTTCGCATCATCCGCGAGGTCGGCAAGGGGGGTATGGGCGTCGTTTACGAGGCCGAGCAGGTTTCGCTAGGCCGCCACGTCGCCCTCAAGGTCCTTCCGAAAAGCATGCTGCTGGACGCCAAGGCCAAGCGGCGGTTCGAGCGCGAGGCGAAATCTGCGGCCAAACTTCACCACACCAACATCGTCCCCGTTTTCGGCGTCGGCGAGCAGGACGGCATGCCGTATTACGTCATGCAGTTCATCCAGGGACTGGGGCTGGATGATGTGCTGGATGAGCTGAAGAAGCTTCAGCTCGGCAACGTCCAGACAGGCACGTTTACCGGCGGCGGCCCGCGCCGTCTCGCGCAAGGAAGTTTCGGCCGTCAACGTCGCACGCTCGCTCATGACGGGCGAATTCCAATGGGCAAATGACAATACTGACGAAAACACGACTCCGGTTACCGTGAATGAAGAAAGTAAGGAAGATCCGGCTTCCATTCCGTTTTCACCCGCGCTGTCCGATTCGCTTACGCTCTCATCGTCATCGCTGACGTTGCCGGGCCAGCGCCGGGGCGGCGGCAAGTCGAAGGGCCGGAAGCAGTCATACTGGCGGAGCGTGGCGAGTATCGGCGTGCAAGTGGCCGACGCGCTCGAGTACGCCCACAAGCAAGGTGTCCACCATCGCGACGTCAAGCCGTCGAACTTGCTCCTGGACACGCAGGCCACGGTCTGGGTGACCGACTTCGGATTGGCAAAGGCCAACGACCAGCAGAACTTGACGCACACCGGCGACATCCTGGGCACCCTGCGCTACATGCCGCCGGAGGCATTCGAGGGCAAGGCCGACTGCCCGCGGCGATCGTCTATTCGCTGGGCCTGACGCTCTACGAGATGCTGGCATTCCGGCCGGCGTTTGACGAGAAAGACCGCAACCGCTTGATCAAGCAGGTGACGACCGAAGAGCCGACGCGGCTGGGCAAGCTCAACCGGCAAGTGCCCCAGGACCTGGAAACGATCGTGCACAAGGCGATCGAGAAGGACCCGAAAAAACGATACGCGTCGGCGGGCGAGCTCGCCGAGGACTTGCAGCGGTTCATCGAGGATGAACCGATCAAGGCGCGGCGAGTGAGCCCGGCCGAGCGGGCCTGGCGCTGGTGCATGCGCAATCCGGCGCTGGCGGCGACGTCGGGCATCGCGGCCGCGGGCCTGGTCGCCGTGACGTTTTTTGCGACCCTGTTCGCTTTTGCGCAGTCGAACAATGCCACCCGCGAAGCGCGTTCAAATAAAGCCCTGATCCGAGAGCAACAGCAAGCCCGGGCCGAGCGTGATCGTGCCGAAAAACTCGCGGCCGATCTGTCGGCGGCGCTAAACGAAACCAAGAAACACGAGGCCCTGCTGGCCGTCGAGAAGGGCCAGATCTTGATCAGCCAGGGGCAACTTTATCCGGGAATGCTCTGGATGGCCAGGGGCCTGGAGAACACGCCCGCTGACGCCGTGTCATTGCAGGATTCGATTCGGACGAGCTTGGCCGCGTTGCGCAGCGATGTTCCGGTGCTGGGCCCGGTCTTGTCGACTCCCGGCGGCGCCATCGCGGCGGCGTTCAGCCCTGACGGCAAGATGATTCTGACCGGCGGCGGCGCCTATGGGGCCAAAGGTGAGGCGCGACTCTGGAACGCCGCGAGCGGTGAACCGCTCGGCCCTCCGCTGCCGCACGACCACCAGGTGCATGCCGCGGCCTTCAGCCCCGACGGCAAGACCGTTTGCACGGGAAGCGGCGATCACAATTCCTCACAGGGTGTCGCCCAGCGCTGGGATGCGACGAACGGCAAGCCGCTCGGCGCGCCGTTGCCGCATAATGGCGCAGTCTGGACGCTCGAATTTAGTCCCGACGGCGAGACAATTCTCGCGGGCGCCGTCGATTACAAGTCCCAGACGGGAGAGATCCGGTTGTGGGACGCCGCCAGCGGCGTCCTTCGGGGAAACCCATTACCGCAGATCGGCCCCGTCGAAGCCGCCGCGTTCTTCCCCGACGGCAAGACGTTTGTGTCGGCCAGCTCGAACTCTCAACTGAAGAAGAGCGACGTCCGGTTGTGGGACGCGGCAACGGTCACGCAAATCGGACCAACGATCGCGCTTGCCGCCGATATCTGTTCCGTCGCCACCAGTCCCGACGGCAAGACCTTTGTCACGGGGACCGGCGATCCTCAGTCGCGCTCGGGAGAGGTCCGTTTCTGGGATCGTGGCACCGGCCGATCGGTCGGCCAGCCATGGCCGCACGCGAGCCCGGTCTATTCTTTGGCGCTGAGCGCCGACGGCAAAATGCTCGTCACCGGTAGCGGGGACTACGCCTCCGTCAAGGGAGAAGTTCGGCTCTGGGAGACTTCCACGGGCAAGCCGCTGGGAGCGCCAATCGTGCAGCAGCAAGTGGCCAGACGGGTGGGGTTCAGCCCCGATGGCCGCAAGATTTTTTCCGTCAGCACGATGTATAACCATCCGACCTATGTGTGGGAGTTGCCGAAAAACCGGCTGATCGGCCCCGTGCTGGCCCATCAGGAAAGAGTCTCGGCTGTCGCCTTTAGCCCCAACGGCAACACGATCGTCACTGGCACCGGCACGACGGGTAAAAGGGGCGTCGCGCAGCGCTGGGAAACAGCCACCGGCCAACCGATCGGCCCACCGTTGCGCCAGCCCGGGTATGTTCTGGCCGTCGCCTTCAGCCGCGATGGCACGAAGCTTCTGACCGGCACCGGCATTCTGGGCGAGACTCGCGGAGAGGCCCAGCTCTGGGACGTGGTCACAGGCCGGCCGACCGGCCCCCCATTACCACACGGCAGCGATGTTACCGCCGTGGCCTTCAGTCCCGATGGCCAACGAATCTTGACGGGCAGCCTGGACAAAACCGCCCGCCTTTACGGCGTCGCCGACCTACAACAGATTGGTGAGCCATTCGTGCATCCCAAGACGGTCACTTGCGCGGCTTTTAGCCCCGACGGCGACACGATTTTGACGGGGGCCGGCAAGCAGGTTTGGCTCTGGAATGCGCGCACTGGCAAGCCCCTAGTCGCTCCTCTGGCGCATCAAGGGACGGTCACAAGCGTTGCCTTCAGTCCCGGCGGCCAGATCTTTGCCACGGCCTGCGAAGATCGGCTCGTCTTCCTGTGGGATCGATCGACCTTGAAACCGATCGGCTTTCCATTCGACCATCCCGGCGCGGTGACGAGCGTCGCCTTTAGCCCGGACGGTAAACTCGTACTGACGGGATGCCGGGATAACACAGCCCGCGTTTGGGATGCCCGCACAGGCCTCGCCGTGGGGACGAGCCTGCGGCACCCGAGGGCCGTCACCAGCATCGCGTTTAGTCCCGACGGCCAGGCCGTATTGACCGGATGCGAAGATGGGACGGCGCGTCTCTGGGACGCGGCCACTCATGTCACCGGTGAAAACGCCCGCCTCGTGCGCTGGGTCGAAGTGCAAAGTGGCATGGAGCTTTCCCCCGAGCGGGCGGTCCGAACACTTGACGAAGCCACGCGGCTCGAGCGGCGGGAGAGCCTGGCCAAGTTGGGCGGTCCGCTCACACATCGGCAAGGCCTGCTCACGCGAAATGTGCAGCAGGCATTACTTTGCATCGATGCTGAAAACTGGGGAGCCGCGCTTTGGCATCTGAACCTCCAAATCCACGATCATCCGCGCGATACTCTGGCATTCGCACTGCGCGCCCGGGCGAACCTCGAGCAAGAGCATCTCGAACTGGCCGCCGCCGATTTCGACAGTGCCCTGACATTGGGCCCGCAGGAGAGCGTTCTGCCGTTCTTTCGAGCCTTCGCGACCGACGCCATCGAAAAGCAGCGCGTCCAGCGCAGCTTTCTGGTATCTGGATCGCCTCGTTCGAGCTGATCCGCGCGACGCGTCCGCCTGGATCAAGCGCGGCCGGCTCCGAGCACAAGAGTCCCGATGGCCAGAGGCGGCCGCCGACATGGCAAAAGGCCTTGACCTTGACCCGGCGCACTACTGGAACTGGTTTCAGGCCATACCACTGCAACTGTATTGCGGAGATCAAGTCTCTTACCGACGGCTCTGCCGCGCGGTCCTCGAGCAGTTCGGCGACACCGGCGAGGCTTTGATTGCCGATCGAATTGCCAGGGTTTGTTTGCTCATGTCAAGCCCGGTCGAGGATCGAAAGCGCCTGTCCGAGCTTGCCGATCGAGCGGTTGCGTCGCACTACGGAGTCTATTACATTCCCCTTTTCGGAGCGACCAAAGGGATGGCCGAGTACCGGGACGGCCGGCTTCACAGCGCGATCCAGTGGCTGCAAAAGAACACTGGTCTCGCCGATCGGAACATGGCACCGGCCATCCAGTCGTTTCTGGCCATGGCGTACCACCGGTTGGGACAGAGCGACAAGGCCCGGCAGGCGCTCGAAAAGGCCAACCAGCTTAGAGCCCAGCTTTCGGAACACGTTGGGGAGGTCAATGAGATATCGGGGTTCCAGGATTGGATGATCGGCCAGATCAGTTATCGCGAGGCGGCCGCGCTGCTGGACGTACCTTATCGTAAGGCCGCCGAAGCGAGTCTGCAGAAACATGAGTGGTCCCAGGCCGCGCTCCAGCTCGGGCACCTGATCGAGATCGATTCTGGTTTCTGGCCAGACTGGGTTGCCCGCTCGTGCGCCAATGCGGAGCTGGGCCGCTACGAGAGTGCCGACGCCGATTTCGCTCACGCCCTGGTGCTTGCGCAACGAGCCTTATCCCTGGCTGCAGCGCGGCCGGTTCCACATGGAAATGGGCCGGCCCGATAAGGCCGCCGTCGATTTCGCGCGCGCTCGAGCTCGTGCCGGATGGCCGCGGCTGGGAGATCGAGGGCAGCGCGGTCTGCCAGGACCTGTTCGCCCAGGAGCCCATCTTCGCCAAGATCATGGCGCTCCGACCCAAAGACGGCAATCTTTACCTCGCCCACGCCCGGTCTCTCGCCAAGACAAAGACATGGGACAAGGCCCTGGACGTTTACGACCGTGCCGCGCTTTTGAAACCGGGCGACCTCACCCTTCGACTCGAGCGCGAAGACTGTCTGGCAAATCTGGGCCGATGGGACACGGCCGCGGCGGATTATGAGCAGGTTCTGGAATCCAATCCCGATGACGTCGATCTCTGGTACCAGGCCGCGATGGCACAGCTGGCTGCGGGAAAGACCGACCGGTACACAGCCATTTGTTCGCGCCTGTGGGGCCGATTCGGCAAGACCGTCAGTTTCGCGGTCGCCCAGAGGGTGGGTTACGCAATCGTGGCATCGCCCCTTGTGGCCTCGAAGGTACCGGCGGCCAAACTCGAGGTGGTAGCGGCCGGAACCGCGGCGTTCGGGCCCGCGCTCGTCCGAGCGGGCAAATGGGAGGATGCGATCCGGGAATTCGAGCAACCGGCGATTCCCACGATCGGGGCTCGCAAGTCGTGGAGCTTGCTGTTCCAGGCGATGGCCCACCACCGGTTGGGCCATGCCGCCAGGGCGCGCGAAGATTTTGACAAGGCCAAGAGAGGCTTTGAAGTAGCGGGCCGCGATAAGCACACCATTCCGACCTGGGCCCAACGAATCGAGTTCCAAACCGTGTTGCGAGAAGCGGAAGCGTTGCTTAAGGATGGCGCCCAGTAACTAGTCTTTTCAAGGCTCGAGATCGCTGGAGGAGACATGGGTTGCATCTATTCGCGCCGTATCGTTCCTATCCAGCGGGGAACTCTCCTCCGGTAGGCGCGATAGGCTTCGCCGAAGCGAGCCTCCAGAGCGCGTTTCCCCCGGGGCACGTTGAAATAATTAACTGAGCGGCCGCCCGGCGCGCCCAACCCGCGGCCCGGAGTCGCGTTGACGGGGCGAATCGCTCAACTTTTCTCGTCAAGCGATCACACACACGCGACGATCGTCTCGATGAGCTCGGTTCGGGACCGCCGCGCGGTGTCGTATGGTGATCGTCGACGGGCGGAGCGGCCGGCGTCCCTCCGCCGGGAGGGACCTCATCGGATGAATTTCGCTCGTCTTGATTGCGGAGCGGCGGGATGAATGCGCATGGCCAGACCATCTGCTTGAATATGATCGTCAAGAACGAGGCGCACGTGATTCGGCGGTGCCTTGCTTCGGTCCGGCCGTTTGTTGACGCATGGGTCATCTCCGACACAGGCTCAACAGACGGAACGCAGGCAATCATTCGCGAGGAGCTACGCGACCGTCCCGGCATGCTCATTGAACGCCCCTGGGTGAATTTCGCGCATAATCGGACCGAGGCTCTCGAGGCAGCGAGAAATTACGGCGACTACACGTTTACCATCGACGCCGACGAGACCTTAGCAATTGACGCGGATTTCGTGGTGCCTCGATTGACTGCTGATTTCTATGACATGCAGGTGTTTTACGGCAGCATGTCCTACCATCGCAAACACCTTTTGCGTAGCGACCTGCCATGGCGATACATCGGTGTGCTTCACGAGTATGTCCATTGCGATCAGGCGCGAACTTCGAGTTTCTTGAAGGGAGTTCACGTCGATGTCGCGCACGAGGGCGCCCGCGCCTGCGATCCGCTTACCTATCGTCGAGATGCATTGGTCCTTGAGAAAGCACTTCTAGACGAGCCCGATAACGAACGATATGTCTTCTATCTTGGCCAAAGCTACCGTGATGCGGGAGATCCGGAGCTGGCGTTGCGGCAGTATCGACGCCGAATCTCCATGGGCGGCTGGCGCGAGGAAGTCTGGTACTCGCATTATCAGATCGCATTACTTCTGGATCAGGTAGGCAAACCCTGGACCGAAGCCATGGCCGCGCATCTTGCCGCGTACGAATATCAGCCTGACCGTGCCGAGCCGCTCTATTGCATTGCGATGCATTACCAATCCGTTCGTGATTTCCAGACCGCGCGCTTGTTCTTTTTGCGCCATGGAAGTTCCGCGCCCCGCATCCAACCGCCTTTTCGTCTGGAAGACAATGTATGATTATCTGATCGAACTCGAATTCGCGGTTTGTTGCTACTACACGGGGCACCACGGGCAAGCCATTTCTGTCAACCAAGGACTGCTGAAACGTGAAGTGCTTCCGCCGGCCCTTCGGGAACAAGTTGTGAAGAACCATCAATTAAGCGTCGACGCCATCGCGGCTATTGGACGATCGGTTCAAGACGAGTTGGTCCACGCGAACCTAAACGAGCCGGTCATTTTGAGCCTCAGTGCGTCGTGAAAGCATCGTGCCGGCATCGTCGGACGTGACGGCGTCGAGGGCCTGGCTGCTAGGACATGCAACTCGCAGATCCGCTGCATTGCGCGTGATTCCATCCTATAGATCCGCACGGCCGTGCTGGGCGCAAGTCCTCGGTTCCCAGCCCCGTGAGCCACGCGATGCGTGTCCTTTCAGCCTGCGATCCGTCCGTCTCCGACCCTCAGGAAAAGAATGAGAAACGCACCCCGGCCGGGTGTCCCCGCATGGCCGGTGAGATCGGGGCTTTCCAGCACCCCACCGTTGCGCGGCGACAGCACGTGGTCCATCATCGTTTCGGAGTACTTACCCATGGATTACTGTGAAAAAAGGCTCAACGTCAGCGGGTTGCTCGGCCGCTACGTTGCGGCCACGCGGGCGAAATTGCGGGAAGTCAGCAAGGGCCTCGGCGTGCGGCACGTGGTCAACCTGGCGGGTTGTCCGGCGCGATGACGCGATCGCGGCTGTCGGAACGCGCTGACGTCGTGCCGGTCCGCTGATTCGCGCGGAAGTGCAGCCGCTACGCGCCCACATCTCGTACCCTTTCAAGCCCGGTCGCAGGAGTTCCAACGGCGCCGGACGAAGTCCGATCGAAGCTTTGCCCACGTCATTGAAACACCGTACCTAACCACGCCAGATCCTTCCGTCGGACCACCGACCAAGTCTTCTTTCTCAATAAACTCTCTCAATTCATCCGCCGCATTGCGCGTGATTCGATCTGATGGATCCACACCGCCATGCTCCGCGAAAGTCCTTGGTTTGCACCCTCCCGCGCAGTGCATGTCCTTTTGCTTCATATCTCCTTTCCGCGTAGCTTGGCCCCGGGAGCGCAGACTTCGTCTCCGTCGGTTGCCTCTGCCAGCATCCAAGCCGGGGGGCAGATTACTCAGAACGCGTTCCGCCCTGTCATTTCACGCGCGCACTGCATGTCCTTGCGCCCTGTCCTTGCGCCCTCGAAGGAATCGGCTGTCACTGCAATGCCTGTCCTTTCCACTTGTCCTTTCCACTTGTCCTTTCCACTTCTGGACAAAATTGGTCTAATGAGCGGTTGACCGGAAGGACCCGTTTTGCGTTTGAAGGAGAGAATCGCACGCGATGACTCCACACGACCTGACCCCACTGACTGGCACGGACGCGCCTCACCGGTTGCTGCCCGTGCTCGTCTTGCTGTTCTTCGGCAGCGGCTGTGCGGCCTTGATCTACGAAGTCGTCTGGCTCCAGCTCCTGCAACTGGTCATCGGCTCGACCGCCGCATCCCTGGGCGTGCTACTCGGGACATTCATGGGCGGCATGTGCCTGGGCAGCCTGCTTTTGCCGCGCCTCGTCTCGGACCGACGGCACCCCCTGCGGGTCTACGCCCTGCTCGAGGTGGGCATCGCCGCCATCGGGCTGGCGGTGTTGTTCGGCATGCCGTGTGTCGAACAGGTCTACGCGCGCTACGCCGGCCACGGCCCGCTGGGCATTTTGCTGCGCGGGGCCGTGGCCGCGGTGTGCTTGCTGCCGCCCACGCTACTCATGGGCGCGACTCTGCCGGCGATCGCGCGCTGGGTCGAGTCTGGGCCGGAGGGGGTGTCGTGGCTGGGCTTCTTCTATAGCGGCAATACTGTCGGGGCCGTGTTTGGCTGCCTGCTCGCTAGCTTCTACCTGCTGCGCGTTTATGACATGGCGATGGCCACCTACGTTGCCATCGCCCTCAATCTGACCGTGGCCGCGATCGCCCTGGCCCTGACCGCGATCCCGGCGCGATACGATGCGACGGCGGTCCCCGCGCCGACGGAGAGCGGAGAGCGCGCGGCCGGCGCGTGGGCCGTGTATCTAACGATCGCCCTCTCCGGGATGTCGGCGTTGGGCGCCGAGGTGGTCTGGACCCGTCTGCTCTCGTTGATACTCGGCGGCACCGTGTACACCTTCTCCTTGATCTTGGCCGTGTTCTTGATCGGCCTGGGGATCGGCAGCAGCCTCGGGGCTATGCTGGCGCGGCGGGCCGCGTCGGCGCGAGTGGCACTGGGCGTCTGCCAATGGCTCCTGACCGCGGCGATCGCCTGGACCGCAGTCGTGATTTCGGAGTCGCTTCCGTACTGGCCAATCGTCCCCGGGCTGTCGCCCAGCCCCTGGTACACCCTCCAGCTCGACCTGGTGCGCAGCCTCTGGGCCGTCCTGCCGCCGGCGTGCCTGTGGGGAGCGAGCTTTCCGCTGGCGCTGGCGGCGGTCGCCTCGGGCGGCCAGGACCCCGGGCGGCTGGTCGGAGGGGTTTATGCAGCCAACACAATTGGCGCCATCGCGGGCGCCGTGATATTCAGCCTGTTGCTGGTCCCCGGAATCGGCACGGCCGGCGCCGAGCGGGTGCTGATCGGGGTTGCCGCGGCGGCCGCATTGGTGGCCTTTTTGCCCCTGCTCTGGCCCGCGCCCTTATCAATGCGCCTGGCGGGCGGCGCGGTGCTGGCGGCCGCGATGGGAGCGGCTGGCTGGCTCGCCTCAGGTGTCACGCCGGTGCAGTGGCCGATCGTGGCGTTCGGCCGGAATGCGCCGACATGGCTCGCACGGTCGGCACCGGGCATCGTCAAGGATGTCCCCAAGGGACTTGGCTACCCGGACTACTACTGCAACTACGTCGGCGAAGGGACGAACGTATCGGTGGCCGTCACCATGACGAGGCAGGGCGTCCGGAGCTTCCACGGCGCCGGCAAGATCCAGGCGTCGACCCACAAAACCGACATGCAGTTGCAGCGCATGCTGGGGCACCTCCCGGCGCTGGTGCACAAGAAACCCGAGTCGGTGCTTGTCGTGGCTTGCGGCGCAGGCATCACCGCGGGCTCGTTCCTCGTGCACCCCGACGTCAAGCGGGTCGTCATTTGCGATATCGAGCCGTTGGTGCCGACCATCGTGGCGCCGATGTTCGGCACGGAGAACTACCACGTCGTCGACGACATCGCCCACGAGAACCCACACACAGTCAATGGCAAGCAGGTCGAGGTCGTCTATGACGACGGCCGGCACTTCCTGCGCCCACCGATGAGAAGTTCGACATTATCACCTCCGACCCGATCGACCCGTGGGTCAAGGGTTGCGCGGCGCTGAATACCGTGGAATACTACCAGATGTGCCGCGATCACTTGAATCCGGGTGGGGGCGTGAGCCTATGGATCCCGTTCTATGAGAGCAACTTAGAAACGACCAAGAGCGTGATCGCCACCTTTTTCCAGGTCTTCCCTCACGGCATCGTGTGGAGTAATGACCGTCAGGGCGTCGGCTATGACGCCATCCTGTTCGGCCAGGTTGAGCCGACGGTGATCGACGTCAGCGGAGTTCAAGAGCGGCTCGACCGTCCCGATCATAAGCTCGTAAAGCAATCGCTGCGCGAGGTCGGCTTCGGGGAGCCCAGGACGGGGCTCCCGGTGACGCCGGAGGGAATCGACCTACTCGCCACCTATGCTGGGCAGGCCCCCTTGCTGAAGGAATGGATGCAGGGCGCGCAGATCAACACCGACCGCAATCTGCGGCTGCAATACCTGGCCGGCATGTGGTTGAATTCCAAGATGGGAGAGCAGATTCGGTCGAGCATCCTGGAGCAGTACCGCTTCCCCGACCCGATGTTCGTCGGCTCACCGGAGGGTATCCGCATTCTGAAACTGGCTCTGTTTCGGGTCGGTCGGTTGTGATTGCCCTGGGCTGGCATGTCAGCGCTCCTTCGGGACGAAATCCAAGAAGCGCCTCGTCTCAAAGCATGGTCCCCTAAACACAGAATTTTTGCACCGACGCATGCCGGGTCGCGACTGAAGATCAGATGGCACGCACTCCGCGACAGATTGAGGATGAGCGTTTGGCCCTCCGCTGCCGGCTCGGCGAGCCGGCAGCGTTCGCGGAGCTGGGTGGGACGATCTTCGGAGGGAGCCGCGCTCGCAGGACATGCAGCTCCGCTTCCGAGATCGTCCCCTTCAAACCGAGCAATAAACGATCGTTGAATTGACTGGGATCATAGAGACCGTCCTCGTCGAGAATCAGCGTACCGGTCAGGCCGGAGATCTCGAGCAAGCGATGCCAGTCGCTGTTGTTCCGAGCCAGCCGTGAGACTTCCAGGCCCAGGACGATGCCGGCATGTCCCAGGCTCACCTCGGCGACCAGGCGCTGAAAGCCTTCCCGGTCCGCCGCCGAGGCTCCCGACTGGCCCTGGTCGCAGTCGATCACCTGGACTCGTTCGATGGGCCAACCCAGGGCGATCGCCCGCTCCCGCAACGCGTATTGCCGCTGGGTGCTCTCGGTGTTCTCCACGACCTGGCGAAGCGTTGACTGACGAATATACAAAAAAGCGTCACGATCAAGATGGTTGGGGGAAACCTTCGTGCTATCGCTGTTCATGGGGAACCTCCGTTGGGGTGCCGAGGGAGAGGATCATGTTGACCAACACAGAGGCGGCTGAGTGGAGGAGATGCGAGGGGACTGTGAGCGCGGCGGCTTGGGAGCCGGACCCCAAATTGCGGGTTGGCGTCTGTTCAGGCCGAGGCCAGGCCTTCATCCAGGTGACCAGGCCCCGGCGAATCAAAAGAGCATATCCATATGTATGATCAATCGAAGATGATTTTGCCATGGCCCGCTTTCGCAACTCTTCGTAGCGGGTGGTCCAGAGATGGTCGGGCAGGACAGGGACCTGGTCCCGAGCAGCGTCCGAAATCACCGTGGGACTTTTTTTCGTCTGCGCTCCAGGGCGCGTTCGATGCTGCGAGGATGAACCACGAGGCCGAAGTGCTCCCGAACCAACTCCGAGAGCGCCGGGGCTCGGAGCAATGGGTCGCGAAGCCGGTGTTGGAGCAGGAATTCGACCACGAGGTCGGAGAGCTTGTGGGCCTGACGAGGTCCGGTTCGTTGAGGGATCAGGCCCGGCAGGCCGGCGCGGTGATAGAGCGCCTGAGCCTGATAGAAGACGGGACGGGAGAACCCGAACGCCAGAGTAACCTCGGTGACAGAGGCTCCCTCGACGCGAACACGGCGAAGCATCTCGTACTTGACCTGCACGAGGTCGCGCGGGTCGAAGAACTCGCCGCGGAGGAACAAGGGGTCGGCCACCTTCTGGGGGTGGGGGTTTAAGACACCTTGGTGACGGAGCGATTCACCCTTGGAGTCTAGGGGTTGGGGCATGAGGACCTCCAGGGACCCAGCCTGTGTAAATCTAATTACGCCACATACAGATCGCCTGTCAAGGGCCTGATGTCGGGAATCTTGGGCATTATCGTGGGAATTTCGCCCAAATCGGGCCACGGTCGCGAGAGCACCGCACTCATATATCGGCAAAATCTCCTTGACACTTGCGGCAAAATTCCCTTGACACACTTCCGTTCCGGGCGGGTGGCTCATGATGCCCCTCCTTGGCGAATTCGAGCGATGAGTTGCGACAGTTCGAGCAAGTCATGGAGGCGAAAGGGCGCGCGGCCGGCAGCGACCGCGACGTAGGGATCGGCAGGGAAAACGCTGGTCCATTGAGCGGGCAGTGAGACCAGCCGACCAGTGTCGTCGTGGAAGTACACGTGGTGTTCGCCCCAACTGCGGCGATACGTCACCAGCGTGAACTGACGTCCGCGGAGCGGATGGAAGGGATGGGTGACCTGGAAGGTTTGGCACTCACCGCTTAGATCGGATGCATTTGACGGTTTCGGGTATGAGGCGAAGACACATTTGCCCCAGTTGCTCGATCGAGTTGCAAGCGGCGAAGAGATCCAGATCACCCGCAACGGCCGTCCGGTCGCCCGGCTGATTCCCGAACCCGCCGAGGAAACCACCGACATCCGCTCTGTCATCGCTCAGATCCGGGAGTTTCGCAAGGGTCGAAAGCTTGGGGATGATATCACGATCCGCGAGCTTATCGAGGAAGGACGGCGATTCTGATGGCCGAGGCGAAAAGAAGCACCGCAAGCCCAAGGAAGGGTTCGTTCTCGACAATTCCATCGTCATGGCCTGGAGCTTCGAGGACGAGACCGACGAATACGCGGACGCGGTGCTTGACCGCCTTGCCATCGCCCCCGCCGTCATCCCTGCTTTATGGCCTAATATCTCCAAAATAAAATTTTGGAAATATTCATAAGTCCTATCAGAATGTGCGCCCGCGACCAGGAGTGGTGCGCATATGGCAATAGGTGCATTAACGAAATCTGCAAAAGCCGGTATATTGTATATAGACACATTAGGGAGGGTGCGCGCTCACGATTGGTCGACGATGTTCATGTCGCCGTGGGCGTCCCGAACGCGAGAACGAACCACGAACGGGCCAGAATTGCTCGGTCGATCCGCCGATACGTTCGTCATCTAAAAGATAGCGTTGGCGATCGCGTTGCTCGGTGCGGACGGGGACGGCCGGGAACCCTTCCCAAAAACTGCCATCTACTGCCATCTACTGCCATTTTGTAGCCGCAAGACCGCTACACCCGCTTCAATCGTTTCATTCCTCGTTGTTCTTCAAGGACTTGGCGGCCAGCCCCTGGGCGCCACGCTGAGAACCGCGAAGCGATCCTGCACCGCGTCCATCATTTTTGGTACGCTGGTCAAAAACCTCATGACCGAATCCTGGTTCTTGACCTATCACGATGTCCCTGAGTTGGTCCAGCGCTGGCTGGCGGGCTGGGCGTGCGCGATCCGGAGCGGGGCGGTCGCGACCTTGCCGACCTGACCCGCCGCGCTGGCCCCGATTGCACGGATCTGGTTGCACGAATCGCGGTCCAGCTCGACGCCGTCTTGCCGCCGCTGCGCCGATCCCGGGATGGCGATCGCCAACCTGGAACGGTTCATGGCCGCCGTGCCGCGGATCGAGCTCTACGCTCCGCGAGCTGGCGGAAAACCCTCGCACGACTGAGATTTTGCTCCAGGTTTTCAGCACCAGCCAGTATTTGACCGAGGTCTTGATCCGCGATCCCGAGCTGCTCGACTGGCTGCAAGGCGGGCCGGAGCGCCGGGATCGATCGGCCTTGATCGACGATCTGTGGGCGACCGTCGCCGGCCTGCCCGACGAAGACGATCAGAAGCTGGCGCTGCGCCGGTTTCGGCGAGCGGGAAAGCCTGCGGATCGGCTACAACGACATCGTCCGCGGATTTCCCCTGGAAGTGATCACCCAGGACCTGTCGGACCTGGCCGATGCGTGCGTCGAGGCGGCCGTGCGGCTGGCCCGCGCCGCGCCGAGGCTCGGTTCGGCGCGCCGATGACCGCGCGGGGTTCGGCCGCTCGATTCGTTGTGCTGGGGCTGGGGAAGCTTGGCGGCGCAGGAGCTCAACTACAGCTCGGACATCGATCTGGTGTTCCTTTACGAAGAAGACGGCCAGACCCAGCGGCCCAAAGGTCGTGTCGAACGCCGAGTTCTTTGCCCGCGATGGGGAGCGACATCGTCCGCCTGCTGGCCGACCACACCGCGCTCGGGATCGCCTATCGCGTCGACATGCGGCTGCGTCCTGACGGTGAACAAGGGGTGCTGGCGCGGTCGCTCGATGCCACGCTCGGCTACTACGTGACCCGCGGCCGAACGTGGGAGCGCCAGGCGCTCATCAAGTGCCGCCCGGTCGCGGGCGACCTCGCGCTGGGCGAGACTTTTCTCGAGGCGATCAAGCCGTTCGTCTATCGCCGCTATCTGGGCGCGGCCGAGATCTCCGAGATCAAGGCGCTCAAGCGGCGGATCGAGCAGCGCACCGTGTCGGCCGGGCACCGCCGAGGTCGAGGTCAAGACGGGCAGGGGCGGGATTCGCGACGTCGAGTTCGTCGTCCAGTTCCTCCAATTGCTGCACGGCGGCGAGTATCCCGAGGTTCGCCACGCGACCACGCTCCAGGCGCATTGCCCGGCTCGAGCAGGTCGGCTGCTTGAGCGCCGAGGAACGGCACATCATGGACGACACGTACCGGTTTCTCCGCCAGGTTGAGCACCGGCTGCAGATCCTCTTCGATCGCCAGACGCACGAGATGCCGCGCGACCTCGGAGGCCGTGCGCACCCTGGCGCTGCGGATGGGTTACGCGCCGGCGAGTGCCTGGGAAGAGCGCAACGGGCCGGCCGCGCGGTTCATGGCCGACTACCGGAGCAAGACCGAGCTCAATCGCCGTATTCTCAATCACTTGCTGCACGATGCATTCAGCGGCGACGCCGGCCAAGCCGTCGATCCGATCGTCGACCTCGTGCTCGATCCCGAGCCCGAGCGCCGACTTTATCAGGGACGTGCTGTCGCCGTATCCGTTCCGCGATCACTGCGACGGCTTATCACAAACTTGATGGCTTTGGCCCGCGAGGATTTCGCATTCTTGTCGCAGGCCCGGTGCCGGCACTTCCTGGCGGCGATTGCCCCGCGGCTGTTGGAATCGGTGGGGCGCACGCCCGACCCGGACATGACGCTGACCAACCTCGAGAAAGTTTCCGCCTCGCTCGGTGCCAAGGCGGTTCTCTGGGAGCTTTTCAATTTCAATCCGCCCAGCTTGCGGCTGTATGTCGAGCTGTGTGCGACCAGCCAGTTTCTGTCGGAGATCTTGATCAACAACCCGGGGATGATCGACGACCTGGTGGATTCGCTGGTGGTGGATCGGCCCGTTGCCGGGCGCGGCGATCAAGGCCGAGCTGGCCGAGCTGTGCAAGGGGGCCGAGGACCTGGCGCCGATCCTCTGGAGCTTTCGCAACAAGGAATGGGTCCGGATCGGCACGCGCGACATCCTGGGCCGCGAGCCGATTCGCGAGGTCACGCGCGAGCTGGCCGACGTGGCCGAGGCGATCGTCACCCAGGTGGCGCGTGACCAGTGGCAGCGCAAGGTAGAGCGATTCGGCACGCCGCGCTGTTCCGAGACCGGCCGGCGCGACCGCTGGGCGATCCTGGCCCTCGGCAAATTCGGCGGTCGCGAGCTCAATTACCACAGCGACCTCGACCTGGTCTTCCTGCACGAGGCCGACGGCTGCACCTTCGGGCGGCCGCGAGTCGATCTCCAACGAGCAGTTCGTCACCGAGGTCGCCCAGCGGCTCTTGAAGGCGCTGGGCAGCGGGTCGGCGACCGGTCCGCTCTACATCGGTCGATGCCCGGCTGCGACCGCACGGGGCTTCCGGCCCGCTCGTTCAGACTTTGGGCTCGTTTCTCGCCTACTTTCAGCGATCGACCCAGGTCTGGGAACGGATGACGCTGACGCGTGCCCGGGTGATCTTCGCCACCGGCGGATTTGGCCAGGAGCGTGCGGATGCGGTTCGCTCGGTGCTGGCTGAGCCCGGTGAATCGAGCGCGGGTGGCCGCCGAGGTGATCGTCGATGCGGCGGAAGCTGGAAGCATCGCGGCCGCGGCATCGACCTGAAGCGAGGGCCGGGGGGCCTGGCCGACCTCGAGTTTATCGTTCAGTACCTGTTGCTGGTGCATGCCCCGCAGCATCCGGAGTTGTTGCGGCCCAATTTCTGGGATGCGCTGTCGGCCTTACGCCGGCGTGGGATCTTGAGCCCTGCCATTCACAACGAGCTGCGCGACGCGTATGACTTTCTCCGCACGGTTGAAGACCGGCTGCGGCTGATCCACAATCGCAGCGTCTCTGAGATGCCCGAGCAATCCCGCCGATCTCGAGCGGCTGGCCCGCCGGCTCAGCGACGAAAAGGGAGCGGCAGACCAGGCGGCCCAGGCGTTCCTCGCGGACGCGGCCCGCGTCACGCGCCGCACCCGGGTTCTGTTCGAGCAAATACTTGTCGCCCCGGAAACAGCTCTTTGCGACCATCGACGAACTGCGACCGATGTGGGACCCGACACGAATGGAGCGCAAACCGACGTAGGTCAGTCGTTCTAGTTAACGTCAGTCGGGAATGGCGAGTCTCCTTTCGCCTTGCTGGCGATCGCACTGTCCAACTTCGATCGTCTGATGGGGCGAGTCGCTCCTGGCGGCGGCATCGGCAATTGTGGAAGGAGGGGCGGCCCCTCCCAGAGAAGCCGCAGGGCTATTTGGTTTGGCCGGCCGACCGTCAGAGTGAGCGCACCAATGCTGCGATATCAGGGTTGAACGGGACAGAGAATTCCCCAACAGTGCAGATTCCCGTCTATTGACTATAGTGATGTATGGTTAGGAAAATCATGGCTCAAACCAAATCAATCGCGCGTGCCAACTCGCTGGTCGGGCGAGACTACGTGAGACTCCCTTCGGAACAACTCCCATGAGAACGATCATTAGTTCAATGGCAGCACTGGCTTTCGTTGGTGCCGGGCTCGTCATGGCCGCCGGCAAGCCCAGCACGCAACAGCCGGCTGATGCGGCCAAGGCGAGTCCGGCGGCGCCTCAAGGGGCAAAGCCGGCGCCGAGCGCCGAGGAAAAGGCGATCATCGACGGGGTCGATGCTTTTGCGCAGTTGTATTCGAGCGCGAATGCCGAGGCGCTGGCCGAGCTATTTCTCCACGACGCATCGATCGTCGATCCGGACGGCAACGAAACTCGCGGCAAAGCGGCGGTCGCCGAGATGTATGCGACAGCGTTCCAAGCGACCCCCGGTCTGAAGGTCGCGACGAAGGTCGATGAGGTGAGGTTCCTCACGCCCGACGTTGCGCGGGTCATGGGGCAGTCGCAACTCTCCTCCGCAACGGGCGATGCCGCTGAATTCAACAAGTTCAGTGCCCTCCTGGTTCGGCGCGACGGCAAATGGCAGATTGCAGAGATTCGCGAGTATGCGGCTCCCCCGGCCGACATCACACCATATGAACGTCTGCAAGAGCTCGAGTGGATGGTCGGCGATTGGGTTGACGAGAGCGATAACAACCGCGTTGCAGTCGAGTGTCCGTTGGGCCGACAACCAGAGCTATCTGGTCCGTACTTACAAGGTTGAGATCCAAGGTGAAAAGGGCTCGTCGGGGACGATGTTCATCGGCTGGGATCCGCAATCTGGCCAGATCAAGTCATGGTTGTTCGACTCAAACGGCGGCCACGGCGAAGGGCTTTGGACCCGAACTGGCTGAAAAAGAATGGGTCGTGAAAGCGCAGGGTGTGCTCCGCGACGGTCGGCCAACTTCGGCCACGCAGATTCACTCGATGATCAACAAAGACTCGGTCAAGACCAGCTCGATCGACCGTATCATCGGCGGCCAGGTCGCTCCCGACATCCTCGACATCGTGATGGTCCGCAAGGCCCCGGCGCCGGCGCCGGCTGCTGCGAAGCCCGTGAATTCGGAAACTCCCAAGTGACTTGATTGAACGCGATCGCGATAGACCGACAACGTTGGAATGACCTCTTAAACCGAGGTCCTCATGAGACGCCGAAGGATCGGCTTGTGCGACTCGACAGGCGCACTGCCTGCTAACTTACAACCGAACCATCTGCCAGAATTCTGGCCTTGATCCATCGTGCGAGGTTTCTCATGTTGTATCGTCGATCGTTTCTTTGCCTGGCATTTGTATCGATCACCCTGGGTGGCGGTGACTCAGCGTGGGCGCAACGCGGCCGGGCCGGCGGGGGCGGTCCGCGGGGCGGAGGCGGAGGCGGGCGCCCGTCGATGCCGGCCGGTCGGCCGTCAATGGGAGGGATGACACGCCCGTCCATGCCCCAAAACCGGCCCGCCATGGGGGGACCTGGTATGGGGGCAAACCGTCCCAATCCCGGAGGAATGACCCGGCCGGCGATGCCTGGAAACACGACGCGCCCATCTCCTCTCCCTGGTGGCGGTGCCAACAGGCCTGGCTCTGGCGGCGGAATCGGCGGCGGCAATCGGCCGGGAACCGGCGGACAGGGACCAGGGCTCGGCGGCGGCAATCGACCTGGTCCAGGCGGCGGAATCGGCGGCGGCAATGGGCCAGGCAACGGTGGGCCCGGACTCGGCGGTGGTAATCGGCCTGGGCCTGGCGGCGGAATTGGTGGCGGCAATCGGCCGGGAACGGGTGGGCCGGGGCCTGGACTCGGCGGTGGCAATCGGCCGGGGCCCGGCGGTGATCGCCCCGGTGTCGGTGGACCGGGGCTCGGAGGGGGTAATCGACCGGGGCTTGGCGATAATCGACCGGGGATCGGTGGACCGGGGCTCGGAGGGGGTAATCGACCGGGGCTTGGCGATAATCGACCGGGGATCGGTGGACCTGGCCTTGGGGGTGGCAATCGGCCTGGACCCGGCGGTGACCGGCCGGGTATCGGCGGACCGGGGCTCGGCGGGGGCAATCGCCCGGGGCTTGGCGATAATCGACCGGGGATCGGTGGACCGGGGCTCGGGAATGGTAATCGTCCTCCATGGGCGGGCAATCGGCCCGGAGGCGGGGGGAGCGGCGAACAGCGGCCAGGCATCGGAAATCGGCCAGGGTGGCCAGGAAATCGGCCGGGATACCCAGGCGGAAACGGTGGCATTGCCGGCGGAAATCGTCCCGGATGGCCCGGCAATCGCCCAGGAAATGGATCGGGCAATATCGGGTCAGGCAACGTCGGGCATATCGGCGATAACCTTGGAGTTGTCAACCGGCCCAACTATGGTGGGAACACTTACATTAACAACGGTGGCGGCGGCGGAGGCGGCTGGGGTGGCGGCAACTGGGGGCTAGGTGGCACCAAATCAATACAAATATCAATACCAATGTAACAAACATTAACAACAATGTCGTGAACGGCGGCTGGGGGGGTGGGGGCGGTTGGGGCGGAGGTGGCTGGGGCGGCGGTGGATGGTCGTCGCCCTATTACGGCAACTGGTATCGCGGCGGCTGGGGCAACAGCAGCTCGTTCTGGGGTGGTTTCGGTGTTGGAGCGCTCACAACCTTCGGATTGGGTTCGGCGCTGGGCTCGTACGGGTACGGCTATGGGATGCCAGGCTACGGCTACTCGTCCATGGGCGTATACAACTATCTCCCCACCTGGGGCGTGAGCAATTTTGCTGGCTGGGGACTGGGCTCTGTCGCGAGCGGCTGGGCTATACAGTGGATACACTAACCCTTACTACGCCACGGTGATTGCCGCACAGCCAGCCCAGACAACAGTCGTCTACGATTACTCGCAGCCGATCAACGTCACGAGCCCGCCGCCGGATGCGTCGGTCGCCGAGAGCACCGAGCAGGTCTTCTCGGCCGCGCGAGACTCATTCAAAGCCGGCGACTACCAGCGAGCTCTCGATCTGACCGACCAGGTCTTGAAGCAAACGCCCGACGCCGCGGTCGTGCACGAGTTCCGTGCCTTTGTCTGTTCGCTCTCAAGCGCTACGACGAGGCTGCGGCGGTCAATTACGCGGTGCTTACGGCCGGTCCGGGTTGGAACTGGTCGACGATGGTCGGGCTCTATCCCGATGTCGACACCTACACGAATCAGTTCCGCGCGCTGGAGGCGTACGTCCGCAGCAACCCAACGTCTGCCTCGGTGCAGTTCTTGCTGGCGTACCAATACCTTGCACAAGGGAATAACGAGGCGGCGGGCACCATGTTTGACCGCGTCGTTCAGCTTGTGCCCAACGACCAGCTCTCGGCGTCGTTCGCCAAGCTCTACAAAAAGGTGCGGAGCAGAAAACGACAGTTGCCGCCCAGGCGGCTCAGCCAGCCGCCGGGCAGCCAGCTTTAGTGTCGGCAGCGGCCGCCACGCAGCCCGGGCAATCGGCGGCTGGCGCGCCGACTCAACCCGCGGCCGCCATGGCCGCACAGCCGCCAGGTCCGGCGTCTGGCACCGCGCCAGCCGAGCAGCCTGAGCTTCCGCCACCCCCACCTGCCAACTTGTCGGTTCGTGGAAGGCCCAGGCCGCACCTGAAGTTTCCATAATGCTGACGCTTCAGGACGACGGCCAATTTGCCTGGGAGGTTGACAACAAAGGGCAGAAGCAATCGATCACGGGACTCGCGGGGTTCAAGGACGACGTCCTGGTTCTTCTGCAAGAGGATGGCCCGCCTTTGGTTGGCAAGATCACTCAGGATGGTGCCAACAAGTTTGTGTTTGCTCCAGACGGTGCCGGCGACAAAGCCCCGGGTTTGACTTTCACCCGGTGATTGCTGCGGCGGTTCGGCGGTTGTTCCCTTGTCGTATGCGGACGACCGAGATCGTTCCCACCTCCCCCCGGAAGGTGCTCGAAGTGGCAAAAAGTATGTGATGCCGCTTGACTTTCCGCGGTGAGTAAGCATAAACTTACCACGTTCACCAGGAGGTTTTCATGGTGAAATCCGCTCTCAAATTATCAAGCGAAGAACGGCGCACCGCGATCATTCGCGCTGTGCGGAAGGTCTTTGCGGAGAAGGGGTTTCACGGAACGACCACACGGGCCTTGCCGACGCGGCAGGGGTATCCGAAGCGCTTTTGTTCAAGCATTTTCCGAACAAAGAGGCCCTGTATTCGGCGATGCAGCTTTTTTGCTGCAACGAAGAATGATCCCGAGAAGATCGACCGGATCAAGGCCCTGGAGCCATCGACCTCGACGCTCGTCTTGATCGTCCATTTGATGGTGGCACGCACCGTCGGGACTGAGCCAGAGCAGCCAGGAAGACGCGGTCACTCATCATCGCCTGATGCTCCGCAGCATGATCGAGGATGGCGAGTTTGCCCGACTTTTTTACGAACGCACGATGCCTTGCTGGATCTCGAAAGTCGAAGAATGCTTGCAGGCCTCGATCGCCGCGGGCGAGGCGAGCCGAGGTCCCGTTCGTCCCAATCTGGGGGCTCTCTTCGCCCGGCACCTGGCCAAGACCATCATGGTCTCGCTGTTGCCGGCAACGCCCATCGTCGACTACGGAATGCCGCGGGAGAAATTGGTCGAGCAAGTCGTTTGGTTCACTCTCCGCGGTTTGGGTGTAAGAGATGAGGCCATCAAGCGGTATTACAATCCGGAAGCACTGACCGTTCTCATGGCGTAGCATTTGGCAAGAGTGCATCCAGTGTGCTCACCTCCTTGAGGGCAGGACGAGTCGGGGTCGCACTTCTTGGTTTATATCCAGAGAAAATTGGTAAGTAAGTGCAGACTTACGTCAGGAGAAACCGCATGAAAGTTCACAGTCAAAGGATAAGCCGAAGGAAGGGTCAGGTGGTGGTCCGGATCATTTTTGGGCTTGGGATCCTAGCCGCTCTGTCGCTGGCCTTTATGCTCCTGCAGGTCAACTTGCTCGAGGCAATCGTGCTGCCTGCGATCGTTTTGGGTGCAGTCACTTTTGGAGTCGCGCTTTACAGCCGCGCCCGCTACCGACGGGAATGGTCGGCTGCTTGGGATGCTTATGCCGCCGAGAGGTCGTCGGCAGAGTCGCGCGAGTCCGCCCAAGTCGATCGAAAGTTTTCGATAGTAAACGCGAAGTAGTCTTGTTCGGAACAAATTCGGAATAAGACTGGCCTTTTGTTCCTTGGAATCTTTGTGTACACTGATTCGACCGCAGCGTGAGTAGAACGGAAGTAGGAAATGACGAGGACTAACCCACGGAGGAACATCCCATGCTCGTCCTCAGCCGGAAGCTTGGCGAACGAATTCTGGTGCCCCATTGTGAGCTGGCGGTCACCGTAGTCGGGATCGAGGGCAACACGGTCAAGCTTGGCATCACGGCCCCGACGGAAGTCGGTGTTTACCGAGAGGAACTTTGGCGCAAGGTTTCCGCGGAAAAGGTTGCGAGCGAGTCACTCCGCTAGATCGGCGAAGTGGCCGGCGTCTCCTCTTGACGGGATGACGTTGCGACTGTCGGACCAATTGTACAAATATTGACCTGACTCCGCATGGTGAGTTGGTTCAAGCGAGGCACGGGAGTGGTCGTACGAGATGATCAACGGCTCTTCCCAAAGACCGCAGGGAGTTGACGACCCCGCTGATGTGCGTTGTCATGAACCTCTTGGCGGCTCGCGCGATTCGTTTCCGTGTGCCTTTGTATTCGCAAAGAAGAGTCGACTTCATTCAAGCCGAGTCGAATGCCGGATGAAGCTACCTACGACGAAATCGACGGACCGCTTCCATTGCGTGCGGCTTACTCTAAATCGGAGCCGACGAGTCGTCAACCGCGTGACTGGGGAAACAATCCCAATGTCGGATTCACAATTGCCGGACTGTACGTTGCGGGTGTGTTTTTGGTGTTGATTGGATTCTGGATCTGGATTCAGGCCACGAGTCCCACCATGACTCGGATCGGTCAGATCTTTGCGATCACCAGTTTCCTCGTGCACGGTTTGGCTCTGCTTTTGAGTTTTTGCGGGCAACATCTGGCTTCTTGTCATCGCATTCAAAGAGAAGATGGAGCAGGGACTGCTCTGCCTGCTCGTTCCTTGTTACGCGTTCTACTACATCGAGGTCAATGTCGTCGTCTCGGCCGAATTTGTCGCATCCGTGCCGAGATTGCCTCCCGATCACCCGATCGTCGCAGGAAATCCCGGTATCAAAGGCAGGAGCTCAGAGTCGGATATTCCGCTGGACGCCGATCTGGTAACCCGCTCATTGGCTCAGTTGAAATCGCCCGATATCCACACGAGGAAACAGGGCGCCGAACGATTAGGCCGGATTGCACCCGACGATCGCGTGGCAGAAGTCGTCGCCGCGCTTGTGCCTCAACTGGACGACGATACAATCGCTGCCGCCAGACGCCGACTTGAGCGTGCGCATGGTGGCCAAGGATGCAATGGGCAACATCGTTGCTCGCGTGGGCCCGCTGCCAGCGTCCGAACGAAAGGGGACCGCCACAAGTTCGGCGTCACGCCGGCGCAGCCCTGGCTGAGCGTCAGTTTCGAGAGCCAACAAGTCGGCTCGCCTGATTTCTCAGCGATTGGCTGGTTTGAGCCGGACAAGCGTTGCCCGTGCGACGTCATTCGCGATCGAACCATCGTCGCCGTGGTCTCTCGCCCATTGCAGGTGAGGAATCGCACCGGCGCGGTCGCCTGCGAGCAAGTGGTCGAGGCCGATAAACGCATGAGCTTCGGTTTGCTGCCGTGCACTAACGGCAAAACCCAGCAAGGCCGCTTCAGTGAGCGCACCTCGCAAGTATCGCAACACCGCAACCGGCCAGACGCCGGAGGGAGGTTAGCGACGGCCTCGTCAAGGACTCGTTTGGCATCTTCAGGGCGCTGTGCTTGCGCACTGCCAATGCGGCGAGAATTGCCATATAGGGCGACAAACTATCCCGCCAGCCCTTGAGCTTCAAGTAAACACGAGCGTCGAGATCCGCTCCTTCGACTCCTGCACAAAACCGGGACCAACCGCGCGAAATACGTCTCGGGCCTCTGCGGAGCGAGAACGACGGCACGATCGTAATCGGCCAGCGCACCCTGCCAGTCGCCACTCTGCGCCGGGTATTGCCGCGGTCATATAACAGTTCGACCTCATTGGGGTCTAATCGAAGGGCCATGTCGTAATCGTGCATTGCACGGTCCCGTTGTCCCTTTTCGTCGCGGAGACGAGCGCTGGCGGCGTAGGCCGCGGTGAGGCGAGGGTCGAGCCGGACAGTGGTGTCATAATCTTCCAGCGCAGGTCGCGCATCCCGAGCCGCGCAAACACCTCGGCGCGGTTGAAATAGGGTACGGCGTTTTTGGGCGCGATTGTGATCGCTTCGCTCAGATCGGCCACGGCTTTATCGTACTGGCCGACGGCAAAATGTGCTAAGCCGCGGTTGGTATAGGCACCAGCGTTGTCGTTCTTAAGTTCAATCGCCCTGCTAAGGTCTTCGATCGCGCGTTCATACTGTCCCAATCCGTTGTAGGCTGCGCCGCGGTTCTGGTAGGCAGCGGCACTGTTAGGCGCAAGCCGGATCGCTTCGTTCAGATCGGCGATGGCGCGATCAAATCGGTTTGTTCGCACGAGAACGCCACCGCGATCCTTGTAAGCACCGGCATTGTCAGGGAGGAGCTTGATAAGCGCATCGTAGTCGGCTAGCGCGAGCTCGTTTTGGCCCCTGCGTGCGTGCAAACCACCTCGATGCGAATAGGCCTTTGCGTATGTGGGGTCAAGACCAATGGCGCGGTCGAGGTCGGCGAGGGCGGGTTCGTCACGGCCGAGTTCAGATCGGACGATCCGCGCCCGCAGTAGCGCGCGAATGCGCAGGGTCAAGTCGGATTGCCTCGTCGAAGTCGGTCAGGGCTGCGTCGAGCAACTTGAGACTTGCTAATACATCGCCGCGGCCGGCGTAACCATTGGGGTCGGTCGCGTCGATGGATATTGCTGCGCTGTACGCTTGAAACGCAAGCTCGTCCTGACCGAGTCTGTGATATGCCTGGCCAAGCCCTTCATGGGCTCCAGCGTGACCGCGGAACATCTTCGCACGGTTGGCAGGAAGAACGGATTGTGGCTGGTTTTGAGGCTGGCTCCACAGGTCAGTTGACGTCCGGAAGCTCTGGAGAGCTTCCTCGTCGCGCCCAAGCATCAAGAGAGCCAGACCACGGTTTCCCCAGTTCTCCGCGAATGTTACGTCCGGTACCGGCACGCTTATCCAAGTGCTGCCAGGCGCAAAGCCCCCGAGACCCCCGCCGGCAGGGCCAAAAACACGCGATGCCCAGGAGCTGTACTCATTCACTCGGTCAAAATCGGCGAGAGCCTTTTCGGGCTGGTTCACGACCAGATGACAAGCGCCGCGCTTTATCAAAATCTCCAGATCGCGCTTGTGGCGTGCTAATACTCGGTCGAAGTACGGGATCGCGTCGATGTACTGTTTTGATTCAAATAGTCTTAGCCCTTGGAGCCTATCATCGTTTGTGCCGCGTGCCCGGGCGGTCGCAGCAATCGTCACGCTGAGAACGATCGACAAGCCGATTCGCAGCACAACCCTCGGAAGTCGCATGGTCCATCCTCGCCTTCGCACTCCGGGGAGAATTCCTCTTCTCTCATTGTCGTCTCCAGTAGGCGCGAGTGATCGACCGCTCAGCCTTTAGCGCGCGACGGAGTTAAGGGTTGTATGGCAACTGCGTGTTGAAGGGGGTGACGGCTGTTGTCGATATGGCATTCTGGCTCGATTAGAAACCAAGGCGATCGCTTACCTGGACGCGTTGGCCGCGGCGGAATTCGGCGGCCGCGAACGGCTTTCGGCCGGCAAGCTGGATCGTCAAGAGTGCAACGGCACCTTCGCCTGCGGCGACGACCAGGCGATCGCCAGCCGCCTCGATTACTTCCCCGGGCTCTCCGTTGCCTTGGGTCACCTGGGTCTTATGCACAATCCATCGAATTGCTTCGGTCGACCCCGTCGACCGAGGCCGCCATGTGGTGTAGGCCACCGGCCAAGGTTGCATTGCACGAACCAGGTTATGAACGGAACTGGCGGGTTGTGACCAATCGATGAGACCGTCTTCCTTGCGAAGCTTGGGCGCTTTGGTCACCTTCGATCGATCCTGAGGCAAGATCGTGACTGTACCTGCGGTGAGGGCAGCGATTGCCTCAACAATCAGAGGGGCGCCCAGCTGGGCCAAGCGTTCCTCGAGCTCGCCTGCTGTCTCCTCCGGATCGATCGGCGTGCGAGCAATCGAGATGATTCCACCCGCGTCGATCTGGGGTGTCATGCGGATGACGGTGACGCCGCTCTCGGTTTCGTTGTTTTGGATGGCGCGCCACCGGCGCGGCTCCTCGATATGCCGGCAGGATCGAGCCGTGGAGGTTGATGCCACCGAGGTGAGGAATGGACAAGAGCGCCCCGACAGAATCTGGCCATACGCCGCCGTGACAAGCAGGTCGGGTTTCAGATCGCCGAGAGAAGCCAGGCTGCCGGGTGCATTCACGTCTTCGGGTTGCTCGACCCTGACGTGCCGCCCCTCTGCCGAGCGTTTGATTTTGCTCGGGATCAATTCTTGCTTCCGCCCCTGCGGCCGGTCGGGCTGGGTAATCGAGCGCAACAACGTTGTGCCCGGTTTCGTGCAAGTGCTCGAAAGTAGGCAGGGCAAAGTCACCAGTACCTAGCACGATGATTCGAAGCGAAGTAGTCATATCGAAGTACAATCTTATTAACACATCAGGTCAAGCCGCGCGAGCATCGGCTTCAGGTTGACGGCCCTTCCGCGGCCGTTCTCAATTCGTCAATGACCGGAAGAGCGTCGTTCGCGACCGGTCGTGGCATGACGTGTAGACGTTTAAGCAGATCATCATCCGCGGGAATCGTACCTTCTCCTTGGGCCTTACAATACGCGAGCTCGAAGGCTCGGATCTTGTCTGCGACCGAATGCCGAACGGCAGGTTCGAGATAATCGATGAAAAGCTTTCCCTCGAGGTGGTCCGTTTCGTGCTGCACGGCTCGGCTGAAAAGCTCGTCGGCTTCGTGTTCGACCAGGTTGCCCTGCAGATCATAAGCCCGGACCCGGATTTTCCTGGCCCTACGAACCTTGGCATAAAGCCCCGGCAGGCTCAGGCATCCCTCTTCATCCTCCACCGAAGAGTGCCGTTTGACGATCTCGGGATTGATGAAGACATGCTCCTTGTCGGGCTGTTCCGGATCGGCACTCAGGTTCAGCACGAAAAACCGGAATGGAAGCGCGACCTGATTGGCGGCCAAGCCAATGCCCTTGGCGGCGTACATCAGCTCGAACATCGCGCGTACTGTCGCGCGTAGCCCGTCGTCAATCTCGGTCACGGGGCGAGAGGCATAGCGGAGTGCCGGATGGGGGAAGTTGACGATTTCAAGCACGCGAAATGCTCCCTTAGCGCAATCAATCAGATGTATCTTAGTTTAGCGGAGATGACATGAGCTTACCATTTCGCTGACGATGACGTCGGCCGCGGAATGAGGAACGGTCAGCGCAGCTCGCGCGAAAGCCGCATTCAAGCGACACGGAACGCAAACTGTCGATCAGCGCACGGCGCAAAAACATTAGCGGGCAGGGGATCGAATCGCTCACCGGAGGCGATCAACGCGTCCCAGGCCATACCGGTCAGGAGGAACACCGGCCCAGAACTGGATGTCCCTTCGGCGGCAAAGACGTAGCCGTCGTTCGTGGGATAACCGATTCGGAGCACTCGCGGCGAGCCCGGTGAACCAAGCTCGACCTCGACCGTCAACCGCGGACGTAGCAGACCCGTCGCGGGTGGGATTTCGCCGTCGTACTGCACAAAACGAAGCGTTTCGAGCTGCGAAAGCGCTTTCACAATGGCGCTAATCCGCGACTGGTCAATCCCGGATGCGTCGGAGCCGGGCTCATTGACCCATTCCAACTGGCTCTTGGCGGCTTGCGTCCGCTGGCGGAATGCAACATCCCGTTTGGGCCAACTCCAGCGCAACACGACCCTTTGAGCTTTCGCGGCTGAAAATGAGAGCACGGTATGATCGCGGAATTCGGCCTCAAAAGGCCTCAACACTTCGGTCTTGACCGTGAAAACGAACTGTTGGTCGTTGGTCCTTGCGTAGTAGGCAGGCGTCCGAGGTACCTGCGAGCCGATCATGAGGCGGTGAGCTTTATCCGATTCCCAGGCGATTTCGAGAATCGGATGATCGAGGCCGAACTTGTGGAGGTCATCGACGGAATCGGCGACGAACTGGTCCGCACGCAGCTTTGACAAGGCCGCAAGCGCCAAAGTGACCGACCGTGCATCGGCACGGGCGCTTGTAGGTCGAAGCATCTTCCACTGATTGGGTTCGCCGTTCTTGTCCGATTCGAGCTCGTCAATTCTCACTCCCCGAGTGATCGTGAGCTTGCGAATGTCAGCTGGATTCAGTGACAACACCTCGAGGTCACGGAAGGCAAATGCGTTCTTGGGCAAGACTTCGAGGAACGTGTCAGGCAAAGCGAGGATGACCTGGTCATTCTCCAATCGAGCAAACACCGATTTCCGCAAAGCGTCATGCTTGCCAACCCGCAATACGAGTGCCGGCTCGCCGACTGCGCTCCATCCGCCTGACGACGCGCTTGCAGGTTCCCAGATTTTGATCGTCATCATAGGGGGATCTAGCCCTGCGTCGCCGATCCGGCTCGGCTCAAAGAACTCCATCGCCTGGAGCGCGTCGATTCGATTGAGCAATGCCATTACAGTATTCGTGTCGGCTCTCTCGGTGCGCGGAGAGGTTAGCTCCCATTGGTTGGGGCGCTTACTGACCGCGAACGTACCGATCTTGGTCTCGATCTGTAGCTCGGTTACCGCAGCCGGCGCGATGTCGGCGACTTTCTGGCTGCGCAGCGCGGTCGCTCCTGAGGGAACCTCCGCCAGGGCCTTGGCCTCGACGATCACGACATCGTCCTGGTCACCTTGACGAACGTAAATCCGCTCTGGTTGGTCCGGGACGGGCTTGCCGACGTGAAGCACCAGCGGGAGATCGCCTGGGCGGGTTGTCGTCATCTCGATTGTCAACGGCGAGGCGAGACCGTACGGAGCAAAGTCCTTGACATTGTTGGCAATGAATCCCTTGTCACCATCAACGACCCGCAGCGATGAAAGTGCGGCAATCAAGCTTTCGACCTTGGCAGGATTCGCCGGTGCATTGACAGGTGACGACAGCCGCCATTGTCCCTTCTTGCCACGTTCAGCGCGGATGACCTGATCGGGCCGCTTGACCGTCACAGACGCGACCTGAAAACTGGGAACTGCCATGACCACGCGCTCGCGCCAATCGTTTAGTGGCAATTCTACTGCGTTCAACAATTTGACATCGGCGACTTCGATGGCATCAGTGCCGACGGCCCGGACATACTGGAGGTTATGAACTGTCTTGCCCAGATCCAGAGCGGCAATTGGTGCTGCGGCAGACTGACTCCGCGCAGCGGCGCCCCCCAAAGCTTGACCGTCGCAACTGGCGGAGCCAGACCAAACGAATCCGGTGAGCCAGCAACGCTGCCTGAGTCCTGTGACTTGCGCATCTCTTTGAGGTTTCGAACCAAAGTCTCTAACCGCGTAGGTTCGGCCGCAACCTCGATGGGTTCGACCATATTCCAGCGACCGATTTCCTGCCCGCGCCGCTCGAAGACCAGGCGATCTTTTCCTCGCTCGATCTCGAGACGCTGCACGCTTGCTTCCGGCACTTCAATGAGCGCAGGCAGAATCCGGGTCTCCCGCAGCCGTCGTTCGCTGTCGGTCAATACGCCAGCGCAGCTCTAAGCCCCAAAATGCAACAAGCATAGCGAAAAAAAGGCCGGCCAATATCAAGGTCGAACGGTTGTTTTTCATCGTTCGTTATTGTCTTCGGGCCATATAAACACTGATCCCAAGCGCGATAATCAGCATCACGGACACTGCCGTCGGGACAAGGATCAGCCGGTTGCGCAAAAACGGATCGACCGCCAACGTCAAAGCGACATGGGTATGAGGTGGTATTCCCTGCGTGTCAGGTCGGTTGCGCAGCCAGCTTGCTGCATTCATCAAAAGATCCAGATTGGTCTGCTCGATTTCCTGAACGAAGTTTTCAGCCATACCTGGGCTCGAGAACAGTACGAGTCTCGGCTTGGCCGCGGCTAGACTGGCAGACGCCGGTTTCTCTGGACGCTCAGAGACCGCGACTCCAACGGTGAGCGGCCCGGGCTCATCTCCAGTCTTGGGATCGAGACCGACAGGTGAGCTCTTGGGGTTGCTCTCGGCCCAAGAATAATTGGTCGTGCGCAAAATCGGTACTGGGAGCAGCCGGGGATTGATGGCGTCGGTTTGTGGCTTTCCCCGCGCCGCCTGGCCAAAAACTTGGATCGGTGCCGCTAACGGCAGAAGCACGACCCGGTTTGGGCCCAACGTGTCGACGACGGGGTGCTTCACCGGCCCTCCTGTGGGGGCGAAGACCAGATATGCGGTGCGATTGTAATTGGCTCGGATATCGAGCACGACCCCCTTACCGATCGCCAGATTGAACGACTTGAGGAAATCGTCCAGTCCTGACGGCTCGGTGTTACCCAGCAAGAGCAAGACTGGCCCGCCTTTTTCTGTGAATGCACGTAGCTTGGGCTCTTCGCCTGGCTTGAATGGGCTCTTGGGGCCGGCGACGACTAACAGGCTCGTATCCGGTGGAATGTCATCCTGAAGCAGGTTGAGGTCAATCACCTCGCATCCTATCTTGGACAGACGCGTCTTCCAGTTGCCGATCCCCGGGCCTCGTGGATTCAAGTCGCTTGTGAGCGGCTCGCCGTGCCCGGTCGTGAAGACGACCTTCGCCCTCTTGCCTTCACGCAATCGAATCAACGCCGAGGTAATCTCATCCTCGCCGGAAAACGTGGACGCGAACTGATCCGTACCACCCCGCAGCGCACCAGACGGTATCTGTTGAAACAGGTCGCCATTGCGCACGACCACATGCTGGGCATTTTCCCCGTCGCCATAGGTGATGACGACGCCGCCACCACTGACAGCCCCCGCCGTGTAAGAGCTCGAGCTCCGGCACTTGCTTCACCAGCTCGTCATCGCGCGTCACGTCGCTGTACGGGTCAAGGCTATCGAGCTCGATCATCGCTGGATTGACAGCTTTGTACGACTCAAGGAACTGGACCACGCGGTCGCGCTGACGCACTGCACGCGGCCCGCGTCCGAAAACCATGGTGAATTTCACCGGCCGTTCGAGGCTCTTGAGCTGGTTCAGGGTCATCGATGAAAGCGAATATGTTTGCTCGCGAGTAACATCGATGAGATGTCCGCCATAGCGAAACGCGATGATGTTGCCCACAATCAGGATGCCCGCCAACAGCGTTGCATTGAGAAAAGTGCTGGAAAACTCGATCGTTCGGCGCAAACTGGGGCTAGCATGGCGGTATCGGCGGTTGTACCCGATCAAAACAAGGACCAGGCCAAACCCGACGCCGAAAATTGGCAGCGACCAGGGAATCCCGCGGTTGACAGCCACGACAGCACCGAGAAGGATCAGGATCCAGCCGACTACCACCGCGGCGATGATCCGGTCACGATAACGGGCGCTCGGAGAGTCGCTGTCGCTTTCGGAGTCTGCGGCTTGGCCTGGCGGCGACCCCCGCAAGACCCATGTTGCCGCCAAGAAAGCGACCAACGCCGATCCGGCGATCCAGGTCTCGCTGCGCCAAAGGTAGGCGAGGAAGTCATATTTCATCGCGGACGAGGCCCTCTCTCGGCTCGGACAATTAGCGGTTCGTGCGCATCTCCAATACCTTGACCGTCAAGAAGAGCATGAAAGCACAGACCGAAAGATGGAGCGCCAGGTACCTTAGATCAAGTTGACCCAGGCTGAAGCTCTGGATCTGGTACAAGAGTGCCATGAATCGCGCGCCGTCGGCCCAGGGCATGCGCTGCCGCGCCGCGAAAAGGTACATCAAAGGAATCAGCACGACCACCAGGAATAAGATCACGAACGTCCAGATCGCCGCGACAATTTGATTGCGCGTCAGCGAGCTCATGAAGAGCCCGATGGCGATCATCATCATCCCCATCGTCGTCAATCCCGTGAACAGCGTCAAAAGCGGACCGACGTCGAAGTCAAACTTGGCCTGGTAGTAGAGAAACGGCAAATAAAGGGCGAAAGGGACGAGCAGCATGCAGAACATGACCACGCCACCCAGCCACTTGGCGATCACGATTTCGGTCTCCGTGACTGGCAGGGTCAAAAGCGTTTCGATCGTGCCCGACCGGCGCTCTTCCGCCAGCAAGCGCATGGTGAGCATCGGCACCGCAACCAGGATCGCGATCCAGAAGGCCGGGCTGCTGGAAATATACGCGGTCATCGGGTCGCGCAGGCTCGAGAGCTCGCGCTGCGGCTGACTCAGTGTGTCGACCAGTTCCCAGAAGTTGAGAAAGGCGATGACCTGAACCGCCAGGAGGACCAGGAAGGCCATTGGGCTCAAGAAGTAAGCCCCCAGCTCGCGGTAGAAGAGCGCTGTGACATGTCGCATGATCAATCGGCCTCGACTTGCGCGTCGGCAAGAGTGTCGCGCGTGACGGCCTGCGTAAACCGCTCTTCAAGCGAGCTGCGGCGCAGGTCAAGCTGCCGCAATGGCCAGCCATTGGTGACGAGCTTCTGGCTGATCGCCTCGCGCAGGTCTTCTTCTCTGCGTGTGTGGACCTCAAACCAGCCGTATTCACCCTCTCGACGCGCCATGACAACGCGCTCCACACCGGGAATCGTTTGAAGTGCGCCCGGATAGCGTCGGCCGGACCTCGCGCTTCCAAAACGATCGCACTGTGACGGTGGAGATTGGCAAGCTGATCGTCGAGAGCGATGCGGCCCCGGGCAATGATGATCACCCGGCCGCACACCGCCTCGACCTCCGAGAGAATGTGCGTCGAAAGAGGATCGTGTGCCGCTCTCCCAGCTCTCGAATCAGGTCGCGAACCTCGCGGATTTGAAGCGGGTCAAGGCCGGCCGTCGGTTCGTCCAGGATCAAGATCTCGGGATCGTGCACCATCGACTCTGCCAGGCCGACCCGCTGACGGAATCCGCGTGAAAGCTGGCCGATGATCCGGCGCTCGACCTCGCCAAGCTGACAGCGGGACATAACCTCCGCAATCGCCCTTCGCCGGTCTGATCGAGCTATATCCTTGAGCCGCGCTCGATACCGCAAATACTCGATCACCCGCATCTCGGGGTAGAGGGGGACGTTTTCGGGAAGATATCCGACCTTGCGCCGGACTTCCAGCGGTTCGTCAAGCACATCGTGGCCGGCTAGCGAAGCACGGCCGCTGGTCGGGCTCAAGTAAGTCGTCAGCATCCGCATTGTCGTCGTCTTGCCGGCGCCGTTGGGCCCAAGTAGACCGACGATTTCACCCCTGCCGATCTCAAACCGGACACTCTCGACCGCCTTGAACGAGCCGTAGCGTTTCGTAAGTCGGTCAACCTTGATCATGGCAACGCGCATCCAGCAGGCCAGTTCGGTCGTCACGGTCACGGTGCGTGCAAGAGCGGACATCTAACAATAATGCGTCGACCGCCTGTCGTGACAGGAAGTCACGAACAAAACGGGTGAGCCGCCTTGCAACGTCTGCGTCGCCGGTGGATCCGCTAAGCCCGCGCACGGCTTTGGCATAAGACCTGACCGCCCAATTTGTGGCGGTCAGGACGGCTTTGGCTGGCACACCCAGACGAAAACCACAACCAAGTCCTTCGATTTCTCACGCTCGCTCAAAGCAGCCAATTTAACCCTCTCCGAACTCACAACTCCAGTTGCTTGAAAAGGCTGCGGAGAGCGACCCAGGTCACGAGCGGATGCGTCCACGGCGCGCGAAACGTCCGCCGCGCTGACGATCGCTTTGCCGTGATCGACTTGGCCCGGCGAGCCGGCGGGCGTCGATCTTGCAACGGAATCGTTGTGTGACTGATCCGTAGCCGGCTCAATCGAGCCGGGCGACGGAGCGGAGTGTGCGGCGGTCTCGAGCGAACCCACGACCCTGGTTCTCGGCGCAAGGTCTTCACGGGGGATCATCACATCAGCGAGAGGCGGGGAAGCTTGTACCTGGCTAATATCGGCAAGCTGCGTCAAAATCATCGGATCTGCCGGCGCCTCCTCGATGGCGTCCGGCATCACGGACTTCAGTTGATCGAGCACGCGGTCGACTTCGTTCGGGTTGGCCAGGAATGCGAAAACCGTCGCCTGGTCGGGATGGCGTGGGTCGATGACGATGCCCTGCGCAACAGTAATCTTGCAGAAGTTAAATCTTGTAGTGCGTTCGACGACGCTGGCGACTCGCTGTTCGGCATTGCCGTCGTGCCAATTCTTGACCAGGAAAAACCGGCACTTGTTGGGGTTATCGAGCAGCTCGCGTGAGACAGTCAGTTCCGCTTGCAACCCCGCTCGAACTCGCTCCGCGACAAAACCTTTCGAAGGTGCAGCTGCCGATTGTGTCGTACTTCGTTCGCCGGCTTCATCCGGTTTTATCGCGGACGCGACAGGGGGTGTTACCAGGGCCACGGTCGCCGCTTCACTCTTGAGCGAGTCAGCGGTAGCGGTCGTGTCGGATCTGGATTCGGGGATACGATTGTCAACCAGCTCGCCGATTTCCGGGCCGGCATGCGCAATCGGTCTGTGCTCCAACGACCTTAAATTGACGACGAGCGCGAGACCCGCCACTGCGGCAAACATTCCCGCCGAAACAGCCAGTTTCCGCGTTCGGGACGACCACGGGCGGAAATTCGCCAGCGGCAACCGCGGGCGAGCCCGACGGCGAATGCGCTCCATCACGTCGTTAGCGACGTCAATGCGCGCATCGCGGTTTAGACCGACAACCATGTCGCGGACCACCGTGAGATCTCGCAGTTTGTCGCCAAACTGGGGACGCGCAACCAGCATCGACTCGACCAATTGCTGCTGGTCGGGATTGAGCTGGCCATCCATGTAGGCACTCAGGAATGAATCGTCGTCACAATGCATATATGCCAGCTTTAGAAAAAAGGGATTCGTACGGAGTGTGGCCGGCACCTTGATCGGGACTGGGGATATCCCATATGCGCGCTAGCGCGATGAAGACGAAATCTGACGAACCGGCTGTTCGACTTCGACCAGACTCCGAAGCCGATCGCGCAGTTCGCAGCGAGCTCGGTGCAAGCGGCTCCGAACTGTTCCCACCGGGACAGCAAGGATTTCGCTGATTTCTTCGTATCGATGACCATCAAAATCTTTCAGGATGACCACGGCGCGGTGTTCAGGGCACAGCTTGGCGAGCGCAGTCTCGATCAATCGATCGCGTTCGGCCCGTTCAAGCGCAAAGGTCGGGTCAGCCTCGGGAGACTCGTCCGGCGGATCTTCGCCTGGGGCCGTTCTGGTGCCAAGTTGTGGCCGGTGCGAGGACCGGACTCGGCGCCGCCGATGGCCGCTCAGCGCGAGATTGACCGCAATTCGGTAGATCCACGTGTAAAACGAACTTTCTCCGTGAAACTGATCCAATTTTTCAAATGCGCGAACAAACGAGTCTTGCAAGACGTCCTCGGCATCCTCCGCGGAGCCGATCAGTCGCAGGATTGTCGGGTACAGCCTGTCCTGATGGCGCCGGACCAAGGTACCGAATGCCTCGGTTTGACCCGCGCGACACGCTTGCACTAGGCTGAGGTCGTCAAGAACCCGGGACATCACAGTCATTCGACGCTCGAGATTGGCCGGTAGTTCCCGAAAAAAGCAACGAATTCTACGGTCTGAGACATGAAAGGCGGCTTTTCGCTATTGCAGATACGTTCTCGATCACCGACTCGTTCAAGTCAACGGGTCAGCCGCCCGCGTTGTCCCACTCGCGACTGATCCGCTCGATTGCATCCATGGCTTGCTTGAATCGCTCCTCATCTTCACGATAAAGGCCGCCAACCTCCAGAGGCATCCGCTGCGCGGCCTCGGCAATCTGATCGCGGGCGCCCTGCAACTGGTGGAAAAGGCGCACGAACAAATCCTTCTGGGCGTGGTTCGCCAAGACGTTGAGCTTTTGGAGTGCCGAACTGAGCCGTTCGTCGCATGACCCTAGCGCCGCCTCCAACCGAGTTCGGTCGGCGAAATGAACGCGCTGGGGGTATGATGGATTGCGGTAAGCATCGTCCGGGCGAACGACCGTTCCTGGCGGCGTGACGGTCTCGACGTTATGAGACGAAAAAGACACTCGGACAACTCCTTGGACCGATGATTCGGCGGTCATCGACCGCGCGACGGATCGACTCGCCAGGTCAATGATCCCGTCCTCGCGTTGAGGCCGGGCGGGCTCCACGCTACAATTCTGCCCTGTCCGCCGGTCGATTACCAGACCAGCCGAATTCGGCGACCGGCCGGCCGTGATACTAGCATTCCGCTGGTACAATTCCCCGCACGGGCACGAGGTCCGTGCTGCAGCACCCGGAGCGGCTCAACGAGACAAAAGGATTGACACATGAAATGCCACCTGGAAGGCGTGCTGCTCGTCTCGATCTTGGTTTCGGCGGCCCACGGCGCCGAGGAACCCGCGCAGGTTGCCGTGGCGCCCTCCCGGGCACTCCCCGCGGTCGCCGAGGGTTGGTCGATCACGCTGGCTGCTCGAGGCCCCCCAGATTCTCTTTCCAACGGCGATCGTCGCCGCGCCCGACGGAACGGTCTATATCGGGTCAGATCCGATGGACATGCCGGGACCTGCCACCGAGCCGATCGATCGCGTACTGGCGTTCAAGAACGGCAAGGTCACCGTCTTTGCCGACAAGCTGTGGAGCGTGATGGGGCTCGAGTGGATCGACGCAGACACTGTACGTCGTTCATGCCCCGTTTCTTTCGGCCTTGCGCGACACCGATGGCGACGGCAAGGCCGACACGCGCATTGATCTGGTGACGGGGACTCGGGCCGAAGCTGCCTGGCTTCAACGGGATCAACGAGCATATCGCTTCGGGAATTCGCCTGGGGATGGACGGCTTTTTGTACATCACGGTCGGCGACAAGGGCATTCCGCGAGCCGTCGGCCGCGATGGCAGGATCGATACAGCTTTTTGGCGGTGGCGTGATCCGGGTCAGACCCGACGGCACCGGCCTGGAAATCGTGTCGACGGGCGAGCGCAATCCCCTGTCGGTCGCACTGTCGGCGACCGACGAGGTTTTCACCTACGGCAATGACGACGACAGCAAGAAATGGCCCAACAGCCTGACCCACCACATCGTCGGCGGGCACTACGGCTATCCTTATCAGTTTCTCACGGCACCGCACCGGGCCCTGCCGATCATGGCCGGCGACTTTCGGCGGGTCGGGTGCCCAGGGAATTTGCTACAACGAAGATGGTCTGCCCGCCGAGTACCGCGGCAATCTGTTCTTTTGCGATTGGGGCCGTCAGACCGTCTATCGGTTCGAGATCAAGAAATCAGGCGGAACGTTTGCGCTGTCGAGGCGCACGGTCACTGGTATCCAAGGGAAGCGTCACCGATTTTCGGCCGTTCTCGCTCGCGGTCGCGGCGGACGGCAACGGTCTCTGGCTGGTCGACTGGGCGTATAACGGCTGGCTGGCGAGCGGTCCGCGTACCGGCCGGCTCTATCGGCTGCGGTACGCCGGTGCGGGCGTGGCGGCGCCGCTGCGCGGCCGATCAGCCGACGATCTGGGCGTGCGCGTGAAGGCGCTCGACCACCCCGCGCTCGCGGTCCGGCTGGAATCGCAGCGGATCCTGCAAAAGAAGGCGGCGGTCGTCTCTTCCGCTCTTGGTCGAACGGCTCAAATCAGGGGGTGCGGAGGCGGGACGGCTGCACGCCCTCTGGGCACTCGACGCCATCGGCGGCGACGACGCCCGCCGGGCGATCGGCGAGGTTCTTGCGGATCCGTCCGCCCGCGTTCGCCTCCAGGCGGCACGATCGGTCGGAATCCGCTGCGACCGCACTGTTCTCAACGAAGTGTGCGGTCTTTTGGCGGATCGTGATCCGGCCGTCCGACGTGAAGCGGCAATCGCCCTTGGCCGGCTGGGAGACCGCGCGGCCGCTGTCCGTCTCTACGCGGCGCTCGGTGACTCCGATCCGTTTGCTGACTGGTCGGTCCGTCAGGCGATCCGCCGGATCGGAGCCTGGGACAAAGACGCGCTCGTCGAGGCGTTGCTGGATGAACGTCGACTCGAATCTGGTCTGCGACTCACCGACGAATCGTGGGAGTTAGCAGTCGTGGAAGCCTTGACAGCCGCTCTCTCAACGGGCAGCGCGGCCCCGGTGCGAGGTCGAATCGTTGCCAACCTGGCCGGGCTTTATCGCCGCTATCCCGAGTGGTCGGGCCAATGGTTCGGCACCAATCCTCTGGCCGGTGAATTTCCGCGGCGCACGGCCGACTGGTCCCCCGAGGGCATGAAACAGGTGCATCAAGGTCTGGCGCTCGCGCTGGGCGACCGGGCAAGCTCGGTTCGGTATCAAGCGATCGTCGGTATGAGCGAAGTCGGCCCGGCGGCTTTGCCACAATTGCGTGCTGCGCTTGTCAAGGAACTCGACTCGACCAACCAGACGCTCTTGGTCGAGGCATTGGGAACGCTGGCAGACCCGATGGCGGCGCCGATCCTGGCGGCAATCGTGGGTGACGTGGGGCGGTCTGAGGCCGTGCGGCTGGCGGCCGTAATGGCGCTCGCACGATCGCGAGACCCCCAATCGTTGCGCGCCCGCCTGGCCTTGCTCTATGACGCGAACGCCCCTGCGGCCCTGGTGGCGCGCACCCTGACAGACCTTGCCAAAACGGGCTTTTTGCCTGTGAATGACTTGGCGTCGTTTTTCGAACACCCTGCGCCGGCGGTTCGGGCCGCGGCAATTCTCAGCTTGAACGTCAAATCCGAGTTACCCGACTACCTCCAGCAATCGGTGCTCGATCGGCTCATGGACCAAGACGCCTCCGTCCGCGAGGCGGCCATGTTGGCGGTTGTTCCTCTCCAACTTCGTGCAGCGATCCCACGGCTCATGGGAGTTGCCGGCGAACCGAAGTCCGCAGACCGCACGGCAGCGATGGAAGCTCTCTGCGGGATGCCCGATACACGAGCCTTGCCTCTCTATCTGGCCGCGATCGAGGATCCCAATCCCCGGTTGCGCCGGGCTGGCGAATCGGCCCTGCTGGTGATCCGCGATCGAGTAGCAGACGAGCTCCGTTCAGCCGTTGCCAGCGGCAAATTGACCGAATCGGCTGCCATGACCCTGGATCGGCTCATGGCACGTTTCGTGGCGCTCCGCGATTGGCGAATAATCGGACCATTCCCCAGAACGACGCCGATGGCCTTTGTCGGTCAGCAAGTGATCGATTTTGGTCGGAAATACACTGGCGCAGTCGGACAATCGATCTCATGGAACCGCCGCCAGGCTGACCCGACAACGGGTCGCGTCGTTCTCGACGACCTCAAACAAGGGGCCGGCGATCGAGGGGGCTTCGGATACGACAACAACGGCTCACCCGACCTTTGTGCATTCGCCTTCACCCAGGTCGATGCCGATCGCGCGGGCACAGGTCTTTTGCTACTCGGCTCGAGTGGAACGTTGATTGTGACCGTCAACGAGAAGATCGTCTATCAATACACGAATGTCGCCGGCAGAGGTTATGCACCTGACGTTGACACCGCTCGCATCGAGCTAAATAAAGGAAAAAACCGAATCCTCATCGTCAGCCGCCAGGGCATCGGCGCCTGGGCGTTCGGGCTCAAGCTTGCGCGGCTCGATCCACGAAGCGGCACGAGAGCGACTGTCCGCCCCTGCCGCTGTCGCTGAGCTGAGTCGCTTTGCGCTGGAACATCCGGGCGACCCCAAGCGTGGGGAGGCCATTTTCTTCGATCCCAATGGACTCGGATGCGCTCGCTGCCACACGGTTGCGGGCCGCGGAACCGCCGCCATCGGGCCGGACCTGACGGGGCTGGCCGCGAAGTACGATCGTGCTGAAGTGATCCGGTCGGTTCTCGATCCGTCGAATCGCATCGCCATCGGATATCAGCCCGTCATCGTCTCCACGCGCGACGGCAGGGTCGAAACCGGCGTGGTGCGAGCAGAATCCGACACTGCGCTCGATCTGGCCGACGGCGACGCCAAAATCACGCGGATTCCCAAGTCGGACATCGAACTGCGCCGGGTTGGGAATATCTCGGTCATGCCGGCAAAACTTGTAGAAACTTTGACACCTGCTGATTTTGCTGACCTTATTAGCTTCCTTATGAGTCTCAGGCAACCAGTCAAATAGCGAGCGGCGACCGATGCCGTCAGACCAATTGGTTGACGATTTTTCGGTGTTGCGGTGGGTCAATGGTCGCCAATTTTGTTGGTGATGCAAAACGTGATCTAAGCTTTCACGAGAGGACGGTCTGTCATCGAGTCATCTGCGAGCTCTCACACGTAAATGCCCATCGAATACAGCCCTGGCCGTATAGTGGCAGGACGGTTTTACGCAACGACGCCTCTGGAACGAGCCCGGCACAAGGAAACGCGTCATGGAATGGCGCGGCTCTGTGAAATGGCATACGAGATGCCTGTAGCCGTTGCCGAGGCCCGGCTCAACGACTTCGGCGAGCTGCTCCATGACCTCAGCGAAGTTGCTTCGGAACTGCGTATCCCACACTGATTACTTTGTGTGCGTATAGACACCGACAGATGGTAACCACGGACTATCCGTCCGGCGCTATCGACTATGGTACTAGCTACATGTGTGAGGAACAGTTCGAGGTTTCGTCTCAATGTCGTAGAGTGGTTATAACCAGGGGCTATTGTCATCGCGAGGAGGATAGCTGCTGAATGCTGCGGTGGGGAATAGCACAATCAGGGCTGTTTCTTACAGTCTTTGCACTGGTTGGACTTTCAGGTCCGGGACGGATCGATATTGTTGATGGTCAGACACGGTACGAAGTAGCTCGGAGTATAGTTGACTACGGCGACCTTGTCATTCGCGATCCCAACGTATGGTTTGTTGTCTTCCCGGGTCGTGGTGGAAAGCGATATACAAAATACCGCTTAGCACAATCGGCAGTGGCTATACCAGCAATTCTCATTGCTGATGCTACTGGGCCTATTCAAGAAACCCGTCGGCATTTCTTTTTTACGCTGACGAGCGCATTTGCCAGTGCCGTTTTGGCCGTAACTTATGCGGCGCTTTTTCGAAGACTTCATCATTGCCCGCGGACAGCACTTCTTTGGGCCATGGGTGGCATTTTCTGTACACCAAATTGGTTTTACGGAACCAGTACCTTTGATGATATCCTGGGCTCAGCGGCAGTTGTCTTGGCAGTATCTACGGTTCTATCACGGCACCCATTTCAGCCAAAGTTAGCAGCCATTGTTGCCGGGGTTGCGTTAGGTGTGGCTTTCAACTGTAAGGAGCCACTTGCAGTTTTTATCTTGCCTGTCCTTGCGGCAGTGTACAGCCCGAAGCTAGGTTGCCGATCACAGTGGCTACGACTACTACTGGTAGTTCTGCTGTTTGGGGCTGGGCTAGTCATATACAAGGGGCATGATCTCTATAAGTTTCCGCTGGCCTCTACAGCGAACCACACTGAACTCATGAAAAAGTATGGTCCAATCTGGTCGGGGAAACCAGAGATTGCGCTGTCAGCGATGTTATTCAGCTTGGGTGCAGGGGTCTTTTACTACAATCCAGCAATCACCATTTGTTTAGTTGGTTTGTTCAGTGCATGGAACCGGGAACGATTATTCTGCCAGTTACTCGCACTGGCGGTTGGAATCTATGTCATCTTTATTTCGTCACTTACCTTCTTCAAGGGAGATCCAGCATGGGGCCCGCACTACCTAACCCCTATCTTTGCAGTTCTGTGGATTTTTGCACCGGCTGGCGCTCACCTTTTACGAAAATGGGTGGTTGTTACTCTACTTGGGTTAGGTGTAGTAGTTCAGTTAGGCGCACTTTGTATTGATCCTCACCGACTCTATATTGAACAATGCCTACCATCAGCCTTCTACATAACTCGTCCAACGCTTTACTTCAACTCTACGATCTCTCACTTGGTTAACCGTCCGCGTGAACTTATCCAAACTTTCTCGAGTCGGACTAAGCGAGCTTCTTACTACTCACCATCACCGACGCCAACCTTTGCCTTTCCTGTGATTGATGAAGTCGAAAAGGGACCGACGGCAATTCAGAAGTATCATGTTCTTAAAGGATTGCGTTTCTGGTGGGCTAGTTTTCGCTACCTAAACCATTTTCTGCACCCCGTTGACCTCGCACGCACCGGACTATTTCTGAGTGTATTGGCCGCCGTGGGGATAGTCCTTCAATTTGTGGCTACGCGCCCGCCAGAGCCTGTAGATAGCACTCTATGTTGAAGAGGACCTTTCCATCTTGGCTGCCTTAGTTCCGCTCGTGTAACTGGCGTTGTATGTTAAGTAAGGATTGCTGTGCTCATGTTGCTCAGCTGGCTATTTAGGTAGCGAATCACCTGGGGTTTCGATGATTCAGCTTGAGAAGGAGCGATTTCGGTCTGACGCTTTTGTGCCTCCGTGGGTGCGTTATCAGCATCTTGAACGATACCGCTGGGCAGCGACCTTTGTTAGTCAAAGCCGCGTGCTTGATGTCGCATGTGGAACTGGCTATGGAACTGCCCTACTAGCGACTGCTGGCGCAACCCAGGTTGATGGTTTTGATTGCTCTCCAGAAGCAATCCAGCTTGCTCAAAAGACCTGCCGGCTGCCAAATACCACCTTTACCATCGCTGCTGCGGATCAATTGCCCCTGCCAAATGGTTCGTATGATGTGTATGTATCGTTTGAGACAATCGAACATGTGCAAGATGACGAGGCCCTTCTACAAGAAGCGAGCCGCGTCCTAAAACCCGGTGGTTTACTTCTCGTTTCTACGCCAAACCGTAACCTTCTCGATCCGGGAATCTCGATTAACGACCAACCATTTAACCGATTTCACATACGTGAATACGTACAGCATGAATTTAGTGAGCGATTGAGGAAGCATTTTTCTTCTATTACCTGGTATCACCAACGGCCATTTTCCCCACGATATGTATCTGTGCTTACGACCATTGGCTACTGCTCGCCAGGCCTTGCAGTCAAACTTCATCAGGCCCGTAAATGTATTGGTTGGCCCTGGGAAAACTCTCAGCACCACCGGCCAGCTCCGTGTTCTGGCCACGCCGCGACGGGTGAGGCATTAATTGCTGCTTGTCGTTCGTCCGTGACCGCTTTGAACCAAAGCCATTCCAACAAGTCCCTGAATAAGCTGTTGGTTTGAACCTGATTTCTACTATTGTCGAGATTATACCGCTTGCTGTTGGACCTAACTTAGCACACTACAGGCAGCGCAGAATTGAATACTCTTCCGGGCCGTCTCTCAATGGCATCTTCTAAGACATATAACAAGCGGTTTGCACCGTCGTTTTTTGAGCATGATTGGTATGTCCTCCGGAGCTTGAGCAATTGCTTGTTGGCGCGAGTCGAGGATCATGCATTAACACAAGGTGCCCAGACGATCGTTGACATGGGCTGTGGCGACTGTCCCTACAAAGCCTTATTTGAGCGTAACGGCTGTCGTTATATATCATGTGATCTTGCTGGCTCAGCTGACATTATACTTACGCCAGGTCAACGAGTTGAGCTTGCCGATGCCACAGTTGATGGAGTTGTATCCTTCCAAGTTCTCGAGCATGTTTGGAACCTGCACTGGTATCTGAGTGAATGTTATCGGATCTTGAAACCAGGTGGCTGGCTACTGCTTTCAACGCACGGTGCGTGGCCTTACCATGCTCATCCCACTGACTTCCGGCGCTGGACACGTGAAGGGTTAGTTGGAGAATTAAGCGACCAGTGCTTTAGGGTAGAACATATCGATGGTCTTGTTGGTCCCCTAGCCTGGACAACACAGTTTAGATTGCTCGGCATTCGTCAATTCCTTGGCTCGCTGTCTTACATAGGAACGTTGATTCTATATCCATTAGTCTTTTTGACAAATCTTCGTATTATTCTCGAAGATGCAATAACACCGGCCTCAATTCGCGAAGTTAATGCAAGTATCTATGTTGCTCTCTGCCGCAAGTAGGATTGAACATTGGCAATCTGGGTTTGCACAGATTGCCAGGCGAGCAAATTATGGAGGCGCTGCTGCGCACTTGTTGTTAGTCATTACTACCACGAGCATCGGGGTGGTATTGAGATCGTAGCACACGAGCTTACCGAACGGCTCGCCACACGGGGCCTAGAAGTTGTCTGGGCTGCTAGTGGACAGAACATAGATTCTACGGCCAATTTAGTATCACGTATACCAATGCGTGCCTGGAATTTTACCGACGCCTGCTCGGATTTCCTTACCCACTCTGGAGCCCAGTCGGGCTAGTTGCTCTTTGGAGAGCGGTTGGTGACTCAGATATTATCCACCTCCACGACACCCTTTATATGGGAAATGTGTTTGCCTTCTTATTCGCTCGGCTGCGTCGAAGACCAATCATCGTAACGCAGCACGTGGCGTCCATACCGTATTCTCAGCCTGCCCTTCGTGCTGTACTTGCACTTGCGCAACGAGTCATTACCTATCCCTTACTAAAATACTGTGACCGGTGCACTTTTATCAGCGAGAAAGTCCGGGATTACTTTTTACGATCCATTAGTTTCCGGCATGCTCCAGTCTTTATTCCAAATGGTGTTGCAACTGCAGTTTTTCATCCGGTTAACGAGGAGCAACGGCAATGTCTACGCCAAGAGTTAGGCCTGCCAATTGACAAGCCGGTAATGCTCTTCGTTGGTCGATTTGTTGAAAAGAAGGGTCTTGCCAGTCTAAGATTGCTCGCGGCGCATTTTCACGATTGTGCGTGGCTATTCATAGGATGGGGCCCGGAGGCTCCATCTACTTGGGGGTTCGCCAATGTGTGCTGTTTAGGATCCATGGACCGTGCGCAAATCGTTCCGTACTATCAGGCAGCAGATTTGCTCATATTACCGTCGGTTGGTGAAGGCTTTCCACTTGTAGTCCAGGAGGCAATGGCTTGTGGGACTCCGGTGTTGATCTCAGAGGATACTGCAGAAGGTATGAGGGACATTAAGTCAGTAGCATTCATCTCGGACCATTCACCAGATGCTCTTATCTCCGCTCTTACTGCAATTTTGGGCTCGGCAGACAATCTTCACGTCCGGCGGCGCGAGGTTACTGCCTTTGCCCAACAGCACTGGGATTGGGATACCTGCGCTGACAGATACAAGCAGCTGATTCTGGAACTCGTCAATTGACGCTCAATGGCATCGATTTTAGCTAGCTTGTTGTCCATCATGGGGGAATTGAAGAATTCCGAGCAAGAATGTCGCTGCACCTGCTTCAAGGCCAAGGCAGAAAAGCGTGCCTGCAAAAATCCACTGGCCTGGCTCCAAAACCTCGCTACTTTGCATCCAGTGAACGAGCACCGGCGTCCCGAGGATCACTGCAAGTGCCATGAGCGATGCACCGAACGTGAGACCCCGCTCGACCGAGAAGAATCGCGCAATTCCCTCAAGCCGTAGATCCCGATACACCGGATCAGCTAAATGCGTGTAGAACTTTGCCAGTAATCCAAATACAAGCAGATGACATCCGCTGATTGATGTCAAAGAGGCAGTATACATAAAGTTAGGACCGAAAATCTGCGAGTAGTGCCCAAAGCCTGCCAGAATTGCTGCAGGAATTGCGCATAAACCAAATAGCGTTAGGAACAATCCGGGTATTAGGAAAAGAAACGTGGGAGTGCACATAAGCATAAAGCGCAGGTGTCGCCATCCATCATGAAAGCTACGAAGGTGAGGTGGGCGATCACGTCCGTCGGGATGAAGTATGATAGGAACTTCGGTGATCTTCTGGCGACTCACACTCGCCTTGACCACCATTTCACTAGCAAACTCCATCCCAGGTGTTGCCAGCCCTAGTTTCGCACACGAAGCTTTAGGAAAAGCCCGCAGACCACAGTGAGCATCACCAATCGGACTTTGGAAGAAAAGATTCAGAAGACCGGTTAAGACAGGATTACCGACATAGCGATGGAGCCAAGGCATTGCGCCAGGCAGAACACGTCCCCGAAAGCGATTTCCCATGACGAGATCAAAGCCGCCACGTAAACGATCAATGAAGGGGCCGAGCTGGGAGAAGTCATAGGAATCATCTGCATCGCCCATGATGATATAGCGCCCACGAGCTGCTTGAATACCTGCACGAAGCGCGTGACCGTAACCACGCTTTGCTACATCAATGACACGTGCACCATGATCACGAGCAATTTGCTGTGAGCCATCATCACTGCCATTATCAGCGATAATTATCTCACCGCACACACCTAAAGCTTCGAGCGCTATCATTGCTTTGTCGATACAGGTGCCAACTGTCCTTGACTCATTGAGACAGGGCATGACAACGGAAATTTCGAGGTCTTCATCTGCTTTTTTCTCTGAGTTTGCAACACTTGAGACCACAGTTAACGTCATACCAATACCTCGAATGCTGCTCTTTTTCACTGATGAACTCAGGGTTGGGCACAAAGCACTGATAAAAGACTAGAATTCGAAGGCAGTTACGAGCTTGCTTACACTCAATCGACACAGATAACTATGCTTCGAAGAAGCTAACGGTTTGTTTAGCGAGGGAGATTTAGCCAGTGCAGACGCAATGTCTGCCTATGTTCCTGCGCATGGGACTTCGCTCTGCGATTTCAAGCGTCTTGCAAAACCTTTAGTGGAGCAATCTACTCTAGGTCACGTAGATGGCATGTCGTGTTCAATCTGCGGAATGAAACAGGGGCGCGCTTAGTTTTGTCCGGAGGGTCATCCAAGTAGCAATTGAATTCCCGAAAAACTCCGAGGGCAGCGTTGGTGAAAGGTCAATCCATCTCCTTGCGCGAAGAGGCTTTGTCGCTCGCGGCGTGCATTTCGCATGACGAGTCGCTTCAACCCAATCTGCTCGCTTCTCCATGCCTCGACTCGCGCTTTCACCACGACGTCGTAGCGGTCAGGAACTGCCCAAGCGCAGCCGCTGGCTTGAACTTCGCCCTCGAGCGGGCCGCGCACGAATTCGTCGTCTGCGTTCATCAAGACCTTTGCTTGCCGGATGATTGGGAGCGATGCCCCGTGCAACAGCTCCAAGAGGCCGAGCGGCGGTTTGGCCCGATCGGGGTCGCTGGTGTTTACGGGGTCGGCAAGGCGATCGCGGCGGACGATCCCGGCCAGCCACTCGGTGCCGAACGGATTGGTGGGGTGAATGACCGCGGCCGCGTGCTTCGCGGTGGGCCCGAGCTGCCCGCACGGGTGGCGACGCTCGACGAGATCGTGCTGGTCGTGTGTCGAGATTCGGGCCTGCGATTCGATCCGGAGCTTGGTTTTCATCTTTACGGTGCCGATATCTGCCACCAAGCGCGCGACCAAGGGCTGGCCGTGGTGGCATTGGCCGCACCGTGCCATCACAATTTGCGCAGTATCGGATTGCCGGAGGCGTTTTAAGCGAGCGCGGAGGTTTTCGCCTGCAAATGGAGCCACGTGTTGCCGGTGGCCACGCCGTGCGTCATCATCGACAAGGGAGGTGCGGTTTACCTGTCGGGCAATGCCGTGGATCGCATGGGATCGGTTGCTCTCGCAGAGCAGTGTCTTCGGCGGGCGCCGCCGCCAGCCCCGCACAAAAGTGCCACGGCCCAGTTGGGGGATCGTGCTAACGCCCGATGCTGGTGGGCCTTCGCCCCATCCGAACTATGCACTCGCATGCATGGTCACGCGTGCTCACGTGCGCCAGCACCATGGTCATGACAGACATGACCACGTGCCGTGAGACCGTGGTCCAGACGGGGTCACCCCCGACGTCGCACGTGCGACGAAAGGCTCTCGATTCAGGCATGAGTTGCAATGCAGTCGGTGGACTCGTCCGCCACACCCGATCACTCTGGGAGTTGATCGTCGTCGACGACGGCTCGACCGACGGCACCGGTGCGCAGATTCTCTCGTCGGGTGCGCCGCAGATTCTGAGTCCGTCGTACGATCGCGAATCACAAACCCAAGATCCCAGATTGGGCTGGTAGCCCCACGTCAAACAACGCCGCGCCGCTACAACAGGCAGAGGACGTGCCGTATCGCCACTGGCGCGAATCCGCCGGAAAACGAAGAAGGACCTCGTCCGCAGATTTCGCAGATTAACGCAGATTCGAATTCGAGCTTACAAATATCAGCCAATCTGGTCGATCAAAGCGAGCCGATCATCGATCGTCGTCCCACAAAGAGGATTACTCCCCAGGTCAGGTCTCCGGGTTTAAATCTGCGTAAATCTGCGAAATCTGCGGACAAATATCCTCTCGTGCGGAATAACTCGGCCGCTGTCGCAGACGGCGGTCCCAAAGTTACCTTACTGTTATCGCCAGGGATGAGGAAAAAAACGCGCCGAGGTGTCTCGAGTCGGTCCGCGGGCTGTTCGTTGAGATCGTCGTCATCGACACTGGCAGCCACGATCGAATCGCTGATATCACCCGATCGTTCGGACCATCGGCGATACGATCGTCGATCACATCCGGCTCTTTCCGCTCCGACCAGGCGTGCGCTTGGAACTGCTGAAGGTTGCATCGTCGGGTGCGTGAGATGTGGTCGGTCGGGCTGGTTATCCAGAGGTCGTTGGCTCGCCAGCAAGTCTCCTCGGCAAGTGCGCTGTGAGACGATTGACCGGTCTCATGTTTGCGGTTAGCTATACTTCTTTCTCCTTTGCGCAAACGTCGTTACCGAGGAACGATCGAAATGGCAAGCGATGTTCTCAGCTCGGACATGTCCAGAGGCATCCAGCTGCTCCGTGACCCTCACCTCAACAAGTCAACGGCTTTCACAGAGGTCGAGCGAGAAAAGCTCGAGTTGCTCGGGCTCCTGCCGGAGGGCGTGGACACCGAGGAAAACCAACTTCGGCGCGTCCTCCTCCAGCTCGCTCAGAAGACGACCGACCTGGAGAGATACATCTACCTGATGGCACTTCAGGACAACAACGAGACGCTCTATTACAAGACACTGATGTCAGACCCGGCGCACTTCATGCCCCTGGTTTACACCCCGACCGTGGGCGAGGCGTGCCAGAAGTTCGGCCACATCTTGCGCCGGCCTCGGGGCCTGTATTTGTCAATCAATCGACGCGGACGCCTAAGGGAATTACTCCGCAACTGGCCGCAGAAAGATGTCCGCTTTGCGGTCGTAACCGATGGCGAACGGATCCTCGGCCTGGGCGATCTGGGTGTCAACGGCATGGGCATTCCGGTCGGTAAATTGGCGCTTTACACCGCCTGCGCCGCTGTGCCGCCCGAGATCACTCTACCCATCACTCTGGACGTCGGCACTAACAACGAAACGTTACTGGCCGATCCGCTCTATCTCGGGCTACGTCATCCGCGGGTGCGGGGGGACGAATACGACGCCTTCCTTGAAGAGTTCGTGACCGCCATGCAGGACGTTTTCCCGCACTGTTGCATCCAGTTCGAGGACTTCGCCAATTTTCACGCCGTGCCGCTCTTGGCACGGTACCGCGACCGGGTCTGCTGTTACAACGACGACATCCAGGGCACCGCTGCCGTGGCCGTTGCCGGCATCTCAGCCGCCCTGCGCATTCTTAAGACGGGCTGGAAAGACCAGACATTCCTGTTCCTTGGTGCCGGCTCCGCGGGCATTGGCATTGCTGAGTTGATCAGCCTGGCCATGGCGAAAGACGGCCTCTCGGTCGACGAGGCCCGGAACCGTTGTTGGCTCGTCGACGTCAACGGCCTGATCGAGAGCAGCCGAACCGATCTCGCTGATTTCCAAAAGCCGTTCGCGCACGCCCACTCGCCCTTGAAAGGCTTCCTGCCTGCGATCGAGTCGATCCGCCCCACTGGCATCATCGGCGTGAGCACCGTGCCCAAACTCTTCGACCAGTCCGTGATCGAAGCGATGGCGCGGATCAACGAACGGCCCATCATCTTTCCCTATTCCAACCCCACGTCGCGTTCGGAGTGCACGGCCGAGGAGGCCTACAAGTGGTCGCAGGGCCGCGCGATCTTCGCCAGCGGCAGTCCCTTCCCGCCCGTTCAGTATGGCGGCAAGACGTTCGTCCCCGGTCAGGGCAACAACGTCTACATTTTCCCGGCGCTCGGCCTGGCAATCTATGCCACCCAGGCCAGGCGAGTCACCGACGAGTTATTCCTCTGTGCCGCCACCAGCGTGGCCGAGCAGGTCACCCAGGCCAACCTCGACATGGGTCTGATCTATCCGCCCCAGTCCGACATCCTTAACACGTCCGTCCACGTGGCAACGAAGGTCGCCGAACTCATTTTCGAACGCAACCTCGCCGGATTGCCCCGACCATCCGACGTCGGCGACTTCATCCTCTCGAAGTTGTATCAGCCGGACTATCGCAGCATTGTCTGATTTCAGGCTCGACCGGTCCGGCCGCAGTCATGGCTTGGTATCTACCGAAACAGATTGATTTTGGCCAGGTCGACGATCTCGTTGCCGCGCCCGCTCAAAACTGCCTTGAGCATGAACAGGCTGAACCCGCTCATCTGCTCGAGTGTGATTGTGGGCGGCATGGCGAGCTCTTGCCGGTGCACCACGACTTCCACGAGCGCCGGCCCCTTGTGTTCGAGAGCTTGCGAGATCATAGGTCGAACTTGCTCGGGTAATTCCGCAGAGAGCCCCAGAAGACCGGCGGCCTCGGCGATCTTTGCGAAATTGGGATTTTGCAGATCCGTGGTGAATTCGAGGAGGCCGGAGGCCTTCATTTCCAGCTCGACAAAAGCCAGAGCGTCGTTCTTGAAGACGATCACCTTTACCGGCAATTGCAATTGCCGGAGCGAAAGCAGCTCGCCCATCAGCATCGCCAGCCCGCCGTCGCCCGACAACGTCACAACCTGGCGGTCTGGATAACTGGCCTGGGCACCAATAGCTTGCGGTAGCGCATTGGCCATCGAGCCATGGTTAAAAGAGCCCAGCAGCCGCCGTTTGCCGTTCATTGTCAGATACCGCGCCGCCCAGATCGTCGGCGTCCCCACGTCGCAAGCGAAGATGGCGTTCTCGGCGGCCAGCTCGTCAAGTACTCGCGCCACATATTGCGGATGGATCGGTTTCCGACCCGGTTCACCCGTCGCCAGCTCATCGAGGCCCTTCCTTGCCTTCTGGTAATGTTGGAGCGCTTTCTTGAGATGTGTGTCGTCGGTGTGCTGTCGTAGTTTCGGCAGCAGGGCTCGCAACGTCGACTTCGTGTCGCCAACAAAGCCATGGTCGACCTTCGTGCGCCGACCGAGCTGTTCGCCGCGGAGATCGATCTGGACGATCGTCGCATCTTTGGGGAAGAACTGCTGGTAGGGAAAGTCTGTTCCGATCATGACCAAGAGGTCGCAGTTCATCATCGCGTGGTAGCCGGACGCGAATCCGAGAAGACCGGTCATTCCCACGTCAAAGGGGTTGTCGTACTCGATGAATTCCTTGCCGCGCATGGCATGCACAATCGGAGCCTTGAGTTTGGCGGCAAGCTCAATCAATTCTGCATGCGCGTCGGCACACCCGCGCCCGCGAGAATCGTGATCTTTTTCGAGCCGTCGAGAGTTTTCGTGAGCGCCGCGATTTCGTTTTCCGCCGGACAAACGATGGGTGTCGGCGGTGGAAAATGGAGGCGAGGGTTTTGTTCGACGGCGTCGCGCAAGGCGACGTCACCCGGGATGGCAATCACGGCAACACCGCGGCGCGAGATCGCGGTCTGGATCGCAATCTCCAGAACGCGCGGCATTTGCTCGGGCTGGGAAACGAGCTCGCAGTAATGGCTGCACTGGGCGAATACATGTTCCGGGTGGGTTTCCTGAAAATATCCACTGCCGATTTCCTGACTGGGGATTTGGGCGGCGATTGCCAGGACAGGAACGCGGCTGCGATGGCAGTCATAAAGTCCATTGATCAAATGCAGGTTGCCTGGTCCGCAACTCCCGGCGCAAACGGCCAACCGTCCCGTGAGATGCGCTTCCGCCCCAGCCGCAAAGGCCGCCGTTTCCTCATGCCGAACGTGAACCCAGCGAATTTGTTCTTGGCGGCGAATCGAGTCGGTGATGCCATTGAGCGAGTCACCGGAGACCCCATAAATCCTCTCGACACCCGCAACAGCGAGAGTCTGGACTAGCAGATCGGCCGTTCTTTTCTTCGCCATGACCACGTCTCCAAAGAAGAGATTCGTTTATAATCTGAGAACGGACGCTCGATACTTGTTGGGCGAAACGGACTCCGCTCAGCAAATACATTCGATGCACTAACTAGTGTGAGCAAAGCATGAACACTTCGTTCAAATACCGCCGGCTCGAAAAGTCGGATGCCGCTGTGCTGCTGGTCGATCATCAATCCGGGCTTTGCAACCTGGTCGGAGATTTATCGCCGGACGAATTCAAAAACAGCGTGCTGGCCCTGGGCGATCTGGCCAAGTATTTTAAGCTCCCGACGATCCTTACCACCAGCTTCGAGAACGGCCCAAACGGGCCACTCGTCCCCGAATTGAAAGAGTTGTTTCCGGACGCGCCTTACATCGCGCGGCCCGGCAACATCAACGCCTGGGACAATGAAGATTTCGTCAAGGCGGTCAAGGCAACGGGCAAGAAGCAATTGATCATCGCCGGCGTGGTTACAGAGCCAAGAAATGATCCGAAAGACGACGAGACCGAGAGAGCCCTGAGTATGCCCTAGGCGTCGTTTTTCTTCCGCGCGGAGCAGATCCTTGGCTTTCTCGAGCTCTTTCTTTCTGGCGGATGGCAAGCTCTTGCCTGCCCGATTGATGAAGTACTGGATCATCCGGATGGCTGAACCAATTCCCTTTGGGCTGACCTTTTTCCGCGCCATGGTGCGGGCAATCGTCTCGGCATCCTTGGTGAAAATGCCCTCGGGCGGATAGGTCGAAACGGTATCGACATCGCTGACCCAGCGTTTCGATTTAGCATGCGTTGTAGCCATTTGATCGTCTCCGAAAATTCGGGCGATTCCGGTTGGTTGGCGTCAACAGAACCTACACCGCCAAGCCGAGACACTCATGTGAGAATCGGGCGCTAGCGGCTAGCAAGGTGCTTTCGCATCGCAACAGTAATCGTTTGCTTTGTTTTTGACATATCGGCCCACGGATCTTTTTTGAGCCTGCTGAGGCGGCTCGGCACGTTTTCGATCGTGAAGTGATCGGAATGTAGCCTCGAGGATAGCTCGTCCCAAGCAATGGGTACGCTCACGGTGGCACCGGGCTTGGCACGGGTGGAATACGGGGCGACGGACGTAGCGCCGCGGCCGTTGCGCAAGTAGTCGATGAAGATCTTTCCTTTGCGAGCGGTCTTGCTCATGGTCGCAACAAAATGGTCGGGGGCGGCCCGGACCATGAGTTCAGCCACAGAGCGACAAAATGACTTGGCCTCGCTCCACTCGGTACGCGGCTGAACGGGCACGACAACATGAAGTCCCTTGCCGCCAGTCGTTTTGAGGAATGTGGCGAGCCCGAGGTCCTCCAGCAAGCCGCGCACCGCCCGCGCGGCTTCGACGACTTGCGGCCATTCGATAGACGGATCAGGGTCGAGGTCGAAGATCAAGCGGTCCGGCTTTTCGAGGTGTCCAATTCGCGATCCCCACACATGGATCTCAAGAACGCCCATTTGAATGAGCGCGATGAGGCCGGCGACATCATCGATCGCCAAGTGGTATTCGGGTGCGCCTTCCTGAGCGACGTTCACCGGGCGTAGATGATTGGAAGCACCATCGCCGGGATGCTTTTGAAAGAAACAAGGTTTGCCGCTGCCGGCCGGACAGCGAACGATTGCGAGCGGCCGGTCGACGACGTGGGGCAACATCCAGTCGGCGACCTGCTCGTAGTATTTTGCCAGATCGCGTTTCGTTAAATCCTGCTCGGGATAGAGAATCTTGTCGGGATGAGACAGGCGAACGCCCGCCCATTCGTCGCTGGCCGCGGCATCACTGGATTGTCCATCGAATGGTCGCTCGATGTGCGTCGATGATTTTTGGCGAGTATGCTGTGGTTTCGCGGCCTTTTGATTCGTCATTGTTTTAATCTCGTTGAGCGAAAGCGGCTCATCATGAATGACGGCGCTTGCGGGCTTGTCCTCGCGCAGCCCTTGGAACGATGGATGTCGAAGATGCCGATCATCGGTCCAGTTTGAGAACTCAATTTCGGCAACGAGTTCCGGTTTGACCCACGAAACGTCGCGCGCCAGGCCAGACGTGCCGGACAGATTCGAAAACGGGGAACTGGTTCGCTCAAGCTTGATCAACTTCTGGTGCACCGTGGCGAGCGTCTTCTCATCAAAACCAGTGCCGACTCGGCCCGCGTAAATGAGGTTGTTGCCGCGGTCGTAATAGCCCAGTAATAACGCGCCGAAATGAGCGCGATTGCCGCTGGGCCTGGTAAATCCTCCCACCACGAATTCCGCTCGCTGTGAGCATTTTACCTTGAGCCAATCGAGCCCTCGGCCCGGTCGATACGGTGCGTCCCGACGTTTGCAGACAATACCCTCCAAATGCAGACGGCAGGCCTCTTTGATGATTTCTTGGCCTGTGCCTTGCAGATGGTCGCTAAACCGAATCGTCTGATTTGGGCCGTTGGCAACCGTCAGCTTGAGAATCTGTTTGCGCAATTCGAGTGGAGCGTCAGCGACGTTATATCCATTTATGTGAATAAGATCAAATACATAATACAAGAGCTCGCTCGTCCGGCCATCCTGAAAGACGTTTTGCAACGACTGAAAGCTGGTCGTGCCGTCCGGATTAGGAACAACCACTTCACCGTCGAGCAACGCCTGCTTAACGCCCAAACCGCCGGCGGCTCGGGCAAGTTCCGGAAGTCTTAAAGTCCAATCGTGACCGTTTCGACTGATAAAGCGCGCCTTCCCCTTGTCGACGCGACAGATCATGCGATACCCATCGAATTTGATCTCATGCAGCCAGTCGTCCCCGGAGGCGCCGCATCGACAAGCGTCGCCAGTTCGACCTTCTGTGATTGCGGAAGTCGTCCACGTCTGATCTTGGGATGCTTGAGAAGTCGCTCTAGGTTCTTTGATTCAGCCTGTGCGTTTTCGTGAGTCTTGCCTGGTCCGTTTGATCGATCAGCCACGTGCCTTTTAGGCGAACGGCCGCTGCCGGCTGGCTTGCTTTTGCCGCTGCGGCGACTCGGTTTCTTTTTCACCGCAGCCTCGCTCGTCGTCGTGCGACTGTTTTGCGAGTCCTCGCCGCCTGGTCCCCAGACGCGGTCGGATCGTTCCGCGATTTCGTTAAGGTCACGGCCGGTCGCAACACTGAGTGGCATGTCTTCTGTGATTGATTTGCCTGGCCGGGCGAACTCGTCGCGCTCCTTGAACAAGAACCAGCGCCGCTCGCCTTCTTCGGCTCGGCGTCCGCCTTTGCGAACCAGCATCCAGGCACCTTGCAGCTTTTCGCCGTGCAAAATGAATTTTAATTGACCGTCCTCGAGACCTTTAGCCGCATCACCGATCGGTTGCCACACGCCCTTATCCCAGAGCATGACGGTTCCTCCGCCATATTCGCCCTCGGGGATAATCCCTTCAAAATTCCCATATTCCAGCGGGTGGTCCTCGACCTGCATGGCCAGACGCTTGATGGACGGATCGAGATCAGGCCCTTTCGGGACAGCCCAACTTTTCAGTACGCCATTCAACTCCAGACGAAAGTCGTAATGGAGGCGTGATGCATCATGCTTCTGAATCAAATAGGCCAGCGCACCATGCGCTCGCGTCTTTCGCTTGCCGCGCGGTTCGGGTGTCTTCTGAAAGTCGCGTTTGCGCTGATACTCGTTGAGACTCATCGGAACTTGCTCTAAATGAATCCGATCAAACACGACTCATTTGTGATGCGTTACCGTCGCGCGGTCAATACCGTGCTTAATCTTGTTACGAATAACGTTTTCGAACAACTTCCACGCAAACGGTATCGATCCCTCAACATGTACGTCCGATTCATCGCACCAACATCGCGCTTCGAAACTTGCACCCGTCACCGTCACTCGATTGCCATCCTCGGCCCATTCGAGCCGGTCGATCCAGCCGAGGTAGTGTGTTCGAGCCTCAATGACGGCCTCTTGGAATTTCGCCTGTGCGGCATCCGGGGATAAACCATGGGGCACGGTAATGCTTAGGCGAGCCATCCGAATCCTTGTACTTTGCGAGGGCCGATCGGGAGTATGCAGCTGAGCCAACCCGTAGCGCATGCAAGGCCTGTGCCATCTGGCCCATACTATCGAGGGTTTGCGGCTCTTGACTGGGGTTTAGTGTGCGGCTAACTTACTATCGGTGGTTTTACGAACGCAAATCGCGCCGACTCCGTCGGCTTCTGTCGACCTACCGCACATTGCCTCGCGCCGCCTTGATGGGCATTAATCGGCGCACATTTTCGCATGGCCGACGATCGCATTCGCCGCCAGATCGCCTTTCTGGCGGCGCAGATGATGTATCACCGGACCGAAACCGAATACTTCACTGCCAAGCGTAAGGCCGCGCGCAGCTTGGAGTTGAATATCGGCACCGTCCGGGTGACTTACCAAGCAACAAGGACATCCGCGACCAGATCCAAGCGATGGCCCGCATTCACGAGGGACCAAAGCGGCTGGAAACGCTGTGCGATATGCGGCTGGACGCGCTGCGGATGATGCGGCTGCTCGCACGATTCCGGCCGCGGCTGATTGGGAGCGTGCGGACCGGGCACGTGCGCAAAGGGTCCGACATCGATCTGCACATTTTTAGCGACAGCCTGGCACTCGTGACCGACACACTCGACGAGCGCGGTCTCCAGTACGATGTCGAGCATAAGAGGATTGTCAAGTATGGAGAAGAACGAACCTTTACCCACATCCACCTTCACGATGGCCACAAATTCGAGCTGACCCTTTACGCCGAAGACAAGGTTCACTACGTCTTCAAGAGTTCAATCACGGGCAAGGCGATCGAGCGAGCCTCGATCGCCGAGCTGGAAGAGATTCTTCGCGGAACATCCTGACATCGACTTGGAAGCTGAGGTCGAGCGGATCGAAGACCAGCTCGACCCGTACATGCTCTTTCGGATGCTCTTGGAGCCGCTCGAGGGGGTCAAGCAAAGCCCCAAGCACCATCCGGAGGGGGACGCGCTCTATCACAGCTTGCAGGTCTTCGAACTGGCACGCGAAGAGCGGCCGTACGACGAGGAGTTTCTGCTGGCGGCGCTCCTGCACGACGTCGGCAAGGGAATCGACCCGGCTGACCATGTTGCGGCCGCGCTGCAGTCGCTGGAAGGTGCCATCACCGAACGCACAGAGTGGCTGATCGCGCACCACATGGAGGCTCAGGCGCTTTGCTCAGGTACGCTCGGCGTCAAGGCACGCGCGAGGATCCAGGCTTCGGAGTATTACGACGACCTGATGCTCTTGAACGAGCTTGATCGCCGCGGGCGGGTTCGCGGAGCAGCAGTTTGCGAACTCGATCAAGCACTCGATTTCCTCCGCGAGCTGGCGGAGGAAGGGCTCGAGTCGTAGAAAGCGCTACCAATCCGGGAGCCCAGCGAAATTGGATTTGTCAATGACCCGATTTTCGCGCGGACAATCTAACGTTGTTGCGCTGTCGCGCTTAGCTCCCCACTTCCACAGTCGGTGGAACGAGGATTTGATTGTATTTCAGGTGTAAATCCAAGGTTTTCAACTCACTTTACGCATTTCTTTACCATCAGGACAAGCATACTCGACCGCTACCGTGCACGTGCGTGCCGGCGTACGGTCATTCAACCACCACCGTGTGCCAAATATGCTTCAACCATCAGCACGCTTGGGCCCGCGCGTTTGATAACTGACAGACGGGTTTGCGCTTGAGAGCTCTTCAAGCTGTTCGCTGACGAACCACTGAAGAAAGTTGGCGGCGATATAGTTTTTCTCCGCAGTCGCTAGCTCTACAAGTGCGTAGATTTCCTGGGTCGTGCGCACTTCCGAATCGAGCGCCGACTGGGCGGCCTCTTCGGCGGTCGCGAACTCATTTGGTGGCGCGGGAACCTGTGGGATCACGACTTTCCCGCCCACTTCAAGCAAGAATTTGACGAATTTCATCGCATGTTCGCGTTCTTCGTCAGCCTGCTTGAAGTAGATCTTGGCGAGTCCAAAGAGGCACTCGCCTTCAAAGTATGAGGCGATGGCCACATACCGGTTCGAGTTTTCCAGTTCGTGGCCGACCTGCGCATTGATTGCGGCGTTGAGTTTTGCACTGATGATCATCGATCGCCTTTCCCAATAGAGTTGGACGGAGCCCTTGTGACTAGGTAGCTTACAACTGATCGAGCCAATGACATTACAAGTTTTCCCAAAATTCAGCGACCGGAGGCCTAGATCATGAATCGTCGAACCTTCATCACCACCTCAACGGCCCTGGCGACCGTCACCCCGATAACGGTCTCGCAAGCGCGGACGAACAAGCGGCTCAAGATGATCATCCCAATGACGAATCCAGAACAGCTGTCGGAGCTCCAGGCAGCCGCGCCCGGGGTAGAACTTGTCCAGTGCCGAAACGAGAGCGAGGCTTTTGAGCGCGTCACTGACGCCGAGGCGTTATATGGCTTCATTACGCCGCGGGTTATCGCCGCTGGCAAGTCTCTCCGGTGGGTTCAACAGCCTAGCGCCGGGGTCGAGCACCTGATGAAAATCCCTGAACTCGTGCAGAGCGACATCATATTGACGAATATGCAGCGGGCTTACGCCCCGGAGATCGCGGATCAGGCCATGGGGTACTTGCTCGCGTTTACTCGCAGCCTTGCTCACTTTGTCCGCAGACAGCCAAGCCAAGAGTGGCGCTCGAGCGGCCCGGACGTGGTTCTCGATGAGCTCATGGGCAAGACGCTCTTGATCATCGGCCTGGGAGGCATCGGGTCCGAGATTGGCCGCCGCGCTGCGGCATTCGGCATGCGGGTCGTGGCCACGGACCCCAAGGTCCTCGAACGGCCGTTATACGTCGCCGAGCTGCATAAGCCGGCCGCGTTTCACACGCTGCTACCTCGGGCCGACGTCGTCGCCAGCGCCGTGCCACTGACGAATGTGTCGAGGAAGATGATCGGGGCCAAGGAGTTTGGAATGATGAAGCCCGGCGTCATTTTGATCAATGTTTCGCGGGGTGGCGTCGTCGATACCCAGGCCCTGGTCGATGCCCTTGACCGCAAGCAGGTCGCGGCTGCCGGGCTCGACGTGACCGATCCAGAGCCGCTGCCCAGAGGACATGCTCTTTGGTCGCGGAACGTGATCATCACGCCCCACAGCGCAGGCGAGTCGCCCGGCGGCGCCCGACGCAGGCACGAACTCCTGTGCGAAAACCTCCGTCGGTTCGCAGCAGGCGAGATGCTGCTGAACATTGTCGATAAGACCGTTGGGTATTAAATTCCGAGGACTGGCCCGTTTCAACACAACGCGAGATCAAATTTGCCGATGTTACTATCAGACCGTCCGTTTCTGACCGTGGTATCGGGCATACCTCGTTCGAGTACTTCGCTGATGATGAGCATGCTCGACTCGGGAGGAATTCCGGTATTGGTGGACAATATCCGGGCCGCCGACGTCGATAATCCTCGAAGTGCTGGCATCGCAGCGGGTGATGCTCGAACGGCTGGGAAAGCCATACGGGTCGATGATCACAAGATCGCCACGCTGTTCGAGAGTCATCTCGCCAAGTTTTCGGCCTGGGTCAAGGATCGCCCGAATATCCAGGTGCTGGACGTCGATTACAATAATATGGTCGCCGATCCCGGTCCGATCGCTGTTGAAATCGATCGGTTCTTGGGCGGAGGTCTCGCTACGGCGCGTATGACGGCCACCGTCGATCCGAGCCACTATCGCAACCGTGCTATCTGAGCGATAGAATCTGGTCGTCGATTTTCGCGGCTACTCTGGATCGCGTGCGAGCGGCGCGTAGCTGCGGGCTGGGCTGGTTCAGGGCGAATCCCGCACCGTCTCCGAGTCTCGCACGGGCTGCCCGACGGCCATGACGATGGCGTCGATGAGCGCTCTTCTGAGCCTTCGATTGGGAAGAGCCGAGGGGAATCGATGCGTCAGGTCGGTGTGACCGGCGTCGAGTACCGCAAGTACGGTGCCCAGGCCGGCGACGGTCTGATCATCGATCGCCACCATGCCGTCGTTGGGCCCAAAGTGGGCACCGAGATAAAAAGCTGTTGACTTCAGAAAAAGTCGCAGATGCGACGGCTTTGTCTTGGTCGTCACGTAAAAGGTTTTGGGGCCGACGACCTTGATTGCGGCTTGGTTTTCCTTTAGAGCCATTTCCCAGTAGGCGCGCGAGGCACGCCGGGTGAGCGCGGTCAGACCGCCGTGCTTGCCGCGGGCGAGCTTTGACTCTTCAATCCGTCCCAGAGCCAGCGCCACCACACGATGCGGAAACGGCAATAGACTGTCGATCGGTGGTCCCTCGCCAGTGACATAATCGGCGACCCCCGTGCCGCCGAACGGACCCTGCACCAAGAAAAGGGCTTCGACGCGGCTCGCGACAAACTCCGGGTTTTGCAAGGCGAACGCCAGTGTGTCACACGCGCCCCGGCTATGGGCGATCACAACCAGATTCTCGGGTCCCTCGCTGGCTATCTTCTGGAACTCGCCTCGAACGAGCTCGGCGTTGCCCTCGACCGACTCGTGCGAGCTGGGATAGATGTAATGGATGGCAGCGCGGGGCACACCCAGCAATCTCAGCTCGCGCGCATTTTGCTTGAAATACTGCGACATCCCTTCGTTCAAGAAGCCGCCAACGAACACATAACGGCAATGCGAAGCACCGTCCTTGATTTTCCCAGGAATATCCAGCTTGCCCGCGAGAGCCAAGTCGAACGACGCCTGAAACTCGGCAGGCGTGACGACGGGATTGGTCGCGACCGACTCGGGTGGCGCCAAGAGCAGCGGTAGCAACGTCAAGAACTCGAACATGGCGAGCCTTTCAATTGGACCGTGGATGCATTTCCTGATCACTACCTTTCGCAATGTCGCGGACACGATCAAGAACGTACACCGATCGATTTGCGTCTGCAACGTTTGCCGAGGAGAATGCTACAAGCCCATTTGCCAAGACCGCACCGATGGATGGGGTGGGGGAGTTGCAGTGATTCTCTTAGCATAGAGTGGTCCCGTCCGTCTTCCGACGAGCGGGCTAGCCAAAATCGGCCCGTGAACTTACATTTTATCCATAACACCGAGAGTCACTCGCGCTCTGAGAGCTCTTTGAAACGAACAGCCACAGGAGAATTGCGAACCGCCATGATGCTCAAAGCGACCGACATCCGTCGAGGAATGGTGATCACGATCGAAGGGGTCAACTTCGTCGTCCTCGACTTCGCCCACCACACGCCCGGCAACCTCCGGGCGATGGTCCAGACCAAGCTGCGGAACATGAACAACGGCTCCCTGATCGAGAAACGGCTCCGTTCCGTCGACCAGATCGAGGTCCCCTACGTCGAGACCAAGGAATACGAATACCTCTACTCGGCGGGCGACGATCACGTGTTCATGGACACCGAGACCTACGACCAGCTCAGCTTTTCGCCCGAGATCATCGGCACGGCGATGGATTACCTGCTTCCGAACGCCCGGTGATGGTCAAGTACATCAACGACAAGCCGGTCTCGATCGAAGTTCCCGACTTCGTCGAGCTGACGGTCACCGACACGCCGCCGGCCCTGGCCGGCGCGACCGCGACCAACCAGTACAAGGAAGCCACGCTCGAAACGCGGTTGAAGGTCCAGGTTCCGCCGTTCGTCAAGCCGGGCGAGAAGATCCGGATCGACACCCGGACCGGCGAATACCTCGAACGGGTCAAGTGACGCACAGGCCCGTGGCTCGGGGAGCCGCCCCGTGGATGAGCTGACTCGGTTGCTCTCGGCCCTGGTCGCCATCCCGAGCGTCAACCCGATGGGGCGTTCCCTGGCCGGTCCCGAATATCTCGAGACCCGGACTGACAGACTACCTCGAAGCCTGGTTTCGCGAGCTGGGGGTTCGGTGCGAGCGGCAGCCGGTCGCGCCCGGCCGCGACAACCTGCTGGCCTGGTACGATGCGCCCGATGCGCGGCGGCTGATCCTCTTCGACGTCCATCAGGATACCGTGCCGGCCGAAGGCATGACGATTCCGCCCGTTCGTGCCCGAGATCACCAGGGACGGCTTTCAGGGCGGGGCTCGTGCGACGTCAAGGGCTCGATGGCGGCGATGCTGTCGGCCTTCGCCCGGCTGGTCCGGGAGCGGCCGCCGGGCTCGGCATCGGTGCTCCTGGCTTGCACGGTCGACGAAGAGTTCACGCACACCGGCTCATCGCGGCTGGCGGAGACGACACACGGGGCCGAGCTGGCGATCGTCGCCGAGCCGACCTTGCTCAACCTGGTCCACTGCCACAAAGGGGCGCTGCGCTGGAAGATCCGCACCAAGGGCGTCGCCTGCCACAGCTCGACCCCGCACCTGGGCGTGAACGCCATCTACCGGATGGGCCGGGTCCTCGACGTTCTTCAGAAATATGCCGGCACGCTGGCCGCATCGACGCCCGACCCGATTCTCGGCCCGCCCACCTTGTCGGTCGGTCGAATCGAGGGGGGACAGAGCGTCAATGTCGTTCCCGACTGGTGCGAGATCGAGGTCGATCGCCGGCTGATTCCCGGCGAAGACGCCGTCGCCGCCGATGGAAGCCGTGAGAGACGCTCGTGGCAGACGCTCTTCGAGGAGCCCGATTGCTTCGAAATGAGTCAGCCCTGGGTGCACATGCCGCCGCTTGCGCCCCAAGCCGACCGGCTGGATCGAGCCACTCTCGCGACGCGATCGAGACCGCGACTGGACGCCGGCCTCAGCGTGATGGGTGTTCCGTTCGGAACCGATGCCGGCCCGCTGAGCGAGAACGGGAACGCCCTGCGTCGTCTTCGGGCCCGGCGACATCGCCCAGGCCCACACCAAGGACGAATGGATCGACCTCGAGCAGGTGCAGCTCGCCGCCGAGGCTTACTTCCAGATCGCCGTCGAGCTGGGCCGATAGGCGTCGGCTCGTCGGCTCGCAACTCAAAACGACGAGGCCCCGGCCATCCTCGGAGGGAGAGGACGACCGGGGCCTGGGCCGAGCGAAGTCGATATCGTGGATCCGCTGGAGCCGGCCGGACTGATCTGGCTTCGCCACATCCTGAACGATCGATTTCAGAAGACGTCCAGGACGTGATGGTAGCCCTTGTAGAATCTCTTCTTGTCCCAGTCGTGCCAGCCGTGGGGGTGGCGGAAGACGCCGAAGACCCGATAGCCGCCGTACTCGTTGCGATAATACGGGCCCTGGATCTGCGGCACGATCCGCTGTTCGCGCGGATAGCGATACCAGCCGTCGTAGAGTCCGTTATACTCGAAGCCGTTACCCGGCACTTGAGGCGGGACGTACGGCCAGTGGAGATAGTCGGTCCAGTCTTGGGCCTGGGCCGACTTGACCCCGCCGCACGCGAAGAGCGCGAGGGTCAGGGCCGACACTTTGAGCCATGAGAAGCGAGACAAAATACACCTCCGTGTAGGGAACCCTTTCCCAAACCGTGGCTAATATGCCACACAATTGGCGAGCGGGCGGCGAATTCTCGATTTTTTCGCGATGTCGAGGGACGAGTTATGACAGACGCACGGATTCGCGGAAGAGCGACGGTGGCAACGCCCGCAACGATTCGCCTGACGTCGGTGTATCGCACGACGCTGCGCAGACGGGCGTTCGGGTTCGCACTGTTCGTGTTGGCTCGGACGCATCGGTCGCCCGTGGCCGGCCAAGCGTCGAATCCGCCTCGACCCGAGCAGGCTCGCCTGCGCAGCCGTGGTCGAAGCTGCTCGCATCGCCCGAATTCGGCGGCCGGAGCGGAGCAGGGGGCGAGAAGACCGTTTCCTACCTGATCGAGCAATTTCGCGGTCTCAAGCTCGCCCCGCTGTTTGACGGCGGATATGTCCAGCCGATCCCCGGCAAGGAGCCCGGGACCGTCCAGGGGCGAAACGTCGGTGCCCTGTTGCGCGGATCGGACGCGAAGCTGCGCGACGAGTGGGTGATCGTGGCCGCCCATTTCGATCATCTGGGCGTGCGCGGCGGCGTGCTCTACCCGGGCGCCGACGACAACGCCTCGGGGGTCGCCATGATGCTCGAGGTTGCTCGCTCGCTCGTCCAAGGCGCCAGTTCCACCCAAGCGAAGCATGATGTTCATCGGCTTCGACCTCGAGGAGATCGGCCTGTTACGGCTCGCGCTATTTCGTGGCTCACCCGCCGGTGCCGCTCGACAAGGTCGTGCTGTTCGTCACGGCCGACATGATCGGCCGCTCGCTGGCCGGAGTGTGCGAATCGCACGTGTTCGTGATGGGCACGCGAAAATGCGCCGGGCTTGCGCCCGTGGATCGACGAGGCCGCGCAGGGACGTCCGCTCACCGTCGGTCTGCTGGGTGCCGACATCCTGGTCTTGAATCGCAGCGACTACGGGCCATTCCGCACCCGCAGCATTCCGTTTCTCTTCTTCACGACCGGTGAAAACCCGCGTTATCACAAACCCGACGATACCGCCGAGACACTCAACTATCGCCAAGCTGACGTCGATCAGCCAGATGATCTATCAGGTCGTCGCCAAGGCGGCCGACGCCCCGGCCGTTCCTCGCTGGCAGAAGAACCCGGATAATCCGTTCGCCGAGGCCGTGACGATCCGCGACGTCTTGCGGCTGTTCGTGAAGAACAGCGAAAAACTGAAAATCGGCGCGCCGCAGCTCTTCCTCATCAACAACACGCTCGCCACCCTCGAGGGCATCGTGGAACGCGGCTCGATCACGCCCGATGAGCGAGCCCGCGTGATCCAGGCGGCGCGGGTCGTTCTGTTTACGGTGCTGTGATCATCCAACAGTCAAGGGGCTTGGCCGCATCATTCGCGCGGGCGGCAGTACTGCGCAGGGCTCCCTTTTCGAGGAAGGGCATATCAGGAATGCCGATGGCATCCTGCTGGTGCGGGTCGATCGCATCACCGAGTGGGTCGCGGGCTGGCCCGGCTTTGGACTTGAGGGCATCGGCGGCGCGGGCCGACAGGTAACGAGCCCACGCCTGCGTGGGACTCACTAACGGCGAGAATACCAGGCCGAACGGCGTTTCCTCGACGAGCTGCCGATTTGAATCTCCACACAACAGCAAGTAGCCGGCAACAGCTAAAGCCTCGGCTCGCTCGCCGCGTGCCCAGAGGATCTGGGCGCGGAGAGAAAGGAGACAGAGGCGATCGTGGGGAGAGTCGAAAGTTGCCTCGAGGACCTCGAGCTCAGCCGCCGCCGCGAGGAATTCACCTCGAAGATAATCGAAAAAGATACGGGCCTCGGCTTCGGTCGGATTTGACGGCAGAGTATCGTCACCGTCTGACCGAATTTGTGGCGTGCAGAGCGCACCGCCGAAACGAGCGAGACGATTGATCCGTACGACCGCAGGCTCTTGAGGAGGCAACTCGCCTGGCAGCGGCAAAAGCGTGGGACGAGCAGCAATCTGACCGTCAGCCATGGCCGGCGGTAGCGATGCCTTGAGCAGACCCCCGGCCGTAGCGGCCAGTGTGCCGATCCACTCTCTCCTTGAGTCTTGGTCGGGTACGATAAGCCGGGTCTGCTCGGTCTCGCAATCGTACGTGACCGGCGACATCAGTCCATGCGCCGACGCGATGCGGGCTGCCACCATCTGGCCGTCGGGCGAGACTGCGAGGGCTTCAATCCGCTGGCCTTGATCCAGAGGGTGAAATCGCTTACGCGTTTCCTTTTGCGCGGAATCGAAAAGACGATCTCGGAATCTCGACCCTCAACGTCAATCGAGTAAAAGCATCGCTCCGCCTCACGATCAAAATCGAGCGACAAACCGCGCAGTTTTGCAGTCCGGCGCATCGGCTCCGGGATCAGACTCATGACACGGGTCGAATCGCCAAGCTCGAGATTGAAGCGAACGATTTCGAGCTCAGGCGACCGCGCCGGCGACCGCGCAACGACCGCGATGATCGACCGACTGTCACTCGACCAGTAAGGACGCGCGGTGATACGTGTCGTCACGGGGACGTGCCGTGAATCGCCGAAGGTCTGGCCGCGGCGCTCGACATATGCGAGAACATCGCGTTGACCCTCAGGCAGAACAAAAGCGCATTTGGCGCCGTCGGGCGACCACGTCGGTTGGGTTGCACGATCGAGTTTGTGCAGACATTTCATGGTGTCGGTCCGCACGATATCGACAGCGGGTCGGGGCCAGAGTCGAGGTACCGCGAGGTAAAGTCCATCGGGACTCCAGGAACAACTTAGATTGGGTAAATCCCGCCGCGCGATGGCATCGAGCTCAAGGTCGGCTACCGACCACACCACGTGTTTACGATCACGGCCATCCTGGATCACGATTTCCAGTCGGCCTCGCTGAACCGCTTGCGTGGTTTCGATCGATAGCGGCACAAATCGTCCGAATGCGATTGATTTTCCCCGTGGGCTCCAACAGGGCGCGGTGAGTGGCCAGCGCGATTCTTCGATCAGCATCGACGGACGACTATCGCGGTGCGTGGTCCAAATGCGATAGACGGGACTCTCGGCGAGGCCTCGCCCAGCAGATGGTCGTTGATGACCAACCGCGTCGGTACGGTCGGTGTCCGACGCAAATAACCAACCCGGTCGGACAGAATCATGAGCGGCGTTCGTCGAGACGGTGTAGCTCAGCCACTCGCCATCCGGCGACCACGATAAGGGCGAGCCTGTCGAACCGGCGATCGCACTCGACGCGACCAGGCTCAAACAACCGAGCAATCCAAGCCGGATGAACGACAAGCTCGTGAAGCGATACCAGTGCGACGGGGCCGAGGGCTTCATTAGGATTGCGTGTCTATTCCTGACCATCGATTCACTCGCAAGCCCGTTTACGCGACGAAAGCCGACCGGAGTCGTCCGTAAGAGTAGTATAAACCCATGCACCCGGACTGAATAGCGGACGTTGGCCAGGCCAATCTGGTCCTTCAGCCGGCAGATCTTGGGTCGACGGGGCAAGGGTTAGTTAATACGAGCAGAGATGGACGGCCGTTCGCCCGCGTTCGAGGTGGCCCACTTCTATCAGGTCGGCGAAATCTCGCCTGTCGCAAGTTGACGGGACGCAGGTGGATTGTATGTTACGTGCAAGCAGTTATGTCAAAAAACCGGCTGACGCGGCTACCTTGGCCCCTTGAACCTCACGGCGACGTCCTGCTAGATTACTGAACCAACGACACGACACCCGTGATGCTGGGTGGCTCTAATCAATCCAGCTTTGTCAGCTTTTACTTTAAACGGGTTAACGAACCGACTTCGGGATTAAACATGCGCTTTGTCTTGATCGATCGGATCATCGATGTGCAGCCTGGACGAAGCCGGTTGGCCGGGAGCAATACATTTTCGAGTCCAGCGACCATCGCTGGTGGCGGTCAAGAATCTCTCGCTCGCCGAAGAGTATCTGAGCGATCATTTTCCGGGCTTTCCCGTGATGCCGGGAGTCTTGATGCTGGAAGCGCTGACGCAGGCGGGTGCCTGGCTGATCCGCGACATGGAAGATTTTGCCCACAGCATCATCATTTTGAAGCAAGCCAAGACGATCAAGTACGGCAGCTTCGTCGAACCCGGCCGGCAGCTCGAGCTGCGGGTCGAGACTAACTGTCGAACGACGCCAAGGATTGCACGTTCAAAGGGGTCGGGGTGATCGACGGCCAGGAGATGGTCAAAGGCCGTTTCACTTTGACTCGTTACAACTTGCGAGACAAAGATCCCGAGCTTCATCCGACCGACGCCTCGATCGTCGCGGGCCTCCGCGACCTGTACGCGACCCTGCGGAAGGGATCGGTGGGTGCGCGGGCAATTGCCCGTCGGCCCGACGTGCCCGAAGTGCGCACGCCAGTCTAGACCGATTGTCACGGATCCTCGTGCCAGCGGCCGCCTAGTGTCCCCGGCCCTTTATGTTTCCGGTCGTGCAAAATCCCGATTGCAAAGGAATCAGATTTGCCCGTACGTTAATGAAGCTTCCCATTCAACGGAAGCAACTGCGATCGTTGAGTCGTGACCTGATGATGTTGCAACGAATTGCTTTTTTGCACATGATATGTCTCGAATTTCGACCCCGATTGCAGCGAGGCGAGTTTTCTCGGGGTCGTGGGACGCGACGACAATCCCCCGCGTTCGTCCATCTGAAGTTTGGTGCTCGATATCGCCGACGATTAAGAAAGGCGGCTTGATCGTCGGCGCGTCGGACGCCCGTTTCCGGTCTGGGATTGGAGGGGCAATCCCATCTTGTTCCTGAGGATAATATGCCGACTTACGATGAGATCTACGAGAAAGTCCAGGCCACGTTGGTGGATGCCTTGGGCGTGGACGAGGAAGACGTGACCCGCGAGGCCACTCTTCAGGGCGATCTGGGTGCCGAGTCGATCGATTTTCTGGACATCGTCTTCCGCCTCGAACGGAATTTCGGGATCAAGATCCCGCGCGGCGAGCTGTTTCCAGAAAACCTGATGGCCGACCCGGAGTGGGTCGCCGACGGCAAGCTCACGCCCAAGGGGGTCGGCGAGCTCAAGGCCCGTCTGCCCTTCGCCGACCTGTCCAAACTCGCGGACAATCCGGCCGTCGACCGGATCGGCGACCTTTACACGGTCGACATGCTCGTTCAATATGTGCAGAGCAAGCTGGCTGCCTGAGCAATGCTTGCGGTCTTGCAGTCATGAGTGCGAGGCTGGGCTCGATTTGCAGAGCCTGCCGATAGGCGAGCGGCGGCGTGAGAGTCGAGAGGTTTTGACCTCTCGGCTTTGAGTTTCTGTCTCGTCCGCGGCTCGCCAGAGACCGTTTGGTTCTTTTGTCGGGTGCTGCAGGCAATGCGATGGATCTGGATCGATAAGTTTCTCGAGTTTCGGAGCGGGCAGTTCGCCCGGGCCATCAAGAACCTCACCCTGGCCGAAGAGCATCTGCACGATCATTTTCCGGGATATCCGGTGATGCCGGCCTCGCTGATCATCGAGGGGTTGGCACAGACCGGGGGGATTTTGGTCGGCGAGGCCGGGGGTTTCGCCGAGAAAGTGGTCCTGGCCAAGATTCCTCGCGCGGAGTTTTATGGAGTGGCGTGCGCGGGCGACCAGCTCGTTTACGAAGTCACGCTGACGGATTTGCGCAGTGAAGGGGCGGTCGTCGCCGCCAAGGCGTTCTTGGATGGCGAATTGCTGGCGGATGCCGAGATCGTTTTTGCCCACCTGGACAATTCGCGCGCCAACCAAATCTTTGGCCCCAAGAACTTTGTGTTTACTCAGCAATTGCTGGGAGTGCTCGACCTGGCCAAGGCGCAGCAGAGGGCACGTGAGGCCGACCAGAGTTCGGATGCGACGGCCGAGTCGAACGGACAGCCGCACGAGTCGCCGTCGGTTACCTGATCCCACCACGGCGCGATGCCTGGGTGCCTCGATCGCCGAGTTTGCCGGAACGGATTTCCAGGATGTTCGCGAAAAATTTGCGTGTTGGGTCAAGTTTATGCCGCCGCGATTGCTCTTAGAAGCAATAATAGTGGGAGCGGTTCGCGTGCGAGTGAGCGCTTCCGCAACTGGCGTTGATCGTGACCTGCTACGCCGTAATTCGACGAGTGATTCATGCTTGGTTCCGAACGCCGCGTGGCAATAACCGGTCTGGGCCTGGTGACACCGCTGGGTCGATAGTCCGGACAGCGTTTGGACGTCGCTGTGTCCGAAGGCCGGGGGATGGTGCGTCCGCTCGAGGCGTTTCGGGTCGCGGGCCTTCCCAACGACGTCGGGCGCCGAGATCCGGGATTTCGATCTCAAGAAGTACTCGCTGCCCAAGTACTGGAACGCGCTGCGCAAGACCAAGAAGTACCTGGCCCGCGACATCCAGCTCGCCGTCGCGGCCGCGCAGCTGGCCGTGGTCGATGCCGGGCTTGATCGACGGGGGCGTCGATCCGACCCGAATCGGCATCGACCTGGGGGCGGGCTTGATTTCCAGCGAGCTCGACGAGCTGGCGCCGGCGATCGGGCAGGCGTACGGCGCCGGCAAGTCGTTTGACTTCCAGGTCTGGGGCCGGGAATCGATCGAGATGATCGAGCCGATCTGGCTCTTGAAATACCTGCCCAACATGCTGGCGTGCCACATCTCGATCTTGATCGACTGCCAGGGCCCGAGCAACACGATCACCGAGGCCGACGCGTCGTCGAACCTGGCGATCGCCGAGGCGGCGCGGATCATCGCCCGCGGCCGGGCCGACGTGATGATCACGGGGGGCGCCGATTCCAAGATCCATCCGCTGAGCCTGGTCCGGATGGCGTTGTTCGAGACCATGTCGCGCTGGAAGGGCGATCCGAGCCAGGCGTGCCGCCCGTTCGATCGGCGCCGCGACGGCTGGGTGCCGGGTGAGGGGGCCGGGATCGTCATCCTCGAAGAATGGGAGCATGCCCAGAAGCGAGGGGCGCGAATCCTGGGCGAGGTGCTGGGCGGGGGCTCCGGCTGCGACGCCATGCCGGCGGCGGCCTCGATCCCGAGGGCGGCGGTACGGAAGTTGCGATCACCGCGGCGCTCGAGGAGGCCGGACTTGCAGCCGGCGGCAGTCGGCCACGTCAACGCTCATGGATCGGCGGGCAGGGTGTCCGACCTGGCTGAAGCCCGAGCGTTCGAGCGGATCTTCGGCCCAGGCGGCGTGCCCGTCACGGCCTTGAAGGGCTACATGGGCAACCTGGCCTCCGGCTGCGGCGCCGTCGAGATGATGGTGAGCTTGATCGGCGTGAATCGGGGCAAGATCCCGCCGATCCTCAACTGCGAAGAGCTCGACCCGGAGATGGAGCTGGACGTCGTTCTCGAGATCGCCGCGGCCGACCGAGAATCCGATCTTCGTGACGACGAACCTGACACCCAACGGCCAGGCGGCGGCCCTGGTGATTCGAGGCTGCCCGAGCGAAACCTAGCGCGGAGCCTCGCCTCGTCCGCGAGCCAGACTCGGGTCTGCGCGGGGGCGAAATGCGAGGAAGGTCTGTATGCGGCGCGTCGTCGTAACAGGCATGGGGATGGTCACTCCGCTCGGGCGTGACCTCGAGTCGACCTGGTCGGCGCTCTTGGCCGGCAAGAGCGGCGTGGGGCCGATCACGCTCTTCGACGCCCGCACCTTTCCGACTCGGATCGCCGCCGAGGTGGCCGATTTCCGCCTGGAAGACTACATCGACGGTGCCGAGCGCTGGGCCGAGCACTCGCGCAACAGCAAGTTCGCCCTGGCCGCCGCGTCGATGGCGATGAAAGATTCGGGCCTCCTCGACTGCAAGCCCGAGCTCAACCGACGGCGGTTTGGCGTTTACCTGGGATCGGGCGAAGGCCAGCAGGATTTTCCCAGGTTCGTCAGCCTGGTCAACCGCTCGACGCGCGACGGCCGGGTCGATACGGCCGAGTTCACGCGGCTGGGCGCGAAAGAGCTGCACCCGGTGCGTGAAGCCGAGCAGGAGCCGGGAACGCCGTCCGGCCACCTGGCGAGCGTGTACGGAGCCAGAGGGATCAACGCCAACTGCCTGACCGCCTGCGCCGCCAGCTCGCAGGCCATCGGCGAGGCGTTCGAGCTGATCCGCCGCGGCAACGCCGACGTGATCCTCTCCGGCGGCACGCACAGCATGATCCATCCGTTCGGCGTGACCGGCTTCATCCGCCTGACCGCGCTCTCGACGCGCAACGACGAGCCGCAGCGGGCCAGCCGCCCGTTCGATCGCGATCGCGACGGTTTCATCCTGGGCGAAGGGGCCGGCATGCTCGTCCTCGAAGAGCTCGAGCATGCCAAGGCGCGCGGCGCCAATATTCACGGCGAAATCGTCGGCTACGGCTCGACGGCCGACGCCTTTCGCATCACCGACAGCCACGACGAAGGGCGCGGCGCGATCGCCTGCATGCAAGAGGCCCTGGAAGGCGCGCGGCTCGATCCCGAAGACATCGATTACATCAATGCCCACGGGACGAGCACGGCCGTCAACGATTCGATCGAGACGCTCGCGATCAAGCGAACATTTCGGCCAGGCGGCCTACACCGTGCCGATCTCGAGCACCAAGAGCATGATGGGCCATTTGATCGCGGCCGCCGGCAGTGTCGAGGCGATTGTTTGCCTCCTGACCATTCGAGATGGTATGCTTCCCCCAACCATCAATCTCGAAAACCGCGACCCCGAGTGCGACCTCGATTACATTCCCGGACGAGGCCAGGCGCAAAGAGGTCGACGTGGCTCTGTCCAACAGCTTTGGTTTTGGTGGACAGAACATCACGCTTATCTTGAGACGCTTCATTGACTAAGCGATCGTCATCGCCGATTCGAGGCCCGTCGGCGGCCGCCGCCGGTTCGTCGTGCTCTTGCACGACCGAGACGCAGGCGGAGCGACACGGTCAGGAGTGCATCCGTGATTGGCCTATCGAGTTTGTATCCCTGGCTCGTGATCGTGCTGCTGGCGGTCCCGCTGCTCCTGGCGCTGGCGGCCGTTGTCTATCTCGACGGTCAAGTACTCGCCGGTGATCGGCCGGATCTTTCGAGGCCCAGCCGCTGTTCATGCCGCTCAAGGTCAAGCCGGTCGAACGGGGCGAGGCGGTCGAGTTCACGACCGAAGACGGGGTTCGACTTGCGCGGCAGTTATCTCCGGGCGCGGACCGACGAGCAGGCCGGCGTGATCGTCTATTGCCACGAGTATCTGAGCGATCGCTGGAGCTTTCATCCGTACCTCGACCATCTCCGCGACCTGGGCTATGACCTCTTCACGTTCGACTTCCGCAATCACGGAACCAGCGATCTCGATCCCGACTACGCTCCGCTGCAATGGACGACCGAGCACGAGATCCACGATCTGCGCGGCGCTCTGGCCTATCTGCGGACGCGTGACGATCATGATCCGGCGGGTTTTGGGCTCTTCGGCGTCAGCCGGGGTGGAACCACGGCCCTGATCGTGGCCGCCGCCGAAGCCGACGTCTGGGGAGTGGTCACCGACGGTGCGTTTCCCACCAGGGAACGATGGTCGCGTACATCGTCCGCTGGGCGCGAGATCTACGTGCCCAGTGCGTTTCTGCGCGGTCTGATTCCGATGTGGCTCTTCGGATTTCCTGGCCTGGAGAGGCCGGCGCTGGACGGAGCGGTCGCTGAATTGCCGGTTTCCCAGCGTCGAAGTCGGCCGTGGCCCGGCTGGCGCCTCGGCCGTGGCTGATGATTCACGGCCAGCGCGACACCTACATCGGGCCGGAGATCGCGCAGAGCTCTGTTCGATCATGGCAAGACCCCAAGGAACTGTGGCTGGTTCCCGACGCCAAGCACAACCGTTGCCGCGAGACGGCACCCGGACGCCTACGCGCGCGAAGCTGCTGAGTTTTCTGGAACGATTCGCGCCGCGCCGTCCGCTCTCCGCTGCCGACCGAGGCTGTCTCGAGGCACAGCGTGATCTGGCGAGCGACTTCGCCCATCCGCTGGTCGCCGGTCGCTCGCGCGAGAAGTGGCGACACCCATCTCAGGCTGACCGAGAGAGTCGGGGCGACGGCTGGCCATGATCAAGATGCTCATGCGGATGATCGGTGCGCCTGTCGTCAGGCGAGCGCGCCGGCTGGCCCAGGCGTTTCTCGACCAGACTCGAACACGCCGGCGACGTTCAGCGCGAGCTTGCTCTTGAGCCGGCTGGCCCGGCACGCCGACAGCCAGTTCGGCCGCGACCATTTCTTTCACGAGATCCGCACGCCGGCCGATTTTCGCAAGCGCGTGCCGATCGGCGGCTACGATCGGCACGAGCCGTACATCGATCGCGTGCGCCAGGGCGACACGAACGCCCTGTTCGGCCCGGGCACCGAAGTCCTGATGTTCGCGATGACCTCGGGCACGACCAACCGCCCCAAGACGATTCCGGTCACCGCCGAGGCGCTCGACGATTATCGCGAGGGCTGGACGATCTGGGGCATCCTGGCGTTCGACGCCCATCGCGAAATGATCCGAGACGGCCTCAAGCCGATTCTTCAGGTGGCCAGCGATTGGCGGGAGAGCTTCACGACCGGCGGCATCCCCTGCGGTGCGATCACGGGCCTCACCGCCCACATGCAGAACCGGTTCGTCCGCACCAAGTATTGCATGCCCGCGGTCGCCTCGCGGATCAAGGACATCGAGTCGAAGTATTACGTGGGGCTGCGGTTCTCGATCTACCGCGATCTGGGGACGATCATCGCGGCCAATCCCAGCACGATCCTGGCGATGGCCCGGCTGGGCGATCGCGAGAAGGAGGTGCTGATCCGCGATCTCGCCGACGGCACGATCGACGCCCGCTGGGAGATCCCGGCGGAGATCCGGCGGCAACTGCACCGCAAAACGCGCCGTCGTCACACGGCGGCTGCGCGCGCGCTCGAGAACGATCGCCAACGAGACCGGCCGGCTCCTCCCCAAGGATTACTGGCCCAACCTTCAGTTCTTGTCAAACTGGATGGGCGGGACCATGCGGGCTTATCTGCGCGGCTATCCCGAGTTTTTCGGCGAGACGCCCGGTCCGCGACGTCGGCTTGATCGCGTCGGAGGGACGGATGACGATTCCGATCGAGGATGGCACGGCGGCCGGCGTTCTCGACGTGCGCCACCATTATTTCGAGTTCATTCCCGAGGAGCAGGCGAATCGTGACCAACCCGAAACGGTCGAAGCGACCGACCTGATCGAAGGGCGAAACTACTTCATCGTGCTGACAACGGCCGGCGGGCTTTATCGCTACAACATTTCCGACCTGGTCCGTTGCGTCGGCTATCATGGCCAGGCTCCGCTGATCGAGTTCCTCAACAAGGGGGCCCACTACTCAAGCCTCACTGGCGAAAAGCTTTCCGAACACCAGGTGATCGCGGCTGTCGAGGCGGCCCAGCGTACGGCTCGGCGTTCACTTGAGGTCGTATCTTGCTGCTGCCGACGTGGGATGATCCTCCCTATCTACTCACTCTTGATCGAAGAAAGCGACCTGGCGTCGCCGGCAATCACCGGAACGGCTGGCCAGCTGCCGTCGAGCACGAGCTGCGAGCGCCAGAACGTCGAGTATGTCAGCAAGCGTGACACGCTCCGGCTCGGTCCGGTCCGCATTCTGCGCGATCGCCGAGGGATCTTGGGCGGAATTTCAGAAACGTCGACTGGTCCAACAGCGGCGGGACGGTCGAACAGTATAAACAGCCACACCTGGTTCCCGACCTCGACTTGATCGCCAGCTTCCGCCACCTCGAGTTGGTGAGCTAAAGCCAGGTTCCCTTGAGCAATCGTTGGCGATGTGGTAATCCGACTCGACCGAAAAACGCTATCACTTCGAGAGACGATTGCATTCATGCGTGGTTGTGTGAGACGGATCGCTGGACGATTTGATTTAGGCACATCGGCCGCAACGCCGACGTAGCACGGAAGCGAACGACTGGCTCTGCCGTGGGACGAACGTGGAGGTTGGCAGAGTCTTGGTGGCTCAAGTTGCTCCACGGAGGGATTGAGGAAAGATGAAAACGGCGAGAGATCGCACTTGCTCGCTGTCGCCCTGGAAAGTGGCGTGCATGGGACTGGGTCTGTGTCTGGTCGACGCGGGTTGCTCGAGCTTCTCGGGGCTGCGATCCGTGGGAACCCAACGGCCGTAGTTTGCTCAGTTTTTGGGACCGCCAGACTCCTGGTTCGCCCTCACCCGAAAACGATGGCTACGCTCAAGCCATGCGTCCGAACCGTGCACGGGCCGAGGCGATAGCGACTCGGAATGATTCAGCGGCGGATGATGGACCAGACAGCTCAACGCCGGGAACCATCGATCTTGCCGATACGGCCGAACCGACTCATGCTCCCGCACGCTCCGGTCCCACGAACTCTGCGGATTCGAACGTCAAGGTTTCGCTGGGCATTCCGGAACCGATGCCAGTTGTTGCGCTCGCTGACGTAGATCACGGAAGCCAAAAGCCCGCCGCAGGGGACCGGGCGTCCTCGTGGAAACCTGAGAAGACACAGTCGTCGCTCGGCAGCACCGCGGCCGTTTCGCAGCCAGTTGGCAGCGACAGCAACACGGATAACCCCCCCTCCCTGATCGCCGAACGAACGCAAATCTCAATTCCCGCGGAAACCTCTGATAAAGCCAAACCTTCCTCGAACGTTGACTCTGCCGCTCTTCTTGCGCGAGCCGAGGTGCGTCTTGACGGAATGAAATGCTACAACGTGCAAATCTCCCGGCTAGAACGGGTCAACGGCCAGCTTCAACCTGAAGAGGACATTCTGCTTTCGATCAGGCGTGATCCCAAGGCAGTTCGGTTGGAATGGTCGAGCGGACCCAGCAAGGGGCGCGAGGTCATCTATTCGACCTCGATCGACCCACGGCTAATCTTCGTACATATGCCGGCCGGGGCCATTCCACTTCCCGTCATGAAGATTCCTGTCGATAGCCCGCTGGTGATGCGAAATAGCCGCCACGCGATCACGGAGGCGGGCTTTGATACGATCCTTGATAATCTCCGTAAAGCCGACGGGACCGAACGGCAAGAAGGAATCTGCTTCGGCCCAGTTGATCTATTGTGGTCTGGAGAAGGCGACCGGACTCGACCGGCCCTGCCACCATTTTGTGCGCAGGACCGCATCAGGTGACGATTGGAACGTTTATCTCGACGAGACTCGCTGTTGCCACGCATGGTTTTCGCGGAGGACTCGCGACACGAGCTGATCGAGCGGTACATCTATCGTGAAATCCACGAAAACCCTGACGATCTCGCCGCCGCCGGAGCCTTCGAGCCCAGACCAGCGCTGGGGCGAATCCAAAGGACTTCTGGGTCGCTTGGCCCGAGCAGCCTCAAACTCGAACCTGCCAGCAACCAACACATCGACGACTCGCTGACTGCCAAAGTGACGTACAAATAGGCTCTTGTTTCCAAAAACCATCGGTGGACCATCGACGATCGGGTAAAATGTAAACATCAATCTTGCAATGAGTTAGTCGCTCGTGGATTCAAATATAGACGGCAAAGTACTCGGCAACGGCGCGAAGAGTGCAGGTAACGAATTCAACTGGTTATCCGTTCAAGCGTTCGGTTCATCAGTGAGTCTGTCTCTCATGTCCTCGGCGTCAACCGTTACTCGCATCCTCATCACCGACGATGACCCGGCCGCACGGGAAACTTTGCGGGATATTTTCGCTCCGCAGGGCTTCACGACGCTCATGGCCGAGAGCGGTGAGGAAGCGATCGATCTGATTCGAGAGCATGACGTGCATCTCGCGCTCATGGACATGCACTTGCCTCGTCTCTCGGGGCTAGAGACGATCGCAATCGTGCGCCAGATCAAAGGAGTGATTCCGGCGATTCTGATCACGGCGGATCAGGACGACAACCTCATGCGCCGCGCCCTCTCCGAACATGCGTTTTGCGTTTTGGCCAAGCCGGTGAGCAAGCATGTCGTGATCTATGTCGTCCACAAGGCACTTGAGAAGTATTACAACTGATCGCCAATCTCGCCGTGCCAGTAGTCCACCGTCCCCTGCCTGGCCCCTTTTTCTCGGACTTGGGTGGGCCGCCTTGATCGGTGGCACGGCCGAGGGCCACGATATTCCCAACCAGCGAGTCGATCGATCGATCCAGGTGACAGTCAAGCCTGGAGACTTGCAAGTCGATTACGAAGTCGGCCTGACGGAGCTGACGCTCACGCAAGATTTGCGCTCGCTCACCGGCGGGTTGCCGGGAGGAGATCGCTCGGCCTGGTTGGCTCTGTACGGCCAGGTAACCGGTCCGCTGAACGCGAAGGGATTGCTCGTCACAGTTGACGGTCGGCCGGTATCACTGGCCGGTGAAAAGTACGACCTGGTGATCGAGGAACATCCGCGCTACACGTTCCGTTACCAAGCGAAGATCGGCACTCATGGCCAGCTTTCGATTCGCGATACTAACTACAACTCGAGCGAAGGAACGAGCCGTCTGGCTGTGCGCGGAGTGGGCGGGATTCGAATCGACGGCGATGATCTGCCGACGGTCGTTGATCAAATTCTCATTCGCCCTGTCTGGCAGTTGAGTGATGAGGAAGAGCGCCGTACCAAACAAGTAGAGGTCCGTTTCGAGACCGCGTCCATCCCGGACCTGGCCGCTGCGACGGATCGCAACCCCAGCGCGCATCGCACCTATGAAACACGCGGAAAAGATGGAAGTGCTAAACTCACAGCGCCCGCTCAAAGTACGCGGCTTTCGGAATTGCTCGATAATGCCGCGAGACGATCGTGGGTACTTCTCGCTTTGATATCGCTGTTGCTGGGGTCGGCACATGCCATCCAGCCGGGCCATGGGAAGTCTCTTGTGACCGCGATCGCACTTGGTCCCCACTCGCGATTTTATCAGCCTGCTCTCCTGGGCCTGGCTACGACTGTTGCCCATACGGGCAGCGTTTTATGTCTCGCTCTGGTCTTGTGGCTGACCGGCACCACGCGCGTCGCCGCTTTGCATCAATCGCTGACTCAAATTGCAGGATTCGTGATCGCGGCGGCGGGTGTGTGGCGAATCGGTCGCTACCTTGGCGGCCATGGTGAGCACGCCTCCGATGAAATTCAGATTGCGGAGATGAGCTACGTCGAGATTTTGGGATTGGGGCTGGCAGGGGGCATCGTCCCGTGCTGGGATGCAGTAGGGCTCTTGGTGCTAGCGGCGGCACTCGGACGTCTGGAAGAAGGCGTAGGATTAGTCCTTGCATTCAGCGCCGGCATGGGCCTCGTGCTGCTCGCTGTCGGCTGGCTGGCGTGGAAGTTCAAGGCCAGGATGGTTGTCTTGAACGACGGCGTGCAGTGGCAGAGGCGGCTTGGCCTATTATGCGGCGTGATCCTCGCGTCGCTCGGGCTTTTTCTCTTCTTTCAAGTTTGATTGGCACTTTGTCGGCTGGCCGGAGGAAGACCGGCAATTTACGGAACCTGTTCGATGGCGCGCGCACTGACACGCGCTACGCTGGTGCTTTTCGCATCGGACGCTGGGCTACGGGCACCTTTCGTCCCCGTTTTCGTCGAAATGCAGGCGAATTGGGCCGACTGCTGGCAGGATTTGAACTCCTGAATACTCCGACTACGCCGAGCCAATTCTCGGATCGCTAAATCCCCAAGCCCCAGTCTCGATGCGGCCCGCGAATCGACGCTCGAACTTCTCCGCCCCTGTCACGCGCAGGCTCAGGTCGTACCACCGATGGCTTTCGGCCGTGGAAACGCGGATAGAGCCCCTGGCGCTAGCCGGAACCTGCTTGGTCTGTTCGGCATTGCCATACGAATTATCAAGGACGGAGACAGTGATTCCAGAGCCTGCCGCAGTCGAGCCAAGCAGAACTTCCACGTCTGCAGACTCGGTGCCGCGAGCAGCTGGCGCGAGTTGAGCCTCGAGCATCGGATCTTGAGCGCTGCCGCTGAACTTCCAGAAGTAACCGTTGGGCCCATACACACGAACGTCGTACACACCGTCGATGAAATCGGAAAGCTTCCACGAATCCTCAATGACGTCCCCCGCTTCTACCGCGTAGTTCCGACAGACATACCCACCACCTGCAGTAAATGCATAAGCGGTGAACGGCGCCCCAGCGGCTTTGTCTTTGAAGAGATCGTTTCTCGCCTGAAACCGGATGACGAGTTCATTTCGTGCCGAGTTCAGCGAACCAGAAACAAAGAGCTCATAGGGAAGCGGGCACGAAGGACGGACGCCGCTCTCCTGCTTGGGGAGCAGCGGCGAATCGACCAGATTCCGCCGCAGGTCCACGAGTTCCAAGTCGCTCAGTGAATGATAGCCCTTGGGCAGGTCTTTGAACTGTGCGCCGTGGATCTGCGTCACAAACTGGTCGCGATCAAGCGGCGTCAGAGACGAAGAGGAGTCGTCCGCCGATTTGAAGGCCGAGGTAAGGTCGCCGCAGACAGCTCGCCGCCAGCGGTTGATGTTGGGCTCTTCGACTTTCTTACCGGTCTTGTGGGATAACAGTTTCTCCATGAACTGCAGCACGGAGGTGTGGTCGAACACCTGTGAGCACACCGCGCCGCCGCGACTCCAGGGTGAAGCAATTACCATCGGCACGCGGTAGCCCAGTCCGATCGAGCTGCCGCGTGATTCACGCGGATGCCACACGCGGTCTTGCTCGATGGAAACGTACTCCAGCCCCGCGTCGATCCCCTTGGAGACGCGACCGGTTTCCGGCCGGCCCGGGTCGGGGGCCACAAACGGGGGCACGTGGTCGAAGTAGCCGTCGTTTTCGTCGTAGGTGAGGATGAAGATCGTCTTCTTCCAGACCGCCGGGTTCTTGGTCAGGATATCGAACGCCTCCGAGAGGTACCAGGCGCCGTACCATGCGGAGCTGGGGTGATCGGAGAAACGTTCCGATGGCACCAGCCACGAGACCGTCGGCAGCTTGCCCTCGGCAACGTCCTTGCGAAATTGGTACAACGGGTCCCCTTTGGGAACGACCATACGGCGTTCGACGTCGCCGTCTCGGTAAGCGAGTTCGGTCAGCGTTCGGAAGTCGGGATCTCCCGAGTTGATCGTGAAGGCACGCTCGTGCAGCCGCTTGGCCCGATCCGGGAGCGACTCGAATCGCTCGTGGGAAAACTCGGCCTGCTCGGACCGAAACCGAGCGAGCGTCTTCTCCAGTTCGGAAATCTCCTTCTTGACGCGATCGCGGCGCTCCCCCGTTGCTGATGTGGCTTCGGCTTGCTTGGCGCCAATCTCCCCGGGGATTTCGCCCAGCCGCTTGAGGATGTATTCGCGGTGCGTCGCCGCGAAACGTACGCCATACTGCGCAAACCATTCGATGGGATTGTCGGAGAAATTCGCAAGCCAGGCATCCTCCTCGCCTTTGAAACCCGATTCAAGGCTCAGCTCGTTCTGGTAGATCCGCCATGAGACTCCCAGATCTTCGATTCGCTCGGGGAACGTCGGCCAGCTTGCCCAACGGCCATAATCTACATCCTCGTTTAAGACATGCGGGAACGAATCCGCGGATTGCTTCGCCCTGACGGTGCCTGTCCAGAGGTGCAGACGGTTTGCATTTGTGCCGGTGAGGGACGAGCAGAAGTTCTGATCGCAGACGGTAAATGCGTCCGCGAGCGCGTAGTAGAATGGTAAATCCTCGCGCTGGTAGTATCCCAAGGTCAGCGGCATTTCGGCGTACACCTTGTCATCCTGGTGCTGCTTTGCCTCCAGCCATCGGTCGTAGCGCCCATCGTTTCTGGCATCGGTCTGGTTGTCCCACGAATGAGGCAAGGACCCCATCCAGGTCGCTTTCGTCTCCTTGATGTCGAATCGGAACGGAACGAAGGTTCTCCCCTTTTTGTCTGTTTGCGCCCACACGGGGTTTCCGTTCGGAAGTGTGATTGCCCGAGGATCATCAAATCCGCGCACGCCGCGGAGCGTGCCATAGGTGTGGTCAAAAGACCGGTTCTCCTGCATCAAGATGACGATGTGCTCGGCGTCCAGGTAGGTGGTCCCGGGTTGGGGCTCGATCGCCATCGCCCGCCGAATTGACTCGGGGAGCAGCCCCGTGGCACCGATTCCGGACAACATCGCCGCATGCTTGATGAAGTCTCGGCGTGAGGTTGGCATGGTGACGATCCTTTGTGTGGACTGGAGAGCAAGCCAAACAATAGAGTATGCAAAGCGCTGATCGTTGGCATTTTCGCGGCGGTAACGGCGCCCGGATCGCGACGCATCTCGCGGAACGGTTTGGCATCATCGAGAATGTCGAGCACGGTGTCAAGTTTCGCGGTAAAATCGCGGTGTAAACCCGAATTCATGACCTGAAGAGCGCGCCTTGACCCAAGCCGATCCGAAGCCGTCTGGCTCGACGTCCGCAGCTCGCGGTTTGCCCGAGCCATTCGCAGCGTCACAATCCGCGCCCGAGACATCGAGTTCTCGCGATCGAGACACCAGCAAACGCACTGGAACTCGCGACTCGCGCGATCTCTCGCGCGATTGGATCTGGCGATTGAGCCTGTGCGTGGTTGCCCTGGTGGTGGGCTACGGTGGTCTGCGGGCCGTGCGGCGCGGCACGACAAATCTTGACGAGATCTGGAAACAGGCTGAAGCGGACTTGGAGACTGGAAAGTTAGACTCGGTTGATAGGGCGGCCGAGCAACTCAGCCGACTGCGGAAACCGAACCCGTTGGACTGGTTTCTCCGTGGCCAGCTCGCCGTCGCCCGGCATCATGTCGACGAGGCGATCGATCTTCTGTCGCGGGTGCCCGACGACCACTACCTAGCGCCCGGGCGCGGCTGCTGGCCGGGCAGACCGAGCTGAGGCGATCTCGCGTCCGGTACGCGGAGGAGTGGCTCATTGCCGCGACAAAACTTGATCACCGGCTCGTGCAGGCCCACCGCGAGCTGATTTACATTTACAGCACGCAACTTCGCCGCACCGAGTTGAATGCCGAATTCGTTGCTTTGTCACAGCTCGCGAACCTGACGTTCGAAAATGCCTACCACTGGTGCCTGCTGCGGACTTACTCATGGGAGCCGGCCAAAATGCTCGGCGGGCTGGAGGGGTATATTGAGGCCGATCCCGACGACCGCTGGTCGCGGCTGGCGCTTGCGGAAAACTATCGCAGGATGGGTCAGTCGGACGAAGCACTGAGGGCGCTGACCGGTCTTCCGCGGGCCGAACCCGACGTGATCGACCTGTTGGCCCGCATCGAGCTCGATCGGCAAGACGTGTCCAAAGCCGAGCGGTTGGTTGCGACCGGACCGGTTGACAATCCCCTTTTGGCGCGGCTACGCGGCCAGTCTGGCGCTTGCGCGGGGTGAAGCGAACGGCTGCGCAAGGCCACTTTCGGATCGCACTCGCCGCCGACCCGCTGTCTCGCGAAGCACTGTTTGGCTTGACGGCCGCTCTGGAGCTTTGCGGTGATCCCAAAGCGGCTGAGCCTTACCGCCGGGCGGCCGCCAACCTCGACCGGCTCAACTCACTGGTCCAGCGTGCCGCCGCACTCAAAGAGCAAAAAGACATAACTCTGATGCGCCAGCTCGGGGCCGCATGCGCAGCCCTCCAGCTCAATGCCGAGGCCCGCGCCTGGTACAAATTGGCGATCAGCGTGAACCCGCTAGATTCCGAGTCGCAGGAAGCGTTGTACCGGCTGACTCACCTTTAACTTCGTGAATCGAACCACAACCGCTTTCGTTGGATCATATCAGTACGAGTCCGAGCTGATGACTTCGCCGTTCGCCTTGGTGGCAACTGACCACCATGTAGGACGACTGATGCTGTTCTTGATAAACTGAACGTGGCCGTCGGCCATCGTCACATTGACACCGCCCGGGTGGGCACTCGTAGCGGGTACTGTCCAACTTGAATCGGTGTTGCAACCGACGCTGCAACTTTGATCCCAAAACCGGCATCCGTTGAAAATAGACTCGTTCGGAGTCTGGACGGCATTGAACATCGTGGAACCAGGGATGCCCAAGATCCACCGGTAGCCCCGGTAATCCGCGATGCTACCCGGCACTGACGCTCGAAACGCGGTCGCGCAGGTCTGGATATCCGCCGCCACCTTGCTGAGGGCGTTCGGTACCGCGCTGATGTCGTAAACGTCGCCGCTCGTCGGAGCACCGCTATTGGTGCCAGACTGAATGAAGACGAAGTTGCCGCGGTATTGCGAGCCGTTTCCGCCGTTCGGAGCACTTTGATTGTAACCGACGACACCCTGTCCGGTGAGCGCCTCGGCGAAAGCCATGGTATTGCTCGTACCGTCGGTCACGCTCTGGATGCCATACGACTTCCAGATGGTGAAAAGACCTGTGGTTTCCGATTGGTTTATACCTGATGTCGTCTCGCTAGAGACGGCTTGCTGGAAGTAAGGCATGTAGGTCGTTGTGCCGAAGCTAGCCATGTAATTACAAAGATTCAGACCGCCTGAGTAGGGATCCGAGGGACAGAGGAAGGCGTTTAGCTTGGTGTTGTACGCGGTGATATTTGGAGCTTGCGCGTAACCGTGACCGGTGTCCGGGCATACCATCAAGTTGCACGCATTGTAAACCACCGTTTGCTCGAGGTACGGAAGCATCATCGCAAAGCTGCTGTAGCCCATCCATTCGAACGGACCTTGCGGGCGTGGTACTCCGCGCGTCATACTGCGGGGTTCCGCCCATCGGAAACATGTTATTGGCCGACAAATAGTTGTGCAGCGCCAAACCGATCTGTTTCATGTTATTCGTGCACTGGATGCGCCTGGCGGCCTCTCGTGCCGACTGGACAGCCGGAAGGAGAAGCGCGATCAGTACTGCAATGATGGCGATCACCACCAGCAGCTCAATGAGCGTGAAAGCTCTCCTCGAAGTCGCGGACATGGAACCCCCTTGTCTTCGACGGATCCTGGTAAGAGTAAAAACGATCGTCGCGAAAATTCATGCGGCCAAATTGCCGGCTGAATCCTTTGCCAGCCTTCTACTTCGGTTTCCGGATCCCATGGGCAGGGGTTCCGAACGCTTGCCTGAATTTCGTGCTAGAAGACCGCCGCTAATGTCTGTCAAATGGCCAAGACCCTGGCCTCTCGCGCTTGGGGACTTCCCGAAAAAAGGCTCGTGATTCGCATTAGTGTCGTTTTGGGGTCGGGTGCTTATTTTTTGGGTTCGATTGCTTATTCTTTTGTGCGTTTTTCTTCCTGTCCATATAACGGCTTTCAACCTCTGACTTCTCTTCCTCGCTGATAGTGCCGCTTTCCTGCACTACTGTGCCGTCCGCCGGCCTCGAATCGCATCCGCTCAGGCCGCCCACGCAGACGAGCAGCAATCCAAATGGAAGCACCGATAACAACCGAGAACAAAGAATGCGCACAAGATACTCCTCTCGACGAGCAGTGAGATCTCTGACGTCGGTCGATCGTCGTGGCAAAATCGAAGCAGCGACCACGAATCAAGCGGCGTGTTTACACGGAGACCAAGGACTCAGAGCGAGAGCTGAATGCAATAGTCTAACGCAGATTATGAAGAATCTTTGATTCTGTTTATGTATATTTCGAGAATAATAGCGTCCGAACGACTTCGGGTTCGTTACGACGTACGAATCGAATATCACAATCTCATGCCATCAGGCAAATCCAGTTCCTGCTCGAATGCGTCATGAGCAATCATTTGTTTAATTGCAGTTTCATGACACTCGTCCCGACGGTTTCGGTTCATAGCGTCAACCAATTGCTTGTACCAATCGCTCCACCTACTTGAAATTACTTCCGGTCGCCAATAGTGTCAGGGCGCCGCGACTCCAGGGGGACGGTGTATTCGCTTTCCAAAGATACTGTTCAATGCAATTTGCAGTGAGTAAGGTCGCATCAATGAGCGGTTTCGAGACAGAAGCTGATGGGCGAGAAGAGCCTACCCAATTACCTGTCGCACCGAATTCCGTGGAAGCCGTTCGACCGAGTTCAGCGACTATTGGTAGAACGCTCGTGGTTGGCGTTGTCGTTGCCGTCGTAGGAGCATGGATCGCGTCCACACTCGCGGACCGCTTCCGCATTATCGAAAATGTGGAGATTGGTGAGAAGGTTCGGGGCGATTTTCAGGGAACTCGCCTCGTGATTGGCAATGCCGCTCAAAATGCGGCGGTCGCGTACGGCTTGCACGGCGCCATTTTGTCTCTCAGCCTGGCTGATCACCGCGGGCTGTTTGCTGCAGCGATTTTCATTGACTCGGATATCGACCGCCGGCCTGGCTGGCATTGCGCTCGGTGGCTTGTTCGGCGGCGCGAGTTCTTACGCAGTAACACCTTTATATTTCCATCGCCTCGATACGGCAGATGTCACGCTGTCGCTGCTCATTCACCTGGCAATGTGGTGCGCCGTAGGAGCGGCAGCGGGTATCGCCTTTGGCATTGGCTGCGGAACTCGAAAAATGTTTGCTGGGTCTTTGATCGGTGGGATCATTGGCGCAGCTCTGGCAGCGCTGCTATTCGACATCTGTGGAGCCTTCCTTCCGCTCGCCCACACCGAGCGACCGCTCGCGGAAGAGGCTAATACCCGGCTGGCAGCCGCCGCACTCCTGAGCGTGTTCGTCGTGTTAGGTACCGTGATCGTCGCGCTTCAGGAGCCACAAGCTAAGGTGCCCAAGGCTGTTGAAGGATAATAATAAGCGACACCCACCCCGGCCATCCCCATCGAGTAAGAGGCTGAGCCCTCATTCGGCGCAGCAGGCATGACAGTCTGCACGGCTAGGTGCGCAATAAAAAACAGGCCGGAGATAGTCACCGGCCTGTCTTGCTTACAACAACGCTGTGGATGAGCAGATTTCGGCTCAGTAAGAATCTGAGCTGATCACTTCGCCGTTCGCCTTTGTAGAAAGTTGCCACCAGACGGGGCGGCTGATGCTGTTCTTGACGAACTGAACGTGGCCGTCGGCCATGGTCACATTCACTCCGCCTGGGTGGTTGCTCGTCGCAGGCATTGACCAGGACGAGTCGGTGTTGTTACTTACGCTTCCACTGTAGCTGCCAGGACCTGTCCGGGACCCGTTGAAAATCGATTCATTCGGCGTCTGGACTGAGTTGAATAGCGTGGCTCCGGTGATGCCAATGATCCACCTGTAGCCACGATAGCCGATGACCTTGTTCGGATTGGTCAAAACTGTCTGATAATTGATCATCATTTGGGCAATGGCCGCAATGTCACCCTGTACGAGGTTAACCGCATTCGGGACCGCGCTCACGTCATAAACGCGACCAGTCTTGTTACCTCCACCACTGGATGCGACAAAACTCGATGGAGTGTCAACAATGTTGCCGCGATAGGTTACACTACCACTGTACGACGAATGCCGCTGCCCGTAACCCGTACCCCCCGCATAATTCCCGACGAGTGCCTCTGCGAACGCCAGCGTGTTGCTTGTACCATCGGTCACGTTCTGGATGCCGTATGACTTCCACATGGTGAAGATACCAGTCGTATCTGCGCCACCTTTAATGGCTGAGTTGCCATTCTGGAATTCGGGGCTGTAAGTCGTGGTGCCTATCGAACCTGCGTAATTGCACAGATTCGTAATGCCCGAGTTCGGATCGGACGGGCAGAGGAATGCATTCAGCTTGGTGTTGTAAGCAGTGGTGTTCTGAGGTTGCCCAGCACCGAATCCGGTGTCCGGGCAGATCGATTGGTTCATCGAATTGTAGACCGTCGATTGCTCCAGGTACGAGAGCATCAACGCGAAGCTGCTGTAGTTTTCCCACTCGTAAGGGCCAGAAGCTGTCCCGGGGCCGTTAGCGGTCGGGTCCATTTGAGCAGATGCACCCAATGGAAACGAGTTGTTTGCAGAGTGGTAATTGTGCAGGGCCAACCCAATCTGCTTTAGATTATTCGTGCACTGAATACGGCGGGCTGCTTCGCGCGCTGATTGCACGGCCGGAAGCAAGAGCGCGATCAATACTGCGATAATAGCGATGACGACCAGCAGCTCGATGAGCGTGAAACCTCTCCTCGAACTCTTGGACATGGGACCCCCTTGTGTTGGACGGATTCTGATAAATGCACACACATTCGTTGGCAGACACCTTCGTTGCGAACGATCCTTCGGCCAAGCTTGACGGCCGAATCGGTGAAAGAGTCCCTGATCCGTTTTCCGATCGGACCAGAGCAGGAGCGCCGACATGCGGACACCTTGCTGTCATCTCGATTGAAGCGACTGGGCCAGGGAACAATCAAACGCTCACGAACCCCGCTTTTCTCAGTGGCTCATCGAGGGGCAAGACAAGCTATTCGAACTCAGTTCTAGGCTTACCTGCGAGCAGCCCTGCCTTTCTTTGTGGACTTACTTTGCCTCTCCAACATTTGCTTCTTATACTGGGCTTTGACTTCTGCTTTCTGATCCGCATCGATCTGCGATGTTTCCACGAGCGATCCGTCTGCCGGCTTCGAATCACATCCGCTCAGACCGCCCGCGGATATTGACAGTAATCCGAAAGCAACCATCACCAAGAAACGCGAGCAAAGAATGCGCACAACTTAGTCCTCTCAACAAGCGATAAATCCGTCACAAGCGTGATTGAAGCGGCTGCACAGTACGAACTCTAGGCAACCCAAAGACAGAAGTCAGAGCGCATTTCACCAGCACACTATAACGCTGGATTAAGAAGAAACGTCGATGTTCTCATCTAGAATTCGCGAAAAAATGTAGTGAGCTCTGCTCATCACTTCCATCGCGGTTATTGCGTCAACGATCGTTAGGGAAAGCTAACAGAGCGATTCTCGAATCACCTATGATTCAAAGCTTGATCCAACCGTTGGAACAAACGGCAAAGCCTAATTGGCCACTCGTCGACAAATTGACAGGGTGAGAACCCGTGGGTTCTGCACGGCTCAGAGCGCGTGCCCCGACACTAGCGAGATGGGAGAGCGATTTCAATCATAATTTTGGAAAAAAAACGCCGCCACGTGCATTTTTGGCTTGGCAAGTCGATTCCGGCCGTGCGGAAGACACCAAACGCAATCTTGGGAATAAGATCTCAATTAGTTTGAACAGTACAGCTGCCGTGATCGGGGCGAAAAGTTGACCGCTCGGCGAATCGGCTCTGAGTCGCAGTCAGGGGGGGAATCGGCCCGGGAGCAGAGGGCCTTTGGTCCATTGGTCGAGGCTCGGCGCAGTCGGCGGAGTGTGTCCTGGACGGATGGATCCTGGGCGAGGTTGCGCTGTTCTCGGACGTCTTCGGTGAGATGGTACAGTTGTTCGCCGCCTTCTACTTCGCGGCGGAGGTAGGACCACTCTGAATCCTTGAGTGAAGCTCTTGGTGGTAGAGGTGTCGGAAGGCCCCAGTAGTTTCGACTCTTGGGGTCGTTCGGGACAAGTTCGGATAATGTTGGAGCCTGGGCGCCGCCTGACGCGGGGGACGGGTTTTTCCAGAACCTCATGAGGGAATCGCCCGGGAACGACGAGTCTGTGGTCAGACCTGCCATGTCGGCGATCGTAGCGGCGATGTCGCGCAAACTTACGGGTTCGCGGACGGTTAGTGCTGCGGTCGTTTGCATTTTGGATGGCGGGATAATGAGTAACGGTACGCGCACCTCAGTATCAAACAGGCTCGTACCGTGGCAAAAGGTATTCGGATGCTCGCCGAAACTTTCGCCGTGATCGGAAACAACGATCAGCCACGTGTGTTCGAGAATGCCGCGCTTCTCGAGCGAATCGATCAGTCTACCAACCTGTTCGTCGAGATCGGCAATGCAGTCGTCGTAGGCATCGGCAGCGAAAGCAACGCCAGAGGGTGACACGCCTGCTTTGTCCATTGTTCCCCAGTGATCTATAAGTATACGTTTATACTCATCGTCGGGCTCGGCGCCGAAACGACGGAGCCTTCCAGGTTTGAGCACATAACGGTAATGAGCGTCGAAATAGTTCAAAAACGCAAAGAACGGACGATCTGGTTGGTCACGTGTAGAGAGCCAATCTAGGAGTTCTCGGTTCAATTCGACTGCGTCTTTGCGGTTGTCATTCAGCGATTCGTGGATGAATTCCACGGCGCCAAAACAGCCGAAGTATTGGAGATTGTCCCTGGTGAAGTGGATCACGACTTCATAGTTTTCGAGTGCGCGACTGACCATCGCGCAGGTCTTCAAGGCCGTGAGATTGGGGAAAATGTAATCTTCGTAATGCGTAAAGCCACGAGATAACCCCGAGCTCCGGCCACAGTACCACGTATTGGCAATGAAGCCGGCCGTTGCGAACCCGTGATTTCCGAGGAACTCGGCGATCGTGGGCTCTTGGTAATCGAACGGAGTGAGCCAGCCGAGCGAGAGTTCGTGATACCACCGTCCTGTAAACATGCTTGCATGTGACGGAAGCGTCCACGAGGATGTGGATCGGGCGCAGTCGAATCGGATACCGCGGGTGGCGAGTTCGCTTGAGAGTGTTGGTCGTGGCTCGGTTGTAGCCGTTAACGCTCGCGTGGCTGGCGGCGACGGTGTCGAGCACCAGCAAGAGAACATTTGGCGAGCCCGTCGGCGGCAGCGGTCTGGCGTTTTCAGCGATCTGTCTGGAGTGATCGCGATACCACACAGAACCAGCGAGGATGGCCAGGATGATGACTGGCAGTGAGAATCCGGCAAAGGAGAAGGGACGAAATCGCCAGCAGTTACGTTCGATGATCGGAACGATCCTGACAGCGATTCCGGCCGCAACCAGCAGCAAGGCCGCGCTATAAATCTTTGGAAACATCGCGAGGATCGGAGGCAGAAGTGCGCAGGCGGCGAGCGTGCGAGCAAAAAGCCAGCGGCCGCGGTGAGGCCAAATCGACACGACAGCGGAGCCGACCACTGCCAGCGCGATGAAGATGCAAAGGTTGGCAACGGGGATCAGCCAGGCGAAGTGGTGGCTCAGCCTGAGGGCTCGGTCCGCGTCGAAGAGATGCTTGCGAAGGAGGATGGCACCCACTTCTAGCAAACCGGCGACCAGCCCGCACCAGACGGACAGCGCGATGATTGAATGGAGCGTGGGTCGGAATGTGGGAGGGACCGGATCTGTCGAGCCGATCTCACTGCAGGCGCTGGGATCGACGAGACTCGAACTGGTCATGAGCGTCCGTCGGATACGGGACACGGGTTGCGGGTTGACGGGATCATGTTCGCCTTGCGCTTCGTCAGTATGCGTGATCGAAGATCTCGAATGATCAGCCTATCAGCAGCGAAAACGACTGGCAAGTTGCAATGAATTCCGGTTTCGAACCGGCGAGTGTTGGCGCATCGCTCGTTCACCGGGATGGTGGCTTTGGATAGGATAGTGTCTCAACTTGGCCGGACGGTCGGAGATTATTGAGACGATGATGGCAGGAAGTACCGCCGCAGAGCAATCGAGCAGAAGGGACACCCCATCGCGACCAAGAGCTTGGGGAATTGGCTTGTTGGTGGGGGCTGGTCTGATCATTGGTGGCTGGTTTCTCTGGACTCAACTTCGTTACAAGCAGGCTATACTCGAGGTTGAAGATCATATTGCCAAAGGCCGATATTCGGCGGCTTGCCGGAACCTCGAGGCATTGCTAGTGCAGAACGCGGACGGGAACGGGTGGCTTCTTTATCAGTTGGGATTCTGTGAGCTGGCACGGGGACATATCCAGGCAACCGAAAAGGCCTGGGCAAGTATCGAGCCTGGAACTGAGTTTTCGGAGCGTGCGATCCGGGGCCGGATGCTGCTGTTGCAGAATGAAGGAAAGATCGCCGATGCTGAGCGGCTTGTGAGCGAAGCCGCCAACGATCAGCGGAACGATCGAACAGCGCTAATGATCTTGCTCGTTCCGATCATGATCGATTTGGGCCGGCAGGACGAGGCGACCAAGCTGATTGAGGATCGGTGGGAAACTTTGAACTCGCTTGGGCAGGGAGCGCTCGACCTGGCGATCAAGCTTTTGCTGCAGCACGTCGAACTGACCACAGGGATGACGGCTATTGATGAGCTGCGGACCTTACTGGACGAGGCCGCGAAGCTCGCCCCCGACGATGATCGGGTGTGGCTGGGACGAGCAAACCTGGCGATCCGCACCGGTGACTTGAAGGACGCGGAGCAGTGGCTGAGCGATTGCGAGAAGAAACGGCCGGATGATCGCGCCGTTTGGCGGGCACGACTGAAATTGGCCATGGCAACGGACCGCCTTGATGCTGTGGAACGCGGCATGACGCAGCTGTCGCATGTCGCGTTGCGCTCTGCCGAGCAGCACCGATTGAACGCGTGGCTTGCCGGCCATCGCGGTGATTTCGCGAAAGAGCGCTCGGAGCTTGAACTACTTCTTGCGGCTGACCCTGGCGATCTTTCGGCTTTTGATCGTTTGATCGACCTTCACAAGAACGAGGGCCAGCCGGCCTTGGCGGCCGAGGTAGTTGAGAATAGAAATGCCGTACGTGAACTGCTGGGTCGGTACATGATGCTGCATGGCCGGAAGCAGCCGATTCGCGACGCTGAAGAACTGGCACAAATTGCCGAGCAGCTTGGGCGCGGATTCGAGGCGCGAGGGTTCTTGACGATTGCAGTTTTCCAGGCGCCGGGACGCAAAGACTTGAGGGAGAGGCTGCGGACATTCGATTCCAGGTTGCAACGCTAGACGCGGGTTGGATGCAGGCGCTGTCCAGAAAATAATGAGGCGGTGACTTTGTCGCTGCGAGCGTCAGACGGGACGCCCTTCCGGGGCCTCGATCGCGGAGCGAATGCTAATTGTCTTTTTTTATATGAATATTAAAGATGGAATTGCAGTCGAACTGGATGCGGATGTGTCTGCCGCGAAGCCAACTTTGCCTGGCGTTGGGGCGCTTGCGGTAATCTTGATCGGGATCTGGATCGGTTTGATCGCGGGCTTCCTCGACGTTGGCTTCCTGGTGATCAACCGGCAATTGATCTTTCGCGACTTCTATCACCTCGGGGCGGACTTCCCCTGGATTGTACCTTCGGGCGTGTTGGTCATGGTGATTGTGCCCGCGCTCTTGATCGCTTTGTTCGCGAGGATTCGCGGGTCGGTACGGCTGGGCGTGCCGGTTCTGTCGCTTTCGTTCGTTGGGTTTCTTGATCTGTGCGCCCGGCTTCGGCTCGAGCTGTGGGCGACGTTGATCATATCCATCGCGATGGCCGTTCAGTCGGTTCGGCTCGTACGGTCGCGGCCAGCCGGTTTTTTGCGGTTGGTGCGGCGGACGGTTGGATGGCTGACGGCGATCCTGGTCGGGATCATGTTCGTGACCCGCGGCGAACGCGACTGGTCGGAGTATCGCCAGCAGGCGAACTTGCCGCCGGCGGCGGCGGCGCGCAGAACGTGCTCTTGATCGTCTGGGACACGGTGCGGGCCGCCAACACGAGCTTACATGGGTACCGCCGGCCTACGACACCAAATCTCCTTCGGCTGGCGAGCCGCGGCGTGCGGTTCGACCGGGCGTTCGCGGCGGCGTCGTGGACGTTGCCTTCACACGCGAGCATGCTTACAGGACGATGGCCTCATGAGTTACGTGTCGGCTGGAAAACGCCGGTGCGGGAGGGTGTGCCCACACTGGCGGGTTACCTCGCCTCGCATGGCTATGTGACAGCGGGGTTCGTGGCGAATCTCGATTATTGCAGCCGTGAGACCGGCCTTGCTCGTGGTTTTGCCCATTACGAGGATTTTCCATACAGCGTCTTGGATACCTTCAACCGGTACATCGCGCTCGGGCGGCGGATCGACAACTCATTGTGGACGTCTACGATTGACGCGTGGGTGGAGAGAAAGACCGGGCACTGGTACGACCTGATCCCGCGGTCGAGAGAGCACCTGAAGAATGCGGATGCGATCAACGATGCGTTTCTGAGGTGGCTGGGGAAGCAGCCGAAAAAGGGGCGGCCGTTCTTCGCGTTTCTCAATTATAACGACGCGCATACCCCGTATGAGGTGCCGGACAAGTCGATACCGGGTTTTGGTCTGCGCCCCAGGTCATCGCGTGAGCGACAGATGCTTGAGGGGTTCATCGGGATTGACAAGACCACGCTTTCCATCGACGACGTACAATTGGCAACTGATGTGTACGACGATTGTATTGCTTATCTCGATCTGCGGCTGGGATTGCTGCTCGACGAGCTGAGCCGGCAGGGAGTGCTCGAAAATACGTTGGTGATCGTCACTTCGGACCACGGCGAGCACCTGGGCGATCACGGGTTGTTCTTCCACGGTGGCAGTTTATACCGGCAGCTCGTGCAGGTGCCGTTATTGATCGTGGGTAACAAGGAAGTACCCGCCGGCCGGACGGTCGGCGAACCGGTCAGTTTGCGCGATCTGCCGGCCACGATCATCGACTTGCTCGGCTTGGGCCCGGATCACGGATTTGGCGGCCGATCGGTTGCACGGTACTGGCAACCTCGAAGTCCCGGGGTTCGTGTCGTGGACGATCCGTTGCTCATGGAGACAACGAAGCCCGAATTGATCATAAACGGCGGGCGGGAGCCGGCGGCCAGAGGTCCGATGAAAGCGGTGGTTGCCGCAGGGAGGCACTACATCCAGATGGGTGATGGATCGGAAGAATTGTACAACATCAATTCAGACGTTGAAGAGAAGGTCAATCTCGCACCGGAAGGCGACAATTTGTCGGTCATTGTGGAATTCCGAAATTTGCTGGATCTGATGCTCCGGCGGCGATAGATTACTCTGGCACTGGACGCCGCGGACCGTGATAGGGCACAGGAAGCGGTCGAACTTCCGTTGTCTCTTCGGGTTTTCCCCATGACGCGCACCGTTCTGGTGGTCGACGATGAGCGCGACACCAACGATATCCTGGCCAATCTCGTGCAAGCTCGTGGCTTCGAACCGGTCCAGGTTTTTTCTGGACAGCAAGGACTCGCGGCAGTCGCCGAAGCCAAGCCTGACTTGATCCTTCTCGACCTTATGCTTCCTGATATCGATGGCTTCGAGTTTTGCGATCGATTGAAGCGCGCGCGGGAAACGAATCTTATTCCGATCGTTATGATGACGGCGTTGCAGGATGCACACCATCGGGCGACCGGTGTGCGGAATGGTGCCAATGGCTATCTGACCAAGCCGTTCACGCCCGGGCAGCTCTACGAGATGATTGATACGGCCTTCGCCTGGCATGACGAACACAAAGAGCGCGGTACTACCGGCGAGATCAATTTCGACGTCGGATAGGCCTGTGCTAATTTGAGCACTGCAGCCGAGCCGAATAACAAGGCAGACCATGCAGATCACATCCCTTCTGGCTTCGTTTCTCAGACATACGACTCGGGGCCTGATTGGCCTGACACTTTTTGTCGGGGGCCCTGACCGAACCGCCTTCGGGCAATCGGCGGAGCCCCGTCCGGTAGTGGCGTTCACGGAAGCAACGCTCGGCGCAAGTCACTAAACAGTTACGGGTCATTGGAAGGTCCGATCCAGGCGATGCGCGCGTATCGCCCGCTCGACCTCAACGCCCAGACCTGGAAGAAGGCCAATCCCGGCCGGAGCCATCTGGAGTGGGCCAAGGAGGCGCGCGAATGTCTCAGACGCGGCCTGCACTACGATCTCCCGCCGGTCGACCTCAAGTCCAAGACGCTCGCGCGGGTGGAAACTGACTCTTTCATCCGCGAGACAATCGAATTCAACACGACGCCCTGGTTCCGGGTGCCCGGATACTTCTACATTCCGAAAAACGTATCGCTTCCCGCCCCCGCGCTCCTGGTCCTCCATGAGTGGGGCGGCCCGATGCTCTTCGGCGCGGACCGGGTCTCCGGCGAGCCCGTGCATCCCGTCGTGACCAAACACCGCGCCGCCTACACGAGCGGAAGGGCGCTGGCGGACTGGTACGCGTCTCAAGGATATGCGGTCATCGTCATCGACGCATATCACTTCGGCAGGCGTGCGCCGCGAGGCTTGGGCGGCTTGCCACAGGCCTATGACCCGGCGACTCTCGATGATGCGACCCTGGCGAAGTACGACGGCCTCGCGCGACAGGCCCTCTATCTCGGCGTCCGCGAGCTGAACTGGGCGGGCACGACCTGGGCCGGCGTGAACTTCGGTGACGACAGCCGTTGCGTCGACTATCTGCTGTCCCGAAAAGAGGTCGACGGAGCCCGGATCGGATGCACCGGCCTCTCCGGAGGCGGATGGCGGACGAACATGATCGCCGCGCTCGAACCCCGCGTGAAGGCGATCGTTTCCGTCGGCTGGATGACAACGGGCGACACGCAACAAGCCTACAATCTCGCCGGTGCGATCGGCACCTTCTGCCTGCTCCCCGGGGTCTGGAATCGGCTGGATGTACCCGACCTCATTTCCATGGCGGCACCCAAGGCGTGCATGGTCGTGGGTGGGACCGAGGACCTGCTCTTTCCTCCCCTGGGACAGAAGGAGGCCACGCGCCAGATCGCCGAGGCATTCTCGTGGGCCGGATCTCCCGATCATTTCCGCAGCTACGCACCCGGGAAGCCCCATTGCTACGACCAGGACATTCAAGAGGAAGCACTGGCCTGGTTTAATCATCACTTGAAGCCGGGGAAGAAATAAAGTCTTTCGTTCTCTGAACAGAAGTTGCCGAGGCAAGAACGGCGAGAGTAGCAACAAGGAAATTGTCTAGCACGTCCTGATCCGATCCGTCGGCAAGATGCTTATGCTCCGCAAGGAGTCCGACGTTGAGGCATTCGAGAGCTTCATGGTTGAGGCGCACCTGTGCAGCCAATTCGTATCCTGCCGTATTGCGTTCTAGCCCTGGACGATGGAACGGCCGGGGAACTGGGCGGAGCGCGTTAAGGCTCATTCGACCAAGGAAAGAGTCCAAGTGCGGGTGAGCGTCGATAGAGGACGACCATACGGCGAAGAGAAGTGGGTGCGGGAAACGGTAAAAGATCGCGGGTCGGCGCAGACCGTTCGTCTGGAAGGCCGCCTACGGCAAGCAAGCCAATCGGCGATCGAGGCGACAAGCTAATTACGCGGATCGGATTCCGTCGAGCGGTCAGACTGACAGACAATCCAAACGCGTCGTCGTTTCCCTCCCCTCCCTCCGAGAAGCCATCGTTGAGACCCGTCAGTTCGCCTTGCTCCGAGCGCCAAGAAGCTCGTCGAGCTTCCTCTCGACGTCGTGCAGTCTCCGCTCGAGGTCGTCGGGCTTCGCCGCGGCGGTCGGGGGCGGCGTCAAGGGCGTAGGCTTGGGACGAGCTTCGACGACGATCCGATCGACATTGTTGCGGATGGTCCTGAGGCCGTCCTCGGCCGAGAGGAGCTGAGCGCGGAGCAGTCGGGCAGCCTCGCGGTTGGTCGGGTTGCTGGAGACTGCCTCAAGGTTTTTGTACGCCTTCTCGATCTCCTCGCCGACACCCGCGAGCCGGCCGAACATCTCGGCCGCCTTGTTAACTCTGTTCATCACCTCAAAGATTCCGTCGATCCGTGGCGAGTCCGAAGCCGTGGTCGGAGAGAAGCCGCCGGCAGACGGGCAGCACGATGGGGCCGTGTCGCTCGACCAGCACGGTGAACGCCAGCTCGGACGCCTCGCCCCTACTACGGGTGAACTGGTCGATCAACCCGGTTTCGGTCAGCCCCGAGCACGACCCCAGTCCGAAGCGCATCCCGAGCCAACGACTTGAGTGGCCGCACTGACGCGCCGTCATCCACGCTCCTCCCGCCATCCGCCGCTTGATTACGATGATGTAGTGTATCACCACACAACTAGTGTTCCCGAATTCTTGCGAGATGCCTGCGAGGCCTCAAGAACGTCGGCGTTCCGGAACCGAATCGGCTCGGCGAAATTGGCCGAGTGGAGAAGGTCCCAACCCCCGCGGAGGGGCGGACTGCGTGGGGTCAAACCGTTTTCCGGTGTTCAGGAAGGGGTTCCGTCGAAAGTTTGGGCCCAACAGGATGCATTTCCGTCCCCGTCCATTAAGCAGAGCGCCGCATCGACCAATCTTCGTGCGTCTCCAAGTCTTCGCAGCAAGCGATGGCCGGCCGCTGTCTCGCGAAGGATCGCACGATGCTCTAGGATAGGGTCGTCGGAAATTCCCGGTCCGCCGAACCTGTGCATGCGGGTCTCCAACCGCGACAACCCTCGCAGGCACTCAGCCGTCCATTCGCGCGATCGGCGCAGTGGCCGGCCTGACACGCGACGAGGATACGACCTTGCAACCGACGGGTAAGCCCCACCTAGACGAGCCCTCTGGCGATGTCGCCGTGCAGTCGGATTCCGCGCTTCGCAGCCCGGCCTTCGGCAATCCCGAGCCGGGGAGCGAATCGGATCTGACCACGGACCTGACGCCGCGATCCGCCGGCCGCGCCGGCGACGAGGGAGGGACGCCCCGGCCCCTCCGGCTGCCTTCGGCCGTTACCAGGTGCGCCACGTCTTGGGGACCGGCGGCTTCGGCGCGGTGTACCTGGGCCACGACACGCAGCTCGACCGGCCCGTGGCCATCAAGGTCCTCCGCGGCGGCCCCGAGGTGCCGCAAGCCGAGGCAGAGCGGTTCCTCCAGGAGGCCCGCAGGCTCGCGCGGCTGAGCCACCCCGGCATCGTGACGGTCCACGACGTCGGCTTGGACGGGGGACAGGTCTACATCGTCTCGGACTTCCTCGAAGGCCCCGATCTCGGCCGGTGGCTGGGGGATCACCGCCCGGACTGGCCGGAGGCGGCCCGGATCGCGGCGGCTCTGGCCGATGCGCTGGCCCACGCCCACGCCCGGCTCGTCCTCCACCGCGATATCAAGCCGGCGAACATCATCGTCACGCCGGACCGCGGCGCCGTCCTCGTAGACTTCGGGCTCGGCCTCGACGACGCGGGTGCGGACGGTTCCGATCTCGGCGTCATCTCCGGCACTCCTGCGTATATGGCGCCGGAGCAGGTCGCCGGCGCGGCGCACCGCATCGACGGCCGCACCGACATCTACAGCTTGGGCGTGGTGCTGTACGAGATGCTCTGCGGCCACTTGCCGTTCCGGGCGGGCAACATTCGGGAGTTGCTGCGGCAGGTTCGCGACGACGAGCCGCAGCCCCCGCGCCAGCTCGCCGCGAGATCCCGCCCGCGTTGGAGAGCGCCTGCCTCAGGGCGATGGCGAAGCAGCTTCAGGATCGCTACACCACCGCGGCGGACTTCGCCGAGGATCTGCGTCGCGTCCTCCCGACGATGGCCAAGTCGCCGGCATTCCGGCAGGCGCCGACCACGGAACCGACGGGTGAGGTCCGCACGGCGCCGCTGCCGCGACCCGATGACCCAAAGCCGCCTTCGTCCCGGCGCGGCGCCGCGGGGCCGAGCGCCGCCAGGTGACGGTCCTGGTCTGCGGCTGCGAGGCATTCGAGTCCGAGGCGTATCTGGAACTCGACGCGGAGGATCAGGCCGAGGTGCTGCGGACATTCCGGCAGGCATGCGAGGAGGCGGTGCGCCGGTCTGACGGGACGATCGTGCAATGCGACGAGCAGGGCCTACTGGTATGTTTCGGCTACCCAGTGGCTTACGAGGACGGCGCACGCCGCGCCGCGCGGGCCGCCCTGGGCCTCCTCCAAGACCTGGAGGGCTTCGGCGAGCCACTCCGCCGCCAACACAGGTTAGAGCTTAACCCGTGGGTCGGCCTCCACACTGGGCCGGCCATCGTCGAGGCCAAGGAGGATGCGATCTCGCTGGTAGGGGAGGCGCGGAACATGGCGGTCCGGTTGGAAGACGTCGCCGCGCCCGGCCAGGTCGTTTGTAGCGAGGCAACCTACCGGCTGATCCGGGGCCAGTTCCAATGCATCGGTCTTGGCCCGCGAAAGCTCAAGGGCGTGGCGCAGCCCGTCGAACTTTTCCAGGTCCAGGGCGTCGGCGAAGGCCAGAGCGCGATCGAGGCGGCGGGTCCGGCCGGGCTCACGCCACTCACCGGCCGCGACCACGAGATCAGCCTGCTGAAGGATCGCTGGGAGCAAGCCCTGGAGGGCATGGGTCAGGTCGTCCTGCTCATCGGCGAGCCGGGCCTGGGCAAGTCGCGCCTCGTGCATACGTTAAAGGAGCACGTCCTGGGGTGGATGGTCGAAGGCGAGGCGGACGCGCCGGTCATCGAGTGGCGCTGCGCACCGCAATACCAGAACACGGGGCTGTACCCGGCCATCGAATTCTACGAGCGGGCCCTCGTCTTCGGCCGCGAGGAGTCACCGCAGGCGCGGTTTGACCGGCTGCTCCACCGCCTGGAGCAGTATGACCTGGCCCGGCCGGAGACTATGCCGCTATGGGCGTCGCTGCTGTCGCTGCCGACGCCGGACCGCTTCCCCGCGCTCTCATTGCCCCCGACCCGGCAGAGGGAAGAGACGTTCCGGGTCATGCTGGATTGGCTGCACACCCGCGCTGCCCGGAGGCCGGTTCTCTTCGTGGTCGAGGACCTGCACTGGATCGACGCCTCCACCCTGGAGTTCCTCGGGCTGTTCCTCGCCGAGGGCCTGCACGATTCCATCCTCACGGTCCTTACCTTCCGCCCCGAGTTCCAGACGCCGTGGCCCGCGGTCGCCCATCAGAGCAGCTTGGCCCTGAACCGCTTGACGCGGCGCCAGGTCGGCGAGCTGATGCGGAAGAAGATGGGGACTGCCACTCCGGAGGCGGTGGTCGAGCGGATCTACGAACGGACCGCCGGCGTGCCGCTGTTCGTCGAAGAGTTCACGAAGCTGGCGCAAGAGTCGGGCGGGCTCGATCAGGAAGAGGGAGACAGCACGCGGGTCAAGACCCTCATGACGCGCGAGATCCCCGCCACGCTCCAGGATCTCGTGATGGCACGCCTGGACCGGATGGAGGGCGACAGGGAGGTAGGCCAGCTAGCGGCGGTGATCGGCCGCGAGACCAGCTACGAGCTGCTCGCCGCCGTGGCGGAGGCGGACGAGCCGGCACTCCAGGCGGAGCTGGGCAAGCTGACGCAGGCGGAGATCCTGTATGCGAAGGGCCGGCCCCCCCGCTGCACCTACGTCTTCAAGCACGCCCTCCTGCAAGATGCGCTGTATAACGCAATGGTCAAGAGCAAGCGGCAACAGTTCCATCGGCGTGTCGCCGAGGTGCTGGAGGCCGCAGTTCCCGCAGACCGCCGAGACACAACCGGAACTGCTGGGCCACCACTTCACCGAGGCCGGGCTGACCGAGAAGGCGGTCGACTACTGGCTCAAGGCGGGGGTGCGCTCGCGGGAACGATCGGCGGAGAGCGAAGCGATCGGCAACCTGTCCCGGGGTTTGGCGCTGCTCGAGACTCTGGACGAGTCCCCTGAGCGGGATGCGCGGGAACTGGCAATCGTGTGTGCGCTGGGCGCCGCCTACATCGCGTCGCGCGGTTACTCCGCCGACGGAGTCGGCCCCGTCTTCGCGCGGGCACGTGAGCTGTGCGAGCGGGTGGGTCAGCCGCCGCAAGTATTCGCCAGCATGTTTGGAAGCTGGGTGTTTCACTTCACGCGCGGCGATTTTCGGCGGTGCACGGAGCTGGCCAACGAGGGGATGGAATTTGCCAACCGGCTCGGGGACCGCGGCATTGTGATGGAAGCCTTGAAGTGGGTGGGTCAGACGATGCTGTATCGTGCTGATTTCGCCGGTGCCCGCGACAGACTCGCGATGGCCGTGGACCAGTACGACAGCCCGGAGAATAAGCGAGACTGGGCCGCCTACACCAACACGGATCCGCGAGTCGCCAACCGCTGCCATTTGGCGATGTCCCTCTGGCACCTGGGATTCCCCGATCAAGCTCTCACAATCAATCGAGAGATGCGTGAGCTAGCCCGCGCGATCGGACACCCGTTCACTCTGGCCTACGCCCTGCACCACACCGGCTTACTGCAACAGTGTTGCCGGCTAGGGGTCGAGGTTCAGGCGGCCGGCGAGGAATCCTTCGCGATCTCGACCGACCAGGGTTTTGCGTGGTGGACCGCTTCGGGGACCTTCTACAAGGGCGCCGGATTGCTCCTCCAAGGTCAGCTGGAGGAGGCGATTCCCTTGATCCGCAAGGGCGTCCACGCCTGGCGCGCCACTGGCGCCGAGCTGATCCTTCCGGTCCAGCTCAGCGCCCTGGGCGACGCCTACACGCAGGCCGGCCGGTTCGAGGACGCGCGCCAGGCGCTGGACGAGGGACTGGCAATCGCGGAGAGGAACGACGAGCGCTTCCAGGAGGCCGAGCTGCACCGCCTCAAAGGCGAGCTGTTGCTGGCGGAGTCGCCAGACCAGGCCGTTGCCGCAGAGGAATGCTTCCACCGCGCCATCGAGATCGCCCGACACCAGCGGAGCCGGGCCTGGGAGCTGCGGGCCACAATGAGCCTTGCCCGGCTCTGGCAACGGCACGTCCGTCGCGGCGAGGCCCGCGCCGCGCTGGCGGCCGTCTACGACACGTACACGGAAGGTTTCACGACGCCGGACCTCGTGGAGGCTGGGTCGCTGCTGCAAGCTCTGGCCTGAGGTCGATTCCAGCGCGGGCAGCGCACTTCCGGCGTCTTTCGTGACCGATCACGCATAGCTGAGACCGGGTGCGGTGAGTGAGCATCGAGCGAGGACGACCATAGGACGAAGCGAGGTGGGTGCGGTAAACGGTAAAAGATCTCGGATTCGAGCAGACCGTTCGTCCGGAAGGCCACCCTCGGAAAGCAAGCGAATCGGCGAACGCGGCGACACGCTAATTACGCGGATTCGACCAGCCGACGGTCGGTTGTGTGGAGATTGCGATGCTGGCTATGCCAGGAGTTCTGAGGGCATCATAGTCGGTATTTGAGCCGAAAAGCAGTGTGACATCGCTCCGTCTGTGCGCTGCGGAGAACGATCAATTAGCTATGTCCGTGTTTTGGCTCGTGGACCCGTTTTTGCTCGTTGAGAGACAAACCAATCGCGACCGCGTTTCCTCAAATCCGCGTCCCCGTTTCCCCCCAAAGGCTGCATCCGGCTGCTGCTTCCCGGTCAGAAGACGAGTCATCCCAGCGACTGAGTTCAGAGCGACAAGTTCCTGGTGCAGCGGTTCATTTCATATTCATAGGCCAACTGCGCCAACCTCCGGAAATATTCCAATTCGGCCGGGGTTCGCTGGTCATCGAGTGCGAAGAGACGATCCAGGATCTCGAGTGCCTCCCGGTACGTACCGTCATCCTCGATCGGCGTCAGTGGATGCTTTGAGCAGATTTCAGAAAATGCCGCGTCTTTCATATGATCGACTCTCATTGCCGAATCCTCCTACACAGGCTAACCCGTGCGGGTCGAGATCGGGGCGACCTGGTGCTCGCCAGAGAAGGCGACCCTTGTCGGGACGGCTGGCGTTAACCCGTGCTCTCGTCCGTGTGCTGTCAGAATCCCCCGCTTCACCGGTTCCATAGCCTCATCATCGGCGACACCAGCTTCCATACGAAGTCGGCCGGCAAGCCACAGGGTCGAGAGCGAGACCACGGCAGCCATCAGGCCGACGATGGGAAAGCGCTCGATCGGCCCGTTCTCGGGCTCGAACAGGATGAAGCCGGCGACGATAACCCCGAGGCTGGAGGAGAGATGCTGAATGGCCGAGTTAGCCCCCATGAAGCCGCCTCGAAGGCGCGGGACGACACTGGAGGTGATCATCGCCATCGCCGGCACCATACGCCCGCCGTTGCTGAGCATCGTGGCCGACATGGCGAGCAATACCAAGGCAAGGGGTATTGGGGGTAAGCTAGTCACGATCAAGAGGAGCGCTGCGTTGGCCGGAACCACAAACCGGTACACGCGGAGTTTGCCGAATCGATCAGCCATCCGACCAATGGTCGGCATTCCGATCAGCGTGACGATTCCGCCGGCGACGTAAGCCCATCGCAAGTGCTTCTCGTCCACTCCGACATTGGAGACCAGGTAGGCGCTCAAGAATGGTAGGACGCTGAAGCCGCTGATCATCAGGGCCGATGTGAGAGCGAACGCCCGGAGGTGGTTCGCCTCCAGGAAGATCGCCTTGAGTCGGGCCAGCGGTTCTTCACGACCTTGTCCCTTCAAATGTCCATCCAGACGGGGCAATACGCAGGCGGCCAGGACGAAGAACGGCACGCAGAGAGCCGCCAGGACGAGGAACGGGATGTGCCAGCCAAATTCCTGCCCGAGCGTCAGGCCGATCGGCACGCCAAGCACCGAGGCCATCGAGAACGACATCATCAGGATTCCGGTGGCCGCTCCACGGCGATGCTCGGGGAAGACGTCGCCGATGATCGTCATCGCCATCCCACCCAGAATTCCGCCGAAGGCACCGGTCAACCCACGGGCCGCCATCAGAGCGATGAAGTCGGGGGCGACGCCGCAGGCCAGGGTTCCCAGCAGGAACCCGGCGAATAGCACCAGGTATGTCGGCCTCCGCGCGAACCGGTCCAGGAACAGCGTCGATATCAGCCCGGCGAGCCCCGCCGCAACGGTATACGCCGCCACCACCAGGGCAAAGCGGTCCGTCGTCAGGCCGATCGCCCGCTTGAGCTGAGGTGCCAGCGGCATGACCACCATGAAGTCGACGATCGAGGTGAACTGCACCGTCGCCAGGACGAGCAAGATCAGGCGTTCCTGGGTCGTCGATCGATTGCCGGGTTCCGTACTGGGCATCAAAATTCCTTCCTTAGAATCACTTTTGAACTTGAACGGTCTTTTCTTGTCAGCCGCGGACGGTCGAAGTGTCAGGGCGAAGCGGCATCGGTCACCTGGGCGAAAGGGTCGCCATGACCAACCTTGCCCTGCAACGATGGAAACGCCAGCCCGATAAACTCCGGCAACATCTCTGCCAGTTGACGGGTGAATCGGCCCTGGTGAGACCGGCTCGAAACGCCAGGCGACTGGTATCAAGCGATGTGCATCTGTCACGTCAGCGTCCGACACGAGGGATTTTTGAGCGGTCAAGGTGATCGAACTGTTTGCCGCCGTCCATCGGATGGTGCTGTCTTGTTCCAGAGCGGCCTTCTGATGATAGGTGCCGACGCGAAGTTTTACGGCCATCACGACATCTGCGCCGGTCTCTCGCTTGATCTCTGACTCGGCAGACGCCAACGCTAAGGAACTGCAGGTGGCAATGCCCAGACCGGGTGCGGCCACGGTATGGGTTCGAAGCACGACGCCCGTATCGGTTGGCACCGATTTTAGAAAATGTGCCCACGACGAACTGATCGACGGCCTGGGCTTTAACTTCGCGTAGCCTGCGCAAGCGGTGACGGTGTTCTGGGGCACGATGATCAGTCCGTATTCCTTCAATATTTGTTCGAAGACGTCACGAATGGCCTGCGACGTCTGAATTTGATCGGCGATCGACATCGTTGTTAGCTTCGTTCCAACGCCGCTTGGCTCCATGCCAGGCGAGACCGGCGACGGCGCAGGCACCTGGGCGGGAGAAGATTTGATCATCGTGGGATGGCCAAATGGGTTCTGAAACTGCACTTCGACGAACTCGACGCTAAACTCGGTGATCGCAACGCGGCGGCCTTTGGCCAATTCCTCGTCCGGCGGACCGGCCCTCTCGATGATGGAGACAATCCCGGCTGGCCCAAGTTTGATCTCACGTGATTGGTCCCGCTTCCAGTACTGCCCGGCGACGTCGGGTGGAACCGCGGTAGCGGTCGCATTCGGCGCCGTCGTAACGAAGCGGGTTTCGGACACCGGTTTGGGCAACGCCGCGCAGCCGGCTGACAACATCAGGGCAATCAAGGGCGCCGTAAGGGTCACGATCCATAAGAAGGAGAGCACCATTTCCCTTGCCTCCATTATTGCTGGCGTGACTGGGACGCTGGACCATCGGACGACTCGATCAAGGCGCGGCAACTCAATTTGCACGACGTGCCAACGGTGAGATCCCGGCAGCATCCGAAGCAACTCATCCATGTCGTCACCTTCGGTTTCTAACGAAGAATTCGCGATTCTCCGGCGGACACGAGACTTTAGCTGTGCGCGTGTCTCCGACGATTGGCTGCGGGCGAGTTCCGGAGCGGCGATCGGTCCGTTTCCACCGAGATACCATTACGTTGGCCGACGCCGGCTTCTTCCCTGAAGCCGACTTACGCCGGGGCCAAGCGACGGGTTTACTGTCCTGAAGCGTCTCGCCCGTCTATAATACTTTCCAGATTACTTGCCGAGCGGATAGTGTACCGGTTCAGTATTATGAGGGTCGGCCCCAAAATGTCAAGGTCTCCCGCGGACCACACACCCGATTCCCAGTCGTTGGTGGATGCCTTCGGTCGCCTCATGCCCGTTTTCAGGCGCTGGCTTGAGTTAAAGTACGAGAAGGGAACGATGAGCTACGCCAGGCTCAAGCTCCTCGGCATGCTTCACGTGAAGGGGCCGATGATCATGAGCGAACTGGGTGCCAGGCTCGACGTGTCGGCCCGCAACATTACCAAGCTGGTGGACGGCCTCGAGCGCGAGGGGTTAGTCCGGCGCGTCGCGCATTGCACCGACCGGCGCGCCACCGTGATCGAAACTACTCCCAAAGGGAGCAAGGTCGGCGAGCAGGTTTGGGGGGAACATCGCAGGGCGATGGCGACTTTGTTCGATGAGTTGAGCGAAGTTGACAGGGCTGATCTGCTTCGAACGGTCACCCGCCTGCACGCCGTGCTCGAGCAACGCATGGCCGCGGCAGGGCTAAACCCAGCCAGGTGCTTTGAAGGACCGAGCGCAAGACAAGCTCCCGGCGACGCAAGTCACGGATGAGTGTGCATCTTTCGAAGTAGATGCGGGTTATGTTGCTGCGGGAACCAGCCTCAATTTTTACGAGAAAACGGAGTGGCAGGGCAGCACCTATTGGGCGTTTTCCAACGAGTATGCGACGGACCTTGCGTCCTTCATTGCCTTCTGGGATCCGACCCTGAGTTTTAGCCCGACCGGGAGCATTGTCCAACAAACCAGCTCGACCACGTGGGTGCTGCATCTCGATGATGCCGCGTCCTATCTTGTGGATGACGATAATGCCGACGTGTTGATACAGGTGCGACTGGTCGCCGCCGCCGTTCCCGAACCTTCGACCCTTACCATGTTTATCCTCTCTCTCCTCGGGCCGATAGGCTACGCCTGGCGACGACGGAAGCAACTTGTGTGCAACCCATCCACTACAATGCCCAGGTAGACGTGGACCGTGCATCGCGGGTGTCGGCCTTTGGCGGATGTCGGCCCTTGGTTTTGGTTGTTCCTTGCAGTCGGGAACGGCTCCGATTCATCCCCCGGAATGCCGCGACGACTTCGCCTTGGCGCCTGGGGTGATTCTCTGGACGCACCGCGACGACATCGGGACTGACGACGACCCGACACAGCAAAACTGGATCGAGTGGATGGCGGCGACGTTCCCGCCCGACGTCTGCCAGAACGTTGTCCTGCTACCGGTCTACCGCGCGAATGGACGGTAGAACGCTTCTCGACGTTGGCCAAGATTTGGCGGCCGGCCCGAGCGAAGCTCACTGGCGGTCCAGCGTCGGTCGGACATACTACGCCCTGTTGCACGAAGTACTTGGCGCGCTGCGGCGCTGGGGCTTCGTGCTGCCTCCTTGCGATAAGGTGCACACGTTTGCTCGGCTGAAATTCGTTTATGCGTCCGATCCCGACCTCAAGCGGATTGGACTTACACTCGAAGCTCTCGCGCAGTTGCGCAACGTAGCGGACTACCAACTCGGGACCCTTGGCCCATTCGTGTCGCCGAGGATTGCAGTATCTGCCTTGGCCGACGCGCAATCAGCCGTTGCTCTTCTGGATGCACTGGAGGCCGATCCAGCGCCGAGCCGCAGCCGCGCGGACGGTGCCGCCGTAGGTGTCCTGAAGGCTGTCTCGGCGAAGCCCGTGACAACGCAAAGCCCCAGAAAAACCAAAAACCAAGCCTGACAAAGCTAAGCCCCACACCGCGAAGCCCTGACATGAAAAAACCAAAAACCAAGCTTGGCACTGCGAAGCCTCGCACCGCGATGACAGGAAAAAACCAAAAACCAAGCGTGACACCGCGAAGCCTTAAGCGTGACACCGCGAAGCCTTAGCCCGCGCGGGGAATTGTTTTCGCCGTCTTCGTCGTTCACATCCAGAACTCACGAGCGGAGCCAACCCTTCGGGACGGCTTGAGCAGCGGAGTGTCGATCGTCGATTAGTGATTTGCCTCGTTCGATGCGAACGATCAATCTTAATGTGGCATTGAAGTGTGAGTCCAATGCCAGTGCCCTGCTGCCGGCCGGAAAAAGTTCTAACGGCACCCAGTCGCCCCGATTGACGAGACGAGTAGCCCTTGCGTTGGCGGCCTGCATCCGGCAATCAACGCGAAGTCGCTGCGGGCGGAGCCCGATGGTCAGGTGCTCGTCAGCGATGGGCCGCACACGAAAACCAAGGAGCACGTGGGCGGTTTCTGGGTGCTCGAAGCTGGCGACAGGGGCGAGGCGCTGGCGTGGGGGCGCAAGGCCGTCGTCCCCTGCAAGGCGCCGGTCGAGGTGCGCCCGCCCGTTTTACTGACGACTGGTTACAAGTTGTTCGGCTTCCTCATTGCGTTTTTTGCGGCTTTGCATCGAGAAAGTCGTTCACCATCGGGACGATGACGTTCATGCGCTGCATCAGCGTGACGTGTGTCGTCTGCGGCAATATGGCCAATCTCGATTCTGAGCGCGGCCGCATGTCGCCGAAAATCTCGCCTCCCTTCAAGCGGAACATTTCGGCGATGTGGTCGAGCCGTACGCCGTCTGCATCGCCGTGGATGAAGAACATCGGCGCCTTGGTGGCCTTGAGCTTGTCGGCACCGAGGTCTTCCGGTTTTGATCCCGCCGCGAGGAGGTGCTTGACGAAATTCGGGAATTCGTTCGGCGTTGGGCTCAGCTTTTTGTATTCGGTTTCGATGGGAGAGCCTTTGAATGCTTCCGGCGTGAGCTTGGGGATCGCGTCGGCTCCTTCCTTGACCCGGCCGTCCTGGCGGAACACAGCCGAAACGCTGACAACCTTGCGCACTTTTTCCGGATGGCGGATCGCACATTGCATCGCGACGCCGCCGCCCATGCTGTAACCGATCAGGTCGGCGCTGGGGATCTTGAGATGATCGAGCAGCGCCGCCACATCGTCGGCGAGGTTTGCAGAGCTCATATCGCGGTCGATATCGGCTGTGCGCCCATGGCCCTGGAGTTCGACGGCAATCACTTTCCGACTTTTGGAAAGTTCGCCGATCCACCCGGGCCAGTTGTTTGTGATGGTCATGAACGCGCCATGCAGCAACACCACCGGGTCGCCGCTGCCGTGGACTTCATAGTACATCTTGAGGCCGTTGACCGGCGCGTAACCCGTAGTTGGCTTCTGCTGCGCCGATACGACAGCCGGCACGAGCATCGTCAGGAGAAAAGCTGTTGTCTTCATGTTTCATTCCTGCACATGCGTATGGGCAAGTGTCCCCTCAAGTAAGTCGAATGGCGCTCCTCGCTAAACTCTAGACCAGATTCTGCGCTTTAGGACGGAAGGCCGAATTCGTGCGAATCCAGCTACAATAGGGTCAACGGCGCAGAACGCCACTCACGTTTTCACCCCTCAGCCAGCACTCCGTCGAGCTGTTTGTAGCTCACCTCCATCCCGTCGGTCATGCCAGTTGCGAACGCCGCGTCGCGGTCTGCCTTCGAGGCGTATCTGATCGTGGTCGTCATGTTTGTGATGCCGTTGGTCTCCTGGAAGGTGACGGTGATGATCGACGGCTCGCTCCCCATAGAAACGCCCAGGTCTCCGGCATCGAAGATTTGCGTATGCACGATTTTCGCGTGCGGAGTGACCTCCAGAACCTCTCCAGTGAATCCGAACTCCTGGCCGTTCTCGTCGCTGCGCCAGCGCCAGCGATACTTTCCGCCGACGCGCATATCCATCTCGCAGACAGGCATCGACCAACCGGGGAGGCCCGAGCACCAACGACGCATCAGGTCCGGTTCCATGTAGGCCCGCCACACCAGTTTGACGGGTGCATCGAAGCTGCGCTTCACCAACACTTCTGTATCTGACGGCAGACTTGCTTCCGCGGGTTTCATTTCTTTCGCTCCTGTTTCTCGGTTTGCTTCAACTCAGTCAGTAACGCATCGAGCCGTTTGTAGTTGCCTTCCCAAATCTCCTGCACCTGTTCCAGCCAGTTGGTGACCGACTTCAGTCGCTCCGGCACCAGCTTGCAGGGTCGTTTCTGGGCGTCGCGTCCCCGGGAAATGAGGCCAGCCTTCTCAAGCACCTTGAGGTGTTTGGAAATCGCGGGTTGGCTCAACTTGAACGGAGCCACGAGCTCATTAACCGTGGCCTCGCCCTCCGCCAGCCGGGCCAGGATAGCCCTACGGGTCGGGTCAGACAGCGCGGAGAACGTGGCATCGAGGCTAGCGGTCATCATGCGTCGATTACCCTCTGGTTGTATAGCCAAATGGAAATATACGCGGCACCCGGCGGCGTGTCAAGCTGCGGCGCGAACGACTCGCGAGTTCTCGTAGGGGGCGCGTGTCTTCACGCACTTCTTCCGTCAGCAAAACGGCGTATGCGTCTTTTGGGGCAGATCGTCGCACACCTCGACAAACGCTCACAATCGAGCGTTGGTTTTTGTCCGTTTGATATCCCTACCCCGAGTCGATGACAATCGCCTTCGACAAGATCCTGCCGAAGTGGAACTACTGCGCGATCCCCAGCGAATCATGAAACAGGGAACTTATTCCCGGCCCGTTCCTTAGCACGTCTTGACGCGACAGTCCCACGCTTCACGTCGTGCTCGAACTGGCCTGGATGATTCGCATCACCGCTGCTCGCACGGAGTCCGCTAGGTTCGGCCAGGCGGCAACGACGACAGCGAGATCGCGATCGGCTTCCGAGCCATAAGTAGCGCTTTTGGTAGCAGCCAGCGGACGCGGCATGTCGCTCGATGCCGCTTGTTGACGCGATTCGCCTTCGTCGTCGTGCGTCGCAACCTCTTCGCCTATAGCGTCTTGAGACGTGACAAGTCGCGATGTGTCGCTAGTAGACGCAAGTTCAGAAAA
>CAWKNT010000031.1:0-220865 GCA_963850935.1 uncultured Isosphaeraceae bacterium
ATCGGGTCCGGGCTTTTCTAGATGCCCGCGCGGCAGGGACTGATATCGGACCGGATTCGGGAGCCGGATGCCCCGTTCTATGTCCTCGGCCTTTCGCCCAATGCAGCTCGTCTGAACGTCCGCTTCTGGCTCACGAGCACCGTGCGAGAGTTCGCTGAGCGGCTGGCGGAGCATGTCAAGGACTTGGAGATGACCGGGGCTCGACCGGACGATCCACCACTTATCATTCGCCGGTTGCTTCTGGAGACCGCCCGGGAACCCAAAGACATTGCTCCGCAACTCGCGGGAGAGGTCGCGCACGCCAGTGCTAGCCGGACTGCCTTATCCGCAGGCTTTCTTTGCCGCTGTCGTGCGACGCGTCCGCGCGGACTCTATCTTGAACCATCGTCGGGCTGCGATCTTGAAGGCTTATCTTATCCGCAATCGAGAAAAGGAGGTGTCCGTGGCGCTCAACAAGGATCATCCTGATGAGGCGTACCAGCTTGGCAGACTGTTCGCCGCTTTGGAGAAGACCCAAGAGGACGCGGCCGAGACCAAACTGAACTCCACAATTAAGGACCGATACTTCAGTTCTGCCGGAGCGACACCGGCCAGCGTTTTTCCCCGGCTCCTCCGACTCCACCAACACCACCTCAACAAGCTCGCCAACGAGGGCTTGCGTGTCAACCGTGAGAAGCTCATCGGCGAGATTTGCGGTCAAATTCATCGCTTCCCATCGCATCTACCGCTGGAGAAACAAGGACTACTCTACATCGGCTACTACCACCAACGGCAGGATTTTTTCACTAAGAAGACCGAAAGACCGCAAGGAGACGACTGATGAGTGACGGGCACAGCAGCGGCGGGACCGTCGGGAACCGCTACGACTTCGTCTATTTCTTCGACATCACCGACGGAAACCCCAACGGCGACCCCGACGCCGGGAACCTGCCTCGGATCGACCCGGAGACCGGGCAGGGGCTCGTCACCGACGTCTGCCTGAAGCGCAAGATCCGCAATTTCGTCGGCCTGGCGCAGGGCGAGAAGCCTCCCTTCGAGATCTACGTCAAGGAGAAGGCGGTCCTCAACCAGCAGCACGAACGGGCCTACGTGCGCTGAGAGACCGACCCCAAGAAGCGCAAGTCCAAAGGGAAGGACAGGGCCGAGGAGGATCGGCGACTCACGCGTTGGATGTGCGACAACTTCTTCGATATCCGCGCCTTCGGTGCGGTGATGACGACGGAAATCAACTGCGGCCAGGTCCGCGGCCCGATCCAGTTCGGGCTCGCGCGCTCGATCCACCCGATCGTCAGCAGCGAACACGCCGTGACGCGATGCGCCGTCACGACCACGGCCGAGGCCAGAAGCAGGAAGGGCGGCAATCGCACTATGGGCCGCAAGTTCACCGTCCCGTATGGCCTCTATCGCGTCCACGGATACGTCAATCCGAACCTCGCGAGCGGGAGCAACGGGACGGGTTTCTCCGAGGAGGACCTGGCCTGCTCAAGCGCGCACTCGACCAGATGTTCGAGTGCGACAGTTCGGCCGCCAGGGCCAACATGCGACCCGTGGCCTGCGTCGCCTTCCGCCACGAGAGTCCGCTGGGCAACGCGCGGGCCGACAAGCTCTTCTCGCGAGTGCAATGCCGGCCCAGGCCCGGCGTGCAGCCTCTTCCGGGCGATGCCAACGGCGAGGACGAGGGCCGTCCTCCGCGTTCGTTCGCCGATTACGAGTTGAGCGTGGACGAGGAAAGCTGCCGGAGGGTGTCACCATCGAACGCTGGATCGACTGGGCGTGAGGCCATGCTCAACCGAATCCGATCTTCTGCCGATCTCCGCCTTCCAGCACTTGCTGTTATTGCGAGCGTCAGTGCGCCCTGATCCACATCGAGCGGCTGTGGGCGAGAACCGCTTCACCGCGGAGGGCGCATTCTCCACCACGCGGCCCACTCCGGGCGGTCGAGCCGCCGCAAGGAAGTGCGCACGGTGCGATCGCTGTCCGTCCACAGCCTGGAGCTCGGGCTCTTCGGTGTCGCCGACATCGTCAACTTCGACGCGGCCGGCGGCGTCCGGCCCGTCGAGTACAAGCGCGGCAGGCCCAAACGGAATGGCTGCGACCGCGTGCAACTGTGCGCGCAGGCCCTTTGCCTCGAAGAGATGCTCGGTGTCTCCATCGATCGCGCCGACCTTTTTTACGGTAAGACGCGCCGCGCATCGTCGTCGAGCTCGACGAGGCACTTCGCGACCTGACCCGCGACGCAGCCACGCACTCCATTCTTTGATTCGCTCGCAGGAAAGCCCACCGGCCGAGCTCGGGCCAAAGTGCAAGCACTGCTCATTGCGCACAGTCTGCATGCCGGAGCTCGCCGCCAAGAGCGCCGGCGTCCGGGTATACTTCGAGCGAACACTGGCTTCCTCGCTGAGCGACGGCCGCGGGTGATCGGCCGACGGGTAGTTTCGCTCCTGACCCGGGGGGCTTCGCTGTTCTTGTGGGAAGGGGGTAGGCCATGCAGCCGCTGCTCAATACGCTGTACGTGACGACTCAAGGGGCCTATTTGGCCAAAAGTGGCCTTGCGGTGCAGGTACGCCTCGAGAAAAAGGTACTCGCCCAACTTCCAATGCACACGCTCGAAGGGATCGCTTGTTTCGGCCGCGTCGGGGCGTCACCATTTCTCTTGGGGGCGTGCGCCGAGGCCGGTGTCTCCGTCGCGTTTCTCACGGAAAGGGGGCGGTTTCTCGCGACGGTAAGTGGGTTCACGAAGGGCAACGTCTTGCTGCGGCGCAACCAGTATCGCCTCGCGGATGATGCGTCCGTGGCTCTCGAGATCGCACGCAACATCGTCAGGGCGAAGGTGGCGAACTGCGCGGCACAGTCCTGGTCCGCGCAGCCCGCGACGCCGGCGACGATCAGGCTCGCACCGAGTGCCTTGGGCGCCAGGCCGGCCGCTTAAGTGCATCTCTCGAGGAGATTCGCCACTCCGGGAACCTCGACGAAGTACGCGGTCTGGAGGGCGAGGCGGCGCTTCAGTATTTCGCGCCTTCAACGCCCTTCAGTCGACCGAGCCCACAGCCGACGGTTTCGAGTTTACGAAACGCACGAGACGGCCGCCGCTTGACCGTATCAATGCGGTTCTGTCTTTCATCTACACGTTGCTCTTGCATGACATGAGGAGCCGCGTGTGAGGCGACTGGCCTTGACTCGTGCGTGGGATATCTCCACGTCGACCGGCCCGGCAAGCCGAGCCTCGCCCTTGACTTGATGGAGGAGTTTCGCCCGTTCCTCGCGGACCGGCTCGCGTTTTCGCTAATCAACCGCAAGCAGATTTCGCCGCGCGGATTCAAGGGCAGGAAAACCGGGCGGTTTTGATGGACGATGCAACGCGCAAGGCCGTGCTCGTGGCGTGGCAGCAGCGCAAGAAAGAGTCGTTGGTGCACCCGTTTCTCGGCGAGAAGGTCGCATTGGCCTGCTGCCGCACCTGCAAGCGAGGCTCATGGTGCGTTTCATACGGGGTGACATCGATACCTACCCGCCGTTCCTTTGGAAAGGCTGAGCCGCTGCGATGTACATACTTGTGACTTACGACATCCAGACGACAACCGCCAAGGGCAGACGGCGCCTGCGCCACACTGCGAAGGCCTGTCTCGACTACGGCCAGCGGGTCCAGTTCTCGGTGTTTGAGCTCAAGGTAGATCCGGCGCAGTGGACCGTCTGCCGTGACCGGCTGCTCTGGCATCATCGACCCAGCCGACGACAGCCTCCGCTTTTACTTTCTCGGCTCGTCCCGGCAGATCGCGTCGAACACCACGGAACCAAGACGCGGCTATGACCTCGAAGGGCCCCTCATCGTCTGACGCGAACCCCAAGGCGCACGCCGCCCGGCGACGTTCGCGACCGCCGTAACGTTCTTTGGCAATTCGGTTTGTGGAAAACACCATTCGCGGGCCCTCGCCCGTGCCTGCGCCCGCCGGCGGGGTTCGCGAATGATTGTGCGAAACGCCTTGCCAGCAAGGGTTAAATGGGCGGAGTCGCCCCTCACGCAGGGGCGTGGATTGAAACCATTTGCGCCGACTGCGGCGATCTACTCGATCCGCTCAAGCTTTGTCGCCCCCCACGCGGGGGCGTGGATTGAAACCGCTTCCAACGGCTCGATGTGACACGATACGCGTGCGTCGCCCCCCACGCGGGGGCGTGGATTGAAACTCGAGGATCACGGGCGATCTGGATCGCCAGGTCGCCCCCCACGCGGGGGCGTGGATTGAAACTACTGCTGCTAACGGCTATCGAAGGTCACGATGCGTCGCCCCCCACGCGGGGGCGTGGATTGAAACATCATCGCAGGCGTAGTCGGTATGGCGCAGGCGGTCGCCCCCCACGCGGGGGCGTGGATTGAAACCTCGGCCGACGGCGCAACGATGGCTCGACGTCGCGTCGCCCCCCACGCGGGGGCGTGGATTGAAACCTCGAGGTCGTCGATCGTTGACGTCCGCGGCGTCAGGTCGCCCCCCACGCGGGGGCGTGGATTGAAACGTGATCACCGTTACGTCAGCAATCGAAACCTTGAGGTCGCCCCCCACGCGGGGGCGTGGATTGAAACGTCCGCGGTGCATCGCTGTCGTAGCGTTCCCGGTCGCCCCCCACGCGGGGGCGTGGATTGAAACGCGACGACGTGGCGAGCATCTCGGATGCCCGAGTCGCCCCCCACGCGGGGGCGTGGATTGAAACCCTACGGCGCTGCGCCGCCGGTCGCGCCGGCTGTCGCCCCCCACGCGGGGGCGTGGATTGAAACCAGTCGCCACGGTCGTGCCGGCGCAAGCCGGGTCGCCCCCCACGCGGGGGCGTGGATTGAAACTCGTGTCGTCGGTTCTCTTGCCGTGTCGCACGTCGCCCCCCACGCGGGGGCGTGGATTGAAACCACGTAGCCCATGCGGCCACGACTTGCAGCCGTCAGCGTCGCCCCCCACGCGGGGGCGTGGATTGAAACCTGCCGGCGATCGCCGTCGACGTCCGCTCTGCGGTCGCCCCCCACGCGGGGGCGTGGATTGAAACACGTCGCATCGTCGACGGTCACGACTGCCGCAGTCGCCCCCCACGCGGGGGCGTGGATTGAAACCTGACGCCTACGGACGTCGCCAGCGAGCACTCGAGTCGCCCCCCACGCGGGGGCGTGGATTGAAACTTCCACTCACGGCGTGCAATCGTGCCGGACCGGAGTCGCCCCCCACGCGGGGGCGTGGATTGAAACCGTCGTCGGCTGATCCGGATGACGAGGCGCCGAGGTCGCCCCCCACGCGGGGGCGTGGATTGAAACCCCAACTGCTGACAATGGCCACGAGCGTCGACGGTCGCCCCCCACGCGGGGGCGTGGATTGAAACCCACTGCGTCAACTCCGACGACGCGCTGAACGCGTCGCCCCCCACGCGGGGGCGTGGATTGAAACCGTCTCCGCCGCTCGACGTCGGCCAATGCCACTCGCGTCGCCCCCCACGCGGGGGCGTGGATTGAAACTCGGGTCGCTCGGACGGGTCGCCCCCACGCGGGGCGTGGATTGAAACGATCGGACATGACCTCAGGACGGTCGTCGCCCCCCACGCGGGGGCGTGGATTGAAACCCGATCTCGGATGTCGCGGCTAACGTTCGCAGCTCGCGTCGCCCCCCACGCGGGGGCGTGGATTGAAACCTGGCATCGGCCGTCAGCTGCGCAGGCGCCCGGCAGTCGCCCCCCACGCGGGGGCGTGGATTGAAACCAGCAGCGATCCGACTCGCGGCCTCACGTCGGCCGTCGCCCCCCACGCGGGGGCGTGGATTGAAACGTCGTCAGGCGCGATCGCTACGACTCAGCCTGGGTCGCCCCCCACGCGGGGGCGTGGATTGAAACCGCATCGCTGAACGTCGAGTCGATCAGTCGCAGCGTCGCCCCCCACGCGGGGGCGTGGATTGAAACATGCACGGCATGCACCGTCGCAGATCGGCCGTCGCCCCCCACGCGGGGGCGTGGATTGAAACCATGCCGATGACGACTAGCACGTGAGCTGGTCTGGCGTCGCCCCCCACGCGGGGGCGTGGATTGAAACTCCACTGGTCAACTGGAGCACGCCGTCGCTGCGTCGCCCCCCACGCGGGGGCGTGGATTGAAACATCCATGGCATGATCGTGCATGGTGTCGATCGCTTGGTCGCCCCCCACGCGGGGGCGTGGATTGAAACACGCCTGCGGCATCGGCTGCCGAGACGCCGGCCGTGTCGCCCCCCACGCGGGGGCGTGGATTGAAACCGTTGCACGAGTCGTCGATGACGTCGACCGCTAGGTCGCCCCCCACGCGGGGGCGTGGATTGAAACAGGCGCTCGTGATCGGCTGCATGAGCTGCTGACGTCGTCGCCCCCCACGCGGGGGCGTGGATTGAAACGCTAGATCGCGCCGAGCGTTGGTCCAGCGACCATCGGTCGCCCCCCACGCGGGGGCGTGGATTGAAACTCTGTCGATCCCGCAGGTCGCATGTCCAGCGATCGGTCGCCCCCCACGCGGGGGCGTGGATTGAAACGCACGACTCGAGCCGCTCCATGGGCACCGATCCGGCGTCGCCCCCCACGCGGGGGCGTGGATTGAAACTTGCAAGGCCGGCGTCGTCGGCGCAGTCGCTCGTCGCCCCCCACGCGGGGGCGTGGATTGAAACTCGTCGCCTGGCGGGCACGTCGACTCGTCGCGACCGTCGCCCCCCACGCGGGGGCGTGGATTGAAACTGATCGACCGATGCGAGTCACGTATCGCCAGCCGTGTCGCCCCCCACGCGGGGGCGTGGATTGAAACTGCGCTCGGACGTCGACATCGCTGCGACTCGTCGACGTCGCCCCCCACGCGGGGGCGTGGATTGAAACATCGTGCATCGCGCCGCGTCTGCGGACGCCGGTCGCGTCGCCCCCCACGCGGGGGCGTGGATTGAAACTACGCTGCACTGTGCGAGTCGAGTCCCGAGCGGTCGCCCCCCACGCGGGGGCGTGGATTGAAACGTCAGGTCTGACGTGCGCGGATTGAGTCGCCCCCCACGCGGGGGCGTGGATTGAAACGTACTCGCTGCTGGCCGCGTCGCCCCCCACGCGGGGGCGTGGATTGAAACCTCGATCGCCATCAGGCTCAGCGTCGACTGACGCGTCGCCCCCCACGCGGGGGCGTGGATTGAAACCGCGCTGGCGTCGCAGCGATACTCGGGTCACCCGATGTCGCCCCCCACGCGGGGGCGTGGATTGAAACTGCATCGGAGACGCACAGTCGGCCCAGTACTCGCTCGTCGCCCCCCACGCGGGGGCGTGGATTGAAACATCTGAGATGATCCGGCGACTGCATCGGCCAGTCAGGTCGCCCCCCACGCGGGGGCGTGGATTGAAACTACTGCGTCGGTGAGCCTGATCGAGCCGAGCGATGAGTCGCCCCCCACGCGGGGGCGTGGATTGAAACTTCGCATGACAGCGCGTCCGCGACTCGGACTCACGTCGCCCCCCACGCGGGGGCGTGGATTGAAACATCGCTCTGAACCGTGTCTCGCTGACCTCTGGAGTCGCCCCCCACGCGGGGGCGTGGATTGAAACCGCGACTCGCTGTCGGTCGCACTGCTGACGCTCGTCGCCCCCCACGCGGGGGCGTGGATTGAAACATGGCGACGCCGCTGAACCTGAGATGCCACGCTGAGTCGCCCCCCACGCGGGGGCGTGGATTGAAACTTCGACCTACGGTCCGCGAGCTCATCACCGATGTCGCCCCCCACGCGGGGGCGTGGATTGAAACGTGAGCTCAGCGCCAGATCGTCGCTGGGCGCACTGCGTCGCCCCCCACGCGGGGGCGTGGATTGAAACCGGCACAGCGACGTCGCCGCAGCGTCTTGCGCTGTCGCCCCCCACGCGGGGGCGTGGATTGAAACAGCTCGGATCACGGCTGCGTCACTGCTCCGGGGTCGCCCCCCACGCGGGGGCGTGGATTGAAACACTGATGCGTCATTGATGATGGACATGATCCTAGCTCGTCGCCCCCCACGCGGGGGCGTGGATTGAAACATGTACTCAGATGATGAACGTCGCCTGCACGCGAGACCGGTCGCCCCCCACGCGGGGGCGTGGATTGAAACCCTGTCGTGGTCAATCACACCAGATCCGATGCTCGTAGCGTCGCCCCCCACGCGGGGGCGTGGATTGAAACTCGCCCTGCGGATCTGATCGCCGCGAGTGCTAGGTGTCGCCCCCCACGCGGGGGCGTGGATTGAAACGCGTCTTCGCTGACCAGCTCGACCGTGGTCGAAGGTCGCCCCCCACGCGGGGGCGTGGATTGAAACGCTCTTGCGACGCTCCGCAATGCTTATATCGGCACAGGTCGCCCCCCACGCGGGGGCGTGGATTGAAACTGATCGATCCGCGATCAGCTCCGCCGCGTTGGGGTCGCCCCCCACGCGGGGGCGTGGATTGAAACGCACCGAGACTGACCGGCGTAGATCGAGCGACCGGTCGCCCCCCACGCGGGGGCGTGGATTGAAACTTCGGCGATGGATGGCGCTTCCAGCTTGCTGGCGGAGTCGCCCCCCACGCGGGGGCGTGGATTGAAACTCTACCTCGATCAGCTATCCCCGCGCGGCTAGTCGCCCCCCACGCGGGGGCGTGGATTGAAACAGTTGACGGCCCGATCGATACGCGTTCATCAAGTCGCCCCTCACGCAGGGGCGTGGATTTGAAACAGGGCGTCCAGGGGGTCAGACCTAGGATCAAGTTTTCTTGCCAATTGTCAACGAGTAACTTAGTATTGAAGGCATGCCCCGACGCTTACGTCTCCAGTACCCCGGCGCGATCTACCATCTGATGGCCCGCGGCAACGGCCGCTAGGACATCGTCCAGGCTGTCAGACCTATTTTCAAGCTTTTTCGGGACGACCGAACCATCCGACTCTTCGTTTAGACACGTCAACAGCTCGCAAAGCCTAACATCGGTTGCTAACCAGACCCAAACCGCCGCTCCAATTTCGGCAGCGCTGCCACGAAACGGGCCGCATTTGGAATACCGACCTGGTTGGCTAGCCAAGAGCAATGCATTACCAATGAGTAAAAACGTTGCCTTGCTCGACGTCGATCTTGGCGTAAAGGCTGTGACTCGCCCCGCCTTGTCTTCCTGCCTCGGCCGCGCGTCGCTTAGGATGTACTGTATGGCTGATGCAAAGCGGACAGATGTTGGCTTGTCGCCACCAAGGCAACTCGGGCTTTGAGGAAACGAGATGTTGCCGGCATTTGACGAGTTCGGAAACTTGCCGCCCGGAATCCACCCGGCCACGCTGGAGGAGTTGGTCCAACGATTCGGCGCCGGCTCGCCGGACGCGATATCGAAGGTCAAGAGCTGCTCGAATTCATCGGGTGGGCCCGGCTGTCTGGCGTGCGCCGGGTCGTTGTCAACGGCAGCTTTGTCACCGCAAAAGTTGCCCCCAACGACGTTGATCTGATAATCCTGCCCGGGCCGGACTTTCCGCTGGACCAATTACCGATTCCGGATGAGGAAGTGCACTGGCCCTTCCTTCAGGTCTTGGTCGCGGCTGATGAGGAAGACTTGGAGCACTGGGCCCTTCAAGATTTTGGAACCGACCGTGACCAACGGCCCAAAGGTGTAGTGGAGGTCATTCTATGATTCCCCGGTTGTCACCTGGCGGATACGCTCAGACTCAGGCCAAGCTTGAAAACCTCGAGCGTCGTCTGGCCAAACTCGTATCTCGGAATGATCTCAGAGGCATCCATCTTGCCGAAGTGAGACGTTCGTACTCGAGAATGATCCGGCAATATCGGCGTGAGCTGAAGCTATACGAAGCCGAACGAGGTCAGGAATCGGAGAAGAAATGACGCGTGTCTCTCGCCCGCTCGGTCAGACTGACATGAAGACCGTTGGGTTGACGTGGAAGTGTCGCGCGAGCGCTTCGATTTCGTCGCCTCGACCGCCGCCGCTGCCCCAGGCCGAGACTTCAACCATGCCCGCAGATCACGTGCGAAAGCCGGCGAGAATCAAGCGCACTACCGTGATGACCTCCGGCTGCCCTTTCCAGGGTGTCTCCAGGCTGTCTCCAGGCTGTCAGACCTATTTTCAAGCTTTTTCGGGACGACCGAACCATCCGACTCTTCGTTTAGACACGTCAACAGCTCGCAAAGCCTAACATCGGTTGCTAACCAGACCCAAACCGCCGCGTCAATTTAGGCGCAGCTTCTGAGCGAGCCGACCAAGCGCCGCCACCACCCTCGCTTTTGGGGAATAGCGGAGTTTCGGAACCGCGCCGTGATCGTTTGAGCCCGGGTTCAGGCCGCATCGGCTCATCGATTCAACGAAACCCGCTGCGCGAACCGTATCGGCTGTCGATCGGTCTGTCCTCCTCAGTGCAAATCAAGCGCTCCAGGGCGACGACTTCCGGCCGAGCTCTGGCCCTCATCACGCGGCAATGATCGAAAGCCTGCATTGCGGATCGCGTTTCCCCATCAACAGATCCATCCTCACCTAAATCGGCGACTGCGGGCGGGCGACTTGGGTATAATAGAAAGAATGGAACTCGAGGCTGGCGACAGTTTTATCAAGGCCGAGGGAGCCAGGGGAGGAAGAGGTCATGAGCACGGTGAACGGAACAAGCACCTTGATAATCGAGTTGCCCGACGACCTCCTAAATCTCCTCGCGCGGACACCCAGGGAGCTTGCCAAGGAGATGCGGCTGGCGGCGGCCATTGAGTGGTATCGCGAGGGCCGGGTCTCCCAGGGTCATGCCGCCCTTATCGCGGGACTGAACCGGGTCGAGTTTCTCGATGGGCTCTTCCGAGCGAGAGTGCCCGCTTGCCAGGTGACTGTCGATGAGCTGATGGAGGAAGTCGACCGTCCAAGGTTCTCCAAGGTGTCAGACCTAGGATCAAGTTTTTTCTTGCCAACCGTCGATGGGTATGTTGGTATAAGAGGGCATGCCTCGACGCTTACGTCTCCAGTACCCCGGCGCGATTTACCACCTGATGGCCCGCGGCAACGGCCGCCAGGACATCGTATGCGATGATGTGGACCGGGAACGGCTGCAAGAGCAGCTCGGTTAGGCCGCTATTCGCTGCTCGTGGCGTATTTACGCGTTCGCCATCATGTCCAACCACCTACACGTCGTGCTCAAGACACCTGAACCTAACTTGAGCCGGGGCATGCAGTCGTTTCTGTCAGGCTACGCGAATGCCTGGTCGCGGCGCCATCGATTCTCGGGCCATGTCTTTCAGGGTCGCTATCGGACCGAGTTGGTGGAAGACGAGACCTACCTCTCGGGAGCGAAGCATTCGTCGAACGCGTCAAAGCAATGGGTGCGCGGCGAACCGCGCCACGAACGGCGCAGGGAGTCACGACTATTGCAGAGTTTACCCCTCTCACGAGTCATTGTCCGAACATTGAAGAGATCTAGCGTGATTTCGTGCTCTTAGTCTTTGAAGAGTGTGTGGGTGCACAGCCACTTGGCTTTTCATGAATTTTGGTGCGAGAAACTAAGGACGCGGTGTCACAAACCGTCGCGAGCCACATAACGCTAATCGTGCATGACTTGCTCAGGTATTCACGCAAGCACAATCACTCGTCCAATCCGGCAACGCTTCAGTGATGTTTTCTATCACTCATGGTTGTTGACTATTGACCAGGTGATTCGCAGCAAATCCGCGCGATGTTACGAGTGCCCAATCGATTCAAGTCAACGAGCGGTTGTAGCGGCCGGATCGATGTTCTATTGGTTGTTGTTAAGAGACATTGAAAAGTTGCGTCGTCGTGACTCCTGAGGCGTTCCGGCGATGGCTCGCTTATCTCAATAGTGAGGGGCTGATGATTGACACACGGATCATGCCGCCGCGTCTTGCTTTGAAAAGAGGTCGTCGGTCGAGAATGCAACAACGGCAGGTGCGCCCGCTTATCCAGGGGTTGGAGGAGCGCATCGTCCCGAGCTACTTTCCGTCTACGGCCAACGGCATCCACATATTCGAGGATCAACTTCCCAACGGCATGTCCAGCGCCATGACGCAGTTTGTGGCCACTCACACGGACGGGACCCAGAAGGAACTGCTGAGCCAGACGAATCAGTTTCGGGCAATCAACCCGAACTTTACGGTCTTGCACTACCAGCTCGGCACCGGGAATAGCCCGTACGATTACATCATCAACGACCAGTGGTCGAGCGACTTCAGCTATGTCAACAAGCAGGAGAGCTGGTTCGCCCATCAAAGCTATTCTGGCGAACCGCAATCCCCGGCCGACCTTGCGCAGCGGCCGGGTGGGCAACAGCACCGGTTGGGACCAGGCGGACATCGCCAACCCCGCCTGGCAACAGTACACGCTCAACCAGGTCTTCCAGAACATGGCGGCCACCGGCTCGAACGGATGGTTCGCCGACAGCTACACATTCGGCATTGGCGGGGCCGGGTACGACAATCCCATTCCCACGCGCTATCAGGGCACCAACGCCGCCAATCCCGCGTACTGGCCCGGCGGCGTCACCTGGACCGACCAACTGGCCAACTGGGCCCAGACCATCGAGACCGCGTTCGCCAATTACAACGCGACGAACGGTACGAATTACGTGTTCATCCCGAACCTCGACGCGCGCGTCACTTCCTGGGAGCCCAACTGGTACGACAACACCAACGGCGTCCCCTTCATCGACGGCGCGTTCCTGGAGGGCTTCGGCGAATACACCGACACCTACAATTGGACGCTGTCGATGAACCAAGGGTCTGAACCTTACCAACAACAACAAGATCGTCATCATGCAGCCGTACCTGTCGGCGGACCCCAGCACCTCCGCCGGGCAGCAGCAGATCAACTTCTTGCTGGGCACCTACCTGCTGCTTAAGGGCGACCAGACCTACCTCAACATCGACTACGGCGGGGGCGTCCAGTACTACCCAGAATACCAGCTTAACCTGGGGACCGCGACCACGCCGCTGCCGAGCAACGTGTCCAGTTACCTGTGGAACGGCGTGTACCGCCGCGATTTCCAGAACGGCTTCGTGTTGGTGAACCCCGGCTCCACCACCTACACCCTGAACCTGGGCGGCACCTACCAGGAAGTGCAGGGCCAAGGCGGCGGCACCATGACCGATTCGCAGATCGACGCCAACGGCAATTACATCGGCGGCTCGCTGACCTACCAGAACGTCAGCAGCGTCACGCTGACGGGAGGGTCCGCCGCCATCTTCCTCAACCCGACCGGGCCGACGGTAGTGAACCCGGCCCAGGCTGCCGCGAACCCGGTCACGGGCACATCCGTCGGCCTGAGCGTCCTGGGCCAGGAGAACGGCACCGATAGCGGCTTGACGTATACCTGGTCGAGCACCGGCCCGGCCGGCGTCACGTTTTCCGCCAACGGCACCAATGGTGCCAAGAACACCACTGCCACCTTCAACAAAGCCGGCAGCTATACGTTCACCGCCACCATCTCCGACGGCACTCAATCCGTCACCAGCTCCGTCAAAGTCACGGTTGATCAGACATTGACCAGCGTCCAGGTCAGCCCGGCCAACGCCACCGTGGTCGACGGGGCATCTCAGCAGTTCAGCGCCAAAGCGTTTGATCAGTTCAGCGCTCCCCTGGCGACGCAACCTTCCGTTAGTTGGTCGATCGCTGCGGGGGGCCTGGGGACGATCAGTAACACCGGCTTGTACACAGCGCCGACGAGCGGGGTCGGCTCAGCGACGGTCCGCGCCGCCAGCGGTCAGATCAATGGGTCGGTCAAGGTTAGCGTCGTTGCCAAAGACACGGCCACGTTCCTCAAGCAGGACGCGACGACAAAGGGTAATTGGATAGGAACCTACGGCACGCTGGGCTACGACGTCATCGACGACCCGGCCTCTCTGCCGAGCTACGCCATCATCACGCCGTCCGGCGAGTCGAACAGCATCTGGACCTCGAACACCACCGACATCCGCGCCTTGCGGAACCCCGGCGGATCCGGCCGCATCGCGGCCTGTCTGGTACTCTGGCTCGAAATTCAAAGTAGACGTCAACCTGAGCGACGGCCAGGTGCACGATCTGGAGCTGTACCTGGTCGATTGGGACTCAACCAGCCGCGCCGAGACGGTGACAATCAGCGACGCGGTCACCGGCGCCGTGCTCTCGACGCAGTCGGTCTCGTCGTTCAACGGCGGGGGTGTACCTCAACTACGCGGTCAGCGGGCACGTGGTGATCACCTTCACGCGCACGGCCGGGGCAAACGTGGTGCTTAGCGGATTGTTCCTCGACCCAGCAACGTCGGGCCCGACGGCCACGTTCCTCAAGCAGGACGCGACGACAAAGGGTAATTGGATAGGAACCTACGGCACGCTGGGCTACGACGTCATCGACGACCCGGCCTCTCTGCCGAGCTATGCCGTCATCACGCCGTCCGGCGAGTCGAACAGCATCTGGACCTCGAACACCACCGACGTCCGCGCCTTGCGGAACCCCGGCGGATCCGGCCGCATCGCCGCTTGTTGGTACTCTGGCTCGAAATTCAAAGTGGACGTCAACCTGACCGACGGCCAGGTGCACGATCTGGAGCTATACCTGGTCGATTGGGATTCAACCAGCCGCGCCGAGACGGTGACGATCAGCAACGCGGCCACCGGCGCCGTGCTCTCGACGCAGTCGGTCTCGTCGTTCAATGGGGGGGTGTACCTCAACTACGCGGTCAGCGGGCACGTGGTGATCACCTTCACGCGCACGGCCGGGGCAAACGCGGTGCTTAGCGGATTGTTCCTCGACCCAGCAACGTCGCCCCCGGCGGCTGCCCCCGCCACGTCCGTCGTCACGTCGTCAATGCTTCCAATAGGCGGCGTCCCCAACTCTTCGCCGCTGGCGATCGCGGCTATCGACTTTGACGACAACGGTGCCGCGAATGCCGCCATTCCCTCCACCAACGCGGTCCCGCACGCGGTAAGGCCGGTCGCCCGAATCCGGTGGAGGAACTGAATGTCCCCGGCGCGATCTACCACCTGATGGCCCGCGGCAATGGCCGCCAGGACATCGCACGCGATGATGTCGACCGGGAACGGCGGCAGAGGATCCGGGATCCGGGGACACCATAGGGATTCGGGGACACCATACGCAATTGACAGTTGGCGGCCAACGTGATAATCTCGGACCATGGCTCGATTAGCACGCGTGGTGGCACCGGATTTCCCTCATTACATCACCCAGCGGGGAAATCGCCGGCAGCAGACGTTCTTTTGCGACGAAGATTACCAGAGCTACCTGGATTTGATGGGGCACTGGTGCGGCGTTCATGATGTCGAGGTCTTGGCGTACTGCCTGATGCCCGACCATGTCCATCTGATTGCGGTCCCGCAGGCTGCCGATGGACTAAGACGTGCCATCGGCGAGGTCCATCGCCGTTACACGCGCATGGTTAATCTTCGCGAGGGATGGCGCGGTCATTTGTGGCAGGGGAGGTTTGCATCATTCGTACTGGATGAGCCTTATTTGCTGACCGCCGCGCGGTACGTTGAGCTCAATCCCGTGCGAGCCGGGCTGGTCAATGCGCCCAGGCAATATCGCTGGAGCAGCGCCGCGGCCCACGTGCGTGGGAAGGACGACAAGCTGGTGCGTGTCGCTCCGCTCCTTAAACTGGCCCCGAACTGGCGAGCGTTCCTCGCCAGGGTGATTCGCGAAGAAGATATAAAACTCCTGCGTGCCCACGAGCGTACTGGACGGCCGCTTGGAGACGACGATTTTCTGGCAACGCTCGAAGAAGACCTGGGCAGAATCCTAAGACGGCAGAAACCTGGCCCGAAGCAAACGCAGCCGCGTTAGAGAACGTGTCTCCGGAATCTGCGGAATCTGACTAGATGAGCAGTTTGCTTGCCAGGTTTGGATCTATGAAGCGCCTGGGTGGGTGACCACCCAGGTCTACCCGGTGCTTGGGTAGTCTGGCGTCTTGGAAAGTCTGACGCCTTGGATGATGATTTCAGGAACCGCCGCCGGCGCGGTTCCCGTTTTATGGTGCGTTCGTTTTCACCCAACAAGCTCGACGTTTTAGAGTTTGACAGATCGCCCAGCGCACGCAAGGGAGTCAAACAGAGCGCAGGATCAATGTGGAGGGATCTTCATGGCGCCTATCACACTTTGTGTCCAAGGATGCCACGTCAATTGTGCATCGAATTTGACGGCGCCATCTGCCACATCACGGCCCAATGAGACTGATGTCCCCGACGTTTCTTGACCAAGACTGGCAAAGGGAGGCCCAACGATGTCGCGTTCGAGACAGAGAAAACAGCTGATTTGGTTGCTCGACAGCTCGAGGGCCGTCGACTCGAAGTGCTCTATCGGTACAGCCCATTGTTTCGACGAAGGCTGATAAACGAGGTCAGTTTCGTCGCACGTCGCTACAAATTGACGCACGTCGCAAACAAGGCGCTGAAATATCTCGACAACACGATCAAAAGATCGCTCGAGGTCAAGAAGTATCGCATTGAATTCAGAGCGGGTGCGACGATCGAAGTGCCGATCTCCACGGTGTCGGCGGCGGTCGGATCCGACTTCACGAAGAAGGGATTCGCATTGATCGTCCCTGGTAACTTTGCAAGTACACTTGATGATATGAATCAAGAGTTTTTCCGGCGGATCTGGATGAATTCGATCGCGATGATGGCTGGACGTTTTCGCGACCTCAGGCTGGCAACTTACAGCGACGCTCAACACGAGCATGACGCGAACTCGAATGTGGAGATTCAGGCGACCGAGTTGCTACAAGGGTATTACGATACTCTTCGCCTCAACTTGATGCTCGACGGATTTGCGACGGTCGATTTCCCTTTTGATTGGCGAAAGGACGTCGATAACAACGTAGTGGCTATCGAGCTGAAGAACTTGATATGGCGTCTCGGTCAAAAGACTCCGGTGCACATCGTAACCCATTCCCTGGGGTCGCATGTCGCTCGTCGGGCGCTTCAACTTCTGAAGGATGATACCAGCGAAGATTACGTCAAGGGCATTGTGAAGCACCTGGTCCTGTTAGGGCCGGCCAATTATGGGACGTTAATCGCCGCGCTGGGTCTGGCCGTGGCCACTGATCAGATTCCTTTCGTCGATGTGATGCTCGCCAACGTTCCCACCCCACCTTACGTGCAAAGCGTGATGAAATCGTTCACGGCTTTGTACCAGGTATTGCCCTGGGATCCGGGTCTATTGCCTTCCTTGAGCGATCCAGCCCATGATGTCCGCAGTCCCGGTTTCTGGGGTTCCATGATCGATAAAAGCCGGTTGCAGCGTGCCCTGCCGGCAGGGCAACCCGCTTGGGCCGCCGGAATCGACACGGCATTCTTCAAGGATTCCACGACTGTCATTATGGGGGACGCGGGCCCGCGTTCAACTGCGGGCGGGGTCTGGTTCGAGAATGGGGAGTTGACGATCGATCATTATTATGACCTTCCCGGAGACCGTTGGGTGCCCCATGTGTGCTCGGTTCTTAAGGAAGGTACGGCGACCTACGTCGCCCGGGGCGTCCACCACCTCAATCTGCCCGTCGATGGCTGCGTTATTGACTCCGTCGTGAGTATCTTCAATACCGGAACCGCTGATGGTTGTCTCGACCCATACCGTCCAAGCGTTCGCAAGCGCCACAAGCATCGAGCGGCCCAAAAGTAGGTCGTCAGATCATTCTATTACCTCAGAGGAAGGATTCTTCGACTCCCGAGGCGAATCTCTCTTGCCGTACCGCCCTGGACACAGGTTGAAGACAATGCAAAAGTGGTACGATCGTTCCCCGCGTGAGTCCGATGTCATCGGTTCCCAGCACGCCGTCGAGATCCACGACAGCCGGGTCAGGGGCGTGGTGAGTTTTGCCATGGCATAAGTGGCGGGAGAGAGCACACCGCGACGATGGTGGTTTCGAGCGCGTCGAAGTGCGCGATCAAACGGCGGCGGTCTGCGATCGCGCCGGCAGGCTCGCCTGGCGCGAGTGATCCCAGACCACGTTGCCATAACCGAGCAGCCTTGCGCAAGTGTCTGGAAGCCTTTCTGTTGGGCTCAAGCCCCGATCGCCTTGCCGACTGCTTCGACGAGTTCGTTACTTGACATGATTCGACGACGACGTAATTACCTGGTCCAGATCATTCTGATTGCGCTGGTATGTCTGCTGGGTATCGGCTCCCGCCGTTTTGCCCAGGTGTTGCCAGGCTTCATGGCCGCTTGTACCGGGGACCCGTCTTGGGCATTGGCGGCATTTCTCTGCATTGGGTTGGCCTGCCCCGAGCAGCGACTCGACAAGCAGCCTCCTGCCGAGGGAATCATGACGCGATCGAACTTGTAAGCAGTTAAGCAGCTCAGTGGATCGACCGTTCCAAACTGACGGCTTGAGGCTCGTAGTTTCAGGGCACGGTCCTCGAGCGTTACGTCCACGGTGGCCCTCCTTCTCCTGTTTGTCGGCCGCCAGCCATACCGAGTCGCCTGGCAGCATCGTGCTCATCCGTCATCATCAACTTCTCTCATCATGTTGACGTCACGGGATACCAAAATCCAGCTTTCCTGAGCGGCAAACTCCAGAACGTCTGGGTAACTCCTTGTCGGCAAGCCGAGATGTCGCCGTCGCGAAAACTTCATTGCCGTCTCGGGGTGTCGAGCACCGATGACGATCGCGTCATTCAGGTCGTTGTCGCCCAGGAAACGCGGGCGGCTCATCGGGCCTTCGCGCCGCTGGAACCATATGTTACCCCATCCTGGGTTCGGCCGCTCGAACCCAGCCAAAATCCTTGTAGCAGGCCCTCCCGTTGCAAAGAATCCGAGGTCGGCTCGGTGATTGATCACGTGGTCAATTCGAAGTCTATATCGCCGATCTCGACCGGTCGCTCAACGCAACGAACAACATTCGTTGGGCAAAGTGATCTATCATCGAGAAGGCCAGGAGATGCCAGAACGGTGACCGCGACGATCAACTCCGCTCGTGGACGAGCGTTGCCGTCTGGAACCGGCCGGGGATCCTGGTCACGTGCGGGTCGTTGTCGTAAGTGATGATTAGCTTGATCGTGGTCAGGTGGCCCGACGCTTCGACGCTGAGAACGGCCAGGCCTGCGGCCTTCATTGCCACCTCAAACGTCGCATACGGCGCGCCCGGCGCGTCTCGCCGTCGGCGACGAGCCAGATGGTGTTGCCGTGGAACACGTTGTCGGCGTCCTTCGTCGCGGTGAGGACAAGAAATCCGCTCATCGCTGGGACATACTCGAGCGAGGTGAGCTGCGCGGCGACGCCCTCGCAGTGGCCGGCCTCGAACGTGAACATGGGGCGGAGCTCGAGCGCCGCATCGGGCGAGGGCGCGGCAGTGATGTCGGCTGCGAAGGCGCGGACCTTGTCGTCCGGCGCTGACGCCAATGACAAGCAGGCGGCGGCCTCCGACCTCGCGGATCGCCAGCCCCCCTATTTCTTGTTCCGCGACCCGCTTCTCGTCGAGCCGCTGCGCCCGCAGCGCGGCCTCGAGCGGGCGGGCGATGTCCCAGCGCACGACCGAAGCGTCGTCGATGGCGGGAGACGCTCCCTCCCGAAGGCGGAACCGAACCACCGCGCTTGAGGCGGCCCGCTCCTCGTCACTCTTGCCGCTGTGCGAGTCGACCAGGTAGTAGTTCCCCTCGGAATCGAGGGTCATTCCCTCCCACTTCGGGCCGGTCGCTATCTTTGGCGAGAACTTCGGCGAGCTGAGCGGCGCGCCTACGACCGCGCCCGTGGCGACGTCGACGACATAGATCGGGGCGGCCTTGTCGTGCGTCACCAGCACCCGGCGGCCGTCGCCGAGCGGCACGACGCCGGAGGGCTCGATGACGACGTCCACCCGGCCGTCCCGCAGGAACGGGGCCGGGAGAGTGGCTGTTTCCAGCCGCCAGTGGTGGGCCAGGGCAGCCGGGGCGAACAGCATGGCGAGCCCCAGGGCGACGGCGGCTGCCCGGACGGGGCGGGTCGGAAGGCCTTGCATCGGCGTCAACTCCTCGGTGGGATGGGCGGCGGCGGCTCGCGCATCAACGGGTCCGATGCTCGCTCAGCAGCGGTCGGCCGAAACGAACTCGCCGTCGGCGATGGCGCACGGGCGGCCCTGGAACGAGGTCGGATTCGGCAAGGATGATACCTTACTCTTAACGACCGTCCGTGAAAGTTTCGTGTTGAGAGCGAGACGGTTTCGCGAATCCGGGTTCCCGGCGACTTTTCCGGGGCGGACTGTTGCTGCGAATCCGAGCACGATCATCCTATGCGATGAGAGGCGCAGGGAAGTAAGACTCGGCCGGCTTCGATGTCGGGGGCGGACCCACGGTTGTCGTCCTTGGCGAGGGGGCAGACCCGACGCTGGGGCTGGTGCGCCGATGGCGCCCGGTTGACTCGGGAGACGGTGAAAACGATCCGAAGCAAGCGATGTCACCTATGCCCCGCGGCATCGACCAAGTACAGCACCGCGTCTCCGCTGAAAGGCGGGGTGAATGACTTTGAGCGTGAACCGGCCGCAATCCCTCCCCGAGGAATTGTCGTTCCCGTCGCCGGGTTGAACCATTCGACGGAGAGCATTCGCGAGTCCGGCATTGCCGAAAGATCCAAAGTGAATGGCCCTCCGTTCGGAACGTAAACCAGGTATTCCGCGCCGGTGTCGGGAGTCTGAGCGAGACAAAACTTCGTCGAGCTGAGATCGCTCCTTGCAGAGACGTTGGCCAGATTGAGCTTGCGTGAGTACCGCACGAGATGTCCGAGATTGTCACGGAAGTTCTCATAGCGCGGGTCCGGTTTACTGCCGATGCCGTTAACAGGGTCAGGGCACAGGTTCCGTCTCTGGCGCGGGTAGTAAACCAGATATGGGTCCATGAATACGACTTGATTTCCGTTCGCGAAATTCTCCCATATGTAATTCCGGTTCTTCTGTGGCGTGTCGTTCCACATCCCGAAGTAGCTGTGGTCGCTGTCGTTGATGTTGACCTTCACCGGTGGGCTGCCGGTGCCAGCTGACCTGGACGGGGACACCCAGGCCCACGGTGCGACCCAATCCGCGTCCGAGTTGTATAGCACCGGATCCTGAGGGTGCCCTCCCAGCGACCCGTATCCGATCGGATGCTGGTAGCGCTTGCTCTTCTCGTAGGCCCGGACCAGTGAAATCAAGTGGTTGTTCCACCAGGTTGATTCGGTCGGGGCCTCTTCGGACACGATCCAAAGCACATTGGGCAGATCGTTCAGTGCGTCTATGGTCTTCCTGACGTACACGTCCTGGGTGTTGCTGATGGCGTTGGGCGCGGTCATGCTGACTGCGCCGATCGCACTATCGCGCGGTCTGCCCCGGTAGCCGTCATCGACGCCATTGATGTTGTTCGGACCCGAGAACGGGTAGCCATCGACCGGGCAGCGAAACGCCGCGAGCCATTCGCCGGTGAACAGATAGACTCCGGCATAGATGCCGGCGGTATTCAGGGCCTGTACCCGAGGCGCAATCGATCGAAGTATTCCTGATTGAATTTTGTCAGGTCGAATTTCGGGCGACCGTCGGTGGCCAGTCCGGGGCCCGTCCTCATCCACGGAAACGGATCAACCGAGAAATCCGGCGGAGAAGTCGCCGTAGTTGGCAAACCGTGGAATCGCGGCAGCTCGGTGGACCAGAGCAACGTGAAATTGTGCCCGTGGCTCATCAGAAACCTTACGAAGGCGTCGAAGTCCAGTGGCCGAGTGGTCCCGTCCGTCCCCCAATCCTGCAGGGTGTTCCATGAATGCGATCCGCAGAGAACCAGCGGTGTCCCGGTCGCGTCCTCGAAGTAATTCGGATTCTTGGACTGCCGGAGCGGCCCGCTGATGACGGCGGGTCTGCCTATTGGCGGATCGACGCCGCCGTCGTCGACGTCCCCGGCCTCAGCGAAGCGACCGCCGAGGAAGAGCATGAGAAATGTCGCCGTCCCGATTGCAAAGACTCGAAACATTGCGGCCCCCTTCCGGCTGGTTTCCGAACCCTCGTTTCGTGGGATCAACACGAGCTAACTGCGAGGTGGTTGACCGCCAGGATCATAGCCGAAGCCGAAACGACATGCGAAGCCGAAAGGGACCGCGTCGCATCGCCAACCGTGTCCGGCCACGCAGATGATTCGTTTCTCAGGCTTGGGGCGCGATGCTGAAGTTCTCATCAGGCTGGGAGACGCCATCGAAATACACTTGATCGGTGAGCACGTTGAGCAGCCGGCCATTGAGGGGCTGAGTAGCGCGCGCGTTCGGATAAAAACCCTTTGCCTCGGCTATTGTAGAGTACGACTTTGTCGTTCTTGACACCCGTCCCGGTCACGTCGTTGGTGACCACGCCCGAGATCGTGCCGATGATTGCCGCGGCAGGATGCACGTGAGCCGACGTCGCATCGAGTACGATCCGTGACTCAAGGCTCTCCAAAAACAGGGATCGGCCTATTACCCTGCGCATGTTGCAACGCTTCCCGCCGACGGATCGCCGCATGTTTGTTCGTCCCTTTCCCGGATGAATGACCGCAACGCCCAGATCAATAATTCCCTAAATACCCTATTAGTTGCAGTATCGCTAAATTACCAAATCGCACGCGAGACGCAAGGCAGTCGGGGGACGGAACTGTTGATCAAGGTTGGAAGTCCACCGCATTTTGGGTCCTGTGGCAGACCAGGGTCTGTTAAACTGTGAATGTAAACCCCGTCTTAATGCACTGGCACGATCCTGGGAGGGCGAGCGAGCCACGGCGGAATCCGGCTCGGACACAGCCTGGCCTTCCCGGAATCACGCAAGGCCGTTTTGCGATTCGACGTGTGAGCGCTATGCGATCGGAGGTTCCATGCCAGATCGATATGTCTGGAGACCGACCAAGGCGCTCCTGGATCGCTCCAACATCGGCCGGTTCATGCTCCGACACAAGATAGCCAGTTACCGCGATCTGGTCGCCCGATCGACGGCGGACATCGAGTGGTTCTGGAATGCCGTGATCGACGATCTCGGCATCGAGTTTTACCGCCCGTTCGACGCACTTATTGATAGCACCCGCGGCATCGCCTGGTCGCGCTGGTTTATCGGCGGACAGGTCAACCTCGTTCACAACTGCCTCGATCGCCACGTCCGAGCGGGGCGCGGCAATCAGACAGCGGTCATCTGGGAGGGTGAGGATGGCTCGGTGCGTACCCTCACCTATGCCGAGCTTGATCACCAGACGAGCCGGCTCGCCGGCGCCCTCGTGCGCCTCGGCTTGGGCCGGGGGGACGCGGTCGGCTTGTTTCTGCCGATGGTCCCGGAAGCGGTGATCGCGTTTTTGGCGTGCACAAGATCGGGGCGATAATCGTACCTATCTTCTCTGGCTTTGGTGCCCAGGCAGTCGCGGCCCGGCTTAATGACGCGAGCGCGAAGGCAATCATCACCGCCGACGTCAGTTCCCGCAGGGGCAAGGCGATCGAGATGGAGCAAGTTGCAGGACTGGCTCTCGCCGATGCTCCGAGCGTCCGGCACGTAATCGTCGCCCGCAGCCGGCGCGGAGCCCAGCGCGGTCCGCTCGCTCGCGCTCATCTCGATTGGGACGAGCTGGTCGCGGCTGAGACCGGCGAGCTTCCTACCGAATCATTGGATCCCGAATCCCCTCTGATGATCGCATATACATCGGGCACGACCGGCAAGCCGAAGGGGGCCGTTCACGTCCATGGGGGTTTTCTGGTCAAAATCGCGCAAGAGGTCGCCCATCAGGTCGACATGTCCGCGGACGACAGGCTGTGCTGGGTTACCGACCTGGGATGGATCATGGGCCCATGGGAGCTGGTGGGAGCGCTGGCCGGGGGGGGACGATCGTTCTCATCGAAGGGGCTCCTGACTATCCAGCGGCGGATCGGCTCTGGGCGCTCGTTGCCCGACATGGTGTGACGATTCTGGGAGTTTCGCCGACCTTGATCCGCGCTCTCATGCGACACGGCACTGAGCCGGTCGCTGCGTACGACCTGAGCGGACTGCGGATCCTGGCATCGACCGGTGAGCCGTGGGATCCTGAATCCTGGCGCTGGTTGTTTGAGAATGCCGGCGGAAGCCGTTGCCCGATCATCAACATCTCGGGCGGAACGGAAGTGGGCGCGTGTCTTCTGTCGGCGCTGCCGATCACTCCGCTCAAACCCTGCTCGCTGGTTGGGCCTGCGCTGGGGATGGCGGTGGACGTGTTTGACGCGGCCGGCAAGCCGCTGCGACGGGGCGTCGGCGAGCTGGTCTGCACCAAACCTTGGCCGGCGATGACAAGGGGCATCTGGGGTGATCCCGATCGTTACATTGCAACCTATTGGTCGCGCTGGCCTGGAGTTTGGGTCCACGGCGATTGGGCCTCGATCGACGACGATGGCGACTGGTTCCTCCACGGCCGCAGTGACGACACGCTCAATGTCGCCGGTAAGCGGCTTGGGCCGGCGGAAGTAGAATCGATCCTCGCCGAGCACGAAGCCGTTGCCGAGTCGGCGGCCGTCGGTGTTCCCGACACTCTCAAAGGAGAAGTGATTCGCTGCTTCGTCGTCTTGAAACCTGGACGAGAGCCAGCCGACTCGCTTCGATCTGATCTGATCGATCGGGTCGCACTCGCGCTGGGAAAATCGTTCGCTCCCGACGAAATTCGGTTTGTGGACGAGCTGCCCAAGACTCGAAGCGGCAAGATCCTCCGCCGTTTGATTCGCAAGGTGGCTCTCGAAGAGGACCCCGGGGACGTCTCAAGTGTGGACAACGTCGCCACGCTCGACGCGATACGACGCTCGATCTGACTCAACAACCGGGCGGCTGGAGGCCCGGATTTTGTGGCCTGCCGCTATGAGGCACGGGCGTTCGATGCCGGGGTCGCAGACCCCGGCTACAATCGACGGGAGATGCATAATGTCGCCTGAAGTCGAGGGATTTGATATCCCAGTTCTGGGACATCAAGGTCGCGTTGCGGAATTCGGTATAGCGGTGCTTTGGCTCGCAGGCTTGGCCGGTGCGTCAGCCAGATTGGCGGCGCGGGTCGGCATTGACGCTCTATGCATCGCCCGGTCGGCTTTTGCGTCGCGCAGTCGGATCGCCTTTTCGAGCCCGCGCCAATCTTTGCCGACATAAAGAACTTGCCACCCGAGTGTGAGCAAGGTCGGCATCGCCAGAAACCGTGCCCGCACACGTGTCGCGCCGTCGGTAGAATGCGACGCGTCGTGGTGGTGCCGGGCGTGGTTGCCAACTTCGATCGAGTCGGGATGCGTTGATCCCAACTCTCGCACCAAGATCGTCTTAGCGTCCCTGAAGAACCACTCGGCGGCCTCGTTTTTCTCCTGCGCGAAGGCAACGCGCGCCAGGCCGTCGTAGCTGTAAGCGAGATCGCGATGGCTTTCACCCAAGGTCTGCTTGCGAACGGCGAGAGATTGTTGAAAGTGGTCGGCACTCGCGCCAAGCCGGCCGCGCGCGAGGTCGATTTCACCAAGCCCGTCCAGGCAAAACGCAGTAAGAGGGTGATCCTCACGAACTTCCTTGATCGTCGCCAGAGCCTGGACGTGGAGGTCGACTGCCTCGGAATAACGCTCCTGGTTCGTGCGAAGTTGGGCGAAGATTGTTTCGAGTGCTGCCTTGTCCAAGGGCGCGGGCCCGACACTGAGAAGCTGCTGTGCCTCTTGGATCTGCTGGGCACGCTTCAGGTACCGCTCGGCGGAACCCGCTCGGCCACGTGCCAGCTCGACGTCTGCCAGACCCACAAGGATCATGGCCACGCAGGGAGGGGGTGGCAGGCCGATTTGCGACTGATTCTCTTCGATGTGCTTAAGTGCAAGGCGATAGCGATCGACCGATTCGTCATAATGGCCACGTGCCGCCAGCAAGAATGCCAAACCTTGACATGAACAGCCCTCGAAAGTGTTGTACCGGCCGGGAAAGCAATGGGCGGCGTAATTCTCCATCTCGGCGAAACGCGTTTCGGCCTGGTCATACCGACCCTGGGCGGCGAGCGCTGCCCCGACCCATTGGAGATTGCTCGCGCGGATGAAGTCGTGGGGACTCTGGCCCATTTGGGTTGTGCTGGTCCACACATGAGCAAAATAGCTGTTCTGGCGTTTCTTGGCGTCGAAATCGATGTCGCGGCAATCGGCCACGTTCTGGTTGAGCTCGATCAAGGCCTCGTCATAGCGGCCTTCGATGAAATGCTCCTTACCCCGGAAATAGCTCGGATTCCAGTCGTTCGCCGACGCGACTGTTTTAAACTGCGTGTGCGTGAGCGGGTGCGTCTGGGCGTTTTCTTGGCTGGCAGCTCGAGCCGTTTGGTCGTTGAGGAGGGTTTGCGGCCCAGGTCGGCCGATGCGCCTTCGCCGACTAATTGTCCCAAGACGGGCATCGGTGTCAGCATCGGCAGCAGGGTCGCTGCCAGCGCCCAGCAATATCGCAAACCCATTGCTTTCCCCCTCTCTCACGCATCCATGTCATAGAGTACGGCGGTTAACCGGGGCGCAGCACTTTGAGGATTCTAACTTTTCTTGATCATGAGTGCCATCATCTTGCGCGGCCTCTCAATTACGCCGCACCCGGATTTGGTGGTCCGTGAATTCGGTGCGGGGAACGGCGTTCTTGATCCTGGGCATGTGGCAATCGAGACAGCCGTTCTGGGAGTTGACCCTACAGACGGTTCGGTGCATTTCCGCTTTGACTACGTCGTCCGGTTGCTTTGTCCGAACCGGGCCAATTGACCGAGAGGGATTGTGACACTTTCGGCATTTCGCCTCATAAACAGTCGCCCGCGTCTCGAGGTCTCGATGCGGGTCATGACAGCTCACGCAGCTCAGGTGATCGCGGCTTTCGACGTAACATCGGGAAAGAACCAGGCTGGAGGCCTGGTAGCGCACAAAGCTGGGGTCTGAAGGGGTCGTCTTGGCGGGGGCCGTGTGGCATTCGCCGCAGAGTGCCACGATTTGCGCGGCCGATGCCAGCCGGGGACGAGCTATTGCCGGCTCGGGAAATGAGGCCGCGATCGCCGCCGGATGATTGCCTCCCGGGCCATGGCAGCGTTCACAGCCGATGCCATGATCATAACCCTCGGGTCTGCCGATCGGCTCTAACACGGCGCGAAAGTTTGTCGAGTGACAGTTGATGCACTTTCGGAACGCTTCGGCTGAGATTGGCCTGCCTAAGTATCCGGGTTCATCCGGCGGCTCGAGTGGGTGCTCCATGGTCCGATCCCACGCCGGCACGGCGGGGTAGTGCGCGATACGCAGCTCACGAATCTGGCCGTTATCTTCGCGAGCAAGGAACGATTGCCCATGATGGTTTGAGCCCATCGCAAACTCGACGACCGCGCGGAATGCATCGTTGCCTACCTCTGTGACAGCCTCGATCTTATTGTCCGCGCGGTGAAACTGGTGCTTGACCCGCGGATTGTTGGGATCGTTCACGACGTTGTCGGGCCAGGGAATGTCGCGAAGCTGAGCGGTTCGGAGCAACGTCCGCGAATGACGGCTGTTTTGTTGTGATTGAAATTGAGCCCGGTGGCAGGTTGCGCAACTCTTGGCCCCTAAAAATGGGGCGGGTTCTTTGAGCAGTGGATCGGAGCTGCCAAAGCCTCCCGCCGCTTGGAGGGCTGCGAGCGCAGTCGGCGAATTTAGATTCCTGGAGAAATGCACGGCTCTCGAGCCACCATCCTTCAGCATCAAGCCCCTGCGTGAGGGCGGTCATGTCTGCGAGCACGGCACGTGCCTCGGCCGGCCGGCCGGACTGGAGCCAGGCGCGTGCCAAGAGCGTGCGCGCTGCTGGCGGAGTCAGGTCGGCATGCGCGAGTTGCGGGTCGCGGCGCAATGCTTCGGCCAATACGCTCGCGGCGCCGGCTGGATCAAACAATTGGGAGCGCAAACGGCCGAGCCGTACATCGCCCCGGACTTCCCAGCCGGGTTGTTTGCTCAGGCGTTCTGCCGCGGCAACGGCGTCGGCCAACGATCCGGCTTGCGCCCAGTAATGCGACAATGCGTCGAGTGTCTCGGCATGGTCCGGATCAAGGTCACGGGCGGCACCCAGCGAAGCAAGGGCCGGACCGACTTGACCGCGGACCAGCAGGCCACGTCCGAGCAAAAAGAGGTCTTCCGCTTCCATAAACTTGGTTCCGAGGCGTCGGTAGATCGCCTCGGTTGAATCGTCGCGCCCTTGGCGCGCCGAGGTACGGGCGAGGAGCTGCAGCGCCTGCGGGTCGGATGAATTGATCTTGAGGGCCGCACGCGCGCATGCCTCCGCCGCTGGCCAGTCTTCGCGCCTGTAAGCCGCTTGGCCTTCATTCAGTGGGTTACGACTCTGTTCCCGCACGGCCCATGCGATAAGAAAAATGACCCCGGCCAGCATCACGATGATGGGCACGAAAGTCCTGGGCCCTTTCATCGTGCTCTCCACGCGCCGTCGGGTCGTTTGGCACTAATGACAGGGATCGGCGCGGCCAACGAGGGATGAACGGCTCCCTGAAGATCGAGTTCGAGTCTGGTTTGCGTTCTAACCCACGCCTGGGTGTCTGCGATGGTTCCGCCGTGGGGCGAGGCGGGAACATGCCACTGTTGCACCGTCCCGTTCTTGGTGCCGGTCGCCACGCTCTGGCCGCCGGGATGAAACGCAACGGAGAGCACGGCGTCGGTGTGGCGCAGGGACGGTCCAAGCTGTCTGCCTGATTCGACGTCCCAGAAACGCGCCGTGCCATCGTGGCCACCGGTCAACAAGGTCTTGCCGTCGGGGCTGAACGCGACAGCATCCACCTCGCCGGCATTGCCCCGCATATCGTGAAAAAAAGTCCGCTGCGAGAAATTCCAGAGACAGACGCTGCCTCCCTGGCAACCCGTCACAACCTGCTCGCCGTCGGGACTGAGTGCCGTGGCCGTCACAGGGTAACCGTGACGCAGGCCCCCTGATGGGCTGATCTCCTGGTCTCGCGCTAGGTCCCAAAAGCGAGCGGTCCCGTCCTGGCACGCCAGAAGCAGGACGTCGCCGCGGGCGGAATAGACCGCCTGGCGTATCGGAGCATCGAGTGTGCGCAGGACAGGGCGGCCGTCTTGCAATGTGGCCGTGTTCCAGATGATCGCGCTTTTGGGCTCTTCATCCCACGTCAATAGCCATTTTGAATCAGGGCTGTAGACCACTCCGTACAGAGGATTTCGCTGTTCTGGAGTGGTGCGGAGTCGCTCGCCAGTTATCGCGTCCCAGATCTCGGCTCGACCGCGCACCCGCTCCTCGTGCCCCGTCCATCCGGCTGTGGCCACTGTAGTCGCATCGGGGGACAACGCCGTGGCCTCGACCGTGTCGACAACCTCTAATGTTCTCTGGCCGTCGGCGCTCTTGACCTTTTTGTCGGGCTCGTAGCGCTTGCAATGCATCAGTTGGCCTACGGTCTCGCCTTTGTCCAGATTCCACCACTGTGCGCCCTGGCGCTGCCGGCCAAGAGACGCGTACCGTCGGGACTAAAGACGAGAGTATGCACCGCGCTGGCGACCTTAAGTTCCGGTCCGATGGCCTTGGATCGTGGTATCTCCAACAGCCGGAGCGTTCCATCGTTTTGTCCGACAGCCAGTGATCGGCCGTCGGGATGGAAGGCAAGTCCGGTGACGCCGACGACGAGCTCGCAGGTTGCGCCGGTCTGTCCAAGACAGGCCGGGTCCCAGAGCCTGAGCACACCGTTGGCGGTGCCCGTCGCGAACGTCTTGCCGTCGGGGGATACCGCCAGGCCTGCCACGCTGGTCCCTTGCGAAGGAAGTTCGGACATCCGCGAGTGATCGGGGTCCCAGATCTGAAGTGCGCCGTCGCGCGTTCCGCTGACGAACCGTTTGCCGTCACGCAGAAACGCGAGCATGTGGACCCTCCCATTGCAAAGGAGCGGCTCGCCGATCTGTTCTCCGGTTGCAGCGTCCCATCGAATGACGCGCATATCTTTGCCGCCCGTGGCAAGCACACGTCCGTCCGGGCTCAAGGCCAGGGTATAGTACCCTTGCTCGTTGCCGTGAACGAGCGGTTTGCCGATGGGCTTTGCCTGTGGCGACGTCCCACCAGCGGGCCCTTCCATCATCGCAACACGTTGCCAGGCGGCGCCCGTCGGGGCTGAAAGCCATGCCCCAGATCATATGTGTCGGTGGGTGGCGGAGGGGAGGGCGCGACTGCCGCCGGCCTTCGACGTCCCAGAAGACGGCATGTCCGGCGATATCGCCCGTGACCATGGTTTGGCTGTCGCGCGGGCTGAAGGCGACGCGACCGATCCATTCCGAGTCGCCGAGTCCGTCGATATGAAGCGGTGGGCCCGATGGCTTGCCGGTCGCACTGACCCAGGTGCTGATGTGACGGTCTTTACCCACCGAAACCAGGGTTCGGCCGTCCGGGCTGAACGCAAGATCGAGGATCGGCGCGAGGTGGTCGGTGGTCCAAACCGGGTGCATGAGCTGCGCCGACCAATCGGCGAGATTGATCCGCGTGGCGCGATCAAGGTTATGCAGGCCGACCCCGTCCGCCAATTCCATGCTGCGGGCCAGCCAGAGGAGGCCATGGTCGACCTCGGCCCGGTCGCAAAGTGCCAGCCCCTGGTCGAGTGCCAGCTCGGCTTGGCTCTGTACTGCTTCGATGCGATGCCGCTGCGCGGCCGCGTTGGCGGCGGCTTCGGCGACAGCTTTTCGCTCGGCGCGGCGCCACTGCCAGACGATCAGGGCGAAGCTCAAGACCGTGACAGCCGCCATCGCCAGCGAGAGGAGCACCACAGCCGGGCGCCGCCGTGCCCATTTCCATCCCCGTTCAACGGTCCCCGCTGGCCGTGCCAGCAGCGTCTCGCCGTTCAAGAACCGCTCCAGATCGTCGGCCAGGGCTGCGGCACTCGCAGTACCGCCGCCGTGGATCCTTCTCCAGGCATTTGAGGCAAATGGTCTCCAGATCGCGGGGAATCGCCGGTCGCAGCCGACGGGGTGAAAGCGGCTCGCGCCGGCGGACCTGCTCAAGAGTCTCGAGGACCGACGCCCCTTGAAACACCGGCCGGCCTGTGAGCATCGTGTACAGAATCGCGCCCAGCGCATAGACATCCGAAGCCGGCTGGGCGAGCCGACCCTCGCCCTCGGCTTGCTCTGGAGCCATGAATTCGGGCGTTCCGATCAAGAGGCCACCAAGCGTCTCGCCCGCCGAGTGCGGTCAGCAGCTTGGCGACGCCGAAATCGCAGATCTTGAGATGGCCATCGGAGGTTAACAACACATTGGAAGGTTTCAGATCGCGATGAACGATTCCCTGGCCGTGTGCGTAGTGAACGGCGCGGGCCAGTGTCACGAGCCAGCTCGCCGCCTGGAAAGGTGCCTGAGGCACCCCGGCCAGGCGGGCGCTCAAGCTTCCCCCCTCGACGTACTCGAGAGTAAAGTACGGGACCGGCGGGCCCACTGCCGATACACACCACTCCCCCACTTCGAAGATCTGAACGATATTCGGATGTTGGAGCCGAGCGACAGCCTTCGCTTCCAGATTGAACCGAGCCCTGATCTTTTCCACGTGCAAACTCGCCGCCGAGCAACATTTTCAGTGCGACCACCCGCTGCAACCGCGTGTGCCGCGCCAGGTAGACGATTCCCATCGAGCCGCGCCCCAGCTCGGAGAGCAGTTCGTAATCGCCGAGCCGGTAGGGCAAGGGTAGCGGAGCGGCAGGCGTGGCCGCCCGTACATTGAGCGGAGAGATACCTCGCAGCGAATTGACGATCGGGTCGGCCTCGTGATCGAGCTCTTTCACGGCCTCTTCGCATCGGTTACACTGCTCGATGTGCGCGGCGATTTCCTCCAGTGACTGCTCAGGCAACCGTCCCAGGTTGAAGCCGGATAGGTCGGTGCGGGAGGGGCATGCGGCGAGCGGCATCGATGAATAGACCTCCGAGTTGATTCGACGAATTGGCGCTCTCTAAGGAGTTTAACACGGCGAGCGTGAAATCATTCTTCCGGCGTGCCTTGGCGTCGGACCGCGCCAGCTGCGGGAGACACGAATGGTGGACCCCTCCTCCAACTTCCAGGGCACATCGCTCACCTTGATCGAGAGAGCTCGCGCCCACGACGAGGGGGCGTGGACTCGCATTGTCCTTTTATACACTCCGTTGGTTCGAAAGTGGTGCTTTCGCAGCGGACTCCAGGAAAACGACGCTGACGACGTGGTGCAGGATGTATTCCGGGCAGCGCTTGCAGGGCTCGACGACTTCCACCGAGACAGGCCTGGCGATAGTTTCCGCGGCTGGCTGCGAGTGATCACCCGCAATTCACTCGCATTGCACTTTCGGAAGAAAGGTCGTGCACCAACGGCCAGCGGCGGCAGCGAGGCGTTCAGTCAACTTCTGGAAGTCTCCGATCCTCACGTCGATCTCCCCGATGACGATTCCCCCTCGGAGCTCCAAGAGCTGCACCGCAGGGCCCTCGAGTTGGTTCGGGCGGACTTTGAAGATCGAACCTGGCAGATGTTTTGGCTCACCGTCGTCGATGACCGTCCGCCGGCCGAAGTGGCAGAGGCTTTCGGAGTTACGCCCGTGGCGGTGCGCAAGGCCAAGTCGCGTGTCTTGCATCGGCTCCGAACGGAGATCGGCGATTTGATCGCTTGAACGATTCGACCCTGCCGGCCTGACGTGCCGGGATCCGCGCCTTTCTTGGCCAAGATCCTGTCACGCCGCGCGCATTCCAATATTAGCAGCCAGACTATCCGCGGAGCGATTCTGAGCGGCTAGCATCCTCGCATGGTCAGTCGTATGCATTGGCAGCCGGATTCACAATTCTCGCGCGGAAATTGTTACGCCCCGAACCCCGAATCGATCCAAAGCGAACGCTGGGCGCCACGGCCGCGGTCGATTGGGCAACTTTGCCAGAAAACCCGTTGAGGAAAACGAATGAGTCAGTCTGCCGCGGTCGCATCGACTGACCGGATCGGGCTTCTCGAAGAAGAGATGAAGCGTCAGGCGGCGCTGTTGAAAACCGCGAACAACCAGATCAGTTTTCTGCAGATGATCCTCTTGTTGGTCGCGCTGGGCCTTGGTGGAGGCGGCTATTACCTAATCACCACGGGGAAAATTCGAGTCGAAGGGTTTTCGCCCGCCGTGGCGTCGACGGTCGAGGCGAAGGAGTTTGGGTTATACAACCGGTTCGGCACACGAGTCGTGTTTGACAGTGACGACAGATTTGGCCAGCCTCGAGTGACCTTCCTCGACGCCGAGAAACGATTGCGGATGCGGCTTCTGGTGTTCCCCGACGGAGAAGGTACGGGGGGCATGGCCTTGTACGACGACAGAGTATGGCGTGGCGTCTTTCGCATGGACGCAGACATGGCCACGGTGCTGAGCCTGAGAGGTGAGGACCAGAAAGGGGGCATCGATATGAAGGTGAGCCGCGATGGCACGCCGAGCCTGAGGCTAACCGACAAGACCGGGAAAGTCCTGTGGGAAGCGCCGACGAAACCGAATTGATAACCGCTCTAGCACAATCGAATGCTTTAGAGCCTTGAACGGGGTGGACGCAGGCGTTTATTTGTCTCGCCTTCCGTTTGCTCTCTGTTCCCGTGCTCTAAGTTGATTCCAAGTAAACGGGGAAGAAGGATGTCTAATCCGAAATCATACTGGGCCAAGGCCGGTCTACTCGTCGCATGCCTGGTGTTTACGGCGAGCATTCCTGGCTGCGACAGCAATCCGAACCTGGCCGAATACAACGAGCACACGCCTCCCGGTCTACCGCCCGATGTCCCCAACGAATCTGTCGCGCAACGGCGTTCCCGCACACTGAGAACTCCAACACCGGCCCAGGGAAAAGGGGCCAAGTCGAAACCGGCAGCGAACCAGCCAAAGTCTAAGTGATCTGTGCCCGAAACTGGTCCATGCGATCGACAGGTGCAGCGTTAATTTTGCTATAACGATGTTTTGTTTTCATTCCCTCTTTTCCGGAGTCCCAGGACGTGAGAACCAAGCGAAATCCCCGAGGTTTTACCCTCATCGAGCTGCTGGTGGTCATTGCCATCATCGCTGTGCTGATCGCCCTCTTGCTGCCGGCCGTGCAATCGGCTCGAGAGGCGGCCCGACGCGCTCAATGTACGAACAACATGAAGCAGATCGGCCTCGCCGTCAACAACTACGAAAGCACCAACGGGGCGATACCCCCTTCCGCATGCTTCGTGCAGAGCGTGACTCTGGCGGTTCAACAGATTAACAACTACGAAGATCAAGGCGTGCTCTGTCGTATTCTTCCGTACCTCGAACAGGCACCTGATTACAATTCGATCAATTTTATGTACGGCGTACGCGGGATCTGGACTGTCGGCGGTTCGTGGGATGACCCCCAGAATGACGACAACTGGTCGGGCGATTACGGTCGAAGCAACAAGACGGCCAATACGACTTATGTCGAGCGCGTTCCTCTGCCCATCCGATCCCAATAACGGCGGCAACAACACGGTTCTCGTGAACGGCCAAGCCAAGCTGGTTTGCACGACCGACTATTACTGGAATGTCGGCCTTTCGCGCTTTTTCAACGGCGGTATCGTGAATGGACCGTCCTACTCGCCCGGAGCCGTCGACTACAACGTTGTTTCCTCCGGTCAGTTCGCCGCCAACAAGGTGATCAGGATTGCGTCGTTCACAGACGGTACCAGCAACAGCGCCGTCATGAGCGAATCTGTCCAGAGCAAAGCGGGTCAGCAGCTCGATGGGCCGTGGATGGTGTATGCGGGTCCCCCGTGGAACTTCGCCGGCACGCCAGGCGCTGGTCCGCTCGACTGGCAAGCCGCCCAAGCTTGTCAGAATGAAAACGCCCTGGGGAACTCAACCCTCCAGGACTACTGGTGGAAAGGCGAATTCGCCCTCTCCGGCGGACACAATATTTATTCGCACACCCAAACGCCCAATCGGCGTTCGTGCTACTGGACACAAGTCAACAGTTATCCGCCGACCTCAAGTGATCAAGATTACGCCGGGGCGACCCAGACAATGGTTGCCGCCAGCTCCTTTCACCCAGGCGGTGTGAATGTCCTCTTCATGGATGGGTCCGTTCATTTCATCAAGAATTCGATCGCCTACCCAGCTTGGTACGGCCTTGCAACGCCGGCCGGGGGTGAGGTTGTAAGCAGCGATTCGTACTAGCGCGAGTCCGAGCGCCGTGTACGAAGCCTTGATCGGTTCATCGAAACGTCAACGACGCCCTCACCAGAGCGGACGGTAGAGGCGTCGTTGATTGTTTCCGCACCGATCCGGTGGTTACCATGGACTCATGAACGCGCACGTAAGACACCATTTCACGTCCACTTGCGATTCCCCCCCGGAGGCACCACGTCGGCTCGGTGCGTCCTCCAAGCGAGTACTACGCACGGGTGTGAGTCTTGCCGTTGCCGCAATACTCGTTGCCCTGCCGGCCTGGTTCCTGACGCGATTCGATCCGCTGGGTAAAGCGGACAAGGCATTCGAGCAGCATCAATACCAGTCGGCGCTTGCGGCCGGTCAGAATCACATGAAGTGGTTCCCGAACGATCGACTTGCAGCGCTCATGGTCGCGCGGTGCCTGATGCGGTTGGGCAGGGCACCGGAGGCCGAAGCTTACTATCAGAAAGCCGCACCGCTGGATCTCGCGGACGCCCAGGTGCGAGCGTACAATCTGGTCAACCTTCACGAGCCAAAGCAAGCCGCGTCGGCTTATGATGAGCTCCTCAGCCGGTGGCCCGATGATGTTCTCGCCTTGAAGCGGCTGGCGGCTGTGCGGATGGCCATGAAACAGTGGCGCGATGTACTCAAAATCGCGGATCGACTGATCGCAAACTCTGGCGAGGAAGTTGCCGGCCAGACAATGGCTGCGATCGCCCATCACGAATTGAAGCACTACGATCAGGCCATCACATCGACATTGCGAGTGCTCGAATTGGACCACGAACTCAAGCGGATGCCGCTCCCGCGAACGCTGTTCTGGAACAACCTGGCCCTCGACTTAATGGCCGTCGGACGAACTGACGAGGCGCGGCGATACTTGACCGGTGCACTCGCTCAATCTCAAGACGCCGGCTTGATGGAACTTGTGGGTTTGACATATTCGCAGCAAGGTGCGCTTGACCTAGCAGAGCGGTGCTGGCGGCAGGCCGAAAGCTGGGACCCAGATAATGCCGACGTTTGCCTAGACTTGGGCCGACTCGCCGTGAACCAGCAGCGATGGACCGAAGCCGTGGGTTTCCTCAAGCGGGCCGCCGATCGATCGACCGAAGCGGTTGAACCTCTGTACAGCTTGAGCCAGGCTTATCGGATGCTCGGTAACCTCACAGAAGCGGAACGTTACCGGCGGCTGGCAGACGAGCGTCGGCAGCACGTCCCGAGACCGCGCACGGAATGGGGGCTGACGCTGATTCGGAGCCTGCCGGCGACGTCCGCGCCGCGCGCGGGAGTCGTCGCCATGACGTGGCGCAAATTGCACCGACGCAATTTGGGCCTGGCGCTGCTTCTCCTCGCGTTGGTGGCTACCGGAGCATTCATGGTCGTGGTATCGCGCCGTAAGCCTACACCTAGCCTTAACGGCCTGGAACCACTGCTGGCAGCCCGCCGTTTTGATGAGGCAGAAGCCCTTATCAAAGAATACCTTGAAATTTACCCTCAGAGCGATCAGGCCAACATGCTGATCGCCCAGGTCGCTCTGGAACGCGACGAACAGAAACCGCAGCTTGCGCTCGATCATCTGGTACGCATAGGTGCGCGCGACCGTGCAACGCAGGCGACGGTGTTGCTCAATAAAGGCAAGGCGTATTCGGCCCTGGAATGGAACGATCGCGCCGAAGCGGCGTGGAAACAAGCGCTCGAGCTCGAGCCGCGTCCCCGAGGCGGGGTGGGCTCTTCTGAGCCTCTATTACGTCGAAGGCCGGCGAGCAGAAGCCCACCGGCTGGCGATGGCGCTTCGGGTTACGGAGCCCGACCCACGAGATCGCGCCCAACTGCTGCTCGAGCTTGTTCGCCACGACGCGAAGCCGCTGGCGCCTGACTCGCTTATGGTTACCCTCGAGCCTATCGTGCGGAAGTCCCCGCACGATCTGCACATGGCCGGCGCCCTGGGACTGGCCACGGTACGCAACAGCCAAACCGACGCCGGCCTTACGAGCTTGCGTAACCTTTCTGATCGCTTCCCTGACAACCCGGATGCCCGGGAATCGTTTCTGCTCGGCCTCGATGAGGCTGGCAAAATCGATGATCTGGCCGGCGAGATGGGCCGTCTTCCGCAAGCGATGGCGAGCGATCTACGGTTTGATCGCTATCGCGGCGCAATCGCGCAACAACGACAAGATTGGAACCTTGCCGCCGAACAATTTGCGCGTGCTTGGCGACAGGATCCGTCGGATCTCCGGGTGCTTTATCGGCTCAGTCGTGTGCTCCGGTTGGGCGGTCGGCTGTCAGAGGCCGACTTGATAGACCGCAAGGTGCGTGATGCGCAGGAAGCGAAAAATCAGATCCTGGCGCTCTACCAAAAGGCCAACGCGGTCAAAACCCTTGGGACTGCGCCGCATCCCGAACTCTACCACCAGCTTGCCGACCTCCGCGAGCACATGGGACGCGACGATGAGGCGGCGGCCTGGCATCAGATGGTTCTCGAATATCAGCCCGACGATAAGGAAAGCAACGCTGCAATCGCCAGGTTGAATGCCGAAAAGTTCGAGTTCACCGCCGCGCACTGAGCGTCATTGAAGCTCAAAAGGGCGGTGCGCGACACCTTCAGGTCTCGACGCACGCACTGCGGGGGTAGGACCCGATGATGTCGATTCGCTCCGACCTTTTGCGGACAGCCTCGAGCGCCTGCTGGACGATCGGATCGCTTTGATGTCCTTCGACGTCGATGAAGAAGAGATACGATTGGTTGGTGTCCTCTCCCTTGACGATGGGTCCAGGGATGGGAAACGACTCGATCCACGTCATGTTCACGCCGAGTTTTTCGAATGGTGAGATCGTCCGACACAGGGAACCCGCCTGGTTGGTCAGACGGACCATGATCGCAGTTTTGTCCCGGCCGGTTCGCTCCTCGGCACGATCACCGATAACCGCGAATCGTGTCACGTTATGTGGCTGGTCCTCGATGTTTTCCGCGAGAATATTCAAATGGTAAGCTGAGGCGGCGGCACGGCTGGCTACGGCCGCGGCGAAATCCTCGCGCTGGGCGATTTCGGCAGCGGCCGCTGTGGAAACGACCTCAACCGGCGTCGCTTGGGGCAGATTCTTGCCCAGCCAGTTACGGCATTGCGAAAGCGCTTGCGACTTGGAATACACCCGCCGCACCTGGCTCCAGTCTGATCGCCCCAAGAGGCAATGATGGATCCGCAGGCGCATTTCGGCCCGAATCTTGATGTTGGGCAGCTTGACGAACATGTCGAGCGTATCGGCCACCCGCCCGTCGGTGGAGTTTTCCAGAGGGACGAGCCCAAACTCGACGTGGCGTCGATTGACATCCTCAAACACGGCCGCGATCGAGCCGACCGGCACATGATCGACAGCTTCGCCAAACTTGGCAACCGACGCCAGATGACTGTAGCTGTATTTGGGGCCGAGGTAGGCGACGTGAAGGGTGCGCTGCAGCGAGCGCGAACCGCTCATGAGCTCGCGAAAGATGATGCGCAAAGTTTCAGGGGGCAGCGGACCCGGGCTCGCTGCCAGCGCTTGAGAGATCACTTCGTTCTCGCGGGCGGCCGACCAGACCTCCAGCCCCTGGTCGTGCTTGATCCGGCCGATCTGTGACGCAATCTCCGCGCGACGATTCAAGAGTGTGACGAGATTCTGATCCAGCCGATCAATCTCGCCCCGCAGGCCAACCAGGCTCGGATGGCGCTTGGAATCGGACGATTTCGGTGACGAACCCCGATCCTTCGAGCCGCGGGCCGGATGATTGCGTGGGGACGGCTTACGGGTCATATGTCGACTCGGTGAGAAACGGTCGGAGCTGCCGCAACGCAAGTCTCTTGCAGACAGTCGAATGGCGGACGGCCACGTATGTTCGGAGAGGGCCGCCTGAGACATTCAGACGCAAGCTTTTCTCGGATAAGTAATTAAAAGTAAAGACTGGCACATGTCAAGCGCATTCCTCTTGCTTCCTTCCTCGATGTAGTTCGCAACTGGCTGGGCCAAATGTATTATGAGTTATCTAGGCCGTGTCCTGGCCCACTCCCGAACATGCGACTAGATAGGGCGGATGCCATTTTTGCAGTGACGATTGAGCGTTTGACCGAACACTGCCATTTTGGCAGCAACAGCGCGATCTGAACGGTCGCTCAGTTGGCATGGACTAGACTTAAATATCGTTGCTCAAACAATTTGCTGCTGCCAGCCTCGGTTTTTCATTGAAACGGCATGGGTGTTGCGTAACACTTACCAACCGATTTGGGTTGAGCGAGCAAACCAGTGATTAACTTGGATCGCGGACTGGAAGCACGCTGCCGTTGGATCGAGTACATTCGATCGTGGGCTCTGGCTATTGATTCGTCACTGCTCACCGTCGGAAAGGAGACGCGTCGTGTCTGAAGGCGAAAAGATCATTGGCATTGATTTGGGAACGACCAACAGCGTCGTCGCGGTGATGGAGGGGGGCGATGTGACGGTGATCCCCAATCAGGAAGGGAGCCGGCTCACGCCGTCGGTGGTGGCTTTCACGCCCAAGGGGGACGTGCTTGTCGGTGACCCGGCCAAGCGCCAGGCGATCACCAACCCGACCGAAACGATTTACTCGATCAAACGGTTCATGGGACGCCGTCATGACGAGGTCAAGACCGAGGAAAAGATGGTCCCCTACCAGGTCGTTGGGGGCCCGAACGACTTTGTCAAGGTCCACACCAACAAGAAAGATTACACGCCGCCGGAAATCTCGGCCCTGATATTGAGAAAGCTGAAGGAAGCGGCAGAAAGCTACCTGGGGCACAAGGTCCGCAAAGCCGTGATCACCGTGCCGGCGTACTTTAACGACAGCCAACGGCAAGCCACCAAGGACGCCGGCCAGATCGCCGGGCTGGAGGTGGCGCGGATCATCAACGAACCCACGGCGGCGGCGCTGGCGTACGGGCTCGACAAGAAGAAGAACGAGAAGATCGCGGTCTTCGACCTGGGCGGTGGTACGTTCGACATTTCGATTCTCGACGTAGCTGATGGTGTCTTTGAGGTTCTCTCGACCAACGGCGACACCCATTTAGGTGGCGACGACTGGGACGAGGCCCTGATGAACCACATCGCCGGCGAATTCAAGAAAGAGCAGGGGATCGACCTTCGCAAGGATCAGATGGCCCTCCAGCGCTTGAAGGAAGCCGCCGAGAAGGCCAAGAAGGATCTATCGTTTCAGGCCCAGGCGGATATCAACTTGCCGTTCATCACGGCGGACGCATCGGGGCCCAAGCATCTCACGATGACCATCAGCAGGGCCCAGTTTGAAAAGCTCACAGACAGTCTCTTTGAGCGGTGCCGCGGTCCGGTTTTGAAGGCCCTTGATGATGCCAAACTCAAGCCATCCAATATCGACGAGGTCGTCTTGGTTGGCGGATCGACACGCATGCCGCGCGTCCAGCAGATCGTCAAGGACATCTTCGGCAAAGACCCTCACAAGGGGGTCAATCCTGACGAGGTGGTTGCCGTCGGCGCCGCCATTCAAGGGGCCGTCCTCACTGGCGAGGTCAAAGAGGTACTCCTTCTCGACGTCACTCCGCTGTCGCTGGGACTGGAAACCAAGGGGAACGTCATGACTGTCTTAGTCCCCAGGAACACCACGATTCCGACGGAGAAGAAGGAAGTCTTCACCACGGCCGACGATAACCAGACCGCCGTCACGATCAAGGTCTACCAGGGCGAGCGGCCGATGGCTCCCGATAACAGGCTCTTGGGCGAATTCAATCTGGAGGGGATTCCCCCTGCCCGCATGGGCGTGCCCAAGATCGAAGTCGCGTTCAACATCGACGCCAATGGAATCTTGAACGTCACGGCCCGTGACCAGGGGACAGGCAAGGAACAGACGATCAAGATTCAGTCGTCGGGGGGCCTTGACAAGGATGAGATCGAGCGGATGAAGCGCGACGCCGAGTCGCACGCTGCCGACGATAAGAAAAAACGCGAGCTGGCCGAGGCGCGAAATAACGCGGAGCAACGGGTTTATCAGCTTGAGAAGCTCATCGAGGAAAGCAAGGACAAACTGGGTGAATCCGATCAGTCAGCCCTGCGCACTGCCATTGACAAGGTCAATGAGGCCAAAAAGCAAGACGACGCGGCGGTAATCAACCGTGCACTCGACGAATTGCAGCGTGCCAGCCAGGCGATGGCCGAGCATCTTTATGCCGGCCCCAAGGCCGGAGCTGGAGCCGGGCCCGAAGCTGGACCACCGCCCGGTGGGGCATCACCCAACGGCGGCCCCGGCGGCAAACCCGAAGACGTCATCGACGTCGAATTCGAAGAGAAGAAGTAACACTGGGACCGAGCGGGTTTGGGGTAGGCACGGTTAAGCTGTTTCCGTCTCGCTGGTCCCAACACCCCTCACCCGCCTTGCGGGCACGCCCTCCCCAGCGGGAAGAGGGTGGTGGCGAAACCGAATGCCTTGGCCCCTTCGGTGACGGCCGAGATATGTCGTCGCCATCGCCCGGATGGGTGATGGCGACGACATCAATTGAGGAGGTGCACGATGGCGTTCCGATTCGATCAGCTCACTCTCAAGAGCCAGGAAGCCGTCCAGCAGGCGCAGACTGTCGCACGCGACCGCGGGAATCAGCGGATCGAGCCAATGCATTTGCTCGCCGCGCTACTGCACCCCGACCAGCAGGTCGTGAGATCCCTGCTGGCACAGCTGGGCGTCAATCCCGCTCAGATACTGAAGGCCGCCGAGGAGGGGCTCAATGCCCTTCCCAAGGTCACTGGCGGCGAGACGACGATCAGTCCTGAGCTCAACCAGATCCTCGAGACCGCTCAGACCGAAGCCGGGCGGATGAAGGATCAGTACGTCTCGGTCGAGCACCTGCTTTTGGCGCTTCTGAAGGTCAAAAGCCGCGCTCAAACGTTGCTCGAAGCCCTGGGGATCACCGAAAAAGATATTCTTCAAGCACTTCAGAAAGTTCGCGGCGGCCAGAGTGTCACCGACCAGAATCCCGAGGAGAAATACCAGGCTCTCGAGCGCTACGGCCGCGATCTGGTCGAGTTGGCTCGCAGCAAGAAGATGGACCCGGTCATTGGTCGTGATTCCGAGATCAGGCGCGTCATGCAGGTCCTCTCGCGCCGCACCAAGAACAATCCCGTCTTGATCGGTGACCCGGGAGTGGGCAAAACCGCCATCGTCGAGGGTCTGGCACAGCGCATCGTCTCCGGGGATGTGCCCGAGAGCCTGCAAAACCGCCGGCTGATCGCGCTGGACATGGGGGCCCTCGTCGCCGGAACCAAATTCCGCGGCGAGTTTGAAGAGCGGCTCAAGGCCGTGCTCAAGGATGTGACCCAGTCGGAAGGCCGGATCATCCTCTTCATCGACGAGCTCCATCTGGTCGTTGGCGCCGGCAAAGCGGAAGGGTCGATGGACGCCGCCAACCTGTTGAAGCCGGCCCTGGCACGCGGGGAATTGCGCTGCATCGGCGCGACCACGCTTGACGAGTACCGCGAGCATATCGAGAAAGATCCGGCACTCGAACGCCGGTTTCAGCCCGTGTTCGTGGGCGAGCCGTCGATCGACGATACGATCGCCATCCTGCGAGGGCTTAAAGAACGCTACGAGATCCACCATAAGGTCAAGATCAAGGACTCAGCGCTGGTCACCGCCGCCAAATTGTCCGCCCGATACATTACTGACCGATTTCTACCGGACAAAGCGATCGACCTGGTGGATGAAGCGGCCAGCCGGTTGTCGATGGAGCTGCAATCGGTTCCGACCGAGATCGACGTCCTTCAGCGCCGGCTATTACAACTTCAACTGGCCGAGCGGATGCTTGGTCATGAAGAGGAAGAGCATGCGTTGGACCGTCTTGCCGAGGTTCAGGCGGAGATCCGGCAAGTTGAGAAGCAGCTTCAAGACCTTCGCCGCCAGTGGGAAATGGAAAAATCGGGGTTGGGGGACATTCAAAAAGTCCGCGAGCGCCTCGATCTCGTGAAGGCCGAATATGGCCGTGCGTGGGACGAGATTCGCCACATGCAACAGCGCGGCGAGCGGCCCGACGAAGCCAAATTTCAAGCGCTGGCCGCGCTCGATGCGGAACGAAAGGCCTTGGAGAAACGGATCGCCGACGCCGAGGCGCTGGGCGACGGCCAGCCCAAAGAGTCAAAACGTTTGCTCAAGAAGGAAGTCGATTCCGAGGAAATCGCTGAGGTTGTCAGCCAGTGGACAGGGATTCCAGTTTCCCGGATGCTCACGACCGAGCGCGAAAAACTGTTGAAGCTCGAAGATCAGATTCACCTGCGATTGGTGAATCAGGAAGCGGCCGTCCATGCCGTTGCCGACGCGGTCCGACGCAGTCGGGCCGGCTTGCAAGACCCCAACCGGCCCATCGGCTCATTTCTGTTTCTGGGACCGACCGGCGTTGGCAAAACCGAGCTGGCCAAAGCTCTTGCGGAGTTTTTGTTCGACAGCGAGACGGCGATGGTTCGGGTCGACATGAGTGAGTTCGGCGAGCGCCACAATGTCGCCCGGCTGATCGGAGCCCCTCCCGGTTATGTCGGCTACGAGGAAGGAGGCCGGCTCACCGAAGCGATTCGCCGCCGTCCATATTCGGTCGTTCTCTTGGACGAGATCGAGAAAGCTCATCGCGACGTTTTCAACGTCTTGCTCCAGGTCCTGGACGATGGCCGGCTGACCGATGGCCAGGGGCGAACGGTCGACTTTCGCAACACCGTCGTCATCATGACGTCCAACCTCGGCAGTCACATCATCGCCGAGCTGGCCGAAAGCGGCGACGAATCGCGGATGCGCCGTGAGATCCAGAATGTGCTAAAGTCGGCCTTTCTCCCCGAGTTCCTCAACCGGATCGATGAAACGATCATTTTCCACCCACTGGGGCTCAAAGAGCTCACCAAGGTCGTCGAGATCCAGTTAAAACGTCTCGAACGCCAACTGGCGGAAACAGGATTGAGCCTGAGGATCACGGAACGGGCGCGAGCCCGCCTGGCAGACGAAGGATTTGATCCGGCCTACGGCGCGCGCCCGCTCAAGCGCGTTATCCAGCAAAGATTGGCCAACCCGCTGGCGACAGCTCTTTTGGAACGCCGAGTCCAGGAGGGCGACGTCGTGGAGATCGATTGGAACGGGCATGACTTCGTCTTTAACCCGGTGAAAAGCTGACGATTCCAGCTTTTCTTTAAGCCGGGAAGACGTCCGTCTCGATCTACTTTTTCGCGATTCGCTTGCCCACCCGTGTCGCCGGCTGTTGGCGCCGTGGATTCGGGGTGTTGGTCCCCCGGCTCACCGGATAAAAGCCAACCGGATGACCAGATTGATCCAACCGCCCGGACTCTTCGGCACCGGGGATGTGATTAATCTGACTCATCGCGGATGCCGACGACCTGCGCGGGGCCCGAATAGATCTCGGCGGTGGGGGCGGGGGAATCGCTCTTCGCGACCTCGTACTCATGATCTTGCCGATCGGGGGCGGCGGTGGCACGCTCGATCGCGTTTGAGCGCTGGCTACGGCGGGAAATACCATCGAGGTCACGACGGCTGCCGCCGAGACGATCAATCTTTTCATGGCAGGAAAATGTCCGTACACCGTGAGAAGAGCGAACAATCCGGTAACAATTATCAGCTTTGAACGGTGCGTAATCGCTGGCGATGACGCGCGTGAAGAACCCTGCCGCGCGCCTTGTCGACGATCCCACCAAAAAATATTAAACTCCGCCGACCCGGATAATTCAAGTTGCCACCCCGATCAAGTGGTCTTTGATCAACCCGTTCGATTCTATTCCGGGGACATGGCGAGCCGCCGTCTCGCCGGCACAAGTTTGTATTGGCGCTTGTCGATCTGGTAGCGGCGTAGTTTTTCGCTGATGCTGCGCCGCGACAAGCCGCAGTGCTGCAGCGCATAACTCGACTCGGCCCCGGTATTTTTCCAGGACTCGCTTCAGGTACGCGCACTCGATCCGAGAGGTGAGCTCCGCCGTGATTTCGGGAAGTGGGCGCAGATGATCGAAGTCGAGGCTGAAGGGCACATCATGGCGGGCGACGATTTGAGCGGGCAGATTCTCCGGTTCGATCACCGAGCCTGGTGTCGTGACGCAAGCCTGTTCGAGCACATGTTCCAGCTCACGCACGTTACCGGGCCAGTCGTAACTGAGCAGTCGTGAGATCGCCGGCCGCGAAAGTGTCTTTCTGGGGAGGTTCCGCTCGATCAGCTTTTGGAGGAAATGCTCGACCAAAAGCGGAATGTCTTCCAGCCGCTCTCGCAACGGAGGCATTTCGATCGAGAAGACATTGAGCCGATAAAAGAGATCTTCGCGAAACCGACCGGCCGCGACTGCTTTGGTGAGATTCAGATTCGTGGCGGCTATGACTCGGCAGTTGGTTTGAATCGAGTCGGTTCCTCCGACTCTCTCGAATCGACCGTCTTGAAGCACCCGCAAGAGCTTGGACTGCATTCCTACGGGCATCTCGCCGATTTCGTCCAAGAACAGAGTCCCCCCATGAGCGAGTTCGAACCGGCCTTTTTTCTGGCGGTCGGCCCCTGTGAAGGCGCCTTTCTCGTGACCAAAGAGCTCGCTTTCTAAGAGTGGCTCGGGAAGTGCCGCACAGTTGACCGCCACCAAAGCACCGCGTCTCGTGACGTCGCTGAAGTGGATCGCCTGAGCCACGAGCTCCTTGCCGGTACCTGTCTCGCCCGTAACCAGTACGTTGCACGACGACGAGGCCACCCTGGCGACGCGCTCGAAGACCTCGGCCATCCCCGGGCTTCGCCCAAGCAAATTGTGGTACGCGTACTTATTTTGTAGTCGGCACCGGAGGTCGGCCACCTCGTCGATCAGTAGCCGGTCTTCGAGCGCTTGATTGACGAGCATTTCGAGGCGAATGTTGTCCAGCGGCTTTTGAATAAGGTCGTAGGCACCTAGTTTCATCGCCTCGACCGCCGACTCGACCGTCGCATAGCCCGTCATCACGATGACGGTCACGGGCAGCTCTCGATCGCGAATCTCGCGAATCAGGTCCAGTCCGCTGATTCCTGGTAAGCGCAAGTCTGTGAGCACCAACGAACATGGGTGCTCCACCAACCATTCAAGCGCGGACGTGCCGTCCGTCGTTATCGTAATTTGCCGGTCATGATGGGCCAAAAGTTGCGAAAGCTGCTGGCAGACCAGCTCGCTGTCGTCCACCACGAGGATGCGTCGATCCATGGCGCCCTCATCCGAGTTGAGGCGGGTGGCCTAATTCCTGATTGCTCTGCTGAATCTCGACAGCCGCCGAGCACAAAGAGCGATTGGTCCACTGTGCGCAATTGCTTTGCTCTTCGAGCTTTTACACTACGATCATTTCCTTGTTTGTCAAGCGGTATGGGCTAACGGTCGACAAATGGGGCGGGCCAAGGGATTGTGGCAGGAAGTTTTGGGTGAGATCTTTCCTGCCAAGTCAGACCGACGATTCACTAGATCGCGGCGCGAAACACAGAGTCAGACGTGTGGCCTGGCGAGAATTGAAGTGGAAAGTACGGAAACGCCTCGCGGCGATCAAGTCGGTCTCCCGGGACGGATCGAGGGTGTGGGCGGATCATCGTGTAGGATTTCCTTCACGAGTTCGCGCAGTTTGGCCTTGGCCGCGTCCAGGGCAGCGGCCCCCTCTGGCGTAGCCCGGTAGTACTTGCGCTGCTTGCTGGCGACGACCTCGGTCTGCACCGTTAAGTATCCCGCCTCCTCGAGCTGGTGGAGCATCGGGTACAACGTGCCGGCGCCAACGTCGTAGCCATGGCGAGCAAGCTCCGCCATCATCTCCACGCCGAACACCGGCTCCCGCACGGCGTGATAAATGATGTGCATACGCACGAATCCGCCGAAGAACATCTTGGTCAGCAGTTCGTTCATCACGTATATCCTTCGAGTCCGGAATCGCGGTGAGGGACGAGAACTCAGCGCGTTTTGGCCAGAGATTGATCAAGGAACGCGTATGCCAGTTGCCTTTCCTGTCCAGGAAACGAGTGGCCGGCGTCGGGATAAACAGCGACCAAGCGGTCGGGGACTCCAAGTAGATCGTATACCGAGCGAGCCGCAGTCAGGCAAACTCGAACACCTTCCACTTGAACTCCAGATTCGGCCAAGCTCGGTCAGGCTGATGCCTCTGCCGAGGAGGCATTTGATTATTTTTTGCATAATCCGATGGGCTTTCCCAGTCTTCGCCGATGTGCGCCGGTTTCCATGTTCAACGTTGATTGATTTGAGCTCTTCGGCCAGAATGCCGATGTCAACGATCAAAAGGATGATTCCGGGCGATCCGCTCCGGCGCGAAAGGAGACACGCATGCGGCGTCTACGGTATTACCTGACCTTCATTACACTGCTTGGTTTAATACCGCCCACGGCCAAGGCGCAGAACAATTCGCGGACGCCAAGTGCCTTACTCAAGTTGCGGCCAACGATTCAAGGAATCGAATACGATACCCCGACGGACGAGGCCTCAATCAATGCGTGCAAGTACGAAACGGTTTTGAACGAGCAAAACAAGCCCATCGGGCACGCGCTGCGTGACGGCCAGGGGAAACTACTGCGCCGTTTCGTCGCCGTTCGGGCCGACCATCTCGATCAGTGGAGCTATTATCAAGACGGCTTCGAGGTCTACCGTGAGTCGGACCTTGATGGCGACCACCGGCTTGATGAATGCCGCTGGCTCAATGCGGGCGGCATGCGGATCGCAAAGATGGAGAAAGACAAGATCAAGTCTTGGAAGCAGATCTCGGCCGAAGAGGCCTCGAAGGTATTGGTCCAGGCGCTTGTGATTGGTGATCTCGCCTTGCTCGAAACCGTGATGGCGACGCCCGAAGAGCTGGCGGCCGCCGGTGTGCCCAAGGACATCGTCGCCAAGGTCGCCGAGTCCGCTTCCAAGCGTGCGGAGCAGGTCGCCGAGCTGCGCAAGAAACTGATTGGCTGGAACAAGCAGACCGTCTGGAATCGTTTCGACGGCACGTTTCCGCACGTGATTCCCGCGGATCCGGCCAGCGGTTTGGAAAAAGACCTGATTCTCTATGAAAACGCCATGGTGATCCCGGGCACGACGGTCGCTCAGCAGAATCCGGCCAAAATGGCGTTCCTGCAGATACCCGACATGATCCAGCTCGGTGCGACGTGGAAGTTTATCGAGCTGCCGCGCGCGATTGACCCGGAGAAGCCGATCGTCACGGCGGCCAGCGGCATCCGCGCGATGCTCTTCGATCGCGCGAACAACATCGAGCCGCGCGATGAGGCGGTCGACGCCGCCTTGAAAGCCCTTGCCGATTACGACATCAAGAATGCGCCGTTGCTCCAGGGCGGACAGAACGAAAACATCGCGCGGTACAACATCGGCCGCGTGCCGCTCTTGCGCGCGATGGTCAAGGTGTCAAAAAATCCTGAGGATCAACTGGATTATAACAAGCAAGTCGTCGACAGCCTGGTCGCGGCCTTGCGCACCGGTCTTTATCCGCAAGGCAAAAAGACCGCTCGAGACGATCATCGCCAACGGCGGCAAGCTGGGCTCATACTGCGGCTTACAGCATGATCGACGCCGAGTTCGCGATGGAAAACGATGCCCCCGGCGCTAACGTGCTCGCCAACCAGAAAAAATGGATGGCCGACCTCGATGAGTTCCTCAAGAAGTTCCCGAATTCCGACGAGGTCCCGCCGGTATTGCTCCATCTGGCCAACGCCAACGAGTTCAGCATGGAGGAAAAGAAGGCGCGCGAGCAATACGGCAAACTGGTCGAAGGTTATGCCGCGACCGATGCCGGCAAGAAAGCGGCCGGCGCACTCCGCAGGCTCGACCTGAACGGTCAGTCGCTCGTCATCAAGGGAACTGGACTGCAGAACGAGGCGATCGATACGTCGCAGTTTCGTGGCAAGCCGGTCCTGATCGTGTTCTGGGCAAGCTGGGCGTCGCCGGTCAGACTGGATTTACCCGAGCTGATCAAAGTCTACGACAAATATCACGGCGCGGATTGCAAGTCGTCGGCGTCAATGTTGACAACGAACGCGCCGAGCTCGACGCTTTTCTCAAGCAAAACAAACTGACCTGGCCGCAGATTTTCGAGGCCGGCGGCATGGACAGCCGCCTGGCGATCGACTACGGCATCATCTCGCTGCCGACCATGTTCCTGATCGACGGCCAGGGCAAAGCCGTCAATGTCGATTTACGCTCGAGCGACGTGGAGAAGCAGCTAGAGAAGCTGCTCCCCGTCAAGGAGCCGGGCGTCGCCGACCGTCGCCAATAAGGGCATACGTTGATGGATCCATATCACGGCGTGAGCGGGTTCCTGCCGGGTAGGGCGTCGCTCATGCTCGACGTGGTCGTCATCGCGATGTTCTTCGTGCTGGTGGCGCTCGGTTTCAGCGTATATTCGGTCAAATACACGCGGAGATACGCGCGACACAAGCTGATCCAGGTCAGTCTGGCGATCGACGTTGCTCGTCGTGCTTGTTCTCTTTGAAATCGACGTCCATTTCATTGACAAGTGGATGGTCCGGGCTGATGCCTCGCCTTACTTCGACGCGGCGACCAAGAGCGGGCTGGTCGTCTATGCCCTGGCGGTCCATCTCGTCTTCGCGACAACCACATTCGGCCTCTGGCTGACGGTCATACTGCGAGCGTGGACCAAATTTCCCACGCCGCCTGGCCCCAATGAGCACAGCCGCTTCCACAGGCGATGGGGCACAGTGGCGGCGCTCGACATGGTGATGACGACTTTGACCGGTTGGCTCTTCTACTGGCTCGCCTTCATCGCGTGAATGCACGGCGGCGGTCCAGCGATAGGAGGTTAGTTGCATCCGATCGTCACGGCTGTTACCGTACTTTCTTGCATTTCAGCCGCTCATTAGTGCTGATTCCAGACTGAACGCACCTTATCGATGCACAAAGCAACCGCGCGGTCGAAGGCAAAGCCGTCGAAGACCCTATCGCTGAATTGGCTTCGGCAAGTCAGCATGGTTGCCGTCAGCGCCGTTGTCGTCTTCGCCGTCGTCGGACATGTGAAAGTGCCGTCGCATGGGTTTGTATGCAGCAACTTCGTGTCACGCACATCCCAGGGATGTTCCGATCAAAAACCTGCGAGTCGATCCTATCAGTTGATAGAAGAGCACGTACCACTGAATGGGTACAAACTCACCTGTGGTGTACCGTTGTGATACGAGGTACCGTTCATTGATGGTCGTTCTGGCGAGGTTTTGAACCGTTATGAAGATGCAATGCATAGGCAAAAATCCCACCGTGGGTGAAGCTAACTTCAAAATATCGCTATCCCGATTTAGTTCCGCCGATACACACTCGTTCGACCGGCGTCATTGAGGTGGGATTGTTTCGAAACGCGCCGCTACTGATTCTTAGCGATGATGAGGAAGGGTCTGCCGGCCAATGAAAAAATGGCGCCTTCGACGGCGTAGAAAGGGCGGGTCTCCGTAAGGCTGTGTGGAGAGTACTTGCTGAGAATGATGCCAGGCGGCAGTGTTGCTGTCAAACAGCAGCTCAAAATCGGAACGTACTGAACTCTCCGGGCTTGCAGCGAGCAGTCGCGATAGCCAGCCGGCCCGCCTCCTTGTACTCGCGACGGTTCCATCATACGCAACTTCCGACCACCTGTCTCATGGGATCTTCAATGATCGCGACGCTGTCAGGGGACCAAAGTGCTTTCGGGTAACCTGCTTAAAATCAACCTGCCCGCACGAAACTGGTAATCCAATTGCACTCTCAGTGCTGAATAGGGCAAGATGAGCGTCCGACGGTCCGGCGCCTGAACGGGTAAGAAAAGAGCTAAGCTCAAAAACGCGGATGTCATAATTCGGCCACCTGCAGACCAGAGGCTCTTGATAGTAGAGACTATTGCAAGTAAGAACGCGCACCGTCCGCATTCCGCATGGTGTAGTCGGATTGGAGAACACTTTGTGTTAATCGCGAGCGACTTGACGGCTAACCGCTTGTTAGACGACGAACGGGCGCGTGCATTCGCAACTCGATATTCGCGTCGGTCGCCCGCGGAGAAAAATGCTTAATCGCCGCAGTTTGATGATGTCGTGTATTGGCAATAATTTATCGAATAGCTGAGGGCACTCTGCATCACATTCGCTGTCGGAATAAATCATATAGGTAGCGCACATCGCTCGGTTTCGGCACATTGAGCTGTATCATTGCTCACTCGGGCCAACCTCCACGAAGTGGCATAACTGTGATAGTGACATTGGTTGCGTTTAAGGGATGTGGCCTGACGCATGGGTGCCGATAGCTGCCAGACCTTAAATGACATTATCGCTCACGGCTTCGGTGTGACCGTCACCGAAGAGCACGTTTACGCAGATTATGGAATGAGCGAGGGGGATGTAAACCAATTCCGTCATCGCTTCCGCGTTAAGTTGCATGTCGGCCTGGGTCTGGGTGTCCCATTGTGATTATAATGCGTGTCTGAGTAATTCGCGTACATCCAATATCGTCCCGCGGTGACGTTCCAAAAGTCAACGGGCGCGAGAGGCAATAAGGAATGAATTGAAAATCAGATGTGATCAATTCACCGCTCATCACTGGATTCTTGATGTTCCTTTTTTCGTCAATGATATTTTCCGAAAAGGTTCCGCAGACGCGCTCGCTGACAAAGGCGGTGTTCGATAAACCATCGGTAACGGTCTTTTGACTGGGTAAAACGCCAATACTGAAGGGCCCATCAAAACCTGGTGAATTTCCGTCCGCGCCACGGTATCGGCCGCGGTTGAACCGATATGAGTTCAGGTTTTCCGCGCGGGAAACATCGCTGGGACACAAGAAAACGGCAAGATTAGTGTTTCGAGCTGTTCTATTCTCAACGGAAGGCGCGGTCGCAGACTCGGTGTTTGCGAACGCCATATTTACAGACGCGTACAGTTGTCGATTGTCTAAGTAGGGAAGTATAAATGTCAACTCAGACATACGATTAGCAGACACACGCGTCGTGCTCAACAACTGAGTCGGCGGGAACATGCCGTGGACCGAATCATACTGCTGCATCGCCAATCCGATTTCATGCAGATTTGAAGCACACTGCAGCCGTCGACCAGCTTCGCGCCGCTTTGGACAGAAGGGATTAAAATGGCAGCAAGGAGACCGGCTATACCCAGGACAACTACCAGCTCAACGAGCGTCAGCCCGCGGGACGCCTGACGCGGAATAGGTCGATTTTCAACAGGGCGAAATGCGTTGCATTCGTTGTTCATGGCTAGTGAACCTCGAGTCACAACATCAAAACTCGCTAACCTTTGGGGATTGGGCGTCCGCGTGATAAGGCCACATCGTGCGAGTTGGATGTACTTCTACAAAGTCGCTCCACGCATATGCGCGTTAGAGGAAAACGTGTACGGAAAGCCACCAATGCAATCGGCCTCGTCACGATGCAAGGATTTACCAGGGACCGGGCCGAAATTGACCATTGCCCACCCGCATGTTGGCCGAGCCGGAAAAGCCTAGGCCGTGTTACGGCCCTGACACGTCGATGTTTCGCAATAGCGAACCCCTTTAGCGCGGTGTTACGCCACAGCCAATTTACCTCTGGTCGGCTCTGTTCCCGCTCCCAATCGATTCACCGCGTTAATCGATCGTTAAAGCGGGCAGATCGCAAGGATCACGATCTTGGATTCAATATATGTGCGGCTCAAGAACGGACGGCTGCACTCGGAGCAGGACTGTATTCGCGTTGACCGCGTCCGCGATAGCCGTGTTGTTATGAATCGCGAATTTCTGGTCGCCGCCTCGCCACCGTCGACCGATCTCGATTGTATATGATCGAGTACCCTATCAACGTGGTGGCTTAAATTCAAGGTAGATGAAAAAGCTTTTGGTTCCCACTTAAGCGCGAAGCGGCGCTGAGGCGTTCCGCTGGCGGTCGACCGTTCCAGAATTCGCCGGCCTCTTTGGGTTCGCAACACCCGTGGTTCATCCGGTTTTTATTGTCGGAACGCCCCCTCGCGGCAGGCGATTGGCGGTTGGCGCCTGGCTTGCTCGGAACGCTGGTCCTCCGGAGGTGCTTTCGTCAGCAGGGCGTGCCAGTTTTCATATCGGTCAGCCTCCGGTTGTGCTCATCCCGGCGGCATAAGTCTGGAATTCGATATCCCGGAACCCAACGTCGAATTCCTGCCTGCGGTCGGAGAAGGGGCCCGTACATCAACGATTAGAGTAAATGCTACGCGAGCCTGGAAAGAAAACAGGAGAATGGTTGCCTCGGCTCCGTTCGGCTGTTACGGTGTCAACACGCACGTCTCTAGCGTCTCGTACTTGCGATCAAATTGAATGCCCTTTGTCGATGCATAAAGCTAAAGCGCGATCGACGGCGGAGCCGTCGAAAAGACGACGAATGAGTTGGCTTCGGCAAGGCGGCCTTGTCGTCGTCAGCGCCGTGATTGTATTCGCACTTGTGGCGCATCGCGGCCGTCGCCAACCGGATCGCGGAATCTGCCACCAGGCCCGGCTCCTGAAGGCATGGCCTGGGTTCCTGGCGGCGAATTCTCGATGGGCAGCGCCGACCCACGACAGCTACCCCACGGTGGTCCTGACCCGATGACGGACGCCCGGCCAGTTCATCGTGTCGCTGTCGACGGGTTCTGGATGGATCGGTTTGAGGTTACCAACGATCAGTTCGCCCGGTTTGTCGAGGCGACTGGCTATGTCACGGTCGCCGAGCGTGCACCGAAAGCCGAGGATTTTCCTGGAGCTCCGCCGGAGAATCTCGTCGCCGGTTCGGTCGTGTTCACGCCTCCCCCAGAACAGGTTCCTCTCGACAATCATTACCGTTGGTGGAGCTACGTGAAGGGGGCCAACTGGCGTCATCCACTGGGGCCGTCGAGTACGATTGACGGTCGCGGCGGATATCCCGTGGTACATGTGGCCTTTGAAGATGCCGAGGCTTACGCCCGTTGGGCCGGCAAACGGCTGCCGACCGAGGCCGAGTGGGAATGCGCAGCCCGCGGCGGCATGGCGAGCCTGCCATACTCGTGGGGCGAAGAATTCCGCCCGGCTGGCCAGTGGATGGCCAACATCTGGCAGGGACAGTTTCCCGTAAGCGATACTGCCGACGATGGCTTTGCCGGCATCGCGCCGGCCGGCCGGTTCCCCCCAATGGCTACGGCCTCTACGACATGGCCGGCAATGTCTGGGAATGGTGCTCGGATTGGTATCGCCCAGATGCCTATTCCGACCAGGCCGCGGGGGGGGTGGCTCGCAACCCTCAGGGGCCCGCGAGCAGCCTTGACCCCGCCGAGCCGGGGCAAGCCAAACGCGTGCATCGAGGTGGCTCGTTCCTTTGCACCGAGCAATACTGCACTCGCTACATGATCGGCACGCGCGGTAAGGGCGAAATTTCCAGCGGCAGCAATCATCTCGGTTTTCGGTGCGTCAAGGTGGCGCAGTGATCGAGACCGCACAACGAAGTGAGGAACAACATGTTCAAGAGATTTTCCAAGTTTCCGTCGTTAATCTCGGCGGGAATTGGTGTGGTGCTCGGCATCGTCGCGGCGAACGTTGATTTCAGCACATTGACGCGAGCCAGCGACTCTCAGCGGCCGAACACCGAGCCGAGTCTCTCGGGGCCGGCCGAAAAATCTCCAGCCTGCTATTCACAGGCAACCGCCAAAGAAACGCTCTTGGCCCTGGCAGAGCCCCGGGCAACCGCTTTAGGTAACGCGCAAGCGGTCGCCGGCAAGAAACCCAATATTCTTGTCATCTGGGGGGACGACATCGGCATCCATAACATCAGCGCCTACAATCATGGGATTATGGGTTACCGAACGCCTAACATCGATCGGCTGGGCAAGGAAGGCGCGATGTTCACCGACTTCTACGCGCAGCAAAGCTGCACGGCCGGACGCGCCTCGTTCATTCTGGGTCAACATCCTTTCCGCACCGGCCTGTTGACCATCGGCATGCCCGGTTCGCCGCACGGGATTCCCGACTGGACGCCTACAATTGCCGACCTCTTGAAGCCGCACGGCTACGCCACTGGCCAGTTTGGCAAGAATCATCTGGGCGACAACAACAAGCACTTGCCGACCGTGCACGGCTTCGACGAGTTTTTCGGCAATCTCTATCATCTGAACGCCGAGGAAGAACCGGAAGGTTATTACTATCCCAAGGATCCCGAATTCAAGAAAAAGTATGGACCGCGCGGCGTCCTTCACTCCTTCGCCACCGATGTGGACGACCCGACGGTTGACCCCAAGTGGGGCCGAGTCGGCAAGCAAAAAATCGAAGACACCGGTCCGCTGACCAGAAGCCGTATGCCCACAATCGACAAGGAGATCTATGGCCACGCGTGGGATTTCCTCGATCGCTCGGTCAAAGCAGACAAACCGTTCTTTGTGTGGTTCAATGCGACCCGCATGCACGTCTGGACGCACTTGAAACCGGAGTCGATCGGCCGGACGGGGATCGGACTCACGGCCGACGGTATGGTCGAGCACGACGACATGGTCGGTGACCTCTTAAAGAAGGTCGACGACCTCAGAATCGCCGACAACACGATCGTGATCTACGGCACTGACAATGGCGCCGAGGTCGTAAGCTGGCCGGATGGCGGCACCACCCCATTCCACGGCGAGAAGGGGACCACCTGGGAGGGGGGATTCCGCGTCCCCTGCCTGGTGCGCTGGCCGGGAGTGATCAAGCCGGGCACGATCATTAACGACGTCATGTCGCAAGAAGACTGGATGCCGACCTTCCTGGCTGCGGCCGGCGATCCAGACATCGTCGCCAAGCTCAGGGCGGGCTACCAGGTGGGTGACAAGACGTTCAAAATCCACGCTGACGGCACCAATTTTCTTCCGTTCTTGAAAGGTGAGGTCAAAAAGTCTCCGCGCGACACGATCTACTATTTCGGGCAGGGAGGTGAGCTAAACGCCGTCCGTTGGAACGACTGGAAGATCAATTTCGCCGTCCTGGCGGGCAACATTGTCAATGGCGTCCGGTCGGTGCCAGGCTGGCCATCGATCGTCCATCTCCGCGCCGACCCCTATGAACGAGCGGTCCTAGACTCGCAAATGTACATGCGATGGTATGCAGACCAGATGTGGCTGTTCATACCTGTTCAGCAGAAGATCAAAGATTTCCTGGTGACGATCCCGCCGTACCCCTTTCAGGAAGGCTCCAGCCTGAACGCTGCCGGGATCAACTATCAGACGTTGAAGGCCACGGCGGCGCTCAAGCGTCTGCACGAAATGGAAACGATCTCCGCCCCCGGGAGCTAAATGCCCTTGGACAATCCTCATCCGCATCACCACTCGCTCGTGCGAGGCGGGTACTCATTCCACTTTGCCCATCGCATGGGATTCGAGCCGGCGACAATGCCCAGGCGGCTGAGGAAGATTCTGCTATTGATTCTGGTGACGTGGGTGCCGCTGGTCGTGCTTTCGCTCTTGAACGGGCATGCCTGGGGGCACTCGATCGTCGAACCGCTGCTGGCTGACCCTGTCATTTACAGCCGCTTCTTGTTTGTTCTGCCGCTGTTGGAGCTGGCGCAGGTTGTTGTCGAGACGAGCCTGGGCGTCCAGACGCGGCAGTTTCTCAAATCAGGCCTGGTACCGCAGGGGGAGCAGCCAGAATTCTTGATGGCGCGCGACGCAGTCATTCGCCTGCGCGGCTCGGTTCTTGCGGAGGTGTTGATTGCGGTTCTCGCGCTGACATTCTCATTCGTTGCGCAGGTCATCGTGAGCGACGGGCCCGGTCATTCGACCTGGGAACGGGTCGGAGGGACGATCACGCCGTCCGGATGGTGGTATATCTTGGTCAGCCTGCCGATATTGGCCTTTTTTCTCTTTCGGTGGGTTTGGATTTTTTTCCTTTGGGCCTGGTTTCTTTTCCGCGTGTCCCGTCTCGAGCTCGAGCTAACGCCGACTCATCCCGACCGCGCCGGCGGCCTGGGTTTCCTCGGCTGGGGCCTCGCAAGCTTTTCAGTGGTCTTGATGGCTGTCTCAGCGGTGATGTCGGGCGGCTTCGCCCGCGAGATCATTCACCGGGGCTCGTCACTCGACAGTTTGAAGTACCACGTCATGGTCTTCGTGGCACTCGCAATCATCGTGGTACATGCCCCACTATTTTCATTTGTCGGCCAGCTGGCGCGGTGCCGGTTTGAGGGGCTTCTGGACTTCGGGACCCTGATCTGGCGCCACGACCGCGCCTTCGACGATAAGTGGGTCAAGTCGCTGGACACAAGCGAGTCGAGCCTCTTGGGCAGCGATGACGTGGCGTCGCTGGTGAACCTTGGATTTGCGTACGAACATGTGGAAAAAATGCAGTTGATCCCGCTCGACAAGAAGGCCCTGGTCGTGCTCGCGCTAGCCACGTTGATTCCGATGATCCCGCTTGTTGGCACAGCAATTCCATTGGCGGAGATCTTATCGAAGCTGGGCGAATTCATGGTGTGATCCGGCGACGGCGACGCGGTACTTTGGCGAGCTCGCTGACCGCGAATCGCGATGATCGACGGCGTCATATCCGTTACCCCATAGCCCGCGCCGAATCTCAGGGCATTTTCAATAGCGATTGCGGTAAGCGATACAGGCACCGAGTCTCGAGCCAGCGCCGCTCCCACGGGAACAATCGCCGGGGCCAGTCCCCGTCGGCTCAGGCGGTCGCGCAGTCGCTCTCGTCCCCTCGCCAGCCGGCTGCGAACCGTCCCAGGCAGCCACCCGAGCTGACGTGCGGCCTGCTCTTGGGCCAACCCCTCGAGGTCGCACAGCACCACCGCCATGCGATACCGATCCGGGAGTCGGCCCAGCTCTTCGTAAGGATTGCTGACCCTTCGCCATCAAATTGATCCCCCGTGCGCGTCTGTCTCACTCTTGGTAATGTCTTGCGCGGCGGAGATTGCTCCCCCCTTTTTTCCAAGATGAGCAAGAAAGACGTCCCGCAGGTGCCGGAACCTCACCTCCGTAAACGATTGGGCGATGCGCGCAGTATTCGTGCACCAGAATGCTACGGGCAATCATAATAGCATAGCTGCAATGTACGGCCTAACCGGGCGCTTGCTGCCAGAGGCCGATCACGTTGCCGGCGGGGTCCCGAACCGTCGCGACCAGCAGGTTTCCTTCGGGATGGATCGCCTTGACAACCGCCCCTCCGCAGGCGGAAGCCTGCTTCACCGCGTCTTTGATGTGTTTGACGTAAATGTAAGGCAAGAGGCCCGGCTCGCGCATATTGCGCGGCCAGTCACCCAGCGGCCGATCAAGTGCCCGCTCGGTTCGTCGAATTTCGGCTCGGCCGTGTCCGGCTCGCGCACGTTCCAGCCGACGACCTTTTCATAAAAGGCTGCCGACTGGCGGGGGTCGATTGCCGGAATCTCCAGGTAAGATAGGCCGCCGTGCCGGGCCAGAGACGCGTGCACGCCGGTGCCGCCGCTCGTCGTCTGTTTTTGGTTACTCTCTGCCATCGCTACCTCCTTTCCTGGTTGCAGATTCGGCTCAAGTTCAAACACCGCTCGTACGGCGCACGATCTTACCACACCTTACGGAATCAATTCGCGCTATTTAGCCACTGCGATCCGACCTTTTGAACCATCCACGCATTTCAGTTCGCGACACAGAAACAGGCGGAATTTCGACTTCTTTTATTAAAGTTGGCCGATCAGCTGATGTCCGCGTGCGAGTTCGGCGAATATCCGGATTTGTCCTGAAGTGTTGGAATATGGGATCCGACACACTCACTTAGGCCTCGAGTTTTTTAGCCGCCTGGCGTGTGGCGACGTGTCCGGATCGGGCGGAGCTCGATAAAGACGATGTTGTCTCGACTAAGACAAGTTCGGTCGTCCGTTGGCGCTTGGACTCTGGGCCTTTGTCTGGTCGCAGTTTTCGGCGCACCGGCTAGCGCTCAGGATCTGCCATCTTTCGCGAACAATTTGCTTCAATGGCCCAAGCCCGAGGCGGATGATGAGCGTGAGCCCGAAAGTGAAGAAGACGAGCGCGAAGAATTCGTCGAGACCGACCGCAACTCATTCACCTTCGCTCCGTTCACGCCCGGCGATGGCCGGTTGATTGTCGAGTCCGCTTATTCCTACATCAACATCGGCAAGGAAGGGCCCAAGCACAGCTTCCCCGAGACGGTGTTCCGGTACGGGATCGGCGATCGACTCGAGTTGCGACTCGGCTACAACTTCGAGACGGGCCGCGCCTCCAGGGCGGCCGAGGGCGACATTGCCGGCAACTTCGGGATCAACGCCGAGCAGCAGGTCTTCTACGGTTTCAAATACGCGGTCACGCGCGAGAGCCCAGAAATCCCCTTCATGCCTGACAGCGCGTTCTTCGCACAACTGCACACGCCGATCGGCTCGGTCGAGGGCCAGACCCAAATACGGCTGGGTTACGCCTGGGGCTGGATACTGCCCAATGGCTGGACACTAGACCAGGCCGTCCGGTTCGGCACCGACCGCGAGGGTAGCAATGAATACGCGCTCTGGGCTCCCTCGACGGTCCTGAGGATCCCGATCGGCCGCGAAAAGCGCTGGTTCACGCACGTCGAATACTTCGGGATTATGACACAGGGCAAGGAGAACAACTTCTCGAAGCAGTTTATCGACACGGGCCTGCACTACTTCATTACGCCGAATTTCGAGGTCGGCACTGTTGTCGCCTTCGGGATCAACGAACAGACCTCGGGCGTTCTGGTAAACGTCGGATTCGGCATCCGCTTCTGAACACCAACATTAGACGTAAGGCTTGAACCCCTACTGGCATGACCCGCATAGAGAAGTATGTGACTCCACGATTAGCGCACAAAAAGCGCCCAGAGTCCGATCAATCCCACGATGGCAAAGAGGAGCGCGAGCGTAATGCTCAAGGGCCATTGCCTTAGTGCCGGCAGCCGTCCTTGCCTGAGCCTGCGCAAGCTGAGCCAGTGCGACCCACCCGCAAGCAGCGTTGTGATGATTCCCATGACAAGCAATGTCGTGCCCATTCGGGTCGCGTGCCGATGCAACCAAACGGTTTCCGCATCGGGCTTTTCCTGCCGCAACGTCCGGAAAAACGCGACCATGCCGAAGCCAAAGCTCGTCATTGCCAGCGCCGTCCGAACCCATGCAAGAGTCGTTCGGTCGAGGGCAAGCTGGGTCCGAAATTTCGCCATGCTGGTTCTGTCGTGAGCCAGATCCACCCTAGGGTCATCGGATTCGGGACTTTCTTGGCTCACGTGGTTGTCCTCTGACTGACCCAACTCAACCTAACGGCTCAGTGCCAGGCTCAAAATCGGCTCGCCCTCCATAGCCAAGAGCCAGAGTAGGGGAGTGACCAGTCCATTTTTCGACGATATAGTCAATTGATCTTCGATTCGCCAATGGCGTTTGCATTGGGACTATCTGCAAAGCGCGGCTTCCAGCTTCGACGAGGAAGCGACTGTCTTATCCGCTCCAAAGCTCGGTCCGGAAACTTTATCATTATGGCATTTTCGCGCACGATTTCGATCGAGTTGATTGCCTTGGGGGCTATGATCGGCAGGTCAACCGCGTCCGGCCGTCTTGGCGCGACGAGGGGACGCACGCTCAATATCGAATTGATCGCCGACGAGGGGGCGCTGTTCACCATTTGTTATGCCCTGCAGTCGTGCAAAGGCGCTTCGGGTGTCAGAGGCCGGCAGCCTCTGTGGTGGGAAGTCGCACCGAATCGATAAGGAGGATTTATCAGTATGAAAAGGTCTCTTTCGTTCCCGCTCGTCACCCTCGCGCTCGTCTTAGCGCCGACCGTTCGCGCAGCCGACCCGCTTTCGTCCTGGAACGACTGCAAGGCAAAACAAGCCATCCTCGACTTTGTCGCGAAGGCGACGAAGCAAAGCTCGCCGGATTTTGTGCCGGTCGCCGAGCGCATCGCCGTGTTTGACAACGACGGTACCCTCTGTGCCGAGCAACCGATTTATATCCAACTCGCCTTCGCGCTCGACCGTGTGAAGGCGCTCGCAGCGCAGCATCCCGAATGGCAAATAACGGAGCCATTTGCCTCGGTGCTCAAGGGCGACCTGAAGAGTACGCTCGCCGGAGGTCACAGGGCCTTGATGGCCATCGTTGCGGCGACGCACGCAGGAATGACGACCGAGGAATTCGAGAAGTCTGTTCGCGAATGGATCGCGACGTCGAAACATCCCAACACCGGCCGGCCCTACACCGAGATGGTCTATCTGCCGATGATCGAATTACTCGTCTACCTCCGCCAGCAGGGATTCAAGACCTACATCGTCTCCGCCGGCGGCGTGGAGTTCATGCGGCCCTGGACTGAGAAGGTCTACGGCGTCCCGCCGGAACAGGTCATCGGCAGCAGCATCAAGACCAAGTTCGAGCGGCGGGCTGGCAAGCCGGTGCTCGTCCGCCTGCCGGAAGTCTTCTTCATCGACGACGGGGCCGACAAGCCGGTCTCGATCCAGAAGTTCGTCGGCCGCCGCCCAATCCTCGCCTTCGGCAACTCCGACGGCGACCAACAGATGCTCGAATGGACGGCCGCCGGCCCCGGGGCCCGGTTTATGGGTCTCGTGCACCACACTGACGCCGCGCGCGAATGGGCGTATGATCGCGCGTCGGGCGTAGGCCGCCTCGACCACGCGCTTGACGAGGCCCAGGCGAAGGGCTGGACCGTCGTGGACACGAAGGAAGACTGGAAACGCATCTTCGCTCTCAGCCCAGGTGAACCGCCCCGACGATGAGCAGCCTCACGGCGAATCGGCGGCACGATGGGTATCAGCGGAGGCAAATGCTTTGAGTGAGGAGATTCCGTTATGAGTAGCCCCCGAAGCCAGAGCCACTTTACGCTCAGCTTTCCTTTGAAGTCGCCTGCTGATGCCCAAGTGCTGACGCAGAACCTGACGCCCTTTTTTCCCGACATGTTCAAAGCGGAAGATGCTATCGGCACAGTGCATTACTCCCGCTTCACAATTTTGAGCGAGAAGACGCTGCTTTTCCTGGGCGACTTCGATGGCGAATTCGGCGAGCTCATGCTCGCTCTGGCCAGCCAAGCAGGAGCGGTGTTCGACACCATCTTCGCGCATGTGGAGAACTCGCCGCCCACGCCGGTAAGCGACAATGCAGAAGCGTTTGTCGAATGGGCGGCAGAGCACCTGTTGCATCCGGCCTTTGTCTACACAGCCTACACCGGTGCCACTGCCAGCGAGATCAAGGCCTTGGCGGCCGCGGCGGACGTCAACGGCTCCAGCCAGCCCAACGTCTTCCTCGTGATCCTGCCTTCAAAATCACGACTCGCATTCGCGGAAATGCAGATGATAATTCGCACGATGGGGATGATGGGCAAGGTTCGTCGCGACCTTGACAAGGTCGGTACGCCGCATTTCGCGCAATTCGTGCCCCTCGAGGACAGGCAACTGGGTTTCTTTACCGTCTACGACGGGTCGTTCGACAAGTACATCGATGACTTTACCCGGAACATCGGAGAAGTGTTTGATGTCTTGTTCAAATTTACCAAGGGTGCGCCTGCCTCGCCGTGCCGAAAACACGTCCAGGAGTTCATTGCGTTTGCGGCGGCGGCCAATCGAACCCCCATCGGGTTCTATCAGGCCTATCCCGGCCTGACCGTTCAAGACGTCAAGGCCCTGCTCACCGACAGCGGGGCGGAGGCGGTGTCGGGATGAAGAAAGAATTCGGTGGGCTCTTGCACCGTTTGCTCGGCAGCTCCCAGAGTGACGCGGCGGCTGGCGAGTCCGCGCCGCTGCAACTCGATGACATCCAGGGAATCATTCTCCGCGGTTATCGCATGCCGTTCGTGCGGCATTTCCTGCTAAAGGTTACTGCGCCTACGGCAGCGCGCAAGCTGCTTGGGCGCCTCGTCAATGGCGACGAAACCGACGCACCACAGATCACGACCGCGAAGGACTGGCATGTTGGATTTGAGCCCGGGCCCGATGACGATCCGGCGGAGCCCCCACGGTGCCAGCCCGATTATTGCCTGAACCTGGGTATCACCTGGCCTGGATTACTAGCGCTCGAGATCGGCGATCGCGCTGCCGACCTTTCCTTTAAGTCGTTCAATGCATTCGTCGCCGGGGCCGCTGCACGGGCGAAACTGGTCGGCGACACCGGAATGAGTGCGCCGGAAAACTGGATCGGTGGATTCGGAACCGGAACTGAGCACGTCATGCTGACGCTGCACGCGGCCGGTCCCGAGGCCCTCAAGACCTACAGCGACCGGCTGTCGGCACTCTTGATCGAGGATCATGCTTTCGAGGAAATCTGGCGCGGCGACGGAATGGCGCTCATGGAGATGGTGGACGGTCAGCCGAGGCCCGTTGCCAAGGTTCACTTCGGCTACGTCGACGGCATCAGCATGACGACAATTCGCGGCGGTCCGGAGGCGCTACAGGCCCGATCACCAAGAGCCATGCGACCCCTGGCTGTTCGTCTTGCGGGAAGATGCTCTTAATTACTTCGTGCCAGAACCCGCAGAACTGGGGCACAACGGCAGCTTTGCCGTGTTCAAGATGATCCGGACGGACGTGGCCGGCTTCGAGAATTTTCTCCAATCGCACAAGGACGTGATCGACCCGGAGCTGCTCGCCGCCAAGATGTGCGGACGATGGCGCAACGGGGTTCCGCTTGCGCTCTCCCCGGACACGGATAGCCCGGAAGGTGGGATCGCTCCGGATCACATGAACAATTTTCAGTATGTAAATTCAAACGGATCAGGTGACCCCAAGGGACTGCGCGTGCCGGTCGGCGCCACATCCGCCGGATCAACCCGCGAGGCCAGCCGATCACCGGCCAGGGTGAGCCTGGTGGCAGCAATAACACACACAGGCTCATTCGCCGTGGCCTGCCATACGGCCCTCCCTACGACCCGGTGCATCCGGACGATGGAGTCGAACGAGGACTCCTCGGTTACTTTATCAACTCCAGTATCGAGAACCAGTATGAGTTCGTACTGAGCCAGTGGGTCAACGACAGCGAGTTCGCCGGTGCCGTTCGTCTCAATCCCAAAGCGAAAGACCCGCTCATCGGCACGCAGGACGCAGCGGAAAGCATTCTTGTAATTCCGCAAACGAGTGGCGCACCTCCGATCAAGATCACGAACTTTTCGAGCTTTACGACCACGCGTGCGGTGGCCTACTGTTTCTTGCCCAGTATCACCGCCATGAAGTTTATCGCCAACTTGTAATAACGTAAGGCGAGGAGGGCGCATTCATGTCTGTCCTGACCGGACAGCCGGTTGACCACAATTCCGCCACCGAAGAGGCCCAGATCGCCGAGATCGTTCAGGGGTTTCTCACACTTCAGGCACGCGCGGCTGGGCAGGAGCGACCGCTACGCCGTGCGACCCACGCGAAAGGTGTGTGCGCTGCGCTCAGTTCGAGGTCTTTGACGTCGCCTTGGGGCGCGATTCTGCGCTGGCTGCACGCCTCGCCAAGGGCATCTACGCCAAGCCCGCCATCTACTCCGCCACGGTAAGGTTCTCAAACTCCGACCCGAATGTAAACTCCGATACGAAGCCAGACGTACGCGCGTTGTCATTTGCCGTCGATCTCGTGCCGGGGGGTCTCGCGGTGCCCGGAGCGCACACCGCGCGGCAGGACATCTCACTCCAAAGCGCGACCACACTTCCCATCAATGACCTCCACGCGTTTGTGGTAATGGTGAGGGTTCTTACGGCGTCGAGTGCGTTCCGCGGTTTCTGGTCGTTGCCAATTAGAGACAAGCTCGTATTCGCACAGACCATGATCAAAGCCCAGTCGCAGATCCGACAACCGATTCGGTCTTATCAACAACTGCGGTATTGGAGCAATGTGCCGTTCCGCCACGGAACGACGGATATCGTGAAGTATTCGGCCTGGCCATCGGCGGACAATCCCGCGAATCCTCTCCAGACGAACAATCCGAATGCCCTCAAGGACGAACTGATCCGGCACTTGAATGAAGACTCAACGATGAGCAGCTTCGACTTTGGAGTTCAATTTCTCGACACGGAAAAGATGACCTATAGGGGCAAACCTCGAAACGCCGACTTCTGGATCGAGAACCCGAGCGTCGAGTGGAAGGAAACGCAAGCGCCGTTTCACACCGTAGGGCGGCTCACGCTTCTTCCAGGGTCGCAGCTCTCGGCCGAAGCGTCGGCGGCCATGTACATTGATGTGACCGAGAACTCGATGCCCGACAGCGCGCCCGTCGGCGCCGTCAATCGTGCGCGGTGGCAGGCAGAGTTGGCGAGCCGGAAGGCGCGAATGGGCAAATAGCAACCCTGTTTTCGGACGCGAGATCCGACTGGTCGGAACAGAATATTCAGCAACGGCTGTCTGGATCCATTCATGAAGAATGAAGCATTGCCGGCGAGATCTGCTTCACGGACAGGTGCTCTCATCGGCGCGGTGTGTCGTCCGGTGGTCGTCTCCGCCTTTTGGCTACGCGATCAAAGGTCAGTGGAGCCCTGGATCACTGTGCTGATCACTTCTTTCCTGATCGGGCTGGTCCTCGGCTGGGTTGCCGGTCGGATCGCGGGCTCCATTCGGAATTTCGTGATCGGCACCTTGTGGGGTGCGATCGTCGGAGCCACTCTCGGTTTCGTTTCGTCCATTTTCACAATCTACTTTCTTTGCATGGCGACCTACGGACCCCGTGGTGGCGGCGATATCGATGTTGGGCTGTATCTAGCATCAATGGCAGTCGCCGCAGGGTGCGATCCCAAAAAGGGGTGACCTCAAAAGTAGTGTGGGTTAGGATATCCGGAGGAGCCGAAGCCAATCAACTGGGATGATCAGCAACCGGGAAGGATCCCGTCATGGAAGTACTTCTGGAGTCGGAAGAGCAGATGGGCCAGAACAAGCAGAAGGGCAAGGCAAGAAGAAAACGTCAACGGCCGGCCGGCCCGCGGGCAGCTTCACCAGCCGTCGTAGCCGAGCAGACCGGCCGATTATTGGCCGAGCGCGAGCACGACTGGCTCGAACGTCTGACGACGAATCCGGCGAGCTTCGCCGCCGTGGAACTTGAGGTTCACGAGCAAGCGCGACGGCAGGCGGATCTCTACGTCGCCGGGCTGTTGGCCAAAGCCAGTGAGCAAGCCGAGACAGCCCCACACATCGACGACGTGATCAATGCGGCTGAGGTCCCGCTCCGCCCGGTTGAAAAAAAAGACGCCCCCTGGTGGTACGGCTTCTGGGAGGACTGGCGGTCACGGTGATGACGCTGTACTGCTCGCCCCGCGGGCGCACCGGCAAGGGAAGAGGCCCAGAGGGAACCGGACTCTATCCGGAACTTGCGGCTTATCGGATTAGCGAAGGTTGCAGCCCAAACGTGCAAGCCGAAGTGGGTCGCCTGGTCGGTTTGTTGCCTATTGAACAGGCTCGCGCGGAGTTGGCTCGGCGGGGCCTTGAAAAGGACGAGAAAGCAGTACGGCGAGTCGCTGAGGAACTGGGATGCCAGATGCTGGCGACCCGCACCCGCGATCTGATGCGGTTCCGCGCCGGCGAATTGCCCGCTGGCGACGAGTTCGCCGGCAAAAGTGTTGCAGCCGGGATCGACGGCGGCCGGGTGCGAGTGCGAACCGTTGTGAAAAAGATTCGCGTCAGCGGCCAAATGAAGCGGAAGAAGTTCCGGGTCGAATGGCGTGAGCCCAAGGTTGTCATCCTCTTCGAGTTGGACAAGAAGGGGCGCATGGTTCGGGGAAGCCATCCCGTGATCGACGGCACGCTCCAAGGCCCCGATGCATTGATTGAACTGGTCGCGTTTCATTTGCACAGAATGGGCGCCAAATTGGCCAATGTTGTGACCTTCGTGGCTGATGGTGCGCCATGGATCTGGAAGCGGTTGGATTGGATCATCGCCCAGGTCGGGTTGGAAACGTGCCGGGTTGTCGAGGTTCTCGATTGGTGTCACGCGGTGCATCACGTGAGCGTGGCATTGGCGAGTCTGCCTCTGGCCGAGGATGAGCGGACAGAGCTTTACAGGAGGCTTCGGGGGCTTCTCAAGGAGGGCAAGAGTCGCATCGTGATTGCCGAGTTGGAGGCGCTGGCAGTAGGCGAAGACCCAGATTCGTCGGTGTGGCGTGAGATCCGCTATTTGACCAAGCACTCCGATGCGGGACGCTTGCGTTACAATTGCTTCCGATGCCGCGGGGTGCCGATGGGAAGCGGAGCGATCGAGAGCGCGATCCGACGAGTTATCAACCTCCGGCTGAAAGGCAATGGCATTTACTGGACCGAGGAAAATGCAGAGGCCGTATTCCAACTGCGGGCCGCCGTAGTTTCCGGTCGGTGGGACGAAATCTTGGAGCACACGAGTGACTCGATGGCGAGGGACCGACGAACCGACTGGCGTTGGACACCACCCGCGTGCCTGGCCGAGTTGAAAGCGCTCGACGACGAAGATGAGGAATTGACGCAAACATCAACGAAGAAACAATCTAAACGTACTGCCGCGTGAGCGCATTTTGGGATCGCACCCGTCGCCGCAGCCATACCCGGTATTGGCGGTGGCCTCGTCGGCCATCACAAACGTCGGCAACAGGCTGCTCTGAGCCTCGACGTAAACCATAAAGAGGTGGATCGCGCCGGGGACGCGTCATGACCAGGGACCTGAGTCAATTTCACATCCTTGTTGCAGTCCTGTTGATTCTGTCAGTCTGGTCTATCCTTGTTTGGTATCTGCAACCGGCTTCAGGTACACAGGTTTCCAAGGAAGCTCAGCTGACGGCAGACATCAGCAACTTGGTGTACGCGTGGGACCCCGCGGATCCTCGACCTGAGCATGAGCGGCGCCGGTCTCTCCTGGAATTTATCTACCAAAGCTACGATAGCTCGGCCTGGATTCCCCAATCGCTGTTACACGGTAATTGGATGACTCGGGCTGTGCTCGGAGATAACTACACGATCGCACGAGGCAGGATCGGACTTGTTCCGTGGCCGGAGAACAAGGTCGTAGTGGCCTATGGGATGGCACCCAACCGGGCCGGCGGCCAGCCCCTCGGTTGGTCAGTGAACTGCCTGGCGTGCCACATGGCGGAAATCGACGGAATGGCTTACTTTGGGGCCGGCACCAAGATCTTGGACGAAAAAGCACTGGCAGACTTGGTCAAGATGGTCACGAGTTCCGTGGGGCGGTTTCGACTCTCTCACGCAGGAACAGATCACCAGATGGCCACGCACGCCCACGAGGTCATGGTCCGCCATCATCACGACCAGATCGATTCGCTCACATGCGCTCGCTCCACGGCTTTTCCCGCCTCCCACGTGGAAATGTACATGCGAGCGCACGCCGGCGCGATGCCGAGCAACGAGCTCGTTGGCCGAGGTGATGTCAAGACGCCTCCCCTGTGGCATGCGGCGGCCAAATTGCCCTTTGAACGCTGGTATTGCGACGGCAGTTTTCATGCCGCGCTACCCCTCATGGCATCGTCGATGGAACTGGAGCTCGACCAGTCCTTCGAGAAACTGGTGACCTCGGTGATACCCACCATCACGAGAGATTTTGAAATGGTCGTTCGGCACTTGAGACCGCCCTCATATCCTTACGCAATCGACCACACCTTGGCCGAAAAAGGAAAGGCTCTTTTCTACTCGGACGGTATCCGCTGTTACAAGTGCCATGGTGTATATGATTCGAAGGGAGGGGTCCAATGGACCGGCATACACGTGGATGTCGGCACCGACCGAGCCCGCATCGATCTGGTGTCGGCAGGTTTCATCGACGTATTTAACCGCAGCCCGTTGGCGGCAGAGGGCAGGCTGGAGCAAAGTAGCGGGTATGCCGCGACACCGCTGACCGGGGTCTGGGCCAATTATCCCTACTTGCATAACGGCAGCGTTCCCACTCTCTACCACCTGCTAGGCCCCGCGTCACAGCGGCCGCGCATCTTCAGCGTGAAGGCGGCGCGGCAGATTCGATCCCAAGCGCGTCGGCCAGCGACTGTATCTGGATAGCCAAGTTGAGCGAAGGCGCGAATCAGAACGTTTCTACAGCTTCGGCGACGATCGGAACTGGTTCAACGTGACCCGGCCTGGTTGTGGCAATGTGGGTCATGATTTCTGGTCGCGGATCAAAACAGACGCAAACCGCTTGGCATTGATCGAATATTTGAAGACCTTGTAGGTCAGATCACTTTCCCGCGTGAATCTGAGCGGCCTTCTGGATCTGTTCCTTCACGGCCTCGAGGTTGAAGCTCGCGCCCTTCTGCATCGGCGGGAACTCGATGGCGGTCTGGGCCAGCTTCGCCACCTCCTGCTGGACATAGACGAACCGCCAGAACTCGAACTTGAACCACTGGAAGTACTCGACCGATCCGGTCAATCCCGGTTCGCTCGAAGGGATCGAGCCGCAGGTTCACCAGGATCGGGATGTCTGGCTTGACGGTGCCGCCGAACCAGCCGTTCGGCTGATCGATGAACCGGTACTTGAAGTCGTCGATGCGCGCCGCCCCCAGCGTGCCCTCGGCGAAGTACCAGATCTCGTGGCGCTTCGACGGCCCCTTGCCCGTGATCAGGTCCATCTGGTTGTAGCCGTCAAGATGCACCTTGTAGGTCATGTCGCCGAGCTTCTTACCCTGCTTCAGCTCCTCGACGATGCTCGGATCACCGGCGGCGGCGGCGAAGGTCGGGAACCAGTCGAGTCCGGAGATGATCCCGTTTTCGACCTTGCCGGCCGGAACCTTGCCGGGCCAGCGGAGGATCGCGGGAGCAGCGGAAGCCCCCCTCCATGACCGTCCCCTTGCCTCCCGCGAACGGCGTCTGGCCGCCGTCGGGCCAGGTGAAGTTCTCGGTGCCGTTGTCGGTCGTGAACAAGACGATGGTGTCTTCACTCGCGCCCATGTCGTCGAGCTTCTTCATCACGGAGCCGACGATATCGTCAAGCTGGGCCATCCCGGCTTCGTGAATCGACCAGCCGTTCTGCGGCGTGCGCAGCTTCTCGTACTTCTCCGAAAGATGGGTGACAATGTGCATGCGCGTGGGGTTCAGCCAGAGGAAGAACGGCTTGCCGTCGCTCTTGGCCTTGTCAAGGAACTTGAACGAGAGTTCGAGGACCTCGTCGTCCACGGTCTCCATCCGTTTGGGATAGAGTGTGCCGGCGTCCTCGATCCGCTGCTTGCCGATCTTGCCCCAGCGCGGCTGCTCGGTCGGGTCGTCTTGATCGGTCGCCCAGGAATGCACCATGTTGCGCGGGCCGACTTTGTCCTTGAGCTCCGGCGGGTAGTTGGGATGGGCGGGGTCTTCCATCGCATCGAGGTGATAGAGGTAGCCGAAGAACTCGTCGAAGCCGTGCACGGTCGGCAGAAACTCGTTGCGGTCGCCCAGGTGGTTCTTGCCGAACTGACCCGTTGCGTAGCCCATCGACTTCAAGACCGTCGCGGTCGTCGGCGCCTGCGCAGGGAGGCCGATCGTCGCGCCCGCCTGGCCGACGGTCGTCATGCCGGTGCGGATCGGGAGCTGGCCGGTGATGAAATTGGCACGCCCGGCCGTGCAGCTCGCCTCGGCGTAGTAGTCGGTGAACAGCATCCCCTGTGCGGCGAGCCGGTCGAGGTTGGGCGTCTTGCCGGCCATCATGCCCCGGTGGTAGGCGCCGATGTTGAACCAGCCGACGTCGTCACCCATGATGACGACGATGTTCGGCTTGCCCTCCGCGGCGACCGCCGGGGCCGCTGCCTTTGGGTCTGCGGCGCTGGCCAACAACAGACTCTTGTTCGCGCCTTGCGAACACGCAGTCGCTCTGCACCGCTCGGGTCGTCGGGCTCCGTCGGAGGGGCTTGCCGCGAACGCGGAACGAGAAAGCCGCAAGTCGATCGACGCAGCGAGAAACCTAGATCGCCGCGCCGGCGGCGATGAGCGCCATGCGAGAGAGTCGGGTGCGACTACATGCCGTGAAGGCTCCTCTCTTTGAGCGAAGCGGAACATTCGGTCAAGTTTCTTAGCGCGCGAACTACAGTCCCGGGTCGGTTGGTGGTCCGCCCAAGAGTTGGAAGGTGAAGTGGTCGGCATCCTGCCAGGCCACCTTTCCGACCATCGCGCCGTCCTGCTTTACCCTGGGCAACGAGGGTGAGGACTCCGTCGGCAAAGGTTGACGTGCCTGCGATCGCGGTCGGCGGCTTACCCGGACCGCTTGCATCCCAGTTGAATCGGCCGTCGTCCTTGATCGCCAGCGCGATCTTCGCGTCCTTGCCGGGCGTGGCCGTCCAGCTCCCAGCTAGCTTCCCGGTGGCTCAGGCGCAGCGTCGTGGCGCCGGTTCGACGGAAGGAGGTGAAGTGGCGCCTGCGGGCTGGTAGTAGGCGATGAGCTGCGCCGAGAGGGTGTCGCCAGGCTGGAGCTTCACGACCTCCTTGAGCTGCGCGACCGCGTTCTCGACATGTCCCTCGGCCAGGTACTGGTAGGCCAGCACGAAGTCGGGCGTGGGCCGACTCCGGGTTTGCCCTGACGTTTGCCTCCAGAGCTCGGAGCTGACGGGTGTAGGTCTCGACGTCGGGATACATCCCGCTCAACGTCGTCCAGTCCCAACCGGGCCCGACCGAGAGGACCGCGTAGAGCGGCTCGGCGGCCTGGTCGTACTTGCCCTGAGCGAAGAACACCAGGGAGAGGAACTCGTGCAGAGTTCTGTCATTGGGCATCTGGGTCAGTGCCTGCTGGTCGAGCTGCAGGGCCTTGGCGTAGTCGCCCGCCTTGAACGCCTCGCGGGCCTGGTCAAACGCCGTGTTCGCCTGGCCGGCGACGGCCTGCTCGGGCGGCGCAGCGGTCGTGCTGATCGGCTGGGAGTAATTGTAGGCAGTCGCAGCTGACTGCTGAGCTGCTACGCCAGCCTGCTGTGGGGCAACGATCGGCGAAGCGGCCGCGGCCCCGGAAAGCCGCCGGTAGGGATTGCTATAGCCCGAATAGCCCCAGCCATACATCGGCGAGCCGGCTCCCCAGGCGCCGACCCCGGTGCCGTAACCGCCCATGCCGTAGGCAGCAGAGCCGTTTCCGTTCCAGTAGCCGTTGACCATGCCGGGATGGTACTGTGTTCGCATAGCCCGCGCCGGCGGCGGCGGCCCCGGCATAAGGATAGGCCGCGCCCGTTGTGATTGGCATAGCCCGCGCCGGCAGCAGCACCCGCAGCACCGGGGTGAGCCAAGCACTGATTGTTATTGGCATAGCCCGCGCCGGCGGCGGCCCCGGCAGCCCCGGGGTGAGCCAAGCCCTGGTTGCGTTGGCATAGCCCGCGCCGGCCGCGGCGGCACCCGCGGGGTGAGCCTGGCTCTGATTGCGGTTGGCGTAGCCCGCGCCGCCGCCGGCTCCCGAGGTGTTACCGTACTGCGGGTGTGCGCCCGACTGATTCATCGGCGAGTGGGGCTGGCTGAACGAGGGGGTTCCCCCCATCCCGCCGCCTCCCCCACCGCGATAACCGCCTCCGCCACCTCGGTTGCCTCCGCCTCCCCCGCCGCGGCCAGCAAGGATGTCAGGCGGGCTGACGAGGATCACCAGAGCTGTGCCCAGGGCCAGTTTCGAAAGCGTGCGCATCATGAAGTATGTCCTGGAAGATGAAGAAGGGAGAATTCTCAAGAGATGCTCAAAGGTTCTTACTTGCCGGGCTCTGGCGGCTTGCGCACCAGGGTGAATTCGTTGATCCCCGCGATCGGCGGCACTGCCCGAGCGTGCGGTCGACCGATTGCCAGCCGATCCGATCCTTGCCCAGACGGGTGATGATATTCGTGGCCGACGCGGGTTTGCCGTCTTGTCGCACGCCTTCGGCCTTGATCAGCCAGCGGTCGCCGTCGCGTGTCCAGTACCCCTCGCCAAAGCCCCCCTCGGAGTCGAAGATCCAGGTCTTGAACTGGCGCTTCACAGCGTCCCATCCGATTCGCTGCGTGCCGGCGAGGACCGGCTGGCCCTGGGTCTTCATGGTGAATTCGCGGATCAGGAAGTTGCCGTCATCGCTCCACTTGCACGTCGTGTTGACGACCGCATCCTGGCTCTCGTTGATCCATTCCCCGACCAGCCATTCCAGCTCCTTGAGGCGATCGTGGGGACTCAGGTCATGGGCAAGCTCATCACGGACGGCGGATTGGAGCCATTGGCCGTTTTTCTTGATGTAGACGACGGTGAAGCGAGTGATCTCGGGCGACTCACCCGACTCGGCCGGCGTGATGGTCGTCCGCCCCTCCTCGAGCGCCGTGTCGGGGCCGAGAAATCGGAGGGAGTTCGACCTTGATGGCGATGGTGCTGCCGGGGTTGGCGGCGAACGACGCGGCAAGCTGGGCGCGGATGGCGGCGCGGCCCTCAGTGTGCATGCCGTGTTCGTCAACGACCAGGGCATCCTCTGCAAAGGTCGCCGCCGCGGCCGTGGCATCGCCCGCATTGAATGCCTTGGCGAATGTCGCGACCAGACCGGCGATCGCCTGTTGATCGGGGCCGGATTCGGCGGCAGTCGTGGCGGCCGAAAGGATCTTATCCTTCAGCCGGGACTCTTGAGCGTCGGTGCTCGGGCATGTTCCAAGCAGTAGTACGCTCAGCAACAGAAAGACGGGTCTCATACCGATCACTCCTCTTTGAGGTCCGAGTCCAGCGCCTCGTTGCCCTGGTTGGTCGCATGTGATTGAAGCGGAATCGCTGATGGAGAAGGTTGCAGCGAAAAAAAAGACGTGGTCGAACATCTCGAGGTGTTCGACCACGTCGGCGTACTCTCTAACGAGCCTCCCGGGCTGGCCGGGTTGCCCTTTTTCTAGTCCTCCGACTTCAAGTTAATCAATGTAACGCGCAGGCAGCGACTAGCAAGAAAAATATTTCACGGCGATTGACAACGAAATGGACCCGGCAAGGCCCGGGTGTGGCGTCCAAATTATTGGGCTGCACGCGCATCCTCGATAGTGAAGAGCGAATCGGGCAAGTCGGCGGTGAAATCGAAGTGATAACGAATCGTTGTTTTCCACTGCTCGATCGCGGGTTGGTCCTGTTGCGGGTTGACGACAGGGGCACTGGGCATGGTGTTGTGAATTACAGTGGGATACCAGAAGCCCTGCTTCGTTTGCTGAAAGTCGTCCATCCGGATCGTCTGCCGCGTTCGACTCGCTTCTGGATCGCTCTGCATGTCGGGCGGCAAGTTGAAAAACTCGGCCGCACGACCGCATGACTTTTCGCCGGATCGACGTAATACCATTCGTGCCCAACCAGTGGTTCCTTCGTAGCCAGCCGTGCGGAGCGCTTGATGCGGAACACAGCCGCGACCATCCGCCGGCTGCGGGTCGAACTCGAAGCCCCATCCGATTTGGGTGACAGATCAGGGAACAACAGCGAAGCAATCTTGACGTTGTGACTTCCCGGCAGACTGCCACGACCTTCGCCGGACATCAAGTCCTGTGGTCCGGTGTGCGGACTTACCTTCCACTGTGGTCTGGCGCCGGGTAGCGGTCTGGAATTCTCCCAAACCGTCTTCCCATCGCAGACAGAAAACCGGAATCGCCTCGCAGCCCTTCAATCGCGCCTCGAACCACTCGGCCCAGTTTTGACCTTCAGGTGGCTCGACCGCAAAGTTGTCATTGCCGTGGTCCCAGTATAAATCCACTCTCCAGCGATCCCCTTTACGCCATACAACAGAACCGAAATAACCATAATCCGGATATTCACCGACGAGTAGCCGAAAATCACCGATTCCCTCGCGGCTCTTGGCAATGCCGGGGAGCACCGCCAGCGCGTCGTTTAATGGCATACGGTCATCGATCTTCGTTTCGTGCGGAACACCCAAGGCGTAAATATCGGTCGGACCATCCGCCGGATAATCGAATTGCCATTTGATCGATTCCTTGGAATTCTTTGGCGACATGAGCAACAAATAAACGGGCAGCCTCGTTTCGGGATCGACCCGCAGTGTGGCTTGATTCATATCGCCGCGCCAAAGGGTCATTCGAAACTCGAGCCAGGTCTTGCCCGCTTCGGCAACCTCCCGCCGCTCTTGCGAGACGATCTTCTCCGTTCCGAACAGCCAATGACCGACGGCGCTTTGCCGTGAGACAAGGCGTTCATCGACAAGACTCTCTGAGCGTTATCTTCCCCCAAGGGCAGTTTCGTGATCGACTTGTCACCTTCGCGAAACTCGTACTTCACTTGCTCCAGGCCATTGTAGAAATAGCTCGAACCGCCCAACCTGAACGCCCAAATCTGCTGCTCGGGCGACAGCCACATCGTTCCACCTTCACCGCTGGTGAACGTCACCGCCCCACGGATCCACCTTTGCGACTGGATCGCCTTTGTGACGTCGGCCCAGCTTACGGACGACGTAGGAAAAATCACGAGCACGACTAACAAAACGACGCCGATCGTAGCGACAGTGCCGGCGGCCGCGGTGAAGAGTTGCCGGCGACGGCGTGACATGGCTCGGCGCGCGAGCAGATGGGCGGCCAGAATTTGATTGATCTTGGATCGAGCCATCGGTGACGGATTGGCGAACTTCATCCATCACACGATCGGTCAGTCGCGGCCGTGAACGCAGCGCCGCTCCCAAAGCTTCCAGACGATCTTCCAAATCCGTGTTTTGGTTCATCGTCAGGCTCTCCTTGTCATACCATGAGCGCAAGCGCGCGATTGCTCGGGATAGCTGTTTCGTCACCGAGCCCAGGGGTCGCGCGGAGATGGTTGCAATCTCGGCCATGCTGTGTCCGTCGAAATACCGCAGCCCGATCAACATGCGCTCGTGTTGCGGTAACCTCGCGACGAGGCCCAGCAGATGTTCGTTTTCGATCGTCATTTGCGTATTACCGTCGTCGCCTTCGTGGTGGTCTGGGCCGTTGAGCGGAATGCTAGCCGGAACGCGTCGGGCCCTAACTGCTTCGACCACCTGGCTGCGAGCGATCTGCATCAGCCACGGCCCGAACTTGCTTTCTTCGCGTAGCGTCCCCAACCGGCGAAAGGCCACCAACAGTGTCTCCTGGACGACATCCTCGGCCTCGTGTAAGTCGCGCAGCTTCGCGAGTGCAATCGCCAACAAGCTCCGTTCATATCGCTCGGCCAGTCGACCAAATGCCTCGACGTCGCCATGGCGAACGCGGTCCACAAGTTGCGCATCAGGTACCAAACCAGATTACTCCCGCTGCTCATTTCTGAATCGCCACTGTAGTATAGACGGCTACCGACGGCGTTTTGCGGCACAGAATGCGCACTGGACTTCAAGAAATGAGGCTAGCGTCCATGGCGCCGGTTGAATGTCGTGGATTGAATGAGTCGCTGGCTGGGTGCGGAATGGATTGGGACATTGGCGAGTGAGCGGCTTACGCGAACGCCGACTTTATGTGGCGTACGCACTGGCCAAGAGCCGGCATTCGTTCTGGCGACGGGTGGGAAGTCGCGCGAGAGCGACCACAAGGGCTCTAGGGGACCCACTAGCAATGAGCTGGTCGTGAGGTCGACGCCCCGCGGAGGGGTGCGGTGCCAGGGACACACGTGCCCAGCACCGGGATCATCATTCATTTCCTTACTCGTTGGGACTTCTCCTTCGTCTTCTCTGCGAGCAAGGCTGTTCACCGCCTTTTCAAGCTCCTCACCGCGCAGGTCCTTGTGGCGGATCACGCCCTGGGCGTCGAGGACGTAGATCGTCGGGTAGTACTTCACGTCCCAATCGTCGATGATGCCCCCCTCGCTGCCGTTCCACCAGTGCGTCCAGGGCATCTTTTCCTTGGCGAGGAAGTCGGTCAGCGTCTCCTTCTTTTCGTCGGCGCTGATGCTCACCAGGGCGAACGGTTTGTCCTTCAGCCGCTCGACCATCTCGCGCTCGTGGGGGATCATCGCCTTGCACGGCCCGCACCAGGTCGCCCAGATGTCGAGCACGACCACCTTGCCTTTGAGTGCCGAGAGCCTCGCCTCCTTGCCGTCGACAGCCTGGATCTTGATCTCGGGAGCCGCATTGCCGATGGAGAGGTCGTTGACCAGATCGCCGTACTTTTCGCGGAGCGTCTTCTTCAGCCCCTCGATCTCGATCTGCGCCTTTTCGGCCTTGGCGAGCTGGTCCTTACGAACTCCTTGCCTCGGGCCTTCTCGAAAATCGCCGCGAGTCGCTTGGGGTCCTTGACTGTTTCGGCGAACCGAGCGAGCTCTTCGCAGTTGGCGATCTGTTCCTTGTAGGCGGCCGCCTGGACCTTGCGGTCGGGATTGCGGGCGATCACCTCGGCGACCAGGGCCTTGGAATCGTCGTCGTCGAACCTGGTCAGCAGTGGGAGAAAGCCCTTGATCGCCGGCTTGGTGGCATAATAGTCCCGCAGGATCTTGACGGCCTTGGCCCGCGTTTCGATCGCGGCGTCACGATCGATGTTGCGAAGCTGGTCTGGAGCGTCATCTTGAGGGCGTCGATCGCCTCCGGGCCCTCGGGGTTCTTCTCGGCGATCGCCAGGAAGCGCGGCGAGAAGAGGATTCTCGGAGCCTGCTTATCGAACTTGAAGTTTTCTAACTTGCCATTTTTCCTGGCCACATCGAGCGCGGCCTCAAGCGCCTTAACGTATTCGTCACGTGCACTCTGGAATTCTTTCTTGACCGTCTCGAAGGACTCTGTGTCTGGCGGGCTCTGTGCCGCCGGCTGGTCTTGGGCCGGCACGCAGGAAGCAGAAACAACCAGAAAGGAGAGGCTTGTCAAGGAATGGCGGAGGATGCTCATCTCGTCTCCTTTTCTGCGTCAACTGAGTGGGAAGACCGCCGCTGCCACCGTGAGAACTAGAACGCACACGGGCACGACACATGGCGCGTTCAGTTCAATCAAAATAGCAGAATATCGTAGAGCAGTCCACGACACGAGCGATCGAAGTTTGGTGCATCGACTCAATGCGGCGGTCCGACTAAGAACCGCACAGCCCAGCGCTCGAGTTCGGTTACACTCGTTTTGTGTGTAAGCGTGTGTCGCGATAGTGAACCAGTGGTCTACCGTGAGCGAACCATGCCCAAGCGGCCCAGAAATGTGTTTGAACCCGAACATCTTACCGACGGCGATTATGTGCGCGAATGCTCCGGCAGCGTTCCTCTCCCTGCGCACGTTGCCCAATACCCTGAGTTCCGTTTCATGGGTTCCAAGCACCGGCTCTTGCCGTGGATTCACGGCGTATTCCGCACGCTTCGGTTTCAGACCGCCGCCGACCCCTTTGTCGGAAGTGGCTGCGTCGCCTATCTGCTCAAAGCGATGGGCAAGCGTGTCATTGCCTCAGACTTTCTGAATTTTCCTACGGTGATTGCCGCTGCTACACTCGTCAACAGCGCGCATAGGCTAGACGGCCTTGCCGTGAAACGGCTCTTGGTGCCAATCACGAGCGGTCCCCGATTCATCGAAGAGACGTTCGCCGGCATATTTTTCACGGTCGACGACCTCCGGTTTCTCGACCAAGTGTCCACGAACATCAACAGCCTGGAACAACCTGCCCAGCGAGCCTTGGCCCGCGCGGCCCTGATCCGCTCGTGCTTGAAGAAACAGCCACGCGGAGTGTTCACAGTCTCTGGCGATCTTTCCCATTACAACGACGGCAGGCGCGACCTGCGGTTGACGATAGAGGAACACTTCCTTGAACAGATAGAGATCTTCAACCGCGTCGTGTTTGAGAACGGCCACCTCCACTCGGTCGACCGAGCCGATGTGTTCAGCCAGGAGCCCGGTGGCGTCGATCTCGTGTATCTCGATCCTCCCTATGTGCCACGCGCGGACGACAACTGCTACATGAAGAGGTATCACTTCCTCGAGGGCCTGTCTTGTTACTGGAAAGGCGTTCAAATCATGGAGGAAACGAAGGTCAAGAAAATCGAAAAGCCCTACACGCCCTTTAGCTACCGCAAGACCGCGACGGCAGCGTTTGATCGACTATTTCGCATGTATCGCGATAGCATCATCGTGCTGTCCTACAGCTCTAACGGCTATCCAGACCGTGATGAACTCGAATATCTGTTACGCCGCTACAAAGCGACGGTGACCACGCATGAGAAACCACACCGCTACCACTTTGGCACGCATGAAAGCGTCGAGCGGGCGGCAGTGCACGAATACCTGATCGTGGGACAGTGATTTGGAAGTCGAGAGTTACGGTGACAATCCTGACGCGCTTTGTTTCACTTCCTCACGGCATTTAAGCCAGTCATCGCGGCCGAGCGGTTGGGTCGATCCGGAGGTGTCGAGCGACAGTCCTGTAAGGGCCTCGACCCAGTTTGCGACGCGAGGCAGGTCGTCGGGAAGTTTCATGGTCGGCCACACCCGCACTGCAACAGTGCTGCCAGTCAAGATGGACTCGCCGTCACTGCTAAACGCCACTGCCCAGATCGCTGCTGGGTGCCGCATGGGAAAGCCCAGAGGCTGGCCGGTGGCGGCGTCCCAGAGCCGTGCCGTTTTGTCCCAGCATCCGGTCAGTACGGTCTTGCCGTCGGGGCTGAACGCGACCGTTTGAACCAGCGCGGGATGCCGCATCGACGATCCAATCGACATGGAAGTGGCCGCGTCCCAGAGCTGCGCCTTGCCATCGACGCCGGTCAACACTGTCTTGCCGTCGGGACTGAACGCCGCGGCCATGACGGATGACTGATGCAAGATCGGCAAGCCGATCGGCTTACTGGCGGCCGTCTCCCAGAGCTGGGCCGTCTTGTCCCAGCAACCCGTCACGATGGATTTGCCATCGGGGCCAAATGCCACGCATTGAACAGTGTCGCGATGGTTCATCGACGCGCCGAGCGGCTCGCCGGTTGCCGCATCCCAGAGCTGCGCCGACTTATCATCGCTCACCGTGGCCACGGTCTTGCCATCGGGGCTAAAAGCCGCGCCATTGACCCTGGCGCGGTGTGACATGACTGCGCCAATAATCTTGCCAGTGACAGCGCTCCACAATCGCGCCTTGCCATCCAAGCCCCCGGTCAAGATCGTTTGGCCGTCGGGACTGAACGCGACGCGATGAACCCTCCCTTCGAGCAAAAGCGGCGAGCCTTTCGGCTTCCCGGTGGCAATTTCCCAGAGCCGTGCTACACCGTCGACGCTGCCGGTGACGGCGGTCTTGCCGTCGGAGCTGAAGGCAACCGACCAGACTCCGTCGGGAAGGGAGAATGTTTGCTTTATTGGCTCGTCCGCCGCCGCCTCCCAGAGCCGCGCCGCGCCATCGACGCTGCCGGTGAGCACCGTTTTGCCGTCGCGGCTGAAGGTCGCGGCCCAGACCGCGCCGTGGTGCGGCAGCATCAGCCCCACGGGCCGGCCGGTTATGGCGCTCCAGAATCGCGCCATGCCGTCGGCGCTGCCTGTGAGGACGGTCCTGCCGTCAGGGCTAAATGCCACCGATTTCACTGCGGCCTGATGCGTCATGGGTTCACCGATCGGCAGGCCGGTGGCGGTGCTCCAGAGTCGCGCCGTGCCGTCGTCGCACCCGCTTATGACGGTCTTGCCATCGGGACTGAACGAGACAGCATCGACCTGGCCTTGATGGGTAAGCGGCGCGGAAACGGGCTTGGCCGTGGCGGCATCCCAGAGCCGTGCTGTCTTGTCCCAGCTGCCGGTGACGATGAGCTTGCCATCCGGACTGAACGCGATCGCCACCACACGATGTTGATGGGCCAGCGGCGCACCAAGAGGCCTGCCGTCGGCGGTGCTCCAGAGTTTTGCCGTGCGGTCGTCGCTGGCTGTCAAGACCGACCTACCATCCGGACTGAATGCCACGGCTCGGACCTCTCCATCATGTCTTAGAGCAGGGCCCTTGGGTTCTCCGGTGGCAGCGAGCCAAAGCCGTGCGGTGCTGTCCTCACTCCCGGTGATGGCGGTCTTGCCATCGGGGCTGAACAATACGGTCCGGACCGTGGCTTCGTGCACCAGAGGCGGCCCTATCGGCTTACTGGTGGCCGCGGCCCAGAGCTGCGCCGTCTTGTCCCAGCTCCCGGTGATGATCGTCGTGCCGTCGGCGCTAAATGCCACGGCTGTGACCGATTTTTGATGCGCCAGCGGCTCGCCCATGGGCTGGCCGGTCGCGACGTTCCACTGCCGTGCCGTGCCATCGTCGCTCGCCGTAACCAAGCTCTTGCCGTCGGGACTGAACGCTACACTTCTCACGGCGCCGGCGTGAGGGAAGACTCCCATAAGCCCGGGATACTGACTCTGCCAGGCGGCCAGGTTGGCGCGGGCAGCGTGCTGCCACGGGGTATCTCCGGCCTTGGCCGCCGCGCGCAGCTCTCGACCATCCAGACCATGCCGGGGGCGATATCCCCCTTTTCGCATGCGGACTGGCCGCGCTCGAGATAAAGAGCCGCGACCCGCCGTTCTGACTCTTTGAGCGACGTCTCGAGCTCGCCGGCTAGCCGGTTCGACCGATCGAGCGACGTCTGAAGGTTGGCGGCCAGGTTGCCGATCTTTCGCTTGGCGATTGCTTGCTCGGCGGCATAGAGCAAAGAAATCACCACCACGGCCGCCAGAGCCATGGCCGCCGACCCCAGTGCGCCGGCGAGCCACGGGTTGCGCCGGCACCATCGCCATGCCAGCTCAGCCGGCGAGACTCTTCGCGCCAGGATCGGACGCGCTTCGAGGAAGCGGTCGAGGTCGTCGATTAACAGGGCAGCGGAGGCATATCGTTTCGCCGGTTCCTTTTGCAAGCATTTCAGTGCGATTGTCTCAAGATCTCGCGACAAGCCGGGGACCAACCGCGACGGTGGCACCGGCTCGGTGGTCTTGACTTGCTCCAGCGTCTCTAATGCCGTTGCGCCTCGAAACAAAGGACGCCCCGTCAAGAGCTCGTACAAGATTGCACCCAGGGCGTAGACGTCGGCGAGCGGCCCAACGTCCTTCGCTTTGCCCTCGGCTTGCTCGGGAGACATGTAGCCGGGCGATCCCATGATCGAGTCGGTCCGGGTCAACCCGGTCTCTTGGTGCAGCAGCTTGGCCGCGCCGAAGTCACCGACTTTGGGCGTACCGTCGGCCGCCAGCAGAATGTTACCCGGTTTTAGGTCGCGGTGGACGATGCCCTGACGATGTGCCTCGGCGACGCCGCGCGCCACCAATTCAATCAGCTCGGCTGCCCGCCGTGCCGGCCACGGAGTACCATTCAAGCGGCGGTCCAAGCTGCCGCCGTCAAGAAACTCCAGCTCGAAGAAAGGCAGTCCATCGGCTTCGCCGATATGGCGGATCTGCACGACGTTGGGGTGCTGTAACCGGGCGACAGCCTCCGCCTCCGCCAGAAAGCGGGCGGTGGCCTCGTCATTGGCGTGGGCTCCGGCCAAAATCATCTTGAGGGCGCACGAACGGTTCAGCAGGACTTGCCGCGCGCGATAAACGACGCCCATGCCGCCCCGGCCCAGCTCGCCTAAAATTTTGTATCCGTCGATGGCCGGTGTGGGCCGACCTCGAGAACCAGGCAAATCGGCCGGCAACTTGAAAAACAGGGTTTGATCGACTTCAGTTCCGGCGACGCCCTCATCTGCGGCAGACAATTCGTCTGCCGCGAAGTCCAGTTCGTTGGGAGAGAGGTGTTCCGCGTTTTCGGACGGAGAAGGTGTGGCCTCGCCGGCGGCGGCTGTGACGGTCAGATTGTCGCTGACCGCGCGTTTGCGTCCCTGCTCCGCTAAACCAGACGAAAGCAAATCGGGGTCGGTGGTATCAGACGAACCGTCGGTCAAGTTGCGAGCGCCCCCCGCGATCGTCTTGCCGTCCGCAGCGTCCGTCGCGCCCATGGGTCGTTCTCCGGGCTCGGCGTGCGACGGGCCCCGATCGCACCTCGAGGATCAGTCAATGCCCCTGCTGGCTCGGGAGATCGTAACGAGGCCGGACCAGGCCGATCGCATCGCGCCCACCACCGACGCGCTATTCGTAAGCAGCTATTATTCCATCCGCCTGCCCGCGCGAACAGCCAATGTTACGGCAATAAAGCGATCGGCAATCACGCCCTGCGTCCGGCGTGCGGGCCGATGCGATAGCGCGCAACCCCCATGCTCGATCGATGCAGTGACTCTCCCCATCTCCAGAGCGCGACTCCCAGGCCCGCGCCCGCGGCTGCCATGAGCACTGAGGTCACTTCGGCCGTGCGAGCCGGAAGGAAGATCTGGCCGAACTCGAGTACAAATCCACCGCCCATACCTAGAAGAACAGCGCGGGCGATTGATTGCTGGCGAAGAGCGCACGGCCAAGAGTACGCCCAGCGGCACGAAGGCCAGCAACTGGCCAAACAGTCCGGCGAAGTCCGTGAGTCGGCTGCTCATATAATAGGACCAGAACGGCAAGAACCGTTCAGGACGCAAATACGGAGGCTCAGGCCAAGAAAAGTGCGGCGGGGACCAGGCCGATAGGGCGACGGTCGCGGCCCATACGAGCAAGGCAGGCGTAATCCATTGGCGCGCGGACCCAACGGCCGACCGTTCGACAGCGAACGCCCCCGCTGCCGAGCCGAAAACTGCCAGAACAACGGAGGTCAAATCCACCTCGCGGCTGGGAATGAGGATCTGAATCGCCTCGATCGCGAAGCTCACACAACCGGCGACCAAGACCGACCAGGCAATCGCCACAAGGCCGTGGCGGCGCGATTCCCGCGCTGCCAGAGCGAACACGCCGCCAGCGAGCGTCCAGCTCAAAAGCTCACCGCCCCACGACCAGGGCTTTAGCTCCGGAGCGGGTCCTCGTAGGGGCGGGCCAAATGGAATGGGCCTGGACTGCGCGATTGCGGCCTTCAGATCTCCCACGTCCAGGCTGACGTCGAACGGCGACAGGCCGGCAAACGCCAGACCGAGCGCGGTGGTGACAGCGCAGCCGGCCAGAGGATAAACAGCGATCATCCGGCTGAGTTTATTCGCCACTCTCGGCCACAACCACCGCGCAGCAGGCCAGCCAATAAGCGCTCCGGCGAGTGAGCCGGCCGTGTTCGTCGTCAGGTCGACAAACGAGGTGGTTCGGGTGGGAGCGTACAACTGGATGAATTCGACGGAACCGCTCAAGAGCGCGGCACTCAAAATCGCCACGCACAGAGTCGTAAGCGCACGGATTCCGCGACCGTTGGCCCAAATGGCGATCAGGAAACCCCATGGTATGAACAGGAGCACATTACTGATCAGGTCGGTGCGCGATGAAGGACGCCAGGGATGGTCCCACAGACGTCGCATTCGCTCATGCACATTATCGGCGGATTCGGAAAGATCAAACGGCAACAATGTGCCGTAAATGATGAATAGGCCCCAAACGGCAAGCAGTACGGCGGCGGGGCTCGGCCGCCCAATAAGCCTCGCCGCGTGGAGTCGGATTCGCGTTAACATCTCGATCGCGTGATGCCCCTATTCTCATGGAGATCGACGCACGATTTCGTCATTGGTCACGGGCGTGTGCTTCGAGCTGCTCCCACATCATCGGCTTGAAAACCCGCTTCGCCGCTGCTTTCAGACCTTCTCCGCTTTTGTCGGGCGCTGACGGAGTATAGTCCTCAGTTTTGACCCGATCACGGATCGCCGTGAGGATCGGGACAAGCCTGGTATAGATTTCAATCTGTCGATCCGAGGTAGCGCGGCCGAAGCGCAGATTATGGGAATTCATGAACGCGACCAGGTTGCCCACGGTTCTCTCTTCATTGTTCTCGAGTTTCGCCAGAAACGTCTTCATGCTGGGGTCGTTTAAGAGCCGGGTCAGGCTAGCAAGCGTTGTGAAATAACCGAGCGCGTCTTCGTATCCTGGCTCGAAATCGGCGGCGTTTTTCTTGAACTTGGCGCGAAAGCTGGCGATGGCTTCGTCAATCCGCTTGCGGGCTGCCTGTGAAACGTTTCCCTTGGCATCTTCTTCGAGGGCAGGCGCAACCGCGGCGTGCAGCGCACTGCGCTCGTCTGCGTACAAGGGAGCCATGAGCGGTGCGGGCAGTGAGTCCTTGCCGGTCATCTGATCGAGGCAAACTGAGACCGCCTCCGAGTCCCACTCGAAGGGGATTTCTTTGATCGCACTGGCACTTATGGGGGCGTCCGTCCGGCTCGACTTCGACACGGAGGGGTCGATATCGAGAATCTGAGCGAGCAAGTTGTTCAGGGTCGTTCCGTCTCTCAGTTCCAGCTGTTCCACCCGAGCTTCGCGGGATACTTCTCGCCTGTTAGCCTCTTGCTGCTTCTCTTGTCGCAGGGCGAGTTGCCGCGCCCGCAGGGCCTTGTTCCACTTGACCATGGTGTCCACGTTGATCGCGTCGGCCTGGGCCTTGCTCAGCTGATAGGAACCCGCGCCTCGTGCAAACGAGCCGAGACCAGCCATGTAACCAGAGGCTGGATCCTGCCCCCAGCGGCTCATGCCGTAGCCGCCGTAACCCATTGGGTAACCCCACTGGGCCGTGGCGTTTGAAGCTACCAAATTGAGGCCGAGCGACATTCCGATCGCAATCGTAGAGAGGCGAATCATGATGAAACTCCCATGAAAAATGAACCCTGGCCGCGAGACCCGTTCGGATTTCGATTGGAGGTCGTCGCAGGGCATTTTCCGACTCGAGAGCGGCGTTTCGAGGATCGCCTATTTTGCCGACCGACTTGTGTTAGAATGCGCCGATCGATGTCGAAAGCTGTCCCCAGTATTCCGTGTGCGGATTTCCATCATAGAGGACAACCAAACTGGCTGATAGTTATTTCTTGGCTTGAGCGATCGGAAGAGTTGCTCATTGATCGCGCACGGGTTACTCTAGACACTTCAAGGGCCATGTCGAAGAGACGCAGACAGTACTTGTTGTTGATGAATTGTTGGACTAAATCAACTGTCCCCCGTCAACGGTGCTGTCGATGAATAGACGCCGAAAATGCCCTTTCGAAAGGATGATTCGATGACGCCGAAATATCGATGGGCGGCTATCGTGGCGACGGCGCTGAGTGTGACGTCAGGCACGTCGGCCCGGGCACAATATGGCTATGGCTGGGGCGGCTGGGGTGGATATGGCGGCGGAGCTCAGACGCCCGGCGGCTCGTTTGCGCGAGGCATGGGTGTGTACGCCGCCGGTGCTGGCGTCTACAACCAGCAGACCGCCCAAGCGCGGTCGATCAACGCCAATACGGCCATGCGCTACAACGAGTACATGTATTTGTCGACGCAGAACGAAACCGCCAAGCACCATGCGCTAGTTGCTGGGCAGCAAGCCGACAACATAAAGGTACAAAATGAAATCCATGCAAAGCTTCGTGATCACCCCGATCAGCACGACATTTACATGGGTGATGCCCTGAACGTGGCCGTGGAGGAGATCGAAGACCCCAGGGTTTACTCCAAGAACCTGACAAAAGCCAAGGTAAAGATCGGTGGCGAGCTGATTCGTGATATCCCCTTCCGCTACGCTCCCGCGTGCATCACAACGACGGTCCACCAGCTCGTCAAGGGACCACCCCCCGCGCCGCTCTTGACGGCTACCTTTGACGACGATCGCGCTGCCTTCAAAGAGCTGGGTACGGAGCTCAAGAAAAACATCGCCCAGGGTGAAACTCCCAACCCCGAGACTGTCAAAAAGGCGCTTGCCGTCGTCAATGCAGCAGTGGCCAAGGCCGACCAGACACTGCCCAGAAACACGAAAGAACGCAATGATGTAGACAAGTACTTGAAGTCACTGCACGGCCTGCTTGCCATGCTCCAGACGCCGGCCGTGAACGTCCTGCTGTCAGGCGTCGAAAAGCACCCCGAAGCGTCGCTGGGTGATTTGCTGGCGTTCATGAGCGCGTTCAATCTCCGATTCGGCCAGGCCAAGACTGAGCCCCAGAGAGTTGCCTATGACAGGATTTACCCGTTGCTGGTGGATCTGAGGGCTGAGGTCCAGCCCGCGCTGGCCGGTAGCCGACCTCTTAAGGCTGACCCGGCGGCCGTGGGCGAATACTTCTCGCAGATGAGTTACGACGACCTTCGGAAGAACGCTCCGCGTCCGCCCGACCCCAGCCAAAAGTAACGCATTTCGCCCGAACGCGCTGTTGCGACGAATCGCCACGACCACGCCTCACGGAGATCTTGATCCGCGGCGTGGTCATTTTCGTTGTGAAGCATGGGCGCATGGCCGACTTCCGAATGAAGGCAACGATTTTCGCATATCAAGTCGCCACGAATAAACGCGTCGTCGGTGGAATTGCCGCCCACACGAATTCCGCACAAGCGATTGTGCGAGTAATTCTTGGTTTCCTGGGTTGAACAAGCAAGCCTGCGGTGCCGATAAAGAGGGTGACGCAGGAGAAGTGCGTCCGCTGAGTCGCGTAGCGCATGCGCTCGCGATGCGCGGCGGACAACTATGGCGAGTCCGGGGACGGGAAGGACGCGACCAGTATGCCCAGGTCTTCGCTCGTCACGTTGTTAGTGACCGCGGTCAATGTCATCGTCCTCGGAGTTGCTCAGGCGTGGGCGCAGCAGCAGCAAGCGGCCGCGATTTTACCCGAACCGGCGGCCCGCGCCCCCGTAGCGACAACGCTTCGCTTGACACTCGAGCAGGCCCGGCAGCAGGCCCTCGCCAATAGCAAACTCCTGAAACTCGCCGCCCTGAACGTTCAGAGCAAGGGTCACGCGACGAGTGCAGCCCGGGCCGATTTCTTTCCCAAAATCGTGGGCAACACCGTCTACTTGCACTTCTCAGATGCGCTGGGGAAAGTCATCACGACGCAGGGCCGACCGATCCTCGGAATTGCCCCGAAGACGATTCCTGTGAATGTCGTCAACCAGGACAGCTCGTTCACCAGCGTACTTGTGTTCCAACCCATCACCGACCTGCTCAAGGTCCGCGACGGCGTTCGGATCGCCAGGGCCGACGAGCAGATCGCCCAGGCGCAGCTCGAACAAGGGGCGCGCGAATTGAAAAGCGGCATCGATCAGCTCTACTGGGGACTATTGGCCGCCCAGCGAATCCGCGGTGGCGTTTTGGAAGGGTATCGAGGGGCACAAGAGTTCGCCAAGCTCGGCACTGTCGAGGCGAGGACCGCGCTGGTTGAGGCAGAGCAAGCGTTGCAGCAGGTGGACGTTCAGGTTAACGACCTCCAGGAGCAGTTCGACATCCTGCTCGATTTGCCGACCTGCACCGTACTCGAGCTCTTCGAGCCACCCTTCCCCGCGCCCCCTGTGACGTGTGCCGACGAGGCAATCGACCGCGCCTCTGGCCGCCAGCCCAGAACTGCGTGAAGCCGCTCAGAATATTACCAAGGCCCAGGCCGCGACCCATGCCGCTCAGCTCGACTTCATGCCTAGCATCGTCGCCATGGGCGGCTTTACAAACCAGACGGCAGCGTCGTACATCCAGCAGAATTTCGGCTACATCGGCGTCATGGGCTCATACACGTTCGTCGACTGGGGCAAGCGAAGGAACGTGATCCAGGAGCGAGAGCACTTAATTGGCATGGCGACTCTGAAGTTGCGGCAGACCCAGGACGACGTCCGCCAGAAGACGCTTAAGGCATACCGGGGCATGTTCGAGAGCCACCGGGCCCTGTCACTGGCCCAGGGGCTGGTGGCTTTGCGAAAAGAGGCCGAGGCAAAGGCCCACGACGGCAGCCCAGACTAATCCCACTGGGTTGCTCGACGCGTCCAAAGCACGCGGGACCGCCGAGGTCGATCTTGTGAAGGCGGACCTCGCCTACCGCCAGGCCCACGTTGAGCTTTTAAAGCTTATCGGCCAGTAGTTTTCATCGCGGCTTGCCACCCGGCGCATGCGGGCGAAGTGCTTACTTCAAAGGAGTCGGGATCTCATCGAAATTATCGCTAAGAGCCGAGCTCTCCAAAGGTTCTCGCCTAATATTGCAAGATGCCGCTTGGCTCCACGAAGGCATGCCGATTCTTGGCCCTTGACGCCCCAGACTTCCCAGTTTAACATCTAGAAAGTCGCTTTCGTTCCAACGTTGCTGATTTCCCAGAGTTTGCCGGCCGACAATGATGTGGCTTTGCGGGCCGTTTGTTTGGGTCGGCTCCCGCCGCACCGGGTCTACGACCTCGCCCGTGTGATTGCTCTCGGCGGCCCCGCGAGCCTCTGTCGTTTCGCATCAGCGTGACAATCGCTTTTCGTGAGAGGATCTGTGCATGTCAGAGAACATCAGCGGCGAAGGATCGTCGAGTGATCCCATGAAGACTGTGGCGGACGCGCTCGAGAAGGCCGTTCAGACGGCGACCGACAGCGCGGCGGACGCGAAGGCGAGCCTGGAGAAATCGCTTCCTGTCGCCAGTCGGTTCGTGTCTCGGTTGGTTTACACGACATGTTACTCGCTTTCGTACGGCATTGTGTTTCCAACGGTCTGGGTAGCCAGGTCGATCCCGCCGGACAATCCGATCGTCAATGGCCTTAGCGAAGGAGCAAAGGCGGCGATCGACGCCGTTGACCAGTTGAAGAATCGCCAACTGGCAGCGCCCGCGGCCGAGTCGAGTCCGCCGCACGCGTGACGATGTCGATCAACCTGATGTGAACCGGTCGCCGATCATTCCCGCCGACAGCGATCGGCGTCCAGGCGAAGCGGCCTTCGTTGTCGGGCGTCGTCTCTAGTTAGCCATTTTTCCGGGTCGACACGTCCACTACGCCGAGGCCCCGGCGTTTGAAGTGTTCGACTTCTCTAGCTCGGCCCACCATTCTTCGGCTTTCTCAGCGTCCCATTCGCTTGCCGCCGCGCACGCGGCCAATGCTTTGCTAAGGGCTTTGACGTCGGAATACCGACTGGCGGGCGTTTTGGCCAGGCAGCGCACGACAACTTGCTCGAGGTCGGGCGGGATCTCCGGCCGGAGCTGTGACGGCGGCACAACGGGATCGCGTGCATGGGCCATCATAACCTCGAATGGCGAGCTTCCCTTGAACGGCGGCTGGCCTGTCAGGCAGAAATACATCATTGCACCCAAGGCGTATATATCAGCGCGCGCCTCGAGCGCGCGGTCCCCCATAACCTGCTCCGGCGCCATGTAGAGCGGCGTGCCGCTGACCCTCTGGTCGCTCGTGAGATCGACGGCGCCCTTGTCTTTGGTGGTTTTCACCAGGCCAAAGTCGAGTATCTTGGCGATGTCGACCTCTCCTCCTCGAATCGTGATGAAGATGTTCGCCGGCTTCAAATCGCGGTGAATCAGTCCGATAGAATGGGCTTCAGCCAGTCCGGCACAGACCTGGCGGAACAAGTAAATCACCCTTCCGACCGGCAGCGGGCCATACTTGTGCACGAGGTCCTGCAGACTCATCCCGGGAAGGTATTCCATCACATAATAAAATGTCCCATCGTCGGTGTGGCCATAGTCGTAGATCTCGATCGTGTTGGGATGAGAAAGCCGCGCAGCCGACTGGACCTCGCGCTCGAATCGTGCCAGCGCGATCGGGTCATCGCCAGCTTCCGGTTTGATCAGCTTGAGCGCGCACGGGCGCTTGAGCAACTGATGTTCGGCCATGTAAACCTCGCCCATTCCCGCCGACGCCCAGCTTCTCGCGAAGTTGATACTGGCCGAATTTCTTGGCCTCGTGCAGATCTGACCGCAGCCCATTCAAGACGTACGTGCCATAAATCGCCAGCGCCGCACCGATCATGAGGAACAACGCATTGGAACCCGCGTGCTCCGTCGTGTGCAGCTGCTCGGCCACGTTGGCCAGATCCTCTCGTTCGATCAATAGGTCCATGCCGACCAGCATGGCGAGGGCCATCGTGAGCACCACTCCCGCCGTGTGCCGCACGTCATTGGGAATGAACATCCCGTAAATGACCATGAGGGCGAACATCCCCATCACGCCGTTCTTCATGTGTGACAGAAATGCGGGGATTTCGCCCCTCGTCAAGAGATCGAGGTTCACCGTGTATTGGGTGATGATGAGAATCACCGTGAAGCTGCCGAAGAGGAGATACTCAAGCCCCCGAACCTGTCCTGGCGATAAGCCAATTCGACTTACGATCACACCGGCGCAGGCCGCGGCGATGGCAAACCTTAGAAACAGCATGAACGATACGAGCCAGTGGTCTGTGCCGCCCGCCAATAGGCTCCACAAGAACAGCACGAGGAAAGCCGCCGCGAGAAAGAGCGCCGCCGATCCCAGTCGGCGGCGTCGGAGCGACTGCGTCTCGCGCGTCAGACTGCCGGCGCTTCCGTGTGATTGGCCTATGTCGATCCCCGGCCGACTATCGCCGGAGCCGGCCGCCGTATCGAGCTCCATCGACGGTTCCAGATCGATCACGTCGTCGAGTAAGCCTTTAGTGAGCGAGGCAGAGTCTTTTAAAGTGTCCATGTTGCGCTCTATAAGAGTATCTCGCACGAGGGCATGCCGCTCTGGCCGGAGAAGAGCAATAAGAGGTTATCGTCGCTGATCACTCGGCGTTTCCTCGACTGTTTTCGCTTTTTCCTGCACGTCTTCGACTTTGCGCTGCAACTTTTCAAGCCCAGCGCCAATGGGCCCACGGGGGAAGTCACTGCTCGTTCCCCCCTTCGACAACCAGGGGATGAAAGCAAACGCGAGCCCCACCAGCCCGATCGTGAACGCCGGCTCGAGCAGGCGTTGCATGGGCTTTTTCATTCGCTTCCAATTGATCCCATCGCGGAACGGGATTACAGCGAGGTTGAACGCACCGGAGATCAAACGCGCGATATTGAGCACAACCACAGCTGCCGCGCCAAAGAGCGCCATGGGATGGTTCCTGATCATGGTTCCGAGGATGAGGATCATGAGGAACGGCACCGAGACCAGATAGGCCGACTGATTGATCCAGCGGAAGAACCGCTCGACGGCACCAAGCTGGCGGCGCCACAACACCTTTGCGCCACTGACCTGAGAGACCGGCCTACCAGCCGAACGCCGAACAGGCTCGGCGAGGAGATAGGGCTTGGAATCAGCCAGGTCGTCCTCCGGGAACATCGACGGCTTCTTGATGCGCAGCCATACGATCGATCGTGAGCGGCGCGAGCGCGACCTGGCTTGCCTGCACCGCGCCCAGCCAGCTTGATCCAGGCACTATTCCGCGCGACCACGGCGGCCAGCTCAGGCTTGGCAACCTTGGATGGGGCTTCCGTAACCTTGGGAACAGTCATTTGTTGACCGCACTGCTTGCAGCGCCCTTGCTTACCGGCCATACGCGGATCGACCTTGAACCGGCGCCGCAACCTTGGCAGTAAAATACGGTGCTCATCGCGCCTCTTCCCTCATCGTGGGACACGTTCGCAGTCGCTCGCTCACGATCGTTCTTGATTAAGCTGCCGTCTAAACGCGAGTCAGAACAAAACGACGGGCATTCCCAAGAGCAACAACGTCCAGAACACGACACCCTCGTCGAACTTGGCCATCAATTTGAAGTAAACCGCAGATAGGATCAGCGTCATACCCAGCCATGCGACCCAAGGGGTTACGCCGACGGCCTGGCTGACCTGAAGCTCCAGCAACCTCTCCGGGAAATTCTGTCCCTTCCAGCTCACAATGAACGTGTAACTGAGGAACGCCACAGCGGCTGTGTAAATGACGGCCAGAAACAAAAAGTGGTCTCTCAGAAGATCGGACTTGATCTGGGCTCTCACCAAGCTGAAGAAGAAAACAATTTTGATGAAGAAATAATAAATTGAGATTCCGATAAACATAGACTTCGACTCGCTGGCCACAGGAAGGATTACACTTCAAAATCATTCAAACGCAATGGCATATCGCAGTCAACAGAAAAACGGGATAAAGATAAGAGAAAGGGTAATGTTTGCGGAATAGTCGTGCATTCGCGCGGTTCCTGGTATAGGGGGCGTCGAACCAGGGGACAGGCGAACCCGCAATGGCCACCCATCGAGATTGATTTGTCTGTCGTGATCCACCAGAATTGAGGCGACGGACGTGCCGCGCGTGCAATAGATACCACAGAGTCCACTCACGCGAGTAAACGCTCTCCCGTGCCCAGACCCCGCGGTAGGAAAACGGCGACTGCCCCGAAGGCGGAATTGACCCACTCGCCCTCGACGATCCAGGTTCGCGGAGCTCGCGTGCACAATCTGAAGAATCTGGATGTCGACCTGCCGCGCGATCGCCTGGTCGTCTTGACCGGCGTCAGCGGATCGGGGAAAAGCTCCCTGGCGTTCGATACGATCTACGCCGAGGGCCAGCGTCGATACCTTGAGTGCCTTTCGAGCTACGCTCGGCAATTTCTCGACCAGCTCGAGCGGCCCGACGTCGACTCGATTGAAGGATTGCCGCCGACCGTGGCAATCGACCAGCGCAGGGGAACTGCCAATCCGCGCAGTACGCTGGGGACCGTGACCGAGATCTACGATTACCTGCGCTTGTTGTTCGCCAAGATTGGAAAGCCTCATTGCCCTGCTTGCGGCCTGGCCATCCATCGCCAGACTCCCGAACAAATGGTTGCCGGACTCTTGAGGCTTAGAGAGGGACAGAAAGTCCAGATACTGGCACCGCTCGTGCGAGACCGCAAGGGGCAGCACCTCGAGGTCTTTCAGGCGATCCGCCGCGCGGGCTTGATTCGAGCGCGCGTGGACGGCGAAATGATCGAGGTGACCGACCAGCCGCCCAAGCTGGCGAAGGCACGGTCGCACTCGATCGAAGCCGTCGTCGACCGGATCTCGGTCCGCGAAGGAGTACGGCCACGAATCGCGGAGAGTCTCGACCTGGCACTTAAACTCTCCGGCGGCGGTGTATTGACGTTGACTGAATCTGCCGGCGGCTGGGTCGAGCATTTTCACAGCATCCATCTGAGTTGCCCCAATTGCGGTACCGGCTTGCCGACGATCGAGCCCCGTACGTTCAGCTTTAACAGCCCGCATGGTGCCTGCCCGGCGTGTCAAGGGCTGGGCTCCCAGGCGGAATTGCAGCCAGAGCTGGCGTTCGTCGAAGAGAAAAAGCACGCCCCTGCGGCTCGACAACCCGCTGCTATCGGGCAGGACGAGGTTCTCTGCGTGGCCTGTGGAGGATCCCGCCTTCGCGACGTAGCGCGTGCTGTGCGGATTGACGGCCGATCGATCGCCGACCTGTCTGCTCTCAGTGTTCTCGACCTGCTGACGTTCTTTGCGCAGTTACGGATCGACCCGACGCTGGAGGCGGTCGGATCGCCACTGGCGGCCGAGATCGTGGGAAGACTGCGGTATCTCATCGAGGTTGGCCTCGGTTATCTGTCGTTAGGTCGCGGATCCGACACACTCTCCGGCGGAGAGCTACAGCGGGCTCGACTGGCGGCGCAGCTCGGCTCGGGCCTTATGGGCGTGTGCGTTGTTCTGGATGAACCAACTGCCGGGCTCCATCCCCGAGATACCGACCGCTTGATCACGAGCATTCGACGGCTGCTCCAAGAAGGGAACAGTGTCGTGGTCGTAGAACACGATGAGTCGATGATCAAGGCGGCGGACTGGATCGTGGATCTCGGCCCGGGCGCCGGTCCCGACGGCGGCTGCGTCGTTGCGGCCGGCACATCAGATCAACTGCGCGCGTCGTCTGCTTCGATCACAGGCCGATATCTGGGGCGACGATTGCCTCTGGCCGCCGGTGCGGGCACGCGTCTGGAAACGACTCCAGGCTGGATCGAAATCCATGACGCATCGCTCCACAACTTGAAACATGTTAATGTAAAGATACCTCAAGCGGCCTTCACGTGTGTCACGGGAGTAAGCGGGTCTGGCAAGAGTACTCTGGTCCACGACGTGCTGGCGCATGCGGTTCGGCGATTTCTCCAGGGAACCGGCTCCAAGGGGAGTGATCGAGCCGGCATTCGTGGATTGGGCGCGATCACCCAGCTTGTCGAAGTCGATCAGAACCCGATTGGCCGGGGCCCGCGCTCGACCCCGGCGACAGCCAGCGGCTTGTTTGGCGAGGTGCGCCGCGTGTTTGCGATGACGCGCGAGGCCAAGATTCGCGGCTACCGGGCCAGTCGGTTCAGTTTCAACGCCACGGGGGGCCGGTGCGAACTTTGTCAGGGCTTGGGCCATCGCAAGATTCCGATGCGCTTGCTCCCCGACCTTTTTGTCACCTGCGAAGAATGCGACGGCCAACGGTTTAACCGTCAAACTCTCGAAGTTCGCTTTAAAGGCAAATCGATCGGCGACGTGCTCGCCATGCGTGTCGATGAGTGCCGAACGCTCTTTGAGGCTGTGCCCCGCGTGTTGCAGGGACTTGATGCGCTCCACGATGTCGGGCTCGGATACCTGAGCTTGGGCCAGTCGAGCACCACGCTCTCCGGGGGCGAAGCACAACGAATCAAGCTGGCCGCCGAGCTCGGCCGGACCGCGCCCGGCCGGGCACTCTATATCCTCGACGAGCCGACGACCGGCCTGCACTTCGCCGATGTCGAAAACCTGCTTAAAATCCTCCGCAAACTGAGCGATCTGGGCCATACGGTCGTGGTCATCGAACACCAGCTTGATGTCATTGCCACGGCCGACTGGGTAATCGACCTGGGACCCGACGGGGGCGATGCCGGGGGCCAGGTCGTCGCAGCAGGCCCCCCCTCTGAGATCGCGCGGTCCGATTCCAGTTACACCGGGCAGGCTCTTCGTTTCCGCGAACCAGGCCATACCGGCGATTCGGCCAAAAACTCTTGACTCGCTGGCGTCTTTTCTTACTCTGTAAAGTTTGTAAATACGCTGGCTCCGGGCCATATTTCCTCGGTCGCGGGTCAAGAACCAAGACGTTCCGCCCGGGAGATGGCGAAGTAGACCGTCAGGACGCGATATACGATGAGCCGACGATCGTTCGATCACGGAGGGCGATCTATCCCTCTGCGGTTTTTGTATGATCATGGTGTTCTCGCGATCATTCCACTCTTGTTTCTTGGTGCGTCCTTTCAGACCGCGGGGGCGCAATCGCCGCAGTCTCGAGTGCGCGAGAAGCCCAACTTGCTTGTCATCATCGCCGACGACCATGGCGGCGGCACACTCGGGATCGAGGGTGATCCCCGGCAAGCGACTCCCAACCTCGATGCACTGGCTCGCGAGGGCGTTCTCTTTGAGAGAGCGTATTGCAACTCGCCGCTTTGTACGCCGAGCCGGCAATCGCTGATCACGGGGTTGCTTCCTCACTCGATCGGTGTGACTCAGCTCGCCACTCCGCTTCCCGGCTCCGCGCTGACCTTGGGTCATTGGCTGCGCGATCTCAATTACGTTACGCTCGCGATCGGCAAGATGCACTTTAACGACACGGCCTCCCATGGCTTCACGGTTCGGCTGGACACCCCCGATTGGCAAAGGTATTTGAAGACGCATCCTCCGCACGGAGGCGATCATCGACGTGCGTGGCGGCCGTTCCTCGATCCAGCCCGCGAGTGGCTCAATGCAGATGTCCGCTCGGCGGGGCTGCCCGCCGAGTCGATGCAATCGGTTTATTTCGTCGACCAGGCAGTCGCGTTCTTGAAAGGTAAACATGAACGCCCTTTCGCCTTGATCGTCAGCTTTCATGATCCGCATAGCCCGTTCAACTTTCCCAGAGGCTGGGAGAACAGAATTCCGCGCAGTCAATTCTCGATACCCACGGTTTCCCAGCAGGATCGGCCGGAACAGCCCGCCGTTTTCGCTTCACTCTCACCTGATGACATTCGAGGAATCCAGGCGGCGTATTTCACTTCACTCGCCTTCGTGGATTCGCAAGTGGGACGGCTTTTGGGATCGCTCGGTGACACTGGCCATGCCCAAGACACCCTCGTCGTTTACCTGGGCGACAACGGCTACATGCTGGGCCAGCATGGTCGCTTCGAGAAGCACTGTTTCTACGAACCGGCCGTGCGAATCCCCCTGATTGTGCGCTGGCCAGGCGAAATCGCCGCCTCGCGCCGCGTCTTCGACCTGGTTGAAATGATCGACATACTTCCGACCGTGCTGCATTTGATGCGTCTCCCCCTTCCGCCCGGTTTACACGGTATCGACCTCGAACCATTGCTCCGGAATCACCCCGGAGCTCACGCACGCACGGTAGTCTTCAGCGAGTATCTCGAAAACGAGGAGGCGATGGTTCGATCCGTGCGCCACAAGCTGATCGTGGGCACCGGCAGGCGCCTCCGACAGGATGGCTACCAGACGCGAAAGCCGTTGCCGTTGCCCGGTCCCTATCAGCGGCTGTATGACCTCGATGAAGACCCAAATGAGACCAACAACAAGAGCGGCGATCCCCGTCTTCATTCGATCGAGAACGAGTTGCTCGAACAAATGTTTGAGCGCCTGGTTTCAACCCGCCAGGGACTGCTACCAATACCTCCTGGGCTGTCGCGGTTGGAGACGATTCGGTGGTGTCTCGTGCCACGCGACAAAATAGAGATTTCAGACCTTAAAAACGACGCCATCAAGAGCGCCCCATGAGGGCGTTCAAGATCAGCATCTCCAACTGTTCGTACTGCCGCTGCGACCGGAATTCTTCGACTCTGCTCGTCGTCGATTCCGCGCACGACGTCGAGCAGCCGGAGGAACATGGTTTTCGAGTGCGCGAGGTGAAAGGTCGACTCCTCAAACGTGGTCGTGCGCATCGCCTTGACGTCGAGCCCCACGCACTCGCCATTCTTGCCGTAGCCGTTTTTCTCCAAGGTCCAGACCTGGTTGAACGCCCGGCGAAGATCGACCGAGCCAAAGACCTTGTCCTGGTCGTATTTCAGGCCGTTCTGGTCGTTCAAATGCACGCTCCAGAGCTTGTTGTGATAGAGGGCATAGGCCATGTCGTCGGCAGGGTCGAGGCCGGCCAGGATCGAGTGGGCGCTTTCGATCAACACGCCGGAACGGCCGGGGTCGACTGTCTTGTAGGCGACGCCGATCATGTGGCCGACGGTCGGCAGGTAGGCTTGGTCCATCGGCTCGTTGGGCTTGGCTTCGCCGAGGACGCGGATTTCTTTGTCATGCTCGAGGATCGCGTTCCAGGCGTCGACGATCCGGGCGACCGCCGTCTTGGCGCACTTGGCCTCGCGGATATAGCTCCCCTCGCGCGCCAGCCAGAGGACGTAGTTCTTGCAGCCGACTTCGCGGGCGATATCGACGCAGCGCTGCGAGCGGTCGAGGGCGTACTTGCGGTCGCTCGGGGTTGTTGGAGGTGAAGGCGCCGTCGATCGTGCGCGGATCTTCCCAGAGCCGCGGCGCGATGATCTCGACAAAGAGCCCTTCGCCGTCGAGGATGTTCTTGACCTCGGCGACCCCCTTCTTGGTGCTGGGCCAATCAAGGTCGGCCGGCAACGATGTCGTCGTCGTGAAACTGAACGGCGTCGAAACCGAGTTCTTTGTAAGCCTTCAGCTTGCGCGTAAACTCCATCTCCTTGCGGACTGGCGGGCCGAACGGATCGGCCCCGGTGCTGATATTCCAGGGGCCGAACGAGAAGCGGTACTGGTGGCCGCGGTAGTAATGTTCATCGATGCGTCGGTCTCCTTGCAAGGTCGTCGTCGCAGGTGCGCTCTCGCGTTTGAGAGCCATGAAGGGTACGTTTACCGCTAAGAGATACCCGAATCGGCACGATCGGCTCAATCTTTCGGTCTGCTCGCCGGGCGAAGATCTCCCGCACGGTTGACAGAAACGCAGAATCGCGTCATGATCCATGATATCTGCAAAATCGATCCCGACCGCCGGAGCTGGCTTATCGATTGAGCATCGAAAGTTCCAAGGGGAATCGGCTCCGATGCGACTCTGGCATCTTTTTGTCGTCATTCTCGCACTCAGCATGGTTCTTACCATCGTGCGCGACCCGGTCGGCCGGATCGCCCTCATTGTATTCGTGACAGCACTGGGCGAGGTGGTGATCGGCACGACGGCGGTGATGGCTCTATTTCAGACCATCGGCTCGCTCGGGGAAGCCAAGGGGCTGTTCGCTCATGCGGAGGCCGTCGCCACAACGGCCCTGGTCTTGATCATCGCCACGACGATCATGTCGTCGTGGCTTTTCGCGGGGGCTTGGCTGGTCCAGGCTTCGATACCTTGACCAAGGCGACGATCGATTAGGTCCTTGGCCCGCAAATCACGATTCCTCAGACGGAACTCACACAAACGACTCCTCTGCCATGATGGGAGTCAAGGAGAACGACCTTGAGTCGCTACGCTCCCGAGACCTTTCCCCACCAGTGGCTTCCCGAGAAACTCGAGCTCAAGACGCTGGGAGCAGATCGAGCCGTGGTATCAGAAGCTGATGGATCAGCCGATCGAGACTCGGCCGTGATCTCGAGCGCTGGGTGGTCGCGGCCGGCGAATTGAATGCGGCTGTTGGCGAGGAAGGGGTCGAGCGCTATGTCGCGATGACCTGCCAGACCGACGACCCCGAGCGCGAGGCGGCCTATCTGGCCTTCGTGCGGGACATCGAGCCCAAGCTCAAGCCGATCCAGAACGCGATTCGCGAGCCGCTACCTCGATTCGCCGTATCGATCGGAGCTGTCGCAGAGACCGCTATTTCGTCTTCGATCGTGCGCTCGAGAACCGCCGCGAGCCTGTTTCGCGAGGCAAACATTCCCCGCGAGACCCAGCTGGCCGAGCTCGAGCAGCAATATCAAAAGACCATCGGCGCCATGACCGTCACGTTTCGCGACCAGGAGCGCACCCTGGCCCAGATGGCTCCGTTTCTCGAAGAGACCGACCGCGCCGTCCGTGAGGAGGCGTGGGAGCTCGCCGCCAACCGGCGGCTCCAGGATCGCGAAGCACTCGATGACGTTGTTCGACCAGATGAAACAGCTCCGCATCGAGATCGCCGCCGAAGCAGGATTCGCCAATTTCGTCGAGTACGCGTTCCGCAATCGCGAACGATTCGACTACGGCATTGCCGACTCGGTTCGATTTCACGAAGCCGTCGAACGCGTCGTCGTCCCCCTGATGCGGCAAGATCCAGGAGAAGCACCGGAGCATGCTCGGAGTGGAAACGCTCCGACCGTGGGACACGGCGGTCGACCCGCTGGGCAGGCCGCCACTCGTGCCGTTCAAAGACGTCGAACAGCTCGCCGCGGGAACCGAGTCGATCTTTCGCGATGTGGACCCCGAGCTGGGCGAGCAGTTTTCGTTCCTTCGTTCGCGAGCAGTTGCTCGACCTGGCCAACCGCAAGGGCAAGGCCCCGGGCGGCTATCAGACGACCTTCGAGGACATGCGATTGCCGTTCATCTTCATGAACGCGGTCGGACTCGACTGGGACGTACGGACTTTGCTCCACGAAGGGGGGCATGCTTTTCATACCCTGGCCTGCCGCGGCGAGCCGCTGTCGGCCTATCGCGAAAGCCCCCTCGAGTTTTGCGAGGTCGCCTCGATGACGATGGAACTCTTGGGCGCGCGCCGGCTTGACCCATTTTACGAGCCGGCCGAGGCCGACCGCTCCAACCGCAAGCTGCTCGAGGGAATCGTGCTGATCCTGCCCTGGATCGCCACGGTCGACGCGTTTCAGCACTGGATCTATACCCACCCCGATCATACTCGTCTCCGAACGGACCGCCGCCTGGCGAGGGTTGCTCGATCGCTTCGGCGGAATCGTCGATTGGTCCGGCCACGAAGAAGCCCGCGACCATCTGTGGCATCGCCAGCTCCACATTTTCTTGTATCCTTTCTATTACATCGAATACGGTATCGCCCAGCTCGGGGCCTTGCAGATCTGGCAGCGATCCCTGGGCGACCGGCCGGGGGCCGTCGCCGACTACAAGAAAGCGCTGGCGCTGGGAGGCTCGCGGCCGCTTCCCGAGCTGTTCGCTGCGGCCGGAGCACGGTTTGATTTCAGCGATCGGCTCATTGCGTCGCTCATGGAAACCATCGAAGGCGAGCTCGAAAAGCTCAGCCCTTAAACCGAGGTTCAATGTGCGGCATGGTGCCTCCGACCGAGCGTATCCCATAAGACGGCCGCGATGACGCCCACGATTGACATGGCCGCCGCAACCAACGAGATCGCCGCGTAGAGCGCAAGCCGCTGCTGGTTGATAGCGCAAACGAACGCGATGCGTGCCCGAGCCTGGCAGACCGAACCGCCTGGAAGCCGCAATCAGCCGACAAGACCGGCTGCTCGGGCTTGTCGTCGATCGTCGCCAGCCAGCCGGCGTCGAACGTGCGCGCGATCACCAGGTCGCAGGCGCCTTCATGCTCGACCGTCGCCGCCGTTCCATCCCACGACACGAGCCGGGCGATTCGCGCGTCTTCTCGACCGGGCACGCCGTCTTTGGCAAGAAACCAGGCCAGATCGAGATCGTCGGATTGGAACAGCCGATCGATCAGATCTGTCATGATTGGCAACCGTCCGGGCACGCCGCGCCACGCGCGCTTCGGGAAACGGCTCTTCGAGCTGGACGATCGACCAGACTCGCTTGGCTGTTTCGGTCGGACCGCGATAGACGATGGTATCGAGCGCGAGGTCGCTAAAGCGTCCTAGCTTCATCGCCAAGCCCCAGGATATATCGATGCGAGCCGACGAGATACATCACGCGACAGCGTTTGAGCCAGCGTTTGAGCGCGGCGTGCGTATGCGCTGTCGAGAGCGGCAGTCGCATCGCCTCGAACCAGTCGCGATTGCGCGAGCGCAAGACTCATGTTTGCATCGGCGTGCGCGAAATCCCAGGTAGGGATAGCCGGTTCCCAGTCCGACGCGGACCGGCAGATTCTCGGTCTCGCCTCCGATCAAGCCCGTGAGGCGATCGGCTTACCAATTCGGTCAAGACCGGGCTTTGCCGCGGAAGTACGACCGCCCAGCCCCATTGGGTCGTTGAGGCATAAAAGAGTATGCCCAGCTCAATTGCCAGCGCGATCACGGGGACCGCAGGCAGGAAGTTTTTGGGACCGCCAGGCCAAGACGGCGAAGAGCGCGATGAGCCAGGCCAAACCGGCCCACACGAATCCGTCGATCGTTCCACCGAGTGCAGACGCAAGATGGACGTCCGATCGCCGGGTCCAGAAGCCATGCAGCGACCGCAGCGCAACCGGCGAAGACAGAGTGACAGCGAGAGTCCCAGGCGAAACCTTGTCTTCGAGACCGCACGATCGAATCCCTCCCCGGCCAAAAGTGCCAAACCGAGGCTCGTCAGGAGAGTATACCTCCCGGGCGCCCGGAAAAAGCCGATTCCTGGTAAGGACAGTAGATGGACATATCCTTGCGGCCACCAGCGCGGCATCGTGGCAAGGGCAAAGCTGACCGGCACCAACAACCTCCACAAGGCGGCCGAGCGGCTTGGTGGGCGGCCAAATAGACCGACGAACGCGAGGATCACCGGAATTGTTCCGACGTACAGCGCAGCCTCATATCCCCAGGTCTGCTGGCCAAACCAGTATGGGTCTTCCGGCCCGAGCCGTAGCTCGCGCACGAGTCGCGGCAATACCACTTCAAACCAGTGTAAAGGCGGATACGAATAGTAAATGAGTTCGCTCGAGGAACGGCCTGTCTGTCCCACAGCACTCGCCAACTGCCAGCTCAGCCCCAGTTGAACGGCCGCCAACGCGGCTCCGCACGCAGTTCCGACGATCACGCCTCAGCGCACGGCGCCAGGCGCGGCGGTCGAGCGCCGCTCGCCACATCGCGGTCAGGATGACCAGTCCCCCGGTCCACGTCTGGATCTGGAAGTGGCCCAAGAACCATTGAACTCCCAGACACAAAGCCAAGAGCGCCAGCCAGAGAATCCGCCCGTTCCCCAGGTAGCGCTCGGACAGCCAAAGCGCCAACGGCAAGTAGGGCATCGCGCGTATAGAAGGGCTCATGACTCGAGTGGATCGCCTGGAAACCGCAAAGCGCAAATGCGACGCCGGCCAGCGCGCTTCCCCATTTGGAAAGGCCTATCGAGCACGCAAAAACATAAGTCGTGCCTACGACCGCGACGTAGTGGAGCCACATCGACAGCCGATAGGCCAACGAAAGGTCGAGCGAGCTGTAGAGCAAAAGATTGGGTGGATAAAATGCCGCGACGTGGCTCTCGGCGACGAGCGGAACACCAAGCCCGAAGCGACTGCTCCAAAACGGTAGCCGGCCCTCCCTGAGGGCGCGGGCAAGCTCGCTCTTGAGTGGCCGATAGAGTCGGTCGGGGTCGCCCCCCACAGGCTCGTAACCGACAAGCAGCACGCTCAGGACCGTTCCCACGAGCGCAAGCGCCAAGAGCAGCGGAGCGTGGGCGCGCATTCCCCGCCACAAGCTTGGGGTCCATTTCGGTCGATCTGGGAATCCGCCATCAACCATTAAAGTTGATCCGAGTTTCTTGGTCGCTTGTTGGACACCTTCGATACTCATAACCATCAACTGGTATAATGCGAGATCTAGGCTGGTGATTTCACTGGGAGCCCCTGTGATGGTAAACGCAATGGCCGATCGGTTCCGTAGGTGGTACGAGCACGAACAAGACGCACACGCCAAGGTGGTGCGGTCGCTGGAGAGCGTACCGAGCGACCTGCGGACTTCGCCGGAGTTTCAAAAGGCAGTGGGGTGGCTGGCTCATCTCGCCATCGCACGGCGGGTCTGGCTGGAACGTCTGGGCGTGATCCCGGCCAAGACAGCCGGCCCTTTTTCCCCCGACGGAAAAACGCTCGACGATACGATCGCCGATCTCAAGGAAGTCCAAGAGCTTTGGTCGCGCTACCTCGCTACAATCTCGGACGACGACCTTGCCGGAACCATCGAGTACAAAAGCTTTGACGCCGGCCGCTTTCGCAACAGCCGCGAAGAAATCCTCACGCAGCTCTTCACGCACTCGGCGTACCATCGCGGGCAGATCGCGACGCTCGTCCGCGCCGCCGGCGGCGAGCCCGCCGCGACCGACTATATCTATTGTTGCCGTGAGCCTGTGACAGAGGGTTGATTCGAGTCTTCTTGGCCTTGAGTCTGGAGCCTTCGCGCTGGCACATCGATTACGACTTTGTGACCGAAGTCGGCGGTTAAGCCATAGGCACTTGTCATGCTGACGATCAGAGAAGCCTCGAAGGACGATGCTGACGCGATCTGGGAAATCTTCCGCGCCGTCGTCGCCCCCGGCGATTCCTATGTCTTCGAGCCGACGACTCCGCGCCAGGAAGCACTGGCATACTGGTTCACTTCGACGACGCGGACGTATGTTGCCAAGAGCGACTCGACAGTCGTCGGCACCTACATCCTCCGTCCGAACCGGCCGGGGCTTGGGTCGCACATTGCCAATGCCGCGTTCATGGTCTCGCCTGATGCGCGGGCTGGGAATCGGCTACGCCATGGGCAAGCATTGCCTGGCAGAGGCACGAGCGCAGGGCTACCGCGCGATGCAATTCAACTTCGTGGTCTCCACAAACGAGACGGCCCTCCGCCTCTGGAAGCGTCTGGGTTTTCGCATCGTCGGGACGCTGCCGGGCGTATTCCGCCATCTCACCAAAGGCTGCGTCGACGCCTACGTCATGTTTCGCTCGCTTGAAGAAGATTGAAGACAAACGCAGAAGCTGCGGGCCGCGCGGCAGAGAGGCAGCGACAATGACATTGAGCAACGAGCGGTATTCCGAACTCAAGGCCACTTCATCAGAACCGCAGGCGCCATCATTCCTCACGAAAAGCGCATCCGCCATGATCCTTTTCCCGATCCTGGGGATGGTGGGCGGCTTGTTATATGGTGCCGTCCAAGCGCGGGTCTGGCGATCGGACGAATTCGCGACGATCGCGTTGGTCGTGAAATGCGGGTTCCTGGGATCTGTCTTCGGCGCGATGATTGGAGTAGCGATCGCGACCGTGGGTTGGAGGAGCGTCTTTACCGTCAAAAGGCTCTTGCTCCTGGTCGCCTTTGCGTCCGTGCTTCTCTGGGCGCTGATCACGCTCCTGCGGAGTTTGACCGCGAGCGGCGTCATTTGAGAATGAGTCGGTTTGTCGGCCTGGTTTCGTAACATCGTTGCGACCTCGATTACGAAGCGACGGCCGGGAAGGGGACTGCCCATTTTCGAACCGATCGTAGGGCCGCTCAAAGACCCGGTCAAACAGTTGTGTGATCCACGCGGAGCAACCCTTGCGTCGCGACGAGCCGCTTGGATCGTCACGGCAGGGCGATCTCAAGATTCATATCTTTCCGCACCAGAATTCTTCAAGCGATTCGCAATGGGTTCGTTTCGCAAAATGCTTCAATCGCGATTTAATCTAGTTTAAATTGTGATTTCTAGAATCGCCGTCGGGCCAAGCTGGCTTCGTTTCGCACGAGTCAAAGGTCGTGATCTCACGGGAATGGCTTCGTTCGGCGTATCTCCGCAGCTTTTGTGGTGCCGATTCGGCCGCAAAACCTCTACAAACGTCGTGAGTGGCTTCGTTCGGCGATTGTCGGCGGGCCGGATTGGCTTCGTTCGGCGTTTTCCTCAGGTCGGATGTTCGTGCTGATGGTGGTGTCGTCATGGCTCAACTCCTCGGCGCAGCCCACGCACGCAGCGTATGATGACCATCGTGATGCGACAAACGGGCGCCAAATCACACATCGCTGTCATCGGCAAAGTCATGCCCAGAACTTTAACATTATTTGGCGAAAGACCGACAGCATTCCCGGCAGGCCGATTGCTGGGCAAACTGGAGCATTAGACATGGCGGCGGAGGTTTGGGTCGTCGTCTTAGGAGTGATTCTGGCAGGCGTCGCCGGCACAGTCTGGTTTGCCCGGAAGTACGACGGCACGGCTGCCAGTTACCAGAAGCAGGTCGACGCCTCGAATGTCTTGCATGGCCGGTCCGAAGCGATCCTAGATCGACAGGAAGCGTTGCATCGGCAATACCTGGCCGTCCTCGATCGACAGGAAGAATTGCTTAGGCGGGCCGAGTTGCTCATTGAGCGACTCGAGAAGCGACCGCCGCTATTGGAGTCGGAGCGATCGTCGGGGTGATTTGCGTGTTTTTGCGCGTTGAAGAGAAATATGAAAGGACAGACTCAGGCCAGGTACGCTCGAAATGACGCTCATATCAGTGGACACCAGTCTCAATAGTCAACTTGTCCTGAATTCGGGGGACCCTCCCTTGAAGTCATTCGCCTTGGCCAGTCTACTTGCCCTGCTTGCTGCCTCGGTTGTGAGTGCCGACGAACCAAATACGCGATCGGCCGCCTCTGCCGAAACGCCGAAGTCCGATAATCAAAGTGAGCGGCTCGACGGCCCGATCGCCAAGCAATATGCGCAATTCTTGGCCGAGTTTGAGGCAAAACAGGCTGGTTACCGCCAAGCCGCCGCCAAAGCCGAGGGATCTCGTGATAAGCGGACGAACGCCGACAAGAGGCCGCGCGATTCGGTCGTGTATTACTCTCGTCGGATGGTCGACATGGCCGAGACATCCCCCACAGACCCGGCAGTGCGCGACCCTCTGCTTTGGGTGATCAACAAGCCCGGCAGAGGAGACATGGGGGACTATGGCGACCAATTCGCCCGCGCCGCGGCGCTGCTCGTTCGCCATCACGGTGATGACCCCGAGGCTGTTCGCATCGGCTTACGACTCGACAACGTGTTAACTCCCCAGCGCGACGCGCTGCTCTGGGGATTTTATGCCGCGGCCAAGTGCCGTGAGTCGAAGGGGCTGGCGCGGCTGGCACTGGCGCAGTACCTCGCCCTCAAGGCGAAGATGGTCGTCGCAGCCGGGAAGGTCGAGGGTCGGCCCAAGCACCACGTCCTCAGAGGCGGCAAGGTTGTTCGCGAGTTCGATCTGTCCGACGAGGAGTACGCCTACGATCTCGAATGTCGCCTGTGCGACCCCCAGGCCATTCGCGCCGAGGCCGAGCGGCTCTTCGAGGAAGTGATCTCCAAATACGGCGATATCCCACATGTTACCCGGCATCAGCGCGACCTGGAGGCATTGTTGAAGGAGCCAACGCCGAAATGGAACGGAAAACCGCTGACGGACGAAGGCCGTCGCAACATCGAGAGGTTGCTCGCACGCAAGAAGACGCTAGGTCAGGAGGCCGAGGCGCGACTTGACGAGATGTTCAACCTGGCTGTCGGTACGCCGGGCCCGGAGATCGAGGGCGCGGATGTCGACGGTAAGCCACTCAAGTTGAGCGACTATAAAGGCAAGGTCGTCGTGCTGGTCTTCTGGGGGTCGTGGTGTGGCCCGTGCATGGCGCGAGTTCCGCACGAGCGCGAGCTCGTTGAACGCCTGAAGCCCGAGCCTTTCGCCCTGTTGGGCGTCGATTGCGAGCCGGATAAAGACGCCGCCAGACGCGTGATTGCGCGGGAGCGCATGACGTGGCCAAATTGGTACGACGGTGCCCCGGGCGAGGGGCCGATCGCAAAGCGGTACCACATACGGGGCTACCCGTCAGTGTTTGTCCTCGATGCCAGGGGAGTGATCCGCGCCCGAGGAGGCGCAGGTCTTGACGAGGCTGTCGCCAAGCTGTTGGAAGAAATGAGGCAGCCGAACTCAAGTCGTGCGACTTCGCGCTCTGGATCCGAAACGGACGCAACAACTGGGCCATAGATCAAAGTTCACACGGCCGGTCGCTGTTCAGTGCGCGGACCGAGCAAACCATCGCAAAGTGTTGCTGGACGGTCAACTCGAAATTCCCGCCGGTAGTCGGGTGCGGCGTCACCCGAAAAAGCGATGACGAACGTTGCGGGTCCGACCGCGCCGTGCTCAACCATCTGCACCTGGCCGCAGTGTATCTCATTCGGCTTCGTTTGTGCTCATCGACCATTGATACCGCAGTTGCTGCTGGAAATTGTAGCTGCAAAGAAACTGCCCAGCAGCCGATCCATTCGCTTCTGCCAGAGGTGGTCGCTGCATTTCAGCCGCTCGAAGATCCCGGCCAGCTCCGCCGAGATCGACGCCTTTCCCTGGCGAGAGAGCCGACCGGTGTAGTCGACCAGCTTTAAGATATCCGCAAGTTTCTCGTGATCCTGTGCTTGTCTTAGCGACCAGAGATGATGTGATCACTCTCACCGTATCTCACGGTTCATCGCCTACGAAAAGCTCATCGAGTCGGAGGACGAAGCCGGAAAGTACCGCATCGCCGTCGAGAGTCTGCCCCTGTTTGATCAAGACCGATTCATCGATACCGGTGTGGACGCGAACGGTCTGCTTCCGATGGTCCACAAGCCAGACGACTCGCACTCCGGCCTCGAAGTACTCAGCCAGCTTCTTGGAAATCTCGGATTTCGTGTTACCCTTGCTTAACACTTCGACGACGAGATCGGGAGCAATTTGAGGAATTCGTACCTTGGGCCTTTTGCCTTCGGGCAGGCTTCGCCACGATGCGAAGGCGACATCAGGGATCCGTACGAGCCCTGGGAAGAGGCGGATCGTTCCATCGGCACCTGTAACAATGCCAAGTTTGCGTGGCCGGACGAAGTTGTTGAGAAAGGTGATCAAGAGGCCGGCGATTGCCGATTCTTGATAGCCCGTTGTTTTCTCGACCAGCGTCCCGTCGACAAGCTCGCAGGGCCGGTTTTCATGGTCCAAGATTCGCAAGACATCCTTCTCGGTGGCGGTACCTGGCGCGGGATGAAGTCGCACCCGGTCAGCCGGGATGTTTCCCAACCGCTTCAGCAGGTCGCCCATTGTTGCCGCTTCCGCGAGCGGATCCATTCCCGATAGCGGCGAAGCGCAGTGGTTCGCCGCCGTGTCGAGGCGTGAGTTGTCGCCAATGTGAGCAAACCTCCCGTCGAACTGGCCATTTGCCGGTAAGACCCTGCGCATTATACAGTACTGCGCGGCAAACGGAGTCGATGCGATTCGGCATTCAGAATCGTATTATTGAATAGGAAGACGCGTGAGGTTGACCGACCTGGGCGTAAAGGACATGCGGTGCACGGCCGGTTGCTGCTAAGTGGGTGGACGGTGCAAACCTGCGTAAAATGTTACCGGACGGTCAACTCGAAATTCCCGTCGGCATTTGGGTGCGGCGTCACCCCAAAGTAATTGCCATGCGACAGAATCAACGAATCACGCTTGCTCTGTCTGGTATCTCAATTGTGGCCGCACTGGCCAGCCTGGGTGTCATCTACCGCTACGGGCTTCCGGGTTCGTCGAGCGTTGTCCATGGAGAAAACGACCATCTCAAGTCAAAGCCCACGGAGTCGCACAAAATGACCGGCTTCATGTGCAAGCGATGCGGCGAGTATCATGCGGAAATCCCGCTCAATTATCATAGCCAGGCCCCCGTCTATTACGACGAAATACCCGAGAAAGAGCGGGGAGACCGTGCCCGTCTTTCCGAAGAGCAATGTGTCATTGACGGCAAGCATTTCTTTATTGCAGGGAACGTTGAAATCCCGATCAAGGGGTCCGATAAGATTTTCTCGTACACTGTCTGGGTATCCCTCAGCGAAGAGAACTTTCACAGGGCGTCTGAACTCTGGCACAGCAAGGGCCGTGAGCAGGAGCCCCCTTATTTCGGCTGGCTCAGCACCGCGTTACCCGGTTTTCCGAACACCGTCAACATCAAGACGATGGTCCACACACAGCCTATCGGAATCCGTCCGACCATTGAACTGGAGCCTACAGATCATCCCCTTGCTGTCGAGCAGCGCGAGGGAATCTCGTGGGAACGGATTCAGGAGATCGCACAATTTGTGCTCCACTCTGTGCCGTAGGAGCTCCTAGCCCAACAAGTCCGCAGAGAGGGCCCGTCGCGCCGCGTGTCCTAGCGACCAGATCGGGCAGCGGTGGTCGGACCCAAACCGGTTCGACGTTGTTTCGATGTGCGTGATCTGCTGGCTGGTAAGTAGGTGGGTTTCGTGTACTGGGTCGCAAGGCGCAGAAAAGTTCACACTACCTCATCGGTCATGCAGGCGGGGCCTGCCGCATTCAGCGACCGAGCCGATTCGGGCGCAAACGGTCAATAATAGTTGGCGTGGCCAGCCGGCTCGGTTCGATGTTGGGATGTTGAACGGGTGATCTAGTTTTGAAACTGGACACACGTGCCTTGGCAAACTGACAAGTGCAATCGTCGAGTTAGAAGATGAAAAGTGACAGTCAAGCGCTACTCAGGGGTAGAATTGTAGCCGTTGTGGCAGGTCTCGCCGTCCTGTCCGTTATCGCTATCTGGATCGTGAGGGAAAGTGCGCGAAAGAGGGCTCGTGCTGAGTATTACCGAGTTGCATCCCCCCAATTCGGTATCGCCTTGAAATCACTTTCCGACCGTGCTCCCCCAGATGTTGAGCATCTTAAATGGGATCAAGCCATACAGCTAATCTATCAATTATCATACAACTGCCGGCTCGCTGATTCCGAGCGCGGGATCGAGATCATGGACAGTGTATGCAGTGACCTAAAGAAGCAACTGGACAGCAATGTCGGGCCGGAAACTTTGACTTGGATGTGGAAACGGTTAGCACAAACCGGCGAATGGGCAAGTTGGTATGCCCAGCGACATGAACTCGAATTCAAAGACGCCGTGAAAGCATGCGTCGATTCCCGCGCTACGCCGATCTCCGAGCGGTAAGGCAGTAACCTTTCGGCGATAGTTGGCGCGAATTGCACTTGTCGTATAAGTCGGACGAAAAGGCGTGTTTTTCCGCACCCATCCGGATCGTTACAAAAGGTGGGCGACCAAAACGAGTCAAGGACGGCAAGTATCACGTCCTAAGCCGGCACAGGCCCCCGGGGGGCGACTTCGTGGACCTCCTGTGCCACAGCTTATCAAGTGCTTTCAATGCGTGTTTTCGACAAAACACATCCGATCGTCATTGCCTGGCAGGGTGGCCTCTGGCAGGGGTCCATCGCTATCGGAGATCGCTGCGGACATACGTTCGGCAGGCCGCTCGATCTTGCGGTTCGAGGATTGCCGAGAAATCGACAACCTCTGCATCGTCTGCTGACACTCGATCTTCGTGATAGCCGCCTGAACGTCTCGCTGCCCAACGCTACCGTGCTACCTCTGCTCTACGGGTTCGTTTATAGCGGCTGCCTGCTGGAATACCAGGTCGTCTCCGATGCCGAGATCCGCATCATCGATCTAACACCCCGACTCCCGTCCAGAGACTGGCCGTACAAGGGCTATCCCGACCATTTCGCTGTCCGACCGGTGGCGCTTGGCGATCGAAAGCGAATCAGCCGTAAGATGATGACCAGATTGACTTGCCAGGGGCTCGACGACGAGGCCGCCGATCAGTTGGTCGTCGTCGTACGGCCGAGCACTCGCTTTGGCGTCTCGTTGTGGGGCGAGTCTGGCGATGCCGAGGAAGTCGAAGTCATCTTCCGCGTCTCGCCGGAAACCGGGCGCGTATCTGCCTCAAACCAATGCACGTGACCGCTCGCTTTAGAGTGCAACATGTGGATCATCGCTGGCGCGGAAAGTAGGGCGCAGGTTATCTCCTTGGGCCCGGAGGCTGTGCCGAAATTGACGGAGGCGGCGCGGAGCCACGGCGAAGCCCGTGCCCGGCGCGCCTGTTACGAGCTGCTCACCAGCGCGTTCGCGAACGACGAACGGGCTATCGACACGGTCGTCCGGTACGGACTGCACGACCAAGACCCTCGGATCCGCTATCAGTGCGTCTTTCTACTGGGCGACCTCAAGGTCCACCACGCCGGCGGCGCCCTCCGCGCCGCGCTCAAAGAGGCGACTGGCAAGGACGACGTGTTCATCCGGTACACCCTCTCAAAGTCGCTGGCCCAGCTCGGGGAGGCCGATGTCCTCCCCACCTTGTTCGCCGCCGTGTCGGACGATTCGTTCATGTCCCGCCACGTCGGGAACATCGGCTTAAAAGCGCTGAGCGGCAAGACTCTGGAGGATTTCGAGGGTTATCACTACGCAGAGGGAGCGTGCGTCATCGGTGGCATCGAGGCCTCGTTTCCGTTCGACGCCATCACTTCCGCCGAGCAGAAGATTCAGCGGTTCCGTGCTGCCGCCGCCTACTTCAAATGGCTCAAGACTGAACGCCCCGAACTCTACAGGTACGTGACGTACCGTCGACGCGGGTAACTGCTATGTGACAAGGGCGGGTTCGAGACCATGCCCAACCCTGGTACGGCTGGTCTTTGGATCGGCCGTTGCACTCTTGGCGGCGCTGCCATAGCCTGACCAAAACACCGATTCCGCTGAGCGGAGCAGAGGGGATAGAATCCCCGCGATATTCAGTCAACGGCCCCTGGAACGAGAGCGGCCGACCGTTGTCACGACGATTTTGAGTTTCGGCTACCTTGTCTTGCCGCCGCTTCGGGCTGGGCTCGCACACTTCGTTGTCTTCGTTTCCTTCTGTTCGAGGCTTGTTTGCACGGGGACGGACAAGCGATGATTGCGGGTGAATGGTATTTGTCTCATCTTGCAACAGAAGGGAACGAAGGAAACGAAGAAATTCATGAAGTTGAATACGTCGATGATCTACGTCCGGGAGGCGACCAGCAGGTAGTAAGGCCAGGTTGATTCGGACCACTGCAAGCAGCTAACGGCAAAACTGTTTCAGTTGGGGGTAGAAGGGCGCGCAGTGCGCCGAATGCACCGGCGTCGCCGTAGCTCGTCGTGACTTGAAAATGACACGATTGAGCGTCCGTAATGCGACGGGGTGCGATTTCACAACGTCATCCCGGCAGCTCCAACCCGTCTTGGGAGGCTGGAGCTTTCTCTGGTCACCTGAGTCTGCCCTTCAGGAGCAGAAGGGCACGCACTGCGCCGTAGACCCACTCTGGAATATTGTCCGCAACGAAGCCATCGAGAACTGTAGGATCCGGACCAGGCGAGATGTGGGACTCGCTGGGATCAGCAGTCATGCATGCCGACTTTCACCTTGTGGACGCTCAGTAAGCACAGAAACCGCAATACATCAGGTAGATATGATGGTTTGCAACAGTCTCAAATCAAGATCGTCAGAACGATAACGGATTTAGTTGGGAGAGCACTGAGATCCATCTACGATCTCGTCGATGGGTTCGGCGGTGCGTTGATCGTCGATCCGGGCAAGGATTCTGACCGTCTCAATATTGGCGGGCTCTCCGAAGGCGACCTGTTTTTTTCGGTGGGCAGCACGTGGCGCATCGGCAGCGTGAGCGAATTCGTTAACCAGATCCTCGCCGAAACGGCCGGTCAAAACGGCGACGAATACTCTGTCCGCGTCGCTTACAATTCCAGCACGGTGGATTCTGACACCGCCAGAACGACCAGGCTGATGAAATTCACTAAGGACGACCGCAAGCAATTGCAAATTCTGTCGGGGCAGATCGCACCGAGGAGCCGTGAGACTCGATGGCCCAGCGTCTCCTCTATGGATGAACCGGACACTCTCCATTTCTTCGGGTAAACCATGCGACGGCCGCGCATGCGATTTTCGATCCGCCGCATGATGATCACGGTTGTGCTGGTGGCCGGGCTGCTTGCACTCCCCAAGGGCTCGGTACTGATCGTGATGGCGTCTCGTTTCCGTGCCTCGCCGCAATCGGCGCCATGTGGCTCGTCTTCCGTGACCTCCGATACCTCGCTGGTTTCTGCTTTTGGGCCCCGGCGATCTTGGCCAACGCACTTTTTGCCGCCTTCTGCGTCTCCCCGGAAATCTACTTTCTCGGTCTCGTCCTGTTCGTATGGTTGATCTTCATCATGCCGACGACGGCCATATTTGGTGTCGCCTGGGCAGTCCTGGTGACACGAAACGGCGTGATCTCACGCCGCTTTCCGCCGATGGCATGGCTGTCAATTTTGGCCCTGAGCGTATTGCCATTGGTCACGGTCCGAACCCTTTGGCCGCTTCGACTCGCCTTCCACGCCGCAAGACCGACACTGGAGCGATTAGCAGATCAGGTCGCTGTGGGGCGGGCTGCTGGCTTTTCGCAATGGGCAGGTCCATTCCGAGTGGCGCACTCGGCTGTCGACCCCGTGTCAGGTAATTTAGGCCTGATGATCGACCCGAACCCGAATGGACCGACGGGGTTCGTTCGAGTTCGTCCCGGTATTCCGCCGAATCGACGCGGCCCGTTCGGTTGGGACACGCTGCACCTGGACCTTGGGCTGGGATGGGAGTATCGCGAGGAGGATTGAAGTGATCAGCGCGTTGTAGCGCCTGATCCATGGTTGGCGTGGACAGTTGGGCGCGCGACTATGAATTAAGATGGTACGGGTAGGCTCGTAATCAGAGCTTACAGATCGAACCGGCCAGTCCGCGGCCAGGGATCGCGCCGCTCGTCGTGCGGAAATATGGCGTGCCTGGCGGGTTTCGGAGCGACAGGCGACCGGAGGGTCCCGTGCCCATTGGCTACTTCGGTGAATTCGAGCTGATCGAGGAGCTGGGCCGTGGCGGTATGGGGATCGTCTATAAGGCCCGTGACCCCAGCCAGAACCAATTCGTCGCGCTCAAGGTACTCCGGGCCGGTGCCCAAGCGACCGAGGATGACCTGCGGCAATTCCTGAATGAGGCCAGGGTCGCCGCGTGGCTCCGACATCCCCATATCGTGCCAATCTCTGCGCTCGGCAAGCACCATGATGGTCTTTACATCCTAATGAAACTGATCGACGGTTCGAGCCTCGACCGTAAGCTCGGCGAATATACGTCCGACCTGAGAGCTTCAGTACGGCTCGTGAGGACTTTGGCGGAAGCGGTGCATTGCGCACACCAACGGGCGACTTTACACCTGGACCTGAAGCCGTCCAAGGTCCTGATCGACGAGTCCGGCGAACCTTATGTGACCGGCTTCGGCCTGAACAAGCAATTCGACACCAATGACGAGCTGATGCCGAGCGGTGCGGTCGTCGGAAAGCGGGCCTACATGGCTCCCGAACAAGTAACTGGCCAGCGCGGGATGTTGACTACGGCCACCGACGTCTATGGACTGGGGGCGATCCTTTATGCCTTGATCACCGGGAGAGCCCCGTTTGTAGCCGACGCCCCGTCCGAGACGCTCGCGCAGAATCGCGACGGGACGCTTGAACTCCCTTCAAAGCGCCATCCCGGGATCTGGCGCGACCTGAAGATCGTTGTCCTGAGGTGCCTGGAGACGGAAGCAGGAGCGGCGCTACAACTCGGCCGCTGTCCTGGCCGACGACCTGGGTCGCCATCTGCGCGGCAAGCTGATTCTTCCTGGGCTTTCCGGCTTGGCCATTTGACGAGTCCTTTCCGCTGTGAGACGGCCAACACCCTCCATAGCATAGACGGTGGGTCGGGTAAGAAGTCCCGAGCTTGCGCAAACCGTGATTCATCCTTGCCGCGAACTGGTGGGTGCGGGACTATGCCGGAGCAACGAATTGTAATCTGTGACGGTTGATCTATCTATGGCTGAGACTTGACAATATAGGCTTGGGACGGCGAGGACGTGTAACGCGCGGAATGGAGACCATCCTCTACGGACCGGGAACGAGAACGGACACGATCGCTAGAGTTTGGGGGACTTTCATGAGCCGACCTGTTGTCCGTGCGATTATCGGGCTCGTCGTAGTCATCGGGAGCCTGTGGCACTCTTCCACCGCAGAAGAGCCTGCGAAGTCCAAGAAACGACCCGATTACTATTTGGCGGGGATTGCCCGGAAGTACCTGAGCGCCATGAAGGAACCTTCGCTCGAGAAGCTGGCCGAGAAGGACCGCGCCTCAACCGCTTATCGGTTCCTCTGGATGCCATCGTTCCATAACCCAATCGCCGTACGTTTCGTCAAGTCTGAGGAAGGTGCCGACTTGCAGGCGGTGACGCTTAGTCTCGACGATGCCCACGAGCCAAGGAGCATCGTCGAACGCAAGAGCGTAAAACTGAGTCGTGCACACTGGGAGCGGATCGCAAATCGGTTGGAGAAGGCTAAATTCTGGACGCTCCCAACCGACAAGCCTCCGCCCTTCGACGAAATCATCGCGGATGGAGACATATTGATCGTTGAAGGAGTCAGGGACGGCAAGTATCACGTCGTCTGCCGGCAAAGTCCACCGGGCGGCGACTTCGTCGACCTCTGCCAAGCGATGCTGTTCATGTCCGGGATCGATGTACGGAAACTTTGGTTTGAGTACCGCAACTGAGCGCCTTGCGCTTTCGTCCGAAGAGCCTCCCCTCCCCAGGAGCCATTCCAAGAGGACGCCGGTTCTCACATGAAGAGTGGCGCGACGAAACTACACTTAAACGGCGCTTTCAGAGAGCCTGAATATGGATTTATACCAAGCGCACACGATCGGCTCGGTGACCTCCGCGGGTGACTCAACCATCGGAGAAGAGAGGAGGACACGCAGTGCGCCGTCGGGACCAACTTCGCCGTGGCCGGAGGAGCGAGCAGAGGGCACGCAGGCGCCGAACGAAATCTGTTTCTATCGTCTGACCTAGGGTTGGCGCGGACAACCGAGCGAGGCACCATGGGTGGAGCGCTGAACGGGTGATCTAGACATGAGACGTGCCAGTCCCTAAGGGAGCCCGGCGATGCGAGCGCCCCGCGTTCGGCTGACTCTTCGGAGCCTAATTGCGGCTGTAGCGATCGTCGCGGTGGTGACTGTTCCGGTCCGGTGGTTCTGGATCCTCAACGGTGGGACACTTCCATCACTCTCTGGCCTACGGATCGGGATGACAAAGACAGAGGTTAGCTCCCAAGTCGGACCGCCGACTTCCGCGGGCGACCGATCGGATGGAACGAGCTGGATGTTGATCAGTCGACCTGGTTCGCTTGACTGGATAGAGCTAGACTTTGATGCGGCGGGTCAGCTTCGATCATTTGCCAAAGACCGATTCTAGGTCTACGTAACTGCCTCCGGTGATTTATTCTTGTCGCGGACATTCACACGCCGGATGGTGCTGGAATGTGGAACCAGAAATCTAGCGATGACAGTTTCCGTGGCCTTCGTCAGACGAGCTCAGCGTCTATCCCGCTACAGTGCAACTTTGTCAGCGCTCGCGGGAAGCCGGACACAAAGTCGGAAATGCCTGAGCTCCGAAGAGTCAACACGGCCGAACAGGCATGCAATAGGCGTCACCGGGTGCATGTCTCGACCATAATTGGTCTGAACAATCAGGTGCCGAACAATAGCGAGACCGGAGAAATACGATCGCGTCAGGAACCTGCGGATCTGTTTGCCTGGATGGCAAGAAAGCGTGACTGGCGACGGCGGCGGTTTTCTGCGATCTTCAGGTCATCGAGGAGCGGCCATTGTGAAACGAGTGATACTGGAATGGGGGCTAATTCTCTGCCTCGGCACCTCGATCGCGCTGTTGACCTTATGGGTCGTCTCCCGGTTTTTCGACCGATCTTCATACCATCTCAGGATCTCCACCACAGGGAACCTGCGTCATGATCTCCATCTCTTCCTGGACGATGGTCAGTTCGCATTGAGCAACCAGTTCGACAGGGATACCTCCGGCAGATTCCGGCCGCTGATCGTGGAAGCAAAGACGCTCATCAGAAGAGACATATTGAGAGGAGATCGGTGCGGGAGATTCACGATTCCGGGTCTCGATCTTACTTACTACTGGAATGCCCCGTCGCGCGGCCTCATCTGGTCCCTTGAACTGTCCCTGCTGATCGCCGTCGGATTGTTGCTGTTGCTGACTGCCTGGTTTCGCAGTCGTCTCCGCAAGCTTAAGGCGCACACATTGCACTGCAGCGAGCAAGCTCCGGAGGGGCGGACTGATAACGCAAGCTGAAGATGTCACGCCATGCCGCAAAGCCGCAAAGAAGAAAAATGGTCAAACCGAAGACAAAACCCGATCATATTGAATGAATTAACTATCATAATTGGATTGCTTTGCGCGTATTCTTTTGCGTCTTGGCGGCTTTGCGTGAGCCGTGATTTCTTTTTTCCGTGCGGGCAATCCTGCAATCTCGACGAAGCTTGCCGGCAGACGGAGCGCATCGCATTTCGAGTCCGGAGCTGCCAGGATCCGATGGAGAAACTCCGGATGGTTCGGAGGCAAAAGCTTAGGCGGCTCCAGGGTTGGATCGAGGTCGCGGTTGCGCGGCTCACACTTCGTTGCCTTCGTTTTCATTATGTTCGAGGCTTGTTTGCACAAGGCAGGAGCAAGTCATGATTGCAGGTAATTGGTATTCGTTTCATGTTGGAACAGAAGGAAACGAAGAAAACGAAGAAATTCATCGACGTTGAATACGTCGATGATCTACATCCGGGAGGTGACCAGCAGGTAGTAAGGTTTTGTCAGTTGTGCATGCGAGGGCGAGGTGGTTAGGATTGGCGCCAGCCGGTCGTCGCGAACGCATAGGAACGTGAACGGACAAGAAAGGAGTCGCGCGGATGGTGGCTCATATCGTGCTCGGCGTGGGGTTGTCGGCGTTTATGGCCCTGGGGCCGTTAGGACATCTGGAGGACGGGCCGGGCGGCGACTCACTCCAGAAGGGGATCCGGCTCTTGGAGGCGGATGACCCTTTCGGCAAGGCGGGGCAGGACCTCCAGGCGGAAGCGAGAAGACAGCGCGACGCGGTTGAGGCACTCGCCCGTGCCGTAGCGGCCAGGCCAGACGACCCGGCCACCCGCGCCTGGTACGCCCTGGCGCTTCTCAAGACTCTGAAGAAGGACGACGCCCTCCAAAGCGCCGAAGAGGCAGTACGACTCGGCCCAGAGGCCGCGTTCGCGTACCGCGTCCGCGGCATGGTTCACGCCGCACGTGAAGAACAGGACAAGGCGCTGGCCGACCTGAATGAGGCAGTCCGGCTCGACCCGCGCGACGCCTCGAACTTGCGTGCCCGCGGCGAGTTCTTCGCCGACCGCCACGAATCCGAGAGAGCACTCGTCGATTACGCGGCCGCGCTCAAGGTTGACGGGCGCGACGCTAGGACATATTGGTTGCGCGAAGCTGCGCATGGAGGCCGTCAACACCGACCTCGCGCTGAAGGACTTCGACGCAGCGATCCTCATTCGGCCGGACCTGCCCGCGGCTGCGGGGCGAGAGGGGCCTGCTTCGTATGCTCAAGAAAGACTATGCGGAAGTGGTCGACGACCTGGGCGCAGCGCTTAAGGCGCGACCTGACCAGGTGATGTTCTTCATGCGCGGCTACGCCCTGGCCGAACTCAATCGACACGATGAGGCGATTCGCGATTTCGACGAAGCGATGCGGTACGGGTCGTACGCCAAGCTGCTTTTGCTCCGGGGTGTCTCCTACCAGAAAATCGGTCGTTTGGAGCGAGCCCTCCAAGACTTCGACACGGCCGTCAGCGAGGAGCCGGACGCCGGATCGTTTGCGGCACGCGGCCTGCTCTATAAGGAGATGGGCCGGCGCGAGAAGGCCGCCGATGACATGAGTGAGGCCATCCGGCGCGAGCCGAGCAATGCGACTTATCGAACGGTCCGGGGCGGAATGTTCCTCGAACTCGGCAGGGAAGAGGCCGCCTTTGCCGATTATGACGAGGCCGTCCGGCTCGACCCCGACAAGCCGGAACCGTATTACTTTCGCGGCGTCGGCCGTTTGATTGCGGGGCGTGACGGCGCCGGCAAGGACTTCCGTGCCGTATTGCGGCTCAAGGGTTGGCGCGACGAGGCTTCTACGTTTTGTTTCCTCGACGGTTACGCCGCCGATCTTCTGGCGCGTCGGCCCGCCGAAGCTCGCGCCTTCCTCGAAGAGGCGCTCGCTCGATTCGAAACGGGGCCTTGGCCCTATCCGCTGCTGCGGTGTCTTCACGGTGACCTTGCGGAGTCCGGCGCCCTCGCGGCGGCACCGGGCAATGAGGAGAGGACAGAGGCTCGCGTCTGCCTGAGCATCAAACGGATTACCGAGGGCCGCCGCGACGAGGGCCTGCGCGACCTCAAGGAACTCTGCGACAGGGGTGAGCCGGCCGGCACTGCGATGGATATCGCCCGCGCGGTCCTGCGGCGCGAGGGGCGTAAGTCGCCCACGGTGCCGAAATGAGAGGGCGGGTTGCCAACCCCAGTAAGCCGACCGCTCGCCGGGTCGAACGTCGTTATCTTTGCCATGGGGTCTCCATGAACGGCCAGGTCCGTGTTCTGGTTGCGGTAGAGGTCTTTCACCAAACGAGATGGCACAACGGTTGGTTCATAATCGAATACCGCTGACAAAGCCTCAATAAGCAAGCCCCATAAGCGACGAGCAGGGCTTCTACCTCGGCAAGTCTACGAGCGGAGAATCGATTCCAGTCACTCTGCGGGTTGCAAGCCATGTCCGATGCCGAAAGACAGAATTTGCCACTTCGGTGGAAGCTCGCTCAAGTGGGAGCCCTGGTAGGAGAGCTCGCCGGCTTCCTAGCCGGCCCGCTCACCATATTCGCGGTGATTCATCTGTTCCACGGGAAAAATCCAGGGCTGTTCGGTTCGGTGGTCAGTCCCGTTCTGGGCGGATTTCTCGGTGCATTGGAGGGAATGGCGCTTGGCGCCATTTGGCCGCTCGCGACCAACCGCCATCACCGTCTTACAATTGCGCGAATGATGCTGATAATCGCGATTGCCGGCATTGGCTTGGCGTTAATCGCGACTGCCCCGGTGCTCGCTTATCTGATCCTCGGAAACGCACTACTTGTTTTTCCCGTGGTCGTCGTTGCCCTTTTTGCATTTATTCGACTTCATGACCGCGAAACTCGGCCTGCCAACAAAAGCATCAGCACGAACAGGCAATTATAAACATTACGCAGAAAATGTGGTTGTCGCTGATGACCGCGCGGTGGAGAGGAGCGGATGGACTTCATCGTGCCGGCTCCGCCGAAGATGAAGGCGAGCTCAACCTCATCGTTCGATGGAGTCTGGGACCGAGAATTTGACAGGAATCTCCCGGCGAGTAAGTTGTGATGGAGATCGAACACTGTGCGCGCTGCCTGGCGGATACTAACCCGATCGCGCATGCAGTTCAGTCTTCGAGGGATGATGATCGCCGTAGCAATTGCCGGATTGATCCTTTGTTTTCTCGCGTGGCTCAGTGGATGGATTTTCGATTTTCTTGCCTTTCTCACGTGGCTCCTGAGGCCGGCTCCGCCTGGTTTCGCCCGGGAAGTAACAATTTATGCGGGCACTTTCAGCATGTCATCCGCATCGCCCGCGTTTTGGCCAACGCTGTGTGTGTCTAGGATTTGCCTTGCTGGCGGGCATATCCGTTGGGTTTCTTACGGTTGTCTTATTCGCAGCGAAGGCGATCCGGCGGCGAATTACGCGTAAAGCGTGAATTATATGGTGCATCCGGCAGCCGAGCACCGAGCGTGCGAAGATCGATATCAGGTTTGTCCGATGATACGATATTCTCGGATCATCGCATCACGGGCGCGAGAAGTCGTGTCTGGATCAAAGGGGTGGACGAAGCCGGCGGTAGGACAGTCTGACCATGAAGTCATTGATATCGTTAGATCCGGATTCGACTCGCATGCGGCGCCGCGCCGGAGATTCTCCCTGCTCGATGCGATGGCGCTGATCGCGGCTACGGCCGCTGGCCTCACCATTGATCGTTGCTTTTGGTCCGATATGCACGGTTGGGATGGGGCAGTGCTGAAACATTATCGCGACCTGACCTTCGCCGGGACCATTCTCTCGGTACCCTTCGCTGCGATGTGGACTGTTGCGATTCTGGCCCTTCAATTCCGGCGTCCGCGCTATCGCCTGCGGCGTTTGCTAGGGCGCATGGGAACGGCGGCTTGCTACGCCGCGACGGTGGCCTTGGCCCTTGGTGCCGGACTGGTTATTTGCGCCATGCGGGGTGGCTCGGTAAGCTTCGGGTCGCGGATGATTATGGGATATGGTTTGCCCATAATGGCCGGAAGCGCTGTGACAGCGGTTTGGACCTTCTTGATAATCGTGGGCGCGTATCGCGGCACCTCAGATTGGAATTACCGTCTGGGAAGGCTTGTGGGGATTTACTGGATGATGTCCCTCCTGGTTCTGGGCTGGACTCTTACCGGCTAGATTCTGAGTGTTTGAGAGCGCAACGGACGTGCCTGAGTTGGCCGTGTACACACAATCGTCGACGTTGCAGGAGGGCTTCGGCGAGTGATCCATGGACCAACTCCGTTTTCGTCTGAGCGGGGACGGGAGGGGCCACATTGAAATGCGTGGGCATCTCGTCGACCAGGTCGGTGTTGGCAATTGCCTGGAATTTTTGCTCGAATTCGATCAAACCCACCTCCGGCATTCAATCGCCCAGCTCAGCGAACTCGTGGAGGCCACCGTCGGAAGCAAGGAAGAAAACTTGTGAATAATTGATCGTTCAACAAACGTCGCATCTCGTGGTTCAACTAGCCTTTCTTGGTATGATTGCTGTCGACATGCTTTCGCCCGCAATGCTGCTGTTGCTCGTGCTTGCCGCCAATGATTGACGTAATAGCCCTCGCGAGGAATCAGCATTATGTCATCTATCGGATCCTCGTTCACGCAGCGCGCCGTCGCGGCGCTGGCTTTATTGGCGTGCATGGGCATCGCCACTGCGGCGTGCGGTGACGACCAGGCGAAGCCCCCGGGTCCACGCAAGGCCCCGAAGGACGACTCGGCCGCCATGGATGCCTGGTGGGCAGATCTCGAGAAGGACGAGACCGCCGCCAGCCGCGCCCTCCTCAACCTGGCTGATCGGCGCGACGAGACGGTCGCCTTCCTGAAGGCGAGGATGAAGCCACTGAAAATATCGGCCGGCGAGGTTCGAGCCCTGCTCTTGAAACTGGGGAATGAAGACGAAAAAGTCTGGAAGCCCGCGCGAGGAGCTGGAATACTTCGACCCCCGGCTGGCGATCGATCTGGAGACGCTGATGGACCGCTACAATGAGTCCCCGGTCCGGCAGCGGATGGTCGAGGTGCTGAGCGATCGCACAGCCGGCCAACTGGCCGGCAAGCAGGTCATACTGCGGCACGTGGGACGCGGTGACGGGTTCAACTTCTTCGCCCAGCCCAATGCCGGCTCGTGGTGGGCCGAGCACAAGGTCGAACGAATCAACGGCTCCCGGGGCGGCAATCCCAAGAAAAAGTGGACCCGGGTCGTGCGCGCCATCGTGGTGCTGGAGCATATCGGCACGCCGGGTGCCGTCGCGATCCTCGAGGACATGGCGGCCGGCCATCCCGATGCCCAGCCCACCAAGGTGGCCAAAGAGGCGCTCGTGCACCTTCGCGGCTTAGAGAAGCCGCGGGTGTAATTCGCATCCCGATCGAGTTTGGTCGCCGAGGAAAGAGCCGGAAATGCCAGTGCTCTGAAAAATCCACGCGAAATCTGTGATGCTTTGGTTCGATGAGATGGGCAGACGAACGCCGGTGTATGCATGCTGACTTGGCTCAACATGTTCCGCTGGCTCGGTGTGAGCTTGCTCGTGGTTGTTTGCATTGGCATCGCCGTACGGGCGATGGCCAAAGAGTTCAGGGACTTGACAAGAGAAGCGAAGGTGCTCGAGGCGGTCGCGAGCTTGCGGCGATGGGCTGACTTAAACGGGTTCACGATCCTGCTCCGAGAGCCAGTATGTGACAGACCATTTCTCGAGAACGGCGGTACACCGGTCGTCCTTCGTGTGGTTGTGCGGGATCGGACAGGTCAAACAAAGTGGGCGCGGGTACGGTCCGGCAGGCGGGTTGACGTCACGTGGATGGAGCCTGAATCGTTAGCTTCGTCACGATCTAAGGATGATCCCCTCTGGGATCAGGAGTTGGACGAGTGACAGGGCTTCCTGATACGCCGCTCCTGCGTCTCTCCATTGCTGTTCGATGGCGCCGCAGCGCAAGCCGACCGACGGGCTCGCCGCCGGTCGCTCGACAGCCTGCAACCTGGTAGAATCCGGTTGGAGGAAGTGAATTATGGCTACCGTCGAAAAAACTCCGGCCATCGACCCCGAGGTTCTCGCGGATCTCGACGCGGTTTGCAACACCAAGGGCATTGTCCGTGACCCTGAGCTCTTACGCCGGATCACCGAGTGCGCGGATCACGTGCGACAGGAGACTCTTAAGCAATTTGGGGTCCAGGAGATCGGTGCGGAGATCATTCGTACGATGCATAATCCGGAATGAAATACGTTGTTGATGCATCAACCGCGTTCCAATGGGAGGTTCCGGAACCCGACTCTCTCAAGGCGATCCAACTACGCGAAGACTATCGCAACGGAATTCATGAGCTGATCTCGCCCGACATTTTTCCAGCCGAGGTGGGCAACGCCCTCATCGTCGCAGAGCGAAAGGGGACGATCGTCGCGGGACAGTTTGCCATCCGCTTGACAGCGATTCTCGCCTTCAGTCCCGACCTTCACGCCACACGACCTCTCATTCCCCGTGCGTGTTCTATCGTCGCTTCGGTCACTTCAGGTTTCCGACTTAGCTTTTACGATGCCCTCTACGTGGCGCTGGCCGAGCGTGAGGGTTGCGACCTCATTTCTGGCGATGGCAAGCTCGTGCGCAATCTTCAGACGATCTACCCGTTCATCGAGTCGATTGCGTCATTGCCGTGAAGGGGGACGAAGTCGAAGAATTGGGCAAATCAGATACGAAGCTGTGCATGAGATGCGGGCGTTGGGAAGCGTTTCTCGCGTGCGACGGGTTGGTGTAGGTACCGCCGACGAAAGACCGGTGACCGCTTCACCTAACGAAGCGGTCAAGACTACTCATGACATTGGCCAGTTGTTGGCGCATGTCCCATTCTCTGCGCAGCTGTGCGAACAGCAACTCACTGCCCCACTTGCCCTTGAACCAAACGTGCTCGACGTAGTGAGCCTCCTGTCGAAATCCGAGGCGCCGGAACAGAGCCGCGCATGCGTGATTGTCGGCGTCGGTCACGGCGATGGCGCGGTGTTTGCCCAGTCGGTCAAACACGTATTCGAGCACGGCACTGATGGCCTCGGTGGCGAACCCCTGGCCTTGATAGGTTGGTGCCAGCGTAATACCCAGCTCTACCTGGCTGATATTGTCCCGAAGAAAATGAATCCCACAGTCACCGATTACCGACGAAGAAGCGGTGAGAACCAAAGCCAGTTGCAGCCAACTACCAGGCGTGTCCGGGACAACCGTAGCCTGATCGGCGACCAGTTGAGTGGCGTCAGCAAGCTCTAATGTTTCCCATGTCTGGTAACGTGCCACCTCGGGGATCGAGCGGTATGCCGCGATCGTGGCGGCGTCCTCCGGGTAAAAAGGGCGCAAGAGCAGACGTTTCGAGATCAGGACCATTGGCGTAACCGTTCCCGCTATCGCACCTGCAGGTTCCGTCAAACAACGGATTCACCGCCAGTACGCGAAGATCGCAACGAAATACAATGAACTCGCTAGTTTATCCCCTGGACTCGACTAGTCGATTAGTGTTCAATAATTGTCTAAGCAATCCCCGCTCGTGGCCGACGGAGATAACGGGCGTCCACGAAATTAAATCGAGTCATTGCCCACGATGGCGAAATTCAAATTCAGGTTGGCGGCATACGCACTGACGGCCTTGGCGGTTGCGGCGACGATCCCGACGGCGGCTTTGCCTGCGGCTGAGCCAGATCCACGCGACCCGTTCCAGCGGAACGTTATGCCTTTGTTCGAGCGGTATTGCGTTGACTGCCACATGAATGGCGAGTCGGAAGGGGGAATCATACTCGACCGATTCGCGAATCAAGAAGCTGCCATCAAGGACGGCAAGATCTGGATCCGAGTGCGCGATGCGATTCAGGAACGCATCATGCCGCCCAAGGATGAGGCCCAGCCAACGATCGATGAGCTCGATAAGATCGTCGGGTGGATCGAGAAGGACTTTCTCGCTGCTCAGTGTGCCAAGCAGCAGAGTTCGGCGCCGGTCGTATTGCGCCGGCTCAATCGGCGGGAATATAACAATACGATTCGCGACCTGCTGGGGCTGGATTTGCACCTGGCAGATGCCTTTCCGGCCGACGATATCGGCTTCGGCTTCGACAACGTCGGCTCGGCGCTTAATATATCTCCCGTCCACGTCGAGAAATATCTCGACGCCGCTGAAAAGGCCCTCCAACGTGCGATCGTGCTTCCGGACGTCGCCGGAATGTCTCCTGCCGAGTTGATCGGACTGAAAACCTATCCGCTCCCGCCGAATACTCCCGTCGAATTCAAGCATTCGCTCAAGCCCGGGCGGTACCTGGCTGACTTCAGTCTGGTGCGGGTCGGCATACCCGAGTCGATCCCACCGCCCAAGCTCGTGATCGGCTTTGGTAAAGACCGTCGCACCGTGGAAGCCGTGAGCGTGCAGGACGAGACAGTCGTCTATCGCTACTGGCTAACCGTCGCCGAGGGGGATAATCAGGTCCACGTCAAGCTGGCACCGGTCAAGAAAAGGGCCCAAACGTAGTCCGGCCCAAGGTACTGGCCGACAACGTCTCTGGCGATAAGCGGTACGGCAACGAAATCGGTTTGCATGTTGACTCGATGGTCGTCAAGGGCCCCGTCGTCCTCAAGACCGACCAGCTTCCCGAATCGCATCGAAAAATCCTGTTTCGGACTCCCACGTACGGCGAGCAATCGCGACTGGAATGTGCCCGCGAGGTGGTCGCGCGGTTCACCGAACGGGCATTTCGGCGTCCGGCTCAGCCGGACGAAGTCGACCGGGTTCTTCAGATTTTTCGCCTGGCGAACGATCGCGGTGAAAGCTTCGAACGCGCTGTCCAGCTCGCATTCACGACGGTGCTCGCTTCGCCACGATTCTTGTTTCTTGTGGAACCGGAAGAAGCACACGAAGATCGCCCCTTGAATGACTTTGAGCTAGCCAGCCGGCTCTCGTATTTTCTCTGGAGCACGATGCCTGACGACGAGCTGTTCAGCCATGCACGGGCCAAAACGCTTCGGTCGAATCTCCACCAGCAAGTGGTCCGGATGCTCGATGACTCCCGGTCCGCCGAGTTCGTGGCCAATTTCACAGGTCAGTGGCTGCAGCTCCGTAAGCTGGGGGGCGTCGCGCCGATAAGGATCTCTTCCGCGGCTTTGACGACACGTTACGCGACGCGATGCGGCAAGAAACCGAGCAATTTTTCGCGCTATATTCTGCAAACGACCGCAGTGTGCTCGAGTTGATCGATGCCGAGTATACGTTTGTGAATGAGACGTTGGCGCGACATTATGAAATGGAAGGGGTCAAGGGATCGGAATTTCGGCGGGTAGCATTGAACGATCGGCGGCGGGGAGGTGTCTTGACGCAGGCGAGTATTCTTACGCTGACGTCAAACCCGAACCGGACGTCTCCCGTCAAGCGCGGTCAATGGATTTTGCAGCAGATTCTGGGTACGCCTCCTCCGCCTCCCCCTCGCCGAAGTGGCCAAGCTCGATGAAAGCCCGCAGGCCGCAGAAATCGCCTCGCTGCGCGACCGGATGGAGCTGCACCGTTCCAACCCGCAGTGCGCATCGTGCCATCAGCAAATGGATCCCCTGGGCTTTGCGCTTGAGAATTATGATGCGATAGGGCGGTTTCGCACGATGGATGGCGAATTTCCCGTCGATCCGTCGGGCGAGTTGATCGGCGGACGTAAGTTTGCCGATGTCAACGAACTGAAGCAGCTATTGAAGTCGACTGGCGTCACGAAATTTGCTCGGTGCCTGGTCGAAAACATGCTAACCTATGGCCTGGGACGAGGGATTGGAAGCATACGACTACTGTACAGTCGATGAGATTCGCCAGTTACTGGCTGCCAACGATTACCGCATTCGCAGCATCATTTTCGGGATCGTCGACAGTAAAGCTTTCAGAATCGGGGAGTTGCCAGGTAACGATCGATCGATTTGACTGCCTACGTATCTTGGCGCAGGCCCTGAGAAGTCGCTGACGTTGATCGCGTGAAAAGGGGAAATGCTGAGATGGCAATGAACGTGACCCGCCGAACAATGCTCCGAGGAATGGGAGCCGCACTTGGCGCTGCCGTGGCTCGAGAGTTTGGCACCGGTCGGCACGGGCGGCCGCGAAATCGGCCACGCCGCCGGTCCGGATGTGCTTCTGGTACGTCCCCAATGGCGTGCATTTCCCACCTGGTTCCCGAAGCAAGAGGGAACGCTTGTCGAGTTACCCGAAACCCTGGAGCCCTTGTCGTTCGCCCGCGATTATCTCAATTGCTTTCATGGTCTGACGCACAACACCGCTCATACCAATGGCGACACCGAAGGGTGCGGTCACGGCCAGGGCTCGGCAAGCTTTCTCACCGGCGCACAGGCATTGAAAACGCAAGATGCCGTGCGCGTGGACATCTCGGCCGACCAGCTCTACGGCCGCCACGTCGGTAATCAGACGCGGTTTGCTACCTTGGAGCTCGGCTGCGAATCCGCTCGCTCGGGCAACGCGTTCGGTTACAGCGGGACATATAAGACGCACATCTCCTGGCGCACGCCGACGTCTCCCGCCCCTTACGAGATGAATCCCAAGCTAGTCTTTGACCGCCTGTTTACCCAGGGAAGCACCAGCCTGACGCAGGCCACGGTCGGCGATCGTGACTTTTACAAGAAGAGCATGATCGACTACGTTCTGGACGATGCAAACCGCGTTCGCGGCCGGGTCGCCAAAACTGATCAACGCAAGCTCGACCAGTATCTGACCGGCGTCCGCGAGGTGGAGCGGCGCATTCAGAACGCCTCGTCTGCGGCCGATCTTATCGGGGACCGATATTCAGCGACCCGCGGGCATCCCGGAAGACTTCGACGAGCATCTGCGGTTAATGTGCGACTTGATGGTGCTGGCATTCCAGACCGACAGCACGCGCGCTTCCACGTTCATGGTGACCAAGGAAGCGACGGACCGCAACTATCCGTGGCTCGGCTTTACCGACGGGCACCACGAGCTGTCACACCATGCCGGACGTTGCAGAGAAAAACCGCAAGCTGCGCGAGATCGACCGTTACCACATTTCGATCCTCGGGTACATGATCGAAAAGATGATGACGATCGAAGAGGCAGGCGGGACGACGCTGCTCGATAATTCGATGGTGTTGTATCGGGAGCGGCATCAGTGACGGCGACCGTCACGACCACATTAATTTGCCGGTGATCGTTCTGGGCAAAGGGGGTGGCAGTTTCCGCACCGGGCAACACTTGAAGTGCCGCCCCGAGACGCCCATGTCGAATTTGCTGCTGGCGATGCTCAAGCAGGCAAACGTTCCGGTCGATCGCTTCGGCGACAGCACCGAGCCGTTGCCGGGCTTGCTTGCGTAATCGTGGTTCGCGGCCGCGTAGATCACAACGACTTTCCATCGCATGCGAGGTGAAAGAGCAACCGCTGTGTGGATACGAAATCTAAGCTGGACCTTGGTGGTGATCGCCATCGTGGGACAAGCGGCGTCGCGTGGCTGGGAGGTCGACGCGCCGGCCGCCGGCCTGACCGACCCGGTGATCGCAAGGCTGAAGGCAGAAAAGACCGATGTTCGCCGCGATGCGGCCAGCAAGATTCGGTTGGCTGGCAAGAGCGTGCAACGGCAGGCGTTGCCTCTATTGATCGATCGGCTCGCGAACGACAAAGACGGACAGGTCCGACTGGCGGTCCTCGATACGCTCATCTCATTAGGACCTGACGCGGCACCGGCGGTACCGGCGCTCTTGGAAACGCTGCGAACCGACGTCGGTGGCCGTGGCGAAGAGGCGTCGCACCAGGATTACCGGTCGGCTCTGGCGCTGGCGGGAATCGGCAAACCCGCTGTCGAGGGGTTGGTGGGACTGCTCAAGCACAAGAAGGAAAGCGTGCGAGCGGAGGTCGTCATGAGCCTGGGACGGATCGGGCCCGACGCGGCACCGGCCGTTGCCGAACTGATCCCGATGCTCGGGGAAAAGAATGAACGAATCGGGGCGGAAGCGGTGGTCGCGCTGGGGCATATCGGCACGGCGGCAATCGATCCGTTGATCGCAGCCTCCGCCGCTCGGGACATCACGGTGCGCAGGCGGGCCGTCACAGCCTCGGGCATCTGTCCGCTCCCGACGAAAAGGCCAAACAAGCTGTGCTCAAGTGCGCGTTCCGACCCTGCGCCGCAGGTCCGCGCGGCCGCGGTCAAATCCTTGAGCGGGTGTGGCCTGGAGGACGACATCTTGTTGCCGGTTGTCAAAGAGAACCTTCGGCACGGTGACGAGGACGTCCGGCTGGCGGTCGTCAACTTGCTGGTGCAGCGGCGGACTCTGTTGCGGCTGATGGCACCGGATCTCCAATCCTTTTTGATCGCCAGGGAAGACGGCTCGGCACGGTATGCCGCGTTCCTGCTCGGCAAATCAGGGCCGGCGGCGGCCCCGCTTTTACTCGCAGCCCTTGATGAGAAAAGTAGTCGCATCGACGAGATCGCAGGAGCGCTCGCGCAGATCGGCCGCCCGTTGGTTGACCGACTGGCAGAAGCGCTCAAAGACCCGGATCCGCGCGTGCGGCGCGGCGCTGCCCTGGCGCTCGGACAGATTCGACCGGTGGCCGTTGGCATCTCCCAAAAGTTGATGGTCGGCCTCGGTGACCCGGACCGCGAAGTCAAGGCGGCGTTTCTCACCGCCATCGGCATCCTGGGACCGCGCGGCCGGGAATCGGTGCCTGCGGTGCGCAAGCTACTGCAAGACTCGTCAGCAGAAGTGCGCGGTAAGGCGATCGAAATCCTGGCTCACTCGGCCCCGCGCGATGACCGCCTCGCCGATGATCTCACAGCCCTGGTCAACGATGTGGATTCAGGAGTGCAACGACGAGCCATAGATACGCTTCGTTCTCTTGGTCCCTTGGGGAAGAGGGCATTGCCGGATGTCATCGCCAAGCTCGAGAGTAAGCAAACCGAAGTCCGGCTTGCCGCCGCCCTCATGATTGGCAGTCACGGTGAAGCTGCCGCGGCCGCAGTACCGGCGCTCTCGACCTTGCTCGACGATCCGTCGCCCGAGTTACGGACGATCGTCGTCCAGACACTGGGACAGATGGGCAAGGCTGCCCAGCCGGCGCTGGCAAAGCTGAGCGCACTCGTGAGCGCCGAACAGTTCGAGGTTCGCGAGGCGGCCGCACTGAGCCTGGGAAGCTTGGAGCTGGACGCAGAAGCGGTTAGACCGGCGCTTGCCAAGGCGCTTCGGGACGGCAAGACGGAAGTACGCCGGGCTGCGATGAAGTCCATTCAACGGTTTGGCCCCCAAGGGGCGATATTCGTGCCCGACATCATCATTCTGGCCGAAAAGAAAGAGAATCTGCGTTCAGTCCAAAGAATGCTGCGCCGGTTTGAGCGGGCAGGCCCGGACGTTCGTTCGCTTCCGGAATTAGTCAAGCAACTGGAGCACAACCAGGACACTGTGCGATTGCTGGCTATCAAGTTTCTCGCGCTGGCCGGTCCGAACGCCAAAGACGCAATCCCCGCATTAGAGCGGATGCGTGAAGATCCCAATGCCGAGGTTCGCAAGCAAGCGCAGGCTGCCAGCGATCGAATAAAGAGCAACGCGGGATCGAGCCAGGAAAACGGCGCCGCCCGCAAGACGGCGGCGAACGGTCAGACTGGAGTCCGATCGACTAATACGTTGAATTTATAGTAAACTATTTGTGCATAGCAAAGCGTAATCCCCTTTCCTCTTGTGGGGGAGGGCAAGCATAGGGGGCGGCTGCGGACCGGGCCCGATCGGGACCTTCGTAAAAGCAACCGCCTCCCCCCACCCCAACCCTCCAGCACAAGGGGGGAGGGATATTATGCGCAAATCGAGTTCGTAAGTTTCGCCTCCAACAGCCAGAGCCAGTCACCGGGAGAGACTAGGGTGTTCGATCGCGCCAAAGCGCGGCCAGAGTGGCAATTTGCCGGTGTGCTGGCCAAGGCCGACCTTGGGCTCACTGCCCTTTGGTGGGCGCTCCTAGTCGTTCGCAGCATCCTGCCGGCTGTTTTTGCGATCGCAATCGGCTGGCTGGTTGGGACGATTGATCGCGGGGGCGATCTGACGGCGCCGCTGGCGCTCGTAGGCGTTGTGTTCGTGCTGTTGCAGGTGCTGGCCCCCTTGCACCGAGCCATCGGAGCGAACCTCGGTAGCCGGGCTGCGGCGTGGCTCTACGACCAGCTCACAACCGCCTGCGTCGTTCCGCCGGGGATGGGACACCTTGAGAACCCCAAGCTCACCGATGACCTGACGATGGCTCGCAATTTTGACCTGGGGATCAGCGGGCCGCCGCTTTTCATATCCATGGATTTCATCGCCGGCGGGCTTGTCGAGATGGGGGGCGGTTTGGCTTCGGCGGTTATACTCGCCGCTTACGCGTGGTGGGCACCTGTGTTGCTGGTGGGGGCGTGGTTCGCCACGCATTATCTGTTGCGCGAGAGCGCCGTCTGGCGCGATCGCAACACCGAAGAAGTGCGCGAGGCCCAGCGCCATGCAGACTACTCTTACCGGCTCGCCGTTGATCCTCCCGCAGCCAAGGAACTGCGCCTCTTTGGGCTGGGCGACTGGGTCGTCGAACGCTTTCGCGTGCGTCGTCTCCGCCTAGCCGAGCTGCAATGGCAAGCGACGCGGCTGCGCGAGCGCCCGCTTGTTTGGAGTCTGCTCGTGGTGCTGATCGCAAACATCGTTGTGTTCTGGTCGTTAGGATCGGCGGCGGTCGAGGGGCAAATTTCGCTCGGTTGGCTGGTCACGCTGGCGAGTGCGGCGGTGAGCACCAGCATGATCGCCTTTGGCGGACTTTCTTGGGCGCTCGACGGCGCGGCTGCGCCTGCTGCGGCCGTCGTTCGACTGCAGGACGCGATGGGTCCGGAGGGCGCGCTCGTCGAAGGAAGCCAGACGGCCGCGCAATTGCCAGTCCGCGAGATCCGTTTTCGCAACGTGACGTTCGCGTACCCAACGACAGGCGAACCGGTGTTGGCTAACTTCGAGCTGACGATCCCAGCGGGTACGTCGCTGGCGATTGTCGGCCAGAACGGCGCAGGCAAAACCACGGTCGCCAAGCTGTTGTGCCGGCTTTACGATCCTCAGGAAGGCGCGATCGAAGTTGACGGCATCGATTTGCGTTCATTCGACCTGGATTCTTGGCGGTCGCGTCTGACGGCAGTTTTTCAGGACTTTATCCGCTTTGAGCGTCCGCTCCGCGACAACGTGGCGCCGTCCGGAGCCGACGACGCCATTGTCACCGCGGCGCTCGAAGAAGCCGGCGCGGCGGGACTCGCGGATCTCGACACGGTGCTGGCACGGGGCTACACGGGCGGTACCGACCTATCAGGCGGTCAGTGGCAGCGGATCGCGCTGGCTCGCGCCTTGTGTGCCGTGCGTGCGGGGGCCGGCGTCGTGCTCTTGGACGAACCGACTGCTCAGCTCGATGTGCGGGGTGAGGCCGAGATTTTCGATCGAATCCTAGCAGCCACGCGTCATACCACGACGATCTTGATCTCGCATCGGTTTTCAACGGTCCGCCATGCTGACCGGATCTGCGTGCTCGAACACGGTAAGGTGATCGAGCTCGGCACGCACGACGAGCTGATGTCCGAAGGCGGAAGGTACCGGACGATGTTCGACCTTCAAGCATCGCGTTTCAGTGAAGAGACCGAGGAAGGAGCAAACCTCGATGTCCTCACATGACGACCTGCCACCGGCCTTGAGCGCGATGTGGCGCGCGGTCAAGCGCGGATACAAGGCCGAGCCGCGGCTATTGGTCGTGGCCTTTGGGCTATCGTTACTGGCCGCGCTCCCCGATGCATTGATAGCACTCTTACTCAAGATCCTGGTAGGTGGTGTACAAAGCGGTAGTCGAGGCGTTGTGCTCCTGGCTGCCTTGGCGGTGGCAACAGCCACAGTTGGCACATGGTTTATTCGCGTGTTCAGCGACCGGATCCAGCGCCGATTTCGCGACCGCTTGACTGTGGCGCTCGAGTCGCACGTCGCGCGGTTGCAGGCAACCGTCGCCACGATCGAACACCACGAACGCCCGCTTTTTCTCAATCGACTCGCCGTGTTGCGCAACCAAGTTTTTGTGCTCGATCACATGTACATGTCGCTCTTTTCAACGTGTGGCTGGATCTTGCGGCTGGGTGTCACGCTCGCGCTCCTGGGTTCGATTCACCCGGCGCTTGTGCTGCTTGCCGGTTTCGCGCTGCCGACGGTGATTGCGTCGAGCTGGCGGCCAGGGGTGGAACGCGCTGCCGAAGAGCGGGGTGCCGAGTCGCTTCGACTGGCGCGGCATTTGTTCGACCTCGCCACCACGGCGCCGCCAGGCAAGGAGGTACGGGTGACGCGTATCGGCCCGCGACTGCAGGTAGACGCAGGAATGCGTGGGAAGGGTGGTACGGGCCCGTAGCGGCCGCACGCGTACACAGTGCGCTCTGGCACAGTTTGGCCTGGGCATTTTTCGGCATTGGATACGTTGCGGCCGTCGTCTTTGTGGCATTGGTGCAAAAAGGAACGCCTGGCAATGTGCTCATGGTGCTGGTAGCGGGATCTCGGCTTTCGGCGTATATCGCCGCCACAGCGGGGGAGATCGGCTTTCTGCGCGGCATTTGGCTCGACGGGTCGGTGCGCCTGGCATGGCTGGAGGACTACGCATCGGGACTCGAGCGTGCTGCCGATGTTCCCGTGCCCTTGGCATTGAATCAAGGAATCCGCTTTGATCGCGTGTCATTCGCCTACCCCGGCACAGACCGTCTTGTGCTCGAAGATGTGGACCTCTCGCTCGAACCCAGATCAGTGGTCGCGATCGTGGGCGAGAATGGCGCTGGGAAGACGACGCTGGTCAAGCTCTTGTGCCGGCTGTACCAGCCGACAGCCGGCCGAATTCTGGTCGATGGCGCCGAGCTGGGACGGATGCCGCCGAACGAGTGGCGATCGCGCGTCTCGGGTGCTTTTCAAGACTTTTGCCGATTCGAATTCCGGGTGCAGCACAGCGTCGGTATTGGTGACTTGCCGCGCCGGGATGATTCGCCAGCGGTTACCAGTGCGGTCGAACGTGCGGGTGCGTCCGACGTCGTCGAGCACCTTGCCGCCGGCCTCGAGACCCAGCTTGGTCCAACGTGGCCTCATGGGGTAGACCTCAGTTTCGGTCAATGGCAAAAGCTCGCTCTCGCGCGGTTTCATGCGCGAACATCCGCTCTTGCTCGTGCTCGACGAGCCAACGGCAGCACTCGACGCCGAGACCGAGCATGCTCTTTTCGAGCGTTACGCCGCGGCGGCGCGGCGTGGACACGCAGGCCTGGCGGCGCAGGAACCGACGCTCGACGGCCGCATTACTATCCTCGTCTCGCACCGATTCAGCACTGTGCGAATGGCGGATTTCATCGTGGTCTTGAAGGGGTCGCGCGTGGTCGAGTCGGGTACTCATGAGTCGCTCATGGCCCGACGCGGACAATATGCCGAGTTATACACGATCCAGGCGTCGGCCTACCGTTGAAACTCCTATTCCAGCACGCTCAAAATGCGCGTGCCGACAGCAGTCAGAGTTGGCCAGAATCCAAAGGATCAATGACGACTGGTCCAAACGCGGCGAGTCTTGCCGCGCGTCGACGGCAGACGTGACCTATGCTTTGAAGGTGGAACCAGACAATTGCGTGAGTCACGGATCTGAGTGTTGGCCGTTCGCAAGTTCTCGACGCCGCACTCGAACTTCTCACGTCTTCAGACACGATCGAGGAAAACGTGAACACTCCGAGCAAATGCGGTGCGAAGCCGTGCTGGATTGCGGCCTTAGCGCTGATCCTCGTGTCTTTCATCATTTCCCCAGCCTTGGCAGGGCGTGGGGGGGGTGGTCGCGGAGGCTTTGGCGGGGGAGGCTATCGCGGCGGTGGAGGATGGGGCGGCTATCGCGGTGGATGGGGCGGCTATCGCGGTGGATTCTATGGTGGCTACGGCGGTTTCGGCGGCGTTGGCTTTTTCCCGTATCTAGGCTACGGGTATGGTGGCTATGGCGGGTACGCTGGTTACAGTGGCTATGGCGGATATGGTAACGCGTACACCGATCCAAGCTACCCCGCTGCCTCCTATCCTTCGTTTACGTATTCGAGCGGCTACTCAGTTGCACCCGCCGAGTACACGTTTCCGGCGCCAGCACGCCTTATCTCACGAGCCACACGTATGAGCCCGGCGACGGCTATCGCTACCCACTCTACTACAATCCGACTTCCGGACAGCACGTCTACTACCCGGTGACGAAGTGAATTCTGCTGAATTCTACATGGTCTGTTGCTTTTGAATCCGCGATGGACAGCCCGGCGCGGTGGTATCGCAGCACATGTGCGTCATGTATCCGGCGATCGTCAAGGGAAAGCGCGTGCACGGGCATTTTTCTTGAAGCATTGGCATGCGGGCTGCCTATATCCCGCGGCGGTGCTCGAGTAAACCGTTGAGTCTTGCACGGCAGCGCTGGGCGCGTAGGTTCGCATAGAGAGTTTGCGGGCCGGAATGACCGCCACGCGCACAATAAGATTGCCATGATCCAATATGATCCTCACCGCTGGTTCGACCATCTCTTGGACGTGAAGGGATCGTTGATCCAGGAAATCTCCCTGCGCGTCTTGTCTTGCGTCGTCTGGGCGGCCGCTGTTGTCGTAGTTCACCGCCATGTCGGGCACGTCGACACGCCGGCGACGGTCCATACGCTTCTGGGCGTAGCGTTGGGACTGCTTCTCGTGTTCCGCACCAATTCGTCGTACGTCCGGTTCTGGGAAGGCCGGCAATTGTGGGGGAGCCTGGTCAACGAGACGCGCAACCTGGCGCGGAGTGTCAGTGCACCTGCGTGATGACCGCGTTCTCCAGGATTCACTGGTTCGCTGGATCGGGGTATTTCCCTACGCCGTCAAAAACGTATTGCGTGGGACGGACGGGCTAGGGCCGATCGCCGATGAGCTTCCCTTGGCAGAGATCGACAAAGTCCAGCGGTCCGAGCACCCCCCTTTGGCGGTTGCCAAACGAATCACATCGCTCTTGGTTGATGCCCGCGACAAGGGCTTGATCTCGGACATTATCCTGGCTTCGTTAGATCACAATGTCCAGCTCATGGACGATTATCTCGGCGGCTGTGAGCGAATTGCCTCGACGCCGCTCCCCTTCGCGTACATGGTGCATCTGCGCCGTGTGATGATCCTTTATTGCTTTACACTGCCGTTCGCGCTCGTCGAACCATTCGGTTGGCTGACCGTTCCGGCGATCTTGGGTGTCGCGTACACCTTCTTCGGAATCGAGGAGATCGGTGTCGAGATCGAAAACCCGTTCGGCAACGACTTGAACGATCTGGCGCTCGAAGAGCTTTGCGGCAAGATCGCCAAGAATATTCTGGCAATTACCGGCCATCGCCGCGAGGCCGAGGCACACGTCGTCGAAACGAATGAAGTTATTAAAATCGGCGTTGAATAGGCAATGAGCAGACAATCATGACCGTTTTCGTTAGGCCCTCTTCCGCCCAGCGCGGTGTTGGAGCTACAGTTAGGATATCGCACTGGGCCCGTTCGCGCACGACTGGTTGAATGACGGTAGCACTCATGTCCATCTTCGCATCGACTCAGCGCCCGACACCACCGCCTTACCGGCTGAGCGTGGATGAATACGAGCGTGTGGTGGAGGCTGGCGCGGTCGACGCCCGGATTGAACTCATTGATGGGTTTTTGGTAAGAAAAATGGGAAAGAACCCGCCGCATATCTGGGCAGTTGACCGGCTGTTAGACCTGTTGAAGCCTTTGTGTATCGGTGGGTGGTGCCGGAAAGAAGATCCGGTGCGGATCCCGGATTTCGACGAACCTGAACCGGACGTGGTTGTCGTCAGAGGTTCGCGCGATGATTATCGAGGCAGGATCCCCGAGCCAAGTGACGTCGCGCTCGTAGTGGAAGTCGCCGAAACCACTCTTGACCGCGATCAGGGTAAAAAGCAGGATGCCTACGCCCACGGCCGCATCCCCGTCTACTGGATCGTGAATCTGGTCGATCGCCGCGTCGAAGTCTATACCGACCCCGGCGCGGCCGGCTACGATTCGTGCCAGTTCTTCAATCCCGGACAGGATGTGCCCGTCGTTATCGATGGCACCGTCATCGGACGGATCGCCGTCTCTGATATTCTGCCGTGCCCCTGACATGTCTGATGGCTCACTGACCGTCGGCGGTTAGCCAACTCGGCGCGGAACGCCGATCGGCTGAATTGGTTCAGCGCCGATAATAGTAGGGGTACGGACGGTACCCGCCGTAAACTCGTGGCCCATAGAGCGGTCGTGGCCCGTAGAATGGCCGCCCCACGTACACAGGCCGCGGGATGATCACCGGGGCAACCGGCGCGACGACGACGGGAGCGGGCGCGACGACGGGATAACCTCCGCCGTAAAAACCGGCGCCAAAGCCTCCCACGCCGGTGTTGACTCCGACGGATACTCCGGGCCCCGCATAGCCGAACGAGAAACCCTGGGCGCGCACGGCGACGTTCCCGCGGCAAAACAGCCCATCGCAATGCCACCCATTAACGCCAACGACTTCCAATTCGTTTTCATGGCAGATGTTTCCTTATTAATGGTTCTCGGCGTATTGCTCCGACTCAAATACTCAATGGGGACGGACACCCATCTAATCGTCGTTGGCAGTCGAAAGGTTCGAATCGGCCGTGTTATCCGCCCGGCTTTCGAAGTATCGCCAGTAACTATCCAGTCGTCAACCGAGAGCTCGAACACCTGGTCGACCTCCGATCGGCAGATCGAAATGGAACGAAACTGGACGTGGCGCCCCTCGATCGAACCTGGTGACTTGTCTTCAGTTCAGCCCACAAGGCACTGCCTAATCCGTGCTTCTGAGCCAATCTGGGAGCACGCAGACATTCGTCCGACAGAGACTGTTGATGAGTCGGGCAGGGACGGGTAGAGTAATGACACGTTCGACGTACCGAAGCCAGGATGCGCCAGTCGAGAGAGACCGGTCGCCTGTGTCATCCCGGAGCGATTTCCGGGAGCAATGCAAACGTTCACCTGACGAGGAGTCGAGAGCAATGGCCCACGAAAAAATGGACCGCACCGACCGCCGCAAATTCCTCCAGGCCGGCGCTCGCGACGGCGTCAGCCGTGAGTATGTCGAGCAGCGCAACCGCGCAGGAGCTGGTTGCCAAGTCACCGGTCTTACCCAAGCGAAAGCTAGGTAAAACAGGCGTTGAGATTTCGATCCTCGAGGCGGGCGCGGTGCGGAGTGATGAGCGCATCCTCAGGATCGCCTATGCCAACGGCATCCGCATATTCGACACGGCCAAAGTCTACGGCACCGAGCGCAATTTCAAAAAGTGGTTTGAACAAGACAGCAAGGTGCGCAAGGAGATCTTTCTGGTCACCAAGGACATGCCGCTCGCTCCCAAAGAGATGCTCAAGATGGTCGACGAGCGGCTGGCGACTCTGGGTACCGACTACATCGATCTCTTCTTCATCCACGGACTGGGCGACCAGCGCACCGTCGATGAATCGATTGACATGGTCACCAGCCAGGAATTCAAGGAAACCGCCGAAGCCTTGAAGAAGTCGGGCAAGATCAAGTTCATCGGCTTCTCGAGCCACAACAAGGATCGCGCCCCGATCATCTCGGCGGCGGCCAAAGCGGGCTTTATCGACGCGATCATGATCCAGTATCGGCCGTGGCTGGAAAAAGACTCTCCACTGAACAAGGCCCTCGACCTTTGCTGGAAACATGAAATCGGCGTGATCTCGATGAAGCAAATCGCGGGGAACGGCTTCGGCGACAAGCCCAAGGGAGACGTCTTGAAAGACGTCGTAGCCAAGGTGCCGATGCTCAAGGAACGTAAACTGACTCCGTTCCAGGGTCTTTTGCACGCGATCTGGACCGACGAGCGCATCAGCGCGGCATGCGTCTCGATGAAGAACACCGACCACGTGCGCGAAAATTCAGACGCGGCTCGCAGATTCGAGCCGCTCAAACAAGCCGACATTCACCAGCTACGCGACGTTTTTCTCGCGTCGAATCCGACCTTGTGCGCGGATTGCGACGGCCGCTGCTCGGTCGCCGCGGGCACCCAGGCCGAACTGGGGGACCTGACCAGGTTTTTGACCTATCACCAGCAGTATGGTGACCGCGCCAAGGCGCGTCGCGAATACGCCGCCTTCGCCCTGAGGCCCGCGACTGGTCCGGTGCCGATCTCGAAGCCGCCCAGGCCGCGTGCCCCGGCCGGCTCAATTTCGCCAAACTCTTACCCGAGGTTGAGCGGCACCTGGCATGAATTGTAGCTCATGGTCCTTGGTTCCCGGAAATCAACCAGCGGATCGTCGTTGATGAATTGCTCGATAGCGATTCCATGATTCGAATCAATCCACGTATATCGATTGATGAGAGCGAGATCGAGCTCGAATTCATTCGCGCGTCGGGGCCGGGAGGCCAGAACGTCAACAAGGTGGCGACGGCCGTGCGGCTGCGGTTCGACATCCGCCACTCACCGTCGCTGCCGCCGGACGTGCGCGACCGCTTGATTCGACTTGCCGGCAAGAAGGTCGGTGACGACGGCTGCCTGATGATCCACGCGCGCCGGTGCCGGACGCAGGAGTCTAATCGCCGCGATGCCATCGAGCGATTAGTCGAGCTGATTGACAAAGCGTGCGAACGGCCCGCGCACCGGCGGGCAACCAAGCCGACAGCCAGTTCGCAGAAACGCCGGCTCGATGCCAAGAAGCACCGTGGTGCCATAAAGCAAAACAGGCGGGCGCAAGATTCGAGCGATGATTAGGCGGAGACACGTACGGGAAACGGCGGCTTGTATTTGCGGAATAGGCCGATTGTAATTCGCCTGCCTTATGCTCGCATTCTTGATTTTTCACTCTAGTCCAGTCGAAGGAATCGATCACTCATGCCGTCGTCGCGTTTGGCTCGGAATAAGTTGCTCGCCATGACTGTGGTCCTCGCCGTCTTCGCTCTGCTTAACGCCGTACTTTATTCGGGGAGAGCGGTCGCCGCGAACGCGCACGCAAAAGAGAAGTCGAAAGACAACGCCACCGAAAAGCAAAAAAAAGAAGAACCCAAGAAAAAAGTCCAGGGGCTTCCCTTGACGCCGGATCGGACGATCGAGTTCACCACCGATGAAGGGACGTGGCTCTCGCTCGACGTTTCCCCCGATGGGAGGACAATTCTGTTCGATATGCTGGGGGACATTTACACCGTGCCGGTCGGCGGCGGCGAGGCCAAGGCGATCACACGCGGAATGGCTTTTGACGGTCAGCCAAGCTACTCACCTGATGGCAAAACGATCGCCTTTATCAGCGACCGCGATGGTGCTGAAAACTTGTGGGTGACCGGCGCGGACGGATCGGCGCCCAGGCCCTTGACCAAAGACAAGCAGAGCCTTTTTGCCTCGCCCAGCTGGACACCCGACGGCGAGTACGTGCTCGTATCACGACAAGCACAGTTGCCGTGGGGAGCCTTCGAGCTTTGGATGTACCACGTTCGAGGGGGTTCCGGCGTCCAGGTGACCAAGGGCAAAGCCAAACCCGATGGCCAGCGCGACGATTACGTTCACGCGATCGGCGCCGTCGCCTCACGGGATGGCAAGCACCTCTACTACACCAAGCGAAACAAGCTGTTCAATGCCTATAACAATCTGGATTTTCCCCTCTCTCAGGTTGTCAGGCGCGACCGAGTGACCGGCGACGAAGACACGATGACCGACGCGCTCGGCAGCGGGTTTCGGCCAGCAATTTCACCCGACGGGTCGAAGCTGATCTATGGCACGCGGCTTGATGGCCAGACGGGATTGCGGATCCGCGACTTGGCCAGTGGCGAAGAGCGTTGGCTAAAGCTCCCCGTGCAACACGACGAACAAGAGTCGCGCTACACCCGCGACCTGATCCCCGGTTATGCATTCACGCCGGATAGTAAGTACGTATTGGCAGCGTACGCCGGTAAGATTCACCGGATCGACGCACAAACGGGAACCGACACCGTGATTCCGTTTCAGGCCCACGTATCGCAGCCGGTGGGCTCGCGGCTCAACTTTCCGGCGCGGGTGGACGATGGGCCGGTGAAGGCGCGGTTGATTCAGGAACCTGAGCCATCACCTGACGGCAAGCACCTGGCGTTCTCGTGTTTGACGAAGCTATACGTGATGGATCTGCCCGATGGCAAGCCCATGCAGCTCTCGGGTACCGAATACCGTGAGTTTCACCCGAGCTGGTCGCCTGACGGCAAATCGCTCGTGTATGTGAGCTGGGCGCCCGATGGGGGCGACATCTGGAAACGTGCTGGCGACGGACGCGGCGAGCCCGAACGGCTGACGCGCGCCGAGCCTTTTACCGAGACCCGGTGTGGACGCCCGATGGCAAGCGAATCGTGGCCCTCCGAGCGCCGCGACGCACGCGTGTCGAAAACCAGGGAGGCTCAGGCGTCATCCTCGACCTTGTATGGATTCCGGCCGAAGGGGGCGATGCCACACTCGTCAGCCCGGCTCGGGGCGCGAGCCGGCCGCATTTCGGCAAGGAAGTCGATCGGATCTATCTAACGACGCCTCAAGGATTGGTGTCGATGCGGTTTGACGGCACTGATCGCCGAACACATCTGACTGTCGTGGGCAAGACGAGCTATGCGCCGGCTGAGCCTGACCCAGCGGAAGAAATCGTTGTTTCCCCCAGCGGACGATGGGCTTTGGCCAGGGTCAATACCCAGCTTTACTTGCTCGCACTCCCCCAGGCCGGCGGAGAACCACCCAAAGTCACCGTCCACGAGCCTTCTGTCGCTCTGAAAAAGCTCACCGACATCGGCGCCGACTACACGGCCTGGGCCGACGGTGGCAAGACGATCACCTGGGCGATCGGGTCGAGTTTTTTCCGCCTCCCCTTCGATTCGATTGTGTTCGATCCGCTCAAGAGTGACGACGAGGCCAAAGGGGCGGACAAGGAACAAATCGACGCCGAAAAGAAAAGGAACGCTCCCAAGCCCGAGGAACTGGCCGTGGTGATCGAGCGAATCCGGCACCGGCCGAGCGGCTCGATTGTGTTGAGTGGCGCCAAGGTGATCACGATGCGGGGCGATGAAATCATCGACCAGGGTGACATTGTGGTGACCGACCACCGCATCGCGGCCGTCGGACCCAAGGGATCGGTCAAGGCGCCTGACGGAGCCAAAGTCATCGATATGACGGGGAAAACCATCGTACCCGGGTTTGTCGACACCCATGCACACTGGACGGATATTCGTCGCGGAGTGCTCGATTTGCAGAACTGGAGCTTTTTCGCCAACCTCGCGTACGGCGTGACCACGGGGCGCGATCCGCAGACTGGCACGAACGACATGTTCGCCTATCAAGATCTGGTCGAGACCGGAGAACTTGTCGGCCCACGCGCGTTCTCGACAGGGCCGGGAGTCTTTGGGGAAAACGATTTTCAGTCGGCCGACGAGGCCGAGGGAGTCGTCGCCCGATACAAAAAGTACTACCGGACCAACACCCTGAAGTCGTACATGATCGGCAACCGACGGCAGCGTCAGTGGATGGTCGAGGCGTGCCGCAAGAATGAGGTCATGCCGACCACAGAGGGGGGCCTCGATGTCAAGCTAAACTTGACGCACGCGATCGATGGCTTCAGCGGTAACGAACACAGTTTGCCGGCGGTGCCCCTCTTCACCGACGTGGTCAATCTGTTCTCGCGGACCGGGATCTCGTACACGCCGACTCTCTTGGTCGCATACGGGGGCCCCTTCGGCGAGACCGACTTCTTCACGAGCACGTCCATACACGATGACCCCAAGATCCGGCGGTTCATCCCGCACGATGTTCTTGATAGGAAGGTCAGGCGCTCGGAATGGTTTCATAAAAGTGAACATATCTATCCACTTATCGCCGCATCGGCTGCAAAGGTTGCGCGGGCTGGCGGACACGTTTGCATCGGCAGTCACGGTGAAATGCAGGGAATCGGCTATCACTGGGAGATGTGGGCGCTCGCAAGCGGCGGCTGGCAGCCGATCGAAGTGTTACGCGCTGCCACGTTGCACGGCGCTGAGGCGATCGGATATGCGCAAGACTTAGGGAGCATCGAAACCGGCAAGCTCGCCGATCTGGTCGTCCTGTCGGCCGACCCCTTGAAAGATATTCATAATTCAAGCTCCGTGCGCTACGTGATGAAGAACGGCGAGCTTTTCGATGGTGATTCGCTTGATCAGGTCGCCCCGGAGAAGAAGCCGCTGCCACGCCTGTGGTGGTGGAAGGAAAAGCCGGCGAAGTAACTGTATGAAGGGCCTTGCGCGATTCCGGCAGGGCGAGGCTCCATCCGACCGTAGTTGCTCGGAGGGCGGGTCGCCTTACCAGGGTCGTGCATGGGCATTTAGCGATTCGCAGTCGCCTTACAACTTGGTCGGTGCAGCGGTAAATCCCGGCAATTTGTCGACCGCGCCGTTCACGCCTTCTGCACTTGTGGGCGAAACCACGAAGGTTTGTGCGTGCCGTGCCTGCGCGACAGTCCGACCCACCTCCTGGATAAGTAAATCGCCGATCACCGGCTTGATCAAGTGCGCTGCGAATCCCGCGGCACGGCTCTGGCGCAAGTCATCGTCCGACCCGTAGCCCGAAAGCGCGATGCCCGGCAAACCCGTGATCGCAAGCTCTCGCATCAAGTCGAGGCCCGTCCCATCCTGCAGCTCGATGTCACTTATCAGCAGATCAAAGTCTTGGGCTGACGCCAGAGCGCGTGCGGCCGTCACGCTCGACGCGGGCGTCACCGAGTGACCGTGACGCTCGATCACAACCCTGAGGTATCGAAGTGCATCGGCATTGTCTTCGACGAGCAGAATCTTCAGGTGACCCTTCGCACTCGGCAGTTCGGGCAGCCTTTGATTCGCCGCGTGATCGGACGTGGGCGCCTTTGAGACGGCCAGTTGCAGACGAAAAGTGGAGCCTCTTCCGGGGCCGGCGGAGAAGGCAGTGAGACGGCCGCCGTGTGATTCGGCCACACCCCGACTGATCGCCAGACCCAGCCCGAGCCCGCCTGCACGGTCCCTCAACTCGTATGAACCCTGTTCGAAGGGATCAAAGATTCGCTCGAGCAACTCGGGATCGATTCCAGCGCCGGTGTCCTGAAAATCGATGACAATGTCGAACGATCCATCGTTCTTCTCGGCAGAGTTTTGATTGGTCGAAACGATCGCCAAGGTCCCGCCGAATGGGGTGAACTTGGCGGCGTTATGGATCAGATTCCAGAAAATCTGGATTAAGCGTGCGTAATCCCCCTGAACGTGATGAGATCGGGCATGAAGTTGCTGTGCCACAATGAGTCCGCGCTTACGTACTTCGGCAGAGCAGACTTCGACGGCACGGCTGATTGCCTGGTGGACGTCGACGACTTGCAAGTCCAGCCTGAACTGGTCGCGTTCGATGCGCGATACATCCAGTAAATCGTCGACCAGCCGAGCCTCGAGCTCGACGTTGCGGCGGATCATCTCCAAATGCTCGCGCGCTTGCGGAGCGAGATTGTCGTCAAGCAGGCAGTCGACGGAAAGCAGGACGGGGGTGAGGGGTGTACGCAGCTCGTGGCTCAATACGGCGATGAATCGGTCCTTGGCCCGGCTGGCATTTTCAGCGCTCTCCTGAGCCGCCGTGCTTCGGCGGTGCGGCGTTCGACGAGAACAACCAGCTCGCGCTCACGTTTTCGTACCCGGGCTACCCAGAGCCGATAGGCCCCAGCGGCGGCCGCCACGCTCACCAGCGAGCACGCTAGCACGAACCCGCCCGACTGGTAGAACGGTGGAACGATCGTGAGGTCCAGTAGCGTCGCGGCAGGACCCCAGACTCCGTCTCCATTGGATGCGGAAACCTGAAATTTGTATGAGCCGGGTGGGAGGTTTGTGTATTGAACGTCGCGGCGATCGCGAGCCTCTAGCCAATTGACGTTGTAACCGTCGAGCTTGTGGCGGAACCGCACTTTCTCCGGAGCCAAGAGGCTTGTGGCCGTATATTGCAACCTGATTTCGCCACGGGTTGCTGGCAGTTTCAGTAACGGAAAGCTGCCCATGGCGACATCGTCGGAGAAAACTTGCTCCAGGATGACCGTCGGTGGCCGCTCGTTGGTCGGCAACTGGCTGGGATCGATCATGACGACACCGTGTGTCGTCGCAAACCAAAGTCGCCCGTCGGTCGTTCGACAGCCCGAAGGTTGTGTTCCCCGATTGCACTGCGCAGACTTCATCCCGTCAGCAGTGTCATAAGATGCGGTATGAATCGATGAAACAAGCCCGCGATCGAATGCGGTGAGGTTGTCTTTGCTGACACGAATGATCCCCTTGATACTTCCCAACCACAGGTTGCCAGCGCCGTCGTCCAAAATTTCGCAAATCGTGTCGCAGGGAAGTCCCGCGCGCGTCGTGTAAGCCATGAATCGCCCGTCGCGCAGTCGGTTCAGTCCACCGCCCCACGTACCGATCCACAGCGAACCATCGGCGTCGGCACGGAGAGCGAAGATAGAGTCCTCAGAAAGTCCATCGCGTGTGGTGAGAGTCGTGAAGCGGTTGTTGCGAAACCGGCAAAGTCCCCCCTGCGTGGCGATCCAAAGGTTACCCGCTTTATCTTGTTCGATCACCCGCACATGGTCGTCGGCGAGTCCGTCTTGCGACGTGTAAGTCGTGAAGCGGCCGTTATGCAGCCGGCGCAGACCGTTACCCCAGGTACCCACCCAGATGTCGCCGGAGCGGTCCTCGAAGAGGGATCGAACGACATTGTTCGACGATCCAGCTCCGTCAGCGACCCGCTCGAATCTGCCATTTTCGAGGCGGTTGAGCCCTTCACCCCAGTTACCCACCCAGAGAGTTCCGTCGCGGCATTCGAGTATCGAGGTGACGTCGTTGCTCGCAAGACCCTCGGCGACGCCGTACTTTGCGACGACCCTTTCAGCGCGAAAACGGGCCACGCCCCCCCCATTCATGCCGACCCAGAGACCTCCAGAGCGAGCTGCCATTACCGAACAAATGTTCGTATCGGCAAATCCTATTTTTTCAGCGTATACCTTGAGTCGCCAGTCTTTGTATTGATGCAATCCCGAGGAGGTTCCCGACCACACCGTCCCTTCGCGATCGCGCAACAGCGCATGAGTAGTCGAGGAGTTGATTCGTTCGATCCTCCGCTCGTCGGCCGTTTCACCTGGCGCGGCGAATAAATTCCCTTTTGCGTTCCGATCCAAATCGCGCCCCAACGATCCTCGGCGAGTGTATTGATCGCGCCGTTCTCCAGATTTTCGCGCGGGCCGTAGACTCGAATGTTTGTGCCAACCATATGGCCGAGCCCGCCTGCCCAAGGTCCGATCCAGAGCGTCCCATCCCGAGTACTCAAAATGGCATTGACGGCGTCTTGAACCTGGTTGGTTTGATTGGGAATTGCCGTGAACTTTTCGTCGCGGCCGCGAAAAAGCTCTCCCTTGCCCGTGCCAACCCAGAGATCACCGGCGCTGTCGACCTGGATGGCGGTGATTGGTTCGGTCGAGAGCCCTTCAATCTGAGAAAAGACCCGAATCGAATTGGCCCGGATGCGGTTGAGCCCGTGAGTCGTACCGACCCATACGTCATGGTTGTGATCTTCATGCAATGCCGTAATGCTATCGTCCGATAAACCGTTTTGGGTCGTCGCGTGCTCCCACCGATTCCCAAGCAGCCGCCAGAGTCCGCCGGTCGTGCCGACCCAGAGGCTGCCGTCTCTGCCAGCGAGCAACGCGCTTAAGGATTTGTTCCCCGGAAAAGATGGCGGCGCACCAGGACCTCCGCCGGGTGACGAAAAACGCACACCGTCAAATCGCGCTAAGCCGTCATGCTCGGCGCCAAGCCAGAGATAACCATCGCTCGTCTGGGCGATCATCCGCACGTGGCTTAAGGGGAGGCCGTTTTCGACCTTATACGGCCGAACATAAAAGGGGCCCGGACTCACCCCCAAATCGTCGGCGCGAGCCACTCTCGGAGAAAGAAGAACCCCGGCCCAAAGCGCGATGAAGAGGGTCGGGCATTTCTCCGCATACACTCGCAACCTCGCAGCCATGTGCGCAATCGTTACTCGCGATGTGGTTAGAGAGAATATGAATTCTTGGTAGTCCATGAGCCATCTCATGCCATTCATCCTTGTCCGCTCGGATACCGAGAGACTCATGGCGTCATCGCCCTTGAAGCCGTCACCGCGTATGCCCTATTGTGGCAACAAAGACCGACGAAGTGAAGGCAAACTTACACGCGAGATGACAACTGTGACCCGATTCGATCCAGACCAAACACCAACCGGTTATGACACACCGGCGCCGAAAATGCCACCGACCGTCGGACGGCGAACGCTCTTGAAGAGCTTGACCTTGTTGGGCGTGGGAACGACCACATTTCGGCGCGCACTCGCAGCCCAAGCCGCGCAGGCCGGGACGATTACTTCCGAGATGATCAAGCAATCGGAGTGGATCGCGGGTCTCGAGCTCACGCAAGATGAGCGTGCGAGCACAGCGCGGACGCTCGCGCAGCCTCCGTTCGTTTGCCGACTTGCGAAAGGTCGAATTCGGTTATGACATTCCGCCGGCCTTGACATTCATGCCGAGCCCGCCACGACCGGCCGGCGCAATACGCCGCAACCAGGCTCGGCCGATCGATGAATCGCCGCCGCGCCGCCCGGAATCGACCGAAGAGTTGGCGTTTCTGCCGGTCAGCGCAGCTTTCCGCCCTGATCCGAAGCCGGCAGTTGAGCTCGATGGAGCTGACCAAGCTCTATATCGAGCGTCTCAGGCGATTTGATCCGCTGCTCAAGTGCGTTGTGACATACACTGACGACCTGGGTGTAAAACAAGCCGCCAAGGCGGATGAGGAAATCGCTGCGGGCCATTACCGTGGGCCCTTGCACGGGATTCCGTGGGGTGCCAAGGATCTGATCGCGCATCCAGGTTACCCGACGACCTGGGGAGCAACGCCGTTCAAGAATCGGGTCATCGACGAAAAAGCGGCGGTAGCGGCCCGGCTCGAAGAAGCCGGGGCGGTCCTGATCGCCAAGTTGTCATTGGGCGCGCTGGCGATGGGAGATCTCTGGTTCGGCGGCCGGACGAAGAGCCCCTGGGATCCACGTGCGGGTTCCAGCGGATCATCCGCGGGATCGGCCTCGGCCGTCGCAGCGGGCCTGGTCGGTTTTGCGATTGGCAGCGAGACGCTCGGCAGCATCGTATCCCCGTGCCGCGCCTGCGGCGCCTCGGGGCTGCGGCCGACGTACGGCCGAATCAGTCGGCACGGCTGCATGACTCTCTCGTGGTCGATGGATAAATTGGGTCCGATTGCCCGATCGATCGAGGACTGTGCCCTGGTTTTTGACGCGATCCATGGGGCCGATGGGCTCGATTGGGCGGCCGTAGACTATCCCTTTGACTGGCCACCCAAGCTCCCTCTCGAAAACATCAAGGTTGGCTACATTGAGGAGGCCGACCGCCCCTTCGATGACCGTGAAGAGCTAAGGGTTCTGCGCAAGATCGGCTTTGAGCTGGTGCCGATCACGCTCCCGGAGGATCTGCCCATCCAGGCGATCACGCTGATGCTGGGGACCGAGGCAGCCACAGTCTTTGACGAGATTACGCGCAAACATATCACTGAAGGTTTGAACTCGTGGCCCGAATCATTCCGCAACGGCCAGTTTGTCCCGGCGGTCGAATATCTGCGCCGCCCGCGTGCGTACCAAGCTCATGACGGCAATGGCCGAGCGGATGTCCAAGGTTGACGTCTACGTCGGATCCGGCCAGGACTTGTCCATCACTAACCTGACCGGGCACCCGTGCGCCGTCTTTCCGATGGGTTTCCGCGACCGCGACGGGCGGTCGATGCCCGGCTCGGTGACCTTGACCGGACGGCTTTACGACGAAACGACCCTGCTGGCCGTAGCGCACGCCTTTCAGCAGGCAACCGGCGATCATTACAAACGGCCGCCGCTGGAGAACTATCTGGTTGAGGAACAAAAGCGCCTCGAACAGGAAAAATCGAACGTGAAAGGAGCAAAGGGCTGAGATACCCGTGGCGCGGTGTCTCGACTTTGGTTCAACGGGAGCTTCGATCGCGTTTTACGCGAACGTCTGTCCGATGTATAATCCCAGTTCCTACGCGTAGTTGTCGCAAATGCCGAGACTCGCCATGAAGTACAAAATCGTAATTGAGGAATCGGAAGAAGGCTTTGCTGTCTTCGCACCAGGTTTGCCAGGTTGTCACTCTCAGGGCGCAACGGAAGAGGAAGCTCTGGAGAACATCAAGGATGCTATTCGCGAATACCTGATGTCGATCTACGATCGTCTTCGCACTGCGAACGTGCGAGAGGTCGAGGTCGAGCTATAGTCATGCCCAGACTGCCGGGCGTGAATCACCAAAATGCGGTTCGCGCGTTGGAGAAAGCGGGATACTGGGTCGATCGTCAAGGCAAACACATCGTAATGACTGACGGCACGCGGACGATCACGATCCCCAGGCATAATCCAATCCATGCGATCACCATGGGACATATCGTCCGTGACGCAGGTCTGACAATCGACGAATTTCGCGACTTGTTGTAGCACGTGATCGAGATCCGGCCGTGGGAGGCGTCGTCAAAACATGCGCCAGGTCAGCGGCTTCCGACTGTGGACGGGTCATGTTGGCGATCTTAGAAATCCGCAGCCGATCATCGATGCCGGTATTCTTGCCGTAGTTGATCTAGCGCTTGAGGAGCCGGGAACTGTACTGTCACGCAATCTCGTCTATTGCCGTTTTCCCTTGATTGATGGACCGGGCAACTCTAGAGCGATCGTCCGTGCGGCCGTCGAGACAGTGGCGTGCCTCATGCGATTGAGTACCCCAACACTCGTGTGCTGCGGTGCTGGAATGAGTCGATCTCCATGCATCGCAGGAGCGGCCATCGCCGTGGTGCGAGAGTACCCAATCGACGAGGGGATCAAACTCGTGTCAAGCTCGGGGCCGGTCGACATATCGCCTGGACTATGGGCAGACATTCACGTGGCTTTCAGTTGAGCGAGCCTACTTGTTCAGGTCGCGCGACCGCCGAAGGGATTGAGCGCAGGCGGCATAGCGAAATCTCGGAATTACGACATCGTGACTTGACACCTGTTACAACTTGTAATAGGATTGCTGTTACAAGCTGTAGCTGGAAGGATGACGACCCGAGGACGAGGATGGACAAGATCAAAGCCGGGCTCAGCGAGGCAGAGCGCGAGGCGCTGCGGGTTCTTTGGGACCATGGCCCTGGGACGGTCCGTCAGGTCATGGAGCTGCTCATCGAGCGCGGACATCGCTGGGCGTACTCAACCGTGGCAACCCTGCTGCGGCGACTTGAAGGCAAGGGTTACAGTACGAGCGAAACGGTGGGCGGTTCCCTGGTCTATCGCGCTACCGTCTCAAGAGAAGACCTGCTTGAGCGGCGGCTCAAGGACGCGGCAGTTGAGCTATGCGATGGGGCCGAGGCCCCGCTCGTATTTCTGGCCTTAGTACAGGGGAATCGGTTTACGTCTGATGAGCTGGATCGGATCCGCCGGATCATCGACGACGCGAAGAAAAAAGAAGGTAAGGCGCCGAAGCCTGGAAAATGAACCATGCAAGGCCACGTCGCAGAAGCGCTCAACGCAGGGAAGGAGTCCTGATGCTGGTCTGGTTCGCCGAGACAACGTTGGTGGCTGCAATCCTGACAACGGCGGTGCTCATCGCCGGGCGTTGGCTCCCGCTCGGACCGTCAGCGCGGCATGCTCTTTGGCTCGTGGTCCTGTTGAAGCTCGTCACTCCGCCGGTGCTCTGCTGGCCATGGGCAGCGAGTGTGGTATGGCCAATGCACGAAATGGCCGGTCCGCCGAGCAGACAAAGCGATCGGGCTAACGGCCAGCTCAGTTCACAACCGGGTTCACCCCTGTCGGAGGATTCGACGGCACCAACCACGAAATCGTTGCCCCCGGCCCGCGCAGTGTGGGCCAATTCCATCACGATCGGCAAGGGCACAATTTGTGTGTGGTTCGTCGCTTCCGCGGCACTCGCAATCTGGCAATTTGGCCGGGTCGTCCGCTTTTGTCGTCGTCTCGAATGGGCGGTTCCGGCGCCACAATGGCTTGTGGAGCAGGCTGGGTACGTCGCGCAGCGGATTGGTATGCGCGGCACCCGAAATAATCGTCGTCCCAAGTCTGACGACACCGCTGCTTTGGTTTCTTGATCGTCCCAAGTTGCTTGTACCACCAGCCCTCGTCGAATCACTCGGATCCGCCGGTTGGCAAGGGATCCTGGCTCACGAGTTTGCCCATCTCCGACGTCGTGACCACTGGGTGCGCCGACTCGAGCTTGTTGCAGCGCTTTTCTGGTGGTGGAACCCGCTCTATTGGTTGACGCGCAGCCGCCTCGATGCCGAGGCCGAGCTTGCCTGCGATGAATGGGCGATCCGTGTCTTCCCCGACGGACGAATCGCATACGCCGAAGCATTGCTGCAAGTCTGTAGGTCTTTTTCCTGTGACAGACCGCCTGTGCCCGCGCTGGGCATTGCCGGGGCCGGTCAATTTCTCGAGAGGAGAGTAACGATGATCCTGCGTAACCAAGTTTCACACCGCACTTCGACGCCGGTGCTGATCGCTGCCGGGCTTCTGGCACTCGTGGCAATCCCGAGTTGGAGCGCGAGCGCAAGACCCGCTGGGGATCAGGATAAAGCAGCGTCAACAGATACGAGCCCAGCCGCAAAGGCGGCCAATTCGACAGACGACAATCAAGGGGACACGCGATCCCCTAACTCCGCAGATGCGGCACCGAACTATCGTGCGCAGCGATCCGATTCGCCGCGTGGCATCAGCCGACGATCGAGCGACGTCGCGATCCCTGCGCGAAAACGACCGACCAAAGGATCGGCCGGTGCAGAGTCACAATGCTCGGAATAGCGACGACGAGAGACCGGTTGATCGTCGGCCGGGGCAGGCTCAAATTGTCCGGGATAGTGACGGCGCGAGACCGGCTGATCGCAGATCACAATTGACGAGTCGATTGCGTCGACCAGGCCGCCCATCCGAAGACGACACGGTCGACGAATCTGATGTTCGCCGCGCAGGCGCTCCACCGACGGACATCAGCGTTGGAACGATCGGTGCCGACGTTTCGAATATGAGTAAACCGGTCGACGAAGCGACTCGACTAGAGCCATCACATGATGTGAATGTCAATCGAAATGAACGTCAGGAACGAGGGCGGTTCGGCTATTTTGAACACTCCGACGTAGACTATCTCGCCGGCCCGCGGAAGGATTCACCCGCCGGAATCAGGGGGAGAGATACGCGGTCAAGGTCGCGCCGCATCAAGGAAATGAGGGCGCTGATCGATCAACTCCAGAACGAGCTCCAGGCGCTCGAGGATGAAGACCAACCCGGCCGAGGCGAGTAGAGGTGCCATGAGACCCACGTTTCTGTCAATTATCATTTCCCTGGCCACGATGGCTTCGTTCGCTCTGGCCCAGAATTCGTCGCCCCGGCCAAACGAGGGCGGGGCGACGAATGCGCCGTCAGGCATTGGATCACGGCAGAAAGACGCGGACCCGATTGACGCCTACATCACGGCTACCATGGTTAGGCAGCATATCCCAGGGCTTTCACTGGTCGTCATCCGCGATGGCAAGATCATCAAAGCAAAGGGATATGGGCTTGCAAGTTTGGAACTGAACGTGCCGGCTAAGCTTGAAACAGTCTATGAGCTCGCCTCGGCCACCAAGCCGTTTGTGGCGACTGGCGTCATGCTTTTGGTACAGGACGGTAGGATTGCGCTTGACGATAAGCTCAACAAGTTCGTGGATGAGACGCCCGCCACGTGGAACGGTATCACCGTTCGGCATCTGCTGACTCATACGTCCGGCATCAAGGACTACCTGGGAGATTTGCGCCGCGATTTTCCCTATGACACACCGCCCGAAGCGATCGTCCGGGCGGCCATGGAGGCGCCACTCAACTTCGCGCCCGGCGAGAAATGGTCGTACAGCAACACGGGTTATGTGTTGCTCGGCATGATAGTTCGAAACCTGAGCGGCAAATCGTATGACGCATTCCTGGCCGAGCGAGTCTTCAAACCTCTCGGGATGAACGATACACGCCACGACAGCCCGGACGAGGTCGTGTCCAACCGCGCGGTTGGCTATCTATGGAGCGGTCTGGGGGGCCTGCGAAATGGCGACTTCCTCAAATACTTGATGACAAACCACGGGGACCGAGGAATTCTTTCGACCGTGCTGGACCTGGCGAAATGGGACGCGGCATTGTCCACGGACAGCGTCCTCACCTCTTCAAGCAAGGAGGCCATCTGGTCGCCCGTGAAGCTCAATTATGGCTCGACCTTCGATTATGGGCTCGGCTGGTTTCTGGGGTCCATCAATGGACACAGGCACATCTATCATCCCGGCGCTGCCCCGGGGACAGCGACCATCATTTCCCGGTACCCTGACGATCGACTGACGGTGATCGTGTCGACTAACGGAGGCGCGGCCTATGTACAAGGCCTGGATCTGGGCATTGCGCAACGCTACATCCCCGGTCTCGTGACGCACGCGGCGGTCCATCTCGAAAGCGCGCTCCTCGATTCCTACACCGGCTATTACAACGTATTCGGCTTTCAGGTATTGAAAGTGACTCGCGAAGGAAACTCCCTGATCCTCGATGACAGTGGGAGGTTGACGAATGCGTTCCTGCCACTCTCGGACACAAGCTTTCGTCGCGGAGGATGCCGATCGTGGCTTCGTCATTACCCGCGAACCCAAGGGAGACGTGTCGGGGCTTATGCTTCGCCTGGTTGGCGATCGGATGCCAGCCCAGCGCATCGGTCCGCTTGTCGGTGCGGTCAAACGCGAGCCCGACGCAGATCCACCGTTGACCACGAGGATTGAATCGGTCCTGAAAGCGTTCTCGCAGGGAGGCAAGGCCGTGGAAGAAGTCGTAGGCGTGGCTCCGCAAGCCCGGAAGGACTTCGTGCGCGGACCGGCGATGGAATTTGCAGGGATGCAGGCGATCAACTACATCGCCGCGCGAGACGTATCTGACCGCGGGATCGTGCGACACGATGCAAAGGTGGAGCGAATACTCTACTTTCAGCTTCTCACGCAAGATACGCCTCGTCACATATTGGTCTACTTGACATCTGAAGGTCTGGTGACCGACGAAGATGTGATCGCCGACTGAAGCACAGCCGTATGCGATCGGTTGGCCAAACTTTCAATTCCCACCGACTCAAAGTATCCTTGATAGAGCGTCCGCTCAAAGCGTTCATGTCCGGTGATTCACGCGAGCAAGGGCGATGGCCAATACTGCGCACGATGCCCCGACACCGACGGCAGACGAACTCAGCCAGATGCACACTATGTACCGACAGGTAGGCCAGGAACGTCGGAAGGCACCTCACATCGTCTACTCCGAGCCGACTTGTCCTCACGCTGGTTGCGGGGAGCCGATGCAAGCGATTGATTTCCGATTGGAAAACCATGGACGCACAGCACACGACCCTTTGGTGCGCACCTGGTGGAACGACACGGGCTTTGTAGGCCGGTGCCCTCACTGCGACGGTTGGATCCATTTCACCATCCGCTCCAAGCGTGCCGTCACGGCGGATGAGGCTTCCCAGTATCCTCAACTGGCGGATGACTGGCATGCCCACGCGACCATCCTTTAGCGGCGACGAGCCCGACGCGACGAACAGACGCCATCCCTGACCATTTGCGATGTGATCCTCTCAACGTTCTGACTCGTGCGCGGGTCATGATCAGGGACCGGGAAAACGCACCGCTGCGGTGACCATTTTTCACAAATTGTTGGCGGTGCCGCGGCCGTTCGGCGTACTACAAGTAGTGGAGACGGGCAAAGCCGGGACGAGGACGGAATGGTGAGTTACTATTTTGGTCATTCGCTCAAACATCTGCACATCATCCTGAATGCGGGGGCTATCGGCGCCTTAGGGGACGGGCCGTTGTTGGAGCGGTTCCTGGCCGGCCGGAGTGACGCCGACTCCTCGGCCGCATTTACGGCGCTCGTAGAGCGGCATGGGCCGATGGTTCGGCGCGTCAGCCATGATGTCCTCGGGAACCTCCACGACGCCGAGGACGCCTCGCAGGCAACTTTTCTGATCTTGGCGTGCAGAGCTCAATCTATCCGCCATGTCGACTCGCTGGCGAGCTGGCTCTACGGGGTGGCTCTTCGGGTCGCCGCCAAGGCGAGGGCACAAAATGCACGCAGGCAGGAGATCGAGCGGCGAGGCGGCGAGACGAAAGCAGAAAATGGTGACGATAATCGGCGAGCAGACGGCTGGCCGGAGCTCCACGAAGAGATGGAGCGCCTGCCGGAAAGATACCGGGCTCCGATTGTCTTGTGCCACCTCGAAGGGTTGAGCAACGAGCAGGCAGCCGGATACCTCGGCCTGCCGATTCGAACAGTTCAGCGCCGGCTGGCGCAGGGTCGTGAGCGACTGAGAGCTCGGCTGGTCCGTCGCGGCTGGGAGCCGGCGGCCGGCCTGTTGGGGATGCCTGTCTTCGGCGCCGAAGCGGCGTTGGACGTGTGGCTAGACGCGACTGTCCAGGCCGCTGCGGGCGTGGCCGCTGGGCGGGGGACCGACGCCGTGGCCTCTGCAACCGTCACGGGTCTGACGCAAGGGGTTTTGACAACGATGCTCTTGGGCCGGTTGAAAACTGCCGCGTTGGGCCTGATGGCGACGGGCGCTCTTGTCGCCGCCATGGTCGGCGCGGGGGCTGCCATCGCGGTAAGACGGGGCGCAGACCACACCGACGACGTAGGCACAAAGGCCGAAGCTAGGCAGGCCCTCGTTCCGCAGGCGGCGTCTGCCGGGCCCTGGATCAAGGGGCTGGTCGTCGACTCGTCCGGCAAGCCCGTAATGGGCGCCCAGGTCACTTCCCTCTGGACAGTCAACCCCCGCGCCGTGACAACCAAGTCGGACGGCACCTTCGTTTTGGCCAACGATGAGCCGAGGCTACTTAACCTGTCGTTTTTGGCGACGGCCGACGGCGGAGCGCGACAGGGAATCTTCCGGTTCCAGGGCCCCACGGGATCCAAAGACGCTCGGACGCTCGTGCGGATCGTGCTCAAGCCGGCACGCACGGTGACGGTGACGGTCGTTGATGGACAAGGGATACCCGTCGACGGCGCGGAAGTTTTCGGCCTCGATGTTGTCTTTCCGATTGCCAACGCCCGCACCGATGCCGCGGCGTCGCCTCGCTGCGAGCGCCAGCCGATACGATCATACAGTGGATTTTCGGCTATAAACCGAGCCTTGGCTTCGACTACTTCGAGAACTATCGCACCAATCCTCCGGCCGGCTGGCCGCCGCCTCCGGAGCGTGCCCGGCTCGTCCTCGACGGCACGAGGGCCGTCCGCATCCGGGCGGTCGACTCCGCGGGCAATCCCATGCCGGGCGTCGAGCTCGTCCCGGACACGGTTTTCAAGAAGGGAAAGCTCAGATCAATCCAAATTTCCGCGTCCCCTGTCCGGGCTCGCACGGACCAACATGGTTCCGCTACGTTCGACTGGCTCCCGCGCGATGTCCAGAGCGGCACATCTTTTCTCGTAGCGTCGTCGTTGTCGTATTTGCCAAAGCAGCTCCTGATGGATCTCGACAATCCGGACGCTGAACTGATCGCTCGCGTTGTTAAGTTCACGCCGATTTCTGGTAAGGTCACCCTTCCGGACGGCTCGCCCGCGCCAGGCATCCGGGTCGCGGCCGACGGCGCGGGCAGTGCAAATCCTGGCGGCTCGGGTAGGGTGAGGACCAGCGCCGATGGCTCCTACACGATGGACGTGCCCCCGGAGCAGTCGTACATGGTTTACGTGGTCGACGACGAATGGGCAGCGCGGAGCCTGAAAGGGATCGTCGTCCGGGAGCGAACGCCTCAGACTGGCCTAGACCTTCGGCTTGAGCGCGCAAGCGTGATCACGGGACGCGTCACGACCGGGTCACCATCAAAGCCGGCGTCCGGCCTGGCGGTCATTCTCGTGGAGCACGGCCCGGCCGTCCCGCCGGGAACGTTCATGGATCAGCCCAGCCCTTTGCGGGAAGCAATCCTTCACGTGGCCGATACCGACCGGGACGGTCGCTATGCCTTTCACATAGGATCGGGCGATTACCAGCTGACTGGGCCTAGCCAGCGCAGTGCCGAGGCCGTTGCTGAGCACCTCGTGGTCAGCGGAGGGCAACAGATCCAACGGGATTTCCAGCTCAGCGGCGTGGGAAGCCCGTGGCGAACCCTCTGCGGAACCGTGCGCGCAAGCGGCCCGATGGGCCGCGGATCGCCGGAGCAATCGTGGTCGGAGATCCGATCGGAGCCCGCGACCCGGAGTCGCGAGGATCCGCGGACGAGCGAGGCCGTTTCGAGCTCCCCCGTCCGTTCGGCAAGATCGTGGTCTACGTGCGCAATCCCGAAGGGGATCTCGCCGGCTGCGTGACCGTCGGCGATGACGACGATGCCGAAGTCACGATCGTGGCCAAACACGCGGCAACGGCCCGCGGCCAAATTGTCGACTCTGCCGGAAAACCTCGCTCCGGCGTCAACGTCATTTGTGGCATCTCTGTCGACCTCGAGGGTGTCGAAAGCACCGCCGGCGTCGGGCTGGCGACCGTCAGTGATTCCGAGGGCCGGTTCACTGTGCCCGGGTTGCCCGTCGGTGCCCGATGCAGGCTTTACGCAGCGAACGGTGACGCCGGCAACTCGTCCGATCGGAATTTCCTCGTGAAGGACACCGGGCCAATCGATATCGGATCCATTGTCCTTGATTCTCGCGGTTCGGCGACACCCGGGTTTGACACGCGCTAGCAGGTCCATATTCAGGAAGCCCGCTCGATGAACTCCGGAGTGCCTCGAATAAGCGTCGGCTCCGCATCGTCGGTGCGTCTGCTGCCTATCGACACCCGTCTGCGAACCATTTCAACCGCTGAAATGGACCCACCTCTCACGTAGAATGAGTTCATGCCCGTTCGCGTTGCTGGATAGGGATGATGACCAACCTTTGTGGCGCTTCCAAGACTCCTGGAATCCGGGGAAGTATGAAACCCGCGAGCATATTTCTGGTTGCTTTGATCGCACTCAATGTCGGCTTAGTCGCTCTTGGCGCCGCCGAACCGTCGAATCCAAACATCGTCTTCTTTCTCGCCGATGACTTGGGCTTTATGGACATAGGGGCCAACAACCCCCGGACTTTCTACGAGACCCCAAACATCAACCGCCTGGCCGCCAGCGGCATGCGCTTTACCACAGCTTACTCGAGCTGCCCGGTTTGCTCGCCCACACGCGCGAGCCTGATGACAGGCAAGTATCCCCCTCGCACCGGAGTGACTGATTACATTTCCCGGGGAAACTACACCCAGGGCAAGCTGGCACCCGCTCCCAACCCGGACCATATCCCCCTCGAAGAGGTTACCATTGCCGAGCGCCTGCGCGGCAGCGGCTACGCGACTTTCCTCGCGGGCAAATGGCATCTCGGCGACGGCAAGTTTTCGCCCAACGCACAGGGATTCGGACCTGGCCTGCTCACTGGGAACGGCGGTATGTTTTACTATCCGCAGAGCGACCAGCCCGCGCCCGATCCCAAGACCGACCCGCACACAACTGACCGTATCGCCGATGAAGCCGTGAGTTTCATCGACCAACATCGCCAGCAACCGTTCTTTGTATACATTCCGTTCCTGGACGTCCACACGCCACTTGAGGCGCCTGCCGACCTCGTCGCCAAGTACGAACGGAAGAAGTTATCCGCGCCGCCCGACTCGTGGGGCCGGGAGCGTGAGCGCAAGGTGCGTCGTGTGCAGAACCACGCCGTTTACGCCGCCATGGTCGAACAGATGGACCGCGCCGTTGGACGCGTTTTGTCCGCGATCGATCGAACAGGTCTGGCCGAACGGACGATCGTCGTCTTCACGTCCGACAACGGTGGACTATCAACGTCTGAAGGCCATCCGACCTCAAATCTGCCGCTGCGCGGCGGCAAGGGCTGGCCCTATGAAGGAGGCATTCGTGTCCCCTTGCTGATTAGGGCGCCGGGCGTGACTCGCCCAGGCAGCTTGTGTCAAACGCCTGTCATCACGACCGACTTTTATCCGACAATTCTCGAGTTGACCCGCCTGGCACCTGCGCCCGAGCAACAGCTTGACGGTGTCAGCCTCGTTCCGTTGCTCAATGGAGGCGATATCCCGGGCGCACGCTCTTCTGGCATTATCCTCATTACGGCAATCAAGGCGGCGCCCCTGCGGGTTCGTTCGCGACGGCGACTGGAAACTGATCGAATGGTACGAAGACGGTGGTCGCGAGCTGTATAACCTACGGGACGATCCCGGCGAGCAACACGATGTTTCCGCGGCAAGTCAGGACAGGGTCAAGAATCTGGCGGCTCGGCTCGATACCTGGCGTGATCAAGTTAAGGCCGTCATGCCCACGCCGAATCCGCAGTGGCGTACGAAGACCCAAAAAACAGGCCGACGGCAAAGTGATGGGCCGGTGCGCTAACATCCAGTCGGCATTCACACTATTCCACGATCATCTCTCCGTTCATGACCATCCAGTGACCCGGGAACGAGCAGAGATATGGATAACGCCCCGGTGCAGTGGGAGCGCGGAACGAGATCGCGAATTGTTCCTGTGGAACCACGATGTCGGTGTATACCAAGACATCGCTCGTCTTGGGAATGTACTGGCGCGACGCTGCGTCGGGCTCGGCAATGATCTTGTTGACCAGGTCGCCCACTCGGTTCAACGTGCCTGGCTTGATCAAAGCCCAGTTGTGGGGCACGGAGTCGGGGTTCACAAACGTCAGTCGGATCGGCTCGCCCGCCTTCACCTTCAAAGAGCGAACTGAGTAGCTCAAGTTCTTGCCAGCCTCGATCGAGATCGCCCGTTCGCCACGGATATGTCGTCTCCACGGGTTAAGCGCAGGCGGATGCTTGAGCGCCTCCATGTCGGCCAGAATCGGGTGAGCGGCGATCGTTTTATGGGACGGCACATAGCCCGGGAATCCCGTGAACGGCGCCGCTAAACGATTCACCGTTGCAAAGATATCGGTGGGCTCGCCCTCGCCCGAACTGACGTGCAAGTGAAGCTGATTGACCGGCTGAAGGTCTGGAATCTCGAGGAACAGCGTCTGACCGTCGGCTAATACATGTGCCGAGCGGATCGCCAGGGGGTCGTGGCCCGGTTGACCGGGATGTCGAATGGACAGCTCCGGCGAGCCGTAGCTGGCACTGTAGTGATAATTCCATGCCTGGGCGAAATGCCGATTCGCTTGGCCGGCGAATTCACGGGCCAGCGGTCGCGAAAACTTGAGTTCAACCCCGTTTTCGTGGGCGTGCCATTGCATGGGCAACTGAACCGGCCCGCCGGTGTACCTCACCCGCTGAAAGCTGGCATCGGCCGGCGTATAGGTCCCCCATCCGGCCATGCCGGCGACGTAGAGCTGGCCATCCTGGGCACTGAAACGGCCGCGATGCGCCCCGAGAGAAACTCGCCTGGCAGGGGTACGGCGGCCCCTTGTGGCTGGCCATCGACCTTGTCTCGCAACACCAGAAAATGGCTTCCAGTCCCGAAGGAGAAGTGCAGCAATTGGCCCTGCAGTGGGCCAAATCGGCCGTCGGGAACCGTAGCCTGGGAAGCGCTGGAATTGTCCATGCCGCGAGGCAGGTAGACAAGGGGAAGATCCGGCGGTTGGCCGGCCTTGGGACCCGGATAGCCATAGTGGCCGCCGGGGCGAACCTCGCAAATCATCGAAGTCGGGACCCATTCTCCTTCCGAATTGGGGACGGTGATCGTTCCATCCGGTGCTAGCCCGAGACCATCGGGATTGCGAAAGCCAGTCGCGACGGTCTCAAATGAACGGCCATCGGCCGCGATTCGCAACAGGCCGTCCTTGCTCGAGGCGGTGTAAAACCGGCCTGAACTGTCGCGCCGGAGTCCGCTAATGAAATCATGGCCGCCCGTGGACGTTGGATACGCGTTGGAGAAGCATTCGTAAAAATCAGCCTCGCCGTCGCCGTTCAAGTCGTGGAGCCGCGTGATCTGGTCGCGTCCCAGCACGTAGACCTTGTTGTCGCTAACCGCCAAGCCCAGGGCCTGGTGTAATCCGGAGGCGAAGCGCTTCCAGCGCACCTTTTCCAGCGCCTGGTCCAGACCATCGACCTGCCAAACATCTCCCTGAACCGTCGCGAGCATTGCCGTGCCGTCGGCCATGAAGTCCAGATCGCCAAAGAACAGAAGAGCATTCCATGGGTTGCGAAACGGCGGCTCGATCGTGTCGACCACATAAGGCCACGGCCCGGCAGCCCCCAGATGGCCCTTTGTCGTGATTGCCTCTGGCCATTGAGCAGGTCCCCCGCGAGTCGCCGCCGCCAGGGGATGCTTGGCGGTCGGTGCGACGACTCTGGTGAACTGGCCGTTTTCGACCCAGGGAGCATCGAGCAGCTCGACGTCGCCCACGCGGTAAGCGAACACGACACGCTTGCCCTGCCGGTAGAATCCGCGATAAACAAACGGCTTGTCGGGCCGGGTGCCCGCGGGCTTGGGCTGCGGCGTGCCGTCCATGATTAGGCCGTCCATCAGGCCGTGGCGCGTGGCTGAAAACTTGACGAATCCACCACTCCAGACTGCCTCGTAACAAAGCGTCTGAGGGTTGAAGCAGGCGGCCATCTCGCCGCGCTCGCCGAGCCGAACGCACACCCCCTTGGGGACCGTCGTGCCCGCGCCACGAAAGACACCGCTTAAGACCGTCCCCAGATCCGTTCTGTTCCAGCGATCGTCAGCCCATGTCGCCTCGTTCTGGTTACCCCAGTGCCCGTTCTTTCCGCCGTCAAGGCCCGGAAAAACAGGCAAGAGCGACGGGACGCTCGACTGCTTCATGAAATGCGCAGCTTCCTTTGAATAGAAATCATACACGCGGTCGCGATTGACAGGGTGTTGCCAGCTCGGCCACTGTTCGGGGTGCAGCGGCGCACGATCGTAGGTGAACTCGGCCATGACGTGGGAATGGCGGCGTACCTGGTCGGCTGCGTGAGAACCGGCGTGGCCGAGATCGAACAAGAATCGAATCAAATCTCGGCGCTCCGCCGTCGACATTGCGGCCGTGAGACCTTCGGGCATGAGCGACCCGTCCTGCCTGATTTCCTCGATGTCGCTTTTGGCGATCTGAAATTTGTCGGGGGAGCTTGGTTCGCGGAACACAATCTCCTTGGGCGTCTCGGACAGCTTGTACGCCTGGCGTGTTTTGCCGTCGGTTGTCGCGATCGTGTAGGCTGCGTAGGCCTCCTTGACCTGGCGCCGTGGCCAGAGGAGCGATTCGACCACTTCCTCCGGCTTCAAGCAGGTCCCCACTGTCGAAAGGTCAGGCCCGATCAGGGGTCCAGGGTCGGCGACGCGATGACACGAGACGCACGCGAATCGGGATGATGCAAACACCAGCGCGCCCTCGTTCGAATCACCGTGTTTGCGGGCGTCATCAATGAGAGAAGCAACCAGGGCTGGATCATAGGGTGCGGCTGCCGCGCCTGGAGCTGGGGCAGGGGGGTGGAGATTGGCGGCTTTGACCTCCTGGACCGGTGGAGGCGGCACAGGAGTGCGCGGTTGGGGACGCGGCCCGGTGGGCTGACCAAGTAGCTGCGGAACCAGCCAGTCGAGTCCGTCCAGATTGTCCTTGAGCCGCTCCTGCGCATCGTCCTGTGTGTGGCCGAGGATGCCGATCTTTCCCTTGTATCCGCTCGCCGCAATCATCCGCAGCAGCTCGAGGTCGCGGGACCCTTGGCCCAGCGGCAAGATTTTCCGCCCAACCCGGTCGCCGCCAGGATCCATCCCGTTGATATTGAGAGCCACCAGATAAGGCATCATCCGAGCGAGCAGCGCGGGGAAACGATCGAGGTGGTCGTGGCCGTGGTGAAGATTGTAGACAATGCCGACGTTGGTGACGCCGCGCGTTTTCAAGCGTTCGATGATGGCGATCTGATTCTCGGGCTCGCCGAACCAGCCACCGTGATTGTAGAGCGCCAGCGAGCAACCGATCTTGGCAGCCTCTTGGGCCAAGGGCGCAACTTGAGGGCAGCGGTCTCGACTCGGCGGTCTTGTTCGGCGCCGTGCACGCGATCGTTGCCGAGGTCGAGTAATACCCAGAGCTGTGCCTTTTTGCCGTGGCGCTTGAGCAAGTCAAGTATGATGCGCGATTCGCGATTGAGCTCGCCAGGCGACACCCAAAACGCATCCAGTGCGACTCCGTGTGCGTCGAGTGCTTCGACCTCGGCGTCAAAGGACGGGATGTGCTCGGCACGCCAGTCGTAGGCGAAGTGCGTCAATCCCAGCTTTTGGAGCATAGCCGCACGTTCTTCGGGTCCGCGCTTCTTGCTGTCAAAGGGCACGATGCACCACGCGATCAAGTTGTCGCGGTTGTAGAGACGTTTGGCGGACTCGGCAATCGCGTTCTCGGCAGCGCCCGGCGCGGGCCGCGAAAGTGAAACGACCAGCCCGGGCGGGGCGAGCCCTGTTGAGAGAGACGCGAGCGTCAGAATCAACAGCGGCAGCATCACGCTCCGACGAGGCCGAGAGCGGCCCATGATCAAGTTTGGCTTGAACATCGTCATATCGTCCTATCGATTTGCGAGATCGGATTGACGTCGGACTTCCGACTCGGGGTGGGTCACCGGCCTCGTTGATTGCGGGTTAGTCGTCGCTTGGTGTATCTTGCAGCTATCATGCAGCGTATGGGCCGTCGGGATTGGCGTCAATACTCTCCGATGAGCGCGGAATCGATGAGGCATCTCGTCTGCGGCCTTAGACTGACATGCGCCGTTTTCATGTCGCAATGCGCTCTAGTCGGAAGCGCCGAGCCCCCGCAGAGCGAGGTGCGGAAGCCGTGGCTTCCGGAAATCCAGGTCGAGTCGTATACACTTGCGAATGGGCTGACGGTCATCCTCCACGAAGATCACAAGGCACCCATGGTGGCCGTCAACGTCACCTACAAGGTCGGCTCGAAGGACGACGTTCCGGGACGTTCCGGCTTTGCCCATCTCTTTGAGCACATGATGTTCGAGGGAAGTGCGCACAACGACTCAGGCTTTACTGGACCGATCTATCGTTACTTAATCGACGGGCGGGCCGAGACAGACAGGGATTGCACCATCTACTATGACACAGTCACGAGCAACGCGCTCGAGCGCGTACTCTGGCTCGAGGCTGATCGTATGGGCTTTTTCCTATCGGCGATCACGCCCGCCAAGCTAAGAAACGCACGTTCGGTAGTCAAAAACGAGCGGCGACAGATGCATGACAACGTCCCCTTGGGTGGGCTATGGGAGACTTTGTACGCGGCACTCTATCCGCCGGGCCATCCTTACAGGCAACCGATCATCGGCTCGATGGCCGACCTGTCGGCGGCCCAGCTTGCGGACTTCGAGCCATTCGCTCGCCGTCGCTATGCACCGAATAATGCCTTTCTATGTCTGGCCGGTGACTTCGATCTTAATTTAGCCCGGCTCTGGATCGAGAAATACTTCGGGCCACTATTAAGGGCTCGCCTTATTGATCCGCCACGTCCGGAGCCGATTCGACTTGTCAAAACAGTGCGCATGAGCTTGACCGATCAAGTGGCCCATGCAGCTGCCGTCCTGGCTTGGCCCACGGTTCCCGAAGATGATCGCGACGCAGCCGCACTCGACGTCTTGGCATCGATCTTGGGAGGAGGCTCGAGGTGGAATCGTTTGTTCCGCGCACTCGAGTACGATCGGCAGCTTGCGACCACCGTGAGTGCATCGCATACGAAGCACCGGCTCGCAGGCCATCTCGAGCTAATTATCGAAGCTCGCGCGGGTCAAAGGTTCGACGATCTGATCAAGATTGTTGATGTCGAGATCGAGCGGATCAAGGCGGACGGACCAACCGACGACGAAGTGCGCAAAGTCAAGATCGAAAAGAGAACATCCCAAATTGATCTGCTCGATTCGGTGGCCAGCAAAGCCAAGCTCCTGAATCAATCCGCGGCCGCATTCGGAGAGCCGCTGGCGTATCGCTCCCTTTTGGCCAGAGTCTTCGCGGTCGCGCCGGACGATGTCCGCTGGGTTGCGCAAGTATCTCGGGTCTGGGCGAATCGAACTCTCGGTGCACCCTGGCGACCGAGCCACGAGCGAGTGGGCGACGGACGTCGCACGTGTCGAGCCGGCAGACAATTTCGTTGCCCCCGCCGCGCCGGTCTTGGATTTGCTCGATCGCTCGGTCGTTCCTGACGTCGGCCCTTCGCCGGCGTTTCGTCCGCCTCGTTTCCAACGCTTGTCGCTCGCGGGGGGACTCGAGTTGCTCATTTTCGAGCGGCACGAGCTGCCCAAAGTGCAATTAAAGCTGGTTGTCCGATCCGGGGAAACGAGCTCACCTGCAGGCAAGGGGGGCTTGAGCTCGCTTACAGTCAAACTGCTGCGCGAGGGGACCACGTCGCGCGACGCCATCGCACTCGAACATGAGCTCGCCGAAATCGGAGCGAGTCTCTGGACTCAGGAATGGATGGAATCAAGCAGCGTGGATCTGGAAGCGCCGACGCGCAATCTCGATCATGCGCTTGACCTTTTCGCCGACGTGATATTGCGGCCGGCCTTTCTCGATCGAGAATTCCTGCGATTGAAGCTCGGTCGGCTCGAGTATCTCAAAGACCGATTAGTCGATCCTGATCTTATCTCCGAAGACGTGTTCCTGCGTCTTCTATATGGTGCGTCCCATCCTTACGGGCGGCCGAAGCTGGGAACACGTGAAACCGTTCAATCGATCACGCGCGAAGACGTCATTGCATTCTATAACCTGCATTTCGTGCCCGCGAATGCCGCGCTCGTCGTCGTTGGTGACGTGGATCCCGTGACGTTCGCGGCTGCAGTCGAGGCGCGGTTCGCTGGGTGGCGGCCCGGCCCGGTCCCTCCGGGCCCACTTGTCCAATCGAGACCATCGTCTGTGGCGAGTGGGACCGTCTTTTTGATCGACCGGCCTGGAGCAGCGCAATCGACCCTGTCGATCGGCCGGATCGGCGCGAGGTTAAAGTCGCCGGATCGTAACGCACTGCTGATTCTTAAAAGGGCCCTGTCAGGACGGATCAATTGGAAAATCCGCGATGAAAAAGCTTACACATACGAATTTTCAGAGAACTTCGATTTTCGGGAAGGGGCTGGTCCATTCGTAGGCAGAGGCTCGGTCCAGACCGCTGAGACCCGACATGCGCTTGCTGAGATTTTCAACGAGACATGCGAGTTCGCCCGCGACGCGAGCGCAACCGAGGTCGATTTGAGCGAGCTCAAGGATAGTATGCTGCCGGACACCATCAATCGATTTGAGACCATCGCCGACATCGCCGGTCAACTCGGCTATTTGACGTCGCACCAACTGCCAGATCGTCATTTCGCGCTCGAGCCCCGCAGATTCGCGAAGGTGGAACCGGCAGACGTCGATCGTCTGGCCCGCAAGTACTTTTCGCCTGGCCGCTTGACCGTCTTGATCGTGGGGGATCGTGCCGCGATCGAGCACTCACTCCGGACCTTGCCGTTCGTCAAGAAGATTCGTCTACTCGACGCACAGGGTAATCCCGTTCACGATTTCGTCGCACTGAAGCCCGCGGATGCCAAAACCGCTGCGATGGCGAAGTCACATTGAACCGGAAATTTACTTGACATTCTCCCGCATTTTACTACTCTGCATTGCGTAGTAAGAGCCAGTTTGGGAGTCATGGATGAATCGCTGGGAAACGCAGCTTCGTAAAGGCGTGGTCGAGCTGGCGATCCTTGCCGCGATCGGGCGTGGGGAAACCTACGGCTATCGGATTGTCGAGCAGCTCAAAGGGCTCGAGGGACTTGAGCTCACGGAGAGCACAGTTTATCCCGTTTTGACGCGGCTGGCGCGTGATGGGTTTCTGGCAGTACGCACCGAGGAATCTCCCCGCGGACCAACGCGACGGTACTATCGATTGACCGCAGAGGGGCAGCGACGTCTTCGCCATTTGGCGGAGAGCTGGAGGACGGTTTCTCAATCTCTCAGTGACTTGATTGAAGGAGCACGGACATGATGGTCGCCACGGCCCAGATTTCGGAATCACTTCAGATGCTCATCGACAGCCGGCTCGACACGATCGATCGGATGCTGCTTGGGCGGCTTTCCCGTCAGGATCGCATGGCGATCGTCAGAGAAGTGGAGTCGCAGATTCATGAGCTGATTCAAGCGAGTGAGGGGGATGAATTGACTCGCGAAGACGTACTTGCCGTACTGGCACGACTGGATCCGCCCGAAGCTTATCTCCCGAACGAGACCGATGGTGGGCCGGTCACGGTGCGCGGGCTGCTGCGACACGAGCAATCAAACCTGTGCTCAAGGCCGACCTCAGGGTCGGCCGTGCCAGCGGCATTTTGGGCATGGCAGCAATCGCGGCGTTACTACTCATGCTGCCATTCAATTACTTGATTGCATTGGCGTTTCAGCTCCGACTTGGTGCTGTTCATTCTCGGCGGTGCCACACTCTTGCTGGTATTTATCGCGGCGACAGTAGGGCTTGTTCTTGGCGTATTCGCGCAAGAGCGGAGTCTGGGCGATCGTCGGCATTGTCACGAGCGTGTTGGCGCCGCTGCTGTCATTCGGCATCGTGGGAATTGCTTACTTGATAATCTTCTGACGCGGCGCGGTTTACGGCCAAATACTCGATCTTCGAATGTCAGCTCGCGTCAGGAGTTTCGTCTTCGAGACCCTTAAGCAGCGTCTCCAACTCCCGGCGTCTTGGTTCCAGCTCTGTGCGAACGGCGTATTGGTTCAGACAATAAATACCAGCAAAAACGATCGCTACGAGACCGACCACCATTGATACAACGAGAGCGGTCGCCCAACCGCTCGCCCGCTCCTGCCAGGCGACCTGGGCGAAGAAACCCAGGACCGAAAGGGCCAGAGGCAGCAGATACCACCAGAACACATTATGAAGCAACCAGATTTGATGCTCGACCTGTGCCAGTGAACTCTCGACCCCCTGTCGAAGCGGTTCGCCCGGCTCAGGCGGTTGCCGTTTGTGACGCATCCGGTCCGCAAGCATGTACCCGGCCACCCACAACATGGCAGGCACCGCCAAAAACCATGTCCAGGGCAACGAGAACCTATATCCCAGGTAAAGCCACACAGGCACCGCCACAAGACACGTGCCGACTTCACGAAAATCCCGCCAGAAGATTGTGGCGGTGAAATGCTGCTGGTTGCGCCGCACCTCTTTGAGGAGCAGTTCGGCATCGATCGTCAGACGCGTTTGCGACGATTGCGCCTGCCAGGTCTGTTTGAACTCATGAAGGCTCATGTGAATTTTCATTCATCAGTTTGCCTAGCACCTTTTTCGCGCGATTCAACTTGACGCCCACGTTGCTTTCGGAGATCCCCAGCACCTCGGCCATCTGGCGATAGCTCAAGTCGTCCAGGTAGAGCAGGAGGATCTCCTGGACCAAGTCCTGGCAATCCTCGGTTGTGAGTGTGTAGGCGCGGGCTACTTTGAGCACGGCGCCCCCATACTCAGTGACCCAGCTCTTGAACAACGACTCCGCATCTTCATTGAGCAAGTCAGAGCTTCCCTCCCAGAATTATTGGTAGCCGTAGGCGGCTGTTTCTTACCGAATTCGGAAGTGAATTGGCCAATCCACCATAACTTGGTGGCCAGGCTCTCACGCGCCCGGCCAGTCAGACTGATGCCGAACCGACCCATCAGTTCCGCGGCCAATCTGCGGGTAAATTGGGCTGCCCGAGATGTTGGCGGTCGGAGGCGCGCTTTGTTGAGCTGAACGGCAGCAGCTGGATCACTGCCTATCGGATCGAGGTTGTTTGATGCTCTCTGGCCCCGTTGATCCAGTCGAGCAGCGTCTGATACTCGCGCGAGTTCTTCTCGAACCGCACGCCGCCGGCATGGGCTTTTTTGGTGGGGTCGTTCTGGGCCTCGGCCTCCTCGGCGGCTTCCCAGGTCGGCTTGCCCAGAAGCAGGCTCTCGGCCGGCTGCGCGAGGTTGACGACCCTCAAGGCCGCGCGATAATTGTCGCGCACGGCCTCCGGCGTCCAATCGCCGTCCTTGCCGGGTGGGACCATCTTCAAGAATCGTGTGCGAGCGGTGGCAGCCCATGCAATTCTGGCCGTCGTCGCCGACGCGGTTGAAGATCGGCAGGACCTTGGCCTTGAAGTAAGCCAGGTCGAGCCGCTCGCTCGACGTCGCCCGCGCTCGAGCTCGAGCGACCGCGCGTCGCCAGCAGGGCCTTGGCGATCTCGCGCTGGCGGTCGGCGGTCTTCGCTGATTGCACAAGCTCGCGCAAACCGTTCTCGATCGCCGCGTTGGCCACGAGGGCGGGCTGGCTCTGGATCAGTTGGAGCGCCTTTTCGCACACGCCGCCGTGTTCGTCGACCAGGGAATTGCTCACGACGCCGAGCAACCGCAGGTCGTTCTTGAGCTCGGCTTCGGCGGCGATCCGCTCGAGAAGGGCGATGCGCGCCGCGGGCGCCGGATCGTCGAGGGCCTTGCGCAGGGCCGATTCGGCGATCTTCGCCTTCGGCTCGAGTGCCAGCCGGACCGCGGCGGACCGGACCTGGGGATCGCTGTCGCCCAAGGCACCGCTCGATCGCCTCGATGAACGGGCAGCTCGGTCCAGAGTGCGGGGAACGACCGCAGCGCATTCAAGGCGGCCGCGCGAACGATCGCATTGTCGGCGGTCAACCGCGAACGGACTTTCGCCGCGGGATCGTCGTTCGGCTCGACGCCGGCGACCGGTCCCAGCCGGCCGATGCAGCGCAAGCGCGGCCGCCTGGGCCTCGGCGCCGGGCTGGGCCAACAGCTCGTCGATCAGCGCCAGCGTCGCGGGATCGCTCTTGCCGCGGCTGATCTTGAGCGGGAATTCTTTCATCATCGTGGTCGCCCAGGTGCGAACCGAGCGTCGTCGGGATCGCCCAGTCGCCGCGCGACCGCCCGGGCCAGCTCCGCCGACTGGTCGCCGCGAACCGTGACCAGGGCCTCGAGCGCCAGCCGGCGGATCGCTGGATCGGGGTCCGCGAGCTGAGTCGATCAGAGCGCGCCGCGACCCTGGCGGACCATGTCGCCGTAGAAAAGCATCGGCTCCAGGTCGTTGCCGATCCGACCGCCCAGCACGGGCCGTTCGAAGAACTCCGACATCGCGCGCAGGACCCCCTCGCGCTGGAGCCGATTGCCGCGCTCGAGCGCGGCCACATACTTGGCTCCCAGGCGATTGACCGTGTCGTGCTGTCCCGCCGTCGCCCGGCGCCGGCTCTCGGCCTTGGCCAGCGAGGGAACCCAGTTCTGGTAGAGGTAGCGGATGTTGTCGTCGCCGATGATGTAGAGGGCCTCGATCAGGTTGCGGCGCACCCAGGGATGACGCGGCTCGGCCAGAGCCGGCGATCAACGTGTCTTCGATGCGATTTCTCAGCGCCAGAGTCGGCCCGCCAGTACCACCAGCGCCACAAGCCCTTGATCGCCTGCATGGCGACGACCGGATCGGGATCGCCGCACAGTTCGCAGCAGGGGGTCGACCAGGCGGTTTCTTGCGACAGCTCGCGGAAGTGGGCGGCGAAAACCCGCGTGGCTCCGCGGCGAGTGCGATCATCCGAGGAAGTGCAGGGCCCGCGAGAGCTCGGCGACCAGTCGAACCTGGGCCGGCGTCTCGCCCGGCCGGTGCGAACCATTAAAGCGGTTGCCCATCAGCCGCAACGCCTCGGCCGCGGCGCGGCGCACGACCTTGGACTCATCGCCCAGGCAGCTGGCCAGCGCCGGAGATCGCCGTCTCGTCGCCGACCCGTCCCAGAGTCCGGCAAGCGGCCGCGCGCACCAGCGGAGACTCGTGGCCGAGCTGCGCGATCATCTGCCGCCGCAGATCGGCGTCGGGAACATCCCAGATTCGCTCGAGGTCGCGGATCAGCTCGGCCGGGCGAATCGGTGCGCAGCGACCGCCGGCTGCGGCCCGAGCGGGCCGTTCCAGCCCGGCGAACGCGATTTCGAGTTGGGATAAAGCGATGAGAGAGCGATCAAAGCCCACTGAGTTTCGCGAAACGGCGTGCGAAACTGCTCGTAGGGGTTCAAGTCGAACCAGCCGCCGAACGCCTGCTGCCGGCCCAGCAGCGCGACGATCCCCCGGCGCATGGCCGGATGATCGGGCTCGAGACCGGCCAGGCACAGGGCATACAGGCTCTCGCCGGTCTGCATCTCGGTGATCGGGTAGTTCGGGTCGAACTTGACCGACCAGTGGCCGCTGGCGCGCTGGAGCGACAGCAACTGTTCGACATTCGCCTGGATCAAGGCGGCGTGCTTCTCCTGCTTGGGGTCGATCAGGCAGAGGCCGATCGTCTGGGCGGCCAGGTCGCGGGTATGGGCGGGCTTGCCGGTCGGCAGCAGCTGCGCGACCAGGTCGCGCGTGGCCTTGTCGCCGGCAGTTCACCAGTGCGCCGGTAGATCTCATCGAGCTGCCGCCAGCTATCGGTGGCGACCTTGTAGCGGCTGACCGGGTTATTGCCGTTGGACTCGTCCGGCAGGCAGCTCGGTCCGGCCGTCGTAATAGAGCTTGAGAAACTCGGCGATGCCCCGGTGCAAATTGTTGCGCAGGCGTGCCGGTGACGAGGTTTTCGTAGTCCATGACGATCGTCGAGAGCCGGCCCAGCACGTTCGCCGGCGCGGGGATCATCCGCGCCCAGAGCGCCTCGGGATGACCGTGGAACGGCACGGGGTTGTTGGCGAGCCGCTCGGTCAGAAACTGAAGCGCAAACGGCTGCTCGATGTCATAGCCCGCCTTGACGGCCGCCAGGGCCGACTGGGTGGTGAAATGGGTCGGGTGACAGGCGACGCACGTCGAGGTCTCGTGGTGAAAGTTGGCGACGCGATCGAGCGGGTGGCCCTTGCGCGGCGTGTTGGCGTGCCAGCTATCGCCCGCCAGAGAGCTGGAAATCCATCGCGGTGCGGATTGCTCGCCGGGCGGCCGCGGCGATCGCGGCGGCGTCGGCTTGTTCGGCCTGATCGGGCTTCAGGTATGGCGGCACGTCGAACAGCTTGGTCCGGAGTTGATACTCGGGCTGGCAGGCGTCGACCCAGACGAAATAGGTTCCCTTGGTCAGCACGCGGGTCGTGAACTTGTTGGCCCCATGTCGCGGGGGCCGCTCGCGCTGAAGGCTCTGAGGGTCGATTCCGCGGGTGTACTCGACGACCTGACCATTCTCTTTGCGATAGATTCGCAGGTCGGGCGGCACGTCGCGATCGACGAAATCGAGCGCGAAGAAAGCGAGCTTGGGAACGTCCGACGTCGAACGTGAACGAAACCAGTCAGCCCCCGCGTTGCGCTCTTGTTCGGTCGGTTCGGTACCAAGCGGCAAGTACGGCCGGTCGTCGGCCAGGCCGTAGACCGTCTCGCCCAGGGTCAGGGGGTTGGCCTGACTCGGGCTGGTCGTTGGGCTCGGTCTCGAAAGCGACGTGGTCAAGCGTCGAGGGATCGGCAACTGGCTTTTCGACTGCTGAACCAACTTGGTCGAGCTCGGCAACGCGGACTGCGACACCGAGCGGTTTCACAACTTCTGCTTTGGCGTCCACGGCAGGCGGCGGAATGATCTTGATCGCCAGTGCAACATCCTTGGGCTGGAGGATCGACCAGAGCACGTCGGGATCGCCGACGTGGAGGCTCTTGCTCAGCGAGAGGACCGACGACCGAGCGCGGGTTAGTCGGCTCGACTCGGACCTCGATCGACGATCTCAGTTCGATACGGCCGGGAAATCGACCGAAATCAAGAAGAGCGCAGCCGAGGCTCCGAGGGTGCGGGCACTGTGACTTCGAGTGGCATCCCTGGCTGCAGCGGCTTTACGACATTGGGAAGTTCAGAGTGACCATCGCCCGATTGTTGCGCGGCTTCTGCGACCGCTCCTACGCTCAATCCGACGAGTAGTACGCCAGCGATTCGTCCGAGCGCATTAAGAGGCATGGTTGATCGAATCTCCGCTGTGAAGCACCGAGCATCCGTCGTGTTCGAGTTCTGAAGGCGGCTCGAGCGTCCCTCTCACCCAACGGTCGGCCTCCGACACGACCATGGGCCGATTCCGAAATCGCCGTCAGGCGATTTCTCGCAATTAATCAATGATCCTCCGGGAAATCATGCATGAACCGAGCGGCGTAGTTGGTGCCTTCGACCAGGTGTTGATCTTCTCCCTCGACGTGACCGCGCGGGGCGGGGAAATAGCTGTAGAGGATCGGCATCATGTACCGTGGTGAGGAAGAGCGTGCAGAGCATGGCGCCGACGACGACGATGGCCAGGGGCTTCTGCGCCTGCGAGCCGATCGACGTGGCGATCGCCGCGGGAAAGAGCCCCAGGGCCGCCGTCAACGAGGTCATGACGACCGGCCGCACCCGCAACTCCGGACCGCGCAAGCACGTTTCCCAGACGCGAATAGCCTCGCGCCCGCATCTGGTTGCAATAGGTCACCAGGAGCACGCCGTCCTGCACGGCCACGCCAAAGACCGACACGAAGCCGACGGCCCCCGAGATGCTGAAGTGAGTACCGGTAAAATAAAGCGCGAATACCCCTCCCATGGCCGCCTCGAGCACGTTGACCATCACGAGCAGGCAGTCCTTGACCGAGTTGAACATCGAGTAGAGGAGCATCATGATCAACCCGAGCGAGAGCGGGATGATGTACAGTGAGGCGTTCGTTGGCGTCTTTCATCTGCTCGAATTCGCCGGACCATTCCAGGTCGTAGCCCTCGGGGAGAGCGACTCCGGTCTTGGGATCCTTCACCTTCTCGATGGCTTCGTTGATGGCCGAGGCCAGGTCGCGGTCGCGCACGCTGAACTTGATCGGGATGAACCGGCGGTTGTTCTCGCGGTAGACATACGAGGCCCCGGCCTTGTGGGCGACCATGTGCGTCAACTGCGAGAGCGGAATGCGGTAACCCGGGCTGTCGTCCGAGCCACCGGGGACGTCGACCAAGATCCGGTTGATCACCTCGGGATCGTCGCGCAAGCTCGGGCGGGAGCCGCAGCGTGATGTCGAACAGCTTCTCGCCTTCGACCATCTGGGTGAACGCCTCGCCGCCGATGGCCGCCTGCACGACTTTCTCGACGTCGGCCACGTTGACGCCGTGGCGAGCGCAGAGCTGGCGGTCGATCTCGATTTCGAGGTTGGGCTGGCCGACGATATGGAACACGCCGACGTTTTCGATCCCCTTGACTCTCATCAGGATATTGGCGACCTGCTGGCCCAGGCTCTCCAAGGTATGCAGATCCGTGCCGATGATCTTGACCGAGTTGGCCCCCTTGACGCCCGAGAGGGCCTCTTCGACGTTGTCGCGAATGTACTGCGAGAAGTTGAAGTTGATCCCGGGGAACTTCTTGAACTTCTCCATCAGCTCTTTCTCGATGTCTTCGCGGCTGATCGTCTGGTCCCAGAGCCTGTAGCCGAAGAGGATGAGCGGCTTCTTCCGCCACTCTTCCATCGGCTTCAAGGGAGCGCCCATCTCCAGGTTGAAGAAGCCGGTCACGTCGGTGCCGTCGTCGGGGCGGCCAAGCTGTGAGATCACCCGGCTGACCTCGGGAACCGAGGCGACCAGCTCGCGCATCTGGGGCGCCATCTTGGCGGCGCTTTCGAGCGAGACGGTCCGCGGCAGGGTCGCCCTGATCCACAAATACCCTTCCTCGAGCGGCGGCATGAACTCGCCCCCCAGGTGCGGGATCAGGAAGAGCGTATAGGCAAAGAGCGCTACCCATCACCGCGAGCGTGGATAATCGGTGCCGCAAGACCCAGCTCAAGGCCCGCAGGTAGCGAAGCTTCATGATCTTGTCGAGCATCGTGTCGGGCGCTTCCTCCTTGTTCACGAAGAAGAACGAGCAGAGGACCGGCGCCAGCGTCACCGCCATCAAGAGGGCGCCGCAGATGGCGAACGCATAGGTATTGGCCATCGGACCAAAAAGCGCCCCCTCGGGCCCGGACATCGAGAACAGCGGGATGAACGCGCAGACGATGATCGTCGTGGAGAACAAGAGTGCTCGCTCGATCTCGCTCGACGCCTCGATGATCCGGTCGATCAAGGACCGCGATCGGTCGACGCCCGGCGCGGTCACGTGCCGGTAGATGTTCTCGACGATGATCGTCGAGCTGTCGACGATGATTCCAAAGTCGACCGCGCCGATCGACAGCAGGTTGGCCGACTTGCCCTGCACGTAGAGTACGGTGATCGAGAACAGCAAGGCCAGCGGGATCATGATCGCCACGATGCCCGCGCTGGCCAGGTCACCCAGGAAAATGAAGAGAATGGCGATCACCAGCCCCATGCCGACCAGCAGGTTATGCAGCACGTTATGGGTCGTCACGTGGACCAGCTCGGTGCGCTCGTTGAAAATCCTTGATACTTCATCCCCGCCGGCAGAATCTTTTGTTTGTCGATCTCTTCGAGCTTCTCCTTGACGAGCTCGGAGGTCATGAGCGATTTTTCGTACTTTCGCATGAGCACGATGCCTTCGATGACATCGTTTTCCTGCTCGGTGCCATTATGCCGGCCGACGATCCCCAGGCGAGGCTGATGCCCTTCGACCACCTTGGCGACATGGCTGACCAGGATCGGATTGCCCTGGTACTGAGTCACGACGACGTTGCGGATGTCGTCGAGCTTTTGATCGATGTACTCGGCCCGGTGGGCCACCTTGTTCGGGCTCGAGGGGTCGATCCCTTTGCCCAAGAAGCCCGATCCCGCGCACGATGTGCGACTGGCTCCCCAGGGTCAGGATGTTGCCGCCGACGTTGGCATTCGATTTCTGAATGGCGTCCTGAACCTGCTGGAGCGTGATTCCGTAGTGGTTGAGCTGCATCGGGTCGACCAGCACCTGGTACTGCTTCACCGTGCCGCCGAATCCGGTCACGTCGATCACGCCGGGCACCGTTTTGAGCGCTCGCTGGAGCACCCAGTCCTGAACCGCCTTGAGCTCGTTCAAGGTGTAGCCCGGGCCTTCGAGCACGTAGCGGACGATCTCGCCGGTCGGGCTCCAGGGCGAGAGGCCCGGATTCACTCCCGGAGGGAGATTGTTCAGGGCGTTGATCCGGTTGATCACCTCCTGCCGCGCCTTCCAGTAGTCGGTGGTGTAGCTGAACTGGCACTTGACGTCCGTCAGGCCGGCGATCGACGTGCTGCGCAGGTCTACCAGTCCGGGCATCCCGTTCAAGGCGATTTCGATCGGAATGCCGACCAGTCGCTCCATTTCCTCGGGGCTGGCGCCCGGGTTTTGCGCGATCACTTCGACCAGGGGCGGCGTGGGGTCGGGATAGGCCTCGACATTGAGATTCTTGGCGGAATACAGGCCCGCGATCACCAAGCATCAGCGTGCCGAGGAGGACGATCAGGCGGTTGTGCAAGCTCCAGGTAATAATCGCGCGGACCATGGCGAGGCTACCTCGGCGTGAGGATACGTAGTGCGGACGTTCCTGTTGATCTTAAGAATGCAGCCGCGGCCGGACCCAGTTTGAAAAGTGTGGCAGGTGTTTTGGATAGAGGCTGCGTGACGTCATGATTTCAAGAATCAGCATAATGCCCGCGGAACCAGGCGACAATAGCACGCGACGGTGATGGGTGTGCCAACGGAATCCGACCTAACGCGAATATTTCATCCGCTTCTGTAATCGGTTCCGGAGGCGATCCATAAACAAACTCCGGTGGGTTTTGGGGGCCAAGCGGTCAATTTTCGACGTCAGGCGCGCAAAACCCCCTATCCCCATTCCGTGGGGCGGCTTTCCTCACGGTTTTCGCTGCGCTCAGCCCGCTCCTGCCAAGGGGTTCGCGGTTATGCCCAATACCCGTTCAAATGCCACTCGGTACAGATCCTGGAACGGATAGCTGGTGGCCAGGTGGAACACAACGCGCCGGGCACTCACAACTACCCTCGCCGCCACCTTGAACAACTTGAGACGAATCGTCCCGACCTGGGCCTGTTCCAGATCTGTATCTCGTAGCGCCGTTCGCCGCAACGCCTGGACAAGCACGTACGCCGCCGAGCTCAAGAACAAGCGGAACTGATTGGCCAGGAACCGGTGGCAACTGGTCCGGTCGGCGAACAGGTCCAGTTGCTGTTCCTTGATCCGGTTCTCCATATCGCCCCGCTGACAGTAGACGTCCTCGTAAAGCTCCTGCGGATCACCCGGCACATTGACGACGATGAACCGCGGGTTGGTCCCTTGGGCGGTGTGCTCGGCCTTGGCAATCACTCGCCGCGATCGGTCCCAGCTCGAGGCCGCGTAGGAGAACGAGCCAAAGATCCGCTGCCGCTGGCCGGTCGTTCGGAACTGGCGTTCGGCCCGCGCAGTCCAATCGGCGGCCTGGCGTTCCAGAACAGGGTTGCGTGCCAGACCAAGCACATAGCCGATCCCGTGGGAGTCGCACCAACGCATCAGCCTCCAGCGGCAAAAGCCGCTATCGGCCCGGATCGTGAGCTTGACATCGGGCCAGACCTGGCGAAGCCGCTGGACCAGCAGCTTTAGCAGTGCCCGGCTGTGCTTGCTGGCGTCAATCTTGCTGGGCCTTAAGTAGGCCGTCACCAGCTCGTCACCGCAAAAGACATAAAGGGGCAGATAGCAGTAATTATCGTAATAACCATGGAAGAACCGCCCTTCCTGACGGCCGTGGAGGGGATCGTCGGTGGCGTCGAAATCGAGGATCAGATGCTCTGGCGGCTCCGCGTGAGAGGCGATGAATTGTTCGACGAACACGCCGGCGATGCGGACCAAGGTCCGGTGCTCGATGCGGTTCTCCAGACGACAGAGCGTCGGGGGCGAGGCCAGTGCCGGATCATCGTCGGGAACCCGCCCGGCGGCCACTTGGAGGGCCGGGTCGTTGCGTAGGGTCTGGTGGTCGTTGAGGTCTTCGTAGCCTAAGGCGATTGCCACGACCCGCTGGGCGATCATCGACTCCTGGTCGTGGACGATGTACACCGGGTGGCGAGGGTCCGGGATGGCCTGGTCGAGGGCCTCGAACAGGCCAATCTTCTGGCCGACCTCACGCAGCAGCAGGGCCCCGGCGTCGGAGGTCAGCCGGCCACCCAGGAAATCGGCGACAACTGACTTGGAGCCGAGACTGGAAAACGACAGGGGCTTGCGATTACAGTCTGTCATAGCGATGGCCTTTCTGTTGGAGGATCGGGATTGACGTTAACCCAAACCCTACAAAAAGTAAGGCCATCGCGCAACTACATTATTAACACTTCGTGTGAAATATCCGGGCTAACGGCTCGCAAGACGGATTCGCTCGGCAGGTTATTTTCGACGGTCACCGGACAAACGGCACACGGTGACAGCCTCGCACCGAGGTTCCTCTCGGCCCTCTCACGGTTCTCAGCCCTCGGACCCAGTCGGGCGGGCGCGCCTTCGAGCGACGAGGAATGAAAACGACTGAAACGGGTGTAGCGGTTTTGCCGGTACAAAATGGCAGCAGATGGCAGTAGATGGCAGTTTTTGGGAAGGTCTCCCAGGGGAGTCGCCTCATGTGAGGCGGTCGACAAAGGATTCTATCGATGGCCGACGAAGCCAGTTCGCACATCACAATCCGCTGATCAACGTGGCAAAGTCGTTAGGCTGGAAACTGACCTTCCTCGACACGAGAGTTCCAAGGATCTACTTCGCTCCCGTGTTGTCTCGCTCGGAACGAGTGCGATTTTGGCAAGGCCGTGAGATGGTGGCCGAAAAGCCGACAGGCCGCGCGGAACCGTAAGTGCGCACTTTACCTATATATAATATACCGGCTGTTGCAAATTTCATTAATGCACCTACTCGCTTCTTGCAAGAATCACCGATACTTAACACTTTATTCTGGATTGGCTTACGGTATTATCCAAGATTTTATTTTGCTAATATTAGCGCTGCACTCTTTTGACCCATTACATCGAATTCTCGGAACGAGACTTGGGCTATCTGGGATCGAAATGATATCGGCGGCAAGCGATGCGCTTCTCTGCCGACAGGCTCGACGTCTCGCGAGCCCCAATAGAAATCCCTGCGCTGCATCGGCCTCGAAATGAGCCGCCGAGCTGTGGGCAACCGTGTCGCAACCGCTCAGCTCCCAAAGACGCCAAACTTATACTGTAATCCTAGAATGTTTGGAACTGACCCATTGACGCCGGATTGAGTGCCGCTATAGATAGCGTTTAGGCTGGCTGGTCGCGGTGGTCAATTCGATTGGGAACACCACTTCGATGGGGTATGACGCCGTCGGCAACCTGGTGTGCGTGACCAATCCCAACGGCCAGACCTACTCGAACGTGCATGACGGTGCCAACAAGCTGATCGCGAAAATCGACGCCCTCGGCAACATCCATTCGTTCGTGTACGACGGTGCGGGCAACTTGCAGGCACGGATCGATCCCCTGGGCAATCGCAACACCGGGGTGTTTGACGGCCAGAACCGGTTGATCGCGGCCGTCGACCCGCTCGGCAACCGGACCTCCATGGCCTATAACGCCGCCAACCTGGTCACGCAGTTAACGAATCCACTGGGAAATATCTCGTCAAACGTCTATGACAACTTGCAGCGATTGGTTGCTACGATCGACCCGCTTGGGCTCCGGTCTACTTATGGCTTCGACGTCGCGGGCAACGCGGTGTCTCTCACCAATCCCCTAGGCGCAGTCTTTTCGACCGTGTTCGACACGGGTGGCCGCCGGATTGCTACAGTCGATCCTCTGAGAAATGCCGTGAGCTTTGGCTACGACACGGCGAACCGATGGGCGAGCACGACGAATGCACTTGGGTTCACTACATCAACAGTTTATGATGCTGCCGGTCACAGTATCGCTGCGATCGACCCGCTGGGTAATCGGACCAGTTTTGCCTACGATGCCGGTGGGCGCTGGGTGAGTAGCACCAGTCCCGTGGGGGCCGTCAGCAGCATGGTTTACGACGCGGCCAATCGGCGGGTGGCGCTCGTCGATCCCCTGGGCAGCACCACTTCGCGCGTCCTCGACGTCGCCAGCCGCCTGATCGCCGTCGTCGACCCGCTGGGTAACCGGACCAGTATCGGATATGACGCGGCAGGCCGCCCGGTGAGCGTGGCCAACGGTTTGGGCTTCGTCACTTCGACGGTCTTCGACGCGGCCAGTCGTGTGGTCGCGACCGTCGATCCGCTCGGGCACGCGGTCAGCTTCGGGTACGACGCCGCCAGTCGCCGCGTAAGCATGACCGACGCGCTCGGGAATACGAATACGGCGGTCTATGACGGCGGCAACCAGCTGATCGCCAGCGTCGACCCATTAGGGAACGTCAATTCGATTGTCTACGACGCAGCCAATCGTCCTGTCGGGTACATCGATCCGCTGGGCAACATCAACTCCGCAGTGTACGACGCGGCCAACCGCCCTATTGCGACCGTCAATTCCGCTTGGTTTCAGATTTTGACCGACATACTTCAATGGATGACAAGCCCCCCGTCATGATAGGGCGGACTCACCGGATCAGCTTGCTGGATTGCATCGTGCTCGTCGCGTCCACTGCGATTGGTTTCGCACTATGGCGGGAGTGGCTGAGGAGTTGCTCACGTTTCCGGCGATACGCCGAACAGCGAGATTCTACTGGTACAACTCCATAAAGTTTTCGTACGTACTGGTTGCATGGTCTCTGGCGCTGTTTCTGCTTTCGCTGCGGCGACCTGTCACTCCGCACAGACGCACCGTGTTTCGTCCGGCCTTCGTTGTTGGTGTTGTTGTTCTAATCGACCTTTGCGCGAAGGGCCTTGGATACGTCGCGGCGGTTGGATTCAATGGTGGTGCGAATACCCTCGCCTTGCAAAGTGCGAAGATGTTCGTGTTGATCATCGGTCCAATCGAAGTGGGCATGGCGTTATCCGTTGTTCTCGCTCTCGCACTCTTGGAGTCTCGCCGCATCAGCATGACGGATTGGCTCGATTTCGCCGGGAGCGCGGTAGCCCTGCTTTGGATTTTACTCGGATGGGCCTCCTATCTCTTCAGGCTGACGGCTCTATGAGCCCGGAGTGAAAAAGGCGAGACGAGGATGGGGAGGGGAATGCACATGCAATGCGCGGGCATATCGCGGAAGAAACGATCAACGTCGGCACTACTGCGCGGCACTGGAGGCTGAAAGGACACGCACCGCGCGGCCTAAGCAAAGCAAAATAAGCAAAAAAAGGCAAAAAGCAAAAGGACACGCACCGCGCGGCTTGCGGGAGGTTGGAAACCGAGGAGTTGCCGTAGCATGGCGGTGTGGATCCATCAGATCGGCTGAAAGGACACGCTTGGTTCAGGGGACGCCATACGCAATTAGGTTCCGGCTCTGTGGCGGAAATCCGGATGCAGGTTGTTGGCGAGCCCGACGCATGGAGAGACGAATCGGCGGATCACTGGCAAAACTGTTCGTATCACTGTTCCCGGAGGTTGAATCGATGAATTCCGACACCAATGCACGTTCGCCCGAAGACAACATAATGACGTATACATACGATTCGGACGGCATGCTCATTCTTACGAGCGAACGAATCACATCTTTGGGGATCACGACCTACAACGACCCGGCCGAATCGCCTGCCAAGCGGCTCCATTCCGAGCACGACCGTCAGAATCGGCTCTTTATCCTGACCGGGCCCGACGGCAAGACCGAGCGCTTCCGCGATAACCCGGTGCGCGACCTAAAACGTGACAGGACATGCAAAGCAACCCCGTGCGCGTTTCAACCGAGGCGAGTAACTGACGGACCGATCTGGCTACGGGATAATAACCTGCGCCGCGGGCGGAGTCGTCGTATCCGATCAATGATATCGTCGTCATTTAAACGTGACAGGACATGCAAAGCAACCCCGTGCGCGTTTCAACCGAGGCGAGTAACTGACGGACCGATCTGGCTACGGGATAATAACCTGCGCCGCGGGCGGAGTCGTCGTATCCGATCAATGATATCGTCGTCATTTGGCCCGCGATGCATGTCCTTACGGACCATGTCCTTACGGACATGTCCTTACGATGTCCTTAGTCCTTTTATTTCGAAGGCTTCGCGATTCGGATATCGCCAAGGGGGAGTTTCTGGCCCGGCTTGACGGCGAATTCCTTGCGGATCTCGGGGCCGATCTGGCCCCGGACGAACATGGTCGAATCGATGAACCGATATGTCGCACCTGGGATCAAAACGGGGAGCGTGATCCGGCCGTCGGCCTCGGGGGTCTGCTGCGTCTTGTAGTTGATCGGGTCGACTTGGGCCAAGCCGTCCTCGTCGGCGGAGAGGACGCTGGTCGCCTTGTCGTTCGGATAAAAATTGGAGGCGGGGCCTGGGGTCACGACCATCGTGATGCTCAGGTCACGCACCGGTTTCGCGACAGGCTTGCCGTCAAGATCGACAAGCCATGCCCGGGCGGACCCACATGGCTCGAGCCGGACGGTGACCGGACCATCCGCGGCTGACTTGACCGAGAGGTTGACGACGGCACCCAGCTTGCGCTCAGGTTCGAGGAAATAGACGGGTACCTCGGCATCGGCGGCAAGTCCGTGGATCTGGAACCGACCGTTGCTCAGCTTGCCATGATAGCTGCCAGTCCAGAACCTCGCCGCCTCACGGCTCGGGTCGAGGATGAGCCGGCTGAAGATCCAGGCATTCCGAACGGGCTGACCATCCGGCCCAACTACCCCGCCTTCCACGGTAGCGCTGCGGCGGAGCACCGGGTTGACTTCCTGGCTACCCATGCCCGGTTTCAGATCGAGCGCGGCGTGGGCGTGCGAGTACATCCTACTGCCGCCTGGCCGGCCACGCAGAACGATCCCGGAATCAATGGCCTGGAGCACGTAATCATCGTCCGGATCCCTGACAACGAGGTGGCCCGGTTCGGGCTCGGCGCCGAGATGAAAAGAGCCGTCGGACTGGGTGTAGACGTGCATGGTCCGGTTATGATTACGGCCGTTCGGGTCTCGGCGAATCTCGAAGTCGACCAGGGCCCCCGGCACCGGATTGCCGGAGCCCTCCTCGGTGACCCTGCCATGAATCGGTACGCCGCGCGGTAAGGAAATGTTGATGGTCTGCTCGAGCGCGCCCTTAGGCCACAAGATACTACCGTTGGCGACGAGATACGGCTGCCCTTCCGGGGGATAAGCATGGACGACGTAGGAGCGGTCCGCCGGGTAGGAGTTAATGCGAGCTTTTCCCTCGCCGTCGGTCTCGGACTTGTCGACCAGGCTGAAGCTCCCCCGGCTGGCCCGCACCCGGAGTGGAGCATGAGGGACCGGCTGGCCCGTGTCCGCATACGTCACGTGCACGTTGAGGATTCGGGCCGGAACCAGCGCCGCCGTCACCGTCTTCGTTCCCGATGCATCATCCGTTTTGACGTCGATCCTCTCGTGGGCCATCTGCAGGTGATGGACGATGAGGCGAGCGTTCAGATTTTGGCCCACGCCGCGCAGGGTGAAGCGGCCCTCGGAATCCGTCGTGATCGGCCTGGGCCATGCCGGAAAATCGTTGGCGTCTGTGTCCCCGTATGAGACACCATTAACACGGGAATAAACTGAGCTGTTATGAAGCTCAGCCCGAGCCCGCGCAGCGTCGCTCGAAATCGACATGACCGAGACCCTGACGTCCGGGACGGGGCGACCCTGGACGTCGAACAGCCGCCCCTGGATCACCTGCTCGGGCCGGAGCGAGATGTCGGCGGTGGGCTGATCGTCGTCGGGATCGAGCTCGACCCACCCGACGCCATAGCCCGGCGCCATCGCGACGGCGCCAAAATCCTCATGGTGCGTCGAGGATGTCCGGGGCGAATCGATTCGAAAACGGCCGGAGCCGTCCGCGCGGGCGTCGGCGAGCGGGATTATCTTGAATCGCGAGACGAAGGGGGCCCGACCGGGCGTCAGGTTCCGTGCATGAACCATGACCGCCGCGCCCGGCACCGGTTGTCCCTGGGGGTCAAGAACGCGTCCGACCACGGACATGCGTCCGGGTGCCGGGATCGGGTTCGCGTCATCCGCCCTCCCGGCGACCGGCAATGGTGGCCCGGCCGAGGAACCCTGCGGATCGTCGTTCGTCGCTGAATGGCCCGCGCCGAGAAACAACAACGTCAGAGCGATCGCTTTCGGTTCGGGGAGATCCATGGTCCGCAGTGAGTGCTCCATTGATCAGCTCCCATCCGACTGCGGGAACTTGTTCACATCCTTGAAGACGAATGAGCCGCCGCTCGTCGCGGCTAGCCGCCGCAAGGGGCTTTGCTGGCGCGGATCCGTGCCCTGTCCAAACTGGACGACCTGTACCCTGGTCGAGGTCATTTTTGTCTGGATGTCTTTGACCTCGTCATCGCTCATGAAATCTGCGTCGGTCAGGAAGAAGATCACCTGGGGCTTGAGTACCAAGGCTCCGCGCAGCGCCGTCATATGGTCGGTTCCACCGTGAGGTACGACCTCAACTAGCTGGGACCGCACCCACGTCTTGTTTAACTCGGTAGCCGCCATCAGTCCCTGATGGCCCCGGGCGTCACTCAGGACGCGAGTGTTGAGATTGAACAATATGACGGCGAACTGCGACTCAGGCGGAAGCGGGCCGAGACTGACGAGCAACTCGCGTTTGGCCACTTCGAGCGAGTTGCGGGTGGCCATGCTGCCGGAACAGTCGATGACGTAAACGACAGAGTCAGCGCGATCGCGAGCGCCGAAAAACTCGAGGATCGGCTTATCAACCTCACGGTTTGACAAGGGCAGGGGGCCGGAGTTACCTCCGGTCGACTGGGTTGAAGGAGTAGCCGCCTGAGCCAATCGAGTATCGACCGGAGCTGACGACCCGCGTGCCGCGAGCAGAACGACACACGCTGTGAGCAGTCCCGCCGCCGACACACTTGATGCGGTCACGATCGATTTGGTGAAGATCATGTTTCTGAGTACTCCTTCAGTCAATTGGGCGACCGGGATCGAGACCACCCCGGTCATTGTCATCCTGCTGGCCGCGATACCCATCGGGACCCTAGTCGTCGCCTCAGCGAGTCTGATGGGCATCGCCGCCGAGGTGCTCTCAGAACTGAGCATTGCACCAGCCCATGTAGCGGGCAGGACCAACCCCCGGCAGGTCAGGCGAGCGCGGAGCAATTCCCGGGCTCGAGATACCCGAGTGCTAACCGTGCCAACCGGGCATTTCAGCAGTTGCGCAGCTTCACCGTGTGTCCGGCCCTCGAAGTAACAGAGCACTAACGCTGCGCGATACTTCTCCGTCAGGCGGTCAACTTCCTCGTGCAGCGCCTCGACCTGTTCACGCCAGACCACGTCAGGAGCCGGTGTCGCTATCGTGTCGGTACCTTGCCCTTCGCGTAGCAGTTGCCGGGCAGCGTTGGCCTTGGCGCGTACCGCGACCCGTCGGGCTACTCCATAGAGCCAGGGACCGACCGAATCGCGTCGTCGGATCGAGCCGGCCTTGCGTACCAGGATCAAGAATGTGGCCTGGAAAGCATCCTCGGCTGCGTGTGGGTCAGACAAGACGGCGCGGCAGACATCCCAGACCATTGGTCCATGGAGCGCCACCAAAGCAGCGAACCCTGCCTCAGCGTCCTCATCCCGTTGGGAGAGAAACCGCTCCAGCAGTGGACCATCCGCCATTGGCCCGACCGATTCGGCGCCGTACGGAGTTTGAATCGATTGGATGATCGACCGCTGCTCATCACTGGTCATGCGTCTGGCCCTCCCCAACATCGCCGCCTTGCCTGTAATGTGCAGCATCGGACCAATGGCTTTCAACTTTCTTGGAATTCAGGAGAGCTTTTTCACAAAGTGCCACCGCGTGTATGTTTATGCCGCGAAGCAATTCCTTATCCGCGTCCATGGCCTCGGCGGCGAAGGTGGGTTCGCCTTCTGTGTACTAACGCGAACTTGGCCTGATTTCCACCTCCCCCTCCTCGTTGGCCATGTCGGCGGCTGCCGCGAGCCGGCGTTTATCAACGCCGCCACGTCGCGAGCTTCGGCCTTTGTTTTTGGTTCGACGACACCACTGGAGGATCCTCTTCAGCCCATCAGCGAAATCGGGCAATGACCGCACGGCACGACGGGCGGACTAGGCATGCTATCGGCACGGGAGCGGCCGAAAGGCGCAGCGAGCGCGCGGAACGGGTCCTCGGTTTGGCGCCGGCAGGGCAAAGCGGCGACGGCGCGTGCAACGTGCGAACCACCGCAGCGCCCAAAATCGTCGGATTCGCCTGGATAATGGCTCAAAACTACGCGGCAAGGGAATGAAACGTAGACGCACCTAGATTTCCGACATGATGCCATCCGTGAGCCTGAAGGCGCCGAGATCGGGCTGACGCCCGGGGCTAGAGGGCCTGGGCCCCGTCCGAACCGTGATAACGGAGTCGGGCTGACGCCCAAGGCTGGAGGGCCTGCGCCCCGTCCGAACCACGCACTTACGTGCGTGGTCACGCGTGTTCTTACGTATTGGCGAGTGTTCTGGCGACGGGTGACACGCGGTCGCGGGGTCACCGCCAACTTCACACGTGAACGCAACAAACGATTGACGAGATCGCGGCCACGCCGGAGGTTGGAGGCCCTCGCTTCGTCAGAAGTTCGGCCATCGATCTGAATCGGAATCCGTGCGCTATCGTTTTGCCATGGCGATCACCTGGCTCGAGTGTTGGTCAGCAGGCTTAGCATCCGAGGGAGCCCGCAGGCTCTTCAAGAAAGCGATGATCGCCTGGCGATCGACGGACGCCAGAGACTGGTACGCACGAGTCACCGGCGCGGCGTCACCATGATGTCGGACGATGGCGGCTGCCAAAGTCGGCGATCCCCCGTCGTGGAAGTAGGGAGCGCTGTCGGCCACGCCCCAAAGTGGTGGAGTTTTCCATTCATCCGGCAGAGGATGACCGTGCGGCAGAGGAACGTTTGGAACTTCGGTGTAGCCACTGCCCAGGGCGTTCGGGTCGTTGACTCGATGCAGCAGGAAGTCGGAGTAAATGCCGACCACGCCCCCGATTTCCGGAGTATGACAGGCCGCACATCCGACCTGCTCAAACAACAATCTGCCGCGCTCGGACAATGATCGCTCGTTCGCGTCTGATGGCATGACCTCGGTCGGGCGAGGCAAGGTATCGACAAATGACACGAGCGCGGAACTGCGGTTGATCCAGGTCGGACTGGACTTTCGAGTACGAAACGTGCGCCAGGGCTTGGCCTGCTCCATCAAGGGATTTCCCAGACCGAGCTCATTGGCGCAGGCGGATGCGACGAATTCTTCCAGCGTCGCGAACTGAGCCTTCCAGCCGAATTTTCCGATCCGTCCATCGGCCAGAATGCGCGGCCGGCCCAGGCTCTCGCCGCGCAAGTCGCCGACAAGTTCCCTCGTGATCGCACCGAATAACTTGCGCCGGCTCTGGTGCAAGATCGTCTTGCCCGAGATCCTGTCGATCCAGCCGGCTCCGTACAAGGCCGTCGCATTAACGCTGTGGATACGGACCGGATCGAAATCGCGCGTCTCGATCGTGCAGCCGCCGACGATCTTCAGCCCTTTGGGCACAACGGCAAAGAAGTCATGAAGCCCTGTCGGCGCTTTCACGACAATCTTTCGAGATTGCAAAGCCGTGAAGTATCCCCCCCATCACCTCAGGGCGACCCGGTACGGGATGAACCTCGAAGGATTTCACGTTGTGCTTCGAGTCGCCTCCGCCGCCGACGCCCCCTTGAAAGTGGCACGCCACGCACGACCGTTCGTTGAATACTGGCCCGAGACCGTCGCCGGCGGCCAGCGAATCGCCCGGTGTCCAATCGTGCTCGAACAACGTCAGACCAGCCTCGACGACCCGCGCCTGCCCGTTGGGGCACTTACGACCGGAACACCTGGAGTCAGAAACCAGACCAGCCAGCAAGCCAGGAGGGCCGACAACCCCAGACCGACCCGCAGACGAGTTTGCGCTAACCCGCTTCGTTTCATGGTGAAGCCTCCCCGCGAGATAGGGACCGCCGTCGGAGGACGCTGCCGCGGCGAGTCTGATAAGGCGTTTCCTCTGACAATTATCCGATATCGGACAATTGTAGAAAGAGCCCCGAGTTCATTCAAGAGGTATCTTGGTGATTTGCGTCCGAACCGGCGAGCCGTCAGAATGGTGGCCAGACGCATCGACGGATCGCAAACCGCGAGAAAGCCGTTATGTCTCAGGCGACGATCGCTCCTCCCGAAATAAAGACGCTGGCCGACCTGCGGCAGCGGCTGGGACGGATTCCCCTGGATCGGATCTGGTTCCACCCCGCGCCGGGCACTGCCACGGAGAAGGATGTCATCGAGGCCGAGCAGCGCGAAAACCGTCTTTGCGAGCTGGTTGACGGCACTCTGGTGGAGAAAGCCGTGGGATTTGAGGAAGCGCGATTGGCCATCGAACTCGCATACCTGATCAAGTGTTATCTCGACGAGAACGATCTGGGAATTTGCGTCGGGGCCGACGGCATGATGCGGATCGCATCGGGGTTGGTGCGGATTCCCGACCTTTCGTTCGTCGAGCCGATCGACGGCGCACATCTCTTTACACTCGATGGCCAGTGACCCATAATAAGTTGAAATCAACTAATGTGGCGTCCATCTCCTCACCGGGATGGGCACACTTCGCGACGGGCAATCACGGCCGTGGGCGATCGTTCGTTTTTAACCGAGCTGGTTGCACTTGTGTTGGCTGCCACCCTTGTGTGGCCCAACTCGGGTTCCATTCGCCGCGACCAAGCTGCAAGCACAACCTGCCAACCAACCGTTGCGAGCCCAGCGGGTCATCCGCTTATTGGGGCGCGAACTCAAGGATTCAAGCCAGTTCCAGAGCGCAAGCTCTTGAAGTTCCGAGGCGTACTGGACGATGATCCCGACATGTTTTCCGATGAGTCGGAAGATTGGATCGAAGATTCTAGCAGCCTGGTTACCGCGTACCCTCCGGCTCCCGCACCGGTCCGTTTTTCATGGTCACGCCGGTTGTTGGGATGAATGCCGGCTTACCGCCGAACGCGACATCTCCCATCCACGCTCTTTGCCGCTATCAGTGCTGAGCCACGTTTGTCCGCACCTGCCGTCCTTTCCTAAGTATTTGCCAGCACGACTGTTACGGCACAAGTAGCAGTGGCGATGGTTGCCAAATCGGATACTCTTGTGACCACGATGCTTGCCCGAAGCACGTGGAACGGAGTCCCGCTCGTAGACGACCGGTTTGGAGGCCAGCGATCATTCGTGCCCCACGCTAGTCCGGTCTCGATTTTTGGTGGAACAGGCCGTATGGAATTCGAGCAGCCTCGTCCGAGTCAGGAGAAAGTCCGATGGGCACGCTAGAAACCGAATCGACGCAGCCTGCTCCCCCCGCGGCCAAAATCGCTAGCGCCAATGGTGCCCCGCATCCGATCCAGCCGGGCGATCTAACCCGCAACCGCCGCAGGTTGTCATTTGGCGGCTTCCTCTTGTTCTTGCTCATCATGGGTCTGACGGCGGGAGCCGGATACACGTACAAAGTCGGCAAAGAACGTGCCCAAGAAGATGCTTATCGGCTCATGGCCCAGGTTTGGCAATATGTTGGCGCCAAGACCAAGCCGGCCGCCGAATCGAAGCCGATCGAATCGACCCCCGCGACTCCCTGGGATGGCTTTGTAAGACTCAACAAACAAGACGCCAAGGCCATCGGTCTGTTCGTCCCCACGGTCGAGCCACAAGTTGAGCCGATCAAGCTCCCCTGATGGGGCGGACTGACTACGACCCCAACACCCTTTCCAAGATTCGCCCGCGGTTTGACACGCTCGTCGAAAAGGTCCGGGCCGAGCTTGGGCAGAAGGTCGAAAAAGGGATCCGCTCGTTGATCTCTTCAGCACCGACCTCGCCGCGGCCAAGAACGACTTTCAAACGGCCTACGTGCAGTGGCAGCACGACCTGAGGCTGCTCGAGATGCGCAAGAAGCTCTTGCCGCAGAAAGCGATCGCCGCAGCAGGTTTTGGTCGATAGTCAAGAACGACGAGAGCAAGAGCCGCCTGGCGTTCACGACCGCCAAGGAAAAGCTGCATGGTCTTCGGCGTGCCCGACGACGCAGATCAACCCGCTCATTGAAGAACCTGGGCGATGTGCCGCTGCCGCAGGAACTGCACGCGATCAGCGATAAGGCAAAGATGACGCGCCTCTCTCCCGTCGAAGGCATCGTCATCCAGCGCGACGCCGTGCCCGGCAACCTCTACGACAACAACGACGTGCTCATGGTCATCGCTCCCCTCGACCATCTGTTCGTCTGGGTGAACGTCTACGAGGCGGACCAGGCCAGAGTGGCGATGAACCAGGAGATGGAAATCCGCTTTCCTTACCTCGATCAAGACCCTGGTCGGCAAGGTCGAGTACGTCGCCAACGAAGTCTCGAAAGATACCCGAGCCATCCAGATCAGGGCCTCGATCCCCAATGTCGACGGCAAACTCAAGGCCGCCATGCTGGTGCGGGCGACGCTTGAAAATCCCGCCCGAACCCGGCCAGACGGTGATTCCCCGCCTGGCGATGGTCGTCATGAACGGCAACGAGTACGCTTTCGTCCAGAAAGATCCGGCAAATCCAACATTCGAAGACGTCTTGCAGTTCGAGCGGCGGCAGCTCGTCGTCGCCGAGGAACGAGATGACCACGTCGTCGTCAAGACTGGGCTCAAGCCCGGCGAACACGTTGCATCCAACGGAAGCCTCGTTCTCGCCCAGCTCTATGAAGACCAGCAAATGGTCGCGACCGGGATGCCGCTGAAGTAAGCGACGTTCAAAGGCCGATGAGCGAAAAAAAAAGATTACTCCAAAACCCGCGTTTCCGCGGCGCTTCACTCGCGACACGCAATTGGCCGCAGACAGCTCTTCACCTTTGACCGCGGCCTCTGTGAGGAGTACGATCCGGTAAATAGACGCTCTCTCGTCATCGCCGAATTTCGGTCCAGACCCTTCTCGTTGAAAAACCTCATTTCCGGAAAGGGAACCAGCCATGCCTCTGTTCGAGGTCGAAACGACGTCACATATCATGATTGCGTGCGCCGAAAATGAAGCAACGGCTCGTGCGTTCGCGACGACGCATTATCCGATCGAGGAGATCATCCGGGTCAGCCAGCGGCCGCGCGACGCCTGGGTGATCTCCAAGAAGCTTCTGGGCATTCAGGCCGAGGGAGATCCCTGCGCGACCGCTCGCGATTGCCTGTCGAAAGCCCAGGGCGACAAGGTGCACGCCGTGCGGCTTTACATGCAAAAGACGGGCAGCGATCTGGAAGGTGCACGAAGGTGATCGAGTCGAACATGGTCCGCGGTGGTGAACGGCCAGGCTGATCGCCGGAGCGCTCAGATACGTATCGGCGCAACGGCGGACTGGTGAACCCGTCAGTACGGTCTGGATCGACGCAGCCGGATTTCGTGAGGAGGGTCATGCCTCGGGTCATCTCGTTGATCCTGGGCGGCGGTCGCGGCACGCGGCTGTTTCCGCTGACGAAATCGCGGAGCAAGCCGGCCGTTCCGATCGCGGGAAAGTACCGGCTGATCGATATCCCCGTGTCCAACTGCATTCACGCGGGGTTGACCCGGATCTTCGTGTTGACCCAGTTCAATTCCGTCAGCCTGCACCGGCACATCTACAACACGTACAAGTTCGATCCGTTCAGCGGCGGCTTCGTCGAGATCTTGGCCGCCCAGCAGACGATGGAGCACGAGTCGTGGTATCAGGGAACCGCCGATGCCGTCCGCCGCAATATCCCCTACTTCACCGAGAGCAATTACGACCTGGTGTTGATCCTCTCCGGAGACCAGCTCTACCGGATGGATTTCCAGGACATGATTCGCACGCACCTCGAAAACAAGGCGGCCGTCACGATCGCGGCCTTGCCGGTGGCCGAGCCCGAGGCGATGGCGTGCGGCATCATGAAAATCCAGGCGGACGGCCGCGTCGTCGACTTCGAGGAGAAGCCCAAGACGCCCGAGAAGCTCGAGCCGGGTTCGAACCGATCCGGGCTGGCTGGAACGGCTGGGATTGAACGCGGCCGGCCGGCCTTACCTGGCCAGCATGGGCATTTACCTCTTCAATCGCTCGCTCCTGGTCGATCTGCTCAAGTCGAGCACCGCCACCGACTTCGGCCATGAGCTTTTGCCGCAGACGATTGCCGGCCACCGCGTCCAGGCCCACTTGTTCGACGGGTACTGGGAAGACATCGGAACGGTCGGCGCGTTCCACCAGGCCAATATCGACCTGACCGAGCGAGAACCCCGCATTCGATTTCGCCTCGGAGGCCGGCCCGATCTTCACGCGGCCTCGTTTCCTGGCCTGCTCGCGCATCGCCGGCGCGACCGTGAAGAACAGCCTGATCTGCGACGGCACCGTGATCGGTCGCGGATCGGTGATCGAGAATTCGGTCATCGGCGTGCGGGCGCGCGTCGCCGACAACGTCACGATTCGCGACACTTACATCATGGGGATCGATTTCCTCGAACATTCGCACCAGTGGGCCGAGAACCAGCGACTGGGCCGTCCGCCGTTTCGGCGTGGGCGCCAATTCGGTCATCGAGCGGGCGATCATCGACAAGAATGCCCGCATCGGCCGCAACGTGAGGGTCATCAATGAACGCGGAACCCTCGAGTCGGAAGACACACGCCACCCACGTGATCCGCGACGGCGTGGTCGTGATTCCCAAGTCCGCCATCTTGACGGATGGACGTGATCTAGACGTTGATCTGCAGCACGATGCCGAAAGCTCGCGATCATGGGCCAGGAGGCGACGGGGCATGGGCGAATGGGCGATTCGCGTCAAGGACTTGCGCAAGGAGTACCCCGGGCGAAACGGCCCTGTCCATGCCGTGCAAGGCATCGACCTGGAGATCAAGCACGGCGAGTGCTTCGGCTTGCTCGGCCCCAACGGCGCGGGCAAGACGACGACCGTCGAGATCCTGGAAGGCTTGAACAGCCCCACTTCCGGCGAAGTCGAAGTCCTGGGCCGGGAGTGGCAGCACCGATGAGGTCGCCATCCGGGAACGGATCGGCGTCACGCTCCAGGAAACGCGATTTCCCGATAAGGAGACGGTGCACGAGATCGTCTCGCTGTTTCGGAGCTTTTACAAGAGCGGCATGAACCCCGACGACGTGATTGCGCGCGTCTCACTCGAAAGCAAGTCGAACGCCTTCATCGAGCAGCTCTCCGGCGGCCAGCAGCAACGGCTGGCGGTGGCGATCGCCCTGGTGGGCGACCCCGAGATTCTTGTTCCTGGACGAACCGACCACGGGACTGGACCCGCAATCTCGGCGGCAGCTCTGGGATGTGATTCGCGACCTGCGCGATCGAGGCCGCACCGTCGTGTTGACGACGCATTACATGGACGAGGCCGAGCGGCTCTGCGACCGGGTGGCGATCATCGACCAGGGCAAGATCATCGCCCAGGGATCGCCCGCCGAGCTGATCGCCCGGCTCGGCGGCGACCACATCGTCGAGTTCGCGCTCGAAGTCGCCGGCGCCGCGCGAAGCTCAAGAAGCCGATTCGTTCCGGGGCCTCGACTCGGTGCTCGCCGCTCGGGTCGAGAATGATGGATACTCTCTGACCGTCGCCGAGCCGCATCGCGCGATCCCCGCCTTGCTCGACGAGCTCGACCGCCGACAGCGCCCGCTGATCCGCCTCACGACGCGGCACGTCAGTCTCGAAGACGTGTTCGTCTCGTTGACCGGCCGCCACCTGCGCGACGATGAGACCAACGAAGGCGCCGCGGCCGCCAAGCCCGGCGGCCGCAAGAATCGCCGGAGGCGAGCGTGAGCATTTCGCCCGTTGGCGTGACGCTCAGCCACTAACGCACTCGACCACTAACCACTGACAAATCATGCTGCGATCGTCTCCGCTGTTTCAGCTCTACCTGGTTCGCCTCCGCGATTTTTACCGGCAGCCGGCGCGCGTCTTCTGGGTCTACGGGTTTCCGACCCTGCTGGCGATCGCGCTGGGGTTCGCGTTCCAGAATCGCCCCCCCGCACCGATCCTGGTCGACCTGGTCGAGGGCCCGGGGGCGGCGCAGATCAAGGCCCACCTCGAAGCAGCACAATGCCGCGCTCGAACGAGAGAAACAAGCGGGCAAGCCGCGAGTGAACGTCCCGTCCGTCGAGATTCACGAAGCGCCCGCGGAAGAGGCCCTCAAGCGACTGAATACCGGCAAGACGCCGCTCGTGATCGAGCCGCTCGGCTCCGAAGTCGTGGACCTATCGCTACGACCCGACGCGACCCGAGGCCAGCGCGGCCCGTCAGACGATCGACGACATCTTGCAGCGAAGCCGCCGGTCGCACCAACCCGCGGCAGACGAACGACGTCTACGTGAGCGAGCCGGGATCACGCTACATCGACTTCCTGATCCCGGGCTTGATCGGGCTGAACGCCATGGGGGGCGGGCTCTGGGGCATCGGCTTTCTGCTCGTCAATTTCCGCATCGCCAAATTGCTCAAGCGGTTCGTGGCCACGCCCATGCCCCGGCGCGATTTCTTGCTCGCGCTTCTGGGGGCCCGGCTCACGTTCGTGATCCCCGACCTGGCTGTCCTGCTCCTGCTGGGAACGCTCATGTTCCACATGCCGATCCGCGGCAGCCTGGCTCTCGTGGTCGGCATCGACATGTTGGGCGCACTCGCCTTCGCCGGAATCGGTCTTGCTGGTCGCCTGCCGCGCCAGCACCACCGAGACGGTCAGCGGGCTCATGAACCTGGTCATGCTGCCGATGTGGCTCTTCTCCGGCGTCTTCTTCTCGTCCGAGCGGTTTCCCGCCGCCGCCCAGCCGTTCATCCAGGCCCTGCCGCTCACGCAACTGGTCGGCGCCTTGCGCCGGGTGTTGCTCGAGGGGGCGGGCCTGTTCGATGTCGGCACGTCCGTGCTGATCCTCGCCGCCTGGGCCGTCGTCACCTTCACTCTCGCATTGCGATTCTTCCGCTGGACCTGACGATCGGACGAACCGCGGATGGCCGAGGACTTGATTCCAATCCGTCCACCAGCCAGGTGAAATCGCGCGCACCGCGCAGAGGCGGAACAGCGACTTCATCGATCAGATGGCCGAGAAAGGTCGCCTTGGCGAGGATCTCGGTGTCGAGGAACGACGATGCCGATTGAAGCGGAATGGCCGCGAGCTTGTCGAGCCGATGGAGCCGGCACGGCGAATGGACGTCGCGCAGCGGGACGGCGAAGACCAAGCGCCTCACCAGCGAGCCGAGCAGGCCGGTCCAGTTTCGCGCGGCCGCAGCTCGGGCCGGCAGCCAATGACATGGTCGCACTGGTTGATGGCTTCCAGAAGTGGCTCGAGATGCTGCTTTGGTCCAGGGTTCTTCCGCGGTCGTCACGAGCACGAGCGGCAAGTGTGCCCCCTGGAGGCCGCGTTCCAATGCACGGCCAAGGCCTCAGTTCCCGACTGACCAGAACGATTCGATGCTCGACCGGCCGGCCCAGGCCTGCGATCAGATTCCGCCAGGGGTGCGATCGATGCCGTCGGCGGTTTCCGCCGGGCAAGTCGGTGAGCAGGATGATCCGGATCCCGGCGTTCGGCAAAGGATCGCGCCGCAGGTGCTCGGCGAAAGGGTCGTCGCTGACCTCGGTCGTGGTCATGCAAACTCCAGGGGAGGCTGAGGCGGACCGACGCAATCAGACGAGCTCGGCGATTAACTTGCGCAACCAGTGCTCCAGCTCGTCCTGAAAAGCCCTGCCCAGCCGGCAAGCGATGGGCCCGGGCCGGCCGCCGCCGATGGCCTGGTCGTCGATCCGTGCGACGGGAAGCACCTCGATCGTCGTCCCGAACAGGATGACCTCGTCGGCGGCCAGCAACTCGGGGCAGCGTGACGCGGGTGGCGACAAACGGGATGCCGATCGTTGTCCGCCAGGCGAAGGATGTGCTGCCGGGTCATCCCCGGCAGGATCTCGTGACCTTCGGGCGTCCCTTCCAGGCGCCCGTCACGCACCCAGATCAGCGACGAATGCGTCGCCTCGGTGACCAGTCCCTCGGAATCGACCAGCACGGCTTCCTGGCAACCCGCCCGGCGCGCGGCTTCCATCGCCAGGACATTCCCCAGCAGGTTCGTCGACTTGACGTCGCATCGCTTCCAGCGCAGGTCGGGATGACTGATCATGGCTCGCGCCGGTTTCGCGCAGTCGCGCGGTCGGGCCGTCGTCGTAAGGGCGCACCATGATCAATTCGGTAGGAGGCACCGGCGGGTCGGGAAACGCATGGTCCTCGGCGCGACACCGCGCGTAATTTGCACATAGACGGTCCCTTCCTGAATCTCGCTCGCCGCGATCGTGCGGTGCAACCGATCCATCAACCGTTCCAGGTCGACCTGCGGGAACTCGAGCTCCTTGAGACTCCGCCGCAGACCGCGCGAGGTGTTCGCGCTCGAGCCAGCAACGACCCCGGTACGTGCGCCAGACTTCGTAGACGGCGTCACCAAAGAGGAATCCCCGGTCCCATACCGGCACGCGAGCCTGCTCGACCGGCATGATCTCGCCATTGAGACAAGCCATTGTATCCATCGACGGCGACCCTCTTTGCACGAAACGCCATTAAGCACAGCTCAAAGTGTTAGCCAGGATAAACCGTCGGCTATCAGGTCGGCAATGCCCGCGAACACGAGGGCCCTGCTCGGCGCGAGCGTCAAGTGGGTGAGCCCGATTGAACGATCCGTGCTCGTTTTCGCCCAGCGTGCGACTCCACAGACAGATTGGGAGCCGAGTCTTCGGGCACCACAATCCTTGCCGCGACTTGGCAATGACTCTATTATTTGGCAGCATCCAAGGAATGGATTACCACACAAGAACCCACCCCTTGGAGCTGCGCCACCAATCATGCCACAAATCTCGAGGATTGCGATCGGCCTCGCCGGTGCGATCGTAGGGTGTCTTTGCGGCCTGCCCGTCTTTGCCTCGGAAGACTTTGCCTTTTATCACGAAAACGTACTGGGAACTTCACTCGCACTGCATGTACGCTGCGATAACGAGCAGGCGGCGCGGCAGACCGAGGCTTGCGTGCTGGCCGAGATCGACCGGCTCGCCGCGATTTTCAGTGGTTACGATCCAGGCAGCGAGTTTTCCCGCTGGCAGGCCGCCCCAAAGAGGCCCATGCCGGTTTCCGCGGCTCTCTATGAGGTATTACAGCTAAGCGAGTACGTGGAGAGCCAACAGCGGCGGCGCATTCGACCCCCGGGTCGAAGTGTTTTCGCGGCTCTGGAGGCGAGTGTGCCCAGCGTGGACGGCTACCGTCAGCGGCGGAGACGATCGCTGCGAAGGAGCTCCTTAAACGCCCGCGTGGCGACTGGTGCCCACAACGCAACGGCCGAGCGACTGTCGGACTGCCCGCTCAGTCTCAACGGGATCGCCAAGGGATACATCGTCGACCAGGCCTGTGAACGGCGCCTTGAGAGACGCCAGGGAGTACGAGGACTCCTCTTGAACGTCGGCGGCGACCTGCGGGTGCGGGGCGAAATCGGCCAGCACGATCGGCATCGCCGCCCCGTGGGCAGACTCAGAGTCGTCCGAACCCTTCGTCAATATCGAGGTGAAAGACCGCTCGGTCGCCACCAGCGGCAAGTCCCAACGCGGGTTCAGATCAACGACAAGTGGTACTCGCATGTCTTCGACCCAAGAACGGCGCTGCCGGTCGAGCGCGTTACGAGTGCGACGGTGGTCGCCGACGAGGGGCCGACGCCGACGCCCTCGCCAAGATCTGCGGCGTCCTCGAGCCCGAAGAAAGCCTCCGGCTGGTCAATTCGCTGCCGGGCGTCGAATGCCTGATCCTCACAGCCGACGGACAGGTCGCCAAAAGCGCCGGCTGGCACCGCCTGGAACGGCCGCAAGCCGATCGCGCTGGCCTCGTACGCCCGCCAAGATCGCGGCAGCCGTCGAAGCAACGCGCTCAGAAGCGGCGCGATTGCCGATTCCAAAGCGCCCGTTCGCCCCGCCTGGAACAAGGAGTTTGAGCTGGTCGTCAATTTCGAGATCAACCACCCCGAGGCTGAGAAGGGCCGGTACCGGCGCCCGTACGTGGCCGATCTGGGTCGAAGACGACGAAGGGCAAAGCGGTGCGCACGCTGGCGCTCTGGGTCTCGATGGGTGGATCCGGGCCGTTTCAGTGGCTCCCCGACCTGAAGCACTGGTATCAAGAGCGAAGAGGAACGCAAGCTCGCCGAGAAGAAGGATATCTTCTTCACCGTCTCGCGTCCGACCCGCCTCCCGGGAAAATACAAAGCTGATCTGGGACGGCAAGGATAATCACGGCAAGCAGCTCGCCGGCGGCGAGTACACGATCTTCGATCGAAGCCGCCCGCGAGCACGGAACTTATCAAAGCATCCGCCAGCACGTGTCGCTTTCCGACAAGCCGTTCCGCGAGGATTTGAAGGGCAATGTCGAGATCCGATCCGCCTCGATCGAGTATCGTCGCAAGGCTGCGGCAAAATAGCTCCCCGATCTCGGCCATCCTCGGCACACGCCCACTCGTTACGACGCAAGCTGAGCATTCGGTTCGCCAAGCTCATGCGCTGGCTGCACATCTATCTGTCGATGTTCGGCCTGGCGGCGGTCCTCTTTTTCAGCGTGACCGGAATCACTCTCAACCACCCCGACTGGGCTCTTCGGCCAGGTCGAGCGCCGGCGCGAGGCCGAGGGCCAGGTGGAGCTCAAATGGATTCGCCGGCAGAATGACTCTACAGAATCGCAAGCCGACGACCGAGCAGACCGCTCCAAAGAAGTCGCGAAGCTCGAAGTCGTCGAACACCTGCGCAAGACGCACGCCATCCGCGGCGCCCTGGCGGAATTTCGCGTCGATGACACCGAATGCATGGTGTCGTTCAAGGGCCCGGGCGTATTCGGCGGACACGTTCATCGATCGCGAGTCCGGCCACTACACCCTGACCGAACTCGACCACGGATTGATCGCACTCATCAACGATCTGCACAAGGGCCGCGACACCGGGCCGATCTGGTCGGTGGTCATCGATCTCTCCGCCGGGTTGATGACGCTGATCTCGCTGACCGGCCTGGTATTGCTCTTCTATCTCAAGCTCAGGCGGGTTCCTGGCCTGATCGTGGCCCTCGTCGGCACGGTGGTGATCGTGCTTGTCTTTCGGTTCTGGGTCCCATGACAGCCTGTTTCGCACGGTAATCTGCAGCGCGACAACGCGGCGGGCTTCCGAAGGGAAGAAGGGGTGTCGTCGATGGGCCGGTCCGCCGCCAATTCTCGACCGATACGAGCCGGAACATCGAGCTGGGTGACACTTTGTCTCATCCTGGGAGCGGGCTCCTTCATTGCGTGTGCCGCGATGGCTCTCTCGTCAGAAGACGTCGAGGCGGTCGAGTCCCCTTTGGCGCTCATCGTCGCCCGCCAGTTGGAATCGAGCGGAGGCGGGCTCTATGGCCCTTACGGTAAAGAGAATCCGCTGGTACTGATCCACGCACCTCTGTATTACCGCCTGGCGGCATTTTCCGCCTGGCCGCTCTGGCGCGCCGGATTCGATCCCGTAACGGCATCACTGACTGCTGGCCGATTTTTATCCGCAATCGGTTTCTTGATGACGATCGCGTCTGCCTACGGCCTGGCTCGTGTTGGCGGCTTGCCAGCGAGAGCGGGCTTATGGGCAGGCCTTCTGGTCGCCGCCACACCCATTCATGGCGGGCTACCGCTCGAGGTCCGGCCCGACAGCCTGGGCATCGGACTTCAGACGACCGGCATCCTGCTCGTGCTAACGGCACTCGAGGCGCCACGGGCCGCCAACGGCAGACTGGCGATGGCTTTCAGCTGCTTCGGCTTGGCCATCTGTATCAAGCAGCATTTCGTGATAGCTCCTCTGGTCAGTCTCTTTTTGCTTTTGTGGAACCGGGCTCGGAGCGGGCTTGGACTTCCTTCGATCGTGCGTTCTGTTTTGATCGCGATCACGATCATCGTCGTCTACTCCAGCTTGGAGGAAAAACTCACCGAACACAGGATGTCACGGTCGATTGTGGTTGCGGCGGGGAACGTTGTGGCCGTCCATCCGGCGGATTGGCTCTTCACCCTTAATCTCTGGCTGGCTCTGGTTTGGAAGTCCGTGGGTTTGATCCTATTGCTGGGGGCTGCCGGGCTAGCCATGGTGTCGCGACGGCCGAACACGGGAAAGCGGGCGTTCACTGCGGCGAGCACAGTTCTCATCGGTGTGATCGTCGCGTTCACTGTCTGCCAGTTCGTCGTTGTGAAGCCCGCTTTCTTCGCGCTTTTGGTGGTTGGATTGCTGGCAATGATGGTGGTGGTAATTCCGGCTTGTATCTTCGTTGAAAGATCAATATTCGCTGGTTTTTTCGACATGGCTCTCTGGACCTTCGTCGCCGGTGAGCTGGCGATCACGGCTGTACTGTGGAGTATGAGCACGGGAGGGTCTTATAACTATGCACTCGAGGCGGTGGTCATCGCTTGTGCCTTGACCGGGCGAGCACTCGCGCGTGGCTTTGACGGCGCAACATCGCGGACTTCGCTATTTCCAGCGGCCCTGGCTGTGATGGCCGTTCCGGTTTTCGCGTTTACCGACGTCAAGGAACGGCTCAGCAGGCGGCAGGTAGAGCGTGCCGGGTTGGTTAGGGTCTTAAAGCTATTGCGGCGTCCGCCAACCGAGATCTTTTTCGTCGACCTGCCCGGTGCGAACCGTCTCCACGGTCGGCTCGACCTGGTTTATGATCCGTGGCTTTATCCCGTTTTTGAGTCGATCGGCCTCGCCGAGCCACGATCAATCTGGCTCGAGCAGGCCATTTCCACCGGCCCAGTGCGTGTCGTCGTTTCAACGACGAAGCAGCCGAGCATTGACGGACTGGAGCGGACACTCAGCGAGCTCGGTTATGAAGACGCGATCAGAGTTGGGGATTATTTCATTCGCAAACAGCGCGATCATGACGGGCTGCGCTCGGGCGCCGGCCGGTGAAATTGTGAAGTGAATACCAGTGTTTAAAGGTCGAGCCGAATTCACGATTCCCGATTGCGATTTCGCGGCCCTTTCGGTGCGGGTCCATAGGTGTTACACTCGTGGGACCTGAAGAGATTAGTCCCATCGGTGGTAGTAAGGAAGCGGTCCGGACGAGGTTTCCGCCGGACGTCGCTGGCGGCTGGCTCTGAAGGCGGGAGTCCATGAAGGCGATCGCATTTCGAGTTTGGGTTGCCTCGTTCTTGGCAGGCGTCTTCGCATATTTCGCCGTACCCGTCTGCGCTCAGCTTACCCCGAGCGAAGAAGAGCGGCTGCAGATTCTGACCGATCCCGAGGCGATAGCGAAGAAGATCGCGAAAGACAAGAACCGGCCGCCATTCGAGTTTTTCCGGTCGCAGGTGGCCCCGTTCGACGTGCTGCCGTTACGTGAAGGCGAATCACTGGTGCACGGTGCAGTTCGAGCTGAGGGCCAACGACGACGATTACGACGGCGTTCTGCAGACCGATCCGGTCGATGCTGGTGGGCATGCCGCAGGAGGTATATTACCGCCGCGAGGCTCGGCTTTTGAAGGAGAAGCGTGCGAACCTGGGTCTTCAGGTCATGCTGCCGTCGGCAAACGGCCAGGTTCCGAAGGAGTTGGTGGTGGAGATGGTCCGCCCCAATGCGCTGCGGCCCGACGCGAGCTGGCAGGCGAACTTGGCGACGCTGCCGCCGCACCAGATGCTCGTGTTGATTCTGAGCAAGGACTCGACGAACAAGTTCGCGGCGTGGAATCGGATGTCGGCGATCATTCCCGTCGTCGGCCGAACGCGACGGCGGCGATATCGAAAAGCTGCGCTATTACCGGCTGGTCTGCCGATGGAAGCGGACAAGCCGGCGCTTTCGTCGCATCCACTCACATGGACAACGATCAGCCACGCCATCTGGGATGGATACACGCCCGACACGCTGACGTTCTCGCAGCAGCAGGCGCTGCTGGACTGGCTGCATTGGGGTGGTCAATTGATCCTCTCCGGCGGCGCGGGACAAGCATTTTCGCTGCTGAGCGAGAGTTTTCTGGGCCCGTACTTGCCGGCTGATGCGACCGGTGAGAACGTCGCGCTTTCCCAGGATGACCTGCGGCCGCTTTCGCAGTCATATCCTCCGCCAGCAGCGCCCGCGGGGCTCGACGATCAGATCCAGACCGGTGCCGCTTGACCAGCCGAGGACGCGGTGCGGCGCTATGCCTACGCAGTATCAGGCTCCCGTGCCGATCCGACCGGCCCCGAAACGTCCGGTGTATCTATCGGTCCTGCAGGCCCAGGCCTGGGTCATCGACGATTCCCCTGGGCGAGGCGAGTCCTCATTTGCTGGCGGTCGAGCAGCGGGTCGGCCGCGGACGGATCACGATGCTGACTTTCAATCCCAATGACGATGCCTTCTTGGCGTGGCCGGGCCTCGATACTCTGGTGCGCCGCGTGGTATTGCGGCGGCCGGAAGAGCCGCTAACGGGGGGAGGCAGTTACGCCAGCCCGGACGCTCGCGGTCCGGAACGCAGCCGATTGCTCGCTGCCGACTTGAGCTGGTATCGAATCACGAGTCGCGACGCCGGTTTGGAGGCACCGGTGCCTAGTCGGCCCGAGCCAGAAACTGACCCGACTCGCACCAGTGCGATGATGAATGGCGAAGGTCCCGATGCCGTCGAAAACGTGTTGAACCGCATTCCGAGCGTTGGCCGAATGGCGTGACAGTGCGAGAATTCCCAGACTCTCGCGCGACTTGCTCGAGGAGGCGTCCGGCATCACGATTCCCAGCTCGAGGTTTGTGTTGCAAGTGATCCTCGCGTACCTGATCGCCGTCATTCCGCTCAACTGGCTGATCTGCCGGTTCGTCTTCAATCGCCGGGAATGGACCTGGGTGGTCGTACCGCTTGTTGCGCTTGCCTTTGCGATCGGCGTCGAGCGGGTGGCCGCGCGCGACATGGGCTACGAACGGCCTGCCGACGAAATCGACCTTGCTCGAAATTCACGGGGATTATCCTCGGGCCCATCTCACGCGGCTGGTCGTCGCTGTACACCACCGGGCGATCGCGATTCGCGATTTCGTACCCCAACGATCCGACCGCGCTGGCCTTGCCGTTTGACAACGGCCGGTCGATCCGCGGCGAGGAGGTTTCGAGTTCGACCTGGCAATCGTATCCCGTCCCGTCGCTTGATCGGACTTTACGGTTCAGCCCCGCAGTCTTGCGATGTTTCGGGCCGAGCAGATGCTGCACCCTGGGCGGTCCGATCCGGCTCGAGGGTGAGGGGGACAAGCGCCAGGTGGTCAACGGCGGCGAGCTCGAGCTGCGCGACGCGATATTGATCGATCTGGCTGGTCCCGACGAGCGGCGCGAGCATTGGCTGGGAACGATTGCCGCGGGTGCAGCGGTCGATATCGACGGTGCCGCCCGACGAGAGCACTGCCCGAGGCGTGTCGAGACCGGCCCTGGCCCGGACGCCAATCCCGTTCCTGGAAGAATTGCGTGCAACCTGGGAGCCCCGCGAACGAAAACCAGGGTGAGCTCCGGCTGGTTGCCTGGGTCGCCGGGCACACCCGCGGGCAAGTCATCGAGCCGGCCGTCGATCGGCACCGGGGGTTCACCGCGGTCGTGGTTCATCTGCGCAGCGGTAGCCCGCCCAGTCCCGACGGCCGGCGCTACAACCGGCTCGCCGCCGGTGAACCGGTGCTGCGAGACTCTCGCAATCCGAGCAGTTGGAGAGTGTTATCGAGGTCAGCGATGCGGCGCCCGAGTCGACAATTAGTCCGCCGATCCCGGTGTCTCGGCCGCCGGGCAAGTCTCAAGCCAAATGATCGACCAAGCGACCGATATCGACGGAGTACGACGATTCATGATCGAGGTGATCAACTTCACCAAGCGCTACGGTGATTTCGTCGCCGTCGACAACCTCAGCTTCTCCATCGGCAAGGGTGAGATCTTCGGTTTCATCGGGCCCAACGGCGCGGGCAAGAGTACGACGATCCGGTTTCTGGCGACGCTCTTGCGGCCCACCGCCGGCGAGGGGCGCGTCGCGGGCTTCTCGGTCACTGCCGAGCCGATGTCGGTCCGCCGCGTGATCGGATTCATGCCGGACGACTTCGGCGTCTACGACGGCATGAAGGTGTGGGAGTTTCTCGACTTTTTCGCGGTCGCCTACGAGATCCCGCGGTCGTATCGCAAGAAGATCATCGGCGAAGTGCTCGACCTGCTCGACCTGACCCACAAGCGCGACGACTACGTCAACGGGCTCTCGAAGGGGATGAAACAGCGGCTCTGCCTGGCCAAGACACTGGTCCACGACCCGCCCGTCTTGATCCTCGACGAGCCGGCCTCGGGCCTCGACCCCAGGGCGCGGCTCGAGATGAAGGCGCTCTTGAACGAGCTCAAGCAGATGGGCAAGACGATCCTGATCTCGAGCCATATCCTCTCGGAGCTGGCCGACTTCTGCACGTCGATCGGCATCATCGAGCGCGGCAAGATGCTGGCCGCCGGCAACATCCAGGAAATCCAGGCCCGGATCCGCTCGCACCGGGTGATCAAGGTGCGAGTCCTCGACGAATCCACCGATCGGGCCGCCGAGCTCCTCCGCGTCGATTCGTCGATCCGCATGGTCGAGACCTACGACCATACGCTCACCGCCGAATTCGAGGGGGAAGACCAGGACATGGCCCGGCTGCTCGATCGGCTCGTCTCCGCCGGGATCGCCGTGCAGTCGTTCGCCGAGGAGCCGCTCTCCCTCGAGGAAGTCTTCATGATGATCACCAAGGGAATCGTCAGCTAGAGCGAGAGACCTGGAAACCCGCATGCTGTTCCGCGACAACCCCGTCCTGACCCGCGAGCTGCTGGTGACCCTGCGATCGCCGCGCTCGTTCGTGCTCCAGTTGCTCTACGTCTGCGCGCTGGGGGCCCTGGTCTATTTCCGCTGGCCGGCCGGCGAGGAAGGGCTGCGCCAGGTCAGCCCGGGCGTCGCCCGGGCGCTTTTCGACATGTTCTTCCTCGGACAGTTCTTTCTGGTGGCCCTGATGGCGCCGACCTTCGCCGCGGGGAGCATCACCGGCGAGAAGGAACGCAAGACGTACGAGCTGCTCCTGGCCAGCCCGCTGCGGCCGTCGACGATCCTGGTCGGCAAGCTCTTGAGCTCGCTTTCTTATCTCGTGATCCTGATCATTTCCAGCCTGCCGCTCATGATCCTCTGCTACTTGCTGGGAGGCTTGCTCCTTTCGGAAATCACGCGCAGCTACCTGGTCTTGATCCTGGCGGCCGGCACGTTCGGGCTGGTCTCGGTCGCCTGTTCGAGCTACTTTCGCCGCACCAGCTCGGCCCTGGTCGTCAGCTACCTGGTGATCCTGCCCCTGGCCGTCATGTGCGTGGTGATGACCCGCACCGACAACGTGGTGGCTCGCGACTTCGTCTCGATCGCGATCCTGCCTCCATGGTGCCTGGCCGCCTGGACCGTGCTGGGGATCCTGGTCAATCGGCGCTTGCTCCACCCGCCGGACGTCGGCAGCGAAGGGAAGGACGTCATCGACGAAGAGGAGGAGATGAAATACGCGATCGGGGTCGTGATCGATCGCGACCTGTTCCCGGACAAGCTGTTCGCCCCGGCCAAGCGGACCGACCTGATGCCCGACGGCACCAACCCCGTCCTCGACAAGGAGCTGCGGAGCGAGATCTTCAGCCAGGGCACGTTGATGCTGCGCGTCGTGATCCAGGTCAGCATGCTGCTGTCGATCCCGCTCATGGCCGCGCTTCTTTTCCTCCGTTCGGACAAGGCGGCCTATTACGTTGCCTACGTGCTGACCTTCAACCTGCTGGTTGGGCCCGTGTTTTTCGTCCGGCAGCATCACCCAGGAGCGCGAGCGGCAAACCTTGAGCCTGCTGCTCACGACCCTGCTGCGGGCCTGGCAAGATCGTGTTCGCCAAGCTGATGGCCGCCCTGCGCGTCTCGACGGTGCTGACCTTCCTGCTCACCGAGCAGCTTCTCCTCGCCTACGTCTTGCTCCCCGAGCTGCGCAATCGCTTCTGGACCCTGGTGGTCTACTTGCTCATCATCGCCACGACCTGCATGGCCACGTCGACGATCGGACTGATGTGCTCGGCACTGGCGCGGCGGACCGCGACGGCGATGGTCATGACTTACCTGACGCTGCTCGCGCTCTTCGTGTTCCCGATGGGCGTTCAGTCGTATCTGCAAACCATCGCCTCGGTCACCGAGGAACAACTGGCCGCCCTGACCGTCACCAGCCCGTTCTCGGCCGCCCTGAGCGTGCCGATGCACACGACCCGCAGCGAAGCCTGGATCAACCAGCCTCTCGCTGTCGCCGATCCGGTCCTGGTTCCGATCGCTCCTGAGTTTCCGGATGCCGGTCTGGGCGATCTTTCTCTGTCATTTATCCGCCGCTCGGACTTGCCTTCTTCTGGGTGGCCTACCTGGCGTTTCGCTGGCGGTGGTGGCGTGCCGGCGGGCTCGGTTAGAGTGATTCGGGTGACACTGGTCGACCTGGGTGCTTCGCGATCGCTCCTCAACGTTCCGTTCTCGAGATACCACATCTTGTCTGGCCCGCGCACGAGGGCGAGCGTCATGGGAAGCGAATGGATCGTCCCGTCCTTGCGCTGGCCGCGCACCCACACTTTCAAGGCGAACTGGGCGTCGATGCGGACCTTGCCCGCGCTTTTGTCGGCCTTGAAATCGGCGACTTCAAAGACCAGCGGGGTGAGTGATCCGGCATGACCCTGACGCATATTGCGCGAGCCGGTCTTTCCAGTACGCCTTGAAACCCTCGAACGACCCGTAGGCCGTTGAAATGCGACCCGCCGTACTGAGCAAGAGCCACATCCGCCGAAAATGGGGAAAATGGTGCGAAAGCGCATCCATAGTAGTCGCGAAGGGCCTGTTCAGGCGTGATTCGGACCGGTCGTTCGAGCGTGATCAAGATCGGGTACGAAAGGATGGCCGCCGCGATACACCCGACGATTAGGGTCAAGAACGCGGTGCCGTAGAGTTCCCACTCAAAGGCGAAGTAGACGACCGTGAAAAGGATTGCCAGCCAGCCCAATACCACTAGCAGAGTACCCCCCCACTCGGACGTTCTTGACCAGACTTCCTCGACCAGGGCGGACGGATCGAGTCGAGATTGATCCGGTCTTAGACGTGCGTGGCCCGCGCCGGGGCGCTCGCTGGCCCCGCTGCGCCGGCAGCAGTGGGTGTATCGATCGGCCTTAGCTGGGGCCAGTCTTCAGGGACTTGACTCTCGGCTAGATCGAATACTTCGTTGATGGCCGAATTTGGCGCAAGGTTGGAAGCAGGCGCTTGCTTTGGCTTCGCGCCCGACTCGTCATGAAACAGCCACTCGGCAGCAGCAATCTCGAGGTCGGGATCCTTTTGTTTATGCTCGCGCCTTGCGTCCTCGGTCATTGCAATCCTCACATCACCGTCGCATTCAGAGGCACGGTCACCCGACACCGACGAATTGTAGCCTGTGGTGGTACAGGATGCGACAAAGTTCCCGAACGGCCGCGCGGTCGGCCGGGTCACACTCCGCCAACCAGCACAGAAATTAGCCGAGATATCCGCCATCGACCTCCAGGACGTGGCCGGTGACGTACCTGGCCAACGGCGAGCAGAGAAAGAGCACCGCGGCAGCCACTTCGTCGGGCCGACCGAGGCGGCGTAAGGCGATTGACTTTATGAGCTGATCACGGGCATTTTCCGCGACCAGTGGCGACCATCGGCGTATCGATCACGCCTGGGGCAACCGCGTTTACTCGGATCAGCGGCGCGCGCACTCGCGGGCAAGCACACGTACGAGGGCGTGGACGCCCGCTTTGGCGGCGGCGTAGTTCGATTGACCATGAAACCCCATTTTGGCGGCCAGGCTGCCGACGCACACGATCGAACCGCCGTCGCGGATGATTTCGAGCCCGAATTTGCAGCAATAAAAGACACCGCTCAGATTGACGTCGAGCACAGATCGCCATTCTTCCAGCGCTCATCTTGGCGATCGAACGATCGCGGAGGATCCCCGCGTTATTGACCAGTATGTCGATCTCGCCCCACTTCTGGCGAACGCCATCCATCATCTCCTTCACGGCGTCGGGATTACTGACGTCCGCCGAACGGACCATGGCGCTTCCGCGGCGCTGCGATTCAAGATTGGCGGCGAGCCTTTCCGCGTCGTTGGCGATCTTGCCGCCGGAAGCATCCGGGTGATTGATGACTACCCGCGCACCGGCTTGGTGGAGTGTGCGAGCGATCTCAGCGCCGATTCCCTGCGATGCCCCGGTCACAAGCGCGGTCGAACCCGATAAATCGATGGTGATGCTCACAGAAACGAGCCCTTGCTTCGGTGATTCGATAGGGAACGATCTCGTCGCCGCACGCGCTGCCGCGGTGTTTGGTGATGGCGAGCGCCCGGCCGAGCCGTCCATTGTGCCGGGTCCGACCCATCAGGATGATCGTGTTGGCGTTGGCGAAAATGTCTCCCTGCGTGATCGGCTGGGCCATCAGCTCATCGAGCATCACATGCGGCGTCGTGTACAGGTAGAGGCAGCCGATCGCCCGTTGATCATAACGATGGCGCATCACGGCCTCGGCGTTGGCGCGATACTTGTTCGCGAAACCACTCCCGGGCGGCCCATTCGTCGTCCTGCCGCAACACCTTGTGGTAGATATACTCGAAGAACTCGAACTGGATCGACTCGCTGAACCGCTCGGCCGGCTCGAGACCGTCAAAGACGACGCGACGCGAACCCCTGGCGAAGTGCTGATAGAAAAAGCCGGCCGCACACCGGAGCACGCGGGAAAGCTCGGACTTCCACTCGTGCCATTGCTCGGCCTCCAGGTCTGCCTGCGTCACGCGGCGTCCCTGGCGGGCGAACGGGTCGGAAATAATCTCCGATCGACCGCGCGAAGTCCCAGGCCCGTTCAAAATCACCGTCCGACGTCGAGGGAATATTGGCTCAAGTTCCAGCCGAACAAACGCGACGCATAGTCGGCGTGATTTTGGGAATCGCCGCGACTCGTCAAGTCGCAGAGCACGCCACGACGGCCCTCGGCGCCCAAACCCGCATTGGCCCAGCGCAAACCAAGCTGTGTCTTGCCTGCTCCAGTCGCCCCGGCCACCACGGTGAGCGTGCCGGGGATAAGCCCTCCACCCAAATGGAGATCAAGTTCTTCAATCCCGAAAGTTTGCCTGGCTGATGTCATCCTCGTCTCACATTTTCGTCGCGGTCCGGCGCCGCATTCTTTAACGTTTCTGACGCTCCAATTGTGGATCGAACGCGCAAACGGCGACAAGAGAGAATCTCGTCGTCGGGTGTTAAGATCCGTCGAGGGTCGTGCCGATTAAGCCATAGAACTCGTACGATCGGGGTATTCGGTCGATCCGCTGCCAAAGAAAACCGGCGCATAACGCGTTTGATTAAAGTATGAATCTGTCGTTGGCGGGGGATTATCGAAAAGGGCTTAAAATGTTCAGAATACTCGGGTCGTTCCAGCCGGGTGGGCCGAGGCCGTCGCGCACGAGTGTGGGTTCCTATGCTGCCGAATGATGACTCCAGGGGTTGGTGAGCCGACCTGGATCGCCCTGGTGGCAACACGACCGAGGAAGGTCGCCATGCATAAACGAATCAAAATCCTCCAAAGCTGTTTTCGCGACCCTGGTCTCATCGGCTCGGGGGTGAGATTCTGTCTCGTTCTTGTGGCTGGTCTTGACGCCACAGCGAGCCTTGCGTTGGCTCAGGTGCAACCGGCTGTAGCGAGGCCGCGTACCGTCGCGGCAGCAGCCCCGCCGGGAACGAACGGGTTGAACGGGTCCGCGGCAAATGGTGAGGCCGCTGTGAGTGGGCCGGTAACGAACTTCGCGTCCATCCAGCCCCCCCGCGCCCCAGCCGCCCATTCCGATCCCGCCCTTACCTCCGCCGGGAGCGACGCCGGCGGACGCGATTCCGAGAGTCATCCCCCTGGAGCCGATCGGGGCGCCAATGACCCGCGGACGACGGCCCCGCAGCCCAAGGTAATCCGTCTCGGAACCGACGCGGGCGGAATGGTTCCCAATCGGCCTCCGCTCACTAGCGAGACCAAGACGAGGCAGGAAGTCGCCGCGGAGATGTCCAATCTGATCGAAGTAGTCAAGGCGCCGGAAGCGGAAATCAGTCTGGTCGAAGGTCAAAGCAGGATCATTCAAAGTCGCCGCGACCTGACGCGGATTGTGGTTGCAAATCCGGCAATCGCCGATGTCGAGCTACTGACCGATCAACCAAACTCACGACTGATCAATCTGTATGGGAAGAGATTTGGCACGACCAGCCTGACGATGTGGGATCAGACCAATCGGTCGGTTTCGTTCCTGGTTCGGGTGTCACTCGACACGAAGGACCTCGAAACGCGGATTCGCCAGGCGTTTCCGGGTGCCGAGATCAAGATTCGCCAGGTGGGCCCGCAGATCATTCTGGATGGCCAGGTTCCCGACTCGAAGACCATGTCGGATGTCCTTCAGCTCGTAACCACGACGCTGATGTTCAGTCCAGGGCTCACGGGCGGCGGTCAAGGTGGAGGCGGCGGGATGACTGGCGGCGCCTCGATGAGCGGTGGCGGTGGCATGGGCGGTGGTATGGCGGAGGAGGCATGGGGGGCGGCGGTATGGCCGGCGGCGGCGGAGCCGCTGGAGGAACCATGGGCCGCCTGGTGATCATCAATCGCGTGACCGTGCCGGGTCCACGGCAAGTCTTGCTTCACGTCAAGATCGCCGAAATCAATCGCAACGCGACCCGCGATGTCGGCGTGAGCTGGCTCTACGCCCGGGGCAATTCGATCTTCGGTTCGGTGGCCGGCAACAACGCGGCCATCAGCACGTCGACCAGCGCTGCCTATAATCAAGGCACTGCGATCGCCGCGGATTCGTCACGCCCGGCGATTGGCACATTCAGCGGTACGGGCACGGCCACGCCGGGCCCTAACTCGCCGCTTTTCGGCGTATTCGACGCTGGCCACTTTTCGTTATTCATCGACGCTCTTCGAACCAACAGCCTGGCCAAGATTCTCGCCGAGCCCAACCTCGTCGCCCTCGACGGACAACCGGCGCGGTTCCTGGTCGGCGGGCATGTTTCCGTTTCCCGTTCCCCAGAGCTCGTCGATTCCCGGCGGAACGGCCGTGGTGACCGTCCAGTTTCAGCGCTTCGGCACGATCCTCACGTTTCTGCCGCGAGATCTTGCCCAACGACGTGATCCGGCTCGACGTCGAGCCGGTCATCAGCCAGCTCAACTTCGCCCAGGCGACACAGTCGGCACGGGCCAGGTCCCGTCGATCACCGAGCGAAGTGCGCGCACGGTCGTCGAGCTGCGGGAGGGTCAAAGCCTGGCGATCGCGGGACTGCTCCAGTAACACGACCAACGCCTCAACCGTGCGCGTCCCCGGCCTGGGCGACCTGCCGATCGTGGGATCCTGGTTCAGCGCCAATAGCATCGAGACCGTCGAGACCGAGACGATCGTGCTTGGTGACTCCCGAGCTGGTCTCGCCTCTCGAGAAGAACGAGGTAACCGAAGCACCCGGCGACCGCGTCTATCAGCCAACGACCCCGAGTTTTATCTCCTGGGCCGGATCGAAGGAAAGCTCGGTCGCGAGTTTCGAGCCACCAAAGGCGAGCAAGACCCGCTCAACCTGATGAAACACTTTCAGAGTGAGCAGCAGTGGGTCGTCGGCCCGCACGGCCACGCCGACTGATCGAGACGATTTGCCGGCGATGTAACGACAAGTGAAAAGAATGGAGGTGACCATGGACAAGCAGCGAGCCATATCTGTCGGGTGGTCGTGCATCGCGGCATCCGCGCTCGCTGCTGCCAGCGGCGGCGCAGGCGCAAGTCGCCGGTCGAGTACACTGGCCAGGCCGCCGGCGTGCAGCCGCCAAGGGCGACTGCACCGGCTCGTTTCACCATTCGGCGCATACGATCGAGGACAAGATCATCGGTTATCCCGAGAATTTCGTCGAGCCGCCGCTCGGGCCATTACATCAACGAGCAATTCGCGGTGCAGGTCGCCAAGGCCGACACGCATCGGTTCACGCTCTACCGCAGCGATTTCTTGCCGGGAACAAACCTGTTCTCGCCGACCGGAGCATCGCGGTACAACATCATGGCGACTCGAATGCCGGGCTGGGTGGGTCCGATCACGATCGAATGGACTCCCGAGCAGCCCGAACTGGCTCAGGCGCGGCGCCAGGCGATCGTCGAGAGGTTGCATCAAGGCCGGCCAGCCAATCCTGCGCGATCGCGTCGTCATTGCCCCATCCCCGTACCCAGGCGCGATGGGTATCGAGGCCGCGAACAATTTCAACAACACGATCGTGCGTAGTCAGCAAGCCGCAACAAATTTCCCACTGCCTCCAACCGAGTCCGCCGCCATCGGGAGTTCGATGACATGACGTTTCGAGCGTACTACATTCACCGAGTAATGACGATCAGGCGCGGTCCAGCTGCCGACGATCGGTCGTGAGCCGGTTGATTCTGGCGATCGCCGCCCTGGCCGCCGGGGGATGTGTGACGATGCCACGTCCGACCGATCAGCCGGCGGGTGATCCGGCGGCCGGGGCTCATATCGACGGCAATACACCGGCGACAAACCAGGCTCGCGTTACTGATCCGAAAACCGAGTTTCAAGAGAAGGCCACTGACCGCCAGCAATTTCAGGTGCACATCGATTTTGGCAGGGCCTTCGAAACTCAAGGAAACATCGACGCCGCGATCCTTGAATATCAAGACGCCCTCGCCGTCGTCCAAAGCAAGCGGCGAGGTGCCGTTACATCCTGCCGACGAGGCCCTCGCACACCGCCGCATCGCCGGGGCGATGGATCGGCAGGGGCGATTCGTCCAGGCCGAAACGCACTACAAGAAAGCACTCAAGATCAGCCCCAAGGACCCCAAGATTTGGAACGACGCCGGCTATAGCTATTATCTCCAGGGCCGATGGGTTGATGCCGAGCGAGCGCTCAAGACGGCTGTGCGATTGTCGCCCGATGACGATCGAATCCGTACAAACCTTGGCTTGACGCTGGCGGCGGCGGGGCGAACCGACGAGGCGCTCCCGCTTTTGAGTCAATCGAACGGCGACGCGATCGGCCACGCGAATCTCGGCTACTTGCTGGCTGCGTCGGGACAGTTTGACCTGGCGCGCCGTCAATACCAGCAGGCATTGACTCTGCGACCCGATCTCCAGCTGGCGCAGCTGCGCTGGCAAGATTGGACCTTGACGAGCGCAATTCACGATCTCGGGACCAACAGGACGCGCGCCTTGCTCAGGGATTGCGGTCGACGGCCCATCCCATCGACGTTAACGTGAACCAGGCATCCACCAAGACGATAAAAATCCCGCCGCCCGTGCCGGGCGATCTCATCCCCGTGGCCAGGGCGGCCGCCGAGTTCATCGCGCAGCAACGTCACTCGGCACCCTCCGCCAGCGCCATTCCGTCGGACCTGCCTTTGCCCCCTCCGTTGTGAGTTTTTCGTCGCAGATGCCGGATACCGGCGCAGATGACTCAGACGCGACCGTTGGGCGCGACCAAGGGCTGGTAAAATCGCGGACGGCGATCGGCAATCCGATCGATCTCGTGCTTTCCCGGCACGCGCACCAGATGCTTCCGCCGCGCGATCGCTGGATCGATTTCCGCCTGGATGACCTCCTCAGAATCCGAGCCCGCCTCGAGCGAGCACACGCCCGCTCGGGTCAACGATCGAGCTGGTCCCGATGAATCGAAAACCGCACTCGAGGCCAACTCGGTTGACGGCCATCACGTAGACCGTGTTTTCCATGGCGCGCGTCGGGATCATGTGCTCGGCGGCACACTCCGCATGAGTCGGCCAGTTCGTCGGCAAGACCAAGAGGTCGGCCCCCAAGAGTGCCAGCACCCGCGCGGTCTCAGGGAATCCGCCGTCATAGCATATGTGCATGCCTATCTTGAGCCCGCCTGCGTCGTGAATCGCGAACGGACGGTCCCCGGGATCGACAAACATATCGATGCCCAGAAACGGTAGATGGACTTTTCGATAGCTTCCCACGACGCCCTGAGGGCCAACAAGTACGCACGCGTTGTAGAGCCCCGCGCCGTCACTCTCCAATAATCCAAAGATGCAGTAGCATTGGTGGCGTTTGCACGCTTCGGCGACGGATTGCACAGGTGTGCTGTCGAGCGAGACGGCATGTGCAAGGCCTTCTTCCCTGCTCGAGAAGCCATATCCTGACAACGCACATTCGGGAAAGACCACCAGCTTCGCGCCGGCCATCGCTGCCGGCTCGAGCCAGTTCAGAATCTGCTCGAGGTTTGAGTCAATACGCCCAAGCTTGGGCTCCATCTGCACGGCGGCGACTCGAAAAGTCAAACGGCCAGTTTCCATTCTCGCTCCTTGGTGCGTCGGAGGATGCTGTCACAAACGTGTCGTGTCACCGCACCCATTATCAGAGAATTCGCGTCAGTTGTCAGTGACTTCCTTCATCGCCAGAACCGAGCTCATTCCGTACCCATTCGCGCAATCTTTGCTTCCACGTCACGCTACCTCGGGCACCTTCGCGCAAGACCCAGCGCTCCACGTCGTCAGGCGTGACATGGAGGAACCGGCTGCTGAGAGCCGCCGCATACTTCCCATCGGATTGCAGCTGTTCGATTGACACGTGCTCCTCGAAAACACGCCAGACTTCAGAGACCTGAAGCGCGGCATAGATCCCCTGCCGATCAATCTGTGGACGTGAGATATCAACTTCAGCAGCCAGGTCCGGATTGGGGTAGTCCTTGATTTTCCCAGACCGTCGCGCCAGCGCCGCATCAAAAGCAGCCACTTTCGCGGCGTCAAAGTAGTACGATAGATCGGCCTCAATGCCCCGTTTCAATTTCCTGCGCCGCCACGTCGTCGATCGCGCTCCTCTCAGATCGATCTGGAGCTCTTCGGCAACCAGGTTAACGAAGAGCCCCAGGATCTCACTGTACGAATCGTGAACGGGGCCGACGTTCATGAGCTCGATGTCCTTCCCGTCGTAGGCAACGCGGCAGTTCTCACCCTCAGCGACCGCATCCACGAGCCGGGCGTAGTCGTTCCACGTGACGTCGGCGATGACGACACGCGTGTCGGGTGGCAAGCCCATGAGCAAACGGCCCGGCCGCGGCTTGACGGCCTTCGCATTGGACATGATCAATGCTCCCTAAATCGGGTCGTCGGAATCAGCTACCGGCCGCAAGCGATGACGAACAGGTCGTGCCGTGCAGCGCGGATCGGCCCTGGCACCAGTATACCCCAACATGGTGCACCGGCCCACCACTGGACCAGATCGAGGAAGGGGCCGGATCAAGCCACGAGTCGTTTGTCGACTTGTAGTCTGTGAAGAAACGATGAACTGTCCCGAAAATACAACGACGTACCTTGTGAGATCACATTTCGCTCCATAAGCTTGCACGCGATTTCGCGAAGATCCTTCCGTCTAGCTCGGATTTCCGATCTCGAGGAGAAATTCGCGTGGTTTCGTCGGTTTGGGACGCGATTGGGCAACTGTCGATACAACATCAAGCGTTCTTCGCGTTCGCCCTGCTGATCGCCTTCGGATTCGAATTCATCAATGGCTTTCATGACACAGCCAACGCAGTTACGACGGTCATCTACACCGGGACGCTTCGCCCGAATCCCGCCGTTCTTTACTCGGGCATCTGTAACTTTTTCGGTGTTCTCTTTGGGGGGACAGCCGTTGCGTTTAGCATCGTGAACCTTCTGCCGGTCGACCTTCTCATTGATAGTGCGTCGACCCGAGCGATCGTCATGGTGGTCTCACTCCTCTTGGCTGGAGTTATCTGGAACCTGTCGACCTGGTGGTATGGATTGCCGGTCTCCAGCTCGCACACGTTGATCGGTTCCATTCTCGGAGTTGGCCTGGCGAACAGCCTGGTCACGCGCGGAGACGCATCGGGGGTGAGTTCGGCGCAGGCCACAGAAGTTGGCGTTTCGCTGCTGATCTCGCCGGTGATCGGCTTCGCCGCGGCGGCGGCACTGTTGCTGGTGATGAAGCGGTTCCTCCGTGAGCCGAATCTTTATCATCCGCCCGGCGAGGGGGACAATCCGCCAAAATGGGTGCGCGGGGTCCTCCTGGCGACGTGTGGTGGCGTCAGCTTCGCGCACGGTTCAAATGACGGCCAAAAGGGAATGGGGCTGATTCTGTTGGCTCTGATCGGGTTTCTGCCCACGTACTATGCGCTTGACCTTCACCATGCTCGTGCTGCTCGCGATGTGCATGAATCCGCATTAGCGATCCGGGCGGAACTTGACCGGGAGAAGGTGTTGACGCCGTCGCTGCGCACGACCTGGACGCGATCGCCGCGGAGCTTGAGGGCAAGACGTCGTTCTTTGAAGTCGATGCCCGAACGCCGCTGGAAGCTTCGCTCGATGATCTATCGATTTCGGCAGAATATCGCCCAGGCGAATCTTTCGCCGGCCGCGCTCGCTGCAATCGCACCCTACCGCGAGGCGTTCTCGCACTCAATTGAGTACGTGCCCTTTTGGGTCATGATCGGAGTGGCTTTGGCACTCGGCGCAGGTACCACGATTGGTTACAAGCGGATCGTCGTCACGGTGGCTGAAAAGATCGGCAAGACACACCTGACTTACGCCCAAGGGGCCGCGGCGGAGGTGGTCGCTGCCGTCACGATCGGCTTGGCCGACGTGGCCCACATGCCGGTCAGCACGACGCATGTGCTCTCGTCGGGCGTCGCCGGCACGATGTGGGCAAACCGTTCGGGCATTCAAGGCGATACGATCAAGAAGATCGGCCTCGCGTGGATTTTGACGTTGCCCGCGGCAATCCTGTTATCCGCCGCATTGTTTACGTTGGGTGGTTTTCTTGTGCCAGGGGCGAAAGCCACAAACGTGCGTCCGAACCCGACAATGGTCGGGGCAACGGAACCAGACCCGGCCGCCAACTCCGATCACCGGTGATTTCGACAGCCGCGTGGTTCATCTTCTCTCGTCGATCTCCGAAGCCGAATGCGACCCGAGGAACCAGGGATTCACCGATTCTGGGGTATCAGGCGTGGTTTATTGCCGCCCGTTGGACCGTCGGCGAAACATACCTAGATGACGGAACGCTGGCGGAGGAACTCGCTGGCGTCTCCGTCGCCTTCTTCCGATGGCGCCACGACGGCCGTCGGAACCAGCCTCTTGATCAGCGCCACTTATGCATCTATTAAGAGACGCACTTCGTTTAGAGTTGTTTTCAGCCACATCTTCTGTTCACCGAATACGCTCGACACGCGGACCTGGGCAACGGACTGTCAACCTTCGCGAGCGAGCGTGGTGTTGGGACGGCAATTTATGGATTTCGATCCCGCAGACCAATTTCGGCGATTGAATCGGTCGTCCGTCGAGCACGGCTTCAAAGCGATCACCAACATCCTTGAACGAAACAGCGCAGCCCTGACGAGATTCGCGAAGAGACGGCTTCGCCGGAAACGCGTGCCCGAAGTGGAATATGAGCCGGCTGACCTATTGCAGAGCGCTTCCCGAACAGTGCTTCAGGACGTCCTTGAAGGCAAGATCGGCAATATCGATGACGAAAGCGGCGTGCTGAGGATCGTGCGCCGAATCATCGCCGACAAGGTCGCGGCAAAATTGAAACAGATCCGGACCGCCAAGCGCGATCGTTTTCGACTTACCCGGTTGGTTAACCGGCGCAGGGAAATCGGGGCCGTCACGCGAATGGCGTGATGAGGAACGTGACGATCTCACCGACGAAGTGGATCTTTTTCAAACGACCGTTCCATCAGCCGATGTGAACGTAATCTCATGTGAGGTCGTCTCGGAATTGCTCAAGCTGCTGGAGCCGGAACTTCAGGAGATTGTCAAGATGCGGCTCGGTCGCTACTCGATCGGCTTCATCGCTTTTCACATGCGGCTGTCGCGAAGGTCGATCGACCGCCGGCTGGCGAAAGTCCGTGAGGTCTGGATCTCCTCGGGCTTACTAGACAAAGATGGCGTCAGGTAAAAAATATTAAGGCTCGTATGCTCAACTGGCGTAAAGAGTAAGGATTGGCGATGCTAAAAAAATCGTGTCGGGCGTGGCGTAAAATCGAGTCGTTTGGCGGATAACACTGTAGAGGGCTCACGCTAGTCAGTCACCCCTTCTGACTAATGGGCGCCGCCAACCAACGCATTTTCGAGCAGGTTCCAGAATTCGCGGCGGCCGTTCGGCCAGCCGCTCGCACGATTTCGTCATCCGTTCATCGCGTAGGATTATCGGCGTCTTTTTTCAGTTACACGCTGGCTTGTGCGTTGATGATGTGCGCAGACCGGTCGATGCGGCCGTTTCGCCGTTCGCGCCTCTCTTGGATTTGCTGTTGACCCTCGAACGCAGCACGTTTCGGCAGATGATCCTTGAACCGGAGAATTCTCCCACACGATGGGACGTGAGCAATTGCTCGCCGTTTGAATCGCTGCACGTCGCGACGTAGTTCTGCCAGCAATCTCAGCCGTTCTTCTGTTTTCTCAGCGCGAAAAAGCGCGCTGCGCCAGGCCCATTCGACCAACTGAGGATCGCAACCATGAGCCGCCGCCGCATGAGCTTCACCGAAAATCGCCGCGCCCGCCTGGCACTCAAGGCGAATCCAGATCGGCTTGAGCGCAAGCATACAATCACGGAGCCAATCAACGTATTAGCTTTGACGACCAGTGCGCTGCGGGGCCTGGCGCAGATCGGGATCATGCAGACGGATAACATTGGCAGGGCGATGGGAGCCGTCGCGCGGCCAACCGCAACCGTGATAGACCGCCCCAGTCCGAGCCTTCAAGCGTTGGTGGCAGGGGCCAGCTCCGTTGCGATCACCGCGCCATTCGCGATGCTCCCGCCGGAGGCGCCGGCTCGGCGCCAGTGGAAGACCCCACGGCGAACACCGCCTCGCCCATACGGAGCCAGTCGGACGACGCCCTCGCAACATTCGCCGGCACGGCCTCGGGGTCAGCGCAGGCGATCAGCCTGTCGGCGCCCTGGGTGCCAGCGAGCTCGATCACCGGCGGCGGCGCTCTGCCGCCGCGCGGCGGTTCCGGCGGACCCTCGGCTGGTTTGATCGCCGCCGCAACGCCGGGCTCGGGCGGTTCTACAAAAGCCGCTCGCGCCGGCCACGTCGTCTGCGGCCTCGGGAGCCCTGCTTTCAGCGCTCGGGATGGCCAACCCGCCGAAACCCGCGGCGCCCGGTCCCGCAGGGCCCAATATCAGCCGCAATGCGCTGGCCGTTGGCTTGCACGGTAGTCCCGCCAAAGCGCCGCAGCCGGTAGTTCCTGTCATGCCCGACACCAGTCCTGCATTCGAGCTGAAAACCCTGGATTACAACGACGGCTCGGTCATGGTCCCAGGCTTTCAGCAGCTTGCAACGCCCGGCGGCAGCGTCGATCTCCGCGCCAGGTCCGTGATTCGGCCACGGGGACCTATACGTACTCTTGGAACACGACCGCCCTCACCAGCGCCAATACCATCAGCGGCGCGAGTACCTATGACCTGACCTTTGACTGGAATACGACCATCTCCACGGCATCGGCCGAGTCGGTCACGCTCACGGTCACCGATCCCAGTCTGAACCAGGTCAGCCAGACCTATACGTTCTGGGTGCCGGCCGGCACGGGCACGGCGACCGGTGGAACTACCTGGAACAATTCGACAATTAACCCGGGCGTGCTCCAGGCCAGCGCCCGCGTTCGCCAGCCAGAACGTCTCGGTCGTCGAAGACACCGGTGCCCTCGAGACGTCGATCAACATGCCCAGCTATAACCCAAACGTTTTCGCGCTTTCACTTGATTATGATTCGCTCGCGGCGAATGCGATGCCGATCGTTGTGGCCGAACATGCCTTGAGCCCGACCCTGAGCACGCCGTCGCAGGTCTCGGCCCAGTTGACGTTTGACGGGACCGCCGGCACGACGTACTACTACAGTACGAGTGCGCTCCGGCCTGGCGATATCATGCAGATCGGCCTCCAGGCCACCAACGCCACCACGCTCGACACGGGGAGCTATCCCTATACGATGACGATGAGAGCGTCGATCCGTATGCGACGATAACGATGGCCTATGACACCGACGGCTGGCTGGGACGATCGCCACATCCGGCCCGGGGACCGGACAGCCGACTGTAACCCTCACCTACAGTTACGATCCGTCGGGCGACATGACGAGCGTCACGGACAGCCTGTCGGGGACCGGAGCCACCGGCCAGGGGATCGCGACCTATGTCTACGACAACGCGCTGCGGCTGGGAACAATCACCCAGTCTCTGGGGGGAACGGCCGTGGCCGAGGTGCAAAACTCATACGACCCAGGCGGGCGTCTTACTGGGGAAGTAAGAGGCGCCGGCGGCAGCTCTTCCCCCGTGTACACGGTAATCAGCTATGACGCCGCCAATAACGTGAAGGTTATGGAAGACTACACGCTCCCGTCAGGAGGGACGCCCGGTCTCGGCGAGACCTTCGAAATCAACAACTACCAGCCCGACGCTGCCGGACGGGTCACGAGTATGACATACAACGACGGTAACAGCACGAATACCTTCAGCTACGATCCCAGCGGCCAGTTGACCGCTTCGGGCGATTCGCAGGACGATACGTATGCTTACGATCTCAACGGCAACCGCGACTCGACGGGCTACACAACCGGCGCGGGCAATGAGATGACGAATTCGCCGGGAGTCACATATACTTATGACAACGATGGCAACATGATCACCCAGAAGACGTCGGTCGGCACGACGACATATACGTATGATTATGAAAACCGCCTTACCAGCGTGGATCAATACGGAACTGTGATCGCGACCTACACGTAAATGCGCTCGGGCAACGGA
>CAWKNT010000032.1:0-946663 GCA_963850935.1 uncultured Isosphaeraceae bacterium
CGACTGGCTGCGTCGAGGACCCGTCGCACCCCAAGAGACGACCGCGCGTGCTTTCGGCACGAGGGCGATCCTCTCACCCGCCGCGTTGTTGCCTGTTTCGCTCACCGGCACTGCACGGGAAATTGTCGAACCTGTCCCGGTAGCGGCTGCGGAAGGTCCGATCCGCGTGCCCGCGGCCCGGTTCGACGAGCTGACGGACCTGGCCTCCGAGCTGATCGTGCAGGGGCGGTTCTGGCTCTCGCAAGCCGAGTCCATAAAGACTTCGCGGCGACGGCGCAGAACTGTCGCAACCGCCTGATGACGAGCCTCGACCGACTGTATGTCGGGCTGGGGCAAAAGGCCGCAAGGCTGCCGCGCAAATCGATCCCGAGGCGGACTTGCCCGATCAGCTCCGCCGCCTCGAGGAACAAGCCGACGACCTGGCCGTTCTGGCCGCATCGGCGCAGGCCGCGGCTGCCCGATGGCCGACCGCGGCGATACGCTGGTCCGCGTCTCGCTCCAGGTCTGGGATTCGTTGCAATCGCTCAGGATCGTTCCCATTCGGGGCCTGTTCCAGCGCCTGGCGCGAGTGCTCCATGATGCGGCGCAGGTCGAAGGGCGACAGGTCGAGGTCGTCATGAAAGGCGAGGAGACGGGCGTGGACCGGGCGGTCCAGGACAAGGCGTTCGAGCCGCTGCTTCATGTGGTGCGCAACGCAGTGGCGCACGGTATCGAATCCCCCGCCGACCGCGTCCGCGTCGGCAAGCCCGCCGCTGGCTGCGTCACACTCGAGGCCCGACGCGAGGGGAACACTCTGGTCATCGTGATTCGGGACGACGGAAAAGGGTTGGACGAAGAGGCTATCGCGGAAAAGGCCCGCGAGCTGGGCTGGCTGCGCCCGGATGAGAAGCCCAGCCGCGAGCGACTGCATGCGTTGCTCTTCCAGCCGGGTTTTCCACCAAGTCGCAAGCCAACGCAATATCGGGCCGAGGGGTGGGGATGGACGTGGTCGCCCCGAGGTTGAGCAGCTTCGCGGCACCGTCGAGCTGGCCTCGCAGCCCGGGGACGGGACCCGGCTCACGATTCGACTCCCGGCCCGGCTGGCCCTGGAGTCTGCCTTGATCGTGCGAGTCGGAGGCCAGCCCTTCGCGATCCCGGCGTCGCAGGTCGAACATGCCCAGCCTTTCGAATCTCCCGTCCCAGGCCCCGACGCGACCCACGAGGTGGTGATGGCCGATCCTGCCCCAAGTTCCAGCGGGGAAATGGCGTGACCTACCGCGATCAGGTGATCTGCGTGGTCTTCGCCCGCGAGATGCTGGGAATCGGCCACTTTTCCTTGGCTACGTGGCCTAAGCTTGTGTTAGTCCGGGCAGGGGACCGACTGATCGGCCTGGTCGTGGACACGATCGAGGGGGCCGAAGATCTCGTCATCAAGCCACTCGGTGCACTCCTGGCCGGTCATCCGCTGGTTTCTGGGACGAGCCTTTCGATCAATGGGGAGGTGATCTCGGTCCTGCATCCATCGGGCCTGGAGCGGTGGCTGAACAGGCAGATGGCCTCCGATACAAGTTCGGGCGAGTCCAGAGTGCCGGGTCCGTCAGGAGTCACTGCCGAAGAGCCGATGGCGGTCCTGGTGGTGGACGATTCGATCAGCGTCCGGCGGGGCGTGGCGCGGCAACTCCGCGGCCTGGGCGTGGAGGTCCACGAGGTCTCCGACGGCCTGGAGGCGCTGGGGCGGCTGCGCGACGCCCGCTATGGTCTGGTGGTCACCGACCTGGAGATGCCCAAGCTCGACGGTTTCGCCTTGCTCGCCGAGATGAAGCGGATTCCCAGCCTGTCGACGATCCCCGTGATCGTGGCCAGCACCCGGTGCGACCCGGAAACCCGGCGGCACGTGCTGGAGCTCGGCGCGACACGCTGCTTTCCAAGCCGGTGGACCCCCGGGACCTGGCGGAGGTCGTCGAGCCGCTGTTACACGGATCAGACCATGAAGCCGATCGAAATTGAGCGGAGCTGAACTGCGATGGATCATCCGTTGATTCTCATCATCGACGACAGCCAGACGATCCGGAAGCTGGTCGAATGCCACCTGTCGCAGGCCGGCTACCGGGTGGCGATGGCCGCGGATGCCGAGCACGGCCTGGAGCTGGCCCGGACCATTCAGCCGCAGTTGATCCTCCTGGATCACCAATTGCCCGGGACGACGGGCGACGAGGTTTGCCGCAAGCTGCTGGAAGGCGATCCACGGCCAGGATTCCGGTCGTCATCAGCTCGGCCATGCGGAATCGGGCCTACGCCCAGTACACCGAGTATTCCAACGTCATCGATCAGATCCCCAAGCCGTTCACGCCCGAGTTACTCAAGAGCGGAGTGGCCAACGCCCTTCAAACCGGCGCGATGGTCGTGCAGGCGCAGCGCACGGCTGCGCCATGCCCGAGGCGGTCGGCGAGGTCCACGACGCCGTCTTGGAGGGGATGACCGAGTCATTCCCGCTGCTGGCGGTGCTCGATTTCCTGAACAATCAGCAGCAGAACGGCCGGCTGACCCTGGAAGTCGGCAAGGATCGGCTGCGGTTCGCGCTGGGCGGCGGCCGGGTTCAGGCGGTGTACTCGCCGACGATCGGCCCAGACCGACTGGAGGGCCGGCTCCCGGCCGAGCTTGCCGACCTCGGTCCGCTACTGGCGTTGACACTCGGCGAGCAACAGGATGCGTCGATTGCCGGGCTGGTAAAGATGCTGGAACGAAGCCTGTCCGACCCCAGGCGGCTCCGGCCTTGCTGAGGTTCCAGGCGGCCGTCTTGACCTACCTGGCGACGACCGGCGAGCCGGGCAAGTTCGCTTTCGAGCGAGTGACCGGCCTGCCGCCGATGTTCCAGGCATTCCCGTTGCAGCTCAGCGTGCCGGCCCTGGTCGTCGACGGCTCGCGGTGTTGCGACCCGGTGGTCGATGCCCATGATTGGGAGCGGCTCGTCTTCGCACGCCAGACGCCCCGCGGCGGAAACTCCGATCGCGCCGGCCTGGCTCCCGCCGTGATCAAGATCCATGCACTGTTGGACGGCGCGCGAGCCTGGGCGAAGCGGCCCAAGGCTCTGGATTGGACCTCGGCGAGGTCGTGGCGATCGCTCGGGGCTTGGAGCTGGCCGGGCTGGTCGAGCGTCGGGCACCGTCCTCCTCCCACTCCATCCTCGTCGTGGAAGACGACCCGGAGACCGTCCGCCTGATCCGCGACGTCTTGGGCGCAGAAGGGGCCAATTATCAACTGAAGATCGTCCACGACCGGATCGCCTCCCAGCTCTTGCTCCGCCGCCAGTCTTTCCAGCTGGTGATCCTGGCCATGGATCGCTCGGACCAGGAGGCATTCTTCCGCTCGTGCAAGCAACAGAACACGAACGGGACTCGGTACGTCGGAATCCTCAACATCGAGGACGAGAGCGAGCTGGCCAGGCTCGATGCCATGGGACTCGACGGCGTGGTTCACCGCCCCGTCAACGAAACAAACCTCATTGCCACCGTCAATCACTTGTTACCAAAATAATTATAATTTAAATATATATATTAATATATCTTAATTGCGGCCCAGTTCGGGGAGCTGATCGATGGTCACGCCAACGTTGTGCGATTCACGCAATGGTGAGAGAGCTTGGGCGACGGAGGTGAGGCTCCGATCGCCGACTATCTGGAGACGATCGCGATTTTGCAGGATGAGGTCGCGCAATTGGAGCAGGAATTGCAGTTGAGTAATCAGAGGCAGCGGGAGACTCCGTCGATCGACGAGGCCTCGTTGCACGACGAAGCCGCGGCGCATGCCGACCATGAGCACGTCGCTGGCGATTCTGGAGAGGTCGAGCGGTTCCAGGCAGAGCTGGTCAGTCGCGACGAGACGATTCGGCTACTGATGGATGAACTAAGCCGGGTCGAAGAGGCTCAGGCGGCCACCCGGGCCGAATGGGAACAACTGGACACATGGGTGGCCGAGCTGGAGCACCGGGTCGAGGGACACGATGAAAACGGCTTACGCGAGCTCGAGAACCGACTTGCGCTCGAGCAGTCGAAGGTCGACTCGCTGCAGGCGAAATCCGAGCGGGATCGCCGTGCCGCTGAGGCCCAGCGGCAGATGTATCAAGCGGAGATCGCCCGGCTCCAGGAGACCTTGGCCGAGCTCGTGAACTCCGCCAAGAATCCTGTGGACGCGGATGGTACAGTTCGCAAGGATCCGGCCCCGACGCCAACGTAGTTGAGGCCCTCCAGGCCGAGAATCTTCGACTTCGAGCCGCGTGGCAAGAGCTGGCCGAGCGGACGTCCAGCGCCGATCATTCCCAATCGTTGGAAGCGAAGCTGACCGAGACCCTGAATGAGCAGGACCAACTCCGCCGCCAGCTCGAACAAGTAGAAGACGAGCGGAAGCGGGAGCATCTCGAGCACCAGGCAAACGTGGCAGAGTTTCAGTCCCAGTTGTCGCAAGCATCACTGATCCAATCCGCCGGGCACCCCCAAGAGAAAGGCCCCGACGGTATCACACCCGGCCAAGAGATCGAGTTGCGCTTGCGGGCCCTTCGTCAGCATCTGTTGGAGACCGATCAACTTGAGAAGGAGGAACGGCGCCAGAAGCGCCTGGTCAGCCGCCTGTCGCGACTATGGAGCCGGACCGGCCCGCGATGAGGCTGTCTCACTACCGAGATCGAATCTGCCTTCGCGGTGAGCCGTGGCCGTGAATGAATCAGAATGCCGGCAATCCGCCTGGTCCACAGCTCGACGTTCTACTTTCCTTGGGAAACCCTTGCATGGTGGATGAAACCCACAAGCCGCGAACGATTACGCGAGGCCCCGAGTCCAGGTCTGGGGCGGCCTTGAATCACTCGGATCAAGCCATGCTGATGCAGAGTTTGCAGTCTCTCCGTGAACGAGTACTGGAACGCCTGGACTCACTCGAGACTCTCGCTCGCAACCAATCGGCGTGCACGCCGGCGCGGGGAACGAGCGCGGACCAGGAACGTGTCGTCGAGCTGAAAGCAGCGGAGCTCGCGGAGACCGAGCGCAAACTCCAGGACCAAGCCGAACGCCAGGAAAAGGAATGGAGTGCGTCTCTGATCCAGCTCGAGTCTGATCGCCGCTTGCTCGCAGAAGCCTGGGAACACGTCGAGCGCGAGCGAATCGCGTATGCTAGCGTCTCCGAACTCCATCCCAACAGCCGTGCCCAAAGCCAGGGCCAGCAACAGAGTGCCCCGGCCAATCCTCCGCGCCGGCGCCCTGCTGACGGCACGATCGAACGCGGCCGATTCCGACTCGAATCACCCTGTTACCCAGGCGATCCTCCGACAATTCCAAACCCTTAGTAGCGACGTTCGCCGCAATACTCAGGAGCGCCGAACCTCTCGTTCAAAAGGAAGGAGGCCAGAATCGTGAGTCTCCAGCACCAACTGTCCGACCGAGAAACGCGGGTCGTGGGTCCAATGGCCGCCTCCGCCGCGATTGAGACCTCGCCTCCTTCCGCCAACGCTTCTCACCTGTCTCGCCCGACCGTCGGCTCGCATTCAAGCTGGTCGGCTCGCCTCTTCGGCTGGCTTGTGCCCCGGCGGTCGGGTTCGGAGGAAAGGCGTGAACCGGGCGATTTCCCTCCCCAGGTATCCGGCCACGCTGACGGAAAGTTACGAGGGTACCGGCGGCATTGCCCGCAAGATGAAATCCTCGACATGACGAAACGATTGATCAACGAAGATCGTTATACTTTCGTCCTGCTGCAAGATGCCTTCGATCAAATCCGCGACTCTGACGCGCTGCCGGCCTGGAATCTTCTGCACAAGCAGATGGCGCTGATCCCAGCAGGCAGCGTTCCGGTTGTCCTTTGTGACGGAAGTAATTCGTATAGCGAGGTCGGCGGCTTCTTCCTCGACCGTTATGCCGTAAGCAACAGGCAATTCCGGAAGTTCGTTCAGGCCGGCGGCTATGACTCGCTCGAGATCTGGCCACAAGAAGTCTGGCCAAGCGTATCGCGGTTCACCGATCGCAAAGGACGACCTGGACCGCGCGATTGGGAGGACGGCAAGTTCCCAGCAGGACTGGCGGATCACCCCGTGGTCGGTATCTGCTGGTACGAGGCCCTAGCTTTTGCCCGCTGGGTTGGCAAGCGGCTGCCCACCGCACAGAGTGGCAGAAGGCAGGGGGCTGGCCCGAGCAGCTCTCGGGCGGTGACTGCAATCGTTATCCCTGGGGTGATCTTTTCGACCCCGAACGGACTAACCTCTTGCCGTCCAAAATCGGCAGGTCGGTGCGCGTCGATGCGTTTCCGACCGGCGCCACGCCGAACGGCATCTTCCAGATGACGGGAAACGTTTGGGAGTGGCTCGACGATCCGCTGGAAACGATCCCCTGCTCATTGGGAGAGACATTCGCTCCGTGGAAGCCCATGCGCCGCATTATCGGGGGCGCCTTTAATACCTATTTCCCGAGTGAAGCAACCTGCCGGTTTATCACCGGCCAAGGAGAGCTTGACCGCCGCGATAACATCGGGTTCCGATGCGCCGTATCTTTGGAGCGGCTCCGGCCGCTCCCCTGAATCGATCCTCGTTAGCACCCTCTGCGTGGCAATGGCCTACCATGTCGAATCCCTATCTTCAAGCCTACAGCGGTGTCTCCAACGAACTCCCCTGTCCGCTCTGTGGCGGCTGCAGCCGGCATGGCGATCCATGCGCGACCTGCAACCTGCCCTTCAAAGTGATCGAGTCAATTCTGAACCGCCAGTCCCCCCTCCGATTCCTGGGGGTGCTGGGGCCGACCGGAGCCGGCAAGACGGTTTATCTGGGCATGCTTTTGGACCTGCTCGCTCGTGATGTGTGCGGGCTGCACGGCCTGGCACAGGGCCCGTTCACCCTGAGCCTGCACCGCAATGTGATCCTGGCGCTGGAGCGGCAAAGATTCCCGGAAAAGACCCCCGTCGAGTCCGATCGCTGGGACTGGGTGCATTGCGCGATCTATGCCGGAAAGAATAAGACCCCCTATGATATCGTCGCTCCCGATGTCGCGGGCGAAGCGGTGACCGGTGAACTCGAGAACCCCGGAACCTATAAGACTATCCACGCCTTGATCGGAGGATGTTCAGGACTGGTGGTGCTGGTCGATGTCGTCCAGGTCATTGCGGATGGCCAAGGACAGGAACTGTTCGCGATGCAGCTCATCAGTTACTTAGACGCGCTCAAGCCCCGAAAGAGGAACCGCAAGATCGATGTTCCCGTGGCCATCGTCTTCACCAAGACCGACCTCTGGGATGATCGGATTCCCAATCCCGAGGCGTTCGCAAAGTCCCATGCGCCGTCGCTTTACAACCAGTGTTTGGCACGCCTTGAGCGCTACGCCTTCTACTTCTCTGGTGTGGCCGGTTCGACGAGCCGGCTGATCGACCGCAACGGTCAAGAGATGCTCGTCCCTCTGCGCATCGAACCTCGCGGCATCGTCGAACCGTTTGCCTGGATGATCAATCAACTGCGCTGCACGCGCCGCGTCCCAATCCAGAGCGACCCTGGAAACGAACGCGGAGCTGGAGGCTGAGTGTGTGGGCCGAGCAGGCGGTTTTCACGTCGTTACCCCGTCGTGGGCGAGGGGGCTATCACCTGGTTTCGCGATCGCAAGGCGTGCGTGCGGCCGACGCGCAGGCACTGCGCGGTGGGCGCCGTCGCACGGCGCCTTGATCACGGACGGAAAAAATAGGACTAGTGTCAATTTTCATCCGCTGCCTAGCGGTCGCTTCGCCCTCTCTCGCTCTTGCGCTGGGCCGCCCGAATATAGTGGCCGCGGAGGGCAGCAGCTTTATACTCACTACTTGATCGTGGACGACGCAGTGATGCAAGCCGTCGGGTTCCAGCCATTCGCGATCTACCGCGATGCGATCGCAATGGGTTACGTCTTCTACCAGTCGGACCCCAGCGAAGTCCTTGAGCCCGTCAGACTCTCTCAACTGCATCTCTCGGGGGATGCCGACTTCTGGACAGACAGAGCTCACGCGCTCGGCTTGCCTCCGCTTGAACCCTTGCGGAAGCAGCTTCAGTCCGGTCATCGACTCTGGTTCGCGTATTCCGGTGATCGGATAGCCCTGGCGGAATGCCTCATGGGCCTACTCTCGCCCGAGATCGTAAAAGCCACCAGCTTCGCCACTAGCCTGGTCCCGTCCTCGGATCGCCCATTCGTCCTGTCGCTTATCAAAGAGAAATCCAGGTAAGAACCCATACAATGTCGAGAGTGACGACGCAAGGCTCAATTGCCGTGCCGTTTTATTGCCAAAATGCTGTGAATGACGTACCCTGGATGCCATGCATCGAATACCGGAATTTGCCAAGGCGCGTGGCACGCTTGCTTTCTGCCAGAGGAAAATCAATTCGAACTCCATAACGCGACGGACTTCTGTATTCGTGGAGAGGTGACAGAGTGGTCGATTGTGCGGCACTGGAAATGCCGTGTACGGTAACACGTACCGAGGGTTCGAATCCCTCCCTCTCCGCTTGTAGATGCCGTGGAGTCGAGCAGTTACAACGTGTTGGTTTACAGAGTTGTCCACCAGCTCGTCAGTGCCGCGCTCCAGGCCGGCATTAATGCAGCGATGGTGGCCGTCTAGGCACGCGGCGGGGACCACATTTCTGTCCGATGCGGCAGCGTGGCCGAGACCGCGGGCGGCCCGCCGACGGGCGAGGGGCCACACGGTCCTGTACGGAAGGATGACCGAACGGGAAATCGGTGTCCGTTCTTCTTTCCCGGGGGGATATCGGTGCCCGTTCTTTTTTCCCGCAGATGGCCCTCGAAACAAGAACTGACACCAATTCTCTCCCAGTCCTTTTTGCCCGAAAAATGAACTGACACGAATTTCAACCCCAAGACTGACCCGAGGCCCCTCACGTCAGCCGTTTTTCCGAACTCGGCCGGTCAATCCTTTCGAGCCCGCGCTCCTTCCCATTATCGAGGGCAATGAGCCCGCAATTGTCGTCGACGTCGCAAATATAGAAAGCTAGATAGTTACCGTTCCGCAGTGCTCTGCGGAAGTGCAAGGCGGTTAGCAAAGCCCGGTCGGGTAACCCTTGAACTGGGACAGCTCGTGCAGGCAGCCCCGGATAGATCCGAACTGGTTCCCTGGGTCGTTGAGTTCAACTGGTTCGCCGCGCCCCAACACTGGCAGCTCGCCCCGCCGCGATTTTTGATGGGGTTCGGCAGTGGAATGGTGCTGCTGGCGATGACGACTTGCACGAGCCCAGATCGTCAACCTGAAGCACGAATCCGGCCGCTGCTTCAGGTCGCACAGTTCGCGGGCGGATCGCTGAGTGTCGGAGTACTCGTCACGGTGCTCCTGGCCGCGCATCAGCTCCAGTACTCGTATGTCGCCGACCGGGGATTCATTCAAGCAGTCGAGCGCAGCGACCGGAACTCACGGCTGGCCGCTCACGTCGCCACGGTCGGCACGGGCGCGGCGGCGCGACAGCCCGAAACGCTGGAATTCCGGGCCGTTAACTACGAGGCAGACAACCTCGTCTTCGCGACGATCTACGGAGGATTCCTGGTTGCCTCGCTCGTGCTGGCCGTCATTTGCGGCGCCCATTCGCTGCTGCGGTTCCTCTCATCGCCGTCGTCTTCGCGTGAAGAGCGAATGCGGGGCGAAAGACGTACAGCGCGCTAAATCTCGAGTCTTGAACCCAATTCGTCCTCAATTCGGCTCCCTGAAACAAGCGCCGCCCAGCTTTCGGCATCGCCTTGGGCGGCTAATCGCAAGCGGTCGTTCTTGTCCGGGTTCTCTGCGGAAAGCATTATCAGTGTCGCCACCGCAGGAGACCGAAGACATTCGAATAGTCGTCCGTCCAGACAGCTCGTGTCGTGTTTAGATCGAGAGGATGCCAACCTGCCTGACTGGATAGGCGTGCAAGGTCCGCAACTCTTCGTGCCATAACGACCCACTGGGAGTGCATCCTCCCCGCAGTGAACTCGTCCCTTGAAAATGGTGAATTGGTGTCGTCCATGTACTGGCCGACGAGCCCGGCGTCGCGAGCCAGGGCTGCGACGGCAGGCAGAAGATCAAGATGCGCATTGGAGATGTGTAAGGCGATCAGGCTCCCGTCCGAGAGCTTGGCCAGATAGACCTGCAGCGCCTCGCGTGTCAACAAGTGGATCGGGACGGCGTCGCCGCTGAAGGCGTCTAATACGATCAGCCCGAACGTTTCGTCCGGCTCATGGTTGAGCGACAGCCGCGCATCGCCGAGGACGATGCGCCAATGGGCCTGGCAATCGTCGAGATACCGAAAGAACCCTGGCGTGCGCGATTCGCGCCACGTTCGGATCAATCTTGAAAAACGTGAAGTCTTGTCCCTCCTTGCCATAACTGGCCAGTGATCCGATGCCAAGACCAATCACACCGACTCGGTCGACGACTGAGGTGCCCTGGTAGCTGTCAAACAACTGGCCAATCGGCCCCGTGGGAAAGTAATAAGTGAGCGGCGTACGCCGAATCGACACATCAACGCTCCGCCGCTGCATGCCATGAATTGTTCCGCCATGCATCAGCGTGTTAAAACCCGTCGGAAAATTGACCAGCACCCGCAACATTCCGAAAAAACTTCGTTCTTGGTAGGCGACATGTTGAGAGGTGTTCTGATAATGGGCAATGACCGCGGGCACGAGCGCGAGGGCAAGCGCGAATCGGAGTGGGCGCAGCACAAAGAGGAGGCAGGCGGCCATCGCCACAAGATAAGAGACACCCGACGAAATTCCCCGCACGGAGCCACGTACGATCGCGTCTGCCGCGACCGCCAGCAGCAAGGGCAACACCAGGTCGAGGATGCGGGGCACCAATCCGCGGCCTTGGGTCCGCGCCCCGGCGGCCGGTACCAGGAACGTCGCCAGTGCCAGGCCCAGCGGGTATTCCGCTACCGATGTGAAAATGACCGGCGCGACGAGCGCGTTGAACACGCCGCCCAGCAGTCCTCCGACCGAGATCATCAGATAAAACCCGGTCAGATGAGACGCCAACGGCCGGCGGTGGGCCAGCTCCGAGTGACAGGCCGTCGCGGCCAAACAACATCGCCAAATGGACCAGAAACGTCAGCCAGTTGGGGATGGCGCGAGGCCCGGCCATGATCGCGAGCGTCACCACGACGGCGGGGGCAAGCGCAATCGCGCATCCCCGACGGACCCAATCGGGGGGACTCGCAAAGGCAATGATGAAGCTGAGCAAATAAAGCGTGAGCGGGATCACCCACAGCAGTGGTACCGGCGTCAAATCCGTCGTTAAATAGGTCGTCACGCCCATGAGCAGGCTCGATGGAGCAAACGCCAGAGCGATCCATCGCCAACTCTCGCGCAAACTGGCTCGGTCAGCTTGCGTGCGTTTTGATGTCGACCCAGGCGCTCGCCACACCACGGCGGCGCAGGCAACGAGCAGCCCCGCCAGAATCGCATAGCCCGCGGCCCAGAGCCGCGCCTGGTTGCCCAGAGTTAGGTTAGGCTCGACGAGCGTAATGTAGCCGATCAAGGCTACAAGACTCCCCAAGTTACTTGCGGCATAGAGAAAGTATGGGTCGGCGGCGCGGCGGTGGCTGGTCACCGCGAACCAGCGCTGCAGGAGCGGAGCGGTTGTCGCGACCACAAGAAATGGTGGCCCCACCGCAGGCAAGAGAATACCTAGCAGTCGAAGAGCTGGCTCGCTCATGCTCGTCAAGCCAACGGGGACGGCGATGGGCAGACACGCGATCGGCAGCGCCAGTAGTCCCAATTGGAGCACTGACTGGTAACGGACGCTAAGCCAACGGCTGCCGATGTGGGCGATTGCATAGCCAGCCAACAGCGCCGCCTGGAAAAACACCAGACAGGTGTTCCAGACCGCCGGAGCGCCGCCGAACTGCGGCAACACCATCTTGGCAATCATCGGCTGCACACAGAACAGCAGAAACGCCGCGAGGAACGCCGCCGATAAGAACAGGAGCCGCATGCGGCACCCTCCCGGGCGGCAGGTCGCCGCTGGATGAAATAATCTAGCCGCGACGGGAGCGACGTTGCTTGAGATGACCCTAAGAACCGACCTTCGGCGCCGAATTCGAAGCCCTGGCAGCTTCGAGACGAGGCTTCTTGACGCGCAGCAATATCGGCCGGCTCGACTGCCCGCCTTCGGCGGTCGTCGTCAGGTGAAACGGACGGACCTGTTCGGGCGTGCTCTGATCGGCGGTGACAAAGAAGACGCGCTCCAGCTGGTTTTGGAGGACGAGCAATCCGTTCAAGCCCAGATTGTCGACGATCACACCGAACGGCAAGTTACGGCCGGAGCCTTCCGTGCCGAACGGCACCTGGCCGCTATACCCGTTGCGCTCGATCTTGACGGTCAGCGTGATGGTCTGGCCCGGCTCGATCGTAAACTCCGAGCAGGTCCTGACTCGTGGCATTGATCGGCCGCGGTCCGCCTTCGGCAGGACCGATCGTTACACGCAATTTCGGCGCGGCGGCCAGCTTGATTGTCCCCAGGTTGTTGACGGCGTGCGTGACCTCGCGATCGCCAACGCGAGCCGTCGCCGTGACCTTCGTTGCCTTGGCTACCTGGGCCGGCGGCGGGGATGCGCCAGCGTCCGCTTCAATCACCCCAAGGGCTTCGAGCTGACCAGTTTCGATGATCAGGGGCGTGGTGGCCCGAAACCCCGGTGGCACATCGGCAATGTCCACGCGGATCGGCCCGTCGAAGCCGTCGATCCGGTGCGCCGAAAGCTTGAATTCCTTGGCGCTTCCCGCACCAACCGCGGGGTCGGTGCCACTGAGCTTCACGGTGAAGTCGGGGCGCCGCTCGCGGACAGTGAGCGTATATCGATAATCGGGACCCTGGAACCCGCGCACGTCCTTGACCTTGACCAGGTACTCGCCATCTGCAGGAACAGCGAAGAACAAGCGTGAGTCTTTACCCAGCTCTCGGTGCGCATCATCATCGTTTTCGTAGTAGAGCAAGAAAATCGGCAGTCCGTTGGCGACCAGCTTCGATCCCGGCGAATGCGGGGCAACGACGTAACAAGGCTCATTAAGGGCATGCGCCAGCGGGGTCGTATCGAAATATCCCCAACGATCACCCCGGCCCGGATAGGCGACAAAGCCCGAATCTGGGCCCCGTGGATACAGCCAGAATTTGACCACCTCGCCATTGGCATAAAGCAAATCGTTGATTCGCATCTCCTCCCAGTTGAAGACGCGAAAATCGCCGGTCTCGCGATCATTTTTGCCGCGGAACGTGAAATACGAGTCACGCACCGCCTGCAGAAGGACGCGAGGAATCCGACGCCCGTGGCCGTCGAGAACCTCAAGGTACGAATCCAGCTTCGATTGCGAACGGGCCGCGTTTATCTCGAAAACCCACTGCTCACCGGCTTTCGCCGCGAAGCGGAATAAATCGGAATCGGACCTCCCGGCAACGGTACCGTCGATCGTGCCCGTAACGCGCGCGGGAAGCATGAACCGGTCGGCCTGATTGGGATCGTTGTTCGGTTCGTGTTCGGCGAAGTCGTGAATCGCGCTTGCTCCGGCCATTTCAACCGACTTGGTCCGCACTGAGCCGCCAAGAGACGCAATCGGCTCGGTGGCCGGAATCGTGTACGACGCCACAGAACCGTCCATCCGACCGACTTCGAACGAATCACCGTCGGCAGCCAGCGCCAGCGAGGTCGGCACATCGGACTGGTTTTCCCAGAGCTTTAGCTCGCTGTAGTCGCTCGTGCGCCAGACCTTGATGGTGCGGTCCTCGGCCAGAGAAACAAGCTTGGTGCCGTCGCGCGAGAACGCCAGCCGCACGATCGGCCCCTCGTGCGCGAATCGCGCCATCACCATCGGGTTGATTTCCGGCTTCTCGCGCGACAGGAACCGCCATACGCGGATGTTGTTGTCGGCTCCCGCGGCCACAATCGTGCTGCCGTCAGTGCTGAAAGTGCAGGTATATTCGGCTTTGAGCGGCTGCGGCAGCGTGTCCATGCGCTGGCCGTCTTCGGCGCGCCAGACCTTACATGTGTCGTCCGCGCTTGCGCTCACGAGGAAGCGGCTGTCGGGGCTGAACGCCACATCGTAGACTGCCCCGGTATGTCCTTCCAGCGTGCGCACTTGGTTGCCGGTGACCGCGTCCCAAAGCTCGATTTTCTTGTCATAGCCACAGGTGGCGAGCACTTTGCCATCGGGAGACAGTTCCGCGTCGTAGAGAATGTCGCGGTGCCCCTCGAAACGCCGGATAAGCGTGCCGTCGGCAACTTTCCAGATCGCCGCGACACCGCCCAATCCCGCGACCCCAGAGGCCGTGACAAGCCGCTGGCCATCCGCGGTGAAATGCAAAGCCGTGACCTTTCCGGGGAAAGTTCCCACTGCGCGGTCGGGCGTCCCGTCACGCGGCGTGTGCGGGCTGTAGAGGCCCACATTGGCACTTCGAGCCACGGCGAGCCATCGGCCGTCGAGCGTTCGATCCATCGCGACGACCGGCCGCACCTTCGAGTGAGCGGGAATCTTAGGAACGACGAGCGCCAGGCGGTCGGGCTCCTGACCTTCTGGTCCACGTGCGCCCGAGTCGATCCACGATTCGATCACGCCGATTTCGTCGGCAGTTGGCCGCGGCTCGTCCTTGGGTGGCATCATCGGTTTTGCGAGGCCAGTCAAGACGCGAACGATGCGACTTCCCTTGGCGTCTCCCGGCAAAACTGCGGGTCCGTGCGCGGTACCTCGTTGGAGCGAGGGGTAACTTTCAAGCGAAAACTTACCCTCGCGATCCTCGTCGTTGTGGCAGCCTGCGCAATACTGTTTGAAAATCGGAGCCACGCGCGTGGCATAATCCGGCGCCGAACCTGCGCCAAACTCAACCGTCGTAACTGTGGTCGCGAGGATCGCCAGGAGCACGGGCATCGACATGGGGCCTCTCCCTCAATGATTGAACAGGAACTCGCGGCTACTCAAGAGACCCCAGAACACATCCTCGACGATCTCGGCCTCGGTCTTCGCGCCCGGCGGCGGTAGCAGCTCGACGAGTTGCTGCCGTTCCGTTTCCGACGGATACCGTGATAGGCAGGCCAGATAGATCTCGTCGACGAGCCCAGCACTCGACATGCCCTCACGCCGCAGCTTTAGCAATTTGTCGAGTCGATTGCCGGGCGCGTGCAGCTTTTCGTTGAGCGTTGAACCGTTGGAAAGATGAAGTACCTGAACCATCGTGGGTTCGTCCGACCGCTCGCACTCGCAGACGATTCGCCGGGCATTGCGGCCGAACGTCTGGAGGAAGTAGTTTTCGACCGCAGAATCGTAGAGCTGAACCGCGCGCGTTCCCAGTGGATAGAAGTCGGTTTTTTGTTTGTCGGCGCCCGGGAAAGCGATCGAGTCAAACCTGGTGGGTACCTCGGTGACCTGTGCAATCGCATCGTGAAGCACCTCGGCCATCATGCGTTTGGGGTAATACCGCGAATAGAAGCGATGGTCCAGGTGGTTGCCAGGTAGGGGCCGGCTGGAGCGCTGATAGGCATTTGACTTGAGTATGAGTCGCATGAGCGCCTTCAAGTCAAACTTTTGTTGCACGAGGTAATCGGCCGCGGCCGTCAGCAGCGCGTCGTTGCTCGCCGGGTTCGAGACCCGCATATCGTCGACCTTCTCGACCAGGCCGACCCCGAAGTAGTTCGCCCAGACACGATTGGTGATCGACCGCGCGAAGTAGGGATTTTCAGGCGCGGCCAACCACCGAGCAAGGCTGACTCGACGATCGGCGGGATCGTCGAAGTTGAGCGCATGCCCGTCGAGTGGCGCCGGCGGCTGGGGTTTCCCAGTTCTGGGCTGGACCAGCTCGCCCGATTCGGCGACATAGAGTGTCCGCCGCCCGTCCCCATCCCGCCCCTCGCCACCCCAGCCCTTGGCCTTGACGCGCGCGAACATGCTGGCCATTCCGTAGTACTGGTCGTTTGTCCATTTTTCGAGCGGGTGGTTATGGCATTTCGCACACCCGATCGACAGACCCAGGAATGCCTGACTGACGTTTTCGGTCATATCTTCGGGCGACTGGCTAAGTGCATAGAAGTTCGTAGGCCCATTCTCGACGCTCTCGCCGGTGGAAGTGACGATCGCGCGCACGAACTGGTCCCACGGCACATTTTCAGAGACTTGTTTGTGGATCCACTTATAGTAGGTCTTGAGCGCTGCCGGCCGCAGCCGCGTGCCGTTTAACATCAGTAGATCGGACCATTTGTAAGTCCAGTAATCGTTGAACTCTGGCCGGGTGAACAAACTATCAACAAGTGAGTCGCGCCTCGATTTTGAAGCGTCGGCAAGAAAGGTTCGGGCTTCGTCGATCGTGGGCAGCCGGCCGATCGTATCGATGTACGCGCGGCGCACGAATTCGGCGTCCGTGCAGTCCGGTGAAGGGGGCAGGTTGAGCCGCGTCAACTGTTTGTCGATTTGTTCGTCGATGAAGTTACGCGGCTTGGGGTATTGGGCGGTCGGTCCCGCCGGGGTCGGCTGCCCTTCGTACGGAACTGTGACTCGGGCAATCGCCAGTTTGCTGGCAAACCACGCCACGATCGCTCCCTCGCCAGGCCCGATCACCTGCGACTTCCCTTGGTCGTCGATCCGGCAGACCGATTCATCGGCGGACGACCATTTGACCCAGCGGGTGACGTCTTCCGACTGTCCGCTCGCGTAACGGGCACGGACCAGGATTTGCTGGCTTTCACCAACGCGTTGGAACGACCGGGCTGGCAAGATCTCTAATTTCTCAACGCGTGGATCGGCGTCGTTTGGTGGTGCCGCGCCGCAACTAATCCACTCGCTCAAGATGCGGTATTCGAGTGCACTGGTCCCAAATCGCACGCCCCCTTTGTGTGCGATCGCGCCCGAGGGCTTTGCCACGAACAGGCTCTGGCCGGGATCAGCGAGCTCAACGCGCCGGCCTCGGTCTTGTTTCACGATATTGAAAAAATCGGCTGCCGGATCATAGCCCCGGAGTGAGAGCCGAAAGCCACCTTTTCCGGCCAGAGCGCCGTGGCATGCCCCGGAGTTGCAACCTTGCTTCGCCAGGATCGGCTCGACGTGATTGCGGAAGCTCCAGGCGAACGGGGTACTCATGCCCTCAACCACAACCTTGGCCGTCGCAGAACGCCCATCCACCTTGGCGGTGATCGTGGCCTGGCCGTCGTGGACCGGTGTAACAGTGCCGTCAACCACGGTGGCAACTTCGGGGTCGCTCGATGACCACACAATGCCAGCGACCCGCTGACGTCCGACCTCGCCGTGCTCGATCTCCTGCACAATCAGCGGTTGCCTACTCGCCGGAGTGCTCAGGGCACACTCCGACGGCAACAGGATTACACTTTCCGCGGCGATGACGCCAACCTCCGGCGCCAACCAATACCCACTGATCGACAGAAGGACGAACGCGTGTCGGATCCGCATGCAATTTACCTCGTCGTGGCAATCAAATCAGAAGAGTTCCTGGATCTCTCGATGTCCGAAATCGACCAGCGGAAAGGGTCGCCCCGCCGGTCCCGGGAGCTTCGTTTCGAGGTTCAGACCAAGGCTGTGGAAGATCGTTGCGGCGATGTCGGGCGGCTCGACAGGACGGTCCGCCGGCACGGCGCCAATTGGGTCGCTGGCGCCCACGACACGCCCTCCTTGTACGCCGCCGCCGGCAAAGCCAACTGTGAAGCAAAGCGGCCAGTGGTCGCGACCTCCGGCGGGATTCACGCGGGGCGTACGCCCAAATTCCGCCAGGTTGCAGACTAGCGTCGTATCGAGCATGCCCCGCTGCGCCAGGTCTTCGATCAAGGTCGAATAAGCCTTGTCGTACATCGGGCAAACAATATCGCGCATCCCCTCGATCGAAGTGAATGGCTTGGACCCGTGGATGTCCCACGTGATCTCGTCGAACACGGTCAGAAAGGCGTTGATCGTCACGAACCGCACACCGCTCTCAACCAGCCGCCGCGCCAAAAGGCAGCATTGACCGAAGCGCGACATGCCGTATCGCTCGCGCGTGGTCGTCGGTTCCTGTGCCAGATCGAACGCCGCACGCGCTTGGCGCTTGTCATCAGTCGGAATGCCGACTGGAAGTTGCCATCCAAAAGCGAGGCGTTCTCTGATGCCTCAAAGGTGGCGACGGCATCATCGACGAGCGCGCGGATCTTGCGACGGCGGTCGAGGCGCACGCTGCCGATCTCCTTGGGGGGCAGAAGGTCGGGAACGCGGAAACTAGGCTGTGACGGGTCGGCATTGAGCGAGAACGGGTCATGCGCTTTGCCGAGAAAACCACCGGCCTGCCCGTTGGGCAGGTTGCCGCCGCCTCGGCCCATCAGTTCGGGAAGCACCACAAACGGCGGCAGGTCGGTCTTTCGCCCTTCGAGATAGCTGACAACCGACCCCAAGTGCGGTGTGTTGACGCCACCACTGAAAAGCCGGCCGGTCTGCATCATCTGCCAGCCCGCGTCATGCACCGCTGCGCCGCTGTGATGCACCGAACGTACCAATGAGATCTTGTCGGCGATCTGGGCGTGCCGGGGCAGTATTTCGGAGAACTGGATCGCCGACGAAGCGGTCGCGATTGGCTTGAACGGTCCCCGCACCTCGGCGGGCGCGTCAGGCTTCATGTCCCAAAGGTCCATGTTGCTCGGAGCGCCCAGGTTGAAAATCATGATACAGGCGCGGTCGTCGTCGGCTTTGACCGCTCCGGCGGCCTGGGCCGCGAACCATTGAGGTAGGCCAAAGCCGATGGCCCCCAACGTGCCGACCTGCAAGAAGTCGCGCCGTGTCACGCCGTCGCAAGTCGACGTTCGGCCCTTCCCGGTGAAAGTGAGCATGTGAAAATCCCTATTCGCCAGCAGCTCGCTCGTTCGTCCGGGCAATCGCGACAACGGAGAAGAGAACCCACTGGCAGCGTGTGCAGATGAACAGGCAGGGCGGGCACGATGCAAATTACACTGGTCACATTGAGGATACCGCTTCCTGCGCCGACGCACTAGGAGATTGTTTGGGTTGGTTCCGTTAAAACAACTCCGCGGCCTGTTTGCACAGTCTGCCACCGGCAGACCGTGAACGCCGCGTGAATGCCATGCCCCGAGAAAACTGTTGACGCCCGAGGTAGAATCCGCTGGCGGCCCCAAGATGGTTTTCGGGCCATCGCCCGGTGACAACATTGTCTGTGGCCGGCTCCCACGATCGTGTAATCTCATTCCTTCTGCTTCGTACGTCCCCCCTCTTTCGCGCTCACCGAATCTCTCCCTGGGGCGCCTGCACTTCGAGACATCCGAGACATAAATAATGCCCCAAGACGAACTGGCGACGCTCCTTCCTTCCTCTGCACACCGGGAATTAGCCGCCACGAACCCAGGTCTTCGATTCATTGTCCTCCTTGGTCTGCTCGACGCGTTCGGTCCGCTCGGCATCGACATGTACCTGCCGGCGTTCCCGCATATCGAGCAAGATCTCCAGGCACGCGGTGGCGCAATGCAGCTTACCCTGTCGCTGTTCCTGGCCGGACTGGCCATCGGTCAGCTCATCTGCGGACCGATATCCGACCGCGTCGGACGGCGGCAACCGCTCCTTTACGGTTCGGCCGCCTTTGTCGTCGCTTGCCTGGCATGTGCTTTCGCCCGCTCAATCGAGGCCCTGATCGCTGCTCGGTTCGTCATGGGGCTGGCGGGTTCGACGGGGATGGTGATCGCCAGGGCAGTCGTGCGCGACACCTTCGAGGAAGCCGACTCGTCGCGCATCTATTCGATGCTCATGCTCGTAATCGGCATCGCGCCCATCATTTCCCCTTCCGTCGGCGGCTGGCTCCTGCAATTCGGCGGTTGGGGATCGATTTTCTGGGCCCTCGCAGGATTTGGCTGCATGTGCGGCTTTGCCGTCGCGATCGATCTTCCCGAGACGCACCCAACGGAACGTCGTAACCGAGATTCGATAACGACTGTTTTCCAGCGATACGGTGCGCTTCTGGTCGACTTCAAATATATGGGCTACGCCGCACCGGTCAGCCTTGCGTTGGGGCTGATCTTCGCCTATGTCGCGTCGTCTCCGTCGTTGTTCATGCAGTATTACAGACTCTCACCGACCGCCTTCAGTCTTGTTTTCGCCAGCAATGCCGTCGGCTTGATCGGCGCCGCCCAGGTGAATCGATGGCTCACCCATCATTATGAAACCCACGCGATCCTCCGGGCCGCCTCGATCGTCAATGCGCTGGCGGCGCTTCTGCTTCCGCTCCTCGCGTGCACCGGAATCGGTGGTTTCCCGGCCATCTATGCCGACCTGTTCCTGTGCTTGACGACTGTCGGACTCATCCTGCCCAACGCAACGGCCGCGGTGATGGCCCCGTATCCGCACCAGGCGGGCGTCGCATCGGCCCTCCTCGGAATGCTTCAGTTTTCCGTAGGCGCTGCCACAGGCGCGATCGTCGGCCTGTTCCACGACGGAACCGCTCGTCCCATGGCGTTTACCATGGCCCTTTGTGCGGCAATTTCGTTGGTAATCACAATGGCAAGCGAGCGGATGAACAACCGTCATTCGACTCCCCCATGTTGAGGGCCGATGAGAGGCAACGGACGACTCGCTCTGGCCCGGGAAGCCCAACGGTCTTTCGGGCCACCAGGCGGGTTACGATCAGGTCTGAAGACCCGCCGGCTCGACTGGATGAGGAACCATGTGGCTCCTGAGGTTTTGTGCAACATCGCCGGCACCGCGGCCACCCTGCCTTCAATTGCGAGCGAACCACCGCTCGGTCAAGGCGTCGTGTTCCAACGCCAACTTCCTTCCCTCCTGTTTTCCTGGTTTCCTTATCTAACTTCATGAATTGGAGTCTCGGCCGCCACGGGTCTACTTCACGCACTCGATAAAGGCCACCGGCGGGTGGGCGAGGAAGTCCGCCCAGTATTCCCGGCCCAACTCGCGCACGCCCTCGGGCGAGACCTCGGCGGCGTGCCAGCGCAGCTCGCGCAGGCCCGCCGCGCGGAACGCCTCTTCCATCGTCCCCGCGCTGAGATAGTAGTTCGTCACCTCGAACGACCCTTCGGGCAGGAAGAACTCCAAGACGACGGGCGCACCTTCCACCAACTCCCCCTCGACGCGCCTCGAGAAGCCATAGTGGCGGGCTGCAGGGAAGGCGACAATCGGCTCTGCGGGGTTACTGTTGACCGTCACGAAGCGCCCGCCGGGCCTCAGCGCGGGCGACCGACCGGCACATCTGCGCCAGCTCCTCGGCTGAGCGGGCGTAGTTGAGCAGGTACGCCGCAAAGGCCAGGTCGAACTCCCCGGGCACCTCCAGCGTCTGGACGTCCCCCACGCGGTACTCGACACCCAGTGGCCGCCGCGCCTCTTCGGCCTCGGCCAGCCCGATCATCGCGCGCGACATGTCCACGCCGACGATCCGCGCGGCGCCCTGCTGCCGGAGTGCGCGGGTGTAGTACCCCTCCCCGCAGGCCAGGTCGATCACCGCCTTCCCTGCCACGTCGCCGACCAGCCGGAGCGACGTGTAGCGCTCGATGTGCGTCCGCCAGGGCTGGGGCCGCGCCCGCTGGTACTGCTCCGCGATCCGGTCGTAATCGGTGTCCATCGTCGCCCTCTCCCTTTCGAGGTCGTCAAAAGCCGCGTGGCAACGCGGCCTCGCCGGGCGCCGGAGCGTCCGGCCCGAGTATACCAACCCGGAGGGAGGTCCCGAAACGGAGCGACCAGGCAGAGTGGTACAGGTCCGTCCAGGAAGGCAACACTCCGACCAATCCGACGGTGGCCAGGGGCCCCGCCACGCGGGCGATGACCCCAGCCGCCGTGGCCAGCAGACCTGCGGCGTAAGGCGCCCGGCCGTTTACTATCGCAAGCCCAACCATTCCGCCGCGTTCCGCCAGGCGATCCGTTCCTTCTGCTCTGGGCTGACCGCCAGTACCTCCAGCTTGAGCAGGGCCGGGTCGGGATAGCTGAACGGCATGCCCGTCCCGAACACGATCCGGCCCGGCCCGAGCGACGTGACCAGCGCGCCGAGCTCGTCGTCCAGGAACGCGGTCAGCCGGGAGATCTCGATGCGATAATTGGCGGGCAGGCCGTTGGCCTTGCGTCCCAGGGGCGATCCGCGACATAACCGATGCCGCTGAGCAGGAGGAACCGCGCCTCGGGGCAGGCACGGACGAGGGCTGCCAGGTCGTCGAGGGAGAGATCGGGCACGTCGACCAGCCAGCTCCGCTCGCGAGGGTCTTCCACGCGGATCGGGATCGAGACGACCAGGCCGCGGGCGGCGGCCGCGCGCACCAGGTCGAGGCAGCGCGGGTCGGAGAGCCGGTAGTTGTGCCAGCCGGGATACAGGCGAAGCCCCCGCATGCCGAAGCGTTCGTGGCAGGTCTTCAGGTCGTCTTCCCAGCCGGCGTACGTCGGGTTGATGACCGCGAACGGGATGAGCCGGTCGCGGTGGGCTTTCACTTCACCGTCGACCTCCTCGTTGCCCGACTGGGCGTTGCGGTACGTGATGGCGCCGGCGCTCGCGACGACGGCCCGGTCGATCTTGCGGGCGTCCATCAGCTTCAGGAGCGACTCGGCCGTGTTGTGCCGCAGCCGCCGGAAGGCAAAAGGGCCGAGGTAGGCGTTGACGTCGATGATCATGATCGCCGGCGCGCGAGCAGCCGCTCCATGTTCTCGCCCAGAATCTTGCGGCGCTCGACCGGGGTCAGGTCGGCCCCGCGCATCCGGCCGACGGATGCGGTCATCGACATGTCGCAGGCGAACAGGAGCCGGTCGGCGCCGAGGACCCGGGCGGCCATCTCGACGACGCCGTCGTCGGTCACGCTGCCGCTCAGGTCCAGCGACACCCCGGCGCATTGCGGAGGGCCTTGATCGTCCACTCCCAGTCGCCGCCGCCGCAGATGTGGCGCAGATCAGCATGGCCTCGGGATAGCGCCGGGAGAGCTCGGCGAGGCGGCCGCCGTCGGAGATGTGGGGCTGGTCTTCGACGAAGTAGTGGCTGTGGCCCGCGTGGTGGAGGATCGGTACACGCAGCTCGATCGCCAGCTCGACTACGGGGAAGACGACCGGGTCAGTGCATCGGTACTCGTTGTAGAGCTTGACGCCGATGAACCCGCGCTCCTCGACGCAGCGGCGGACCTCATCGAGCGCCTCGCGCGTGTGGCCGGGGTTGACGTAGCAGTAGCCGAACACGCGGCCGGGGAATCGCTTCATGGCGTCGGCCACCCATCGGTTGCAGTCGCGGAAGCCTTCGGCCGTGGCCGGCCGGCGCGGGGTGAGGATCGAGCAACAGAATTGATCAATCCCGAGCCGATCGCCCGCCTCGATCAATTTCTGGTCGTCGTCCGCCCAGGTCGGCCGGCTGTGGTGATAGAGGTGGGCGTGAGCGTCGATCACCTTCCGGGGACGCGCGGGGTCGGGCTCGCCGCTGGATGCGGCCCGACTGGGCACGATCCCGAGGCCGGCCCCGGCCGCGAGCGCGGCCGAGCCCGTCAGCATCAAGCGGCGTGAGACCGGCAAGGTATGCGCGGGCATTCTGACGGTGGCCCCCTTCGAACAAGAGGAGGGATGAGAAGATTTTCCGAGCATAGCCGTGCGCCAGCGTCGAGACAACAATCCGGGCCGCCGTCCACCCGGTTGCCGAATTCGGGTGAAGTTCGTCGACAAGACCTGCGCGGAGTGAATACGCGGCCAATCCAGGACCGTCAGCCGTCAGGTTGCGCCCGGCGTCGGCCTTGAGCCGCCGGACATCGTCCGAATCGAAGGTACGCATAATTCGGGTTCGCGTGCTGCGCGGCTCTGCGAGGGTCCTGAAAAAACAATCTTCTCGGCTGCTTGCCCTTGTCGCGCTGAGTCGAGCACGAACGGCAGCTGATCGGGAAGCGTGTGCGCGATTTCCCCAAAGACGATGGTCTCGTACATCCTCTTGTGCTACCGGTTTTGGCGCTGGAAGCGCTTGTCCAGATTCGCGAGCTGGCTCGCGAGCCCCTGAGAGGCCAGCTTCGTGAATTCCTCGTCATGCATGGGGCTGAGCGTGACCACCATGCGCACACATTCGCCAGACGGGAAGAAGTCGACCACGATTGTGCTTTCATAAGGCTCGACACCCGGTAGAAAATCGATCATTTGAGTGAGCACCAATCGTTCCAGAGGCCGAAACTCGGAGAACCGGCCATACAAGGTAGTCGTTGCTGGTCGCCCCATTTCCTTCATCGCCGCCACCATTTCGGGTGTCTCGGCGATATGGTCGTAGTGCAGCTTGCCGTCTGGCGCGCTTCGATGGCGTGCACCGCCGTGCGGAAGCCCGCGGGCCCCCACCAGGACTCGAGGCCTTCCTTCGTCGTCCACAGCGCCCACAGTTCATCCACCGACGCCAGATATGTCCGTTCAAAGACAACTTTTGGGCTCGTGCCTGCCGATGTTGCGCTCTTGGTCGTGTCAATCATGTGTCTTGCTCCTGGTGAGAGGTTTTCGATTTCTTGCGTTTCTTTTCGAGCGCCTCTTCGAGTCGGTCAAGGCGTGCTTCCCAGAGGTCGCGGTATTGGCCCAGCCACCTGTCGAGTTCGCGAAAAGGCTCAGGCTTGAGAGAGTAGAGCCGCCGCTGTCCGTCCGGCCGCACGGAGACAAAGCCCGTGGCGTGGAGGATGCGCAGGTGACGCGACACACCCGACTGGTGAATACCTGCCCTGGCGATGAGTTCATTGACTTGCTGCTCACCATGCCGCAGGGCTTCCACGATGCGTCGGCGCGTCGGATCGGCAAGCGTCTGAAAGGTGTCTAGTTGCGTTGGCATGTATATACAGTACTGTGCATATACAGGGCGCGTCAAGCCCCTAGTCCGTGCGTTTCTGCGACTTTTCATTTTGCGGGCATTTCGCCGGTTATTTGCCGCCGCACAACGGCCTCCCAGCCCTGGACTCCGGCAAGAAAAAGTCAGTAGCCGTCCAATCGCCGCGACCTGCAAGAAGAGCACCGACGCATTGGTTTGCTGTGGTTACGAGGTGAGCTGGGCTTGACACCTCCAAAACAACGCCGATCACTCCCGCGGCGGGCTGCGATCGGCGGATGCAATCCATTCCAAGCCGGGATCGAACCTGTTCATCCCTGGAGGGAGCCACCCAGGGCACCGCCTGCATTCCCCGTGACCTGCCGGGAAGACCCGATGGCCGTCTTCGCGCCGACCACGCTGCCGGTGAGCCGGTGCCGGGTGGAGTGAACCATCCCCGACGAGCCGAAGTCGCCGCCGAGGGCAGACAGCTCGGTAAGCTCGTCGATCGCCGCGTCGATGGCGTCTCCATCGGACGTCCCGGTGCCGATAGCTTGGGTCGTGAAATTCTGCTCGATAAACGCCGCACTCGCCTGAAACCGACCCAGGATCTTACTGGTGTTGCCGGGGGCCGCTGCCCACCCCAAAGAGTTGCTGCCCCACGGGTTGAACACCTCAAACGGGGCGTCGCTCTCCGCGTTGTAACCGACGAGGGCATAGCAGTGTTTAGCCACGATCGAGGAACTGGACGGTGAGGTGGTGCAAAGCACGATGAGGCGGCCCGCGTTCCAGTCGCCGGCGAGGTTGGTGGTGTTGATGCCAAAGTCGCTCGCGGGTTTGCCCGTGATGGCTGGCAACGCCCACGACGCGTCGCCGCTGTTCATGGCGTTGAAGGAGTCCATGCCGTCCGCGTTGGTCGTCACGTAGCCGAGGGCGTTGGCCTCGGCATATACTTTCTCGGCCAGGGCGACCCAGAGCGTCTGCGTTCCCATGTCGCTCGTAAGATTGTCATACCACGTGCCGCCGCCTGGGAGTTCCGTGTCCACCTCGACGTAAGCCGCAGACCCGCTGCTGGTGTAGAACCGGACCGTGTAGAGTCCGACCGTGGCCCCGTTGACGACGGTGGTGCCGTCGTAGGCGAACATACTCGTGATGACCTGCGGGTCTCGCGCCGCCACTTCCGCCAGACTCGCCAACAGCCAGCAGTCCCCCACCTGTCCTTGTTCCACGTCGAGATAGGAAGGTCCGCCTTTGTTAAACAGCGGGATGCTGGTGGGGGCGGGAGAATAGGGCTTGCTCGACACCGGGTTGGCGAATGGGCTGATGCTCCATTGCTGGTTCAAACCACCGTTGAGCTGATACTGCTGGATCCGCGTGCCGCCGCTGGTAGAGGAGCTCGGGTCGTCGAGCACTTTGGCACTGTAGGCATTGAAAATTTCGTCGTTGCCATCGGTCAGTGCAACGAGCTGCCATTGCTCGTCCAGTCCGCCGTTAAGCTGGTATTGCTGGATCAGGGTGTGGTTGCTGGTCGAGAACCCCGGGTCCACGAGCACCTTGCCGCTGTACGCATTCACAATCAGATCGTTGCCGTCGGCCAGCGAGATGAACGTCCACCGCTGATTGTCCCCGCCGGTGGGCTGCCACTGCTGCATGAGGTTGCCGTTCCTGGTCGAAAAGCCCGTGTCATCGAGCACCTTGCCGCTGGCCGCGTTGACGACGTAATTGGTCACGGTGGGGGCGTTGCCTGCCGCCAGCAGCTTCCACTGCTGGTTGGCCCCGCCCCAGTATTGCCACTGCTGGATCAAGGTGCCGTTGCTGGTCGAGAAGCCCGTGTCGTCGAGCGCCAGGCCGCCCTCCATATTGAGGATGTAGAATCCCGAGAGCATCTGCCGGACCTCCAGGGCCTCGCAATTCAGCCGCTGGTTGCGCCGCCGCGCACGGGTCGCCGGGCGGCTCCGAACCGGGGTGGCGAGGCGGTTGCCGGGCTCCCTGACACCGCGCCGCTCGCCTGCGAATCACAGCCGGAGCTCTGGATTGACCGAAACATGATGATGCCCTTTGTTGTCGTGTTGAGTCGTCAGATGCCTCGGCCCACAGCGGCCGCTGCCTACAATGCGCCGTTCCGGCCGTGGATGCCTCAGGGGCGCTCAATTTTTCCCGACGACCGATCGACGGCACCGCGACTCGGTAACTCGCCGCCCTTGGGATGACCGAGCGAGATAGTTGCGGCAACTCGACGCCGCTAGAACTGAACTTCCTATCGCCGGTGTCCGGCGCCGGGAGGCTACCGGCCTCGGCGGCGGGATGACGGCAAGCCTGCCGGGTAAATGGCTTAGCGATTAACGATGTCTTTCACTCGCTCGGCCAGTGCCGCTGCGATGGTCCCGCCGCCCGGCGCCATCTTGTTCATCACATACGCGAAGGTGATGCGTCGATCCGCGTCGATAATCACCGACGAGCCGCCCGCGCCGCCCCAGGAACACACCCGGCCTTCCGTGGCGAGGCCCCAATCGACGCCCCACCTGATCGGGATGCCTATCACGAGGTCGATCCCGTCGAATTGCACCTCGAAGATACGGTCGATCGTCTTGGGGGAGAGCAGCCGGACGCCAGCGACTTCGCCGCCGCAGGCCACCGCCGACTGGATGCGCCAGCGAGCGGGCATTGCGGTGTCCGTTGCCCGCGCCGATTTCGGCGCGCCGCCAGCCTCCTGTCCAGGTCGTTTCCGCGCTCATGGCCGGGTTGGTCCAAGTTCTGAATGCCACGCTGTTGAGGTCGAGCGGCGGCGCGTCGGACGGGGAAGGTTGCGGCACCACGTTGGCGACGCGATGGAACTCCGAGAGCGGCAGACCGATGTGAAAGTCGGCGCCCAACGGCCCCGCAATGTGCGCGGCAAAAAACTCGCCCAGGCGCTCGCCGGTGACGCGCCGGATCACTTCGCCGATCAGGTGGCCATAGGTCAGCATGTGGTAGCCCGAGGCCGTGCCTGGTTCCCACCAAGGCGCCTGCGCCGCCAAACGGGGCGGTCGACTTATCCCAGTCGTACAGGTCGTCGAGAGTGATCGGCTGGTCCCAGCCCGACACGCCCGAGGTGTGCGACAGCAGACGACGGACCTTGATCCCCGCCTTGCCGTTGGCCGCGAACTCGGGCCAGTAGGTGGCGGCGCTTGTGTCGAGATCGAGCTCGCCGCGGTCGACCAGCACGAGGGCCGCGAGCGAGGTCATGCACTTGGTGGTCGAGAACACGTTGGTGATGGTGTTCTCACCCCACGGCACCGTGCGGGCCTCGTCGGCCCAGCCGCCCCACAGATCGACCACCATCTCGTCGTCGATGTTGACGGCGAGCGACGCACCGAGGTCTTCACCTGATTCGAGCTTGGCGGCGAACAGCTCGCGCAGGGGGTCGAAACGCGCGCTGCACGTGCCGCCCAGCGCCGTCGGGTGATCGCGCATCAGGTCTTCTCCTAACCCATCGATTCGTTTGGAAGTTCACTGATTGACAGGCCGACTTTGGCGCATCATGGTCAAAGGGTTTGCGTCAGCGAATCGCAAGTTCGGAGCCGCGAAGCGAAGGAGTTTGCATGGAACAGGTCGTTGGGATTGGCGGTATATTCTTCAAAGCGCGCGATCCCAAGGCGCTCGCCGCCTGGTATCGCGAACATTTGGGCGTGCCCGTCGAACCAGAGCAAACCTACGGGGCTTTTAAGTCTGCCGCGGCTGGAGAGCAGGCGGTTTGGTCTGCGTTCCCTGCGAACACCTCCTACTTCGGTTCGGGCCCGGCACCGTTCATGGTAAATTATCGCGTCCGGGACCTCGACGCCATGTTGGCCCAACTTCGAGCTGCCGGCGCACAGGTAGATGACCGAGTCGAGGACTACGGCTATGGCCGGTTTGGCTGGGCGACCGACCCGGAGGGTAACCGGTTCGAGTTATGGGAGCCGCGGCCATCCGAACAGGGGTGAACGCGCCTCGCCGAATCAGCGGCTGAAACTGACCGGGGCCGCCGTCCAGGCTTTTCGGGCTGCAAGGACAGGCAGCGCCGAGTCCGTCTCACCGTCGGAATACGTGTCGGTTCTGCCTCAGCCGGCATCGTCTCGCAGATCGCCAGGCCAGCGCCGCAGTGTGCAATTTCGCCACGGCGTGCCCTTCCCGGCGAGAACGTTGCGTCGCGAGAAAAGACTTTACACTAGGTCTGACGACGTGGAAAACAGGTCTGACGACGTGGAAAACAAATGCTCACCAACAACTCGCGGACTATCAGTCCGAAGGTTGTTACAGCTGTGCTGACCTCGACGCTTGTAGCGCGGTTGAGCGCGCCCCGGCCCACAATTTACCGTGGCCAAAGCTCGTCGGCCATGCGCTCTACGTCACGATAGATCGCGAGTGCCGCGACTGCTCACCGCGGCTCAGTCGGGAGGATAATGACTATTTTCAGCGGAAACGCGATCACAACAACCTTCGGACTGTACGATCCGCAGGTTGTTTGCTCCTCGCCGAGAGCCCCGGCATTGGGGAGCGGGTTGAGCGGTTTCTGATAACGGTCTTTAAGCGCGTTCGAGAATGAGGGCGATCTTGAAGTGAACGGTGCCAAAGTCGCCGGCCACTGCGGCGATCGGGCTTTTCTTCTATGCAGCCTCTTGCCGCCAGTCTTTTGCGACTTGATGATGAGTCGAACCCGAACTCGACAAGCCGGCCGGTGAAACAGTCATGGGTAAACCTGCGCTTAGCTACATTCCAGACCCACTACTTGATCCGCTGCGGGAAGACATCGACCGCTGCCGTAATCTGGCCGCCGGAGCCGAAGAGCAGTTTGGGCGCCGGATGCTGGTCAGAGCGACGTTCGCCTACATTGAAGGATACTTGTTCACATTGAACAGCATTCTTGGCCCCGCCTTATCAATAAAGGCCGATTCCGATCCCGTTGCCCGCGCAAAGCTCTTGCTTCTTTTCGACGAAATTCCCCGAGTGGACAATACTGGTAAGATCACGCTTGAAGAGCACCGGATGCCATTCGTTAAATACTGTGCCTTCCTCGTGAGAGCAATGGCGGAATGTTGGAAGGTTGATCCGACGCCATTTTTTGGCGACAACGGTTGGTGCGAATTGCAGAAAGGCCTTCAAGTCCGTCATCGCATAACACATCCGAAGGTGCCCCAAGAACTGAACATCACACAAGCTGAAATGGATTCCATGGACAAGGGTTGCCGTTGGTTAATCTCGAGCGTTCAGTCGATATTCAAGACGCCAGCACCTGCGCCCGACGATGAAGAGAGCTAGCCGTAGCAACTAATCTCATTAATCCGCTCGACGCATTCCTGGCAGGAATCCCTCGATTCCGGAACTCGGGTCACAAGCTCGCCGTTGCCGGCCTCGATCTCGACGACAAGAAGCCGACCAAACGCCCACGTCCGTCTCATTCGTGCCTGTTAGGTACGATAGATCCAAATTGGCCTCATTACAGCGAGCTCGTATTCGCCTCAAGACGCGTTCCTGGCCAGGACCGATGGATTCTCCTTCCCAACCGAACTCAGACTGCCTCAAGGCAAGCCAACGTGGCCCGTTGCCCCCCCTGCACATCCGTTCCGATCGGGCTCGACTGCGACGAGCGATCATCACCTAATGATCCCGCCCCGATTAACCGTGGCAACCTGACGGCATAGCTCGACGACTATCGCGTCCGCCAGCTTGCCGACGCGATGGACTTGTTCGGCTGCTCCACATCGCTACCATCGATGAATAGAACGCACAATCATTAACGGAACGCCTGGCTGCGGGGCCGACGAATGACCGAATCGCCCAGCAACTCTCGAACTCCTCCGCCCATGGGGTGGGGCTTTAGCCGCGCAACCACGCTAGCTCTACTCGTCGCCCTTGGCGGGACAGTCCTAATCTGCGCCTACCCTGTCGTTTTGGGCGTTCAGGAGATGATAGCCGTTGCTGACACGATTGGCGTTATAGCGTCGATTCTAGTAACGTTCGTCCTGTGGTCGATGCGTTCTGCTACGCACCTCTTGAGCTAATCGCCCTTGCTCTGACTGGTCAGTGTAACCAGTTGCTGCTCCGGGCCTCGCAATTGCTGGGCTTGCAATGAAAGCACCCGCATCAGACTGGCGTGGATCATGGTTGCCGTCGCCATCGCTGCATTGGCCTTAATGCCCGCGGCGCAACGCCAACGGAACGCGTGGCTCGAAGCACGAGCGAAAGCGCGCTTGGACGAGCTAATGCAATCGGCGTCCAGCAGTCCGTTAAGGCCAAGCAAAACAAAAAAGACAAACAGAGCGTCCACGGAAGTTTTCAAGGAGGCAAGCAACATAGAAATAGCGGCGATTGCTCCAAATGGGCCGACAGTGCCAGAACTGGGCGACTGACATGCCGGCGTTGTTTCCACCAGCACACCGTTGTACGCCTGCCATCAATCGCTACAATGAATGTTTGGCTCATTATACATGGTCAGAGGCGAGGCTGATTGTTGGCGATCATTTTCAATTGTCCGTGTGGCAAGGACTTCAACGCCAAGGACGACTACGCAGGCAAACGAGCACGATGCCCGCAGTGTCACCGCGAGTTCCGGATACCGAATCAAAGCACTTTCGGTCCGGTAGACATGGCGATCTCAACCATGCTCGCACCGTATGCGCCATCCAATATGCCGCCCGCGCTGCCAATCCAAGTCGCGGACGATGTGATTCAGAGAATGGACGAGGCTACGCGAACCGAATCCGCTTCCGAGAGCCGTCCCGTATGGCGCGAACCGATCCTATTCTACGGTGGCGGCGTCCCTTTGCTTGCCTTGCTCGTGTTCCTCGGGTACGTGGGATGGTTGAACGTCCCCGGAAAGCAGGCGTCTACCGCAAAGCCCAGACTCGCCAACGAAACTAAAGGCGATGTTGCGCCTCCCGCCGCAAAGAAATCACCCCCCGAGAACTTCTCCGACTGGATGACATCCTGCATTCTTGGCACGTATGCTGATAGTAAGACAGTGCTCAACGCTAGAGTCGTGGCCATCGACGCTCAGCCGATGCCGCCAGACGCTCGCCAAGTCGCTGGGCTTTGGAAGGTAACGGCGAATGTGACGGGCATGGCCAAGCCCGAGCAATCCGATCCCGATCAAGAACTAATTCCTGTATCGTACATCTGGACAAGCGTAGTTCAACGCGCGCCAGGCCACACTCAGGAATGCTGGCGCCGGATCGCGTCTCCAAAGTTTGGCATAGATTGGTATCAGCACTTTGAGGTTTCGGAGTGGAGTCGAACATTCCGGGAAACGGTCGTTTCGGGATGGATTCAAGTGTTCCGCGAATACAAGAAATTGGGTGGTGGAAGTGATCCGTTGGAGGCCGAGAAGTATCAGAGCATCGATAAAATGCAATTGAGGATGGCCCAGAAGTTCGCGATTACACTCGAAGATTTTAAGGCGATCCTCAAATCGCCCGACTGAGCGTAAGTATCCAGGTGGCTTCTGGAAAAAGAACGCGGGCCGCTCGCGCGCCTGTAAACCCTGGGACTAATCACGCCGCGACGACGGAAAACACCCGGCTCAAGAGAGCGGGTAATCGCCGCGTTTTTTGTCGTCGTCGCCGCGCTGTGCTGGGTTTCGTGGCGTGCTGGCAGCCCAATGCTGTCAGGAATTCGCGATTACGATGTGGCGGCAGAGATTTTCCGCCTTCACAAAGGACCGCGGGGAACGCCGAAGGTCAGGGTGCCGTGACAGTGGCATATTTCGCCTACCATTTGGAGCACCAAGGCCCGTCTGACCACTGTACTCATGAGTCCAACGGGCATTCCTGTCCATCCGGTTGCGAGCGACTGAGTCGTTGGTCAAATTGAATTGCAAGGCGACCAGTTTCATCGCGTAACGACGAACTCGGGGAACAACAATGGGCAAGCTAAAAAAGTTCCCGACGAGATCCAAGGGTGGACGCCAGCTTCTGCCGGTTCTAGCAGGGGATCGAAATCGTCAATAGGAGAACCCGGGTATTTTGTGGTAGATTGCGGCTCCCGGGCTCTTTGGAGGATTAAATCTCGGCATAATAGGAGTCAACCCATGGATGGGACAACGACCAAACTCAAGGAAAAACTTGATCAACTCTTGCGCGAGGCGGCGGAGGTTTCGGTAGCGCTTGATCGGGTGGAGGGCACCATCGTGGGGGTCCCTCATTACTCGGTCATTGAGGGTCGAGCCCATGAACTGGGCCAACAACTGAGCCGGCGGATCCAAGCACAGCATATGGACGATCTCGCCGCTCACGCTCCTCCCTCGGCCAAATGCCCCGAGTGCAACACCCGCTGTGACGCCTCCCGCAAGAAACGTCAGGTAAGGTCTGTCGACGGCATTTTGACCGTCGACGAGCCAGTTGCTCATTGCCCCAAATGCCGTCGGGGCTTTTTTCCCCCTCCGGGAGACGCTGGGCTTTGACGCTCGAGAGCTGACCCCGCTCTTGGTGCAGCGGATCGCTGTCGCCGCCGCTGAGGCACGCTCGTTCGAGCGGGCGGCGATCGTCATGAAACAAGTAGCCGATCAGGGGGTTTCCGCCAAGACGATCGAGCGGGTGGTGCACGACGTCGGTCCCGAATTTGCCGAGCGTCGCGATGCTGACCCCAAGACGGATGAGGCCCTGGCGATGCGTCCTGCCAGCCCTCCCGAATTGGCCGTCGTCGAATGCGACGGAGGACGGATCCGCACCCGTGAGCCGGGGCATGGTCCGGGTGTGCATTCCACTACCGAAGGCTGGCGGGAGACCAAGAACGCGGTCCTGATCCGTGCATCGCGTACCGTCTCCATCGACGACCCTCAACCCGAGCCACCGGCGTGCTTCTGCGACTCGGAGCATGTGGCCAAGATCGCCGAAACCGCGGCGTTCTCGGTCGCGTCATCGTCGCCTGGCTCAGCTCCCAATCACCATCGAAAACAGCAAGGACATGCGCAACGCCCGCGCGTCCAACACGCCCCTCAGGTCGATCCGGTGCAATGGTTCGCCTCCGCAACGCATGGCCGGCTCGGCTCTTATCTGCGACGTGAGGAACGAAAAGGGTAAGGCCGTCCCAGCGGTCAACGGACGGTTAGGGCACCGCCCGTGGCGTCGTAAACTGCTGTGCCGGCGACACAAAGAGCGATCAACAGCAGGTGCACGCGTGCGATGGGCACCGGCTGCAATGCATGTCCTCTCTCCTTGTCCTCTCTCCTCATGTCCTCTCTCCTTTGTTTGCACACCAATATAACACTGAAAGTTTTGATCGTCCCGACATCTGGGCGGAGTGCATTAAGCTCCGCAAGGATATTCCGGATGACATCCCCGCGAAATGGTCCCTTCTCATAGGAGTATATTTGAACTGTCCGCTATGATGATGGTGACAAGGCTCGGGGCAATTGCTGTTGGCATAAAACGCCCACCAGAGGCCAAGGACTACGAGAATGGCGAAACGTTCCTGGTCGGAAAGAAATTCATCATTGGTCCCAAGACGGAGCCACAGTAATTAGATCAATACGCTGATGATCCAACATTCTTCGAATGCTGTCAGCTGATCTACGATGGGCGAGAAGCAAACGCAATTCGTGGCGCGAGCTCGAACGGCCTTGAAGAGCCGTTTCCCCAACGCCGTAGATTGGGCAGGAGGTCAAGGGACCGCCAACACTGTCGCGCTGCAACGGAGGGCTTCGCTCCGCCGCCTAGGGCCATCTCGTCCCGGCGAACGATTTGAACGAGCCGACGTCCGGTGCAACGTTGGAAACAGCACGATCGTCGTCGAATACGACTCCGGCGGGATCGCAACCCACAACCTGGTTAAGTATTGGGCGTATCTGCGGGGAGAAATGTCGAGCAGCCCCTCGTCTGCCATTATTCTTTGCCTCTTCTGGAGCTGGGTGACCTACGGATCGTACCGCGATCTCTGGGACTGGGTCGCAAATCACATGATGCGCGATCCAACCCTTAAGGTTCGATTCGCCGCCCGACAGTTCGATCATTGGGATGCTGATATTGTGAAGGGCGACCAGTCCATCGCCGAGTGCCTTGACTGGGTTGAATCCGAAGTGATGTAAGCGAATCTCGTACGCCGATTATCACCATGCGACATAACCAATGAGCATTTCACGAAAAACACATCTTTTTCGTCGTTTCTCGGCGCGATTGCCGAGCAACTTCAGGTGCCGTTGAGCACATCGGTCGATGCCACCGACGGGCACAAGGATGGCGGCCATCATCACGCTTCAGTCCTCCGTCACGATCCGATATAATGGAGAGCGATAATGACTTCCAAACGAACAAACGGGTTTGCGGGAGATCTGACCATGGGTGGCTCGACTCAGCACAGGGACCCGGACCTGGATAGTGATCTGAAAGGCTTGATCTCTGAGGTCGTCGACAAGCCGGATCAGTGGCTGGATGCGCCGAATGATCAGCTCGGGGGTAACAAGCCGCGTGACCTCATCGGTACCGATCGTGAAGGGGTGCTTCGCGAGCTCGCCCGGGCTATCAAGATCGGAATGCCTACATGAAAATAGGCGCATGCGCATCCTTGGCGATGACCCCGCTAACGGGTACGTGGTACCGAGCGATACAGCTCAAATTCTGGAATTCACTTCTGGCAACTGCCCACACCGCGACAGTTCCCGGGCGGTTCAACGCAGGGAATGCTCTCCACCCCGGATTCGAGATTCTCTACTTCGCGGAGAATCACCTAGTTGCCCTTTTTGAAGTCCAAGCCTTGTTGGGATCGCCGCACCCGCCGGCGACCTATGTTCCCAATCCTAGCACCGCCTGGGTTATCATCAATGTTGATATCCAGCTTAGCCAGATCGCGGATCTCACCAGGGTACCGCAACGCAAGATCATCGGCACGACGGTCCAGGAGCTGACAGGCGATTGGCGCGGATACTCCCTCAGGAATCCGCTTCCAACTCTCAGCGCCCCTATTGGTCTAACGTCCCGACGCAGCGGCTCGGGCACGGATTACACGGAGTCCCCGACGTGGAAGGCTTCTTATCCTACTCTGCGAAGGTGGCAACGCACAGGAATCTCGTTGTCTTCCCGCAGAAACTGCAGCAAGGGAGCATCGTTCGGTTTCACCATCCTGTAACAAAGCAGGTGATCAGCATTCCCTGATGAGGCTTGCGATACGCAGATCGGAGCACCACAGCATTGGGTTAGTTTTGAATACACAAACATTTGCGTAAGCGCCGCTCTGTGCGCTTCGGTCCGACAACGCCGATGCATTCTCCGTGTTGCGGAAAGTGGCGACTCGAATTGAGCTCGCGACCTCACGGCTGATCCTGCCCGCCAACGCCTATCGACATGCGACATAACCGGTGAGCATTTCACGAAAAACACCTGCTTTTCGTCGCATCGCCCACGAACTACGAACCAACTCTTTAGTCTTCTAAACCACTGATAGTTACATATGTAAACAACTGTAAGCGGTGACTATTTTATGCTCGGCGGATTGAATTGTGTGAAGTGTGCCACGGCAAATGCAATGATGCTTACGCGCAAAGTAACCACGGGCCGCTCTGTTTCAAGGAGGATTTGTCTGCAAATCGGTCAGCGCTGCCAAGCGGTGGTCCGGCAGCACGATCAATTGCCGGCGCTGGTAACAGCGGGCATGCCGGGCAATGACTTGGCCCTGGTGCAGGATGCGGACTTCATGACCGTCGGCATGGACTGTGACCGTCTGGCGCGTCAGGTGCGGCGGCACGGAGTAGCGGTTCGCGTCGAACTCGATTCGCGCGTGAGGACTGACAACGGCCGGCACGATCTCGTCGGTGTCGAAGGGGATCCTGGGAAGTGCGCATCAGCGACCGCTCCCGCTGGAACCGATCAACCGGTCGTTCTCGCGTCGTTTCATGCAGCCGGATGTTGGCCACTTGGTCACGCCACTTTGGCGCGAACGCGACATAGTCCTCGAAGCGGACGAGTTCGTCATCACGCCCAGCCAGGGCATTACGCTTCACGTAGCGCACGCTCGCCTCGACGGTTCCTTTCGATTCTGGATCACGCCGTTCGCAGGCCAAGGGCTGCAAGTAGTAGTGGCCACAGAGCGCCAGGAACTCGGGATGGAAGCATGCGGCACGACCGGACCCGTTGATCACGGCCGCTTTCAAGTTGTCGAAGATGATGGCGCGAGGACTGGCCCCAAAGAACTCCAGGGCGTGCACCAGGCTGCGATAGAATTCTGCCTTGCGCTGCGAGAGGGTGAACTCGATATAGATCAGCCGGCTATAGCAGAGCACGGCCACGAAGACCGAGACTCTGCGGGTCGTGTTTCCTATCTGGACGCGGCCGCACTCGCCCCAGTCGACCTGCATCGCTTGCGCCGGCTCGTAGTGGACTTCTTGATAGACGCGACCGCGGCGGGACGGATTGACCGCACGTAGCGGCGAACAGTAATCACGCTGCCGGTGTAGCCGTCGGGGCCGCGGGCGATCTCCTCGTGGATGCGCACTGCCGACAGCTCGGGGCACCTGGTCAACAGCGTGTGAATCTTGGCCTTGTGTGGATTCAAGAGGCTGGCATGGCAAGAGACGCGGCGTGCGGGAGGTTGCTCCCGCGATAGCGCGAGCGACCGTGCGCCAGGAACAGTGAAGTCGCCGGGAAATCGCCCGGGCGGAGAGTTTCTCGAACTCTGCCAAGCGGCGAATCTCAGCCCACAAACCCACGTTCATGGCTTTTTCCTTTCCTGGTCAGGATGTGTCGAGGAGATAGCCCGGCGCAAGATATCTCCCAGTTGCATCAGCCCGCCGCCGGGCGCTGACCCGCGGCGCTGGCATCGCCGGGGCAAGGAAAGGACCTGGGTTAACGGGGGTTCATGGGCGATCAGGTCGTAGGCTAAGAGCTCGTCACGGGCCTGGAACAAGCTGGGCAGGGGCATGCGCAGCCGAGCGGCGACGGTGCCGTCGCCGTAGAACGACAGGCCTTTCACATCGGCTACCGCTGAGAGGAAGAAGTAATACAGCACGGCGTCGCGCGAGAGGTGGTCCATGTGCTCGCGCACGAAGCGACCGTCGGTCCAGGACCAGCCTGTTGCGGGAGGCCGCCGTAGTCGGTCAGGAACCAGAATACGTTTGGTGATCATGCTTGGGCTCCTTCAGAGTGCACAGGATGCCCAGGCTAAAACAGCCTCACCGAGCCACGCGATAATTGACGACCGGCGCATCGGGGAGGCGTGGTCATTGTGGGGGTGGCCGCGGTGGTAGATCGGCGGCGATGGCCTGCTGAGGCAAGGATCGGTTCCGACGTGCGGCCTGGTATTCGATGTCCCGTTTCTTGCAGCCATCCAAAGTCCCGCGAGAACGCCACTTGCGTTCCCGGTCCTGGACGTTGCGAACCGCCTGACGGCAAGCGGTGCAGCAATAGCGAGCCGGGTTGCGGGGCGAGGTCACAGGGGGCTCCTGGCAGCCTGGCCGATCGCAATAGGGGAGAGCAAAAAATTTTCTGCTGCGTGACCACGCGCAGGCGCAACTTCAGGGTTCTCAACAGCCTTGGGCGCGGTGGCGGCGCTCCTTCTCAGCCTGGGAATGCTGGTCTTTGACGCCAGCGTCTTGACGACGTTTCGCCTGGCGGCGAGTCGCCTGCCAGCGGCGGACTTGCCGCAGGCATTCCGGGTCCTGGCAGTAGCGTTGGTTCCAGCATCGCGGCGTGTATTTGCGCCGACACCCCTTGCGCAAGCAGATCCGCGGGCGAGGTCGCCGCGCTCTGGGCAGACGGCGGTCACTGTGAGTAACGTGAAGGGCGCCCACGGGAGCGGTAACTCCCAAGGGAAAAGCTCGGGGAGAATGTTGGTCGCATTCTCCTCCGGCCTATCAAAACTCGAAAAAGACGCTTACCCGCCAGTCTATCGTCTTCTCGAGAACAAGACAGAGAGATAAACAGTCTCATCGACGCGCCGGGAACAAGAACCCAGAGCGCCGACCTTCAGACGATCGAAAGCGCTGCCGGATCAGAGATCGGTCCCACGATTGCCGGTGTGGAGTGCGGGCGAGGGCAACTCCGCCTCTTGGCGGGTGGCCCAGAAGCTGGGCTTTAAAGAAGTCTGCCGCCGCACGTATATTATCCCCGTGATGAGCTAGCTGGGCCTCCCAGGTAGAGATAAAGCAAACGAACGTTTCCTTTACTCAAAATCGGGGTCTATGAAATCGGGTTTACCGTCACCAGCATCGGCCTTCGCGTAGCAAACGGACAAAAATAACGCTAAGCTCTGTCGCGAAGGGGTGACCGTCACATAAGCCCCTTCTATGTTGCTTCTGCCGGTCTTGCCGACCTATCCCCTGGACACGGGCATTCGGCCCGAGTCCATTACGTGTTCAGGAGGCCCGGACGGGGGCTCCTACGGCGAGGTCAACGCTTATCTGAGAAATCCTGGAACAACGACAGGAACGAGAATCCCGATGGCCAGCACAACCGACCCGATGGAGACGGTGCGTCATTACATCGATTGTTTCAACAAATCTGATGTAAATGGCATGGCGGCGGCGTGTGATGTCCCGATGACCATTCTTGACGGCATGGCTCCGCACGTATGGCACGGGCCGACCGCCACTCAGGATTGGTACAGAGACGTGCTGGTTGAAGGTGAGCATGCGGGTGCTTCAGGCTATCTCATTACTCTGGGCGAGCCGTGGCATGTCAACGTCACCGGCGACCGTGGGTATGTGGTCGTTCCCGCGACCATGACTTTCCGACTGCAAGGCACGCCGGTGACGCAAACCGGCTCGACCTTCACGGTGGCCCTTCGCAAGCTCGACGCAGGGTGGCGGGTCATGGCTTGGGCGTGGGCGAAAGGCACCCAATAGGGTCGGCCGGGTTTTGGGGACATAATTCCCTTTGCCTTCCGGTAGCCCCGTCCCAAAATCGAGCGGTTTCGTTTCGACCCGATCGACGGCGATGCAGGGTCGGGCGTGCCTGTTTTTGAAGTAACGCAATCCGGTAAAGAAATCAAAGTAAAGCTGCTCGTCGCTGCGACGGGTATCTTTACGCCCGCGACGACCTTGGAAACGGCGGGGGACGGAATGCGTCCATTGTCAAAAGTATGTTAACACGTAAATTGGACGCAGGGGCTTTTTGCTACGGCGGGTGTCTTTCTGGTCACAGCTCGTGGGCGGATGGCCCGATCGTGACTTAGGGGGGAAATAATGCCCAGAGTCCGGTGAAGCGGACAACAGAGGGTCTAAAACACCATGGCCTGACGCTCTTCCGTCACCTCGGCAGTCATTCTCTCGGGCACTTCCTGGCCGTTTTCGGCTTTTATCAGCGGCTCTTTCCCGAAGAGGAGATAGAGAACGGGAAGGGCGAGCATCGTCAGGAACGTATCGCACGCCATGCCGAAGACGACGACGGTCGCCAGGGGCCGCTGCACTTCGGCACCGATGCCGGTGGCGAGCATCATCGGCACGAATCCAAGGGCGGCGACGGTGCCCGTCATGAGCACGGGCCTGAGCCTGGCAAGGCGGGCCTGCTCGATGGCCTCGCGTTTCGGGACGCCGTGGGCCATCCGGTCGCGGATGGCAGCTGACAAGGATTAGCCCTTCCAGGATCGACGCACCGGCCAGGGCGACGAAACCGACACCGGCGGAGATGGAAAATGGCAGGCCCATGGCATAAAGGCCGAGGATGCCGCCGACGCGGGCGAAGAGCACGCCGCTGAAAATCATCACCGCGTCGCGGAGCGAGCGGAACGTGAGATAGAGCAGGCTGAGGATCAGGGCCAGTGCCAGCGGCACGACGACATAGAGCCGCTGTTCGGCCCGCTCCAAATGCTCGAACTGCCCGCCCCATTCGACGGTGTAGCCGACGGGAAGTGCGACCTCGCGGCCGATTCGTTCCTGGGCTTCTTTGACGAACGATCCGATGTCGCGGCTCCTGACATTCGTCTGAACGATGATGCGACGCTCGCCCCAATCGCGTTGGATGGTCGATGGTCCGGTGCTTTCCTCGATCCGCACGAGTTGGATGAGCGGCAACCGCTGGCCGGACGCGGTAGAAATCGAAATCAGTTCCAGTGCCTGCGGGTCTTCGCGGTACGCCATCGGCAAACGTACCACCAGCGGGAAACGTCTTCCCGGCTCGATGATTTCACCGGCGTTGATGCCGCCGACCGCCTTGACGGCATCGAGCACCTGTTGTGCGGGCACGCCGTAGCGGGACAGGGCCTCGTTATCGACGCGGATTCGTAGCACCGGCAGCCCGGTCACTTGCTCGGTCGTCGTATCGGCCGCATCCGGGGATGGATTTGACGACCTTTTCGATCTCTTCGGCCTTGGCTTTGAGAGTTTCCAGATCCTCGCCATAGAGCTTGATGCCGAGATCGGCCCGGATACCGGCCACCATCTCGTTGATCCGCATCTCGATGGGCTGCGTGTAGACGGCCCGCATGCCGGGGAGGACCTTCGTCGCACTCGGGCCATCGCGGCAACCAGCTCGTCCTGGGTCTTTGCCCGCTTCCACCCCGTGCGGGGTTTCAGGGTGATGAAGATGTCGGACAAGTTCCAGGCCCATCGGGTCGGTCGCCACCTCGGCACTGCCGGTCCGGGTCCAGATGTCTTCGATTTCATCGGGAAATTTCTTCTTGAGCATGCGTTCGATGTGCGTACCGTAGCGGAGCGATTCCTCCAGGCTCACGCCGGCAAGCCGGATGGTGTTGATGACCAGCGAGCCTTCATTCAGGCGGGGGACGAATTCCGATCCCAGCCGGAAGCCGAGCACCGTCGTCCCGACCGTCAGGGCGGCGACCAGGGCCGAGCGTCGAAGAGCGGATGCCGCAGGCCCCAGGCGGAGGAGCGGCTGAAAAAGCCGGTGGGCGAAGCGGTCCACGAGCGTTTCCTTGTCGGCGATCTTTCGCGGCAGGCCGATCGAGGCGAGGGCCGGCATGAGGGTGAGGGACAGCACGAGCGAGGCGGCGAGGGCGAAGATGACCGTCAGGGCCATCGGCCGGAATAGCTTTCCCTCGATGCCCTCCAGGGTTAATATCGGCAAATAGACAATCATGATGATAAGTTCGCCGAACATCGTCGGCTTTCTCACCTCGACGGCGGCGTCGCGGATGATGGCGAGCTTTGTTCGATTCGAGCGGTCGTGAGCGAGGCGTCTGACGCAATTCTCGACCATCACCACGGAGCTATCGACCACCAGCCCGAAATCGATGGCACCCAGGCTCATCAGGCTCCCGGCGATGCCGATTCGCTCCATCACGGTGACGGCGAAGAGCATGGAAAGCGGGATGGCCGAAGCGACGATCAGTCCGGCCCGGAGGTTTCCGAGGAAGGCAAAGAGCACGGCGATGACAAGGATCGCCCCTTCAAAAAGGTTCCGCTCGACGGTCTTGAGCACCGCGTCGATGAGGTCGGTCCGCTTGTAGACGACGCGGATGCTAACGCCCGGCGGGAGCGACTTCTTGACGTCGTCCATCGCCCGGTCCAGGGCATTGGTGACATCGCGGGAATTTTCGCCCATCCGCATGAAGGCAAGTCCCAGGACGGCTTCGCCCTTGCCCCTCGGCGGTCACACCGCCCCGGCGGATGGCGTGCCCGATTTCCACGTCGGCCACGTCCCTGACGCGGATCGGCACGCCGTCATGGGATTCGATCACGATGTCGGCGATCTGCTCGACGGAGGATGGTGCGGGCGATGCCCTGCACCAAGCTGGCTTCGCCCGAGCGGATGACGTAGCCGCCTCCCACGTTTTGATTATTCTGTCTCAGGGCCCGCATCACGTCGTCGAGCGTGAGGCCGTGCTTGGCGAGCTTTGCCGGGTCGGCCTGGGCCTCAAACTGCTTCTCCAGCCCGCCCCAGGCGTTGATTTCCGCAACGCCGGGCACCCGCCGCAGACGCGGCCGGATGACCCAATCTTGCAGCGTCCGCAGCTCGGGCAAGCCGATATTCAGGATTCTTGCTCGTGAGCAGGTAGTGATAGACCTCGCCTAAGCCGGTCGCCACCGGCCCCATCGACGGGGCGGCCGATGCCTTCCGGCAGCTTGGCTTCGCCGAGCCGCTCATTGACCTGCTGGCGGGCGAAATAGATGTCGGTCCCGTCCGCGAAAATGGCGACGACCTGCGAGAAGCCGAATTTCGAGACGGAGCGGACTTCTTCAAGCCCTTTGAGCCCGCCCAGGGCGTATTCGACGGGGAAGGTGATCAGCCGCTCGACTTCTTCGGGCGACAGCTCGGGAGCGACGGTATTGATCTGGACCTGCACCGGCGTCGTGTCGGGGAAAGCGTCGAGCGGCAGGCGAACGCGCCGAGCGGACCCCGATGACGATAAGGAGCCCGGCGAGCAAGAGCACGACGAACCGATTTTTCAGGCTGAAATCAATGAGGGCGTTGAGCATTCGGCGGCTCCTCGTAAGGCGATGCGATCAGTCGCAGCAACCCGGCCCCGATGGAGCCCTTCATGATTTCCGTCTTCAGCAGGAAGGCTCCGGTGGTGACGACTTCCTGACCGGGTTTGAGTCCCCACGTCACTTCCAAGGTGTCCGCCCGGCCGCTCGGTTTGGTCTTGATCCGCTGCGGCCGGTACACGTTCTCCTTCTGCGGGAGGAAGACCAGATCCGCGTTCTCGTAGCGTTGGACGGCGGATTTGGCGACCGTGACGGCTTTATGCCGGTCGCCGACCTGGATGGTGGCCCGGCCGAACTGGTTGGCCCGGAGCTTTCCATCCGGGTTCGGCAGTTCGGCCCGGACCTTCGTTGTCCGGGTCGTGTGGTCCACCTCGGTGCCGACCCAGTTGATTCGCCCGGTGAACGTCACTTCCTCGCTGGCCGAGTTCGTGCCCGAAACGGTGAAGCTGACGGGCTGGCCCGCCCGACCTGGGCGACATCCTTTTCATAAACATCGATCCATATCCACATTTTCGAGACGTCCGCCACGGTGTAGAGCTTTGTCGTCGGCTCTTCCGCTTCGCCGATCACGGCATGGCGGAAGACCACGGTCCCTTCGATAGGTGTCGTGATATCGAGGAGTGGGCTTTGTGTCGTTGGTTTTCAGGATCAGGGCCAGGGCGTCATCGTCGAAGCGGAAATTCCTGAGCTTCTGCTCGGCATTCAACAGGCTGGTCCGGGCCTGCTGCATCGCGATCCGGGCGGCGACCAGCGGTTTGCTGCCCATAATCTGTTGGTCAGTGAGACTGTTTGGTCCGCCGGTAGCGAATCGTCGTCGAGTTGCAGGGTGGCATGGGCCGTGAGATATTGCGTCTTCGTCGTGCTCACCTCGGACGAATCCATGACGGCGATGACTGCACCGGCTTTGACCGTTTGTCCCAGGTCCACACGGGCTTCGCGGAGGAAGCCCGCGACACGCGGGAAGATTTCGGCGTAACGGTTGGCGTCATAGGCCGTCTCGGCATTCGCGACCAGCTCATGGGTGTGCTCGACTTCGGTCGCCGGTGCCGTTTGAAGGCCGATGTCGCGGCCAAGGTCCGCCGAAGCAAGGCGGACCAGCGGCAGGAGCTTGCAGAATCTCGGCTTTCCGTCCGGCCCCACGGGTTCGCCGTTGGCGGCACAATAGCCGTCGTCGATCAGGTTGTCCGCTGCGGCGGAGGGACCATTGCCGCACTTGTTGCAGAAGTGCTCCGGCAGTCCGTGGCCGTTCGGGCACATCTTGATGTTGTATTTCTTCTGAACATCCTTGTGGCAGAGCGTGCAGATGTCTTCGGGGATGTTGCCGTGCTCCGGGCAGAGGAGGAGCTTTTCCTTCAGCTCGGGATGGCAGAGGGTGCAGAATTTCTCCGGGACGCCATGCTCCTCGCAGTAGGGTCCGGCATCGGCCGCAGGGACGACGGCGGGCCCGAGCCTCGCCCAAATGGGCATGAGGTCCGGTCGCATGGTGGCGACACTGGCCCAGGCCACGGCAAGGATGCCAAAAACGGCCAACGAAACAAGGGATATTCTCTTCATGTGTTGATTTCCGGAAAAACAGGCGGCCATGCATAGGCAATATTAACGCACACCAAAGCGACGACAGGTGTGCGGAGACACCCTCACGCCGATCCGACCGCGTAGACACTCTGCTGCTCGGTGGCACATTCGGTGAGGCACAGCCCTTGGTCGAGGAGGGCCGTGACGCACTGATCGACGATCCGGTAGCGGATGCGGAGGCCGTCGCGGCGGCACGCCAGGATGCCGCGATCCACCAGCTTCTGGAGCTGGTTCGAGATGGCTTGCGGTTTCATGCCGACGGCGGCGGCGAGATCGGTGACGCATAATTCGCCCGACCTGGCCAGGGCGTGCAGGAGTCGGAGCCGTGTATCGTTGGCGAGGACCTTGAAGACGGCCATCAAGCCGGTGGCTTGTTCAGGCGTTAAGAGAGGCCGTTCATGCAGGGCGGGTTTATCGGGCTTACATCGCATCGGTGACACCTCCGCAACTATTACACCGACTTGTGTGATAGATGTCAACGCCAGCACGGGGATGTGATTTATGGCGGCAACATGCATGCAATCAGAGCGGATCGTCCTAGGGGGTAATAACCCATTATATTTCCCCTAGGGCCATGGTAGCCTCCGGTTAATGAATTTGCACGCAGTCATGCCCCATGCGAGGTGGTGCCATGAGACGAATCCGGCTGAGCACGCTGATGCTGCTGATCGTGATCGCGGCCGAAGGTATCGCCCTGGCGGTGCAACAGGTCCGGTCTTCTCGCTGCGAGGCCGAACTCCGAGGCAAGCTGCAACTTGCAAATGAGCGAAATAACAATTTACGTCTAATGTTAAAACATGAGAAAATGATGGCGAGGATGCAATTTACTAAGTTAGTGCGGCTGCAAATGGAAAAGGAGCGGGAGCGTCTGGGAGTTAAGGCGGCGGGAGTCGAGGAGAGAACGACAAAATGAGCAACGGGTTGGTCAAAACGTCGCCGGTGAGCGTACCGGCAATCATCACCCCGGCAGCTCTGCCGGAGCTGGTCGAGCGGGCAGGGGTGCGGCACGCTTCGCCTGGGATGGGGCGTGAGTAGCAATGGAACAGAAAACTGGAATAAGATCGTTATACGCCGGGTTCTTTCGGGGCTACGAGGGAGGGCGGAACTCTAGCTGTTCTGTCCCGCTTTCCGCCCGAACTCGACGTATAAGCCCACTGCTGCGACCAGGATGGAACCATGAAGGTGCCCCGCGTCCGAATCGCCTGGGTCATGGTCTTCGTCGCTCTCGCTGCCCTCAACTTCGCGGTGTTCCGGGCGGCGGGGGATGCCCACAGCAGCACCGGTGTACTGTTGGCCCTGGGGGCCGTGCCGATGGCGACTGTCCTGGCCATCGGCCTCATCATCGGTTACCGGCGTCATGGGAGTCGCCCATTCCTCCTGGGTTTCGAGTCGTTCGGGGCGATGGCATTAGCCCTCTTCGCGGTCCTGTCGGCTTGTTTCGGCGACAAAATGCTAGATTCTTACATCAGGATACTCATCGATCCCTTGTCAAAAATTATCGGGCCAGACCGGCCTCTCATCCACATACCAGTCGCATACGTCGCACTCGGATTACCGCAAGTGGCCTTCGCCCTAATGGGCGGCTTTCTCTCTCGAAAGTACCGAATCACCATCACCAAACGGCAAGCCCAGCTCTCTGCTGATAGGTAATACTTGAGGCTTATTCCAGTTTTCTGTTCCATCGCTACTCACGCCCAGAAATGCTCGCCACGCTGGCCTATACCACTAGCCAAGTCTGGGCGGTTACCAAGCTCCGCCTAGGTGACATACGCAGCGACGGGTAGCAGTACGTGCTGCGGTTTCAAGAAAAGGGGGGTAAGAGCCGGGGATACCTTGGCGGCACGACCTGAAGGGCTTTATGCTGGCCTATGTCGTTGTCGCGGGCATCGGCAGCGATCCAAAGGATACACCGTTGCTTCGGATGGGTAATGGCCGGACGCGGAAGCTTACGGGGAATGCCATGACACCAAATCGGATTTGCGAGCTGGTCAGGCGGCGGCTGAACGATGCCGGATTGCCGTCGCGGTAGTTGCTGTACAGCTTCCGGGTGCTGGCGATCAACGATCTGCTCCGACAGGGGATTCCGCTTGTGGATGTGCAGTGGCTAGCCGGACGTGCGGAGCCGCGAACGACCGGGCTTTTTGATCGGAAGCAGAAGAAAGTGACGCGGAATCTAGTCGAGCGGATTTCGATAGAATGGAGCTACTCACGTGTTTGTGAGCGGAGCGATCTCCCCAATGCCATCACAGATAAACCGCTCTTTTCAGATCATAGACGCCATCGTCCTGGTTGCGGCTACCGGTTTCGGACTGGCCGGATGTCGGTTCTGGCTCTGGGCATCCAAAACAGACTGGGACTATTATTGGCCCACCGTGAATGAGCCGATGCTCGTCAGCTTATGGCAGGCAGCCCTGGGGGCGATTCCGATTGCATCGATTCTGTTGCTCAGTTGGACTATGGCGGTCCTCCTGCTGCGGCTCCGAGGCACCCGCCCTAGCCGAAGACACCTATGGTGCCAGCCGGGTTTCTTGGCCTGCGTTGCCGCGTTCTTCGTCTTCGCCTGGAAGAGTGTCAGCGTTGTGCTTATCGCCGCCGCAGAAGCCCTGTCGGCGAGTCCCGGTCAGCTCTCAAAGTTAAATTATGGGGATTTGGTCAGCGAACTGGCCCTCAGACAGCTCGTCCCCAACTTTGGTCCTCCAGTAAACGTTGGGGCAGTCGTCCTGCTCCTCTGGCTAGTCATCTGGGCAAGCGGCCGGTGTCGGCCCGAGCCGAGCTGGGTCGATCGGTCTGGCCGGGTCCTCGGTGCGGTTTGGATGTGCGTCGCAGTGTTAGAGGTCTTTGCTGCGGGGTATGTGTGAGATGGAACGCCCCAGGTCGATGGATGTTATTCACATGTCTGATAACGCCCTTTCAATCCAGGGCGGGGTCAAGCGCTCAGTTTAGAACGTGGCTGTTGTATTTCGATGATGATCGGGAGAGACGAACGGGACTGCTCCTGGGCAGCCAGCAGCCGAACCATGCGTCGATATTCTAGATCAGCGACCGACCGGAAAACCCATCCAGCCCGGATAATTCACACGAAGTGTTAATAATATAGTTGCGCGATGGCCTTACTTTTTGTAGGGTTTGGGTTAACGTCAATCCCGATCCTCCAACAGAAAGGCCATCGCTATGACAGACTGTAATCGCAAGCCCCTGTCGTTTTCCAGTCTCGGCTCCAAGTCAGTTGTCGCCGATTTCCTGGGTGGCCGGCTGACCTCCGACGCCGGGGCCCTGCTGCTGCGTGAGGTCGGTCAGAAGATCGGTCTGTTCGAGGCCCTCGACCAGGCCATCCCGGACCCTCGCCACCCGGTGTACATCGTCCACGACCAGGAGTCGATGATCGCCCAGCGGGTCGTGGCGATCGCCTTAGGCTACGAAGACCTCAACGACCACCAGACCCTACGCAACGACCCGGCCCTCCAAGTGGCCGCCGGACGGGTTCCCGACGATGATCCAGCACTGGCCTCGCCCCCGACGCTCTGCCGTCTGGAGAACCGCATCGAGCACCGGACCTTGGTCCGCATCGCGGGCGTGTTCGTCGATCAATTCATCGCCTCCCACGCGGAGCCGCCGGAGCATCTCATTCTCGATTTCGACGCCACCGACGACCCCCTCCACGGCCGTCAGGAAGGGCGGTTCTTCCATGGTTATTACGATAATTACTGCTATCTGCCCCTTTATGTCTTTTGCGGTGACGAGCTGGTGACGGCCTACCTGAGGCCCAGCAAGATCGACGCCAGCAAGCACAGCCGGGCACTGCTGAAGCTGCTGGTCCAGCGGCTTCGCCAGGTCTGGCCCGATGTCAAGCTCACGATCCGGGCCGATAGTGGCTTCTGCCGCTGGAGGCTGATGCGTTGGTGCGACTCCCACGGGGTCGGCTATGTGCTTGGTCTGGCACGCAACCCTGTTCTGGAACGCCAGGCCGCCGATTGGACCGGACGGGCCGAACGCCAGTTCCGAACGACCGGCCAGCGGCAGCGGATCTTTGGCTCGTTCTCCTACGCGGCATCGAGCTGGGACCGATCGCGGCGAGTGATTGCCAAGGCCGAGCACACCGCCCAAGGGACCAACCCGCGGTTCATCGTCGTCAATGTGCCGGGTGATCCGCAGGAGCTTTACGAGGACGTCTACTGTCAGCGGGGCGATATGGAGAACCGGATCAAGGAACAGCAACTGGACCTGTTCGCCGACCGGACCAGTTGCCACCGGTTCCTGGCCAATCAGTTCCGCTTGTTCTTGAGCTCGGCGGCGTACGTGCTTGTCCAGGCGTTGCGGCGAACGGCGCTACGAGATACAGATCTGGAACAGGCCCAGGTCGGGACGATTCGTCTCAAGTTGTTCAAGGTGGCGGCGAGGGTAGTTGTGAGTGCCCGGCGCGTCGTGTTCCACCTGGCCACCAGCTATCCGTTCCAGGATCTGTACCGAGTGGCATTTGAACGGGTATTGGGCATAACCGCGAACCCCTTGGCAGGAGCGGGCTGAGCGCAGCGAAAACCGTGAGGAAAGCCGCCCCACGGAATGGGGGTAGGGGGTTTTGCGCGCCTGACGTCGAAAATTGACCGCTTGGCCCCCAAAACCCACCGGAGTTTGTTTATGGATCGCCTCCGGAACCGATTACAGAAGCGGATGAAATATTCGCGCTAGGACCCGTCGGTTTCATTCCCTTGATTGCTGGCCCATTTTATTATCTGTACCAATCGGCCATAGCTGCTTTGGTCATCCCAATGCATGCGGACAAATGTGCGACCACCCCACGTTTGATACTCGAAAACACTGGGTTGAAAATTCCACACTTCTTGCGTGAAGTCCAGGCACTTCCTGCCAGTAAGATTCGACAGCGGAATCTCGAATACGATGGTTTGTAAGTCGTTAACCCACGCAAGAGCATCCTTCGGCAGCTTCCATGCGATGAGCCACCACCGAGCGGACCACGGCGAAAACCGCCCTCTCGCCGTTGGGCGCTAGGACCTCATTTACCGTGAAAGCGGGAATGGCACTGATCCGGCCCCGGTCTCGGCACGGTCCGAGGTCCAAGTTTTCAACAGAATCCAAACATGCATTGCGGACGCTCGCTTTGAAGATGACTCAGCCGTTTTCGACGGACTTCTGCGTCGGAATGTGCAGAGTGAAGGTCTGAGACATCAGCGTTGGAATCAGGGCAAAGGCAAGAGCAGGTCCGAACCGCTAATATTTCCAAAATAAATTTTTGGAAATGTTTTTAAGTTCTTTCAGCATTTGCACCCTCGACCAGAATTGGCGCACACGAGGGCGTAGGTGCATTCACGAAATCTGCAAAAGCCGGTATATTGTATATAAAGGGCTGTAGGAAAAATGCCCGCCAAGGATTTGTCGATGATGGTCATGTCCGTCGCCCCCGCCATCTCGAAACCGAGGAACAATTGCAACCTGGCTGGATTCCCTGGGGCTATGCTCCAATACGTTCAGGATCGGGCTCAACGCAAGCAAGCGACGGCGGCGATGACCAGTCATTGCTTTGTGTGCCCTTGGGCTTTGTCCGCCACCTAAATAGCTCGTTGTCGGTCGCGCCGCGGGGCGAAATAGCCCGAGACCTTCCCAAAAACTGCCATCTACTGCCATCTACTGCCATTTTGGAGCCGCATAACCATCAAGCCCGATGCAACCGCTTCATTCCCTCCTCGGCCTCGAGGGAATACCGTCCAGCCTGGGCCCGCCCGCTAGACTTGCTCGTAACGCACCGCCGCGCCGCCAACCAGATCGACACAAAATTTTCTTTATAAGTGATTATATCTCGTGCAATCCAGACGAAGACCTTGACCTTGTCGGCCGCTGGCCGGAGCTTGAGGTTTCCGCGCCGAGTCGTTAAGGTTTAGCCAGTCATTTCTACCTTTCGTGGAGAACCGCCACAACTGTGATCGAGCTATGTGCGGTTCCGTGTCATCACCAGCCAGGAACAGGATCGAGGATCACGGATATGCCCAGACCGAGCGTTTATTTGGACATCACTATCGACGGCAAGCCCGCCGGCCGCATCACCTTGGAATTGTACAACGACGTCGTGCCCAAGACCGCCGACAACTTCCGAGCCTTGTGCACCCATGAGCACGGCTATGGGTACAAGAAATCAGGGTTCCATCGCGTGATACCCAATTTCATGCTCCAGGGGGGCGATTTCACGAATCACAACGGCACTGGGGGCAAATCAATCTACGGAGCAAAATTCAACGACGAAAACTTCGCGCTCAAGCACAATAAGCCGTTCCTGCTCTCAATGGCCAACGCCGGTCCGAATACCAATGGCTCGCAGTTTTTCATCACGACGGTCGCGACGCCACACCTGGATGGCAAGCACGTTGTCTTCGGCGAGGTGACCGATGGGAGCGACGTAGTGAAGAAGATCGAGAGTCTAGGCTCGAGCAGCGGGAAGCCGCAAGCCAAGATTGTGATCGACGATTCCGGCGAGCTGTGAACCAAGCCTTCGTGTTGCAGTCCGACCGGTAACGCGATAAGCTGAATTCGGTTCTATGACACTTGTCACTTACGAGCCGGAGCCGGTCGTTTGCAAGACGAAGTGGTCGCACGGTGGGCCGATCTGCTGGTGGACTATTGCTTGAGAGTCGAGCAAGGGGAGACGATTGCCCTGAGCTCGGAAATCTTGGCGCGTCCGCTCGTGGAGGCCTGTTACCGGGCGGTGGTTTTGCGCGGCGCACATCCGCTATTGCGGCTCGAATTGCCCGGTCTTCACGAGTTTTTCCTCCAGGAAGCGACCGAGGTCCAACTCACACATATACCTTCGCCGGCGTTATTCGAGGCGCAGAATGTGAATGCGCGGATTCGGATCGCCGCCGAGAGCGATACGCACTCGATGGGTCGGGTCGACCCGGCACGCCAGGCTCTATTCGAACGAGCGCGAGACCCGATCCGTCAGGCGGCGCGGCGTGCCCGGTGGGTATTGACCCAGTATCCGACCGCCGCATACGCGGCAGATGCCCGCATGCCCCTATCAGAGTATGAGGCATTTGTCACACGAGCTCTCTTTCTCGATCGCCCCGACCCACAGGGGTCGTGGCAAGAGCTGGGGCGCCGGCAGGCGGCCCTCGTCGAATACATGGCGGGTGTTAAGTCCGTTCGCATCGAGGCCCAAGAGACCGACATCACCCTCTCGGTCGCCGGCCGCACCTGGATCAACTCGGACGGCAAACGGAACATGCCTTCCGGGGAGATTTTCACGGGGCCCATCGAAGAATCTGCCACCGGCAAGCTGCGGTGCGGATTTCCCGTCTGCCGCGACGGGCGCGAGCTCGTGGGGATCCGCCTCGAATTCGTGGACGGTAAGGTAGTTAGAGCCCAGGCTGACCAGGGCGAAGACTATCTGCTGGCGATGGTTGATATCGACGCCGGCGCCCGGCGGCTGGGCGAATTGGGGCTTGGGCTCAACAGCGGCATCGATCGCTTTACTGGCAGCATCCTCTACGACGAGAAAATCGGCGGGACCGTCCATTTGGCACTTGGGCAGAGTTATCCCGAGACCGGGGGAGTGAATAGTTCCGCCTTGCACTGGGACTTGATTGTCGACACGCGAACGCAAGGCCGAATCATGGCGGACGGCCGGCTCATCATGGAAAACGGTCAATGGCTTGTGGGATGATCGGCCTTGTGCCTAGTCAATCTCTGAAAACGGAGAACCCGACATGCGACGCGGCTCTTTTCTTTCGACCCTGTACGCGGGATTGATGGCGACGGTTCTCTGCGTGTTCCCTGCCGCGCGCGAGGCTCGTTCTCAAACCGGCGGCGATGCCGCCCTCCGCGATCGCGTGCTTCAGCTCGTCGAACGCCTCGATACCGAAAAGGTCGAGTCACGCGAGGCGGCGACAGCGAGCTTGATCAAACTCGGGCCCAATATCCTGACGCTACTTCCTGATCCGGCGACGGTCACGAGCACCGAGCGCAAGGACCGGCTCATCCGCATTCGGGCCGCCCTGACCGAAAAAGCAGCGGAGCTCAACACGGGTGCCAGCCGCGTCACGATTACTGGTAAGGGGATCCGCCTGAGCGAAGCGCTCCAGCAGCTTCAGAAACAGACGGGAAACGCGATCACTGACATACGCGAACAGCTTGGCGCCGAGGTAACTAACCCTGCGCTTGACCTCGACGTGCGAAATAAGACTTTCTTCGAAGCGTTGGATGAAATCGCCCGGCTGGCGGACGTGTCGACCAGCTATTCGACGGGTGACGGCTCGATTGGCATCATGGCCGGCGCATCGGCGACGCCCGCTCCCGGTATGCCCGCATCCAAGAACACGCCGCTCATTCAGTACAGCGGCCCGTTCCGGATCGAGCTGCAGCAAATCAGCCTGTCGCGCGAGGTCCGCGCTGGAACCGCGATCGCCAACATCCGCCTCGAGGCCGCCTGGGAGCCTCGGCTCCGCCCCATGCTCATGAAGCTCAAGTCCGAGGACCAGAAGGTCTACGACGACCGCAAGAAAGTGGTCAAACCGCAGGTCGCAACGGAAGCCGAAGAGGTCGTGCTCAGGCCCGAAAACCCCGCCGCAGAGGTCAATCTCAACCTCGACGCTCCCGATCGGGACGCCAAAAAACTCGCCTCGCTGCTGGTCAAGTCCGAGGTGACGATCCCGGCCGGCATCAAGACATTCAAGTTTCCCAGCCTGGCTCAGAAAAACGTTACCTCGAAGCAAGGGGACGTGAGTGTGACCCTGGAGGATATCGAGATTGACGAACAGGTCTGGAAAGTCAACGTCACCCTGCTCTATCCGGGTGAGGGTCCGGCGTTCGAGAGCTATCGGCAGGGACTTTTCAACAACCGGCTCTGGCTCCAGCGCTCCGACGGCTCGCGATTTGAACACAACGGCGGATTTTCCAACACCGGTTCCGACGGCGGAAAGCTCGGTTTCGAATACCTGTTTGTCGACGCTCCGGGCAAACCCGAAGATTACCAACTTATCTACGAAACGCCGAGCAAGGTGATCACCATCCCACTCGAATTCGAGTTCAAGGATGTCGTTCTACCTTGACAGCGGCGGCCACCCTTGAATGATGGGTATTCGGACCCTACGGTAAGTCAGCTTGGACTGACTGAACGACAAGATTACCCTGCATTCGCGCAAGTCAGTCAGGGCGCCGCGTGGAATGAGCCCCCGCGGTGGACCCCTTTGAACTGGGCTCGTTCGAGTCCGTACTTCTGCAGTTTCTGAGTCACACTCCGCCGCGACAAACCGCTCTGTCGCGCGCAACGTGCGACGTTTCCCTTATACTGCGAAAGCAGGCGAACGAAATACTCGCGTTCGACCCGACCGATCAAGTCGCATGTCAATTCCGGCAACGAACGCTCGATATCGAGCAGCGAGTTAGAGCGGGGGAGATTGTGAGCCGGGCGCACGGCAACCGATTCGGGCAGGTCGTCACGGCGGAGGACCGATCCATCGGCGAGCGCGATGCCAGCCTTGATCGCGTTTTCGAGCTCGCGGACGTTGCCCGGCCAGTTATGCCGCAGCAGAGCCTGCATCGCGTCGGTCGCGATCTCGGTGACCGGCGTACCCTTCTGGGTGCGATGCTTTTCGAGAAAATGCATTGCCAGGAGCGGGATGTCTTCGGTTCGTTCGCGCAACGGCGGCAGGTCGATTCGAATGACATTGAGTCGGTAGAACAAGTCGGCGCGGAAACGCCCCTTCTTGACTTCGTCCTCGAGCAATTTATGGGTGGCGGCGACGATCCGCACTTCGACCTGGATGCTCTCAGTTCCCCCAACTCGTTCGAAAGAGCCGCTTTGGAGGACGCGGAGCAATTTGGCCTGAAGGCCATGAGGGATGTCGCCGATTTCGTCGAGCAGCAGCGTACCTCCATGGGCGAGCTCAAATCGGCCGACCTTGCGCCGTTCTGCACCGGTGAAAGCCCCTTTTTCGTGCCCGAACAACTCGCTCTCCAAGAGCGAATCGTTCAGTACGGCGCAGTTGAGGGCCACAAATGGCCCGGTGCGCCGCGTATCTGCTGCGTGCAGCGCATGCGCAACCAGCTCTTTGCCGGTCCCGGTTTCACCGTGAATCAAGACCGTCGAGCCAATCGGTCCGACCTGCTCGATCAGCTCAAACAGCTTGGTGAGCTTTGGGCTCTTTGAGACCATCGTATGAAAGTGATAATCGCCGCGCGTTTGCTTGCGAAGCTGTTCGAGTTCGTCGATTAACTGGCGGCGATCGAGGATGCGCTTTACCAAAAAGCGGAGGTGATCTGGGTCGTAGGGCTTGGTGACAAAATCGTCGGCGCCGGCCTTCATCGCCCGAAGCCCTCGGTAGGGTCGCCGAATGCAGTCAAGACGATCACCCCCACCGGCAGTCGCTCGGCTCGCACCTTGGCCAGCAAATCCAGCCCGTTCATGTCCGGCATGCGCAGATCGGTGATCACGAGGTCGAATCGCTGGGTGCTGAGCTCTTCCCATGCTGACCGGCCGTCGGCCACGGCATCGACCTCAAAGCTGTCAGCTTCCAATATCTTACGCAAATGATGCCGATTGAATTCCATATCGTCGGCAACGAGTATCCGGCGAGTCATGGGCTCTTCCGTCCTTGTGAAGAATCGCCTGAAATGATGTTTTGGAAGAAGCAAGCAACGAGCGTACGACCGCCTGAGCGGCTGGATCAAGCGCGGATACAAATCACCCCGGCTGTGGCTGCGGTTGGTTTTTTGGGGTATCGAACGAGCGACCAGTGCCAGATTGAGGCTGTGCCGGAATCGGATCGAGCGACGACGGGGCTTCCTCGCCGGCGGGGGAAGGCAAGGGGGGACTCACCGGGGGCGGCACGACGAGATCTCGCCCCTGCGTTTGGTCGCGCACCGTTCCGCGGCCTTGAGCCGGAACGCGGCGCGGCACGGCCGGCGGCGAAGCCATACCGAGAGGCGCGGGATGAGCCATCGGCCGGACCACGACGTCTTGGCGGTTGCCGGCACGCTCGATCGTCAGGCTCAGGGCCTCTCCAACCGGCGCCGTTTCGATCAACCCCTGAAGCATCGCGACGCCCTCGACAGCCCGGCCGGCAATACTCACGATCACATCGCCGGGTCGCAATCCGGCCTGTGCCGCCGGCATTCCCGGCGTCACATTGCCGATCACGACCGCCCCCGGGGGAATTGGACGGTCGCGCACCTTGCCGTCCGCCGGCTCGACTTGCACACCGAGTACGGTGCGGCGAAAACTGCCGAATTCCGCGAGATCGGCTCCAATGCGCCGGGCTCGGTCGATCGGAATGGCAAAGCCCATGCCGACGATCTGGGGACGTCGGCCTGCCAGATCCGTGTTGATTCCCACCACCTCGCCGTTCAGGTTGATCAACGGGCCGCCGGAGTTAAGCGCGTTGACAGCCGCGTCGGTCTCAAGTAAGTCTTCGGGCTGGCCGGTGGCACTGGTGCCCCGTCGCCGTGCACTAAAAACGCCAGCCGAAATCGACGCGGATCTGTCGAAGGGTCGCCCGACTGAGAGAACCCAATCGCCGGGCTGCAATGCCGCCGGATCGCCCCACACGGCCTGGCTCGGCTTGAGGCCTTGGGGGTTGACGATCAATACGGCCAGGTCGACTGCTGGATCGCGCCTGATCCGGGTGGCACGTATCGCGTGCCCATCAGCGAACTCGACGACGGCAGTCGGTGAGCCGCGGAGTATGTGGTCGACGGTCAAGATATAGCCGCGTTCGACGTCGATCACGAGTCCGGATGCATTTGCATCGCGATCCATCTCGCCAACGCCAAACGGCTGGCGCGGCAAGGCGTCGAACGGCCTGATCGGTCCGATCGGCGATAACAAACCACGATTCATGGGATCGAGCGGCCGCACGGTTACGAGCGCCGGCGTAACGCGATCGACGGCCTTCCGAAACGTCGCCGCCAGCGACTCGGCCTGAGTCTGGCCCAGGACTGGAGGGGCCATCCCTAGCAAAACCAGCAAGCCAATTCGCGCCGGCAAATCGATCAAGCGACGGCGGGCATTCATCGGAGGTGCTCCGTCCTCGAATTCATGCTTCCCTGTCCATGGTGCGGCTGCTCGCAACCTACATTCGCCACCGTAACCGACTTCACCGCGAGCGAGAAGTCGACTTGAGGCACCGCATCATAACCGCCAATCGCCTGCGCTCGCAATGGAGCCAAAGAGCGACCCGCACGTGAACTGCTGATTTGCGACCGCGCGATCAAGCTGTCCGCGGATGCTGCTGCTCAGGGCTGACGCCCCTTGGTAGTCGCCGGCGGCTTGACTTTTTTCATCGCGCTCGAGGCCGCCTTCATCAGTTCGGCATTGGGATCGATATAGGGAAGAACCTTTTTGCGGTTGCCCCCCGTCAGGTGTAAGACGACGGGAGCATTGGCTTTGTCGGGACTCAGATTATGGCTCTCTTTCTTTTCTTTGTCCGTCCCTTCGTGAGTGATCGTTTCGAGCGTGAGGCGAGTGACCGGCTTGGTTTCGTTGGTGTAAATCATCGAGACGCGAATCTTATAGTCGCCATCGAATCCACGGGGGCAGACGTACACTTCTTCGGGATTATTGTGATAGCCGTTTTTGATGATCGAGCCGCCGAACACGGTGCGCGGTGTTTGGTAGCACGCGGTCGCCCCTAACGGCTCGTCCACAAGCAGATCGAAATCGGCGTCGCCATCCCAGCTCAAACGCACAAAGACGTCACGTGCCAGCGACACGGCCAGCTTTGCCTGGAGCTCTTCGGCTTCCTTCGCCTTGCCGTCCTCGCGCAGGGTCTTGGCGAGCGAGTCGACCTGGTTGGCGGCCTCCTGGCGGAAGTATTCGTCCTGACCAGGCCAACCCAAGGAGAGCAATCGCTCGACTGCATCGGCCATCCGGACGGGGTCCGTGGTTTTTAGCGCCAAGTTGACGGACATGACGATGGGAAAATAGTTGTGAGGAACCAGCGGCATCGCCTCGTCTAGCAGCGGTCCAACTCGCTCGAAATGGTCTTTGAGATAAAGCTTGTCGGCAGCGCTCACGAGGAGGTTGGGATTGTGACTTGACTGCGCGATGTCCGCCGCGTAATCAAGCGCCTTCTTGATGTCGGCGGCCGAGCCATTGTTGAGCTCGATTGCCGCGGCAAGAGCCTCGTACATCCAGGTTTCATGCGGATTGCGAGGATTCTTCAAGTAGCCGACCAGCGCCGCATGAACTTCCTTGATCCTGCCGATCCGGTTCAGATCACGGACGGTCCTGCGCAAGGCGTCGGGATCGGTCCTGTCCTTGTCGTCGCTGCGGTAATAATCCGCGTAGAATTTGTAAGGGTCGACCTTGGCGCTGTGATTTGCCGGCGGGCCAGAACCTGGTTCGATGGGAATCAACTGCTCGTGCGGCGGTGATGGCCGTCGCCCAACTTTATTGGCGGCCTCCTTGGCTCGTGGGGTGGATTTCTTCGGTTTAATGGCCGGCTCGTCGTCTTTCCGGGAGGAAGACGACGAAAGGCCAGCCGGTTGAGAAACCGGCTGGCCCTGGGAATCAGCGCGTTTTGTGAAACCTCGTGAAGCGTTGAGAGCGTCACTCAGTTGCTTTTTTTTTGAGTAAAGAGGTCGACCGAGCTGCCGGCGTCCTGGGGGTCAACCGGGGGGACGGACATCATACCGCCCATGCCACCGCCCATGCCACCGCCCATGCCACCGCCCATGCCACCGCCCATACCGCCGCCCATGCCGCCGCCCATGCCGCCGCGCCCGCCGCCCATGCCGCCGCCACCCATGAGCGAGAGGGGGATGATGGCCAAGTCGGCAACTGGGTAGACGCGGATCTCGGTTTGCTGGTCCTCCGATTCCTGGGAGGTGATCATAAGGAAGCCGTCCTTGACGGTGTAGGTCAGATCGAGCTGCTTGAGCAACATCTTCAACGTGACCTTCAAGGGGACGCCTTCCAGATCCATGTTTCGGACGGTCGAGGTCATCGACTTTTCCGCTTCCTGCAGGCCAATGGGATCGACGTAGATCGGGATGCCCGTGTAGTTTGCCGTCGTCGTCGCCTGCTTGACGTACTTGAGAACGTCTTCGAGCGGTGTTTCCTCGGCGAATGACATCGAGATGGGCTCTTCAAGTTTCGCGATGATCTGCTTGGTCTTTTCGTCGCTCTCAAACATGGAGACGGCCTTGCCGTACTTCTTGACGCGCCGCTCGGACATGGTTCTCCACCAAACGGCGTCGGGATATTCGATCGTCTGGCCGTCAGGGAAGGGAACGGCCGCGCGGGAGACGTCTTGCAAGGTGACAAGATAGCGATATCGCTGCAGTTCGCGGTATGAAATCTGCTGAGCGTAAAAGCCGAGCGTATAGGCGTAGAACTTGCCCGCACCGGGCGAAGGGTCGTTGTCGCTGTACGGAAGGGGCCCGCCGCGTGCGAGGGCATACGCCTGCTGGGCAAGCAGTCTGGCCTCGGTAAACGGCGCGGTGGTCACCGCGATGTTGCCCATGCCGCCGGTGTACAGCATGTTATAGATGCCTTCGGTGATCAACGTGTCGAACTGGATCATCATCGCTTCGATAGTTTGCTTGTTGCGCTGAAAGCCGGCGATTGTCGAGACCCGCTGCTCGGCGGCGGAGTCTAACCGTTGCCGTTCCGCGCGTTCCTGCACGACGCGTTCCTCGGCCTGAACAGTCGCCATGAGCTGGGACTGGATACGCCGGTCAAGCTTGTTCCGATCTTCTTCAGAAACGCTGGTTGCGGACCGAACGACATTTTGAGTCAGTCGCAGTGCATTAATGGCTGCTTCGGGAAGGCCCTGGTGTAGCAGCGTCCGCGCAGTCTGGATGCGTTGCTCGACATCGTTGGTCAACTGTTGACGGGCGATGTTTTCGGCAGCCTCACTTTGCTCGATCGTGGCTCTATCTGCCGCGGGAGCAGGTGGGGGAGGCGTCGCCGGCGCCGCGGCGGCCGGCGCTTGATCGGGCTTGGCATCCTGGAAAGCAACCTTGACGATGTCTCGTTCGGCACGATCGGCGTCTTTCAGACCGCGCGGCCACCGGATTCGACGGATCGAGCGTCAATGCTTTCTCAAAAAAACCCTTTGCGGCCTTGCTCGACCCCTGGGCAAGCGCCTGGCGGCCTAACTCGGTCAATTGGTTCGACAACGGCGGTTCATCGGCACCGAAGGCCGAGACGCCAGACAGCAGCACGCCACCCAGCATCAGGAACCCGGCACCTCTCGATAGACGCTCGGTTCGGGACATGTTTGGTGCTCTCCAGCAGAAGGATTTGACCGGCTCGAAAACCGGCTCAGGCGCTCGATGTTCCTCAGAATACGCTACATCAACTTCAGACTCAACTACAAGCCCATCCGTTAATTCCGCTCACGAGGCGTTCCATGGGGTCAACCTGCGACAAGCGCAGAATTCCCAGGCGCATCTGGTGAAGGGGCAATCGTACCGGATTGATGGATGCAGGTGCCGAACCAAGGTGCTCGAGTTCACCCGCGTCCGGTGCCGCCGCGGGCTTCCATCGCGCTCTGGGTTCATTATGCCACACGCTCGCCCCCAGGCCAAACCGCACAACTAGAGTTTGCTCCCTTTATCGCCACTAGAGATTTGTTCCTTGACAGCCCTGCGTTAGCGTCCTAGTGGTTTTCAAGCAGGAGGCGCCAACAAACGTCTCTGGAGTGTCGTTATCAAGCTCAACTGTCCACGCAAGCCAGCCGAAAGCGTGGCCATCGGCGAATCGTGTTTTGCCGTGCGTGACGAATCACACACCAACATTCGGTGCAGGAACAAACCCGACGCAGGGAATCTGAGATTTCAACGCATGTGCGACGACAATGATCAGACGAAACCCGGGCCCGAGGAATTCGATTTTTCCACCTTTCCATCCAACACGGCATTTCATGAACGTCGCACGGGACGCGAGCGGCGCGTCGATGGATCGGCCGGCAGGAAATCTGATGGGGACCCCTCCCAGCCCGTCGCGAAAGAAAACCGCACCAAGAAGGATCGCCGGCGCCGCATTGACCCGACGACCTTTGAGAAACAATACACGGTCGAAGAAACGGAGTTCATGAACGCGATGCAACGATTCAAGGAAAGTACAGGCAGAAGCTTCCCAACCTACGGTGAGGTACTCAAGGTTGCCACTTCTCTCGGCTATCGTCGCGTGGTTATTGACGAGCAACCATCATGGGATGATCCTACGAACGTCGAGCGGCGCTCGTCCGAATCGTCATCGATCGACGTAGTCGCATAAGCGCCGGACGTGCGGTCCGGTGCCAAACCGCGGTCGAACTACCGCGCCGAGACCTCAACGAGCGCGGGTCCCGCCAAGACGTTCATCCACGCGACCATGGCTTCGCGTGTCAGTTGAACCGCTTGTCCAAAACTCGTCTCCCCTGGGCAAGATTCTCGTGAGGTGTGCCGTCCAGCGTTGCCATTCGCGGAAGCCGCCGGTTGGGTATTCGTGCTGGCGGACTGCTGCTGCACGCAACCCGCGAGCGTCGCGGTCTGCGTCACGGACAAAGTGGGATTCGCGGCCACGCGCAAAGCACCCGCAATCGAAATGCTTCCACGCGACATCCCGCACCCATTCGCGCCGGATGAACTTGCGATTTCTTGGCTAGAAGCCTGCTCGTAAGGGGCAAAAACCGGCCAAGGGACTTCGATTGCTTCGGCGAGCGGTGTTGCCGTTTGCGATACCGATTTCTCGGCGCGAAGACGGGCCAGGGAATCTGTACCGCCGCGGTAACTTCGCGATCGACATTCGTTTGCGCGGCGGTCACCGGCACGGCGTTTGTCACAGGAGTTTCGTGCGGAGCGCTCTCTGCCACGAGCGGCTGGCGGGCGGCCACATGCGCGATCGGCCAATGATTGTTCGCGTCGAGTTGAGCGAACTTGCACTCAATCGCCGTGAAGAGGTCCGGACCATAACCTGACAACCACTCGTCCGACGCTCCGGAGTCGTCGTCGGATAGAATGCTCGACAGATCGCCGATGCTGGCTGTGGTCGTGGGGCGCTCAGGCTGCTCGCGTGTCGCGGTCGTCGCCGGAACATCGACCGTGGCAGGCTCGGGCTGACGGCTTCGCTGCGCGACGATCACGGCGGATCGTACGTCGTCAATCAAACGGCCGCAGACTTTGTCGATCCACGCGAGTTCGATGATTTCGTTTGATGCGTAAGGCGTTGCGGGAGCCGGGGATAATTCAGACGCCGGCTCGTCCTGAACGAGGTCGATCCCTTCCGCCTTTTGATTCAATTCCAGCGCAATCCCTCCCCAGTTCTCATCATCCACGTCGATCGGCTTGAATGCGATAACGCTGTCACTGCCGGCGCGGCGGAGCCGCGGTTGGCACGTCGGACACCCGGTCCTTGGAAAAGCGAGATGAGACGGGGGCGATCAACGTTGCACTGTTGGAAACGACCGCCGGCCGAGTTTGTGCGCAATGCCGCCTGGACACGCGCTGACCTGCACAGTTCACATTCGCGGGTTGACGTCGCGCCAGATTTGCGGTGCCCGGGTCCCTCATTTGGTCTCCAAGTGTCCCAATTCGCGAGCAATGATCTCGCCCGCATTTCTGCGGAGCCAAAAAGTGCTTGCAGTCCAATTGGCTCGGAATAGTTAGGCCCAGTGCGGCCACCATACTGACCAGGACCAGTCGCAACGTCATCGAAGGATCTCCGGCACGTGTCGTCTTCATGGTTCTTTGTAACCGTCCGGTACCTCACGTTGCCTGTCCGAGTTGCGTTCACCCGCGCGATCTGGCAAGGATTATCGACACCGCAATCTGAATACTTTAGGAAGACAGGAAAATATAGGAAGCATAAATGGCCCTCCGCCAGGTACGATCCCGCGGATTGGGCGCCGTTGACCGTGGTTTCGGCCTGCAATCGGTCAAGAACTTGCGGCCCCTGCCCTCGAGAGTAAGGCGATCGGGAAATGGGCGAAGATTTCCGCCACCCCGAGCGAAAGCTGGCCGTCGTCGCGGGAAGCAACGAAACTCTCACCGGTAAATGGATTGCACCAGTCGCGGCTTGCGATATCCGCAGGTAGCAAGAGCCGCGTGTTTTGCCAGACCGGTTCGCCAAGTGGGACCTGGTCATCGCTCGGGATCAGGCGCGTGACTAGTCGCGGTACCGCGACCAAGGCAACCGAATCTCCCAATCGGCGCCGAACGCAACAACGTGGTTCGCACGAGTGCCGACGATGGAAAGCGGAATATACGCGCCCGCGCTGAAGAGGCCACGCCGTCCTTTGCGGAAGTTGAGTGTCTTGTAATGGACATAAAGTTTGATGCAGCCATCAACCCTGTTTGCCAGGAGCTCATGGCAGAGTGCCCGTGCATCGTCTGAGCGCGCCGCCGCCAACTGGATCTGTCGCAACATTTCTTGCCGAACGTGAAAGTTCACCGGCCGACGGTTATCCGGATCCACAAGGCTGAAGTCCCACAGCTCAGTCCCCTGATACGTGTCTGCCACGCCAGGCGACGTCAGTTTGAGCAGTGTCTGCGACAGAGAATTGAAAAGACCATACTGGCTGACCCGCGCGCCAGACCCCGGAACTCCGTCAGGAAAGCAGCGCTCAGCTTTTCATCGAGAATCCGGCCCACAAATTCTCTAACGGCCGCATCGTAGTCGGGATCGGGATTGATCCAGCTCGAATGGACCTTGGCCTCGTGCAACGCCTTTTGCATGTAGGTCTGAACGCGTTTGACGAAACTCAAATACTCGCCGGTTGAAAAAGGCTCGAGAGGCCACGCGCCGATCAGCGTTTGATAGAGCAGATACTCTTCATTGGGATCGGGGGCCTCTTGATCCTCGACCTGCTGCAGGTGCAGTCGGTTCAGATCGCGGAAACGTGTAACCGCGGCGCCCCATTCCTCGGTGATCTCGGAGAGCACATTGATTCGCGCGCGGACATCCTCGCTACGCTTGGTGTCATGGGTGGACAACGGACAGAGCGCAAAAGGCCAGTTCAGCTGTTGATATTGATTGAACGCGTGCAGCGCCTCGGGTCGAATGCCAAACCGAGCGGGGTCACCGCCGACTTCATTAAGCGATATCAATCGCTGGTCGACGTAAAAAGCCGTGTCCTCTACTCCCTTGGCCATGACGGGTGCGGTGACCTGCTGGAATTTGCCGGCGAATCGCTGCCGAAGGGCCTGATCGGACTCACCGAGAATGTCGGGAGAATCGCCGATAACCATATCGCGAACGAAACGAAACACACGGCCGCTCATGAGCGGGTTGCGACTCCTGGCTCTCCGCACGGCCGACTCGACGTAACGCCGATCGGTCGGGCTTGCTCCGGCCAAGTCGACGTAAGAGCGATAAACAGGGAAGCAGGCAATCACTTCTTGCAACGCGTCTCGTAGCGCATTGAATGTAAAGTCGCGTGAGCGTCGCGACTTCTGAGCCAATCGGTCGAGCTCATGCGTCAGCATGTTCAGCTCGCTCGCCAGCGATAACTGCACGATGAGCAGCTTCTTACGATAGATAAGTTCTGAGAAAGGCATGGCGTCCGGAGCTATTTCGCGGTAGAGCCGGCTGACTGGCGCCACCTGATTATCATCGACGAACAAGCCGTTGACCTGGTTGAGAAAGTCATATCCGCTGGTGCCGTGGACCGGCCACTCGGCAACAAGTCGTTCGTGCGAGGCAAGGATCTTTTCGACGGTGACATAGAGCGGCAGGTTGCCCCGAAATTGGTCGCCTGTTGGAACATCCCCAACCGCAAGTCGATCACGAATGAGTCGCTTGACGTCGTTCCATTCGACGTCATCTTGCTCGTTGCCGGCTTCGAAAGCTTGTCGAGGCGCGTGCAATGATCGTGTGGTCCTGCAACCTCCGGAAATACGCCTTGGGATCAAAGAGTCCGTCGGGGTGGTCAATCCGCAGTCCGTCGACCTTGCCATCGGCCACGAGGCGAAATACCAAGGCATGTGTCGCCTCGAAGACTTCCTCGCGCTCCATGGCCAGGGCTGCTAAGTCGTTAACATCGAAGAATCGGCGATAGTTGATCTCGTCGGAGCCCACTCGCCAGTAAGAAAGCCGATAACATTGATCGCTCGAGCAGCTCATCAATGAGCTCGAAACTCGCGGGGTCACCGGGCTTGCCGTTGAAAACCGCCACTTTTCGATCGATCCAGTCGCGGATCGGCTGGCTCTGGTCGGCTAGCGCCGCCAGACGCCGCTTGATCACTTCTTTCTCGCGCTGACGTTCGTTCACCCGATCGGGCTCGGTCTCGGAACTTCCGGGAAGATTGCGCACTGCCGTCAGTACGCTTTTGAGCTCGTTCAAGGCGACGTCATCCGCTCCCAGGCTGTGCTCGAGCTCTTCCAGAGCGAGCCCCAGGATCCGGGCGTAGCTGCGCGGGGCAATCGGAAATCGCCGGCCTGCGTATTCAACCGAGAACGATCCGTCGTCATAAATGAGCGCTAGCTGGCCGGCTTCGAGCACGTCGCCGTAGAGATCGGCGAGGACTGGTAAGAGCACCTTGTCGCTCAACTCGGGCCGCAAAGAAGAGCGCCAGGCGATGTCGAAGTAAGAGGCGTAACGTGATGCCGGGCCATTCTCCAGGACGTCATTCCACCATGGGTTGTCATTGGTACCGACCGCCATGTGATTAGGCACGGTGTCGAGAATCTGACCCAACCCGTGCTCGTGCAGGGCGTTCACCCATTCGTCGTACTCTGCGATTGTGCCGATTTCCGGATTGAGCGAACCGTGGTCGACGATGTCGTAGCCATGAGTGCTGCCGGGCCGAGCCTTCAAATAAGGTGACGCATAGCAGTGGGTGACGCCAAGCTCGCTCAAGTACGGCGTGATGGCGAGCGCATCCCGGAACGTAAATCCGGCGTGAAACTGTAAGCGGTACGTCGATTCCGGGAGTGGCCTGCGCGGCGTTCCTTCCCCGATGGGACGCGACAGCAGCTTGTCGGTAAGTTCGGTCGGATCCACAATTACCTCACGTGCTGAGAACGATCCTGCTGCCGCTCAGATCGGCGAAGGGCCGGGAGGCGTCTGCGCGTTCCCGGCGGTCCCGGAAGCGGCGAGGCCAGCACCGCGGCCGCGACGGTCCGCCCGTTGTCTTCAGGTTTGCGAGTGACGAGGACGACGAGGGACCGATCTTGCAGCGGATATTCGGCGGTCCCTTCAAATCGCGCCGGGCTTGCGCTTTCCTGTGCCGTGTCCACGAGCATAGCCCAGACGTTCCCGTGCAATGTGGCAGGCAACTTAAACGGGATCGGTTCCCAGTGGCCATTCAAGAGGATCAGGAGGGTCTCGCCGACAATCGGTTCGCCGCGTTCGTTTTCGTCGTTGACGAGGTCACCGGCCAAGCGAATTCCCAGACACTTGGCAAACCCGGCGTTCCAGTCTCCGTCCGACATTTCGTCCCCTGACGGACTGAAGAACGAGATATCCTTTACGTCCGAACCGCGTAGTGCCCTCCCCAGAAAAAACTTCCGGCGTTGAAACACTGGCTGGCTCGTCCGGATCGCCAGAACCTTCCTCGTGAACTCGAAAAACTGCTGTTTGCGTTCGTCGAGATCCCAGTCAAGCCAGGTCAGTTCGTTGTCCTGGCAGTAGGTATTGTTGTTTCCTTCCTGGCAATGCGAGAGCTCGTCGCCGCCCAACATCATCGGTACGCCAACCGAGAGCAGCAGGCTGGCCATGAGATTACGCTTTTGCCGTTCGCGAAGCTCGATGATGGCAGGGTCATCGGTCGGACCTTCCTCGCCGCAGTTCCAGCTATTGTTGTCGTTAGCACCATCGCGGTTTTCCTCGCCATTCGCCTCATTGTGCTTTTGGTTGTAGCTGACCAGGTCCTCCAGCGTAAACCCGTCGTGGCAGGTGATGAAATTGATGCTGGCGTACGGCTTGCGGCCATCGTCCTGATACAGGTCGCTACTGCCAGCAAGTCGCGTGGCCAGTTCTGACGTGGTTCCGCCATCACCTTTCCAGAAGCGGCGCACGCAGTCGCGATACTTGCCATTCCATTCGGTCCAGAGCACCGGAAAGTTCCCTACTTGATAGCCCCCAGGACCGACATCCCAAGGCTCGGCGATCAGCTTCACTTGCGAGAGGATCGGATCTTGATGAATGATGTCAAAAAACGCGCCTAATCGATTAACCTCGAAGAGCTCACGGGCCAGTGTACTGGCCAAGTCAAATCGAAAACCGTCGACATGCATCTCGGTTACCCAGTAGCGCAGGCTATCCATGATCAGCTGCAACACATGTGGGTTAGTCATGTTGAGTGTGTTGCCCGTTCCCGTGAAGTCCATGTAATAACGGCGGTCCTCGGCCAGGCGGTAGTACGCGGCATTGTCGACCCCGCGCATTGAGAGCGTCGGCCCCATCTGGTTGCCTTCTGCGGTGTGGTTATAGACCACATCGAGGATGACCTCGAGCCCCGCCGCGTGCATCGCGCGTACCATCATCTTGAATTGTTGCACATTGTCTTGCGGGATGGTCGTGCAGCAATAGTCAGGCTCGGGCGCCAGGAAACCCAGCGTGTTATAACCCCAGTAGTTCTTCAGCCCTTTCTCGGTCAGATGTCGATCGTCCAGGTGATAGTGCACTGGTAGAAGCTCGACCGCCGTGACACCCAAATCAGTCAGATGCTTGATCGCCGATTCTGAGGCCAGGCCGGCATAGCTGCCGCGCAGCTTGTCGGGCACGTTGGGGTTATTCTGAGTAAATCCCTTTACGTGCAGCTCGTAAATCACGGTTTTGTGCCACGGCGTGCGCGGCGGCCGATCATCGCCCCACGTGAACGCAGTATCGATCACCATCGCCAGCGGCGCGTAGGGCGCACTATCGCGATCGTCGAACGAAAGATCGGCCTCTGGGTCGTCAAACTTGTAGCCAAAGAGTTCGTCGGCCCAGCGGGCGTCACGGCCAATGAGCTTGGCATAAGGATCAAGCACAATTTTATTGGGATTGAATCGATGGCCGTGCGACGGATCAAACGGACCATGCAATCGGTAGCCGTAAAGCTGGCCCGCCAAGACGTCGGGCAAATACACGTGCCATACCTTGTCGGTGTACTCTTTGATCGTGATCCGCTGAGACTCTTTTTCCGCATCGGCGGAATCAAACAGACAGAGCTCGACTTTGGTCGCGTTCTCGGCATAAATGGCGAAATTTACGCCGGCGCCATCCCACGTGGCGCCCAGTGGATACGGATGTCCTGGCCATAATCTCATCGTTGCTCCCCTACTTTCACAATTCAGTGTAAAACACTGAGATGTTCAATCGTCAATTGAGTATTCCTGGAAATGCCTTTCTCGCCTGGCACGCCGCGCATTACGTAAATGTCCGCCACGATGAAGGACCGAAGACGACACACTCGTGGGGCAACAGCTCGTCGATGCGATCGAAGTGTGTGCGTTCACCGCAATAGGCCTCTGCCTCGGAACTGAAGAGGAGCCGCTGTCCCATCTGAGCGTCGTCGTCGGGCAATTCGAACGGGCGTTCCCCGAGATTAAACAAGGCACGCACAGATCTCTCCGGTGCCGACCCGAGACGGGCTTCGAGCACCACGCCTTGCTCGTGATCGCGGATCAAGCGAGCCGACCGGCACACCAGATCCTTGAGCGCGGGCCAATCGCGCCGGGCACTCAAGAGGTCACGGTAGAGGCAGCGTAAGCCGTATCGCGACGAACCTGCGGGCCATGACCAGCTCAGCGCGCCGATTCGAATGTGGACAGGGCGCTGGGATCTGGAACGAGAGCGGCCTGATCATCGGCACTATATTCCCGGCGTCGGCCCTCACTTACGGCTTTTTGCAATTCCTCTGCGCGAAAGGAACAGAAAAACGGGAACGGGCTTTCTTCGCCATACTCTTCACCCATGAAGAGCAGCGGCAAATAGGGGGAAAGCAAGAGATAGCTGGCGGCGAGCCGTTGTGCGGCGCGTGATTCAAGCAACGTGTTGAGCCGATCACCGCTGGCACGATTGCCGATCTGATCATGGTTTTGCAGGCAGACAATAAACCGCTTACCGGAAAGTCCCTCCGCACTCGCCCCGTGTTTCCGGTCGCGAAACGCGCTATATTCCCATTGAAACAAGAACGGCTGCTCCAATACGTGAGCAAGTTGCGAAGCCTCGCCAAAGTCGGCGTAGTACCCATGACGCTCGTGGGTGAAAAATGCATGGACGGCGTGGTGGTAGTCGTCCATCCATTGTGCGTCCAGCTCATACCCTCCACGCTCGGTGGTATAGAGCAGCCGGGGATCATTGAGGTCGCTTTCGGCGGTCACAATCGCCGGCCAACCGCGATTGGGCCCCGCGTTATTCGCCGCCTCTTTGATTGCCCGCAGTATATGCCGGGCCCCCATATCGTAAATCGTGTCTGCCGCATCCAGACGTAAACCATCGATGTGGAACTCTTCGAGCCACATTCGAACGTTGTCGAGCACAAAATCTCGGACGGCATCGCAACCCGCGCGATCATAGTTGACGGCGCAGCCCCATGGCGTCTTGTATCGATCTGTCAGGTAAGGGCCAAATTCGCCGAGATAGTTCGATTCGGGACCAAAGTGGTTGTAGACCACGTCAAGATAAATGGCCAGACCGCAAGCGTGACAAGCATCCACCAGCCTCTGCAGACCTCGAGGCCCACCGTAGGCGTTCTGAGCCGCGTAGGCGAGCACGCCGTCGTATCCCCAATTGCGCGATCCGGGAAACTGAGCGACCGGCATGATCTCGATCGCCGTTACACCTAATTCGCGTAGGTCCCGCAGCCGAGGAATGACTGCTTCAAATGTTCCTTCGGCCGTAAATGCACCAACATGCAGCTCGTAAAAGACTAGATCCGCCTGCGGCACCCCTTTCCAGCCCTGGTCGGTCCATGAAAATCGATCGGGAATCACAACGGCTGACAGACCATCCACTCCGTCGGGCTGCCACAGCGAGCAAGGGTCAGGTCGCTCAGGACCGCCGTCCAACCTGTAGGAGTACCGCTGACCTTCCGGTACGTCTGAAACGAGAGCGCGATGAAATCCTCGACCCTCGCTCTGCATCGCGATCGTTTGCCGCTCGTCTCCGTTTGCCAGAATCAATTCCACCCGCTTGGCGAACGGGGCCCAGACCCGCCAGAGAATCGAGCCGTCTGCCTGGGCGATGGCGCCCGTTCGGCGCACCGGTGCACTCCCCTTCACCCCTCTCATACGGTGTCCCCAGATTCGGATTCAAGATGCCCGTGTGGGTTAGGTGCGACCCATGCACACTGAACCATCCGGCCGATCAACGAAGATCAACTTGAGCCGACTGAGTTAGCAATTTGCGTGCCATTCGCGACCACGAGTAATAAGTGGACGGCGCCATCACGATTGTACTGCCGGCGTGGGCCTGGTCTCGTCTCTATTGAATACGTCTCAATTGATGAGGCGCATCGTCTAACCTGGGGAGGGCTCCGGCGACTTTGTGGCGCAATACGGCGCAGTCCCATTCGAGGTGGCCAAAAACGCCGACATGGCTTACGATCTCCAGCCAACCACCTTGTCGGAAAACTGATCGACTCGGGACGTCGCAAAGGAGTGACGCGTCGATGAATAGGAAGGTCCTGGTGACGGGCGCCGCGGGCTTCATCGGCAGTCATCTGACTGAGCAGTTGGTACGAGATGGCCACCAAGTCAGGGCGTTCATACGCTACAACGGACGTGACGACCGCGGGAATTTGGCTGATTTGCCTGCCGATATAAAAGACGCCATTGAGGTCGAGCGCGGCGATCTGAAAGATCCTGGCGCCGTGAATCGAGCGGTCTACGGTCGTGAATGGGTTTTTCATTTGGGAGCGCTGATCGCGATTCCCTACTCGTATCAAAACCCTTACGACGTCGTTCAAACGAATGTGCTTGGGACGATGCACGTTCTGGACGCGTGCCGTGCTAGCTCGGCGCTGGAACGTGTGGTACTCACGTCAACTTCCGAGGTCTACGGCACAGCCCAGACCGTTCCCATCGATGAGCGCCACCCGCTCCAGGGCCAATCCCCATATGCTGCGACCAAGATCGGGGCCGATGCGCTCGGGGAGAGCTATCACCGTGCATTCGGGCTGCCCGTAACGATCTTGCGGCCTTTCAACACTTTTGGACCGCGGCAGTCGGCGCGGGCGATCATCCCCACAATCATCAGCCAGGCTTTGGCACGGCCAGAGATCAAGTTGGGCCGCCTTGACCCGCGCCGGGATTTGACCTTCGTGAAGGATACGGCGGCCGGTTTCATCGCGATCGCCAGCTGCGACGGAGCAGTTGGCCGGGCCGTCAACATTGGTCGCGGCGAAGACATCTCGATCGGCGAACTGGTTGAGCGGATCGCCCGCCTGCTGGGTCGGCCGATCACCGTGCAAGCCGATCACGAGCGCTTTCGGCCGGCAGCGAGCGAGGTGGAACGACTGCTCGCAGGCACCTCGTTGGCTCAGAGCCTCTGGGGTTGGAAGCCGCGTTATTCGCTCGACGAAGGGCTCACCGAGACGATCGCCTGGGTGCGCGACCACCCCGATCGCTTCCGGATCGATGCGTATACGACCTGAACAGGCGCCGTTGCCAATGCGGCGGTGCGGTCGCTACGCTGTTTCTACGTACGCTAACGCGCACCCACCGTACCTCGGGGCTGAGCATGACGATCGACTGGACACCCCTGGCCGACTTGATCGAGACGAACGACCGCTTTCTGGTTACGACGCACGTACGGCCAGACGGAGACGCGCTGGGGTCGGAAGTGGGTATGGCGGGGTTGCTGCGCCAGAAGGGGAAAGACGTACGCGTGGTGAACGCCAGTCCGACGCCACCTCGGTACGACTTCCTCGATCCCGAGTTGAACTTGTTCGAGCATTTCGGTCACAAGGTTCAGCCTGATGATCTCGCGGATCGTCAGGTCGCCGTCATTCTCGATCTGTCATCGTGGAACCAACTTGGCGACATGGCAGGATTCATCCGACAGTTTCCGGGTCCGCGCGTGGTCATCGACCACCATGTGAGCGAAGACGATTTGGGAGCACGCGTTTTCAAGGATTCGACGGCGGAGGCGACGGGCATCCTGATCACGAAGGCAATCTCGGCGTTGCACGGTTCTTACACGCCAGAGGTTGCAAACGCTCTGCTCACGGCAATCGCGATGGATACGGGCTGGTTTCGCCATTCCAACACGCGTTCAGGAACGCTCCGCGCGGTCGCCGAATTGATTGATGCCGGAGCCAAGGTCGACGCACTCTATCGCCAACTTTTTGAGCGCAACACCCTCGGCCGGATCAAGCTCATGGGGGAGACTCTGAGCAGCATGCGCACCGACCACGCGGGGAAGATAGCGTACGCGACGATTTCCAAAGATGATCTGCTGCGCACCCAAGCAATCCCCCCTGACTCGGAAGATCTGGTCGACTACACGGTTAGCATGCGGGGCGTCGAGGTAGGGATGCTCTTTATTGAGCAGGCTCGTGGCGGCGTGAAGGTGTCATTTAGGTGCGCAACGGTTTGGATTGTTCCCGGCTCGCCGCCAGGTTTGGCGGCGGCGGACATCGAGAAGCCGCAGGAGCAACCGTGCTTGGTACCATGCCCGAAGTCGTCGGACGGGTCCTGGAAACGGTGCGCGAGGCATTGATTTAATGCCATTTCGGTCTTTGAGCGCGCCCGTTGCCACCCGTTGGGCGTCCGATCAGCGGCAGCGCCCGAAAAATCCAATTCTGGAGCGACTTACGCGGGGAAAAGAATGGAGCCGAGTGCCGCCATCGAGCGGCCCAGCTCGCCTGCCTTGTGCACCAGCAGCTCATGGGACCATGTCGCATTCGAATCGCTTCGACAATCCTCGGCGAGCCTTCGTCCGATTTCCTCAAACGTGCCGAGATTTGCTCTTCTCAAGTCCTCGGGGATCGTCCTCGATCCAATCACGAAGACGCGATTCATAAGATCGGTCGGGATGAACTCCTTGACCCTATCTAGCCGGCCGTCTTGATCGTCAAAATCAATTAATAAGACAACATGAGTGCGCTCGTTGTTTTTCATCAATGGCACGTACTCATCGACGAACACATCACATGCTCGCGTCCATCCACCCGTCGTCGGCATCACTTGAATCGAACGAAAATCGACCGATTCGTGAAGGAGAATTCCATTGGCAATTTGGCGATTTGCGTCGTCTTCAGGCAACACGTAGATATGCGGCTTGTACTTGTTGATGGCCATGATTTAGACATCATTGCGAATCAGCGCATCGACAAAATCGCCATTAATCCTGATCTCGCTGACCGGACGAACCAGCGTCGGTTCGAGATGATTGTGTCGATGCAAAAGAAAGGTGTTTTCACCCGAAAAGCGGCTAATTCCCTCCTGATTGTGAGAGGTGACCAAGAGCTGTCCCCTCGATTCGAATGAACGGCGGAGATCCATGACGAAATGACCCACCTCTGACAGAGCAAGGTGGTTGTCCGGTTCGTCCCAGAAACAGAGGCTTGGGCCATACGCTCGGTTGGAGGCCAACACAACGGCGCAAATAAAGAAGCACTTTTCACCATCTGAGAGATCTCGAAACGGAACGCTCAGTGTCGCCTGGCCGTGTTCAAACTGCACGGAGAGACTGCGAAGGTCTCTTCCAACGATTGGATTCTTGAAATCCTCAAAATCAGGCATCACCTTCTTAAGAAATCTGTCAATTTCGCCGTATGCAGCGGGAGAGTCCGCCAGCAACCGCGAGAGCCAGTCTCCGAAATTCGTTACGTCGCGGTTGGGCAACAAGGTAACGTCTTTGGAGTCCCCCTCAATCAGGCTGGGAATTTGTGCAAGGATGAGCATCCGAGCGAGCCAGCTTTTGAACACGTGAAGATGATCCGTTTCCGATCGTACCTGAATCAGCGGAAGTGCGACAAGATGCCAATCGATAAGGAATTTTGCTTCCTCGTCCACATGTGTCTTGAAGAAAGTTACCTGAGCTATTTCCCTCGCATAAATATGTTTGCCGCCGACCGACAATCTCTCTTCAACGACGCGGAGTTCCCTGAAACCCGATGGTAGATCCAACGCAAGCGAGTACTCATAGGACCGTTTTTCGTCGAGCACCAGCTCGATTTCGAAGCGGAGCGGCACGTCCGAGCGGCCACGCGAGAAGTCTGCCGGTCTTACCAAATCACCCACTCGGTTGGTGCCACGGGCAATTTTCTGCAGAACCTCTAGAGCCAATCCCACCGTGGACTTGCCCGACCCATTTCTGCCAACTAAAAGCGTGGACGGCCTCTTCGCTATCGGCAATTCGAAGTTTTCCAGGCATCGGAAATTGTGCACGTAGAAGCGCTGAATCATGGGCAGATTATATCGAAATTCAGCAGCCCAAAGCTATATTCGCACGGAATTGAGACGCGTTGCCTCATTGATTGTGTGTCTCTGCTGCCAGAGAATCTAACCCGCCGCCGATGGTTGCCCCCGCCGAAAACTCTCGGATCATCATCACCGCCGCTCCGCTTCGAGAAAGGCTCGCGAATGACGCGCCGCGATATCTTGGGATTCGCCACGGTCGGCCTGGGCACGCTAATCGGGCTGCTTCTCGCTGTCCCAGGTGTGGCCTACATTATTTCGCCGCTCCGTAATAAGGAACGTAAAGCATTGTTCGAGACGCTCACTCGACTTAAACAACTAGAAGTGGGAGTTCCTCGTGCGTTCGCCATTATCGAAGAGCGGCGCGATGCTTGGGTCAAATATCCGCGCGAACCGGTCGGATCGGTCTGGTTGATTCGCCAGGTTGATGATGCGAACCCGCAAGTGGTTGCTCTCTCGTCCGAATGCCCCCATCTGGGGTGCGCCGTCAACCTAAATGCTGACGGCAAGAGCTTTTTGTGCCCGTGTCACACGAGCGCCTTCGACCTGGGCGGAAAGCCCAAGAACCAGGTTCCACCGCGTGCGATGGATCGGCTCAAAGTCGAGCTCACGCCGGGGGACGATCCCGAAGTACGGGTCAAGTTTGAACGGTTTCGGACCCAAAGCGAGGAGCAAATCCCTCTTGTTTAAACAACTGGCGGACTGGGTCGACGATCGGACCGGCATTCGCGATTTGTTGAAGGTGGCGCTCGACGAGCCAATTCCCGGCGGCGCACGGTGGCGCTATGTCTTCGGCTCTGCGCTCTCCGTGGTCTTCATGGCCCAGGTCTTCACCGGGCTGTTGCTCATGACCTCATACAGCCCGTCATCGTCCACTGCCTGGGCTAGCGTATTCTACATCAGCCACGAGATGTGGTGGGGCTGGTTCATCCGCGGAGTCCATCATTTCGCGGCCCAGGCAATGGTCGTACTTTTGGCCATGCATCTGCTCCAGGTTTTGTGGGCGGGCGCATACCGCCGCCCCCGCGAATTCAATTGGTGGTTCGGAATGGCGCTCCTGTTCCTGACGCTCGGCTTCAGCCTCACAGGCTACCTGCTCCCGTGGGACCAAAAAGGATACTGGGCGACCAAGGTCGCGACCAACATTATGGGGGGCGCGCCAGTCGCCGGGCCGTATTTGCAAAAAATCCTCGTCGGAGGTCCTGATTACGGTAACCAGACCGTCACGCGGTTTTACGGCCTGCACGTGGGAGTGCTGCCCACCTTGCTCGTCCTCTGCTTGGCGATCCACGTCGCGCTTTTCCGAAGGCATGGAATTACAGCCCCTCCTGATGCCGATCGACGGCCTACTGCTCAGTTCTGGCCCGAGCAACTTTTCATGGATACCGTGTTTAGCGCGGGCGTTCTGTTGGTCGTGATCTTCCTGGTGCTGGCAGAAGGGGGAGCCAACCTCGACGCACCCGCCGATCCCTCGAGCTCCGACTACCCTGCGCGGCCGGAGTGGTATTTCCTCTCTCTGTTTCAAATGCTCAAACTCTTTCCCGGCAGCCGGGAGATCATCGGTACGATCGTGATTCCGACCACTCTGTTGGCGATGATGATGCTCTTACCGTTTCTGGATCGGTTGTTGCCCCGCAGCTTGGCCCATTTCTTGGCTTGCGGGTTTGTATTCGCGGTTGTAGCGGGAGGTGGCTTTCTGACGGTCCAGGCCATGAGGGAGGATGTGCGCGATAGCACATTTCAGGAATCAAGAAAAAAGGCCGACCAGTCGCGGCAGCGGGCAATCTTTCTGGCTGGAATGCCCGACGTTGGCATCCCGCCGGACGGCTCGGCCTATATCCTCCGCCGCGATCCCCTGACGCAGGGGCGAAATGTGCTCGAACGCCGGTGCCTGGGCTGTCATGTCTACGAGGGAAACGGGAGCGGCACGCAAACAGCGTCCGACCTGGCGCATTTCGGCTCGAAGGCCTGGGTCCACGGGCTGCTCTTGGATCCAAGCTCAACGACATACTTCGGCAAAGTCGCCAAGTTCGACGGCATGGCCGAATGGAAGAAAGATTCCACGCTCGAACCCAAAGAGCTAGACGACGTCGCGGATTTCGTCGCGTCGTTCGCCGCCATTCCTGACAACATGACCCCTGCGGACTGGCTGAGTTCCCCCGGCGTTTCCAATCATCCCGGTTACGAACTCTTCAAGGAAGAGTGCGGCCAGTGCCACGTGATCGACGGCTTCACCCAAGGCGGAATGCGTCGCGCCCCCCAACTCTTCGGCTGGGGATCACCTTGGTGGACCGCTCGGATGATCCGCAATCCGCGCTCGTCGGATAAATATCATTTTCTGAACGAAAACCAACAAAACCAGATGCCGGCGTTCGGCCCCGACCAAATCACTTCGAGCGACATGGACGTCTTGATCCGTTATCTCAAAGACGAATACGTCAAAGAGCGACGCGACGAAGCGGCCCACTAAGACTGCTCGCCCATGCCGGTCGCAGCCGGATGAACCTTTCCAACTGCGCACCGGATTGCTCGTGCCCTAGCCAGCCGGCGCGCGCCTGAGCGGGCAAACAGTAGCTCGGTCCAATTCGGCCACGTCACGACCTATCACTCGCGCTCACGGCGCTTCCCAATCTGCCGATTCTTGGCCAAAAATCCGAGAAATCTGCGGTTTTTCCGGATTTTTCTTGAAATCGGCCAATGGCTGTCGTTAGACTCCCCTCACCTGGCCAGTTCAGGCCAGTCGATTGATGGATCAGTCGGTGACGTGACTCTCCTGGCAACACATCAAATACAGGGAGGGACTACCAAGAACGATCCTCACTAACCGAGGACCAAGATGAAGCGTCGGTTCAGAATTGACCTTTTTTGACTCGTTAATTCTGGACGCGTGTTGATGTAGGGAAGACCCCATCCTGGAAGACCCTGCTGCTCGTGAGCACAGAAGACGAGATCGTCAAGCAGGGGGTATCAGGACGAATCACCAACGGATTTCGCTCAAGACCATTTCAAGGAAGGGATGGCTACTATGAAATACCGTCCGCTCATCGGAGTTAACAGCGACTATCGGGCGACGGCCAAAGGGCGTGTGCCCCATTGTTACGTCCACAGCGGCTATTTTGATTGCTTGCTGTCGGCAAACGCGTTGCCGGTTTTCATACCGCCGCTCGTCAAGGAAGCCGACCTCACGCCAATTCTCGACCGACTGGATGGTGTGATGTTGACTGGCGGCGACGACTTGGACCCCAAAAAAATGGGCCTGACGCCGCATCCCGCAGTCACGGTCGTGCCCGAACGCCGCGAACTGGCTGACCGCTTGCTTTGCAGACTGGTCCAGCAGCGCAGAATGCCCGTCTTGGGCATCGGGTTGGGCATGCAGGAACTGAATGTCTGCGCCGGGGGCGGCCTCTTTCTCCATCTCCCGGAAGACATGCCCAAGTCAATTCCTCATCGCGACCCTCACGGGGGAGCGCACCGGCACATCGTCGTAATGCAGCCAGGCACTCGGCTCGAAGAAATCTACGGACCCGGTGAAATCCGAGTCAATTCCTACCACCACCAGGGCATCCGCAAGCTCGCTCCGACCTTCCGGGTCGCGGCGCTCGCACCCGATGGATTGATCGAGGGATTTGAGGGTAAGGATCATTCGTGGTGGGTCACCGGCGTACAGTGGCACCCTGAAAACGAGGGGAACATTTCGCTGGACATGCAGCTCATTGAAGCATTTGTCTCGGCTGCTGCATCGAGCAAGAGCGTGCCTGCACTTGCCAAGGTCGGCTAAAGCCGCGGCCCCGATGCCTCGTTGTTGGCGGCGTTCCTGTCTGGGGAAACCCAGAGGGGAACGCCGCTTTTTTATACCGGGGGTCCGTCAACGGTGGCGCCGGCGGCCGACTAGCTGATGTGTTGATTTTACAGCAATTTCTCTTGTAAAAAACGGTCAGTCCCCGTTTGGCGCTAGCGTATTCTGGCCCCTCGCAATCGTTACCGACCGAACAGTCGGTGTGCCGCCCGTCGCCAGATCACTGTATTTTTGCTTGACGATCGGTTCGTGCGCGACTTGCTCTCCCACCCGCCGTCGGCGAATCCGCCGATTCTTGACTTCCGAGTGGCCAGAACTTTGCGGCCATTCCACGGCTGAATTTAGCGGTCTTCTAATTAGACATCCCTGCGCCTCCACAGGACCACGGAAGGGGCGCGGCACTGCGGCTCGATGCTTTTAGCGAGCCGCGGTCGCCGTCCGCGCGGATTCCCCACGGAGCGGATCGCCCTGCCTGGTTGCCCAGGGTTTCCACTATCTCACGCGAACTCAACGACAAGGAGGGGAAACCAATGAACGGGACAAAACTCATCACCGCTGCGGCCTTGATCGTGGTTTCACTGGCGGGCTCCTGCCTGGCCCAAGACCCGCCCAAGAAGTCTTGGGTTTGGCTTACGAAACAAGGGGTCTGGGGATACGGGTACCAGATCGACGAGGGCCCGAATCGCGGTTTGTGGCGCATCGACCCCGATTCCAAGCGGGCTCCTGAAGAACTCGTACCGACTGCTGACCCCTATGGGTTCGCCGCCATCTTGAATCAGTATCGGGCCGCCGCCGGGCTTGCCCCGCTGGCGTACGACCCGACCTATCCGACTGGGCCGCCCAGAACAACATCGTGCAAGCCGACAAAGGCATCGGCCACCACATCACCGCAAATTGTTTCCAGAACTGCGCCTGGAACACTCCCGACGCCGCCAGCACGGCCGAAGAGTGGATGAACTCGCGCGGCCACCGGGCAAACATGCTCACGCCCGCGGCGACCCGTTTCGGCATCGCCTACGGTCCAGGGCCCTACTGGACAATGAATGCTCGGTGAAATCGGCCTCGATTAGGCCATGGATTTCGATGCATCGTCGAAACTAGATCCCGGAATTTCGGACCTTGCCAATCTCGGCATGGCGCTTCGCCGATCGCCTGCCAGGGATCACGCAGTCCGGACTTTCGGGGTCATTTTCTACTCGCCAACCGCCAATATTCGCCCGCCGAGTTTCCCGTTCAAGCGCCTGCGCCCGCCGGCTCGAGCTGAACGAGCGATGCCATGGCGGCGGCTTGCTTGCGGATGTCTTCTGTGATGCGCATTGAGCAAAACTTGGGTCCGCACATGCTGCAGAATGACGCGGTCTTGAACGCGTCCTGCGGCAACGTCTCGTCGTGCATGCGGCGAGCGGTCTCTGGGTCGAGCGACAGCCGGAATTGTTCCTCCCAGTTAAAGTGGTACCGCGCCCGCGATAAGGCATCGTCGCGGTCACGAGCGCCTGGGCGATGCCGCGCCAGATCGGCGGCGTGCGCCGCGATCTTGTAGGCGATTACTCCCTGACGCACGTCTTCGACTTCGGGCAAGCCCAGGTGCTCTTTCGGCGTCACGTAACAAAGCATGCTGGCCCCGTGCCAGCCGGCCAGGGCCGCGCCGATGGCCGACGTGATGTGGTCGTATCCCGGCGCGATGTCGGTCACGAGCGGGCCCAATACGTAAAAGGGGGCCTCGTTGCATTCGATCGCCTGCTTCTCCATGTTCATGGCGATCTGGTCCATCGGCACGTGGCCGGGGCCTTCCACCATAACCTGGCAGCCGCGGGCTTGGGCCCGCCGGGTCAGCTCTCCCAGTGTCTTCAGCTCGGCGAACTGGGCAGCGTCGGAAGCGTCGGCGATGCTGCCGGGCCGCAGACTGTCGCCCAGGCTAAACGACACGTCATACTCGCGCATGATGTCGCACAGTTCGTCGAAGTGCGTGTAGAACGGGTTTTCCTGATTGCGGGCAAACATCCACTGGGCCATGAGCGAACCGCCCCGCGAGACGATTCCTGTAAGGCGATGAGCGGTCAGCGGGATATAGTCGCGCAATATGCCTGCGTGGATTGTCATGTAATCGACCCCTTGCTTGGCCTGATGTTCGACCATGTCGAGCAGGTCGGTCGCAGACAGTTCCTCGACTTTCTTGACCTTTTGGATCGCCTGGTACATTGGCACAGTCCCGACCGGGACCGGGCTCGCGGCAATGATCTCCCGGCGAATTGCGTCGATATTGCCGCCGGTCGAAAGGTCCATCACGGTGTCGGAGCCCAGCTCAACAGCCATGCTTGAAGCTTGGATAGCTCGTTTTCGATGTCGGACGTAACGGCCGAATTGCCGATATTGGCGTTGATCTTGCACTTCGCTTTGATGCCGATACCCATCGGTTCCAAGCCAAGCTTCAGATGGACGGTGTTGGCCGGGATGATCATCCGCCCGCGCGCTACTTCGGACCGGACCAACTCGGACTCGAGATCTTCGCGTCGCCCGACATACTCCATCTCGGATGAGACGATCCCCTGCCGAGCCATTTCGATCTGCGTCATTTTGCAAGCCTCTAGATATCACTTGGTCGCGGCCGCGAATATCCTGGTGCGGGTCAACGGGACTCTTACGATACAAGAGTCGTGCTCCTCTTCCTTATAACAATTCGCGCAGCGATCGGTAAGGTCTAACGGGCTTCGGTCATGGATTGAACACGTTCCGGCGACGATCTCACGGCACGACCGAGATCCTAGGTGCTCAGTTGCTGGGGGCGGTCAGCGTGTCCGGTTTGAACCCGGTCGCTGCTCACGATAGAATCCTGGGATTAGCCGCCAACGCGTTTAGTCTTGCTCACTCGATTTTGTCCCGCATGCTAGATCGCCCATCTACGAGGCCCGGCAGATGTCCAAGAGCCACGTCATTCCTTGCTCCCATCCCGACTGCCGGGTGCCGGCATCGTACAAGATCGCCGCGCGCTGGAGCGATGGCCAATCTCGCCGAACTGAAGACGTACGGTTTCGCGTGCTCCGAACATATTGGGGCGGTCTTTCGCGATTCGGAACAGCGTCGGCAAGAGTACGTTCCGTCGCCGGGCGAATCGATCGAGGAGCTGGCGATCTATCGCTATGAGCCGGGAAAACGCGACCGATTTTTGCAACGATTGTGGGGGCTGGAAGAGAATTACCGGTCGTGACGGCGCGAGCCCTGCCGTGGGCAACGACAAGCCGCGAGCCGATGACACGTCCGAGGTTACGTTGCACCTCCGTTACGAACGGAGCGACTGGCGCGACCATCGCGAGGCGTATTGCGCCTGGATTTCCGTCAACGAGACTGAGCCGGCCTGGCGGGAGACGATATAAAGGTCGGTAAAGCTGCTCCCTCGGTCAGCGATTGTGCTCGGAGGAGCGCGGTGAGTTGGTCCGCATCGGCGGACAGGATTGATCGTGCCGCGGAGTGGCCTGGGGACGACTCGAACCGTAGCTTACCCAGCGGCTCGGCCTGGGCGAGGCGACTGCGGATGGGGCGAGTCTCGATCAGCGTGAACGAATGGGCTCACCTAAGGACGCCCAAGTCGTGCCGGGAGATGCACTGGCTACACACAGGCTTTGTCCGCCCGACGTTCAAGGAGGTAACCAGGAAGTGAACATCCTCACGACGCGCTTCGGCCTGATCCAGGCATGCGAATCGGACTTGATCCTCGTTCCCGAAGGATTGCTCGGGTTCCGTGCGTTCACTCACTACATCCATCTTCCCGATCCGGTGGTGAGACGGTCTGTCGTGGTTGCAGAGCGTGACGGCAGCGGACCTGGCATTTGGGCTGGTCGCGCCTCCCGTTGGCGGTCAGCGACTACCGGGTCGAGCTTCGCCAGGGCGACCGGGCGGCACTCGAGCTGGAAGACGAACGATCGGCAATGATTTATGTGATCTTGAATCGCGGTGAAGGGGGAGGGCTGACGGTCAACCTGCAAGGGCCGGTGGTCTTCAACCCGATCCGACGCCTGGGCCGGCAACTGGTGCTTACCTCCAGCCGCTACCCGGTGCGGTATCCTCTTGAATCGTGTGCTTCCGCCCCGGCACCAACCCTGCTGCCTGGGCCGTCACCGCTGCGAGCGACGGCGTAACCCGCTCTAGCAGAGCAGCATGAGTCTTAGTAGCAACGTAATATCCCCAGCTCCGTCGTGGTCACCAAGTGCCCGGGCAACGTGATCAGGGACGGTCGCGGGCCTCGCTGGCAGGAGGAAGGAGCCGAAAACAATGCTGGTCCTGTCCCGTCACCGCGATGAAAGTATCATCATCGGCGATGACATCGTCATCACCGTGGTGGATATTCGCGGCGATAAGGTTCGATTGGGGATCGCGGCCCCGATCGAGATCTCCGTGCACCGCCAAGAGGTGTACGAGGCCATTCAGCGCGAGAATCGCCAGGCGAGCCGACTGGAACCCCACGATGCCCGCCAGATCGACCGCCTCAATCCGCCCCCGCGGCGCGAGCCCCGTCGGACGCGCGGCGAAGGTGCCTGAGGCGCTCTCACGATCGCAAGGCGTCATTGCGCCGCGCCCCAGACCGCTCAAATCGAAGGTTTTCCAGCAGTCAGAGAGCGACTCCGCTCGCCCCACTCTAAACGCCGCACCCAACCGGATCACGCCGCCTCGGTGCTCGCCGAGCCGGCGTCGTCCGGTTCGCTTTGCGCTAGAATATGAGCACGTCCAAGTGTAATGCAATAGCCGAGGCTCTTGGGCTGCCGAATGACGTAATTCGTAGAGGTACTCATCCCGAGTTCCTCACAAGCCCCACTTGCACGCCGCCGACACTTTAATCGAGTTCGATGATCTCGTCGTCGTCGTCGAGGAGCTCAAAGCCGCGCTCGAATGGCCCGGCGCTGTCGGATCCCTGGCCGGCGAGCCGCTCTCCGTAGGCTGTTTCCCAGTCCGCGACAGCAGTTCCATCATGGGAGGGCTCTGGAAATCCCGGAGGGATAATCCGCGGCGGTTGCGGCGCAGGGGAAACTCGCTCGGTCGCCTTTGCTCCCGAGTATTCTGCTTGCGTTGCTGGCCTCGCGGCCCCACGTGCGGCAACCCCTCCATTGCGTCCCCGTCGTTGCTCCGACGGTGCCGGCATATCGTCGGACCCAAGATAGATCCGCACCTTGTACGCCCCGAAACTTACCCGGTCCTCAGGCAAAAGTGCCGCCCACCGCACTCTCTGCCCTTTGACCTTCGTTCCGTTGGTTGTCGCCAAGTCACGGATGACCAAAAGTCCGTCGGTCTTTACCACCAGGCAGTGCCGTTTCGACAGGCTGGGGTGCGCAATCACCACGTCACAATCTTCATGGCGACCGACCAAGGTCAAGTCGCGCGTGATCGTGATCGGAGGATCACCATTTTCCGGAACCAGCTCCGCTTTCATTCCGACATCCCGATCGCTCGAAACAGGACCATGTAACCCGTCTCGGCATTTCGACCGCATCATAGTACGCTTTTTATAGTCAACCTCACCCTAGAGTCTACCTCACCGAGCCGAAAACCACAAGTATTGCATGAATGCATTGATCAGCTTTTTCGCGCGGCCAGGCCGCCAACTGCGCAGGCAATGCCCACCGGTAGTTTTGAACCTTTGAATGCTGGCGAAGATAACCGGCACATGAGGAGTGGCCACGGGATGACCGCTGTATATGACGCGATCGGCTAACCCGGCCGAATCAAGCGAAATGCCTCATCAATAGTTGGCGCGGACAAGCGGCCGCGCGACGATGTGGGGCGTGGAAAAGTTGGAGTAGCATCGAGACTTATCAATTGCACCCACCGAGACTCACCCATGCAAATGTCTCGCACGCGGTTTACGGTGCGGCGGTTGATGGCCGTTGTGGCGGTCGTGGCAGTCATCATGGGTGTCCTGGTCCAGTTCTTGAAGGCCGTCGACGCGGCGATCCACGGTCCCTATGCCACGGCATTCAACCAGAGTTGCCAGCAGCTTGCCGACCGGGCTGGATTAGTGGGAAGCCCCGAGAGCGACGTGGTGAAGGTCCTAGGAAAGCCTACCTCGGTCTGGAGATACTGGAGCGTAAGGGACCTTACCGACCGGCCGGCCGCTGGTGCCTACTTAATTACGACTTATAACTTTGCGCCCTGTTCCTTCGTTCCGTGCGGGATCTTTCAGGTCCATTGCATCGGAGGCGTCGTTAGGTCGACCGAGCAACTTGACGACTGAAGCTGCCGAGCTGAGCGTCATTTGGCTGTTTCGCTGTACGCAATGCTCGCTTGCTATTGCGTACCATCGTTCTTTTTGTCGGACCCCGGCACGCGACACCGTCACTCACGGTCAAGATCGCAAGGGGGAGTATGGGATCGCGGTCTAGACGCGTGCGTTGTAGAACATTCATCGGGGCTTTATGCGTGAACCTTTCTCGAGAATTTTCACACCGAATATTGATTCCACTACGACGGCGACCAAACCTTTTTGTCGTCGCCGAGACCGACACTTTTGGTCCACGATCTCGATCTCGACCCTCCTCTTCAGTTCGGCTGCGCAGGCGGCACGTTCACTTGCATTCAGCCGCCGATAATTCGCCAGACCCCTACTCAAGTCCGGGTGAGAAGGTTCATCTTCGATAGCGAAAAGGGCTTCCGGCTTGTGAGTCATCTCGCTCACGGCGTCACCTTGTCTTGGTGTGGTTTCAGCTCAGTGGTCAACGTCGACACTGCCAGCGAACAGCCGCTGTGCCCTTATAGCATACCGCGTGAAATCACTTATTCAAGGCGGCGACGGGGAGGGGAGGAGCCGACAGGCCAGACTGTTGGTTGTCTGGTAGCGTCGACATCGTGAGTTGTTTCCCAACCACGAGCGCCGTTACCCGACATTCATTAATCGATCGGAGCGACACGTGGTAAAATCGACCAAACGCTTCCCAATCAATGCCGTTAATTCGGCCGGTCGAGACTGCATACTAATCATCACAGATTTACTCATACGATCCGCCCTAGCGGCTGGGCCAAACTCTTGAGCTGACCGATAAGCCGTTCGAAGGCGTCGAAGCATAGCGACTGGGCTCCATCAGACAGCGCGTTGTCAGGATCCGGATGCACCTCAATCAAGAGACCATCGGCGCCCGCGGCCAACGCTGCTAACGCCATCGGTGGCACGTAATCGCGTCGGCCGGTGCCGTGGCTGGGATCCACCAGGATTGGCAGATGGCAAAGCGCCTTGGCGGGGGGAATAACCGAGAGGTCGAGCGTGTTGCGGCTATGGTCGGAAAAGGTTCTGACCCCGCGCTCGCACAGGATCACTTCGCCATTCCCGCCGGCGAGCAGGTACTCGGCCGACATCAGCCACTCTTCGAGCGTCGCCGACATTCCTCGCTTCAAAAGCACTGGCTTTCGAGCCCGTGCCACTCTTCGCAGCAAGCTGAAATTCTGCATATTCCGCGTCCCGATCTGGATCACGTCGGCGACCTGCTCGACTGCGTCGGCGTTGTCGGTGTCCATCAACTCGGTAACGACGTGAATTCCGGTCTTCGCCCGGGCGCGGGCAAGAATACCCAGTCCCTCGTGCCCGAGGCCTTGGAATGCGTAGGGGCTGGTACGTGGCTTGAAGGCCCCGGCACGCAGGAAGTGGATGCCGTGAGCCATCAGCCAGTCTGCCGTTCTAAAAATCGTCTCTTCATTCTCGACCGAGCAGGGCCCGGCGATGATTGTGAAATGTTGGTCGCCAAAGGTGCCATGGGGCATGCGGATGACCGTGTCGTGTTCGTGCATCTCGCGGCTCGCGAGCTTGTACGGCTTGGTCACCCGGATCAGTTCGACAACGCCCGGAAGAACCTCGAGCGTCCTGGCATCGATCGAGCTGGTATTGCCGGTGATCCCGATCGCTGTGCGGCGTGGGCCCGGGCATCGGGTGCGGGACCAATCCCATCTGGCGGATCGCGTCCAATACGCGGTCAATCTGGGCTAACTTGGAATGGCCGTGCATCACAACGAGCATCGACGTTACCCCTAACGCAAGTTGGCAACGGGCCAAACGGCAACGAGTCCACTTTCCATTCTTTGAACGCCTTTCCATCGAGTGGCGTGGCAAAGCTCGCCGGCCGCTCAGTATGGCACACCTGTTCCGCGGGCGGCCTTCAGAGCGTTCGCGTACCATTCCAGCTCGTCGAGAAAACGGACGGCACGGCGATTGAGAGCATCATCGAGTGGATTTCCGTTTTCGTCGAGTGCATCCTGCACCTTGGGCACCGGAAACAATGATGGGATACTCGGAGTCCCCAGCTCGCAGAGCATCGCACGCAACTGCATCGCCGCGCGCACGCCGCCAAACGCACCCGCCGAGTAACAAACGATCGCCGAGGGCCGCCAGAAGTATTCCTCCAGGAAATGATCGAGCATGTTCGACAAGGCCGGCGGGATGCTATGGTTATACTCGCCCGACACGATAATGAATGCGTCGGCAGATTTGATCAGCGCGGCTAGCTTGTGGAGGACCTCAGGTGCCTGCCCTGGCTTATATTCCTTGTACATCCGATCGAGGAGCGGCAGCCGGTCGATGGCCGGATCGATCAAGTTGACCCGATGCCCGCGTGCGAGGCATGCACTTTCAATGAACCTGGCCGCGCGGATCCCCTGCCGGTCGTGGCGAACCGAACCGTAAAAGATAACCAGGTCAAGCGCCATGGCTTCGTTCCCCCTGCATCAGAGAACGGCACCGATTCTGACGGAGCCGGCGATTGGAAGAATACAGTATCCCGACAGTTATAGCACGGCGCTCCGCACTGGTCGTCTAATCCGTATCAAGATCTGTGATCGGCCGGAAGTTCCCACGCTGCGATCCAGAATGGTCGACTTCCCCGATCTGCGTGCCGCTCGATAGGCTAAGACTGCGGAGAGCCCCTCGGATCCCTGCGCGAATTTGCCCTCGATGGGCCCGACCAACCGCGGTATTGGCTGCGAACCCGATCGACGGAGTTTGGGTCTTGGTACTGGGGAGGTCCAGCAATAGGGCGAGCGTGTGGCCACGGAATTGTGGGAGGCATGCAGTCGCCCAACCGGCGCGGTGCACCAGGATTTGACCAGATCTGGTAGGCACCACGAGCGTGATATTGTGCGCATTCCCCCCAGATACCATCCAGGCAATTGACTTTTTTGAGGAACGGGTGATGAGTCGAAGCGGGCTCGCCGAGCAAACGATCGAACTGACGCCGGATCGCCTCGAGTCAGCAGACGCCGAAGCGACGCGGCCGGGCTTCGAGCCTACCGCCGGGAGCAGCCGTGAATTGCTCGCGCTTGCCCTACCGCTGATCGTCAGCCAAGGCTTCATGACTGTGCAGGTTTTCCTGGATACCGTACTGCTCGCGTGGCATGATCCGCGGGAGATGACCGCGTCGTTTCCGGCGGTGATGTGGTTTTGGCTCTTGTTCGGGCTGCTTCAGGTGACGGCCGGCTACGTGTCGACCTTCGTTGCGCAATACACCGGAGCTGGCCGCCCCGAGCGGGTTGGGCCGGCGGTCTGGCAGGGGATCCATTTCGCAGTACTGGCGGGCCTCGTATTCTTGGTCGTGATACCGGTGGCCCCGGCGCTGATCGCGATGGGCGGCCACACCCCGGCTCTGCAGTTGCTGGAGGTGATCTACCTGCGCTGTCTCGGTTTCGCCGCGTTGCCGATGCTGGTCATGGCGGCTGTTAACGGCTTTTTTTCGGGCAGGGGCCAGACGTGGACCGTGCTCCTGATCGAGGCCGCCGGAACGTCTGTCAACGTGGCATTGGCCCTTGTCCTGATCTTTGGACGCGCTGGATTTCCCGAGCTAGGGATCGCGGGAGCCGGATGGGCAACCGTGATTGGGTCGTGGACGTCAGCCGTGTTGGGTTTAGCGCTGTTGCTGCTGCCGAAATATCGCACGCAATTCAACACTTTAAACGGCTGGCGGCCAGAGCGTGAGCTGTTCGGCCGGCTGATGAAGTATGGCGGCCCGGCTGGAATGCAGGTGTTCCTTGACGTCTTGGTGTTTCACGCGTTCGTGCAACTGGTTGGCCGCCTGGGTGAAGCTGAGGCAGGGGCCACCACGCTGGCCGTACGGCTTAACATGGTAGCGTTTCTGCCGATGCTCGGTCTCGGACAGGCTGTATCGATTCTGGTTGGCCAGCGGCTGGGTGGCGACCGGCCCGATCTGGCCGAACTCTCCGCCTACACCGGCCTGCGATGGGTGTTCGGATATATGTTCGGCGTGGCTGCCATCTATCTGCTTATTCCAGGAGTCCTCGTCTCTGTTTTCCGCGGGGATCATGATCGAGAAAGCTTCGCGGCAGTGGCTGCGATTGTTCCTACACTGCTGACGTGCGTGGCGGTTTACTCCCTGGCCGATTCGGTCAACGTGACGTTCTCATATGCGTTGCGCGGGGCCGGCGACACTCGATTTGTCTCACTGCTCACCTTTGCGCTGGCGTGGCCGATCATGGTCGTTCCGACATTCGTCGTTGTGCGAGGTGGAGGCAGCATTTACTGGGCTTGGGGATTCGCGACAGCGTACATCCTGGCCATGGCCGTTTGCTTCTATTTGAGGTTTCGATCCGGGCGGTGGAAAAGCATGCGGGTGATCGAGGCCGCGCCTGGGCTCGGCCACGCGTGATCTTCCACTTTACAGAGCTATGAATTTTCTTGCATAAGGTCGTTCACGGCGAGAGCTCGCCGGGAGGGCTAGCCGAGGTTTCGGGCGGTAGGTGGCGGTGGATGGCGAAATCGTAGAGGAAAACGCCCGCGAGTCCGCCCGCGAGCGGGGCGAAAATGGGGATCCAGAAATAACTGCTGTGCGACTGAAACACGGCCGTCCCCCAGCCAAGAACGGCCGAGGCGATGCGCGGGCCCAGATCGCGCGGGGTTGATCGCATAACCGGTCAGTCCCCCCAGTGATACACCGATCGCCCATACCAGGGCACCCAGCGCCAACGGCTCCACGTAGCCACCGGGGGCCGCGTTCCGGCGATCCGTGAGTGCCCGGACACCCAAGAGCAACACAGCTGTGGCCATGAATTCGCTGAGAAAATTGCGCCAGAGCGTATCGAAGGCCGGGTAAGTCGCGAATACTCCAGCCCCACCCGCGGCCGGGCCGACGAGCTTACCGCCGGCCATCGCACCACGGATCAACTGATGATCGCGTTCGAACGACCAAAACGCGTCAGCATAATCGACGTAAACAAGCGATGCCCCCAAGATCGCGCCGGCCAGTTGAGCTCCCCAGTAGGGGAGAACGCGCGACCAGGGGAATACGCCACGCGCTGCCAGGGCCAGTGTCACGGCCGGGTTGACGTGCCCGCCACTCAACCGGCCGCTCAAATACACGGCCAGCGCGACGGCCAGTCCCCACCCCGTGGTGATCCTCATCTGATCGGGCGAGTCACCCAATAATACGGCCCCGGCGACCACACCGTCTCCGAGCAGGATCAGCAACGCCGTTCCGAGAAATTCGCCCATGAGCGCGGAGCACAAATGCGGTCCGGGCATTGCAGCCGATGCGGTCGCCACAGGAGTCGCCTCCAGAGAAAATATAATGCATGGATTTACGTCGACTTTCGCCCTACAATCACGCTACCGGATTCGGACAGTACGCGGCCCGTGGCTAGTGTCCAGCATTTGAACGCCGAGTGACATTGGCTCCGCTCGCGAGCGGGATAGAATAAGGAAGTCAAAGCTCATGCGGTAAGGTCACGAGGGTCTTGACGGTTACAGGGAAGGAAATGTCGTCCATTTCCCCGACCCTCTTGTGCTTTTTCCTCGATCCAATCGTAAATCGATGAGCGGGGTTATGCCCGCATCGGCTCTTGCTGCGTTATCGCGGAGTGCTTCCCATGAACCGCGTCATTGGAATCGGCTTTTGGATTTTGCTAAGTGTCGGCGGAACGTTCGCGTCGCGTGCAGCCGGTCAAGACTCGGCGCCATCGGCCTTACCGGATGTGGAGCCGCTTGCGCCGGCTGGGCGAAGTCCGTTTGCAGGCACGACGACGGGCGCGGTGAACACATTCTCCGAGCAAAAGGTACGACCGCTGACCGAAGGGCCGCTCCATGAAGCGTTTCTATCGCCGCGCAAGGACCAAAACCCTAGGCGCATCGAGAAAGCACCGCCACCGCCATTATCGGAGCGCCCTGGCATCGACCCACCGAGCACAAGTGCGGAGTGGATCGAAGGTTACTGGGAATTGGACGCCGGTCGGCGCGATTTCGTTTGGGTGACAGGTACATGGCGAGTTCCACCTCCTGGGCGTTTCTGGGTCAACGGCTACTGGAAGCGAGACGACAAAGGGTGGTATCGGGTACCCGGGTTCTGGAGCGAACGGAAGAACCGACCGGCTCGATTACCGCAAAGATGGTCCGCCGGCCGACCGCCCCGACGACGAGCCCGGTGATCCGCCGAACGCCGACTGCTTTTTCATTCCGGGCCAGTACGTTCCCGACGGCAACGGCGTCATGTGGAAGAAGGGCTTCTGGACCAAGGTTCAGCCGGGCTGGTCGTGGGTTCCGGCTCAGTGGATCCGTCAGCCCGATGGCTGGGTGTTTCAAGACGGCTATTGGGATCGGACGCTCGAGGATCGCGGCACCCTGTTTACGCCGGCTGAGGTCGACAAAACGGCGCGCGGGGCCGACGACTTGACCTATCAGCCGTACAGCAAGGTTTCGCCCGAAATGTACGGACAGCTCAATGGGGCATTCGGCCGTCCCAACGCTAACTACGACGGCTATCCGGGCGTCTACTACGACGATTCGGGGCGGTTTTACGGCTACGGCTCGTACGGTTATTTGAACGGCTACTATGGCTATCTTGACTATCCCTACTATGGAGGTGACGGCTATCCGTATTACGCTTCGCCGGTCCAGTATGGCATGGGTGGCTACGGCGGCTATGGTGGTTACGGCGGATACGGTGGCTACGGCGGCGGATACGGTGGCTACGGCGGCGGATACGGTGGCTACGGCGGGTACGGTGGCTTCGGCGGTGGTGGGCTTTACGGCGGGATGTTGGGGGGTGGCTTCGGCCTTGGCATGGGTTATCCCTACTACGGATATGGTTACGGGTGGCCGTATTATGGCTGGGGTGGGTACGGTGGGTTCGGTGGTTATGGTGGATACGGCGGTTTTGGAGGGTTCGGATTGGGACTTGGATTCGGCGGCTTCGGCTTCGGGTTTGGCTTTCCTGGCTTCGGGTTCGGATTCGGATTTCCCTTCTTCGGTTTTGGCTTCGGCGGATTTGGATTTGGGTGGGGCGGTTGGGGTGGCTGGGGCCGAGGTGGCTGGGGTGGTTGGGGTCGAGGAGGATGGGGGGGATTCAACAGAAGTGCTTCTTTCAACCGCAGCGCCAGCATCACGCGAACGACCAGCGTGACTCGCAACGGCAACACCACGACGCGCAGTACCACCATCAGTCGCAATGCCAGCGTGAATCGATCGGTCAATTCGTCGCGCGGCGGTTCGTCGCCCGCTTCTTCGCATGCGTTCGCCAATCCGTTCTCACGGGGGACCAACTCAGGCCAATCGGCGCAGCGATCAGGCGCCGGGCAGGGCCAAGTCAGCCGGGCGTCGACCCTCTCCTCAGGCGGGAACTCGAGGCAAGCGTCGTTTAACGGAGTCCGTTCGCAATCCACGGCGCGGTCGACGTCATCGACAGGTGGTGTGGCAGGGAGGCAAGGGCGCCAGGGGCAAGGCTTCGGCGGTGCCCGTCAACTCGGCCAGGCCGGCGCGGGCACGGCCGGATCGCGCGGCGGTATGGGCCGAGGCATGGGCGCGGCGACAGCATGTCACGGGGCGGAATGGGCAGCCCGGGGATGGCCGGGAGCGGCGCGGATGGGCGGAGCGGGCGGCGGGATGGCTGGCGGAATGGGTGGACATCCCGGGTACGGCGGATCACCGATGGCTGGCGGAATGGGAGGGCATCCTGGTTACGGAGGATCACCGATGGCTGGCGGAATGGGCGCTCATCCGGGGATGGCGGTGGAATGCCAATGGGCGGCGGATACGGAGGTGGATTTAGAGGTGCGCCGATGGGAGGCTCATCACTGGGAAGCGGCTTCCGCGGCGGCATGGGAATGGGAGGCGGCGGATTCCACGGCGGCATGGGAGGCGGTTTTGGCGGCGGTCATGGCGGCGGCGGCGGCGGACACCGCTAAGGTGCAAGAGCCGCAAAAGAGAGGCAATGGCCAGAGTGACCGCAACTTCGCGTGCGAAGTCACTCTGCCGCTTGCCTAAAGTCTGATTCGTGCGCGAGCTCCCCGCCAAACGAGTATTTATCAGTGCCGGAAGTGGCGTCGGCCCGTCAGGATCATGGCCATTCCATGTTCGTCGCAGGCCGTGGTGGTGTCGTCGTCTCGCTTCGAGCCGCCTGGCTGAATGATGGCGGTTACGCCGGCGGCAGCCGCCAGGTCAGGCCCGTCGCGGAAAGGGAAAAACGCGTCGGAAGCCAGAACCGACCCAGCGGCACGTGAGCCAGCTTTCTCGACGGCGATCCGCACCGAATCGAGCCGGCTCATCTGGCCAGCGCCGACCCCGACGATCTGTCCGTCCTTCGCCAGGACGATCGCATTCGATTTGACCGAGGCACAGACTCGCCACGCAAAGGCGAGGTCGCGCCGTTCGGCGTCCGTCGGCGATCGGCGCGTTGCAATACTGCCCGACGCCGGATCTGGCTCGAGGCGGTCCCAGCTCTGCACAAGCAAGCCCCCCTCGATGCGTCGGTAGTCGAGTCCGGTAGCTGCATCGCCACGCGGATTAAGTGAGCCGCCGAGATCGAGCAGCCGGACGCTGTTACGCCAGCTTGGCTTGGTCGTGAGCCATTCGAGTGCGTCTTCATCAAAGCCAGGGGCCAGAATTGCTTCCAGAAATCGGCCCGGCTGGCACATTCGCTCCGCGGTAGTCGAGTCGACAGGCCGGTTCAAACCCACGATGCCCCCGAAAGCACTGAGCGGATCGCCCTCGTAGGCGTTCTCGAATGCAACGGCCAAGTGGTCGGCGATGGCGGCCCCGCACGGGTTGTTGTGCTTGAGGATGCATGCCGCTGGCTCGGCGAACTGGCGGACCAGTCGCAACGCACTGTCGAGATCGAGCAGGTTGTTGTAGGAGAGTTCCTTGCCGTGCCGTAGCTTCGCTGTCGCCAGGTTCGTTCCCGCTGCTGCCGGCTCGACATAAAACGCCGCCTGCTGGTGCGGGTTTTCGCCGTACCGCAACGGCTGGCGCAAATCAAAACTCAGTTGCAGCCGATCAGGAAATGCAGCCCCTTCCGGGGCTGTTGGTGTCGTGGCGCGGCCGAGGTAATCGGTAATCGCCTGAGTCGTACAAACTCGTGATGCGGAAAGCCGCGAGCGCGAGCCGGCGCCGGTCGTCGAGATCAGTCCCTCCCTTTTCGCGAATGGCAGCGATCAAAGCCGGGTACTGAGAGGGGTTGGTGGCGACCGCGACGTGGGCATGGTTCTTGGCGGCCGCGCGGATGAGCGCTGGCCCGCCGATATCGATGTTTTCGATTGCCTCGCTCAGGCTTGCATCAGCACGGGCGACAGTGGCCTCGAACGGATACAGGTTGACAACGACAAGGTCGATCGGCAGAAACCCTGGCGCTCGAGCGTGGCAAGGTCTTCGGGTTCGTCACGGCGGGCCAGGATTCCGCCGTGGATCTTGGGGTGCAAGGTCTTGACCCGGCCGCCGAAAACCTCGGGCTGGCCGGTGTAGTCGGCAACTTCGATCACATCGAGACCGGCCGCGACGAGCGTCGACCGGCTGCCGCCGCTGGCAAGGAGCTGGGTGCCGGTCGCTGCCAGTGCCCGCGCCAGCTCGAACAAGCCCTCGCTTGTCGAAAACACTGATCAAGGCCCGACGAATCGGGACGATCGTCTCGCTCATGGTTGCGACTCCCGGAGCGATTCGAGAACTTCACCAACGAAAACCCCCTCACCGGGCCTTCTGCCGACCATTCTCCCACATTCGGAGCGGTTATCGATGAGGGGGTGCGTTAATCCGGGATATGTTACTTGGGCTGCGTTCGGCTGCATCTTTCTCTTTATCGGTGGCGGGCTTGTCCTTCTCGTCGACAGCGGCGGCATCCTCTGCCCCTGGTTCGGCCTTTGGCTGTGCACCGGCCTCGGCGGCTGGAGTGGGCGGAGGCGTAGCTTGAGCCCTTCCGGCGGAACGTAACCGAAGGGCAGGGCCTTGGGGTCCGAAGCAGACGAGGTTCGGCATGTGCCCGTCTCTCGCAGGCAGACGATCATTCCCGACGAGGTCGCGAAGTACATCCGGTCATTGAAGCGATTGACAATGTCCAGGTCGTATTCGCGAAGATTCAATCCGGCCCTGATGTGGGTCTCGCCCGGGTCAACCATCATGCGGCCCGTCTTCCGATCCATCACGAACAAATCGAGGTTGTAGACTGCGCAGGATAAAGCTTGGTCCCGCTGACCGCGGCGAGACGACCTCCCTGCGTCGGGCTCGTCCAGCGTGGCTCGCCGGTGTCGGGGTCGATCAGGCTCAAATTGCCGGCGGTGTTGACGATGTAGACGTCCTGGTCGGCGACCAACGGTTCCTGCTCGATCGGCGCACCCGAGGGAAAAGTCCAGAGGACTTTCGCGCGTCAGCAAATCGACGCCGTAGAGGTTGTTATCGCCCGAGGGGATCAGCAGGGTTCGGGTCCCGAATGCTCCCAGTCCCTCGCCGATCGGTCCGCCGGTCGGAATGCGGTAAAGCGGGTTGCCGTCGCTGGCTGCGACCACGTAGCACTTCCGTCCGATGAACCGAAGGCCGCAAACTGGCCCGCCGGCAACGGTCGGGTAAGAACCGGGCCGCCGGTGTGCCAGGTCCAGGCCTTCGATCGGTTGTCGTCAGGATCGATTCGTTCCCTTCGTCGTCTCGTGATCTTGAGGTTCAAAGTCGACAATCTTGCCCGAGGTCAGTCCGACCATGACCCGATCTTCATCGCAGGCCGGCGTGCTGGTCGGGATCGTGCCCAGGTTGTGATTTCCAGATCGGCCTGCCGGTTTTCTTGTCGAGAGCATGGAGAATGTTGGCGTTGGTCACGAAGACCGCGTACGAGTTGGCGGTGACGCCGCGTGCGAAGCCGGTTCGTTCCCCGAGTTGAGCCGACCAGAGCAGCCGCCCCGACTCGGCGTCGAACGCATGCACCATGGCGTAGTCGGTCTGGGCAAACAGTCAGATCACCCGACAGCGTGATCTTCATCAGCCGTTCGGTTTCCACCAGGGGAATGACCCCGAACCACTGGCGTTCGAGCCCCAGCCGTTCGAGTGCGGTCCTGTTTGGAACGAGATCGACCGGGAAGGGCATCTGGGCCCGTGCCGACCCTCCGGCCAAAATCGTGCTCACGATGACCCAAAGCGGAACAAGTCGGCGGAACATGGGCTCGCCCTTTCGCAGGCCGAAGAGCAGATCGAACGCTCGCAAAAAAATGACCACCATTCATCCCTAGCCGACGACTTCGTCCGCGTCAAGCTGCGGGAGGATGATGTTCCAGGTAATTTCGATTCATCGCAACCAATCGGCGCTTTGAGAACGTGCCCGGACCGTGCGGAGAGTGGTTATTCCGGCTCGTCTCGTCTTCGCGTCCGACGGAAGTCGCCGAGCGAATTGCGTGCGACGACTTCAAGCAGTTGGGACAGGCGTCGGCGACGCCTGTATACGGCTGAGCACATCGAGGACAGAGACCGACGCTTCGCCTGAGCGTCGGCAGCGAGGCGCGCACGCTGGCGCCTTCGACCGTGGACGCGAAGTTCTCGGCGAACCGCGCGGCAAGCTGCACCACGTCGGCTTGGACCTTGCCCGTGCGCAGGCGGCGGTGGATCAGACTGAGAAACCACTTGGCGAGGTCGCGATCAAGGGCGGCACGTTGCAGCCTGGTCCAGTGACGGTGGACGAGCTCTGGTAGATCTCGAGCACGCGGTCGGCGTCATTCACCGCTCGGGCCGCTCGAAGCTCGGCCAAGCTGTCTTGACTGAATCATCGCGTGGCGTTTGGCCAGTTCCTCCTTCAAGGCGGACAGCTCGGGATCATCGGGAAACGTCGGCCTCGAAGTTCATTCAGTCGTGTCTCGGCTTCGGCCCAGTCGGCGGCCCGAATGGCCCGCACGATCTCGGCCATCGAATGCGCGCGCCCGTTCGAGCCCGATGCCGGACTCGAAACAGACCGGTCCCCCGACTGTTCCAGGATCTCGGCCGATCCGTTCGAGCAGAGCAAGTCCCTGAGTCAGCTCGTAATCGACAGACGCTCCGAACGACGGCCGACCGCTCGAGATAATCCAGGATCGCGGCCGCCGTGAGCCGCGTAATGACCCCGACGCCCCAGCCGGCCAGGCGAACGCCAGCACGGCAAAAGAGCCCGCAGACCGCGCTGCCGACTCAACGGCAGGATCCGGCGTCGCAGCGGAACCCGAATCAAGAAGGAACGACGCCCCGGCCAAGATGCCCAGAACGGCAAGGCCCCAGCCTGCCCAGCTCCCGAAAAACTCCAGGGACTGGCAAGCGGCACCAGCATGCGTCAGTGCCCGTTGGCTTCGCGATGCGCCGGCTCAGTCAACGCGCGTTGTTGTCCGCGTCAATCTCGCTCGGTTCGTCTTGTGCGTGCGATCTCAGCGAGCTCTGTCATCGCGGTCAGCACTCAATGTGTTCGCGAAATCTGCCAGGATGTCTGGGGCGAGTCTTATCAGATTGATTATCGCGGATCACCGGACGATCGACCATCACAGTCAAGCGCGATCGAACCGCGAACGAACCGCGCCGACGAGCGCGAACGCCTCGCCGGCGCGGTTCCGTTCAAATACCTGGGCATCGACTGCCGTATATTCCAGCCTCGTCGCGTGATGCTTTTTGGTCCAGCGATCAACCGCCAAATTGCTTGGCGATCCGATTGGTCGGACGATCTTCCTCGATCAGCGATTCATCGAGGTGATACTGCATCGAATACGCGTCTTCGCCGGTATCGGGATAATGCTCGCGGACCACTTCCATCGCGCGGAAGCCCAGGACCCGATAGAACAATTGCGCCTGAAGGTTGGTCTCACGGACATGAAGCGCGATGCGGTTGCGCCGCTGGCTCGAGAGCTTGCCGACCAGCTTGGCGATCATCTGGCGGCCGACGCCGCGCCGGCGGAATTCCGCGTGGGTGGCGAAATCGAGCACGTGAATCTTGTTGCGGTGCAGCTCGTAGATCATGAAGCCGACGATCCGCTCGCCGTGCTCGGCGACCATGCCGATGCAATTTCGCTGCCGCAAGACGCGAAGAAACTCCTCCTCGCACCAGGGATACTCGAAACTCGCGTGCTCGATGGCGAGGACCTCGGGCATATCGCGCCGGATCATCCACCGAATGTGCACGCGGGTCTGTGCCGGGGAGGTTGGAACCATGCTCATCGCGCCTCCTTCCATGGAACAGAACAGACGAACCGTCGACCGTTTCCCGCCCTGGAACGGTCACGTCATGCAATATTAAACTAGCAGAATTGGTGGAAACGGCGTCGTGGAGAAGTTCGCCCGCGAGACGAGAAGGGCAATGGCTCGCGCGATGCGTCCGTGCTTTCGGACATCGAGGCGGGGCGGATTCTAGCGTAGTGTCCGCTCCCTGCCAAGGTCCGTTCCTTTCGACTAAGCAGAACCGATTTTCGCGGCAATTCTTTAAGTGTGTTGCATAGAACTGACCACGCGTCGCACCGGTCCTCTCCCGCCAAACCACCGCTCACCACCCTCTTAGTATCGGAATTACTTCGGGCGTTCGTGAGGATTGCGCCGGTCGAGATGGCACTCGTCGCACGACGGTCGTTAGCAAATGCGCTGGTCACGTTATGCCAGGTCAAAAAGCTGGACTACGCTTATCCAGGCAGAACTTGCCAGGCGACGAGCGAGCAGCCGATTGACCGCGCTAAGGCGTTGTAATCAGAGGACTTATGGGCGGCAATACTACGCATGGCTACAACTTCGAGTCAGGTAGGTTGGTCGGATCAATATCCAGACCTGTTCAGAACCGGCCGAAAGAATATTGTGAATTCGAGACGTCGAAGTCGATATCGCGAAGTCCGACATTGAGTTTGAGGTGCGAGTAAGAATATTCTTCGGACAGTTCTGGCTCGCGCGATGGTGCTTTGGCCAGTCATACGCTTCGAAGCGAATAGGCAATCCGAGCTCTTGGTCAATATAAACGCGCACCATGTGGTGTAGGAAATGTGGTTGGCGATGAGGATGGGTCGACTCGATCATCGTACAGCGACGCGGGCCCACAATGACGTCGTCGTTGAATGCGATGACCGAATCGTCGGGATTTAGCTCGACGGCCCATCGCTTTGCCAGAGTATCGAGCAGGGGTCCGATGCCGGCCTCCGTGATCGGGTGGCGACAGTCTTCCATGGCTCTCGAGGAGGTCGGCTCAAGCTGCAATGTTCCCGCGATGAGCTTGTTTAATCCAACGTCGTGCGCCAGAACCTTCCCGGCGTGACGACCCGCAATGTAGATCGCCTCGCGACCCTGGGCAGGTTGTTGAAACTTGAAATAGATGCTTTGCGGCTTCGTTCGGACTTTCATGTCCATGATATGCAACGAAGTCATACGTCCGGCGATGCGCTCGCGCTTATAGAACGTGCACGTGTAATCTTCCACGCGATCGTAACGGTCCTGACACGAGGCGATGACCCTCAAAGCGCGTTCGATCGGTGTTTCCGTAGCTTTAACAGGTGCGCCGCGTGCCCATCCGAAGCAAGCTTGCTGCCGCCACGCGTCGAGGGTGCCTTGTCGGCGGACGCAACCAGCTCGGGCGTCGCGGGTCTTTGCGAGATAGTGCTCGACGCCGTCGGCTTGGGCGTCGGGGACTTCACGGCGCCGCTCGCAGTTTCACGCTCTTCGCCGGCACGAGCGGGCAACGTCGCCATAGCGACCAAAAGGAAGATCCGCGGCCTGGATACATGATCCCAAAACTGCCCGCCACGACGCAGCCCTGCCGATCCGACTCGCATGGAATACTCGCTTCCCCTTCGTGGACATTGTCGACGATGGAAGTACGCGAAACCAACCGACGAAGTTGGCACACGGCAGAGAACGCATATGGATCTCGCGCTCCGGACAGCGACCGAAATCCGTGCCTACAGGTCGATCCGATCGTGTGGATAACGGCGAATCAACCGGATCCCCCGAACTCCATTAAGCTCTCTACATGCGCGCAGAGAAGTGTAGCACGCAATTCGCAAGCCAACGACAAATCGACACTCACTTTTTCGAATTCCTGGATGAAGCCCCTATCCAATTGATATAACCAGATGCGGAACGACTCCGCTACTGGGTCGTCTTCTGTCATCTTTTCAAAGAGTATGTAGTCAGCGCTGGCGATCGGATACGGCCGGCGACCGACTTCGCGGGCTTGCGGCAAAAACCATGGAGAGTGACGTCTGTGTCGGAATACACGATTGAATCAGTAGAATCTCAACCATTCGCCGAGAATTCCTATATCATATGGCGCCGCGGACGCGACGACGCCGTCGTGATCGATCCGGGTTTCGATACAGAAACGATCCTCGAGCGACTGAGACGCCACGGATTACACCTGGCGGCTATCCTCAATACTCACGGCCACGCCGACCATATCGCGGGCAATCAGGCGATGAAAGAGGCTTACCCGGATGCGCCACTTTTGATCGGCCGCAACGAGGCCTTCTTGTTGCGCGACGCCGATGCTAACCTGAGTGGCCCATTCGGAGCTGCCTCTCTCCAGTCCCGCAGCCGACCGCCTGGTTGACGACGGCGAACGGATCGAGATCGCTGGGCTCAGGATTCGAGGTGCGCGAGATTCCCGGGTCACAGCCCCGGCTCGGTCGTTTTCGTCTGCGATCGAGTTCGATCCCGCATTTGTGTTTGGAGGCGATGTTCTCTTCGCCGGCTCGATCGGCCGGACCGACCTGGGGGGCAACATGCCGCAATTACTGCTGGGAATTCGCGCCAAGCTGTTTCCGCTTCCCGATACGACGGTGGTCTATCCGGGCCATGGCCCCGCCACGACGATCGGCGCCGAGAAACGATCGAATCCCTTCGTGGGCGAGTCCAGCCCTTACTTCGATCGCGATTGAATGAACGTCTGGGCGATCTCCGACCTGCATCTGTCTTTCGCCAGGCCCATTCGCCGCGAGCGTTTCGCTGCGCGATGGCGCGATCATGCCGCTCAAATTGAACGCAACTGGCGTGACACCGTCGCGGCCGGCGACCTCGTCTTGCTGCCCGGCGACCTGTCGATGGCGCAAAACCACCGCGACCTGCAACCTGACCTGGAATGGCTCGAACGCCTACCGGGCACCAAAGTCATTGGACCGGGCAATCACGACCGATGGTGGAACAACATCGCCGCGGTCCGGCTGCTCTTGCGCAAGTCGATCCTGGCCGTTGAAGGCGACGCAGTGGCTTTTCATGGCATGGTCGTCTGCGGTACGGTGGGGACGCCGGTCATTCTCGATACGACCGCGCCGGCGAGCGACCCGCGTGCAAACCCCGAAATCCAGTCACTTGACCGGGCTCTTGTGCGCGCCGACCGAAATGCGAACCGCCGGTGAAACCCCGCTGTACGTCCTCTGGCATTATCCTCCGTTCGACGCGCATTCACGACCCGGTCCTTGCGTTGAGCTATTCGAGCGGGCGGGCGTAACCGCCTGCGTCTACGGGCACTTACACAGCGAGCGTGAGTGGACTGTCGCGGTGCAGGGAATCGTACGGGGCGTCCGATACCATTGCGTCGCCGCCGACGCGATCGGCTTTCGACCGCTGCGGATTGGCACCCTGTCCAAGGATTGCGCTCAAGCTTGAAGATCAAATCAAAGGCTCGGAAAATCACCGCGTGGCCGTCGCCGTTGTCGCATTAAACAAAAAACGGGAGGCTTCGTGCTCACGTCCGCATCATTCAAGCAGGCAATTTGTCGGCTTTTTTTGGCTTAGTTGGCGTCGAGTACTCGCCACAAACGACGACGGAGCCCAGCTTTGCCGATTTGCGAGTCGATTGACGCTGCCTTGAAACCGCTGCCCGTGCACCAAGCTGCAGAACGGCATCCTGATGGCTATAACGACTGACCAATTAAACTAGGCGCAAACCCTTCTTCTCATTTTTACAAAGTGGGACAGAGAAAGGAGCGAAGTTGTTAACACCTTTTGTTCACTAAAGGAATCGACTCTCGGCGAACCGATTGGCCACAAAACGTTATTGTGATTAACTTTATGATAAAGAATCAGATCGTATTTCACAAATTGGCATGAAAAATGCTCAGCATATGGTTGTGCATGCTCTAGCGGCGAACGATGATTCAAGTTTTGTCTGGGAAGGTTCAACCGGGAGATCACCATGCTGGTTCTAAGCAGGAAGCTGGGCGAGAAGATCGTCATCGGTGACAACATCGTTGTCACGGTGGTGAAGATCGACCGCAATCAAATCCGAATCGGAATCGAAGCCCCCAGCGACGTGCCGGTCTATCGCGAGGAGATTGCTCCGCAGCGTCTCCCTGGTGCCACGCGTGCCGAAGCCGTTCTTGCCGGAAGATAGAGCGAGCGGTTTCGACGCAACGCCAAAATGATCGCGTCGCTCGTCGCCGGGGACCTCACGCTTCCCAGACGGTTCGCAAACTGGCTATTGTGCCCCGGCGAGATTCCAGCAGTTATCTTCCCACCCCACGCCCTGCTTTAACGCCGCACGTTCGGCGGATCGGTCGGCGACAAGTCGTTGCGGCTCTGCCGTTATATCAGGCCCGCAGCGCTATTTTGCAGCCTGTTTCGCCGACGCCGCGAGACGGGCTCCCCTTGGCGCACCTACCGCGAAACACCAGAATCGATTGTTCACTTCCACGCGAGGAGAACGGAATCGAAGGATTCGGGTCGAGATCTCTCTGTGAGAGCGCGACGCCGGTAAGGGTGCGAGGCCATCGAGTGATATTGGCGACCTGGATCGAAACGGCGGCGAAAGGCCGTCTTGGCGGGCCCGTTCGAGCGGGGATGTGGTCGGCTGCCGTGATCGGCACTCATCCGGTCCAGGACAACCAGCGAGTCTGGCTGGAGCTCGCGGCCGATGAGCTCTCACTGGGACGGCTGCCGGCCTACTGGATCGAGAACAAAGGGGGCAACAGCTTCTGGCACGCGCCGATTCCGCCACAGGCGGTCGGCGTCCGGCTCCATTATCGCGCGATCGTCGAGCGCGCTGACGGAGTCTCGGCCGAAAGCACCTACCAAGACACGATCGTCCGCCCCAATCTTCCGGACCGCACCGAGTCGATGGATTCGCTGCTACTGGGAGCCGAGGGGCTGGTCGGCAACCGGTTGATGACGGTCCGGGTCGACGGCCGCGGCTCGACCTACGACGTCTATTTTCCGACGGTCGGCCTTCATTCGTACGTCCGTCCCAAGGAAGGCGACCTGCCCCAGAGCCGCTGCCATTTCCGCGCGATCATCGGCGGCCTGGCCGTCGGCCGCCGGCTCGACTGGTTCACGGAACGGGCGGCCTGGGACCCGTACCAGCAGTATCAGGGAGCGACCAACCTCCTGACGACCAAGCTGACCTGGAGGCACGGGCCGATCCAGGTCATGATCACCGACTTCGCCGCGATGGGCGACTGCCTGCCCTCGAACGCGGGCCGCGAAAAGTCGCCCGGCCAGTACATCAAGCGGTTCTTGATCAAGAACGAGGGAACCGAAGCCCGGCGCGCGATTTTCGCCGTCTACGTGCAGGCCGAAGTCAACGGCGGCGTGGGCGACGTGGGCTTGAGCTGGCACGACATCGACAGGTCGCTCCTGGCGATCAACCGCGGGCACGTCCATGCCAATCGCAAGCTGGCGCGGGACTGCGACGATCGAGTTTGCCCTGGCATCTGGACGGCAAGGGCGACGTCGAGTGCGAGCCGACCGGCCCCAACGAGGCGATCCTGTTCCGCGCCGATCGAGCTCCCCGCCGGCGGCAGCGTGACGATCGACATGCTCGGTCAGCGGCGCGTTCACGGGCTGGAGCGGCGATCGAGGGACGTTCGAGCACTGGCTCCGGCCCGCGCTCAACTGGTTTCGTTCGACCGACCTCGACCTGGTCGAGCACACGACCGCCAAGGAGTGGGACGATTTCATCGAGCCGATTCCCGATCTCTACTTCCCCAAGCCGACGTACGCCGTTCATCTGCGGCGCTCGGCCCTGGCGGCGGCACTGCACGCCGACGCCGAGCGGGGCGGCATCGCCTCGGGCTTCGATCGCGGGCTGAGTGCCTATTGCTGGCCGCGCGACGCGATCTGGGTCGGCGGTGCCATGGAGCGGCTGGGCCATCCCGCGATCGGCCGCGGCGTCTATCAGTGGCTCAACAAGGTTCGCCAGCGCCACCGCCCGTTCCTCTACTGGTTCCAGAAGTACTCGATGGACGGCGTTCCCGAATGGGAGACGCCGGCCGTCGACCAGACCGCGCTGATTCCCTGGGGCCTCGAGCGCCACTATCGCCGCACCGGCGACCTCGACTTGGTCGCGTCGGTCTGGCCGATGATCGAGCAGGCGGCCGCGGTTTGCTGCGGCGACTCCGGCGGCCATCCCGGCTTGACGATGCTCGAAGACCTGAACCTGATCAGCTCCGCCGGCAGCGGCGACCAGCTCTTCGGGGCCTTCCTTTACTCCAACGCCTGCGTCGTCGCGGGCCTGCGAGCGGCCGCGCGGCTGGCCAGCCAACTGGGCATGAACGGGTCGGCCGGGCGCTGGATCGCGCTCGCCGATCGGATCTGGAACGACGGCATTCTGCAAGGTCGATCGCCACCAGTCGTCCCGGCAGCCCCGGGATGGTCGATCCCGAGTCGGGCCGCTTCCTCCAGGCCCGGCGGCTCTCGAAGCTGAGGGGACTCTGGACCGACGATCCCGACTTCTTGATCGACCATTCGACCAGCTCTCGACATCAACATGCTCGGGCCTCGCCGTCCCGTTCGGCCTGCTGCCGGCCTCCGATCCGCGCTTGCTCCGAGATCGCCGAGAGCATCCTCCGCGCCAACGACGCTCTCAAGGGCGACTCCAACGTCCTGGCGCGCACCACCTACGAGGCCACCGCAGTCCAGCCGAGTCCGGCTCGCACAGCGATCAGCACGACGTCTCCAGCCTGGCGACGCTCTGGATGGTCCGGTTCCTGATCCAGCTCGGCCGCGAGACGGGCCAGGCCCGGCACTGGTCGCGCGCTCTCGCCATGCTCGAGGGGATCTTCGGCCGGCTCTCCCAGCTTGGACTGTCGCTGCGGTCGGCCGGCCGCGGCATGGAGTCGGCCCGGCAGGTCTGCCAACCCAGGTGGAACCGCCTGGAGACTGCACGCCATGCTGATCGACACGATCCTCGACCTGGCCGGCGTCGATTACGACGCCGTCGATCACCGCCTTGTCCTGCGGCCCGATCCTGCCCGGCCAGTGGCCCCAGACCGGGATCAAGCAGTCGTTCCCCTGCGGCGACGTCTCTTATCGGCTCGAGCGTCCGATCGGCGGCAAGGTTCATCACTTGAACTTGAAGGCCCAACTGAAACATCCCGTCACGCTTGAGGTCGAGCTCACCTGTCCCGACCTGAAGGAGCTGGGCCCCTGGCAAGCGTCGCCGCCCGACGCCCGAACCGACGCTCGATCCCCGCACCGGCCAGCTGCGCTTTGCGTAGCACCCTGCCATCGAGCGCCAGCGAGTGGAACTGGACTTGGGGTTAACCTCGTTCGGGCCGCGAGGTCGCGTCACGGTCCCAGCGGAGGAGGCTCGTCGACGAAATGCTCGGTACAGCGAGCTCGCGTCAGCGCGCACGACTTCCCGGTAGTCACCCAGTATGCCGCGCAGCCGGGCGCGAAAGACAACCCCTTTCTCGAAGTCGTGCCCGAAAAGCCCGTACCGTACGGTCATCTGACTCGAGCAGCGATGTCTCCGGCAAGCTCGGTTCCATGCGGATCTGCCGCGCTGCGTCATTTGGTTGAACCATCTCGACGTAATATGTGCCACGTGCAACTCCCGGCGGAGTGAACGCGCCGGTGCTGGCGATCCGTCGCCAACGGGAAGGGTCGTCAGGCCGCGCAAATCGGTCGGCAGTTTCGCGTCCGTCGTAGCTGAAGAGCCGCCGAACGCGCATCACGTGGCACGACCGAACCGTGCCATTGGCCGTCGACGGATCCGGCCCGCCATTCATGCCCCACAGACTTTGCACGATGACTTCGACATCGCGGAGCACGCCAACCGAGCTCGCGGAGGCCTGGACTTCCAGATCGACGCTCCGCCCCCCGCACGACGGACTCCAGGCGGCCCGCACGATCAATCCGCCCCAACCTTTCGGAGCAAACGTCGCCTGGACGCTGGCACGATAGCGCTCGACATTCACCAGCGTCGCCGGACTGAAAACCTGGGTTTCGAACCGCCCGAGCCGCAGCCAGACCGTGCAAGCAACAGGAGATTGGCATCGGCGTCGTCCACTTTGGAACGCAAAGCCAGGCTCGCGCTCATCGAACTCGAGCGTCCAGACATGCCCACCCCAGCTCAGCGTGTAGCTGCCGCCAGATTCTTCCCAGTGGATTTCAGACACTGTCGTCGTTAAAACAATAAAACCCCGTCGACCCGAGTTTCCACGGATCGGCGGGGCCGGAACAGAGAAGAGGCCGGCTATGAACGAGGCAGATGCCTCGGCTGGAAGGATAGGCATCACTCTGGGATCGTCGCAACCAGCACCGATTAAAGTAATCCCCTTAAGCGGGAAGTCAAGGGTGTAGCGATCTTTTTTTCACTGATTTGTTACGGATCGGCAACCTGAACTTAACGGACCTCGCGAATGCTTGGCCTGCAGCCGCCAGTTAACTCGACCAAACTGAGCGCCAGATCATTGAGGATGATGGATGCGGACGAAAAACCGTTTCATCCGTCGTCGACCAACCGTGTCAGCTCGACGTCACGGCATCCGGTGCGCAACACGTAAAGCTCGACCGGGCCGACCGACTCCCCGTCGGAAAGCCTCAGAACTTGATGACGACTCCGCGGCAGCGCGAGCTGCGAATCGCGATGGTCTGCGCAGACCAGGCCGTAGTTCTTGAGCTCATGGCTGGTGCCGTCGCTCCAGGCCGCGGCGATCTTATAGATCGCCGGCTGATCGCATCCAGTTGCCGAGCAACGAGCAACGTAGCGAAACCGTCGGTCTTGCGCCATTTCCTTGATCTTTCCGCTGTCACTACCCGATGCCGGTGACTTGTACTTTGCCGGAGGTCACGTGATCGTCGCGATCGTGCGCTTCGAGTGCAACCTCTGCTCGTCCCCCGAGCGCCAGGTAACCAAGGATCGTGGCTGCGCTCAAGAGGGCGACCGCAGCCTTGGACCAGTACGGCAACGAAGACGCCGAGACATAGCCTTCGACGAGCGCGGCCAGAACAAACAGGACGACTGCCGCTCCTACTGCCGGCAAACTATTAGCCGCCTCGCGGCGCAACGACGACACGCGCGATTGCCCCTGTGTGTCAATCAATCCCCAGCCCAGCCGCAAGCCGGCCGCCGCAGAAACCACGATGGCCGTCAGCTCAAAAGCCGAATGTGCCGTCACAAACGTAAAGAAGTTGGCAGCATGAGGATTGGTCGCCATGTAGCCGAAGACCGTGCCGAGCACGATCGCATTGGAGAGGAGTTGATAAAGACTTCCCAGCCCAAACACAATTCCCCAGGCAAAACAACGTAGGCCGATTGACGTGTTGTTCTGGATGTAAAAGCCGGCCATCATCGTGTCGCTACGGTGCGCTCCGTCTTGACGCTCGCCGTTGACCGGCTCGGCATACATGTGATCGAACTGTTCTACAAACGACTCGCCCACAACGCGGCCAGCGAAATCCTTGCGGCCCGCCGCCAGCAAAGCCGTCATCAAGAACGCCCCCCAGAAGACCAGGGCCGCCATCCGCAGGGCGGGGTCCGAACGCAACCGGCGCGGAGCGGTCTGAAACAAGGCACGCCCCCAGTCTCGAAAGTCGAATCCGGAGGCGCGATAGATCAGGTTGTGAGCGCGGCCGACCAGCGCGTGCAGATAAGCGACAGTCTCCCGCGGCAGGTCGTGGTCGTTCGGCGAGCATCAGGTCAGCGCAGGCCGCGCGATAAAGCTCACCCAGCCGCAAGACCTCGCTTGGCGTCGGCCGCCTCCGTGTCGATTCGGCGAACCGCGCGATCAAGAGGTCAAGCTCATGCCACGCCTTTTCGCGCTCTGCCAGCCGCTCGGCTACTCTCAATTCGTCACTCGCCCACGAAAATCTGGTGATAAACGGCGCAAAGGACGACGTCGGCAGGATATTGCTCCGAGAGCCCGAACCGCTTTCGAAGCGGACGGGCCAGCGGCTCGGCCATCTCGGCGCGGCGGAGCGGTCCGAACCGTCTTCGCGCCTCGACGTAATCGGACAGTACGCGGGCCAGGTCCGACCCGGCGGCGATCCGGCCGGGCAGCCAGGGCAACAGCTCCTCCACCTCGGGATTACCAATCTTGGTAATCCCGCGCCGCCAGCGCCGCTCTTCGATGACGACCATCGTACCCGCCGCCAGATCGCCCAGCCGCTGAAACTTCCGCGACATGATCATGCTCGACAAGAGCAATTTGATAGAAGAAAGGGACCAAGCCGTCGACGGTTCCCACCAGGTTGCGCAAGACCGCCTGGGCGCCGCTGATCGGCACCCCCCGTTCGGAAACAACGCGAATTCCCATCGCCCGCTTCCCGACCGTCTGACCGTTGAAGATGCCCTCGCAGAAGGCGCCGTAACCCCAGGTCAACAGAAAGAGGGCTAAAAGCGCCGGCCCAAACCCGGAGGGCGAACCCATCGAGGCAAACACTGAGAGGACAAACGCCGCGAAGACCAGGGCGGCCAGAAGAACCAGATCGATCAGGTAGGCCACGAACCGCCGCGACGGGCCCGCGAGGGGATGGGTGATCACAATCCGCTCGGGCGTGACGAGCCGGACGACACAATCCAGCGGCTCGCGCCGGCTCTCGGCGCGAAGCTCGACATCCTCGTCTCCTCGTCCGCCAATTGCAGCGACCGCCCAGTCCGGAGCAATTGCCTCATCCGCTGCACGGACCGGCCGCTCAACACTCCATCAAGAGCTTACACACCTCAGAATTGCATTTGCAAGCGATGGCGACGCGGTGAGGAAGGCAACGTACCGACGTGATCTATCGAGCCGACTTCAAACAATATAGTTTTATATTTAACTTAAAATTGCTATTTTAGTTTACAGATTTCAATGGGAAGTTTGCTTAGAGTCTTCCATGCTTGCACTGTAAATCGAAATGAGTGCGTTCTTTTGAAGCTTGTTAACGAATGCGACGCGTTCGTCGAGATACTTCTGGTTTTCGAGACCGGGCTTGATCAGATCTTGGATTTCCTCGAATGAGGCCGGACCCGCGGGCCGACGGTTTTCGACCCTGAGGACATGAAAGCTGTCGGGACCCTCGAGAACACCGCTGATTTGGCCGATCGGCAGAGAGTCAAGCGCATCGTTGATCGACTTGACGGCATAGCTGCCGGGAGTCGTCTTCATCAGTCCGCCTTGCTTGCGCGAGCTGGTGGGACCGTCGCTCTCGACTCTGGCGAGCTGCTGAAAATTTCCCCCTCGACGGAGTTTCTCAAGAAGCGCGTCGGCCTTCTTGCGGGCTTCGTCCCGGGTCTTGTACTTCTCAACCTCGACGACCAGCTCGCGCCAGGTAATCTCGGCAGGACGGTCGAATTTGTGATCTTGGAGATGCTCGTTGTAATAGCGGAGCAAGTCGGGCAGCTCGACCTTGATCCGGTCCCTCAGCTTCTCGCGCAGGTAGGTCTCCGCCAGGAAACACTGCCGAAACGACTGACGCATATTATCGAGAGAACGCCCTTCTTCGGCGAGGGCTTCCTTCAACTTCGACTCGCTGTCGACTTTATACTCCCGCTGGAGCGGCAACACCTCGTGCATGCGCCAAAAATTGTCGGCCTCTTCATAGAGGCGATCGATCATTTTTTTATCTTTGATATGACGTCTGGCATCCTGGGCCAATAAGGCGCGATCGATTAGCTCGGCGAGAGTCTGGCGCAACAGCATGTCTTTCTCGCGGTTAATCTGCATCTGTTGGCGCTGATTGAAGCCTTCGCTGCGAAGTTGGGGATACTTCCTCAGTTTATCCTTGAAGGCAGCGATGAGGTCATGATAGCTGATGATCTCGTCACCGACCCGCGCGACTGGCCCGCCAGGCTCTTTATAGACGCTCTTGCGATTCTTACGCGGTGTCTTGGGATCTTCGGACGAAGCCAGCACCACGTTACGATCGACACGGGTTCCAGAAGTGGCGGCCGCGGCGGGTACGCTTCTTGGCGGTAGCGGCGACGGTCCTGGCGGCGGAGCCGCCTCAAGGGACAAACCGACAGCAGCCAGGCCGGTGATGGCCGGCCTGGTGATGGCGGTCGACTTGTCGGCGTCGGTCGCTTGAGCGGGGGGTGCCGACGGCCCAGGAGGAGGTGGCTCGATCAAGGTTGATTCTGGGCTGGCCGCGGGGGGCAGCGCGGGCAGCGCTTCGAGTGCTGGTGTGGCGTCTGGCGAAGCGGGCGGTGCGATCGACGTCGACGTTGCTTCCGCTGGTGCGGGACTGACCTGCGGATCAGGCTGTTTGGTTTTTGCCCCAACCGGCGGCAGCTCGGGCATTTCAGGCAGCAGGTCGGGTTCTGGACCGAGTAACGGGTCGCGGCCGCGCGCGGGAGCAGGAGACCGAACGGCTGGTGCGGCCGGCGGGGGAGTGGGTGCCGACGGGCCGACTGCCGCATCAACCGGAGATGCCGACGTGACCTTGCCGGCGTCGCTTGCGGAATCGAGCGGCTGAGGCGCGGCATCATTTGGTATCGGCGCGGGTGCAGGAGATACCGCTTCGGGAGCCGCTACGAGGCCAATCTCCGCCGCCGGGCCTACCGGCCCGGCGTTGGAGGGTGATGCGGCAAGTGAGTCAGGGCCCTGTCCGCCGAACTGCGGCAGGGCCGAGGCAACGGGTATGGCGGCTGCGACCGGCGTGGCGGACGCGACAGCAGTCGCGGGCGCTGCCGCGACAGGCGGCGCCTGCGCGGGCTGGGGTTGCGCGGCTGCCAGGCTTGCGCCGGCAGGAGCGCGCCTGCCGCTGGCACAGGACTCGGTCCGACGGGAGGATTCGGCACACCGGGGGGAACTGGCCGAGCCGCGACCGAAACCTGGGCACGACCCGACCATTGCGGATCGTTCGGATTCTTGACGGCAGACTTCGCGATCGCCTTGCCGCCAACGCCCTGATTGATCGTATCGTAGATCGACGGGACCGGCGTCAGCGAGACCGGACTGGGCGGATACGACGCGCCCCTCGACAATGCGCCCTTCGATTGAGCACAGCCGGCCAGTTGCCAGGCTCAACATGCTCAATACTAACAGTCGTTTCATGATTTGGTTGGCCTCCATCCTTGGAGATTGCCGACCGCGTCCAGAGTAGGCGCAAAGAAATGCTTCGCGGCCGACGGCCTTCCCGGCCTTCGTGACAGTTTTGAGTAATCGGTCCTTCCGAGCGTGACGGTCGTTCAAAAGGATTCGAGACGACGCCACAGACGTGAATACCACGCCCGATTCAAAGACCGCACATGCGGCGAGAGACCGCCGCGCGCAGAATCTTACCCGCACGACCTGGGAAAGCAAGGTGAAACGCGAGATCAGGGATTGCAGTCCGCGCTCTGGCGATCATTCACGCGGCCCTTCGAGCCTTACTAACGCTTCCAGCAATCGATCAAGCTTGCGTTCCATCTCCTCAACACGCATTTCTGTCACGCTTGTGCGCGAATCAATCGTCAAGAATCCGTCCTTAACAATATAGGATAGCTGCAACGGATGAAGAGCCCACCAAAGCACCTCTCGGACCGGGCATTTCTTTCTGTTCAGGTCGATCATCGATACCATGTTGTGGCCTGCTTCCTGTAAACCTATTGGGTTCACGCAGATTGGGATCCCTGGATAATCCTCATCGGTCGTTTGTTGCTTGATGTGTTTCAGAACCTGTTCGAGGGTGGTTCCAGGAGGGAAATCGACATCGATGGGTTGGTCGAGCTTAAGTTTGATCATTTGGGTCTTCTTGTCTGTCGCCTGACGTGCCGCCTGATTTAGCCTTTGCAGCTCCTGTCGGTCGGCTTCGGCGCGCTCAGTCTGGACTAACTTGGCTTGCTCTTGCGGAGTCGACGCGACCGCGTTAACTGCCGACTGAGAGCCCGGATCACGCCCTTCCTTCGCTTGTTGGCCAACCACAATTGTCCCGAGCGTCCCTGCGGTCACGATGGCGACAAAACCCAAAAACTTGATTGATTGCAGAAACATGGCCTTAACAACTCCTTGAGCTAAAACGACGACTGAATCAGGGATGAGCGTTGCGCCAGACAGCAGTCCAGTTACCGACGAGCACCGGTTTGCAAACTTGACCGTGGTTTCAACCAAGGATGAGGGCAGGGGCGGAAGTGTCACGCGAGCCTGTTCCGCCACTGACGCGTACACGCCCGCGGTAATCCCGCGTCCGCGAAGTCGCGATGCAAGGTGTTTCCGAGCCCGAAAGAGCCGGCCGCGCAGGGTCGGCTCGGTCAGCCCCAATCGTCGTGCCGCCAGGTCATAGCTGAGCCCTTCGAGACAGCAGAGAACGAGCGGACCGCGGACGGACTCCGGCAATCGAGCAATCTCTTCCTGGACGATCTCTTCGACCGACGGCGACTCGGTGAACGGGCGATAGATCCCGGGCACCTCAGCGTTTACCTCAACCTCGCGCCGTTTGCGCCGAATTGCGCGGTCGCGTGCTCGCCGTGCCACACGGCCGGCCACTCCATTCAGCCACGGGCCGATGGTGTCGCGGCGCCTGATGGAATCGGCCTTGCGCACCAGGACCAAGAAAGTGGCCTGAAAAGCATCATCGGCGTCGTGCAGATCTCTGACCACGCTCCGACACAGACCTAACACCATCGGTCCGTGACGCTCGACCAGGAGCCGAAACGCCTCAGCACCGATCGTATCGCGTCCAGACTGAAAGCACTCCAGTAGCTCGCCGTCAGTCAATCCGCCCAGTGCGCCTGCGTCAAAAAGCGATTCAAGTGACCGCAAACCGGCTCGCGAACGATTTGTCACCATCGATAAGTCTCGCGCGGATGACCGAAGGTCGACGCATTGCGTTCCTTCCGATCATACTGTGCCGGTTGCGGCGCGATCCTCACAACTTTCTGAGATCCGCGAAAGATGTCGACCAGATCCGCCATCGGTGTGGATTTCATTCGAGCATCGTCGACGCTTTTCTCCCGGCTTTGATCTCCAGCGCAAGGAACGATCCGAGCACCAAGAAGAGGACTGTGTACGACGCGGCGGCCATATACTTTGCCGCCCTGGGGTCGGCGGCGGCATTGGGGGCCGAGGCTCCGTCTATTATTGTCACGCGGTACGGATCGTTGGCGGCCTCATATCTCAATTGCTCCAGATTCTTGCGGACTTGGTCCTCCCATTGCATGAGGCTCTGGAGTTGGTTATTGACGTACCCGGTCTCGAACGAGTGATTTTCCACGTCGTTGCGGATGACCTGGACACTCTCAAGCTGCTTGGCAAATCCCTCCTTTTTTCGTCGTGCCCTCTCGACGGCAATTTCCAGTTCTCGGATCCTGGACTCGGACAACGGACTGCGGTCTTCGCTGGTCAAGCGATCGCGAATACCCCGGAACTCAATCGCCCAAAGTTCCTCATAGTCCTTTCTTAGCTTCTCGAGTTTTTCCCGGGCCGCACGCACGGCCAGTGGCGCGTCTTGGTCCTTGGATTTCGTGAATTCTTCTGACTCATGCATTTGATCAATTAACGCGGCCACCTTGGAACTCTTCTTGAATTCCTCCTCAATGCGGCTTTTGAGTTCATCGTTGATTTTGTCTGCGTTCTGGTCGCGCACGGATCTGACTGCCTCGAGATGGGCCAATGCATCAAGAAAATCAAGATCGAGCTGAACTTGTTTGTCGATCAACTTGGCAAATTGCTCCTGGGTGACCTTGATTAATGTCGGCTGCGCCGGATCAGTTTCGGTCTTCGGATTCAGGATTTCACTTGGACGAGTCGCTACGAGCCTACTTTCCGCACATCTCGCTTTGATTTCCCCGAATTCGGCCTGAGACCGATTTGGCAAAGGCAGCCCTGGTCGGCAAACATATCGGAGTTGATCGTCGCCTGGGCGCTCTGCCGTCCGTGATCGTTCCCGATCGGCGACTGTCGTGAACTCGAGATATTCTTAGCCTTGTCCTGCGACCTGGCAATGTCCGACCGTGCGCGGTGATTGTCGCCGTAGTCACTTGTGACTCGGGCCATGAACGTAAGTCGAGCGGCCCACGACTTACATCAAGGCGCATCTTTATAAGTGAATCACAAGATTTTTTGCTCCTTGACGTCCTGGTCTTCCTCGCCATCATTGCGGCAAGCCTTGCAGCAGTCGGCCTGCCCGTCTACGACTTTGAGATGGCCAACATCGAAAACCGACCAGATCGCGGTAACACCCAAGGAGACAACCCGCATGGACGAACCTCAACGACCACGCCAACCCGGCGAGACGGCCCGATCGAAGAAGGGACGCCAGCGCACACTTAACTCGCGGCGGATCGCCGCTCTTCCCATCCTGAACCACTTCCTGGGCCGTCTCCGCCTTCGGGCGTTCCTCAGCGACCACCTGCCCTATGAAGATGGCCGCACCCGCATCCCCACGGCTACGGCCTTGCTCGTGCTGGTGCGAAACCTCTTGATCTCACGCGAGCCGCTCTACGGTGTCGGTGAGTGGGCGGCTCGCCATGAGCCAGAACTGCTGGGATTGGCCAGCGCTCAACTTGCCGCGTTCAATGACGATCGCATCGGTCGGGCCCTCGACCGCCTCTTTGACGCTAACATCCCGGCGCTGGCGCTCAAGGTCGCCGCCCACGCTGTGCGCGAATTCGACGTCAGTCTCGACCAGTTGCACAACGACTCGACCACCATTACTTTTCACGGCGACTACGATTCGGCTGAGCGGGAACGTACCCTGCGAGGACGATTGCGCCTGGCGGTGACGTGGGGCCACAACAAGGACCACCGCCCTGACCTCAAGCAGTTGCTCTACATCCTCACCGTGACCGGCGATGGCGCTATCCCGGTGCAGTTCCGCGTCGAGAGCGGCAACGCCACCGACGACCGTTCCCACCAGGGGACGTGGGAGCTGCTCTGCCAGTTGACCGGGCGTCGCGACTTCCTCTACATCGCCGACTGCAAGCTGGCTACTACCGAGAACATGGCCTATCTGCATCAGCGCGGCGGCCGGTTCCTCAGCGTATTGCCGCGAACCCGCGGTGAGGACGCCGCCTTCCGCGTCGCCGTGCTGCGCCAAGAGGTGTCGTGGCGACGGATCCACGACAAGTTCGACGACGAGGGGCAGTTGGTCGACCGCTTCTCCATCTCTGAGCCTGCAGGGCAAACGACCGAGGGTTATCGGTTGATCTGGTATCACAGCACACGGAAGGCCGAGCTGGATGCGGAGGCACGGCTGACACGGCTGGAGAAGGCGCTCAAGGGGCTGGACGAACTGCGAGCCAAGCTGGCCTCGCCGCGGACCCGATACCGAAGCCGCGCCAAGGTCGTCGAGGCCGTTGAAGAGCTGCTTCAGAACTGCGACGTCACGGAATGGATCTCGGTTCAAATCGAGGAGCAGGTCACGGAGAAGTACCGCCAGGAGCAACGCGGTCGACCCGGGGAGAAGACGAGGTACATCCGGGGGGAGAAGCTGCGGTTCATACTGAAGCACCGGATCGAGCTGGAGCGGCTAGACGAGGAGGCACGCTGCGACGGGACCTTCCCACTGGTCAGCAACGACCGCGCAATGACTGAGCAGGAACTTCTGCTGGCTTACAAGCAACAACCGGCGATCGAGCGACGGTTCGAGCACCTGAAAACCGACTTCGTGGTAGCGCCGGTGTTCTTGAAGGAGGTGAGCCGGATCCAGGCCTTGCTTTGCGTGTACTTCTTTGTGCTGCTGGTCGAGGCGCTGTTGGAGCGAGAACTCCGTCGTGCGATGGAGCGCAAGGGAATCGAGAGCTTGCCCTTGTATCCTGAACGTCGTGCCTGCCGTCGTCCCACGGCTCGCAAGGTGATCGACCTATACGAGGATGTGCAGCGCCATTCCCTGCGGTCCGGCAAGCGACCAGCCGAAGTCTTTAGTACAGAGCTGACTCGACTCCAGAGGAGGATCCTGCGGCTTCTGGGAATGCCCAAGCCCTACGAGGGCTGATCCCGTCAGGCCGGCTGACAGCCACAGGAAATTCGGAGATATTCAGCGGGAGATGTGCGGAAAGTAGGCTACGAGGTATCGTTTGCTTATCATCTCGTTCAGCGCATTTCGCTTGCGATTGATCTCGTTCGCGATTTCCTCGAGCTTTTTTTCATAGGTTTCCGTTTGCTGACGGTTAACGGCGCGGCCGCATTCCGCGTGGTGCATGATGTAAGATTCAGTCACGGCTTTGACGATCGCCACCGCCGCGTTGCGGTCCGGGAGTTCCAAGGTGATGCGGAGGAGATTCGTATCGCCGATGATCTCGACCTCCATATTCTCGCGGAGATCCTTCACGGGATCCTCGGACCGCTTGACCGAGGGCAAGTTGACCACCGAAGGATCGTTAAGAGCCGCGTCCAGCACAGGGTTTGAAGTAATCATATTAACTTGATTCTTAACGTAGACCGGGTTTCGACTCTCGTCGCCGTGGTGCTCCAGCGGGCCGAATATATTGGTCTGCGCCGGCTCGACCTGCAATAGGCTAGATGCCCTGTAGGTTGGCTCGACGGAAGCGTGAATGAGCAACATGATCGGAGTGGAAATGATCAGCCAGAGCAGCAGGATTTGAAGCCATCTGCCGGCCAGGCGCCTCAATAAACCGCGAGACTTGACTCGCGGTGCCTTCGCGGCGATCCTGTCGCCGATAAATAACGGAGCCGACTCGGGAAATGGACCCGGACCCGACGTTGATCCGCCGGAACCGGTCGCTTTGGGCGCTTCACTGGTATTCATCGATCCGCGCTCGATTGATGTTAAAGGTCCGACGTAATCGAAACCTTGGCTGGCGACGCAAGTCCGGAGATTCGAGGCGCAATTCGGAACTCTTGTGAATTCTTCAGATCGTATCAGAGGCAACGGTTACTAGATATTGCTGAACCATATGTTTCGGGGATTTTAGCGTCAACCAATCGAATCTGGTGTTCCGGCCATTCAGGGCTGTTTTTGCTGTATTTTGCGTTTACCAGGGCGTTGCCCGGGGCTGAAATGTGGCTGGCCCCTCGGGCCGAAATCCCTCACGCACCGCCCGACCGAGCAGTACAGTATCTCTCGCCAACTCATCTTCACGCGCATTGCCGCCCAGCGCAGTCTCCGAACCTAACTAACGGACACTGTTTCAAACCAAGGACCAATCGTATTAACTTCGCAGCAGCGTCCGCACCCGCTCCGCGATCTCGGGCGTCTTGACCGGGTCTTCACCCAGCGGAACATATGATTTCTTGGCGTCGACGACCCTAACAAAACCCGGATGCCGCCGGGCCAGGGCTTCGATCCGGGTGCGGTCGCCATAGGTCAGGACGACATACTGCCCCTGTTCGACGTGAATGCGCTCCAGCTTCCAGGCGCCGGCCATGATGCGAATCTCGGTCTCGATCAGCAGGTTTTCGGCAGGGCGGGGCAGGGGGCCAAAGCGGTCGATCATCTCCTGGCGGAAGTCGTCAAGATGATTGAGCGTGCGCAGCCGGCCCAACCGGCGATAGAGCTCGAGCTTGATCCGGGCCGCGGGCACATAGTCGCGGGGCAGATAGGCCCGCCAGCCGAGTTCGACCGAGCATTCGCAGGGCGGTTTTTCGGGCTGGTTGGTCAAGGATCGGGCCGCCGATTCCAGCAGCGAGCAATAGAGCTCGTAGCCGACGCTCTCGATATGGCCCGATTGCTCGGCCCCAAGGATATTGCCGGCACCTCGGATCTCCAGGTCGCGGAGCGCGATCTTGAAGCCGGCGCCGAGCGCGGTGAACTCTTCGATCGCCTTCAACCGCTTGACCGCGTTGGGCGTGACCGACTTGTCTCGACTCGAGGCAGCAGATAGGCATACGCCCGGTGCTTGTAGCGGCCGACGCGGCCGCGGAGCTGGTGCAGGTCGGCCAGGCCGTACTTGTCGGCCTCGTTGATGAAGATCGTGTTGACGTTGGGGATGTCGAGGCCGCTCTCGATGATCGTGGTCGCGACCAGGATATCGAACTTCCGCTTGATGAAGGCCAGCATGGTCTTTTCGAGATCTTCGCCGTGCATCTGGCCGTGGGCGATGCCGATCCGGGCCTCGGGGACGATCGACTGGACCAGGTCGGCGATCGTCATGATGTCGTAGACCCGGTTGTGGACGAAATAGATCTGGCCGTCGCGATTGAGCTCGCGGAGGATGGCTCGCTTGACGACCTCGCGGTCGAACCGGGTCACGCGGGTCTCGATCGCCTTGCGGTCGGGCGGCGGGAGTCTCGAGGTTGGAGATGTCGCGGATTCCCAAAAGGCTCATGTGCAAGGTGCGCGGAATCGGCGTGGCGGAGAGGGTCAAGAACGTCGACGGTCGTCCGCAGGGTCTTCAACCACTCCTTGTCTTCGACGCCGAACCGCTGCTCTTCGTCGATGATCACCAGCCCCAGGTCTTTGAAGGCGACGTCTTTCTGCAAGATCCGGTGGGTGCCGATCAGGATATCGACGCTGCCGGCGGCGGCTCGTTTCGAGACTTCGCGGATCTCGGGCTTGGGGCGGAAGCGGTTGACGGCCTCGATCGTGAAGGGAAACTCGGCCATGCGGGCCGAGAAGCTGCGGTGGTGCTGCTCGGCCAGGATCGTCGTCGGCACCAGCACGGCCACCTGCTTGCCGGCGTCGACGGCCTTGAACGCCGCCCGGATGGCGACCTCGGTCTTGCCGTAGCCGACGTCGCCGCAGATCAGGCGATCCATCGGCTTGGCCTGCGCCATGTCGTGCTTGACCGACTCGATGGCCGCGAGCTGGTCGGGCGTCTCTTCATAGGGAAAGGCCGCCTCGAACTCGGCCATCCAGTGGCTGTCTTCGGCCGGGATAGACAAAGCCCGGCCGCTCGGCACGCTGGGCCTGGATGTCGATCAGCTCTTGCGCCAGGTCGACGACCGCCTCGGCCACTCGCTTCTTCCGCTTTTCCCAGGTCGACGTGCCGATCTTCGAGAGCGTGGGGTCGGCCTTGCCGCCGCCGACGTATTTCTGAACCAGGTCGATCTTGGCGATCGGGACATAGAGCTTGGTCCCCTCGGCAAACTCGAGCAGCAAGGTTTCCTCGGCATGCTCGGCCGACTTGTCGACGAAGTGCAGCCCGCGATACCGCGCGATCCCATGATTGACATGAACGACCAGGTCGCCCTCGTTCAGGTCGAGGAAGCTGTCGATGGCCCGGCTCTCATAGCGCCTGCGGGTGACCGGCCGGCGGATCTCGGCGCGGGCGAAAAGCTCGTGATCGCCGATCACGAGGGTCTGGGCGTCGATCAGGTGGAAGCCCGCCCTGATCCGGCCGACGGTCAGGTGCAGCCGTTTCGACTGGGCCAGCTCGGTGTCGGAAAAGACCTCGCCCAGGCGTTCGACCTCGGCCGCGTTGTGGCAGGCGATCAAGACGTTTTCGCCGGCGGCCGCGCTGTCGAGCTCGGCCTTGACCTTGGTGAGCTCGCCCGAGAACCGCTCGATGCTCTCGATCCGCAAGTGGCAGGTCGCCTCCAGCGAGTCGGCCGACAAGGGTCGAGACCGCGATCGTCGGCAAGCGGATCAATCGCTCGAAGCTGCGCTCGACCGTGAAGAGCCCGCGCATGTCTTCGAGGCGGCCGAGATAATGCCGGCCCTCCTCGCGGAGGTCGGCGGGCTCGAGCAGGGTGACCCAGGTCCCCTCGGGAAAGTAATCGACCGGATGGCCGAAGCTCGCCAGATCGGCCTCTTCCAGAGCCGAGTGCGGCCGTGAGCGTGACCGAGTTCCAGCGATCGAGCGAGCGCTGCGATTCGACGTCGAAGGGCCGGATCGACTCGATCTCATCGCCGAAAAACTCGATGCGGACCGGGTCGGTCGAGTCGGTGGGGAAGACGTCGAGGATGCCGCCGCGAACGCTGAACTCGCCGGGCACCTCGACGACCTCGGCCCGCGACATTCCGCGCTCGAGCAGCCAGGCCGTCAGATTTTCGACGGGCACCGATTCACCGACGACGACGGTCCGCGACATCTGCGCCAGCGCCGCGGGCTTGGGGACTGGCTGAAGAGTCGCTTGAAAGGGTCGCGACGATCAGCCTCGGCGGATTCGGACTCGCGAGTTTCTTGAGGACGCGCATCCGCCGGCCGAACACCTCATCGGCGGCATTCAGCTCGCGCGGCAGCTTTTCCCAGGCGGGGAAGACTTCGGGAACGATTCCCGCAAACGTCGCCACGTCGTCGCGAAAGTCGTCGACGTCGCCCACATGGGCCAGCAAGATCACCAGCGACGCCGGCGCATGCAGCCCAAGCGCGGCCGACACCAGGGCCGACGCCGAGCCCCAGGCACCGTCAACCGTCGCACTCCGGCCGTTCTTGAGCGCCGCCACGACCTCGGGAAAGCCCGGCGCGCGCTGGATTTCACGCGTCAGGTCCTTGAGCTCCCGGATGGCGGTGCTCTTCGTGGATCGACTCGAACTTTTGGGCATAGATCACCAGAGGCGCGTCGCAAGTGACCGGTTACCGGTCACAACGATCTCACGCGCGACTCGCCGTACGGCACTTGCGGCTCCGTCGTGTCCGAATGTCAATCTATTGTAGGCATTTGACCGCGATCTGACCACGGTACCGCTGTCGTACGGGTATCTTCTTGCTGCTTGCGGCGGCGCGGCCGTGGCGGCAGACGGTGAGGCGGCTCCATGCGCACGCGCCACAGGCCACTTGTCGACCGGGATTAATCGACCGGCACGATCGACCACGTTGATCAGATCGTCGCCGTCATACGGAAGTTCCAGACAGGCAAAAGCCCCACACGCTTTTGCCGTCGCCACAACGTGTCGATCGGCGAAACCGAAAAGCGCGATTACCGGACCGTTCGAGCGTGCACATCGCTCGAGGCGGTCCGCCCAATCAGTCTCGAGTACCGGAACGTCCCAGATCGTCAAGGCGCGTTCGGCAGCCGGTGCGGACGCGGGCTGAGCCCCAGTAACCGCAGCCACGTCGAGGTCATCCACGGCGACAGCCCGGTAGCCGGCATTCACGCACACCTCGACCAGGCCCTCGCGCAGGTCACGATTGGCCCCAGCCACCTCAATGCGAAAACTCGTCGTACCGAACTGGGCGATTCGGCCTTCCCGTCCTTCGACGAAGCGGGCAACATGGCGAGGCAGTACATCGGCGGCAGTGGCTTCAAAAAGAACGTGATTCGCCAGTCCAGACCAGCGTTCGAGCTCGTCATAACGAACGTATGGGCTAACGCACAAGACGATCGCTGGCGCGGCCAGGGGCGACTTGGGATCGCGATAGTATCGTAGCCGCTGGGCATCGGCCGCGGTTAGCCTCTGACGGTGAATGATAACTAGCCGTGGGGGCTGAGCGAGGTCGTACGGACACTCGGGGATTTCACTCAGACAGTGCACTTGAACGATGCCAGTGCACCGCGCCAGTGCCTCGGCGATCGCGACGACCCAAGGGTCGCTGAGATCACCAATAAACCAGAGCAGGCCCTCGGACGAGTCAATCAACGTTCCCGGCCTCCGTGCCTAGGGACGGTCGTTCTTGAACAACTCCGCATTCGGGATTGAGACCGAATGGCTTTACGGGCGGCAACCTAGCACAGATTGGCAATTGGGGCAATGCGAGGCGATGCGAGCGAAAAATCGATTCAACTTTCAGCCGTTGGTCAACTTACGAGTTCGGCGCCCCTTGCGGTTCGCTGCAGGTTTGACGCGGAAATTGGCGCGGCGACGCAGCCTGGTAATCGCGATGTCGTCGAAAAACATCAAAAACAGGCTCAGCCCCGTTGATGAGAAAAGGCATGCAGCCGCCAGAGCATGCAGCGTTATTTATTCATTCATTCACTTAATGATATATAGTGAAATACACGGAATGAGGTTGAACATTATGACGCCAATCTTATAAAGCGATATCCCGGCGAGGTTGAACAGATCGAACTGTTCGGAGGACACACGGACCCACTTTCCCCACCACCAAAGCAACCCGTCGTGCGCGAACATGAACAGCAGTGCCCACAGGAGGAGCACTCCGTAGTTGATCAGTGTGCACCACAGAAAAAAGCTGCGTGCTAGCTCGATGTCCATGAAGAATTCTCCAACGCCGCGCCACTTACGTGTAAAGACGGGATTGTTCATCTACCAGCCTCGAAACTCCCATAATTTTAGCCGCCGTTCCAGGCTCGTGGTGTCTCGCAAAGTCAATGTTCGGATGAAATAAGGATCAGGTTAATTGTGCGATGCAGTCGGCAGCGGGCAGGTAGGTCGCTCAACTATTCGAGATTGACTTCGAGCCCTGGCAATCCCATGCCCCGCACAGGCTCATCAATCTGGCCAACGTGACCAGGGTTCTCGGTCGTGCAAAACCCCCCAACGCACCATGCAATTTGCACGGCGGAAACTTGGCGCACCCCGTCTAAGGCTGAGCGCGTCCTGCGATAATTCTCATGAGCTCAAAGATTTACAACGCACCAACGCCGAGCGGCACGACTCTTGCCCCGGCGAACCGGGCAAACGCGGTCCGATCTTCGCCATCGCCGCGCTGAACGCTACGAGGCGTTAGCATCATGCCGATTGTACTTGGTTTCAGACTTTGAGCGACCGCGGATGGTTCCATTGATTGCTTCGCAACACGTGACGGAATTGAAGTCGAGACATCCGCACACGATTCCGGATTCTCCGGTGCACGAGACAGGCCATCGCACAAGTTTAGCGGCCTTGGCCCTGTCCGCGCTGGGGCCGTGACGGGCGGCGAAGCCCTGTACGCGGACATGGGCCATTTTGGGGTGCGGCCCATTCGCCTGACATGGTAGTTCTTCGTCCTCCTCGCACTCGTCTTAGGCTACCTGGGGCAAGGTGCGCTGCTGCTGCGTCATCCGGAGGCCGTTGAAAATCCCTTCTACGCCATGGTACCGGCGGGCCTGTCCACATACTTGTTGGTGCTGCTCTCGAGCGCCGCCACCGTGATCGCATCTCAGGCCCTGATTTCCGGGGCATTCTCTTTGACCCGCCAGGCGATGTTGGTCGGCTATCTTCCCAGAGTGACCATCAAGCACACGGCGTATCACACCGAAGGGCAGATCTACATTCCGGAAGTGAATAACCTGCTCGCGATCGGCTGTCTGGCGCTGGTCCTGACGTTCCGCGAATCGGTGAGATTGGCCGCGGCCTACGGGATCGCCGTCACCGGAACCATGGCAATCACTTCAATCCTTTATTACATCGTCGCACGTTACTCGTGGGGATGGGGTAAATGGAAAGCGGGGGCACTGCTCGCGCTGTTCTTGAGCTTCGATATCCCGTTCTTGGTGGCCAATCTCTTCAAGTTCTTCGAAGGGGGTTATGTGCCGATGCTCATCGGCGCTGGGCTGATCGCCGGCATGCTGATCTGGAGCCGCGGCCGGACCGCGCTGATGGAGCGGTACACATCGCAGTTCTCGAGCCTGGAAAAAGCGCGATCTTCGATCAACCGCTGGCTCTGCACGCGCGTGCCCGGCAGTGCCGTCTTCATAGCCCCCAAGCGCGGACCACGTTCCGCCAGTCCTCATGCACCATGTCGAGCGCAGCCGCTCGCTGCACGACAGGGTCGTGCTGTTGACAGTTCAGGAGATGCCCACCGCCGAGTTGCCGGCAGAGTCGCGCTATTCGCTGACCGCGCTGGGCGACGGCTTCTATAAGCCCATCGTCTATTTTGGTTACATGGAGGATCCGCTCTTGGTCCCTGTGCTGCGTGCAGTTTCGCAGGCCGAAGGGATTCCATTCGACCCGGATCACGCCACCTACAACATCGGCCACGAGACGATCGTGGCGACCAATGAGGGAAGTCTTAACCGTATACCTGAGGCGATTTTCTCTTACCTCAACCGCAACGCCGTCCATGAAGAGAGGCGATACGGCATGCCAACCGAGCAGATCGTCGAGATCGGAACCCAGATCGAGTTGTGACCGACGGTATCATTCCGTTGAAAACCCGCGGCGAGCCCCGGTTGGCTGTACTGCGGTTTAACCTGGCCCTTGATCGGGCTCCGCCACCCAAGTCGTTCACGCCGCCGTGTTGACGCGCTGACCGCAACCGGTCCTGTCAAGTCAGGTGATTCGAGCGATTTCTTCCACTCGGGGGAAAAAGTTGGATTGGAGGCCTTCGCGCGGATGCACTATAGATGAATGGCTGATTCTTTTGAGCCCGAGGACGAGCCGTCATGACCAATGCAACGGCCCAGCATTTCTCCGACCACATGCAAGTGCTTTTCGACGTAGGCACTTGCACAGGGATGACAGACGGCCAGCTACTCGAGCGATTCATGGCTGGGCGTGACGAGGCGGGTGAGCTGGCCTTCGAGGCCCTGGTGACGCGGCACGGGCCCATGGTCATGCGAGCCTGCCGCGACCGGTTGGACGACCCCCACGACCCTCACGATGCGTTTCAAGCTGTTTTTCTGGTTCTGGCCCGACGAGCCAGGGCGATCCGCGCGTGAATCGGTCGGGAGCTGGCTCCACGGCGTGACGCTGCGCGTGACTGCGCGGGCTCGGGTAGTTGCGATCCGCCGGAAGATTCGTGATCGGCAAGCGACTCTGGCGGCTCAGTCGATCGCCGCACTCGTTTCGGACCAAACTGATATGCCGACGATCGAGCGACAGGAAGACGCCGAGATCGTACACCGTGAGCTGAATCGGCTGCCCGAGAAATACCGGGCACCGATAGTTCTTTGCTATCTCGAAGGTCTGACTCACGACGAGGCCGCCACTCAGCTGTGCTGGCCCGTGGGTACGGTCTGCAGCCGGCTGGCGCGGGCACGAGATACGCTCCGCTCTCGCCTCGCGCGACGCGGCGTAACGGCGCAGGCCACGTTCGGACCGATGGCCAGCTGGATCGTGGGTGGCAGCCAGGAGCCAATCGGGGCCGCCGCAACACTCTCGTCAGAAACGATTTCGAGGGACCTACGCGCCTCGATCGTCCGTACCGTGACTCAACTGCCGGGTGGCCGGACGGCAACCGCTACCGCGGGATCTTCTACTTCACTGCTGCTTTCTCAAGGAGTTATCAAGTCCATGATGTTCAAGAAACTGCTGATGGTTGCTTGCGCATTACTGCCAATCGCGCTGACGGCCTTGGGCGGCGGTGTGTTCCTCGCTCGGAAAACACTGGCCCAGGTTCAGAAGCCAACGGCGGCTGCTTCCGTTCCCAACGTCCAGCGACCCACCGCGAAAGAAATGTCACAACAAGGCGAAATCAATCGCCTCGCCCAGCAGTTACTCGAAGCCGTACGCCCGGCGTTACGACGCCCAACATGCCTACTTTGAGGAAGGAAGGATCACGATCGACCGCTTCGTCGATGCGAGCCAACAGCTCGCGCTGGCGGAATTGAGGATCGCCAAGTCCGATGCCGATCGCTTGGCGGTCAGGCAACGACACCTCGATCGAATCAGGTCGATCGAGCAGCGAGAAGACGCCGAGCTGAAAGCCGGGAGAGGGGCGGTCGCGGAGGACGTGGCCGAAGACCACGAACGCCGTCTTGAGGCGGAACTGGAGCTGAGGCTCAGCCAGCGAGAAACCGGCGAAATGGCCGCAATCCTACGTCGCTTGAACGAACTCGAGCGCAAATTTGAGAAGCTCCAGAAGGAACACGCGGGAAAGTGATTCAGACTATTTCCTGGAGATCAAGCAGCCGTTCCACTAACCGAGGGTAGACCGGAAAAACCTATAAACTGGGCTTGTCCTCATCGAGAGCACGAGAGGGGCGACCGAGAAGATGAGCGCCAGGACCGTACTGACGCTACCGAGCATCGCGCTCAAGATGGCGCGGGCATCATCGATGCCACCCATGGTGAACCATTCGGGGAAACAAACGACACTGCGAGCATCAAGCACCACTGGACCGCGGCTGGCCACGCGTCTTAGTCGAGGCCTGAGTTGATGGCCTTGTTCTGAAAGTCGAGGCGGAACCGCTCACAGTATCTCCGCAGGCCAGCCCGCGCGATCGGGCAGTGCCGATTGATCTTGAGCGCGAGATTGTAGCATTGGTAGGCGGCGTGGTGCTCGCCCAGCCGCTCGTGGAGCACACCCATCAAGCTACGGACTTCCGCCGATTGAGGATCGATGTCGAGCGCCCGGCGGAGGTGCCGCTCGGCGTCCTCGAATTGCTGGCGGTCCAGAGCCTGCCTGGCAAAGATCAAGTCGGTCGGATCTCGCCTGCGAGGTGTCGACGGAAGGACGCGGTTCAAGGCGGCATCGTTGTGCCGTCCGGCGGAGCGATCAGTTCGTATTTCTGTCATGGTGCGAATTTCCTGAGAGCCCGTTCAGACTTTCAGATGTAGCGCATGACGCCGTCGGGATAGACGATTAATGCGATCCGAGCTGAGCGATTCGGGTCGTATTCAGAGCGCTTGCTCATTCAATGGACCAAAATCGCTCGCGCGATCTCGTCGCTGGGCGACGGGGATGAGGTCATCGCGGTGAAAATCCGGGCTGAATCGGTCGCAGTGACCTCGCAGGTTCTCAAGCGCCGGCTCATAATCCCGATCGGCCCTCAAGGCCGACCGGAAGGAGTGATATGCAGCATGATGCTCACCCAGTCGCAGGTGGAGCAAGCCCATGAGGTTATGGGCCACGGCCGAGCGAGGGTCCCGATCGATGGCCCTGCTGATGAACCGCTCGGCTTCATCGAATTTTCGGCTGTCCAGCGCCCGCTTGGCCTCGAGCACGTCGAGGACCGTCGGCTCGACCGCGACGAAAATCGTCGGACGGGCTGGACCCGGCCTCGACCAGGCCGGCGGGCGGAGGATAACCTCGACCGCAACGCGAAGCGCCTCGCACGTCAGGGGTTTGGCCAGGACTTCGGCGAAGCCCAGCTGCACCGCCGTGAGGCCCTCGGGCGTGGGGCCGTACGTTGCGACGATCGCTTCCGGGCTGTCGCCACCCACAGACCGCAGGCTACGGACGACCTCCAGGCCCCGCATCCGAGGCGCCTCCAGGTCGAGAAGAATGAGCGCGGCCCACAATTGCCTGAGCCGGTCCCGGTCACGACTGCCCTCGGAAATATCGAATACAAGAAAGCCGGCCGACTCGAGGACCGTGCGGAGGGTGAGCCGCTCGCGCCGACACATGCTCAGAGATGTTTTCATTGTTATATTACCTAACTCCACTGTTATTTCGATGTGAGGTCGGGCCCGCCGAAGTCCTCAGCGAAGGATGCTGATGGCCTGGTTTCCGACCAGATTCGCAGCGACCCAGATCCCGAGGCCGAGAGTGCTGAGCACCACGGTATAACGGCGCAGGTGCGCGGCCGTGGCCAGTTCGCCCGTCGCGGTCATGGGCCGTGTGTGCCGAAACTCGGTCCAGCGCCCAAGGAGCATCCCTCCCAAGATGAGGAAGTAGATCATGTCGAGCGGGCTGAACCACCCGTCACGCCGCTCGATGATGCTGATGGCGAAGATCGCCAGAGCGAATGGCCCGACAATCATCCACGAAAGACGGCAGAAGACGGCCGGAGCCGATGTCATGACTTCTCTGGCCATGGAGAGTCCTCCTCAACCGGGTCGCGCGACCGCCATCAAAACGGCGCGGAGCCCGTAACTAGATTTGCGTTGCAATAATGGCGACGCGAAAATCATCGAGCACGCGTGTCGAGAGGCGTGCTACCAGCCGCCGCCGCTGGTCAAAAAGAGACGAATGAAGAGGTCGTGCTCGGAATGCGAGTTGTTGAAGTTGATTCGGAGCATCGAAACCTCGGAGGATGAGGGTGAACCCCTCGGACACACCGGAATTGTATGAACCGGCGCGGTTAGTCGTCAATGAAAATCACCGCCGCAGTCTCTATCTATTTCCGGTGCACCGTTTCGTAATGTTTGGAAGCTCGGCATAAATATGCGTGTTATTTGGGATGACGTCCTCTTGCAACTCCTTCCTTACTCGCTCGCCGGGACAGCCGGCGTTGGTCGCGGCTTGGCGTTTCGTCGGCGCATCGGCGCGTTCAGTATTCCCGTTCGGCTGTGTGGATGGGGCTGCAAGTCGACGGTCTGTGCGACATACTTAGTTAAAATGTACCGACACCACCTGTCCCCTTGGGAAACCTCGCGATAGTGTACGTCGAATGTTTTCTAAGCCGTCAATTCAGAGGTTCTCGGTGATCTCCCGTCTGCTACTCCGAGCTCAAGACGGATCGCACGCGCCCAGGGGTTGCGACAGAGCGGTGAGGAGCCTCGCTTGAGTTACGACGCAGACGTGATCATCGTGGGAAGCGGCCTGGCCGGTCTGGTCGCCGCGGCCGAGCTGGCCGACGCTGGCAAGCGGGTGATCGTCGTCGATCAGGAGCCCGCAGCAGAGCCTGGGCGGCCAGGCATTCTGGTCGCTCGGGCGGCTTGTTCCTGGTCGACACTCCCGAACAGCGCCGGCTGGGCGTGAAGGACTCTTACGAGCTCGCCCTCGACGACTGGATGGGAACCGCCGGCTTCGACCGCGAGGAAGACTACTGGCCGCGGCAGTGGGCCGAGGCGTATGTCGCCTTTGCCGCCGGTGAGGCACGACCGTGGCTGTATCAGCAGGGGATGCGCTGGTTTCCGATCGTGGGATGGGCCGAGCGCGGCGGGTATGGGGCCTTTGGCCACGGCAATTCCGTCCCGCGATTTCACATCACCTGGGGCACCGGCCCAGGCGTGCTCGAGCCGTTCGTGCGGCGCACGCGGCGAGGCCGAGAAGAAGGGCCTGATCGCCTTCAAGTTCCGGCACCGCGTGGACGAGCTCTTGCTCACCAATGGAGCGATCGATGGCGTGCGCGGGGCGATCCTCGAGCCCAGCGATGTAGCCCGAGGTGTCAAGAGCTCGCGCACGATCGTCGGCGAATTCGCATTGCGCGCCGGCGCGGTAATCGTCGCCTCCGGCGGCATCGGCGGCAACTTCGATCTGGTGCGGCAAAACTGGCCCACACGCCTGGGCAAGCCGCCCAAGTTCATGGTGCAGGGCGTGCCGGACCATGTGGACGGCCGGATGCTGGCGATCACCGAGGCGGCCGGAGCCCGGTTGATCAACCGCGATCGGATGTGGCATTACACCGAGGGCATCCGGAACTGGAACCCAATCTGGTCCAACCACGGCATTCGCATCTTGCCCGGTCCGTCGTCGTTGTGGCTGGACGCGACCGGTAAGCGCCTGCCACCGCCGCTCTATCCCGGTTTCGACACCCTGGGCACTCTCGAATTCATCGCGCAAGTCCGGCCACGAGCATACATGGTTCGTGCTCAACCAGGCGATCATCAAGCGGGAGTTTGCCCTTTCAGGCTCCGAGCAGAACCCGGACTTGACCGGCAAAGACTGGCGACAGACGCTCGGGCGTGCCTTCAGCAAGACCGCCACAGGACCGGTCGAGGCGTTCAAGCAGCACGGTGCCGACTTCGTGATCAAGGACAACCTCGCCGATCTGGTCGCCGGAATGAACGCGCTGACGGCCACTCCGCTCTTGGAATTCGCCGACGGTCGAGCGCGAGGTCATCGCCCGCGACCGGCAGCTTGCACAATCCATTCGGCAAAGACTCGCAGCTCGCGCATGATTCGCCAGGCACGCAAGTACGTCGGCGACAGGCTGATCCGCGTGGCCAAAGCCACACGCGCTTACTCGACCCCAAGGCCGGGCCACTGATCGCGGTCAAGCTCAATATCCTCACCCGCAAGACGCTGGGGGGACTTGGAGACCGACCTGATCTGCCCGCGTGTTCGGAACAGACGGCGCGATTTTGCCCGGTCTGTACGCCGTGGGCGAGGCGGCCGGCTTCGGCGGCGGCGGCGTGCACGGCTACCGGTCACTCGAGGGCACGTTCCTGGGCGGCTGCATCTTCTCCGGGCGCAACGCGGGACGGGCGGCCGCAGCGGCTGTTTGAAACGCTGGACCGGAGCCAGTAGGAACCGACGGCAACGCCAAGCGGCCGCGCCGAAAACCGGAAAAGGAAAAAAAGTTGTATCCAAACGGTGTCCAGCCCACATGATAGACAGTGCGGTTTCCGGCGGAGGGCAATCTAATGGGCGATCATCGGCTCGCGACTACGGACTTGAATCGCATTGTCCGAGGACAGACGGTCTCGGGCCTTTCCGATTGGCAACTGCTCGAGCGATATCTGGAAGGACGTGACGAGGTTGCCTTTGAGGCGCTGGTGGCGCGGCATGGCCCGATGGTACTGGGTGTCTGCCGGCGCATGCTGGCCGACCACACCGATGTCGATGATGCGTTCCAAGCAACGTTTCTGGTTTTGGTCCGCCGCGCTCGCCAGCTCGGGCCTGGTGACGCGATCGGCCCGTGGCTCCATGGTGTGGCCGCGCGGGTCGCCATGCGGTCGCGGTCGGAGTCGGCACGCCGCCGCCGATTTCAATCTATTTCCAGCGAAATGCCTATCGTTGTCGATAACCGCTCCCCGGCCGATCGAGAGATCGGCAATGTGCTTGATCAAGAGCTAGAGCGTCTCCCCGCGAAATACCGCGTTCCGGTTGTCCTCTGCTACCTCGAGGGACAAACCCATGAGGAGGCCGCCCGTCAGCTCAAGTGGCCAATCGGCACGGTCAAGGGGCGGTTGGCGCGGGCACGCGACCTATTGCGGTCGCGGCTGGTGCGCCGGGGCCATGACCCCCAGCGTCGCGGCTCTGACGCTCGCGGTGTCACGCGAGTCTGCTGCGGCGCTCAGCCATGATCTCCTCGATCGCACCGTCAGGTCTTCGATGCAAATCGCACTGGGGAAGGCAACCGGAAACGCCGTATCCGCATCGATTAATACTCTGGTTGAAGGAGCCTTGACTTCCATGCTCTTGACCACATTGAAATGCGCTACCATGGCGGTGCTCGTCTGTGGACTCACTTTCACCGGTGTTGGGGTGATGGCTCGACAGCACGCCGCCGCAAAGAACGAGCAGAAATTCGCCGCGGGCAAGACCTCGATAGTCAACTCCGAGTCCGAGAAACCCGCCCCAATATCGGTTGAGAATGGCGCAGGACCCAAGAGTGTTGCCGCAAACGAGCTGCGGAAACTCGCAGACTTGCGCAAAGAGCTCCTCAAGGCCGCCGAGTTGGAATGGCAGCACGCGTATAAGGACCATTTCGGGAATAACGACGGGCTCGAGAGAGCCTATCAGGCTTCCAAGCGGTTGATGGCCGCCCAGCAAGCTATGGCAATCTCGCCTGATGAGAAGGACTCGGCGATCAAGGGACAGTTCGAACGGATTCGCGAACTTGCCCGGGCCCAGCACAGTAACCCGACGTCGAGCGACTTGCAGTTGGCCCAGGTGAGAGCATACGCCGCCGAAGCCGAGCTCTGGCTGGCGCAGGCCAACACGAGCTCTTCCGACAAAGAGAAAGAAAAAGGAAAAGGATCGACCGCCGGCCCAATGTCCAACGACGGCCGCGGCAAGGACGTCAAGTCGCAACAAATCCTTGCCAAGCTCGAAGAGCCGATCTCCATGTCATTCCCCGACGACACCCCGCTCGAGGATGTTCTCAAGTACGTCAAGCAGGCGACCACAACCAACACGTACTCGGGCATCCCGATCTATGTGGATCCCCTCGGCCTGCAGGAGGCCGAAAAGACAATGAAGTCGACCGTGACTATAGACCTCGAGGGCGTTTCTCTGCGCCGTACGCTGCATCTGATTCTCAAGCAACTCGACCTGATTTACTTCGTCGAGGACGGGATGTTGTACATCACGTCATCGGAGTCGGAAGACATATTATTAGGCCCGTCGATGCGTGAACCCTCGCCTGTGATGGTCAAGATCGCCAAAGCCGAGCGTGGAGAGATGTCGGAAAAGGAAATGAAGGAACTGATCGCGTTTCTGAAAACACGCGAGGAAGTAATGCGGCTGGGTTCCGGGCTCGGCGGTGAATCCGGATCGACGGAGGAACCCGCGAAGCGTACAGGGGCGACAGCAGACGAATCAAAGCAGAACAAAGAGCTGGTCGAACTGCTGATCAAGGAAATGCGGGAGCTGATGGAAATGCTCAACGCAGCCAAGGCGGCAAAAAAACCGGCGGAGAACAAAGCCGCCCCGCAGTGAGGTGCTTTGCTACCTCGGCCGAACTTGCAGGCGGGCGGGCACTCACTCACGAAGCTCGACCTGGCAGCGTCTCAATTCTAACCTCGTGCTCCAGGCGCCTCACCTCGACCGGATCGATCGCCCCGGCGTCCCACACGAGTGCATTGGCAACCGCGCAGGCGACGGCATGACGAAACAAAGCCTGGGGCTCGAGATCATTCAGCCAACCGTCGATCAGGCCCGCCAGCAACGAGTCGCCCGAGCCGATCGGATTGACGACCTCGATCTTGGGCGGAATGGCCCGGTAGCAGCGCTTCGGTACAGAATGAAAACGGGATTGGGACCATCGGTGACAACGCCGCAGACCACGCCTCGCCGATTCCACGATGCGAGCAAGTCGGCCATGTCAATGTCGGTGACGCTCGTTTTGCGCAATTGGATCGCCGCTTCTCGCCGGTTGAGCTGAATACTCGTCGGCCAGAATCCCCAGATGCCATCGAGTGCCGGCCCGTAAGTGTCGAGGAAAACCGGGACCTTTCGCGCACGCGCCAAGCCAATCAGATCGCTGTATAGACCGTGAGTCGACGGTGTTGGGCTCGAGCCCGAGAGCGTTAGCGCTTCGATCTTGCCATTTCTCATTGCCTCGTCGACTTTGGCAAAAAGTTCCTCGGCCTCGCCCGCCGTGATCGCCGGATCGGGGTCGAAGAAGGCGGTCTGTTCGCTGGTGCCAGCAGTCCGGACGGTCAGAATCACGCGGGTCGGTGCGTCGCTTTTAATGAGCAGAGGATCGAGACCATCCTCTCTCCGAAGCAAGGATTCACAATGGGAGCCGACTGTTCCGCCCAGGAACGTGACGGGCCGGGGCTTTCTACCCAGCCGAGACAACGCTCGCGCAACGTTGTTCCCCTTGCCTCCCACGACCTCGCGAACGGCTGATCCGCGTACGAGTGCGCCTGGCGACCAAACAGGCACCGTCAGTGTCTTGTCAAGACAAGGGTTCAGTGTCACGCACAGAATCATATTAACAATAATCTGAGCGAAAGTGTCAATGGCCCGATAAGCCTGACCGGGCTTACGCGGTCCCTATTCATTATTGTGCAGACGCTCGCATTCAGGGCAACGGTGACTCTTCAAAAACCATGTCTCATCAGTGACGAACATTTACGGCCGGGACTCGGGGATGTGCCGACCTAAGCTTGGCTGCAAAAGGTCGCCCGAGTGCCCGGTTGTCGCGGTGCCCTGTCGTCGGATATGGTGGACCCGGTTTTCCTTGTGTCGTTTTTCCACGAATGATTTGGGACGTTGGCGAACTGAGACCGCCGTATCGGGGAGTGTTCACTCATATGTTAGGTCTTGCCGCGCGGTTGTTGCCTTATGCTCTGGCGTTTACCAGTAGCCTTTGCATCATGATTCTCGAGCTGGTTTCGAGCCGGCTGGTCGCTCGTCACGTGGGTCAGTCGCTCACGGTCTGGACGAGCGTGATCGGGATCATCCTGGCCGGAATCTGCCTGGGGAACGTGCTGGGGGGTCGCCTGGCCGACCGGGTCGAGCCTCGCCGGGCCGTCGGCCCGCTGTTCGCGCTGGGGTCGCTGCTTGACGCTTGGCTCGCTCTGGGTCAATGCCAAGGTGGGCCACATCATTCCCAGCCCCGACCAGATCAACTGGGAACTGCGAACGGTGCTCGTGGTCGTGCTCGACTTCCTGGTGCCGGCCACGGTGCTGGGGATGGTCGGGCCGGTCGTCGCCAAGATGGCCGTCGAGCAGGCACGAAAAGCCGGCAGCGCGATCGGCGACGTCTATTTCTGGGGGGCGATCGGCTCGATCGCCGGCACGTTTCTCTGCGGTTTCGTCCTCATGTACCTGGCGCCGACCTCGACGATCGTCATGTCTGGTCGCCGCGGCGCTGGCACTCCTGGCGGCTGCCTTGATCGGCAACCCGCCGGGCCTGGCCGCTGGTCGTGCTGGCTGCTCTCTTGCTGGGGCTGGGCTCGATCACGCCCGCTCGTGAGCTGGCTGAAGCTGGGGGCCGTCGACCTGGGCTCGTACCAGTTGAATTACCTCGTGCTGGCCGGCAACATGCGGCAGTCGTCGTTCTGGGAATCGTGGGTCTGGTCGAGCTGATCCGCGCCGGCGGGCCGACGACGCGCTGCGGCGGCCGCCGCCGCCAAGATCGCTCGGCGACGAGCCGCGAGGTCGACCGGCCCCGCCCCAGCCTGACCGACCTGGCCATCCTCGCCTTCGTGGCGAGCCTGGCCTTCATGGCCCTCGAGATGGTCGCCGGCCGGCTGGTCCAGCGCCACCTGGGCTCGAGCATCTACGGCTGGACGAGCGTCATCGGCGTCTTGCTGGCCGGCCTCTCCTTCGGCAACTTCCTGGGGGGAAAGATCGCCGACTTCGTCAAGAACGAGAAGCAGGCGAGCTGGCTGTTCCTGGCGGCCTCGGTTCTGATCGCTGGGCGTCCTCCTCCTGGAAACCCAGCCGAAGTGGCTTCGCCGAGCATGTTCCTGGGCGGCGAAGGCAAGGCTCGTTCTTGAGCCAGGCCATCACGCTGTCAGAAGCTTGAACTTGGCGGCTACTCGATTGCGATGAGCTGGCCGTACCGGATCTTGTTCGTCGTCACGCTCGTCTTCTTTCTGCCCTCGCTGTCGCTGGGAACGGTCAGCCCCGTGGTGGCCAAGCTGGCGGTCGACCGGCTGAAAAGCTACAAGCGGACCGGCACCGCGATCGGCCAGGTCTACGCCTGGGGGATGGTCGGCAGCATCCTCGGCACCTTTCTTGACCGGCTTTCTCTTGATCGACACGTTCGGGCACCAAGGGGGTGATCCTGCTGCTGGGAACGACCATGGCCTTCGGCGCGACGCTCTGGGCTCGGTCTGGCACGCGGTCTGGGCGGGCATTCCGCTGGGCCTCTGCGTCCTGGCATTCACGCCACCGGCCTTCGTCGACGCGATCGGCAAGGTCTTTCCGTTACGTCAAGGGGGCGTCGTTTCGAGGAGATCGGCAAGCGATGGGGCATTCGCGAACAACTCGGCAATCCCGATGACCCGCAAGAGCGAATTCGTCTGGGTCGACGAGAGCAAGTATTACTACATCAAGGTCGAAAATGAGGTCGAAGACGACGGCGCGATACCGAGAAACGCACCCTGGTGCTCGACAACCTGATCCACGGCTATTTCATCCTCGACCATCCCGAACGGCTCGACTACGACTACGAGCACATCTACGCCCTGGTGGCCTATCGCGCAGCCAAGGCCAGCGGCAACGTGAAATTCAAACCGGCGCCCGAGCAGACAAGTCGACCGGCAAGCCGCTTCAAGCTCCCGGCCCGGTACGAGCTCGAAGAAAGACGACGAGCTCAGAACCGCGCCAGCCAAGGACGACGACGACACCAAACCGTCAGTCAAGAACGACGCGATTCAAGCCCCGGCCAAGGACAACGACTCCAAGCCCGCACGAGCCACCGATGATGCGGCCAAGCCGCCCGGCGGGCTCAAGAGCGTGCAGGCGACCGGCGACGACCGAAGGCAAGAAAGACAACTTCCCCAAGAACCCGATCGCCGGACACGGCCACAAGCGATCGAGACCGAGATCGGCTCGATCGAAGAGCCGGGCTCGTCGGTTCCCGCGGTCGAAAAATCGAACATGAAAACGCTGTTCCTGGGCGGCGGTGCCTATTGCTTTCAGCGCCACATGCAATTCGCCTATCCCGGGAACCGGGGTCGACGTCGCCGAGATCGACCGCGCCGTGACCAAGGCCAATTTCCTGGCCACCGGGCTTCCCAAGGATACGCCGATCAAGACCTACTGGGGCGACGCCCGCCAGTTCGTCGAGCTCAACCAGGACACCAAGCAATACGACCTGGTCTTCGGCGACGCATTCAACGACTTCTCGGTCCCCTGGCACCTGACCACGCGCGAATTCAACGAGAAGATCAAGAAGATGCTCACTCCCAATGGCGTCTACATGATCAATATCATCGACGTCTATGAGTCCGACGAGCACGCCGAGAAGGCGGCCCAGAAGAAAATCGACGAGCGAAAAGATCACTGACCCCGCGCGAGCAGGCAAAGATCCGCGAGCAGGCCCTGGCCAAGGCTCGCCGACTACGGCGGTTTCGTGGGGGCCTGGACCGAGACCGCCAAGCTCACTTTCCCCAACGTCTATATCTTCGGCACCGACAACACGCCCGGCTGGGCTTGCGCGAAACGTTCGTGGTCGTCGCCTCCATGAAGCCGCTCGACCTTGAAGACCTGGGCCGCCGGCCGACTGATCCCAAGTTTTACACCAAGAGCACGCGAACCGAACCCAAGCCATACGGGCCCGAGCGACGAAAAGGCCGTCGACGATCCGCTCGCGCAACATCATCCTGACCGACGACTATGCCCCCGTGGAAAACCTGCTCGCCCCCGTCGCCGAGACCCGCGGCGACGACGATTAAACGACACAGCGCCGCCGGCCGAAGTCCCCTCCGGCGTGACGGCCTTCTCCAACGCCGAGACCTATCGATGACCGAAGCATCCGCTGCCCCCAACCGAACCTGGATGTACGTCGCCATCGGCATTCGCGATATTCTGGTTGTTTGCCTGAATTTCTTCGTTCCCGGTCCACGTTAACGACCTCGAAAACACCGGCATGAGCAAGCCGGCCGACTACGACTGGTCGCTCATGGACCTGGACGGCCAGCCCGTATCGTTCGCGAAGTTCAAGGGCAAGACCGTGTTCCTGAATATCTGGGCAACCTGGTGCGGGCCGTGTGTGGGAGAAATGCCGTCGATCGCCAAGCTGGCGCGCAACCCGCGGCTCCAGGATAAGAACATCGAATTTGTCTGCGTTTCGACCGACGACGTCGGCCGATGCCGTCCGCCAGTTCCTGGCCGGCAAGAATTGGACCATGACGATTCTTCGCGCCGACAAGGTGCCCTCGGTGTTCTCGACCGAGGGCATCCCGGCGACATTTCTGATCGCCCCAGACGGCCGGATCGCGGCCAGCAGAGTTGGCGCGGCTGACTGGAACGAGCCGGGCGTCGTGTCGTTTCTCGAAAAGCTAGCGAGCCCGCAGGCCGCGCTACGCTAGGCGTGGCCTCTGTCAGCGCCAGCTGAGGTATCCCACCCGTGCGGTTTTGGCCCCGCGCGATCGGCGAGCGCCACTCAGCTTTCGTTCTCCCAGTGAATCTCGGTCTCATTGCGGCCGGACTTGCCCGTTCCGGTCAGAAACAGATACGTGACGGGGACCAGCAAATTCCCGAGCGGTATTGCGAAAATCACCCCTACGCAAAGCGCGAGTAAGCCGGCGAGCAAGACCACAAGCTGAAGGCCAAAAACAAGAGTAATGGTGCTCGCTTGATCTTGAGTGCATTGCCACGATTGGCGAAAAGACTCGAATACTCCTGCATTACAATCGATGACCATGTAGTAGTACATGCATAGCCGGACGGTAAGAAAGACCACAACTACTCCCGCTGGTACACTCAAAATCAGAAACAGTAGCACGGCGACGACTCCGGATTGGTCCGGGATTATCATCAAGCCCGCGGTGATGGCGCCCACGGCAATCAAGATTGGCACCGCAAGCACTGCTAGCATGACGATCGACGCGAGTATCGTCGTCAACAGCACACGACCACCCTTGAATACATCTTCAAACGCCACCGGCTCGCCGCGAGCGATCTTCAGTAGCGCGATGGTCTGGCCGATCCAGACGACCCATATCTGGAGCACAACCGACCCGAACAACGTCAGTATGTAGAGGAGACGGTACATGGCTTCGTCGCGCGTGATATTGACCAGGCCAGACAGCATGACGTTCATGCCGACGCTTATGGCCCAGTTTATGCCCATGACACCCCAAACGATCGATAGACAGGTCCAAAACCTCGTCCTGAACAGCGACCAGCTCCAGTCGAAAACGTCGTCGACAGTGAATGGGACGCCGAGCGCCTGGCGCGGCCGTGGCCCGAGGCAGTAATGCGGATTGGGGCGGAGCATAGGGATTATCGCGATCGGGATCGATCGGGGGCTGGAATGGGTCCATGAGTCGAATTCCGGCTGCGTTTTTCGCGGTCGGTCCTCGCGTCAGAGCAGGTGCCGCGCCTTGATCTCGAGGTAGCGATTGACCAGCACGGCCGTCAATTCCTCGGGAAACACGTCGAGGGTCAAGACCCCGCGCATCCGCAGCCCGGCCAGAACTCGCTCGCGCCAGTTCAAGAGCGCCGCGGCCGCGGCCCCTTGAAAAAGCCCCAGGCCCGTCGGCCGCGGCCTTGTCGGCCAGGGCGAAGAGGTCGTGGTCGCGGAGAAAAACTCCCAGCGGCAAATGCCGCCCCGTCAGGTTGCGCAGGTACTCGCCGGCAAGCTGGGCGGAGAGCTCGTCGAACAGGTTGGTCATCAGCACGACCAGCGAACGCTTGCGGCAGCGTTTCTCCAGCTCGATGAACGCCCGATCATAACGAGACTCGACCATTTCGGGAAAGACGTTGTGAACGCTGTGCACCAGCCGATTGATCCGCCGCGGGCCGCCGCCGGGTGCCACATAGGCCCGAGACCCGGTCCGAAAAGGCCAGCAGCCCGACCTGGTCGCCCCGGATCAAGGCGACATGGGCCAGAAGCAGCATGGCGTTGAACGCATGGTCGAGCGGCGAGAGCCCGTCGCCGGTGTCGCCGGCCATCAACCGCCCGCAATCGATCAGGAAGATGATCCGCTGGCTCTGGTTGGCTGAAATGCCCGGGAGGTCAGCTTGCGCCGCCGCGCCGTCGCCCGCCAGTCGATGTGGCGCGGATCGTCCCCCTCGATGTAGTCGCGCAGCCGCTCGAACTCGTTGTCCGTTCCCAGCCGGCGCGACCGCCGCACCCCCATCGGTCGAAGCCGGTCGCGCCGCGCCAGCATCGTGAACCGCGCGACCTGGTGAATGTCGGGATAAACCCGAACCTCGGTTCGCAGCGGCCAGGAGTACTGCCCTCGCCAGAAGCCCAGCCGGCTGGCGACGAGGGCGTCGACCTGCTCGAACACATAGGTCCCGCGTCGCTTGGGCACGAACTGGTAAGCGAGGATGGCCTGGCGCCGGCCCGGCACTGTGACCTCGAACGCGGCGGGCTCCGCCAGAAAATCGTCGGGAACGTCGTCGCGCAGCCGTAGCGACCGCGCTGCGCCGCCCGGGTTTTCGATCGACGAGCTCGACTTCCTGGGGCTCGTCGAGCGAACAGACCCGTCCAACGTGCCGCTCGACACGCAACCGGCCCGCGCCCACCAGGGTGGCCAGATCGATGAAGGCCACGACGGCGACCGCGCGCGTCGAGCGACCAGCACGAGCGGCCAGACCGCTTCGCTGACGAAGAGTGCGAGCGAGAGAAGGGCCGGCACCACGAGCGCGACTCCCAGCACTCGACCCGGCCAGATCATCTTCATCGCAGGGGGACCTCGACGGACCGGATCAGCTCGGTGAGCAAGTCGTCGGCGGATTGGCCCTCGACCTCGGCCTCGGGCGTGAGCATGACGCGATGCCGCAAGGCCGGCAGGACGCACGTCTTGAACGTCGTCGGGCAGGATATACGCGCGCCCTTCCAGCGCCGCGACGGCCCGCGCTCCCGCAGGATCGCCACGCCGGCGCGGGGCGAGGCCCCCAGCGAAAACGTCGGCCACTGGCGAGTCTTCCGCACCAGGGTCGCGATGTAGCCCAGCACGTGGTCGTCGACCAGACACGCTCTCGGCCCGTCTCTGCATCTCGCGCACCTCGGCCGGACTCGTCACCACGTCGAGCTGGTCGGCCACGCCACGGTCCGAGGCCGAAGCCACGCGTGTGCAGCCTGAGGATGTCGGTCTCTTCGGCCGCGCTCGGATACTCGACCACCAGCTTGAACAGAAACCGATCGAGCTGGGCCTCGGGCAGGTTGTACGTCCCCTCCGATTCGATCGGGTTCTGGGTGGCCATGACCAGAAACGGCGGCTCGATCGGATAGCTCACGCCGTCGATCGTCACCCGGTTTTCCTGCATGATCTCCAGCAACGCCGAATGGGTCTTGGCCGGCGCCCGATTGATCTCGTCGGCCAGCAGGAACTGGGTGAAGACCGGGCCCGGGCCGGAACCGGAAATCGCTGATCCGCTCGTCGTAGATCGGCGAGCCGGTCACGTCGGAGGGCATCAGGTCGGGCGTGAACTGGATGCGATTGAACGAGCAGCCCAGGACCCGGCCGAGCACGCGCACCAGCAGCGTCTTGCCCAGCCCCGGCACGCTTTCGATCAGCACGTGGCCCTCGGCCAGGAGCGACGCCAGCACCCCGCGCACCAGCTTGCTGCTGGCCGACGAAGACCTTGTTGACTTCGCCCAGCACGCGCTCCGACCAGCTCACCACGCCGTCGTGAGGACGCACGTCGTGCCGGCGTCGGCCGATTGGGCTGAGTCGGCGCTCGTTCGGCGGTGCATTCAATCGATCTCGTGGTCATCCATTCAAGAATCGCCTTCTGGCTGGAAATCACGTCGAGGGTCGAGGCAGCCGCCTCGTCTTGCCGACCATTGCAACAACTGCCTTAGAGATGCGTAACTCAGGTCTCCTCGGAGTTCGAGGGCGATCGCCAGCGGCGGTAGCGATCGAGCAGCTCGTGAGCTTCGCTTGCGGCTTTGGTCTTCGCCAGCAGCGCTCCCAGGGCCAGCTGCGTGTTCGGCGGGCCGGTCGGCACCGGAGGGAGGGTCGGGGCGAGGACGGCCCAGGCGAGGGGCACGCGCCAGAGCCGCCAGGAGCGCGGCCAGGCCCACCTGGATCGCAACCCACCGCAAAGGAGGAATCCGCCAGAGCAGGTCCCAGATCGTCGGCATCTCGCTTCGTCCCCCGAGCACGAAGGACCCCTCGACCAAGCAACATGCTCTGAGCCGCTGCCGGCCCAGTCGATCACGCGCTCGGCCAGCGGCCGGCGTGCCGGATTGACAACCGCCTCGTTCAAGCAGGAACGATCCATTGGCGATCACCAGCACGTCGTCCAGCGCCGATCGACTTTTCCGACGACCAGCGGCTTGCCGTCGGCTTCAAGCAAAACAGACGCGGCGGTGCGATCTGAGCGGCTCGTGCACGGTCAAGCCGGCCGCCGCGGCATCGATCCCATTGGCCCAGGGACCGCGAGCTTGGTGCACGCTCGCGGCGGGTTCCAGCCGCTGTCGACCTCAAACCATTGCGGGATCGGCCGCGGTCTTTGCCTTCTTGGGAAGCGGCTGACCCAGTCGCGCCGCCTCGATTGTCGTTCTGTCCGCTTCTGCTTGCGTTCTGGCTCGTTGGAGTCGGTGAGACCGTGCCCACACGTTTTGCCAGTACTCCGCGACGGTATCGAAGTCGCGCACCACATAGATCAGCCAGCGGTCCCTATCGCCGGCAAGCCAGTCTCGGTACCACGCTGCCTCGTTCCGACGGGCGGACCGGGGTAGGGAGCGAAACGAACGATCCCGTCGGCCCAGTCCGCCAGCTCGTCGTTGAGCCGGATCGCCGTGCGCACTTCGTGCCCATCGCTCGCGAAGCATCGCGGCCAAGACGGAAGTCCCGTTCAAGCTCGTCCCGCGGCTCGTTGCCATAAGAGTCGGTCCGGGCCCTGCGAGCATCCGCCAAGCGCCAGGCCGAGCACAAACGCGCCCAGGCAGCCCATTAGCCGGGTTGTTCCGAGCGCGAGTCTCATCGCGACGCTCCCGCTCCCAGCAACCGCCGGCGTTCCCGAAATAACCAGGCGCGATTCCAGACCGACTCGAACGCCTGTGTCGTCGGTCGACTTTCGCCCGTAGTAGACATCCTCGAACAGCCGAAGCGTCGCTGCCAGCGAGTCGACGAGCTCGCGATCGCGCACGACTTGGAGGTAATGCCGGCCCGTCCGTCCGGGAACCAGCCGGATCAGACCCAGTTGATCGAGAGCTGAGCAACTGGTGTGCGAACAGACAGATGACTCGCCCCGGCCAGATCGCCCGCGGCCCGCCGGCGCTGCGCCTCGGCCCAGGGATCGCCGTCGCGCCGGCCAGATTCCGTCGGAAGATCGCTCAAACGCGCAGCAGTTCCCAGTGTCGCGTGCGCCGACTCGCCATCGGCCGTCCCGCTCATCCGTCGCCTCCACAGCCAGAAAACGCTCGATCAGAAACAGAGCCAGCGCGGTGAGCAAAATGACCGTAGCGATCCAATCCCCCGACATCGAGATTCCGCGCGGTCCGCCCCAGTTGAACCGGCTCAGAAACTTGCCGATCGCTGTTGCAAGAACGCCTCGATGCGCTTCATGATCCAGTCCAGCCAGACTAATTTGGTCGGCCAGACCGGCCGGAGCTTGTCGGCCTCGCTATCGTACCAGGGATATTTCCCCTCGCGCAGCGCACGCTCGATTGGGCTGGCCGCCACCGTTGATTTACTGGGCGGCCGAGCCAGCGAATCTGAGACCGCGGAAATACTGCTTGAGGTCGCGGTCGATTGGCAGCTAAGCGTGGCCTGCGGCGAGAAGATAACCGCCGCCGCAAACAACAAAAGGGAGATCACTGCTGGTCTCTCCTCGAGGCGCGGCCGACCATCTTGAGTCTCAGCTCGATCTCCCAGCCCTCGAGCCGGATTCGCCGGTCGATATACGACAGGAAGCGAACGACCGCGAAAAAAGCGATCGCGATCCAGACCCTGCTTGAAACAACAGATCGCCGAAGTCGACCTAGTCCGGGCTGATCCCACGTCAGCTCGCCGCCGGCGAGCACCGAGCCGAGCGTCTCACCCCCTTTTGAAAGCAGAGCGCGAAGGTCACACCCAGAGCAATCTGCCCGAGCCAGCGAATGAAAAGCTCTCCTTCAAATCCGCCGGCAGATCGCGCGTGACTCGACAAGCGACCGAAAGGTCCCGACCCGCTCGAGCAAGAGCACTTCGTTGAGGAACGCAAACCGCGACGGCACCAGCACATACCCGATCACGATCAGAAAGCAACAACCCGCGGAACAAGAACTGAGTGACGAACAGCGCGGGAAACGAGACAACGAGCGTCTTCAAGATCTTGCCGCGGTCGAGGACGCACACCAAACATCAAGTCGCCCAGCACGAAGGTCAGCGGGGCGGTCGCCCAGGGTGCTTCCATGAGCAAGAGCAGGACCACCCAGAGGCCGGAAACGGCCACGTCGCGGAGAGCAGCCAGATGTTGAGCGCGGCGAACGGGGCGATCCCGGCCAGGGCCGTCAGGCCAGAGCACGACCGGCCGATCGCGCACGACCACGAGCGCCAGGTCGAGCAGATCCGAGGAAGGACCGCTCGCGAATCACGATCAATGTCCGGTCGTAAGTCATGAAACGGCTGCTGTGGGTGCTAGCGCGTGAGCTGAGACTCGGCGATCTCGATCGCCTTCAAGCAGTCCCCGCGCCTTGCTGAGGGTTTCCTCGTACTCACTCGCCGGATCGCTGTCGTAAACCACTCCGCCGCCGGCCTGGATGTAGGCCGTCTTCCCCTGGATGACCAGGGTCCGCAGCGCGATGCACGTGTCCATGTTGCCGGTGAAATCGATGTAGCCGACCGCCCCGCCGTACGGACCGCGCTTCTGCGGCTCGACCTCGTCGATGATCTGCATCGCCCGCACCTTGGTGCGCCCGAGACCGTACCGGCGGGCAGCCCCGCGCGCAGGGCGTCGAAGGCCGTCTGGCCGTGCCGCGAAGCTGGCCGGTCACGTTCGAGGTGATGTGCATCACGTGCGAGTACCGCTCGACCTTCATCACGTCGGTAAGGCGGACCGTGCGATAATCGGCCACGCGGCCGACGTCGTTGCGCCCCAGGTCGACGAGCATGATGTGCTCGGCACGCTCCTTGGGATCGGCCAGCAGCTCTTCGGCCAGCGCACGGTCTTCGGCTTCGTCGGCGCCCCGGCGCCGCGTACCCGCCAGCGGCCGGATCGTCACCATCGCCGTCCTCGACCCGCACCAGGATCTCCGGCGAGCTGCCGATCAAGGCGAAATCGCCATAGGGAAGATAAAACAAGAAACGGGCTGGGATTGACCACCCGCAACACGCGGTAAATATCGAACGGGGCGGCCTTGGTCTCGATCGCGAACCGCTGGCTGGGAACGACCTGGAAGATGTCGCCGGCCTTGATGTACTCCTGGCAATGACGCACGACCGCTTCATAATCGGCGCGGGTGAAATTCGACCGCGGCTGGAGCGTGACCGGCGATTCCGTGTCGATGTCGCGCAACCCCAGGTCAGGGCTGGGCGCGGCCAGGCGATCGACCAGCTCGTCGATCCGGTCGCACGCCGCTTTATAGGCCGCCTTGGGATCGGTGCCTGGCCCGACATGCGCCTGGGCGACCACCAGGATCGTCTTGCGGATGTGATCAAAAAGCACCATCCGGTCGTAAAACGCAAACGAAAGATCGGGCAGGCCGCGATCATCCGGCGGCATCGTCCGGCAGATTCTCGGTGTAGCGGACGGCGTCGTACGACGCGTAGCCGACCGCCCCCCCGCGAACCGCGGCAAGCCCTTCAGTTGAACCGCCCGATAGCGTCTCGACCAGCTCTTGCAGATCGCGGAACGGATCACGGCGACAGTGAACCGGCGGCTCAGATTGCCGGGCCTGCGGTATCGGTGATCGTCACCTCGTGCCCGTGCGCCTCGAACCTCAAGAACGGCTCGGTTCCCAGGAAGCTGAACCGCCCCACCTTCTCGCCGCCGATCACGCTTTCAAACAGAAACGACGGGGCCGACCGCTCGATCCGGCCAAACGCCGAGACGGGCGTCAGACCGTCGCCGGTCAACTGGCGGTAGACCGGAATGCACGACGCCGAGCCCAGAAGTCGCGCAAACTCTTCATAAGACGGACGATATCGATTCATCGGCAGCGATTTCCGCCAGGATTTTCGTGTCTCACGGCAATGAATGTACATTAACAGCCGGGGACAGGGGGGACAAGGCCGCGCCGCGTCACCCTTCGACGGAATGAGACTCGATGAGACTATTCCACCGAGGCTTCTCTCGGCGCCGCTCACGTTTCTCGGCCCGCCGTCCCGGCATGTCCCCGAAGCCAAGGAGAGAATGAAACGGTTGCATTGGGCTTAGCGGTTTTGCGGCTCCAAAATGGCAGTAGATGGCAGTAGATGGCAGTTTTTGGGAAGGGCTCCGGGGCATCTCGCCCCGCTCGATGCATTCGACAACGAATTCTTTAGATGGCTGACGAAGCCAAGTTCGCTCTGCCAAGTGTGCGGGCCGAGACCGTCCGGGCGCGACGAGATGTGACGGCAATTCGACAGGCCGTGCGGTAATGGCAGCGCACACTCTACCTACATTCGCCATATACAATATACCGGCTTTTGCGAATTTCATTAATGCACCTACTTGGCGCTCCGACGGATTGCCGATCTCAGCATTCTGCCCAGAATGGACTTACGAATTTTCCCAAAATTTTATTTTGTTGATATTAGCGCCCAGGTTTTTCGACCCGTTCGACAGAAGTCGCCGGATGAAACTTGGACGAGGCATGTTAGAAGCGACGTCCGCGCAAAACGACATTCTTCGTCGCGACATGATCGGTGCTTCGCGAGCCCGGTCCACGCGATCCGTCTCAGGCCGGGCATAGTACGGCCTGCGTGCCTGCATACGACTTTTCTTCGATAATCTTGGAGCCCAGCAGAAGGTTGATCTTGCGTTTCAGTGCCGCTCGGTGGTCGTTATTGATGTAGACCGATCGAGCCAGCTCCACGAATCTCGGCCCGAAATCGCCTGCTCGTTCGCACTCTCGAATCCCGTCTTCGATCGCCCACAACGCCTCGTTCGTCGACCGCAGCTCAAGCGTTAGCGACTGGAGTGCATATGTCGGCAAGATCGTCCGATCCCGCGCCGCTTGGAGCGTTTCGAGCTCAAGCACGACGTTCGGCAATTTCGCCGCATCAGCGATCCGCTCGGCCTTGATCTGCAGAATCGTGATCTTGTCGATCAGCTCCCCCGGCGCAATGGTCACGGTTACCGATGGCGTACGCACACGTCCTGGTACGAGCGCCCGCAGCTCGGCCGCCATCCGTACAAACACCGGAGCCCAGGCCATGTGCTCCTGTTGGCGGAAAATGCGCGTTTGAGGATACCAGGGGTTGTCCTCGCGATGGGTCATCCATCGCCAGTCCGGCGTTGTGGAAAGCGCCAACCACACCGGCACACCCAGGGCACCGGCCAGGTGGGCAACGGCCGTGTCCGACGTGATGAACAGGTCGAGATTCTTCAGCACCGCGGCAGTGTCCATGAACGGCCCGGTGTTTTCGTCCAGTCGGCTCCCCAGGTCGGTGACGGGAAACTTGCCTTTCAGAGCGGCGAGCTGCTCAAGCCCCGCGTTCTTCTGGATGCTGAGCAATTGCACGCCGGGCACGCGCGACAAGGGCTCGAATTAATCCAACGGGATCGAGCGGTCGCGATCGCCGGCGTACTTGGGATTGCCCTGCCAATTGATCCCGACCTTGAACCCCGAAATACCGGCGAGCTCGCGCTGCCAGCGTTCGAACGAATCGGGATCGGGGTGGATATACGGTACCTCGGCGGGGACGGCCTCGACCGAGGTTGCCGTCAATCCGGAGACGTTCGAGCGAGACTGACACCGACACAAGCTCCGTCCAGACAGACTCGGGCACGCTCGCCTTCGGCGCAGGTGGTCTGGTGGTCGGCAACAACTCCACGCAAATCGTCGCCAACTCCGACAATTCCACTAGCTCCGAAACGGACACGGACGGCGCCGACGGAACCGACACCGAGACGATGTCGGGCGAACAAGACACCGACGACAGCATCAGCACCAGCGAATCCGGCACGAATTCGACAGACAACTCCGCGGGCGGCACCGACCAGTCGAGCAGCACACTCCACTTCAGTTTCGAAGCAGAAGGACACGCATAGAAGCAGAAGGACACGCATCGCAGCCGGTGCCCATCGCACGCGTCCGCATGCGGTGGATCACTCTTCGTGTGGCCGGCGCAGCAGTTTACGACGCGACGGGCCGTGCCCTAACTGTCCGTTGACCGCTGGGACTGCCTTGCCCTTTTCGTTCCTCAGTCCCGAGCCGAGCAGGCTATGCGTTGCGGAAGCGAACCGTCGCGCCGGATCGCCCCGAGGGGCATGTTGGACGCGCGGGCGTTGTGCATGTCTTTGCTGTTGTCTGCGATCCCAAGCGGCTGAGAAAGGTCGCGAAGATCTGTGAGGATTTCAGATTGAGGAGACAATATTCAGTGTTTTTTTGTCGACTAGCCGCCGTGGATCTGGTAAGACTCAAGAGTCGCTTGTATGAAGTGATCAATTTGGACCGAGATCAGGTCCTATTTATTCCGTTGTGTGGCCGTTGTGCCGGTGCGATCGTGGCGCTGGGCCGGCCGATCGAAGCGCATGATGCGCGGGATGTGGTGATTGTGAGCTGATGCGCCCACGCCAGAGTATGAGCTTTCTGTTGCGCTGTTTGGATTGACTGCGGGACCCATGACTACAATTAATCGTGCAGCCGCTGGCGGAGTTACCGAAGGACGATCCGTTCTGGCAAATGATGGAACGGATCTGGGCTGACCGCAAGGCGGCCGAGCTGAGCGCGCGGCACCGAGGAAGTCGAAGCGAAACGCCGAGAGCTGGGCAAGGATGTGGAAGGAGACATCGAGAAAGCCGGGCAACTGCAGGAAGAAAGCCGACACCAGCGCCTGGGCGCTGCAAAGACGCCCGGACAGAATCCATGATCGTTTGTCTGGACGCGAATTGATGCGAACAACGGCCCATCGTTATATCGTCACCGACGACCAGATCCTGAGTGGTGAGCCCATCATCAAAGACACGCGCACGCCAGTCCGCGCCATTGTAGAGCTGTGGCGACAGGGCATGGCGCCCGAGGAGATCCCGAGTCGGCTGCCGCACTTGACCCTGGCCCAGATCTTCGACGCGCTTAGCTATTTCAGCGACCATCAGACGGAAATACAGCAATGGATCGAACACAACCGAATCCCGGATGATCTCATCGACCCACTCGTGAGGGATTTGTGAACGGCGTATTCATTGACATCTTTCTGGATGAAGAAGTTGATGTACAGCCTGCTCTTTGATCCCCCGTGAGGCTGGCGTGTCTCGGCGAACGAGCCAGTTGGGACACCGAGTCTCGTGATGCGCGGCACTTAGCGGTTGTTGAAGGTCAAGGCAGGTGGCTTCCAGCACCGGTGTGCGACCAAAAATCTTGAGCAGTACGAGGATCGGACCGGCTGATCCAGTCGTGGACCCGCCAGAGTATCCGCGGCAGGCCTTTGGGGGGCAGATGTGAAGTTTCCCATGCACTGACTGCCTGACGGAGCGTGTCATCCAGCGGCGAGAGCGGCGTGATGCCAAACTGCGGGCAAATCTTGGAGAGGACTTGGTCATCGGTGGCGAGGAAACGGGCTCCGTGGTTTTGGGCCAGACGCAGGAGGACGGCGTCCGTGAAATCCAAGGCGAGTGTATCCGTTAACTGAAATGCCGCGACGACATCCACGGGAGCGAGGTCGATGAACGTGACCGGACCGCTGGCAACTTGGACGAGCTTCTGCGTGGCGAGAGTTGGTTCGACGCCGTACACTTTGATCAGTGCGGCTTTGGCTTCGAATAGCACAAGCGGCGAGGTGAACCACCCGGTATGTGAACGCAACATTTGTTCGCACGCTGCTCTGGCCGGGTGCTCGTGCAGCAGGCCGTACACGAGGATCATCGTGTCGAGCCCGAGATCCAACGGGCGGCTAGAAGAGGAGATCATCCCCGCTCACCTCCGTGATCTCGGGCGTAGTGGACGAGTCGCCCCGTCGAATCGAGAGCCGGGAAGCGAAGATATCGTCCCAGGTCACGCTGGTGGTCGTGTGGACCAAGATCCCCTCGGCCGTCATGGCCAGAGCGACCTGGTCTTTGAGCCCGAGCGCTTCGGCCCATTCAAGCGGCAGTTGAATCCGGCAACCCGGTTCGATCGAAGTGGTCCGCGTCGTATTCATAGTTCCCGCCACGACAGTGACGTCGCGGAAGACGTTTTGTTTGACGGTACCCCTGAAGTTGGACTTGTGGCTTCAATAGGGGCACGACAGGAGCGGCGCGGAGTTGACGCTACTCCCAAGTGCATTGTACCCAGACGAGCGTCGGCGATCGAGATATCGAAGCCAGGGCCACCCCGCCATTTTGGTGTCCAACTCGCGTTTCCATCGCACTTCCGTCCGCTACCTTCGATGGGTGGCAAGCGTCAATAAGAGGAGAGAGTACATGCATTGCAGCCGGTGCCGGTCGCACGCGTCCACATGCGGTGGATCGCTCTTTAGAGGAGAGAGGACACGCATCGCAGCCGGTGCCCGTCGCACGCGTTCACATGCGGTGGATCGCTCTTTGTGTGATCGGCGCAGCAGTTTACGACGCGACGGGCCGTGCCCTAACTGTCCGTTGACCGCTTGGGCGGCTTTGCCCTTTTCGTTCCTCACGTCGCAGATAAGCGCCGAGCCGGCCATGCGTTGCGGAAGCGAACCGTCGCGCCGGATCGACCCGAGGGATATGTTGGACGCGCGGGCGTTGTGCCTGTCCTTACTGTTTTGTCCTTACTGTTTACTGTTCGGGGTCGGCGCCGGCCAATAGCGCCGAGCACCTGGGGACGACACCGAACAACCTGCAGGGTTCAGGCGGTCTGGCGTCGGCGATGGGGGGCTTTGCGGTCCATTCGCTATTGTTCGCCGGTCCGGAGGTGATGGCCGGGGTCAGCTTTGGCGGCAACGCCCTGGTGTTGCAGGAAGCATACCCGAGCATGGCGCCGACCAACTGGTTATCGCACCCGACGGGGATCGGCTGGACTGAATGAACGCACGCCGCAACGCGAATCCGCGTCTCTGGGATCAGATCAATGGGCACGTCCTGATCAGTGGGAACCCCGGCGCACAATCGCCCTGGGTGACCCGGCCCGCGAAGCGGCGAACACCGCAAAGCGCCAAAGTCTGACACCGCAAAGCGCCAGGCGGTTGCAAAGTCTGACACCGCGAAGCGCCAAAGTCTCACCGCCAAGCGCCAGGTGTCAGGCCGTCGCCGGTCAACTGGCGGTAGACCGGAACACCCGACGCCGAGCCCTGAAGTCGCGCGAACTCCTCGTAAGACAGGCGATATCGATTCATCGGCAGCGACTTCCGCCAGGATTTGCGTTCTTCATGGCAATGAATGTACATTAACAGCCGGGGAAAGGGGGGACAAGTCCGTGCCTTGACCCAAGTGCACCCGGCCAGACTTATTCAGAGTAGAATAGCCGCTTCGCGTTCGCGCCTTGCCTTGAAAAACAATGTGATCCTGAATTGGACGGCGTATTAGAGGGAAACACTCGATATGGAATTCAGACAGCTCGGGCGTTCGGGGTTCAAAGTGCCGGTCCTTAGCCTGGGCACCGGCACATTCGGCGGCGGAAACGAGTTTTTCAAGGCGTGGGGCGCCACCGACGTCGCGGAAGCGACGCGGCTGGTCGACATTTGCCTCGAGTCGGGGCTTACAATGTTCGACTCGGCCGACATTTACTCGGGCGGGCTCGCCGAGGAGATCCTCGGTCAGGCGATCAAAGGCCGCCGCGACCAGGTGATCATTTCGACCAAGGGGACCTTTCGTTCCGGCACCGGGCCCAATGATGTCGGCTCGTCCCGCTACCACCTGACGAGGGCCGTTGACGCCAGCCTGCGTCGATTAGGGACCGATTTCATCGACCTTTACCAACTTCACGCGTTCGATGCCCTGACGCCCATCGAGGAAGTATTGGGAACCCTCGACGACCTGGTGCGCATCGGCAAGATCCGCTACGTCGGATGCTCCAATTTTTCCGGATGGCATCTGATGAAGTCGTTGGCGATCTCGGAGAAGTACGGCCTGGTCCGCTACGTCGCCCACCAGGCCTATTACTCGTTGGTCGGCCGGGACTATGAATGGGAGCTCATGCCGCTGGCCCTCGATCAGAATGTCGGCGCGGTCGTTTGGAGTCCGCTCGGCTGGGGGCGGCTCACCGGCAAGATCAGGCGCGGGCAGCCGATTCCCCAGACCAGCCGCCTGCAGAACAAGATGGTGACCGACATTGGACCCCAAGTCGCCGATGAATACGTCTACCGCGTCGTCGACGCCCTCGACAGCGTCGCCAAAGAAACCGGCAAGAGCGTCCCGCAAATCGCGCTTAACTGGCTGCTCCAACGGCCGAGCGTGTCGAACGTCGTCATCGGCGCGCGTAATGAAGAGCAACTTCGGCAAAACCTCGGTGCTGTCGGCTGGAACCTGACGCCCGCCCAGGTCGCGACGCTCGACAAAGCGAGCGCCATGACGCCAGCCTATCCTTATTGGCACCAAAAAGGATTTGCCGAACGGAACCCGTTTCCCACTGGCTGACGCGAATGCGGCCGGCTAGTGACTTCCCGTGAGCAAGACCATGGTCGTCGACCTGAGCGAGGCGCTGGAGGAACACCGGCGGGGCAACCTCGAGCGCGCCAGAAGCCTCTACGAGGCGGCCCTGGCCGAGGATCCAGATCAACCTGACGCGCTTTATCTCCTCGGTCTCGTTGCGATCCAGAACGGAAATCCGCAGCAGGCCGTGCTCTTGATTGGCCGTGCGGCCATGCTTCGACCGGGCGAAGCCGTCATCCACGCCAATCTCGGCGAAGCGTTTCGCGCACTCGGCGACACCGTCCGAACGATCGAATGCTGCCGAACCGCCCTGCGACTCGATCCTAACAACCCCAAAATTCACAGCAACTTGGCCCTCGCCCTGGTGACCAAGGGAGACCTCGAAAGCGCGATCGGCCACTATCGCGCGGCGGTCCAGCTCAAACCTGGTTTCGCGGCTGCACACCATGGTCTTGGCAAAGTTTTGCAAACCCTGGGCCGGCTCGATGAGGCCAAGAATTGCTTCCTCGAGGCACTTCGGCTCGAGCCACGCCACCCCATGTGCCACGTGAGCCTGGCCCACCTTTACGAGCAGCTCGGGGAGCTGGACCAGGCGATCCAGGCGTTTCGAGGCGCGCTTAGCTGCGATCCACGTCACCCGGGCGCATTAGCCCGGCTGGCCTGGCGACTTGGCGGTAAGCTTCCCCACGCCGACCAGACCACGATTGAAAGCTTGCTGGCCGATCCTGCCCTTCCGCTCGAGCCCAGCATTCAACTGCGGTTCGGACTGGCTCACGCACTCGACGCCCGCAGTGAATTCGACCGGGCCGCGGAACTGACCATCGAGGCCAATGCTCTTCAGCTTGCCGATTTCCGCAAGCGCGGACTGATTTATGACCCCGAGGGTCATCGCCTGTTCATTGATAAGCTGATTGCGGCATTCCCTCCTTCTTTTTTTGATCGCGTCCGCGGTTTTGGAATTGAGACGGAGCGACCGGTCTTCATCATCGGCCTGCCACGGTCGGGGTCGACACTCATCGAGCAAGTTCTGGCGAGCCATCCCCGAGTTCACGGCGCGGGCGAACTGACACTGGTGCGGCGGATCTTCGAATCGCTTCCCGGGGCGATCTCTTACGGCGGAATGCCCTTTGATTTTCTGCCGTATCTAGATCGAGAGACGACGCAGCGGCTGGCAAACCGATACGTAAACGAGCTGGCGGCCGTGAACGACACGGCCGACCGTGTGATCGACAAGATGCTCGACAACAGCGTGTACCTGGGCCTGATCGCCACACTGTTTCCGCGTGCCAAGTTGATCCATTGCCGCCGTGACGTCCGTGACGTGGCATTATCGTGCTGGATGACAAATTTTCTGGAGGTCAGCTGGGCGTGCGACCCGGATCAGATCGCCCAGCGAATCAAGCTGCATCAGCGGCAGATGGAGCACTGGGGGCAGGTGCTACCGGTGCAGGTACTCGAGGTCGACTACGAGGACCTCGTGGCCGATTTGGAGACACACGCACGGGCGATCGTCGCCTGGTGCGGCCTGGAATGGGATCCGGCGTGTCTGGAATTTCACAAGACCAGACGCCCCGTGCAAACTTCGAGCCTCGAGCAAGTGCGCCAGCCCATTTACACCAGCTCGGTCGGACGGTGGAAGAACTATCGGCGGTCGCTCGCTCCGCTTTTCGCGAATCTCAATTGATCTGCAGCCGGACTAGCCGTCCAGCAAGCGATCGCGCATCGGGTGGTCACGAAGTCCTGCTTCCGTGACCATGTCTTTGACCTTCGGCCGCCAGCCGAATAGGGCTAGCTTGCGAGAACGTTCGAGATCGGCCCAGAACCGGCCTCCTTCACCTACGACGAGATCTCCCGGTACAAATGTCGCGTTGCCACAAATTTTGCAGCGATGCGTTTCCACGGCGGGAGTATCCGAAAGGTGGCATGGTTCAAAAGCGGGTAACACGTCCGGCACACTAACCCGAAGCGCAAGCGAGGGGAAACCGAACCCTCGCTTGCGCTTCGGGTTGGTATGATCTTCTGGCGACTCCTAAGCGTGTTACCTGAACCGCAGCCAAATTGAACCATGTCCGAAAGGCGACTCATTACTCGTCCCAGCCAACGAATAGGACCCCGGGCATTTCGACGGTAAGTTTCTCGTCGGTTTTGTGGTGGATCGTGACGGCGACCATCTTTCCCCTAAGTTCGTTCGCCGTCGACGGAGGAATCTTTGTCAACCTTGAACCCTGGGCTTCCAGATTTTTCACGAATGGTGCATCGCAAATGTCCGTGCCCTTTGCTGGCTCAGCCACGATCTCTCCCGCGGGGCGAATACCACGGCCCTCGCGCTTCGTCAGCGAATCGCCAAGCTCGTCACGAGCCCGCTCGGCGACGGCGAGCAGTCGTTTGACGATGTCGGGCTGCCGCGAGGCGACGTCGGTCGTCTCGCCCCGATCGTCGACCAGGTCGTAAAGCTCAGGTTGGGCGATCTTTCTCTGCTCATACTTCACCGGGATGCCGCCGTGGCCGCCGGCGTGCCCCGCGAGCGTGCGGTAGGTGTGCGGGAGCTGAAGCTTCCAGCGGCCATCGCCGCTGACGACCGCCTGGAGCTGGTTTTGTTCGTAGTAGTACAGGTAGGCATCGTGGGGGTTGGTTGCGCCCGGTTCGCCGGCCAAGAGCGGCCAGACATCAAGGCCGTCGATCTGGTGCTTGGGCAACTCGGCGCCGACGAGCCGGGCGATCGTCGGCAGCAGGTCGATCGTCATGAGCATCGCGTCGGATGTCGTACTCGCCGGGATATTGCCCGGCCAGCGCATGATGCACGGCACGCGGACGCCCCCTTCCCAGCAGGTCCCTTTGCCCTCGCGGAGCGGGCCCGCCGAACCGGCGTGATCGCCGTAGCTGAGCCAGGGGCCATTGTCGGTCGTGAAGATCACGAGCGTGTTCTTTGCGAGGCCGTTGGCTTCGAGTGCATCGATGATCTTGCCCACGCGACGGCGTCGATCTCCTGGATCACATCGCCATAAAGCCCTTGCCGCGACTTGCCCCGGTATCCCTCGCTGACGTGCAGCGGCACGTGCGGCATCGAGTGCGCGAGATAGAAGAAGAAAGGGCCATCCTTGTGGCGATTGATGAACGATACGGCACGCTCGGTGTACAGGCCGGTCAGACGGCCTTGATCTTCGGCCGTGACATCGGAATCGACGATCCGGTCGCCCTCGATCAAGGGAAGCGGCGGATAAGTGCCGGGCTTCGCCTCCGGATGGAACGGCCACATGTCGTTGGAATAGGGGAGGCCGAGGTATTCGTCAAACCCGTGGTGAATCGGCAAGAACCGGGGATGATGGCCGAGGTGCCACTTGCCGGCCATGCCGGTGGCATATCCCTTCTGTTTCAAGAGCTCGGCCAGCGTCGTCTCGCCGTCGGCGATGCCGTACCTTGGCGCTTGGGCCCGAGTGCGCCATGGATGCCGATCCGGTTGGGATAGCAGCCGGTGAGCAAGGCCGCGCGCGAGGCCGAGCAAACCGGCTGGGCCACATGGAAATTGGTGAACCGCCGCCCCTCGCGGGCTAGCCGATCGAGGTTCGGCGTCTCGAACCCTTTCGCCCCGAAGCAGCCGACGTCGCCGTATCCTTGATCGTCGGTGAAGATGATGACGATATTAGGCGGCCGGTCGGCGGCGGACAGTCGGGAACTGCCGGTCGCAACGAGCGTACAGAAAAGGCACAACATACGTGTGGTTTTCATCAATCTTCACTCCAGACCAGGATTTCAGCGCGATCTACTTTCTCCCTGCCCGAGGCCGGGCGGAGTGAAAACAGCTCTCAATTCGAACGCGATTCGCGTCTCGATGCCTACCGACGGGGGAACAAAGGGCTCGTAGCTCGTGCCGCGGTAGCAAAGCCACACGTACGACGGCGATTCGAGTGGCTCGTCAAACCGAAAAGTGGCGACTGCCGGACGACGATCGGCCGTCAAGACCGTGACTCGTGCTGTCATTCCGGTCAGCTTTACCTCCTGCCCGTCGGCCATTGGCCGGCGCTCGTTGCGGAAAACTCGGTCCATGCGCCACCAACGACTCCGGGCGCGTCCTTTGATCTGTCGAACACAAATTCCCAGAACTGGGCGAGCAATCCGAACGCACCGATGCCGACAAAGGTCAAGAGCCGATCCATCGGAAATGTTGCGCACACCGGGATCGTCGCGAAGATCATACCGGCTGCCCAGAAACGGGCCATGCGATCGCGGAGGAGCAGGGGAGTGATCACACAACAGAGCAAACCGACAAGCACGACCGCAGCCCACCAGAACAAGCCTAGCCACGGCGGATGCAGCAACACCGCGGTTTCGGCGGGTATCGGACTCCACTGACCCAACAAGATGATCGGTGCGCTCAACCACAGCGGCCACAAACGGCCCGGGATCGGTCAGCGGATCGACGTGAAGGCCCATGTTATGCACGCCATATCCCCACGAAGCCCTGAGCGTGCGCCAAACAATGACAACGACAGCATAAGGCACCAGCGCGAGACAGCCGCGCCAGCGGCCGTGGAGGTCACGAAATAGACCATATGCAGCCAGATAGGCACACGTGCCAATTCCCTCTTCTTTGGAGAAAAGCGCTGCCGCGAGTAATAGCGGAGCCGCGAGCGCGGCAATGTACGATCCCCCACGCCTGTAGCGGTCGTGGCAGACCAGTGCCCATGCGCCGAATGTCACCGCGATCAGGACGTTGCGGTTGGCGATGAAGCCAACGGTTGTGCCGCGTGCGTCATCCACCGCGTACAGCAAGGCGGCAACAGTCGCAACGCACGTCGCACCCAGAATCTGCCGATAATATGCCGCAACCGCAAATACGGCCGTGCCCAGCCAGAAAAGGCTTTGGGCGTGCATGAGCGCCGGCGAGTCCGGCCAGAGCATGTAGTCGAGCCTGTGGGTAAGGACCGTGATTGCCTGGAGAAACTCGGCCTTCAAGGTGCGGTCAGTCCACCAGGGGTAAATCCCGATGTCCATCGCCCGGCCGGTCCGAACGGGGTCACCTCGAAAGAACCGAAACATCTCCCCCGGCGGCCCTAACAGATCGCGAAACTCCGGATGCTCAAGGAAGATCGTTCGGTGCAGATAGTCATCGAGAATCCATCCGGCCCCCAAGGCAGGCAGCGCCAGCACGACTGACGAGAGCGCCACAATCAAGGGAAAAGAGCGCAATTGTGCAGGAGAAGCCAACCGGGCGGCAAGGCTCTGATACATTTGGCCACCCGTCAATTCCCCGCTCGGCATCGCGCGATCCGGTGAATGGGTTTGAAACCGACCTCGATACGACATTTGTCATGGTATCAGGTCAATCGGTGCGCCGCCACGGTCGCATGGCAGGAGTCGGTGTTCCGGCCGACAGGTTATTGGCTGAAGGAGCACCCAACGCTGGAGCAAGATCACATCGTCGCACTCCATCAGTTGAAAGCACCGGTCGAAATTGCTCTCGACCCAGCTATCGATGTAACGGAGGCCTTCAGGCTGGGCACGCCCTTGCTCTCGGAGTCGGGCATAGATCGGGGTCGGGTCGCGATCCTTAAATCGCTCGATTACCATGAACAGCATGAGCGCTCTCCTCATTTCTGGATCGATCGGCCGCCAGGCATGATTACGCGATCGGCAATAAGTCGGTAGCGCGAATCTTGCGATTGCCGCGTGTTTCGGCGCCGACTCTCCAACCTTGCCCACTGCGGGACGGCGTGCGCATCGATGTCGCTTATATACTGTAGCGTGCGAGGCAGGTTCTTTGAGTCGGGTTGTCGTCGTGCTCTATTGGCACATTGGGGGAGAAACCATGTCATCCTACGTGATCGGCCTGGGGATGGGGCTCGGCCTGGCGATTCTCTTAACCAGCGCGATCGGACTTGCCCAGGACCGCCCGGCTGCCCAACCCGCCGTGCAAGGCCATGTCGACGTCTTCAACTCGATCCAGGGCCGCATGGTCGTCATGAGCAGCCGCTCCGATGGGGCACCGGTCGAGAAAGGGGATATCGTGTGCGAGCTCGATCCCCGCGAGCTCAAGGATCGTCTGGCAACGCAAGATATTGTTGTCCGCGCGGCCGAGTTTGACCTCGAATCAGCGGCGATGGCACGCGAGGCAACCGGGATGAGAATCGTCGAATACGTCGAAGGACAGCTCAAGAATGTGCTGGCAACGATTGCGGGCGAGATCAAGGTCGCCGAGGCCAATCTATCGATTGCGGAGGATCAGCTCGACTGGGCGCGACGAATGTTCGACAAGGGCTACGTTTCCCTGGCCGAAAAGGTGACAAACGAGCTGCAGCTCAAAGAGGCGCGCTTCGGGCTCGAGGCGACCCAATCCAGGAAAAAGGTATTGCTGGATTACACGAAGGAACGAACGCTCAAGCAGCTCAGGAGTGAGGCAGCGGCGGCCATGGCGCGCGAGCTGGCGGTGCAGGCGGCCCTCGAGCGGAAGCGTTCGGCCCGGAAAAGCCTGACGGACCAGATCGGTCGCTGCAAAATCGCGGCCCCGTCTGGCGGCCGCGTCGAGTATACCGCCCCGATCGGCGCCGGGGCGGTTGTGCACGACGGGCAGTTGCTCTTTCGGGTTGTTCCGGCAGGAACGGCGACTACGAGGGCGAAATGAGGGACCCTTCGCTTATCGGAGGCATCCGCGTGCGAATAATATCGATCAATATCGTGTGTTGCGCAGTTTGCGTCTTGGCGACGGGATCGTCCGCAGAAGGGCTCCAGCCGCCTCCGCCGGGCGATGGCGCCGAGATAAACCAGCTTTTGGCGCCCTACTTCCCACCGTCGTTGGATTTCGACAAGGAAATTGCCGGCCTGTCCAAGGGCAGCCGGCCGGAGATCCTCACCTGGGAACGAATCTACGCGCTGGCGCTTGTGCGTGCCCGCTCCGTTCGCGGAGCGTTTGCGCCGACGCTCAATCCGATCGCTCTTAACCAGGAGGCTGCTCGTCACGGCGTGGCCGACTTCGCGCGATTCCGCGAGGAGTTCCTCACAGGGCGTGTGCCGGCGGGCGGTGCGTTTCGCGACCCGAGCGCGCAAGTTTTCGGCCTCCTCGGCCGGCTGCACACGATCGATAACGCACGCCGCGTTGTCGCACTTCACGATAACCTTCACCGAATGCTCCAGGAGCGGTCCCAGTCTGAGTCGTCTGGCGTGAACCGTCTCGACGTCGAGCTGGTCGATGCGTCGAAAGTGCGAGCTCAGCAGGACCTTGCTGTCGAGATCAGGCAATTCCGCGATGGGCTCGATGCGCTCAAATTCATGCTCGGCCTTTCCCCTCATGCGGCGCTGCTCCTGGACCGTCAGAGCCTCGCTCCGTTCCGCGCCGTGCGCGAATCCATCGAAAACTGGACGAAAATTCCGAAGCGCGACCCCCAGACCTTGCACAAGCTGGTCGCGCGTTGGCCGGCTCTGGGCGAGGTCGTTCTCGACCGTCAGCCGCTCTTCGCCCAGGTCGCGACGAACCCGGATCAATGGGAAGAAATCCTGAACCACGCCGCGGAACTCGCGGTCAAGAATCGAAAGGAGCGCGACAAGGCTTCGGCTTTCGCCAACACTGGCGTCCAGCTCGAGCTTCAGGTTCGGCGTCGCATCCGCAGCCTGTTCGACGCGCTGCGAGCTTATGAAGGGGAAAAAGAGCTCTACGAACTGGTCATTCGGCGCGGGACCAGATTTTCGAGCGGCTGCTCGCGCCGTCGGCCGGGGTTAACTCGTCGCGATCGCTGTTACTCGAGCGTTTGATCGACCAAATTTCGCAGGTCAAGAAAGTCGAAGACCGTTTGATAACCCTCTGGACCTCATTCCGTGCGGAGCGGCTGGCGCTCTATCATGACCTGGGTGCACTTCCGTACGACGACTGGAAATCATTTTACGATGATCTCGCGGCGTCACAACGACTGGAAATCAATTTACGATGATCTCGCGGCCGCGCAGGTCGCCGCCGCAGCGGACCCCGTTGTTCGCCCCAAACCCGCGACCGGCGATGCCCTGCCCACCCCGTCGCCACCACCCGCGTCACTACCCGGAACCAATGCGAATGAGGCGCACCTTTCTCGAGCACGGTCTACTGTGCGCCAGGTCAGTCAGCCAAATAATCCGCCCAACTGACTTTTCCGTCGATCATCTTGATGACGATGAACTCCGAATTGAAACGGCCGTCGTCTGGATCCAAAATATATTGCAATCCTTCCGCGTCGTACCTGGCGAACGGCCGTTTGCCAGGGAATTGCTCGACCATGATTGCCTCTACCTGTTCTCGCGTCATGCCGGGTTTGATCTGGCGATACATCCTTCGGAACGGCTTGCTCATGTTCCAATCGATGTGTTGCTGCACCGTGATCCAGCACGTGAACAAACCATAGGCCGCAACGGCCGCGAGCAGTCTTCTCGTGCTCCCGCCTCGGCGAAGAAACAAGGGCCACGCGGCGGCCGCGCCGAGTGCTAGTGCCGCCAGAACGAGTTCGTTGCTATCGCCCAAGTTAAACGACATATCAAAAACCGCGAATGCAGCTCCCAGTGAGACAAGAGCGCAAAGGGCGATCGCGTCAACCACTCGCCGTGAGTAACGGATCAAAACTGCCCGAAGGCCACGATCAACGATGGCCAAGGCCAGAAGCGTGGCCACCGCGAGGTTGAGCACGATCACGATCGCTATTCCACTTCGCCGCCAAAAGGCTTCGGGCGAATGGTCGGCGGTCAAATCGAGCTCACTGTCAAGCAATATGTGGAACACAATGAACGCGAGCGCAATCACCATGACTACAACAGGTGCGGCTGCGCACGAAACAATTGCAAACCACCGCCTTGATCCGCGCATCCTGACCATCCGGCGCCCACTTGCGAACAATACGATGCTGCCTCATGCGAAGAAGCGGGTTCGCGTCGGAACGAATGATTACGTCGAAGAATCAATCCTCCACGACTAAGACCACGAACGATCCGGGCACGAGATTGCGCCCGCGTCCCCCACCTTTTTTGCTAGCGGCAGCCGTCTTGGTCTGCACCTTGGCGTCGGTGGCAGGAGCATAGGTGGCGGCCGAAAGGTAGATTCGGTGTGTCCTCGGATCAAGCGCCATGGTTCGGGCACCTTGCTGCGTGGGTATCGTTGCAACAACCGCGAACTGCCCGGGGCCTTCCTCTTTCACGGCTGTCAACGTGCCGTCGCCGCCATTCGAGCTGAAAGCAAGTCGCCGCTCGGAGTCGAAAACGCAGCCGTCAGAGCCGCGGCCAATCGGCAACCTGGCGAGTATCTTTCCGCCGTCGGCATCGAGAACCACCATCGACTGGCTGCCGCTGCATACGCTAAAGAGCCTTCGACGCTCGCGGTCGATCGCGAGGCCTGTCGGCCGCGTACCCGGCGCGAGCGAATAGCGATTGCGGATTCGAAAGTTGCCGGCGTCGAATTCCACAACCTCATTCTTGTCCATAATATTCACGAAAATATGCCCTCGTCCGTCTGCAACGGCCGCCTCTGGGACGCCGTCAAGTGCGACCTTGCCCGCGACGGTCATCGCGGACGGGTCAATCGCCGTGGCGTCTCTGCTGCCATGATTGTAAGTGAAGATTCGGTGGCTGGTAGGATCGAACATGATTGCGTCGGGCCGTCCGCCGGTCTTGATCTTGCCTGTGGGCTTGAGAGTCTTCAGGTCGAACACCGTGACCGTGTCGTCCGCCCCGTTGCTGGTGAAGCCACGATCGAGATCACCAACGAGCGCGACTCCATGGACTCCGGGAGAATCGGACAGTTCGCCGACGACTTTCTCTGATTCCGTATCCACCACAACGATGCGATTGCCCCGCGAGACGTACAGCCGCTTGGCGGAGGCATCAGCCGTGAGGTAATCCCACCCCCCGTCACCACCGACTGCGATCTTGTGCACCTTTGCGGAGACAGCCGAAGGAACTTGGGCGCCGACCTCGGTCGCCATGGCGAGCGACAGGACGGCGGGAAGAAACGTCGCAAACCGTTTCATCGTGGCGACTCCCCGGTGAACTCACAAACCAAATGGTTGGACACGTATCTGACAATCTAGGCGTCAAGCATCTCGTCGAGGGAAATGAATCGCGAGACAATTTCGAAATGTAAACGTTATTTAGCGCAATCCCCGTCGCTGGCGGGAATCAATGAAGAAGGCAAAGTGAGAGGACGGCAACCGTGACCGCGCGAGAGACGATGCGGTCGAGACCAACCCGTTGGGTCACGCCTATCCGGCTGGCTGGGCCACGAAGCCTTCATAAAAAAACGCCGCCAATGATCCGATGATCCGTTCACTCAATGGCGGCTGGGTCTGTTCGGATCGTCGGCATTATGCGAGGCTAGATTGATCAAGTCGTCGTGTCTTCTGCGACCAAAGGAGCGTCTCATGTCCACACTACCAGACGTCCGCATCGGTGATGCGATCCGGCACGGAGCCCTCACCGTCTTTCCCTTATACGGCTCTGCTTTGGGGAGCGTTGATTATCTTTTGTCGGACGAGGCAATCTCGGCCGGAACGGTCACCGTCGAAGAGGTCAGCGAAGGGGGCTCCGTACCCAACCTCCTGGTAACCAACCAGGGGGATTCGCGTGTTCTCTTCCTCGAAGGAGAGGAACTTCGTGGCGCCAAACAGAACCGCGTTCTGAATACCTCGGTCCTGATCGCCGCCCACAGCAAGTCCCCAATCCCCGTCAGTTGCGTCGAACAGGGGCGCTGGCGCTACCGGTCGCGACAGTTTCAATCAGGTGGTACCCACTCGTCATCGAAACTGCGCCACTATTTGAAGGCATCGGTCTCGCGTTCGTTGAAGGAAGGGCGGGGACATTCCTCCGATCAAGGAGCTGTATGGACTGAGGTGAGCCGCCAAATGGACTCACTTGGTTCGTCTTCAGACACGTCGGCGATGGCTGACACTTATCTGGCCTTTTGCGCCGCTGGCGGAGTTCCGGGATCACATCGCCTATGTCGAAGGAGCAACAGGAGTCGCCGTGGCTGTTGGTAAGAAGGTCGTCGCGCTCGACGTATTTGACAAACCGTCTACCTGCGCGAAGGTATGGGATCGATTGTTGACCGGCGTCGCGCTGGACGCGCTCGAAGCTGACTCATCGGCGCCGGCGGCCGATCCCACCGACGTGGAACAGCTCCTGTCGAGATTGCGGGATTCGGCCTGGGAACCGACGACTCCGGTCGGCGTGGGACAAGAGTTTCGCCTCGACGCCGACTCGGAAACACATGCTTCGGCGCTGGTCTTCCAGGATTCGTTGCTTCACGGCAGCGTCGTGGTTGCAAGCTGAGTTCGCTCGCACGGGGGCCACCGAGCCGGTGCATGCACACGCTCTTAATCGATCGATCAATAGGCATCGGTCGAAACGACTTCGCCGCCGCTGGGCGTGATCAGCGATCGCTGGACCACGATATTGAGGCTTTCTTTGAGAAATCGAACCGAGCCGTCACCCAAAAGCGCATTCACACCGCCGGGATGAAAGCCAAAGATCTCGTCGTCGGCCCCGGCACTGTTACCTGCCGTCGTGTTGGTCGTGGGATACTGACTGTTCTCATGACTCGGGAAGCCCTTGTTATTGATCACCGTCGAGGACACGATCGCGTTATCGGGCTCAGCCCAGCGCCAGAACCGGCGCTGGCCGGGTGGCACCGGTCGGGCGACACTCAACACGGGTGTGACGTACGATTCGGAGTATTCGCTGACGAACCGAGCGTCGCGGCCGGCGTCCTCGGTGATGACGATGGTCTGGCTCAGGCCGTCGGTGACCTCGGCCAATCGTGTCAGGCTTTGCTTCAAAAGACCGTTGGTTCGCAGGCGCAGTTGCGGTAAATCGCAATTGGCGTGCTGCACGGCCCCCCCGTGCGGCCGAGCGGGTCGATCGTCGTGGCACAGAGAGGCGCATAGTCAGTGACGCCGTAACCGATGCCGGCCTGAATCGCGGCCGGATCGTTGGGGTCGATCGCATCGCGGCCCCCTTCCGGCACGCGGTTGGCCGACGGACAAAGGAATACGGCAAGCACCGAGCTATAGCCCGTAAAGTTGGCGCCCGAGAGGTGGTTGTAATCGAGTGAGAAGTTGATCGCATTGAAAATAGGGCCAGCCTCGACGTAGGGGAGTAGCCGAGGGAACACGGCGACGCCATCGACAAACTGAGAGTTCGGCGGGTTCGAGGCGAAATACGTCGACTTGCCCGCGGGAGGAAAGGCGCCCAGGCTGTTTTCGTAGTTGTGCAGGGCCAGACCAAGCTGCTTGAGGTTATTGGTGCACTGCATCCGGCGTGCCGCTTCTCGGGCTGATTGCACTGCGGGGAGCAACAGCGCGATCAACACGGCAATGATCGCGATCACCACCAAGAGCTCGATTAAGGTAAAGCCGGCGTACCGCGAAGCTGGGCGCTGCCGCCCGAGCATATTATTGCACATATACATGATGATACCTCATACGTTGTTGGAGCGCACTCGTAGATCACGGATACGTCGTCGCAGCGAGCGGTGCACACTTGGGTGCACGCTGATGCCGTACTCGGTTCGACGATTGGTTGAACCGCCGGCGTCAGCAAGCCATGGGCAAGAGTTCGGCTGCCTCGAATGAAGCCTCAAACGGCTTGCGAATCGAGGCGGAGGCCTTGAGATCTCCGGCAATCACACGTGTCAAACCTAACATCGTCTGCAGCTGTTGGCCAGCATTTGTTTGACATTTTTTGAAACTTCTCGCAGCGAGTGGTTGGTAATGGTCGGTGTTCGCAGGGATTCATGCTGCTTTGAGGGACACTTTCATTTCTGGAGTCTTTTTACGCCGATCTTCGCTAAGTTTGCGTGGCGGCTCTTTCGGACGTCGACTAGCGGTCAAAATCAATGATTGTCGGCAAGGAATGCCGCGCGAACGATGGTGCGCGGTCCGAAATCAATCGACGCATTTGCGTTACGAATGAGATCGGGCGGTTCGGTGCACGAACGAGGCTCATTCTCGCTTGCTTGACACCCCCGGAGGGTGAATTACAATGAGAAAATGATGTCACGCGTGTTCCTTGTGAACCACAGGCATCGCTTCGTGCGGCGAGTCCGGTCGATCTTTGACACTTACATGAAAGGAACGGAACTGAAGTCAGCCGACGCAGTTGCGACCTGTGATCGGACTGGCGGAGTCGCCCCATGAAATGCCAGAAATGCGCCAAGCCGGCCACGTTCCACATCACCGACATCGTCGAGAAGGGGAAGCACCGGGAGTTCCACTTCTGCGACGAGCATGCCCGGCAGCACCTGGCTCCGCCCGACGAGACGTCCGAGCCGCCGATCAGCGAGCTGGCCAAGAAGCTGATCGTGAGCGGGACCGGGTACGCTGCGCGAGCCGTCGCCGGCCGACAAGCAGGTTTGTCCGATCTGCCAGATCACGTTTCTCGAGTTCCGGAACTCGGGCCGGCTGGGTTGTCCGTATGATTATGAGGTCTTTCGCGACGAGTTGATGCCGCTCTTGGAGAATATTCACGGCGAGACCCGGCACTCGGGCAAGGTCCCCAAGCGGGCGCCGCGAAACACCCAGCAGCAGACGACCTTGATCCAGTTGCGCAACGAGCTCAAGCGAGCGGTCGCGGCCGAAGATTACGAGGCCGCCGCGCGGTTGCGAGACAAGATCAAGGGCATCGAGCTGGAACAGGGGCGATGACGACGATGTCGCGACCGGGAGACAACGCTCGAAGCCTTCAGTCGCTCCCCGCCGGGTGGTCGGGCCGATGATGTGTCAACGGTGCCACAACGAGGCCACGGTTCATCTGACCGAACCGACGAGCGGTCAGCAGCGCGAGCTTCATCTTTGCCGGGCCTGTGCCCGAAAGGCAGGTTTGGCCTTGCCCGAATCGCCGCCGAACCTGGCGCTGGACGCGGTCGTGCAGAGCTTGATCGTGGCCAACGTCGGCGAGCTGGTCGGCGAGCTGGCCGAGACTGGTCTGTCCCGATTGCGGCATCAAGTACATGGAATTCCGGGCCGGCGGCCGGCTGGGCTGTCCCGCTGGATTACTGGGTCTTCTCCAAGGGATTGACGCCGCTCTTGCAGCGATTCCACGGCGCCACCCGCCACGTCGGCAAGGTGGCCCGGCGTCGCGAGGGCGCCATGGAGCGGCTCCGGATGCGTACTCGGCTGCGCGAGGCGATCGCGCGTGAAGAGTATGAAGAAGCCGCGCGGCTGCGAGACCTGCTCCGCCCGAAGGATCCCCACGCATGACTCTCGACGACCTGACGAAATCGTCCGGCGAGTGGCTGCGGGGCACCGGCCCCGAGAGCGACATCGTGATGTGCTCTCGGATCCGGCTGGCCCGCAACCTGGCCGATTTCCCGTTTTCCAATCGCGCCAGCCGCGGCGAGAAAGCCGAGATCGAGGCCCACTTCAGCTCGGCCCTGGCTCACGCCAAGCTCGAGCTCTCGTATCATCGACGTCAACGGCCTCTCCACCCTCGACCGGCAGTTCCTGGTCGAGCGCCAGATCATCTCCCGCGAGCTGGCCACCAGCGACGGCCCGCGCGGCGTGGCCATCAGCTCGCTCGAAAACATCGCCATCATGGTCAACGAGGAAGACCATCTCCGCGTCCAGTTCATGCTCTCGGGCTTCCGGCTCCCCGAAGTCTGGGACGCGGTCAACCAGCTCGACGACCAGCTCGAGGAACAACTGGCCTACGCCTTCAGCCCGCAGCTCGGCTACCTGACCGCCTGCCCGACCAACGTCGGCACCGGCATTCGCGTCGGCGTGATGCTCCACCTGCCCGGCCTGGTCCAGACCAAGCAGATCGACAAGGTCTTTCGCGCCTTGCAGAAGATCAACCTGGCCGTCCGCGGCCTCTACGGCGAGGGAAGCCAGGCATCCGGCGACTTTTACCAGATCTCCAACCAGCAAACCCTGGGCAAGAGCGAGCCCGAGCTGATCAAGATCTTGACCGACGTCGTCCCCCAGGTCCTCCAGTACGAGCGGTCCGCCCGGCAGGCCCTCTTGACCGAGCGGCGGCAGCACCTCCACGACCAGGTCAGCCGCGCCTACGGCGTGCTCAAGACCGCCCAGACGATCTCGAGCGAAGAGACCATGCTCTTGCTCTCGAGCGTGCGCATGGGGATCAACCTGGGCTTGATCGACGACCTGTCGATCGCCACCGTCAATGAGCTGTTCATCCAGACTCAGCCGGCATTCCTGCAAAAGCTGCGCGGGTCCGAGCTCGGAGTCGAAGAGCGCAACGTCGCCCGCGCATCGTATCTGCGGAGCCGGCTGTCCAACGGCCGGCAGGCTCCGCGCCACTGAGCTCGACCACGAAACTCACCAGAACTGTCGCGCCAGCCCCAGAGGACCGAATCGATCGTGTCATCTGTTCAGCTTCGAGATCGATCCGCACAAGGTGCTCGGGGTGACCGCCCAGGCCACGCCTCCAGGAGATCCGCGACGCCTACAAGCAGAAGGCCAAGCGATATCATCCCGATGCCGGCGGCGAGGAATGGGCGTTTCGCATCCTGGTGCAGGCCTACGAGATGCTCAGCTCGGCGCGCGTCGCCCGCGCCACGCGCGATCGAACCCGCCGGCCGCGACCCATCACGCGCCGCGTCCCCGGCCCGAGCGCGGCGCCGAGTCGGTCCACGCCGGGATTCACGACACCGGACGTCGACCCGTCTCGCATCGTCGGCGTCGAGCTGCTTCTGCGTGCGCTATCTCTGGGACGACGCCGAATATCTCTGGCTCACCCAGCGCGTCCCGGATGAAGATCGCTTCCTGAGCTGCAACCTGAATCTGAGCTGGCCCGACCAGGGCGTGGCCGAAGCGGCCGAGACATCTCGACGATCAGGCGGCGATCCTGGCGACGCTGCACGACGTCTTCGACCAGATGATCATCACGACGCGGGTGGTCACATCGCGGTCGCGCGACGACGACGATCGCTTTGCCGGCTGGCTCTCGTATTCCAACTTCGACCGCGCCTGGAAGGCCGTCAACACGCTGCACGAGCTCTTGCGAGCCCGCGGCCTGGGCTTGCGACAGTGGTCGCGCGACCTATTCATTCCCCGCGGCTGGCGGTGAATCGATCTGAGAGTTTGGCCAGGATCGGCGCGATCAACTCCTCGGGCACGAAGCGTCTTGAGGCTTCGGTCCCGCCGTAGTACGCGACCTGCTTGATCAGCGTGCTCGAGACGTGCGAGTACTCGCCGTCGGCCATCAGGAAGACCGTCTCGATCTCGCGGGTCGAGCCGGTGGTTGGTCAGCGTCATGCCGAACTCGTACTCCATGTCGGAGAGGGTGCGCAGACCGCGGAGAATCACCCGGGCGCCGATCCGTTTCACGAAGTGCACGGTCAGCCCCTCGAACGACTCGACCGAGACGTTCGGAAACGGGCGGACGACGTCGTCGCGCCATCTCGACGCGCTCGTCGATGTCGAAAAGCGAGGTCTTGTTGAGATTGACGCCGATGGCGACGACCAGGTGCTCGAACAAAAGCAGCCGCGTCCGATCACGTCGAGATGGCCCAGCGTGATCGGGTCGAATGTGCCCGTGAACACGGCCGTGCGGAGCGGGTCGGCGGAAATGGGTTTCATGGCGAGCTCGCGGCTTGGTATAGAGGGCGCCCCCAAATCAGCACAATCCCGCCAGGCCGGCCCTCAGCAGATCGAGGTCTTCATCGTTGTTGTAGAAGTGCGGGCTCACACGGAGACGTCCCCTCCGGCTGCAGACGACAATCCCCCGGCCCCGCAGCAGACGGGCAGCCTTGTCGGGATCGATCCCAGCGCGCTCAAGCACCACAATGGCCGAGCGGTCTGCCTCGCGCGCCGACCCGTAAACCGTCCAGCCGGCGACGTACGCTAAATCGCGAACAGCCTCAGCACGCTCGAGAATGCGGCGTGACGCCGCGGCCGGCCCCAGCTCGAGAAAGAGGCCCACACTCGCCCCAAAAGAAAAGAGGCCCGCCATGTTGAACGAGCCCCCTTCCCAGCGCTGGGCACTTGGCTTTAAGTGAAAGTCGTTGCGCGGTGAATTGTACGAGCCGACGACGCTATGCCAGCCGACCCCAATCGGCCTGAGCCGGTCGATCCACTCGCGGCGCACATAGAGCAGGCCCGCTCCCTCGGGTCCTAGGAGCCACTTATGGCCGTCCGCGGCCATAAAGTCGACTGGCGTTTTCTGGACGTCGATCGTGTGCGGTCCCAGTCCCTGGATCGCATCAACAAAGAGCGCAATCCTGCGTTTGCGGCAGAGCTCGGCGAGTGCATCCAGGTCGTTGCGAAAGCCGGTGGAAAACTCAACGTGACTGATCGTCAAAACACGAGTCGATCGATCGATCGCCCTAGCCAGGTCATCGAGCCAGATGCGGCCTTCCCGGCTGGGAACGAGCCGTAGCGTGACTCCCCTGCTTTCCAGGTTCATCCATGGGTAGACGTTTGAAGGGTATTCCTCTGCCGCCGAGACGACGTTGTCTCCCTCACGCCAGGGAAACCCCTCGGCGACGAGGCTGATGCCGTGCGTCGTGCTGGGGATAAAGGCGATTTCGTCGCGGTGAGCGTTGACGAGCAGGGCGACCTGGTCGCGGATCGACTCTATCCGTTGTTCCCGGGCGGGCCAGCCCACAACGCCATCCTGCATTTGCTCGTCGGAGAAATTGCGCAGAGCCTCGGCCGAACGCCGGGGCAGGGGAGCCTGTGCTGCGTGGTCGAAATAGGCCCAACGTTCCGCGACCGGAAACTCGGTTGCTCGCAGGGAATCCCAGTTGATGGTCATGAAAATGCGCCGCCCGCGGATCCCCGCATCCAGATGGCCGGTCAGTCGGTTAGCGCCTGGCAGACTTGCCCACGATGAAGAGCGCCAGCATCATCAGCGTGATGGTGCCAAGATAGCCATCGAGGGGACGGCCCTTATCGTCGGAGCCAGGCTCGTTGGTATCGTCTTGCGCGGGCCGGAGGGCTGAAAGCCGGAGTTACGCAAAGGCTGAGCCCCAAAACGACTGGGGCGATCATTCGTTTCCATCGACTCGGTAATTTGATCATCGTTGGCGTTCCTTGACGGGAATGGGACGACGAGTCCAATCATAACTCATGGGAAGCCATTCGAGTAAGGGGCGAACGCGGCGGCGAAATGCCCGGCGAGCCATGGCGACGGCTTTCCAAGCGGGCCCGCGCGACCGCAGATAGGCGATGTAATCATCGAGACCGACTGCCCAGAACCGATACTCGAGGCCGCGAAATTCGTGGGCCCCATTGTTCCCGGGCAAGGGAAACGGCTGAATTGGCTCGGCGTAGGCAAAGGCGAGGACCGCGCGAAAACCCGGCCCAAACATCGCCTGCCAGCGCGTCAGCCCGTCGAGATCGTCAGTCGTCACCCAGTTTTCCCAGTCACGCCGTCCTCGCTTGTTCTTGGCCCGCTTGCCTTTGACCTCGACAACGAGATTCACCCCAAACTGGGGATAGAGGAGAAAGTCCGGATTTTTGACTCCGTCTTCGCCGCAGATGGCGCGCTTCGCCTCGTCGATGGCGACGCACGGCACCCGAATCGAGCGGACGAACGCCTCAAAGGCCGCCTCGTAATGGTTGGATCGCTGGGCCATGAGCACGCTCTTCTGTGGATCACTCCTCGATCGCAGTCACCGGGAGGCCGTCGTCGTCGCACATCACTATTTCTATAACGAGTTATAAAAAAAAGGCCGGGTTCTGACCAGCTACCTCCGGCCCTGATCTCAGAGAACCGACTCAGCGAGAACCGATGGTCACAATCGGCAGGGTGATCGCCGCGGGATCACGGCGTTTTCGCCGTGGCGGCAAGACTGCCTCGGCATACTCCCAGATCTGCTCGGGTGTCTCGAAGATTTTTTCGAACGACCAGCCGTTGTCGTACTCGCAGTTGTCGGTCGTATATTCACGACAGACCTTGGGGCGATTGAGATAAATACCGCAGCGATTGTCGGCAGTCAGATAGTTGCAGCGCGTCATGACGAGGAGATACCACTGCCCCTTCTCGACGTAAATCACCGTCTGACCGTGCGCCAGATACCAGCGTATCGAGTCGTAATCGTCCCAGGTCGTCGGGTTGGTGATCGGTAGCGAGAAATAACGACAGCATGCCCCAGTGCAAAAGTCGCACAGGCATTCGCCGGGTTTGAGCTCCTCGCGCTTGGGTTTGTGCCGTTTCGTCCCGGTCGCGGCCATTAGCGCAATTCTCCGTGCGGGGATGGAACCGTTCTGCGATCGAGGCGGCGCAGGCGTCTGCCAGCGCCGCCACATGGGCCTCGGACGTTCCGCAACAGCCCCCCACGAGACGCACGTTGCAATCGACGAGTCTCGGTATCGCTGCGGCGAACGAGTTGGGGGAGTCGTCGGTGCAAGCTATCCCACGCGTGCTGGGCTTGATCAGCAAAGGGCACCCGAGCCGTCGATCCATGTCGTTCGGCGAACGCGATGGCTGCCGCGATGCCCGGCTGACAATTCATACCGATCACTGCGGCCCCCAGATCGAGCAAGCGTCGCGCGGCGACAGCAGCGGGCTCCGGCCACTGCCAGAGACTCACTAGGAGGGGAGTCGGACCGGCGAGCGATCTGGTCACTTCGCCGAGCACAGATTCGACGTCAGGGCAGCGATAAGTCTCAAATAGGAGTGCATCCACGCCCGAGTCGACCAAGACCGCGGCCTGTTCCGCCGCGGCTCCCGGCTCTAATGCGGCGGCCGGACCGATATCGCCAATGACGTAACGCAGTGAGCCGGCGGCGCGGCGTGCCAGCTGGACCGCCTGTCGATTGATCGACTCAACGGCATCGTCTTGAGCAAACTTTTTGAGCCAGCAGCGATTGGCTCCGAACGTGTTGGTCAAGACCGCATCGGAACCGGCAGCCACGTCGCGATCATGAATGGCATGGACGAGAGCCGGGCGCGTCAGATTCCACAGGCTAGGATCGTCGCAGCCCAGGTCGAGCCCCCGTTCGACGAGCCGCGTGCCTAAGCCGGCGTCGAGGACAAGCGGAACCTGGGCGATCGCCTCCATGATTGGGAGCCTGAGACCGCTTTCAGTCCGGCAGGTCCGCAGCAGCGCGGAATCGTCGCGCCAGCCATACTTTCGGTTTGGCTCGATCACGTGTTTTTTGTCCGGTTGCGATAGCGCGCACTCACTCGGACCAGGAACCGATTCTCTTCGTCCGTCAGGGCGAGCCGCCCTTCGCGGTGCAGTTTCTCGAGGATCTCATCCATGCGCCGCTCTTCGGCCGCATCACGGGCGATCCGGCGCTGGCGGCGTAACTCGGACCGACGCCGCCGCCACCGTTTGAGCGCACTTTCCCGGTATGGCCGCACCTTGGGCGCACCGCTTTCAAGGCTGGTGTAACCCTCGGAAAAGTCATAGCCGAAGACGCCGTCGTCGAAGTACCCTCCGTCCTCGAGCAGACGGGCTTCGGCCCGGACCAGAAACTCGATCAACAAGGCCAACAGAATCAACGTGATCCCGTCCATGCGCCGTGCCACCAGGCGGACAACGCCAATGATCAACAGCAGCAATCCGACCGCGCCGCCGTCCACGGCGCCGCGATGCTTTCACGAGACGAAACGACCGACGTGCTCGACAGATAGGCACGCAAGATCCGGCCACAGTCAAAAGGGAGCGCGGGAATGAAAAGATTGGCGAGAAGCAGGATGTAATTGAGATATCCAAACCATCCTGCGATCCAGACCGGGCTCAGGGCTGGAGCAAACTCTCCCGTTGAGGTAAGCCTCGGTGCCCCGCCGTGGTGGATCACGACGTTTTTGACCGTCTCCTCGTTGCCGAAAGGGTTCCAGACAAAATGAGCGCCTCCGAAAACAGTCAGTCCGATGGCTGTTACGAGAACAATAAGTCCATTCGCCACCGGTCCGGCTCCGGCAACCAGCATGTGCTCGCTTGACCGAGGCACGAACGAGGGGCCTGCCAGACTCCCCAGGGGCCAAATGTGGACCTCGTCCTGGTCACAATCGAGCCAGTAGGCCGCCATGGCATGGGCGAGCTCGTGTATCGCCAGCGAAAGCAAGAGCAGAGCCAGCCAGCAGACCGTTTGAGGCAGCTGCGAAAGCTCGCCCTTGGCGGCTAGCGATACGGCCGTCGCCAAGAGCCGGAATACCACGAAAACGATCAGGGTAATGTGCACACGGACCGAGGTTCCGAACCATCGGCCCAGACTGATTGGCGACCAGGTCAGAGGATCGCTCATTGTGCCAACCCGGACTCGTACGGGATCGCGGCAAAGGGTCTTTCGCTCGCCACTCCTACACACCTAATCTAACAGCCGAAGTGCTTAGTCGCAACGCGAGCACGCGGCCGCTGCCGCGCCTTATTGCCGGTAGCGACGCCGGGCCGATGCTTCTTCGCTTGGCCTACAAATGCTAAAGTGAATCACAATGAGACTTCCGCCGCTACCGAATCCGAACTTGAGTTCATGCAATGATTGTCCACGCGCCGACGCCTAATGTTGACCACACCGTGGCCGTTACGCTCGGCCCGCGATCGTACAACATCCGCGTTGTCGCCAACGATCCCGCGGAGTTTGGACCATTCGCCCGGCGGAACTGGCTCGAACTTGGGCGGGAGCATCTTGCCGGTCGGCCTTGATCGTGACCGACCGAAATATCGCGGACCTTGGCATACCCGCGAGGATCCAGGCGTCGCTTTCAGACGTCGGGATCGCTGCGCTGATCGCTCCATTGCCGGCGGGCGAAGCGACGAAATCGCTCGAGCACGCATCGCGGCTATACGACGAGCTGGTGCAGCTCCAGGCCGATCGCCATACGCTGATTGTCGGATTGGGCGGGGGCGTGATCGGCGACCTGGCCGGCTTTGTGGCGGCGACGTACGCACGCGGACTACCGCTCATCATGGTACCGACCACGCTGCTGGCCCAGGTCGATAGCTCGGTCGGCGGCAAGGTCGGGATTAATCATCCCGGTGCGAAGAATATGATCGGGGCGTTTCATCAGCCGGCAGGTGTCTGGATCGATACCCAATACCTGGGCACTCTGCCAGCCCGCGAGCTGCGGTGCGGCCTCGCCGAGGTCGTCAAATACGGCATGATCGTCGATGCCGAGTTCTTTGCGACTCTGGAGCAAATCGCTGAGGACGTCCTGGGGCGAGAACATGGTGCGTTTGAGCGAATCATCGCGCGTTGCTGCGAGATAAAGGCCCAGGTAGTGGCCGCTGACGAGCGCGAAGAGACAGGACTGCGGGCAATCCTCAATTTCGGCCATACGATCGGACACGCCATCGAGGCTGTCGCCGGCTACGATGGTCCTTACAAGCATGGCGAAGCCGTCGCGGTGGGGATGGTCGCCGAATGCCCGGCTCGCGGAACGCCTGGGCTGGATCGAAAAAGGCGATGTCACCGATCGTCTGGTCCGGCTGCTCGAGCGATTCGGCTTGCCGACTCGGGCCCCGGACCTCGACGGCGGGCGTTTAATTGAGGCCATGTTTCGGGACAAGAAAAACCGTAGTGGCGCGATTCGATTCGTGCTGCCTCGGGCACTCGGGAAGGTTGAGCTGACCGATTCCGTCGGTGTTGACGACATCCTGGCCGTGCTCTCTGCCTCTTCCTAATCTCAATGTTGATCTTCATCCTTCTTCACCGTCAAAACGAGTTGTGGCCAGACACCGGGGCCGAAACTTGGGCGAAACAGACGCCGACCAACGACTGATTGATCTTCTCCAGCTGGCGATGGTCCCGGGCGTCGGACCTCAAATCGGCCGTGCGTTGCTCGAGCGATTCGGGTCGGCCGGGGACGTCCTGGCTGCCACACGGGGACAGCTCTGTGGCGTCACGGGAGTTGGCGCGAAACTGGCTGAAAAGATCATGCACGCCCGCCAGGACTTCGACGCTGCCGCCGAGCTGGCACTGTGCCGGCGCTCGGACGTCAACCTGATCGCGCGCGGCGAGCCTCACTATCCGCCGCCGCTCGAGAACATCCCCGACCCACCGGGCCTTTTGTACGTCAAAGGAGCATTCGAACCGCGCGATCAGCTCGCCATCGCGGTGGTCGGCTCGCGGCATTGCACCCCTTACGGCACCCGCACCGCCGAGCGTCTGTCCTCCGCCCTGGCCAGGACGGGGTTCACGGTAATCTCTGGCCTGGCCAGGGGCATCGACGCCGCCGCGCACAGAGGCGCGATCAAGGCTGGGGGCCGCACCATCGGCGTACTCGCCAACGGCCTGGCAACGGTCTACCCCCCCGAGCATGAAGACCTGGCTCGCGCCGTGATCGAAGCGGGAGCACTTGTCAGTGAGATGCCGATGCGGCAAGGTCCGCTCGCCGGATTGTTCACACAACGGAATCGGATCATCTCCGGCTTATCATTGGGTGTACTGGTCATCGAGGCAACGCCGAGGAGCGGTTCGCTTTCCACCGCCGGTCACGCCGTGGAACAGAATCGCGAGGTTTTCGCCGTTCCGGGACCGGTCGACAGTCTGGCGAGCCGGGGCTGCCATCGCTTGATCCGTGACGGGGCGCGCCTGGTCGAGACCGTGGACGATATCCTCGAAGAGCTAGGGCCACTCGTGAGCGAGGTTCGTACCGAACCCGACGAGCCTCCGGTTCGACATCCCGCCGAGCTGGCACTTTCGGACTCGGAGCGCTCGTTACTCGGCCATCTCGACGACCAGTCGACAGGCGTCGATGATTTGATCACTCGCACCGGCATGACCGCCGGCCAAGTCATGGCCACGCTCAGCGTCTTGGAGCTGAAGAGACTCGTTCGCCGGCTGCCCGGTCATCGATTCGTCCGGGTCTAAAAAGAATCTCTTATCGGCTCGGCAGCCGCTGGTCGAGCCAGCGCGCTATGTCCTCGATCACCAGTTCCCTACCCACGTCATTCAGGGGTTCGTGCAGCATCTTGGGGTAGAATAAGAGCGTCTTGTCGTCGCTCCCTAGCCGTTCAAAGAACTCGCGCGACGTAGCCGGATCGATCAACGAGTCTTGGCCGCCGAGCACCATGAGCAAAGGAATCCGAATATCGGCAGCGCGGGCCATCAGTAACTCGCCGCCCGCGACCATCCCAAAAAAGAGGCGCGGGCTCATCCGATTGTGCCGCAGCGGATCGGTGCGGTGTTCTTCCTGGATCTCGAGATCGCGCGTCAGCACGCCAGTGCGGCTATCGCCGCTTAAGGTGATCCAGGGCGCTACCTTGCACAAAAGCCGACCGAATCGCAGTTTGCTGGGAGAGATCGGAACCGATACGCGCAGTGCCGGGTTCGAAACGACCATGCCATCGACGGATGAATTCCCTTCCAACGTATAGCGGAGTGCGACTTGTCCACCGTTGGAATGGGCCAGCAGAAACCGAGGTACGTCTGGTATTTGCCGCTGCACCCAGGCCACTACGCTGGCCAGATCGCCGACCAGATCATCGTACTGCCAGACCACGCCCCGACGGCCGGGGCTCCGGCCGTGGCCGCGGTAGTCGACGGCAATCACGTCGACCTCGAGCCTGGCAACGAGAGTTTCCGCAACCCGACGATAGCATCCGCCGTGCTCGGCGAATCCATGCGAAATCAGGATTGCTCCGCGGGGTGCCGGCCGGCGCCACCACCGGCCGCGGAGCACAATTTCATCCCAAGAGCGCACCTCGATCTCCCGAACGACCGCCTCCGCCGTCGCCATCTGCTCGCTCGGCTTCATCTTTTGTCCAATCCCCCGAGTGAGATAAGGCTCACCAAAACCCTGAGGACACCATTTAATCGAACGCCACTTCAGCGCCGATAGCAGTTAGCGAAACAGATGATCACTATATCCTGCGCCAGTTCCACGTCCAGTGCCGGTCAGAGGTCATTGCCACGTCGGCCGACGAGAGCCCCAGGTCACGCACCAGCGATTGAATCTCGTCGAGCGTCAGGGCCGCATGAAGCGAGGCCTCAAAAAGAGCGCGGGCTTCTGGACTTTCATCCCCGGCGTATAAGTCGGCGAGGCGTTCGATCTCGGCCAGTGATCCGGGTCTCGCCAGATCTCTGATCATGAGCGTGCCGCCGGCCGCGACCAGGCGGGCCATCGTTTCGAGCGCAGGCATGGGGTCAGGAATGTGGTGAATGATTGTATTGGAAATGACCCCCTCGAAAGCGCTCTCGCCGAACACCGACACCAAGGCCTTGGCATCACCAAGACGTGTCCGGACCCGTGCCGTCAAGCCGGCCGCGGCGATATTGATTTCGGCTTGCGCCAGCATGGTTGGCGACAGATCGAGTGCCAGCACTCGGGCCCGGGTGTCTGCCTTTGCAAGGGCGATCGGAATTCGCGCCGTGCCTGTGCCGACATCAAGGATCAGGCCTCCCTGACAGGCCCCGTGCGCCCGCAGAAAATCGTCGACAAACTGGCGATTCACCGCCCCATGGTCCATCGCGTCGTATTGCCGCACTTCCTCAGCGGTGTCCATGGCTTCAGGTTCGAGAACGCGCTCGATCATGCCGCGAAGGCCCCTTTCTGCTTTCGGAACTCAAGATCTACCGCGCGTCTCTAATGTACGAAAGTTATTCTAAGCGCGACTAGGATGCCAGCCGCGATTCGCGAAATCACCAAAGTGCAAAGGGGGTTCCGGTCGGCACTTGAGTGATCAGTGTTCGATTTGGTAAAAGATACCTTGCGTGAGTGTGAAATGGGCGTCCCAATCGCCTGCACTTGGTCGATCAATGACCTGAGAGTAAAGTCATGCGACCCACATCCGACGTTCTCGGCGTGATGCACCCGGTTGGCGGCGGAGACCCCATTCCCTTGATCAAGCCCGAGATCTTGATCGGCCGGCGTCCCACTGCAGACATTAGGCTCGATTTCGATAACATCTCGGGTAAACATTGCAGACTGCGTTTCGTCAACGGACTGTGGATGGTCCGAGACCTCGGAAGCACGAACGGCACAACGGTCAACGGCGCGTTGCTTTCGAGCGAGCAAAGCATCATGCCCGACGAAGAACTCGGAATCGCCGGCCACCTGTTCACCATCGACTATGATCCGGCTGGCCCCGCCGCATTCCTCAACTCGCGGAAAGACCTCGACAACGAGGTTGTGCTAGAGCGGCAGCAACATTCGCTCATGGATCTCGCCGGGCTCGATACGGATCAAACCCAACAAAAACGGCCGAAACGTGCGCCCTTGGTCATTGAGCGACTTTCTGCCGATGAGGCCGAATTCGACGACGCGCTTCCGCAACATTTCAAAGCGCCGCCGAAACCCCCAAAGAAAGCAACCGACGACGACTTCTTCAAGATCATCGAAGACGACGTCAAGAAACCGAGCTAAATGCCCATTGCCGGCGGATTCCGCCCTGTGACCGGAGTCGCGATATGCATCGTCGGCGCCCGTGCGGGTTCGGGGGCAGGATGAAGTTGGCACAGTTGTCGTAGCGCTCACAAGAAGGCGCCGAATCGCGTTTCGATGCGATCGAAAGCCAGTTTACATTTCAATATCGCATGCCGACATCGCGTCGGACATCTTTTTCGCGATCGTCCGCTCAACGCGCGGAGCTGCGCCCTAGTCAAAACCGGGGCAGTTCTCGACAAAGGTTGGTCGCCAAAGCATTTTTTGACGCTCACTTACTGAGTCAGGTCTCTTGAATCGTTTCGACAGATCCGGGAATGAGTGGGACCGCGCTTGGACGGTGTCACGCCTGGAAGCATGCGGGTCGTATCACTTCCGTTCACTACCCAAGGAGTTTGCCACGATGAGAACGATGATTCGAGGCTTAGTTGGATTGGGCTTGGTCGCAATGCTGGCTGGACCGGTATTCGCTCAAGGCCGAGGCGGCTTCGGCCGCGGCGGTGGCTCGCTGGCTGGGTTGCTTGGTAACGCCAGCGTCCAGAAAGAGCTCAAGCTTGATGACGAGCAGACCGGAAAAGCCAAAGAGGTCTCCGAAAAAATCACCGGCGAGATTCGAGAGAAAATGCAGGGCTTTCAAGATCTGAGCCCGGAAGAACGACGCGACAAGAGGCAGGCCATCGACAAGGAGTTCAACGAAGCGACTCTCAAGGCGGTCGGTGCGTTCCTCAAACCCGAGCAGATCGCGCGGTTGAAGCAAGTTTCATATCAGGCGCGCGGTGCGAATGCGTTTGCGGATCACGAGGTCGCCGCCAAGCTCAATCTCACCGACAGCCAGAAGAGCGAGATCCAGACGATCAATCAAGAATCAATGAGCCAGATGCGGGAGATCTTCCAGTCGTTTCAAGATGATCGCGAAGGAGCTATGAAGAAGATGGCTGAGCTCCGCAAGGAGACCCTGGAAAAGGTTGCCGCCAAACTGAACGACGAACAGCAGAAGAGCTGGAAAGAGCTGATCGGCGCTCCGTTTGAGGTGAAATACGAGCCCCGTCCCCAGTGATTCGAGGCCGACGACACGCAGCCTCGCGATTCTGATGGCGCGCGGCCCACTCTAGCGGCGAAAGCCACGAGATCTCGGGTCTCTGGATCCGAGATCTCGTTTTGCTTTGAAGTCGACGGCCGGCTCACTTACGGATTCTTGAGACCAGGGGATGCAAGTTCATTCCACTGTGACGCTTTTGGCTAGATTACGCGGTTTGTCAATATCGCAGCCACGTCGCCGCGCCACGTGATATGCCAGCAACTGGAGCGGCACGACAGCCAACAGCGGCTGCACGATTTCAGGCGCCTCCGGGATCGGCAAGAAAACGTCGGACAAACTGCGCAACGCGTCGTCACCAACAGTGCCGACGGTGATGATGGTGCCATCGCGTGCTTTGACTTCCTCGAGATTGCTGAGCGTCTTGGCGTGCAACGCGCCTCGCGGAGCCACGAAGATACAGGGAGTCTCGCTATCCACAAGCGCGATCGGTCCGTGTTTCATCTCGGCCGTCGGGTAGCCTTCCGCATGAATGTAGCTGATCTCCTTGAGCTTGAGGGCCCCTTCGAGCGCCACCGGAAAGTGGAGGTCACGACCCAAGTAAATCGCGCTGCGGGCTGAGCTGAGGCGCTCGGCCGCCGCTTCGATCGCGGGCTGTGCTTTAAAGGTATCGGTGAGAAGATCGGGCACCGATTCGATTGCGTCCACCACCGCGAGCCCGTGCTCGAACGAGAGTTGCCGCAATCGGCCCAGATAAAGCGCCAAAAGCAGCAGCACGGTCACCTGCGCCGAGAAAGCCTTTGTGCTGGCGACGCCGACCTCTGGCCCGGCATGAAGGTAGATGCCACCGTCGGCCTCGCGCGCGATCGTGCTACCGACGGTGTTGACGATTGCCAGAGTCGGATGCCCGCGGCGCTTTGCCTCTCGCATGGCGCCGAGGGTGTCCGCCGTCTCACCCGACTGGCTCAAGACAAAGACCAGCGTGCGGTCGTCAAGCGGTGCATTGCGGTACCGGAACTCGCTGGCGTATTCGACCTCGACGGGCAAATGCGCGAGCCGCTCGATCAGGTATTCACCGACCAGTGCCGCGTGCCAGCTCGTCCCGCATGCCGCGAAAACCACGCGCCGCACCCGGCGAAGCTGGCGGGCCGTCATGTTCAATCCGCCAAGCTGCGCGGTCGCGTCGGCTCGTCGCAGCCGGCCGCGGCACGCGTCTACGACCGTCTCGGGCTGCGCATAGATCTCTTTGATCATGTAATGGGCGTGGCCGCCCAACTCAACCGTATCGGGCTTCCAGTCGATCCGATCGATCCGAGGGGTGATCGGTCCGTGCTCGAGATGACGAATCTCGAAATCACGGTCCGTCAGGCGCACAATCTCGCCGTCCTGCAAGTACGCGACCTTGAGCGTATGAGGTGCAATCGCCACCGCGTCGCTGGCCAGCAGGTGCTCTCCCTCCCCAAGACCCACAACAAGCGGGCTGCCGAACCGCGCTCCCACAATCTCGCCGGGCCTGCTCGGACTGACGACCGCCAGCCCGTAAGTCCCTTGGAGACGAGGCAACGCTCGCTGTACCGCCTCGAAAAGGTCATTCCCGTCCTCGAGCTCGCGCGCTATCAGGTGCGCGATCGCCTCGGAGTCGGTCTGGCTCGCGAAATTGAATCCCTGTGACTCGAGCTCGCGGCGCAGCGCAGCATGATTTTCGATGACGCCGTTGTGGACGACCGCGACAGAGGGCGCACCTCCGCGCCCTCCGAGGTGAGGATGCGCGTTTTTATCGGTTGCCGGTCCGTGAGTTGCCCAGCGCGTATGGCTGATCCCGCACGCGCCGCGGGCTGCATCGTGGTCGAGCAGTTCTTCCAGAACGCGCACCCGGCCCGCCCGCTTGCGGATTGTCATCTCATTCCCATTGAGGGTGGCGAGCCCGGCACTGTCGTAGCCCCGATATTCGAGCCGCCGTAGTCCAGCGACCAAAATTGGCGCAGCCTCATGGATTCCGGTGTAACCGACGATTCCGCACATCGCCACCGTCCTTACGCCATTGGCACATTAGGACCCAGCTTCGGGCTTGCCGGCGGTCTTCCCGGGAAAGATCTTCGCCACGCGAATTTGAAAGCCGGGTAGTACATCCTTAGGCAACGTTAGTAGGTCTTCCGGCGCGTATGTTTTTTCCGTGACAATGCTCATGAAGGCCTCCCACGCCCGCGAATCGTCCCAGCGTGAATTTGTCCTGTCGAACCAAATTATAACGTGGACGACCTTTTTGCTGATATCTCACGAGGGCGTCCTCCGAACGAAACCTGGAAAACTGAGACCCGCCGTCGCCGATCACCCCGAATCCTCGATGCTATCTTAGAACGCCGATGGCGACCGGGCAGAGGAGGTGGCTCGATGCCCCAAACATCGCCAAAGTGGCGTTGACAGGCCGTGTTGACTGGGCGATAGTGTCGCCCCGACGGAACGACTTCCGGCGAGGCCGGCGGGCTTTGCCGGAAGGTGAGGATGATCGTCGGTCACGCACGGCAGCACTACGGGAACGGCCGCAAGGAAGAGGGCCTGGCGTTTTCTTCTCCCCGACTTTCCTTGCCGCACGGTTGACCTCCAAACACCCTCGACGTACCAGGCGCGTTACGAGCCACCAAGGATGGAGCCCGCGATGCGAATTCTCGTTACCGGCGGAGCCGGTTACGTTGGATCGACCATGGTTCCCCTGCTCCTCGAGCAGGGACACCGAGTTCGGGTGGTTGACACCCTCAAATTTGGCGGCCACGGCCTCTTGCCTTGCTGCGCCAATCGCTTTTTCGAGCTCACCAAAGGCGATATCTGCGATCCCGCGACCGCCAAGGCGGCTCTTGACGGTGTCGAGGCCGTGGTTCATCTCGCCGCCATCGTGGGATACCCTGCCTGCAAGAAAGAACCCCAACTGGCCCAGACAGTCAACGTCGACGGCACCGCTAACTTGCTCCGCCACCGCAAGCCTGACCAGCGATTCCTCTTCGCATCCACCGGCAGCATCTACGGCTCGATTCCTGACTACGTCTGCAACGAGGAAACCCCCCGAGCCCCGATCACCCTCTACGGCGAAACCAAAGCTACTGCCGAACAGATGGTCCTCGACGCCGGCAACAGCATCGCCTATCGGTTCGCCACGGCATTCGGCGTCAGCAACCGGATGCGCCTCGACTTGATGCCCAACGACTTCACCTACCAAGCCGTGCATAATCGCAACTTGATCGTTTACGAGGGGGGCTTCAAGCGAACTTTCGTGCACGTGCGGGATATGGCCCGGTCGTTCATCTTTGCACTCGAGCGCTGGAGCGAGGTAAAAGATGACGTCTACAACGTCGGCCATGAATCGATGAACTTTACCAAGGAAGACGTCGCTCGCAAGATCCTCGAGCATGTCGACTATTACCTCCACTTCGCCGAAGTCGGATCCGACGCCGATCAGCGCAACTACGAAGTCTCGTACGAGAAAATCCGCAAGATCGGCTTCGAAACCACCGTCGACCTCGACCGCGGGATAAGCGAACTGGTGCGCACCGCCAGACTGATCGAGTTTCAGAACCCGTTCGCCAACGTCTGAACTTTGTGAGCAATGACCAATGACAACGGGAGCATCAACGATGAAGAGTTTCTGGTCCGGCAAACGCATCAACGTCACCGGAGGCGCCGGCTTCTTGGGCCAGCACGTGGTCAAGCGGCTCCAAAGTTACGGCGCCACCGTGTTCGTGCCTCGCCAGCGCGACTACAACCTGGTCTCGCTCGATGCATGTCTGCGGTGCATGCTCGAACATCCATGTGACTTGCTATTTCACGCGGCCGCGTATTACGGCGGCATCGGCATCAACCAGAGCGAGCCGGCGAAACTCTATTACACCAACCTGGTCATGGGCGCCAACCTCATGGAGGCCGCGCAACTTGCGGGCGTCTCCAAGGTCGTCAACATCGGCACGGCCTGCTCATATCCCGGCTATTTTGAAGGACACCTGAAGGAACAGGATCTCTGGTCAGGCCCATGCCACGCCAGCGTCGTCAACTATGGCTTGACCAAGAAAATGCTCGCCGTTCAGGGCGAGGCGTACAAGAAGCAGTATGGGCTCGACTCAATTCATCTGATTCTCACCAACCTCTACGGCCCGGGCGACTCGTACAATACCGAACGCTCACACGTGGTCGCTGCGCTCGTGCGCAAGTGGGTTGAGGCCGACATTGCCAAGGCACCCAGCATCGAGGTATGGGGCACTGGCACGCCGATCCGCGAGTTCATCTACGTTGAAGACTGCGCCGATGCGATCGTGCTGGCCGCCGAGAAATACAACGACGTGACTTTGCCTCTCAATATCGGAACCGGCATCGGGACCTCGATTCGCGAGTTGGTCGAAGCCATCAATTCCGTCACGGGCTTTGAAGGCAAGATCGTCTGGAATGCCGACAAGCCCGACGGGGCCATGTTGAAAGTGCTCGATGTTGCCAGAATGCAAAAAGCTCTGGATGGCTGGGCGCCACCGACCAACCTTCAGACGGGGCTCGCCAAGACAATCGCCTGGTATCGGGCCAACAAGACCAAGGCGGACGCCAAATGGTGAACAAACGGCACTGGATTCGACAAGGCCCGCTGCCCTCAGGCGGGTCGCGCCGGCCGGCAGGGCCGCCACTCGCGCCATCCGCCTGGATCGGAATTGACCCAGGCGGTGACCTTCTTTCCGCGCCTCACGCCCAGACAAACCCAACACAGAAGCAAAAGCCCGCGGCGCGAATTCTTTTTGTCAATCAGTACTACTGGCCCGACCACGCGTCGACGGCCCAGCACCTGACCGACCTCGCCGAATCGTTGAGTGCGCAAGGTTACGAGTGCCACGTGCTGACTTCGCAGAGCCGATACAAGCCAGGCGCGCCCCGGCCTTGTGCCTACGAGGAACATGAAGGTGTCCACATTCACCGTGTACCAGCGACCTCAATGGGCCGCCGCGCTACCTGGGCTCGGATGATCGATTACCTGAGCTTCTATGCCGGCGCTCTGGCCAAGGCCATGTCTCTGGCGCACTTCGATGCGGTCGTCACCCTCACGACACCTCCCGTGATCGGCCTCATCGGCACATTCTTGAAGCGGTTCAAGAAAACGCGCCATGTTTACTGGAGCATGGACCTCCATCCCGATGCCAGCCTGGCGCTCGGGCGCATGTTGCCCAAGAGCCTCTTAGGCCGGTCGATGTCGTGGCTCTCGGGCTTCGTCTATCGCCACGCCGATCAGGTCGTTGTGATCGGCCCATATATGCACGACAGGATCGCCCTGAAGGGTGTTCCATCCGAACGGATCGCGACTATCCCTGTCTGGAGCCAACGCGATGAGATCTATCCGACTCCGCGCAACGCCAACTCAATGCGCACCGCACTCGGTCTTGCGAAAGCCTTCGTAGTCATGTACTCGGGAAACCTCGGTCTGGCTCATTCGTTTCAAGAGTTCATCGAGGCGGCCCGGCGGTTGCGCGATCGATCCAACATCGTCTTTCTGTTCGTGGGCGGGGGTCCAAGGCTAAAAGAAGTGCAGGAAGCGCGCGATCGGGAGGGGCTTGAGAATATCCGTTTGCTCGACTACGTCCCCCGTGCCCAATTGCAAGCGTCGCTGGCGTTGGCCGACGTTCATCTGATCTCGATGCGACCCGAGATGACAGGAATCGTTGTTCCCGGCAAACTCTACGGTGCGATGGCGGCGGGCCGCCCGGCTGTTTTCGTCGGGCCCGAGCACTGCGAGCCGGCCGATACGATTCGCGACGCCGGCTGCGGTATCGCTACGACATCTGGCGATGTCGACGGCTTGGTCGCCGCACTCTTGAACCTCGAGTCTAACCCGAGTCTCGCACGGCGCATGGGCGAAAAAGGTCGGACAGCCTTTCTCACCTCCCACGAGCAAAGGCTGTGTTGCAATCAATGGTCGGCCTTGATCGGCGACTTGCTCGCTCGAGCGGGAACGACCCGGCCGCGACCGACCGCGCCTTTACAAGCGAAGCACACGAACCAGGCTGCTGCGGCCCCGTTTCTCACTGCCTTGCTTTAAGCCAACAACATGTCGTCGTCAGCGGAACATGACGCAGTTTTTCCTTGCAAGAAGAGGGTCGATGCGATGAGATCCAGGACCTTATTTTGTTTCGTCGCGATCGGAGCAACGCTGTGCGCCACGAAGGCGCGATCGGCCGAGCCCCAGCCGGCCAATGTCGCCGCGATTCAGGCCAAGTTCGACCGGGCCTTCATCCACGAACTGGCGGAGTATCTCCGCCAAAACCCCAAGGCCGATGATCGAGACCAGGCCTACGCGGCTCTTTTCAACAAGGCGATCGAACACGACTGGTTCAGCGATGCCGAAGAGCTGGGCCGGCAGTACTTGAAGAGCGATCCCGACGGGCCTGTGAAGGCGCTCGCCCAGATCATCTTGACGATGGCCCGAGCGCAAGCGGGCCAGTTTGACGAAGCTTTGAAGCGATTCAAAGAGCTCATGCAAGGGCTCGGCCAGAACGAGCAGGAAGAGTTCGCCGCCAGCTTCGCCGATGATCTCGCCACCACGGCCATCACGGCCGCTGAGTTCGCGACCGCGCGCGAAGTTTACACCCTGCTGCTCAATCGGTTCAGCGAGAGTCCCAACCTCCGGCAGAAGGTGCAAAACGACCTGAAACGGCTGGACAAAGTTGGCAAGCTCGCTCCATCTTTCGCGGTGGAAGACGTCAAAGGAAAGACTGTGCGGCTCGACGCCTACCGCGGCAAATACGTCCTGGTCGATTTCTGGGCCACCTGGTGCGCTCCATGCATCGGCGAACTTCCCCGGTTGCAGGCGGCCTACCGCGCTATCGCGCGCTCGGTTTCGAGATCATCGGCATCAGCCTCGACGAATCAAAAACCGCCGTCGTCGATTTCGGTAAGGCACGCAACATTCCCTGGCCTCTTGTGCATAATGCCAGCGGATCGGCAGACCTGGTCGAGGCCTTCGGCGTCAGCTCGATCCCCGCGACGTATCTGATCGATCCGGAGGGGAATATCATCCGGCTGGACCTGCGCGGCAAGGCTCTTGATGAAACGCTCAGGAGAATGATCAAACCGCCGGCAACGGCCGTGCGCGAGCGCTGACATTCTGCGAGTTACGGCCGGGTCGCGCCTGACCTGCCGCCGCTGGCGCTCACCCTGCCCACCCCGAATTGATCCCCGGCTCGTAAGGGCTCATTGCCCTCGAAGTCTACTTCAACCATCTTCTCACTGTGGACCTCGCGTCCAAGTTCATCCTTGAGCGAAGTGACGATCTTGCGCGAACGAGTCTCGATCACGTCACCTGTCGACGGATAGGCATACTGGCCGTCAATGCTGAAGGTAATCCACCCTGGCTGCTCGCGCACGGCGATCGAGGCAACCTGTTTTGGAGGCATGACGGTCGCGTCGAAGATATGCACTCGGCTGTTGAACGCATCGGCAAGCCAGATCTCTTTCTCGTCGGGTGTCAGGCCGATGCCGTGGCTGGGACAACCGTGCCGCTTCGTCGGTCCTTTCTCGAAGCCCTTGACGGTGACACGATCCAGTTTCCGCCCCGAAACCATGTCGCCGATCTCGAAACCCAAAAGCTCATTCACGTTCACGAAACAAAGCGTCTGCCGGCCGTTGACCGTGAATGGTCGAATGCTCGCGCTGAACGGACCGACGGCGCGCACCGGGCGATTGGTCTGGGTGTCAACGACGGTCAACATCGGCGACTTGAGCCCCGCCAGGTAGGTCTCCCGTCCGTCCAGGCTGACGAGCGTGTTGTGCGAGCCTGAGTCAAGCCTGATCCGCTCTGCGATCTCGCCGGCGCCGGCGCGGACTACATACCAGAGTGGGCCTTCAAAAGAAGGAACAAAGAGGAATTGGCCGTCGGGAGTCATCGCCATTCGGTCGCACCCTGCTTCGTAGCTCTTTTCCCAGAGCAGCTTTTCTGTGACCAGATCCAGGCACATCAGCTGCTTGATCGTACTGACGAAGATCTTCTTGGTGGCGGCACTCGCGCACACACCCTTGACATTGATCGGTTTGCCCTTGGCATTCACGCCGGCCGTCGCGATCCGCTTGACAAAGCGGTGGCCGTTGTCGATGTCGAAGACTAGAAGTCCGTGCCCGCCGAATTCGAGATAGTCGCGGATTCCAGGCTCGGCGACGTAGAGGCGCCGCTGCGCGTTCGGGGATGAGCGGAGATCGGCACCAGCAGCACCGCGCGGCAGAATAAGGGCCAAGGCCGCGGTCGCCAGAACTGCGATCAGGGTCTGTTGGCGAATTGATCGGTAAGAGTTCATGATCGTCTGCCCCTGCAATCGGTTCACAGATGAAGCACGCCGTGTGTTCAATTTCAGTCGAGACCACCCCCCATTCCCGGCACAGCCTGAAAGCTGGGGCTCGTACTGAGCGTGATGCCTCCCTGCTCGTCGCGATCCTCCAATGGCGCGGGGGGGATTAAATTTTCGGCCGCGGCCTCCTTTGAGAATGCCTTGTAGGCCTGCCGGCGCGCCGCGACCAAGAGTGTGTTAAACACAAAAACAAAAAGCAATGCCGGCGTGATCGCCGCCGCTTGAATGGCGGTGCGGAACCCCTGCCATCCCCTGGCATTGCGGTCAAGCCGATCCCGGCAACCGGGCTCAAGCTAAAGACAACTTGGCTCTCGCGTTCGGAATTCATTGGCATCGACGCCATCAGCAAGATCGAGCCTGCCAAGAGCGGCACCACCCAGGCCAGGAACAGAAAAAGCGAGAAGTAAATCCGCGCCCGCCCGCCGAAGCGAAGCGCGAAATACTGCAGCGCCAGGCCGAAATACGCGACGACCAACACGCCCGTGGCGATAGCCAACGGAAATGAGCCGGAATCTTGACTCGCGCCGATCCCAAACTTGTGGATTCGCCCGCGCCGCCCGCGGCGAAGGTAGCTGTTGCCAGCACGATTGCACATGAGATCATAAGGAATACACGGTTGAGCGACAGGTCGTCCCACCAGGGCAAGTGGGCCAACCCCATCCGCCGTGCTCTCCAAAGTCCTTTGTCATATTCGGGCAGATTGGGTGTGACCATCATGAGCAACAGAATTGCCGTGATCACGAGCAAATAGAGCGTCGCGATCTCGAGGATCACGAATTCCTCGCGCCGCCAGATCGTCCCGACCAAAAGCACCGCGAGGCTCGCCAGGGCGGCGATCGATTGCGGCTTGGAGAGAGGATGGATCCGCTCCGAGCCCATTTTTCGCCGCGCCGCCAGAAAGATGAAGTAGAGCACGACTGCCAGATGCAAGACCACGACGGCGAGCCATGGGAGCGAGATTCCGTAGAACGATAATCGCAGATCCATATCGACCAGTGCGGCCGATCGGCTCATCCCGACAATCAGATTGCCGGCGAAGAAAACAACGAAAATGACCAGGCCGACCACACCGCGCGGATTGGCACGTGCCTTGGCCAAAAGAGCGTTCAAGAGCGCCAGACCATGAAAGAGCCAGGCACACGCGAGCAAGAGAATCATGAGCTGCACAAACCCATGAACGCTCGGCGTACCGAAAGCCAAGAAGAATAGCGAAAATGGCAGTGTGCAGGCGAAGAGGACGTATTCGCGGATCGGCGCGCCGAAGAAAAAGCCAAGGGTGAGCTCGGTTGGCGTCAACGGAGAAACGCGATGGAAGTCAAGAATCCCGGACGCCCGTGCTGCACCGACGGCCGTTCCGACCTGTGTCGCCCCCATGACGATCAGGATGACACTCTGTAGACCGAGCAACAGGCCAAACGTCCCGCCGTTGGAAAGCGACTGGAGCTGAATGCCGGCCCACGCGATGCAGATGCAGAGCACGAAAACCACCACAATGGCCGCGGAAAATGCCTGCTTGCGCAGCCGCGAACGCATGTGCTTGACCAGGATCGGATTGTCGAGCCAGTCATAGACACGTTCCCAGATCATCGACTAGCCCCTCCGGATCCTACTTTAAGAAACAGCTCCTCGAGATTGTCTTTCCGGCGCTCAAACGAAGCGACTCGAACACCCTGGTGGATCAGGGTCGCCAAGAGCTCGCTGGCCGCGCAGGCGTCGCCCCGGAATCGAAACTCGTAGGCCCCATTCTTTCGCTCGACCGGGCTTGCCCGCAAATCTCCGCCCACGATCGACAAAAAGAGGTCTGACTCTCCGAGCACTTCCACCGACAGGAGCGTGTCTCCCATCACGCGCCGATTGACGTCGTCGATTCGGCCGCTGACGACCAGCCTTCCGCGCTCCATGATCGCCACGGAAGTGCAAAACTCGTTCATTTCCGCCAGGATATGCGACGAAATGAGCACGGTCTTTCCCTCGGCGGCGAGCCGTCGGAGGATGTTTTTCAAATCGATGCGGCCTTGCGGGTCGACGCCGCTCGCCGGTTCGTCGAGCAAGAGAGCGCGAGGCTCGGGGATCAAGGTCTTGGCCAGCATTAACCGCTGGCGCATCCCGCGCGATAGCTCAACGACCAGGGCATTGCGCTTTTCGGTCAGGCCGACCATCTCGAGATGGCGCATCCACCTCAGCCGGCCGCTCGCTGCGGCGAATACCGTAACTGGCCGCGAACAGGTCGAGGAACTCCCATACCAAGAGGTCTTCGTAGACCGGCGGAAAATCGGGCATAAAGCCGGCCGTCCGGCAGACGTCCTGGGGATTCTCGCGCCACGTCGACCCCCATGACGTTGATCTCACCATAGGTCGGCTCGATCAAGCCGATCATCGCCCGCATCGTGGTGGTCTTGCCTGCCCCATTGGGCCCGATCAGCCCGCACACTTCCCCGGGTGCAACCTCGAGCGAAAGATCGCGCACAGCACATACGTTGTCGTAATCAACCCGAAGATCGCGGATGCGGATCATGAAGCGGTGTCTCTCTCGGTGTTCGCCCGGTGGGCTCGCCGTCATTTTGCTGGCGAACTGGCAATCTGACTGGCCGCGCGATGAATGTCGGGCTTTAGCCGCTCCCAATTGGCCGCAGCCTCTTCGGCGAGAGCCCGCTCAATCGGCCGCCGGAATTGGCTCGTCAGATCGGAAACTTCCTTGCGAAGCGCGTCGCCCGGGTCTTGATCGGCTTCCGCCTGAGCAAGCTTCGCTTGCAATCGCTCCTCAATCGGAATCGCCTGGTCCAGGAGTGTGAGGATGCGCTGTTCATGGATTGACAGTTCGCGACTTGGCGTCGGTTCGCGCATTTTCTTGAGCTTGGATTTTTCGAGCTCGAGTTGAGCTCTCGTGGCAAGCTCATCCGCTTTGGCTTTTTCGGCATTGGCCTGCAGTTCCTTAACACGTTTCGGGTGCGTATATTCCTGGAGAATCTTGAGCTTTGACCGGGCTTTTTCCACCGCGCGTTGCGCGACAGGCTCACGACGCTCGGACTCGAGGACTCTATCTTCGTACGCATATTCGTTGGCCAGATCGGCCGCAGAGCCGCGAGAAACCTGCTTGATCTGGGCGAGCCGACTCTTGGCTTGCTCGATCATATCGGCGGCCCGACGCACCTCGGCTTCTTCGAGTTTGATCACTCCGAGCGCCACCGCTTCGTCTTGTTTGAAGATCCCTTCCTCATATTCGATGATTGCGATCTCGGCAAGCTCCCGCGCGAGCTTTGCGTTTTCAAACTTCATTTCGGCGGACTCGATCGTAATCTGTTGGTCTACCGCATTAACTTGTTTCGGCTTACGTGCTTCAACTATTGCGAGCACACGACTGCCAAGCCCGATGAATTCGCCTTCCAAATTGGCCATCGTCTTGCGATTCTCGATAACGAACGAGGCCGGATTGGCGACGATTGCGGTTGACGCTTTCGATGGGTCATTTCGCTCGTCGAATGCCAACGCACGAATTGGTGTGGCGCTCGTGCCACCAGTTGCCTTGAGCACAGCGGCTTTGGCCTCCCGATGAATGGTCCCCTTCAGTCGAACGATCGCCGCGGCGGCGAGGTCAAACTGAGCTTTTTCGATGATCGCTTGGAGCTCAGTCGTCAGATTCTCGACTTCCCGGCGGACCGCGTCGCCGGTTTGTCCGTCCTTCTCGAGCCGACCGAGCTTATCACTCCACTTCTCTTCAAGCGGAATCGCCCGGTCCAACTGCGCCATCAGACGCTTCTGCGGATCTGTGAGTAGAACCCCGATCTTGTCGAAATTTCGCGATTTCTGAAGTTGCAAGAGCTTTGGCATTTCGAGGTTCAACATCGCCCGTGTGGCCAATTCTGCGGATTTCTTGGCTTCGATATCCGCTTGGAGCTCCTTTACGCGTAAGCCCTTTGTATAACCCTCGAGAATCCTCAGTTTTGCCTGGGCCTGTTCGATCTGAAGCTTGGCCTTTTTCACCTTCAAGCGAGCGGCTATCTCGCCTGACTCATGTTGCCAGACGTTGACAAGATCCGACGTGGAGCCGCCTCTCGTCTGCTTGATCTTGGCCAGCCGTTCCCTGGCTTGCGCTATTTGAGGCTGTACCCTTGCGAGGTCGTCCTGCGCCAGCTTGAGCTCTGCCTCGGCTGAGGTCTTCTCCTCATTGAAGATTCCCTCTTGATATTCACGAAGGGCCATTTCCGCGGCCTGGCGAGCGAGCCGCGAGTATCGCTCCTTGGCCTTGGCCGATTCGACCATGACGGTCTCGCTGGCAATCTCGCCCTCCGAAGCTGCGAGCATATCTCCATAGTTCCGTCGCGCATCGCCAAGGCCCATTATGTCCCGGTGCAGCTTGATTAGATCTTCGTGCGCATTTTTCAGGTTTTCGCAGCTCTCGGCAACGAAGCTGGAACTGTCGGCTGCGGCAACAGGCTCAACCTGTATGCCCACCAAGGGCTGCTCGCCAGCGCTGAGACGGCAGGGACTTGTGCTTTGGATTATGCAAGTGAAAACAATCATCGACGAGGCCGACATCGTGGCTAGTCGAAGCCAATTCGTTCTCGAACCAGTCAACATTCGTTGGCTCGGCTGCCTGCAAAACGCAGCGCAAATTAACCTCGGCACGGCGATCTCCCTTCCTGGTTCAGGGTAGCAGCCAGGTTTGATGATGCTCTCATGCGGCCGGGCGCCGGCGCCACACCGCGTGAAATTCATGGGTTCCAGCATAACGCCGATTCGAGCACGATGAACAAGGAAAACTTACACGCTTTAACGAACCGCGGTTTCTGGTCATGGCGGCCGCGCCTACGTATGATAAACAGGCTCTGCGTCTTAGATCGATCGGTGGCAGGACACATTCTGATGGCTCTAGAATCGTCCCTCGAACCCTTGCTGGCGCAGTACCCGATCGCGATCGCCTTGCCGGTCTTCTGGGGTGATCAGGACGTCTTTGGACACGTCAATAACAACGCCTATTTCCGCTGGTTCGAGTCAACCCGCATTGCCCTGAGCCAGCGGATCGGCTTGATCGACCTTTACCGGACCGAAAAAATCGGTCCGATCCTGGCCTCGGTCGCGTGCGACTACCACCGTCAGATCATTTTTCCGGACACGATCCACGCGGCCATTCGTGTGGCACGGATCGGCCGCACCAGCATTGGCCTGGAACACGCGATCGTCAGCCAGAACCAGCAAGCCGTCGCCGCCGAGGGGATCTCGACGATCGTGGTTTTCGATTTCCAGGCCAACAAACCGCATCCCGTCCCGCCTTCGATTCGCAACGCGATCGAGGAACTGCACGGGCGAACGTTCGACTGATCCCGCTAATTCGATCACCACAAGGCGCGGTCGCGGTGCCGACTGCGAACTTTCGAGTGATCCTGACTCGTTTGTCACATGTCTTTGCCGAGCGCGGCCGCGACACGCCATGCCTTCGAATAACTTCGACGCTCATCGCGGTGCGTTTCTCGCTCGAAGACAAAAGACACCGTTGACGCTGTCGCCGCGCTTGGCCCTGTCGCGCCGGCGGCGAGCAGCGTCACAGCCGCCGATTGCAGTGCCGAGCAGCATTTTCTGACTGTTGGTGGATTCTCCGGTCATGGGACAAATGGCACTCGGTGACAGTTCTGCACCGACGCTCCTCACAGCCCCGCTCGCGGTTCTCAGCCCGGGGCCCAGGCTGGCCGGCACGCCCTCAAGGGGCAAGGAAGGAATAGAACGGTCGAAACAGTCGTAACGGTTTTCCGGCGACTAAATGGCAGTAGATGGCAGTAGATGGCAGTTTTTGGGAAGGTCTCCCAGCCGTCTCGTCCCGCGCGTTGCCATCGACAACGAATTCTTTAGGATGGCTGTCGTCGCCAACTTCGCTCTCCGTGGTCTAGTGCCTCATCCACTATTAATCTTCGGGTACAGCCGCTTCAGTGTGCCTGGGAATGTCCGGGAACTGGCGGGGGTGCCAACCCCAAGATTTAGCGTGGATGCGGCACTAGTCATTGATCAGGATCTTGAATCGTCGTAGTCGTTCAGCGGAGTTCCGAGACCGCGAATTCGCTAACAATCAGGAAACCAGGAAACCAGGAATCGTCCAAACCCGCACTCTCCTGCCTTCCTGCCCTCCTCATTTGCCTGAATGGTTACGAATCGTCAAGCTCGGCCGATTCGCGGCGCACCATCGCGCATGAATGGGTCTCTCCGATCGGCCCTTCCAATGTCGCATAAATGATGATTCGCGCACGCCCCGGCGCAATAGATTTGATGCGTTACGGCGCCGGTCACTTCGGGGACCTAGAATCGGCTGCGGGCGCACTTCAACACATATTGAGAGTGTTGCCGCGCTTCACCACTTGTCAAATTGGGCGGTCTGCGAATCTTACGTAAGTCTTGAGCCTGACGGCGGCAGAAAAATATTTTCAAAAATGAGTTCGGGCGACGAATTGCGCGCCTGGAGGCGCACCGGCGCGAAAATCGGCGACCTCGCCTAGCCGAGTGGCATAAGCACCTCGTTCCGGGCGTGGCCAGCGTCGCAAAATTCGCAAAATCGATACGACCGACCGAACGCTGGTCGATCACGAAAGGGAGCGGCAGCCTGCTACGACTTCCGTCTGAGTTGTCCAAGGCACGGTCAGCGTTGAGGAAGAATTCGCCAATCCGCTCGCCCGGCGATGCATGTCTCTGTGGTCTCGGTGATCGGAGCCTCTGAGCATTGCCGGGAGATTCGCGGGGGCGTAACTCAATTGGGAGAGCGCCTGGTTGTTTACCAGGCGCTCTCCCTATCTCCAAATCGCCAAACGCCAGCGTTTCGCTTGCGCCCCGATGGAAGTATCATGGATAGCAGTACGAAAAGAGGCACCATGACGACCGAGGCCGAAACACAGTATCAACATCTGGAGCCGCGCCCCGGCTCGAATTACCGGCAGTTGTGGCTCAAGGGTCGACGGATTCGAGCGGCGGTGGTTTACGAAGCCATCAATGGTCCTGATCCCCGCAGCCCGGAAGAGTTCGCTCGGGACTATCAGGTTCCGCTCCCCGCGGTCCTCGAGGCCCTCGACTATGTGGGCCAGAATCTCCCGCTCATTCAGCAAGAGCGGGACCGCGAAGCGGCCAGGCTCCGCGCACGGGGCCTTATCGGGCCAGCGCACGAATGAGGGTGCTGCTCGACGAGAACATGAGCGATCCTCGGTTGGCCGCGCGGCTTCGGGCCCAAGGTCACGATCCCATTCTTGCTCCTGACGTAGGATCGCTGTCCGTCTCGGATCCCAGAGTGCTGATCTTTTCCATCGCAGAGAGAATTCCCTAGCCGTAAGGACACGCACCGCAACCGCAAGCTTATCGACGTCGCCGCCGACAACTCAATCGGTCGCGATGGTGATTTTTAGAAACACCTGAGAACAGGTTATTGCGACCTTTACTATTAATACGTACAGCAGTCGTGATGCCGTTCGCAGGAGACATCTTATGACAATGGCTCGCGCTCATTTGGTGGACGTGTCGCTGGCTCGCTGGTACCACTGCGTCACACGCTCTGTTCGCCGCGCCTTCTTGCTCGGCGAGGGTGATCAAAACCGCAAGAAATGGCTCGAAAATCGGCTCGAAGAACTTACCGAGGTCTTTGCGATCGCCGTCGGCGGTTTTTCGGTATTGGACAATCATTTGCATGTGCTGGTGCGGCTCGATCCGGATGTTGCCGAAGCGTGGTCGGATGACGAAGTTGTCCGACGTTGGGGCCGGCTCTTTCCGCCGCGCGATAAATCGCGTCGGCTCATGCCCGTAACCGAGCACTGGGTTCAATGGCGGCTGTCTGATGCCCACTGGATTGCGACGGCTCGCCACCGGCTGCAAAGCCTGAGCTGGTTTATGAAATGTCTCAAGGAACCGCTGTCCCGTCTCGCCAATCGGCAGGACCAAACCCGGGGAGCTTTTTTCGAGGGACGATTCAAGAGCGTTGCAGTCTGCGATGAAGAAGCATTGCTAGCTGCATCTGTCTATATAGATTTGAACCCAGTGGCAGCCCGGGTGGCGGCAACTCCAGAGACAAGCGATTATACGTCGATCAAGCAGCGATTAGATCACGTCGAGGCTCAAGATGCGACCGCTCGACTGGCAGCCGCCAAGGACGGCAGTGTTGCCGGGTCGCACGCCGCGGCCGGTCTGGAAGATTCTCTTTGGCTTTGTCCGATCGAAGACCGCCGCGATTTGGATTCGACACGCGAAGGCATGTTGCAGGGTTTTTCGCTTGGGAGCTATGTCCAGCTGGTCGACTACACCGGACGGATCTTTCGCCAGGGCAAGGCTGCGATCTCGGCGGAGCTGGCCGGGATCTTTGAGCGGCTGGGTTGTAGCGATCAGAGCTGGCAGGCCCGGATGGAGAACCTCCGTGACGGCCGATTGCTGGGCCGCTTCTTTGTGACCACTCGCGCCAAACTGCGAGAAATTGCCGAACGCCTCGGCATGCGACGTCCGGTGAACCTCGCTGGATGCCCGGCCCGCTGAAATGATATTCAGTCGCTTCGAGCTCTTCACGGCAAATCGCATTGCGTTAGCGTGATAGTTTGGCTGCTGCTATCGCACATCTGGGAACGCGTCGTCGAACCCGACAGGCGCGATCCATCCAGCGCCATTCCGCTGCTCGAACCTACCTCCGACCACGTCGCCGATGGCCCGTGACCGGTTCGTGCGCTCTTACTAAAAGAAATTGTCGGCCGCCCAGGGTAGCGGCGAGCTTTGTCGCGTAAGTACGATCTGCTGTGCATGTCCTTTCAGCCTTACAGGGTAGCGGCGAGCTTTGTCGCGTAAGTACGATCTGCTGTGCATGTCCTTTCAGCCTTAGTGTTTCTTCCAGGGAAACATTGGATCGACAGTTTGCAGTACCGTCTCGATTTTCACGACCGAGGACGGCGTAGCGTCCATTGCATGTGATGGATGCGCTATCTGGATCACGAAAGCCGCCGCGATAAGGTTACACATTCTTCCCATTCGTCATGGCCTCGGTGTTGATGGTGACTACTGTCGGAGAAAAGCGCGTCGCGAATCAACACGGGGGATACGACATCGCATCCCTCTGGTCTGTCACATTGCCAAAGCATCTTAGCGGATCGTGCGGTGGTCGGGCAGATTAGTGCAGCCGCGCGACGTCAAGCAAACTATCTCACCCGTCATCGCAAGAGTAGCAAGCTCGCGAGTGGCACCGAGATAATGCGCGGGTCGTCGGTTCCTGGCTCATCGAGCATCGTTACCAGTACGCCGAAAGGGGCGTTGTAGTGGGCTTTCTCGATGAAAGAACGCAGCCCAAGAGAGTCGCGGTAGTCGATCCGCCGACGATATTTGACTTCCACGGGAATACGTTGCTCTCCCACGGTCAGAACGAAGTCGACCTCGGGCTCCGCCGAGCGCTTGGGAAAATGGGAAACATCTAAACTGATCACGGATCGGAAGAAATAGCCGACGACGCTTTCGGCGATATGTCCGGCGAGATCATGCAAGTGAGGTGAAGCAGCGAGAGCGGCCGCGTCGAGCGGAATGAACTCTTGTAACCAAGCCGCGCAGCATTGGATCACACAGGCACAACTTCGAAGCACCCCGACGGCGCTTGAGACGGAGCTCGTGAGGCTCGATGAGGCGGATCAAAAGAGTCCCGTCCAGAAACTTAAGGTAGGCAAGAATTCGCTGCCAGCCGATATTGGCATTCATCGCCTTGCGAATCTCTTCGAGGTATAGCGTCTGAGCTGGGGACTGCCCGATGTAGCGGCACGCCAGTCGAAAGACTTCTTCGAGCAGATGTTCGTCGCGCTTCTGGCCGCGCGAGCCCATCCGAAGGTCGTGTGTGATCGCTCTCTTGACGACAGTTTCATTCAAGAAGTCCGCTAATTCATCCCAGGGGATATCGGACCTCACTTGGGCTACTGGATATGCCCCACGCTCGACAAATGCACGAAAAGAAAGGTCGCGTACGTCGCGGTTGATCTCGCCATATTCTCGAAGGCCTTGCCAGAACGCCTTGTCTTTCAGAGGAGCGAGCCCGTTCGGTGAAAGGTAAGCGTCAACGATGCCAAATCCCCGCAGGTCGGCGATTTCTCGCAGTAGGAGGGGCCCCATCTCAATCGTCTGGACTCGCCCCGCCAGGCTGTCGCGGCCGGCCTCGATTCGTAAGGCGGAGCTTCCTGTGACCATTGCACGGACTTTCCCCACGTCCACCAGATGTTTGAGTTGCGGCGCCCACTCGGTGAGATTTTGCACCTCGTCCAGAAACAGAAACGGCGCCCGTCCTTCCGCCGCCGCCTTATTCAACGTCTCGCCAAGCAATTCGCGCGTGTACCAGTCAACCAGGTTCACGATCGGCATGTTGAGCTTCTTGAGGTCGCTGAGATCATCAAACTGGAGCCGGAACAACCTGAGTGGGTCGACACCATCGCGCATCAACTGGTCGACCACCTGGTTCAGTAAAGTCGTCTTGCCGATCTGACGGGGCCCCCTCAAGACGACCGCGGGTGCGAGTCCGCGCGAGCCGCCGATAAACCGGCTCGAATGCCCAGCGACGAAAAGGAGGGAGTTCGGCGATAGGCTCGCCGCGCCACCAGGGGTTGCCGTTCCGGATGACGATCTCCAGACCGCTTTCAAGAAGTTGAAAGAGTGGGAGTTGTTTCATGATCCCAGACTCTTTGCCTCCGGCTACTTGTTATCCATCGCGGATCAAGACGACGGCAACCAGACTTTGTACGCCCGATTCGAACGGCTGACACGTGGTCGCCGTCATTTATACCAGACCGAGCAGTCGTGATGTGTGCTCGCCCAAAAGACGAAATGGCCAGGTCCTTTCAGAAGTTGCCCGGAAACGACAACGGTAGTCGTTGCTGTGCTCAAGGCTGTAAACTGTTCCAGAGGACGCACGTCAACGAGCCGTGAGACGCTCGATGACACTCAGTTAAGACTCCTGGCTTGTGAGTATCGGAAGTTCGTCGCGATCCGTGTGCACCGTATCGACGGAATTTGGGAGAGGTCGAACTGCATGAGTCCGACGATGCGATTATTCACCCAGCTGATCGCGACCTTGGTGGTCTGGGTGGCCCCAGCGACTGTCCATTGCGCACCAGACCCGCCCCCACCTGCGGCGAACAATCCGCTGGTCCCTGAGCTGAAAATTGAGAAATACTGTCTCGACAACGGCCTGACCGTCATATTGCACGAGGACCACAAGACGCCGCTGGTGGCGATCAACGTCGTGTATAACGTGGGCTCGAAGGACGACAAGCCAGGTCGGACAGGTTCGGCCCATCTTTTTGAACACATGATGCTCGAAGGCTCACTTCACAGCGAGCAGCGATTTGCCGACGCACTGAGCAATTTCGTCGAGCGGCCCAATGCGACCACGGAAAGGGACCGCACGAGCTTTTACGAAACCGTCACGACGGATGCGCTCGAGCAGGCGCTCTGGCTCGAATCCGATCGAATGGCCTTTCTGTTGCCGGTACTCACGGAAGACAAGCTGAGCGTGGTCCGCGATGTCGTCAAAAATGAGCGCAGGAGCAATTGGGATAATGTTCCGGCTCTTCTCCAAAGTGTGTGGGTAACTTCGTGACCTTTTTTCAGTTGGAAATCTATATAAGAGGATTTTCTGAGGCATGACTCCGGTGTCCGATGGCGGCTTGCCGCATTGTTGTGCCGAAGCTAATCTGACGCTACCTGGTGAAACGGAGTCGGGCTCTGCGGGGACGCAACCCGACAAGGGATAACCAGGTCGACGGTGCGCCGAGGGTGCATCGGACCCCTGGTGGTGCAAAGCCATCGGGGGTCTTTGCTTGACACCATCGGACACCGGAGCCCAGGGCTTCGCGGTGTCAAAGGGCTTCGCGGTGTCAAAAGGGCTTCGCGGTGTCATGGTTTAAGGGCTTCGCGGTGTCAAGGGCTTCGCGGTGTCAAGCTTGGTTTTTGGTTTTTCTTTCGATAAAGGGCTTCGCGGTGTCAAGCTTGGTTTTTGGTTTTTCTTTCGCGGTGTCATAAGGGCTTCGCGGTGTCATAAGGGCTTCGCGGTGTCAAGCTTGGTTTTTAAGGTTTTTCTTTCGCGGTGTCAAGCTTGGTTTTAAGGGCTTGGTTTTTAAGGGCTTCGCGGTGTCAAAGGGCTTCGCGGTGTCAAGCTTGGTTTTTGGTTTTTCTTTCGCGGTGTCATGGCGCCGGCCAAGGCGTTAACAATGCTTCTCGCCGACAATCAAGCCAATTCTACATTCGGCGCGAACTTCGCCGAGATTGATCTGCGCATGCGCTGCGTGGCCCTTGAAACTGTTCCGTTAGCCCTCGAGAATGCTTGGCCGAACGAGGATCGGTTATGCGCCAGGAGAGATCGATCTGGCCGGCGCGGAAGTCGATCGTTAAGGCTTGATTACGGAGGAAATCCAGACCGAGCAAGCCATCGACATTGGAAGCCGGCGGCAGGGAGTGAGCTATTACCGGAAAAACAAAACGATGGTGGCCTAACGCGCTGAACCGTGTCAGCGCGAAGACAGGTGCGATCCCAACGGCGCTCCCGGTCGTCATTCGTGCACGCTGGAGAGGTTGTTGAGGATCAAAGCCGAGATGGAGTATGATGCCAAAGTCAATCAGGCTCGTTGTTGCCCCTGTATCCAACACGAGCTTTAAGTCAACAGTACCCGCCGGGCCGGTCGCCTGCGCCTCGATGAGGATTGGTCCTTGTCCGCCGTTGAAGACCTGCGCGCTCACAGCCCAAGCACCATGTGCTCGGGATATTCTCCGAGGTACCGGACAGCGACTCGGTCGAGTTTTAGTTCCCGAGCTTTGTCCCAGACCTCACCTCGAACAGGGCTATGAAAGATGACCTTGCCACTCTTGAGCCGCTGCATTTCGTCGGTCTGCGGTTCAGCGATCAAGACCCAGTCCGGCGCGTAGCGGGACTCAATCTCTTCGATCGTCATAACGTCGCTCAGGCCAAAAACGGGGACATAGCGCTTTATTGACATGCAGACAGCCATTGCGCATGGTGACGGCATGCCCCGATCTGCGTGCGCCTCAGTCGGTGGAATGTGGTATCACGTCCTCAATCGGGTCAACCGGCGTGAGGCAGTCTTCCACAAGCCAGGTGACTATGACGCCTTTGTCGTGGCGATAAGCATTGGCTGGAGCGTGTTAACGATCCACTGTCTGCCGCGGATCTCCACCGATTGCGGCACTCGGTATCTCGAGGGCGGCCGTGCGTAGGCGAGTGCTGGATCAGGGAGACTGCAACTCGCCTCGGGCTGGCGTCATGCTTGCGGCCGCGAGGGCGGCCGCACAAGGGGAACATTTGACCAAAAGCAGCCGCAAAAGCGCGGGGTCCCGGTTTTCCCGCTGTCCCGGTTTTTCCGCATCAAATCCGAGCGAGCTAATGCCGGGAGAAGTTGAGCGCTCAAGGCCGCCGACGAGCATTGTCGCCTACCTCAAAAGTTCGTCGCAAGCACGCTCGCGTCCACGTTGAAATAGTCCGCGAGCTTGCGGATTAGGTGGCGGCTGAAGGGCTTCTTCCCCGCAAGGATCTCGGAAATCGTGGACTTGGGGATGGTGGTGTCCCTGCGCAGTTGCGCCTGCGTCACACCCTTTGCTTCCATCAAATGGCGAAGCATCTCGGCGTCTGAGGCGGGCTCGATGGCAAAGTATTCGTCCTCGTATGCGGCAACAAGGTCGCTGAGAGCGTCCAGGTACATATCCTCCCCATCGTCGAGTCTGCCACGAGCGAGAAGCTGGTCCATGACCTTCTGCGCTTCCTGAAGCTGCTCGTAGGACTTGATCGAAGCAAGGGGGAAGGCCATAACAAGCTCGAGATAGGAGTCCCGTCCCGCCCCCTTCAGGCTAAACTTGCTCTTCGCCGCCATCAGTTATTTCCCCCCTCTTGGCCCGTGCGTCGGCGGTGCCTTCTTTTTGTTCGGCGATGCAGGAACTTCGAAGCACCCGCATTCGTGCTTCCACGTGCCGTCGTCGTACTCGCCGTGCGTCATAACCTTCAGTACGAAGACTTTCTGGGTCGCATAGCGGATGCGGCTTATCAGCCGGTACTTGTTACCGCCGATGTTGAAGACCACACAGTCGCCAACGATGCTCGCTTTCGCGAACGAGGCTTTCACATCTCGCCAAGTCTGCCACGAAAAGCGCTTGCTGTTGACGTGCGTATACCACGCCCGGAGCGGCCCGTCAGCGTCCTCGCGGCCCGGAGATTCCCAGAAATCTTTTAGGCGAGCCTTCGAGATCACGCGCATCCGGTGCTCCTCGCATCGGCGTCTAATAGTGTAGTTCGCAAAATACGAACGGTCAAGATCGACTTCCCCGAGATAGATCTGCTCACGCGCTGCGTGGCCCTTGAAACCGTTCCGTTCGTCCTCGAGAATGCTCGGCCGAACGAGGATCGGGCATGCGTCAGGAGAGATCAGTTTGGCCGGCGCGGAAGTCGATCGTTGTAGCTTGATTGCGGAGGAAATCCAGACCGAGCAGGCCATCGATCCGCACTGCAACGATTTGTCAAGCATCTCTACCGAGTGCCGCCAAGACCTCGGCGGCGACGCGTTCTCCCGAGCGCACGGCACCCTCCATGTATCCGCACCAGACCTCGGACGTCTCCGTCCCCGCCCAATGGATGCGGTCAACCGGCGCCCGCACGCAGGGCCAAACCGCGAGAGTATTTTGCGCGGCAATGGCGACACGCAACCCGCAGACCATCCGTCACTGGACCAGTCCGTCTCGAAGTAGGCCCGCGGCGACTTCGCCCGACTGCCGAATAACCGCGCGAGGCCGGCCAGAACCTGTTGACGACGCTGGGCCGGGTCTCGCGGCAACTCATCGTCCGTCAGAAACGCCATCAAAACCCCCGCGAGCCATCTTGCGGCGAGTTGTCGAAAGTCACGCCAATGGGCTGCTGTTCACTGAGGCCAACGCCACTGAGGCCCTCCTTACGCCAAAAGGGCGTGTCGTAGACGGCGTTTACCTTGATCGACGACTGTCCGCGCCAGCCTTCCACGAGCCCGCGACGTTCCGGCGGCAGCTCGGGCGTAAACTCGATCCGCCGCGTGTCCGCCGGCATCATCGCGACGACCACGCGCTGCGCCCTGAGCTGGATGCGCTTCGATTCCAGCTCGACCCCCATCTTGCCGTCGCTCGTGATCCGCGTGACGGGTGAAGCAAGAACCAGCTCGTCGCCCAGTGATTCGGCGATCTTCACCGAGAGTGACTGCGGGCCCCCCTGAAGTCGACGCTCGAGCGCTTCATAATCGTGGGCGCGAATGCTTCCACCAGAATGGATGAAGAACAGGTAGTAAAGTAACGAGATTTTCGACGGCGAGCCCAGCTCCGTCGCCAGGTTGATACGAAATGTCTGCTTCGTTTCCTCGTTGTGGGTGTTTTTCTCGAGCCAGTCGGCGACAGACTGATTATCCCATTCATGGGCGTGCTCGGCTGACCAGGGAGCGTCCAGCGGGACGGAGCGCGCAAAGGTCTCCAAGATATGCTTCACACGCTTCATGTCGGCCGAGTCGGCTTCATCGTCTTTGCGAAACAACCGCACGCCGAGGATCAAGATGACCAACTTGCCGTCGAAATAACTGGGAAAGGTGGCGACGCCAAGCTCTTTGGCCAAGCTGATTACGCGGGTGTGCCCTGGCCCCACCCACTGCCCGCCCCCCTCGACGACATGTCCGTCTCCTATTGGGTGGTCGAGCGTACGTCCGCCGACGCGCGGTCGCGCCTCGAGCACGCACACCTTGACATCCCTTTTCCTCAACTCGCGGGCGGCGGTCAGGCCCGCCAGACCGGCACCCACGATCGCGACGTCGGCTGTTCGGGCCGACAACAGTGCGAGTCGATCATCCGCGGCCGAGGGCCAGTCGCCCAGCGCGGCAGCCGCCGTTCCGGACGCCATGACCCTCAAAAATCGGCGACGAGCTGGTTTACCGTCCATTAGCGCTACAGCACACCGGCATATTGTTCATGCAGACACAGCAAACACAACCGGCCTTGGTCATTCCCATCATGCAATCGCAGCATGCCTGGATCATCGCACAGCAAGACGGGTCGCCGCTGGTGCAGGTGATGCAGACTCCGTCTTTCGTGGGCTTGCACATGCCCATAGCCATGTTGCACTAGTCATCGCTGGTTCAACTCCTTGATGTTCAACGTGGCGAGATTGTGGCGAAAGACTTCCTTATCGCATCCTCACAGATCGGCGTCATTATGCTCACGAGGAACGCCATTTCAATATCAAAACCATGCCAAAAGCTTCAAATAATTCCACTTGCGACGACCCACCGTGTCGTCTGCCCGGTGCTTTCCCAATTCTGGCTTCTTGCGCAACCTGATCTTGGCCGAAAAACCCGAAGGAGCGTAAATCGATCAACTTTCAATCTTGACATTTCCGATAATTCCGATAGAGAATATCGCGAAAGGATCTTGGCGAAGGGCGTACGGGATGAATAGTCAGTGCTGGCCCGGAGGTTTTCTCTGATGTTTTTCATTCGTCCCGTTAGTCAATCCGGCCTCGAGCTGTCTGTCGGCGTGCAGGCGGTTGCGTCCGGTTCGGCTCCATTTGTGATGTGCGGACCGATCATCTGGAACGCACAGCCGTCGGCCGAGACCTGGGTGGCAATTTATCGCCTGGCGTACGAGCAGTTCGTGAGCGCGTTTGGCCCTTCGAAGTTTCAGCGCGGCCTCGAGCCGTCACTCAATTGATCCCGATCAGAGACAGCTTTTTCTGCGAGTTGGGTACGGAGCGAAGTCTGGCTGGATCTACGAGCACTTGGGCGCGGATTTGCTTCGCTGCAGGCATGGCTGTAGAGCATATAGGCACACCAGGGATTGGCCCCGAGGATTCACATCGTGAGGATCACCGCCAAGGCTGAGTATGCGTGCTTGGCCATGATCTCGCTGGCAAAGTTGGAATCCGAAAATAGACCGGTGCACATCAAGGAGATCGCCGACGAGCAGTGCATTCCGGTCTCGACGCTGACGCAGGTTTTGCTCAAACTCAAGGGAGCCGGGCTGGTGCGGAGCACCCGGGGGTCGGCGGGCGGCTACTGGCTCGCACGGTCGCCAGAGCAGATCAAGCTCGGCGAGGTAGTGACGGCGATCGACGGCCATAATGGTGTGCCGCGTGAGCTTCCCGGAGCCTCGGCGCGCGTCCTGGCGTCCGTTTGGCACCAGATCCGTGAGCAGGAACGGGAAGTCTTGAAGGCAACTTCAATCGCGCACCTTGCTGGCCAATCCCGGTCATTGGACTGGGTCATCTGACCGATTTCAGCTCCCCTCGGGCGGGCGGAGGTGGCGATGGCCCGCGTTGCGATTACAGACCTTGACGATCCCAGGATCGCGATTTACCGCTCGCTCAAGGCGACCAACCAGACACGGGGGCTGGGTCAGTTCGTGGTCGAAGGTGAGAAGCTGGTCGCGCGCCTGCTGGCCAGCCGATTCCCCCTTGTATCCCTACTCGTCACCGACCGCCATATAGCCAGGATGGCCGTCCCGGTTCCTGCCGATGTGCCGACCTATGTCGTTCCTGATGCGGTGATCGACAATATTGTCGGCTTCCCGTTTCATCGTGGCGTGCTTGGCTGCGGCGAGCGCACAGCATGGCCGGCGCTCGATGAAATCATCGCGCGGGCCGGGCCGCGGCTTACTCTGGTGGTCTGTCCCAGGCTGTCGAACCCGGAAAACCTGGGCGCTGTCGCGCGCATCGGTGACGTCTTCGGCATCGACGCAATACTCGCGGGCTCATCCTGCCCCGACCCGATGTCGCGCAGGGTGCTCAGGGTCTCGATGGGGTCGATTTTCAGGGTTCCGGTGATTGTTTCCGGGCAACTTGGGGAGCTCGCCGACAACCTCGCACAACGCGACCAGATCGTCCTGTTCGGGGCAGTAACCGACTCCACCGCGGAACCGTTCGACTCCGTGGTTCGGCCCGACCGGCTGGGCCTGGTCCTGGGCGACGAGGACCAGGGGATCGAGCCGGAATGGCTGGAAAGATGTTCCCGCAAGGTCACCATTGCCATGCGCCGGGGAGCCGGCTCGTTGAATGTGGCCGTGGCGGCGGGCATCTTGCTCCACGCATTCACGCGGCCGTGACCAGAACCCGCCCTGGCGGGATCAGACGTTAAGCTCCACGATGCGCGGGGCTTTGCTGCTCAATCCGGCTGGTTGAGCGCCGCGGGAGGGCGCAACTTGCCGACCCGAAGCTCAATCCGGGTACGGATCAAGTGCATCTTGAGCTCAACCGAGCGGACGGTGCGGCCGATCATGGCAGCAATCTCCGCATTGGTGAAACCCTCAAGCTTCCAGAGAACGATGCTCCGAAGGTCATCGGATAGTCCGTGAAGGAGCCGTTCAATCTCTTCGAGAACGACGACTTTCTCTTCCGGGCTGGGCTGAGCTCGGTCGACGTGCTCAAGCATCCACCGCGGAAAGACCGACCCGCCGGGATGCGGGTTTTGGCTATCGGAGCGTTCACGGCGAACATCGCGACGGGCGGCGCGGTGACGATGTGCCGTGTTGACGACCTTGCACATCGTGATCCGGACCAGGAGTTTCCAAAGCTCCTCGCGGCTTGACGGGGAGGCCTTTCCCTCGAACTGGCCAAGGCAGAAGCTGGCGTACACGCTCTGGAGGACGTCTTGTTCGTCTTCGCGCCGTCGAATGCGATTATCAAGGTGCCGGCGCACCGAGCACTTGCAGCCGCGCCGAGAACCGTTCCCAGATGATCCGGCGCTGCCTCGTCGCGCTCGTGGCTATCGGGCGATCGCAGATGTTGGACGCACAGAGTGAGTGACCCCATCGAGCTCATACGGACCCCACAGTCTTCTGGCGAAAACACACGGCAATCGTCCAACGATTCGACGGATCGAACGTACCCAGTTCGCCGCCGACTCCGACATTCTATAGACCAATACCCATGAATCCAGCAAAAAAGCGCAAATTGAAAGGGATATTTTCGATTCAGAGAGGTAACACGGCCGTTCGATCCCAACTTGCAAATTTATTCGCCAACAATTTCGGGCACCAGCGCGAATTCCTGATAAACCGAAACGTGAATGTATGTAAAGCTGGATGAGACGATCTCTACGATGACCCGAGAGCGATACCTTGTTAAACGATGTCGATGAAGTGAGCAGTCGCTGGACATTTTTGTTAGAACCGAATTCTGGGAAAATTGGCTTGGTCGTCGGTATGATTGGGGGAAGTTGCCGGGAGAACGAACGAGAATATGGTGACTCCGCAGAACATCGTCCCGACACTCCAGATCATGAATGGTCCCATGGCGGGGCGGCTTTACAAGCTGGATCGCGAAGTCGACGATCGTCGGCCGCAATCCCGATTGCGACGTCGTGTTGCAGCCCAAGTCGGTATCGCGCAAGCACGCGGCCATCGTGCGCAAGAGACGGGTTTCGAGATCAAGGACCTGGGAAGCACGCGCGGGACGTTCGTGAACGGCCAAAGGTTGACGGATCCGATCTTGCTCAAGGATGGCGACACGCTCCAGATCGGCGAATTGCAGCTCACCTTCAACAGCCGTGTGGTGAGATCGCAGGAGGGGGACGACGAGCAGTCGACGGTCTACGCGGCGATCGACGTGCTGAACCAGAGCGATCGCCATTTCCCGCTGGTCAAGCCCGAGGCCAAGTTTCGCGCATTGCGGCTGATCGGCCAGGAGCTGGGCGGGACCCTGGTCCTTGAGCGAGGTCCTGGACCGGATCTTCAATTCGCTGTTCGAGATCTTTCCCAGGGCCGAGCGCGGCTTTGTGTTGCTGAAAGATCCCGGCAGCGAGGCACTCTTGCCCGAGATCATCCGGTCACGGACCGGCCCGGCCGGTGAGCTCAAGATCAGCAAGACGGTCTTGAACCGGGTCCTGAACGCCGGCCAGGCGATTCTCTGCAAGGACCTCGCACAGGAGTTTCCCGAGAGTGCCAGCGTCTCCGACAGCAAGATTCGCTCGCTGATGTGCGTCCCGCTGTTCGATTCCGAGCGAAAGACGGTCGGAATCATGCAGATCGACACCCGCGACGGCCGGGGCCGGTTCGAGCAGGACGACCTCGATCTCTGGCGGCCGTCGCCAGCCAGATCAGCGTGGCCGTGCAGAACGCCCAGTTGCACAAGGCGCTGATCAAGCAGCGCGAGATGGAACACGAGCTGCAGTTTGCCCGCCAGGTGATGCAGTCGCTGCTGCCGGAGCGGCCGGCCTCGGTCCCGGGCTACGATTTCTGGGCGTATTACGAGCCGGCCCGCCACGTGGGTGGCGACTATTACGGGTTCATCCCGATTGCGCAGGATCGCACGTAAACGGGCCGAGGGCAACCCGGTGGGCGATCGCCGTCGGCGACGTCGTGGGCAAGGGGATGCCGGCGGCCTTGCTGACCGCCAAGCTGTCGGCCGAGGTGCGGATGTTCCTGCGCGGCAACCCAGCGCCGGTGCGCGTGGTCGAGCAGCTCAATCACCAGTTTGAAGACGGCGGCGTGCTCGACTTGTACATCACGTTTCTTCTGGTCGTGCTCGACGTCGACGCGCATCGCCTGAGCGTCGTCAACGCCGGCCATCCTTGCCCCTTGATCCGCCGCCGCGACGGCCGCCTGGAGGAGTTCGGCAGATCGACTTCGGGCTTGCCGCTGGCGATCATGCCCGACTATCGCTACGAGATGGCCGAAACAACGCTCGAGCCGGGAGAGACGGTCATTCTCTATACCGACGGCGTCACCGACGCGATGAACGCCGCCGGCGATCGGTTCGGCGACACGGCGCTTCCGGCAGGCGGTCGAGAGCGCGGGAACCGGGGCCGCAGCCGTCGGCGAAGCCGTCGTCAAGGCCGTGCAGACGCACGTCGCCGACCGCCCCCAGTTCGACGACATCACCCTCGTCTGCCTCGCCCGCAAGTGAAGTTGCGTCGGCCACCGACGCCGCTTCACGCCGGAACAACCGGACATGCCCACGAAGCCTGCTGGGACGGACATGGTCACAAACAAATGGCTCGAGGAAGCCCGGACCCTGCAGTCAGAGGGTCGGCTCGCCGAGGCTGAGACTCTCTATCGCCAGGTGCTCGAGTCGCATCCGAATGCCGCTCAAGCACTCGACGGATTGGGCGTCCTGGTTTTCCAACAAGGCCGAGCCAGTGAGGCGGCGAAATTGTTCGGGATGGCAGTGGCGAACCGGCCTCAATCGGCGCGGTTGCGCGCTAACTTCGGTGAGGCCCTTCGCGTCGACGGCCAGTTGGACGCAGCGCTCGACCAGTTAAGACACGCGATAAGGCTTGATCCCGCAGTGGCCCAGGCGTTCAACAGCCTCGGGCTGGTTGCATTCGACCAAGGACGATTCGACGAGGCGATGGAGGCCTACCGTGAGGCGCTTCGCCTACGGCCCAAGTTTGCCGCCGTCTACATTAACATCGCCAACGTCCATCAGGGCAGCCGTCGCCGAGACGACGCAGCCGCTGCGCTCCGCGTTGCCCTCTCGATTGAGCCCGACAACCCGATTGCGCTCACGAACCTGGGACAGGTCTTGAGAGAGACGGATGATCCAGATTTTCTCGAGGAAGCTGAGGCACTCTGCCGCCGAGCGATAGCTATCGCGCCGCGTCTTCCTCAGGCCTTCGAAAGCTTGGGTAACATCCTTTGCGCTCGCGAGCATTATGACAAAGCCCTGGCGTGCTATCAGAGCGCCGCGAGCCTGGACCCGCGTCGGGCAATGCCACGTCATCTTATCGGCCAGATTCTCGAGCGACGGGGAGACTACGACCGGGCCCGGCGACTCTACGAAGAGGCTCCGCGCTTGAACCGGAGGAGGCACAATTTCACATCGACCTGGGCGGCCTGGCGCTTGCTCTAGGTCAGTACTCTGAAGCCGTAGAGCACTGCCAGCGGGCGGTGGCGTCCAATCCCCGAATGGCCGAGTCGCATCACGAGCTCGGGCGCGCATTCCTCGAACAAGGCCAATTCGACCTGGCGGAGCCGTGTTTCTGCGAAGCATTGCAGATTGACCCCGACCTGAGCAACTCATGGATCGCACTTGCGCGGTTGCAAGCGGAGCGCGGAGAAGTCGACCTTTCGTGTGTCTCGGCGCGGTGTGCGTTGGCCGTGAAGCCTCGCCTCACGGAAGCATATGGGCGACTGGCCGTTAACCTCAGGGGGGACCTTCCCGAGGCTGATATTCAGGCTATTGAGCGGTTGATCGATCACCCGGCATTGAGCGACGGCAAACGAGCCACGCTGCATTACGCCCTGGCCCAAGTTGATGACGCCCGACGACTCTGCGCACGCGCCGCCGTTCACCTCGAATCGGCAAATGCGCTTCAGCGAGCGTTGAAGGCGGCGCGCGGCCAGACGCACGATGCCGACCGGCATTCCCGGTTCATTAACCGGATGATCGCGACGTTCACTGCGGATTCCATCAACCGGGCACGACCGTGGGGCGATCCTGATCCGAGGCCCGTATTCGTCGTGGGCTTACCTCGTTCGGGAACCAGCCTGGTCGAGCAGGTCCTCGCGTCCCATTCGCATGTACACGGTGCTGGCGAATTGCATGACCTGAACCGCCTGTTCCTGGATCTGCCCAAGATCACCAGCCACCACGCGGCTGACCCATTTGCCGCCTGGAGTGAACTTGGTCCTGATACGGCGCGCGTGGTCACGGGATCCTATCTACAGTGTCTCGAGCCCAAGCCCCGTTCGGTTCGATCCGAATCATCGACAAGATGCCGGATAACATTTGGCTGGTCGGCATGATAGGGGCGTTATGGCCGCGCGCACGCGTGATCGTTTGCGAGCGAGACTTGCGCGATGTTGCCTTATCTTGCTGGCGAACGGATTTCACGAATTACTCTTGGGCGAACGACTGGAACCATATTGCGAGACGATTGGCCGATCACAAACGGATCGTTCAACATTGGCAGAGTGTCCGGCCGACGGACTGGCTCATCGTTCGTTACGAGGATCTCGTTCATGATTTCGAAACAAGCACCCGCTGCCTGGTCGACTATTTGGGACTGGAATGGGACCCTGCTTGTCTCGAATTTTATCTCACCCAGCGGGTCGTTCGCACAGCTAGTCAGGCCCAGGTCCGACAACCCATTTATACCCGTTCCGTCGGCCAGTGGCGGCGCTACGAATCGATTATGAAGCCTTTATTCGAGGCATTGATGCAGCTCGGAATCGAAGGGGCAAACGAACCGGTAGGCTAAGCGGTGGTTGTTAACGGATGCCGGTCCGCAGCACAAAGTGCGCGGCCTGATCGAAATGGAGCTCGCGGCCCGGAGCCGGCGATCGCTCGGGAATTCTGAGATCCTTGCCGTCGAGATCCTGATCGCGCATACACAACGGGATTGGCACCTGGAGGACAACTCCCCGCCAACCCATGAAGACGAGTAAGTATGGCATTGCGGCCTCGTCGTCGATACGCCGCGACAGGTTGATCCAGCAAGCTTCCGGTGCGAACCGGGCAGAGTAGACACGGCAGAAGGTTCCCGCAAACAGGCTGCCATCGTACTCGAAGTCCGGGTTGCTTACCCATTCAAGTGTATCGCTGAGGTATTCCAGCTCGCAGACCGGCGCGATGAGAAGGCGCTCGCGATGAGCGATTTGAAGGCCGCGACCAAATTGAGCCGGCGAGGGAAATCCTGCAAAATATCCACGCCGGCCGCGAGCGCATCCCACAACCGGTGGGCGTGGACCGCCAGCGGGTCACGGCTGTCGGCCTGACATTCATCGCAAATATCGGCGGAGAAAAGTGACGTCTCACCGGCGACTTGTACGATTGAACGCGGCTCGGAGAATGGAATGTGATTGACCGACCGTTCGCAGAAGCGGCATCGGCGTTGCTTCTGCGCACCCACGATCAAAACGCGCTCCGACCGCAGAGGGTACTCGACCACGGTCTTGTAGTTGAGAAGAAAGGTCAGCTCTTTTTCTGCGGAAAGCCAGTCGTGCCGGTCATATCCATGAGCGCGATCGCGCCGGATCCAGCGATCGTAAGCCTCATGCTCGATCAGGTGGCGGGAAGGGAGCATTGAATCGGCCCCATATTACTATGTATTTGCCCATCCCTATCTCGACATGAAGCAGGCGAAGGGTCCACCATTTCCTGCGTGCGACCGCGCGTCGAATCCAACTCAGTCGTACGCAGATCGCAATTGATCCGGTTATGCGCCATTTCTCGTGTCGCTGAACATAGTCGGCGCTCGGGGGTTGACGTCTGCCGCGCGTGGCGTGTAACTTAGGTTTACTTACAATCCGGTGCGCATCTTATCCAGAGTGGCTGAGGGACGGGCCCGACGACGCCACAGCAACCGGTTCACCATCTTGGTGAATGCTGGTGCTAACTCCCGCCCAGCGTGGTCTTGCCGGCAAGAACAACGGCCTTTGGGCCGATCATCTTCCGGTGGACAGCGCCGATGGGGCAGATAAGATGGTCAAAGGTGTGCCGCCCTGGCGGTCATCGACCTTGAGCCTACCTTATCATTTCCCACCGCATACCTTGGGCCGGCAACTCTGGATAACGTCGCACCGGGTCGATCTTTTCGTTTTCGCCTCGATTGCCGAGGCGGTTCGCAACGGGAGATACACCGGTGTCCGCTGAGACCGTTCTGGGTTTGAAGTGCCGCCTTTGCGGCAAGCATTATCCGAAGGAAGCCCTCAACTTCTGTACCGACGATTTCGGTCCGCTCGAGGTCGCGTACGACTACGACGAGGTGGCGCGAACGCTGTCGCGCGCGGCCATCGACGGCTCGGCCCAGGTCGATGTGGCGGTACCACGAGCTGCTGCCCGTTGGACGGCGAGCCGACCGTGGGGCGCCAGGTCGGCTGCACTCCCTTGATCCGGGCCGATCGGCTGGCTCGGGCCCTCGGCGTTTCCGAGCTTTACATCAAGAACGACGCCGTCAATTATCCGACGCTCTCGTTCAAGGACCGCGTCGTCGCGGTGGCGCTCTCGAAGGCCGTCGAGCTCGGGTTTCCAGACGGTCGGCTGCGCCTCCACGGGCAATCTCGCCAACAGCGTCGCGGCCAACGCCGCCGTCCGCCGGCCTCGAGGCTTACGTCCTCATCCCCGACAATCTCGAGCAGGGCAAGGTCTTGGGCGCGACCATCTACGGCGCCAAGGTCATCGCCATCGAGGGCAACTACGACCAGGTCAACCGCCTCTGCTCGCAAATCGCCTTCCGCTTCGGCTGGGGATTCGTCAACGTCAACCTCCGGCCGTTCTACGCCGAGGGCTCCAAGACCGTCGGCTTCGAGATCGCCGAGGACCTGGGCTGGCGGGTGCCCGACCATGTCGTCGCCCCGATGGCCGGCGGCAGCCTGATCGGCAAGATCTACAAGGCGTTCAAGGAATTCGAGCGGCTCGGCTTGATCGACGGTCCCGTCACGACCCGGATCCACGGCGCCCAGGCGACCGGCTGCAACCCGATCTCGGCCACGGTGAAGACCGGCGCCGAACAAGGTCAAGCCGGTCCGCAACCCCCAGACGATCGCCAAGAGCCTGGCGATCGGCGACCCGGCCGACGGCTACTTCGCCTCGCAGTTGATTCGAGAGACCGGCGGCTGGAGCGAAGACGTCGACGACGATGCGATCATCGACGCCATGAGGCTGCTCGCCGAAACCGAGGGGATCTGGACCGAGACCGCCGGCGGCGTGACCCTCGCCGTCGCCCAGAAACTGATCGAGCAAGGGCGGATCGACCGCGACGAATCGATCGTCATCTGCATCACCGGCAACGGGCTCAAGACCCAGGAGCCGCTGCTCGAGCGCATGCCCAAGCCGGTGGTGATCAAGCCGACGCTCGAGAATTTCGAGGCCGTGCTCGAGACGCTCTCGCCGGCACTGGCGGTGTCTAGAAGCATCGCCGCCGTGAGAGATCCTGGGCCGTCACTGCGGCCCACGTAGATCCCATTTCGTGTCATCGCTTTCGTTATCGCTTGCGACGGCCGCGATATCTCGACCTCTGATCAACTAGAATAAAGGACTCATCCATGCCAGTCGTGCGAATCCCCACTCCGCTGCGCCCCCACGCCGGGGGCCTTGATCGTGTTGAAGCGGCCGGTTCCACGGTCGGTGAGATCCTGGGCCAGCTCGGCACCCAGTATCCCGCGCATCCGCGAGCGGCTGTTCGACGGCGACGAGCTGCGCCGGTTCGTCAACGTCTACGTCAACAACGAAGACATCCGCTACCTCGAAGAGCTGGCGACGCCGGTCGCCGCCAACGACGAGGTGAGCATCATTCCGGCCGTGGCCGGGGGTTGAAGACATCAGGGCGGCGAGAAGCCGCATCGCAACAGGGAGTTATCATGGCTTCCGAGCCACTTGATCGTTACAGCCGGCAGATTCGTTTCCCGCAGCTTGGCGAGGCCGGCCAGCGAGCGCTCCTGAAGAGCCGGGTCACGCTCTGCGGGTGCGGTGCGCTGGGGACCGTTCTGGCCAACCACCTCGCGCGGGCCGGCGTGGGCATCGATCCGGATCATCGACCGCGACTTCATCGAGACCCACAACCTTCAGCGCCAGATCTTGTTCGACGAAGACGACGTCGCCCAGAACCTGCCCAAGGCCGAGGCGGCCGCACGCAAGCTCCGGGCGATCAACAGCACGATCGCAGTCGAGCCGATCGTCACCGACCTCGACCACACCAATATCCTCGACCTGGTCGGCGACGCCGACTTGATTCTCGACGGCACCGACAACTTCGAAACGCGCTACCTGATCAACGACGCGGCGGTCAAGCTGAACAAGCCGTGGATCTACGGCGGCGTGATCGGCAGTGAAGGGCAGACGATGACGATCGTGCCCGGCAAGACGCCTTGCCTGCGCTGCCTGATCGAGACGGCCCCGCCCGCCGGGCATGACGCCGACGTGCGAGACCGCCGGGGTGCTCGGGCCGGCCGTCGCCGTGATCGCGTCGTTCGAGGCCATCGAGGCGATCAAGATGCTCGCCGGCAAGCATGGGACGCCCTCAACGTACACATCTGATCATGGTCGACGTCTGGGACTGGACGTTCCGCCAGCTCAAGGTGGCCGGGCTGGTCGGCAAGGTCGACTGCCCGTGCTGCGTGCGGCGACAGTTCGAATGGCTCGAAGGGGGCATGGGCTCGCACACGACGACGCTGTGCGGCCGCAATGCCGTTCAGGTCGCCGTCCGGCGCGCCGAACCGCTTGATTTCCGCGAGCTGGCCGGGCGGCTCAACGGGATCGGCGACGTCCGGCATAACGCGTACATGCTCCGGTTCGCGACCGATGGCTACGAGTTCACGGTGTTTCCCGACGGCCGGGCGATCATCAAGGGGACCAACGACGTGACCAAGGCGCGGACGCTCTATGCTCAGTACGTGGGGAGCTATAATGATCTACCTCGACAACGCCGCCACCAGCTTTCCCAAGCCCGAGCCCGTCTATCAGGCCCTCGACCGCTTCGCCCGCACCAGCCTGGCGAACCCGGGCAGGGCAGGGCACCGCATGGCCGTCGCCGCCGAGCGGACGCTCGACGCGGCGCGGCACGCGCTCAACCAGTTCTTTCACGGCGCAGCCCCCGAGCGCTGGATCTTCACGCTCAATTGCACCGACGGACTGAATCTCGCGATCAAAGGGGTCGTCCAGCCGGGCGATCACGTCATCACCACCGACCTCGAGCATAACTCGATCAGCCGGCCCTCTGGCCGCGCTACAGAAGGCCGGCGTGATCACGCCTGACGCGAGTCGCCTCCGAGAACGGCTACGTCGACCCGGACGCGATCAAGCAGGCGATCACCCCCAAGACGTCGCTGGTCGCGATGACCCACGCGTCGAACGTGCTGGGGACGGTGCAGCCGATCGAGGCGATCGCCGCGATCGTGCGCGAGACCGAGGCCGCTGTTTCTGGTCGACGCGGCCCAGTCGGCCGGCGTCGTGCCGATCGATCTTCAAGCTACGCCGATCGACTTGCTGGCTTTCCCGGGCCACAAGGCGCTCTACGGGCCGACCGGCACCGGTGCGCTCTACGTCGGGCCCTCGCACCGACGGCAAGCTTCGCCCCTGGCGCGAAGGGGGAACCGGCGGCGACTCGTCGAGCCCGACGCAGCCGATCCGTACTCCCGTATTTGCTCGAAGGGGGCACGCCCAACGTGCTGGGCGTGGCCGGACTGGCCGCCGGGATCGCCTGGGTCGCCGAGCGCGGGCCGGAGAACCTGCGACGGCACGAGGTCGAGCTGCTGCAGCAAGTCGTCGATTGGGTTCGAGATTCCGACGGCTGGACAGGTCGCCGGCCGCTGGGACCCCGAGACCCACGTCGGAGCACTCTCGCTGATCGCCCCGGAGGCACTCGCTCCCCAGGACCTGGGCGCGATCCTCGACACGAGCTTCGACATCGCCGTCCGGCCCGGACTTCACTGTGCTCCCGTACATCCACCGCGCACTGGGAACTTTCCCCGACGGAACTCTGCGTCTGAGCCCCGGTCCGTTCACCACCCGCGACGAGATCGCAGCATTCCTGACCGCGCTTTCCGAGATCACCGCAGGGGTGCTTTGATTTGGCCAAACTTGCTCACGCTCGCGATGCCGATCACGCGGCTCTTCGGCGCAACTCGCCGAGCTGCGGAGGCCGGCTGATGATTGGATTCTGGCTATTCGCGGCCCTGTTGGTTGTCATCAACCTGGCCGTCATGCCCTACTTTCTCTTTCTGCTCGCGACAGCGCTTGCGGCGATCTTTGCTCGCCGGCCGGAACGCTTGCCCGCAGACCCGAGCTCGAAGTTCCTGATCGTGATCCCGGCTCACAACGAGCAATCGGGCATCGCCACCACGGTGTCGGAGCTGCCTGGCGTCGGACTATCCGTCCTTGTTCTTCGGCGTTCTGGTCATCGCCGATAATTGCACGGACCAGACGGCGGCCGTGGCTCGCGACGGCGGGTGCCCGGGTCGTCGAGCGGTTCGACACTGACAAGAAAAGCAAAGGATACGCGATCGAGTACTTGCTGGAGGTACTCCAGCGATCGGGAGAGCTGCGGTCGCTCGACGCCGTGGTCATCGTCGACGCCGACACCACGATCGATCCCAACTTGCTGCGCTCGTTCGACCAGGCCCTGCGCCGAGGCCACGACTGGATTCAGGCCTACTACACGGTCGCGAACCCCGATCAATCCTGGCGTACCCGGCTGATGACTTATGCGTTTAGCCTGTTCAACGGCGTGATGCAGTTGGGGCAAAACGCCCTGGGCTCAAGTGCGGGATTCAAAGGCAATGGAATGTGCTTTTCAACCCGCGGACTAGCGCGGCAGGCCGTGGAAGTCGTACGGGCTGGTGGAAGACATGGAATATTCCTGGACGCTGCGAGTCGCGGGCGAGAAGATCCTGTTCCTGCCCGAAGTGGCGGTCTATGGAGCGATGCTCGGTTCCGGGGGAAAGGCCGCGGCCAATCAACGGCGGCGGTGGGAGTTCGGCCGAAGCGAGATCCGCAAGAAATATCTTGGCCCGCTCCTCCGGTCGCACCACGCTCGGCATGGCGCGAAAAAACACTTTCGGCATGCGAATTGACGATCCCCTCGATGGCGTGGCTGGCGATCATTTACGTCTTCGTGGCGGGTCTCGACGTGGTCGCATGGTTTGCGTCTGCAGGCTCGAACCATACACGATCATGCAGCGGTCTATCTGGCTGGCGTGCGCGGTCCTGTCATGACCGTCGCGCTCTGCGTCTACGCGATTTCGCCGTTCCTGGTGATGCGGCTCCCGCTGCAAATACCTCTGCGAGCGTCTTGCTCTTTCCATTCTACATGGGCTGGAAGCTGTTGATCTCGCTGGCTGGCCGGCCGCAGACAATGGATTCGAACTGCGCGTGAGACGCATCCGTAAATTGCCGGTGCCAATCAGGAGGAGCCATCCGCTACGAATTCCGTCGACGAATCTGATAGTATCTAGGGACGATTTGGAAACGTGCTCGAGTTGATTCGTGATACGTTTGTTTCAACGTGTTGAACGAGGAGGTCTGTCGTGGCATTGCGTGTTGGGATCAATGGATTTGGCCGAATTGGCCGGCTGGTTTTTCGCGTCATGGCCGAGCGGCCCATCGGATTTTGACGTCGTGGCGATCAACGACCTGTCGGACCCCAAGCACCTGGCGCTTGCTATTGAAGTACGACAGCGTGCAGGGGAGGTTCAAGGGGACGGTCGCAGCGCGCGAACAGAGCATCGTCGTCAACGGCAAGGAGATCCCGATCACCACCGAGAAAGACCCCGCCGCACTTCCCTGGAAAAAGCTGGGCTGCCAGGTCGCGCTCGAATCGACCGGCCGGTTCACCGATCGCGCCAGCCTGCAGAAGCACATCGACGCCGGCGCCGAGCGGGTGGTCTTGAGCGCCCCGGCCAAGGACGATCTCGACGCCACGATCGTCCTGGGCGTCAACGACAAGATCTTGAACAAGAACCACCGCATCATCTCCAACGCGTCGTGCACGACCAATTGCCTGGCGCCGCATGGCCAAGGTGCTGCACGAGACGTTCGGAATCGAAAGCGGCTTGATGACGACGGTGCACGCCTACACCAACGATCAGCGCGTCGCCGACCAGGTGCACGAAGACCCGTATCGTGCCCGCGCGGCCGCGGTGAACATCATTCCGTCCAAGACCGGGCGCGGCCAAGGCCGTCGGCGAGGTCATCCCTGAATTGAAGGGCAAGCTGACCGGCTACGCCCTGCGCGTGCCCGTGCCCGACGGCTCGGTCGTCGACCTGACCGCCCTGTTAAAGACAAGCGCCACGCGCGACCAGGTCAACGGGGCGATCAAGACGGCCGCCGAAGGTCCGCTCAAGGGCATCCTCGAATACGCGACCGACCCGTTGGTATCGAGCGACATCATCGGCAACCCGCATTCGTGCATCTTCGTCCCCGAGCAGACCCTGACGATCGGCGGCAATTTCATCAAGGTCGTCTCCTGGTACGACAACGAGTGGGGCTATTCCAACCGGACCGCCGAGCTGATGACCAAGCTGGGCTCGCTCTGAGTGTAGGTGCAAGCACTCGCAAGCCGAACAAGGAGCGCGCAGGCCGACCCAGCACGGCCGCGCTCGCTTTCGATTCCCCCGATCTGTCTTGCAGGAAAACACTCATGGCGAAACAGACGCTCCGCGACATCAACGTGACCGGCAAAAAGGTCCTGGTCCGCGTCGATTTCAACGTTCCGCAGACGCCCGACGGCGGCGTCGCCGACGACCGCCGGATCAAGAGTGCTTTGCCAACGTTGACCACGATCCTCGACTGCGGCGGCAGCCTGATCCTGGTCAGCCACCTGGGCCGTCCCACCGGCGACCCGGCGGCCGATGCGCCGTTCCGGATGGACAAGGTGGCCGCCCGGCTTCAAGAGCTGATCGGCCTGCCGGTGCTAGAAGGTCAACGACACGGTCGGCCCCGAGGCGCAGGCCGCCTGCGCCGACCTGCGGCCCGGCGGCATCGTCGTTCTCGAAAACGTCCGGTTCAACAAGGGCGAAAAGAAAGGCGATCTCGCCTTCGCCAAGCAGATGGCCGCCCTCGCCGATTGTTACGTCAACGACGCCTTCGGCACCTGCCACCGCGACGAAGCCTCGATGGTGGCGGTCCCCGAGCAGTTTTCACCCGACTGCCGCGCGATCGGCTTCCTGGTCGAGAAAGAGCTGCGAATTCTCGACACCTTGCTCGGTGATCCCCAGCACCCATATGTCGCCGTGATGGGGGGTGCCAAGGTCTCCGACAAGATCAGCGTCATCGAAAGCCTGATCAAGAAAGTCGACCGGCTGCTTGATCGGCGGGGCGATGACCTACACGTTCATGAAGGCCCAGGGGAAGCCGGTCGGCAAGAGCAAGATCGAGGCCGACAAGCTCGACGTGGCCAGCGAGATCTTGCAACTGGCCGGCGAAAAGCTCGTCCTTCCCCAGGACCATCTGGTCGCCTCCAAGCCCGAGGCCGGCGCCGAAACCAAGGTCGTCGGCAGGTGCGGCGATCCCCGACGGCTGGTTCGGCATGGACATCGGGCCGGCCACGATCGCGGAGTATTCGGCGATCATCAAGCAAGCCGGCACCGTCGTCTGGAACGGGCCGATGGGCAAGTTCGAGGTCGAGGCGTTCGCCAAGGGAACCAAGGGCGATCGCCGAGGCCCTGGCCGCTTCGCCGGCCATGACCGCCGTCGGCGGCGGCGAGTCGGCCGAGGCCATCGAGAAATTCGGCCTGGCCGACAAGGTCAGTCACGTCTCGACCGGCGGCGGTGCGTTTCTCGAATCGCTCGAGGGGAAGTCATTCAATTCTTTCGCGGTCATACCGGATAAAGCTTGATTCCGGGGTGTGCCGATGATGGCGTTGGTGCCGCCGTCAATACCGTGGCTCTGGCGGCGCACCGACGATGATTTGCTTGACTTCGCCGTACATGCCGACGGGAACGCCCACAAAGGTCGCCGCGGCCGCCTTGACGATCTTGTTGTCGCCGGAAGTCTCCCAGTAGTCGCGCGGCTTGGAAAAGAGTGGGTGGCGGTCGACCCAACCGACGGTTTTCGGTGGCGGCAATTGACGCGTGCCATCGGCTGTAACCGTGCCGTCGCCGTCGACTGCGCTGGCCAAGCCGGGCTCGGGCGTGACGACCGTGCTGGCGTGGGCCAGCGCTCTGACAGCCAGAACTGATGCCGTAAAGAACAGCTAGCACACCGATTGCGAACCAGCGTTGTCCACGCATCGTCCCTCGCGCCTCCTATTTGGAGAAACGTGCCATCCGTGGGGACCGCTACCACGCACCTGGGTCTCGACAATCAAACATACCTGACAAGGCGCAGGGCGTGGGCGATTAACGGCGAATGGGAAGTCCGAACGTGACGCACCAATAGCGTTTCCCGCTTTCACCGGTCGCGCAAGCCACTCCGATCTGGGAAAAGCTGCCGAGGATGTTCTGCTTATGATGCGGGCTATCGATCCAGCCCTTCATCAATCGCTCAATGTTGAAGCGACCGGCAGCAATGTTTTCACCGACGCGGCGGTAGGGATAACCCACGGCCTTGATCCGAACGATCGGACTCGACCCATCGCTCCCTTTGTGAGCCATCTTCTCGTGGGCAGCCATGTCCTTGGCATGCCGATCGGCGGCGGCTGTCAATTTGGAGCTGATCGCCAGAGGAGGCAGCTTGGCATCAGCTCGTAATCGGTTGTGAGCCCTTACAACCTCGTCGCACGCGGCCTCGGCATCGAATTCAGCAGCGGCTTGATACCGCGCGGTGCGGGAACCAAGCCGGCCTACGTCGACGGGGTCTGTCCAGTCGCGTGCGTGCAGCGAGCCCACGAGAAGGCAGATTGCCAGTAGCACGGTTCCAAACCGCCGCTGCGTCCAATGTTCGTATGGCATCCTTGCGATGATCGTGCCTCCCTCCGCTGAGCATGCTTGCCCCTGATGCGTGCGCTGCGAGTTCGCGAATCTGACTGCTCGGCGTACAGTTGACTATTGTAGCTTTCGACGGCAAACGAATCTCGGCGAAAACGTGAGCGGTCCATGGAAACAGTATCATTTGACAAAACATAGCATTCAACCAACACACTGACTGGAGCGTTGTATGAGAATTGCGGATATCTGCTTTACGGTCGTTGTCACACTGACGATGTTCGGCGCGACCCACGCGGACGAAACGCTCCCGTACGATCAGAAAAAGGACGTCGTCTACGCCGAGGCCCATGGAACGGGATTGCTCATGGATGTCTTCACGCCGACGGGCAAGCCGAATGGCCTGGGCATCGTGGATATCGCCAGCGGCGCCTGGTATTCTGACCGCAACAAGATCCGCGACCATACGCTCGCGCAGGTCTTCACGATCTTCTGCGCACGCGGTTACGTAGTATTCGCCGTTCGCCCCGGATCCAAGACGCGCTACACAGCCGCTGAGATGGACCGGAACGTCAAGTCGGCGATCCGCTTTGTAAAGGCCCACGCCGGCGAATACAAAATCGACCCTGACCGGCTTGGCCTTACTGGAGGCTCGGCTGGCGGGCATCTCGCAAGTTTGGCCGCCCTGACGCCGGAAAAGGGGAATGCTACCGCCACGAACCCAATCGACCGGCAAGACACCTCGGTTCGGGCAGTGGGAGCGTTCTTCCCGCCGACCGACTTCCTCGACTGGGACGGCACCAAGCCCATCCGGATCGACGTCCTTGGCCCGCTCCTGTTTGTTGGGGGCGTGCGGGGACACTCCGAGAATGAGATCAAAGAAGCGGCCAAGGCCATTTCGCCGCTGCACCGTGTCGATAAGCCGACAATCCCGTTCCTGCTGATCCACGGCGACGCCGACCACGTTGTGCCGCTATCGCAGTCGCAAAAGCTCGTTGATGCGCTGACGAAGGCCGGCGCCTCGGCCGAGTTAATTGTCAAATCGGGGGGCGGCCACCCCTGGCTCACGCTGCCACAAGAGGTCAAGGTTATGGCGGATTGGTTCGACAAGCAATTGGCGGCCAAGACGATTGGCGGCGGTCAGTAGACATTGGGTGGTACTGGTCGCAGCCGGCTCTGTCGATATGATCTAAGAGGCGACCGCGATTAGCCAGCCAAGGTGAATCGGATGACTGACACCAGCCTCATTGCAGAACGGGAATACGTCGCGCTCGACCTGGAAACGACCGGGTTGATGGCGGAAACCGACCGAATTGTGGAGATCGGCGCGGTGCGATTTCGGGCCGACGGTGAAGAACTCGGCCGATTTGAAAGCTTGGTCAATCCCGAGCGGCCGATGTCCCCGGCGGCATTCGCCATTCATGGTCTGTCGGACGAAATTCTTGCCACTGCACCGTGCGCCCGCGAGGTATTGCCTGAATTTCTCCTGTTTATCGGTGAGCCGGCCACCACAGCGTTAATGGCGCACAACGCCTCGTTCGAAGCCGGTTTCCTGGGCTGCGAGCTTGCTCGCGCTGGCCTGCGAGCGCCGATGCACTCCATTTTTGATACATTGGCCCTGGCGCGGAGGCGGATGCCCTGGCTTGCAAGCCATCGGCTCGACAATCTGGCTCACGCCATGGGACTCGACCCGGCAGGTGCGCACCGTGCGCTGGCCGATTGCTTGCGGGTAAAGGAAATCTGGTTGCATCTCGCCGAGAATTCCGAGCCGCTGGATGACCTGGTCTCGTATCGGATGTTCGACCGCAGAGACTCGGAGCCGACGCCCGAAGGATGGGAAGACGTGCTCCGGGCGGCTGTGTGTGGCACGATGATTCGCATTGAATATGACGGGGGAACGCGGGGCACAACACCGCGCTCGATCACGCCGCGGCGCTTCGTTCATCGAGGCGGAGTGAATTACCTGATCGCTTTTTGCCATATCGACTCATTGGAAAAATCATTTCGCCTGGACCGTATTCGTTGCGTGCAATTCACCATTGAGCCAGGCCGCGAACTAGTTCAGGTTGATCCTTCGGATGTGCAAGGTTAAATTAGAGAACTGGCTCGAAATAAACTTAACGAGGCCTGGTTCATGATCACCGCTTTCGTATTGACCGTGCTGGCCGTACTTTCCCGCGAGTTTGCCTCAACGTACCACGTGTGGAACTTCGCTCCACTCGGAGCGATCTCGCTCTACACCGGATCTCGTTTGCCGCGCCGATGGGCGTGGGTTGTTCCTGTCGCAGCGATGTTGACCTCCGATCTTCTTCTCGACCAAGGACGCTATAGGCCTACATTTGAGCTGACCCGCTGGACGGTCTACGCGACGTTCGCCGTGATAACTTTGCTGGGACGATTCGCCAATTGGCCCAAGTTCGGCCGCTGGCTGCTGCCGGTTTTGTCGATAACAGGGTCGACTCTATTCTTCGTCACGAGCAATCTGGCAACGTGGGGCGAAGGCTTGCTGTATCCGATGACTTTTACCGGCCTGACTACGTGCTATATTGCGGCGATTCCGTTCTTCGGCAACACGGTGGTGGCGGATCTGGTTGGCACGGCGGTGCTCTTCGGGCTCGGACCCGTCTTTGAGCGTGCCGCTCGTCGCGTATCCGCTCGTCGCGCGACACTGGCCGCTCAAGAGATAAGCACTTCTGACTCCCGGACGGCTTGACCAGTTTCAGGCCGATCAAGTGGCAAAACTGCTGGTTAGTATTCGATCCCAGACGGAAGCCTTGGCCGCGCTCGCGGGGGGCGCGGACGTTATCGACGTCAAAGAGCCGCGTCATGGCTCACTAGGTCGGGCAACATCCTCAATTTGGTGCGCCGTTCGCGAAGTCGTACCACCACAGATTCCCATGAGCGTGGCGTTGGGGGAACTCAACGATTGGATCGACGTGCACGAAATGATGGTCGCGGCCACATCGGCTGGTGGGATTTCATACTGTAAGCTGGGCCTTTCTCTTGCACGGCCGGATTGGTCCGCCAGGTGGCGTACCCTTTGCACGCGATGGAACCAGCTGGCGGTTTCGCCACCGGGATGGGTCGCAGTGGCTTACATCGACTGGCGAGCCGCCCGCGCTCCCGACCCCGATTCGATCATCCGATCCGCCGTCGAGTTCGATGATTGCCATGGCGTGTTGTTCGACACGTGGGGCAAAACAGCCGGTACGCTCCTCGATCACACCTGGAAGCCGCGATTAGATCGGGTGCGTGATACTGGGCGATTCGTCGCTCTTGCCGGATCGCTAGACATCGAGGCGATCGGGCGGTTGGCCGTGCTTGAGCCAGACATCTTCGCGGTGCGGGGAGCTGCATGCGCAGGCGGCTCTCGACTCGAAACGATCGAGTCGGAGCGAGTGGCCGATCTGGCGCGGGTCGTCGGCAACGTCTCCGTCAAAAATCGAATCGCACCCCCTGCGCCAGCGGCAGTTCGTCGCCGTAATTGATGGTGCAGGTTTGTCGGCGCATGTAGGTTTTCCAGGAGTCCGAGCCAGCCTCGCGCCCGCCCCCCGTGGCCTTCTCGCCGCCAAACGCACCACCGATCTCGGCGCCGGATGTGCCGATGTTGATATTGGCGATCCCGCAATCCGAGCCTTCTGGTGAAAGGAAACAATGAGCCTCGCGTAGATCGTTTGTGAATATCGCCGAAGTCAGTCCCTGCTCGACGGAGTTCTGGATGGCGATTGCCTCGTCGAGCGTTTTGTACTTCATCACATACAAGATCGGCGCGAATGTCTCGATCGCCGACGATCGCCATGTCGGGCCGGGCTTTGACGAGGGTCGGTTCGACGAAGTAGCCCGGCCGGTCCACTCGTCTGCCGCCGTAGACGATCTCTCCCCCCTGTTGCCGCGCATCGACCAAGGCCGCCATCATTGTCTCGACGGCCCGCTCGTTGATCAGCGGGCCCAACAGAACCGAATCGTCCCACGGATCGCCAATTTTGACCTGTGAGTAAACCTGAATTAGCCTGTCGAGCATGGTGTCGTGGATCGACTCATGAACAATCAGGCGGCGGACGCTCGTGCAGCGCTGCCCTGCAGTGCCGACCGCGGCGAAGGCGGTCGCCCGGATCGCCAGCTCGAGCGCTGCACTCGGTGTGATGATGATGGCATTGTTGCCCCCCAGTTCCAGGAGAGCTCGGCCCAGCCTGCGGCCGACGACTTCGCCGACGCGGCGACCCATCCGGCAGCTTCCAGTCGCCGAAATCAACGGAAGCCGCGGATCGTGCAGCATCCGTTCGCCGATGTCTTCGGCTCCGCCAATACAGAGGTTGAAGACGCCTTCGCAGCCGTTTGATCGGGCGACGTCGTTGACAATCTCTTGAACGGCAATCGCAGTTAACGGCGTGAGTGGCGATGGCTTCCAGATCATCGTGTCGCCGCAGACCGCGGCAATCATCGCGTTCCATGCCCAGACGGCGACCGGGAAATTGAAGGCGGTGATGATGCCGATCGGCCCCAGCGGCTGCCATTGCTCGATCATCCGGTGTCGGGGTCGTTCGCTGGCGATCGTCAGGCCGTAAAATTGGCGCGACAGTCCGACGGCGAAATCGCACATGTCGATCATTTCCTGGACCTCGCCCTCGCCTTCGGTCCGGATCTTGCCGGTCTCAAGGGTGACCAGGAGACCGAGATCGGCCTTTCTGGCGCGAAGCGCAGCGCCGATCTGGCGCACGACCTCGCCGCGCCGCGGCGGGGGGATAATATGCCAGCTCTGGAACGCTTGGCTGGCCCGCGTGACGACCCGCTCGTAATCAGCGACCGACGCCATCCGGACCGCGGGCAGAGGCTGGCCCGTTGCAGGGTTCGTCGATTGGATCGCAGACGCCGCCGTCGGATTCGACGCCGTCACCGCAATACACGCCGCTGTTGGTCTCGCCAATTCCGAGCCGACGCAGGAGGTCTTCAAACATGGCGTCGTGTCTTTCCGTCTCGAAATGCAGCTGAATTCGTCCTGTGTTTCTCATCATACCGCCGGAGTCAGCGGAAGGATGCGTGCTCTATGGCGAAACAGCGGTTGATACTGCCAGCCCGGTCAACGAAAATGGTTGCAAGTCTCCAAAATGAGCGAGCCGGTCGAGGCGTCGATGAAGCATTTTCACATACTGAAGCGATCCAAGGAAGCTCAGCAGCAGGTATTCGCGTTTCTCGACCGTTCGCGCCGACGGCAACGGGCCTTCAGGCTCGCGATCCTGTGCTTCGACTTCTCTCGTGATCGCCCTCGTTCTCGGCTTGATGCCCAAAGGACGCTACGTCGTGGCGGCAGCACAGTCAAAGGCGCGGCAGGCGGTACGGGGCATGGTCGGGCTCCCCTCTCCACGGGAAGAAATCGACAACAATTGGCGTAGGTTCCGGCTGGACGGAATCGCCGAATCGAAGAAAGCCTTGGTACAGGTCTTCGCAAACGCGGGGCCCGCGAATCAACGCTTGATGCGGTACGCGGGGCTTGATCCCGACCACGGTTTGCTTCGCTGGGGCAACTACAACCGCACCCTGCTCCTGCCGTCGACGGTCTTCGAAGCCGACGATAATGGTCGTTCATATCGATTTCGCCCATGCGTCGACTCGATCTGGCTCCGCCAGATCACGATCCGGAGCGGGGTCTTGATGTTCTTCCAGATCCTGGACGGGCCTGGACTCGCCGAGGCGATTCGAGGTACCGAAGCGATCCCGGTCTGGGAGTCACGTCAATCAACAAATTCGTGGGGCCTGCGCGGTCCCGAGCCCGAGCTCGACGCGCCGCTGCGCGGCATCGTTCTCGGTGATTCGTTCATGCAGGGAATGTTCATCGGCGACGATGAAACGCCCCCCGAATGCCTGCGCCATGAGCTTGAAAGCCACCTGAAGATCAAGGTGTCGATCCTCAACACGGGACATCTCGGTTACTCACCCGAGCAATATTACTACTCGCTCGTCGAGTACGGCGATCGTTTCCGCCCTCATTTCGTCGTCGTGAGCGTCTTCGGCAACGATTTCGCAGGCGACATCGACGATGTCGTCACGCACGGTCAAGGAGATTGGGACGAAGCCAAGTACTGGCTCGACAAAATTATCGCGTTGAGCCGTCGCGCGGCTGGACGTACTTGATCGTACCGATCCCTATGAGCCGTACTTGCTGGCCCGTCGCAAGGCTGGGCATTATCCCGGGACACTTTCGAAGATTCTGGAGACAAGTGCCCTGATGTTCCTCGACCCCAGCGACGACTTGCTGGACGATTTCCTGGAGCTGGTCGTCGACGGAGAACGAATCGGTAAGAGGCCGTATGGCTGCCCGCTGTTCAACGTCCAAATCAATGACGGCCATTTCTCGGCACTCGGCTCGCAGTCTTGGGCGCGGACTGTCGGCAGACGGCTCGAGCTGTTGCTGGATAGAACTGATTCGCTCGATGACATGATGCGCACTAGTGAAGGCCTGCTTCGCGACAAGGCAAGTTCTGGCCAGACAAAGACACCGATCGAGCCCAACCAAAACGGCGCGACCAAGCCTGCGTTAGCGGGAGAGGAACGCTAGAGCATGATCTCCTGGCGAAAAAAGATCGCTCGGGCGTTTCGATCGCGTCGACCCCAAAAACACCAGCAAGTCTTCCGGTTTGTCACGCGGGCCAAGCAACTCGATCGGCCTTCAAGTCATCGATCGCGATCGCAACGGTTTGTTTAATCGTTGCTTCCTGACCCTATTATCGCCAGGCCGCTACCTGACGAGTTGGCTAGGCGCACGGGTGCGGCACGTCGCAATGCGGGCGATCGGCCTGCCACCGGATCGTGGTGAGATCGACGCCGACTGGCAACGCAAACGGCTATTTGATATCGAACAATCGCGGAGCACTCTAGACGCGACGTTCGCGGAATATCCGCCCGCGATGCAGCAGCTTCTAGAATTCGCTGGGCTCGATCCCGACGCATGCCCTGGTCCGCTGGGGCAATTTCGACCGGACGGTGCTCTTGCCGTCGACAGTGTTCGAGGCCGAGCAGACTGGCCGGTCATACCGATTTCGACCAAATGTACGCTCGATCTGGATCCGCAATTTTCCGATGAAAGGGCCGGTGAAGGCCTATTTTCAAGTGCCTGAAACGCCTGAGACCGCCGAAATCGTTACGGGAACGGGCGCCCAGATCGTCGACGGATCGACCCAGACGACCAACTCATGGGGCTTACGTGGACCCGAGCCCGATCTCACAGCGCACTGGCGCGGGATCGTGCTGGGCGATTCTTACATGCAAGGCTGTTCGTCGGCGATGATCAGACTCCGGTCGAGTGCCTGAAACGCGAGCTAAAGAGCCGGCTGGGAGCCACGGTCGAAATCTTGAACACGGGCCACCTCGGTTACTCGCCGGAGCAATATTACTACACGCTGTTCGAATACGGCAAGCGATTCCCCCCCCGGTTCGTGGTGGTGAGCTTCTTCGCCAACGACTATCGGCGATTTCCAGGAGGTGCTCGAGGGCAAGGGCGACTGGGAAGAGGCAGGCTACTGGCTGGGCCGGATCTCGCAGTACTGTTTCTCGACCGACGCTCGAATGTGTCATCGTTCCCGCCCCGTGGGTCAACCAGATCGAGGGGCCGCAAATGGCGGGCAATTACCCCGGCAAGACTTGCCAACCTTCTGGAGGTGGTCGGGTCCGACTATCTTGACCCGATCGCCGACGTTCGCCAACGCTCAGCTCGAGATCTGGCAAACAAGGCTCGACGGCTCGAGACGCCTGCCGGGAGCCAGCCCGCTTTTTAACGGCCGGATCGGCGACGGCCATTTCTCGGCGCGGGCGCGAGATCTGGGCAGCCGCTGTCGGCCGACGGGTGGCACTCTTGATCGAGCGACGCCGACTGGCCGCCAAATCCAAAGTGCCACCCCACAATCCAGCCGTAGATCGACCCGAAGTTACTGATCCAGCTGTTGACGGCAGACATATTACTCGCCGATCACCTTGACCAGCACCCGCTTGGCTCTGCGCCCGTCGAACTCGCCGTAGAAGATCTGCTCCCAGGGGCCGAAGTCCAGCTTTCCCTTGGTGATCGCCACCACGACCTCGCGGCCCATGACCTGGCGCTTGTGGTGAGCGTCGGCGTTGTCTTCGCCGGTGCGGTTGTGCTGGTACCGCTGTCGGGCGATGGATCGAAGGGCGCGAGCTGCTCCAGCCAGCGTTTGTAATCTTCGTGCAGGCCGGGCTCATCATCGTTGATGAAACACGCTGGCCGTGATGTGCATGGCGTTGCAGAGGAGCAGCCCTTCCTGGATCCCGCTCTGGCGGACGATCTCTTCGACCTGGCTCGTGATGTTGATGAAGTCCATCCGGGCCGGCACGTTGAAGGTCAGGTATTCGGTGTGCGATTTCATGATGGGACGACCAATTCACGACAGGGCCGGCCACGCGATCGCGCCGTCGGCCCGACCGACAGCTGGATTTCACGACACTGGAAACACCTCCATGACCTGCTGGGCGATCACGATATAGATCGGGATGCCAATCGTCACGTTATACGAAAACGTCAAGCCCAGCGATGCCGCCAGCGGCAGCGTGGGGCTCGCTTCGGGAATCGCCAGGCGCTGAACCGCCGGGACGGCGATATACGACGCCGCCGCGCAAAGCACCGCGAACAGCACATATGATCCTAGCTCGAAATGCGTCCCGGTCACGTGCGCGTAAGTGTGCGCGACGATGATCCCGAACGTCGCGAAAAGATTGGGCGCGATCAAGCGCGAAGGCGATGAACCCGGGACCTCCCGATTTCAGGTCCTTGAGCTTGCGCGAGGCGGTCATTCCCATCTCGAGCAGAAACAGGCAAAGCACGCCCTGGAACAACGTGACAAAGAAATTGTCGTCGTCGCGGGTGACCGCCTCTCCTTGCATGCCGCTGATCAGCCCGATGATGATACCGCCAAAGAGCAGGTACAGCCCCGTGTTCAAGAAAACCTCGTGCAACAGCTTGCCATTGATCAACCCGGGCTTCTTCGTGCTCTTCTTGCCGTTCGAGCCATCGCCGTAGTTAACGTCGCGGTGTTCCATCTTTTCGAGCGACAGCTCGAGCTCTTTTTCGACCGTCCCGCTCGTGTTTGGTCGTGGGGTGATGTCCCGGCTCGCCGACGTGCGACTACCAGCGGCTTGGCACTGGGATCATAACCCGGCTCGTCCGGCATGTTGCCCAGGGCGTCCATCCCTTCGTGACGAAGGCGCGATACCAGGTAGAGCGCAACCAGGCAGCCGGGAATTTCCATGATCGCCAGCATGACGGGCATGTAGGCGTCAAACGCGATGTGGGCCGTTCCGAGCACGCCCAGGCAAGTCACGAACGTACCGGCCGAGTCCGACCCGTAATAGCCGGCAACCGTCGCCTGGTCGACGCGGCGCATCCTCGGACACAGGATCTTGAGGGCAAGATAGGCTGCGACGCCGATGATGAAGTTGGTGACAAAGCCCACGCCCATGAAGCCGACGATCGACTCCGACGCTGCTCAATTCGAGCTTCGCGAGCTCTTCTCCACCGTGCCAGCCAATCGCCAGAAGCAGATAGATCGTGAGCCCCTGGTAGATCACATAGGGAAACTCGAATTCGACCTTGAGGATCGGCACCAAGAAACCCAGATAGAAGAAACAGCAAAAGCGGCTTGAACAGGTTGTGCCTGAAATTGTGCCAGAACTCCTGAAGCATCGTCATTTTGGGGGCCTGCCTCGGCACTTCTCGGCTTCCTCGAGAGTGATCTTGGCCGCCACGAAGGCGTTATCGACGGTGACGCGCCGTCCCTTCCTTGAGTTCCCTGAGATCGATCATTCTTCCCAAGGCCCTTGCTCAGCGAACCCAGACTGACCGTCACGTCTCGTCTCTGTCTTCTCGTCCGTGACCACGATCTCTGACTTGGCCCGATCGATCGACTTGATCTTGCCCCTGATCTCGTCGGCCAAGACCGGCACGGCGATAACCAGCGAGGCCACGAAAATTGTTGCGGCGAGCGTTTGAATTCGGCGCGAGTGCATCGCGGATTGCTCCTTAAACAATTGGTGAAGTCTGTGTCCTTGCTCAGCAATCGCTTTGGTTATTCTCGATCCAGTCGCTGTCGAATGGTCCGATTCGAGCCTGATTCACTCATACGCGCTTGATCGGCGCAACTCAAGCCGACATCTGGCAAACGCGATGGCCGTCATGAAAAAGCCGCGGGGCACCCGGGTCCGATGCAGGTTGCAAGGACTTGTGGTAGATCGAGCGTGCATACGTGGGGAAAGCCGAGTTCGATAGCCGGGATATCGTTGCTTAAAACCGAAGTAATTTGGCCCACTTCAGGGATTACCGACGAGTGGTTCAGACTCTCCTGCGAGCTCGGCCCAAGCGGCGATCCGACGACCTTTTTGATCGGTTCCGATAACTTTGATGGCCAACGGGCCCACTCGTGCTGAAACACCGCGGCAGCGGGATCGGCCGCGAGCTCAGCTCGCCGCCGGCCGGAAGGGCCGAGGTCCCAAAGCTGTCAGCGATCCCCAGCATATCGAGCCGCTCGCAACGAAATTCAGTCGAGTGCAGATTGCTTGACGGAGTCAACGGCTCCCACGCCAGAGCCGAAAGACGCACCGGCACCCCGTTCCGCTCATTGACGCGCACTCGTAGACGAAGTCTCGCCGCCCGGCCCGTGAATCGTTTTGACTGCAAGATCGATCCGGGCGAAGTCATTCCCGAGCGGAAGACGCGTCACCTGGAGCTCGGCCTCAGGTGGGCCGCTAACATCAATATCGATGACGCCCGTCGGCGAGCTAGAAATCACGGCAAAGTGACTGCTCGTCCCGAGCGCCTGCCAGCAATCGGCGGCGCCATCCGGACTAATTCGCGTGAATCGCGGGCCCGCCAGTTCCCATTGTTCGCAAGGCGATCGCATATTGAGCGACGCGAAGCCGTCCGCGCCGTTGGAGCCCGACTCGTCGGTAGGGTCCAGACCGCTCTGAAAAAGCGCCAACGACCAGCGCCGGTAGAGATCGCCAAAAGTCGAGCCCGTTGCAACTTCGAGATTAGCCGCCCCCTTTTGCTGCGAGTGAAACAGGGCAGGCAGTAGTTCCGGCCCGTAACGATCAACGCACCATCGAAGGAACAGGTATGTGCTTCCTCGGTTACCATGGCTGCGGAACAGGTCAGCGGCATAGTAATCATCCACTACGAGCTGGTAACGTTCCGGACATCGTCAGAAACGCACTGATACGATAATCAATATTCGATGTCGAAAATGCGTGCATGTCTTCGGCGAGGTGCGCAATTGCTTCATCAAGCCAGCCCTCTTCCTCGAGGGCAAGGCGATCGCGCGCGATGCTCGGCAATGTCTTCTGGGTGAATACAACGGCATGCATGTATTCGTGAGCCAAGACCGTGCGGGTGTGAGGCCCCGTTTTCAGGGCCGTGCTCAAGTACATCATGTCGCAGCGGTTGCCAAAGGGGGAACGGTAAGCCGGATCGAGGTCGGCCACTCGGACGAAGCCGTCGACAGGGTAGCGGCCCGCTTCCGAGATGATCGAGCCAGCTCGACAGCAAGATCGTGAACCGGCCATCGCCATCAACATCGCGTGCCGTTCCCACGCGGCGGGCCAAGAGCGGATAAATCTGATCGTCAAAGGTAACGATGAGATCCCGGACCAAGTCGCCTGAGACCTGTTCGACGTCTTCCGCGGCGACGTAAACCTGAACTCTACGCCCAACTCCCTTGAGAACTCCCCGAATCCCGATGTAATTGCTCGGACTGGCCGGCGTCACCATCGCGCACCAGCATATGAAACGGTCGTTCCATGGGAGGAGGTCGGCGCGTAATCGCCTGGTCAATCGGCGGGAGTGAGGGCGCCGTGGCGGGCGCTGGCGGCCGCCGCGGACCGTCATTGGCGAGCAAAGGGGCAGTCAGTTCGTTCGCCTGGCGGGCGGTGATCGAGAGCGGGAATGGCCCGCGCGATCGCGCCAGTGCCGACACGACCACCAAGACTTCCGATGCCGCCACCGGAGTCGGCACGCGAAACGTCGAGCGGCCGTCACGAACAGCGATGGCGACGGGTTTGCCGATCTTCCAGAGGCCGTCTTCAGTCGCGTCGCCCTTTACCGAACTTCCGCGCCCGACCCACCCGCTCGCCAGGACCAAAGTAACGACCGTCGCCCCGACCGCGAGCACCCAGGCACGGTGACGATGCGAAGGCTCGGCGAACAGCTCGTCGCGCCGCGAAAAAGACTTCACACGGATCCCCACGCTGCCGGCCCGCCATCCCCTCGGAAAACGCCACCTGCCTTTCGATCGGCCTGGCAGGTTCATCCTCTTGAATCGATTGCGGTGCGATTTCCGCGCAAGCCGAACGTACCGAAACTTGAGAGTTTTCGGTGTAGGACCAGCCCGACCTCCCGAACACGAACGTCAAGGCTTGACCGCTTCACTCACCACGAGATCTATCGCCGCGAAATGCTCGTGGTCGCTCTGGGTATTCTTCGTCTCGATGCGGATCAAATAAACGCCGGGCGCATCAATTCTTGATCGTGCTCCGTTGGCCGGCTTTGCTCCCGGGCTTGAAGTCCATGTCGAACGCCGTTTCCATCACGACGTCACCCTTCAGATCGGGCAGCTCTTTCTGTCCGACTTTCTTCTGTGGGGCGATGAAGAAATGCACGACCACGTTTTCCAGTGTCTTGTGCGGATAAACGTTGGTCAAAAGGTACTGGACCCGGATCGGTTCGTTGACCTTCGCCTTGATCACCGGCCGAGGATTCTTGCCCCATTCAGGCGGAGTCTGGTCAACGAATGCCGACACATTTTCACGCCCGGTCGAGACGTCGAGATTGATCTTGGCGTGCTCGGCTCGCGCCCACGAAGCCATCGCGGTGGTCAACACGATTACGGTGCACGACACGATCAAACGCGGCATCGAAGGCCTCACGATCGGCAAAGTGGTCCGACTTCACTCCGATTTACACCCGGAATTTCAAGCTATCGTAGCCGAGCGGAAATCACCGATCTACCAACGCCAAATCTCCGATACTCTTAAAGAGAAACCGCCCACAAAAAAAATCGGCGTCTTCGCAACGATTCAGCGACGCCGCACAACAGACTGACTAAACTGCGCAGTTTCACGCTTCCCCTTCATTTTGCAAATTCCCAAGTCAAGGCGCTCGCGTGGCTTAGAGGCTGAGGATAGAGGGCAGGATTGTCATGGTCGATTGGCGAGTGAAGCGGAGTCCGGTCGGCGCACTGGCAATTGTCGTTCTTTCTCTCTTGCTGCCTGCGTGCAGGGCTCCGGGTGGACCGCCGCCCCCCTGGGTGCGCAGCCCGGATACCGATTCCACCAACGTGACATTGCGGCCGATCCTCGATGGCGAACGGCGTCGTACATTTTTCATTGGCGGCTATGCCGGTGCGAATTACGGCCCCAGAGCTCTTCGGCCGCCGCGCTCATGTCGGCACGCCGGGTGCAGCTGCTCAGGGTCAACCGGTTGTGACGGTCGAGCAGGGAACGCTGGACCCGAATTGAGCAACCGGCTCACGCGGGCGTCGATCCATTGCGGCTGTCAGATTCTCTGCGCAATTCTCAATCGTTACGCACGCACTCGCGGCCATTTGACCAGCGGTGCAATCTCCTCGGTCGCCTTGGCTTCCCTGAGCCATTAGAATCAGAGAGAGGATAACCCGAAGCCATTCGTCGATAGTCGGGGCGTGACAGATGGGGCGACCGATCGTTCGGGCGAGATTCGCATCGGGATCGTCGGGGCTGGCCAGATCACTCGAACGCGGCACATTCCCGGGTTTCGGGGGATCCCCGGCGTTCGCATCGTCGCTGTCTGCAACCGGCGCCGCGAGACGGCGACGCGGTTCGCCCGAGAGTTCGACATTCCCAAGGTCTATGGCAACTGGGAAGACCTGGTCGCCGATCCCGAAGTCGACGCGGTCGTGATCGGAGCATGGCCCTACCTGCATTGCCCGGTCACGCTGGCGGCCTTCGACCACGGCAAGCACGTCCTGACCCAGGCCCGAATGGCCCTAAATGCCCGCGAAGCCCAGCGTATGCACGACCGAGCCCTCGAATCGCCGCGTCTGACGGCCATGATCGTTCCGAGTCCCTACGGCCTGACCGGCGACGCACTACATGCGATCGCTGATCGACCGACGGATTTCTGGGCGAGCTGCGTGAAGTCCACGTCCATTCACTCAACAACCAACTCGCCGACCCGGAAACTCCCATGAGCTGGCGCCAGTTGACCCGTTACTCGGGCTTCAACATGCTGACGCTGGGAATCTTTATGAAACCGTGCTGCGCTGGGTTCGGCCGGCGAAACGGGTGGTGGCCTATGCGACAAAGATCATCCCGCAACGGTTCGACTCGGAACAGGACAAGAAAGTCCGCGTCGGCACGCCCGACAGCGTCCACGCGATCACGACCCAGGAAGACGGCTCGACCGGCGTCTATCGCTTCAGCGGTGTCGTCTGGCACGAAAACTCGATGGGCATCGCGCTCTACGGCAGCGACGGTACCTTGATCTACGATCTGCTACGTGACGAAATCCGAGGTGCCAGCCGGCACGACTCCGGGCTGCAGCCGATGCCGATCCCCGAAACCGTTCGCGGCGGCTGGCAAGTCGAAGCCGATTTCATCGCCGCCATCCGCGGCGAACGCCCGGTGACCCACACTGACTTCCTGACCGGCGTCCGCTACATGCAGTTCACCGAGGCCGTGGCCCGCAGCTCCCGCCACCAGGTCCCGGTCACGTTGCCGCTCCGAGAGTTTTCCAACCCGAGTCTGTGAGAGTGGGGGCCTGATAAATTAACGGTTGAAACGAGTGTAGCCGTTTGGGCACGAAATGGCGTAGATGGCTTGCGTTTTTGGGAGGTAATCGGCTAGTCGAAAATGCCAGCAGACATACCAACCCGAAAGAGTTCGTTGGCTGACGGTAGATGGCGGAGGTTAAGTTTTGAACCACGGAGGGTCTCCGATCCGTCCCGTCCCGCGCAACGCGATCGACAACGAATTCTTTAAATGGCTGACGAAGCCAAGTTTGCACTTGAGCGTTCGCTGCTCGACCATACTGTTTTGTCACACAAAAAGGGGCGTCGGCATCACCGCCGCAGGGGCGATTGCGCTATAGCGCAATGGTCAGACTATTGGCGGACCGGCCCCCGGCTATCTGGCCTGGCCAGGTCGCGGATCGTTTTTGCTCTCGAAATGGCGGCGGAATGACAATCGTTCACGAATCTTTGGCGCGCACAATCCCCTTTTTCGCTACATAACAATATACCCGGTTTTGCGGATTTCGTTAATGCACCTACGCCGTCGGACCGATCGACGTCAACCGTAACATCATCTGCACAATTGACTTAGAATTATTCTATGAATCTCATTTTTTCCATATTAAGCGGCGTCCTTTTTTGGTGCGCAGGTCCTTTTTTCGACGATTTTACTACCAGTATTTCACGCGAGTTAGCCGCGTCCGGGATGCCAGAAGCGGTGGGTGAACTGACTTGCGGACCGTCTTGAAACGTGCGCCCTAAATTCGTAGCATACGATCACAACGTGGAAGTTCTCTTCCCGCACGTCCTTGGGGATTGGTGTAACGGTAGCACGAGTGACTCTGGATCACTTAGTCTAGGTTCGAATCCTAGATCCCCAGCTTGCAAATGATTATAATTCGACAAGTTATGCCAATCGGCCTTGTCATCCTGGCAACACCTTCGCGCTGGCGTTGCGGCAGCGTCGATGCTTTCCAAGTCTCCTGTTGCCGACCAACTTCCGAGCCAGCGTTGCCGTCTGGACGCGCCCCTTGGCCAGACGTGGGTACGGCCTCGATCGTCCAGAGAGCATTCTTGTCCGTCTGGGCCACGCGCCAAAGAAACTGGCCGACCTCGGCGTTCGTCAGGTCGCGTTGACGCCACTTACCGAGAACAGGATGAACCGCGTCGTCCATTCCCAAATCGACCCGGATGGTCGACCGGCGCAGGTTTGGATTCTTACCAGTTGGCCATTCCGCGAACGACAAGCAAAACCCCTGAAAGAAAGGATCAACTATGTGGGGCTGGAAAGCCATAGAAAGAAGAATTGAGCCGAGCGTGACATTGGACCAGGCGAAGACCATCATGAAAGCGGCGGGGTTCAGCGAGCACATCACGAACCCCGAGCACTCCGTATTTCGACGAGCGGGAACGCAGTTGGCCGTGAAAGGAGAAAAATTCGCCCACGAGGTTGCTCTCGCCAAAGCGGAGGCAGGCCTGTTCATTCAGGCACGCTATGACACATTTGTGCTGTTTGACACCGGCGATCTGGAAAAGATTGCGGATGATCTCGCGGCAAAACTTAAAAGCGTAGCTTACCGTTCGTGCCCACCGGACCCGTTTCGCCGGTCCGCTTGATCCCGACCACGAACGGGCGCCGCTCACAATTCTCGCCGTGGAGGCCGAAGTTCGCCCCCTGCCGCCGCCGGCAATTAATTTTCAGGGAGAGGGACGCCGATTTCCAAAGATGGTCGGAGCCGGATCAGGATCCGTGAATCATCATTGCGCGATGCCGGTGCCGCTATCCGAATCCGCACTGAGGCGAAACGAGGAAATCCGGCGAATTCGGGAGCAGCGACAACAAGGAGGCGAGGAGTCGGCGGAACAGAAGGAAGATGAGCGAAACCGGGACTGGGCACACGAAACGAGCGCTTAAGGCCATCCAGCGGAAGTCGTCTCGCCGTAAGCGATTTGGCAACAAATTGGCAACAGCACCAACAGCGACACCACACGAGGGAGGGAGCCCAAGTCAGCACTGGCCCTCGTGTCTGAGGCATGCCTCTGGGGTGTAACCGCCCGAGGCACACAGAGTACCGCCGTGTGATGGAGAATGCGTCGAACGCGTGGCTGTGGTGGAGCAACAGCGACACCACAGCAGCGCCGGCGACACCGCGGAAGGGCGTCGGCGCTAGCGTCGGTCAACGCACACGCGAACCATCCGCCGCGCGACGGTTAACGCGTGGCTGTGACAGCAGCGCGTACCTCTGGGGCGTATCGCCCCAGGCACACAGTGAACCGCCGTGTGATGGAGAATGCGTCGAACCCGTGGCTGTGGTGGAGCAACAGCGACACCACAGCAGCGCCGGCGACACCGCGGAAGGGCGTCGGCGCTAGCGTCGGTCAACGCACACGCGAACCATCCGCCGCGCGACGGTTAACGCGTGGCTGTGACAGCAGCGCGTACCTCTGGGGCGTATCGCCCCAGGCACACAGTGAACCGCCGTGTGATGGAGAATGCGTCGAACCCGTGGCTGTGGTGGAGCAACAGCGACACCACAGCAGCGCCGGCGACACCACAGCAGCACGCCGGCGACACCACAGCAGCGCCGGCGACACCACAGCAGCGCCGGCGACACCACAGCAGCGCCGGCGACACCGCAGAAGGGCGTCGGCGTTAGCGTCGGCAAACGCAGCTGGGGCGTACCGCCCCAGCCACGCGAACCATCCGCCGCGCGACGGTTAACGCGTGGAAATGCGTGACGGCACACCACCGATCCCGCTGGCGACAGCGCAAAAGCACGCGAGGCCCTCGACACGAGCAGGGGTCGCTCGCGAGAATGAGATTCGTAAGGGCGTTTAGTCGTGTGACCGACCCAACACCCAACAGAACTAAACGCCTGAGCATGACAACTCGTTCTGCAAATGAAAAACCCAAAGACGGTCGCCAGCCAAGGGTCCGTGGCACGTCGTCGTCTTCCCGGGGCCGCGCTCCTCATCGTCGGTCGTATAATGAGCCCGGCCATGCCCATGAGCTGACCTTCACCTGCTATCGACGCCATCGCTTCCTGGCCGCCGAGCGAGCGTGCCACTGGCTGAGCGAAGCGATCGACTTGGCCCGCAAGGCTCACGATTTCGCGCTCTGGGCGTTTGTCTTCATGCCAGAGCACGTCCATTTGATCGTCTGGCCGCGCCGGCCGACTTACCAGATGGCGACCATCCTCAAGGCGATCAAGGAGCCGGTCGGCCGTCGCGCGGTGAGCTACCTCGCGGAACACGCCCCCGAATGGCTTCCCAGGATCACCCGACGACGCGGCGCCCGGACTGAGCGCCTGTTCTGGCAATCCGGCGGCGGATTCGACCGAAATATCTGGGAACCGAAGGCCCTCGGGCCCATGATCGACTATATCCACGCCAACCCTGTCCACCGCGGACTGGCCGAACGCGACTCGGCCTATCGCTGGTCCAGTGCCGGCTGGTTCGAGGGGACGCCCACATGCGACCTGATCCCCGATCGGATTCCCCCAGAGTGGGTGCCGCTGGACTGAAGGCCTGACGGCGAGAGGGGGTGTTCTGTGGCGTACCGCCCCAGGCACGCGCGCGTGGCGTGTGACGTGGACGTGGCTGTGGTGGAGCGTCTGCGACACCACAGTCGGGTCAGGCTGGCCAGCGGGTCTGGGGCGCATCGGCCCAGGCACGCGTTCGATTCGGCGTTCACTCGCTCGCTGGCGTCGTGGTGGCGTGGCAGTGGTGGAGCGACTGCGACACCACAGCAGCGTCGCCCCGCAGGCAATGGCTTGTTCGTCTGGGGCGTACCGCCCCAGCCACGCAGACGATCCTACGCGTAACGCCGAATCCGTCGAAAGCGTGATGCGCGGCGTGGCTGTAGGCACGTGTTCCACGCAAACGCAGACGACCCCGCCCGACAGGCCGATCGCGCGGATGATCCGAAAGTCGCCCACCTGCGATAGGGGCGGCTCCCTCCTTTCCGCGTCGTCCCAGGCGCGACAGATCTCCTTGACCTGCTCTACGTTGGCCAGCGCCGTAAACAGCTCCGGATCTCTTCGGCCAACTCCGGGTAGCGGTCCGCATAGTCCTGTAGCGCGGGCTGCTCCCCACGTCGAAACCGCGCCGCGAACTCTTCGCCGAGTCGATCGAGCAGGTCGTCTCGTTGCGCCTCGTCGACCGCCATGGATTAAAGACCCTCCGAGCCGCCTGCTTATTTCAACGCCAGTAAGGGATTCACGCTCACTCGCTAACCTGTCCCCGATCCCTCGACGTGCGCCCTTCTTTTTTCTGCTCACATTGGCCGGCCGCACCGCGCGCCTTGGAAACACATCGCGAAAACGCCGACCGCTACGGCGAAAACCAGTAGGAGGAAAGAGGTCGGTTCCGGGACCACAACGGCGGGCGTGGGCGCGATAAGATCGAAGAGCTGGGGACCGTCTGACGGTTGGTAGTAGATGGAGTTTCCCATGCCGTTGTCTGCGTTCGAGATCCACGAAGTGTTGTACGAAGGCAGGCCGTACCCGTAATGCGACTGGTAGACATTCGATTCCGTGAAATCCCAGGTTACACCACCAGCTCTCGTGTCGGCGAGGACCAGCCAATAGCCGGTGCCGGCCGTGAGTTCAAATGGGGAGTTGGCCGTGAATGTGACCACTCCGGTCGTCGGGTCAAACGAGGAGGAAAAGTTGCTGTAGAGCGTCGCACCAACGGTGCCATTGGAGTTGCGCGACTCCACTTCCAGCGTGATGCCCGGTGTGGGTGGACTGGTTGGATCCAGTTGCATCTGGGCGCCATAGAGAGTCTGGTCGACGGTGCCGGCAATAAAGGACTGGCCGACAAACGGATTTGAGCTGGCGGCCATAGGCGGCTGATTCAGGTTATTCAAGAGCACCACCGAGCCGGCGCGGACCGGAGCGGACATTCCGAGAATTGTCAGGGCAATGGCAGCGGGGGCAAACAAGCATGAAGCGCGCATGGAGTCTCTCCTGAAGCGAGGCTGTCTCGGGAATCACGCGTGGCCGAAGGCACACCCTCTGGCCACAAGAATTGGGTCAGGAAGGGAAGGTCGATGGTTGTCGAAGAGCACACGGGCAGTTAACGATTGGGGCCAGCAAGATTGCCGTTGGAGTCGACATGGAGGGCGGCCAAATCTTCCAAGATCAGGGTCAGGCCGGCGAGTGGTTGGTTGGGAAGATCCAGCTCGAGGGGCTGACCGTCATTGGTGAAAATCGCGTCGATGGCAGCGGCGTTGGGATTGCCCGGCGTCGCACCGACGTCGTTGAAGACGTAGCCGCCGAGCGGACCGTTGGCGAGTCGGATCACCCCAATCGCTGCGACGATCCCGTCATTGCTGTCGGCTACGCTCAGGGCCGTGCCGAGTGAAGCGTCGCCGATCTCGCCGCCTGACACGATGGCCGAGCCGGCACCGATGCTGCCCGTGGGGTAAAAGCCGCGATCGATGATCACATTGCCCAGGATGCCGGATTGCGCGCCGCCGGTGCCTTCGACAGCGATCCGGCCACCGGTCAGACCGCCGTGGAACGTCAGATCGCCGTAGTCATTGCCCAGCACCACGAGCTGGCCGCTGAATCCGCCGTTGACCAGCAATCCGCCGACGCGAGTGGGCGTGCCGAGAAGCGACGTCATCGCGCCGAAGTTGCCCTGTGCCGCGATGAGGCCTGATGCCCCCCCGTCGCTGCGGATCGAGCTGATGAGATTGCCCCGGCTGATGATCCGGCCGGTTGAGCTCAAGCTGTCAGGGCCCTGGCCTTCGACCGTCGTGGCAGTGACGTACGGCTGAGGATTTCGGCCGCCGGTCATGGCGACATACACGCGGCCCAGGTCGGCCGGGATCAGAGAGATGGCGCCGGTGACCGGGTCGGTCCGTACGCCAGTCGTCTGGATCGTGCCGAAGAGCGGGCCGGCCGCGGCGATATTGCCAAAGATGCTCGGAGCCGTCACGTTGTTCAGGCCCTGGGGCGCCAGCACGACCAGGTCGCCGAGCGGACCGGTGCTCGTGACCGACTGCGCGATGAATTGCTCCGAAAGGATCGAGCCGCCGTCGCCATAAAGGTCGACCGACTGCACCAGCGAGCCCTGGGGCGTTGCATCCACGCCGATCATGGCGGTCACGGCACCTCGCGTGGCGGGGAAGAGCGTCGCGGGATCGATGCCATCGCTATCGTTCTCGAGCGTGAACACCATGTTCTTCGGGTCGAACATGCCCCCGGCGGTGTCGAGGAAGAAGGCTACCTGCTGGCCGGGAAGGGCAGCGAATGGAACGCGGAACGTGTCCGTGCCTTGGCCGTTCACCGACCCGGCTGGGACGATCGTCGTGCCCGCGCCGAGCAGGTTGCCGGCATCGGTGTTGGTCGCCTGGGACCCGGGCTCGATCGTTCCGCCGGCGCTCGTAAATGAGCCGAAGGCCACGCCCTGGATTTCCGCGGCGACGATCGAGCCGTTCGGGGCGTAGTCGCGAACCGAGACGCTCGCCAGGTCGTCCGCCGGCAGGTAGACGCCCGCCGGTGAGAGGTCAGGGCTGCCATTGGGAAGGAGGAAGAAATTCTCGGCCGCTGGGCTCAGGGTCGTGACGAGGCTGCCTTCCACCGCCACGTTGCGGATACCGGAGATTCCCGCGGCGTCGAGCCGGTCAAGGTTGAAACTCGCCCCGTCCTGGAAGACAACCGTGCTCAGGTCGAACTGGTCGGGAGAGCTGCTGACGTCATTGGTGATCCGGGCCGAGATCTGCGGGATGCGAAACCCGGCCGACTCATAGAAGTATTGGGTGTTGATGTAATTGGGGTTGCCAGGCGTCGTTGCAGTGGCGGCGGCGTTGGGCTGCGAGAAGACCTGGCCCGCCGGATCTTCCTCGAGCCAGCGCTCTACGCCCGCCTCAATGACCCGGAGGACGATCGGACCGAAGCCGCCGTAGGCACCGATGGTTCCCACGTGGCCGGCGATGAAGAGACCGGGCGTGCCGCCGGCGATCGTGGCCGTGCCGAGCGTGCCGGTGACGTCAATAACGCCAGCCATGACCTGGCCGACATTGGGCGTCGCGCCAAGCATCGTCATGGTGCCGAGGTTACCCGCGACGTTGACCTGAGCCGTCGTCGTGATCGAGCCGTCGGTGCCGATCGTGAGGGAACCGAGGTTGCCCGGGATGACGTCGACGATCCCGGCGAGGTTGTTGCTGCCGGCAGGGAGGTAGGAGTTGGTCCCGACCGCAAGCGAGCCGATCGACGCGGCCGTGAGCGTGATTCCCTCAGGCAGTGAACCGCCGATCGTCGCGTTCCCGAGCGCGTCCGTCCCCGCCGGGGCGCCGGCGATTCCGGGGAGGGTCAGATTGATATCAAGGTTGACGCCGATATAGAGCGAGTCGATCTGCTGGGCCGAAATGCTCGAGCCTGCGTTGACACTGCCCCCTACGATAAGCGAGTCGATGTAGGCCGGCGAGGATGTATTCAAATGCCCATAGAATTGCCCAATCACGTCGAGCTCGGCGTCGCCGATGTGCTTGAGATTCAGGGTGCCGTTGAAATCATTGGCCCATCGGGAAATGAAACTGTCGCTGTCCAATGGGCCGCCCGTGATGTTGGTCGTCGCGGGAAGATTGTGGGTAATGAATCCCTGAAGAACGGTACCGTTGTTGCCCAGTTTGATGTTGAGGACCGCCTGCCCGACAAACGTCACTCCGCCCGCCCCCATGCCGAGCCCCGTCAGGCTGTTGTCGGTGAGAACGCCGTATTCGGACGGATTGGTCGAGCCCGAGTCGTCGAAGTTGATCGTGTCGGTCAGGGCGGTGTTCGAGCCGCCACCGTCGACGATGACTGGGCCTTGGATGCCCGACAAAACGCCACCGGTCACGGTCGGCGCCAAGCTGCCGACATTCCAGGTGTTACCGGTGGCCAGGGAGGTGATTGTCGTTGTCGTCCCCAGGGCGGAAGACTTCACATTGAACTCATCGGGGGCCTGGCCAAGATTGATATTCAGGTTCGCCAAGCCGCTATACGTGATGCCGCTCTTACCCATGTCGAGCCCGATCAGCGTGGTCGACGTCAGAATGCCGGTCTTCGACAACGTATTGCCGGTAGCGTCTGCGTTGAGCGTGTCGGAGCCGTTGCCGATGACGGTCAACGCGCCCTGAATATCGTTCAACACACCGCCCGTCGCGGGTGCGTTACTTCCCACGTTGACGATGTTTTGATTTGTGCCGCCGCCCGTGTTTACGGTCAGTGGTCCGGTGGTTCTGTTCACGTTCACGGTGTCAGCGCCCGTGCCGCTATTTAGCGTTGTCGTCGTGCCAACGGCCGTATTGGCAACGGTAAAGGTATTGCCGCCGCTGCCCATCGCAATGTTGAGTGCGGCCAGCGAGGAATAGCTCAGGCTTCCGCCGGAGCCGAAGGCCGTCGATGTGAGCGTCGTGGCGGTGAGCGTGCTGGTGCTCGGGGTGGTGTCGCTGGTGTCGCTGACGTTGGTCGTCGTGCTGCCGGCGCCGCCGTTAATGGTCAGCGCCGCGGCGATGCCAGAGAGCGTACCGGTATTGGTCGGCGCGTTTGACGAGACATTGATCGTATCGTTGCCGCCACCGGCGTTGATGGTGGCGGCCGCTCCGATCCCCTGCACGTTGACCTTGTCGGTACCGGTCTGGGTATTGACCGTGAGCCGGCTCGACGTGGTCGTGATGTCGACTGTGTCATTGCCGGTGCCGCTGTTGAGCGTCGTGGTGGTGCCGACCGCAGTATTCGCGATGGTGAAGGTGTTGGTGTGGGAGCCGAGGCTGATATTCAGATCGGATAGCCCGCTGTACGTGATGCCGCTAGTCATATACAGCCCGGTCAGCGTGGTCGCAGTCAGGGTGCCGGTGTCATTAGCCGTGCTGCCGGTGTCATCCACGTTCATTGTGTCGTGGCCATTGCCGATGACCGTCAGAGACCCTTTCATGGTGCCCAACGCGCCGCCGGTGGCGGGCTCCATGCTGCCTACGTTCACGGTGTTTTTCTTGCTGCCGCCGCCTGTGTTGACAGTGAGTGGTCCAGTGGTGGCGTCCACGTTCACCGTGTCAGTGCCCGTGCCGCTATTGAGGAACGTGTTGGTGCCGGCCGCGGTGTTGCTGACCAAAAACTTATTGCCGTGGGAACCCAGGTAAATGTTCAGATTCGCCAGGCCGCTGTACGTGATGCCGCTTTTACCCATGCCGAGATCAGTGAGCGTGGTCGCCGTCAGCGTGCCGAACTGCGCGGCCGTGCCGCCCGACGCGTCCGCGTTCAATGTGTCTGACCCGTTGCCTTTGACAGTCAATGATCCCTGGATATTTCGAAGGACCCCTCCATTGGGCTCCGGCGGTCCAACGCTGCCAATGTTTACGATGTTGACACCACCGCCCGTCGTGATCGTCATGGTCGTTGCGAGCGGGACATTGGTCAGGCTGATCGTGTCGTCGTCCGGGCCGCCCTTGACATTGGCTGTGGGCGCGAAGATCTGACCACTGATGGAAATGACGCTCCCCGTCACGCCTGCGTTCTTGCCGTAGTCGCCCTGTATGAGCGCCGTCAAGCCGGCGGTGATGTAACTCCCCGTGGGAATCGTGACATTGTCGGCCACGTCGATCGTCACCGAGCCGCCGGTTGCGGTAACGCTCGAACCGCTTGTCATGACCAAATCGTCGCCCGACACTGCGTTGTTCGGCACCGTAAGGGAGACGTTGCCGCCGGTAGAGGTGATGTTGCCCACACGCATGTCGCCGACCGTTTCGGTGAGCGCGATGTTGCCGTTGGTGGAAGCCGATATCTGGCCGATGGACGTGGCATTGGGATTGATGTTGGTGAACCCGGTTATGCCGATGACAGGCGTGACGTTGTTGCTGCCTTCTGTGGGGATGCCGATTAAGACAATGTTGCCGCCGGCCGTCAGGCTGGCAAAGTCGTATGTGCTGTTGATCAGAGTGGAATTGCTGTCGAAGAATCCCGGATCGCCGGGCGACTCGGTGCCTGTGCCATCCGGTCGGAAATGCGTGGTGACGGGGGTTGTAGTATCCGTAAAGGGTTCATAAACGATGATGCCGGAGTTAGCGGTCCCGGGCGCTGACTGCTGGACGCTCTCTTCGAGGAACGCGATGACGTTGCCGCCCGTCTGAATCGAGCTCAGGGGAATGATGAACGAAGTCGTGTTGGGATTGATGGCCGGATCGCGGAGGATGCCCGTGATATTGAGATAAGCATCGACGCCCGCCAACACCGTAACCTGGATCGGCCGCTGGACCCCATTGACGTCTTCACTTTGCACCAGGTCGGCATAGAGCATATCTGTGATGGTGCCGATCGAGCCCTTCGGTGCCTCGACATTAAGAATGTTGGTGACGATCTCCGAACGCTGTCCGGCGGTTTCGATGCTGCCGCTCGTGTTCAAGATCTCCGTCGTGCCAATGGGATTGTTGATGCTGCCGTCGAGGATGATATTGGGAGCGCCACTCTTGCTCGTGTTCTCGATATCGACCAATGTCGGTGCAGGCTCGCTCACAACATTGAAAGCAAAGGCATCGTTGTTCACGTTGTCGCTGTTGACGTAGACTGTGACGTTGGGGTTAGTTGGTGCGGCGCCGGCATCGGCGAGGTCGATGTTGTTGACGACCATGTCGTCCTTGGAAGCGTTGATGAGCCGAACGGCACCTGCCGTATCCTGGAAGTAGAAAGTGGCCTCGTTGCCGTCGATCAGGCCGAGGTTGGAGTCTTCTGTCTCCTGCGAAGCGAAGAGATAATCGTTGAGCGGGTTGGCATAGAAATCTATGGTGCCGCCGCCAGTCAGTCCTCCGATATCAGGTACGATAATCTCGTTGCCGTCAAACGTCGGAGTGATGGTGCTGAGGGACTTATTGACTGTGCCGTTGGCGTTTATATAAAGGGTATTAGCATCCTGCGGGCCCGTGCTGACCACGTTGGAATTCCAGTGAATCGTACGGTTGGCCGCCGCTATCCCGTCATAATCGTCGTAGTGGCCGACAATAAAACCGCCGGACGAATCGTCGTTCTCTTGGACCGCAGCGAATGTGGCGAGGGCTTGCACCGAGAGAGCCGGGGTCACGATGGTGGCGCCGGCCGCGGCATCGACCTCAGACATGTCCTGCGGTAACCCGGTCACCGGCGACGGCGACGCGTTGAAATACTCTGCCATCATCTGGTCGATGACTTGCTGTAGCATCGTGGCCAGACTCGAGGCGGTATACGTCCCGTCACTCAACTGAACCGCAATAGGAACTCTGCTGGCGCCTTTGGTCGGGGTCACGTTCAGGTCAAGCGTATCGTTGCTACTACCGATCGTGAGCTGGGCCGGTTTGGAGCCGGTAATGGTGGTGCCCACGCTCGAGTTCTTCTTCGAGGGTGAGTTACTGCCGAAAAGGCCATCGACGGCATCGCCGCTTATCGAATTAATGACGGGACCGTTGGAGACAAGGGTGAGCTCGCCTTCCGTGGTGGAGGTGTCGCCGGGAGTGACGGTCATGCCCGCAAAGTACGAAGGACCGAAGATATTCGTTGTAGACGTTGACGTGGCGGAGCCGAACGCGGCGTCGCAGTGGGAGCCGGCGTTGGCAACATCGGAATTCTCATTATTTTCGGCGTCGATATCGACCGAGTCGGTTCCGGTGATCGTCGCACCGGGTAAGATCGACACATTGGAGGTTTCGTTGGCGTCGGCAATCGAATTCGAGGTAGTTGCCGCCGCAAAGGCCGATGCGAGGGAGATTGAGTTGGCCGCGATATTGTACGTGGTTATGGCATTCACGGTCGTGTCTTCCGCGACCAGCGCCGCCCCGGACTCGATCGTGGTCAGAGTGGTGGCCGCGTTGGAGTCGTCGCTCGGACTGCCGAGGTAAAGATAATCGTTGGCGTGGGCGCCGACGCCGAGCCCGCTGCCATCGGAGGTGCTGTTGCCGGTTCCTGTTGTGTTGCTCTGGGATTCGACCTCGAGCCCGGACGCGGCCGTGATCTGAGAGCCTTGCCCGACATCAGCGAGAGTTTGGTACGAGACATTGGTGGTTGTGTTGGACGAGCCGATGTCGACGGCTCCTCCGCCAGACGAGTCGGTCGAGCTGTTGACGGTGTCGTCAGATCGCGCCTGAAGGACGAAGTCCCCCTGGGTCGTGATAATGTCTGCGCCGTCGAGCTGCGCCGTGTTGCTGTTAATGGCGTTGGCTGTCACATCAGCCGAGCCAACCCCGACAAAGCCGCCGCCACTGTCGGTGCTATCGGCGGCTGTATCGATATACGACGTAGATTCGATCGTGATGTCGCCCTTGGCCGTGAAGCTCGAATTACTACCAATATTTGTATCGATGGTCGGATCATCGTTGACGGTCGCATGCGCGCCAATGACATTTACGAAGCCGCCGCCCGAGCTGATCGCCCCGGCATTTGCCTCGCCGTTACCCGGGGCGGCGGCCAGGAGAGCGGCCGCGGTCGGCAGAAGTCCGGCTGCACCTCCGACGCCGATCAGTTGGTACGTCCCGCCGACACTGGCACCCTTCGGATTCAATGGGAACAACAGGTCTTGCGTACCGGTACCCGCCGAACTCAAGACGAGTCCTTCGACGCCAAGCGTGTCCGTTCCTTCGGTCATGTCGCTCACCCCCAGCGCGAGCGGCGTGCCACCTGGGGTAAGCGCCAGCTGGAAGACGTTGTTGACGTCGTTGACTACGTAGTAGGTTTGGCCGCTCACCAGGGGCCCGTCTGGTGTCTGGATCGGCTGCCAGTTCGGTTCCGTGAAGAGCTGCGCACCGCTGGCTTCAGTGCCGTCCAACGGGATGGCTTTCAGAGGACTCGCGTTCAGAGAGAGCTCGAACTGATCGGAGCCTTTGGTGATTACGTAATAGGTTTGTCCTGGCGTTAGGCCACCAATGGGAGATCCGTCCGACGCGACGGTGTAGACTACCGGGTCACCATTCTGGAAATTGTCGGGGGTCGGGTCGGAGATCTTCGTGCCGTTTGCGTCGATCGTCAGGTCGATTTCATTATTATCCGTGACCTGCTCCCCGGCTGCCTCTACGGGGGCCGGTGCGTTATACGTCACCGCATCGCCGTCTTTGAAGCCTGACAGGTCGATACTACTTGGGGCTTTCCTATCGAGCGTGGTTTGGGGATCGAAGGACGACGTGTGGTACGTCCCACTCGGCGCCAACGGGTCCTGGAGCATGATCGTATTCGCATTGATCACGAGGACCTTGTAGAGCTGCCCGGGCGTCAGGCCGCCGATCGGTGTTCCGCCGTTATCCTGGTAGATGACCAGGTCTCCGGTTTCCAGATCATCGTCGCTGGGAAAGACGATCGTGTTGTCGGCGGTGTTTACCTCCGCGGCGTCAAACTGCGATCCGAGCTCGATCGAGTCGCTGTCGCCGGGCACCGTGATGACCTGGTAGACGCGCCCATCGGTGAGGCCGCCGATGGCCGAATTGCCGTTCTGAGAGTACGTGACGATATTGCCGGTCATGAGTCCATCGGGCAGCGTGAAGGTGATCTCGTTGTCAGGCAACAAGAAGGCCCCCCCGCCGGAACTTGGCAGGATGATTCGGTTACCCTTATCGGCGTTGCTTAGCGAACTGGCGACCCAAATGACGCCAGGCATGTTTGTCGGGATTGCGTAATAGGTCGTACCGCTTTTCAGTCCAGGGATCGCCACCTCACCTGGGGTGACCTCGTAGACAATGGGCTCTCCGGTGTATAAACCGCCATCGCTGGGAGAAAGTGTGATCTCCCAGCTCGCGGTGTTCACATTGGTCACGTTTGCAATGATGGGCGTCTCGTTTACTTGCGACGGATTGAACGTGCCATCGGACACCTGGACAGGCGCCGTTCCATTAAGCGACTCGATGGTGATGGTGCCGCCCGCGACGAGGGTTACGAACTGGCCCGGGCCGGTGCTTACCGAGGGGGTCAAATTGACGGTGGCGAGCGATTCGGCGACGCTGGCAATGATGCCTATAGCAGCCCCCTTCGTGAGCGCGTTGCCGCCGATCTCGGACGTGCCCGTGTTGTTGATATCGCCGGTCACGTCCACACTGGTTCCGTCAAAAATCTCGGAGTCGATGGTCGGGCTGCTGGTGGCCGTCGCGTTGCCGCCGGCGCCGTTGAAAATGCCGCCGCCGCTCAGATCCACAATAGCCGTGGACTGATCCGTGCCGGTCGCGGACACGACCAAGCCTCCATCCGGGTCTGTTGCGGTCCCCACCACGGTGTCGTTTCCAAATTCAACGCCGCTACCAAGAAAAGCATCATCGGTGCCGTCCGCCGTGGCATTTGCAAAGATCGCCGACACGTGGAATGCCGCGCCGCCAATTGATCCCGCGTCTGACGTGGCAATGTTGGTTCCGTTGGCTGTGATCGAAACAACTCCGGGAGCGAATATGGTCGCACCCTCGCCGATGATGCTCGAGACCTGTGCCGCGGCGGTGGCCGAAATGTTCGCGCCCTGGCCGGTAACGACCGAATAGGCGCTGCCGCTACCTTCGGCCACGGCACCGGTCGTGGTCTGCTGCACTGCGCTGACCGAGACGGATCCACCAGCGGAAACGATCTGCGCATTGCTGTCGATAGAGGCAAGTATGCTTGGTGCCAAGGTCGCATTAGCCAGCGATAGTCCAATCCCTATGAGGGACACCTGAATGCCGGTAACATCGACATTGGACGCCTCGAGCGAGCCGGCGGAGACGTTGACGTTCTGAGTGACCAGGATCTTGGAGCTCGAGCCGATCTCGGCAGTGATCTTGGGCGTGACTTCGGCATCGGCGATATTGACCTCGCCCGCGACAACACCGACCGAAAGGGCCCACGTATCCGCGGTGGTCGAGTCGATGGAATTGGCGGTGACGCCGACACTGCCGACGGTTCCCGTCTGGCCGATCACCGCGTCCGAACTGGCAGTCGTGCTCCCTTTGGCATCGGCGATCGCCACAGCCGCCCCGACAACGAGGCCGCCCACAGTCCCTGCGGCCGCCTGTGCGTTGAGCGAGCGTTCGGTTGACGCGGTGACTTGTACGGCTTGTGCAGACGGGATCACGACGCCGGTAACAAGCTTGGCCGACACGATGCTTGCGTCTTGGATGTCGATGACTTGCGCCGACACCGATAATCGCACCGGTCCCCGCAAATGCCAGGCCGTTCACGTTGTCGCCCACAAGCTGTGCGCCGACAGTCACGTTGCCGCCGGCGGTGATCGTGGATCCCGTGTTGATATAGGCTTCTGTCGTCCCCCGGACGTTAACGATGTCGATCGAGGCGCCCAGGCCGACCGCTCCGGCCTCCAGTGCTCCGACCGTGCCCGAGTAGCTCACCTCGCTCTTCGCCTGCACGTTCGTGCTGCCGCCGGAGGCTACCGTGACGTCAGACGCGATATACGCGACCGTTCCCGCGGGCTGGTTCTTGCTGCTGACTGCCGTCGTGACTGGATCGCCGCTGATCGATCCCTTCACCCTAGTCTGCGCCGAGCTGACATTCCTCGTGATATATTGGGTGTTTCCGGCCGCGCCGTTGTTGCTGGAACTCGTCAGCGATCCGATCAACGACGAGGCTTGGCTGGTGAAGCCTACCGTGTAATCGGTGTCAGGCGAGATCCCGCCCGATGGAAGTGCCGAACCTGGGGTGCCGTCATCCGTGTAAGAGTCGCCGAATAGCACGCCGATCGACCAATCGGAGACCGAGGCGCTGGCCGCAGCAAAGGCAATTCCGCCGGACAACCCATAGCTCGTAACCGCATCGGATGAGAGCGCGAAAACGTCGACGCCTTGCTTGGCATCAACGACTGCGTCATCGCCGATATAGGCCGTCGTCGAGTTATTCAGAAGTCCGACATCGACACCGCCGGCGAGCGCCGCGACTGCAGCGCCGGCGATCGCACCCGCGAATGAGAAATCTGTGGCCGTATTGACCGCCGCAACATCGACCGCCTGTGCAGAGTTGGCTCCGGCCGAGTTTGTGTTGATATTGGCGTTGGCTCCGATATAAGCAATTGTATTTGAGTTAAAGATTTCGACCGAGACGCCCCCCGCCAAGCCCGCTTCATAGCCAAAGCCTCCGGCTACCGCGATGTTCGTGACGTTTTCACTCGTCTCCGCCTGCACGGCTACGCCGTGGAAGGTCGCAAGGGTTGCGAAATCACCAGGTCCGGACATCGAGCCGGAGTAAATCCCTGCGAGACTGGCCGAGTTTCCCAACGCGTTTACCGTGGCGTAGCTGCCGATGAAGGCGTCGGTGGTTTTGTTGAGAAGCGCGACACTTACCGCGCCGCCGATGCCCGCCAGGTCAAGTCCGATGGCGAGACTGCCCGTGACCAGATAGGCGACCGTGTCGTCGGTTGCGTCAACGAGCACGTTGCCACCAGCATTGGCATGAGTGCCAGTCGTTGCGGTCTGAGCGGAAAAGCCGATATACGCCTCGGTCTTGTCTGTCACGCCCACGTAGGCAACCGCTCCACCAACCCCCAATCCGCCGGCAATAGCGCCGGCGGCGGCGATTGAGAGGATGTCGCCACTTGAGTGTGCGAGAACCGCGATATCGCCGGCGGCTGTAACCGAAGCGCCGTCGTTGATTGCCGCGATGACTGTGTTGTTTAGCACGAAGACGACGACACCCGGCGTGATGCTGGTCTCACCGGAGATCGAGAGTGCCCCGGCGATGCCCAGGAACGAGGTGTCATTTCCGGCGGCGACCAGAACGCCCTGTTTGCCTGCCGCGCCGGTGTTCGTGGCGTTGACAGTTGCGTGGTTGGAGATATAGGCTTCTGTGTGATTGGTTATCACACCCACCGAACCGCTCAGGTTGACGGCGAGGCTTCCGGAGACGCCGCCGTCGACGCCGACTCCCTGGATGGCGTCGGCGTTCACGGCGGTGACCGCCAATCCATTGATCGACTTGGTTTCGGGCGTAGCGATTCGCTCGTCGCCCAGCCTGAGGCTCGTCGGAGCCGACAGGCTGCCGCCGCTAACAGACAGGTTGGTACTGGTCAAGTTCGGCTGAGCGACCCCGACCGAGGTGCCGTAAGGAGCATAAGAGATGGCGAAGCTACCATCTTCAGCCTGGATCGGGCTGCCCAGTCCCAAGGCGCCCACGTTCGCGCCGGCGCCGATGAAGGCTTCGGTCGTTTTGATGATGACCGGGACGGCGGCCGCCGCGCCGATGCTCGCTGCACCGGAGCCTGTGAGGTTGCCCGAGATAATGTCGAGCGCGGTCGAATCCGACGCTGAGACCAGCATGCTGCCGCTGGCCTGGACATTCGTCGCACCGCTGGTGGGATTTGAAGGATCGTCACCAATAAACGCCCGTGTCTTGATGGTGAGCACGTAGACGCTTGCCGAACCGGCGACTCCGTCTTCGCCGCCGAGACCGATCGATGCGGTAATCGACGTGAGAGTCTCTGCCGAAAAAGCCTCGACCAGAACGTCTCCATCCGCCAGCACGTTCGCCGTCGCGATAAAGGCTTGCGTGTTTTTGGTGATCGAGTCGACATCAACTCCGGCGCCGAAGCCGGTGCTGCCGCCGACGGCCGCGGCGCCACCAGTGCTGAGCAGGTTGAGCAGGTCTCCCGCGGTCACCAGCACGCCGGGCCCGGTCCCCGCCGAACCGTCGGTTGCATTGACGATCGCGCCTGCGGCGATGTAAGCCTGCGTTGTGTCGGAAAGGACGTTGACCGCTGCCGAGCCGGCGACGCTAGTCGCACCGCCTGAGCCCCCTGCGGCGATCGTCTGCAGGTCTTGCGAGGTCGCTGCCACAACGGCGACGCCCGAAAACGGCGTCGTCTCGCCAGGGTCATCGAGGTTCAGGACCGGGATCGTACCCGAAGTTCCCTTGGCCGTAATCAGGTCGTTCTCGCCCAGGTACGCGTTGGTATTGACGGTATCGACGACCGTCGAAACCGCGGCGCCGACGGCCACAGAACCTCCGCTCACCTGCCCGGCGATCGTGCTGATCGCCGCCTGGCGACTCGCTTGAACCAAAATGTCGCCTTGAGCGTTGACGTTCGCGTTACTGTCAATATAGGCATTCGTCGTCGACGAGATGATCTCGATCGAGGCCGAACCCGCCATCGCCGCTGACTTGCTAAGGGCCCCGGCCGCGGTGATCGAGTTGAAGGTCGCGTTCGTGCTCGAGGTGACCTCGACATTCTGCGCCGCGTCGACTGTCGCGGAGGAAGCGATATAGGCTTTGGCGCCCTCGGTGACGATGTTGACGTCGAGCGCCGCGCCTATGCCGACGTTTTTGCCGGCGCCGACCGCGCCCGCCACGTCAAGGATTGTCATCGTCTCGGTCGCGGATACGGTTACGCTTTCGTCGGCATCGGCCGCTGGATAACCAGTCGTACCGACCAGCGTATTGATCAAGTCTCCGCTACCAATGTAGGCGTTCGTCGTTTGATTGATCACATTGACGATGAACGAGCCGGCGATTGCGTTGCCGTTTGACGAAACGGCGCCCCCCGCCGCAAAATTCGTGAACGTGAGGTTGGAAAACACATCGAGCGCGGCGGTCACCACCGCATCTGTCAGCGTGGTCGGACCGCTCTTGGTGGCGCTTTGAGTAAGCACGAGAATTGTGCCTACAAGTGGGTTAGCACCGCTCGCAAAGACGGGCTCCGAAAGAGTGATTTCGAAGCCTTTGCTCGCTGTGAAGTCGATGCTTACGATCGTCGCCCCGGGCACGATGCCCGGTCCACTCACCGTGTCTCCCGGTATCAATGCAAGGACATTATCATTCGTTTGTATCACATCCGAACCGAATGTCTCGACTCCGGTGAAGTCGGTGTTGTGAATCGCGATTTGCGTGCCGGTTGGAATGCCGGACCCCGTGACAAACTCCCCATTCGACGGGGCATCACTGCCCAAAACTCCAATGACCGCGCCGTCTATCTCAGTGACGATGTTAGACCCTTTCGTCAGCGTACCCGCGGCGACGATCCCGTCTGAAGGCGAATTGGGGATGGGATCTTGCGACGGCGCGAGGGAAGACTCGGCCGTGATCTGCGTCGCACCGGCAACGTTCGCGTGCACGGTCATGTCGAGATACGCGTTCGTCGGGTTGGTGATGAGGTTAACGTTGACTGCTCCGCCGGCGGCGTTGTTTTTTCCCCCCGCGATGGTAGCTGCGACATTCTGAAGCGTCTCGTCGTTGGCCGCCTGCACGTTCAGGCCGCCGAACGATTTTACGCTGGAGCCGATGCCGATCGAAGCCGTGGTCGTGATCTTGATCACGTTGATGCCGACCGACCCCGCCACACCGGTTTCCGAGCCGACGGCGACGCCCATTCCCTGCGTTGAGAAATCGTTCACCTGCGCCGTGCTATCGACAGGCGCGGGCATCAGAGCCGTGACGTAGACGCCGGTTGCGCTGATGTTGTCCGAGGAGCCGATCGTCGCCGTGTTTGTCACTGTGGCGTCGTTGAGCGACACGGCTGCGCCGATCGAGTTCTGGTTTGTGATCGATTCGCTGTCCGCCAAGGCGAGTGCGCTTGACTGGTTGGTCGTGCCGACTGTCAGAGAGCCGGAGGTCGTGGTCACCGCCAGCTTGTTGTCGATCGTGGCGGTGGTGGAACTGTTTAGCACGTTAACCGCTACAGACGCCGCGACGCCAAGGCTTGTCTCGCCGTCGCTGCCGCCGGAATCGCTAGTAACTGAGCTCGATGGCGAGCTCACCAGGCTGCTGGCGGAGGGAAGGGCTGGAACGCTTGCACCCTCGTCCTGAGCGAATGACGACTGGGCCCCCGAATCGTCGTCGGCAGAACCGTCGTCGCCGCTCGCGCCCTGTTCGCTGCAACCGCGGTGGCTTGGCTCGACGAGGTGCCGTCGCCCGTAACACTGATGGGGCCAGCGGCGGTAACGCTGCGGTCCAAATCGGCGAGAACCGCGTCTTGAGTCACATTGACGACGACCGACGCCCCGATGCCGACAGCCCCGCTCGCTTCTGACGCCGAGTCGGCCAGCGAGTCCACCGAAAAGTCCCCGGTCGCGTTGATCGTCAGACCGCCGGCGGCTTTGATCGCTGTCGCATCCGAGCCGATGCTGGCAGTGGTCTGAACGTTGGCGATATCAATCGCAACCCCGCCTGAGAGAGCAATCCCGCCGCTGGCGCCATTTTGTCCCCAGGTATCGATTGTCTGAGACGAGTTGGCGGTGACCGTAAAGTTGCCCGCGCCCGTCAGGGCGGCACCAGTCTGGATCTCGGATAGAGTTTTGCCGGTAATGATATTCAAAGCGACCGAAGCGCCGACGCCTAGACTTTCGCCGGTGGCCGCCCCAGCAGGCTCCGCGAAGGTCAGGTCGCTCGAGTCGTTAAGCGAGGTCACGTTGACATCGCCCCCGCCCGCGGCAACCGACGCGCCGGTCGCGAGGAGAGCCTGGCTGGTGTTATTGACGATGTTGATCGCCACCGCCCCTGCGACGCCGACATTACTTGCACCTGCGCCCGAGGTCGAGTTAGCGCCGAAAAAGTTGGAAGCTTCGTCACCTATCATTCCGGCATTCGCCGTGACACCATCGGCCTTAATCGTCGAAGCGCCGATCGTCGCCTGGGTTAAATCGCTCACGAGATTGAGCGCAACGGCCGCCCCGATTCCTACTTTCGCGGTGCCAGCGTCCGTTCCCCAGGCGTTCGCCGTATCGCCGTAAACGATGTCGCCCTCTGTGCCGGTGACGCTCGTGGCACTGACGGATACCAGGCCGGCGGCGATGATCGATAAACCCGAGGGGATCGTTGCGTTGGCTTGGCTGTTGACGATATTGACGGCAACCGCAGCTGCGAGCGTGAAAGAGCCGTCGGAAGTCTGTGCCGACGGCGTCGCCGTTTTGCCTGTGTTCCCGGCGCTGACGGATTTGCCGCCGCCGTCCGTCAGGCCGCCCATGCTATCGGCGTAGCTGCGCTGATCGGCGTCTTGGTCGTCGACATCTTTCTTGGACGTGCCGTCGTCGTCGGACTCACCGCCGCTGGCACTGGCGCTCGAAGAGATGAGGCTCGCAGCCGAACCGTCTGCTTCAAATGCAACTCCGCCTCCTCGAGCGGTGATGGACCGACCGGTCGTCGCGGTAGTCAGATCGGTTACGAAGCCCAGGGCCATGGAAACGCCCGCCGAAATGTCGTCGCCGTCGCCGGCGTTGGCGCCGGCCGAGGTCGCCGTCGTACCCGTGTGGGTTGCGATGGCCGAGAACGCGCCACCGACCAAGAGCCTGTCGCCGGCGGCATCAGGCGTCCCGACTTCGGCCGTTGTTGTGTTGTTCACGACGGAAATGGCCACGGTCGGGGCGATCGACGCAGCGCCGCCGGACGAGCCGGCGTCTGCGTTAGTGCTGATCGTGTCGGTTGAGTCGGCGGTGAACGTCAGATCCCGGGCACCGGTAAGTTGTGCCTTGTCCATCAGCTCGGCCAGCGTGGTATTGCTGTCGATATTGAGCGCGACGCCCGCGCCAACGGCCAGTGAGCTATCGGCCTCGCTGCCCACTTCGAGGTCAGGCGGCTGGGAAGTCGCGATTTCGGTGACGCTGTCTTGCGCATTGAACGCCACGTCGCCGACAGACGAAACGGTGGACCCGGACGGAACGGTTGCCTCGACCGTGTTGGAAACAATGTTGATTGCCAGCGCCACCGCGAAGCCCACGTTTTCGCCGGACACGCCCGACGTTGCTGACGCTGAATCCTCGTGGTCATCGTCGTCAGACGCCGCGGGGGCGATCGCCGACACGTTGATCGCCGGTGCCGACAGACTGGTTGGGCCAGTGGTGCTCTCGAGCGTCGCCGTATTGTTCGCAACGGTGTCGTTAATCGCAACCCCGACCCCCACGCTGTTGTCGGCGTCGGCGGTGGTCGTGGAACCCTCGGCTTCAGTGGTCGCGTTGTTGTCGGCGGATGAAGTGACGTTGATGGATTTTGTGGCCGTTACGCTGGACGAATCGATAAAAGCCTGGGTCGTCGGTGTGAACTTGGTTATTGCGACGGCGGCCGCGACGGAAATCGGTTCTCCGCCGGAAACGCCCACTTTCGCCAGTGAAGTCGAGATGGGATCGCTCTTGAGCGCATCGTCCAAATACGAAGGGTCGACGTCCCCTTCGAGCATATTCTTGATGGCGCTGCTCGCGCCGGCACCCGATGCCAGCGACTCTGCGGTAGTGTCGGCCGTATTGACCGTCGTCGCCGAGATGTCCACGGTGCCGGCTTTGGCGGTTGAGCCTCCGCTCACGAAGGCCTGGCTAGTGCTGTTGTCGACCGTGATGGCCCCCGCCGCGCCGCCGACCGCACCCTTGCCTTCGACGTCCGTCGTTACCGTATTCGTGTTGGTCGATGTGATACTCAAAGTCCCGCTAGTTGTGCCGGCGCTCACCGTCGAGCCGCCACCAACCTGGGCGATTGCGGAAGAGTTGACCACCGATTCGGCAATCGCCGCGTCGATCGGGTTTACTGCACTCCCCTTGAGTTTGGTTCCAACGACGGGCTCGGAGTCGATCGTGGTGGTCGTGTCCGCCCCGATCGTGATGTCGCCGCCCGAATGGTTAACCGTGAGCTTCGTTGCCGCCCCTGTCACCATGACCGTTGCGCTCGGTTGGATGTCTGCGACGGTCGCCGCCACTCCTGCGGAGCTCAGAGCGCCCCCGAATGGAGCGTTGTACGTGTAGTTCGATTCCGCGCTGGAGTTGAGCGTGATGTTATCGGCCGTGATCGCGGCGCTCGTGACGCTGATCGCCGCATTCGTGACGCTGATGGCCGTGGGCAGCGCACCGTTGGTTGCCGTAGTGGTCTCGGATGCCTCGACGTCGACGTTGCCTTTCTTCACGTCGATCGTGACGTCCGTGAAGGTCACCGAGGTGACGCCAGACACTTTCAAGGCGTCGGTGCCCGACGCCGCGTTGAGGGTGATCGTGCCGCCGCTCCCACCGAATGCGACGCTCTGGTTGGGGTCGTTTTGGCTGGAGGTGTTGGCTCCCTGAACCAGAATTGAGGTGACGCCCGAGAATGCGTAGGCGGAAAAGTCGGTGCCGCTGACCGAAATGTTCGACCCCGAAGGAGTAATTAAAGCCTGGTCATTGGCCGCTGAGAGGCCGACTTTGAGCACGCCGGAAATCAAGGATGCGGTGACACTCAGTAGTGTGCGCTGTTCAAGTTCCTGGAACACCAGACCACACGACTTCCGCCGACGGCGTTTCGCTTGAGGGTTGGCGGAACTCTCTACGAAATTCGCCCATCTAGACCCGAGAGGCCTCTTCGACTTGCCAGCCATCGGTGCAACTCCTTGGTATCACGATTATCAATGTGAGTTTCAAGGCCTATAGTTTCGAGACGCGACTCTTCAGGGACGCCCGCGGGGGCGAGAGCGACCGAATGAGAAGTTCTCCTGGCAGCGGGACTCGATTGTCGGCACGAAGAAAATCCGATCAACTGCAGCGCGCGGACCGATCGCACGCCTTTGACCAGCGGGGGGAAATTGCCACCGCCAAGGTCAAAGGCTTTGGGGCGAGCCTGCGGTTCACGTCTGTGGCGGCCGCGTGCTGCTCGATGCGGTCGCCAGGATTCAACGCGTCGCGTGAGCCGCGCGCCAGACGCTATCTCTTTAGCCGAGAATGGTCGCAAAACTTTGCCAACTTTTTTTCGGAAATCGCGATTACCCGCGAATGAGGCTGCGGTCGTTTGGTCGCTTGCGGACCCGGGAAGCCACCAGGTAAAATCAATCTAAATCGTTATGGGATTGCTCTTTCTTTCCGGGCCACTGATGTCCCACTCGGGCGATTCGAAGGTGTCGGCGGTGCTCCAGGCAGCCCAAGCCGGGGACCGACAGGCGGTCACGGACCTCTTGCCGCTCGTTTATGCCGAATTACACGAGCTGGCGCGGGCGCGACTGGCACGGCAGCCGCCAGGCCAGACCCTGACGCCCACCGCGCTGGTCAATGAGGTGTATCTGCGGATCGCGGGCGACGATAACGTGACCTGGGAAGGCCGGCAGCACTTCTTGTTCGCTGCCGCGCGCTCCATGCGCGACATTCTGGTCGAACAGGCGCGGCGCAAGGCCGGGCCGAACCACGGCGGGGGCCAGCGGCGCCGGGAGCTGGACGAGGCGTGTGCCGTTCTGGAGCCTCCATCGGACGACGTGCTGGCGGTGCACGAGGCGCTGCAGGAACTTGAAGTGCGCGACCCGCTCAAGGCGCAGATCGTTTTGCTGCGCTACTTCACCGGGTTGACGAGGGAGGAGACCGCGACGGTCCTCGGGCTGGCCGAGCGTACCCTCGACCGGCACTGGCGTTACATCCGGGCGTGGCTCAGAAAGCGTCTGAGCTAGCCCGAGTACGGGAAGGGACATGCCCGAGCCATCCCCCGAAGCCGTGGAGGCGCTGTTCCAGCAGGCGGCCGACATCGAGCCTGCGCATCGCGGCGCGTTCCTGGACGAACAGTGTGCCGGCGACCCTGACCTGCGGGCCGCTGTCGAGGAGCTCCTCCACTTTGACGCCGAGGCCGAAAACGATCCCGACTTCCTGCCCAGCCCGGCCGCATACGTCCGCGCCGCACTGCCGCTCTCGGCGGAGCCTGGGCTGCCGCTTTACATCGGCCGCTATCGCATCCTTCGCCGGCACGGCGAAGGTGGCATGGGCACCGTCTACGAGGCCGAACAAGACAACCCGCGCCGCACCGTTGCCCTCAAGGTGATTCGCGCCGGATCTCGCATCAGCCGAGATCCTCAGTCGCTTCCGCCACGAAGCAGAAATCCTGGCCCGGCTCCAGCATCCTGGTATCGCTCAGGTCTACGAAGCGGGGATCGGTGATGACGGCCGGCCGTTCTTCGCCATGGAGTTCATCTCGCGGCATGCCGCTGGACGAGTATGCGCGCAGCCGCGGTCTCGACGCGGCCGCGCGCCTCGAGCTGCTGGCGAAGGTGTGCGACGCCGTGCAACACGCTCATGACAAGGGGGTCATTCATCGCGACCTCAAGCCTGGCAACATCCTGGTCGATGAATCCGGCCAGCCCAAGGTGCTCGACTTCGGCGTCGCCCACGTCACCGCCGCCGACCTGCTGTCCACCGCGGGCCGAACGCAGGCCGGTCAACTGCTGGGCACCTTGAACTACATGAGTCCCGAACAGATCGCCGCCGACCCGGCCGGGCTCGACGGACGGTCGGACGTGTACACGCTAGGCGTCATTCTCTTTGAGCTCTTGGCGCACCGGCTGCCGTACCATCTCGATCAGCTTCCGGGGCACGAGGTTGCGCGGGTGATCCAAGAGCAGGAACCGTCGCGGCTGGGCTCGATCGACACGCATTACCGCGGCGACGTTGAAATCATCGTGGCCAAGGCGCTCGAGAAAGACAAGAGCCGGCGCTACGCGTCGGCGGGTGACCTGGCGTCGGACATCAGGCGCTACCTGCGCGGGGAAGCGATTCTGGCCCGGCCTGCCTCGGCGCTCTATCAGCTCCGCAAGTTCGCTCGGCGGCACAGGGCGCTGGTGGCTGGGAGTGTCGGGCATCTTCATGGCGCTGCTGGTGGGAACGGTCGTTTCGATCCTTTTTGCCTTGCGTGCCGCAGAGAATGCTCGCGTGGCGATCGCGCGCGAGCGTGTCGCCACTTTCGAGAGCTACCGTGCCCGGATCGCGGCGGCGGCTGCGTGCGATTTCGCATCACGACGTTGCCGAAGCCGGCCGCCAGTTGGGCGCGGCACCGCAGGCTTTACGCGACTGGGAATGGCGACACTTGCACGCGCGGATCGACGACAGCATCGCCGTGTTCCCGGCCATCGCCGGCGAACCTCAGTTCCTGATCCGCGATGCGAATGGCATCCGGATCGCTCGGTTAACGCGGACCAGTTTGCGCCTCGCCGACCTTGAAGGGAACGAACTTCAGGCGCGATCCTTCCGACCGGAGACGAATTTGATGTATCATCCCCCGCTGCCGACTCGGCACGGACTGCGGCTTTTCGCCAGAGTCGGCGAGATTCAGGCTCCGAGCCTCGCGATCACACATGATGATCCGCATAGTTCGAACATCTTGAACGTCCTGGACAACGAGGGACGTGTCGAAATTCAACTGACGGGCCCGGCCAGGATGGGCGCCGTTTTGGTGGCCGTGAGCCCGGACGGTTCGCGGCTGGCAGTGTGCTGGGCTACCGACAGGAAGTCGGTAGTCACGGTGCACGACACTGACTCGGGCAAACCAGCGGCGACGTCTGTTCATGACATCGACAATACGTATGCTCTTGTCTTCAGCCCGGACGGAACGCGCATCGCGACCGGCGGCGAAGATGGCCTCACGCGACTGTGGGACACGACCGCCGGCACGATGACCGCCCTATGTCGAGGGCACACACGCAAGGTGCTGAGCGTGTCGTTTCGCCGGGATGGTCTTCGCCTCGTGACGACCTCGGCCGATAGTACCGTACGCCAATGGGATTCCACGACGGGGCGTGAGGTCGAGCCGCCCTACGATCGTCACACCGGGGAAGTCTTGACGGCGAAGTACAGCTCCGACGGGACGTGGATCGCCTCTGGAGGCACGGACCGGACTGTTCGGGTGTGGGTCGCGGCGAACCGCCAAGACCTCGGCGTCCTTCAGGGCCACGTCGGTGACATAGGCGATTTGGCATTCACGGCGGACGGCCGCAGGCTGGCTTCAGTGAGCCAGTTGGCGAGGTCCGGCAACCTGGAGCAGGAGGATGGAACGGTACGGCTGTGGGAAGTCGGCCGCCATGGTAGCGGCGTCCGTGCTGCGCGGCCACAGGAGCTACGTCTATCCGGTGGCGTACAGCCCGGACGGACAATGGGTGGCTGCGGGCGATTGGGACAACAAAGTGCTCTTGTGGGACGCACTGACCATGGAAAACGCTGCGAGCCTGCCTCATCCGGGGAATATCCGCGCCCTGGCCTTTAGCCCGGACAGCTCTTGGTTGGTCGTCCGGATGCGCACAGGACGAATCGTTGCACATCTGGAACGTCGCGATCGCCCGCCGCCAGAACAAGCTCAAGGGCCCCGGGCGCGGCGTCACTCAGGCAGTCGCGGTGAGCCCGAACGGAGCTTATATCGCGGCTGCAGATTCCGACGGAAGCGTGAGCATTATGGATTCGACAACCGGGGCGAGCGTCCAGTCTTTTCGGATGGCCGCCGGCGACTTCGCGAAGAAGTCGCTAGCCTACAGTCCAGACGGACGATTGCTGGCAGGTACGGGTGAAGACGAGACGCAAATTGATATCCGCGAAACGCAGACCCGGCATCGATCAGCCCGGTTAACGGGTCATACGGGCGTTGTCAGTTCCGTTTCGTTCAGCAACGATGGGCGCCTGCTGGTCTCTGCGAGCGCGGACCGCACAGTCCGCGTTTGGGACGTGGTTTCGTCGAAATGCATCGCCGTCCTGACCGGGCACACCGACGCGATCTTCGCGGCTATTCTCCATCCAGACGGCAAGCGGCTGGCCTCAGCGGGCCGCGACAGATCCATCCGGCTATGGGACCTGGCGAGCGGCCAGGAAGTGGCGCGCCTTGAGGGACACACCAATTACGTCTTCTCACTAGCCTTCAGCCCCGACGGCACGAGCCTGGCGTCTGGTTCCGGAGACGGTACGGTCCGGATATGGGACACCGTGTCGCCGGCGATGCGACATCAGGCCCGAAGCAAAGCCGAGGCCCTGCGGCCCGGGGCCGAACGCTTGGTCGCGCGCCTCTTCTCCGAGCTACGCGAGCCAGACCAAGTTGTTGCCCGGCTGCGGGCGGACACTACGCTGAGCGACCTTATGCGCCACATGGCCGTGCGGGAAGTCATGCGGCGGGGGCAGCAAGCCGGGCCGTAGATATTCGCAGTCTCACAACGACTTGACGCTGACCTCCTTGAAGTAGACGTGAGCCTTTGCCTCGCCGTAATCGTCGTGGTTTTGCAGGCCGATGTAGCCGGACACGGGGCGAGGCCCGCGCTCGGGCTCAAAATCTTGCGTCCGCTGCGGGATGGCCGCGGTGTCGGGGTCGAAGTCGTTGACTGGCGACCCGTTGATTGCGACCTGGATGCGCCGACCTTTCAGCGTGATCTCCATCGTGTTCCATTCGCCAGCTGGTTTTGCAGGTCGTGCGGTCATCTTCGAGAGCGAATAGATCGAGCCCGTTCCATGATAGTCGTCCTGCACGTCACAAATCTGAACCTCGTAGCCGTGGTGGACGGCATACCAAGGGTCCTTGGGTTTGTCGGCAATGCGGACGTGCACTCCAGCGTTCGAGGCATGGTCAGTCGTCTTGTACACGACGCGGATGATACAGTCGCCGAACCTTTCGCGGGTGTACCAGAGCAGCCCCATCCCCCCCTCGGTGCGGAGCATGCCGTTTTCTAGAACCATCTTGCCAGGTCCGACGTGCTCCCAGCCATCAAGGCTCTTGCCGTCGAAGAGCGGTCGCCAAGCAGGCGAATCCTGGGCCTTCGGCTCGTCCGTAATCACATTCGCGAATACTAGCACGGGAATGAGCAGACAGGAGGCTGTTAGCGTTTGCATTGGTAAAGATCCTCAAAGCCAGATCTATAGCGTCATTGTAACGGCTTCAATCTAAAAGCCCTTGCACAATCGTGGGAGGGCGATCCTCCCGGCGAGCCACGGCGCAATCCGGCTCGGACAGAGCCTCGCCCTCCCGGAATCACACAAGTCCGTTTAGGGGCACTGTCAGCGGGTAAACGTGAGCGCAGGAGCGTTGTTTCCGCCGCCCATGAGACGGAATGTGAATTTAGTTGCATCTTTCGATTCGATCTTGCCGGCGAGCGGTGGACCCTCTTCCTGGGACAAGCTCAGCACATCATTCACGTAGACCGCCCGGCCGTGAATGGACTGATTTTGCTGGCCCTTGTTGGCTACATTCCAGGTGAAGTCACCATCCGCCTTGAGCGCAAGCGTGATGGCGGTGTCGGGAGACGGAGCTGCCTTCCAGGTACCGGTCAGCTCAGCGGGAGGCGGTGGCGGGGGTTCGGCGGGCTCGGTCGCCGGGGCAGGGGCCGGCGCGGCGGCAGTCGTGGGCGCCGTTGCCGGTGCTGCAGCTGCAGTCGGAGTCGATGGGGGCTGCGCCGCCACGGCGGTCGGGGCCCCGGCAACTGCCGGCGGCGTCACGGCCGTGGGCATCGGTGTCGATTCCTTGGCTTTGTTCAACGCCTTGGCAAACGATACCGAGAGCTGGTCCTTGGGCTCAAGCTTGACGACATCGGCAAACTCGGTTCCCGCCGCATCGTTATTGCCCTGAACCAGATAATGGTAGGCAAGGAGAAACCTGGGCGGTGTTGAACTACGGTTGGTTCGGACTGCCGCTTCCAGCGCGCGGAGCTGGTTGGTGTATGTGTCGACGTCGGGATAAAGGCCGACCAGTGTGGACCAATTCCAGCACGGACCAGCGGAGAGCACGGCGTAGGCGACGGTGGCCGCCTCGTCAAACCGCTTCAACGCGAACAAGCAAAGGGCTCGAAACTCGTGTGCGACCGGAGCGTTCGGGGTCTCTTTGATGACCTGGTCGATGAGTTCGAGTGCGCGTTGGTAATCACCCGCCTTGAATGAATCGCGAGCGGCTGAAAATACTTGCTCGCTGCTGTCGGCCGCACTTGGATTGGGCGGAGCAGCGTCGACATTGATCGGCTGCGAATAATCGTAGACGACAGGCGCGGCGGTCGGCTGAGACCTGACGACGATCGAGTAGTATGGATTGGCGTAATTGCTGCTCAACCAGGTGCTCGCCAGCGAGCCCAAACCCCACCCGCCGATGCTGCTTACTCCCCAGGTCGGGAAGTAGTCATAGACGCCGTACCCTGTTCCGTAGCCGTAGCCGCCATAGACCGGATAGCCGTAACCTCCATAGCCATAGCTGCCCAATGCGGAGTAATAACTCGAAGCGCCGAACGCAGAGCCGAGGCCAAAGGAAGTCAGGGCGCCAAGGCCGTAGCCGCCCCAGAACGAGCCGAGATTGCCACCCCAACCGCGATACCAATTGCCATAGTAGGGCGAGGCCCAACCGCCGCCGAAACCGCCGTAGCCACCTCCCCAGCCGCCATAGCCGCCGAAACCGCCGTAGCCACCTCCCCAGCCGCCTCCCCAACCACCGCCCCAGGCACGGTTGAAGACGTTATTATTGATATTGGTGTTGGTGATATTTGTGTTGATGTTCGTGCCGCCCAGTCCCCAGTTTCCCCCTCCCCAGCCGCCGCCTCCTCCGTTGATGAACGTATTTCCGCCGTAATTCGGCCGGTTCACCACCCCCAGGTTGTCGCCGATTTGACCGATGTTTCCTCCGCCAATACCGGGCCGATTGTTCCAGCCGGGTCGATTGCCACCAGACCACTGCGTACCGCCGCCATTCCACCCCGGCCGATTCGCCCAGCCAGGTCGATTGCCACCGCCGGGCCACTGCGTGCCGCCGCCACCACCTCCGGGCCGATTCGCCCAGCCAGGGCGATTGCCGCCGCCGGGCCACTGGGTACCACCGCCACCACCTCCGGGCCGATTTGCCCAGCCAGGTCGATTGCCACCGCCGGGCCACTGGGTACCACCGCCGCCACCTCCGGGCCGATTCGCCCAGCCAGGTCGATTGCCACCGCCGGGCCACTGTGTCCCCCCGCCACCACCTCCGGGCCGATTTGCCCAGCCAGGTCGATTGCCACCACCGGGCCACTGGGTACCACCGCCGCCGGCTCCGGGCCGATTCGCCCAGCCGGGTCGATTGCCGCCACCTTGACCGGGAAAGTTTCCCCCCATCCCTGGACGATTGCCACCGCCGCCGGCTCCGGGCCGATTGCCCCCTCCTGGTCGTAGGCCGCCGCCTTGTCCGGGGAAGTTTCCCCCCATACCTGGACGATTGCCGCCGCCCGGACGGAGTCCACCGCCAGCGAAATTGCCCCCCATTCCGGGGCGATTTCCACCCCCCTGACCAGGGAAGTTCGCGGGCCGGCTCATGCCACCGCCGCCCGGGCGATTGCCGAAGTTGCCCATGCCCGGTCGGGTCAAGTTTCCGCCCCCCGTCGGCCGGTTCATTCCGCCCATTGCCGGCCGATTCATCGGCATGGATGGTCGCGACATCCCGCCCGGACGGCCCATGCCGCCGGCCGGACGCGCCATTCCACCACCTGCCCGTCCGCCGCCGCCCCGACCTCGCTGGGCCTGGGCTACCTCCGTGTCACCGAGAATGATCACGGCCGCCATCACGGCGATTGTCCATGGATGCCTCAACATGGAATACCTTTCGGAGTCGCTAGTTTGGTGTCAGGAGGTCGATCGACCTGTGATGCCGTTCATTCCGCCACCTAGATCGGAAGTCCTTCCATTCGCAAAGATCCGGGGGCCAGTTCGCCCGACACGGCTGGTAGAGCTTTAATCGGGAATGATTGCTCCACGTCTACTTGCTTGATGTACCCGTTCCAGTCTGCGCGGGTGCGGTCGCGGGTTGAGTCGGCGTGCCACTGGGCTGAGGTGGCTTGCGGACCATCACGACATCCGCGATGTCGGCAGCGATCTGCCCGCCGATGATCCGGTCGATCGAGCTGATTTTGACCGAATCCTTGTTGAATTGGATTTCCTGCACTTTGGGCTCCAGAGTCAATCGCGGGTTTTCCTCGAAGGACGATGAATACATCTCGACGACGGCCGACTTGGCACGAGTAGCTTCGCCCCCTGAATCGACGACATTGGCTTCGTCGGTGAAGAGCGCCGCCAGAGCCTTCAGATCCGGCGTGCTGTAAGCCTTGGCGAAGGCATTAACGAGGTCGCGGATCGGCTTTTCCTTGGCGCTCACGGCCGGGATGGTCGCTCCAGTTGCCGGTGCAGCCGCAGCAGCATTGCCGCCAGGTGGCGGAGTTTGTGGCGGTGCCTGACCCGAACCGGCCCGCAGGTAACCCAGGAACAGGCACGTGAAGAGCAGCGCCGAGACAAACCAGCATCGAGTCGTTGTCATCATACGTCTCGCTTGAATTGGACCGGATAACCGATATGAATTCGCGTGCGACATCCCGGATGCTACTACCTGGCAGACGCCACTTCAAGCACACCGAGCACGATCGCGAGCCAGCAATGTCGAGCTCTTCACGTGGGAAGTATTCGCCGACGAGCCGACAGGAGGCAATCCGAACATGAACGGACAAGAGTCTGCCGGATAGCGGCCGCAGCTTACTTTCGTCGTGCGTTTACTGGCAGCTTTCCGTACAATTGTCGTGTAAGCCGAACTTATCCCTGGCGTGAATCGTTTTAAAGGAAATCTGATATGCTCAGCGCACGAAATCAGCTCCCCGCGACGGTCAAGTCGGTCAGGCTCGGCAACGTGATGGCCGAGGTGGTCATGAACGTCGGTGACGTCGAACTGGTCGCCGCAATTACGCGCGGCTCGGCCGAACAATTGGGGCTAAAGGCCGGCGATTCAGTCAAGGCAGTGATCAAGGCAACGGAGGTCCTGATCGATAAATCTTGACCGCATGGCGTCGAATAGCGTTAGGCGGACGCGGGATCAAATATGGCGCACCGCTAACTCACCTGGTAGAGTTCTCCGGTCTCGGCACTGTTGTATCCAGGAAGTTCACCTAAGGCCCTGCGGTAGGATTCCGAGCGCACAACCTGCAAGAGCGCTTGGATCCGATGATCTCCCTCCCAACGATCAGGGATGCATAGGTCATAGATCTCTTCGCGGACGTGCAGGAAATCCAATCCTGCTTCTTCGCTCACTAAACGAAGGCAAACGCCCGCGTCGGCCCATCCGCTGCGCACGGCCTCGGCCACGCCGCGATGGTCTGAGGCCATGCGCCGGGGGGGCCGTCTGTCGCCCAAGAGTTCATCGAGGCATTGCCGCGCTCCGGACCCGTCTTCCCGGCCGACCCACCGCAGATTGGTTCGCACTGCCTCGCGGATGGACGGGAGCCGCAGGCCAGATGCGAAGGCAATCCCTTCCTCCCAGCGGGCGGCACGGAGCAAGTGATACCCGGCACCCAACTCGCGGCGAACGATCGTCGCGTTTCCCCCGGGCTGCTCGGCCGTTGTGAGATGCACGCCCGCGACATGCACCAGCCCTCCACCTATCAACGACAGTGCCGTGCGGCTGGCACGCGGTAAAACGATCAGTCGAATGTCGGCGGCGCGGGCGAGCAGGGCCGCCAATAATCCTGCCGCAGGATCGCACGAGGCCATGACCAGCGTATGCTCGGGGTCGCATTCGACGTCGTCGTGGAACGACCCGTTTCGATAGACACCGTCGTGAGGGACCAAGCCCGTCGCGGTCGTTTCCGCGGGGAATAACTTGATACGCCCACCCACCTCGGCCTTCCAGTATCGGCATGGCTCGAGTCGAGGCGACCAAGCCCAAGAGGATTCGTGGGATTCGGAACCTCGAAGTCGGAACAGGTCTTCGACACGGCACTCAAGGGCCGCAGCCAAAGCAAGGGCCGCCGCGGCGGACGGAATGAGCCGGTCGGTCTCGATGGCGCTGATCCCCGCACGTGACAACCCGGACCGCCGCGCCAATTGCTCTTGAGACCAGCCGCGCAAAGTGCGCCGGTCCCGTAAGTCGTTCTCGAACTGGTCAAGGTTCGCCATGATCCTATCAGTTTACGCCAGTCTTGTATCCGATGCAAGTTTCGCAGTATCATAATCCGCTTTGACACAATCGTAGCAAGATGCGACACGTCGGTACCAAACTTAATCCTAAATGAAAGACATTGTCATGCGAATCTGCCGAAGGCGTCGTGCCTTTACGCTCATCGAACTCCTCGTCGTGATTGCCATCATCGCGGTGTTGATCGCGCTGCTTTTGCCCGCGGTCCAGGCAGCGCGCGAAGCGGCCCGCCGCATGCAGTGTACGAACAACCTCAAGCAAATCGGCTTGGCGCTGCACAACTACATCACAGCGGTCGGCGTGCTGCCGCCAGGTCGATTCAACACCCATATCGCGGGACATGGCAACTGCTGGGGGACATACGCGCAGATCCTGCCGCAGCTCGACCAGACCGCAATCTTCAACTCGTTTAATTTTAATTTGCCCCCGGATTCCGACACACTGGCTGTGTCTAACGCGACTGGGTTTACGACGTTTCTGGCCACGCTGATCTGCCCTACGGACTCGCAGCCGCAATTGATCTCATTGAGTGGCGTGCTTTTTGCCACTCACAACTATGATCTCAACGTCGGTTCGGGCTACCCGGTAGTGCAGAACCCAATTCCACCTCTGACGGGTACGCCCAACGGCCCGTTTTTCGAGAATTCGCGGGTAGGCCCCGAAGCCTTTACCGACGGCTTGTCGAACACGGCCGCTGTCACCGAAACGGTCCGCTCGACCGCAACCTCGACGTACGCCAATGATCCGTTGGGTGTCTTCCTCGTCACCGGCAACAACAGCACGACCGGCCCCCCGATCAGCTCGGACGCGGACTACGCGTCGCTTTGCCTGAGCCTGCCGAGCACGACGACACAGTTCCAGGCGACCCGAGGTGTGCGCTGGCACTATGGGGCGCCCGGGCACTCTCTCTACAACCATCTCCGGCCACCCAACGATAAGCTGCCCGATTGCCGAGGAGGACTGCCTCATAGCACCCGCTCGGATCCGCTCTGGAGCTGGCTGTCGCTCAACATCGCGGCGCGCAGCAAGCACCCCGGCGGTGTCAACTCGCTGATGGCCGATGGGCACGTCCAGTTCATCAAAAATTCGATCAACGTGCTCGTTTGGCAGGGCTTGGGCAGCAGAAATGGCGGAGAGGTAATCTCCGCCGACTCGTATTGAGACTCGGTAGCGGATACTGGCTCCCTATAGCATCGGCAAGGCGCTCGGATGAGGACCGAGAGGAAAGGTCTGATCGATCAATGCGAGATCTGCCTCGGAAAGTTCCAGATCTCCGGCACCGGCGTTTTCGGCGCCATGATCGGGGTTCGTGACCTTGGGAATCGTGAACAGTGACGGAGATCTCAGCAGGAATTGGAGGGCGACTTGATGTGGGGTCGCATCATGCTTGGTGGCAATTCCATCCAGTACGCGTCTCGCGTTCGTGCGTGGACGGGGAAAGTTCCCGCGGCCGAACGGGCTGTAGGCGACAACAGCGACCCCGTGGGTTTCGCACCAGGGGAGCACAGCGTGCTCAATGGCTCGCTGCTGGAGATGATAGAACACCTGATTGCACGCGAGCCGGCCGCTCCCTGCGATCGCTCGTACTTCCTCGAGGTCGGACACATCGAAATTACTCACCCCCCAGGACAGAATCTTCCCGTCCCGGCTCAATTGTTCGAAGGCCGCGATCGTCTCCTCTAGCGCGTATCGGCCACGCCAATGGAGCAAATAGCAATCGAGGCGATCTGTTTGAAGACGATCGAGCGATCGCTCGCACGCCGTGATCGTCCCGCGCCGTGATGCATTTTCCGGAAGGACTTTCGAGACCAAGAAAACCTCATCGCGCTTCCCCGCAATCGCTTCTGCGACCATCTGTTCGGCTTTGCCCTCGCCATACATCTCCGCCGTGTCGATGTGAGTCATGCCCAGCGCGATACCCCGGCGCAGGGCGTCGATCGCCGTGCGGCGGTCGTCATTCTCGGCATACCAGGTGCCTTGGCCTATTACCGGAACCTGGCGCTCCGTGGGACCGAACAATCGCGCTTCCATGTTTTCCCCCCGGCAGTTACCTTGCTTACTCTCGTTGTACACGGACAAATTGCCGCGCTCATTCGCAAATTTCTAGTGAGTCATTCCATCCATCGTTTCCTTTTGTGGACAAGACACAATCGCCATGTTCGACCAAATGCCCATGCAAGCGGTGAGAGCAACAGCGTCGTAGTCTTTATATGACGTACGTGATATTATTCCTGTTCGGTTGGTACGGATTTGATGGAGGCAGCTCATGCGCTATGCGGCCGGACACAAGGCGAGGACCCGGGCGAAGATCGTCAAGGCGGCTGGCAAGGTCTTCCGTCGTGAGGGGTACCATCGAGCGGGCGTGGACAAGGTCATGGAGGAAGCGGGGCTCACGGCCGGCGGCTTCTATGCTCACTTCGAGTCGAAAGAAGCTCTCTTGGCAGCGACACTCGAACCTGCTGCGGCGGAAGTCGGCGGCCGGCGCGACCAAGAGGCTGACGGAGCGGCGAACCGCGCCGGCCGAAGCCTTCATCGAGCGCTATCTGACGCCGCGGCACATGAGGAACGCAGAAGAGGGCTGCCCCCTGCCGGCCTTGGCCTCTGAGGTCTCGCGCGGGAGGACCGGTTAAGGCGAGCTTTGAGGCCGTTGTGCGCGGATTTGTCGACCGACTGATGGAAGGCACGGGCGCCAATCTCTCGGAAGAACGGGCGCTCGCGATCGTCGCCCTGTGCGTCGGCGGACTGGGGATTGCCCGAGCCGTCAAGGACGACGCGCTGGGCGAGCGAATCCTTGCGTCCTGTGCCGATATGGCCAGGGCAAGTCTGGCTGTCAGTTCTCCCACGGAGGGCGCCGCAAAGCCTCGAAAACTCAAGGGTAAGTAACGAGCAGACGACGATCTCGGTCACGTTGGTTGTGCGGCAACAGCGTCCTTTTCCTTCGCGCGCAATCCAGAGTGCTAGACTCACTCCGACGCGACTGTTAGAGTTGCCACGAAGCCGCTTCCGATCGTGATCTTGATTTCATTTCCAGCGCCTTCGACGGCATTCCATCAGCATGAGCGATCGTAAGCTCGTCGCTGGAAACGTCAAAAGTAATGCGGTGGAAGTTGTGGAACAGGAGAAGAATATGACGCTGAGTCGCACGCGTTTTCAGACTGTTTCGCTGGCGCTTTTCGGTTCCATCGTGGGCTACACTGCGGCGACGTTGGACTCGTCGCGTACGGCGTTCGCCCACGGAAGTGCGGCGCCCGGTGGGAAGTCAGCCGGCCCGCCCGGCGATGCGACTACGGCCTCCTGCTCGAGCGACCTCGCTCGCGGATCGCTGCTGGCCCTTGGGGAGAATAACGAGTCCACCGCCGCGAAGGTCGCGCAGAGCGGCAAGAAGCCGAATTTCCTCGTCATCTTCGGCGACGACATCGGCCAGACGAACGTGAGCGCCTATTCGATGGGCCTCATGGGCTTCCGCACTCCCAACATCGACCTGATCGCTCGCGAAGGAATGATCTTCACGGACTACTATGCCGAGCAGAGCTGTACCGCCGGCCGGTCATCGTTCATTACAGGCCAGTGCACTTTCCGCACCGGCCTCAGCAAAGTCGGCGTCCCGGGTGCGACAGTCGGCCTCAAGAAGGAAGACCCGACCATTGCCGAGCTCTTGAAGCCGCACGGGTACGCGACCGGGCAGTTTGGCAAAAATCACCTCGGCGACCGAAATGAATACCTGCCAACGGTCCACGGATTCGACGAGTTCTTCGGCAATCTCTACCACTTGAACGCCGAGGAAGAACCGGAGCAGCGGACGTATCCGCGCGACCCGAAGTTCAAGGAAATGTTTGGTCCCCGCGGCGTGCTCCGCTGCAAGGCCACCGATCACGATGACACGACCGAACAACCGCGATGGGGGCGAGTCGGCAAGCAGGTCATCGAAGACACCGGTCCACTTACGAAGAAACGGATGGAGACGATCGACGACGAGACGTCGGACGCGGCCATCGACTACATCAAGCGGCAGGCCGGGGCGGGGAAGCCATTCTTCTGCTGGTACAACAGCACCCGGATGCACCTTCGCACGCACGTCGCCCCGCAACGGCGCAGCGAACCGGGTCTAACCGCGCGGACGGAATATGCCGACGGCATGGTCGAGCACGACGGGCACGTCGGCAAGGTGTTGAAGGCCCTCGACGACGCCGGAATTGCCGAAAACACCATCGTTCTTTATACAACTGATAATGGTCCGCACATGAACACCTGGCCCGACGGTGCGATGACCCCATTCCGGAGCGAAAAAAACACCAACTGGGAGGGCGCGTTCCGAGTTCCTTGCATGATCCGCTGGCCGGGCAAGATTAAAGCCGGCAGCGTATCGAACGAGATCGTCAGCGGACACGACTGGATTCAGACATTCCTCGCCGCAGTGGGCGAACCGGACATCAAGGAAAAACTGCTCAAGGGCCACGACGCCGCCGGCAAGACGTTCAAAGTCCACCTCGATGGCTTTAACCAATTGCCCTATCTGCTCGGCGAGACCGACAAGAGCCCGCGGCGTGGGTTTTTCTATTTCAACGACGACGGCGACCTCGTGTCACTGCGCGCCGAGAACTGGAAAGTCGTCTTCTTGGAGCAGCGTGTGCCAGGCACCTTTCGGGTCTGGGCCGAGCCGTTCACCGCATTGCGCGTCCCCAAACTCTTCGACCTTCGGGCCGACCCCTACGAGCGGGCCGATATTACATCCAATACCTACTACGACTGGTTCATCTCTCAGCCCTACATCGTTATGGCAGCCCAGGTGGTGACGAGCAAGTTTCTCGATACGTTCAAGGCATTTCCACCCCGTCAGCGGGCCGCCAGTTTCAGCATCGATCAAGCGGTCGACAAATTGAAACAAAGCCTGACGAACGATTGATTCTCTCACGTCGCGATTGCTCGGGGTCGTAAGGACATGGAGCCACGCCATCGCCGAAATTCTGATCGCCGAGCCGCAATGAAATCTGCAGCGCTCGTACTTGTAACAACCGTCACCGCTCTTGCCGTAACGCCGGCCTGTGCTGACGATCCGCTGCCGTCCTGGAACGACGGCCCGGCCAAGAAGGCGATCACCGATTTCATCGTCCGGGTCACCCGCGACGACAGCACAGAGTTCGTCCCTCCAGCGGAACGGATCGCCGCGTTCGATAACGACGGCACTCTCTGGACCGAACAGCCGCTCTATTTGCAAGCCATGTTTGCCATCGACCGGATCAAGGAGATGGCACCCAAGCACCCTGAATGGAAAGAGCGACAGCCTTTCAATTGACGACGGGCCGGGCAAGCCGGCGACGATCCACAGATTCATCGGGCGGCGGCCAGTGATGGCGTTCGGCAACTCCGATGGTGACCTGCAAATGTTGCAGTGGACCACCGCCGCCCCCGGAGCACGGTTCGGCTTAATCATCCACCACACCAACGCGCATCGCGAGTGGGTTTATGACCGCGAATCGCGGTGCGGAAAGCTCGATAAGGCGCTCGAAGCTGCCCCGGTCAACGGTTGGACCGTCGTGGACATGCAGAAAGACTGGAAGGTTATTTACCCTTTCGAGAAATGAGACGTTTAGGCGCCACGCCGGTCGGATGCGCTGATGGCTTGGGAGTCTTCCACACCACCTCCATCCAGCCGTTCTGCATTTCGTCCCAGGTTTGCAATCCCCAGTGAACCGCCTTGGTCGAGTCGGGATTGCGGGGTTTTCGGCCGAGTTGTCCCAATGGGCGGTCCACGTCAGCTTGCTACCCTTGGCCACCTTGAGCGGCTCGGCAAACCGATAAACGCTCTGCCAGCCGAAATCATAGTCAGGTACTGCCAGCAATGTTTCGGTCGTGCCATCGGGCCGGGTCAACTCGTACCGGGCGCTGATGCCTCTCAAGTGCATGTGCGGCATGAACGACAGCACGAGCGCGTCAGCGGGAAACGTGTATATTAATTGTCCTTTATGGTTTGCAGCCCTGGCCGGGATGTTGAACAGCATGTTCGCCAAGATGTTGGTCTCGACGGATTGAGGAGGCCGGCCCGGAGCGAAGCGGATGCCGACCGACGAGCGGTCGGTCTGCTCTGTTCCATCGGGTGTGTAATGGACCTCAAAGACCAGCTTCGACCCGGCGGGAACGAGCCGGGCCGTGTCGGGCGCATAACTCGCTGGCATGTCGCCGGGCGCCCAGCCGACCAGGGTCGACGCCGTCCCATCCGCCTCGTAGGGATCGTGCTGACCGGGTGGCAGGATGTAAACGATAATGTGATGGACGACTTTGCGGTTGCCCGGACGACACTCGGCTGCCTGTACCCAGACGTCGTCTTTGAAGCCGGGCTCGACGACGAATCGTTGGTAGTCCAACACGCCAGTGGCCGGTACTTTGAATTCTTCGGTCATCGAGAACACTTTGTCCGGTTCGCCGATCTTCCAGCCCTGGGTGAACTTCACGGCCGGAGGCATGTCTTTGTCGTCCCCCTTCTTCGCGCCTTGGTCGATCCAGGCCAAAAGTGTATCCTGCTCGTCTTGCGTCAGACGTCGATCGTTGGCGAATTTACCGTGCCGCGGGTCGGCGTGCCACGGGGGCATCCGCTCTTCGAGGACCGCCTCGCGGATTCGGCTGGTCCGTTTCTCGGCGTCTTCAAATGAAAGAAGAGAGAACGGTCCGATCTCGCCGGGCCGATGACATTCCTGACAGCGTTTTTGTACGATCGGCGCCACGTGCCGAGTGTAGGTCACTTCCATGCCCTCGCGCGAATTGTGGCGACGCTCGAGCGGGCAGCCGGACACCGCCGTGTCGGGCGTAGTGATCGCACGCCCGGCCAGCAGGTCGTCGAGGGCGTCTGCAAGGTCTCGGCTCGTTCGCCCTTCGCGGCGGACCCCAACCCCGTATTGATCGTCGATCCGGCCGTGATAGCGGATCAGCCGATCGGCATCAAGTAGAAACACCTCGGGCGTGCGCGTTGCACAAAATGCCGCAGCCACATCCTGATCGAAATCCTTGAGCACCGGAAAGGGAATGTTTCTCTCCTGCACATGCGCTGACACGCGAATAAACGAGTCCTGGCTGCTCGAATTGATCGCCAGGAACTGGACGCCCTTATCGGCGTACTTGGTGTGCAAGTCGACCAACGTCGGCACGTAGAGGTTTGATACCGGACATTCGGTGTCGACGAACGCGACGACAAACGCCTTTTTGTCCTTGAAGCCGCCGATCGAGCGCGGGCGACGGTGAATATCCTGCAAGCGAAAATCGGCAACGGCTGCACCGACCGCGGGCGGAGAGACCGCCTTATCGGGCGAGCTTGCAAGCCCAGGCGCGGCAGCCAGCAAGATTGCGATGACGTGCAGCACGATTCGTTCCTCCTGGGAATGGCGAAGGGACTCGCCGCGAGAATGGTGCTCGCGTCAAGGTAACGGAGCGCTCATCAGCAATTCTATCACAAAAGCACGAGCTTCTCGTAGCTGGATAAGTTCGCAGGCAGAGCGGATGGCCGGGTGAATTCGCAGGATGGCGGCTGCGCACGCTGATCATTCCTTGACCGAACGGTAGCCTTGCCAAACGACGCCGGGATGATCGGTGAAGCCTTCGTTTTGCAGTACGATTTCGTCGACGACCGCTTTGAGGGGATAGCAGCGGGCCTGCCAGGCGAGGGCCAGCGGCCCGGCTTCGGCCTCGTCGGCAACCAGGGTTCCCCAGGGGGCACGATAGGCAGTCCAGTCCTGCTGGCTGTGCAGGCATCCTTCGGCGTCGCGCCAGCGCTCGTCGAGAGGCTGGATGACCCAGCAGATAAAAAACTTCAAATCGTCTGATTTGTCATTCCTGACGCGTTGAGGCAGAAATAGCTCGTCCGGGGCGAGTCCGCTGGCGAGCAAGCGGTCGGACAAGCGGGCGAAAAGCGGATCGTCGCCCGGCAGAATCGTTACCGCTTTCCAGAGGCGTGCAAAGAGCGACTCGAGCCCCGCCGGAGTCAGGTAATCTACTTCGGACAATCGCATCGACAGAAATGCCTCCAGGCTCGTCCGGACTTCATCCGCCCTTCCCAAACCGCTCAACGCGCATGCACGGATTACATGAATGTGGAGCGACTTCCCGTTGCATCGACGCTCTTCTTCGTCGATGGCCGTGAGCGCTTCGGCATGGCGGCCGAGCCAGACGAGACCGCTGGCACGATAGAAGTTGGCCCAGGCGAAACCGGGCGAGATGTGTTCGTATTGATCGAGGTACGTCAGCATGGATTCGTACTGGCCGAGACTCTCGGCCAGCATGGCCGCCGCCAGGCCACCTCGTGGCTGTTCGACCCAGCACGAAGGGCCATGTCAAGGACGGCCAGAGCGTCGTGTGATCGTTCCGACCGGGTGTATATCTCGGCCAGCCAGAGCGACGCCCTGGTGTTGCCGCGGTCGAGGCGTACGCAACGGGCCAAACACCGTTCGGCCTCGTTGTTCTTGCCGGACCTGGCGTAATGAACGGCGGCACGACCGAAGTTTTCGAGACTGTTCGGGCTCGAGGTCGAGCGATTGTCGAAAGAGCTGCTCGATCAGTTTGGGATCGATCCGATCGGCGATCTGGGAATTCTCGCCGCTGATCAACACGTCGCCGAGCGAGCCCAGCATGCTGATCACCGTCGCCGCACGCGGGAACCTGGCGGCAATCGCGTCGGCCCATTCCCAAATCGCTCGACCGCGTGCGGGGTCGCCATGAGCGTCGCGCGCGATCTCCAGCATGCAGGCGACGTCGGCGGGATCGGTCGCCACTTCGGGCCACAAGGCCAGCAGAGCATCGAAGAGCTTGTCTTCCCTTGCCGGATCGTCCGCGGCCGAAGCGTGTCGAGCCTGGATGTCGTCGAGCGCCCGTCGCAGCGGGGTGGGGGCGGAATCTGGCGGCGGATCGGCAGCGGCAGCAGCAGCCTCTTCGGTCGCCGGACTTAGCGGGCGAGCGGGTCCGGCCGGACTGGCGGTCGTCGATCCGATCACAACCGGGCCCACCGATGCGATCGGTGAAACGGGAACGGTCGGATCGAGCAGCCGGATGAGGCGGCGCAATGTCAGCCAGTCTCGCGCTTCGCGTGCCTTTGTCTCGAGCTGCGTCGCCAGCCGTTGACGTCGATTGTGATCGGCCGCGAGCAGAGAGACGGCGATCAGCCGCAGCCGTACCTCGAACCAAAGCTCTAACGACTGGCGTTCCGTAAGGCGCCGGTCCCACATCGTCAGAGTTTTGATGGCCGTGGCGTGATCGCCCGCCAGGCACGAGCCGAGTGCCGCGTTAAGGTCACGGCGAAGATGAATTACCGGGCTTTCCTCGGCGGACGGGATCGATTCGGTGACGTCGGCGATCCCGTCGAATCCCGGCAGGGCCTCGTTCTTTCCCTTCAGCAGTCGAATTGTATCGTGCACTTCGGCGGTCGAGAGCTGGGCGTGGAGCACAGAGTGAAACGACCCCGTGAGTTCCCAGGCCCGACGCGCGGCCGCCTCGGCATCGTCGATCGAGCCCATGAGCAAGAGAAGCTTCGACTCGTCATGAGCGCCTACCCACCGCCGGTCGAAGTCAGGCCGCGCATTGCCGGTGGCGATGACATGCCCAGCGTAGTGGAACGCCATCGGCAGGTCGTCGGAGGCCCGAAAAACGTCGGTGGCATACGCGCGAAAGCAGGTGATGCACTCCAGCTTGCCGGTCCGGCGGCAAACCTGGATGCCCTCGGCGATCGTGTCGTGCACGCCCTCGGAGTTATAGCCATAGGCAGCCGCCGTCGCCGTGCCGAGATTGTCGTAGGCACACGATGACGCCGTGGAGACAAGATACTCGTATTCCGCCATGTCGAGGTCTGGTTGAATCTGCCGAGCGCGGTCTTCGCTTTCGAGAACGGCGATTAGCTCGACGGCCGCCTCGCGCCCTGCTTCATGGTCGAGCAGGTTGTAGGAAACAACCGTCGAGGTATGCAGGGCCCAGACATACGGTTTAAGCCGGCGCCGCCTTGGCGGCGCGCTTGATCTCGCCGGCCAAGCGCATGGCCGTGCGATGGTGGCAGCGGTACCATGCCCGATCCTTTGCCTGAGTGAGCTCTTCGAGTTGAAGGTCGGGGTTATCAAGACCGGATTCGCTGTCGCTCATGGATTCTGCCTCGAGTTCAGTAAAACGAGGGCATCAAGGACTTCGTCCCCAAAGAGCATCGGCGATCCAGTCGAGGTCGTCGGCTTGCTGCCGCAAGATCGTGCGAGTCGGCGAGGCGCCCGCCGACGACAACGCGTGACTCACGAGAAGTCGTAACACGCTGCCCAGCGGGGTCGACGTCGATTGGCCGAGCCCGGGCGACGAGCCGATGCTCGCGGTTCAAGAGCACCTCATTGCGTCCCGCCGGGCTAGCTCCCACGTGGGCATCGATCATCCGCTGAAATCCCGCAGGGATCATCTCTTGTTTCTTGAGATCATCGAGGGTTTTCAAAAGCTCGGATCGTTCGTTCAAAAACACCATCACCGGCATGTCGTCGCGAAACGAAGCGCACAGGATCTTGGCGTCGGTGCCGAAATGCTCTTGCCAGTTTTCTGGGGCATCTTCGAGATCGCTGATACTGAGAACGGCTGTCGCAAACCCTGGCGAGCCAGGGCTGGCGAGACGAAGGTCGACGACCTCGCCCGAATTCGTCCGGTCCGCCGACATCGCCGCCAGCAGCGACTCTTCAAAGCTGCGCAACGCGTGAACGCAAGGGGCAGGGTGTCTCGGAGAACAAGGTGTTGATCCACCCCTCTTGGCGCCGATCGATATTATACCAGATCACGCGATCGGCATCGGACTCGAAGAGAGGTTCCGCCTGGCTACGAGAAAGAACATCGTCGAAGGTCAAGAGTCCTTGCGAGGTGGGAAGCCGGTACGTGCGGCGTAACAGGTCGCGCAGCCGGTGCTCCGAGAGCGCGGCACCGGCCAGAGTGTAGCGGTGCCAGGCCATCACCGATTCGAGCCGGGTACGATCGTCCTGTGCCAGCCGTTCCAGGTGATCGTGCAGCAAGGCCTCGATCGCCGAGCGTACCTGCGCGAAGGCCGCGTCGCGAACGAGGTCTTCGCGACTCAAAGTGGGCGTGCAATCGTTGAGCTCAAGCACGCCCCGCAGAAAGGGAGCCCAATCCGGCAAGAGCCCCTGGATCTGACGCGAAACTACCATGCGGCGCACGGTCACGGTGACGACCGCTTGGCCGGCGAACCCCGGCGTGCGCCGGGGCGTGACATAAAGAGCCCCCGCAACGGCCGGTGACTTCTCAGTCCGAACCGTGACCACATCCAGCGGTGTCTCGCCGAAATAACTCTCCAGCTCCAGCTCGATCGCCTCGCGGTCGGGCGTTGGATCGAACCACGTCGGGTTGATGAGATTGACGCGAGCCTTGCCTCGATTCAAATGGATCGGAACGTGAAGAAAATCTGCGTATTCCTTGACGATCGCCTCTAGGGGCTCTGGCTCCGAGGCAAGACGGTGGTGCGAAGGCTTGAGGAAGAGAGTCACGCATGTTCCGGCCTCGGATTTGGCGCAGCTGGAAAGCTCGATCTCGCTATCGGGCCCGGCCTCCCAGCGCACGCCCTCGGTTTCGGTGGCTTTGCGGCTCTCGACCACGACGCGATCGGCCAGCATAAACGCGCTAAAAAGTCCGATCCCGAACATCCCGATCAAGGCATCATCCTCGATTGAAAACCGCTGTTGGGCCGTCGCGGACCCTCGACCCTTTAAGAGGCCGGTGATTCCGATCCCCAGTGTACTCAAGTAGGTCTCCGCCTCATCGGCCGAGAGGCCGACTCCGTCGTCATTGAACCGGATCGTGTGACTGGCTGGGTCTTGTTCGATGTCGATTCGCCCCAGATATTCCAGCGATGTCCGCCGCCGCCGTGCGATTGCGTCATGTGCGTTTTGAATCAGCTCGCGAACCGCCGCATCCGGTTTGCTGTAAAGCGCCGAGCCCAGAATCTCGATGACGCCGCCGATGTCGACTCGAAAGGGAATCCGCCGCTTCCAGCTCGTCATTACGTTCCTCTCCGCACTTTCGGTCCAAACCCAGACGGCTGTACCCGCCATGCGACGAGCCAGCAAAACCACACCCTCTGGTGTGTCTTGGCCTGGAGGACATAGGATTATAGGATCTTCCCCTGGGCGATTCATCAGAGCGACCACATTATCAAAGAGGCGCTCCCCTATGCCCGAGCTGCCGGATATCACCCTCTACATCGAGGCGCTCGACAAACGCATCCTGGGCGAACGGCTGGAATCGGTTCGGATTCAGAGCCCGTTTCTGCTCCGAACTTTTGATCCGCCGATGGCAGAGGCCGTTGGCAAGATGGTCCGCGTGCTGCGGCGAATCGGCAAGCGAATCGCAATCGGTCTGGACGATGATCTCTGGCTGGTGCTCCACCTGATGATCGCCGGACGACTGCACTGGAAGCCGCGTGAAACCAAGCCTCTGGGAAAATCTTCCCTGGCGTCGTTTACGTTTTCCAGCGGGACGTTGCAGCTCACCGAAGCCGGCACGAAACACCGCGCGTCGCTCTACTTGCTGCGCGGCGAGAACGCCCTGCACGATCACGACCCCGGCGGCCTCGAACCGCTCACAGCCACCTTCGAGCAGTTTGATGCCGCTCTGCGCCGGGAAAACCACACGGTAAAGAGATCGTTGACCGACCCGCGGCTCTACAGCGGCATCGGCAACTCCTATTCCGATGAGATCCTCCATCGTGCGCGGTTGTCACCATTGGCGCTCACGCACAAGCTGACAGAAGATGAGGCCAAAAGGCTCTACACCGCAACGCAAGAATCGCTCGTCGAATGGACCGACCGTCTCCGCGCCGAGACTGGTGACGGCTTTCCCGAAAAAGTCACCGCATTTCGGCCGGGGATGGCCGTGCACGGTCGATTCGGTGAGCCGTGTCCAGTCTGCAACGCCCCGGTACAGCGAATTCGCTACGCGGACAACGAGACGAACTACTGCCCGCGCTGCCAGACAAACGGGCGCATCCTCGCCGACCGCTCGCTGTCTCGGCTGCTAAAGGATGATTGGCCGCGGTCGCTCGACGAGCTATAACGCAGCCCCAGTGGGATTGCCAAGCCATGGCTGGGAAAGCGAAGAAGTCAAACGGAAACACCAAAAACGAGATCGTCGTCTTCTCGGTCGTCAACGACACGGCCTGCACGGAATGCGGCGAGGAGCTATGGAAGGGCCGTTTACTGCGTCTCGAGCACGAACGGGCTCTGTGTATGGCCTGTGCCGATCTTGATCGCCTGGAGTTTCTGCCCCGCGGTGACGCAGCCGTGACGCGCCGGGCCAGCACTTATTCCACTGAGTCACCGAGACCGAGCGGGGGTCAAGACGTTCGTCGACGTCACATGCTTCATCAACTCGTCTGGCCGCATGAAATAAGTCTGCAGCGCCTTTCCCTTGCTGAAGAGCTTCTCGGCCTGGTCGTCCCAGTGGCCGCTCTCTTTGTGGTCGCTCTCACCCAGGGGGATGATCGCGTAAGACTCGGGGGGATCGGTCATGATGACGACCTGCGTCGACGACTGGCCCGTATGTCCGATCATCCGCTTGCCGCCGGCGGCGGGAGCGAAACTGATGGCCCGCGGCGTGGCCATGCCGACGTCTTGCAGCGAGCCGCCGCCAACTGGCCACGAACGGTCGGAGCCACGTCGGCCGACCCGAAAATACTCGCCGAACGGGACCGACACATCGCCGAAATTGGACTTGGCCCATGCTGCCCCCTGACGCAGGGCCTCGTATCAGTTGCGCATCGGATAGGTTCGTGGGCGGCGTCGACTGTGCGGGCTCGGTCGCCGCCCAGCCCCTTCTTGAATGCATAAAACGCGAGAGCCCCTTTTGAGTCGGGTGCGCTCCGGCGATCCCATTCGCAGATCAGCGAATAGACCTCTTTGATGTCGCCCGTCTTGTCGGCGTCCGGAGCCTTATTCCAAGCGGCCTTGAGCCTGCTTGCCACAGGTCGGCGCGCCAGACCTGCGTGCTGAACGCAATGTCGATCGCCTGCTCGACAGTCACATTCTCGTTGCCGTCGAGCAAGTCGGTGACCATCTCGGCCCGCTGGTGCGCATCGCCCGAGGGAGACTCGTTGTAGATGTGCGGTTGATGAGCATACTGGTCGCGCGTCGGCTGATCCCGATTCATCATCGCCGCCGGCGAGCAATTGCAGTTCTGCATCCAGCCGCACGGCGGGTTCTCGATCTGCACCAGGTCGGAAATCGGGTGAATTCCCTGCCACTCGGTGGCCGCTTGTATCACCGGGAATCGGCCGGCTGGGATCTACGCCCTTGGCGCGGATCGGCACGCGGCCGTTGCGCAGGTAGTAGATGTCCCCCTGCACGGTACGCGACCATGATGTTTTGCGCCATCAGTTGGCGGTGCGACAGCGCTTGCTTCATCTCGGCCAGGTTTCGTGCCGTCATCATTTGATAACACTGGTCGGTCAGGCCGACCTCGTCGGCGTAGGGAATGGCCATCGCATAGGCCTTACCGTTCTTGCGCGCCACGATCGGCCCATGGTGCGAAAACGCCAGCGTGACCTCGCGCGGCTCGACCATTTCGCCGTTCTTGACGTTGATTGTTTCTTTGCGAATGGTGAAATCGCGCCACTGCGCCGTCGTAACGATACTGATCGGGGTTCGAACGGGTTGACCTCTTCTTCAAAGATGTCCGACGTATCAGGGCCGCCGGTGGTCATGGCGACCGAGCAATATCGGCTGTGCCCCAGTGTCGGCAACGGGACGCCCAGGATCGAAACGCCGGCCACGTTGAACTCAGGCGTGTAGATCCGCACCTCGTAAAACCGCATCGCGTCGTACCAAGGGACGTGCGGGTCGATGATCGCGATGGCGGCGTTCATGGCCGTGCGTTTGGGCGCGATCAGCATTTCATTCGAACCGCGATAGCTAAGGGGTCCGAACTCGACACCCGCACGTTTCGAGGTCGGCGGCCGCTTCGCCCATCGGCCAGTTCCAGATGATATACCGCCCCAGCGCGACCACTTGCCACGGCTGGATCGGCTGGGCCCACGACGGCACCTGGTCAGGATGCTCTTTCATGAACTGCTTGATCCCCTCCTGATACGCAATCGATCACGCCGCGCATCTTGGGGCTGATCTCGTGATACTTGGCCTGGCTGACCTCGGCATGCCGCATGGCGCGCTGGCGCAGGTCGGCGTCGAAATTGTCGGCGCCGAACACTTCGGCCATCGTTCCGCTGGCGCGTCGATAGTTTTTTAGCAGTTCTTCGAGGCGGTCTTCCGCCTGGGCATAGCCGGCGGCATAGGCCGCGTGTTCGAGGCTGGCGGCAAAGATGTGCGGAATGCCAAACTCATCGCGTCGGATCGTCGTGGACTGGTCGGCGGCTGACGCCACGCCAGCAGTTGCCGCAACAACGATCGCAACCACTTGTAATATGGTCCGAAGCAATTGCCTGTTCATCGGTTGGCGCCCAGAAAAGCCGGGCCCGGCAGCGATCTATCAATTCGCGGTAAGCCCGGGTTGATCAGGTTGTGAGAAACAGGCATTGTACCACGAGATGTCTGTCGATCTCCTAGCGCGGTCCGTTCAGCGTCGTGGCAGTCGACCTGGCCGCTTTGTCGGCTTGCGGTTCCGATTGCCAAGGGATGTCGGCAGCTTGATAGATAGCGCCCGTCCGCTTGTTCTGCACAAAGACAGCCAGCCGCAGATTCTGGCGCTTCCAGCCGGGCTCGAGCGAAAAAGTAAACCGCTTTATAACCGGCGTTTTATCGTCGAGCTCGATAAAATCGTACTTCGTCTGTCGGGCAGGATAGCGTGCGACCAGTGATTTGCCGCGATTTTCTCCCGAGGCAATAGCGGTGATGACGTTGTCGTCGCGCAGGACGGCGCACAGTAGCAAAGGCGTCTTCTCGACCTCGACCGAGCGGCTCGTCACCTTGATGTCGGCCGTCCCCGCCAGACGGCTGTTCTTTTTATCGAGCTTGATGTCCAGGCTCACGGCGGGCTTTTGTGCAAGCGCCCGACGGATCGCCGCCTCGGCGGCGGCAGCGTCCTGCCCGTTCACCGACTCCTGGCCGTCGATCATCAGCATCGGAGTGTAGTACAGACCGTATTGCGGATTCTTCGGTTTTGTGTATAGCTCGTTATAGTTCATTTGACGCTGGCTATACAGGTGGTCGGAGAAGACGTCTTTCCACGGATTATTGAAGTAGTCGACGTGGAACGCGATCGGCACGATCCTGCCTTCGCGCTCCGCCAGCGCGCCAAATAGTTTCTCAGCCGCAGGGCACATGTCGCAGCCCTGAGAGGTGAAAAGCTCGACGAGTACCAGTCGCTTGGAATCGTCGGAATTCTCGGCCCCTGCCGCCTGCTCGCGGCCGGCCCCCACCACGATCGCGATCATAATGCCCACAAAAATCTTCAGCCAGTTCATGACCATCCCCCGTTTCGAGCTCGCCTGACCGCATCGGCCAGAGCATTCAGAAGCGATACGTCAACACATCGAGGGCCTTGTCGAGGTCGTAGAAAAAGGCCTCGACCGCGGAGCCGTCGGTTTGATTCTTGCTCTTCACCCCGGGCAGCACTTGATGTTCGAAGGTCGACAGCTTGTTCTTGGCCTCGACGACCAGCCGGACCGAGCCATGCCCAGTCGATTTCGATTCACGAACAACCGCGCGCACCGCGTCTTCGGCATTGTGACGGAGTTTCTCCGTGGCTGAATCGTTGGAAATTGTGCTTGGCCACGCGATCTTACCCAATTCGTTGAAAGGAACGATGCCGGAGGGTCTTGGAGCGTCTGCGAGCGAATGCAGCCGGCGCCTGGTGCGATGCGTGCTACGATTCCAGCCGGGAAGGGCGGTGATGGCGTTATAGAGCGGCTGGAACGAGACGGTCGTCTGCGGCCGCGCTGCCTGGTAGACATTACTATAAAGGAAGCCCGCCGGCCTGTATCCCGAGGCGACCTGGCCAGTCTGGACGCCGTAACCATACGGCGATATGCCATAGCCTCCAACGGTACCGTAGCCGGCAGTGCTGAACGGATTCCCAAAGTAACCGGACGCGCCGGCGAAGTTTCCACTGCCGCCCACTGGCGCCGACTGTTCGCCTAACCCGAAGTATTGAAGAGTCGGATTCGCTGGCAAACCCGGCAAGCCAATCTGGGCGCGGGCACCATTGGCGCTTGCAAAGAGCAGGCAGAAAGCCACGGCCGTAAGTCCGCCAATCAATCGTTGAATGAACATAATTGTCAGTCCTTCTTCTGAGGTTTCGAGGTGCTGGCCAGTGCACTTACGACGGCTCGATCTAGCATGTCGCCGTGTTGATCGACTGCGACGACCGAGCCGTCGCGACCGACGAGAAAGCTGGCCGGAATCTGCTCGACGTGGTAGGCCGCGGCGAAATCGCTTGCTCCCTTGCCGCTCTGCATGTTGATCCAGCCGACGCGGTGTTTGACGAGGAAACGACGGACCATTTGTAGTGCCGAATCTGCCTCCTTGACGTCTTCGTGCATCGCGTCGACATTGATACCCAGAACGACAAAACCGCGGTCCTGGTATTTCAGGGACAGTGCTTTGAGTGCCGGAATCGCGGCGACGCACGGCGGGCACCAGGTCGCCCAGAAGTCGATAAGCACAACCTTCCCCTTGAGTTCGGCCAACGACACGGGCTTGCCGTCGACATCTGTGCCGGCGATCGGGGCGCGGGCTTGCCGACCAAATCGATACGGGCCATTCGATCTTCGAAGTGATCTTTCACCGTAGCGGGCGCTTCCTCGTCGCAAGCCACATCGCACAGCTTACGGGCAATATCATATCGTCCGTCGTGGATCAGACGCTGTAGCAGCGCCTCTCCCACGGCGAGCGCGAGATCGGTGTCTTGCGGCCGTTCCTCGCGTCCGCCTGCGGCGGCCTGCCGGAAGATGACTTTGAGATCGGCGATGGCCCGGTCATGCTCGCCCTTGTCCGTTCGGGCCAGTACCTGAACCAGCGCCGCCAGTGCACGGACCTCGGGGCTGCTCTTGGCTGAGGCAAGACAGCGCTGGGCGGCATCGTGGGCTTGGGGACAAAGCCCGTGCGCGACGGCCAGGCTGAACAACTGGCGGAGTGCGGCATCCGCATCGGGCCCGGGCGACTTCTGGGCCAGGGTCGCCAGATCGGCAATCCGCCGGCACTCCAGCTCATGCTGTTGTTGTTGATATGCGGCGTTGAGGGCCTCGAGCGCCGCGAATCGGCCAGTTGGCGGACTAGCCGCTCGCTCCTGGGCAACGGCGTCAGCGGCCATCAGGCCAATTGCCAGGGCAAACTGCGCCAACGTGATCCAGATCGAACGCATCATGGTTTGTGCTCCTTTCGAGCGCGCTAGTGCGATTATCGTTCAGAGTCGGTCATGGGTTAAGTCCCCCTGTCTGTAGATCAGCTCCGGCCTCCGGTTTCTGCGAGACCACCAGGGCCTCCAATTCGGCCGTCAGGGTCTTCGTTGAGCTGTTGATCGCCGCGACACCGACCTTCAGTCGGTCGTTGAGCTTAGCGGTCAGAGGCGGGAACGAGTTCCAGCGGACTCCGTCGGGCCCGAAGGACGCATAAATCTCGTCGCCGCGCCGCCTGAGCCGGAGATGGTTCGAGCCGTCTCCGTTCTTCAGGCCGCTGGTAGCGGCAAGGGCGCCGTCCTTGCGGTATTCAAAGTTGACGTATGGGCGCGGCTTGCCGTGCTGGAGATCCGTGGCGATCTCCAGTCTGACGTAATTCTCCTGGTCCTGCCAGATGACGAGTCCCGCCCCGTGATAAGGGGAATACAAGGTCGTCGTCGCTTTCGCTCCTGGGTGGTCGGTGCCGGCGACCCGCACGGTCACATCGAAATCACCCTTGATATCGCGAAGGATGCGCGGAGCGTTCACGCGACCAATCTCGGCGCTCAGAATATGGGTCTTGCCAGGTACGATGATCCGAACCTTGTCTTCACGCGGCTCCAGCTCAAACTTACAATCGCCGTCGGGGTCGACGGCATCCCCCCAAGCTTCGTTGCCTCGCGCCGTTCGCGCCTCAACCTCCGGAACTTGCCCATGGTCGGCGGCGCTCACGGTTGGTATATCGGCGCCGATCTTTCTCACATTCGGGGCGACAGGCTCGGCCGGCCGGTCTGCCTGTCGGGAGACCACGGGCGCGTGAGGTAGACCAGGTTTGGTCGCGGCTTTGGATCGCGGCACGTCGATACCAGTGACAGGACTCGGCTCCGGAACGGCACCCCGATCGACCTGCGGACTGAGCTGTTCGGGCCCGGCAACCGGTTGAGCCGCTGGCGCGGCCTCGGTCTTGGGAGTCATGAACGGAGCACGGGCCCCGTGGTCATGGCCCGGGGCTGACGTGGGCCCAGCGGCGACAACCGCGACCTTGCTCTTACGCGGCGGAGCGAAGACAAAGCCGACGACTGCCGATGCCACGAGCGCCGCCAGCACTGGCCGCGGTGATCGCGATCGTCCGTCGGTGGTTTCGCGGCCGTCGCCTCCGCTTGTGTTGGGCTCGGTTCCGCGGCGGCTTGGGTCGGACCTCGTTTTGTGGATTCCGCGACCGCCGAGATCGGCGCGGCCGGCGAAAGTTCGGCTTTCTGGCGCTCGGCAAGCAGCTCACGTTCGATGGTCCTGATTCCCTTGACCACGACCTCGGCCGACTCCGGCCGGTCCGATGGGTCCTTGGCAAGCAGGCGCAATACCAGTTCGTCCAAGGCCGGCGGGAGTTCACTTCGCCAAGCCCGAGGGGGGCGAGGCGCGGTGGTCGACAGGGCGGTCAGCACCGCCATGACGGACTCTCCCTCGAAGGGCAACCGGCAGGTACAGAGCCGGTACATCACGCAGCCGAGGCTGAACAGATCCGAGCCGGCGCCGGCCGGTTCACCGCGGGCTTGCTCGGGAGCCATGTAGGCCGGCGTGCCCATGACCGCGCCTGAACGAGTGATCTCGACGTCCTCGCGTTCCGACCGCGCCATGCCGAAGTCAAGGATCTTCACCCGGCCCGACGGTGCCTCGAGCCAGATGTTGGCCGGCTTGATGTCGCGGTGAATCAGGCCGTGCCGGTGGGCGGCGGACAGCCCGGCTGCGATCTCGCGGCCGATCCGCAGGACAAGCTCCACGTGACGGACTGTGGCCTCGGTCCAACCATTGGGCCAGCGACATTCCCTTCAAGTACTCCATGGCCAGGAACGGGATACCGTTTTCCTGCCCGACCTGGTAGATGGTGACGATGTGGTCGTGCTTGATCGCGGCCGTCGCCCGAGCCTCGCGCGTAAACCGTGTGCGATCCCGCTGCATCGGCGATCTCCGGCCTGATGACTTTCAAGGCGACGGGTCGGGAGAGGAGACTGTCTTCGGCCAGGAAGACAAGACCCATGCCGCCTTGGCCCAGGAGCCTCAGAACGCGATAGTGGGCCAGCCAGCCGCACTCGCCGGCGGCTCGAGGCGAGCCGAGAAAGTCGAATCGTTTGTTGCTGGTCGACGGACCGCCAGTTACGGTTGCAGCGGGCGGCCAGCTAGCCAGCGGAGGATAAGAGCCCGTCTCCTCGGGGTCCCGGTCCCCGCCCACGCCGTTCCGCGACAGAAGGGGCGGTGTTTGTCGGTCGGAGTTGTCGGGAATCATGGCTCACTCCGCATTCGGCACGATGTAATTGACGTGAACGTCAAGCCAGAATTAATGGCGATTTCCACCAGGGACTTGACCATCAAACGGCAGATGGCCTCGCAATCGCGGCAGGCCCGCGCAGATCGTTGAGCTCCCGCTCTGTGAATTTGTCGCATTCGGTCCCACAATCCTGACAAGCGAGGGCGCACCACGACTTGGCGTGAGGCACGAGCGGACTTCGGCGGGCGATGAGCGTAGCCGACAGGTCGCAGAAGGCGGCGCAATCGGCGACCAGATGCAACGCCTTCGCATACGCCTTGTCACCCTCCGCCAGGTTAGCATAGCAGTGGTGGAACGCTAGATCGCACTTCCACTTGCAGGCCTGAAAGTTCTTGAAGCAGCTCTCGTGGACTTCGTCGTGGTGATCTTCGTGACCCGCCCGGGCAACCCGCCCGATCGCGCACGCCGAGCCAGCGGCGGTCAAAGTCAAAGTCCCCAGCATTTCTCGACGGAACATGGCATTCTCCCGATGCGAATTGGCTTCGGAATCAACAACGCCTGTTGCGCGATACCAGCCGGTGCGACGCGTCCGACGCGCGATCATTACGGAAAGTCGCACGGCTCATGCCGGGCCGACGCACATGGGAAATATTGGTCGCAAACCCCAACCGATGATCAACCTAGGGCAATGGCGCTCAGCCAGGTGCAAGAATGGCTCGCGTGAGAGTAGGGTCGGCGTCACGAAATGTCGTGGCTGGCTCCGACGGTTCGTGGGCTGAACGTTTGGCGCCAAGTCTCTTGGGCTAAATCGCTCGATGAGGCTCCGGAGCGTCGGCGCATGCCGACCTCGACTGCGCCGAGGCTGCCACCGCCGTAAAACACGAACGCGGTTTTCGATTCGCGTCGGCTAGCCATTAGAATCCCCCTGCGTTGTTTCCCGAAAACCGTTCGCCTTTCAGGTTCGAGGCCATCGTCGGTCGTGACGGACCGGCCTCACGAAGAGCATTCACGATGGGATCGGGGCTGGTCAGCAGCCCGTCCAACAGAATCGGCGTGCTGGAGGAACCGCTGGGGAAGATTGCATAGAACGGTATCGATGCCACCTTGTTGCCGAGGCGATGCAGGGTTTCATCGACCTCCGGAGCCGGCTTCGTCTTGTCCGCCCTGAGCGCGACGACATCGTTCTCGCGGATCAGCCGGTCAACCTCGGGGCGTTCGATGGCAGCGACTTCGTTCGCCTTGCAGGTCAAGCACCAGTCGGCCGTGAAATCGACGAACACGGTCTTCCCTCCGTTGACGAGCTCCTCGAGTCTGTGTTTGGTGAACGGCTCCCAGGCGATGCTGTCTCGATCGTGTCCGGGGAACACCACCTCGTGCCCGGAACGATCATCCACGGCAAGCAGCCTTCGTTCCAGAGCGCGTTCGAACCGCTTGGCCATCACGTCGTCCAGCCAGCCGAAGGACAGCCAAGCCGTGGCCACGACGCTAGCCACGGCGACGCCCCAAACTCGCAGTCGTCGCGCACGCGATTCTTGCAATGGACCTCGACCCACCCACCAACATCCGAAGCCGACGCCCAGCAGCGCCAGCACGGTGGGAACTACGGTCGGAAGAGGAATGAAGCTCAGCAGAAAAACGACGGTTGCCAGGAGCACAAAGCCCATCATCTGCTTGAACGTGACCATCCAGTTGCCTGGCTTCGGCAGGAGCCGCACCAGCCGAGGGAACAGGCCGACCAGCAGATATGGGCTGGCCATTCCCAGCGCGACGAAGGCGAAAACAGTGTACGTGAGGTACGCGGGCTGAACGATCGCCCAAGCCAAGGCCGAGCCCAGAAAGGGGCCACTGCACGGAGTCGCCAAGAGCGTGCTCAACACGCCCTTGCTGAACGCACCCCCGTAGCCTTCGCAGCTACCAGAGCCGCCGGCCGTTCCAACGAAGCCGGGCGCCGGGATTTCCCAAACGCCGAGGAAGCTCAATCCGAAGGCGAAGACAATGGCCGCGAGCGTCACGCTGAACCCGGTGTTGCTGAACTGCTCGCCCCATCCCAGACCAGCAAAAACAGCGAACGTGGCCAACACGAGCATCACCGACATCAATCCGGCTGAATAGGCGACGTTGAGCAACAGGACTCGCCGTCGACTGTCGTGGGACTGCTGCATGAAGGAGAGAAGTTTCAGGCCGACCACCGGCAACACGCACGGCATCAAGTTGAGCAGGAAACCCGCCGCGAACGCGAGCGGCAGAATCGCCCAGACGGAACCAGAACCGGACTGAGCCGCGATGACCTCGATCTGATCGAGCGAAAAGCTCCCGCCGGAAGATCCCCGATCCGATAGCGGCCGTGCTTCCGTCCTCGCGCCGGCGCCAGCGCGAGCGGGAGGAGTGACGGCTATGGACGCCGACGCGTGAGAACCGCCCACGGCCACGCCCTCGCCGGAGTGGTCATTAAACGGTACGGGATCGGTAGCGAGGGAAGCATTGAACTCGTACGTCTTCGGGCGCCAAACAGCGATCATCTTGGCAGGCCTGAGCGAAGACCGTACCCTGCAACACGACCGCGGAATTCGCGGCCGACGAGAACTCGACGGGGGCGGTCCAGGTGACCTGTTGCTCGTACTCGTGGAGCTCGACCTCAAGAGTTGGGTGCTTGACGATTTTCGGCGGCTGCGACGGGGTGAACGCCCCGGTGACGCGCACCACCGGCGACTCGTCCACGGTGATCCTCGTCGCCAGAAACGGGCGCGGCTGGGACAGGGCGTAGATGTGGTAGCCGTCGGCGATGTCGGCCGTCACGGCAATCTGTCCCGCCCGATCCGATGAGCGTGTCAACGTCGAGGAGATTCGCACGATCGGATGAACGTCGCCGGCCAGGGCAGGCCGGATCGACGGGCCGGTGCAGGCCAATACGAAGGCGAGAGTCAAGAATCGAAAGGGGGACCGCATGGCAAGGCGACCTTTCTGTGGAACACGTGGGCTGGATGGATCTGAGAGAGCCCCCCCGCCGACGAGCGCCCGGCGCTCGGGGCCGGCACACTCGCCGCGTTCGGGTCACGGTCATTTCTGGACCATCAACTCGGTCGGCTCAATCCATGTGAAGTGACCCTGCTGCTTGATGACGTGGCCGCTTACGCGCACATGTTGTCCGTCGTAGCGGTTCTCGTAGGCGTCGCGGTACAGCTTGTGCGCCTGTTCGACGATCACCACCCTTCCGTCGTCGGTGTTGACGGCAAGCCCCATCTCTTCGGGGTTCTGGATGGTCTTAACACCGTGTTCGCAGACTGCACACGTCGTCTTACCCATGACCGTCAGGGCGCCGTTCCCCGTGGGTCGTTGGCTCGTCGGCGACTCCATGGCCTTCGGCTTTGAAGCCGGGTCGACATAGTGGGCCGGGTCCTTGCGGAAAGCGGCCTGCTCGCGCTCGGACACGAACTGATAACGGAACCCGTCCTTGATCTCGGTGAACTCGGGCTTGCCGGCGACCCGCTTGTTGGCGTGAACCTGACATACCGCGCAGTCGCCGTTCAGCGCGAGGTCAATGTTGGCAAACTCATTCGGGTTGTCAAGAAAGGCCCGTTGCTGTTCCGCGCCAGGGAATAGGAACAGTCTGTTGTCGTACCGCGCAGAGTGGTTGATACTGCCGGGGACGCGCTTCCCGAGCTTGGCGTAGCAGACGATGCAGTCGCCGCCCAAGGCGGGTACGTACTTCGCAGGGTTGGCCAAGAACTTCTCCTTGATGGCCTCCTCCGGGAAGTAGTACGTAACGCCGTCGTAGGTAGCCTGATGGTCAGGCGACCCCTTCGCCCACTTGTTGGCGTCGAGGACGCAGACCGGACAGTAGCCTCCCAGGCCGATCCGGGGCTGCTCCATGCGATCCGCCTTGGCCATTTGCATCCTCCCGAGGGCGCCGTTCGCCGCGGGTCGTTGGCTCGTCTGCGACTCCATGGCCTTCGGGTTTGAAGCCGGGCCGACATAGTGGGCCGGGTCCTCGCGGAAGGCGGCCTGCTCGCGCTCGGACACAAACTGATAACGGAACCCGTCCTTGATCTCGGTGAACTCGGGCTTGCCGGCGACTCGTTTGTTGACGTGGACCTGACAGACCGCACAGTCGCCGTTCAGCGCGAGGTCAATGTTGGCAAATTCCTTCGGGTTGCTAAGAAAGACCCGTTGCTGTTCCGCACCAGGGAATAGGAACAGTCTGTTGTCGTACCGCGCAGAGTGGTTGATACTGCCGGGGACGCGCTTCCCGAGCTTGGCGTAGCAGACGATGCAGTCGCCGCCCAAGGCGGGTACGTACTTCGCAGGGTTGGCCAAGAACTTCTCCTTGATGGCCTCCTCCGGGAAGTAGTACGTAACGCCGTCGTAGGTAGCCTGATGATCAGGCGACCCCTTCGCCCACTTGTTGGCGTCGAGGACGCAGACCGGACAGTAGCCTCCCAGGCCGATCCGGGGCTGTTCCATCTGATCCCCCTTGGCCATTTGCATGCTTCCGCCGACGAGTAGGGCCAGGGCGAGGAGCGATCCTGCCAATACCCTGGAGCGAGCTGGCAACACACGATTCATAGTCTTCTCCTTTGGTAAACCACCCAGTGAATAAGAGTTTTCGGCCCCATCGGAGCTGATGACGGCAACTGATCAGCCGAAGCGAACAGTCACCATCAGCGCCCACTCTAGAGACGTCGTGGTCGGGGCCGTTCTTACCTCCAACGACTGAGAAAAAGGCATCACGCTGAATTTCGGTCCTGCTGGGTAAGAAATCCCCTCCTCACGTCGTCCTAATCGCGTCGAGGCGTGGGAGCATGAAATACGATCGATTCACAAGTAAAACGGAAAAGGAGATGACTATGTCTGCTCAGAATCTCACCGACGGCACGTTTGCCGCGGAAGTTCTTCACTCGGAGGTTCCGGTCCTCGTTGATTTCTGGGCTCCGTGGTGCGGCCCGTGCCGCATGATGTCCCCTATCGTCGATCAGGTGTCCGCGGAACTCGGCGACCGCGCCCGCGTCGTCAAGGTGAACGTTGACGAGGCGCGGGCCACGGCCGTTCGGTACGGCATCACGTCGATCCCCAGCTTCGCCGTGATTCGCGGCGGTGAAGTCCAGCATCGGTTCTCGGGCGTGGTACCGAAGGATCGCCTCCTCAAGGCGCTCGATCCGCACCTTCGCTGACTCAGGCGGGGGGCAGTTCCTTCGAACCTCGCCGGCCAGACTTTAGGCCTGGAAGCAGATGCCCGAAGGCTCGGACCGGCATCGCACCAGGAGGACGAAATGACGAGCAACAGCCGACCGACCGACCGTCGCAACCGCTTCCGTAGCGTCTGGACCTACGCGCAGGCGCGGGCCGTACTGCCGTACGTCGCCGCGATCATGGGCTCGCTCCGGGAGTACAGGTTAGACTTCCTGCGCCACCGCCTCGCCGCGAAACGTCTGGCCGCCAAGCCCGGCAGGCCCAGGCGGGATACACTGCTCGACCTGGAAGAGGCTGCTCGAGCGGAAGGCCGAGCCGATGCGGAATACCAGAAAACCCTCGCGGAGCTGAATTCGCTCGGCATCCGCTGCCTCGACTCCGTCGCCGGCCTGGCCATCTTCACCGTTTACGAGAATGGGTACTTGAGGGAGTACGTCTACGACCTGTTCGACTCGCAGCCTTTACGTTTCCCTGACGAGCATGAGCCCGGCAGGGGCCAGGGACGTCGACGAGAATAGCCGGACTATGGCAAGCCAGGAAGCAACAGACTAACGTCAAACGAGACGGGAGGTCGCAGCTTGAAATCGATCTTGAGATGAGCCACGGACATGTGGTCCGGGTGCGGCAGGCAGGCTACACTAAAAGCGGCAACGCCGAGAGCGTCGCCGGCGTCGCGCTGGACCCGTTGACCAACTTCCACGTAACCGGCACATTACTCGACGTCCCAGCGGCACTGCCACACGCCGGCGGTTGACAGGCGGCCCGACGTTACCCGCGGACAGCCGAAATGGATCGTGCGAATGACGTCTGGATCGAGGAACTAAGGCAGCCTGGCCCCCGCCGCGAGGCCGCGCTGGTGGACCTGCGCGCGACTTGCTCCGCGGCTTGCGCTGTGCGCTGGCGGGGCGCCCGGGCATGGACGATGCGTTCTTTGAGGACACTGTGCAAGAGACGCTCCTGAAAGTGCTGGACCGCCTGGATTCGTTCGCCGGGCGGGGCCGTTTCATGAGTTGGGCCCTGGCCATCGCCATCCGCGTGGCACAGACCACGATACGGAAACAGCGGTGGCAGGGCGTGTCATTAGACCGTTTCAAGGATGAAACCAGCGGCCCGGCCGTTGACGTGGCCGACCAATCCATGGGGCCGGAGCGTGCGTCGCTCCGCTCGGAGTTGCTGGTCGCAATGCATCGGGTTATCCACGAGCAGCTCACCGACAAGCAATGGCTGGCCCTGACCGCTGAGATGAACGGGATGCCCCAGGACGAGATTGCCCGACAACTCGGCAGCAACCGCAACGCTGTCTACAAACTCACACACGACGCCCGCCGCAAACTCAGGGCAGGGCTCGAAGCCGCGGGATTTGGAGCTGATAGCTTGTTTGAGGCGTGGGAGAGTTAATAACGAGGCTTGTGGCATGAACCTATCAGTCGACCAGATCGGCGCCCTTCTGCAAGCCGTCAGCCGCACGCGGGATCGCGAGCTGACCTGCGACGAGTGTCTGGGTGAACTGGGCAGCTTCGCCGAGCTGACGCTCGAGGGGCGGCCAGTGGAAGAAGCCTATGACCTCGTCCACCAACACTTGCAGATTTGTGACGAGTGCCGCGAGGACTTTGCATTGCTCCTCAAAGCCCTTGAGGGCCTCGTGGAGCCCCAGCAGTGAATGGACTGCCCCGATTGTTATGATCAGGAAAGCAGAGACTGCAGCACACGCGCCCTACAATGGGTAATGCGAGAGGTACCGAAAACGTCAAGCAGCGGCTAGCCCACTATACAGATAGGCCAGGCAAAACGAATCGGCGTAAAACGAATAATCTTGACATTGAAGTGGGCCCTCAAGGCTTCTTATGTAATCCGCGTATTGCGGCGAGCACCGTGGAGGGCTCGGCCCACTTGCCGTAGTCCGCGTCGAGAAACGCGTAGCGGATGACACCCTTGCGGTCGACGACGAAGGTGGCGCCCAAGGGAAGTTCGCCCGAATCGTCGCCATTATGCTTGGCGAAGGGGAAAAGTAGACGACCGCACCGCCCGGGATAAAAAGAATCATGCACCCGCCCGTGAGGACGCGGGAGGGACCGTACGGCCGCCGGCCCTGACCGTCCCTGGGCGAAGCCGCCCAAAGTGTGGTGACGAATCAAGGCTACTAAAGTGAGTCGGTCGTCGGTCCGATTCCTGACAACAAATGCTGAAGAATCAATCGCGCAGCGCTCAATTCCCCCTGAGGGCGCGCTTGATCCGCTCACGCACTTCATCCGGGAGACCAGTACCGGGCAATGGCTCTCCGTCCTCCATGTGTCTTGGCAACCGCCGCATGGCGCACCGCAGGTGCTTGATCTGCCGCCGGAAGCGGCAGCAGGGGGCGCAGTAGCGCAGGTGCGACCGCAGCGCGACCCACCCCACGAGCCCGAGGTCGCGGTCGAGCGACTCCGACGCCAGCCGGCACATCCCTTCGCAGCGTAGGTTGAGCAGGCGCCACAACGTCTTCAAGCGGCTCATGAGCGGGGCTGACCTTTCGGAAAAAAGTCTTCTTCGGCGGGCCGAACCAGCCCTGTGCACTTGCTCGAACGCCGCGAGAAGTGGTTCCGGGCGCGGACGGCTTCCAAGAATGTTTCCTGGATGTCGTCCGCCGCCAAGTCCGGTGACCGAAGCCGCAAGAGCGCGTACCGGTGAAGGTTGCCACCGTGTCGATCGACCCAGTCGTCCGGGTTGGTGACCACATCGACGCTCATGTGCCCCTTGTCGCGGACTGACGCGTTGCAACGTCGTAAGCATGAGTCGCTCAGACACGGCATTCCTGACAGCGAATTCGTCATATCTGACCAAGAAGAAATAATGCCGACAATTGGACACAACGAGCATGTTGTCCGTGCTTATCCCTCAATGTGTTTGCCCGCTCCACGATATACGTGAGCGACCGTCCCGGGCCATCGGTTGTCCAAATAAACGAATAATGATTTGATATACTCGATCACTAACATTGCCGCGGCCTCTGTTTTGGATGACCAGTTTTTTGAGCCGGATGTATGGCAGTTTGCGGGGGGAAACTGATCCGGCTCCCTAAGTTCGATAAGATGACGAGCCCCGGGCCGGTCGCCTGAAAACAATTCCGAAGGCGGCCGTGTAAGGATTCTCGGTCCCGACCGACTAATCTTTCGTGCGAAACCAACACCACGGACCGACCACGGCCGAAAACGACGCCCCCGACGCTTCCCGACCCCGAAACGGACCGGAAAGCTGGATGGATTCCCACGGCGATTGCCTCTATCGCTATGCCTTGCTACGCGTCCGCGTGCCGGAACTCGCCGCCGAGCTGGTGCAGGAGACGTTTCTCGAGGCTCTAAGCGGCTGGGAGAGCTTCGCGGGACGGTCGAGCGAGCGCACCTGGCTCGTCGGAATCTTGAAGCATCGGATTGTCGACCATCTTCGGAGGACCACTCGTGAACGCGCGGCGTCGGAAGAATCCTCGTCACGACCGATCGACGACCCCGCGTTCGATGCGCACGGACACTGGCGCGCCATGCCGGACTCCTGGCGAGGCGACCCGAGTTCTATCCTTGAAGCGCGTGAATTCTGGGACGTTTTCGGCGTCTGCCTGTCGCGGCTCCCCCGCAGTCTGGCCGATGCGTTTTTCCTCCGGGAAGTCGACGGCCTGAGCGCCGAGGAGACCCGCGAACTGCTCAAGATCAGCGCCGACAACCTCTGGACGCGTCTCCATCGCGCCCGGTCGCTCTTGCGCGATTGCCTGCAACTTAACTGGTTCGGCGAATACTCCCCACCGACACGAAAGCCGAACTGACCCATGCCAACCCGACGCCTCGTTTCGCTCTGGCGATGGCTGAACCTCCCTTGCCAAGAATTCGGACGCCTCACCTCGGAGGCACTCGACCGCCCCCTCTCACGACCCGAAAAGTTCGCCCTCCAGATTCACCTCCTCTCGTGCGTCGCCTGCCGACGCTACGCCCGTCAGATCGGTTTTCTCCGCGATGCGCTCCAGAGGCTCTCGCACCGCCTCGATCACGCCGATTGTCCCCTTCCCGGGCCTGATCTTCCCGAGGAGGCTCGGCAGCGGATCCAGAGCTTACTCGAGAGCAAACAAACCTGATTCAATGAGCGCATTCTTCTCTGTGCCGCTTGATTCCACGGAGACCGTGGGTACGTGTTTAGCGTCTCGAACCCGATTGCCACGAAGTCAACCGTAACCTTGTTGGGGCGGCGCAATAGGCGCTGTCGGTGAAGTTCCGTTCGCCAAAGTGGGTGGTGGGCCGATACGAAGTGTTGCCGTGGGGAAGCTGTCAGTTGAACAGATAAATTATGGTTTACTACGAAGTCTCCAACGATTTCGTCACCGGCACCGCTGTTCCGATCGATTTGTGTGTCAGGATTCGCTCCCAGGCTCGACCAATCAGGGCGAGGCCGAAATATCGAAGCCGGTCTCAATGCGTGATTTGACGAAACTACTACAAGAGGAGAAGATGTCATGCAGAAGACAACCTTATGGCGCTGCGCCGAAACTGGCGGTGTTGGCGGTGCTGCTGACGATGTCCTGGGAAACGGCTCGCGCCGGCGATGGGGCAGTTTACATGATGACCAACGCGGCTGACGGGAACCAGCTCGCGGTATTCGCACGCGACAATAAAGGCCTGCTCGAATTCCCCGTCTTCTATAACACGGGCGGTCTTGGCGCGGGCACCGGGCTCGGCAGCCAGGGGTCGATCGCGGTGGACGCCGCCGGCGACACCCTCTACCTGGTCAACGCCGGCGACGGCAGCATTTCCGTCTTTGACTTGAGCAAGAAACAGCCGGATCTGATCCAGATCATCTCCTCCGGGGGCACGTTTCCGAACAGCGTCGCCGTCTCGGGCAACTTCCTCTACGTGCTGAACGCCGGGGGAGCCCACGGCGCGGTCGACATGATTACCGGGTTCACGGTCGACGCCAAGGGCAAACTCACGGCGTTGGCGAATTCCACGCAGGCGCTCAGCGGGCCGTCGGTGCTCCCCGCCGAGGTCAGCTTTTCCCCGAACGGCAATTGGCTCGTCGTGACCGAGAGGAACGGCAATAATATCGACGTCTTCAAGGTTCGCGCTGACGGCCGGGCGTCTGCCCCGACGTTCACCCCGACACCCATCACCGACACCTTCGGATTCCTCTTCAGCAGCAACGGGTTCCTCGTGACGACCTTCGGGAATAATGCGGCGCCTCCCGGCGCGGTTTCTTCCTACCAGATCCTCCCGAATGGAACCGCCCAGCCGATCACGAACACTCTCGTCACCGGCACCCAGCTCGCGCCCTGCTGGTGCGCTATCACCGCCAACCAGAAGTACATCTACACCGTGAACACCGCGCCGGCGACCATCACCGCATTGGGGTTCGATGCCGCCACGGGGACGCTGACCTTGCTGAACCCCGTCGGCGGCGGCGGGCTGGCTGGCATTCTTCCCGCTGGGACCGGCCCGACCGACAACGCCATCCTCGGGAGTGACGTTCTTTACGTGAACGTCGGGGGCAGCGGCCAGATCGCCGCATTCACGATCGGCAAGGGAGGAAGCCTGGACGAGCTGTTCCTGAGCCCCGTAGGAGTCATGCCGAAGAGCGCGGCCGGCCTGGTCGTACGTTGACACTTGCCATTCGCCGCGACCGGTCGCCGGGACAACCTCGCGAATGTCCACGGGACCGGCGCGGCGGATAGGCGCGGTCAAGAGTTCGCAACGGCGTTCATCCCTGAGTTCGTGGTATTTCCCATCGATTCATTTTCGCGCGGCCGGCCGCAAACAGGGCCTGTCCGGTTTTGCCACCCCCGGCGGTAAGTCCTCAGACGATTTCGCCAGACAAGCCCCCGACGGCGTTTCAGGCTTGCCGATTCCGGGCGCACGACTCGATCGAGGCGACACTCATGAAGAACCGTGCGCTGAAGGCGATCGCCGTTTTCTTTACGCTGACGGTCCTCCGTCCTGTCGCGGCGGCCGCAGGGGAATATCCGGTGAACCAGCCGAAGAGAGTGCTCGTGGAGCTCTTTACCTCGCAGGGGTGCAGTTCCTGCGCACCCGCTTCGGACCTCCTCGGCAAGCTTACCGAGCCGGGCGTTGACCGCGACCGGATCGTGCCACTCAACCTCCATGTCGACTATTTCAATCAACCCTGGCCCGACCCCTATTCGGACGCTTCGTACACCCGCCGCCAATGCGACTACAACGGGGTGCAGCGCCGTGACGACCTGCGGATCACCCCGCTATTGATGGTCGACGGCCGCCAGCCCCTCTTCGGGTCGGACCGTACGATGGCGGTGGCCGCCATCGAACAGGCCCTCAAGATGCCGCCGGAGGTCGCCCTCGACCTCAAGTTGGACGGCATGGGGAATCGAAAGACCGCGTTGGTGAAAGTCGCGGCCCGATCTCCCGAGGTGGCCGGACGCGCGCTCTTGATCGGGATGGCACTGACCGAAGACCCAGTCAAGACCAGGGTTCTTCGCGGCGAGAACGCGGGACTGATGCTCGTCGAACATCACGTCGTCCGCCGGTTCGACCAGAGGTTTCTCAAACTCGATCGAATCGGAACTCGGGCCGTTTCGTTCCTCATCGAACTCCCTGGCGGCGCGGACGCGGCGCGTTTTCGAGTGGTCGTCTTCGCGCAGGATCGCGTCAACGGCCAGGTCTTCCATGCCGAAGAATTGCCCTGGAACCCAGGGAAGGCCCCTGCCGATCTCGCTGATAATGCTCGCGATCTCGACCGGGTCATCGCACGACGCAAGGCGCGCGCGCTGCACTGAACCGGCTCTTGAACCTGTCAGTAATCGATACTTGGGGCATAACGACCGACGATACCTACAGCGCGTTCGTCGCGACCTGTCCCGCCTGCGGCTCTCCCTTCAATCCACCGCCAACCCGCTCGAACGATCGCCTTTTCGGTCCGGGATTCCGCCCGCTCGTCGGCACCTGCTGAATGGGTGACTGAGTTGCCCGGCGTGTCCGGGCTTCGTATCGGTGTTGTGTGGTTCACCCGTGGGACTCCGCCGTATGAAACCGCCGCTCCGCACATTTCGTCGGAGAAACCCCACCAAGTCTTGCTGCTTGGCGTAACATAACGCAATGACCGTACCGGGGTTTAACCTGAGCTTGCTGGAAGCGGTCGTCTTGAGATCGCATTTGATCTATTGCTCGGCATGCCGCCGCTATTTCCGACAACTCAGGTTCGTGCGAAGCGAATTTCGACGGCTGGCACGGCTGGTAGATCGCGCGGAATCCTTGCCTGAGCCGCGACTGTCCGACGAGGCCCGCGAGCGAATCAAATGCGAACTTAGAAGACATTAACCGCGAGCGAGACTGATTCTTCGAGGGCGACTCTCAGGAACAGAGGCCGCGCTTGACTCACAAGAGCGGCCCGGAAACGTCAAAGACAATGGGGCGGTGTCAGCCACGCGGAGGCGACCAGACTGTTGACTGCGTGCCCGCGCCTTTGGCCAGCTTATCGCTCGGGTGGATTGCGGAGCGTCGAACGTAGCTTCAGTGAGGTCCGGATCGGGGTGAGCCGACGTGCCGCTCTTTTCACGATATTTATCGACGAAGTCGCGGATTCGGTGGAGCGACCGCTCACTGGTAGTTCCGGTACTAGCTCGAGGTTCATTAATGGTGGTACTGACTCCTCGGTCATTATCGGCACGCCCGTTGGCCTTCAGTGCTCGCTTTGGCCGTCGACATTGTCAGGACGGCGCCGGCCTCGGATCTCTTACTCCGCGGTTCCAATTTAATGGTGGAAGGTTTCCTGATTCGGTCGAGGTAAGAACGGCCGCGGCGACCGCGTCTAAAGAACAGCCCCTGACCTCGGCCGTTCCGTTCGGCTGATCGGTTGCCGCCTGGCGACTTGGTCGGCGGCGAGGTATCGACATCCCTCAGTGCTTCAGCAAAGGACAAGACTATGAGCCGATTGTTGCTCAACCGCTCCAAGGTACTGACAGGAACGCTTTTCGCTCTGGCCTTCGTCACCATCGGGACCCTGCGAGCTGCCGAGGGGGATCGCATGGAGGCTTCCCGGATCGGCCTTGGAGGCTACTGCCCGGTCTGCATCCTCGACGCCAACAAGTGGGCGAAGGGGTCGCCTGATCACCAGGCGACTTACGATGGTGTCACGTACTACTTCCCGGACGAGGCCATCAAGGCGAAGTTCCTGGCCAACCCCGCGAAGTATGTGCCCGCCTTGGGCGGCGACTGCATCGTCTGCTACGCCAAGCTCTCCAAGCGCGTTCCTGGCAGTGTCAACCACACCGCGCGGCACGACAACCGGTTGTTTCTGTTCCCTGGCGCGGAACAACGGCAGGCCTTCCTCAGCAATCCCCAGGAGTTCGCCGATGTTGACCTCGCCCTGAACGGCGACTGTGCGGTCTGTCAGGTCCACCACAACAAGCGTGTCGCCGGCAAGCCCGAGTTCACCGAGATCAAGGACGGTTTCCGTTATCGCTTCGTATCCGATCGCGAGCAGGCTGCGTTTCGCAAGGATCCGGGCCATTATGTCGATCCGGCTTCAAAGCCGAAGGCTATGGAGTCGCCGACGAGCCAACGACCCAAGTTGAACGGCCCCCTCACTGTCACGGGGAGGACGAGGTGCGCGCGCTGCGACTTCGGTGTCGGGCCGATTCAAAACCCTGAAGAGCTCGGGCTGGCCGTCAACACCGACGACGGCAGAGTCGTGATCGTTGAGCAGGCGCACAAGCTCTACCGCGATGCCTACGAGCACCGCTATGACGGACAACACGTACGCGTGAGCGGCCGGGTCATCAAGCAGCAGGGACGCTTCACGTGGATCGAGCCGACCGAACTGATCACCCAGAAGTAAGTCCGACCCAAACGCGGCGGGCCGGCCGGCCCCTTCGCCGGTCGCTCGTCCGTGGGGCGACCCAGACAGATCGATTGGGTCCATCCGTGCTAGAGGTTCGCCCGAGGCACGGGGAGATCTGCTGGGTGGGACCGCTTAACAAGCGTAACCTGCCCGGCGAGATACGTCTGATCAAGATGTCGGTGGGTTTGACAACACAGAATAAAGGTTGTCGCGCCATGAAATCCTCCCTTCGACTCCTGGCTCTCGCCTTCGCGCTTGGTTTCCTCGACTCGCCGTTCCGGACCGTCGAGGCCGCCGACAATCCTGCGGTCGTGCGGATATCCTCGACGTTGACACGTACATCGGATACAGTCGGCCAGCTTTCCGTGACGGCCGATATCGCGAGCGGCTTCCGCATCTACGCCCAGTCCCAGCCGCGGCCGTTCCTGGCGACAACGATCGCCTGGGCAACAAGGCTGCGTCGATACCGTTCTATGCCATCTTCCCCGGCGGTTCCTCCCATACGCCGATCCTGTTGGACGGGCTGCTGACCAGCCCGGAGCCGATCGTGAATGCTCTTCGTCAGGCGGGTCCGTCACGCCCCATGTTGGCCTCGAACTTGAAAATCGCACCGGCGTCGGGAAACGACGCAGGAGGATTCTGATGGCTAGCCGAGTGAGATTGCAGCAGGTCCTCTTGGTACTTGCACTGGCTATTGCGCTGCCCCTGATCGCAAGAGCGACATTCAGGCGCACGATTGCTCCAGAGATCAAGGAGAAACCTACCATGTCGCAAGCATCAGAACAGGATGGGACCCCGCTTCCCGGGACCGACGCTGAGTGGAAGCAGCGTCTCACGCCCGAGCAGTACACGATCCTACGACGCAAGGGGACAGAGACGGCTTTCACCGGCAAGTACTGGCACACCAAGGCGAAGGGAGTGTACCGCTGCGCCGGCTGCGGCCAGCCGCTTTTCTCCTCGGACGCCAAATTTGACTCGGGCACGGGATGGCCCAGTTTCTGGACAGCGTACGCCCCCAATGCCGTAGCGACCGGATCAGACGATAGCCTCTGGATGCACCGCACCGAGGCGCTCTGCAACCGCTGCGGCGGTCACCTCGGCCACGTGTTTTCCGATGGCCCGCAACCGACCGGCCTGCGTTACTGCATCAATTCGGCGGCGCTGAAATTGGACGAGTCCGAATCGCCCCAGAAGGCGAACAAATGAGGACACTGCGATCTCTGTGGCCTGCGAGGAGTTATGTGCCTGGCCGATTGTTGGCCTTGGTCGCTCTAGCAACAGTCAAAGTCATCTCCAACGGCAAGGAAGGTCATCCTGTCGGGGGCGTTGAGCAGTCAGCGCCGTCCAACGTCGGGCCAAGCGGGAGCTTGGAAAAGGCGACTTTCGGCGCCGGGTGGTTCTGTTGCACTGAGGTCATCTTCCAGAGGCTTAAGGGCGTCAAGTCAGTGGTGTCCGGCTATAGTGGCGGCCAGGTGCTCGAACCATCGAACCAGCATCCCGCCAGGAGGATGAAATGACGAGAAAGAGCCGACCGACCGACCGTCGCCAAAGTCTCTCGCGTTTCTGGACCTGTGCCGAGGCGCTGGCCGTAGTTCCCTACGTTGCCTCAATCATGCGCTCGCTCCGTGTTCACAGGTTAGACTACTTGCGCCATCACTTGGCCGCCAAACGATTGGCCGGCAAGCCCGGCAGGCCGAGGCGAGATACGTTGCTCGCCCACGAAGAGGCCGTCCGCGCTGCCGGCCGAGCAGATGTGGAGTACCACCAGACCCTCGCGGAGCTCAATTCGCTCGGGTTTCGCTGCCTCGACGCTGTCGCCGGACTGGCCGCCGTCTGCGTGTATCACGACGAGTTCGTCACGGAGTATGTGTATGACCTTTTCGACTCGCAGCCCATACGCTTCCCGGACCAGCGTGAACGCGGCAGGGGCCAAGGGTGACGCCGACACTAGTCCTCAAACAAGCATGACTTTCGGACTCGGATTCAGCGACCGACAGCCAGTCCGGTTGGGGCGGCCGAGCTACGCTGAAGATCAGGCGGCCGACCTAGTCGCCGAAGTCGCTCTCGACCTGTTGACCGGCGTCCACGTGGACGCTACATTGCTCGATTTCTCGGCGGCGCCGCGAATCGCTCGCGGATGGCAGGCGCTCGACCCCGCCAGCGGACACCCGAAATGGACCGCGCGAATGACGTCTGGATTGAAGAGCTAACGCAACCCGGCCCCCGCCGCGAGGCCGCGCTGGCCGACCTGCGCGCTCTCCTGTTCCGCGGCCTGCGCGGCGCCTGGCAGGGCGTAAGAGTGTGGACGATGCGTTCTTGGAAGACACCGTGCAAGAGACGCTCCTTAGAGTGCTGGACCGCCTGGACACCTTTGCGGGGCGGGGTCGATTCATCAGTTGGGCCATGGCCATCGCCGTGCGGGTGGCGCTGACCACGATCCGGGAACAGCGGTGGCAGCGCGTGTCGCTGGACCAGTTCCGGGAAGGAAGCAGCCGCCCGGTCGTTGACGTGGCCGACCAATCCCTGGGGCCGGAGCATGCGTCGCTTCGCTCGGAGTTGTTGGCCGCGATGCATACGGTCATCTCCGAGCAGCTCACCGGCAAGCAGTGGCTTGCCCTGACCGCCGAGCTGAATGGGATGCCCCAGGACGAGATCGCCCGGCAGCTCGGCAGCAACCGCAACGCTGTCTACAAACTCACGCACGACGCCCGAATCAAACTCAGGGCCGGGCTCGAAGCCGCGGGATTTGGCCCTGAAAGTTGGCTTGATGCATGGGAGAGCTGAATAAGAGACTTATGCCATGAACCTAACACACGACCAAATCCGCTCCCTGCTGCAAGCCGTCATCAACACGCGGGATCAAGAGCTGACCTGCGACGAGTGCCTGTGCGAATTGGGCGTTTTCGCCGAGCGGACGCTCGCGGGGCTGCCGGTCGAACAAGCGTATGACCTCGTCCAGCAACATTTGCGGATTTGCGCCGAGTGCCACGAGGAGTATTTGTTGCTACTCAAAGCTCTCGAAGCGGTCGAGGAGCCTCAGTCGTGAGTTGATCGCGCTGGTAGCGATGGTCCCAGCGCCCAAACTGCCACCTCGTCGAGCGATTTCCGCGTGAGGTCTGGCACGGTGGCATCATCCGCGGGGTAGCCGACTGGGAAAACGATGAACGGCCGTTCGTTCTTTGGTCGGCCAAGGATCTTTGAGAGGAAGGCCATGGGGCTGGGTGTGTGCGTGAGGGTTGCCAGGCCCATCACATGGAGGGCGGCGACGAACAGCCCGCAGGCAATGCCCACACTCTCCTTGCCATAATAGCTCTTCAGACGCTGGCCTTCGGTACCAACTTGGTAAATCTCCTCAAACACCACCACGATCCACGGGACGGTTTCAAGGAACGGCTTGTGCCAATCGGTGCCCAGCGGAGCCAGCGCCTCCAACCATTCCGCCGGCATTCGGCCACCCTCGTACGATATGCGCTCCTCGGTCTCTGCCGCCTCGCGGATCTTGCGCTTGATGCCGTCGTCGCACACCGCGACGAAGCGCCACGGCTGGCGATTGGCCCCCGACGGTGCCGTGGCCGCAATTCGTATCGCCAGTTCGATGCACTCCCGTGGTACTGGCTTCGACGAGAAATGTCGAACGCTGCGGCGGCTGGACATCTCTCGATAGAGATCCTGGCCTCGAGCGATCATCACTTGTTCCAGAAGTGATTGCATCTTGTAAGGGATAAAGGGGTAATCTGCCATCGGTCCAATTCCGCAATGAACGAGGTTGTTCTCTCGATTAAAGTGGCCGCAGCGACGCCCGGTCGCGCGAGATTTGATTCACTCGCCTCCGCTGCCTTCACCAGCCCGCGAATGGAGTGGCGTTTGCGGTTGCCCGTTTACCTCTTTCCGGCCTTGGTGATTAACGCCTCGAAGCGCTTGCGGGCCTTCGGCCAAGTCGTCTCGCTCAGCGGGACTTCGCCGCATGAGGCTTGAGTTTGTCCGCGAACGCCTTCGCGAACTTCTCGAGTTTCGGCCGGATCACCGCGGCGCAGTAGGGCCGACCGGGATGATCCACGTAGTAGTTCTGGTGATACTTTTCCGCCGGATAGAAGGCCGTGAACGGTACGAGCGCCGTGACGATCTGCGCCCCGAATGCTCCCGATGCATCAAGCTTCCGCTTGACACGCTCCGCCGCCTGCCGCTGCTGGGGTGTGTGATAGAAAATGACCGAACGGTATTGCGTCCCGACGTCGGCGCCCTGGCGGTTCAGTGTGGTCGGGTCGTGAGTGTGCCAGAAGACTTCCAGTAATTCCGAGTAGGAAATCACGGTCGGGTCGAAAGTGACCTGGACGACCTCGGCGTGTCCGGTTGTGCCGGTGCAGACCTGCTCGTAAGTGGGATTCTCAGCGGAGCCGCCGCTGTGCCCGCAAACGGTGGAATGGACCCCGATCAATTGCTGAAACTCGACCTGGGTTGACCAGAAGCAGCCGGCCCCAAAGGTCGCTTGCTCCAAGCCGGACGCCGCCGGCGCGGTCGGCGACGGGGCAGCCGGCGACCTCGAGAGTCTGGTGAGGTCGGGATTCTCCGCCACCACGCTCCAGCGTGCGGCCAATCCGACAACAATCGCAGCCACCAGGAAACCCGAAACGGCGAGTGACTGGAATGTGGTTCGCATGACTCACCCCCAGGAAAAGGTTAGCAACAATCCCTGCGGCTAGCGGTTGATAGGCGGCTGGAGATCGATGGCCGTTGCGCCAAGCACGGTCCCAACATCAATATCCTGAACGTATGCGACGGCCGAAGAGTTCTTGAGAACCAGTTCGGCCGGGAGTTTGAGTTTGACCGTACCCTTCCCGGCTTCACCGAGATGAGTGGTCTGGAAAGCGCGCACGACATTTTCATGGCGGAGCGTTTGGCCGCCGTTCTCGCCGTGCGTGACTCTGCTGACAAGTCCGCGCTCGACCAACGCGACGTTCAAGACGCTGCCCGGCGGGGGCTGCGAGACCTCGAAGCCGAGTAGCACAGAGTTCGGGTCTTTCTGCTCGACTTCGCTGAGTTTCACGCTCGCGCGGACCGGCTGCTTCAAGGCGTCGTCGATGCGATTACGCGCGCGGCGCGATCCGAGCCGACAAATTCTGCGCCGCCGTTCACAACCATCTGAGGCGTGTAGACATGATCCGCTTTGAACACGCTGGCATATTCCTGTTGCCGGCGCGAAAAGGCCGAGTCGCTGTACGGATCGCGCCAGCCGAGCCCGTTCCAGTAATCGACGTGAAAGGAGAGGCAATAGACGCGCCGCTGGCGTGTCCGCGCATCCTTCACGATCTCTCCCAGCAGACGGTCGGCCGGCGGACAACTGGAACAGCCCTCCGACGTGAACAGCTCGACCAGCGCAAAAGGTGTCGCTGTTTCATCGTCGCTCTTAGGTTGTACGTTCTTCTCGTCCGCACTTTGACCGCAAAGCGCGCTCCTCCCGAAGAGCGACACGCCCACGAGCGCGGCAGTCCCGATGGCCGTGAGAAGGACCCATCTCATTATTCTCTTCTCCTTACGAGAGATTGACCAAGACTACGAACCCGAGAGGCATCAAGGTATTGGGACCATGCAAGTCTCACGGGCTGTCGCTGAGCACCGGGAACACGCGACCTCCCACTGCCGCGGAAGCCTTGGTGTTGAACCCTATTCTGTTAGATGAGATTGGCACTTACTCGGTTACACCCCCGGCTTGGTGGGGCTGTGCCCCGGGCCGAACCAGTTCGCGTACAGCTCGGGGCGCCGGTGCTCAAAGAAAAGGCGGCGGGCATGGGAACGCTCGGCGGCGCTCAGGTCCAGGTCGGCCAGCAGGATGTGCTCCTCGCCCGAAAGCGCCCGTGCCAGGACCGTCCCCTCCGGCGTGCAGACGAACGACTCGCCCGCGAAGGTCAGCGACCCGTCAACGCCCACTCGGTTGCACAACCCTACGAAGTAGCCGTTCTGGAATGCGGCCACGCGCATCTCCGCCTCGAACAGACCGTCCGGCCATTCGCCGACCGTGCCCGCCTGGGGCACTAACACCAAGTCCGCACCACCCAGGGCCAGCGCCCGCATGTACTCCGGGAAGTGCCGGTCGTAGCAGATGGCGACACCAACGCGCCCGATGCGCGTGCGATATACGGGAGCGCCGGTGTCTCCCGGCGCGTAATAATCCTGCTCATGGAAGTCCGTGTAGTCGGTGATATGGACCATGCGCGTCCTCCCGAGCAGGGTCCCGTCGGCGTCGAGCACCGGCGTGGTGTCGTAGCAGCGCTGGCCGTCGTGCTCGAACAGGTTGAGCACCACGACGACGCCGAGCTGCCTGGCTCGCGCGGCAAATGTATCGGTAGTTGGTCCAGGCACCGGCTCCGCAAGGTGTTCGAACCCGCGCTCCGCGGTGCTGCGGGTAGAACGGCTCGAAGGCCAGCTCGGGGAAGCAGACGAGCTCTGCTCCGTTCGCCGCCGCGGTCTCCAGCGCCCGCACGCCCAGCTCGACGTTCGCCCTCTTGTCCGCGCTGGCCTGCTGCTGGATCAAAGCGATTCGCGTCATGACGACTCCTCCGGAAGCGCCCCCCACGTGAAACGATGCGATCGTCGTATCATCCCAGCTCCACCGCCCGGAAGAATCCTTCGGCAGCCCAATCATGGAACCACGTCCAAAGGTTGTGCGGCAAGAGCTCGAGGTCCGATCCGGCCCCCTCTAACGCCGCGCTGAATGCCTGGCCCACCGATCTACCTTCGAGCAGAGCCTGCAAGAGCTGGTAGGCGGGACGCGAGAGTTCGTAGTGGCGCACTACGAAGCGCCGCCGCGTGACCGCCAGGAAGGTTTGGGCGGGTTCGGGCGGGTCCGGGTCCTCGTGGCGGCGCACCGCGGTGAAGTACCGGTGGACCGGGTAGCGTAGGACGAGCAGCCGCAAACACGGCACTCCCACGAGGCGCGACTCCAGCAGGCGTTCAGGGGTGATGGCCAGCAGCGGGTCGGCCTCCAGGAGGCGCTCTCCCTCCACCCCCGGCCCGTCAAAGACTTCGTTGAAGGTCAACTCGAGTCGGGCGAGGTCAATCAAGAAGTCCGGCCAGTCCGCCGGCAAGCCCTCGGCCTCGACCCCGTCGGGGCGGGTTTCAGCGAGGTAGCTGGGGAAGTCCGCGGCGAGCTGGAACAGTGTGTAACTCCGCGATGGGTATTGTTGCAAATAGCCGACAGCAAAAGCATCGAAGACTTCCTCTCCGAGGGCATGCTTCAAGACAGGGAACTCCTCGCGCATGCACTCCAGCAGCCGGGCGTAATAGGCGTAGCTGTAAATCGCCAGGCGATCCAGGGCCGTCAGCGCCCGTGAGCGAGTCACGACGGTTCCCGCCTCGTCGGGCCCGATGTCGATGTTGCGCCGAGCCTCTGCGGATGCAATGCCTTCCGCGACACCCACCGGATGCATGATGACGGCCTGCATCCAACGCTGAATCTGTCCGAGCTCGCGCCGGGGGTTGTTCGGGATGGTCATGGTTGCTCCAACGCTGAGAGTACTCCGCGTTCGTTCTTGAGACTAAGAACTAGCGGAAAAAACTCTACGCGCCCGCAGTGCAAGCAAGGACCGGATCATCCCTTGCTTGCGCTACGGGCTAGAAGAGAACCGTTCAGCTACGACGCGGGACGCACTAGCCCCACGCGCGACCTCCGCCACCGACCACCGCGATGCCCTGCGCGAGGGCATCGCCGGGGACGGCGCCAGCCGTGTCCAAGAGGACTGGGCCATTCGGCTCGCTTAGCGTGCCGTTCGCGGCCACCGACAGGACGTGGAGCTGGTTGCCATCTGCGAAACTGAGGGTTGGGCTGCCAAAATCATGGTCGACGACGTACAGATTGCGGCCGTTCGGCGACAGAGCGACCTGGAAGGTGTCGCTCTCGATCGTGCCGGGCGGGGAACCCGGCGGCGCTTGCGGGCCGTCCAGCGCGAACTGCTGGATCTGCACCGGTTGGAGCGGGTTGGCCAACGAGAAGACGCTGACCGAATCCGTGACGGTGTCGGTGACGTAGAGATAGCGACCATTGGTGCTGTCCCAGCAGGTCGCACCCCCTCCCAGCGGGGTTGTCGCGGCGCCGACGTAGGTGAGCTGGCCGGATTTCGTGTAGGTGAAGACGGCCACCTCGTTAAGCGCGGCGACGCCGACGTAGATGATGGGCCGATCCGGGTTGAAGGCGGCGCCGAGCAGCAGCGAGTTGGAACCGTCCGGTATGCCGACGTTGCCGCCGGGGGCGAGCTGCAAGGCGCCGTTGCCCTCAACCTGGAAGGGGGCCAAGGTGTTGTCCCCGACAGCCGTGCTGCCCGGTACGCCGAAGACGTCGGAGAAGAGGAGTCTGCCGTTGGGCGTGACCAGGTTTTGCGAGGGCGAGGTGCCCTCGGCGAACGTCACCGTCGAACCGCGGATCGCCCTGAGCGAGCCGTCGCCGTAGATGCGAAAGCCGGTGATGTTGGGCACGACCGTGCCGGCGGGGCTAGCGGTGGTCGAATCGCCGCGGTTGGACACGTAGAGCTTGTTACCAGCAATGCCAAGGCTGTCCGGCTGCACCCCGCCGGAAGCGAACGTGCCGACCAATTCCAGCGCGCCATTGGGCCTGATGCGGAACGAGCTGACGGAATTGCTGCCCTGGTTGACCGCGAAGAGGAAGCGGCCGTTGGGAGTGGCCACCACTTCTGAGCTGGTATCGTCGGGGCCGAGGTTGAGCCCACCAAGAGGGAGGCCCGGGACAATAGTCGGGAAGTTGTTCTGCCCGGTGCCTTTGGTGTTGAACGAGCCGATCTCCGTGAGGGTGCCGTCGGCGTTCTGACGGAAGGCCAGCACCGCATTCTGGCCGGCGGCCGGGTTGTTGCTTTCGGTGTAAACGGTAGTGGCGGTTCGGCCTGGCCCCTCGCCAAATGGGCCTGCGTGCAATGAGGATGGGACCGCTCGCCCCTCCAGGCTCTCCAGGCAGAGGCGGACGCGGCGCCTCTGAGCGGCGCGGGGCGAAGGGCGACGGTTCCGAGTGTTGTACCACATCGATCATTCTCCTCTGGGATCACGAAGTAGATGAGCAAACCGATGCCGATCCCCTGACATGGTTGACCCGACTTACAGCAACCGCGTACATGGGAATGGAGGAATGCCCCGTTCCCGGACAGGCGACGGCAACTCAGCCTTTCTTCGGAGGCGGATCGCCGAACGTTTTACCGGCCTTGGTCATCAGCACCTCGAATCGCTTGCGCGCCTTGGGCCAGGTCTTGTCGCTCAAGGGGACTTCGCAACCGCCTTTGCCCTTGCACTCGTTTTCGCCCGGGTGTTCGCCGCAGCCGCCATGCCCCTTGCAGTCGTTCATGCCGTTGCAGTCGTGGGCGGCCACGGTTGCGCAGTGCGCCTGGCCGGCGCAGTCGTTTATCGTTCCCTTCTTGCCTTTGTTCTTGCAGGTGTTGATGCCCCGGCAGACGTGCGGATCCTGGAGCAGCGGGGACGTCGCGTCGGCCGCCGTGTCCTTATGGTCCTTCTCCGCCTTGCCTGGCGCCGACGCCGTCTCGGTCTTGTCACCCCCACAGCCTACCAAGGCACCAGCGGTGAACCCGCCCAAGGCGGCGAGTGCCAGCCGGCACAGGTCGCGCCGATCGAGAGTGTTGTCGTTCATGGTTCTCCTCGTGAAGCAGAGGTGGTCGGGTGCCGGCCCATCGAGACCGGCGCGGCCGAGGATGCTCGGCTGCCGTCGACGCCGTTGGGGCCAGCGGATTCGGATCGTGGGTTTCGCTTTTCGAGAAGCCGGTGGATGATGCCGTCGACAGAGAAGAAGCCCGGCCCGGAGAAAAGCACGACAAAGCACGTGAACATGTAAGGGAATGGCGGCGCCTTGAAGAAGAGCGGAGTGTTGCCCCATAACGCGTAGAGCTGCTCGGTGTGGGCCGTCAGGTAGGCGACGAACATCGTGCCCAACAACGGGATCGTGATGATGCGGGACGCCCCCCCGATCAAGAGCAGGAAGCCGCAAACGGTCTCGGTGGTCCCCGCCAGGTAGACGTTGAGCATCGGCAAGGGGATGCCCCAATCCCGGAAGAATCCGGTGTGGGTCTCGACGTTGAGCAGTTTCCCCAGGCCCGCGGACATGAATCCCCAGCCGAAATACAGGCGCAGGATCAGCAGGAAGACGTGCTTGACGTGGTCCAGCACCCAGATCTCAGTCAGATACCACTTCTCCAGCTTCGCGACGAGCGCCGCCATGTCTTTTGTCCTCCGTCAGGTGAGGCCGCTAGATGGGCCTCAGTACGATCGCACCGGCCCGGAGTCGGCGCCGCTCACCTCCGGGACGAGGAACGACACCGGGTTCGAGACGCCGGCCGACGCCGACGCCACGACCGGCCGGCCCACGCCGGCCACCGGCGCCAGTGCCTCACTCATGTAATCACGGGCCTTCTTCACCTCGGCGTGGACGACCGGGAACGGGGGAATCTTGGCGTCCCATTCCAGAAGCGTCGATACGCCGCCGGTCAGGCGATGGGCCAGGCGGTACAGCTCCCAAACCGGGTCGATCACGTGGCCATCATGCGTGTCGATCAAGTGCGTCTGGCAGTTCGTGTGGCCGGCCAGGTGGAACTGCACGACCCGCCGGTGCGGCACCGAGCGGATGTACTCGGCGGGGTCGAAGTCGTGGTTGACGCTCGAGACATAGACGTTGTTCACGTCCAGCAGCAGGCCGCAGTCGGTTTCCTCGGCCATGCGGCTGATAAACTCCCATTCGCTCATCGTCGAGTCGGCAAAGGTTACGTAAGTGCTGGGGTTCTCGAGCACGAGCGGCCGTTCCAGAAAGTCCTGCACGATGCGGATACGAGCGACGACGTGCTCGAGCGTCTGTTCGTTCAGCGGGATCGGCAGCAGATCGTGGGCGTTCAGCCCGGCCACGCCGGTCCAGCACAGGTGATCGGAGACCCAGCGCGGCTGCACTGCGTCGGCCAGGCGTTTGAGCTTCGTCAGGTACTCGAAGTTAAGCGGATCGGTGCTGCCGATCGACAGCGACACGCCGTGCATGACCACGGCGTAGCGCTCGGCGATCTGCTCCAGGACGTAGCGCGGCCGGCCGCCCGAGTCCATGAAGTTCTCGGAGATGATCTCGAACCAGTCCACTGGCGGGTAGTGCTCAAGGATGTAAGGGAAGTGGACGGTCCGCAAACCGAGGCCGAGACCGAGGTCGGGGTGTCCAAGGCGCGACGGTGTCATGGTCATCTCGACACAGTGAGGGTGGCGGGGAACGCCCCGGCGAACGGCGGGGCGTCCTCGCTGTACCGGAGAGAGGCCATCGTCCGAAGCCGGTGGCCCTTACGTTAGTTTTTCTCTTTCTTGGGCGCGTCGCCGAACGTCTTGTTAGCCTTGGTCATCGCCGCCTCGAAGTTCTTCCGCGCCTTCCTCCAGGCGTCGTCCTTGAGGGGGATGGCGCAGTCGCCCATGCCCTTGCACTTGTTCTCGCCCGGCTTCTCGCCGCAGCCGCCCTCTCCGGCACAGTCGTTGTGCCCCTTACACGAGTGGTCCTTCACCGTGGCAGCGTGGGCCTGGCCCGCGCAGTCGTTTTTCTTCCCCGCCACCTCCCCTTTGCAGGTGGGGTTCAAGCCGCGACAGATGTGCGGCTCCTGGAGGAGCAGCGGCTTGTTCGGGTCCTTCTTCTTGGGCTCGTCCTCCGCTCGGACGACGCTCGCGCCGGCCACTATTCCGCCCAAAGCGGCCGCAGCCAGCATGGTGAAATCGCGACGGTTCAGCTCTGGTAGTTGCATCGCTTCTCCTTGAGAAGGAATGGGAGATGCCACCTCTGCCCACCCACGCGGACGGACGGGGACACATACTTTTGGATGCCGGCCGAGACGGGAGGTTACACAGAAAATAGCGAAAGGAGCGAGAGATGGACGTGCGCCCGTGGTTGTCGGGAAGTCACGACCTGCGCGACCGGGCGTGGAGAATTGCCTGAATGAGCTCCTCGGGAGCGTCGGCCGGTTGCGAGGCTTGCTCGGAGCCGGCAAACGCGGCCTTCTCCAGGACAATAGTCTTGCGATAACTGTCGAGATACGCCACGCACCAGGGACACTCCGCTAAGTGCTTCTCGAACTCCGCTTGCTGGTCGGCGGGCAGACCGCCGCACATGTATTCGTGCAGAAACTCGGTGAATTCGCGGCAGTTCATAGGTTTCCTCGCCGCATGTGCGGGTCGAGCAGCGAGCGGAGAGCCTGGCGTGCGCGATGCAGGCGCGTCTTGACGACCGTCGTGCTGGTGCTCAGTATACGGGCCGTCTCCTCCGTTGCTAATCCTTCGATGTCGCGCAAGAGTAGAACGATACGGTAATCTTCCGGAAGCCGACTGATACAGCGCCGCACCAGCGCGCATAACTCCTGCTGCTCTACGATCGATTCGGAGGTCCCCTGCCAGGGGACCGGCGGATCGATCTGGTGCTCGCCCGCGCCGAAGTGAGGGAGTAGGTCCTCAATCGACCTTTCCTCGTGGTATTGCCGCCTGCGCAATCGGCCCAGTGCCGCATTGACCACAATGCGGTGCAGCCAGGTGGCAAGCTGCGCCTGCTCCTTGAACTGGCCAATTCCTTGGAATGCGGACAGAAAAGCGTCCTGCACCGCGTCGTTGGCGTCCTCTTCATTCCCGAGAATGCGCCGGGCTACGAGCAAAAACTGACAACAGTGGGCGCGAACGCACGCTTCAAATGCGTCGTCGTCACCCGCCTGCATCCGTGCCAACAAGGCCGCTTGGTCCAGGTTGGTGCGGGACTGGCCGGGTAGGATTGCATTCTCCATAGTGGGGCACCGTAGCAGAGGTTTCAGAACGCGAATGTTGTCCGTACCGACAGGCGGACAAGGGCTTCCCTCATTTCGCAACGTCCAGCTCGATCGGCAGGTCCTGACGGAGGAAAAGGCAACGTCCTCCAGCCTGTTCGCATGCGTTGTAGAGAGCGTAGGCCGCGAGGCGGGTCCTTCCCAAGGCAGTCGGCGGTGCCTTGACCTCGAAGTCGAGGCGGCGGACCTCAACGGACTCGGGCTGGTTGCCCTGCGGCGCCTCCACCAGCCGAGAGGCGATCGTCCATCCCTCGGCCCCGCCGACCCAGACCCGCAGCGGGGTCGATTCGTTGTTCCAGTGCGCACTGCCGGCCGCGCCAGGGCGGAAGGTGACATGGACCCGAGCGGCCTGGCCGGGACGGACCCGCGCCGGCACGACGGCCACCTCGGCTTCGATGAGCCGCGCTTGGTCCCGGTGGATCTGCCCCTTGGGATCGGGCTCCAGTGGTGCCGACGCCTCGGCAGTAACGTCGCGGACTGGTCCGGCGAGCTCTGAACCGTACGGCTCGACTGATAGCGGGACGGGCGTCTCGCCGCGGCGAGAGACCTCCGCCTTGGCCTGCACCACCCAGTCGTAAAAGGAGTATGGCTTGGCCAGTCGCGGGCCGTATTGCTCGATGCGTCGACGCCAGATGTACTGGTTCGGGTCGAGCGCCAGGGCACGGCCCCAGGCATCGATAGCGGCCTGGAAGTCACCGGGCCTTCGCCGCGCCGACTCGTGGCGCATCCGGTGGGCGACCCCAAGCCGGAACAGGGAGTTCTTGTCCGAGGAATCAAGCGCCAGTGCGCGGGCGTAAGCATCTATCGCCTGCTCAAGCTGTTCAGTGCTGCCCCAGATTGTCAGTGCGTCGCCGACCGCCCGCCAGGCGCCGGCGTCGGGGTTCGCCTCGGCCTTACGGCGGAGCGAGACCAGGTCGGGGGGACCGGTCGATGGCGGAGCACCCGGCGGTGCGTCGTCGGCGAACGTCTTGTCGAGGAATTCGGACGCGAACGTCTCCGGCCGCGGACGGACCGCTCGGACGATGCCGTGCTCATCGATCGCCACGACGATTGGCACGGCTGGCGCCTCCAGAAGATTGATCGGGTCGTGGAGGATCGGCCAGTCGAACCGCTGCCACTGGGCAAACAGCTGGCAGCGGTCGGCGTGTTGCTCCTGGGTGACGCCCAGGAGTACCAGGCGCCCCTGTTTGACCCACTCGCGAGTCGCTTCGTGCCAGACCGGCACGTGCTGTCGGCAGCCCACTCACCATGACGCGAACTGGATCAAGAGCACCTTCTTGCCGCGGAAATTCGACAACGACTTGGGTGTGCGATCGCCGACTGTCGGCAGAGTGAAGTCGGGGTGTCTCTCCCCGACCTTCGGTGCATAGGACGCGGCCCCAGCACGCGAACTCGAGCCGAGCAGGATCCCGCATGCCGCGAGGGTCAGTGCCAACTTTCGCATGGTCCGTCTCCGATCATTGGGGGGACAAGGGGTCATTTGACGGCCTTCGCCGCCGTGATAAGTGCTTCTGCCGTGTGCCTCACGCGAAACCCTTCGAGGAAGAGCTTGGCGCGGATCACGCCCTCTCGATCCAGGACGAAAGTACCCGGATTGGGCACGCCCTCAGCTTTGCCTTTAGCAGCCTCGTTGCGGATGTGGTAGGCGTCGATCGTCTTGCTCTCGGGGTCCGACAGCATGGGGAAGGCGATCTTCATGCGTTCGGAGGCGGTCTTCAGAGCCTTCGTTTCGTCATAGCTGATTCCGACGATCTGGACCCCGGCGTCTTCGATGGACTTGAGGTCACGTTGCAGTTGGACCAACTGCGCGGCAGAACGGTCACCAGTCGGCCGAACGGTAGAACACCAGGGCGACCTTGCCCTTGCCGAGGAACTCGTCCAGCGAACGCTCCTTGCCCTCCTGATCCTTGAGGGTGAACTTCGGTGCCTTCGCGCCGACCTTCAAGCCGGTCTGCTCCTCGGGCGCGGGCTTACCAACGCCTTGGGAGAAAGCGGTCGGTGCGGCGAGCAGCACAACCGCTGCCGCGAGCGCCATCGATCGAATCGGGGTTAACATCAAAGCTCCTTGCAAAAATGAGGATGGGACCCTCCGCACGCCCCGTCGACGAGGCGCAACGCAGGCCAAACGATTATAGTTCACCCGCCGCCAGGTCAAGAGGTGCTCCAGGTTTCGTGGCCAATGGCTGCGATTGCTCGGCAATGGTTCGGCAGGCTCACGGACTCTCGAGCAAGAGAGAGTCGACGAGCTTGCGGACCGTCTCTTCGCCAGGCGCGCCCTTATAGCTCAATTCGCCCTCCCAGCCGTAGCGGACGCGGCCTCGCTTGTCGACCACGTAAACTGTCGGCCAGAAGCGGTTGTTCCAGCCCTTCCAGTTCGAGCTGTCGTTGTCGACGGCAATCGGGAACTTCAAGCCGTGCTTGGCCGCTTGCGCCTTGATCCGTTCGACGTCGCGCTCGCCGGGGGTCTCGGGCGTGTGGATGCCGATGATCACCACGTCCTTGCCCGCGTAGCGCTCCTGCCACGCCTTGTAATGAGGGTAGTTGTTCACACAGTTATAACATCCGTTAGTCCAGAAGTGGACCAGTACTACCTTGCCGCGGAGCTTGGACATGGTCAGCGGGTCGGAGTTGATCCACTGGGTCACATCCCGAAACTCGGGGGCCGGGGCCGTCTCGCCCGGCTTGAGGAACTGCGCCCGGGACACCCCCGCCAACACGGACACGATCCATACGGTCAGGCCGAGTACGACGACCCCGCGAGAGGAGCGAAACCTTGACATCATTTGGGTCCTAACTCGAAGTATCCGAAGGTCGTCTTTGTCACCGACTGCCGCACCCACCTGGTGCAGTCCGGCGTCCGCTTTTCTCGCACTCGGGCCGCCCCCGGATCCTAATCCGGTCCGGGGTCGGCGAGCGCGGCCGGCGTCAGGGGGCTAGGACGCCCAGAGGGCGGGTGCCGTCCTGGGGCACCGGCAGCACACCGTCGGCGAGGTGGCCACCTCGGTCAACGTGCCGTTGCGGCTGACTTGGAACACGTGCAGGGCGTTGGCCGTGAAAGGCACGCTGGCGTCATTGCGCTGAGTCAGGGCGTAGAAGTACGTGCTCGAGCAGTCGATGTCGATCTGGAAGAGGCCGCCCGTCCCCGTGAGCACCACATTCTGGATCTGCACCGGGCGTTCGGCAATGCTGATGTCGAAGACCGACACGCTCCTGTCGCCGGTGTTGGCGGTGTAGAGGCGGTCGCCAGAGTTGTTGGTGACCAGCCAGCAATTGGCCGCGCCCGAGTTGGCGACCGAGCCGACGACGGTCAGGCGGCCCCGGTCGTTGTGGCGGTAGACGCCCACCTGACTGATGAAAGGGAAGCCGATATACAGTATGCGGGCGGAAGGGTGAACCGCCAACCCCAGCGGGTCGGGCGCGGCGCCCGATGGCTCGAACAGCCCTTCGGGCGGAGCCTGCTCGCCGCTCTGGGTCAGCCGGCCGTTCTCCGAGACGGCAAACGACAGGAGAGTGCCGCCCACGAAATTGTTGCCGAAGGCGACCTTCCCGTCGGGTGAGAACAGGACCTCCGAAGGCGTGGAGCCGATGTCGGTCGCGATGACCGAGCGCGGGATCCCGTAAAGCAATTCGTCGGACCGTCGCAGCGACAACGACGCGTAGTCGGGCGGGGTCAGCTCCGGTCGGTTCGGATCCTGAGCCGTATCGGCCACCAACAGGGTCGATCCCGAGACGGCGACGCTTGTCGGATCTGTCCCCAACGAGGAGACGGGGGAGCCGGGGATGGTGGTGAGGCTGCCGTTGCGGTTGACCCGGAACGCGGCGACCGAGCCGGAGCCGCCGTTGACGGCGAACAGCATGGAGCTCCTGGCGTCGAGGACGAGGTTGCGGTCCGAGGCGTTGTTCCCAAACGCAAACGACGGGCCCGCCCCGACCCCGCCGGTCGGGAAGGTGCCGAGCAAGGTCAGCGCGCCGTTGGCGCCGCGTGTGTAGGCCAGGACGGCGTTGCCGATCGACGGGTTGGATACGTTGGTCATCACGTAGACGACGTTCGTCGGGGCTTCGGCCCGGGTCGCAGTCGGCGCAAGCGCCGCGAGGGCGACCACAAGAGCGGCCGTCACCGAGCGGAGTCGGCGGCGCGCCGGGATGCGGGGCATGTGGTCGAAATGCTTCATTGGGTGCAATCTCCAAGGGGGTTAAGCGTTCAGAAATCGGGATCTCAACGCGCCCCGGGCGCCGCCTTGGCCGTTGAGGCGGACGACGTCGGAGCGGTCGGGGTCGATTGCCACTGCAGGTCGGCCGACTGATACACCACGCCGGTGCGCTTGTCTTGAACGAAAACGGCCAGTCGAAGTTGTTGCCGGTTCCAGTGGGGATCGATCACAAACGGAAAGCGCTGCGTCGCGGCGGACTTGCCACCGAGTTCGGCGAACTCGTATTTCGTCTGACGCGCGGGGAAGCGAGCGAGCAGCGACTTGCCGGTGTTTTCGCCCGAGAGAATGTTGCTAACCACGCCGTCCTCTCGAAGCACGGCGCATACCAGGAGCGGCGCCTTTTCGACCCGGGCCGACAGGCTAGTCACCTTGATCGTGGCTGTTCCCGAGAGTCCGCCGCTCTTGAGATCGAGGGTGACGTCGAGCGCCACGGCGGGCTTCTTGGCCCGAGCTCGCCGGATTGCCGCTGCAGCAGATGCGGCGTCTCGGCCGTTCACGGACTCTTCGCCGTCGATCATTAGCATCGGCGTGTAGTAGAGCCCGTATTCGGCGTTCTTCGGCTTGGTGTAGAGCTGGTTATAGGTCATCTGGCGCTGGCTGTACAGCGGGTCGGAAAACACGTCCTTCCATGGGTCATTGAAGTAATCGATGTGGAACGCGATCGGCACGATCCCGCGATCCCGTTCGGCCAGGCGCCGAGCACTCTTTCGGCCGCGGGGCACATGTCGCAACCCTGTGAGGTGTAGAGCTCGACGAGGACCATTCGCTTGGCCTCGTAGCGCTCGTCGGCGGACACGAGTCGATTCGGCCCGACCGCGAACAGCAGCGGTGCCATGAGTCCCAAGACCTTGATTAGATATCGCATGTTCAATCCTCCCTTTCGCCTGCGCCGGTCAAGGGCCTGAGTTCATCATTGCGTCTTGTGAGCCGAGTGGCACGCTTTGCACGACGCCCCGATCTTGTTCAGCGCCGCCTGCGCCTTGGTCTTGTCCTTGGCTTTGGCTGCGTCGTCGAGGGACTTGGCGTATTCGTAATAGGCGTCGGCTCGCTTCAAGTAGGCCGAATTGTCGCCCTTGGGCGGTTTGTTCTTGGCCAAGCCGGCGCCCAGCTTGACGAAGTCCTCCGTCAAATCCTTAACGTCCTTCCAGTCGGGCGTGTCGCTTTTTAGCGCCGCCTTGAGCTTGGCAAGAGGGGCGTTGGCCCCCTTATGGAGCCTGCCCATGATCGCCTTGATACTCGGCGGCGAATCATCGGCGCCGGCCGCGATCAAAAGGACTGCGAGGACGCTCGCCACGCATGCCGTTCGCTTCATCACTTGTTATTCCTCCGTCGAAAGCGTGTTGGTGGCGACCCTCTTCGGGCCGCGCCAGTTTGATCTTTCACGTTCGCGAAACAAGAGCGATACGCCCGTCGCTGGTATGACGGGAGTGGCCGGGGCCGGACGCGGAGCCCGCCCGCCCCGGCTGGCGGGGTTGGTTGCCTGCGATTGGCCGCCCGGCCCGGTACTCGCCGCCTGATCCGATCCGGTCGGGCTTGGGCCCGCGGGTGCGGGATTCGTCAAGAACATCTGGGATGACGACAGCCAGAATCGCCAGGCGAATGAACCTCATTGCTGCCGTCGCCGCCCAACCCAAGGACGGCTCGATTCTGGACCGTGCCCCCCTTTCCTTGGCACCTCCGCGGGCGACGAAGGCCGCGCCCGCGATGCCGAGATCACGGCATGAGCTTGCCGCGCTCGACCAACAAGAATTGGCCGGGGAACACCCGCGCCTTGAGCTCCACGTTCTTGAAGTGAGTGCCGTCACCCAAGAACGCCGCCTTGCCATCGCCATACTGGATGTAGTTGTAGATCTTGCCGTTGTCGGCCTCCAGATGATGGAGGTGGCCCAGTGAGCAAGAGTGCGGGAGGTCGGCGACGTTGAGGCCGCATTGGCACTTGTTAGCGCCCCGGAGGGTGACCGCCTTACCTTCCTCGTCTTCATACCGCGCCAAATCCACGCCGGGATCGCCCTTGGCCTTGGCTAGCGTATCGATGTGCAACAGTGCGCCGGATGCGAGTAGCCGTCCCTTGATGTTTACAGCGGTTCCTGGCCGTACGCCCTTGAGGGCTTTCTTGTTTTCTGGGGTTTCGAGGAACGCATAGACGCCGTCCTTGGTGACCAGGGCGCGGGCGGCAACCTCTTTGAGGGTCGTTTGGGACCGAGCTCGATCAGTTTTCTTGTTGTCCTTTATGGCGCAAGGGAAAAGGTCGAGGACACCGGCGACGACCCCGTCCGCCTCGAATGGCGTCACGGAAGGCCCGTCGGCGGCCCGGACGGCGTTGAAAGAAAGAACCAAGGTGAGCATGGTTAAACCAGGGCGAAGACACTTCATTCCGCTTTCCTCCAGAATCAAGGTGAAAACCTCGTCAATCCGCGTGAGGCGATACGATTCGCCAAACTCTCGGTCGCCCACAAACCTCCGCATTGGGAGTTTCGTTTGGTGACCGGCGTGGCGGTCGTGGCCACGCTCGGCTCAGTTTTCGGGCGGGACGGCGGTCTCTAAACCGTGTGGCCCCGATCTGCTTGATATCCTCGATGCCGTACTTAAGCGGGATCACCGCCGCAGCGCCGCGCGGGGAACGCTCGGTTGGGCTTGGAATCGGCGGTGAACCCGGTGCGCCGAACCGCTCCAACTGGGGACCAAGGTCACAGTGTTTGTGAACGACTGAAACGAAGCCGTCGTCTGCGGGGTTTGGCCGATACTCACGCTATAGCCGGGGAGCGGGAAGCCGACGAAGTTGCTAAAGCCCCCGTAGCCTGTCGCTCCGAATGAACCGAGGGCGGATGGCGAGGAACCATAGGCAGTCCAGGACCCATAGCCCAGGCCGAACTGGCTGACCCCGGGCTGACCGGAGATGCCGGGGAGACCCCATTGCGCCCGGGCACTACCGGCTGTGGTCAGCACCAGGGCAAGGACCAAAATGGAGACGAGTATGTTCCACCGTTGCGATGTCATGGCTGTAGCCTCCTTGAACCGGCGATGACTCCGAAGCGATAGGCATTGCCGTCGCGCCAGATGTTTTGCCGGTTCTTGTAACAGGTCATTTGAACTAGCTTTGCTCTTATCACTTGATCGCCGAGCTCGAAAACGTGAAATCGCTACGGTGCAGGCAGCCCAAGGCACGGACGACGGCACGTTCCAAGGAATCACCGCTCTGCTCCACGGCGACGATCGTGCCGTCTCGGCCGATGAGGAAGCTCGCCGGTATCTCCTCCACGCCATAGGCCGTAGTGATGTTATCCGTCCTCTGGCAGTCGAGCAGATTGATCCAGGTCACGCCGTGTCTGACCAGGACCTGGCGAGCGGTCGGCAGCGCCGTTGTGCCATCCTTGACGTCCGGATGCTTCGCATCGAGATTGACGCCCACGATCACGAAGCCCCGCCGGTGGTACTTCTGGGCCAAGGCATCCAGAGCGTTGATCGAGGCGACACACTGCGAGCACCACGACTCCCAGAAATCGACGAGGACGACTTTCCCCTTGAGATCGGCCAGGGATACCTGGTGGCCATCGACATCGGTACCGGAAATCACCGGCGCGGGCTTGCCCAGCAGGTCGAGCCGGGCCATTCGGGCCTCGAAATGGTGTTTTAGCGCGGTCGGCATGTCGTCCTTGCAGGCCAGCTCACACAGCCTGCGGGCAACGTCGTAGCGGCCTTTGCGGTTCAGCCGCTGGAGGTAGGCCTCTCCGACGGCGAGCGCTGTCACGGCGTCCGACTTCGCGGCCGCGAACGCCCCGCACCCCGATCTCTTGAAGAGTCCCTCAAAGTCGGCGAGCGACTGTTCGTACTCCCCCTTCTCGGCCCGGGCGAAGACCTGGACCGATGCGGCCAGGGCGCGGAGGTCCTGCGCCTCGGGGATCGACTCCAAGCAGTTCCGGGCCGCCGGCTGCGCGTCCGTGCAAAGGTCTCGCGCGATCGCCAGATTGAATAACTGCCGGTAGGCGTCATTCGCGTCCGGACCGCTCGACTTGTCCGCTAGGTCGGCGAGGTCGGCGATCCAGCGGCGCTCAATTTCGCGCAGTTCCTGGCAGTATGAAACGTTGAGCGCCTCCAGTTTTCCAGGGCAGTGTCCGGCATCTCGGTCCTGGGCGCCTACTGGAGGAGCCGTCTGGAGAGAGATCAGCATTGTGCCCAAAATTAGCGTTAGATTAAACCGGGTCGCGTGCATCATGGGCTCCTTGCGATGAAAATATATAGATATCTACACTATAATGTGAATAAGAGCGCTCGACAGCAAGCGTCGCCGCCTGAGTTTCAGTGTCCCGCATACCAGTCATAGCCGCGTTCAGCCCAGTAGTCGGCGGGCCGATCGTTTGTGAAGCGTATGGTCCCGATCCGCTTGATGCTCTTGATACCGTATTTGACGGGAGTGACGAGGCGCAGTGGTGCGCCGTGCTCGAGAGTCAGCGCCGAGCCGGCCATCTCGTAGGCGAGCAACGTCTGCGGATGCAAGGCGCTAGCCATGTCGAGCCCGACGTAATAGAACCGGTCGGGTGTCTCGAGCCGACATACTCGAGAAGCTGTTGGCGCTCTGGGCTGGCCAGCCGCTGGCCGCCCGCGCGTTGCCAGGCCGCTCGCCATGGCCAGGTCCGCAAGCCGCGCCTGCCCAATACACCACCTCGCTCCAGCCCTCGATGCACCGCAACTCGGTCGTCATCTCGACGCGCGGTAAAGCCTTGATCTCCTCGATCGTGAAGGTGCGCGGCTTGTACCCCCCATTTGGCCCGAGGACCCGCAGCCGCCAGTTTGCGAGGTCCAGCGGCGATGAGATCCCCAAAGAGCCATTTTCCCTGGGAATCCGTGCCATGGATCGTGCAAATTCTGGAGACAGACGGGTCGCTCGAAACGACCCGCGCGCCAACTGCTCGTTCAACATGAGAACGTCGCGCAGCGGCCACGGGATTCCGTCATGGTTGATCTGGCTACCAACCCACCGCCATCCGGTAAAACCGGCTACGGCCGCTGCGCCAGCGACGGCAAATCCGCGGCGGGACATCCGGCGGAGCTCGCGCTTTACGGCAAGATCGTCCGCTTGACCATCAAAGGGTGCCGGACCAGCTGCCGGCGTCGGTCCCGGAGGCGGCAGCTCATCGACCGACCGGCTCATGGTGTAACTCCTGCCCGCTCGTCACCTCGACGCCGATGACCATGGCCCGGAAGTTGTTCCAGCCGCGCGGACCACCTGCGTGATGTGAATGACAAAAAAGCCGACGTAGCCCAGCGTCAGCAGAAAGTGCTCGAACCGCGCCATTGGATACCCTCCCAAAGCCGCGGTCAACCAGGCGAGCTGCACGGGCTTAAAAATCGCAAGTCCTGTGAGCAACGAACCAGCCCCCATTGCAACTACCCCAGTATACGCGAGCCGCTGCGCTCCATTGAACTTGCGGCGCGGCAACGGCTGTTTTCTCAGCCCCAGGTCATGGCGCATGACCTGCCATGCCTCCGCAAAAGTGTCGCGGTTGGGTACAAGGTAACGCCACTCGCCACTCCAAGCGGTATAGAGCACGTACAAAAGACCGTTCAAACCAAAGAGCCACATGAAGGTGAAATGCCACGCCATCCCTTCGGCCAGCCGATGGCCTACGTTGAGCGATCGGTAAAACCAGTCCGGAAAGAATTCGAACAGCGTGAATCCCCCAAGCCTGATCGCATAAATGTCGTTAGCCCAGTAAATCAGGAGCCCGCTCCAGATCATGACGGCCAGAATCGGTGCGTTCGCCCAGTGGAAAATGCGCGTCGCCAGCGAATGTTTCGATTCCAATCGCGTCACTGTCACGAGCTCCTCAAGATCGGCAATCAACGGCGCTTTGTCTCGGCCCAGTTTCACCAATCCCACGCTCGGCGCGTCAATTCGATGGCCCGTCCATCTTGCCTTTGCCCGTGGCGCCGCCTTCCATCTTGCCCTTATCCATCGCGCCGCCTTCCATCTTGCCCTTATCCATCGCGCCGCCTTCCATCTTACCCTTGTTCATTGCGCCGCCTTCCATCATGCCTCCTTTCATCGCGCCACCGTCGGTCTTGACGTCGGCTCCTTCGTCAGAAGAGCAGCCCGGAAGCGCAAATCCGCAGACGAGCAGTGCAGCAGCCAGAGTGGTCAGTCGAAACAATGTGTACATGAGTTGGCTCCGATATTCCTGGTTGTACGCAACGACCGGACGGAACGTCCGCGGTCCGATGAACCAGACCCTCCACGATCGTTGCCGAATCATCAACACGCTTCTAAATCGAGCATCTCAGCGACAAATCCCGAACAGCCAATAACCTCGGCGCCGTCGCGAATCACGCTCGCAAGTAACCGAGCGCCTTCCGCGTCTACGAAGGCCAGCTCGCGGAGGTCGAGGCAAACCGGGCTGCCCGTCGAGAGTGCCTCGCGGCAGGCTTCCTCAAGCTCGCTGATCCAGGGAGCGAACAACTTCCCCTCGAGCTTGAGAATTTTCCTCCGATCGCTTGCGTCCAACCGCCTTATCATCAGCATGCCAGCCTCCAGGCCACGACGAACCTGACAGAGAGCGATCGCCGTGCCAAATGCGGGCGGACGACGGGTGCGTCACCGCAACTCAATGCCGGGACGGGACATGATTCTTTGGCTCTGTGGGGAGGAGAGGTCAAGCGATCGTCCCTAGCCACGGAGGCCGCCACGACCAGTCGTGGCGGGTACGAGGGCTCGTGGCCGGCGCGGGAGGGTCCGACCTTCTTGAGTCGGCTGCGGAGCTTATTGGGGTGTGAGCCGAGAACGACGGCAGCTTCGCGGGCCCCGTCAATAACCCACTTCGTCTGGCGCAATACCGCGAGGATGTGGATCCTCTCATCAACTTGCAGCGCGGCAGTCGGCGGTTTTAGGACCACCTTGACCGGGCAATTCGGCGTCGAATTGCAGCGTGGGGCCAATCGCGATGTGTTCTGGGCGAGCTGGTGCCTACCGAGCTCGGCTCAGGTCGCCTGGATTGACCGGGCTTTCAGTACGAACGAGAAGGGTGGCTTCCGAGTTCCGGGCATCAATGTCGACACCCCTCAAAGCGACGGCCCGCAGATTGAGCCCGCCTTGTCCAGCATCCGGCGATTTCTGCTGGACCACAACGTCCGCTGACTCAACCTGATCAACGACACCCGCGCAAGCGACTACGCCAATAGCCGTTCACAAGTTCCGTAGCGCTCAGGATGCGCGGGGGGCGGATGGCGTGGGGGCGGCGGCCGCTGCCGGCAAGTTGACCGCGTGCGCCAACGACTCGTACAGCGAAAGCAGGAACATGTGGTACGTGTCGCTGACGCGCGGATTCTCGTGGGCGCGGACATATTGCAGCCCGGGCCGCCCGTAATCAAGCAGCTTCTGCCGCGCATCTGTCACCGTGGCCACCGAAGCGACCCCATTCTTCTTTGTCTCGGCTAAGACCACGTCGCTTGCCCGATCAAAGATCGCCCGTTTCTCTTTGAGCTCTCCGGCCGTCGGGGCATCGCCGGGCCAGACGAGCTGGTTCTTTTCGTCGTAGAAGCTGGAAAGGGGCCAAACCGATATGTGCGGAGCAACGTTCGTCGCCGTGCGAGTCGTGGCTGGAGAGGGACGGTGGGGCCCATAGCCGTAGTGGGCCCGATCATCTCTGCGCGATCGGGTAGCGCTCGACAGACGCGTTGGTACGAATGTGGTTGATGTAGGACACTTGATTGTTGGCGTAGACGTCACGGGAGGGCATCTGGGTGTCGCGCCCGCATCAACCAGCGCTTTCTGATACAGGAAGCTCTCGGGTTTCGGCACTTGACTGAAGGCTCCAAAACCAAAACCAAAACCAAATCCGAAACCATCAAAGCCCGTTCCGAATCCGAATTGTGCCTCGGCCCGGCGCGGCCCCAAGCCAAAGGCCGCCGCAGCCACGATTACCGCCACGATGATGTTCCTACGACTCGCTGCAGATTTCATCGCTGCTGCCTCGAGTGGGACTGACGCTCTCGTTGCAATCTCATTTTGGAAACCAACTCGGGAAACGGAACGCATCGGTGAACTCCAGTGAGGCTCGCTCCCCTCGGATCGGGTGATCATCAGCAGGACAAGCTCCCGAAAACACACAGGAGCTGTAGAGCGACCTCCATGCCACACACCGTCAGGAGCAACGTTCGGTCGCCACAAGTCACTGGTGCGCTAAGAGATGATTTTTCTTCGTTGAGTGTGACAAGTGAGCACGGCCGTGGCCCGCCCCGAGGGGTGCGCCACGACCCGTCGTGGGGGATGCGAGGTTTCGTGGGTCGAATGGGAAAGGTCGTGGGGGCTACGAGGTTTCGTGGGTCGCACGAGAAAGGCCGAGCTTTTTCAGGCGGCTGCGGAGGGTGTTGGGGTGAAGACCGAGTATGGTGGCAGCGCCGCGCGGCCCGTCGATGACCCAATTCGTTTGGCCCAGGACCGCGAGGATGTGGTTCCTCTCAACATCTTGCAGCGCCGAAGACGGCCTGTCAGCGGCTTTCGGATCAACTTGACCGAGGAATTCGGCATCGACTTGCAGCGTGGGGCCAATCGCGAGGATAGCGGCGCGCTCGAGAACGTTTTGCAGTTCCCGGACGTTGCCCGGCCACTGGTACGCCATCAGACGGCGGACTGTCGCCGGATCGATGCCGTCAAACCGCCGAGCGATCCTCGCCGCGAACTTGTCGAGTACGTACTGCGCCAGCAACGGAATATCCTCAGGCCGCTCGCGGAGCGGCGGGAGCTGGATCGGAAAAGCGCTGAGCCGGTAGTACAGGTCTTCACGGAACGACTTCTCGACGACAGCCTTCTTGAGGTCGCGGTTGGTGGCCGCGATGACCCGGACGTCCACCTTCTTGGTCGCCGTGCCGCCAACCCGGTCAAACTCGTGTTCCTGGAGTACGCGTAACAGTTTGGCTTGAGTCTCTGACGGGAGCTCGCCGATCTCGTCGAGGAAGATCGTCCCCCTGTCGGCAAGCTCAAACCTGCCGGTGTGCCGCGCGATTGCCCCGGTGAAAGCTCCCTTTTCATGGCCGAACAGCTCGCTCTCGATGAGCCCCGCGGGCAGGGCTGCGCAGTTGAGCTTGATCAGCGGCTTTTCTCGTCGCTGGCTGGCGGAGTGGATCGCTCGCGCAATCAGTTCCTTGCCAGTGCCCGTCTCGCCGTAGATCAAGACCGTGGCGTCGGTAGTTGCAACCCGGCGGACCTTGTCGAGCACCGCGGTCAGGGCCGGGCTGCGGCCGACAATTTCCTCGAAGTTGTGAACGGACTTGATCTCTTGCTGAAGATAGATGTTCTGCTCTCGCAGTCGAGCACGGTCGGCCTCGGCGAGCACCCGGTCCGTAATATCCACCCAGATCGAATGTAAGGCCTGCACCTGGCCGTTGATCCCACGCAATGGCCGCATCCACAGGCTGACCCAGAGCGGCTTACCGTCGCTCCGCCGCATTTCCAGCTCAAGACCTGAAACCTCTTGGCCGGTGAACCCTTGTTGAAACGCGGCTCGGCCAGTTCCCGGCCGGCGGGCGTTTCGGCGAAGTGGGCCAGGATGTTCGAACCGACCAGGTCCGTAGCCGGTCGGCCGAGAAGCTGCGCGGCCCGGCGGTTCACGCTCACCAGTTGCAGCTCCGTGTCGAATGCTACATATGCGTTCGGCGCTTCTTCATAAAGATCGCGATACCGGCGCTCGCTCTCGATCAGTTGCTTCTCGACCCTCAGACGCTCGAGCTCGGCGCCGGCGCGGGTCGCGAATATTCGGAAGGTGAATAGTAGCCGCGGCTCTGGCGGCATGGGCCGCTCGTCAAAGACAGCCAGATGACCGAGCACGGTCCCGTCACCGTCCAGTAAAGGAACGCCGAGGTAGCTCTCGATTCCCATTTCCGCGAGATCCTGGTCGCCCGGAAACTTGTCCTTGACCCCTCGTGGATGGTGGCACAACCCGCCACGCACGACATCTTCGCACGGCGTACCGGCCAGGGCAAACTCAACGTTTTCACGGAGCTCGCCCTTCCCCCAAAAGGCAAGCGTGCGCACCCGTGAGTTAACACCGGCAAACTCGGCGACAAAGGAGTAACTAACGCCCACGGCTCGGGCGAGATGCCCCACCAGCGACTCGAAGAATACTTCACCAGTGTTGCGGGCGGTCCCCTCGACAATCGCTCGTAGCGCCGCGATCTCGTGGTCGTCGGCCACCGGCACTGATTGCTCAAGAGCACTTCTGGTCCGCGGACCGGTCATGGCATCGAGCAACTCCACCTCACGCGAGCAGATCCTTGATTACCCTGCCTTCGACGTCCGTCAAACGCATGTCGCGTCCGGCATGGAAGTACGTCAAGAGCGTATGGTCAAAGCCTAAGAGGTGCAAGATGGTGGCATGGAAGTCATGGACGTGGACCTTTTTGTCTACGGCAGCGTAGCCGAAATCGTCTGTCGACCCCAGCGCCTGGCCCCCCTTGACGCCAGCGCCAGCGAGCCAGGCGGTGAAACCTCGGGGGCTGTGATCGCGTCCCTTGCCGTTCTGGCCGGTCGGCGTCCGGCCAAACTCGCCCGTCCAGACCACCAGCGTCTCGTCGAGAAGTCCCCTGCGCTTGAGGTCGCGCAGGAGCGCCGCGATTGGCTGATCGGTCTCGCCGCAGTGGAGTTCGTGATTCTTATTGACGTCGCCATGTGCATCCCAATTCTCATCGTTATGGCCGCCACCCGAGTACACCTGCACAAATCGGACTCCGCGCTCGACCAGCCGCCGCGCCAAAAGACAACGCCGGCCGAATCGCTCGGTTCTGGGGTTATCAAGCCCGTAGAGCCGCTTGGTCTCGGCCGATTCGGTCGCAAGATCGACGGCCTCAGGAGCGTTCGACTGCATTCGGTAAGCGAGCTCAAAGCTCGCAACCCTTGCCATCAGTTCCGGATTTGCGGCGGACGTGACGGGCGATTTGTTGAAGACCGCCAGCAGGTCGAGTTGGTTGCGCTCTTGTGCGCCGAAATCCCTTCGGGCGGCCGCAGATTCAGTATCGGGTCGCCGCTCGTGCGAAATGGCGTACCCTGGTAAGTCGCCGGCATGAAGCCCGCCCCCCAGTTCGGCGGGCCTGAGATTGGCCCGCCGCGCTGGTCAAGCATCACCACATAGCCCGGCAGATCTTGATTGACCGTCCCCAGTCCGTACGTCACCCATGAGCCGAGGCTCGGATATCCCTGGCGCACAAAGCCCGTGTTCATCTGAAGCAGGCCCGAGCCATGAGCGAAGCTGTCGGTGTGCATGCTGCGGATGACCGCCAGGTCGTCGACGCACTCGGCCAAGCGGGGATAAAGGTCCGAAATCTCGATCCCCGATTGGCCATGCCGCGTGAATTTGCGGGATGACCCCAAGAGCGTGCCGGGATTGCGCGCTTTGAGAACCGGGTCGCCGACGTCTGGGGGAATGGGTTTGCCGTGGTGTTTGATCAGCTCTGGCTTGGGATCAAAGGTATCGACCTGGCTGACTCCGCCGTACATGAACAGAACGATGCATGCCTTGGCCTTGGCCGGAAAATGGGGCCGTTTGGGAACCAGGGGCGAGTCGGTCATCGCATCGGGCGTGGACGCGATGGCCGACCGCCCGAAAAACCCATCGTCCGCCAGCAACGTGGCAAGGGCCGTCCCGACAAAGCCTCCGCCTGCCTCCCAGAGAAACTCGCGGCGAGTGCGACCGCACCACGATAAGGCGTGCCCAGAGGCTCTCTGTCGGTCAACTTCACGACTCATATACAAACTCGTTCATGTTCAGAACAACCAGGCAAAACGCCGCGAGGGCCTTGCAGCGCGCGTCGAGAGACTCGGGCTTCCTCATTCGACTGGCGGACTCGACCTCGATCAGACTTCGTTGCTTCGCGAGAAATTCGAGAGCCGCAAGGAGCTCATCCGGCCGAGGCGCCCGACCCAGAGCCAGCGCGAAAGCCCGACGTACCTGTTTCGATTCGTCTGGGCCGGCCTCGTCGATCAGACGGGATGCAAATGCATTGGCCTGCTGGTGAATAAAAAGTCCGTTCAGAAACGTGAGAGCCTGCGGGCCGGTGGTCGAAACCATTCGGCGGTCGCAACTTCCGGTTGTATCGGGCGCATCGAGCAATTCCAGCTCGGGCACTGCAAGGCTGCGCTTGGCAAAAATGTAGACACTGCGGCGACTTTGTTCACGATCGTCCGACCTACCCCAGCCATCGCCGGGCCGCGACTGTCCTTCCAGCACCTCGCGCGGCAGCTTGGGATAAATGCTCGGGCCAGCCATTCGCAGGTTGAGCCGGCCGCTCACGGCCAGTATCGAGTCACGCACAACCTCGGCGTCGATCCGTCGCGGTCTCCAGTGCCAGAGCAATCTGCCGCCCGGGTCAGCCTGTAGGGCCGTCGGCTCATTGGCCGACGATCGTTGATACGTTTGTGACAGGACGATCAGACGATGAAGCGGCTTGAGCCGCCAACCCGACGCCACCAGCTCCGATGCTAGCCAGTCAAGCAGCTCCGGATGGCTGGGCGGGTCGCCCATCACGCCAAAGTCACTCGACGTCGCCACGAGCCCTTCACCAAAGTGAAACTGCCAGATGCGGTTGACGATCACACGAGCCACCAGTGGATTGTCCGGGTTTATGAGCCACCGGGCCAACCAGAAGCGGAGGCCCGTCGATCCGGCGGTGGGCACAGGCTGATTGGTCGGGCCGTCGCCGAGCACCTTGGGCACGCCGGGCTTAATTGCCGCACCAGGCCGCGTTGGGTCGCCTCGCTTCAGAACATGGGTTGGAGGCGCCGTCGGCCCATCCTCCGACCAGATGTACGCCCGCGGCAGTGCCGTCGCCCAGGTTTTTTCGAGCGTCGCGAACTCTTTGTCGGTTGACGCGAGCGCCGCCGTGACTTCTTTGGAGGCAAATGTTCGAACCTTATCTGTCATTTCGCGAGCGAAGTGTCGCACGAGCTCACGCTGCGACGTCGTGCGCCGCGCTCTTGGGCCTTGAACGCCGCGATCGCTTCGGCCGACATCGCCGGCGGGACGGCAACGGGCTTGCCATCCTTGGTACGCGCAGCCCCGGCAATGAGCCGATTGATGTCTGGGCGGATTAACGTTTCGATCGCATTCCAGGCTGTGTCAAATCGTTTCTGGTGGGCTTGCAACTCACGCAGCTCAACCGCGGTTCCCACGGGGCGATCGAGTTCGGTGCGACCGACTTGCGGACGCTTGAGCGGCGCAAATATTGCCAGCACACGGTAGTAGTCCGCTTGCGAGAAGGGCTCGAACTTATGATCGTGACAGCGAGCGCACCGCAAGGTGATGCCGAGAAACGCGGTCGCGGCCGTTCCCAGAACATCGTCAAGCTGATCGTAGCGGTCGACCGCGGGGTCGGCCGGCTCGTCGTCCCACGTTCCAAGTCGCATAAACGTGGTGGCAATCTTAGTGCGAGCGTCCGAGCCTTCGACCTCGTCACCCGCAAGCTGCTCTGTCAAAAACCGGTTATAAGGCAGGTCGCGATTGAGAGCGTCGATCACGTAGTCACGGTACCGCCAGGCAAACGGCTTGGCGCCATCGCGCTCGTAACCGTTGGTTTCTGCATAGCGGACCACGTCGAGCCAATGTCGCGCCCACCGTTCGCCATACTGAGGGCGGGCCAGCAAATCGTCGACCAGCCTGGCAACGGCGTACTCGGATCGATCACTGACGAAATTCTCAACTTCTTGGGGCGTTGGTGGCAGGCCAATCAGGTCGAGAAACAGCCGACGGATCAAGGTACGGCGGTCGGCTCCGGCAACCGGCTTCAGTCGCTCTGCCTCCAGCTTGGCCATGACGAAGCGGTCAATCGGATTACTCGCCCACGCCCGGTCGGTAACAACGGGAACCTCCGGCCGGCGAACGGGTTGGAATGCCCAGTGCTTTTCCGTGGCACTTACAGCAAGAGCGCCTGCCCTCAGCCGCGGCGACATCGAAATCACCAGGGCGAAAGCCACCGCTAGAAGAAGCCGATGGGGCAAGGTCATGGGCCATCGATCCGTGGGGTGTGGATGTCGAAGGCAAACCACGGGAGAATAGCGGGAAGCAATTTCTCATGACAAATCTATCAGAAAAACCGCTTCGAAGTAACCGGTTTGTTGGAAAAATGTCAAACAATTGCAATCGCGAACATTTTTGATTTGGCATTTCGATTGCAGTCAACTATCCCGGAGGTCAGGGTCCAATGCGTGCGATGTTATTGCAAGCCACCGGACTTATTAAAGATGACTCCGCGCCCCTTGTGGCGGCCGAATGGCCTGACCCCGCACCGTCGGCGGGAGAGATTTTGATTAAAGTGAGCGCTTGTGGCGTCTGCCACACCGAGCTCGACGAGATCGAGGGGCGGATGCCACCGGCCAGGCTGCCGGTCATTCCAGGCCATCAGGTCATCGGTCGCGTCGAGGCCATGGGGGAAGCAGCCGACACGTTTCGGATCGGTGACCGCGTCGGAGTCGCCTGGATTTATTCAGCGTGTGGGCACTGCGAGTTTTGCCGACGTGGCGAGGAGAATCTTTGCGATCAGTTCGAGGCAACTGGCCGCGATCGCAACGGCGGCTACGCGGAACGGATGACGGTACCGCAGGCGTTCGCCCACGCCATTCCGGGTACATTTACCGACGCCGAGGCGGCTCCCCTTCTGTGTGCCGGCGCGATCGGCTTCCGATCGTTGCGACTCGCCATATTGGAAGACGGCCAGAACCTTGGGCTTACCGGTTTCGGGGCATCCGGGCACTTGGTGCTCATGCTGGTGCGCCATCAGTACCCATCGTCACGCGTTTTCGTGTTCGCGCGGTCCGAGGCCGAGCGCGATTTTGCGCGGCAACTGGGCGCGGAGTGGACGGGCGACACGACAGAGCTGCCCCCGAGAAACTCCATGCGATCATCGACACGACCCCGGCATGGACACCGGTTGTCGAGGCGCTCAAAAACCTCGAGCGCGGCGGCCGGCTTATCATTAACGCCATCCGCAAGGAGACTGGGGACAAGCAGGCACTGCTTGGCCTCGATTATCCTCGCGACCTCTGGATGGAAAAAGAGATTAAGAGCGTCGCCAACGTCACTCGCTTTGACGTGCGCGAATTCTTGCGGTTGGCCGCCGAAATTCCGATCAAGCCCGAGGTCACGGAGTATTCGCTGGAAGAGGCGAACCGTGCCCTGATCGAGATGAAGGCCAAGGACATTCGCGGAGCGAAGGTGCTCTCGGTCCGTTGACTTCGGCAAGGGGAAGAGCTACTCTATCGTTGGTGTTGCGAGAGTATCGCGGCACACTTCGCCCTAGCGGGCTTTTCATGGGGCCGGTAGGCCCAAAGGACATATCAATGGCAGACGAGCTGAAGCAGCGGATGGCCAGGCTGCGCGAAATCGCACCGAAACTCAACAGCGCCACCGACCAGGCGTCGCGGTTGGTGACCATGGTGGAAAAGCTCTTGGTGGAAGAGCTGCACATCGGCATCTCTGCCGAGTCTACCTCGTTCAACGCTTGGCCGGCCGGCAAAAATGACGGGGGCGACTTGCGGATGGTTCGCCAGACCCTGGCGTTCGGCCGGGTCGGCACCGGCTATCGCATCCACGTCGTCGACGAAACGGGCATCGTCGAAGCCGATGGGCGCTGGCAGAGGACACTCAGCAAGCAAACAACTCCCTGGCCTGCTTGCGGCCGAGAGACCAAACTCAGAGCGATCGAGAAGCTGCCCGTCCTGCTCGACCAGATCATCAGCGAGACCGAGCGATTGGCGCAATCCGCTTCCGAGTCGGCATCAAAGATTGGCGAGATGATCGGCGAGACCAAGGTCGCCGCCAAGGAACCTGAATTGGCCCCTCAGTTCATGGGATGCCCGGGTTGTGGAGAAAAAGGACGATTGATCAACGTGGGCAGCAGTCATTGGGCGATCTGCCCTGACTGCGAGCTCAAGTGGCACTTGGGCACCAACCTCTTGCCCGCCTGGCAAAACGAGACCGCCGACGATTGGGCGCAACGCCAAGTTGCTCGCCACGTATTCCGACGCGGAATGACGTCAATTGGCCGACCGAGCGCTCTGGTTTATCCGTCCGGGCTCGGTCGGCATCGGGACTAAAATAAAGCTGGTGCAGCGATAACTCGGCTGAGGTCGGCAGCCGCCGGGGCAAAGATGCCGAAACCGGTTGATCGCATGGTGGTCTTGTAGAGAGAAACGCGGATGGCGACGTACCAATTCCCGGATGGCTTCGTATGGGGTGTGGCAACGGCCTCGGCGCAGATCGAGGGGGCAGCCCACCAAGACGGCAAGGGAGAGTCGATCTGGGATCGTTTCGCCACTCTTCCCGGCAAGATCAAGAATGGCGATACGCCTCAAGTCGCTTGCGACCATTACCATCGTCTATGAAGCCGATTTCGACCTCTTGAAGACCCTGGGCGTCTCGCATTACCGGCTGTCGGTCGCCTGGCCGCGCGTGTTCCCCGCGGGCGATGGTGCAATCAATTCGCGCGGATTGGACTTTTATTCCCGGTTGATCGACGCCCTGCTCGCGCGCCAGATCACTCCATGGGTCACGCTATTTCACTGGGATTTGCCCCAGCCGCTCGAAGATCGGGGGGGCTGGCTGGTGCGACCTACGGTCAATGCCTTCGGGCGCTACGCCGAACGGTGGTCAAGCGGCTGGGCGACCGGGTCAAGCACTGGTTCACCGTCAACGAGATTCCCTGTTTTATCGGTAACGGCTACGGCAATGGCTATTTCGCGCCGGTCGGCAAGTCGGTGCTCGAGAGTTGAATCAGGCATATCATCATGCCTTGCTCGCACATGGTCGGTCTGTCGAAGCCGTGCGGTCTCACGGTGGTCCCGGCTCGATCGTCGGGCTAGTGCACAATCACCTGCCAGCGCCGCCGATCCCGGTCACCGAGACCGTCGCCGACATCACTGCCGCGCGAGCCGAGTATAAGCGAACAAACCGGCAATTGATGGGCCCGGTTTTCCTGGGCCATTATCCTGAGGCCTTCCTTGATGAGGCAGGCGCCGATGCTCCGCGCGTCGAGCCCGGCGACATGGAACAGATCGCGCTCCCGACCGACTTCCTCGGGCTTGAACGTCTACGCGGGCAACTTCGTCCGTGCCGGTGCTGATGGACTGCCCGAGGTATTGCCATTCCCACGCGGATACCCAGAGGGAGCGCTGTGGTGGCTCAAGCTCACGCCTCAGAGCATGTACTGGTCTATCCGGCACGCGGCCGAGGTGTTTGGTGTCAAAACTTTCTACATAACCGAAAGCGGTGCGACGTTTGATGACGACTTGAATTCAGCAGGCGGAAATTATCGACCTGCATCGTCGCGAATATGTACGCAGCCACCTGGTCGAGGTCCACCGAGCAATCGCCGAAGGTTATGACGTCCGGGGCTATTTCCTCTGGTCGTTCCTCGATAACTTCGAGTGGGCGGAAGGCTACGGCAAGCGGTTCGGAATTGTCCATGTCGACTTCGCTTCGCAAAAGCGCACGCCCAAGCTCAGCAGCCAATGGTACGCCGAGGTGATCCGCAATAACCGCATTGTCTGACGGGAATTGTTCATGACCGACACAAATCGTTCGCCGGCACGCAAGCCCACCACGGTCTCATCCCATACGCTCGCGGGCCCGACTGTCGGCCATGCGCCTTGGCAGTATGCCGCCGTCGGCGCGGCGTGGAACGCGTCCCACTTCAAGTCTAAGGACGACGTTTTCTCCGGAACTGCACGCGTGATATAATACAGTGAATCTGGACCAGAGACTCGCGATTGGATGAGGTTTCCCATGGTTGCCCGCGGTCGAGTGCAAGACGGCGTCGTTGTGCTAGATAACGGCGTGCGCTTGCCTGAGGGACAAGAAGTGACCGTGGTGGCGCACTTCACCGTGCCGCCCGTCCCGCAGATGCAAGGCTCGCAGTCGCACAGCGTCCTCGACATTGCGACCGTGAGCTTGGGCTCGGTACTTCGTCCGCTGACGTCCGACGACGACCTGCTCGGCGAAATGCTCGAAGGTCGGCCATGATCCATGGCCTCGACACCGGGTTCCTTGTGGCCGCGGAGGTAAGAGAACACGCCGCGCACGCTGACGCGCGTGCCACGCTGGCGCAGGTGCTCTCGGCGGGCGACGTCATCGCTATCGCTCCGCAGGTATTGGCGGAGTTTATCCATGTCGTCACCGACCCCCGTCGTTTCACACAGCCGCTCGACATGAACGCGGCACGTCATGTTGCCGAGCAGTGGTGGACGTCAAGTGACGTCGTGCAAGCGTTCCCCGACGCTGGTGCCGTGCGGCAGTTTCTCACATGGCTGCGGCAGTTCTCGTTGGGCCGCAAGCGACTGCTGGATACGCTCCTTGCCGCAACCTACCGGCAGGCAGGCATCCAATCGCTCCTTACCACCAACCAGTCGGACTTCCTGGTTTTCGGGGTCTTTACATGCGTCGCGCCAGGGGGAAGCGGTACGAATCCCTGAATGTGTTGGTTCTTGCCACAGAACCGTTGGGCGCACTCGTGGAGTTGCGGCGCCGGCTAGAATGTCCACAGCTCGCCCGGCGCTAGCGGGCCGAGTGCTTGCGGTCTCGCGTGAGCTGAGGCTGTGGACACCATACGGGCTTTAAGGAATCTGCACACACAACTCACGAAAATAGTTAGGTGAGGTGTCCCCGGACCCCGAGGTGAAGTGTCCCCGGACCCCGGACCCAGCCGTTTGAGTGACCGATGGCGGCGTTCAGTTTACCAGGTGGCTCTAAGACGGACACAAGCTGCCAGCGGCATGCGACCCGACCTCACAACTCCGAGTGCGGATCGTAAGGCGTGCGGCCGTGCGATTTCGCAACCCAATATTCCTCTTTGAGCCGGCTTTCCTCGAGCACGTTGTAGAGGATTTCACAATCGCAAAATCCGCCATATCGAATGACCATATTAAGAATTTTAAATATATAACGTTCTTTGAATCTTCTGTTCAACAGGATTGGTCGCGAATTTCGGAAGTCGCCCCAGCACTGGCATCGGTCCTGGACGGGCTTTTGCGGGCACATTGCGTCATCGAGCAATTCAAAGAAACGCGAAGCCCGTAACCACTTCATAACGTCCGAGGTAATTTCGTCAATGAGCGCTACGTCGGTTGCCGGAGGTCTTCGGGTTTTTCGCTTGGGGCCAGTTCAAACCAAATTGTGCTTCCTAGGTGGTCCTTCTGGTTTTTGGCGGGTATGAGATGAGTCAGATAGTGCCAACGCAGGTGCGGATAGATCAGGGCAAACTTTGGGCCAATATGTTCTCACATAGCCGCTGCCGTGAACAAGGGGGCGATTGACTCCCCAGAACAAAGCCGCAATGGGCGGCCGAGGCGATCGCGGAGCTGAGTGGCTGGGTCGACGCCGAGCGCGCTGTAAATCGTCGCGGCCAGGTCCGGCGGACCGAAACTGCGCGAGACGGGATAGGCGCCCAGCCGGTCGGACTTGCCGATCACTTGGCCGCCAACCACGCCGGCGCCGGCGAAAACCGCTGAGAATACGCGAGGCCAGTGATCGCGGCCCGGGACGGCGTCGGGCGTGAGCCGCGAGACCCGCGGCGTGCGGCCAAATTCGCCGAGCATGACCACCAAGGTCTCGTCGAGCAGGCCGCGGACCTCAAGGTCATCGAGCAACGCCCCAACGCCTTGATCGAGGGGAGGAAGCAAGTTCTCACGCAGCCGCTGAAAGTTGGCAACGTGCGTATCCCACGTTTGTACGATGCCCATCGTGGCCTGGACGATCGGTACGCCGACTTCAACCAGCCTTCGCGCGGTCAAGAGTGACTGGCCAAAACTGTGGCGCCCGTACCGATCGATCAAACGAGGGTCTTCACGGTCGAGATCAAGCGCGCGACTGACACGTCCGTTGCAGAGCATCGCAAGCGCGGCATCCTGTTGATCGACGAAAGGATCGCCAGGTGAGGTCGCGGCGCCCTGCGCCAACAAGTGCCGGCGACTGTGCAGCCGGCCGGAATCAAGACCGGGCGGCAAAGCAAGGCTGTCGTCGCGTGCCTCGGGATGGGCCGGGTCCAGACGAAGTTGCCAGGGATCGTGTCGCGGACCCAAAAAGCCGGCGTCTTGTCCGGGCCAGGTGAGGGGTCCCTCGACCAAACGAGTCGGCAAGGCCACCCCGCTCGGAACACCATCATTGCGACGCCGGACCATATCAAGCACGGCCGCATAACACGGGAAGTCGTCACGCGAAGCGACGCGATCGAGGTCGCTGGCGCCGCGCGGATTCGAGGGCTGGCCGGTCAAGACGCGGTGAACCGCCACCAGGTGGTTGCCCTCGGGATGCGACATCGATCGGACGATCGCCATCTTTCCCAGCCGGGCGGCCAGACCGGGCAAGTGTTCGCAGATATGAATGCCAGGCACCGACGTCGCGATGGGTTTGAAATCGCTGCGTATTCCGTCGGGCGCGTCTGGCTTCATGTCGAATGAGTCGTGTTGCCCTAACCCTCCGCTCAGCAGAATCACAATGACGGACCGGGCCCGCCCTGGTCGTACTCCGCTACCAACCGCCACGTGCGCCGCCAACAAGCCCGGCAACCCGAGCCCCACGAGTCCAGAGTAACCTACCTGGAGGAATTCGCGGCGCGTTCTTCCGCGCCCGGATCGATCTGGCTCATCAGGCTTGTCCTCGTGGTGGGCCGGCGCAGGATGGGTAGCGATCGCCTTCTTGGCTCGGAATGCCCGCTTGAAGTTTAACAAATATTTGCCAAGTTTCCAGCGCGAAATTGAGGCGGTAAGTACGAACTGCTGGATGTGATCGGCTCGGGAGGGATGGGAGTCGTATTCCGCGCACGCCACCAATGCCGTTTCAGTTATGGCTCGATGGAAGGGCCGTTCTACGGAGGTCTCGAAGATCTTGCCTAGGAGACGCCATGGCCACAGCGGCGAACGACGAACAATGCTTCGGAGTCATTTATTCCCAAATCCGCACGCGTATCGCCGCGTGACCGACGGTACCAGCAACACGATTCTCATCAGTGAGAAAGCCAACTCGGTTTGGCGTCAATCCTATGTCAACACCAGGGAATCGCAGATCTACTTCACGTTCTCGAGCTCCGGGGGTGAGCCTGGCGTCGGCATCTGTTCGTAATACGCCCCCAACCCCTGGCGCTATGCGGGTCCGGCGACCAGTAACAATTACAGTTTTGCAAATGTCATTCCTTTGAACGCTTCGTCGACATCTCTGGCTGAGCGCAGTGAGCCGATCGGACACTCGCCTGCCGGTCACTTCGCTGCGCGGACCTGCTCAAGAAGGAATACGCCCTTTTTGTTGGAAGTCACGATGTCAAGCAAGCCGTCGCCGTTGGTGTCGGCCACGACAAACTGAGTTCCAATCCCGCTGTCGTCGTCGATCTCACGCGGGGTGAATCCGATCTTGCCGTCGGCTCCGCGCGTGGCCTCGAACCAGTAGATCCGTGGGGGCTTGTCTGACCCGGGCTCGTTCTTGCCGTGCGACCAAAACCGCTTACCGGTGACCAGGTCCTTGAGACCGTCGCCGTTGATATCGACGGCGATCAAGGCGTGCGTTTCCGAGATAAGGTCGGGGAAAAGGTCGTGCTTGGTGAATACCGGCGATCCGTTTTGGTTGTCTCCTTGCTCGAACCACCAGATGCCAAATTGATGGGCAGAGCTGGCGATGACGTCCGCCTTGCCGTCTTGATTGACGTCGTACGCAATCATGTCGGCCACCGCACCGCCTAACTGAGCTGGATGAAAGGCCCAGGCCGCACTGGCAATTTTGGCCGATTGAGGCTGTTCCCACCAGCCGCCGGTGCAGATGACATCCTGGCGGCCATCGCTATTCAGATCACCCACTCCCAGACCATGAGCGAACCGAAACGTGCCTGGAATCGGCTTGCCGGCCGCGCTCGGCTCACTGATCGCGTGCATTTCCCACGGCTGGGATGGATCGCTGCCAGGCGCGAACCAGGCCATCTGGCCTTCGTTGTCTTTGCCCTTGGGCTGCCAGCCCATCACCAGAACTCGGTGGCCATCACCAAAGACGTCGGCATAAAGCGGCGTCTCGTTGCAGGCGCTATGCCAGATTTCGTGCTGTGGCCAGTATCCCGGTTTTCGCTTGGGGTTTTCATACCAGTAGGCGGGCTTGCCGGGGAAACCAATAACAATTTGATCGGACCAGCCATCGCCGTTGATGTCGTCTGTCCAACAAGTCATGCACTCGCTGTAGCTATGTAGCCCGTCACCAAAGTCTCCTGGCTTGCGTATATCCACTTTCTTCCAGGTCGGCGCTTCATACCATGAGTCGCCGATCAAGACGTCGAGCTTGCCGTCTTTGTTGACGTCGGCGATCGCGACGCCCTCCGAACGAAACTTGCCCTCGATCACTGTCTTTTTCCATGAAATCGCAGGACCGTTGTCCCCTGCGAAAGCGGCTTGCGTCACCAGGAGAAATGCCATGAGGCCGACAACAGCCCTGGTCGAGATTCGCATGCCCATGATAGTGAGACCCTCGGGTATTCGCGGAAAAGAAGGCAGAGATCCCGACTGGCGAGATCGTCGCATCGAGGGTACTCGGACCGCGCCATGGATACCACCATGTTGTCAGCCTACGAAGCCGCCCTGCGCCGCGCAGTCGCAACTCTTCCGAACGAATTTTAATGCTCGATCACGACGGATCGGACCCCGCAGTCAAGCACCGTGACAACCAGGCGACACAGTAGGCGCTGGCTTGTTGACATTGCAGCACGCGCACGGCATGCTTCAAAAAGAGTTCCGTTCTCTCCATTCAATAAGTGAATTATCGTGTCGTCGGCACGATAATTGCGGGTCGAAGTCCGAATACATTCGTCCGATGATGGGTGCCTTGCTCAGCGAAAGGCTAACCACGTGGACCGCCGTACGGTTGCCGTAAGCGGAATCGTTCAGGGAGTCGGTTTTCGGCCGTTCGTGCATCGACTGGCGACCAGATTTGGTCTCAACGGCTTCGTACGAAACCAGACCGGCGGCGTCGTAATCGAGGTCGAAGGCGGGTCAGATTCCCTCGATCGGTTTTTGCACGAACTCTCGTCGAGGCCCCCGCCGCTCGCTCAAATTGACGAGGTCCGCTGGTCAACACGTTTGCCTCGCGGCGACCCCGACTTCCGTATTGAATCCAGCGAGTGCGAACTCGGCAGTTCGATCTTCGTCTCCGCCGACTTCGCCACTTGTGGCGACTGCTTGCGCGAGCTGTTTGACCCCCAAGATCGCCGCTACCGCTATCCGTTTCTAAACTGCACGAACTGCGGCCCTCGTCTCTCCATCATTCGCGATGCCCCCTATGACCGCGAGCGCACAACAATGGCGGCGTTCGCCATGTGTCCGATCTGCCGCGCCGAGTACGAAGACCCGGCTGACCGCCGGTTTCATGCACAGCCGATCGCCTGCCCTGTCTGTGGTCCTCGCTTGCGTGCGCTCGATGATCGGGGTCAACCGATCGACACCGATACCCCTTTGGCAGTGGGCGTCGCGACGCTCAAAGACAGGAAGATTGTCGCGCTCAAGGGACTTGGCGGCTATCATCTCGCGTGCATCGCCGACGACGAAACGGCCGTCGCCCACCTCCGCCGCCGCAAACACCGCGATCAAAAGCCGCTGGCGATCATGGTCAAGGATCTGGACGCGGCCCGGTCGCTCTGTGAGCTCTCACCGGCCGAAATGCGGATCCTCACGTCACCGCGCCGGCCGATTATTCTCCTAAAGCGCCACCAAGATGCTCAAGTTGCCGATTTGGTGGCGCCCGGGAACCCGACGCTTGGCGTCATGCTCCCCTACACGCCGCTACATCACTTGATCTTGTCCGAGCTAGACGGCAAGCCGCTCGTCATGACCAGCGGCAATAGGTCGGATGAACCGATCGCGTACGAGGACGACGACGCAATTGCGCGGCTGACCGATATCGCCGACCTGTTCTTGACTCACGACCGGCCGATTCATCTCCGTTGCGATGATTCGGTGACCCGGGTCGTTGCAGGCATCGAACTGCCGTTGCGGCGGTCGCGAGGATACGCGCCCGCACCGATCGCGCTGCCATTGCCATGTCTGGTGCCGATCCTGGCACTCGGTGGTCAGTTGAAAGCGACTTTTGCCCTGGGCCGCGGATGCCACGCCTTTCTGTCTCATCATCTCGGCGACCTCGAGTACTACGAAGCCGAACGTGCCTTGCGCCAAGCGGTGCCGCACTATGAGCGATTATTTGGACTCGAGCCCGAGCTCGTCGTGCACGACCTGCATCCGGACTACGCAACCACGCGCTATGCCCGAGACCGCCACCCATCGATTCCTCGGCTCGCCGTGCAACATCATCATGCCCATGTCGCCAGTTGCATGGCCGACAACCTGCTCGACGAGCCGGTGATCGGCCTCGCGTTCGACGGTACCGGCCTGGGAATCGACGGCGCGATCTGGGGGGGTGAATTCCTAACGGGAGGGTACGGCGGTTTTCGCCGGGCGGCCCACCTGCGTTACGTCTCGATGCCGGGTGGCGATCAGGCTATTCGCGAACCGTGGCGGATGGCCGTAGCCCATCTTGCCGACGCGGGGCAGGGGGATGCGCTCTTGGCCGGACGCGTGCCAGCGCCGGCGCTCGCGGCGGTTGGGCAAATCATCGATCGGCGGATCAATACACCTCTGACGTCCAGTGCTGGGCGGTTGTTCGACGCCGTGGCCGCTCTGATCGGTCTGCGCGATCGGGTCACACACGAAGGCCAGGCCGCCATCGAGCTCGAATGGCTGGCCCTGGCCGCTCCGGCTCATGAAGCCTCTCCGTTTGAGTTCGACATCGCGGGCGGCGCTGAAGGGGGCGCACCGCTCTTGATCGACACACGCCCGATCATCGCCGGCATAATCAGCGCGATCGGCCGACGACTCGACCCATCGCACATCGCCCGCCGGTTTCATTCGACCCTGGTCGAGGTTGTCGCTCAGGTTTGTGCGAGGCTGCGGCAAGCGGAAGAGCTCGACGCAGTGGTCCTGAGCGGGGGTGTTTTTCAGAATAGCCTGCTCACAGTGGAAGTCATCGAGCGTCTCGAGCGCGACGGCTTTCGCGTCTATCGACACAGGAACGTTCCGCCGGGCGACGGCGGTTTGAGCTTGGGCCAGCTCGCGATCGCCGCCGCCGCGGGCCTGCCCTCTACCACTCAGGGCACAACAAGTGCCGAGAAAATGGCAATTCCTGCCGTGAGGAGCTAGTGATGTGCCTCGCCATTCCCGGCAAAGTTGTGGAAACGTATCGCGAACACGACGTGCGGATGGGCAAGGTCGACTTCGGTGGGATCTTCAAGCGCGTCTGTCTGGAGCACGTCCCTGAGGCGAACATTGACGATTACGTACTCGTCCACGTCGGTTTCGCCTTGTCGCGAATCGATGAGGCCGAAGCGAAGCGCATCTTCGAGTTCCTGGGCACGATGGATCAGCTCGACGAATTGAAGGAACCATCGCCATGAAGTATCTCACTGAATATCGCGACGGCGCAGCGGCCCAGAAAGTGGCGGGCGTCATCGCCCGCACCGTCACGCGGCCGTGGACGATCATGGAAGTCTGTGGCGGCCAGACGCACACAATCGTCAAATACGGGCTTGATTCCATCTTGCCGCCCGCGATAGAGCTGGTGCACGGGCCAGGCTGCCCTGTCTGCGTAACACCACTCGAGACGATCGATAAGGCGCACGCGATCGCTGCGCAGCCTGACGTGATCTTTTGTTCGTTTGGCGACATGCTGCGTGTGCCAGGCTCGCGCGGCGACCTCCTTCAGCAAAAGTCGCGCGGCAGCGACGTGCGGATCGTCTACTCACCGCTGGATGCCGTCAATCTCGCGGCGGCCCATCGCGATCGCCGCGTCGTCTTCTTTGCGATCGGATTCGAGACGACGGCGCCGCCCAATGCCATGGCCGTCGCGCTGGCACGAAAGCGCGGGCTTACCAACTTCAGCATGCTGGTGTCGCACGTTCTGGTGCCGCCGATGATGAAAGCACTTCTGTCCGCGCCCGATAACCGCGTACAGGGTTTTCTGGGTCCTGGGCACGTTTGCGCCGTCGTCGGCTGCGGCGACTATGAACCGATCGCCCGCGACTTCCATGTGCCGATCGTGATCACCGGATTCGAGCCGCTGGATTTGCTCCAAGGCATTCTCTGGACGATACGCCAGCTCGAATCGGGGCGTGCCGTCGTTGAAAATCCCTACGCCCGGGCCGTGCGGCGTGATGGCAATCCTGCCTCGAGGCAACTCATCGACGACGTATTCGAGGTCTGCGATCGCAAGTGGCGGGGCATCGGCTTGATCGAGCAAAGCGGCTACCGGCTACGTGCGGACTATCGCGACCACGACGCCGAGCGACTCTTTGAGGTCGACCAAATCGAGGCAAATGAATCGTCACTCTGCATCAGCGGCCAAATCTTGAAAGGACTGAAGAAACCTCATCATTGCCCGGCGTTCGGCCGCGAATGCACTCCCCAAACGCCGCTGGGTGCGACGATGGTTTCATCAGAGGGGGCGTGTGCGGCCTATCACGCCTATGGCCGCCACCTCGAGGCGGCTCGGCTGGATTCGAGCGATTCGCTTGTTAATCCGGCGGTCCGGCCATCGCTTCCCCACGAGCTCGCGGTAGGAGACCGATGATGGCAAAGCTGGGAGAGTTGAACGGAGCTTGCCCGCTGCCGGTGTCGTCATACGACCGCATCGTGCTTGGCCACGGCGGTGGCGGGCTCTTGAGCACCAGCTGGTCGAGCGGCTATTCCTGCCCGCTTACGGTAACCAGGTACTCGCCGCACTTGAAGACCAGGCGACAGTCAGGCTGCCCCGCCAGCGCGGAATCGACGCACCTCGGATCGCCATAACCACCGATGCGTTTGTCGTCCGCCCGCTGTTCTTTCCTGGCGGAGACATCGGCAAGCTGGCGGTTCATGGGACGGTTAACGACCTGGCCGTCGGTGGGGCCAAGCCTCTCTTTATCACGGCGGCGTTCATTCTCGAAGAAGGCCTCGCCATCCCCGAGCTCGAGCGGATCGCGGCATCGATGCGCGAGGCTTGCGATCTAGCCAAGGTCGCGCTTGTGGCCGGCGACACCAAGGTCGTCGATCGTGGCAAAGGTGACGGCGTGTTCATCACCACCACCGGCGTCGGGCTCGTACCTGAAGGTCGATCGCTGTCGATCGGCTGTGCATTGCCCGGTGATCGAATCGTGATCTCCGGGACAATCGGGGACCACGGAGTTGCGATCATGTCGGTGCGCGAGGGGATCGAATTCGAGACAGTACTTGAGAGCGACACCGCACCGCTCAATGGCCTGGTCGAGACGATGCTCGAAGCTTGCCCCGGAATTCGCGCCATGCGCGACCCGACCCGCGGCGGACTCTCGAGCACCTTGAACGAGCTGGCCGCCGCGTCGCGGGTCGGCATCAAGCTCGATGAGGCCGCAATTCCCGTTCGCGCGGACGTCCGCGGTGCCTGCGAGATGCTGGGCCTCGACCCGCTTTATGTCGCCAATGAAGGAAAGCTGATCGCCGTCGTCGCGCCAGAGGAGGCTGAAAGGCTCGTCGCATCCATGCGTGCACATCCCCTGGGACGCGGCGCAGCGGTGATCGGTGAGGTTGTGTCGGCTCATCCGGGGATGGTGACCCTGCGATCGCTGATCGGCGGCGAGCGGGTGGTTGCCATGCTTTCGGGCGAGCAATTGCCGAGGATCTGTTGACGTTCATCACGATGTTCGTCCGGCGCACAAAATTCGGCGGCCGGGCCCAACCGACGGGAGCTCTAGCATGGCCGAAACTGCCGCTCCGTACGGACGCAAGACGCAACGTGCACCGCTGTCAAAGAGGTACACGTGCTCTGGATCACGGCCGGGTTAGGCTGCGACGGCGACTCGGTATCGATCACCGCCGCCACCCAGCCCTCCATCGAGGACGTCCTTTTAGGGGCCATTCCCGGGCTACCCAAGGTCCATCTGCATAATCCGGTCCTCGCCTATGAAAACGGCGATGAGTTCATGCGGTTCTGGTATCAGGCGGAGGAGGGGCGGCTCGACCCGTTCGTCCTGGTCGTCGAGGGGTCTATCCCCAACGAAAAGATCAAGAAAGAGGGCTATTGGGCGGCACTCGGAACCGACAAGCAGACCGGCCAACCGATCCCCACGTGCGATTGGATCGACCGGCTGGCACCCAAGGCGCTCGCGGTCGTCGCCATTGGAACTTGCGCTACCTATGGTGGTATCCACGCGATGGAGGGAAACCCAACCGGCTGCATGGGACTGGCCGACTATCTGGGCTGGCAATGGAAATCGAAAGCTGGCCTGCCGATCGTCAACGTACCTGGCTGCCCGGTGCAGCCCGACAACTTCATGGAGACGTTACTGTACTTGCTGTATCAGGTCGCGGGGTTGGCGCCGATGATTCCCCTCGACGAGCAGCTCAGGCCGACCTGGCTCTTCGGCAAGACCGTCCACGAAGGATGCGACCGCGCGGGCTACTACGAGCAGGCCGACTTTGCCCACGAGTACGGTTCGCCCAAATGCCTGGTCAAGCTCGGCTGCTGGGGACCGGTCGTCAATTGCAATGTGCCCAAACGCGGCTGGATGGCCGGCATCGGCGGTTGCCCCAATGTCGGCGGAATCTGTATCGGCTGCACGATGCCCGGCTTTCCTGACAAGTTCATGCCGTTCATGGACGAGCCGCCAGGCGCACGGCTGTCTTCCACCGCGATCGGGCTCTATGGCCGCCTGATCCGCGCCTTGCGCGGATTCACCCAGGACACCTCGAACAAGGAACCGAAGTGGCGTAGTAAGGGCACCGAACTGACAACCGGCTATCGTCCCGCGACGAGGTCTTGAACCAAGGGAGCTGACACATGGCAACTGTGACCTTGAAAGAAAAAGACGTGCGCACTTCCAGCGGGCAACTTGGTCGAGATGTCGTGGGACCCGATCACACGGATCGTAGGTAGCCTGGGAATCTACACCAAGATCGACTTCGCCAACAGGCGCGTCGCCGAGTGCCATAGCACCTCGTCGATTTTCCGCGGCTATAGCATCTTCATGAAGGGGAAAGATCCGCGCGACGCCCACTTCATCACCAGCCGCATCTGCGGCATCTGCGGCGACAATCATGCCACATGCGCTTGCTACGCCCAGAACATGGCATTCGGCATCAGGCCCCCCAAGATCGCCGAATGCATCGTCAATCTCGGCGAAGCGGCTGAATACATGTTTGATCACAACATCTTCCAGGACAATCTGGTCGGTGTCGATTTTTGCGAGCAAATGGTCAAGGGAAACGAACCCCGGCGTCCTCGAACAGGCCGAGCGGACCGAGTCGCCCCACGCCGAGCTGCACGGCTACCGCAAGATCGCCGACATCATGCGTGCCTTGAACCCGTTCACCGGCAGCTTCTATCGCGAGGCGCTCCAGATGAGCCGGATGACTCGCGAGATGTTCTGCTTGATGGAGGGGCGGCACGTGCACCCATCGACTCTCTACCCTGGTGGAGTGGGGACCGTACCCACCGTTCAACTCTTCACCGATTACATTGTCCGACTCATGAAGTATGTCGAGTTCATGAAAAAGGTCGTGCCATTACACGATGACCTCTTTGACTTCTTCTACCAGGCCCTCCCTGGCTACGAAGAAGTCGGTCGCCGGCGGATCCTCTTGGGCTGCTGGGGCTCGTTTCAGAATCCCGATGTCTGCGACTACACCTATGCGAACATGAGCAAATGGGGCAACGCGATGTACGTTACCCCGGGGGTCGTGGTCGACGGCCAGCTTGTCACCACCGATCTGGTGAAGATCAACCTCGGCATCCGCATCCTCTTGGGGAGCTCGTACTACGACGACTGGGAAAATTCAGAGATGTTCGTCAAGCAAGATCCCGCTGGGAAACTCGGTCGATCGCAGGCATCCCTGGAATCAGACCACGCTTCCCAAGCCGCAAAAACGCGACTTCAAGGGAAAGTACACCTGGGTCATGTCGCCGCGGTGGTACGACGAACGCACCAAAGACTACCTCGCGCTCGATACCGGCGGCGGACCGATCGCCCGCTTCTGGGCGACCGCGCTGGCTGGCCTGGTCGATATCGGCTACATCAAGGCAACCGGGCACAGCGTGAAGATTTATCTGCCCAAGACCACTTCGCTGCCGGACGTGGAATTGGAGTGGAAGATTCCCAAGTGGAGTAACGCCATCGAGCGCGACCGGGCCCGCACCTATTTCCAGGCCTACTCGGCCGCTGCCGCACTTTACTTTGCCGAGCAGGCCTTGAAAGAGCTGCACGCCGGACGCACGCAGACCTGGACCGATTTCAAGGTACCGGACGAGTCGATCGGCTGCGGCTTCCATGAGGCTGTCCGCGGCGTCCTCTCGCACCACGTTGTGATCCGGGGCGGAAAGATCGCCAACTATCATCCGTATCCGCCGACGCCCTGGAACGCGAATCCGCGCGACATCTACGGCACGCCCGGCCCCTACGAAGACGCCGTCCAGAACACGCCGATCTTCGAGGAGAACGGTCCCGATAAGTTCAAGGGGATCGACATCATGCGGGCGGTGCGCAGCTTCGATCCGTGCTTGCCGTGCGGCGTTCACATGTTCCTCGGCAACGGCAAGGTACTCGAGGCCCGGCATTCCCCCATGTTCGGGGTCGGAGGCCATTAGACGTCAATTGCCAACGCGGGCCGCGGAACATCACACTTCGCGCGGCCTACCTGTCGACTTCCTAAAAATCAACGGGAGACTTGTTGTGGCCAACACGCCCGCACCGGATCGCGAATCTAAGGGCCGAATCGAGCATCTCGAGACCTTGATCCAGAACCTCGAGCGACTCCCCGACCCCGCCGCCCGCGAGCAGGCCCGCGAGCTGGTGCAAACCCTCCTGGATTTCCACGGGACGGCGGCTTGATCGAAGATACTCGAGCGAATCGCCGATCTCGGAGAGCCAGGGCGAGCACTCTGATCGCTTCGCTGGCAGACGATGACATCGTGTCGAACCTGCTGTTGTTGTACGGCCTGCATCCGCTCGACCTGGAAACCCGCGTGAAGCAGGCTCTCGAGCAAGTGCGGCCATATGCTGCGGTACTCACAAGGGCGACGTCGAGCTGGTGGGGATCATGAGTGGCGTCGTTCGCTTGCGGATGCAGGGGAGCTGCCACGGCTGCCCCTCGTCGGCGCTGACGCTCAAGAATGCAATCGAAGAGGCCATCTACGCGGCCGCGCCCGACGTGGCGGCAATCGAGGTCGAGGGGGTTGTCGATGCCGTCCATCCAAGCCATCTTCTGCCCATCGTGCCACTGGATCCACGGCTGGCCACAGGAGCACGGCGTGAATTCCGTATTATGGAGTGAGCTAATGATTGTATTGACAGTATGGTCCAAGACTGGCCGAATAACCATGCAACCAGCAGCGCCCGACTCGCAACCCGATGTCCGCGCTCCGGCAATTCGTCGGCAAGCCAAGCGGGCCGCCCGCCGAGCACTGCGAGCTGTGCGGGCTCGCACTGCCGGCCGAGCACTCGCATCTGCTCGAGCCGGCGACCCGGAAGCTCGTCTGTAGTTGCGAGCCCTGCGCAATCCTGTTCAGCGGCCGCCAAGGCGGCCGGTACGACGCGTCCCGCGCGACGTCGCGGTCATTGCCCGAGTTCCGCTTGTCGGACGATTCAATGGGAAGATCTGCACCTGCCGATCAACCTGTCGTTCTTTGTCGAGAGCACGCCGGCCAAGCGTGTGCTCGCGCTCTACCCGAGCCCGGCCGGGGCCGTCGAATCGCTCTTGACGCTCGAAGCCTGGCAGGCACTCGTCGGACGAGAATCCTGTGCTGGCCGAGCTCGAGCCCGACGTCGAGGCGCTCCTGGTCAACCGGATGAACGGTGAGCGAGCCTATTACCGCACGCCCATCGACGAGTGCTTCAAGCTGGTCGGCCTGATCCGGGCTCACTGGCGCGGGCTTGTCCGGCGGCACACGAAGTCTGGGATGAAGTCGCTCGGTTCTTCACCAGCCTGCAAGAGCGTTCGCGCCCGAGATGAGGAGCGTCGCGTGCTGGATCTGAACTTCACTGTCGAAAGTGCCGAGCCAGAGCCGCACGCCGCGGCGCCGCTCTTGATCTTCAAGCTGCGGATCGCCGAGGCCGCCGCTGCAAATGAGCCGACGACCATTCCCGCCATCGCCCTGCGCTGCCAGATCCGCATCGAGCCGACCCGCCGGCGCTACGCGGCCGACGAACAGGAACGGCTGCTCGACTTGTTCGGCGAGCGCGAGCGGTGGGGGCAAACACTGCGCAGTACGCTCTGGACTCATGCCAGCGTCGTCGTTCCGCCGTTCACCGGCAGACACGATCGTCGACCTCCCGGTCCCTTGTTCGTTCGACTTCAATGTGGCCGCGACCAAGTATTTCCACGCACTCGAAGATGGCGAGGTCCCGCTCTGCCTGCTGTTCAGCGGCACGATCTTTTACACGGACCGATGAAGGCTATCTCCAGGTCAGCCAGATCCCCTGGGAAAAAGAGGCCTACGTTCCGGCTGCCGGTGTCGGTCTGGAAAGACATGATGGAGCTGTACTATCCCAAGTGCGCCTGGCTCTGTCTGGGCCGCGACGCCTTCGATCGGCTCTACCGCTTCAAGAGCAGCCAGCGGAATCCCGACCTGGGAGCAGGCGATCGAGACGCTCGCTCGATTCCAGCGCTCGAGGAGGTCGAATCATGAACCAGGCACTCGTCGACCAGATCGCCAGCGCCGTCCTTTACGAGGGGTACATCCTTTATCCGTATCGCCCCTCGGTGAAGAACCGCCAGCGCTGGACTTTCGGCGGACTGGTGCCGCGGGCGTACAGCCAGGCCACAGGGACGGGACCGACCCATGGGAAATGCAGACCGAATGCCTCGTGGTCGGCGGCCCGACACCAGCTCGATTACGGTCTCGGTCCGATTCTTGCAGCTCGTGGCCCGGCTGGTCGGTCAGTTCGCCGATCCCCTCGATCGAGTGGCCGGCGGAGGGAGCGGTTCCATGCCCGACCGTCGAATTGCTGCAGGTTGGCGATGAGGTGTTTTACACCTGGCAAGAGGCGGTCGAGCAGAAGATCGATCTGGGCGAATCGAGCCTGAGTGCCCTGGCTGAAGTCCCCCGTCCGGCGCGAGTTTGTGCTCGAAGCTCAGCGGGATCGGCAGCCGCTGCGCGGACCCGGCGGGAATGTTCGTTGGGATCACTGGTTCGCGAGCGCAGACGCATCGAAGGTCAGGTCGAAGCTGAGTGCCGCGAGGTTGCAGCCGGGGTATTTCGGGTGACGGTGAAGATCGAGAACCAGACGCCGGTCGACGACGGCCTTGCCGCGAGCCGCGACGAAGCCCTGATGCACGGCCTGGTCTCGACCCACATCGGTGCTCGGTGTTCGCGACGGCGAGTTCGTGTCGCTGATCGATCCGCCCGAGCCGTATCGCGCAGCTTGCCGTCGCGCTGCCGCAACGTCGGCTGCTGGCCCGTGCTGGTCGGCGACGAGGGAGACAAGGACACGATCCTGTCGGCACCGATCATTCTCTACGATTATCCCCAGATCGCACCCGAGAGCCCCGGCGAGCTCTTTGACGGCACCGAGATCGACGAGATCCTCACGCTCCGGATCATGACCTTGACCGACGATGAAAAGCGGCGATGGCCGCCGTGGACGAGCGGGCCCGCGCCGTCCTGGCCCGCACCGAGTCGCTCGGCAACGAACAGATGCTCGGGCTGCACGGGACATTCCGCGGGCTCCAGCCCCTGCTGGGAGATCGAAATCATGGATAACTGGGACCCGACAATCGAACGCCCGAAGCTCGCAGACCATCCGCGTCGTCGGAGTCGATACACGCGTGGGCGATCGCGTGCGGCTCTGGCCGCTGGGCGATGCCGACATCCTCGACATGGCCTTGAAGGGCAAGACCGCCACGATCGCGTCCATCGAGCAAGACTTTGAAGACCGGGTCTACCTCGCCGTGACGGTCGACGACGATCCCGGCCACGACCTGGGTGTGCAGGGAAAGCCCGGCCACCGCTTCTTCTACCGCCCCGAGGAAGTCGAGCCGCTCGAGGGCGCCGAGCCGAGGAGCTGAGTCAATATGCCTCCGCGCATCCTGATCGCCGGCATCGGCAACATCTTCCTGGGAGACGATGCGTTCGGCGTCGAAGTCGTGCAGCGGCTGGCCGAACGAACCATTGGCCCGAAAACGTGCGGGTCGATCGATTTCGGCATCCGCGGCTTCGACCTGACCATGGCATTGCTCGAGGATCATCGACCTGGTCATCCTGGTGGACGCGGCCCCGCGCGGCGGTCCCGCCGGCACCCTCTATGTCATCGAGCCCGAAATCAGTGAACATGACAACGTCCGCGGACGGAGCCGGCATTGCTCGATCCGCACTCGCTCGACCCGGTCAAGGTCCTGCGGCTGGTGAAAACCATGGGAGGCCGGCCCGGGCGCGTGCTCGTGGTCGGCTGCGAGCCCGAGAACGTCGGCACCGATCGAAGAATGGGACGTGACGCCCGGGCCTGAGCGAGCCCGTGCAAGCGGGCCGTGGATGAGGCCGTCGTGCTGATCGAGTCGCTGATGCGTGACGCCCATCGCTAGCGATCTCGCCACCGCGGCGAGATGAACCGACAATCGCGTCTTACTATGAGAGGAGTACTCCCATGAAAGTTCTCGAAACGCTCGCCGGGGCCGTGATCGCCGTTTTTCCGTGCTCATCTTGCTGGTGGGTATGCTTTCGCCGTCGGCTCGATGGGGAAGTACATCCGCAACAAGGCCATGTGAAGGTTCGCCAGATGCATGAGCTCGGAATCGCGCAGGAGGTGGTCGCACTCGTCGCCGAACATGCCCAGGGCAAAGTCACGCGCGTCGTGCTCGAGATCGGCAAGCTGTCGGCCATTCTGCCCGACGCGGTCCGGTTCTGTTTCGACCTGTGCAGCGAGGGGACCGTCGTCGCCGGTGCCGCAGCTTGAGATCATCGAAATTCCCGGCCGCGCCCGCTGCCGTGCCTGCGGCGGCGAGGTCATGCTCGAACGGCCGTTCGGCCGTTGCGAATGCGGCGGCACGCGACCTCGAATGGTTGACCGGCGAAGAACTCAGAGTCAAAGAATACGAGGTGTCCGATGTGTGAAACCTGTGGCTGCTCCGACAATACCAAGCCCAAGCTGATCAACCTGCAAAGCGGCCAGACGCTCGCGATCGGCACCGCCAACGACCGCTGACACCCACACGAGCATCGAGCACGCCGGGTCCGCTGCACCATGGTCGCCACGAACATCATCATCACGATCACCACCACCATGACCATGGGCATAGTCACGACGAGACGGCCAACGGGCACTCACATTCGCATCCCATACTCATGCACGCGCTCATTCCCAAGTTCAGTCCGCAAGAGTTCGCCTGGAAACCGACGTGCTCGCCAAGAACAACCGCCTGGCCGAGCGAAACCGCGGCTGGTTCGCCGGCCGCAATATCTTCGCCTTGAACCTGATGAGTGCCCCGGGCGCAGGCAAGACGACCCTGCTGGAACGCACGATCACCGACTTGAGAGACGAGCTGACTCTTTCGGTCATCGAAGGGGACCAGGAAACCATCAACGACGCCGAACGCATCCGGGCCACCGGCTGCCACGTCGTCCAGATCAACACCGGCACGGGCTGCCACCTAGACGCCGTCATGCTGGCCAAAGGCTTGCAAGCAGCTTGACCCGCCCATGAACTCGGTCGTCATGATCGAAAACGTGGGCAACCTCGTCTGCCCGGCCCTCTTCGACCTGGTGAGAACGTCGAAGGTCGTCATCGCCTCTGTCACCGAGGGGGACGACAAGCCGATCAAATACCCGCATATGTTCCGAGCAAAGCTGACGTAATGATCCTCAACAAGATCGACTTGCTCCCGTACGTGCCTTTCAACGTGGACCGCTGCCTCGATTTACGTCCGCCAGGTCAATCCGCGCATCCGCGTCATCCAGGTGTCGGCGCTGCGCGGCGATGGCTTGAACGAATGGTACGACTGGATCCGCGACGCGATGAAGCGAAGTGCCCCCTGACAAGCAAGCGGTGCTCGAGCCGTGGCTCGCGGTAACTCGCTCCGACAGCCTGATTGAGCAAGGCGCGATCGGTAGGGCCGTCGGAGGGTATCGCCCGGGTGGGCGACGAAATGTTGCTCTGTCAGCCGTTTGCGGAAGGCTGTGCTTGCGGGTAATGTCGATCACGCGTCGGTCGGCGCGGCTGCGCGGTCGATGCGCCCGATCTCGCTGTAGAGTTGTACGCACACACTCGGTATGTAGATGACGGCGACGAGGGCCAGCACGCCTTTTGCGATCTGATAACGCCAGTGACTCATCGGGCGGGCGTGCCGACTCGCGGGCCCGGGAGTGTAACTCCTCGTTCAGCAAAGAGCGTAGCTCGGACGCCACGTCGTCGCGTTCGCGCGCCGGCAGGAGTCGAACGGTGTCGTCAATATACGACTCGATCACTTCGGTCGCATGCATCGCTTCGTGTCCTACTTCTTGGCGGCGATCAGGCGGTTCACCGTTGTGACGAGCTCCGACCAGCTCGCGCTCAGGTTTTGGTAGTGCCGAGCCCCGTCGGCGCTCAGGCTATAGTAGCGACGGGGAGGCCCGTTTTCGATGCGCCATTCGCTCACGAGCAGGCCCAGCGACTCGAGGCGACGGAGAAGGGCCAGGGACGTACACTGCGGCCGCCGACAGCGGATCAACGCCCGCGAGCCGCACCCAGGACGACGATGTTTGTGCTCTCCGTTTCGCTGATTGGCGTTGCGCCAGTCGAGCGTCAGTGAGCGACTCCATTGGCTGAGGCGATGGCGACGACCGGGTCAGTCCGGCCCCGGTGCTCGCCACGAGCGCGGCCCCTTGCTTCGTGGCTTCGAACAGTGCCGGCTGCCGTCACTCGAGTTCGCGTCAACCGCTCTACCAGCTGTCGGACGGCCTCGTTAGGCAAAAACGACGCACAGCCAACCAGCATGATCAAGCCGAACGTCCACATCCCCAGGCAAAGCGCCGATGCCGACGTGCAGCATCGACGGCGACCGGCCAGCATCAGAGGCCGCCACAAGCGGCTTCCAGATCAGAACGCAGAACGGCGATCTCCCAGACAACCGATACGTGCGTCATCACGTTGATGAGCCACGGGTGCCACGCCAGCCAGGTCATGTCGAGCGACTGATACTCGAGATTGGCGAACGCCCGCCACATCGCCTCGCCGGTCCACCACGACGGCCCTTGCAGCTTCGAGAGTCCCGCGAAGAGATAGATCACGCACATGTGTACTTGAATCAGCCGCTGGGCGAGGTTGGCCTGTCACGCGATGGCGCGGGTGGTTGTGCGGTAGTCAATCAGCCGGCGCCGCAGCAGCCAGCGATCGAGCGACAGGCGACTGGCCGCTGGGTCCGATCGCCAGGTACAAGGTGAGCATGATGTTGATCTGATCGAGCCCGAACAGGCGCGGCCGGCACGCGGTTGGCATACGAGATCGCGGTGAAAAGCGCCAGCACCGACGTGACTCGTGTCCAGAGCCCCGAGCGTGAAGCACACAAAGACGACCATCGACAGCGCGTACGCCGGCCACATCCACTGCGTGAGGGACCCAGAACCAGAACGAGTAAGTGTACTGGCCGGCCTCGATCGATCGCACCAGGGCCGGCGACAGCCAGCTCGTCGGGCCGAAGAAGTCGTTCAAGGCCAGGCCCCACACCGCATGGGTGTAGACGAGCATCAGCCCCGTCAAGATGCGCAAGACGCCCAGCAACGTCGGATCGGCCGGGGTGTACCAGAACGCGTTCCAGTCCCGCTCGACCGTCCGCGCGACGTTCATGAAATAGCGAGAAACGGCATTCAGTGCGTTTTGCATTCGAAGACCCCCAGATCTTCATTTTCATAACTCGACGGATCATCCAGCCGCACACCTTCACGAACCATTTCCATCGTTGGGAGATGATGAGATCTGCCCGGTCAGCTTCACCCGGGCCGCGCCGTATTTTTGCAGAGATGCTCGGCATACGAGCCAAGCCATTCGTCCTGCAGCTCTGCCGGAGCGTCTTTCATCTGCTCGGTCAGCATGAAATGCCGGTGATACAAGCAGATCGAGGCACGATCTCACGGTTGGGAATCCGCCCGTTCACGACCGTGCCGTCGGCGCCGCTCGGCTTCGAACGCCAGGAGCGTGCTGTCGCCGGGCTCGGGTGCGAAGAAATGATAGCCGTGGTTCAGATCCAGAAGCTGGAGATACGGCTGAAACAAGTCCCAGCCAGCTTGAATCAGATCGGACGACGGGCTGACGGCCGCGGGTGCAATGACGATCGCCGCGACGTGAAAGCACGAGCCAGCATTGACGGCCCAGCGCGAAGAACCGTGCCATCCGGTGGCGGTGGCGGCGCCAGGGTCGGTGCTCGATCCGCCTCCGGTCGTTCGTCCGCGCGAGGGGCTCATGCTCTGAGTCATCCGTTTCCCGTGTCGGGTCGGATCATCTCGCTCAGCACCGCCAAAAACCGCGGGGAAGACGGATCCATCCGCCTTCCCCGGTAACGCAACGCCATCAAAATCTCAGCACACGAAAGGTCGAGCGCTGGCCGCGACCCGGCGATCAAAGGCCCGGTGCGCCGCAGCGACCAGGTCCTGCTGAGTCTGGCCGTCAAACGCGACTGCGACGCCGACCTCTTGTCCGGCCGCGACAGTGGCCTGGGCCGTCTTGGAGACCGTCTGGCCGTTCCGCACGACCTCGACCTTGACGGTGTAGACGTGCTGAACGCCGTCCTCCATTTGCGGGGTGACAAAGCGGCGGTCGGTGCCGCCGACCGTCATCAACTGATCCTGAAGATAGACCTTGGCGTCTGCGGGAACGTTCACGTTCAGGTACGCAACGCCAGTGCTCGGCTCGATGACAACCGGTGCGACGAAGCTGGTGCTCGCGATCAGGCTGGCAGCAGCAGCCGGAGCAGCGACGTTGGATCCCATGAAGTATCCGCCCGCCGGAGCCGTACGATGCGCCGCCGCTCGAGCCATGGCCCGTGAACAGCGATCCGTGCGAGCTGCCGCCGCTCGAGCCGTGGCCCGAGAACAGCGAGCCGTGCGAGCTGCCGCCGCTCGAGCCGTGGCCCGAGAACAGCGATCCGTGCGAGCTGCCACCGCTCGAGCCGTGCCGAGAACAGCGACATGTGCTTGCTGCCGCCACTCGAAGCCGCCGCTGGAGCCGTGGCGAGAACAGCGACATGTGGCTGCTCCCGCCGCTCGAGCCATGTCCCGAGAACAGCGACATGTGCTTGCTGCCGCCGCTGGAACCATGACCCGAGAACAGCGAACCATGCGAGCTGCCGCCGCTCGAACCATGACCCGAGAACAGCGACACGTGCTTGCTGCCGCCGCTCGAACCATGACCCGAGAACAGCGAACCGTGCGAACTGCCGCCGCTCGAACCACCGCTCGAACCCCATTGAGCCGAAGCCGTCGCCGGCATGCTCAAGGCAAAGGCCAGTGCGCCCACCGACGCCCCCGCGAAATGCGACCAGAAACCTCTTCATTGTTAAATCCTCATGTGTTGCAAATCGCTCTTGGTGAATACGAAAAACAAAACGCTAACCGTGCCGCCTCAATCCGAACTAACCGACCAATCAAGTCGAAACCTCACTCGTCGCACACTCACATCCACTCGAGTCGCCAAACTCGCCGAAAGCCCTATTGCGCTCCGACCACGGACCGTCATCGAGGCTGGGTACCCATACGCGTACGCCTGAACAACCAGGAACCGCAAACAAGACTTTCGGCGGGCTTAGCGATTTCAGAGCGAGCGAAATGAGTTATCCGCAGACCAACCTGCAGAGCGAACACAGTGCGCTCGTCAATATGAGGGTTCTACGAATGCTACTAAGACTGAGAATACTGGGAGATTTGGGCAAAGTCAAACGGTTAACAGAAACTTCCGCGCGTTTTTTTTGATCAACGACGATTTCCGGCATGTTTATAAGTTCCGTCTCCGAGGTGGCAATTTACGGATTCTCTTATCGTAATCCGTTGAATTCCGACCGTCCGCGCTCCTGGGTGCGGCTTATCAGTCGCAGACGCGGCCGCGGCGCACGAGAACAGCTCAGGCACATTCTCATGCGCAGCGGCGGCTTCTTTCGTTGCCGCTCGAGATTCGGGATCGAATGCGCGGTTGGCGTCGCGATGATTCGAGAGATCGTTTCGGTGCTATCGATTCGCCGGATCGAACGGTTAGGCGGAAGTGCACGGCCGCGCCAGTCACCGACGTGCCGTGATTGTAACGAGACACACGTCAGCTGGCTATTAACTCCGCCCGCCGAGGCGGCGGCGTACGAGCTGTCGTCCTCGGCGCCATTCCCTCCATTTAGCCCGTCAACGTAGGGTTTTAACGAAGTCTCGTAAGGCATTCGCCGCGGAGACTGTAGGACCTTCGAGAGAACCCGATCCATCGCGAAGAATTCGCTTGCGATTGCTCGCCGAGTCATTCAGATTCGAGTTTGCGGATTTGCTTTGATCAGATTCTCTGTGATTCCCAAGAGAGCGTCACAATGACCTCGGGACGCGAGTCAGCAATGCGAGCTCCCAGACTGCAAACACGGGAGTCCGAATTGCTCGCGAAGGTCGAATTCTTCCGGAAAGAACTCGGTTCCATAGTGCCGCCCGAACTGCACATCGCCATATGCAGAGTTCTGGCCAACTGCATAGACCTCGCCGCACGCGACATAGAGGTCGCGCTTTGTCATTCCGACAAGGCCGGCGCACCTCTCAACGACTTCGAATCAAAACAAAAAGAGCAACTTCTCGAAAAAGCGGAACTCCATTTCGACGAGCTGCGAGCATTCCGGTATGAGGTGACCAGACTGATAGAGAGCCACATGGCAGAGCTTAACTCCTCTCGCACGCGGTACTCCTCGGGAGGGCGATTCGCTCAAGCCATTGAAACCCCAACACCAGGCAAGGCGGGGGTGCCGGTTGGGTCGGTGCGTCAACCAATGACCTCGCACGCTGTGACGCGCCCATAACGCCGCCGCCGGGGCGGTTTGGTACCTGGAACTGACCCCGGCTTTTTATCAGCGTCGGAAGCCGCTGATATTCGCATGTCAAGACTCCCACCTTTTTCCTTAACGCACGCCTGACATGCTGCCGGGGTCGGCTCCTCTCTTTCGCGGCCGGCCCCGGCTTTTTTTGCGCTACGACCCTCCACAACGCGCTCGTGGTTTTCGTGACCACCACTCGGGTCATCATCTTCATGAAGATGTGCGTTTGCCCGTCACGGGAAACCGAGCGGCTCTTTTGCGACTCAGTTACTTCGCGCGCCTTGTCGTCTGCGATTCGGCACACAGATTGCAGCATGCACTCTCCCGTTGAGGAGCATCAAACAATAAAGCCAGATTCGAGAAAGGAAAAACGACTGATGGCCAAATACGGATCGGCGGCAAAAAAAGAGGTCGAGAAGGCCGTTCACAAGACCAAGGAAGGCACCCAAAAGAGCGGCAAGGGAGGAAAAGCAAAAAGCCGGAAGCAGGCGATCGCCATCGGGCTTTCGAAGGCTCGGAAAAAGGGCGCGAAAGTTCCACCAAAGAAGAAGGGCTGAAAATCACCGTCGCTCGTTGGTGCACCGTTTGCATGCTCGTTTGCGATGGCAGAATTGTCCCTGAGCGCGACGGCAACCAATCGGCTCCCGACCGGTGTTACCTGATTCTAGGAGGACCCCATGGGTTTATTCAGCAGCATGACTCTCAATTCCTTGGGCGATTTGTTCGTCGTTCAGCTTCAGGACCTTTACGACGCCGAACAGCGCCTCACGCAAGCCCTGCCCAAAATGGCAGAGGCTGCCTCGAACTCAACTTTAAAGACGGCATTCCAATCGCATCTGCGCGAGACCGAAAATCACGTGGCGCGGTTGGAGAAAATCTTTGGAGTAATGGGCATGAACGCAGATCGCGAGACCTGCCAGGCCATGAAAGGTTTGATCGCCGAAGGCGAGGAGGCGATCGGTGCGAGCGGCGATGCCGCCGTGAGGGATGCTGCGCTCATTGCGGCCGCCCAGCGCGTTGAGCATTACGAGATCGCCGGCTACGGTACGGTTCGTACCCTTGCGCTCCAGCTCGGTCGCGAAGATATCGCCGCGACACTGCAGAAGACGTTGGACGAAGAGGGTGCCTGCGACAAGAAGTTGACCAAGATCGCCGAGTCTTCGGTAAATGTTGGCGCGGCCCGATCCTGATGAGCGCGGCTTAAGTGGGTCGCATCTCGAAGGAACGTCCTTTTAGTCAAACCCAATGGCGCGAATGGAACGCCTCGCAAGCGTGAACATGCAAGTCATGACGCACCCTGGCAATTCCGTCAGGGTGTGGCTGTCTTGGAAGCCCCATGGAGCAGGGCCCCGAAGCCTACAAGACGTTTCGCGATACAAGAGACGGCTGCATCAGGGTGGTCCGCAAATCTCGATAACTGCTTGGCACACATACGCCATCACCATGCTTACACATACGAAAAGATCCCGATGGAACACGACCACACGACAATGCTCTTGGACGTCGCGGCCAGAGTCGCGGAACGGCTGCGCACTGACCCACTTGTCGCGAACTTGCTGGACCCAGCGATCTTCATTGCCGCGTTCGACGACGGCTGCGATGCCACACTCCTGGAACGGTTGGAGGTCGTGCACATCATGCGTGAAATAGAATGCGATCCGCCACAGCCGATAGACTCGACGTCCGCTGGCCCATGCGTCGCGGTACTCATTGCCGACAAGAGCGGCGGATCGTTTTATACGCTTCCAGATCCGCGAATTTATCCCACGGCGTGGCCGTGGCTGGGATCCGAAACCGCTTCTTTCTCACCGTCTTGACTGACGTATCGGTTGCGATCACAGCTCGGCATAGAGAATGGACCACCCGCCGTGTTCATCGATAGTAAGCAAAACACTCTTGCCGGCTCCAATGAGTTGGTCGGAAGCGTTTTCTGCTTTGAGCACCGACCCATCAAGCAGGACCACGTTGCCCCACGAGGAAGCCGAGTGACTAGCCGGCGCGATGCCCTTTCTGCCGACGCGCCCATACACAACACCGCTCGTGCCGTTATGGGAATCGGTCTGCGCAACACTGTGCGGAACAGAGGCCGCAAGAGTCGCGATGACGCCAGCGGATACCTCGAGAAACGATCGGCGAGTGACGGTTTCGAATACCATTTGGTGGCTCCTTGCGCAGGCAAGAACCAAGCTTGGGCTTCGTTTGGAACGACGTGATACCTTCCTGCAATTGCCGGTCCGATCGAGATGTCGCTCCAAGTTAGAAGGCGGTCCCGAATTTGCTTGCGCCTTATCGACCCGAGCTGCGCAATGAGAACGCGCATGGAAATGGCGAACATAACTACTTCGATCTAGCTGTGGCAATTGGGCCGCACATCGATCGCCGATTTGTCAAAAGCGCGATCGACGGAGCCAAGAAACAGGGCGTGCCCGGCAAAACAGGTATGGGATGAGCGCGCACAGATTTCGAGCTTACCAGTGCAGTCGGCCGGGCCAGTCACTCAAATCTGTCTACTCGTCTCGTCGTCGCAATCGGCTTCGCCGTTCAGGTTCTCGTCGTAATCACTATTCTCGTACCGAGCAAACTCTCGCTTACATGCGGCCACCATCGCGTCATATCCGCGCCACAAGTGCTCAGAAACGGTGTGGCCGCGGTCCCAAGTTACCTTGGATCCCCGGTCTGGTCCGCGCGATACGAATTTGTGTGAAATCTCGATGCGTGGGTCGGATTGCATCGCTTCGCCGCCAGAGTCTTGTCCTTCGTCTGGGTCGGTGGCGTCAAATCCGAACAACGTCATACGCCCCATCGTGGTGTTCTCCGTCTATAAGCCAACGAGACGCGAAAAGCGCCTGCCGATGCGCACGCCGCCTTGGCACACCTGCGACACGACAGACAGGTACACTGAGGCAACACGTCGCGACACGATTCGGCATCGTTTATCGCTGACATGAGCTAGCTATTAATCTTCGCCGATCCGCTGTTCAGTCATTCACCCTGGTCGATCCCATTTCACCGAATCCAGATAGCACTAACTTGGCAAGCGCGCCGATGGCTACGGTCGCATCGGAGCCGACGGCTTCGATGTCGAGAGTCGCGCCACGTTCCGCGGCGAGGGTCGCGAGCTCCAAGACGCTCTTGCCATCGACGGTGTGTCCGTCACGACAGACGCGGACATCCGAGCGGTATTGTCGCGCGAGTTGAACGAAACAACTGGCGGCACGAAAGTGCATTCCGCTTTCATTTTGCACAACCACCTGCCGGCGGACGGTGGCGTCTGACCCGTTAGCGGTCGTTTTTGGTTGTCCGTTTTGGCAAGGTTCAGTCGAATTAGCGGGCGACACGAGCAAGCCCGAAGGCAACGAAAGCCTGAACGTACTGCCGCGACCGACTTCGCTTTCGACCGACAACGTTCCCCCCAAAAGCGACGCCGTGTGCCGGGCCCCCGCCAGTCCGAGCCCAAAACCGACGCCTTCCTGCCGCGCGGCGTTCGCGCGGAAGTATTCGTCAAAAACGTGCATTCGATCCGCCTCACCGATCCCGATTCCCGAATCCTCGACTTCGATGCACAAACCGCGATTGTCGAGGCGGCTTCGCATGGTCACGTACCCGCGATGGGTGTAGCGGATTGCATTTGAGAGCAGGTTGGTCACGATCTGCTGAATCATCGAGCGATCCGACCGCACTGTCGCGTCAGCGCTTAAATTACCGACGAGGGACAATCCCTTTTTTCTTGCCAGAGGTTCTACGAACTGCAAGCATCCGGTGAGCACCTCGTCGACCGGAAACTCGATCTCATCCGGGACAACGTGGCCGTCTGAAAGTCGCGCATGGTCAAGAATCTCTTTTTGAAGGTTGAGGATCGCCTGGATTGAGGAATGCAGCGATTGAAAATCTTCGCGATCCTGATCGTCGAGCCGATCGACAAGCTTGAGTTCGATCAGAACGAGCTTGAGCGTGATTGCGTTCAACGGAGTGCGGATATCGTGCGCGAACGCGGTGAGCAACCGCGTCGCCGAGCTTAACTCGTTCATCCAAATCACCCCATTAAGGTTCATTTCCTCGCGAACGCAACCTAACAAGGCCATCCAGTTAGCGCGGATCCGAGCGGACGAGCTTCCCACGCCGTCGTTCTGACGCAGCTCGATAGACGGCGTACCGCGCGGAATTCATGCGGCCTTTTGGATTCTGATGGTTCGAGCAATCATCGCAGCGGCCGCCGTCAGAGGCGACTTACGAGTCGAGCGCGAATCCCGGCATTCCTTCGCCAAGCTTCAAGGATCAGTATCTAACTCCCGCTGTGGCGAGTCCATTCGGAACAAAGAGAAAAATAAGGCGACAAAACCTGACAGGCTTCGGTTTTTCCTGACCCCTGCCGGACGAAACAGAACTCCGATCCACATTTCTATTCAGCGCCAGACGAGCTCAACCAGCCATGTTCCATGGCATAACCGACGACATCGGCACGACTTGCCAGGTTGAGCTTTTCCATGGCACGCGCCTTGTGAGTCTCGACGGTCTTGGTGCTGATATCGAGCTGCGCGGCGATCTGTCGCCCAGTGTACCCCTTGGCGACCAATACCAAGACTTCGGATTCGCGGTCACTCAATTTGTGTTCACGTGTCGCTTTGGCGCTGGGAGTCTTGGCCAGACTGCCCAATACAATACTCGCAACGGTGGGGTCGAGGTAGGCCCCCCCTTTGGCTACGGTGCGAATGGCGTGAATAAGGTCGTCGGCGACGGCACGTTTGAGGACATAGCCCGATGCGCCTTGCGCTGGTCAATTTCTCCAGAAACCCTTCCTCTTCGTGGATGGTAAGTGCCAGGATCTTGATTGCAGGTTGATGCGTTTTGAGGAGCCGCGTAGCCTCAACCCCCCCCATGATGGGCATGGAAACGTCCATGACGACGACATCGGGACCGAGATGCGCGACCTCGTCCAGAGCCGACCGGCCGTCTCCGGCTTCGCCGATCACTTGCATATCGGGTTGATTATCGATTAAGGCCTTGAGCCCTGCCCGAACGACATGATGATCGTCGGCCAGAAAGATCTTCAGCTTATTCATGGGGAGCACCCTCACGCTCCTTGGATCGGAATCTCCACGTAGATGGAGGTCGGACCACCCGGTTCCGATTCGATGTTCAAAGAGCCGCCGACCATGGTGGCCCGCTCGACCATCCCCATCAGCCCAAGACGAGTTTCGGCGGACGTGTACTTCATATACTCATCAGCGTTAAAGCCTCGTCCGTTGTCCTCAACAATCAGCCGCAGTTCACGATCTCGCCAGTTCAGTATCACGCTCACCTGCGATGCAGCGGCATGTTTGGCGACGTTTGTCAGTGCCTCCTGAATGATTCGATAAACGATGGTCTCGATAGTCGTGGGAAGCCTGTCCCTAGTCGCACCCAAACTCCGGTATTCTGCGCGAACGCCGGTCCTTCGTGCCCAGTCGCCGACATGATTGCGCAGCGTCGCTTCCAAGCCCAGATCGTCGAGCGCCGACGGCCGCAGCTCGACGGCAAGCCGGTGAAGCGCATGCCCGATCTGGCCTGCTGACCGACGAACGTGGTCCAATTGTTCGCGGGCAGCACTGTCGACTGCAAAAGTGTCACTCAAAAGCTTGAGATCGAGAATTAGTGCGGTCAGGTGCTGGCCCATCTCGTCGTGAAGTTCGCGCGCGATCCGCCGGCGTTCGTCTTCCTGCGCAGTCACAAGACGCCGCAACAGATCATTGCGTGCAGCCTCAATCTCAAGTCGTTGTGTGATGTCGCGGATCAGCCAGCGAATCACCAACGCCCCAGACTCACCGTGGTCGGTGGTGGCTCGTACAATCACATTTCGCGGCGTCCCCCGCCGTCCGAGCAGCGTCTCAAACTCGTCCGCTCCGTGAATTCTCAGTCGCGACAGGCTCGCGTAGAAGCGCACGCGCACGCCCGTGGCCACAAAAAGCCCGAGCGGCTTTCCGATCAAGAATTCCTTTCGGCAATCGAGCAGAGCCGCAGCGGAATGATTGGCCTCGACGATCACGCCGTGGGTGTCGGTCAGCAACTGGCAATCGGGAGCAAACTCAAAGAATTCTTGATACTTGAGTCGAAGTGCTTCTGCGTTGCCCCTCACGGCCTCTGACTTGGGAGCGTCGCGCGGAAACAACGTTTGATCGCTGTTGCTCCTTTCAAACTCGCCGCTCATTACTGTTCCTATCCCGACCATGACACTTGTCACGCTGGGCCGCCCGGACCATTTGAACCGGCGGTCCCGACGTTGTTACTGGCGCTGCCGTCTAGCAGGTATTCGAGAATCAGTGAACGATTCCGAGGCCGCCAGCGCGGCGGATCGCAAGCAGTCCAGCAACGCCATCCTGAAGCAAGCGCCCCCGTCAAAATAACACCTATGACGCGCACGCCATAGTGCCGGGCTGCGGATCGGAAAAGTGGGTCTACCGCCGGTCTATGATTGTTTTCGCGAGCACCACGCGCCAATTGTATTTTGCCCTGACTGGCGAGGAACAGATGCTGATCCGGGGGCGACGTAGATATGGCCAGGGAAAAACCGGTCGCCGTCACCGGGCTGGCTGGCCAAGAGGGGTCCTGCGCGGCTGAGAATCTCGGGGAGTACGCTTCGATAACCGGCCGGCAAATGACACACGATAAAGACCGATGCCGGAAAGCCCGGCGGCAGCGCTGCGACCACCTGTGTCAAGGCTTGGACGCCGCCTGTCGATGCCCCGATTACAATCAGGTCGCGCTCCGCCATCGCGTGTTGTTCCTTTCTTGGGGACAGACACGTTCACACGCGATTCTGATGCCATCAAGGTAGTCCCCAAGACGGCTTTGGCATTTTCTTACAAGATCCGGCCTTCTTTATGAAGATACGGGCTTGTTTACGATCGGCCGCCGAAAAGCATCTATATCCACAAGCACAATCGATGCCCCGTCGATCTTGTTGTCGAGTGTCACGTAGGGCCGTATACGTAAAGAGTACCAGTGGCCGTTCAGATCTTGAACTTCCCCCTCGTAGGACCTGAGTGAATCGATCACTCCACTAATCAGCGCACCGAGGTCCGGAACGTCAAGATTCGGCTTGATGTCGCTAATTGGGCGCCCGACATCCGACGGAATCAGATTGAATACTCTCTCTGCCAAAGGCGTGAATCGGCGAACTCGGAGGTCGCGGCCGACCATGACGATCGGAAAGTTAACTCCGCTGAGCAGATTGATCAAATCGTTATTGACCCGGCCAAGTTCGGCGTTGCGATGCCGAAGCTCGTCGTTGACGGTGGCCAATTCTTCATTGGCCGACTGTGCTTCCTCTTTCGCCGTCTGCAATTCTTCGTTGGTGGATTGCAACTCTTCGTTGGCCGAGAGAATCTCTTCGTTGGCCGATTTGAGCTCTTCATTCGTACTTTCTTGTTCTTCAATCACCGACTGGAGATACGCGCGAAGTGCGCCAATCTCCTGTTGAAGGTGGCCCACTTGCTCCTCGAAACTGGTCGGGCGCGGAGGTGGCGCGGAGGCAGATGCGCCGGGCCATCGGTTGGGGAAGTGTCCTGGAAGAGAACCAGAAAAAACCGTATACCCGATGGCGGAACGCGAAACGGGATCACGTCCAGTTGAACAGTGCGGATAACTCCATCCTCGGTCACGCACAGTCCGCCACGAGTGACAGAGACATGCTCGCTCTTTGCCTGCGCCGTCGCCGTCCGGACCTCTGCCAACAGGCCTCCGCGCAGCATCCGAAACAAATCGAGGCTGGCCATTCCGGGCGGGGGCTCGAGATAAGGCGCAGTTCGGCCGCGGAACTGGAGCACGGTCATCGTTTCGTCGACCACGACTCCTACCGGTGCAAACCGGTTCAAGAGCACCCTGTCGGCTTCCTTCTGGACATCGAGCGCATTCCAAAGGGGCGCGTTTTCATCCCGGCCGATTGGACGGAACTGGTTGGCGGAAGCTAACGACGAATTGAAATCGAGATGGAATCCTGCGGCGGTCGGTGACCGCTCAAAGATGCGGTGCCGCGCGTCGACCACGTTAAAAAGTTCGCCATACGCACCCACATTTTCCGATGGGCCCAAGAAGAGAAAACCGTTGGTATTGAGAGCGTAATGCAAAAGCGGGATTACACGCTTTTGCAGTGCAGCGTCCATATAAATCAAGACGTTGCGGCAACTGATCAGATCCAGCCGGCTAAACGGCGGATCGCTTGTCAGGTTGTGTCTCGAGAAGACACACATTTCGCGGATTGATTTACTGATCTGATAATGTCCCTCGTGCCGGACGAAAAACCGTCGCAGCCGCGCCGGCGTGACGTCGATTTCGATATTGTCCAAGTAAAGCCCGGACCGGGCCTTTTCGAGCGCGGGTTCGTTCAAGTCGGTCGCCAAGATCTTGACCACCACGTTTTCAGCTCGCTGATCGAGATATTCGAGCAGGCCGATCGCCAGCGAATAAACCTCTTCTCCGGTCGAGCAGCCGGCGACCCAGATCCGCACAACCGAGCCCGACGGACGACCACTGACTATCGCTGGAAAAACTCTCTCGTTGAGCGCATCAAATGCGTCGGGGTCGCGAAAAAACTGGGTCACTCGGATCAAAAAGTCTTGATAGAGGTTTTGGACTTCAACGTCGTCGGCGCGAAGCTGCCTGAGATAATCGGCCGGGTCTTGGACGTTGCGCAGCGCCATGCGTCTTAAGATGCGGCGGCGGATCGTGGTCTGCTTGTAATGAGAAAAGTCTACATTCGTTCGCGTGCGCAATAGACTAATTATTTCCGCGACGGGATCGCCTGAAGCGGCAGGCGCGATGGTTTGCTGCCCGTCGCCATCGCGGGTGTAGGGATGGCTGGCGATGCGAACCAACTCGGTCGCGATGTCGCGTGGCTTCATGACATGGTCGACGTTTCCATCCACGGCCGCGGTGCGCGGCATGCTCGGGTACCTGGCGTTCAGCTCGTCCTGTGCAAACGTCACACCGCCAACGGCCTTGATCGTCTGCAAGGCAATCACACCGTCGGTGCCGTTACCCGAGAGGATCACTCCGACCGCGCGACTCTTCTGGATGGCCGACAGCGACCGAAACAGGTGGTCGATCGGCATATGAGGCACCGGCCGTGGCGACCGCGGGGTGAGGGTCAAATGTCCGTCGGTCATGGCCATATTTGTGCCAGGGGGGATGACATAGACATGGTCCACTTCCACCGCCATCCCCTGCGTCACCTCCAAGACCGGCATCCGGCAGGCACGCGAGAGTATCGGTGCCAACAGGCTCTTCTGTTCGGGATCGAGATGGCTGACCAACAAAAGCGCAAGGCCTGGCGTGTCTGGCAGCCCTTCCAGCAGCTCGGTATATGCCTCCAGCCCTCCCGCGGAGGCGCCGACACCGGCCACAAGAAACGGCAGGCCACCCGTTTCGTCCAGTTCCGAGTTGGTCAATGATGTGTCTGGCACACGTTCAGCCATCCCACTACGCTCCGTATGAACCGATAACTTCACGCGACTGGAAGGATAAGCCGATCCGTTCGCCGCCGGTGATAGCGCAACACGGAATTCGCGCCGGCAATCTCGCATTGTCCGGACAGCTGGGCGATCCGACTACCGCCGGGATTATTCGGATCGCCAAGTTCGGTACACGCCTTGATTGTTCGTCGAGACCTAAGGCACGGGCGGCATCCCGGGCCCATGGTCGACCCGGCAATGCAAAACTTGGGCGAAAATGGCGATTCATGGGCGATGCCAGCTTCAACATGGCGAAAGGCGCGGGCGCGCCGCTGGGGCAAACCCCCTGCCATACTACCATCTCGTCCTGGCTCTGTCGCGAGTTAACTCCGGGCACGGCCAGATTGTCATACCTGGGCAGAAGACTTGAGACGCATTTTGGTAGGTATTTGCAAGAGTTGTGATTGGATAATCGTTGGGTGGCGGATTTCCCTTGACGCCATCGATCATAATCCGCCGAAGGCGACCCGCTAAACCGCAAACTAGAAGGCTTCGCCGTAGGCAGCTTTCCGAAAGATCGCGGTCGCCTCATCGACCGAGATCCCTTCAATCTTCAATCGCCCTTTGCCGGACTCTCCCCCGATCGGAGTTAACGGAACTCCGAGCCCGAACTCGGCGGCCTGCCGGATGTACTGAATTGCCAAAGTCTCGAAACCAAGTAAATGCGCGGCGACCGAATCCACGGAGACCGGGTTTCTGCCGGCAATCACCAGGCCCGTGTCCACGGCTTTGCCCCAACCTGGCCGGTGCCGATCATCGCCGGATGTCCGTTGACAATCGCCAGGTCGATCGGAAAGCGCATGAGCATCCCCACTAGGAAAGCTTGCTTATAGACAGCGTACAGGCGGTCTTATCGTCGGCCGTCGCCGTTGTATCGTTGGGCTTGATGGCGACAACTTTGCCCCGAAAGTCATCGAGCGGGACAAGTTTGAGCGCTTGTTCGATTGCTTTGGCGATGTCGCGCGAATGGTTCGCGATGGAGACCGTTAGTGACGCGTCGGCGTTCATGATCGGTCGAGCTCCTGGTCGATAAACTCGTGCGCTATGTAGGCGTCGTCGGCCGACCCGCCACGGTCGGTCTTTTTTGGATGGCTGTGACTATCCTCGCAGCAAAAAGGCCAGAATCGCGACAGCCTCCGTGCCGTCGCTGATTTCCTGCGAAAGCCCAAAGAACCTGTTATGACGAAGTACCGCTTCGTCGCCGGCGGTTTGCCCGACCGGATGCACTGCTTCTGTGCTCATCTTTCAGATCCCGTCACTTCCCGTCAGGCACATCCCGACAACGATCTCTTCAATGCGGACTCGGTCGGTGCAACTTGTCCGCATTCCCGATGCCAACGCACTGGTTTCTTCTACAATAGTAGTATCATATGAATATCTATCAAAAAGTTGACATTCTAACTTAACCAACTCCGCAAGGGCGTTGCCGTAAGGAGCGCGGCCGAACTGTCAGGTTTTGCTGGACAAAACCGTCAGAAATTTCCCTACATTCATGTAGGAAGAGAGAGAGAATCGAGGAAATAGCTAAAAAACCGGATTGTGGATCGCCCGACGGCAGCCAACAATCGAAGGCGGTTGATCAAGTTGCGGTTGCGATGTCTGAAGGGGCGTTGAGATGAGTTCTCGCCAACTTTCGACAGTGGAAACGAGCGTGCCAGAGATTTCCGCAGCTGAAATGCTCAACGAACTCGAGCGTTTTCGCTCGATACTTGGATCTATCGTGCTGTCCGGCACCAATACTTCCAGATACAAGCCGACAATCGATTGCCTTCGATCCTCGGTCCGGCAAATTGAGGTCGCCCTGCTACCCTCCAACGCAAACGGGGGCCCGGTGACGCACCACAATTCACGCCTCAATCAGGCTGTGCTCAAAAGCTCGAAACGGCACTTGGCTGAGCTAGAGAGACTTATAGCGCAAATGCGAGACCTCATCGATAACCCCTAGTTGGCCGCGAATTGTAGTTTTGCGAATTCCCACACGATCAACATGTCATTCTTATAGTTGTATGATGATTTCATATTGAATTTGTCCCCGTCTTCGAGTGGACGGGCCAGTTCGGCGACGACGCGTTACGCTCACCATTAACGAGAGAGAGCGGCGGCAAAGTGATGTCCGCTTCTCATTCATGGGAATGAGTTAGCCGATATCAGCGCGTGGCCGCGCACAGTCCAGGCGATTTGTATCAATCGACGTTCGAATTTAAGGCGAGTGCTATAGTCTAAACGCCCCTTCGCGATTCCGGGAGGAGGACGAACCTTCCATTGAGTCACGGCGCAATCCGGCTCGGACAGAGCCTCGCCATGGGGTGGTGAAAGGTTGATATTGCACGGACAAGGCGTTCTTCCCGCTTTCGTTGATGCGAACGCTGGTGTTCTCAGCCCAGCAAAGCCGGGGCGACATCGTAAAGCCCTGTGGCGTATGCCTTGGGTCCCAAGGAGCGAGCGATTTTCCTGAGCCCCCAAAGCGGGCCGACATCACAAAGCCCCGGCGGCGTAGGCCCGGGTCCATGTTCCGGAGCGATGCCGCCCATTTCAGGGCTTAGAGGTTTTTTTGCGCTGCGAAAACTGGGGCTCACGCCCCAGGCTTTACGATTTCACCGCTTCGCGGTTGGGAAAGCCACCCCAGTCCGCGCGTCATGGTTTGTTTTCCGGCGCAACAAAAAGAACGAGCACAGATCAGCAGGACGGCGAGTTCAAGACCAAATTGGGACCGCGCCAGCCTCTCCCTCCCGGAATCGCGAAACTTTATTTAGACGCGTTTACTCGAGGCAACAAGTCAGGCACGTCGATTGCTACAACTTCTTTCAAGATGCTCCACGGAGATCATCTCTGGCGAGCAGCCCGCTTCGTCCAGCGCCAGCGGAGACGTGGAAGCAGGCGACGTTTTCATCTATCTAAAGGAAGGGGAGGCTCGATGGCGAAAACGACCGGCGACGTCATCGTCGAAAAACTGCTCGACTGGGGCGTGGATACGGCCTTCGGCATTCCCGGTGATGGGATCAACGGAATCTTTGAGGCCCTGCGGAAGAATGAGAAAAAAATCCGTTTCATCCAGTGCCGTCATGAAGAAGCCGCGGCTTTCGCTGCGTGCGGCTATGCCAAATTCACGGGGCGGCTCGGCGTTTGTTTTGCGACAAGCGGCCCAGGGGCGATCCACCTCCTAAACGGCCTCTATGACGCCAAGCTCGATCATGCCCCGGTTCTTGCCATCACCGGCCATACTTATCACGACCAGATCGGCACATTTTTCCAGCAAGAAATTGATATCCTTGCGCTTTTCCAGGACGTCGCCCACTACAACCAAATGATCCTCGGAGCCAAGCATGGGCGCGAGCTCGTCGATCTTGCTTGCCGGTCGGCGTTGTCGAGTCGAAGCGTCTCTCATTTGACCTGTCCGGCAGACATTCAGGATCAGACGGTGTCAGATGAAGTGTCGTCGATGCAAATGGTCACGGGCCATACGTCGACGTCATGGCGCGAACCGATCGTCGTACCGCAGCGTGCCACACTCGAGGCCGCTGCCGAACTGCTCAACGCTCAGAAAAAACTCGTCATTCTCGCGGGATCGGGTGCACTCGGCGCAACCGAAGAACTCGAGCGTCTGGCGGACGTTCTGGCTGCACCAATCGTCAAGCCACTCCTGGGAAAGGCAACAGTACCCGACGATTCTCCGTTTACCACCGGTGGGATCGGACTCTTGGGAACTCGACCTTCCGAGCTGGCCATGGAGGAGTGCGACGGCCTCTTTCTGGTAGGTACAAGCTTTCCTTATTTGAAATGGTATCCCAAGCCAGGCCGAGCCAAAGCGGTTCAGCTCGACATTGACCCGCGCCGCCTGGGGCTACGTTATCCGATCGATATCGGCATGGTGGGTGACACCAAGGCGACACTTCAGGAACTACTGCCGCTGCTAAAACCCAAGCAGGATCGATCCTTTCTCGCCAGAGCGCAGGAACGCATGCGCGAGTGGAATGAGCTGATGAAAACCCGGGAGACAAGAGATGACACCCCCGTGAAGCCCCAAGTCGTCGCGCGGCATGTCAATGAGCTTCTGAAAGACAATGCCATCGTGACGACCGACTCTGGCACGATCACAACCTGGGCGGCTCGGCATATCCACATACGCCGAGGAATGAAGTTTTCGTGTTCGGGCAACCTGGCCACCATGGCGCCCGGGCTGCCGTACGCCATCGGCGCGCAGGCAGCTCACCCCGACCGACAGGTGGTGGCCTTTGTCGGAGATGGCGGCTTTACGATGCTCATGGGTGACTTCGTCACCGCCGTCAAGCATGACCTACCAATCAAGGTGGTGATCATCAAGAACAACACACTCGGTCAAATCAAATGGGAGCAGATGATATTCCTGGGCAATCCGGAGTACCAGGTGGACCTGCATCCGATTGATTTCCTCAAGTTTGCCGAGGCTTGTGGCGGCCAAGGATACCGGTGCGAGCGCCCTGAAGAGGTTCGTCCGGCCCTTGAAGCGGCATTCGCCTCCAAGAAGCCCGCGATCGTCGAGGCAATAGTCGATCCGTTCGAGCCACCCATGCCGGCCAAAGCGACGCCCCAGCAGGCACTTCATCTGGCAGAGTCGCTGGTGCGCGGTGAACCGGACGGAGGCAAGATCATTAAGTCCATCTTCAAAGACAAGGTCAAAGAACTGGTCTAACTGCGTAAACCGAATGCGGCAGGGAACTGTCGAATTGCAATGCGAACGGAGATGAGTGGGGCATGAGAGCCGGCGTCTGCGGTAACGGCGCGCCGATTACACGAATCGACGTGTCCGCCTACAAAATCCCGACGGATCTGCCCGAATCCGACGGCACTTATTGCTGGGATTCGACGACACTTGTCTTGGTAGAGATTCACGCAGGAGGGGAGATCGGGCTGGGCTACTCGTACGCCGATATGGCGACGGCTCGCCTGGTGCACGACCTATTAGGCGGGGTTGTTAAAGGGCGCGATGCGATGGGCGTGGCCGGGGCCTGGAGCGCGATGATCGCGTCGGTGCGAAATCTGGGACACCAGAGCGTTGCGGCGATGGCGATCTCGGCCGTCGACGCGGCGCTTTGGGACTTGAAGGCCCGCCTCTTGGATCTCCCACTCGTTACGCTTTTGGGCGCCGCGAGCGATTGTGCGCCTGTGTACGGTAGCGGCGGCTTCACATCGTATACGACGGCTCAGGTCTGCGAGCAGCTTGGTGGTTGGGTCGCCGCAGGCATTCCGCGCGAAAATGAAAATCGGCAGAGAACCGACAGCCGATGTCAGCCGCGTTCGCGCGGCCCGGGAATGCATCGGTCCGGACGCGGAGCTCTTTGTCGACGCCAACGGCGCATATGGCCGCAAACAGGCGCTCGCGCTCGCGGCAAGCTTCGCCGACCTCGGCGTCACCTGGTTCGAAGAGCCGGTCTCGTCCGACGACCTTGACGGTCTGCGGTTGCTGCGCGACCGGGCACCGGCGGGCATTGAAATCGCGGCGGGTGAATATGGCTACGACATCTTCTATTTTCAAAGGATGATCGAAGCCGGTGCCGTCGATGTACTCCAGGCGGATGCAACTCGCTGCGGGGGTATTACCGGTTTCCTCCAAGCCGGCACGTTGTGTGCGGCCTCTTGTTTGGAACTTTCTGCCCACTGCGCGCCCTCATTGCACGTTCACGCGGCGTGTGCGATGCCCAATTTCCGCCATCTCGAGTATTTCCACGACCACGCGCGCATCGAGCAGATGCTCTTTGACGGAGTGCTCGTTCCGGCGGATGGAGTGTTACGGCCCGACTTATCTCGCACTGGCCTGGGCCTCGAATTCAAGCGAACCGATGCCAAGCGCTATGTGCTTTGAATCGCCAAGATCGTCGAAGAAGGAATTCAGTGATGGCAACCGCGACTGCGACGACCGCTGCCGAGAGACACCGCAAAGAGGTCAAGGGGCCGCTCTTTATTGACGCCGGCGCGATCGCGAACGAGCTGCGTCAAAGAATCGGCGGTGAAGTTCGATTCGACGCGGGAAGTCGCGCATTGTATGCAACCGACGGCTCAAATTACCGCCAAGTGCCAATTGGCGTCGTGGTACCGCAAAGTATCGCCGACGTGGTCGAAACGGTGGCGGTTTGCCGGCGACACGGTGCACCTCTCTTGTCGCGGGGCGGGGGCACGAGCTTGACCGGGGGATGCTGCAATATCGCAGTTGTGATTGACTGGTCCAAGCATCTCAATCGCGTTTTGGAAATTGATCCCGAACAAAAACTTGCCCGCGTCCAGCCTGGAACCGTGCTCGACGTGCTCCGGACCCAAACGGAGCGGTTCGCTTTGACCTTTGCGCCAGACCCGTCAACTCATACGCATAACACGCTGGGCGGAATGATCGGCAATAACTCGTGTGGCGTTCATTCCTTGATGGGACTGGGAACCGGACGCACGTCGGACCAAGTTCATGAGCTCGACATTCTTCTTTACGACGGCACTCGGCTCACGGTTGGTGCCACGAGCGAAAATGAGTTGGAACAGATCATTAGAAACGGCGGCCGCAAGGGGGAGATTTACGCGCAATTGAAGGCGCTGCGCGACCGCTATGCCGACGAGATCCGCCGCCGCTATCCCGATGATTTGCCGCGGCGCGTCTCGGGATACAACCTCGACGACCTCCTGCCGGAAAAAGGCTTTCATGTCGCCAGGGCACTTTCGGGAACGGAAGGAACGTGCGTGACGGTGCTTGAGGCAAGCCTTCATCTGGTTGCAAGCCCGGCCGTCAAATCTTTGGTCGTGCTTGGCTATCCCGATGTCTACGCTGCCGGCGACCACGTCCCTGAGATCCTTGAATCCGCCCCGATCGGCCTTGAAGGGCTTGATGATGTGCTAGTCAACGATATGAAGAAAAAGCACATCCACCCGCTGGATATCACGCTCTTGCCCCCGGGCGGAGGATGGCTCTTGGTCGAATTCGGCGGCGCAAACAAAGAAGAATCCGATGCCAAAGCCCAAGCGCTCATGAAACGTTTGCAGCGGGTGAAGAATCGACCATCGATGAAACTGTTTGACGACGAGGCCGAAGAAGAGCACCTGTGGAAAGTTCGCGAGTCGGGCCTGGGAGCGACGGCGCGCATTCCCGGTGAAAAAGATGCTTGGGAAGGGTGGGAGGATTCCGCGGTACCCCCGCACCGTGTCGGTCCTTACCTGCGTGAGCTTCGTAAGCTGTTCCAAAAGTTTGGTTACAAGTGCGCGCTCTACGGCCATTTCGGCCAGGGATGTATTCACACGCGAATCGATTTCGATCTGAAGACCTTGGAAGGCGTACGGCACTTCCGCCGCTTCTTGGCCGAGGCGGCCGACCTTGTGGTCAGCCACGGCGGCTCGATTTCGGGCGAGCATGGCGACGGTATCTCGAAGGCGGCGCTCCTTCCCAAGATGTTCGGGCCCGAGCTGGTGCGGGCCTTTGGCGAATTCAAGGCGATCTGGGATCCGGATCACAAAATGAATCCCCACCGGGTGGTCGATCCCTATCTGCCGGGCGAAAATTTGCGGCTCGGCCCGACTTACCGGCCTCCCCAGGTCGAGACTTTTTTCCAATTTCCCGGTGACCAGGGGAGCTTCCCTTACGCCACCGAGCGCTGTGTCGGGATCGGCGAATGCCGCAAGGAAGAGCAGGGGACGATGTGCCCGAGTTACATGGTCACCAAAGACGAAATGCATTCAACGCGAGGCCGCGCCCATTTGCTCTTCGAAATGTTTCAAGGCGATCCCATGAAGGGAGGCTGGAAAGACCAAACGGTGCACGAAGCGCTCGACCTCTGCCTGGCATGCAAGGGATGCAGAACAGAATGCCCCATGAATGTCGACATGGCTACTTATAAAGCCGAGTTTTTGGCGCACTATTACCAGGGGCGGCTGCGGCCACGGCATGCCTACGCGATGGGACTCATTTATTGGTGGGCCCGGATCGGGTCGTGGATGCCGGGATTGGTCAATTTCGTCGCACACCTGCCCGTCGTCGGCACTGCGATTCAATTGTTAGGCGGAATATCCACGCGCCGCACGATGCCGTACTTTGCCCCGGAAACATTCAAAGACTGGTGGCGCCACCGTGCGCCCCGAAACCACGGTTGTCCGCGTGTCGTTCTCTGGCCCGACACGTTCAATAACCATTTCCATCCGCAAACAGCCAAGGCGGCCGTTGAGGTCTTAGAGGATGCCGGGTTTCAAATTGTCGTCCCACAAAAGTCGCTTTGCTGCGGGCGCCCCCTTTACGACTTCGGCATGCTTGTGACGGCGAAGGCGCTGCTGCGCGAAATTCTCGATGCCTTGAGGCCAGAAATTGAGGCGGGCGTACCGATCGTAGGACTGGAGCCGAGTTGCGTCGCAGTCTTTCGTGACGAGCTGTTGAACCTTTTCCCAATGGACCAGGATGCCAAGCGGCTCAGCAAGCAGACTTTTATCCTCAGCGAATTCCTTGACAAGCATGCTCCTCTGTACCGCTTGCCCCAACTGAAGCGCAAGGCGCTGGTGCAGCGGCACTGCCATCACGAGCACGTCATGAAGTTTGATGCGGAAAACCGGGTACTGAAAGGGCTTGGACTGGACTATGAACTGCTCAACTCCGGCTGCTGCGGCATGGCTGGATCATTCGGTTTTGAGGGGGGCCACTTCGAGATTTCCCGTGCCATCGGTGAGCGATCGCTGCTTCCGGCCGTGCGAGGCCAGCGGATGATGCTCTGATCATCGCCGACGGGTTCAGTTGCCGCGAGCAGATCGCTGGTCTCACCGGACGAGGGGCTCTTCATCTGGCACAAGTGCTCCAGATGGCGCTTCATGAAGGTCCCGACGGCCCGCCTGATCCGCTTCCGGAGCGGCAGTATGAGCCCCTCGGGAAATGGGAACCGGAACCTTCGCCGGTCATTTCATTTGTCGCAATCGGACTGGGCGTTTTGGTGGGCGTCGCCGCGGCATGGAGCTTAACTCGCAACGGCCGACGATCAAGTCAGTCAATCGTGCCAACCACGTGGTGGTAAGGATCAAGACGATGCCCAAAACATCCGGCCAGCCCGGTACGGCACAAGAGCACGCACGGTCGCATACGATCGACGGTGTGTCAGTCTATGTCCGCAACGACGAGGCCGGAAAGCCTTCGATCCTTGATGCTATCGATCAGGACGAAGAGAAGATCCGGATGATCGCCGATCGGCTTTGGCGGCGCGGCTATGGCGTGATGCGCCAGCGAAACCCTCGGGCTGGCAAAATCTTCTATCTGCTTAAAGCAACCTGGACGGGTTCCGGCGAGCCGCCCGAAGATCCGTTTGATGACGCGTAACGATCACCAGTGAGATAGGGGTCAACCATGAAATCCAAGCTGATTCATAGCGATCGAGGCGAGAAGACATTTGCCCTGATCTTCGACAAAGGCGACGAGGTCATGGCCGAGCTGGTCAAATTCGCCAAGGCTACGGGAGTAGGTGCCGGACATTTCACCGCGATCGGGGCTTTTGAGGATGTGACTCTGGGATATTTCGACTGGGAGTCGAAAAAGTACCGCAAGATCCCGGTCGCCGAACAGGTGGAGGTTTTATCACTTGTCGGCGACGTGGCCAAGAAAGACGGAGAGCCGAAGGTCCACGCGCACGTGGTTGTCGGGCGGTCAGACGGTTCGACGCGTGGCGGCCATTTGATCGACGCACGTGTGAGGCCGACGCTCGAATTGATACTGACCGAATCTCCCCGACATTTGCACAAGGAATTCGATCCAGACTCAGGCCTTGCGCTGATCCGAATCTGAGTGATTCGAGGTTAAAATGGCTACGCATTCCACCGCGCACGAAAACGAGTCCAAAAATCGATTGGCCGACCATGGAGGCACCAACCTCGCGGCGCCACTGAACGGACGGCAGTCGGTGTGGGTGAATCATCGTGATGATACCAAGCTGGCTCCTGGCGGACCCGGCGCAGCGCCGAAGTGGGCACCTGCTCCCAAAGACGGTGTGGGTACTGCTCTCAATGCGGTGGGCGACCCCGCGAGCCGCGTCTGGTTTACGATTGGCCAGGGCATACTCACGGAGGTGTTTTATCCTCGTATAGACCAAGCGTGCATCCGCGACTTGGGCCTGGTTATTACGGATGGCCAGCGGTTTTTCTCGGAGGAGCGGGCGGACTGCGACCACGAAATCAGCTGGGTGCACCCGGGAGTGCCGCTCTATCGGGTTGTCAACTCGTGCCGGCACGGCCGATACCGCATCGAAAAGAATGTGTTTTCGCATCCCGTTTTAGACGCGGTACTGCAAGTTGTCCGATTCACATCCCAGGCGGGGGGGCTCGATTCTTATCAACTTTTCGTCCTACTGGCTCCGCACCTTGCGAATCGAGGCGCGGGCAACACGGCGTGGCTCGGCCAGCATCGCGGCGTACCCATGTTGTTTGCCCATCGCGCGGCGCGCGCTCGCCCTTGCTTGTTCGGTGCCCTGGAAGAAGGGTTCGGCCGGATACGTGGGCATTTCCGACGGCTGGCAGGATCTCAGTCAGCACAAGCAGTTGACCTGGGAATATGATCGCGCCAAGAAGGAAACGTCGCGTTGACGGGCGAGGTGGATCTCTTTGCTGGTGGCGGGTCGTTCGTGCTCTCGCTCGGTTTTGGGCTCGACCCCACCGAAGCCGCTCATCACGCTATGGCAAGCCTACAGGCAGACCCGGATGAATTACAGGCCGAATACACTCAAAACTGGCAGAAGTGGCAATCAAAGCTGGCGATTCCTCGGCCGACGTACAAAAAGGGGCGCGACCTCGCCCGGTTGAGCGCGGTGGCCTTGCGGGCACACGGAAGTGCCGTCGCACCAGGCGCGATCATCGCCAGTCTTTCAACGCCCTGGGGCGAGGTTCGCGGCGATGAACAAAAAGAGCCAGGGACAGGCGGATATCATTTGGTCTGGCCGCGCGACCTGGTCGAGGCGGCCGGAGGGCTTCTGGCGGTTGGTGCTCACGAAGAGGCGCTGCGTGCTGTGCGCTACCTGCGTACAACCCAGCTAACCGACGGGCACTGGGCTCAGAATATGTGGGTGAGCGGTGCCACGTTTCAAGGAGGGGTGCAGCTGGGGGAAACCGCGCTGCCAATTCTGCTTCTCGACCTGCTGCGTCGTGAGAATGTCATGAGCACCGCCGAGCTCACGCGGTACTGGCCGATGGTCCGCCGGGCCGCACAGTACATCGTGTGCAAAGGGCCGTCGACGCAGGAAGACCGATGGGAGAATGAGCGTGGGTACACGCCATTTACGCTCGGCTCGGTGATCGCGGCGCTGCTTGTGGCAGCAGACCTCGCCCAAGAACAAAGCGAGCCCGAGGTCGCGACTTATCTGCGCGAAACCGCCGACGCCTGGAATGCCGCCGTCGAAAGCTGGCTGTACGTTGCCGGCACCGATCTGGCCCGGCGCAACGGGGTTGAGGGGTACTACGCCCGCATCATTCCGCCCGAGTTGGATGAACGGTCGACTCTCAGAACTGGCCATGTCAATCTGACCGGATACGATTCGAGCAGACGCGATCGCCCCGTGCCCGGAGTGAGCGGTCCGGACGCACTGGGACCGGGCATCCGAATCGACGAGATCGTCAGTCCCGACGCACTTGCATTGGTAAGATTCGGTCTGCGGGCGGCGGACGATCCGCGGATCGTCAACACCGTCAAGGTCATCGATTCGGTTTTGAAGGTCGATACACCGTGCGGGCCGGTCTGGAGGCGCTACAATGGCGACGGCTATGGTGAAAAGGCCGATGGTTCACCCTTTGATCCCAAATCACGCGGCATCGGTCGAGCGTGGCCTCTCCTGACCGGCGAGCGGGCTCATTACGAACTTGCGGCGGGCCACGTTCGTGAAGCAGTCCGGCTCGCCAAGGCGATGGAGCAGTTCGCCGGCGACGGGGGCCTATTGCCGGAGCAGGTATGGGATCGGGCCGACAAACCGGAGTGCGGTCTATTCGCCGGTAGGCCGACCGGCTCGGCCATGCCACTGGTCTGGGCACACGCGGAATACCTTAAACTCCGGCGCTCGCTACTCGAGGGCCGCATCTTCGACCAACCTTCCCAGACGGTAGCCCGCTATCTGGAACAAAAAGTGAGATCGAACCGTATGATTTGGCGGTTCGATCACCAACGGCAATCGATTTCCCCTGGCGAGGTGCTCCGAATCGAGGTGGCCGCTCCTGCGATGATCCGATGGACTCACGACCAATGGCGCACTTTACAAGAACGCAAGACGCGCGATACCCACCTCGGTCTCCACATCGCGGATATCGCCATCGATGATCAAAAGGAAAATGCGTCACTTGAATTCACTTTGTTTTGGTCCGAAGCAAATCGATGGGAAGGACGTAACTTCATCGTGAACGTCGTCTAACTTGGAAATGGCAAATGAAACCTAGAAAAGCTCACGAGGTCCGACTTCGCCGGCCCGGCCGCGATACGTGGTGCCATTTCATCAACAAGTCTAATTGACGCGAACGGCATTTGTTCGGCGAAGGGAGAAAATCCAACTCCCTCCGTCTTTTGGGTCGACCGCGCCTAACGCAGCATCGACAAGAGCCGTCGAGGGATGGCCCGCGCGTTCGCAAGCGAGATCTATTTCGGCGAGCCGCTTGGCCTCACCGTCCCAGACGCCGCTCGTATGCCCCTCTGCTATCGCCGAAAAATACCAAGCGCGGCGCCGTCCGATGCGATCAATCGAAGTCGGGTAAACAACTCGCGTGCTGCGATGTAATTATTGTGCCGGAGTTGATCGATTCCCTGATCCAGTGTTGCCGCAACTCCCGCGCCGTCACTTTTTGGATCACCCGGCAAAGCGATCCGCGAGGAAAGGGCGTTATCGGGAGTTGCGCCAGTTGAATGAACCTGCGCTGATTCGAATCGTGCACGAATTACATTAAAGTCCTGCCGAAGACTCTCTAATCGTGTGTCGTGTTTCTGCATTTCCGCGGGGAGCGTACCGAGTTCATTGAGCAAGCGGGTTAGCTCGCCGAACTTGACTTCCATCATTCGCAAGATCGGTGGCGTTGCATCCTTGGGCAAGCGCAACCGGTCGACGCGTTCGCCGAGTCGACCAAGACGCTGCGTTAGTCCCATAATCTGTTGTTTCTGCGTTTCGAGGTCTCTGTCAGTTGGCACAACCGGGGCGGCGCTCGATGAGCCCGCCGTCAGGTTCTTGTCCGACGATTTGCTTTTCCCATCACTTCCCGTCTTTCCAGATTTCGCTCCCGTTTTAGGAGAAGCTCCTCCCTGCTGCGACCCTGAGTTCGACTTGGCTTGGGACTGATAGGACGAAGACTCTTTCGCCTTCGATCCGAAAAAGTACGAATAACCAAACGCGCCAATCACGCCGCAGACCAAAGCGATGCCTGCAGTCATAAATACATGGTTTATCATTGACGGCTGTGCGGGGGGTGACGGCCTGTTCGCGGGACGGTCCCCATAGTCGTCATTCTTGGTCGCTGCGTCACGTCGCGATTTGTCTTGGCTATCCCCACCAGTTGGTCGACGCTCAACCGGATCGTTTGCGGCCCGCGCGTTTCGAATCCCAGGGAAATAAAGCGGATTGGTCTCGCTCTGGTGAGTCGTCTCGACGCGGACCGTGCTGTCAGAGTGAATTCTCCAGTCAGACGGGCGATCGCTCGCCGTCTCGATGACGGGATCGGTCGTGCTGATTGTGATCGGACCATGCGAATCATCGTGGGATTGATCAGAGTCGGAGTTTTCCTCACCACGGCGCTCGGAGTCGTGGTCGGCCAAAGCGTGATCTCCTTTTTCCGGCGGGTCGAAGCGCCTGCTGATTTCTTTTCAGACCTCGCGCTCACGACCCGGTTTCGCTACTTTGCTAAAAAGAGCGAATCCTGTACCGAATAACCCCACCACGGCCTCAAAAGCGTGCGATCTGGCTAGTAACTGCCTTCAAGAGCGGCTACGCTCTTGCCAGTGCGAACGCAGGTGTCCGAGGAACTGCAGATGAGCGAGTTAACGCGTATTCTGACGGCGCTTGAACAAGGCGACTCGCAGGCCGCTAACGAATTCTTGCCCTTGGTCTACGACGAGCTCCGCAAGCTGGCGGCCGAGAGGATGGCGGACGAAAAGCCTGGCCAGACCCTGCAAGCGACGGCCCTGGTCCACGAGGCCTACGTCCGTTTGGTCGACGTGAAGCAAGCGCAACACTGGAACAGTCGCGGCCATTTCTTTGCCGCTGCCGCCGAAGCGATGCGGCGGATACTGATCGAAAACGCTCGCGGCAAGGCGCGGGAGAAACGCGGCGGCGACTGGCAGCGCGTTGATTTCGAGGAGGTCGACGTAACGACCTCCGTCTCGTCCGACCAACTTGTAGCGCTGGACGATGCGCTCGCACGTCTGGCTGCCATCGACCATCTCGCGGGTGAACTCGTCAAGCTCCGGTATTTTGCCGGGCTGGCTCTCGACCAGGCTGCCGTGGCTCTAGGCGTCTCGCCGTCGACGGCCTATCGCCATTGGTCCTACGCACGCGCCTGGCTGCACAGTGAATTGCTCAAAAACACGTAGCGGTCTGAAGATTTTTCGTCCGTCGTGAGAAAACTCATCGGGCCACGTCGCACTGGTTAATAGAGGCGATGCACCGGCGAGGGTTTCATGAACGTGATCGAAGACCATGCCCGATCGATTTTCCTGGCTACCTTGGAACGCGGGCCCGACGAATGGCCAACCTTCCTGGACGAGGCCTGCGGCGATGACGCCGAACTGCGCGGACGGGTCGATCAACTGCTGCACGCCGACCAGGCGATGGGCAGCATTCATCGGGGTGTCGCTGCCGACCCCAGTGCCACCACCGACCTACCACCCGGCGAAGCCCCCGGTAACGTGATCGGCCCGTACAAGCTGTTGCAACAGATCGGCGAAGGGGGCATGGGGACGGTCTATATGGCCGAACAAACCCATCCTGTGCAGCGCAAGGTCGCCCTCAAGCTCATCAAGGCCGGAATGGACAGCCGGCAGGTCATCGCTCGCTTCGAGGCCGAGCGACAGGCGCTGGCGCTCATGGACCATCCCAATATCGCCAAGGTGCTCGACGCGGGCACCACGGAAGGCGGCCGGCCCTACTTCGTCATGGAGCTGGTCAAGGGGGTGCCAATCACCGCGTACTGCGACCTACACCACTTGACGCCCCGAGAGCGGCTGGAGCTGTTCATTCCGGTATGTCAGGCTGTCCAGCACGCCCACCAAAAGGGCATCATTCACCGCGACATGAAGCCGTCCAACGTCATGGTTTGCATTTACGACGGTAAGCCGGTGCCCAAGGTGATCGACTTCGGCGTTGCCAAGGCGACCGGTTCCAAGCTCACGGAGCGGACGCTCTACACAGCGTTCGGGGCCATTGTCGGTACGCTCGAATACATGAGCCCCGAGCAGGCTGTCCTCGATCAACTGGATGTCGACACGCGTAGCGACATCTATTCCCTGGGCGTGCTGTTGTACGAGCTTTTGACCGGGACGACGCCGCTGGATCGGCAGCGAATGAAGCAAGTTGCGATTCTGGAGATGTTGCGGCTGATCCGCGAGGAAGAAGCGCCGCGGCCCAGCACCCGGTTGGGCACGACCGAGGAGCTGCCGTCGATCGCAGCCAATAGAGGGACGGAGCCGAAAAGGCTGAGAGGTGTCTTACGCGGCGACCTGGACTGGATCGTGATGAAAGCGCTCGAGAAGGACCGAGCGCGGCGCTACGACACGGCCAGCGCTTTCGCGGCGGATGTGCAGCACTATTTGCACGACGAACCGGTCTTGGCAGGGCCGCCGGGCGCCGGCTATCGGGCGAGGAAGTTCGTGCGGCGGAACCGGGGGCCGGTGCTGGCTGCGAGCCTGGTCCTGCTGGCGCTTGTCGGTGGAGTGATCGGCACTTCGTTCGGGTTACTCCGGGCCCAGGAAGCGCGGCGGGCGGAAGCCAAGCGCGCCGAAGGGGAACGCCAGGCCAAAGAGACAGCCCAGCGGCGGCTCTTGCAGATCGAAAAGGCCAACGAGATTCTGGGGTCGATCTTCAACGATTTGAATCCGGAAGCCGCGAAAAAAGAGGGCAAGCCGCTCCAGGCCCTGCTCGGCGAACGCCTCGATCAGGCCACCGCCCAGCTGGAAGGCGAGGCCATCGGCGACCCCGTGGCCGTGGCACGAATGCAAATCACACTCGGTGAATCTCAAGGGGCCCTGGGCTACTCGGAGAAAGCCATACGATTGTTGAGCAATGCCCGCACGACCCTCACCGCTCTGCTCGGCCCCGACGACGACGACACGCTCGAAAGTATCAACGATCTCGCCTGGGCCTATCGGGCCGCCGGCAAGCTCAGCCTGGCCTTGCCTTTATTCGAGGAGACCCTCGAGCGGCGGAAGGCGAAGCTCGGTCCCGACGACCTCCGTACACTGACAAGCATGAACAACCTCGCCTTGAGCTACCAAGACGCCGACAAGCTCGACCTGGCCCTGCCATTGTACGCGGAGACGCTCACGCGGAGAAAGGCGACGCTCGGCCCCGACCACGAGGACACGCTTCAGAGCATGAACAATCTCGCCTGGGGCTACGGCGCCATCCGACAAGCTCGACCTGGCCCTGCCGTTGTTCGAGGAAACGTTCAATCTGACCAAGGCAAAGCTCGGCTCCGACAATCCCCACACTCTCACGAGCATGAATAACCTGGGCACGGCGTACCGGGTCGCTGGCAAGCTCGACTTAGCCTTGCAGTTGCTTGAGGAGGCACTCAAGCGAAGGGAGGCGGCGCTCGGCCCCGACCATCCCGACACACTCCACAGCATGAACAATCTCGCCCTGGGCTATCAGGACGCCGGCAAGCTCGACTTGGCCGTGCCGCTCTACGAGGAGACGCTCAAGCGGAGGAGAGTGCAGCTTGGCCCCGGCCACCCCGACTTGCTCCAGAGCATGAACAATCTCGCCTGGGGCTACCAGGCCGCCGGCAAGGACGACCTGGCCCTGCCGTTGTTCGAGGACATTCTCGAGCCGATCAAGGCCAACTTCGGCCCCGACCACCCTAACACCCTCAAAACGATGAACAGCCTCGGTAGGGGCTATATCCGGACCGGCCAGGCCGCCAAGGCCGAGCCGCTCCTCCGCGGGTGCATGGCGATCCGCGAGAAGAAGGAGCCCGACGCTTGGACCACGTTTGACACGAAATCCATGTTGGGCGCCGCGCTCTTGGGCCAGAAAAAGTACGCCGAAGCCGAGCCGCTGCTGCTGGCCGGCTACCAAGGCATGAAGCAGCGCGCGGCGACGATGGCCCCGCCGAACAAGATTCGCCTCATCGAGGCCCTGGAGCGGCTGCTGCGGCTCTACAAAGCGACGGGGAAGCAAGACGAGGTGAAAGAGTGGCAGCAGAAGTTGGCGGAAGCGAAAACCCCGGCGAAACCGGTGACCCAGCCATAAGCCAGCGCAGGAAAAGATTAGCCGAAACGCGGGAAATAAAACAAGCGGCGGGCGAGCCCCTCGCAACCAAGCAGAAGCCTCAACGACGTGGCCGGCCTCTGGCGCTCGAGTCTCGCGCCTTGGGACCTGAACCGGCCTTCGATCGCAGACCGGCTCGTGAAAGGAGACAGACGATGTGGTTCAAGTCGTTTCAGACGTCTTGGAAATCGGGGCCGTCCCGGAGCCGGCGTCCTCAGCCGCGGCCGGCACGCCGGCGCACACTCCCAGTCCTGGATGAGGCCGACGACCACATTCTGCTGTCGACTTACACCGCCGCCAGCGTCTCGGACCTGATCGTCGACATCAACGCCTCCAACAAGGCCGGCGGGTCGAACACCATCAAACTGACGGCGCCGACAACTTCGCCCTATGTCTTGACGGTTGTGAATAACACCACGGACGGCGCCACCGGACTGCCGGTGATCGCGACGAATGACGCCCTGACTGTCGTCGGGAACGGCGACTCCATTGAGCGGAGCACAGCCTCGGGAACGGCGAATTTCCGGCTTTTCGACGTGGCTGCATTGGGATCGCTGACTATGCAGAACCTGACGCTGCAAGGCGGTATGGCGAGAGGCTACGGCGTGTCGGCTGAGGGGGGTGCCATTTATAACCAAGGGGCCCTGACCCTGAGCGGCGTGACCCTGCAAAACAACATCGCCTACGGCGTCAACTCCCGGCCCGCGCCGCCCCCGCAACGTGCGGCGGCGGCATCTGGTCGAACGGGTCGCTGACCTTGGAAAACGGCACGCTACTGGAGGGCAACCAAGCCCGCGGCGCGGCGGGCGGCGCCGAACTCTACGGGCCCTACATCCCGGCCGGCGATGCGTGCGGCGGGGCTCTGTACGTTGCCGGTGGCACCGCCAACATCACCGACACCACGTTGACGGGTAATTGGGCCCTTGGTGGTCCACCAGTACCCGGCCTTTTAGGCGGCAGTGCCTACGGCGGTGCGCTGTACGTCGCCGCCGGACAAGTCGTTCTCACGACCACCACCGCGACCAACAACGGTGCGCTCCCCACAGGGCCCAGCAGCCGAGCAACAGGTTATGGCGGCGGTTTTTTCATTGCTAACGGGGCCACCGTGGATATCGACGCCTTTACGCTGTCGAATGTTGTCAACAATACCGCCCCGATCGATCCCAACATCGACGGAACGTACTTCGAGAGATAATTGTTTATAAACCTAACCAACTATGCGAGCCGAGGTGACCCATGCAGCGCAATACCCGTTCAGTTAGTCCATCGTCTTGGTGGTCGTCATTCTGGCGTGGCGTAAGTCCACGACGCCCGAGGCGGCGCCGGCATTCAGCTTGGCCGTGCGTGAACCAGCTCGAAACCCGGCTCACGCTCAGCCTGTCCGCATTGGCTTCGTTCACCGACAGCGCCGGAGGTTCAAACCCGGTTGCTGCCCTTATCACGGACAGCAGCGGCAACCTTTACGGCACTGCATCGACTGGAGGCAGCTCAAACGACGGCGCGGTCTTTGAGCTGGCAAAGGGCACCGGAACGATCACCACACTGGCCTCGTTTAGCGGCACCAACGGTGCGACGCCCGAGGCTGGCCTGATCATGGACAGCAGCGGCAACCTGTACAGTACAACCGAGCTTGGTGGCACCTTCAACGCTGGCACCATCTTCAAGCTAACCAAGGGCAGCGGCACGATTACCACACTGGCCTCGTTCAACGGCAACGACGGTCGATGCCCGGTTGGCGGCCTGATCATGGACGGCAGCGGCAATCTGTTCGGTACAACTGCGAGCACTGTGTTCGAGCTGGCAAAGGGGAGCGGCACCATCACCACCCTGGCCTCGTTCAACGGCACCAACGGTACAGACCCGCGGGACTCCCTGATCATCGATAGCAGCGGCAACCTGTATGGCACAGCGGCTCAGGGCGGTACGACGAATGACGGCACGGTGTTCGAGCTTGCCCACGGCAGCCACACGATCACCGCGCTAGCCTCGTTCAACGGCACCGACGGTGCTGACCCGACTGGCTCCCTGATCATGGACAGCAGCGGCACGCTGTACGGCACAGCGATCGCTGGAGGCGCAGGCAATGACGGCACAGTCTTCGATCTCGTCCATGGCAGCGGAACCATCACCAGGCTGGCCAATTGCGCCGGCGTCGGCGCATCACCGCGTGGCGGCCTGACCATGGACAGCAGCGGCAACCTGTACGGCACGATTGTTTCTGGGGCTCCCCACTTCGCAGGGACAGTCTTTGAGCTGGCCAAGGGAGGGCATGCGATCACCGTGCTCGCCACCTTCAACGGCACTAACGGTCGATACCCGGAAGCCGCCCTGATCATGGAAAGCGGTGGCAACGTGTACGGTACAACGGATAGCGGGGGCGCCGCCAACCTGGGGACGGTTTTCGAGCTGACCGGGGCCGCTGTGCTGACGGACCATTCGACGGCCACCAACTTCGTCGCGGGCACGCGTGGTCGCGATGCGCCAAACCGTCTCCGGACATACCTCCGTATTCCGGTTCGACTGCCCTCTTTGCCAATGATTCCAGCGACCGAGTCTTCTCGTCGACGGTCGATGCCGGTTTCACCAATGCTATCACACTGCTGGTCGTCGACGACGCCACCGTGAGCTATGTAAGCGGAATTATTGCCGCGGCGGGCCCAGGCGTGAACTCGCACAGGAAACGATGAGTCGACGCGCGGAAGAAGAAGAAAGTATGAGACTCGACGCTGATCATCAACTATTGCGATGGAGCTTAACTGCGATGACCAGGTGGAATGCCCGCCGACCCCAACTCTCTCCCCAAACGGGGCCTGTGCGAGCGATTGATTTCGCCGTCGGATCGTTTTCCAGGGAACCGGCGACAGATTGTGTTCTTCACGCGGCTACGGACGCCAGAGCAGTGGCGTCCACCGTCTCTCTTCTCCCCGCCGAGGAGTAGGTGCTCGCAGGACGGAAGAGGCGGTGCTGGCCCAGGGTTGAGAATACCAACTCTCAGCCAAGCTGAAGTCTCAACGGCCTGGCCGGCCCCCAGGCACCCAGTCTATCAACGGAGGCCACTTGCTCGATCACGTATCGCGAACCGCACCGAAAATCGGAGGGGTCGCCCCTCTCGAATCAGGAGTTTGGCACCATGGCATTCCCATCCCAGAACCAGATAACGAGACCGAACAGCAAGATAGCGCGCCGGGCGCCCCGCTTGCATCTGTGCCTCGAACAGCTTGAAGTCCGCCAGCTTCTGGCCGCCCCCGTCGTCCCCGTCGTGCCATGGTCCCTTCCGGTTGTCACGGCGTCTGCAGACCACGCCTCGACATTGGGTCCCCCAACTCCGGCACCGAAGTCCGCCGCCCCCTCGGCGGCCCTGAATGCACAAAGTCCCACCGCCCCTTCGCCTGCCCTTAACCTGGTCCCGGCAGCCTGGTTTTCACAGACACCAGAGGGGGGCTACACGCCGGCACAGATCCGGCAGGCATACGGCTTCGACCAGCTCAACGGCCTCTCCGGCAACAACTACAACATCGCGGGCACGGGGGAGACGATCGCCATCGTGGACGCTTTCGGCGACCCGGCCATCAGCCACGACGTGCAGCAGTTCGACGAGCAGTTCAATATCGGCGGCGCCGCCGGCAATCCCGCCAACACCGGCTTCCTCAAGGTCGTCAACCAGGCTGGCGGCAGCCCCCAGGACGTCACCGGGCCAGGAACCTCCGGCTGGGACTCCGAGGAAAGCATCGACGTCGAATGGGCCCACGCCATCGCCCCGGGGGCAAACATCTTGCTGGTCCAGGCCGACAACCAGGACATGGCCGACCTGGACGCGGCCGTCCAGTACGCGGCCAGCCAGCCCAACGTCTGCGTCGTGTCCATGAGCTACAGCACGGGCTCCGAGTTCGCCAACGAATACGCTAACGACGGCCTTTACACCACGCCGGTCGGGCACCAGGGAGTCGCCTTTGTCGCTGCGAGCGGCGACGACGGCGCTGCCCAATTCTCGCCACAGGCGTCGCCCAACGTGATTGACGTCGGCGGCACCGCCCTGCCCGCGGACCCAAACGGCAACCCAGTTCGCTCCCAGGAAGTGGGCTGGAGCCTCGGTAGCGATGCGAATTTGCCCGTAAACCCAGACCCATACCTCGCGAGCGGCGGCGGCATCAGTCAATACGAGGCACAGCCGCCCTACCAGCAGGGCGTAGTCACCCAAAGCACCATCTACCGCACCGAACCCGACGTCGCCTATGACGCCGATCCCGCCACCGGCATCCCCATTTACGACTCGTTGAGCAGTCCGCCGGGTTTGCCCTGGGGGCAGGTCGGAGGCACCAGCATCGGCGCCCCGCAGTGGGCCGCCCTGATCGCGATCGCCGATCAGGCGCGGGCGGCGAAGGGCGAGAATACCCTCGACGGGCCAACCCAGCTCTTGCCCGCGCTGTACCAGATCTCCCAGACCGACCCGCACGCCTTCGACGACATCACCCAGGGCAACAACGGCTACTCGGCCGGCCCCGGCTACGATCTCGTCACCGGACTCGGCACCCCCAACGCGCAGTACCTCATCCCCGATCTCGTCAAGATCGACAAAAGCCCCGCGGCCCCGGCGACCGTCTACTGGACCGGCGACACAGGCGACAGCAACTGGGACAACCCCGCCAACTGGTCCACTGTGGATCCCGCCTGGCGCAACGTTCCCGAATCCGTCCTGCCTGGCCCCAACGATAACGTCGTGATCGACATCGCCGGCGTCACAGTCAACCACGCCATCACGAGCTACGACACGATCCGCAGCCTCGAAGTGAGAGCCTCCGGAGTAACGTTGAACCTCGATTCCGGCACCCTCGACCTGTCCGGTGGCGGGACCCTGGGCACGTTCCAGGCCGCCAGCCACGGCGACCTCGTCAACTTGTTCGGGGGCGTGCTCAAGAGCGCACGCGTGTCTGGGGGCACATCCATCACTGTCCCCCCTTCGCATACAACAACGCGAGCGCGAGCAGCGTCGTAGACGGGGGCGTGCTCAACGGCACGATCCAAGCGCTGGACAACTCGACACTGGAGCTGGAAGGGAGTTGGACTAACAACGGCACGATCACGGCCGCGACGGGCTCGACCCTGATCCTGGGCGATTACTGGAACGCGGCAGCCAGCGATCTCGACGCGAACGGCGACGCTTGGGTCAACCATGGCACGATCAGTGCCAGCAACGCCACCGTTGAGCTGGGGGGCTGGCTCACCAGCACCTCGCACAACCTCGGCTCGCTCGCCCTGGGCAGCGACGCCGTCGAGCTGATTGGCACCTTGAACAACCGGCATCAAACGCTGGCGCTGGTGCCGGGCCAAACCAGCAGCACCGGTAGCTGGATCTTGAACGGCGGCCGTATTGATGGGGGCACCATCACCACCACCGGCGGCGCGGCTCTCGCCGCCGCGGGCAATGCCTACTACACGCCACCAGCGAACGGCACACTCGACGGCGTGACCCTGAACGGCACCCTGGACATGTCGGCAGACGGGGCCTACGTGGCGGTCGTTGGCGGACTGACGCTCAATACCGACCTGTACCTATCCGGCTCGAACGCCGATCTGCAATTCAACGACGGCAGCACCGTCGCCACGGGCCCTCTCGTCAATGGCGCCACCATCCATCTGATCGGCTTCTACTCGCTCCTGTACAACAACACCAGCGGAAACGCCGTGTTGAACAATGACCCTAGCGCAGACTGTGACAATTGGCCGCGATGTCACAATTTCCGGCGAGAGTGACACCAGCGGCATCTTCGGGTCATTCGACAACAGGGGTACCATCGAGCAATACACGGCTGGCCAGTTGATGGTCAATGAGTTGGTCAACGACGGCTCGGTTCAGGCTGGCCAGGGGGGCGACATCGCTCTCGATAACCTGGCCACCGTTTCCGAGAACTCCTTCGGCTTCTTCTTCTTTCCCAGCCAGGCCTGGAGCAACAACGCCGACGGCACGATCACGGCAACCCAGGGCGCGACGCTGGACCTCGGCGGCCAATGGACCAATCAAGGCAGCATCACTGTGGATGCCACCTCCGCAGCGAGTCTGGGAGACTTTTCCTCCTCTGTTTCCGGCCCAACCGACATCTGGAAAAACTCCGGCACGCTGGCGATCGCCCCCGCCGCGACCATCAACCTGGGCGATTACTTCACCACCGACGAATTCGAGAGTGGCTTCCAGACTCTCGGCGCCAATCTGACCTTGTCACAGTACACGGTCAACGTGATCGGGACCATCGACAATAGCCCCAAGGACAACCCGAGCACGGGCGGCACGTTGACGCTAAACGCTTCGACCGGAACATTGTTCATTTCCGGCGGCGAAATCGACGGCGGAACGCTCACGGGCGTTACCCCGCTCGTTGCCACCGGCGCAGGTGGTACTCTGAACGGCGTGGTTATCAACGCCGCGGTCAACGTGCCGGCCTCGACCAGCCTGAATTTGGAGGGCAACTGGAGCACGACCGCGAACGGCACCATCACTGTGATCGACGCCGCCGTCTACCTGTCCGGAACGTGGACCAATAATGGCACCATCACGGCGAGCGGCGCGACGCTCGACCTCTACGACACCTGGACCAACAACGGCACCATCACGGTGGATGCCGCCTCCGCGGTGAGCCTGGGCGATTACTCCTCGTACGTTACCGGCGCCGGCGACATCTGGAAGAACTCCGGCACGCTTGCGATCGCGCCCGGTGCCGCCGTCAACCTGGGAGATTTCTTCACCACCGACGAACTCGAGAACGGCTTCCAGAACCTGGGCGCCGATCTCAACCTTTCCCAGTACACGGTCAACCTGATTGGGACCCTCGACAACAGCGCCGCGGACAACCCAATGACCGGCGGTATCCTGGCTCTGACCGCTTCGACTGGTCCAGTGTATTTCTCGGGCCAAATAGATCAGGGGATGATCACCACGAGCGGCAGTAACGACCTGGTTGCCGCCTCCGGCACCCTTGACGGCGTGACGCTGGATGGCACTCTGGACATGTCCGGCGGGGGAGTCAGCGTCATGGGCGGCCTGACGCTCGACACCGACCTGTTTGTCTCCGGTGGAGTCCTGATTTTCCTTGACGGCAGCACCGTGGCAGTGGGTCCCCTTGTCCAGAGCGCCACCATCCACCTGAGCGGCGATAATGCCAGCCGTATATCAATGACGCCGGTTTCTACGGCTTGGCCAATCCGACGGTGACCCTGGCCGGGGAATCACCATCTCCGGTGAGAGTCCAGACAGCGCAATTGTCGGTACCTCGGCGGGGCAATTCGACAACCTGGGCACCATCGAGCAAAACGGTGCCGGCGAGCTCTACGCCTTTGGCCTCGTCAATGATGGCTCCATCCAGGCCAGCAACGGCGGCGACGTTACCCTCGAGAGCGAGTCGATGCTTCTACGTCACCGGCATTCCCGACTTACGTGCCCTGGAGCAACAATGCCGACGGCACCATCACGGCCACGCGAGGCGCCACGCTGGATCTGTACGACAACTGGACCAACCAGGGCACCATCACCGTGGACTCCTACCTCGACGGTGAGCCTGGGCAGCTCCTCGTCCTCGATACCGTCGGCCCCGAGTAACATCTGGACAAACTCAGGCACCCTTGCGATCGCGCCCGGTGCCACCGTCAACCTGGGCGATTACTTCACCACCGACGAGTTCGAGAACCATTTCCACCAGCTTGGCGCCAACCTCGAACTATCCGACTACACGGTCAACCTGATTGGCACCATCGACAACAGCCCAGCGGACAACCCGATCACCCGCGGGACCCTGGCCCTGAACGACTCCACCGGCCCCTTGTACTTTGACGGCGAAATCAACCAGGGAACGATCACCACGCACGGCCCTGACGACCTGGTGGCCATCAACGGTGGCCTCAGCGACGTGACCCTGGACGGCAATTTGGACATGTCAGGGACGAATGCCGCCGTCACGGTGATCAACGGGCTGACGCTCGACACTGACCTGAACGTCTCCGGTGCCGGCGCCAACCTGGATTTTGAGGACAGCACCGGCGGTACCCTCGCCGTTGGCCCGATCGTCAAAAGCGCCACCGTTCACCTGAGCGGCGATGGCGCACTACATTGACGATACTGGAATGCTGACGATGATCGTGGGCCAACGCATCACGATCTCCGGCGAAAACCCGGACAGTACGATCATCGGCCCGATCGACAACCTGGGCACGGTGGCTCAGAACGGGGCCGGTCAGATGACGCTGGTGGAGGTGGTCAATGGCGGCTCGGTCACGGTCGCGAGCGGCGGCACGGTGACCTCACAGGGCCCCTTCGGCAACGCTGGCGCCGTGATCATCGCCACCGGCGGTACCTTCAACATCGCCACGGGCGGTACCTTCAACACCACGAACGCCGATTACATCCAGTGGGCCGGGACAACCACGGTCGATGGCCTCTTGAGCGCCGCCAACGTTGACGTTCTCGGGGGCGTCCTGACCGGCGCGGGGACCATCCAGGCCAACGTGACCAACGCGGCTACCGTCAAGCCAGGCGACCCCTTCGGCACACTGACCGTCGAGGGGAACTACACGCAGACCGCGGATGGCGTCTTGCTCATCCGGATCGGCGGCCCAAGCCAGTTCGGCCAGCTCGCGATTACGGGCAGTGCAACGCTGGCTGGGACGTTGGAGATTTCGCTCCTGGACGATTACGTCCCAGCCATCGGCACCAGCTTCCAGATTCTGACGTTCGCGGAGTACGCCGGCGGCTTCACCACGGATGTCGGCTTGCCCCTGCCGCACCATCGTTCCTTGAAGCCGGCATGGGGCAGTGACGGCTTGACATTAATGGTGAGCGGCTGAAGTCGAATTCTCTAGGGGACGGATGATGCGTCCTCGATAGACTTAAATGGTGAGCACGCCTGTGCGGATCAGGTATGCCAGTCGCTGCCGTTGGTCGGCATTCAAGAGAGCGTGGATCTGTTCGAGAGCGCGGACCAAAGCTTCGCGGACCCTGACTGTGCTCTGAACACGGCGCTCGCCCGCCGAGCCGGCCTTGGTGGCGTCGAATGACTCGCCCGAGATCGCGTCGGCAAATTCGGCCAGCGAACGGCGATCGTCGACTTCGGCCTGGGCTCGCTCGGTCTTGAGGTCGTTCAGGATCCGCGCCAGCTCAGTGATCTGCCGCTCATCGAGATCGAGCTTGTGAGCCAGGAAGCGGAGCGGCCGCCGAACGCCCAGGCCTGACCGGCCTTCCGACCGATCCCAATCGTGATGATGATGGTCGTGGTGAGCCATGAAACACCTCATCCGCTCGCCACGATCGTGATGAGCGTGATGCTCATCGTGCTCGCGGTGTTCGGCCCGATCCGAATGGTGGTGGGAATAGTAAGACTTGTGGTGGCGCTCTGCGCCTCGAGGCGTGGCACATGAGTTTCTCCTTCTCGCCAAGGCGATACGCTCTCGGCGGGGACTGTTGCGCGTGGGCGACATGCCGCACGCTGCAAAAATAGTAGGCTCGACCACGAGCCAGGTCAAGATCGCCCAGGAATGCCCGAAGAGGCGGTTCCGAGATGATTACGTTGACCGTGCGCGCGCCTGCCCGGTCCATCATTCCGCGTCACAATCGGGACACTGCTTTGCCGCGAATATCATGTTATCGAGCTACCCGGCCCCGCAAAGTCGCCGATTTTTCGCGCCGCCTGGCGCAATTCGACGCGGGACTGATTTTCGAAAAAATTGTTCTTCCGCCGCCTGGCCCGGGATTTACGTCAAATTGGCGCACCTCCCAATTTGACAACTTGACAAAGCGCGGTAAAGCTAGCGGTATGTCTTGAAGTGTGCGCCAACCAATTCTAGATTTTGGCGCTGCCCGGCGCATCGCGCAACAAATCTCCGAGCGCGGGCGTGGGTGCGAATCATCGTTTTTGCAACATTAGGAAAGCCATTCGGAGCGCCCGTTTCAGCGCGATGGCGCACCGCGAATCGGACGAACACGATGAAACGACGCCATGGTCAACTCGCTGGCTATGGAGTGAGAAGCTGGCTTCGTCGGCCGTCTAAAGAAGTCATCGTCGATCGCATCGCGGCGGGGGTGACGGCTGCGAGCCCCTTCCAAAAACTGCCATCTACTGCCATCTGCTGCCATTTTGTCGCTGCAAAACCGCTACGACCGTTTCAACCGTTGCATTTCTATGCTTGGCCCCCGAGGGCGTGCCGGCCAGCCTGGGCCCCGGGCTGAGAACCGTGAGCGGGGCAATAAGGAGCCTCGGTGCAAAGCTGTCACCGGAGCGCCAGTTTGTCCCATGTCCAGAGAATCCGCCAACATTCAGAAGAGCATAAGGCACGAGGAGCATAAGACATGCACAGCAGGACTCGTGCCTTTTTCTTGACCCGAGGTTGGATTCTTGTTGAACTACTCGTGAGGCCCATGAGACTTCTTGAGAGTGATCGATAGCCGAGGATCTCCATGCAGTTTTGCGGCGACGGGACAATATCGACTGCCACGGCGACGATCGGGCTATGGCTTGCGCTGGCTGTCAGCCTCGTGGCGGGCGACGGGCCCGCAGAGAGATCCTCGAAGCCATTTACGACCAGGCAAATCCGTTTTTTCGAAACCGAGGTTCAGCCGATCTTGAAGGCGCGGTGCCTCAAGTGCCACGGCGGTGGACCTAAGGTAAAAGCAAATTTTCATGTCGACAGCCGCGAAGGTTTGCTCCGTGGCGGCGACCTGGGTCCGGCGGTGTCGCTCGAAGCGCCCGGCAAGAGCCGGCTGCTGCAGGCGATCCGTTACGAAGAGCTCGAGATGCCGCCGGACGGGAAGCTGCCGGCGACAGAGATCGAAATCCTGACGCGGTGGGTCAACGAGCGGATACCGTGGAGTGCCGAAGTCACGACGGCAGGTCGCTTCGAAGCCGACGGCCGCGCCCGTGGCGACCGTCAAGCCCGCCGTGAACTACTGGTCGCTGCGACCGGTCGTCCGCCCCTCGGTGCCGCATGTGAAACGGCCGGATTGGTGCCGAATCCCATCGATGCGTTCATCCTGGCCCGGCTCGAGTCCGAAAAGCTCACACCCGCGCCGCCGGCCGATCGCGTGACGTTGATCCGGCGGCTCCAGTACGACTTGACCGGACTGCCGCCGACCCCCGAGGAGGTCGACGCGTTCGTGGCCGATCGGGCTGTTGACGCCTACGAACGACTGGTCGACCGGCTGCTCGCGTCACCGCAGTATGGCGAGAAATGGGGCCGGCACTGGCTCGACCTGGTTCGCTATGCCGAGACCAACGGCTATGAGCGCGACTCGGCCAAGCCGTATCGCCTGGCGGTATCGCGACTATGTGATCGACGCCTTCAATCGCGATAAACCGTTCGACCAATTCATCCGCGAGCAACTGGCCGGCGACGAGATCGATCCGGGCTCGGCTGAGGCGCTGATCGCTACCGGCTATTACCGCCTCGGCATCTGGGACGACGAGCCGGCCGACCGGCCTCTGGCTCGCTACGACGGGCTCGACGGCATCATCTCCACGACCGGCCAGGTGATTCTGGGAATGACGATCAACTGTGCCCGCTGCCACGATCACAAGGTCGATCCGATCCCCCAGACGCGATTATTACCGGCTGCTGGCTTTTTTTCAGAGACATCGCGATCCCGACGCCAAGAACTTGAAAAAAGTGATCGACGGCCCGTGGCAACAAGCTCGACGTCATGTGCGTGGCGGAGCGGCGGTCGGGCCGACACGCACGTGCTCTTGCGCGGCAATCCCAACCTGGAGGGGGACAAGGTCGAGCCAGGCGTGCCCGAGATCTTGAGCGCGCGCCGCGCCTGACGTTTGTAGAACGGACCCGGCAAGCGACGTGCCCTGGCCGACTGGCTGACCGACCGCCGACAATCCCCGAACGGCCCGCGTGCTGGCCAATCGGGTCTGGCAGTATCATTTCGGCCGAGGAATCGTGCCGACTCCCAACGATTTTGGCGGCCTGGGCGAGGCGGCCACCCACCCGCGAGCTGCTGGACTGGCTGGCGGCCGAGCTCATGGACGGCGGCTGGCGGTTGAAGCGAATGCATCGGCTCGATCGTGCTCTCGAGCGCCTACCGCATGGCGTCGGCGGGATCGAAAGCGCGAGCTCGCCGCCGACCCGGCCAATCAGTGGTACTGGCGATATCCCGATGCGTCGGCTCACCGCCGAGGAAGTTCGCGACTCGATCCTGGCCGTCAGCGGCACGCTCAATCTCAAGGCGGGTGGACCCAGCGTATATCCCGCCGATTCCCAAGGAGGTGATGGCCGGCCAGTCGGTGCCGGGGCAGGGCTGGTCAACCTCGACGCCCGCCGAGGCGGCTCGGCGAAGCATCTACGTCCACGTCAAGCGTTCGCTCTTGGTCCCGATCATGGCGACCCATGACGCGGCCGACACCGACTTCAGTTGCCCCGTGCGCTACACCACCACCGTGCCGACGCAGGCACTGGGCCTATTGAATGGTGCTTTTTGCAACGAGCAAGCCAGTCTCCTTCGCCGACCGTCTGACGCGGGAGGCTCCTGGCGACCTGGCGAAGAAGGTCCGCCTGCGCAGTTCGGCTGACCACTGGCCGCGAGCCTGACCCAGGTGAAATCAAGGGTGATATGGCTTTCATCAATCGGTTGATCGACCAGGAACATCTGAGCGCGCGAACGCGCTTGATCCAGTATTGCCTGCTCGCCTTGAATGCCAACGCGTTTTTTTATCTTAGATTGAGGCTCGATTCGACATGAACATGTTCACCGCTCATCAGAATCTCGCCGCACCTCAACCGGCTCATTTTGCCGGCAGGACACGGCGCGAGTTTCTCTGGGAGATCGGCGGCGGATTCGGTTCGGTCGCTCTGGCGGGGCTTCTGGGAGCTGACGGATTCTTGGCCCGCCAGGCCGTCGCGGCCGACGGCGCGACGCCATTCAAGAATCCGCTGGCGCCCAAGGCGCCGCCGCTGCCGGCCAAGGCCAAGAGCGTGATCTTTCTGTTCATGTACGGCGGCCCGAGCCACGTCGATACCTTCGATTACAAGCCAGATCTCTATCCGCTCGACGGCAAGACGATCGCCGTCAAGACATTCGGCCGGGGGGGCAAGAAAAACGAAGGGCGGATCGTCGGGCCCAAGTGGTCGTTCCGGCAGTATGGCCAGTGCGGCAAGTGGGTTTCGGAATTGTTTCCGAATCTGGCGACATGCGTCGACGACATCGCGTTCATCCATTCGATGTATGCCGAGTCGCCGATCCACGGCTCGGCCATGCTGATGATGAATTCCGGGCGTCTGCTCTCGGGAAACCCGTGCCTGGGCACGTGGGTTAACTACGGCCTGGGGAGTGAAAACGAAAACCTGCCGGGCTTCGTGGTGATGCTCGACCGGAACGGGGGGCCGATCAGCGGGGCGAAGAACTGGTCGAGCGGCTACATGCCGGCGGCGTACCAGGCGACGGTGCTTCGTTCCGACGGCGTGCCGATCCACGACCTGGCCTCGCCGCGCGGGTGCCGAACGCAGTGCACGCGGCGGCTCTTGCTCGACCGGCTGCGCGAGAAAAATGAGGACCACCTGGCCACACGGGCGGACAACTCCGAACTGGCCGCGCGGATCGCCAGCTACGAGCTGGCGTTCAAGATGCAGCAATCGGCTCCCGAGGCGGTCGACTTTGCCAGCGAGTCGCCCGAGACCCTGGCGCTCTACGGCATCGACCAACCGCGCACGGCCGACTTCGGCCGCAAGTGCCTGATCGCCCGGCGACTGGTCGAGCGCGGCGTGCGGTTCGTCCAGATCTATTCCGGCGGGGCGCATAACGACGACAACTGGGACGCCCACTCCGATCTGGTCGCCAACCACACCCAGCACGCCGGCAACACCGACAAGCCGATCGCCGGCTTGCTCACGGACCTGAAGCGCAGGGGGTTGCTCGATGAGACGCTGGTCGTCTGGGGGGGCGAGTTTGGCCGCCAGCCGACCGCCGAATATCGCCAAGGGAACGGGACGCGACCATAATTCGTTCGGGTTCACGATGTGGATGGCCGGCGGCGGTATCAAGGGTGGTACCAGCGTCGGCAGAGACCGACGAGCTGGGGAGCAACGCCGTCGAGGACCGGTTCCACGTCAAGAACTTGCATGCTACGATCTTGCAACAGCTCGGGCCTCGACCCCAATGGCCTCTGACCTACTTCTACGGCGGGCTGCATCAAAAACTGGTCGGCGTCGAAGGGGCCGAGCCGATCCGGCAGATCATCTGACATCCGGTCGCAATCACGTCCCACAGAAACGAGATTGAATCATGCGCATCCAGCATTCACGTCGCAGCTTTGTGGGAGTGACTCGCGGCGGCGGGCACAGCCATCGGACTAAAGTCCGATCGTGCGACGGCCGGCACGACGAGCCGCTGGCAATTCTCGGGGGCAAGCCGGTTCGAAACGCCAAGCAACCGTTCTTCAGCGTGGCCGGTGATCGACGGAGGCGACGAACGCACCTGGATGGACGTGCTGAAAAAGGGGAAATGGTGCCGGCTCGATGGCGACTACGCGAATCGTTTCGAAGAGAGCTTGGGCCAAGACGCTGGGCGCGAAGCATTGCCTGGCCGTCGCCAATGGAACAAGTGCGCTGATCACGTCGTTGGCGGCAATCGGAATCGGCCCGGGCGACGAGGTCATCGTTCCCCCGTATACGTTTGTCGCCACCATCAACGCTGTCTTGATGCATCACGCTCTGCCGGTTTTCGTGGATACCGATCCAGAGACGTTTCAGATCGACGCATGCAAGATCGAGGCGGCGATCACGGAACGGACCGCTTGCATCATGCCGGTGCACCTAGGTGGTTCGGCGGCCGATATGGACGCGATCCTGGCAGTTGCGCGAAGCACAACCTGCCGGTCATCGAAGACGCCTGCCAGGCCCATCTGGCGGAATGGCGGCACAAAAAGGTTAGAACGCGTGGGTGAGCTCGGCTGCTTCAGCTTTCAGGCCACCAAAAACCTCAACTCCGGCGAAGGCGGGGCGATCGTCACCAATAGCGACGACCTCTTCGAGCAGTGCAAGAGTTTTCAGAATAACGGCCGGGCAGAAGCCAACGCTGGATTTAGCTATATGCGCAACGGGGCTAACTTGCGGATCACCGAGTTTCAAGGCTGCCCTCTTATCGCACGCAGCTCACAAGGCTCGAGGAACAGTCCTGCCGCCGCGAACAAAATGCGACCTATCTCACGCGGCAGCTGCAGGAAATCCCCGGAATCGCACCGGCAAAAACTGTACGACGGCTGCACGCGTAATGCGTATCATCTTTACATGTTCCGATACGATCCCGACCAGTTCGCTGGCGTTCCGCGGGCTCGGTTCCTGGAGGCGATGCACGCCGAAGGAATCCCGTGCTCCGGTGGCTATCAGCCGCTGTACAGGGAGCCGTTTCTGGCCACCGCGATGGCGTCGCGTGCATTTCAGGCGATCTACGCGTCCAAGCGAAGATCCGAGTATTTCGAGCGAATTCAATGTCCGGCCAACGATCGATTGTGCGAGACGGCTGTCTGGCTGACGCAAACGACTCTTCTGGGCTCTCGCTCGGATATGGACCAGATTGCCGAGGCGATGCGCAAGATTCAGAAGTACGCGGCAAGGCTTTTGAAGGCGTAAGTAGCACTACACATCGCATAGAGCTACCGCCTGCCGCAGCCCCTCCACGGGGTCGCGGGTAGGAATGAATTCCTGGCCGACGTGCCCGCGGTAGCCGATTTCGAGCAGTGCGTCCATGATCGGCGGATAGTTGATTTCTTGCTTTTGATCCAGCTCACCGCGACCCGGGTTGCCAGCTGTGTGCACGTGCCCGATGTAGTCGCGGTGCTGGCGCAAACGCGAAATGATATCTCCGTCCATAATCTGAACGTGATAGATGTCGAAAAGCAGTTTCAGGCTCGGTGAGCCGACTCGCTTGATGATATCGATGCAGTAGTCAGTGTGGTCCCCCTGGTACCCAGGATGGCCCTTCATCGGATGCGAGCTCACGCGTGAATTGAGCATCTCGAGGCAGAGCGTTATCCCTTTTTTCTCAGCGTGGCCGACAATCTGCTTGAAGCCTTCGACACAGTTGTCGGCGCCGACGTCATCGGGGATGCCTTCGCGCATGCCTGTGAAGCAGATCACGTTTTTTGACCCAAAGTCGGCGCACGCGTCAATGGCCTCGCGCGTCGCCTTGAGCACCTGTTCGCGGTATTTGGGGTTGTTAAATCCCTTGACAAACGGAGGATCAGGGCTCATGTCAACTGTGCCGATGGCACATTTGAGATCGTGCTGCTTGAGGACCGGGAAAAACTTGGGGGCGACCAGCTCGATGCTCGTGCAGCCCAATAGTCTGGCGACCTTGGACGCCTGGTTTATGTCCCAGTGTTTTTCGAAACACCAATAGACAATGGATTGATTGATCCGACCGTTTTTCACGACACGCTCCGCTGATGGAGAATCCTGGGCCGGTAGCTTGCCCCCCAGAGCTGTCACACCGAGAACGGCCGCTCCCGCAGTCTGCCTGAGCATGGCCCTGCGGTTGCTGCCTGCCGGCCCTGGATCAGCCTGATTCATGCGGCCAATCATCGCGCGAGACTCCGATCTGGGGCTTATGGCACCGTACTATAGTGAAGGATGGCTACACGATACGCGACACCAGACTATTTTTCGAGCCCTCAACGGACATTGCGAGCCAGTTGGGCGCCGTTCGTGTCTCCCTTGGCAAACGCTGTACAATGTCACGTTCCATGCGCCCGCAGCGCTGTGACAGTCGCAGAAGGCGACAATAACAAATAGATCCTTGGCTGTAAATTCTTATCACGAGGACAGTTACGGGCAGACCACCAGATTGTGCTAATGCCTCGTGAGGCGAAATCGAGAGGAATCAGAGGGAAATGGAGAATCCGAGTCATGAAGTCCAAGTGGAAGACAATGAAGAGGCCGGAACGAGCAAGATGTCGGCGATCGCGGAGCGGCGATGGGTAACGACCACGCTTCTCGTCGCGATGATGGTGACGGCCATGGAACAATTGGTGGTCTCGCCAGCCATGCCGACGATTATCGCCCAGCTCAAAGGATTCGACATTTATCCTTGGGTGATTTCGGCGTTTTTATTGGCGGCAACGGTCAGCACTCCCATATACGGCAAGCTCGCGGATCTGTTTGGGCGCAAACGGGTCTTGCTCTTCGGACTTACTCTCTTCAGTCTCGGTTCGATTCTGTCCGGAACCGCGCAAAGCATGGCGCAGCTGATCGTGATGCGGACGATCCAAGGCCTCGGCGCAGGGGCGGTCGGACCAATCGTGCTGACGATGCTCGGTGATTTGTTCACCCTTAAAGAACGGGCCCAGGTGCAAGGGCTCTTTAGCGCGGTCTGGGGTCTGTCGAGTGTGGGAGGTCCTTTGATCGGCGGATATTTGACCGATTACCTGGGCTGGCGCTGGGTGTTCTTGGTCTGTGTGCCGTTTGCGGTTGCGGCAATCTTGATGCTGTTATTCTTCGTTAGGGAGCCCCAAATCGAGCGGCGTGTGGCACCGATTGACTGGGCGGGGGCGGCATTATTGACCGCAGGCATGTCGACCTTGCTCTGGGTCGTGCTCGCCGGGTCGCGACAAGGTATCACAGTCGATGCAATCGCGGTTTTGGCGGCCGCGCTTTTGCTCGTCTTGTTTGTGTTTCGCGAACGCAATGCCGCCGACCCGATCTTGCCGATGGACTTGATGTTGCAATCAACGATCGCGGCTTCGTTAGTGGGAAGCTTTTTGGTGGGGGCCATTCTGTTTGGTCTCGACACATACATTCCGCTTTATATTCAAGGGGTGCGCGGAGGGACCGCAACAATGGCCGGCCGCGGCCTGATGCCCCTTTTCATCGCGTGGGCGATCAGTGTGGCCGTGGCCGCCCGGGCAGTCGTTCATTTTGGGTTTCGCGGCGGAGGAATGGTTGGGTCGTCCTTGATCGTGCTCGGCAACCTGATTCTGGTGGGAGGAGCGACGTTCCCTGAGTGGTCGCGAACCTGGTTTATCATTGGCCTGGCGGTGTGCGGCCTGGGAATGGGACCGAGCTCCCTCAGCTTCATCCTGGCGGTGCAGCACCTGGTGAGCTGGGGCCAACGCGGCGTAGCCACCGGCGCGGTCACGTTTGTGCGCACTATTGGCGGTGCGATAGGCGTGGGCCTGATTGGTGCAACCCTTGGCTGGGAACTGGAGCACCGGCTTTCGCTCGCAGGCGGAAGCGGAATCGACATCGCATCGGCACTGCGACCTGAGACTCACAAGTTCCTGACGTCCGGCCAGCTCGCGCTGGTCCAGTCTAACTTGGGTCTCACCCTGCGCGACGTCTATCTACAACTGATGTTCTTAGCGATCGGCTGCGTGGTATGTGCGTTCTGGCTGCCGGACAAGGACGCAACGCTCTCGCACTCGTCCACCCACGAGCGCGAAACTCAGGAGGTTGAAGGACTGGCCGTCGCCGCATCGGAATTTTAGCAATACCGGCTCTCATGCCGCATCGGACTGTGGTGCTGCCAGCCAAGTTGCTGCCGACTCCAGAATCCACATCGCCCTTCAACGACCGGCGTGCCGGAGAGCCGATGGGCGAAGTAGATTCTGGAATTCAGCAAATCGAACCTGCTGGTGCGCTTTGGCTTCTGATGGAACTCAAAACTGGGGTGCGGGCAGGGGACCTTTCGCGGGTGCCGAGATGATAGCACTCGAGGGTCCAGCAGCGTAGTTATCGTAAACGGGCGCACCCACCACGGGCGTTCCCGCGTAGGCGGTTCCGCAGCCGCATACATCGCCTTCTATATAAGCCGATCTGTAGAAGTGCTTTTTCTTCCACTTCGCACAGCCGGGGAAGCTCACTAGGCTGAGGCCGACAAACGTCAACAAAACAATTCGTCTCATCAGACCCCCCTCCTTGTAATGATGGTAAGCTCGGCCATCTAAGTGTGCATTACGGGCGGCGGGGATAGGCGTCAAAATCGCAGATTGAGATTGATGATTGTTGTGGATCTCGCGATCGGCGAAGAACGGCGCGTTGGCCTAAAATACGTTGTCTTCGTGAAATTTTACCGCGTCGCCATAGTTGCTGGCGAAATCAGGCGGGATGCCACCGGACGCGCGACGCGGGCACAACCAAGGTGGTCGTCTTGCACAAATGCACCCGATTTTCGATGCTAGGTGTATGTCAGCGCCCCGGCAGCCGTGGCCGTAAGTTTGATCGGCGCGGGCCGTGCGCACACGTGACAGTTTCCGTTAGCGGAGATTCGCCCGCTGGCGACTTCAGTCAACTTAAACGTTCCACTCACAGGATGGGCAATGAGATATAGGTTAATGCGCAATCTGTTGTGGTGTTCTTTGATTTTGATCGGCGCCAGGTCGAGCTCGCAAGCTGCGGACAAGCTCGCGCCACGATCGGGGGTCGATGCAACCGGTTTTAACAAGGCCGTACGGCCAGAGGATGATTTTTTCCGGCACGTCAACGGCGGCTGGATCGAGCGAACAGAGATCCCGGCGGATCGCGCGATCTACGGTTCGTTCATCGCGCTAAGAGACAAGAGCGAGTCCAACTTGCGTGCGATTCTCGAAGAGTCGGCGGCAAAGAGTGATGCGCCCGCGAGCTCTGAGGTGCGCAAGCTGGGGGACCTGCATGCCAGCTTCATGGACGAGAATCGTGCCGAAGAGCTTGGTAAAAAGCCGATCGAATCCGACCTGGCCCGCATCGATGCCTTGGTCGACAAGTCTGCGCTGACGCGAACCGTGGCGGCGCTCGGTCGCGAGGGAGTCGCCGGGTTTTTGGCGGCTTTTGTCTCCAACGACGCGAAAAGGTCGGACCGATACATCGTGTACCTGAATCAAGGCGGAATCAGTCTGCCGGACGAGTCGTACTATCGCCTTCCTCAGTTCCAGCCGATTCGCGAGAAGTTTGTCGCTCACATCGAAAGAATGTTCACCCTGGCGGGAATTGTCGATCCCAAGGCGGCCGCCGCGCGCGTGATGGCCGTCGAGACCGCGCTGGCCAAAAACCATTGGGACCGCGTTAAGAGCCGAGACCGAACACTCACTTACAACAAGCTCGATCGCGCCGGGCTCGAGGCATTGACGCCCGGCTTTGACTGGTCGTCGTGGTGGAAGGAATACGGCGCCAAGCCGGTCGATGAAGTCGTGGTCAGGCAACCGGACTATTTCAAAGCGCTCGCCAAATTGCTCGACAGCATCCCCTTGGCAGATTGGAAGACATGGCTGAAGTGGCAAGTGCTGCTTGATGCCGCCCCGCTCTTGAGCAAGCCATTCGTACAGGAAAACTTCGAGTTTTTCGGCAAGACCCTGACCGGCACGCCTGGAATGCGCCCACGTTGGCAGAGAAGTGTCGCGGCTGTCGAGCGGGCCATGGGGGAGGCGGTCGGCAAGCTTTATGTGAGCAAGCACTTCCCTCCCGAGGCTAAGTCGCGAATGAAGGACCTGGTCGCCAACCTGATCGCGGCCTACCGCGAAGATATCGCCCATCTCGAATGGATGAGCTCCGACACCCGCACCCGGGCACTCGAAAAGCTGAGTAAGTTCACTGCCAAGATCGGTTATCCCGACAAGTGGCGCGACTTTCAGGCACTCGAAATCCGCCGTGATGACCTCGTCGGTAACATGCGGCGCGCGGCGGCGTTCGAGACAGCTTATCGGCTCGCCAAGCTCGGCAAGCCAGTCGATCGCAGCGAATGGGGCATGACTCCGCAGACCGTGAATGCCTCGTATAATCCCGGTTTAAATGAAATTCTCTTTCCGGCGGCAATCTTGCAGCCCCCGTTCTTCGACATGGAAGTCGACGACGCCGTCAACTATGGCGCGATCGGTGCAGTCATCGGCCACGAGATCGGCCACGGATTCGACGACCAGGGGTCGAAGTTCGACGGACAAGGCAACATGGTCAATTGGTGGACCGACCCTGACCGCAAGGAGTTTGAAAAACGGGCCAAGGTGCTGATCGACCAGTACAGTGCGTTTGAGCCGGTCCAACTTCCGGGCCAAAGGGTCAATGGGGCACTGACGATCGGCGAAAACATCGGCGATCTGGGGGGCCTTTCGATCGCTTACAAGGCTTATCGCCGGGCACTTCAAGGCCGGGACGCTCCCGTGATCGATGGACTAACCGGCGATCAGCGGTTCTTCATTGGCTGGGCGCAGGCATGGCGCATCAAGGCTCGCGACGCCGAAGTAGCCCGGCGTCTGGCAACCGATCCGCATTCGCCGGCCGAGTTCCGCTGCAACGGAGTTCTCCGGAATATGCCCGAATTCTATGAAGCCTTTGGCGTAAAGGACGGCGACAAGCTCTGGTTGCCAGCCGATCGACGCGTGCGCATTTGGTAATAAGCCACCTTCCGGGGGGGAACGCCGCATGGGCGATCGTCCACTTTCGGAAACGTTAGACCGAATGATCGCCGGCTACTTTGTCTCGCAAGCGATCTACGTGGCCGCTGAGCTGCGTATCGCTGACCGACTCACGGACGGTCCTCGACACGCGGGTGAGCTCGGCGCGATGTCGGAGCGCACGAGCGCTCGCTCTACCGATTGCTTCGCGCACTGGCGAGCGTCGGCCTTTTTGCCGAGGATGCCCACGGACGTTTCACGCTCACGCCGCTCGCCGACTTGATGCGCAGCGATTTCCCAGGATCGCAACGAGCGACCGTCCTGATGATGGTCGGCCAGTTTTACGATGCCTGGGGAGGATTGCTCGAGAGCGTGCGCACAGGCCAGTCTTCATTTGAAACGCTGTACGGCCGAGCGTTTTTCGACTCTCTTGCCGACGACCCGATTCAAGCCCAGATCTTCGACGATGCCATGAAGGCCCGAAACGACCGCAAGACGAGGGCTATGCTCCAAGCGTATGACCTCACCGGCGTTCGGGTCCTCGCTGACATCGGCGGCGGTAATGGCAGTATGCTCTTGACTGTTCTCAAGCAGTACCCCGAAATGCGGGGCATTCTCTTCGATCGACCCGGCGTCGTCGAACGCGCCCGGGCCGGCATCGAACGCGAAGGCCTTGCCGGTCGCTGCCAGATCGTAGCAGGCAACTTCCTCGAGTGTATAACCGAAGGGGCCGACGCCTATTTGCTTCGCCACATCCTCCACAACTGGGACGATGATAACGCGCTGGCGATCCTGAAATGCCTTCGCGAAGCGATGCACGATCAGGCGAAGGTGTTGATTGTCGACCGGATCATTGCGCGCGGCAACGAGCCCTTCTTCGGCAAGCTCATGGACTTAAATATGCTCGTCATGCTCGGCGGCGTCGAACGGACCGAAGAAGAGTTTCGTCACTTGTTCGGCCTCGCCGGTCTTCGCCTGAACCGCATAGTGCCGACAGATGCCGAGGTGAGCGTGCTTGATTTAGCGACTGCTTCCTAAGTCAGGTGCGTCGAACGACGATTCACCTTAGAAGGTCGGGTCGACCACACTCAGGCCTAGTGACTCGATTCCGTGGCCGAATTCATGACTCAAAATGTTTTCAGCAGCACAGATCGTGCCGGTTCTTGCCGTTGCGCAGGCCGACCCCAGGAACTCTGCGATAGCCGATCGTGAAAATCCGATGGTCGCCTGCTTTCGGCGCCGGATCGAGCGCGATCTTGAGCTGGTCTCCCTTGTGTTGGTAGCGGGCAGCCAAGCCCGCTGAAGTCACGGCAGTGACCACCATTCCTTTGTCGCCCGCGCACGACGTGAGATCAAGCGACAAATCCGTGACGTTTTTTTCCAGAAAGCGTACCTCGACCGTCGTTTCCCCAGCGATCTCGTCGGTCTGGTCGTTCAGAGTGACCCGGAAGACGTAGTGCAAAACATCGACCGCAGGCTGCCGCGAGTACGTATCACCACGGGGCGCGCCGGCGGCGAAACCGACGCTCAAGCAGAAAAGCGCACGTCTGGAACGGATTGAGTTCACGGTCGGGCCGCCTGTTGTTAATCATCGAGCGGCGGAAATGGCTGGAGTACCCCTCCCTGGCCAACCAGCTTTTCGAGGTCGTCAAGCTCGGTCGGCAGGAAATCGGTGAAGTTTTCATACCCATCCGCGGTAATCACGATCACATCCTCGTAGCGATAGTACAGCCGTTCTTCCGGCACGCGGAACTGCGGATCGAGTCTCGATCCCGCAGAGGTGGTAAAACTCGTTGGATTGGCGCGGCAGCAGAAAACCATTTGCTTGGGAGCTCCCAGCACAATGGCGATGGCGTGATCGCCGATCTTCTCAAACACCGTTTGCCAAAGCGCATGGAATTCTTCTGGCGGGAAGTCGGTCTGATACGGCGGGTCAGCCGCCACGGAGAGCGCCTGACCCAACAACAGCCCGACAGCCGGCCACATCAACAATTTTTTCATCGAACAGCTCCGCACCGCACACGATTACAGCCATCATTGGGTAGCCGCAGCCGGCGCGAAAAACTTCCAGTCGGCAGTATAGTTGCGGGTCAGCTGCCGCTCGCCAACGAGTGCTCGGACCATGTCGATCGGAATCGAATTCTCTTGCAAGATTCGGTCGTGGAATTCGCGGTCGGACAACTTGCCCGACTCGACTAGCTCGCGATGGAGCGAGCGAAGCTGGAGACCTCCCAGCAGATAGGCCGCCTGGTAGAGCGGGCCGTAGGACGTTGTGAATGAGCGCCGAACCTCGGCCGTGGCATTATCGCGCTCGTGGCCAACCCGCTCGACCAGCAAGTCAATGCACTCTTGCGGCGTCATCTGTTCCAGGTGAAAGCTCAATGAAAAGATGATACGGGCACAGCGGTGCATGTGCCAGAACAGCATGCCGACCTTGTTCTCCGGCGATTTGGCGAAGCCCTTGTCCCAAAGCAAGAGCTCCCAGTAGAGTGCCCAGCCCTCTCCCCAGAACGGCGTGTTGAAAAGGCGGCGATAAGTCTTGTATCGCGAGGTCATGTACCCCTGCAGGTGATGGCCGGGGATCACCTCATGAAAGACCGTCGCGCGCGAGAAATGGATATTATTACCGCGCATGCTCATCAGCTTGGCCTCTTGAGGCATCGAATTGGTTGGATACGACACGCTGATGACCTGACCGCCCGTGAAGAATGGGTTCACGAGCTGCAGCTCGGGGGACATCATCGCCATTCGCCACGAGTCGCGACAAAGCTGGGGCACGGTCACCAGGTCGTGTTGATCGAGATATTTTATTGCCTCGATCGCCAGGTCACGAATCAACGCCGGTTGCTTGCCCGGTTCGACGTACATGGTCTTGACGCGCTCGAGCGCCGCGCCAGTCGTCGCCGTGGCCCATCGCGCGCGCGGCCTTCTTCATCTCGTTTTCACACCAGGCTAGCTCGGTCCGCGCCAGCTCGATCAGCTCTTCGGGTGAATATGAGATCATCTCATATCTAAGCTCGCTCAAGAGCGCCTCGCGTCCGATCGGATTACCGACGATCGGGACGCCGCGCTCGCGGTTCGCATCCGGGGCCCTGGCGTTTGGACCGGTTGATTCCTGGACGCGCCGCCGCCAGCTCCGGGTCCAGGACCCGCGCCGCCGCCTTGGCGCCGACCCGAGCCGGGGCCAAAGCCTCCGCCCAGGCCGGTCGTCACCGCCCCCATTTTCTGCCGGAGATAGTCGGCATATGACTGCAGACCTTCGTCGACTCCCTTGTAAGGCTCCTGAATCCACCACGTGAACAGCGGATCATACCCATCGTAAAAGCCATACCAGCCGCGGAGCGTATTGCGCAGATCGTCGAGCGTCGCCAGTGCCCGGTTAGCCGCCACTCTGTTGACCTTTTCTTTTGCAGCGGGATCGCGCTCGAGCGTGCGTCGGATCTCGCCGATCTCCTTGGCGAGCCCATTGAGCGAACCCGCCACTTTCGACCAGTCCATCGTTTTCAGTTCGCGCCGCGACTTGTCCAGATCGAAGATCATGTGCGCGAAGGGCAAAAGAGGAGCGGCCAACGACCGTTCCTTGGCCCGCAATTCGATTTGACGCGTCTGGCGCGACAAATAGTTTTTGAAGAGCAAATAATCGACCCGGCCGTCCTGGCTGAGCCGGTCGAAGTCGATCTTCTGAAGCTTGTAGAGCCACCCGGCCGTGAACTCACGTACCTTTTGATCGCGCTGGGGTGACGAGGCCGGAGGCGACGACGATTGCACGCTGCCACGATCGACCGAGTAACGCTCGATCATGCCCGCGAGCTCGCTGCCGTCGGCGACGAGATCTGACACGTCGAGGACGTTGTGCCTGGACGGTCTGTCTAACGACTCTGAACTACGAGCGGCGGTCGCGCGTGAGGTCGTGGAGACCGTCGCCAGGTCGCCGGTAGGCCGCACATGCTCGCTGGGGGGGGCGGTCCCCAGCAAATGCCGGACGAAGAAGTCGCGCATCCGCCGCTGACCGTACGCGCCCCCCATTCCGTGATTGGCATTGGGGACCACGAGCAGCTCGAAATCTTTGCCGGCTTTGATGAGTGCATCGGCCAGCCGCATGGTGGATTCTGGAGGGACGTTCGTATCCATCTCCCCCACGATCAAGAGCAGATTGCCTCCGAGCCGGTGAGCATTGTCGATGTTGGAGCTGGCCGCATACCACGGCCCGACCGGGTAGCCCATCCATTGCTCGTTCCACGACGCTTTGTCCATGCGGTTGTCGTGACAACCACAAGCCGACGCGGCCACCTTGTAAAACTCAGGATGAAACAGCACACCGGCGGTCGCATTCTGCCCTCCCGCCGACGTGCCGTAAATTCCGACCCGGCTCAAGTCATACCACGGGTACTTTTTGGCGATCGCCTGATGCCAGAGAATGCGATCAGGAAAGCCAGCGTCTTTGAGGTCGTGCCAGCACGCGTCGTGAAACGCCTTCGACCGATTGGCCGTCCCCATGGCGTCGACCTGGACCACCACAAAACCGAGGTCGTTCAACGGGCCAAATCGGTTGCCATCGCTGAACGACTTGGGAACATACGAGCCCTGCGGGCCTGCATAGATTTGTTCTATGACCGGGTACTTGCGTGCGCGATCAAGATTCTTGGGCCGGCAGATAATGCCCCAGATATCTGTCTTGCCATCACGCCCCTTGGCGACGAATACCTCTCGAGGCTGCCAGCCGCTTGCCAGAAGCGCGGTCGTGTCGGCCTCGTCGATCTTGCATACCAGGTTACCGTCGGTCACTCGCCGCAGCTCGTGGATCGGCGCCTTGTCGACGCGGCTGTACGTATCGATCAAGAAGCGCCGATCGGGTGAATACTGCACTTGATGCGTGCCATTTCCCTCGGTCAATGCGACCAGTCCGCTACCATCGATATTGACGCGGTAGTAGTGGATGAAATAAGGATCTTGTTCGGAGTTCTTGCCGCCGGCGTGAAACCAAACCTGTCGCTCGTCCTCGTCGATTAGGTCGATTCCCCGCACCACGAATGGACCCTTGGTGATCGGGTTTTTGACGGCGCCGGTCTTGGGATCGATCAAATAAAGGTGCCGCCAGCCGTCTCGCTCCGAGACATAGATCAGCTCGCCCGATTTCTCGAGGTAGTTGACCGTGCTCAATCGCACGTTTTCGCGGTGCGCGGTCCAGATGAAGGTCTGGCTTTGTTCGTCGATGATCTTGCGACTCGTCCCGCTGTGCGTATCGACTTCGATCAGGCGAAACCGCTGATGACCCCGATCGATCTTTTGATAAGTAAAATGATATCCATCTTTGTTCCACCGGAGCCGCGGCGAATCATAGTCAATCCGATCGACGGCCGGTTTGGTCTGTTTGCGTGCGCCGACATCGAACAGGTTAAGCTCGTACGCTGCGAATTTGTCGCCGGGCAGCGGATATGGCCGCCGCTGCAGTTTGGCTCGACCGCCCCCCGGCGGGGAGGACTGAATCAGGAAGACTTCTTTATCGTCGCCTGGCTCAATCCGGAACGCAACCAGGTTTTTTGAATCGGGAGCCCATGACAGGTGGCCATACGCGAGTCCTGCCTTGCCATCGTGGGAAAGCGGCGTTTCCTCGGTCTTGCCCGTCGCGCGGATGACAATATTGTGGTCCTTCACTGCGGCCTCCCACTGGCCGTCGCGTGACTTTACCCACGACGACCCGGAACGGCCGAAGTCTTCCCCCTCGCGGTCGCGCCGAGAAGGCCACGGCCGGTCGCCTGGTTGCCCGCGGCGGCGGTGTCGTGGCTGATCGGCGTAATGTCTTTTGACTTTGTACATTCATACGAGGCAAATGCGCAGGTCCAGTAATCCTTATCGACCTGGAATCGAATCGATTTCGCATCGGCAGCGAACTCGATCGCATCAAACGGCAGTCGGTCGGCCTTGTGTGCCGTTCCGCCGCCGGCCTTTGACAAAGCGGTCGCGAGCTTTTCGTGGTCGAACGCGCGCGTCCGCGAGCCGGTTTCGGCATCAACCAGAATGAACTCCCGTGTCCCCCCAGCCAGGTCGTTGCGGAACCAGAACCGTGTATTGCCGTGAAACCAATGAGGCGTGATCCGTGTTTTATAAACGAGCGATTCCGCCTGACCGCCGCGTGGCCCGCGGTCTTGTTGTTGAGGCGCCCGCCAGGGGTCGCCGATCGGCGGTTCGAGTAGTTCGGATTGTTCCCAGGGATCGTCCAGATCCGCTGACGAGCCTTCCGTCGGGCTCGCGGTCGTCGCGATGCGCTCGACCGCTTGGAAGGCGCCCGCGGCCTCTTGAGCTCTCGCCGGGCTCACGTCGTCGGGCGCGACCGAAACCAGCAGAATGAAGCACGCCACCACCAAACCGAGTTTCGTCTTGGGCATGGGAAACCATCCGGGTGCTGATCGTGATGATACAGGCCGCTCATCTGGCAAAGGCCTCATCCGTCGCGCTACCGGACCTTCCGGATTATCGACGCGAGAGCCGTCCACAAAGGTGTAACCGATTAGCTCGCTGATGACCAGAAACTAGGCTTGGTTGCCGGTCGCCCGCACTCCCACTCGACCGCACCGCGCAGATTGTGAAGCTCCCTGAACGGAAATGGCGTTTCGCAAAATCGTGTGTGCATCGCAATTGACTTATCGTCAAGGTTTCTACGCTGATGAAAATGCGAGCGATGCCTGCCTGGCGTCGAGCACGCAGACGGCTTAGGAGAAAGTCAGTGTATCCGACAAGCGTCGACCAACTTCGGTCGGAAGGGTGGCTTACCTCTCCCGAAGTGCTTCGGTGTGTCTTGAGATCAAGTGGCCCGCACGGAAACTTGCTTCGCGACTCGTTCGAATGAAAGTCTTTGGCGCCATTGACTGCCTATCATCTAGTAGGTAGGATTGAGCGAAGCGGGGAAAAGATGACAGATGACGAGGGTCTTAGGATTGGCCCGGGCGGTCCTGAGCGCCTCTGATTCCTTCCCGATCGGGATCGGCTGATGAGCGATCGCGATACGCGCAGAGAGTTGCTGGATCTGGCCGAGACGTTGGTGCGGACACGGGGCTACAACGGTTTCAGCTATCGCGATCTGGCCGAGCAGATCGGGATCAAGACGGCGAGCATCCACTATCATTTCCCTACCAAGGGTGACCTGGGCGAAGCCTTGATCGAGAATGAAAGGGAGGTGTTCGCCAGGAACCTCGCTCAACTCGACGCCGCGGAAAAGGACCCGCGGCGCCGCCTGAAGCGATTCATCCAGCTCTTTCAGTCCACCACGATCGGTTGTCACAACCGGATGTGCCTGGGGGCCATGCTCGCGGTTGAGCAGGAGACCTTGCCGGACGCCGTGGGACAAGCGTCCGGCGGCTCTTCGCGGATAACGAGGACTGGCTTGCGAAGTTGCTGGACGAAGGGCGAAAGGAGCGGCAATTCCGGTTCAAGGGGTCCGCGGATTTGGCCGCCCGGTCCTTGTTCTCGTCGCTCGAAGGGGCATTGCTGACGGCCAGAGCCTTTCACGATACCAGCAGGTTCGAGGCCACCACCCGCTGGATCGTGGAGACCCTGATGGCCTGAACTTTTTTGACCAGATGTACGATTATTGATATATATTCTTTTTGTAGAAGGAGTCAGCATGGTCGACCTTGAGCAGGTGATCCGAGAGCGCCATTCGACGCGGCTGTTTTTGCCCCAGCCGGTGCCGCGGGCATTGGTCGAGGAGGCTCTCGTCCTGGCCCAGCACGCGCCGTCGAACTCCGACATCCAGCCGTGGCACATGGTGTTCGCATCCGGGCCGCCTCGCGACCGGCTCGTCAAGGCCCTTCTCGAGGAGGCCCAGCGTCGGCCACCCAACATCCCGCCCCTGCCCGAGGTGTTTCGGCACTATCGCCGCGAGCTGGGCGCCCAAGTCTACGGGGCGATGGGAATCGCCCGCGAGGACAAGGCGGGCCATGATGCCGCCGTCTTGCGCAACTGGGAATTCTTCCGCGCGCCGCTGGCCGGCATCGTCTGCATGCACCGGGACCTCGGCCCGGCGGACGCCCTGGGTGTGGGGATGTACCTGCAGACGTTGCTGCTGGCCTTGACCGCACGAGGCCTGGGGACTTGCGTCGAGGTCTCGATCGCGGGGTATCCCGAGATCGTCCGCGAGCAGTTAGCGATCCCGGCGGAACTGTCGATCCTGTGCGGCCTGGCGGTCGGCTACCCCGACCCGGACTTCCCCGCCAATAAACTGCACAGTCGGCCGCGAGGCCATCGAGAAGAACGTGGTGTTCCTCGACAACTGATCCGGGGGAGAACTCGGACAGACAGCCTCGCCCAAGAGAGACGGACTCCACCCTATGAATCGGACATTGCCTACTCCCTGGAAACCCACCAAAGCCCAGCTCCTCGCCGCGCACAACAAGCCCGTCCCGGATCTCGCCGCCAAGAACCTCATCGTCCTCTTCGCCGGCATCAACCCCGGCCTCTACACCGCCGCGATCGGCCGCCACTTCGGCCGCCCCGGCAACCGCTTCTGGCCCGCCCTCCACGGCGGCGGCTTCACCCCGCGCCTCTTCTCACCCTTTGAAGAATCTCTCCTTCTCGACCTCAAATTCGGCATCACCAACATCGTCCAACCGCGCCACCGCCCGCGCCGATGAACTCACCGACGACGAACTTCGCGCCGGCGGCCAGCGACTCGAAGCCAAAGTCAAACGCTGGCGCCCCACCGTCGTCGCCTTCGTCGGCATCGGCCCCTACCGCATTGTCTCCGGCATCAAAGACGCCCGCGTCGGCCTCCAAAAGGCCCCCTTCGGCGGCAGCCACGCCTGGGTCCTCCCCAACCCCAGCGGCTTGAACGCCCACTACCAGCCCGCCGCCCTCGCACAACTCTTCGGAGACCTCCGCCTCTGGGCCATTGCAGAGCACGGGCGCCGCTGAAATAAAGCGCCATTTTCTCCAGACCTGACTAGGATGAATTATGATAGTGAAATAGCTATTGATCATGATCGCATCCGGCGGCGCTCGTTGTCGGTGTTCGCCGGTCGAATTGGTAGTCATCCTGGAAGTGCAATCCTGATTCAGCCGGCGATAGGGTATTCCGAGATGTGCAAAGATGAAGCTCAGGCCAACAGCGAATAAGGTTCGGGGTAAGATGGGGCAAGGAGGAATGGTCTGACGATCGAGTTAAGGCTCCACTCCCGCTACCCTGAACCTTTGTTGGCGGCATTTCGCGTTCCCGCGAGTCTCTGCGTCATATATCGTGCCGGAGAAGTGCCCAATGCTTTGCGAAACATGAATACGAAACTGCTCGCGCTTTCATAACCCAAGTCCGTGGCGACCGATTGAACGGATGCTCGTTGCGACAGCCATTGTAAGCCCAAGATGATGTGAAGCTGCTGACGCCACCGGCCGAAACTCATGCCGGTCTTTTGAAGCACAAGCCGACTGAGCGTCCGCTCGCTGACCCCTATGCGCTTGGCCCACTCATGCACGGTCGCCCGGTCGGAAGGGTCGGCCGTCATCGTGGCCGCAATCGTTCGCAGACGGTCGTCCGTCGGCATGGGCAGGTGCAGCTTCTCCACGGGAGCCGCGGCGAGTTCATCGAGCAACACCGTCACGAGACGCGATTCTGCTCCTTTGACGGGGTACAGGGTGGGAAACCTGGCACATCGAAAGAGGAGTTCACGCAGCAGGGGCGAGACGGAAACGGTGCAACAGGCGTCCGGCATGGTCGGCGCTGAGGCGGGGTCCACAAACAGACCGTAGACCTCGAGGGTCCCCACGCCTTTGACGCTGTGCCGCATGCCGCCGGGGATCCAGACGGCGCACTGCGGCGGCACAATCCACAAACCCTGCGACACCTCGCACGTCAACGCGCCGCGGGCGATGTAGATCAACTGCGCCTTGCGGTGGTGGTGAGCGCCACCTCGATCCCATCGGCGCCAACTACGAAGGTCTGGCCCACCGTCATCACCGGTCGCGGCACCAGATCGGGATCGTCGCGGTCGTCATCGTCTTTGTACATCGGCATGAGAACTATCCCGAAAAACACCTGGAACGTCCCTAGCCGGATTTCGATAGAAGTTGGCAGAATCTCCTGATGCGGTCAAGGAGAAAACTGTGTATCGTCCAACCCACCAGGACCGCCCCGGCATCGGCCGTGGTCAATCGAATCCGGTCTGAAGGAGACAGGATGAATACTTCAATCGCGATCATCGGTGCCGGCCTCGGCGGGCTGACACTTGCTCGAGCCCTGCACGTTCACGGTATCGCAGCGACGGTCTACGAAGCGGAAGCCTCGGCGAAAGCACGAGCGCAGGGGGGCATGCTCGATATCCATGAAGAGAATGGGCAGCTCGCACTTCAGGCAGCGGGGCTCTTCGAGAAGTTCCTCGAGATCATCCACGCTGGCGGCAGCCTGCACACGTACGTGGAGTTGAGCAAGCCGCGGGACTGGATTGACAGCATCGACTTCTCCGACCCGGTGACTGCTTTGGCCTGCGTCGCCGACGAGTTCGACGGCTGGGCTCCGGAGCTGACGGCGCTCATCACCGACGGTGAGACTGACCCTGTGCCTCGCCCAATTCATGCGCTCCCGGTCGAGCACAGATGGGCTCGCGTGCCCGGGGTGACGCTGCTCGGCGATGCGGCGCACCTGATGACCCCGTCTGGCGAAGGGGCCAACCTCGCAATGTTCGACGGCGCTGAACTCGGGAAGGCAATCGCCGCCAACCCCGGTGACGTTGAAGCCGCGCTCGTCGCGTATGAAAAGGACCTCTTTCCCCGCAGCGCGTCCGCTGCCGCGGAGGCGGAAGGGGTCCTCAAGTTGTGTCTCGGCCCCAACGCGCCCCAGAGCCTGGTTGATTTCTTCACCAACAGCCGGCCCGTCAAGTGAATGCCCTGCACACCAGCAAATCGTGCCCTACGGCGAGCCGGAATCGATACGCTAGCGTAGCCCGGTCCAAACACCCGAACTTGGAGGACGCCTTGGTCTACGACGTGATCATCGCAGGGGCCGGCCCGGTCGGCCTGTTCCTGGCCTGCGAGCTGCGGCTCGCGAAGCTCTCCGTGCTGGTGCTTGAACAATTGGAGGATCCGCACTCACCCCTGAAGCGGCTCCCGTTTGGAATGCGAGGACTCTGGGGCCCAAGCGTCGAAGCATTCTACCGGCGCGGACTGCTGGAACAAATTGCGTCGCAACGTCGTGCCGACGATAGTGCCCCTGGCCAGCCGAGACCTGGATCGATGGCGTCCGGATCACAGCTCCGCGGGCCGGCCGGCCACTTCGCGGGCATCCAGTTCGACTACAGCAACATCGATTCGTCGCGGTGGACGTACCGACTTCCGAGCCCGGCCGACACCCAATTGGGGAGCGAAATGGAGCATCTCGAGCGCGTCCTCGCCGCTCACGCACTCTCCGTCGGAGTCGAGATCCAGCGCGGCCATGGTGTCGAAGGCTTCGAGCCTTCGAACGATGAAGTCACCGTCCGTGCCGGCGAAGAGCGCGTTCGCGCGCGCTTGCTCGTGGGTTGCGACGGCGGCCGCAGCACAGTACGCAAGCAAGGTGGCTTCGAGTTCGTAGGTACCGAGCCCGAGTTCACGGGATATTCGGTCCAAGTCGAAATCGCCGACCCTTCGATACTCCCCCTGGGCCGTCATTACACGCCGACCGGTATGTACACGCAGTGGCAGCCAGGCGTGATCGCGATTGCCGACTTCGACGGCGGCGCATTCCATCGCGTTCAACCGATCACGTGCGAGCACGTGCAAGCGGTCTTACGGCGCGTGTCCTGCACGGACGTGACCCTCAAAGCGTTGAACGTCGCCTCGACATGGACCGACCGCTCGAAGCAAGCAACGACCTACCGCAAAGGACGGGTGCTGCTGGCGGGCGACGCCGCGCACATTCATTCACCGCTGGGCGGACAAGGCTTGAACCTCGGACTCGGAGACGCAATGAACCTCGGGTGGAAGCTTGCTGCAACCATCCGAGGCGATGCCCCCGATGGCTTACTCGACAGCTACACCACGGAGCGGCATCCGGTCGGGGCGCGCATCCTCGATTGGACGCGGGCCCAGGTCGCGCTGATGCGACCTGAGTTCCCGCGCGCTCGGAGCCATCGTCCGCGACCTGATCGATACGCGCGACGGCGCGACCTACTTCGCTGAACGTGTCTGGGGTGTGTCCCTCCGCTACGACCTCGGCGATGAGCACCCGTTGGTGGGCCGCAGCTGCCCGGACTTCGAGCTCGAGGACGGAACGAGGCTCGGCACACTGCTCCGAGATGGAAACGGTTTGCTGTTGGACTTCGGCCGGCAGGCGTCGCTCCAAGCGCTTGATGGCCTTTGGGGCGACCATGTCAGGTACGTGGCTAGCGACGCCAAGGATCGCCTTGGACTGAGCGCGCTGCTCGTGCGTCCTGATGGGTTCGTTGCATGGGCGAGCGATACGACTCCCAGTCCCGAGGAAGTCACACGAGCCGCGGCGAGATGGTTCGCGAGCCGCGAACATCACGCCATCAGTAGCTGACAAGAAGCCATTGGCCGGGCGGGGTATCAAGATGGTCTGCCACGTGTCAAGCCGATCACAACGTGGCGGAATCGGAGCGCGTGGCGTCTGGTAAAGATATTACTATTATTTTCTCTTGCGTCGATCTCCTCTAAGACGTCGGGCAAGCTCTTTCGCTCGCTCCTGAACCCGTCCGCCGCCAGGTCGCGCGGGCTTTTTGTTGCTCTTGGTAAACACGCTGGGGAATGTCGTCCGTTCTGTCGCCGTCGAGCGTACAAATAGTGAGCTAAAATACGGGCTCTCGATTCAAAGGGCGTTCGATGTCGCGACAGTGTTGCCGCCAGACGACATCGTTGTCATTTCGTCTTCTGACCGACCGCCAAAACTCGGACATTGCTTTTTGCGCATGAGAAATCGAACCTAATGGGCCACGTCGACTCTAAACCACGCCGTGAAGCAGAAGCTTAAATCCCAGACCACTTCAGCCATGGCGACCTGGTGCGCGAGCTGCGCATCGAGGCGCCGTTTGCCCGGCAAGGGCTGATCGATCCCAATGCCTTTTGGACGAAGGTCGAGGCAAGCTACCTGTCCGACCCGCGGATGTTCTTGAGGCAGCATGAGTGCCCCATACTTGACTACATCGTACGTCACGATCATCTACCGATTGACCCACCACCGGCAGTCACGACCACGATATTGCCGCCATTGACCAATTGCCCGCCACCGGTAATTGGGTCGCCGCCCACCAACACAGGCACGCATGATCCAGGTGATCCGCCGCAAGTAATCGGCGTGCCGGAGCCGTCATCCATTGTCTTGGCAGGACTCGCCGCGCTGATTGTCGTGGGACGCAGCTTCACCCGAGCCTTAAGTCCCGCGGCACGTCATTTCGGCATAATGGTGAAACGGTGAGCGCTCCTTGCGATCGAACGATGACCTCCCAGTGAACGAGACGATAGACGCGTGTGGAGAGTTGGTTGTGCAAGGCGGGTGCGATCCCAAAAAGGGGTGACCTCAAAAGGAGTGTGGGTTAGGATATCCGGAGGGCCGAAGCCAATCAACTTGGATGATCAGCAACCGGGAAGGATCCCGTCATGGAAGTGCTTCTGGAGTCGGAAGAGCAAATGGGCCAGAACAAGCAGAAGGGAAAGGGAAGAAGAAAGCGTCAACGGCCGGCCGGCCCGCGGGCAGCTTCACCAGCCGTCGTAGCCGAGCAGACCGGCCGATTATTGGCCGAGCGCGAGCACGAGTGGCTCGAACGTCTGACGACGAATCCGGCGAGCTTCGCCGCCGTGGAACTTGAGGTTCACGAGCAAGCGCGGCGGCAGGCGGATCTCTACGTCGCCGGGCTGTTGGCCAAGGCCAGTGAGCAACCCGAGACGGCCCCACACATCGACGACGTGATCAATGCGGCTGAGGTCCCGCTCCGCCCGGTTGAAAAAAAAGACGCCCCCTGGTGGTGCGGCTTCTGGGAGGACTGGCGGTCACGGTGATGACGCTGTACTGCTCGCCCCGCGGGCGCACCGGCAAGGGACGAGGCCCAGAGGGAGCCGGGCTCTATCCGGAACTGGCGGCTTATCGGATCAGCGAAGGTTGCAGCCCCAACGTGCAAGCCGAAGTGGGTCGCCTGGTCGGTCTGTTGCCGATCGAACAGGCTCGCGCGGAGTTGGCTCGGCGGGGCCTGGAAAAGGACGAGAAAGCGGTCGGCGAGTCGCTGAGGAACTGGGGTGCCAGATGCTGGCGACCCGCACCCGCGATCTGATGCGGTTCCGCGCCGGCGAATTGCCCGCTGGCGGCGAGTTCGCGGGCAAAAGTATCGCGGTCGGGATCGACGGCGGCCGGGTCCGAGTGCGAACCGTGGTGAAGAAGATTCGCGTCAGCGGCCAAACGAAGCGGAAGAAGTTCCGGGTCGAGTGGCGCGAGCCCAAGGTCGTCATCCTCTTCGAAGTTGGACAAGAAGGGGCGCATGGTCGGGGAAGCCGTCCCGTCATCGACGGCACGCTCCAAGGCCCCGATGCATTGATCGAATTGGTCGCGTTTCATTTGCACCGAATGGGTGCGCCAATGGGCCAATGTGGTGACCTTCGTGGCCGACGGCGCGCCATGGATCTGGAAGCGGTTGGATTGGGTCATCGCCCAGGTCGGGTTGGAACCGTGCCGGGTGGTCGAGGTGCTCGATTGGTGTCACGCCGTGCATCACGTGAGCGTGGCATTGGCGAGTCTGCCTCTGGCCGAGGATGAGCGGACAGGAGCTTTACAGGCGGCTTCGGGGGCTTCTCAAGGAGGGCAAGAGTCGCGACGTCATCGCCGAATTGGAGGCGTTGGCAGTAGGCGAAGACCCAGATTCGTCGGTGTGGCGTGAGATCCGCTATTTGACCAAGCACTCCGATGCGGGACGCTTGCGTTACAATTGCTTCCGATGCCGCGGGGTGCCGATGGGAAGCGGAGCGATCGAGAGCACGATCCGACGAGTCATCAACCTCCGGCTGAAGGGCAATGGCATTTACTGGACCGAGGAAAATGCAGAGGCCGTATTCCAACTGCGGGCCGCCGTAGTTTCCGGTCGGTGGGACGAAATCTTGGAGCACACGAGTGACTCGATGGCGAGGGACCGACGAACCGACTGGCGTTGGACACCACCCGCGTGCCTGGCCGAGTTGAAAGCGCTCGACGACGAAGATGAGGAATTGACGCAAACATCAACGAAGAAACAATCTAAGCGTACTGCCGCGTGACCGCATTTTGGGATCGCACCCGTGCAAGGCAGTGCCCCTTGTCAGGTGGACGAAAAACGGGGGAGCACGCTCTGCAAGGACGGCCGTTATTTCGTGACCCTTTTCGGGCAGGTGGGTACAATCAGCCATTGGGTCCGCTTTTGCCTTGGGGGAGATGGCACGACTCGGATGCTCGTCGCGGGGATGGTGACGGTCGCTTGGTCTCTTGGCGTCGATCGGAATGGCCAGGGCCGCCGAGCCGGTCGGACGCTACGCGATTGTCGTGAGGAGCGATATCGCAGCCGGCCCGTGGGGCAAGGTCGTCCGGTCCCTCGAAGCGAAGTACAAGGGGAAGGCGTTCGCCTACGACAAGTCCGCCGAGGACATGCGCCGGAATGTCGACGCGTACCATCCCCGCTAAGTCTGACTCGTGTGCCTGCCGACCGAGAACGTCGACCGAGAACATTATGATCCACGCGTTCGCCCACGCGATCCACCCGATGGGCCTGCGGACGGTCGACCCGACGTTCCAGCCGCTGCTGAGCAAAGTCTATGAAGATGCGAAGGCCAAAGAATTCCGCAAGGACAGCGGAATTGTCGATCGTTCCAAACGGAAAGTGCAGCCGGCCCAGCAACCGGAAAGAAAGGTGCCGGCGGAACATTGAATGATTCCCGTATCAGGCTATCGCCGCCTGTTGAGTCGGCTCTTGTCGTATCGATCACGTTCGGCTGCTTCGTCATTGCAAGCACCGTGGCGGTTTTCAATCCGCCCGCTTCACCGCCCTTCTCCAATGCGCACATTCTCGAATTGCTTCTCGTGGAGCCCGCGCTTGCAGCGGTGGCGTTGTTTGTTCTCAGAGCGAATGGAAATTTCAGCTCCTACGGTCTCACACCTAGCTGGAAAGGCGCTGCTGAAGGGCTCGCACTTGCCATCGTTGCTTACGCCGTCTGGATCCTTACTGACTTAGCAGTCTACCCTTTCTTCCCAGCGGCCTTTCAATCCGCGGCGACGAAATGGTTGCACCGGACCTCATATTCGGCCTCGTCATCGCGATCTCAATCGTTAACCCGTTGTTCGAAGAGTTCTTTGTTTCGGGTTATCTCATTACGACACTCAAGCAATGGAAAGATCCGTGGTTCGCGATCAATGTTAGCGTCACGGTTCGATTGCTCTACCATTTGTACCAAGGGCCATCTGGACTAGTGACCATCATCCCGCTGGGCGTTGTCTTCGCGCAATGGTACGTCCGAACCGGGCGGTTGTGGCCGCTCGTTATCGCTCACGCACTTTTTGATTTTGCCGCTCTGAACCGCCTAGATTGATTTCGGGACGCCGAGGGCGTGTTTTGAAGCTTCCTACGAGTTGTCAGTAGCCGTGTCCTTCGGCAACTTGCTCTCGAGTCCCTTGTACCTTTCGCCCGCCTTCCTGAAGCTTGGGCCGTCGTCGATGAATTTCCGCTGCTGGCGCTGTTCGTTCGCCACAGCGAACAGCCTGCGCACGATCGCGGGGCTGCTTTCGTTGGCCGCCTCGCTGCGGCCGCTCTCCTTGTCGGGTCGCCAGGTCTCGATCAGCTCGGGGACGATTTCGAGGAGGAACTTCACGCGGGTGGCCCGGGCGAGCTTCGGATCTTCGAGCTTCGCCAAAACCTGAGCGGGGGTTCTCTGAGCAGTGCCGGAAACAATCTTCACCTGGCCGTCGTCCACCGGTGCCGGATCGAGCACCGTACGCGCGAAGGGCTCGAGTGCGAGCTTCTCCGCTTTGAGGGGATCGCGGTCCAACACACTGGCTTTGTATGCGTGCACCTCCTCGAGGACACCACGCAATGCAGCGGCGAGCGGCGTCCGGGACTCGGCCCGGGACGGAGCGAGAGAGACCCGCAAAAGGTTCGCGAGGTGCTCGTTCTGCAGTCTGCGATCGCTCGGGTGGCGTTGCGCTGCCAGCACTAGGAGCTCGTTGGCCCACCGCGTCTGTCCCGCCTTGGCTTCGATCAGCGTACGCAACGAGGCCGCCTCGCCGTCGTTGAGCGCCCGTACCGCTCCGGCCGGGGGCCCTGTGGTCGCTTCCGTCGCCTTTGTACCAGGCGGCATAACTGCTGGACCGCGCGGCACCGACTCAGGGGTTCGTGAAGTCTTGACCGTGCCCGCGGCCGGGGCCGGATTGGCTGCCTCGTCATACTGCCGAAGTGGCCCAGACGGACGCCGCCGTTCCCGAGTGGCGCCGGCCGGGGCGTCTCATATTCCGGTTCCGTCTTGGCGGGCGATAACGGCAGATCACCGAGCTCGGCCAGGGCGATTTGATGCAACCGATCCGCGTCATCCACGTCGTCGTCCAGCTCGCCGAGCAGGGGGATTGCAATGGGCAGGTCCTTGACTTTCTCGCCTTCTGCAGTCTCGAACTTGGTCAGGACAAGCGCGTCCCCATCCATCCGGCAGAAGATCTCTCGGACGCTGCTCTCCTGAGGCTCGCCAGCGCCGTTGACATAGGTGATCTTGATCGAGGGCGTCGAGGGACGTTTGGTCATTCCGTCCCTGTACTGCGGTTCGGCTTCGGCGGTCGCCAGCAATTGACGGGCGGAATACGCGCCGTACGTGGCGGGATCGGATTGGTCGATCCGCAAGCGTCCCTGATCATCCTTGACGACCCGGATCTCTGGTATCGACCAAGCCGTCGACGCTTGAGGCGCATGCGTTCCCGGTTTCGCCTCTCTTGGCCCCACTTTATCGTTCGCCGCTACCACCGCGCCCATCCTCGAATGTCTGGAGGGTAGGTATTCAATCCCAAGGCCACCTGGTCAAAGGCGGCGTTCATGTCGGTGCCCCACCGCCTAGCATGGTACTCGACTTTCGATCCGAATCCAGTCACGGGGATCCTTGACCAGGTCTGACCTGCTATACCTTCTGATGCATCATCCCGCTGAAAAGTTCCATCGTTGGCTCATGTGGACTGGCCCTCGGACCGAATGTGAAGCGGTACTGGAGCTACGTTAAAAGCAACCGTTTGTGACGGCGGCACGTGTGTCCGGCGGTTCCCGGTCGAGAACGCATGCGATCGGGGAGAACCACTGGCACGGGACGGTTGTCGGATGCGAGGATGTCATCGGGGTCGGCTCCGTTCGGGGTGTCAGGCAGGATGGTACCCGCCATCGTACGCGTTGAGGTAGACGTCCGTATGGCACGGTTATTGGCAGTCAACGTGGGTCTTCCCCGCGAGATCACGTGGCGCGGCAAGACTGTCTACACGTCCGTGTGGAAGGAGCCAGTGCAGGGAAAGCGCCTGGTTCGGCGGCTCAACATCGATGGTGACGCACAAGGTGATCTAACCGGTCACGGTGGAGAACACCGGGCTGTGTTTGTCTACCAGATGGATTCCTATCATTATTGGCAGCGTGAAATTAAACGAGCCGATTTCACATTTGGGCAATTCGCAGAGAACTTCACGGTGGAAGGCCTCGCCGACAGCGAGGTCTGCGTCGGCGACCGCTATCGCGTCGGCGGGGCTGTGTTCGAAGTGACGCAGCCGCGTGTCACCTGCTACCGCGTTGGCATACGAATGGATGAGCCCAGGATAGCGGCGTTGCTGGTCGCGCATCACCGCCCAGGGTTTTATTTTCGCGTGTTAGAAGAGGGTGAGGTGGCCGCCGGCGATGAAATCGTCAAAATTGCGGAGGGCCCTGAACGCCTCACGGTCGCCGCGATCGACGCGCTGCTCTATCTTCCCGGACCCGCCAAAGAAGAACTTGAGCGGGCTCTGCGCATCCCGGCCTTGAGCCTGGGCTGGAAGTCTTCCTTTGAGGCTCTTCTCCGGCAGATGACGCAGCCGGGATCGCGCACAGGAAATGCAGGACTAACGTCACCAGAACAGATCATCACGGCTGCTCCTGGATTCCGGCCTCTGAAAATAGCCAGAAAGGATCGCGAGAGCAGCAGCGTGGTCTCACTGGTGCTAGAGCCGGCGGACGGTCGCCCTCTGACCGTCCCCCTGCCCGGGCAGTTCGTCGTGTTGCGACTCCGTCCTCAAGCCGATGCGCCTCCGGTCTTGCGCAGCTACTCGCTGTCGGGTGTGCCGGACGCTGGTCGATATCGCATAAGCATCAAGGAGGAACCGCACGGAATCGCCAGCACTTACTTGAGCACGCAGCTTCGTACAGGCGATGTCCTGGATGTCAGCGCGCCCCGCGGCGCATTCACCCTGCAGCGCGGCGAGCTTCCTGTGGTGCTGTTGAGCGCCGGCGTGGGTGTGACTCCGATGATGGCCATGCTTCACGCGCTGGCGGCGCAGGCGTCGCCGCGCCCGGTCTGGTGGATCTATGGAGCGCGCGACCGCCTGGATCATCCGTTTGCCCGAGAAACACGCGATCTGCTGGCTAAGCTGCCCCATGCCCGGAGCCACGTCCAGTACAGCCGTCCCGACGCGGCTGACCAGGTGGGCGTCGACTTCGATGCTGCCGGCCGGCTGACCGCCACGGTCCTCGAAAAGCTGGGCTTACCTCGCGAATCCGATTTTTATCTGTGCGGCCCTCCTGCCTTCCTTGAGGACTTCACCGCCGGACTCGACAGTTGGGGCGTGGCCCGTGATCGCGTCCACACCGAGATTTTCGGTTCAGGCAAGTCCCTCACGCCGGGTGTGAAGGAGGCGCTTCGCCGGGTGCCGCACGCACCTCCCGGGTCGCCCGGCAAGGGTCCAAGTATTTCATTTGCTCGCGCCGGCCTCACCGTCTCTTGGGATCCCAAGTTCCAGAGCCTGCTGGAGCTCGCGGAAGCCTGCGACGTCCCGGTCCGCTGGTCTTGCCGGACTGGAGTTTGCCGCACCTGTGAGTGCGGGTTGATTTCCGGGTCGGTGACGTATGATCCCGAGCCGCTCGAACCTCCGGCGGCAGGGAACCTATTGATTTGTTGCTCGCGTCCGCGGAATGATCTGGCAATCGATATCTAGAACTGGCCTGCTACGGTCGCGGGCTGAAGTCCGCCTGGGAAACATCGGATGGGTGAAGCAATGGTAAGGATCTCGACATCGCCGATTACACGGATCCTCTCCACAATCCCATGATCCCCCACGTGTTTGTCCTCGAGCCCGGCCTTGTCATTTATAAGTTCTACAACGGCTACTGGTTTTTCGGCCGGCCAACCCTGGAAGAGCTTCGGCACGACCTACGTGCCGTTACCAAGAAATGCCGGCGGGACTGGGACATCACAACGCCCGAATTCACGGCGGCGTGGCAGCAAGGCCGGAAGGAACTCTTCTATCCGTATGGCAAAACGTTCGTCCAAACTCTCGGTGGACAAGATTAGGGCTCGTTCAGAACTTGCCGAATGCCAAGCTGATCGCGTATCCCGACGCCAACCACGGTTCGTCCCGGTGCGCTGGTCTTGCCGGACTCGAGTTTTTCCATACCTGCGAGTGCGGGTTGATTTCCGGGTCGGGAAGTATGATCCCGAGCCGCTCGAACCTCCGGCGGCAGGAATTCTATTGCTGCGATCGATGGGCACGCCGCCCGCCATGGGGCGGAGAGCCGACGAAGTAACGACGATGATCAAGTGTTCCGGTCGCCGACGTTGCCGTCCTCTCCGAAACCTCCAGGATCGTGGTGAGCCCCATGCAACTACAGATCATCGACTGGGTCATCGTCATCGCTTCGATCGCGGTCTGTTTTGTCCCGGCCCTCTTCTTCGCCCGGCGATCGGGTGAGAATACGTCGGAGTACTTCGCATCGGGGCGATCGGTGCCGTGGTGGCTGGCCGGGCTGTCGATGGTGGCGACGACCTTCTCGAGCGACACTCCCAACCTGGTGACCAACTTCGTGCGGACGCAGGGGGTCGCGGGCAACTGGCAATGGTGGGCGTTCGTGCTCACGGGGGTGTCGACTGTCTTCTTCTACGCCCAGCTCTGGCGGCGGTCGGGCGTGCTCACCGACCTGGAGTTCTATGAGCTGCGATACTCTGGCAAGGCTGCCAGCTTGGTGCGAGGATTCCGCGCGATCTATCTCGGACTTTTCTTCAACTGCGTGATCATGGCCAGTGTGAACCTGGCCGCGTGCAAGATCGCGGCAGTGCTGTTCGGACTCGATCGCTGGCAGACGCTGCTGCTGGTTGGCTTGCTCAACGTCGCCTTCGCCGCGCATTCCGGGCTCTGGGGCGTGTTGGTCATCGACATGATCCAGTTCTTCATCAAGATGTCGGCGGTCATCGCGGCCGCCTACTTCGCGGTCCGGCTGCCCGAGGTGGGGGGCCTGAGTGGGCTGGTGGAGAAGCTGTCAACCCGCCAGGGGCCCCATGGTTTGAACTACCTGTCCATGCTCCCCGATTTTACCAGCAACAAGGACCTCGCCGTGGCGGTCTTCATCATGCCGATCGCGGTGCAATGGTGGGCGGTCTGGTATCCGGGTGCGGAACCGGGTGGCGGCAGCTTCATCGCCCAGCGCATGCTGGCATCGAAGTCAGAGCACGATGCGCTGGGCGGAGTGCTCTTCTTCAACCTCGCCCATTACGTCCTGCGTCCCTGGCCCTGGATCCTGATCGCGCTGGCGTCGTTGATCGTCTATCCTCAGCTCTCGGACATCCAGAAAGCATTTCCCTCCCTCGATCCTGGCCTGATCGGCGACGACATCGCCTACCCAGCGATGCTCAGGTTCCTGCCAGTAGGCTGGATGGGCCTCATGGTCGGCGGTCTGATCGCGGCCAATTCGTCGACGATCCTGACCTTGCTCAACTGGGGTGCGTCGTACCTGGTTCACGACTTCTACCAGAGATTCGTGCAACCCGGCCGCGACGAGAAGCACTACGTGTTCGCAGGGCGAATCGCAACGGTCGGCTTGTTTATCTGCTCGGCGGCAATGGTATACCTCCTCGACACCGCTCAGGGCAACTTTAATCTCATGCTCCAGATTGGCGCGGGGACCGGACTGCTTTACCTGGTCCGCTGGTTCTGGTGGCGCGTGAGCGCTTGGTGCGAGATCGTGGCCATGATCGCCTCATTCGGAATTGCCGTGTTCTTCTTGATCCTACGGAAGAATGGCGTCGTCTTCGGCACCCATGAAGAGTTGCTGCTCGCTGTGATCTTCACCACGATCTGCTGGGTGGCGGCTGCGTACCTCGGACCGGAGACAGACCGCGAGACGTTAATAAGCTTCTATCGCAAAGTACGCCCGTTTGGCCCTGGCTGGGCCCCCATACGAGCACTGGCGGAAGATGTCGTTGAGGCCGAAGGCGCTGTGGGTGGAAGCCACGAGAATATGCCGCTGGCGCTACTCGGCTGGGTCGCCGGCTGCACGCTGATCTGGTCGGCCCTCTTCTGCGTGGGCAATTATCTTTACGGCCGGAATGGCTATGCCCTGGCCCTACTCGCTGTTGTCGTCGTCAGCGGTCTGTCGCTGATAGGAGTGGTCCGGCGACTCTGGACGTAGGCAACGCGTCAACGTCAAACGCCAAGCGTCGTTTCTGGTTGCCACACGTGACACGCACATTCAAAGTGCGGAGGCGGTTGCGTTGTCGTTTGGAATTTCGCTGGTCATCCATCATTGCGTTCGGGCCGCGAGCGACATTTTCGGCGCTCAATTCAGGGCGGAGCCGGATTCTGCCTGACTCTACACGACGTTCTCGGCATCACGGCGCGCAACGCGATCGCGATTTTGCTCGCCGCGTGCCCGATCGGCCAGCATCTTCAGACCGCGACCGCCTCGTGATGGGAGGCCGATCGTCGATTCCCGTAGATAAATCGGCTTGGCCCCCGACAGACCGGCTGTACATGATGCCCTCTCCGTCTCTTAACCGCGACGATCTTGGTCCCAGTAAGATTCGCCCTGTGCGAGGTGGGCTTTCACGACGTCCGGGTTCAATTCGAGACCAAGACCGGGCCGGTCGGCGGGCTGGATGTGACCATCCTTGATGACGCGATCCTCATGGATGACAACCTCGTCCATCCAGTCTCCGTGACCCACCACCGTCTCCGATGCCAGAAAATCCCGGACCGTGCTGGCCCAGTGTGCCGTGGCGATGGTATGGACAAGGCTGCCGGTATTGTGCGTTGCCATCGGCAGCGCGAATACCTCGGCCAGGTCGGCGATCCGTTTCGTCTCCAGGAATCCTCCCGTGTTGCGCAAGTCGGGATGGAGGATGTCACAGCCCTGGTTGATGATGAAGTCTTTGAATCCCTGCCGCCTGCTCAGGTTTTCGCCGGTGCAGATGGGAACCTTCGAGCTTGCAACAAGACGCCGCCAGCTCTCGGTGTATTCAACAGGCATCGGATCCTCGAGCCAGAGCGGCCGGATCGGCTCGATCGCCTCGGCGATCTGGATCGACGTGCGGATGTCATACTCCCAGTGACAGTGGACCATGATATCGTGGTCCCAGCCGAGCGCTTCGCGGCAGTTCTCGAACCCGCGGCGAATCTGCGCAAGCTCGGTCGTGGTGAGAAGGCGGTTCGCGCGATCGCGCGGGGTCAACACGCGGGTCGGTATGCTCAAATCCGAACTTGTGAATTTTGAAGCCACTTGGGTCTGACTTCACGCGTGCGGCCCACTCGCGGCAGGACGACGGATCCATCATATTGCGCGGGGCAGAATGGTCGTACATGCGCACGCGGTCGCGAAACTTACCGCCGAGCAGAGTTGTCGTGGGCACGCCCAATGTCTTGCCCGCGAGGTCCCAAAGTGCCATCTCGATACCGCTGGCCGCTCGAATCAGCATGTGGGCCGAACCGTCCGTGCGCCATCCGAGGCCGGTCATCAACACGTCGATGCCGAGCGGGTCCTTGCCGATCAATTCCGGCTTGAGGGCGAGGATGCCCTCCTTCACGCCCACGCCGGGGCTTCCATACGCCTCACCGATGCCGTGAAGGCCAGCATCGCTTAAAACCTTGATCAGCGTGTAGGTCCGCGGCCCTTGCAGCATCATCACCTTGATGTCGCGGATCTTGGTTTTGCCCTTATCGGAAGAGGCGAGCGCCCGATACTGGGAAAGAAGAGCGGCCCCAGGCAAGAACCCGAGAGATCGCAGGAACTGGCGGCGGGAGGTATTTTTCATGACGTCATCCCTTGAGCAGGGGGTCCATGTCGCAAGCAGATCGGTCGCGACGTGCCGATCGCATCACGACTGCGTTGGCAAAGGTGCCAGCCACCGATTGACGGCACAACCAGTCCGTTGCATTCAGGTTCCCAAAAAGCTGAATTCCGACAACGTGAGTCTATCTCGGCGCCGGCCAAGTTCAAATCCCGTCTCAACCGGCGGTTAATACCCTCAAAGTGCTTTCAATCTGGAGTCGTGTTGTCCATCCAATTTAATCGTGGGTTATCGTCGATTTCAGGTCTCTTTCTTGTTTGCGGCTTTGCGTGAGATCCTCCGTTTGCGTGATCAGTTGCACGGACGAGGCTCGCCGACCGGAGAACACTTCTTCGTCGGCTGACGCCAAAAGCTGCGGCAACGTCCCGCACCTACGTTGTTGACCGATCGGCGGAGGGGGCGGACAATGCCCAGGGACGGTGACAGGTGGCCGACACCGTGGAGGCAGCGGCGATGAAACGAGTCTTGATCTTGGCGTGCGTGGCCGTCGGGTTTAATGCGGGCAACGCGGCACAGGGGGCAAATGAGCCGCTGGTGTTGGATCTTTGGCCGGGAAAGGCTGTGGGAGATCACGGACAGATCGGTCCGGAGCGTGTGCGTGCACCGGCAGAAGCGCCGACGAAAGACGCGAAGTGGATCACGAACGTGACGCGGCCGACGATGTCCGTGTTCCATCCGGACGCTGCGAACCGTGCAGGGGTCGCGATTTTGATATGTCCGGGCGGAGGGTACTGGAACCTGGCGTGGGACAAGGAGGGTGAAGAGGTGGCGGCGTGGCTGAACACTCTGGGCATCACCGGGGTGGTGCTGAAGTATCGCGTGCCACGTCGGCCAGGCGAGCCGGAGCGGCAGCCTGCCCCCGGGGCGCTGCTCGATGCGCAACGGGCGATCAGCCTGGTGCGGAGCCGAGCGGAAGAGTGGGGCATCGACCCAGAGCGGATCGGGGTCATGGGGTTCTCGGCCGGAGGACATCTGGCGGTAATGACGGCGATCTCGTTCGAGAAGCGTTCGTACCAGCCGATCGATGATGTGGATCGCTCAAGCTGCCGGCCCAACTTCGCGGTGGTCGCCTATCCGGGCTACATCCTGGCGCGGCCGGGATCGGCCGTCCTCGCCGAATACTATGCGCATCCCGAAGGGGACCGGACCGATGTTCCTGGTCCACGCCAGCGACGACGATGAGCCAGGCGCACAGCCGGAACAGAGCCTGGCGCTGTACCGGGCGTTGAGAGATGCTGGCGTGCCGGCGGAACTGCACATCTACGACGAGGGCGGGCATGGGTTCGGTGTGAGGAAGACCAGACGGCCCGTCTCGAACTGGTCGGAGCGGTGCGCCGAGTGGCTGAAGCACCGAGGCATCCTCTCGACCGAAGTCCATGGGAACAAAACTGCCCGTCACGACCGGCCGCCGCGCAAGGTCATTGTCGGAACCACCATGACGCGCTGGTACAGCGATTACCCCGGCCTCAGCGGGCGGCTCGAGCAGATGCGTCGCCTGATCGACCAGATGGTGGCGGAATCGCGCTTGAAGTACGGCCGGTCCATCGACCTGGCGCTTTTCACCGAGTACGCCATCACCGCCGGCAAGTCAGGCACCGCCGCCGAGATCGCTGTCCCGCTCAATGACACGATCATCGGGGCCCTCGCGTCCAAGGCGCGCGAGCATAACACTTACATTGTATTCGGCGGTGTTTTTCTCGACGATCCGGGCAACGCCGCCTGCTCGAACGCCGCCGTCGTGATCGACCGCCAGGGTCGGCTGGCTGGTCGGTACGTCAAGGCCCACCCCGTGCTGGATCGGGTCGGTTCCGAGGGCCAAATCGTGCTGGAAGGCGGCGTGAGACCCGGCACCGCGTACAACGTGCTCGACCTCGACTTCGGCCGCGTCGGCGTGCAGATCTGTTACGACATCGAGTATCCCGAGGGCTGGCGCCGCCTGGCGGAGAAAGGCGCCGAGCTTGTGCTCTACCCCACTCAATCCCCGCAGCTCACCCGCCCTGGCATGTACGCTGCCACCCACGAATACTGGGTCGTCTCCTCCACGTTCCGGAACAACGCGTCCTTCTTCGAGCCTGGGACGGGGCTCGTCGCCGCCCAGATCACCGAACCGAAGCAAACCCTCGTCCACGAGATCGACCTCAGCTACATCATCCTCCCCTGGTCGTCGCGATTGCGAAACGGCGAGGCATTCCGCGAGGCGTTCGGTGACCGCGTCGGATATCGCTACTCGCAGTCCGAAGACCGCGGCATCTTCTGGTCCAACGACCCAGGCCGCTCGATCGGCGAGATGGCCCGATCCTTGGGTCTGCTCGAAACAGCGACCGAGCAGCAGACTCGCGCCCGCGATGCGCAGGATCGCCTGCGAGGCGGTCCCGTGCGCTGACCCACGCTCCGCTTTGCTCGCAGCCGCGAGTGATCGAGGTGGATTCCCCGTTTGGCCGGTTCGTCACCCACCGTTGCGGATCAAACGATGAAAGATCAGAGCCATGATCGGCAGACGCTAGACCGACGGACCTTCGTCAAGGCGTCGCTTCTACCGGCGGCGTTGGCGATTCAGGACAGTCCAGCCGGTCGTCCGGCACAGGGCGCCGAGTCGCCCCCGGCAGAGCCCGCCGCGGGACCGGAAATCATCGACACCAACGTGCACCTGTTCCAGTGGCCCTTTCGCCGGCTGAAGTATGACCGCACCGAGGCACTCGTGCGGAAGCTGCGCCGGCACCGGATCGCGCAAGCCTGGGCAGGCAGCTTCGAATGCGTGCTTCACAAACAACTGGACGGGGCTAACCGGCGTTTGGCCGACGAATGCCGCGAACACGGCGACGGACTGCTGATCCCAATCGGCAGCGTTAACCCCGTCTGGCCGGATTGGGAAGAGGACCTGCGGCGCTGCCACGAGCAGTACCAGATGCGCGGCATCCGGCTCTATCCCGCGTACCACGGGTATGTGCTGGACCACCCCGAACTACTCCGGCTGCTGGCCTTGGCGGCCCGGCGCGGGCTGCTTGTGCAGATCGTCATCCGGATGGAGGACGAGCGGGTGCACCACCCGAGCGTCATCGCGCCCGTGGTGAGCGCGACGCGGCTACCTGAGATTCTCGTCAAGGTACCGGAAGCCAGAGTGCAACTACTCAACGCCGACACCGTCTTTCGCAGCGGCCGCGTCCGAGCCTTGATCGAGCAGACACGAACCACGTTCGACATCGCTGCCGTCGAGGGCAACGGCGGGATTGGTCGGCTGATCGACGGCACGCATCCCACCTACCGGGGGCAGGTTCCATTGGACCGGCTGGTGGTCGGTACGCATGCGCCGTTCTTCCCGTGCGAGAGCGCGCTGTTGAAGCTATTCGAATCTCCGCTCGACCGCCAGCAGCTCGACAAGATCATGTTCGCCAACGCTCGGACGCTGCTGGGATAACACCGGGGCGATTCCGCGGCCGAACGCGAGGAAACCCACCATGAGAACCGGCCCTGACCCACGCCAGTTCGCCTTGAATCCCGCCGATTACGGCCTGCCGACCCGAGCCGACTTGGTCGCGCTGCAGATCTGGGACATCCACTATCACGGCCTGGAGGGGGGCGATCTCCGCCGGCACAACGAGACGCAGTTCTACGTCGACCGGATGGGCATCGAGCGAGTGCTGTCGCTCGACATCGCCGGTTCGCAAGACGATCCGCTGGGCCGGTCCATCTCAGCCGAGGCGCAGAAGGAGATCCGGAAGTTTCTTGAGGAGCACGCCGACCTGGTTTCAGGACTGACCCGATTGATCCCGGGCAGCCCCGCGAGAGCTGCCGGAAAATGGAAGAGTGGATCCGCGACGGTCCGTGCGTGGGCATCAAGTATTATGGGGGGAACCCGCATGGCGTGACCTGTAGCCACCCGAACAACGATCCGATCATCGAACTGGCGGCGGAGCTACGGGCGATCATCTACATTCATACCTGGATGATCGTGGGTGGGAATCCACGGCGGCCGGGCGGCGGGAACTCCGCAGGCGAATCGACGCCGACGGACGTGGCACTGCTGGCCGAGCGGTTCCCCAATGTGCCGCTGATCTGTGGCCACTCCGGCGGCGACTGGGAGCTTGGCGTGCGTGCGGTCCGACCGCGACCAAACGTCTTCATCGAGTTCAGCGGCTCGGATCCGCACTCCGGTCAGCTCGACTACACGGTGGCTCAGTTGGGCGCCGACCGGCTGGTCTGGGGCGGACACGGCCCGAGCCGGTCGTACTCGACCGAGCTTTCAAAGGTCTTCGACTCGGACCTCAGTGGTCCCCAGCGGCATCAGATTCTTGGCGGCAACCTGCGGCGGATCGCCACGCCAATATTCCGCCGGAAGGGCTATTCGGTCGATCCGTGAATGGCAGTCGCTGAGTGGGTTGCGCGGAAATCGCTGGCGGTTGATCGATTGGTGGGCACTGGAGTCGGCATCTGTCATGCGGCCCAGCGTCACCTTGCACCTGTCAACATGGCAAGTTGTTAGATTAATATTCGACAAGACTGGTCAGGAGATTTGTCCTCATTTGAAAGGTCGCGCAGATGGCCGATACGGCGGAAGCTGCTCCCATCGCGGCCCTGCATGTCGAAGATCCGGGACGCGTGGAATACTTCGACGTGCTCATCGTCGGCGCGGGGCTTTCCGGAATCGCCGCGGCCTATCACCTCCAGACGAAATGTCCGGCCAAAACCTACGCAATTCTGGACGGCCGAAGCGCGATCGGGGGAACCTGGGACCTGTTCCGCTACCCGGGAGTACGTTCCGATTCCGACATGCATACGCTCGGCTACCCCTTTCGTCCCTGGCGAGACAGAAAGGCGATCGCCGACGGTTCGAGCATCCGCAAATACATCGCGGAAACGGCACAAGAATATGGCATCGACCGCAAGATTCGGTTTGGCCATCAGGTCACGCATGCGTCGTGGTCGTCGCAGGATGCCGCGTGGACGGTTGACGCGACAGGCCCCGACGGGAAGACCGTCCGGTTCGCCTGCAACTTCCTTTGCATGTGCAGCGGCTATTATGACTACGCCGAGGGTTATATGCCGGGCTGGCCGGGCATGGACCGGTACCAGGGCCGGATCGTGCACCCGCAGAGCTGGCCCGAGGATCTCGACTACGAAGGCAAGCGGATCGTCGTGATCGGCAGCGGCGCGACAGCGGTGACACTCGTGCCGGCACTGGCCAAGAGCCGCCGCGCACGTGACCATGCTGCAGCGCTCGCCGACTTACATCGTCGCACGCCCATCGGAGGATGTGGCAGCCGACTGGATCCGCCGATTGCTGCCCGAGCGGCTCGCCCTCCGCGTGATCCGCTGGAAGAACGTGCTCCTGGGGATGTACTTCTACAACCTCTCGCGGCGAAAGCCGGACCGGGTAAAACAAGAGATCCTGCGTCTCGTGCGAGAGCAGCTCGGCCCCGATTACGATGTCGAAAAGCACTTCACGCCTCGTTACAACCCGTGGGACCAGCGCCTTTGCCTGGTTCCCGACGCCGACTTATTTGTCGCCATCCGATCGGGCAAGGCGTCGGTCGTCACTGACGAAATCGAGACGTTTACCGAAAGAGGAATACGGCTCAAGTCAGGCGAAGAGCTGCAAGCGGACATCATCGTGACCGCCACGGGTTTGAAGCTGAAGTGTCTGGGCGGGGTGCAGGTGTCGGTCGACGGTACTCCGATCAATATGGCGGGAAGAATAAGCTACAAAGGAATGATGTGTCGCGGCGTCCCGAACTTTTCCTTCACCCTCGGTTACACCAACGCCTCGTGGACGCTCAAGTGCAATCTGGTGGCCGAATATATCTGCCGCCTGCTGAATCACATGAGCGCGCACGGTTATGATTGCGCCACGCCGGTTGGACGTGAGCCAGCCATCGCGGATAAGCCGTCGCTCAACCTGAATTCTGGCTATATCCGCAGGGGGATCGAGCTTCTTCCCAAACAGGGGTCCAAGAGGCCGTGGAAGTTTCATCAGAACTACGCCCTGGATATGCTCGACCTCAGGTTCAGCGCCATCGACGACGGCACGATGGAGTTCATTCGTCTCCCGAATGGGCGGCGAACGGTTTTCGGCGTGAGTGGAACACCATGCCGCGTGTGACGGCTTCACGTGCGTTTCAAGCCGCCACGTCAGGTTGATCACACTGTCCCCGTCACCTTCAAGCCGCCGAACTGTCAAACTGAACCAAACACAAAACCTGTCACCGCGAAGCCGCCCAACTCTGGCGAATTGCGAGTGCATGGTGTTCATCCCATCTTGGAACAGAAGGGAACGAAGAAAACGAAGAATGCGAATACTCGTTGCGCTTCGTACGTTTTCCATGTTCGGCCCCAAGGGGGTGACAGCCAACGGCACTCTACGCGACGGTTACTTTTCGGTTCCTTGTCCGCGGCGAGCTTGAGGCTCGGCTCTCACTTCGTTGCCTTTGTTCCCTTCTGTTCGTCGCCCGTCTGCGCCGGGGAGGACACACCGCCATCAATCGATCGAGGATTGTCTCGAAATCGCGCGTCGATTCGCTCTTTCCGACCGCAGCGCTCTGTGGATTGACTGAGGTCGCGCAGGCGATGCTCACTGCCTCAATTCATGATACCGGGTTGCACGCGTGGGGCCACGGTGTCGCTTCGACTCAGTGGTGTTCGTATTCTGGACTTCGGCAGCTTACCACAGACACTTTATTTCGTTTCGATATTGGTCCATCGCTGTGAGTGTTCCCACAGATGTGCCTTTAATCACCGTCCGCCACAGAAAGAGCCCGGTCTGCCAGATCCGTTCAAGGACCTCCAACCCTGAGGAGAACGATAATGAAGCCCGTTCTGATCATCGGTGCCGGCCCAGTCGGAATGACATTGGCCTCTGAGCTGGCCCGCTACGGTGTTCCGGTGCGGATCGTTGACAAGGCGGGCCAGCGGACCGACAAATCCAAGGCACTGGTGATATGGAGTCGGACCCTAGAGCTGCTGGATCGAGGCGGTGGATCAGCGCCGTTTATCGACGCCGGTCAAAAGGTTGTGGCAGTTAACTTCTACGCCCGCGACAAGGCGATCGGGCGAGTGACGATGGAAAGCGTGCAAAGCCCGTATCGCTTCGGACTAATGCTACCGCAATCCGAGACAGAGCGTCTGCTCGACGAACGACTGCACGATTTGGGAGTGACCGTCGAGCGTCAGGTGGAACTGGTCCGCTTCACGAACAGTGCCGACGGCGTCGACTCGGTGCTGCGGCATGCGGACGGGCACGAAGAAACCATCTCGACCGATTGGTTGATCGGGTGTGACGGCGCACATAGCGCCGTGCGCCACGGATTCGGCGCGACTTTTTCCGGAGAGATTCTTGATAGCGATTGGATGCTGGCGGATGTTCACATGACGGGCTATCCATGCCCAGACACTGAGGTGTCGGTGTACTGGAGCCGAAAGGGGGTTTTTGTCATTTTCCCCATCTCTCCAGGCCGATATCGCGTGATAGCCGATCTACCGCCAACCGGCGCTTCCCATCCGCCGACGCCCACGCTCGAAGAGGTTCAAGCAATTATTAACGAGCGCGGCCCGGAGCGATTAGTGGCCTCGGACCCGATCTGGCTCGCCGGTTTCCGGATTAATGGCCGCAAGGTCTCAAGCTATCGTTGGGGAAGGATCTTTCTAGCGGGCGATGCGGCGCACGTCCACAGCCCCGCCGGCGGGCAGGGTATGAACACCGGAATGCAAGATGCATTTAACCTAGCTTGGAAATTGACACTGGTCGTCCGCGGCACGTGTAGCGAACATTTGCTGGATAGCTACAGCCCGGAGCGCAGCCATGTCGGCGACGAAGTGGTCAAGGGCGCAGACCGATTGACAGAGATTGGCACACTCAGAAACCCGATTTTGCAAGTCGTGCGAAATCTCGTAGGTCAAGTGATGCTCGGCATCCGCCCAGTCCAGCATGCGCTCATGGACACGATGACGGAGGTCTCGATTAGTTATCCACGCAGCCCGCTGAACGGCCCTTCTCTAGGCGGAGCCGGGCCGAAGCCGGGCGAGCGCGTCGCACCCATCGCCAACCACGTACCCGTGGGATCGGGCACCACGCCACTCTTTGCGCTTTTCGCGGACAAGACCACCGCAACGGCCGATCTCGTAAGATCGTTCCAAGGGTTGCTCGATCCCGACATTCGGCCGCCTTTCCACGATGGTGGAAATTGGTTGGTTCGACCCGACGGCTACGTCGCGTGCTCGTCCAGCGACGTAGGCGTTATTGCCCGCTATCTCGACGGTCTCGTTCGACCGAGCATCAAATAGCAGCCTGAACGAGACAACCGAGACAATCGTTGACAAACGTACTCGATACGATTATCGCGACAGATGGCTTGCCGAGCCATTGGACGGGGCTGCAACGCGCGATGTCGGGCGTTCGCCCAATCGTTTGGTTCGGACTCGCGGCACGCGTCCAGCTTACTGATATCGCTGGTGTTCTTCGTGGTGAAGATCAGGGCATCGTCGAACCAAATTGGCGCAGAATTTAGAATCGCGCAAGAACCGGCGATCAATTTCGTCCTCACAGAAGCAGTTATCTCGCAACGCTTCCGCGCCACTCAAGAAACGGCGGCGTTCTTCCCATGATCTTCACAGAATGATCACTTGCAATCTACCTTGCGGCGCCGGTACACCTTTGGAACGCGAACCAATGATCGGTTCGCAAAAGGTATGCGATTCGTCTGTGCATGCGATAGGCGTCGGACAATTGCTGCGAGGTCGTGGGCAGTATGACGCCATACAGAGGTGCGCTGAGAGGCGGCGCGATCACTAAGACTTTTTCGATCGGCATGTGATCGGGATCGGCGGAACGGAGGCTCCGACGGATCTCAGGCGATGAGCGTGCGCGCATTGGCGCCACAGACGACGCTTACGTTCGTGGCCGTCAATTGTCGTGATTTGTCACGAAGCTTTGTTAGCGTTCTTGATTCGCAACGGACATTCTTGATCACCAGGGAGATTCACCATGAACAGCAGTCTCGCATCACGTGGTGTTCGTGATCTTGCCTCTGCGCGAAGCCGGCGCTCGCCGGGCCGCAACCGGGCTCGGCGTCTCGCGCCCGAGATCGAGGGACTCGAGCATCGGATCGTACTGTCGACGATCCAGTGGAACACAACGGTCGCTCCCAGTGGCGGCGCCTGGGACACGCCCACTAACTGGGTGGGGGGCAAGGTCCCCGGCACCGCCGATACCGCGGTGATCGACCTCACCAGCACCGGAAAAGTTACGACAGGCCCGAGCGACTCTGTCCTCAACCTCCAGACCAACTCCTCGACCACGGTGAGCGTGAGCAACGGCACGCTGTCGCTCGGCGCGGCTACGTCCACGATCAGTGGCCCCGTCACGGTCAGCAGCACAGGCTCGCTCGCGCTCGTCGGGACGACCTTGATCGGCACGGGTGCCGTGACAGACGCAGGGCAGCTCACCACTAGCAATAGCAGTGGGACTTCATTGAGCAAAGTGACCATGGCCGCTGGTAGTTCGTTGACCTTTGGCGGCGCATTCGAGCTCAAGTCGGGGGGAGTGTTGGCCGTGTCCAGCGACGCCGCTCTCCAGATCAATAACGGTGTCACCCTGTCGATCGACGCTGGGGCGTCGATGACCGTCGGCGCTTCCTCGGTCGTATACCAAGACACCAACAACAACGTTGGCGGCGGCATCGCCGTCTCAGGCTCGCTCACCGCCACTGGTACCAACTTCGTCAAAGGAGGCGGCGGCGTTACCGCTGGCATCACGGTCCAGCCCGCCGGACACCTCACCGCCACCGGCGCCGACTTCGCCTGGGACGGCCTCACCCTCTACGGCGGCAGCGTCCTGAACAGCGGCGACCTGGCCAAGGACTCGTTCAACCTGACCATCGCCGTCCCGATCACCGACATCCCGCTGCTGGCCGGCAACGTCGTGTTCCAGACCGTCGAGATCGACTCCGCCAACCTCGCCAGCGGAACCATCAACTTAACGCCCACTCTCTCGTCCTCGCCCTCGCCCCAGCTCGTCTACGACTTCATCTCCGCCTTCGAGATCAAGGCAGGCGCCGCCCTTACGGTCGCCAGCGACGCCGCCGTCCAGCTCAACAATGGCGTGACGATCTCAGTCGACCCCGGTGCGACGATGACCGTCGGCGCCGCCTCGGTGGTCTACCAGGACACCAACAACAACGTCGGGGGCGGGATCGCCGTCGGCGGCACGCTGGCCGCCACCGGCACCAACTTCGTCAAGGGCGGCGGCGGCGTTACCGCCGGCATCACGGTCCAGCCCGCCGGACACCTCACCGCCACCGGCGCCGACTTCGCCTGGGACGGCCTCACCCTCTACGGCGGCAGCGTCCTGAACAGCGGCGACCTGGCCAAGGACTCGTTCAACCTGACCATCGCCGTCCCAATCACCGACATCCCCCTGCTGGCCGGTAACGTCGTGTTCCAGACCGTCGAGATCGACTCCGCCAACCTCGCCAGCGGAACCATCAACTTAACGCCCACTCTCTCGTCCTCGCCCTCGCCCCAGCTCGTCTACGACTTCATCTCCGCCTTCGAGATCAAGGCGGGCGCCGCCCTTACGGTCGCCAGCGACGCCGCCGTCCAGCTCAACAATGGCGTGACGATCTCAGTCGACCCCGGTGCGACGATGACCGTCGGCGCCGCCTCGGTGGTCTACCAGGACACCAACAACAACGTCGGGGGCGGGATCGCCGTCGGCGGCACGCTGGCCGCCACCGGCACCAACTTCGTCAAGGGCGGCGGCGGCGTTACCGCCGGCATCACGGTCCAGCCCGCCGGACACCTCACCGCCACCGGCGCCGACTTCGCCTGGGACGGCCTCACCCTCTACGGCGGCAGCGTCCTGAACAGCGGCGACCTGGCCAAGGACTCGTTCAACCTGACCATCGCCGTCCCAATCACCGACATCCCCCTGCTGGCCGGTAACGTCGTGTTCCAGACCGTCGAGATCGACTCCGCCAACCTCGCCAGCGGAACCATCAACTTAACGCCCACTCTCTCGTCCTCGCCCTCGCCCCAGCTCGTCTACGACTTCATCTCCGCCTTCGAGATCAAGGCAGGCGCCGCCCTTACGGTCGCCAGCGACGCCGCCGTCCAGCTCAACAACGGCGTGACGATCTCAGTCGACCCCGGTGCGACGATGACCGTCGGCGCCGCCTCGGTGGTCTACCAGGACACCAACAACAACGTCGGGGGCGGGATCGCCGTCGGCGGCACGCTGGCCGCCACCGGCACCAACTTCGTCAAGGGCGGCGGCGGCGTTACCGCCGGCATCACGGTCCAGCCCGCCGGACACCTCACCGCCACCGGCGCCGACTTCGCCTGGGACGGCCTCACCCTCTACGGCGGCAGCGTCCTGAACAGCGGCGACCTGGCCAAGGACTCGTTCAACCTGACCATCGCCGTCCCAATCACCGACATCCCGCTGCTGGCCGGCAACGTCGTGTTCCAGACCGTCGAGATCGACTCCGCCAACCTCGCCAGCGGGGTTGTCGAGCTCACTAACGCTCTCTCGTCCTCGCCGTCGCCGCAGCTCCTTTACGTCTTCCCCGCGGCCTTCGAGATCAGGTCGGGCGCAACGCTGGTCGTGGCTAATGGCGTCGGCGTTCAGATCAACAACGGCGTGACCATCTCGGTCGACGCCGGGGCGTCAATGACCGTCGGCGGTGCCTCGGTCGTGTACCAGGACACCAACAACAACGTCGGCGGCGGTATCGCCGTTGCGGGCACGCTCACCGACACCGGCACCAGCTTCGGCAAGGGAGGCGGCGGCGTCACGGCTTTCATCCAGGTCAACCCCGCCGGCCAGCTCGTCGCGACCAACACCACCTTTGGTTGGGACAGTCTACAATTGAACGCCGGCACGAGCGACCAGCTCGCCACGAATGTCGTCAATACGGCATTCACGATCAACAGCGGCGCCACCGAGAGCATCACCGGCAATAATTTCAGCAATGGCACCGTCGTCGCCGCGGGCGATTCCACCGTCACCATCAATCTGACCAACAATTACTGGGGTACGACGACGACCGCGCTGATCGAAGCCAAGATCACGGATCATCACGTCAACTCCAGCCTGCCGACCGTGTCCTTTAGCCCGCCGCTCACGGCCGCCAACCCGCCGGGCGCGGCCACAACCATCGTGGCCGCCAGCACGGTGGCGACCTATAACGCCAACGCATCCCAATCAATAACCCTCAGCGCCGGCGTGACGAGCGGCTCTGTCACGCCCACTGGGGGGACCGTGACATTCATCTTGATGAACGGCACGGCGATGGTCGGCAACGCCGTCACCGCGACCGTCAACTCAAGTGGAATTGCCAGCACGAACATGTTACTCCCCGCTGGAACCGTTGGGAGCAAAGACTCTATCCTCGCAATTTACGACGGCACGGCGAAATTCCTTGGTTCCTTCGACGCCAGCCACACCGTAACGGTCAATCCCGCGACCACGACGACGGCCGCATCCAATGCCAGCGACGTTTTCAGTTCAGTCGGTTCGCAGATGGTCACCGTCAATGCCACGGTCATGAGCGCCAACGGAACAGTCAACGCGGGGACCGAGACGTTCACGATCCTCGCGGGGAATACGCCGGTCGGTTCTCCCGTCACTGTCAATGTCGTCAACGGTGCTGCCGGGGCGACCTACGCGGTGCCCGCCGGGACGCATGCGAATTCGTACACTATTGAGGCCGTTTATAGCGGCACGGCCAACTTCAAGACCGCCTCCGATACCACGCATCTCCTGACGGTAGGGGCGGCGACGACGACGATCGCATCTGTCAATACATCGACGACCTTTAGCGCATCCACCCAAACGGTGACCCTGACAGCAGCGGTCACCAGCAGCGGCGGCACGGTCAACGAAGCCACCGTCACGTTTACCGTCTTGAGCGGCTCGACACCGATCGGCCCGGCGGTCAGCGTCCCGATCTCGAGCGGTGGCGCCAGCACGTCCTATACGCTGCCTGCAGGTCTCTCGGGAAGCGTCTACACGATCAAAGCCGTCTATGACGGGGGGACGGACTTCAAGACGTCCACCGACACCTCTCACACTTTGACAGTCAATCCGGCGGCCACGACGACTGCTGCGGCCAACGTCACCACCACGTTTAGCTCCACAGCCCATGCGGTGACACTGACTGCCACAGTCACCAGCACGGCCGGCACAGTCGGCGAGGGAAGTGAGACCTTCACAATTCTGAACGGCACCCAGGTCATCGGCGCAGCCACCTCGGGTAACCTCGCTGGGGGCAAAGTCAGTGTCAGCTATACGATCCCTGCCAATACAGCGGCCGGGTCCTATACGATCAAGGCCGTGTATAACGGCACGGCGGAATTCCTCACCGCCATGGACAACTCTCATGTCCTTACCATCACGGCGGCCACGGCCACTCCGGCCGCGATCGCGGCAACCAATCTGGCCTCGACCGGGGATGATGGTGCAGCCACTGTCGTTCAAAACGCCCTCGCCGCTCCGCCCAAGAAGAACGGCGTAGGCACATTGCCTTCCAAGGCGGCCCACAAGACGCATCTCGCGCAGATCAAGATCAAGCGAGGTCCGCTCACACTCGTCCGTCCGGCGACCACGAAACACGTGGCGGCGCGTCAGAGTCTCGCGGCCGCGGCGAAGCGACTCGACACCCGCGTAGATTTGGTGGCTCGTCGGTGATGACGACAGGCAGTTTACGACCGGCGTCGCCTTGTCGACGCCCTTGGGCGAATCGCAATCGCGATGCCGGTCGAACGTCGATTCGACACGATGACGGCAGTTACCGGGTGGTCGGTTGCGAACCGTGGACGACTGAGATCGTGGTTTCCGATCAGGACCGGGCCACGGGCATAGAGGAGCGGAGCATCGTGGCCGACAAGGCTGGATCGGCCGCCACATCCTGCTGATGGCAGACGAGGGCGCGATGGAGAAAACGTCTTTGCGCAAGATCGCGGCGAACTTCCCAGCCGGCGAAACGCTCCACACCAATCTTGGGGCAACGGGCCGGGCCGTGGTCGGCGAACTGCAACCGCCGAAGGGATTCCCCGGGAAGGTTCGCTGGAATTTCGCTTTGATTCACGTTCAGTCCGACGTAAGCGAGGAACGCGCGGATAGCCCTTATTTGACGGCCACCGTGGACCGCGATGGCCGCTTCCGCATCGACGACGTGCCCGCGGGCCGATATTTGCTCAGCGTTCGATTCGATCGGGATGACGCTGGCCGCCTGGACAATCATCGTTTCGCCGTGGCACCAACCAAAGAGGGTGCGTCGCCGCAGACGGTCGATTTGGGGACTCTGACTCTACAGAAGCCGTGACGCAGGGCCGGCCGGGCGATTGGGCATCGAGTCTCCCGACTCGTTGTTACGGCGGCGTCCTGGGGGCACCATACCCGAACCCGACAGATGCGATTCGACCGCGGCTCAACATGAATGTAGAACCAGTGAGCGAAATCGCTTCGAAGCGATGAAATCGAAGAACGCAACTATGCGCGTCAACGTAGAAATAATCAGCGTGGTGACGAGCGTGGTCGCCATCATTGAATCGATCGGATCCTCAGCGGGGGGATGACATCAAAGTTGCGTGCGAAATCTTCCGCTATGCTGAGAGTCGAATGCGTGATTTTTCCCCGCTCTCGTCTGGCAGCTTGAAAACGGAGGGGGTCATGACAGGTACCATCAAGACGTTCGGAGCGTTCTTGACGATCGCGATGGTGGTTTTCGGCGCCGGCGGCGCCCAAGCAGCCCATGGCCATGGAGGCCATGGCGGCGGCCGCGGTGGTGGTCACCGCGGCGGCGGGGGTCATGGCGGTGGTCACCGCGGCGGCGGTCATGTCGGTGCTCACCGGGGCGGCGGTCACGGCAGTGCCGGCCACTTGCGTGGCGGTCATTTCGGTAGTCGTATGGCCGCCGGCCATGTCGGCAGCTTTCGTGGCGCTCACAGGGGCGGGCTCGGTACGGTGGCGCGGGCGCGAACGATCTCCCCGGCCATGGGTCTGGCGCACAGCGCCCGCGGCATGGCCGCTCGACCTGGAATGACCTTGGCGGGCCGCTCCTTTGGTATCTCCGCCTTCGGCCGAGCCGGTGTCAACAGTTTCGGCCGGGCCGTGATCAACAACGGCGCCATGGGATTGCGCCGTAACGGCTATGGATATGGCTACGGCGGCTACGGATATGGATCTCCGTCGTACGGCGGTTATGGCGGCTACGGATATGGATATCCGGGGTACGGGGCCTACGGCGGGTATGGTGGCTATGGCGGATATGGTTACGGTTACCGGCCTTGGCTCTACGGCTCGTCACTGTACAACTGGGGCTACTCGCGCTATTACAACCCGTACTACGGCTACGGCGGTTACGGATTGGGTGCGTTCGGAAACCCCGGCTTGACTACGATCATCGTTCAGCCAGCGGTTTATGATTATTCGCATCCGCTCAGCACACAGGCACCGCTGCCAGTGTCGGCGGCCGTCGACAAGGTGGGTACGAGTTTTGATACCGCTCGCGATGCGTTCAAGGCCGGCGACTACCTCAAGGCCCTCAAGCTAACCGACGAGCTGATCCGTCAGATGCCCAACGACGCGGCATTACACGAGTTCCGTGGGCTGGTCTTGTTCGCGCTTTATCGCTATGAAGACGCGGCCGCGCCACTCTATGCCGTGCTTTCGGTGAGGCCGGGGTGGGACTGGAAGACTCTTGTGGGACTCTATCCCAGCGTGTCGGTCTACACCGAGCAGCTTCGTGCCCTGGAAACCTACTGCAGGCTCAACCCGCGGTCGGCCTCGACTCGGTTCGTTCTGGCGTACCTGTATCTGACGCAAGGGAATACTGACGCCGCCGTCGATCAGTTGAAACGTGTGGTGGCGCTCCAGCCCAAAGACACCGTTGAGGGGCGTCTGCTAGAGCAGCTCGACAAAACCAACACACCGCCCGCTGCCGGAGTGGTCGGCCAGCCACCCCCGCAGGCGCCCGCGCCCGGATTGGCACTAACGGTCCATCCGGTACAAAGTCCCCTCGCGAAGGAAGGCCGTCTCGAAGGAACATGGACCGCCCAGCCGGATCCGGAAACCACAATTGCTCTCAGCTTCCAGGACCAAGGGCGGTTCACATGGAAGGTCTCCGAAAAGGGCGAGGACCGCTTGATCCAGGGCAAATTGATCTCCGGAAATGGACTATTGACTCTGGCGCAAGACAATGGCACCCCCCTGGTCGGCAATATCGCCTGGAGCGATGAGACGCATTTCACGTTCAAAGTGCCAGGAGCTGGGCCCGATGACCATGGCCTGAGTTTCGCGAAGTCACGCTGAGGCTATGCCGTTGAGTGTGGCCAGTTGCTGCGGTCGCGGTCGGGCGCCAAGGCCAATCGATAATGGCTGAATTGGGTCTTTAAGGAGGCGGTCGGGCTTTATAGTCGTAGGCCAACACATCCACGCCGATTTCATTGCCTTACGGATGCCAAACTCGTATTCTAGAACCATGCCAACGGTCCTTCGGAGCGGGCCATATAGGTTCTTCTTTTATTCGGGTGATCGAGACGAGCCAACTCACGTCCACGTGGAGCGCGACGACTGCGAGTCCAAGTATTGGCTTGATCCCGTCAGGCTGGAGCGAAGTCGGGGGTTCGGCCGTAAGGAAATAAACACAATCCGAGAGATCATCGAGGAGAACCAGCAGCACTTACTGGAGAGCTGGCATGAGTACTTCAACGGTTGACGCCCAATCAACTTTCGCGACGAATGTGTCCGTCACAAACGACACGCTGACGTTTGACTTGGCCGACGGTCGCTCCGTTTCGGCGCCACTGGCCTGGTATCCTCGCTTGCTTCACGGCACCGTCGAAGAGCGAAGTCGCTGGCGGCTAATCGGTCAAGGGCGAGGAGTTCACTGGCCAGACCTTGATGAAGACATCAGCGTCGAGAACCTGCTCGCCGGCAGGCCGTCGACTGAGAGCCAAGATTCGCTCAAGAAGTGGCTTGCGCAGAGGGCCGGAGGGCCCTGACATCGGACGCGATTCCTGCTCCTCGACAGAAAGGTCTTCCTCCCTGTGTCCGTCGAGTTGTTGAGCAAGTTTGGTAATAGTCACTCTCTTCGGTCCGAAGATCCCGGTTACGTGCCCGATCTGGTTCTCATCCGACAGACTCTCGAGCAGTTTGCGGCACTGAGCAACCGAGAATCGGAAGCCGCCACTTCGCCCGTTCGGCATGGAACGCCGCTTCCGCTGAATGACCAGGTTCATCTCCCAGGACTGCTGCAAGAGTCTTGCGTTACACGAAACCCGCATGGATTGCGCCCTCAGTAAGGTGCAGCGCCTGATTTCGGCGGGCCATCACTCGGCTATCGTAATCCGGACACGGCCGACAGCTCAGTCAGGTACGATGCCAGTTGCTTTCGGCGGAATCGTGAACTCGGTGTCGTTCGCGTCCAGGGGGATTCCGGCTTCGCTAGAAACCCCGCCGGGAGGCGAATAGAGCACCTCGATCCGGCCGCCCGTCGCGAATGTTGCCTTACCCTCGAGGACCAACGTGACCGAGTCGTTCGACGGCGCATATGCCGCTGTGAAGGGGACTGGCTTGAACACTGTGACGATCCTTCTCTTGACTCGCTTGGTGGTCGTCGATGCCACCTGATAATTTGCGGTGAGACCGGCCGTAGTCGGATTCATCGTCGTGCTATACACGAGCGTAAACCCTACTAATACCGGTTTGCCCACCGGCCTCACTCTCCGCATTAAACGCCAAAGCAGCCAGGCATCCCCGCCGCATTCGTTGAGGTACAATATGCCTTACCTGTTTTTACGATGAATCGAAGAAAGGAGCCGTGGATGAAACGCAGGACGTTCCTTGGGACTGCTGGCGGCCGGGGCGATGTGCGGGGCGGCTCCGCCTCCTCTGAGGCTCGGCATGGCCGGCCTGGAACACGGCCATGCGGCGGGGTTCCTGGCCCGGTATCGGAACTCCAAGGACATCGAGCTGGTCGGCATCTCCGAGCCCGACCGCGATGTCGCCGAGCGATATGTCAGGCGCTCGCGGCTCGACCCGGCGACGGTCTATCCGTCGCTCGAGGCGATGCTCGAAAAGGCGAAGCCGCAGGCCGTGGTCGCCTTCACCAGCACCGCCGGGCCATCCGCGCCGTCGTGGCCGCATGCGCCAGCCGCAAGATCCCGGTGATGATGGAGAAGCCCCTGGCCGTCGAGCGTGGAACAGGCCCGCGCCATCGAGCGCGCCGCGGCCGAGGGCGGCATCCCCGTGCTGGTGAACTACGAGACGACCTGGTACCCGTCCAATCACGCGGCCTACGCCCTGGCGAAGAGGCGAGAGAGCCCTGGGCGAGATCCGCAAGGTCGTGGTCCACGACGGCCATCGCGGACCCAAGGAGATCGGCGTGCAGCCCGAGTTCCTCGCGTGGCTCACCGACCCGGAGAAGAACGGCGCCGGCGCCCTCTTCGACTTCGGCTGCTATGGCGCCAACCTGATGACCTGGCTCATGGACGATGCGCGTCCGGTCTCCGTGACCGCCGTGACCCAGCGGATCAAGCCCGAGATCTATGCGAAGGTCGACGACGAGGCGACGATCATCCTGGAGTATCCTGGGGCACAGGCGATCATTCAGGCGTCGTGGAACTGGCCGTTCGACCGCAAGGACATGGAGGTCTATGGCCGCACCGGCCAGGTCCTGACGGTGGGCCAGAGCGGATTGCGGGTCCGCCTGCCGGGAAAACCGGAGGAGATCCGACAGGCACCGCCGCTTTCGCCGCCCGGGGACGACTTCCTCCGCTATTTCGCCGCCGTCGTGCGCGGCGAGATCCGGCCTTCGGGGCTGTCGTCGCTCAAGAATAACCTGATCGTCACCGAGATCCTCGACGCCGCCCGCCGCTCTGCCGCGACCGGGAGTACCGTGCGGCTGACCTGAGTTCATGCGATCGGTACGCGGGCCTGCGGCATGAACCAGATATGGACGGCGACGTCACCCGTTTGAAAGCCCTCGAGCTTTGCGGAAGTTTGCGAACGTCCTATTTCGCTAGCCTTGCGGCAACATCATCGCGGCTGCGCGATATTTGTCTGGCACGAGCGAATAGCCTGCAAAAGAGATAGCGTGAGTGAGAGAGTTACGATGGGAGGCTTCAATGGACGTTCAGACGGCAGCTTCTGGTTTACACGTCGATTGGCGTCGTTTGCACGCACTCGGGTTGCCCGCCGGGAGTATCCGGGCGTTGCTTGCGATCTTGATCTTTGCGACCGCATGGGGTCTGCTCATCATCAGGCCGAATCAAGAGGTACCGGACTACGTCCGCGACCTATTATTCATCATCATGGGTCACTACTTCGCTGCCCGGCGCCAATCCGAACCCGCCGATGAGGCTGGGCCGCCACCGTTGTACCTTCCACGCGGGACCGTTCGCCTCTTTCTTGTTTTCGGCAGCATCGCGGTGGCCGTCATCTTGTTCCGCCGAGGCCGGTTGATAGGGCTCGACGAGAATCCGGGCGTCGTGACCCTGCTCTTAATCGGCGGTTTCCTGCTCGGCGTGGGGCTGAGCACTCTTTCAACCTGGTGGCAAGACCGGGGCCACCGGACCCCGCGGATCGTCGAGGATCTGCGAGCCGTGATCTCAATGGCGGCGGCCGTGACGCTGGCCATCCTCGTCTGGAATCACGTCCTAGACCTTTTGCCGGCAGACTCTGTCGACGCAGCCCTGTCCACAGGGGCCCATCTGGGCCGGTTCGGGATCGAGCATGTCCTGGCCGCGATCGTCGGCTTCTACTTCGGTTCGAGGTCTTAAACCCTTCGGTGGTCGAACTGGAAACACGTGACCCACGGATACGTCATTTACCTTCTCCGCCGCGGGTCCGCCGGGTCTACAGATGTGCGATATGGCCCTGGAGACCTACTCGACCCCGGGGGCGATCCCTAACAAGCCAAGCGTCTTGCTATCGCGTTCGCCGTGATAATATCTGTCGATTAGCCGGTCGAAAACCGAGCCAGGCGGCGACACGCACGCGAACAGGGTTGCACTCGACTTCAGCTTCACGTCATCGGGGGAACCGAAAATCTCGAACGCGGTTCGCCCTGGGACGCCGAGGACCGCCTCGGCGCACTCGATCAGGCGCGGCCCCAATATGGGGTGAGCGAGATACGCCCTGGCCTCTTCCAGTCTCTTGATTGCGTACCGCTTCGAAGTCGAGCTGAACCCGAGCCCATCAAACTGAGGAAAGATGTACCAGATCCAATGCGATCGCTTCCGGCCGCTCTTGATTTCGGAGAGGGCCTGCTCGTAGTCGTTGGCTTGCGCCTGCACGAAGCGCTTCAGATTGTACTGGTCGTCCTCCCCGATAATCTCGTTACCGTCGATCATTATCCCACCTACTTGCCGCCATATCCAAGTTCAACACAATGAGGCGGTGAAATCGGCATCATTGTACCGTCGGCAAAACATCCCGAGTAGCATGATGAGAGAGGACTGACGTGAGGACACAGTGTTGCCTCCTTGGAAAGAAATGGTCATTTGCGATCGGAAACGGAAAAGGTGCAATGGGTCGAATTTCTTTAATCGCCATCATGGCGTGCGCAATCGGGATTGCGGGTTGGGCGCAGGGACAAACGCATTCCACGCTGACTACCGCATCGAAGACAAAGTCACACACGCGCGTGGCGGCCGCGCAACCGAGGGACCGAACAATCAGCTATCGTCTGACGCCGGCAGAGGCGCTGGCACAGATTGACAAGACGCTAGGTGAGCTCGAACAGCTCGTGCATCAAGCAGGCAAAAGCGGCTGCGATGTGCTCGCTTTGCCCGAGGATACGTTGGGCCTCTTGAAATGGGAGTCGGCTAACCCAACGGAGCGAGCCAAGGTTCTCCCCACAGCCATCCAGCGTATGCTCGACCGTCTGGGAACAGCCGCGGCCACGTATCGGATGTACCTTATTTGCTGCAATGATGTAATCGACGCAGACGGCGCCATGCGGAACACAGCATTCTTCCTAGGCCGTGATGGCAAGCTGATCGGGCGATACGAGAAAGTTCAGCCAACAATCGCCGAGGCCCGCAAGCGGGGCGACAAGTTTCCCGTCTTTTCGACCCCGGATCTCGGCGGGGTCGGGATGCTCATCTGCTACGATATGGTCTTCCCCGAGTCGGCTCGCTGCTTGGCGTTAGGTGGTGCAGACATCATTTTCCATCCGACGCTCGGCGGCGCAGCCATCGGAGACGAAGACATCAGCCGCGCCGCCTTTAGGACGCGGGCTGTGGACAATTTCGTCTATATCGTGGTGTCTCAGCGGGGCGCCGGTTCGTTGATCATCTCGCCGAAAGGCAAGATCCTTGTCGAGGGTAAGGGACCGGACGATATCATCATCGCCGAAATCGACCCATTCGGCGGCCGCGACGGGGGTGACGCGTATAATCACCAGCAGGATATGCGGGCCCGTCTCTTCCGAGAACGCAATACCGCCGCCTACGGCATTCTGACCGAAGCAAACCCACCTGTTCTTGCCAAGGTGCCGGCCACCATCACTCCCGAAGAAGCGAGTCGAATATTTGAGAAGGGGCTGACCGTGGGCCAGGATGAGTTCAAAGCCGCTACTGTGCTCGCACGAGACGGTAAGACTCAAGCAGCGATTGATGCCTTTCAGAAGCTGCGAATGGAGTACAAAGGGACCTGGATCGACCGTGTCTCGCAGGATCGATTGGTGAAACTTAGAGCGTCTCCTCAGCAATGATCGAGATTCTTGACATGAGACGCCAAACCTGGTTATTCCGCGTCCCCAACCTCGACCGTTACGGCCATCACGACGGGAGCCGACCGATCGGGCCCCTTGACCAGCTCGATGCGCTCGATCGGGTCTTTCTTCTTGGGCTCGACGCTCAGATAGCGGATCTGCTGGCCATGAAGATTAAAAGCAAGCTTCGAGCCGGGGACGTCGACGACTTGAATGTAGTCGGCGAAGTGGACTCCGTTTTCAAGGGAGTGGTTTTCGGTAGTGCCATCGGCGTAGTGGAGCCGCACGATCAACGACACGCTCCCCTTGCGGCCGTAGGGAAAACCCCAGCCGCTGACTCCACTCAGAAAATGGATTGCCCGTGCGCTCGAGTTGCAGGGAATGTCGACCGATTTGGGCATCTGGGGGGAAACTTGCCTTGCGGCCCGTAAAGCAAGACGACATTCGGGACGTTGTCTCCCTTGGGGTCGACCAGCATAAACGGAACGCCTTCGACCAGCTTGGTGGACCAATCAGGGAACACTAGTCGCTCGGCTTTGGAATCGGGATCCTCGAACATGCCGCGCGTGCTCACGATCGTCGCCGCCTTGGTCAGATCGAGAGGCCGGAACTTACCGCGGTGGGTCAGAAATGCCAGGAGGTCGCTGATCGCCGTCGTGGGCACCTGCTTTTCAAAACCCTCGGGCATCAGCGATTTCTTGGACGTGGCCATCTCGTCGATGTCGTCGCGGAGGATGACATGTCGCTTTCCCTCGGCGTCGATAAGCTCGACAGACGTCTTGGACTCGGAGGCCAACAGTCCGTTGATCACGCGGCCGTCGGTAGTTGCGACCGAGTACTGGACAAAGTTGCCTTCGACGCTGCGGCTGGGGTCGAGAATGTGGATCAAGAGCTCGTGTCGAGGGATGGCTGCCATGCCGGAGAGATCGGGGCCGACCTGGCCCCCTTCGCCATTGTGGCGGTGGCATTTGGCACATTGCTGCACGAAAACCAATTTACCGCGCGCGGGGTCTCCCCCTTCCTTGAGCTCGGGCGTCAGTCGGTCGATCACCTGCTGACGATCAGGGTCGGGGAGCCCGCCGCCCTGCGCCAGCAGTTTCTTGGCACGCGCGGCGATGTCGCGATTAGGATGGGAAGCCAGGGCCTGCTTTTGATCGAGCGCCAGCTCAGACAGCGGACCCGGGTCGCGCTCGAGTTGGTCGACAAAGGCCGGAACCCAGTCCGATCGACCAAGCAGGGTACGAAGAACGCGCGACCGCACGCCGGGCGAGAGTTTGGGCAAGACCGCGACCAACGCTGTACCCACTGCAGGCGCCTTGCTGGCAGCGACCGCGTCGACCAGTCCGGACGTCAGGTCGGTGGAAATCGGCGTGGTGATCAATTCCAGCAGTCCTTGGGCCGCGCCTGGATCGGCGGGCCGCAGCTCGATCAATTGGCGCGCGGCCTCGATGCGGCGCGACTCTGGCTGCTGAGGATCTCGGGTTGACGCGAGCAGCGACACGGCGATCTCGGTGCCTAAACGGTCGAGGGCCTCGTTACCCCACAGGCCCACCAGGCGGACCAGATGCGCCGCGCCGCGGGACCAGCTCGACCGTCAGTTCTTGAGCGTGTCGCTGACCGAGCTGTCAAGAGTCGCCGGACGCTCCTTGGGCCAGCCGCGGGCCGCGCCTCGTCAGGATCGACTCGTTCACCGCGGGATCGCCCCCGGACAAGCGCGGCCAGGAAGCGCCGGCCGATTCGCTGGGAGCCCCTCGGGCCCAATGCTCGGCCACGCGTCCGGCGATCACCAGCACGTCCGTTCCCGCGGCCTGTTGTCCTTCTTGGCAAGTGCCTTCAAGAATGAGTCGGCGTATTCTTCGCGGCCGCCGCAGTTGCCGCATCGGCCAGCCATTGGTCGCCCCTGGCGAGGCCGCCGCGGAGGACCACAGCGAGTGCCGTCGCCAGCCTCCTCGGAAGGCGGCTGATCGGCCAGGCTCAAGAGCGCCGCCAACCGCACCTGGGGGTCAGGGTCACGAAGCAACCCGGCGGCAAGGACTGCGCTTGCCGATCGACGATCCGCGGGCAAGACCTGCGCGGCATTGCGGCGAACTCCGGCGGATGGATGTTTGAGCGCGGCAAGAACGGCATGGGCGGCCGGGAGTTTCCACGTTGGCGATGCGCCCCGAGTCCGTGCAGCGTCCAAAGCGCATGGATCGCCCCTGGATTGAGTCCAATCGCATCGACCGAACGTGTCCCCGAGCCAGCTCGATCAAGGCGGGCACGACGTCGGTCTTTTGCCGCTCGACCAAGAGCCGCTGAGCGTGCAGCCGCCAGAGCTGATTGTCGTGCCGCAGGGCGGCGACAAGCTTCGCGGAATCGGCCGGATCGAGCGTAGGCGGCTGCGACGGCGACGCATCTCTGTAGACAATTCGATAGATGCGCCCGTGGGTCTTGTCGCGCAGCGGCGTTTCATACGCATTGCCTTTGCCGGTCTTGAAGCCCTGCGGCGTCGGGTTGTGCTGAACGATGTAGTTGTACCAATCGATCACCCAGACGTGGCCGTCGGGCCCGACTTCGGCGGCGATCGGCGAGGTCCATTCGTCATCGCTGGCGAGCAAGTTCCAGCCGTAGTAATCGACGATGTCACTCCCTTTGCGGTGGAGCGTGAATGTGGCGATCAGGTGGCCGGTCGGCTCGGCCACGAAGGCGGTCTGGTTCCAGTAATGACGCGGATAGGTTCGGGCCGTGTAAAGAGCATGGCCGGCCGCCGCCGTGAATCCGCCGTGGTAGTCGACCTGGCGCACCTTATCCGTCACTGGATAAAAGCGGTTCGACGCGGCGATGCTTTCGAGCCTCGCAGGAGACTGACCGCGAACCGCCTCGTAATAACGGTTGGCGATCGGCATGTAAACGCTCGGGACAGCCGTTGGCCGTCGAGCCGAAAACGAGGCCCTCCTCGCTGAAGCCCACGCCCCATGAGTTGTTGCTGGTACTGCGCACGAACTCGAGCTTGGATCCATCGGGCTTGAACCGATAAAATGCCTGGCCAAACGCATGGTGCTCGCCGCCGACCGTGCCGCGGAACGCCGAGTAGCCGACGATTCCCCAGACCCAGTTATCCAGACCCCACCGCAGGTTGCTCGGGCCGGCATGCGTGTCGCCGATGCCCCAACCCGTGAAGAGCACCTTGCGCAGATCGGCCCTGCCGTCACCGTCGGTATCTTTGAGAAACAGCGTGTCGGGCGCTGCAAGACGATCACGCCGCCGTCATGGCACACGAGGCTGGTGGGGATATTAAGGCCCTCGGCGAAGACCTTGAACGAGTCAGCCCGGCCGTCGCCGTTGGAATCTTCCAGGATTGAGATCCGATCGCGGCCCTGGCCGTCGCGTTGCTTGGTGTTGGGATAGTCGGTGCTCTCGGCGATCCAGAGCCGTCCCGCGATGGTCCCAGGCCATGCAGAGAGGCTTAAAGATCTCGGGCTCGGCCGCGAAGAGCCGCGGCTCGAAGCCCGGCGGGACGACCAGATGCTTGATCGATTCTTCGGCAGGCAGCGGCTTTTGCATCTGTGTGGATGTGCTTCGCCCTGCGTTCCCCATCGGCGGCCGGGAAGATAGTTGGGGATCTCCGCTCGGCGACTCGTCATACGAGAACGGCGGCAGACCGGCCGCGACCCGGCCGCGGCTGTCGTAGACCTTCGCCCTTTGCCGACGCCCAGCGAATCCCGCGCTCGATCAAGTCGTGAAAACTGGGGTTTTGCCAGGTCCGGGCATCGTGACCGTAGGCCGTGTAAAAAACCCGCCCCTTGCCCTCGGTCCGCACCCAGGTCCAGGGCTCTTCCGACTTTCCTTCGGCTCGCGTTTGAAGAAGCTGGCGGTCGTTGTCGTTGTGCTTGGTATGCACATAGGTCTCATCCCAGGTGCGAAACGGTACAAAGCCTTTCATGATCGGATGCGACGGGTCGACGATCTTGGTGTCGAACTCGCCCGTGCCGTGCCGCTGAAATTGGGCACCGACGAGCGCGATGTACTGCGGGCGAATTCAGGAAGCAATACGACGCGCAATGGACCGGAACGAAACCGCCGCCGCTGCGAACGTAGTCGAGCAGGGCCTTTTCCTGATCGGGGCTGATCTCGGTGATATTGGCGTAGATCAAGAGCGCGTCGTAGCGTGCCAGGTTTTGCGGGTTCAAGTCGCCGAGCTTCTCGGTATAGGTCACGTCGATCCCCCGGCCGGCGAGCACCGGCGTGATCTGAGCGGCCCGGTCGGCGGGACGGTGGTGCCCCTGGTCGCCCAGGAACAAGACCTTGAGCGCCGGCCCCGCGTCGGGGCTTGCTCCATCCTTCTGCCGCGGTTCGGACGCTTGCGAGTCGGTCGCCAGAGCCAAACCGAGTAAGAGAGCGAGGTTCAATAGCGATTTCATGAGAGGAAGTCTCAGGGTTGGCGGTGAGTCCGGAAGTTTGGCCGCGGCCGCGTGCCGGCCGCGCCAAAAACCATTATCGAATTCGAGGGCCGAGAAGATCAGAGCCGATTGAATGATTCAGCGTGGAGCCCCGCTTTGAGCTATTGTGGGGTTGTCAGATTGCGTCGTCCAGACAGTGACTTTCAGCTCGCGGATCGTCAACGTTTTGCGAAGATCGCTCTGCGTATTGGCGCCGAAGAGTCCGACGTGCATATCGATGACACCATCAAGGTAGGTGGGATGAGCGATCTCCAGTGTGTTGGAACTGTTGCGGGTCAGGTTGTCGACGACCAGCGAATAGCGGCCCCCCAGGCGGCGCAGGGTCAGTCGCAGGTCGTCGCCGGTCGTCATCAGGCCGACTTCGCAAATGTCGAGCAGGTCGACACCGTTGTGGTTGTTGACGAGAAATAAGCGAAAAAAATCGGAAGCCGCCGCGCGGCCCGGCCTGCCGCGACTGATCAGTCCGCCGCGGATATTGGTGTGGCTGTGGGAACCGGCGTAAAGTCCGAATTGGCCTACTTCTTTCAGGCCAGGGATATCGGGAATCGTGGCGCTGATCTCGAAGTCTTCGTTGGCCGTGAATCCCAGGTCGGCCAGCCGAACTCCGAGATATTCGCCGGTCGCAGAGCCGTTCCTGGGTGTTGAGATCGCTGCGGGTGGTCGTCAGCTCGAGAGCACGTCGTTCGGGACGCAACCGAAGATTGGGATCGCGCACCGGCAAGCCCGTTCCCGTGCCGGGCAGCCGGGCCGACAGCCCGATGCCATGGCCGTCGAGATCAAGAAGCGTTCCAGGGGCAGGGCGGGTGAAGTCGAGATGGAGAGTGCGCGGCGTCCGCACCGGCGGAGGAACGATGGCCCGGACGTACTTGAGATCGTCGCCGCCGGCGCGGGTAGACCCGAGTGCGACCGTGCGGCCATCGATCTGGGCGGTCTGATCCTGATGAACCGTCACGCCATGGTCGCCCAACGGGGTGGACACGAGGGGAAAGCCTCGACTTCTCCCTTGAATACCCGCAGTGTGGTCGTGCCGCCGTCATTGACCGACAGGCCAAATTCGGTGCCCAGGTCAACAAACTTGCCACCCGGCGTAAGAATGGAGAATCCGCGTGCCAGGGGGGGAACCCGCGCGGTCAACATCCCGTAATGAAGCAACCCCGCAGCTCGCCGAGATGAGCTCAAGCCCGGCGGGTCCCTGGAGAATCACCCGCGCCACCCTGGTCAAATTCGATCTCGGCCAGGCCTCGTTCCAACCGCAAGATCTTGCCGGGCTGCATGTCGCGGCTCGGCTTTTGCTCTTGTCCCGCCCACCGGCAATCCTGGGCATTGACCAGCCAGGCGATGCTGCCTGAGATGGGCTTTTGAGCCACAGCCGCGACCTTGCGGAACGGAGCGATCGAGCCGCTATACCGAGCGGCGGCAATTCCCGCCGCTATGAACACCACTCCCGCCGCGGCCGCCAACCAGCCACGAACGAGAGCGCCGACGTAACCACCGGCGGACTGGCCCACGCCCGCGCATGAGCGTTCTAGCCGGCGTGAGCTGTTCGAGCACCGCATCGGCCGCACGACCCGCCCGGATCGCGAACTGGATCTCAGTATGATGGTGGAAGTAGTCGACGAAGTGTTCGCGTGCGGCCGGGCTATCGAGCAAGATCGATTCCAGTCGGTGAAACGCTTCCTCGCCGATCAGCCCGGAACAATAGAGATCGACCAGATCAAGAAAATCATCGGGCAATCGACTTTGGCCCGTGCCGCTCATGCCACTCCCCCTTGGGCGATGCTTACGCCTCACGCACTCAAACAGCACACGGCGAATCCGACGGAGCGAGTTATGGATGCTGTGCGTCGAGCGTCCCCACCTCACTGCAACGTCTTGCATGCAAACCGATCCGCCATAACATGTCTCCAAGAGCTCGAGATCGCTTTCACGCAATTTCTTCATGCATCCGGCCAGCGCATCGCGCCGTTCATCCAACTGCTGGTGTTCGAGTGACTCCTGGGCCTCAATCAAGGCCAGGTTGAGCTCGTCGCTGAAGTAAAGGCGGTTACGGCTGCGTGAACGAACGAAATTCAAGACTTCGTACCGAGCCACGCCGCACGCCCAGTTGACAAAGCTCTTGGCGGGATCGAACTGGGCAAACTTGTCCCACAAAACCAGACTCGTCTGTTGAAACAGATCGTCGGCGTCATCCAGGTCTCTTACAAGCGAATAAATGTACCCAAATAGCTGTGTCTGATGATGCCGCAATAGCTCGGCGAACTCGATCTTGCCGTCACCCAGCACGTCCATGGGCACCGCCGTATCCGCGCGAGACCGCGAGTCGACTACAGACCGGTTGCTCACAGACGGAACCTCCGTACACACACGAGATACGGGCGGTGGATTACCACCTAGTAATCAGCCGGCAAACGCATTTTGTAATCGTCCAAGCAGAAAAAGAAACAGGCAAATGGCGCGTCGCGGGATCATGAGGGACTATGGTGCTGGATCTGATCTTCGTTCCTGCATCAAAACGAACCATGCTTGACGGCATGCTCGGAAAATTGCGGAAAAGTGTGTTCGATGAATTTTTCAAGTTACAAGCCAGTGAAGCCGGCTGATCTTAAATAGGGCCTCTCTGGTCGCACATCAATCGGCCAAACCCTATTCGCGATACGCTCTAATTCCAGGCAGTCATTCTTGTTGTTCCGAGTCAGCGAGCCATCTGTTGACGTAGCGTCACGAGCGCACAGTTTCCTCGGAGGAGCTATCATGCGGTCGACTAGCCACCGTGGTTTTACCCTGATCGAGCTCTTGGTAGTGATTGCGATCATCTCGGTCTTGATTGCGTTTTTACTTCCCGCTGTGCAATCGGCGCGAGAAGCGGCGAGGCGCGCGCAATGCGTCAACAACTTGAAGCAGATCGGTCTCGCGGTCCACAACTACCACAGTACGGTCAATTCTTTGCCGTGGGGCGATGGGCCCTGGTGGATCGAGTGGTCAGCCCACACGCTCTTGCTCCCTTACATCGAGCAGGGCCCGATCTACAACGCGATCAACTTCGCGGATACGCAGCCCTTCGGCCTGACCCCGATGCCAAACGATAACCCGGCCAACACGACGGCGGAGTACACGGTAATCTCCGGGTTCCTCTGCCCTTCGGACTTGGACCGCCTGACCTCGCCTGACGGACACAACAATTACGTGGCCAACTCGGGCTCGGCACCCAACTGTGATTACGCAGGAAACTCTTTCGTGCCTTCCTGGAACGGTCCGTCCGCCGGTCCGTTCATCTACTCGTCTAACGGCGTGGACACCGGTCCCCCCGGTTTCGGTGGCAGCTCCGTTAACATCGCCGGGATCACCGACGGGACGAGCAACACGGCTGCGTTCAGCGAACGGGTCAAGGCCATCGGCTCGGATCTCGGTCCGACCACCGCCCCCTTCGACGGCAGCATCCCGACCTCCTCTCTGGCCATACCAACGGCGGTTCCGAATTCCCAGGAATCCTCGCCCCAGGCGTATTACAACATCTGCAAAGTGACTCCACCCGTGCCAACCGCCGCCGGTCAGAATGCGGGAAACCCGGGCGCAGGCGGACCCGACGACAACATCTCCGGATCGACGTGGGTAACGGGCCAGCCGGTAAATACGCGTTACATCCACGTGATGCCGCCCAATACATGGAGCTGTCGGAGTGGTCTTCAAATCGCTCATGTTGCAAGCAGCCGCCACCCCGGCGGCGTCAACGTCATGTTCTGCGATGGCTCGGTCAAGTTCCTTAAATCGACCGTTAGCATACCGACGTGGTGGGCCATTGGGACCCGGGCCGGCGGTGAGGTAATTTCCTCGGATCAGTATTGACCAGTGCGGCCGCCGGGAGCTTTGACCGCACAGCCGCGCCAGTTTGTGGCAACTCGAGGCGGTCGTCGTTCCCGACAAAGCCACTGACGTGCGGAATGCAAGATTCTCCCGTGCGTTTCATTGTCCGGAAGCGACTTATGATCATCTTGCGACGGCACAGCGCCTTTGTATTGATTCTGACATTTTTCAGTTTGGCCGCCCTCTCGGGTTGTGGAGACGGCAAGCCGAACGTCGATACCTCGCTCGCTGAGGCGACCGTCAGCGGGGTCGTCACGGCCAACGGAATACCGGCCACCGGAGGGACCATCTATTTCAACCCGAGCAATTCCGGGCGTCTCGTGCCTACAAAGTCCGCTGACATCGGACCGGACGGCAGGTACACGATCAAGACGTACACCGGGGATAACCGGGTTACATACGGAGGCGAGGTGGCCAAGAAAAACACCGGTGTCGGACTCCGAAAAGACTACGCCAATGTCCAGTCCGGAGAAAACAAGCTCGATTTCGACGTGCTGGGAGGCGGGAACAAAATAGGAGAAATTGACTTGGCAAAGAAGGGTCAGCGCAAAAAACGTTAACTAATCAAAACGACTCTCGACTCAACACGCCGGATCTGATCGATTGACGCTGGCGATTGATTATGCTGATCTGGGACCAGACAATCCTCGATCGCTCACGGACCTCGAAGAACGCGGTGGCCGCGATGGATGTCGAATCACGGCCAATTCCCAAAGACTCTGTCCCAGCAAGCCAACCGTCTCGAGTCTGGTTGTGCGCGACCTTCGTCTTGGTCGTCTCCTTGGGCGCCGGAGCCGCTTGGTTTTTATCCGGAGGCCGCACCGACCCCGACCGTCTCTGGGCCGATGCCGAGCGCGCTTTCCTCGCCGGCCAGTGGGACCGGGCCGGTAAGTTGCTTCAACAGCTCGAGCGACTTCGGCCCAGAACCGGGTTGGACCAGTTGCTGGAAGCGCAGCTTGGGATTGCTCAGGGCCACTTCGCCAACGCATTTTCCGCGCTCGCCCAGATCTCCGACTCCCATCCCATCGCACCCCAGGCTCACCTGATGGCGGGTCGCCTCTATCGGCAACTCAGCTGTCTGAGGAAGGCGGAAGCCTCATTCCGACAGGCGCTCAAACTCAAGCCTAGTCTGATCGAAGCACACAAGGAATTGATCTATATCCTGGGCATCCAATCGCGCCGCCGCGAGGTCGATGCTGAGTTTCACGAACTCGCGCGGTTGACCCAACTGACTCATCACGATCTCTTTACCTGGGCGCTCACACATTTTACGGAATGGAACCCGGACATCGTCGACGACCTCGACGGATTCATCAGGGCGGACCCCGATGATCGATACAGCCGTCTCGCGGTTGTCGAGTTGCTGCTGGAACGACCGGCGGTGGCGTCCTACATAGAAAAAATCCTCGCGCCACTTCCGCGTGCCGACCCGGATGCCGTCGCGCTACGAATCAACCTGGCTCTGAATCTGGGAAAGATTGACGAGGCAGAAGCTCTGCTCGTTTCGGCACTGCAAATCATCCTCGGATTTCCCGGATTCGCGGCGAAATGGCATTAAGGCGCCATGAATTCAATGAAGCGATCAATTATTTCCTAAATGCCCTCAGCGCAGAGCCGTATGATCGCGTCTCGCCGATGCAACTTGCGCAAGCGTTTCAACTCAAAGGGGACAAGGCGTCCGCGGCCGTTTATCTCGACCGGGTCAAGCGGCTGAACCAGGTCTACAACCTCATCATCCGCGTCCGCTCCCCGAAACATGAAAACCAGATCACCGACCTTGCCGAATTGGGCAAGGCGTGCGAGGAGGCCGGACTCAACGAGGAAGCAAGAGGCTGGTACACCCTGGCGATCACGATCGACGCTCTCGACGCATCTGCTCAGCAGGGCCTGTCTCGCATGGGTCGATCGATCATTGGTTCGTCGCGCTAGTGATCGCGCCGATCGAGCCGGTCTCTTCAATCGTCGAGGTCGATTCGAGCGCGGTAGCCCTTGAGGGAAGGTAATGATTCCAGGGTGCGACGAAGTCCGCGCTTCTGCCAAAACCAGGCCGGCCGTCCCAGAATAATGACGTTCTTACCGTTCACGCGAACCTCTACCGACTGCAGTTTGTCGCCGGTGGTCGTGCGGATCTCGCGCTCGATGCGACGCTTCACATCGGCGTCGGTTTCCGGTTCGGTTCGGGACTTGCTCCGCGCCTTGGCGGAGGCGCTCGACGACCGATCACGGGACGGTGCCGCGGGGGATTGGCTCATGATGCGACCGAGCACGCCCGGCAACCGCCAGGGGGCCGGCTTGGTGCGAGATCCTGCGTGGTCCGATTCATCCGCCGCGCCGGCTCCGCGCGGCCGGGCCGAGCCGACGCGTTCTCGAGCCGAGCTAGCTGGGGTGCGATTCGGTTGCGGATCGTCTTCAAGCGGCTCGAGCGTGAGCGGAATCGACGGCCGCGACGACGCTTCGGGAACGGGTGCCGCGGGCACCGGCACCGTTGGTCGAAATGGCGAACCCATCGCCGGCGGGCTCGGCAACGAGCGAACAGAATTCTCTGTTGTCGCGCACAGTGGATTCGCCCGACTCGACGGTAATGCAGTCTTGGTCCTATCGACGGGTCCAGGGCGCTGGGCTGGGGACGTCACGCCGGGAATCACCAGCATCGGCCTTACTGGCGGTGGAGAGGAAGGCGTGGAAGGTGCCGTGGCAGCGGATACGGGCGACGACGGCGACTGCGGGGGCTTTTGAGCCTGGGGTGCGCTCACGTTCGGTTGATCTGGTTCGGCAGCGGGTGCCTCCAGTGGCGGCGGTTCCTGAGCGATGGCCAAACGGGTGGCGCACACCAAGAGAATAACCGACAACCCCAGGACGGGTCGAAACATCGGGCTCGTGTCTCGAATAAAGGACGACGTACTAAAAGCAAAGCGCTCTCCCTGCTATCATCGGTCCGCGGACCCGAAAAATCCGACTTTTTAGGAGCAGTCGCTACTCCCCTGCGGTCGAGACAATAAAGGGCTGAACTCGCGGACTCGATTGGTGGCGGTGTATAATCGCCAGCAGGTATGCCGATAGGCCGAAGGGCCGGAGGAATTGAACGAATGTCGGTTTAAGTTTCCGGTGGCTCATCACGGTGCAGCGTGGCACGGCTACCCACTCGCACCGCTCGAGAAGAGAGTCGGCGATTCACGGCCCCCCGATCGGGCGCTACCCAGAGATGCACTACAGAAAATGTTAGAAGCCCGACTACTCGACAGCCGCCAACGGAAGCGTTTACTGAGCGGGCGGAATATATGAGTTATTCGCTTCAAAAAGGTGAATTGCATCGATTGGACAATCACGAGGTCACGTGGGCCGGTGAGTGCCCGTGGACCGATGGCTTTTGCGTCGGCACCGAGAGCGGGAACGTGCTACTTTGTGAGAATTCCGGTCTCGGACGCTCCTTCGCTTTGTCGGAGAATCTCACCGAGGACGCGATTAACGGCGCGGCTTTCTTCGATAGCTATGCGGCTGTCAGCACTCGAAGTGAAATTGTCCTTTGTCACCGCAAACCTGGGAGTAAACTCGATGTTGTTCAGCGGGTGCCGAGTGGAGCTCACGGAATTCTAGCGACCCCTGGCGGACAATTCTTGGCGCCGATGGGTACGGCAGGGATATTCTGTATCGAGGTGTCAGAAGACCCGAGCCCACGAGCGTGGATTGAGCACGCTCGCGACGCGGAACACAATTATTATTCGTTGCGTTACTTGAGCACCGTGGAAGACAAACCCACGCTGGTTTGTGCTGCTCGTACTGACGGACTCCTGACAATTCAGCTTCACAAGCAGGTGGTCGACAACAAAATCATCGGGTTAACGGCACCCAACATCGACTTTGTTGATGTTTGTTCGCTCAGTTCTCCCGAGTGGCCACGCGCCGTTGCCGCTCTCTGCCACGACTGCACGCTGATCTTCATCCGAGACGTCCTTGCTTACGAGCAGCCCCAGATGCTGAAGTTTAATGGGTTCCGAGGCACCCCTTATTCGATTTTGAGCTCCCAAGGGCATGTACTTGTATTAACGAGTCGCGAGATCATCGTCTTACCTCAGCTTGGATCTCGATATTTGAGCGGCGAAGAATTGGACCGTCCGATCCACTATCGTCACAGGCCTGTCGCGGCCGTTGATGCCTTCATTCACGACGACAGGGAGCTGATGATAATTACGGACATCGGTATTAATGCTTTTGACATTTCCGATCTCACAAACGGAAGCCGGGACATTATAGGCACTAAAGAGGCACCGGAGATCGTGCCCTGGGACGAACTTTTCGAGGCGCCCTCGCTCTTAAGCACTCCGTGGAACGGGCTGGTCACGTAGATTGCAAGCGCGCTTTTGGCCTCAGAATGGTTTTAATCCAATTCGTTGCATGGCCTGGTCGTGCACAATCCTTCGTTCCCAGGGGCAAATTTAGCGATGAGCGACCTCAAGATCACCTTGGTTGAAGCGATCTACCTGCGCTTGCCCGAGGTAAAGACACAGTGCGACAGCGGACAAGATGCATTGATCGTCAAGGTCACCACCGATGCCGGAATCATCGGTTACGGCGAGGTCGACTCCAACCCAATGGCCGTGAAGGGATGCATCGAAGGGCCGTTCTCGCACACTACAGCGACCGGATTGGCGCACGTCGTGATCGGCGAAGATCCGTTCCAGACCGAGTATCTCTGGCACAAGATGTACCGGGCCAATATCTACGGCGGTCGGCGCGGCATTGGCGTCCATGCGATCTCAGGCATCGATCTGGCCCTCTGGGACATCAAGGGGAAGGCGCTCGGCCTGCCTGTCTGGAAACTGCTCGGCGGCGGTTTCAGGAAATCGCTCCGGGCGTATGCCAGTTCGCTATTTGGCGCGACCCCAGCCGAGACTGGCCAGCGGGCGCGGCGGTTTGCCGACCAGGGGTTCACCGCCGTCAAGTTCGGCTGGGACCCAATGGGTCAAGATCGAGACACCGACCTGGCCTTGGTGCGCGAAGCTGCGCCGGCCTGGGACCCAAGCTCGATTTGATGATCGACGCCGGCCTCGTCTACGACGCCAAGACCGCCATTCAACGCGCCCGAGCCTTTGAGCAATTCGACCCCTTCTGGTTCGAAGAGCCACTTTTACCCGACGACTACAAGGGCTACGCCAAGTTGTCCGCTAGTACCAGTTTGCGGATCGCAGCCGGCGAGGAAGAAAGCGAGAGAAAATCGTTTCTGGAACTCATGGACGTAGGGAAAATCGACGTCGTCCAGGTGGATCTCACTCGCTGCGGCGGCTTTACCGAGGCCATCAAGATCGCCGCGCTGGCGGCCGACCGCGGACTGCCGATCGTCAATCATGGATTCACGACCTACTTGAACGTCGCGGCTGCGCTCCACTTCCTGGCGAGCATACCCAATACGCTCGGCTTGCTCGAATTCGTGGTCGAAGAAGGGACAAACCTCCGGCAGACGCTCACGGAGACCATCAAAGCCCGCGACGGAATGGTCGCCGTGCCCGACGCCCCGGGATTGGGTCTCGAGATGCTCGAAGACGGGATCCGGAAATTCCGCGTCGCCTGAGCCATTCTGGATCTGCCCAAGACCGCATCGCCACGGAGTGTCGACGCGGCTGCGAAACTCGTTCCATCCGACGTAAAGTTCAGGGATCCAACACGATGCCCAATGGCCAAGAGATCATCGCTGCCCTGGGATTGAAGCCGCACCCGATTGAAGGTGGGTTTTTCCGCGAGACTTATCGTTCGCCAGGCATGGTACCGGCCGGGTCGCTTCCTCGGGCTTATTCGAGCCAGGGTGACCGATCTTTGGGGACCGCGATCTACTATCTTTTGAAAGCCGGGACATTCTCCGAGATGCACAGGCTGCCGACCGAAGAGGTCTTTCATCTCTACCTGGGAGGGCCGGTCAGGATGCTCCAGCTTTTTCCTGGAGGGGCGATGCGCCAGGTCATTTTGGGTACCGATATCCTGGCCGGCCATCACCCGCAAGTTGTCGTTCCACCTGAGGTATGGCAAGGTTCACTGCTTGAGCCGGGCGTCGATTTCGCGCTCCTGGGCGCGACGATGGCCCCTGGTTTTGAATACGCCGACTACGAACAGGGCCGGCGATCGGAATTGACCGCCCTCTATCCCGAAGTCGCGGACTTGATTCGACAATTGACGCGAAGCGCCCTGTAAAGGTCGCCGCCTGTACCGTGGTTTTTGTGTACCGGCCGCAACATCATTGTTCAGATTGCTTGGCCGTCGAGCCCTTCAAATGGCAACTCGAGCTGTTGGTAGCCGGGAACCGCGGCCGACCGTCGTCCAGAACTCCAGAGCGCTCGACCCTGGAAGCCGAAGCCCAGCCGCGCCAACCATACGCGCGGGTCGAGGAACCGCAGCAACGCATCGAGCTCGTCGGGAGCGAGAAAAGTCAGGTACGCCGCTGTCATGACCTCGCCGAACCCTGGGATATTGAGGATAGGCCTGATACCCATATGCAGCATCACGCCCCCCAGGATGGCCCACCGCCGCATCGGCCTGAACCAGAGCCAGAAGGCCAGCGTAAATTGGATCAGAATGGCGCCGTGCGTCATGATGTTGATTAAGAGCGGATATTGTGCCAGCCATTCCATGTTCTGGTCACGGTACTCTCGCAGGAAGAGGATGTGGTGGACGGTGGTACCATTGAGCCAGAGCGAGCCCTGCAACTTGATGATTGTCGATTGGAAATAAATCAGACAGAGTTGCATTTGCAGCAATCGGACGCCCCAGGGGACGATGAGCGGCTCGGCCTCGGTCCCACGCTTTCTGGCGGCTTTCAAGGCGTCAAGCGAATAGGCAGCCCCACTCGGACAAAACATCATGTAAAACATCAGGATCATCGGCACAGCGTCCGGGCCGCCGTTCGACGCCACATTGCGGTGATAGAGCGAGAGCATGCACAGATAAAGCAGAATGCTCATGAGTCGAGTACGCCAGCCCAGCGTAAAGCCGACCGCAACCGCGAACGTACACGCATAAACGGCATGGGCCACTTTCGGATCGTTGACATACTGAAGTGGTGAGAATCGGAACGGCCCGGCGGCCTCCCGGGCTTCCGTCCCTTGCAGTAAGCCGGCGCCAGTGTACCAGTGGTCGAACTCGACGCTCATGATGCCGAGATAGATCAAGATCAGCACACCGAAGACGATGCGAAACGCACCCAACGGCCTGGCCGAAATCTTTCCAAATAAGAAGCGATTCCAATCCCTTAATGGGTTCATGGACACACCTCCTTGAGCGATGCGAACTCAAATCGTTCCAGCACGTGGATACGAGGCGGGCTCATCAGATCGACGTTAGTCGAGCCGGCCGGCGGTGTATCCGTCAATTTAACGTAAAGACTTGCCCACAGTGGAAACGCGTTGTCTTTCAATCCAAGTTGCCGGACCACATGGCGGGCCGTAAGGACGCGCAGGTGAGCGTATTCGTCGATCATCATGTTGCTGGTAAACTTGGGATCGCGATATCGAAACATCTTCTCCCAAGATGACATATCACCGATCTTCGGGAACTCGTAGATGTGCCGGATACCTTTGACGTCGATGACCTCAGCTTCGAGTATCTGATTTTGCGCACCGGGTTAGGGGCAAAAACGGCCCACCATTGCCAGATCCCCAGCGGCAAAACGTAGTAGCGATAGGGGGCCTGGAATCGGTCCTTGATCGCGCAGGGAGGAATCGTCCAGATGATCAGGGCCGAAAGATGAAAAATGACAAAGGCGGAAATCGCCAGCCGTAGGGCGGTCCATCGCCAGGCCAAGGTTCCCTCCCTTCGTTCGTTTCTGTGCATTGGGACAGATGGGAGCCAGAATCTAGACGAAGACGGCAATTGCGTCAATTCCGGCTCGAAAACACCCGACTTCGCGTCGTTTCGAAAAGCTGGATGGCAGCGTTGCCGCCGCGCCGGTGCAGTCCTCGCCAAAGCATTGGCGCGGACATTGACGCAATGGGACGGGCTTGCAAACCTTGACCGACTCTCTCCAGATGTTATAGTGTATTAGTTATGGAGTACACTAGGGGGCCAGGATCGATGATCATAGTAGATCTGAACTCCGGAGACGATCGGCCGATCTATGGCCAGATTGCGGATCGGGTGAAGTTCGCGGTGGCTGGGGGGTGCTGCGACCCGGTGACCTTGTGCCGTCGGTTCGGGAATTGTCGAAGCAGCTCGTGGTCAACCCCAACACGGTCGCGCGGGCGTACAGGGACCTGCAGACTGAGGGATTGCTCGAATCGGTACGCGGCATGGGCATGCAAGTGGCCGACGGGGCGGTGGAGCGATGCCGGTCCGCACGGCGAGAGATGATACGACAGCGGCTGCGCCAAGCGATTGAAGAGGCCAGGCAAAGCAAGATGGATCCGGTCGAAATCGAGGCCATCCTCCGCGAGGAGTGGGCTCGTGGAACCGGTCAAGCCAACGGCGATGTCCGCTAGCTCGGCAGGGCGGTAAGCCCGTCGAGAATCTTGAAAAATGACGACGATCCAGAGAGGAGGGGCGGCATGGTCGAAGTCCAGGCGCGGATAGGCAACGTGATTGAGATCGAAGGATTGACCAAGCGATACGGATCGCAAAAGGCCGTCGATGGGTTATCGCTAACCGTACCCGAGGGGGCGATCTTTGGCCTCTTAGGCGAGAACGGCGCGGGCAAGACGACGACGATCCAGACGTTGCTCGGTCTGATCAGGCCAGACGCCGGCCGCACCAAGGTTTTGGGACTAGACCCGACATGCCGGGGGCTAGACGTGCGCCGGCAGACCGGCTACGTACCTGAGTCGCCGGTGCTGTACGACTGGATGACCGTCGCCGAGATCGGCTGGTTCGCGGCGGCATTTCACCTTGATTCTCAAGCGACAACCAGCACTTATCAGTACCGCTACACCGAGCTGACACGAGGCTTCGAACTGCCGGGGACAAAGAAGATCAAGGCACTCTCCAAAGGGATGCGGGCCAAGGTCTCGTTGTCTCTGGCACTCGCGTCGGATCCTCGCTTTTGGTCCTCGACGAACCGACCTCGGGGCTTGACGTTCTCGTGAGGCGCGATTTTCTCGAAAGCATGGTCGACCTGGCCGGCGCGGGCCGGACGGTGCTGCTCTCTAGCCACCAAATCGGCGAGGTCGAGAGGGTCGCCAGCCATGTGGCGCTGTTGCACAAAGGAAAATTGATCCTGGCTGAATCGCTGGATGAGCTTAAATCCCGGACATTTTCTTTGTCATTAACGTTCGCCAGCCGCGACCATCTTGCGGTACCACCCGAGGGCCGGGCGCTCGAGCTGATCGATGCATCCGACGCCCCCCGTCAGGCGCGGTGGCTGGTCCGCGCAGCCGATCGCTCCGCGTGTGAGGTCGTGCGGGCGTTACCCGGCGTCGAGGGACTGGAGATCGAGACACCGAGTCTCGAGGAAATCTACATCGGTTACATGCGCGCTCGCCGCCCCGAGCCTTCGCCTCCCCTGGCAGTACATGTGGCCTGAGAGCCGGGACGCCGAGATTTCGTCCCGCTCGGGCATCCTGGTCATGATCTCGGTTCAACGGGAGTGAAATGCCGATGTATGCAAGACTATGGTGGAAAGATGCGCGGCAGTTCGGGCCGATCTGGGTGTTCTTGGCACTGTGCGCAGCCGGCGTGCAATGGCTGTTACTCTACTTCGCGGGACAGGATGAGGTTCATGGGGCGCTCGGTTTTTCTGCGTTGACATGTGCAAGCCTTTACGCTTTTGCGACAGGCGCGGCGGCTTTCGCCGGCGAGCGCGAGATAGGCACGCTTCGGCTCCTCGACATCCTGCCCGCCGATCGGCGGGTCGTTTGGGCGGCCAAGGTTTCGTTCGCGGTCGTGACGACTCTGGCCCTGACCCTGCTGCTCACAGCCATGGCGGCATTGTATACCGATCGGTGGAAGCCGGAAGGATCGCTCTCGATCTGGGAGGCGCTCCTCTTCGGCATGATCGTGCCGCTCGCCCTGGGCTGGGGACTTTTCTGGTCTGCGATCTTGAGTAATGCCCTGGCAGCCGCCGTGACTGCAATCTTTTGCACTGCCGTGACCGTGGGCTTCCTTACAAACCGGGCTGACGTGTTTCGCATTCATGCTGATCAGTCGACGTTCGTTGTATATGAGATTTTGGTATTTCTGGCGACCGTAATCACTTCGGCGGCAATTTTCATGCGGTTGGTGCGTGGGAAGCGGCTACCTGTCGCATTCCGGTCACCCATTGTCGTCGACCGGCCGGGCTGGCCCAGGCCAAGAGGCGTGCAGCTCCAGGGCCAGTCGCGGGTTGCCGCCGTGCTGGCGCCACGACCGGTGGCGCGACCAAGTGATCGATCTACGACCGACCAACCGCCGCGCCGGTCGTGGGTCGCCGAAGCCCGAGCCATGGTCTGGCAGACGATCAAGGAAGGGGGGAAAACCTGGGGCCTGCTGGCGGCACTCGGATTGCTCGTGCCCGCGCTCGCTGGCCTCGGGTTGGTCGATGTCGAACCAACCTCGCCCGTCCTGATCGGCATAGCCATCGGCCTCGTCGCGGGGGCAAGCGTCTTTGGGCTGGAAAACCGGGCGCGAACACAGCGATTCCTCGCTCACCACGGCGCCCGACCGGGCTTGGTATGGATTGTGAAACTGGCGGTCTGGAGCGTAGGGTTGGCGGTGATCTGGGGGCCCTTGCTGATCATGGCGATCCTTATCATTGGAACGCGGCATCCCCACGTCAGCGCCCAACGGTTCGACACCTGGCTCGCTGGCATCTTCGTTATGACGTTCTTCCCTGCCGTCGCGCTCTTGTGCGGGATGGCGATCCGACGCGGCATCACGGCGGTTGTCATCGCGATGGTGACTGGCCTGGGCCTGACGATTCCACTTGTCTCGCTGGTGGCGGCGGAAATGTTGCCTTTGCAGGGACTGCTCGTCATTCCGGCAGGGCTCATAGCCGTTTCGTGGGCTTGGAGCGGCGACTGGCTGCTGGATCGGCCGGTCCCGGGACGATGGGTGCGCCTGGGTTTGCTCTTGACCGGGATGTCTACGCTCCTCGTGAGTTGGTACGCCGGCTATCGCGCATGGAGCATTCGCGACGTCGGACCAATTGCCCCACCGGCCTCCTGGATCAACGCGGCCGCGACCCCATTGCCAGCCGGCCAAAACGCCGCTGACCTCTATCGCGAAGCGGGACGCCGGCTGATTGGCCCCTTCACCGATTCACCCGAGTTCCTCGAGCGAAACCGGGAGTTGCTCGACCTGCTCCGCCGCGCGGCGGCACTGCCCGAGTGCCGGTTACTGAAGCCCGATAAGTTGACGATCCTCGATCAGCCCGATCTGCCGCCGGCAAGCCAGTTAGCCTCTCTCTTGACGCTTGATGCCACCGAGTGCCAGAACCATGGCGACCTCGCCGGCGCCTGGGACGATATCATGGTTTTATTCCGCATGGCACATCATTTCGGCGCCGGTACCGGATACCTACGTGCCTTTCCCGATTCCCTCAGATTAGAACGCAGTGCATTGGGCCACGCGCTCGAGTGGGCGATCGCACGCGGTCAAACCCCCGAGCGGCTTCATTCGGCGCTGGCCGCTTACCGTGGCCTGCCGAAAATTGCCCCCACGGCGGACATCGTGCGTGCCGAGGCCAACGTCGTCGAGAACACGCTCGAACTTCCCGCCGCCACGTTGCGTGATTGGGCCTTGGACTCGAACAATCCTTGGCCCGGCGCGCGGAGGCTTTTCGCAAATGTCCTCTTCGATCTGGCAACGACGCCGTGGGAACGCATTCGCGCCCGCCGTCTCAATCGCCTCCTGGCGCGTGCGGCGCTTGAAGACACTAGCTACGAACCATGCCAGCGATCTCATATGCCTCATCCAACAATCGAATATGCTCAGACAACCTCACGCACCGCGATGATTCTGATACGCAACACGGCGGGATATGTTGCCGCGTTTGATATGAATGACATAGCGCGGCGAGCGCTTGTGCAAGTTCTCGCCCTCCGTGCCTGGCAGCTCCAGCACGGTGGTCAGTTCCCAAAGAGCCTTGACGCACTTGTGCCCTCTGAGCTCGCCAGCCTGCCGATCGACCCTTTTTCGGGCCGGTCATTCGGCTATATCCCATCGCATGGACAAGACATTCCTCCACTTCGCACTGCCCTCAACCCTTCACCTGACGAAGGACATGGTCCCACTCCAGGAAGCTGGCTGCTGTACAGCGTCGGTCCCGACGGCCGTGACGACGGCGGCATCACCTTCACGGAAGCCACCGTTCAGAGACGGCTCTGGGATATTGTTTTTGAAATCCCTCCCTTAGAGGACGGCGGCGCGGGCAAGGAACAAGAATCGCCCAAGAATCGCCCCGCGGGCCCGCCTGCCGTCTACGCCGGAACCGGGCCCTTGAGCCGCCCACAGATGAGAATGTCGTTGTAGAAACCGGCAGCGCCCAACGACGCGCCGACGTCGCCCCGTTTGTGGCGCGCGTGTCTGATTATTTACTCACGCCGTATGTGGCGCTGTACGGCCGCGCGGCCATCCGAGCCGACCAGTTTCTGGCAAACCTTGCCGTTTCGCGACCCGAAGGCTACGATCGAGCGACGTCGCGCCGATCGGCCGGCCTCCCGGGCTGGAACAGGCGACAACAATCCACGGCTGGTTTTCTCATGTTTCAAGTTTTCGTAAGGCGAAAAGCATCAACTGGTGCCCTCGTCGCGGTAGCTGTTGCGGTTTGTTTCACCGCAAATGGCCTGGTCCATGTCCACGCGCGATCGACCGACGCGCTCGAAGTCAGCCCAGTGGCGGTCTGGCCCGCAGGTCCCATTGACGTCGTGGCGGCATTTGATCGAGCGGTCGATCCGGCCGCGGCAGCCGCTCTCGTGGGGAGGACAATCCCCTATTTTGACCTCGATGCCGGCCCAATCGATCGCAGCGCGCCGCGACCGCTCGGCACGTTGCGGATCGCCGGAGCGCGGTTGACCGATGGTGACCGCACTCTGATCTTGGCGACCGACCCCCACCCACGGATGGCTCGCTATGTTTTGCCGCTGCTTCCCCAAAAACCGGACAAACCGACGACAAGCATCGTCACAACTCCCCCCGCCTACGACCTCGGTGGAGTCGAGGTGACCTGGAGTCCGGAAGGCGATCATCCGGACGATCATTCGCGCTGGTCGGGTTGGTGGCCCCTCCTGGACCTGGAAGTGACACGGCGACTGACCCAAGGCTCGAAACCACACGAAACCGGACTGGCATTTCTCGCCAAGCCAGGCAGTCTCGTGCTGAACACGCTGGTCCGCTTGCCCCGTGGACGAATGACAGTAGTTTTCGAGGCGAGTCAGCCAGTTGAAGAGGTGGCACTCGGCGAATCTCTGGCCGAGCATGCCGCCACGGCATTGACGGCGAACGCTGACCGCATGGTGCTGAACGTGGCCTCGGAGGGCATTCCTCTATTCCTGACGATCACCTGCCGAACCGGTAGCAACGACCGGCCGTTTTTGTTGACGGCGACGTATCGCGCGACAGACGAGAAGACCGAACATCGGTTCGCGCGTGATCAGTTGCTGGTCCCGTGGGCGCCCGTCCCCTTGCCTGCGACCGCGGCGCCTTTGGTCGTACCCGACCTGTCCGGAGGCGATCCTGCACGCGGTCAAACGATCTTTTCTGGAGAACAAGGCCGATGTGCGCAGTGCCATGCGTTCGGAGCGCAGGGGGCCAAGGTTGGGCCCGATCTGACTCAGATTGCCAAGAAGGGTCGAGCCGAGATCTATCGTGCCATCGCCGAACCGAGTGCGTCGATTGAGCCCGAGTATACTTCCTATTCGGTCGCGACCAAGGCGGGCCAGGTCGTCGTGGGAATCGTCCGGGCCGAGGACGCCGGCGCGATCCGGGTCACCGACACGAGCGCACACGCCGTCATGATCCCTCGCGGCGAAATCGACCAGATCCGCCCGAGTGCGAATTCGATCATGCCGATCGGCCTGACCGGAGTGCTGGGCCCAGCCGCTTTGCGCGATCTCATCGCATTTCTAACCTCTCAACCGCCCCACTTGCCATCAGGCCGACCTGGCCAATAAGAGCTCGCCGAGCGTTGTCCGTCAGGGTGAACTCAGCAACGGCGCCCGCCATTTCCAATCTCGTCGGGAGTCACGACATTGTACACTCGTGAGTAGAATCATTGTGCAGCACGCCGCAGAGCGCACGGCGATCCCTCCGAATCCATGCGCCGCAAAGAGCAAAGATTGCCAAATTGCGGCCTTTTCGCGAAAACCGTGACAAAATTCGTGCGGATTTGCAGTGACGAGCGTAGTGGTTGTTGTCAACGAATTGCGTCCGCAGAACTCATTCAGGATCACGAGAGATTCTTTTAATGTTCAATGCAAAAGGTGGCGACGGAGTCGCGGCTGAGCTTCCGCAGGGATGGAGACCGCGGCGTCAGATCGCAGAGGACGTGACCAAAAACCGAAGGCGCACCTTTTACCACAAAATCACCCATTTCGCCTTACCCAATGGCTCTACCGTCGAGGTTACTTTGGTGATCACGACCCGTCGCAAATGGGAAAAAAAGATGGAAGACAAGTCGGGATGGGCCGTCTTCCCCATTTTTGCCAACTGGGTTGCAGTCATGCGGTTAACCGTTTGAGGCTCGTGCCCGGGACTGGCATCGGCGCCAGCGACATTGGCGTCAAACCGGGCTGATTTCGAGCCTCCTTCTGAAGCAGGAATCGGCTCTCCCCTACGTCTTTCGCACAGAGGCTCATACCCGCAGCTTGCCCTTCGTCCAGTTTCTACGATAAAATCAAAACCTGTTATAGAGCCCAGGGATGGAAGCGGAAAGTCAACGGCCACCGACACGGATGAGAGCACGATGCACGCGAGCCACCGTCATTCAGTCGGATTTGCCCGACGCGAGTTCATCCAGGTCGGCTTTTCGGGGTTGCTGGGCTTAGGATTATCGGATTTATTGGCGGCCCAAACGCGTGCGGGGACGATCCCAGATCGTAACCCCGCCCAAAGGGCGCCGGCGCGTGCCAAGTCGGTGATCCTGGTATTCCTGACCGGCGGTCTTTCCCACCTCGACTCGTTCGACATGAAGCCATCCGCACCGGCGGGGATCCGCGGCGAGTTCCAACCGATCGCGACAAGCGTGTCGGGCATCCAGTTCTGCGAGCACCTACCTCAGCTCGCCGCCCGCGCTGACAAGCTGGCAATTGTCCGGTCGCTGTCGCACAAGTATACGAATCATTTGAACGCCACGCATGAAGTCTTGACGGGGCAGTCGCAGCCGGGCGCGTTCTTCGACAAGATTGCCTCGCGTGACGACTATCCTTGCTATGCGGCGACGATCGACAAGGTCCGACCGCGCCGATGGGATACCCAGCGGCGTGATGCTCCCAACCTTTCTGATGGAGGGACCGCTGATCTGGCCGGGACAGCACGGGGGTTTTCTAGGTCCGAAACACGACCCATGGCAGGTTCGCCAGGATCCCAATCGTCCCGGATTCGGCTTTGAAGGAATGTCATTGCCGGCGGGGATGAGTGTCGAGCGGCTCGATCGGCGCAAGTCGCTGCTCGACCAACTGGGATCGCGCAGCGACGAGCTTACCGCTCGGGCAGCCGAAGCAAAAGACCCATTCGCCGAGCAGGTTGACCGAGCCTGCACACTCTTGCTCTCGGGCAAGGTCGCGCGGGCGTTTGATCTGACCCGAGAAGATCCGCGGCTGCGTGACCGCTATGGACGGCATATGTATGGCCAGTCACTCTTGATGGCCAGGCGGCTGGTCGAGGCCGGCGTGCCGGTCGTCCAGGTCAACATGGGCCGGGTGCAAACCTGGGACACGCATTCGGCCAACTTCAAGTCGCTCAAGAATCGGTTGCTGCCGCCGACTGATCAGGGTGTGGCCGCGTTACTCGACGACCTGGAAGCGCGGGGAATGCTCGACGAGACGATGGTCGTCGTCACCGGTGAGTTTGGCCGAACGCCCCGCATCGGCGCCAGCACTGGAAACGCCAACACGCGCGACGGCCGCGATCACTGGGCGGCCGTATTTTCGGCTGCGTTTGCCGGCGGAGGGGTTCGTGGAGGCCAAACAGTCGGCCAGTCTGACAAGATGGGCGCTATCCGGCCAGTCGCCCCTACACCCCCGCCGACCTGGCCGCGACCATCTATCGCGCGCTCGGCGTCGACCCGGCCATCGAGCTGCGCGATCGACTCAACCGGCCAATCCGGCTGTGCAACGGCGAGGAAATCGCACCGTTATTTACCGGCCGAAATCTCCGGGCACCAGGGCGGTGAACCGACCCGATAGCGAGGAATCGCCATGTCGATCGTGCAAAAGATGCGGGGACAATTGGCTGAGGCAATGAAGGCACGCGACACGGTCCGTCTCGGGTTTCTTCGTTATTGGATCGCCCAGCTGACCCTTGGAACTGGTGCCGAGATGTCGGAGGGCGACGCTCTCAAGAAGATGCGCGGGGTGCTCAAAGAGGCAAAATCGGGCCCGACCACATTCACCGCCGAAGAGCTGGCTCTCTTACGCGAGTGGGTGCCCCCGACTCTGACCGCCGAGCAAGTCGAAGAAGCACTCAAGCCCGTGGCCGACCAAATCAAGGCAGCGCCAAAGGAGGGCATGGCCATGGGCATCGCGATGAAGGCGCTGGCCGGCCAGGCCGTTGAAAGCGACGACGTCAAAGCCGCGATCGCCGCGATGCGAGCTTGAAGTGGATTTGCACTTGTTTCGAAGACTGCGCCATGGCACCTAAGTCGGTCTATCGCCGCGTCTTGGGCGACAGGTTTGACGCGCTGCCGGAAGCGCTCAAGCAATTCCACGACGTCACCCGAAAGAGCAATGCCCGGGGCACATTTCGCGTCACGCGAGGATCGGGTTCCGTGCGCAATCTGGTCGCGACGATTCTGGGCTTGCCCTCGGCAGGCGAACGCGTACCCGTGCACCTCGAAGTCGTCGTCAAAGCAGACCGCGAGATCTGGCTCCGCCACTTTCCGGGCAAAACCCTGAAGTCGGTACAGTGGGCGCGAGGTAACCTGCTCATGGAGCGCTTTGGGCTCGGATCCTTTTCGTGCGAACTCGAGTCGCGTGGGTCGCGGCTTGTTTATGTCTTCAAGCAGTCGTGGTTTCTCGGTGTGCCGGTGCCGCCAGGGCTTGCCCCGTTCGTTGAGAGCTATGTCGACGCCGGCGCAACGGGCTGGCTGGTGGTTGTGCGGATCTTCGCTCCTCTGTTAGGTGAGATCGTCCATTATGAGGGGCAGGTTGAACCTGAATGACAGACTCTGCACGGCTCGTGACAGTACTGGGCGGCTATGGCATCTTCGGGGGACGGGTTGCAGAGGCACTCGCGCGCGACCAGATTTGCCGGGTCCGGATCGTCGGCCGAAGCGCGCGGATTGGCCAAAATTTCGCGCATCGTGTCGGCGCCGAGTTTTATCCGTGTCTGCTGGATGATAATGATGCCTTGGGGCGAGCCATCGAAGGGTCGTTCCTGGTGATACACGTTGCCGGCCCATTCCAGCGAGCGGATTATCGCGTGGCAGAGCGATGTTTGAAGGCCGGGGCGCATTATCTGGACCTGTCCGACGCTCGGGAGTTTGTCGCCGGCATCGTACGGCTCGACGACGAGGCCCGCCAGCGGAAGCTCTTCGTAGCCTCGGGTGTGAGCTCGACTCCCGCGATCACGTCCGCGATGATTGCGGAGCTCGTCCCGGAGTTTGCTCGGATCGACGAAATCCACACGGCTCTGTCGCCTGGAAATCAAAACCCGCGTGGCGCCGCCACAATTGCGGCGGTGTTGTCGTACCTGGGACGCAACATCCGCGTTTGGCGCGATGGCCGGTGGGTCGAGCGGCCGGGTTGGGGCGATGCCCAGCGACTGGAGTTTCCGCCGCCAGTCGGACCCAGGCGCGTCTACAACTGCGACGTACCCGACCTGGAGCTATTTCCCCGGACTTTCGGCGCAAACACCGTCCGCTTTTCGGCCGGACTGGAGCTGAACCTGCTCAATTACCTCTTATCGGTTTGCGCGCTTCAGAGCCGCTGGCTCGGCCTGGATTTTATGCGCCATGCACGCTTCTTCTTGAAAGTCTCGCTGATGCTCTTTCCCTGGGGGACGACGAACGGAGCGCTGGCGATCCGGTTGAGGGGACTCGATCATATGGGGGAGCGGATCGAACGACGAATCGCGCTAGTGACCGATTATGATGGGCCGGCGACGCCCAGTTCGGCGGCAGTCGTGCTGGCACGCAAGATCTTGATGAATGGACCCCCGCGAACCGGCGCCTTTCCGGCCGTCGGCTTGGTGTCGCTCCACGAGCTCTTGGCTCACCTCCACCCACTGGGAATCTGGTGCGCTCGGGGCGATCATTCGGGCTGGTCCACACGTCGAGGATCATCGCAAGAAACGATTTAGTTTGAACGAGCTGCAAGCTGTAGTCGAGGTGACGCCGCTCGGTCGTCAGCGTTTGATCGAGGCAGGCCGGCTACATCGTCGTCCATCTTCTTGACCAAGACCTTGAATCGCGGACGGAAACTACGCCATGAGCATGCCCCTGCAATTCGCACTCGTGTACGGCATTCTTGCGGCCGCGGGCGAAGGCCATGCGCCTGAGAATGATTCCATCCGGAAGGATCGTTTGAAGGCGGACCTGGTCTTCCTTTGGGGAGATGCTTTTCGCGGCGCCTTCCCGCCACCCCCGAGAACTACCTCGCAACCGAGTACGTTGCATCCCGGTTTTCTCGCCTTGGACTCAGACCCGTGACGAACGACGGATCGTTCTTCCTGCGCTACAATTTGATCACGGCGAGGGCAGATCCGACCGGCAGTCTCGAAACGGCCCGCGGCCCGTCTGCCCGCAAATTCTTTCAAGGTGTTGACTTCTACCCGCATCGCTTTAGCGGCAGTGGCGTGGCGCAAGGCAAGCTCGCATTTGCCGGCTTTGGGATCGTCGCCCCTGACCAGGGACGCGATGACTACAAGGGGCTTGATGTGCGGGGACGAGTTGTCCTCGTGCTTGATCACGAGCCCGGCGAAACCGACCCCGCAAGTCCGTTCGATGGTGTGGTCGCCTCCGAGCACGCCGACCCGCTCAGGAAGGCAGTCGAGGCACAGCGAAAAGGCGCGGTCGCATTGCTGATCGTTTCGGACGTTCACAACCACCCAAATCCCGAGAATTTCGAGGCGTTAGCCGCCGCGTACTGGCCAGCCAGTCCGCCCAGAATCGAACGATATGCGCTCCAATCTCGCGTCGAACAGGTTTCGATCCCGGTAGCCCAGGTCAGTCGATCGGTCGCTGCCGAATTACTGCAAAATGCGAACGATTCCCTGGTCGCACTCTCTCGCTCTGTTGATGCCAGCGGCGGCGCGGGGGCTGTCGCGGTCGACGCCGTGACTGTGACTCTCTCGCTGGCCGTGCGCCGCCATATCGTCCTTTGCAGTGACCACTGGCCGTTTTTGCAATACGGCGTACCCGGAGTCTGGTTCCACAACGGCTTGCACCCCGACTATCACACCGCGAATGATCGCCCGGAGAAGATCCGTTACGACAAGATGGAGCAGATCGTGCGGCTAGTCCACCAGGCAAGCTGGGACCTGGCCCAGCAAGAGGACCGTCCAAAACTGGCCGAGACCTTCGTACGCCTCCAAGGAAGGTAAACGAAAGCCAAAGTCACGTCGACCTTGACGAGCTCTAATTCCTCGAGTCGGTCCGCGCGACCAGTGTCGCCAGGCTCGACGAAGAAGCGAGACGCAAGATCTTGGCCGATCGCTAGCCGTCCCCGCCGTTCGTCCGACTTGCTTGACTGCGGTTGTCAGGGTTGCTAGTTTGCGACGATCAGGTCCTCTGGACGCACCAGGTGATTCAGTCTTCGCGGAGGCCAGTCATGTTTTCGGCCGTTCTGGTTTGCGCAACGTGTCTGGCAGCCGAACCGGGGGCTGCTCCGAATCTCGGGTTTCAGAGCAAGAAGAATGACTTGACGATCTACGAGCACACAAAAGCCAAGATCGGCCGCGGAGCTGACGCCCATGTCCGCATGGCACTCTGGTGCGAAGCGCATGGTCTCTCCTCTGAGCGACTCAAACATCTGATGATCGCTGTCTTGACTGACCCATCTCATACCACGGCCCGTGGATTGCTAGGGTTCGTCACGTTCCGCGGCCATTGGCAATCGCCCGATGCGATCTCCGGAAATCTCGCGGCCGACGAAAACTTGAGCGCGACGCTGGCCGAATACAATCGCCGCCGCGCCCACGTGGACAATTCTGCCGACTCTCACTGGAAGATCGCCATGTGGTGCGAGCAGCACGGACTCAAGCCGGAGGCCACCGCCCATCTGATGATGGTGGTGCACCTCGATCCGAGCCGCGAGACGGTCTGGAAGCGGCTCGGGTACAGGAAGCAAGGGGGCGCTGGGCCACTGCAGACCAACTGGCCGTCGAGAAGGCGGAGGCGGACGCTCAAAAGAAGGCAGACAAGCGCTGGTCGACTCTCCTGGCCAGGCTGCGGAACGCGCTTGACGACAAGTCAAAGCAGTCCGACGCGATGAAGACCCTGGAAACCATCGCGGATCCGCGCTGTCCCGTCCGTCATGGCGAGCTTTGCAGCCGGCGACGCGTCCCATCAAGAGGTCGCCGTGCAGGTCTTTGGGCAGATCGATTCGCCCGGTTCAACGCGGGCATTTGCGCTATCTGGCGCTCGCGGGCAAGTCGGCCGAAGTGCGGAGCAGGGCAATCAAGACGCTCCGCCGCCGCGACCCGCGAGAAATTGCATCTTTTTTGGTCGTGCTCCTGCGCGACCCAGAGCTCGATCCCGATCCGATCCTCTACCACTACAGGCTGTACCCCGCCGGTTGGGAGACGATCGGCTCGCTGGGTTACTTGTTCGTGCAAGGCCCGCTCTACGATGTTTTGAGGACCTACCCGCTGGCTGAAACGAGGTTGCTCAGAGACACATCCGGTTTCGTGACCCCTGCGCCGCTGTTCGGTTATGAGTCGAGGGTGATGCAACAACGTCAGCAGCAGTCGTCTGACCTTGCAGCGATTATACGTCAGATCTTGAGCGAATCCGCGGGCGCAATTGAGAGCGCAATCGAGAGCGCACAGGGACACGTTCGCCAAGTGAATCAACTCAATGCGCACATCATTCAAGTTTTGGCGGCCACCACCGCAAAAAACCTGGGCTCTGACCGCGAAGTCTGGAGGAGATGGTGGGCCGAGGAGCAAGGCTACACCTACGAGCCGCCGCCGCCCCGTTCCCGGCAGGATCTTACGCTCTCGGACTCGAAGCCGACGTTCGCCTCGGAAGTCCGCGTCGATTGCTTTGCGGCGGGCACCCCAATACGCACACTGACCGACCTCCGGCCGATCGAATTGGTTGCGGTCGGCGACCAGGTCCTCACCCAGGACCCTTGCTCAGGAGCACTCAGTTACGAGCCCGTTGTGGCCACCGTGCACAGCCAGCCCGAGAAGGTGTTGAAGATCAACCTGACTCAAGAATCGATCAAGGCGACAGCCATCGATCGGTTCTGGAAGGTCGGGCAAGGCTGGGTGATGGTGCGCGACCTCAGGCCCGGCGACAGTCTTCGCTCGTTGGGCGGAATCTCATCTGTTCAAAGTGTGGAAGACACTGGCACCGAGCCGGTCTTCAACCTAAAGGTAATGAAGGCTCAGAGCTTTTTTGTTGGGCGGCGGGGCATGTTAGTCCACGACAACAGCTTGGTCGAGCCTGTGGTCCAGCCCTTCGACGCTGTGCCAGATCTGGCCGCGAAGATTGAGCTACCCACGAACTATTGCGAGCGACTCAATTTCGACAGCGCTTCGAGTACTACGCAATAAGAAGTTGGCGTAGGGAACCCACCATTTTTGGCTAGCCCAGTGTCGCTGCACGAAGCATTTCTGACCAAATTCGTCCCACTCCGCCACGCTCTGGACAACGGCGCCGGGACGGGTGAAAATCAGGGTCCCTGGAAGAATCGTTGCCTGCGGGGCGAGGGATAGGTTCAAGAAAAACGCAGCGGCGTTTCGCGAAGCGCTCAAAGTAACGCCCAAAGTGGTCGTCCCGCGATATCGGTACTCAGGAGATTCTAGACATGTTCAAGACAACCATGGCCGCATCATCGACTCACCGGCGCAAGCGGCGCAGCATGTTGGTGATCACGTCGTTCGCAGCCTGCCTCGTCACGAGTTTCGGCTCGGTCGCTCCAGCTCAGACCATCTCACACGAACAGTTGGTTTTCCTAACTGCCGAATGGAAAGGCGACCGTTTCCCCGACGGTCGGCCCAAGGTATCCGATGCGGTCCTAGCTCGTATGCGGAAGGTTTCGATCGAAGAAGCCTGGGGATATCTGCGCCTCTCATGGCTACCCCTTGCAATTCGAGGGTGAATGGAAAACGATTCACGATAACGTACCCGTGGTCGGCCGCGCCCTTACGGCTCAATACGTGCCCGCGCGGGCTGAATTGGCCAGGCGCATGCTCGACCGCGGGCATAAAGAAGGTCGTGTCGGTGCCATGAATTCCTGGCCGATCGACGCTCTCCAGCCTGGCGACGTATACGTTGCAGACGGCTTCGGCAAGATCCACGAAGGGACCTTGATCGGCGACAATCTTGGGAACTCCATCTTCGCCAAATCGGGCAACGGCGTGGTATTCGACGGCTCGGTACGCGACCTTCAAGGGCTGTCTGAGATCAGTGGCTTTAACGCTTTCGTCCGGGGATGGGATCCGACCGCCATCCGCGACATGATGCTGATGGGGCTCAACACGCCGGTTCGCATCGGCCACGTGACCGTGCTACCCGGCGACGTCGTGCTCGCCAAGCGCGAAGGAGTGATCTTTATTCCCGCTCACCTCGCCGAGGCGGTTGTCGACCAGGCGGAGCGGATTATGGTGCGCGATCAGTTCGGGCATCAGCGCCTGCGCGAAGGGAAGTACACACCGGGCCAGATTGACACCGGTTGGACCAAGGAGATCGAACAGGATTTCACCAGCTGGCTCACTCAGAACAAGGATCGATTGGACGTGCCGCGCATCACGATTGAAGCGATGATTCGCGAACATTCCACCCGCGGCAAGTAAGCACGAATCATCAATTTCGCCGTCGCTGAAGGAAGCATGCTCTCTTACGGTCGAGCGAACTCTAAATGCCCTTGCACGATTATGGGGGGCGAGCCACGCGGCGAGCCACGCGGCGAGCCACAGAGCGCAATCCGGCTCGCGTAGAGGCTCGCCTTCTCGGAATCACGCAAGGCGTTTAGAATGTGGGAGTCCATCGGTGATGCCCAAGACAACGAACAACACGCCACAATGTTCCACCGATGGGGTCGCGCTCTCGCGCCGCGGCCTCTTGAAGTCGGCCAGTGTCGGAGGCCTTTCCCTGGCCGCGCTGACGCATGCGCCGATTGAGGAACAGGTCGCCTATGCCTCTCAACACGTAAATCGGAGCTCCAAACCCTCAGACCTTCGAATCACCGATCTCCGGATCGCCGAGATTCGAGGAGCTCCCATGCGGGTGCCGATCATCCGGATCGACACAAACCAGGGCATCACGGGCTACGGTGAAGTTCGCGACGGAGGCAGTCCCCGCTACGCGCTTTTGCTCAAGAGTCGTCTTTTACGTGAGAACCCCTGCAACGTCGAACGCCTGCTCCGGCGAATCAAACAGTTTGGTTCCCATGGCCGGCAGGGAGGCGGCGTCAGCGGGGTGGAGATGGCCCTCTGGGATCTTGCCGGCAAAGCCTACGAGGTCCCGGTGTACCAGCTGCTCGGCGGTCGCTTCCGCGACCGCGTTCGCCTCTACGCCGATACAACCATATCGCGTGACCGCGCCGAGTACGCGCCGGATGAAGCGCGGCTCGACATGGGCTACACGTTCTTGAAGATGGACGTGGGCATCAACCTGCTCGCGGGACAGAAGGGGGTAATCACCGCCCCGCTGGGATTCAACTGGTCGAGCGACCGGATGACACCTCACCCCTTTACCGCGATTCAGCTCACGGACCAGGCGATCGGACGCTTGGTCGAATATGTGGCGGCCGTTCGTGAGGCTGTCGGCTACTCCGTTCCGCTCGCCGCCGACCACTTCGGCCACTTCTCGGTGAATGATGCGATTCGCCTCGGCAGGGCACTCATGCCCTACCAGCTTGCCTGGCTCGAGGACTTGGTCCCCTGGCAGTACAGCGAACTCTGGAAGCAAATCACAAACGCCATCGAGGTTCCCACCCTCACGGGAGAAGATATCTATCTGAAAGACGAGTTTATCAAGCTCATTGATGCGCACGCCGTCGATCTCGTCCATCCGGATCTGGCGAGCGCAGGCGGGATCCTCGAGACCAAGAAGATCGGCGATTATGCCGAGGAACGCGGCGTCGGCATGGCCATGCACTTCGCCGGCACGCCAATTTCGTTCATGGCCAACGTCCATTGCGCCGCCGCGACCCAGAATGTCATTGCTCTGGAACACCATGGCGTCGATACGCCTTGGTGGGAAGACATTGTGACAGGCTTCGAGAAACCGCTGGTCAAGGCTGGTTTCGTTTCGGTTCCCGATCGACCTGGTCTTGGCATTGAGCTGAACGAAGAGGTGATCCGAGCCCATCTGGTGCCCGGACAACAGTACTTCGCCCCCACCGACGAGTGGAATCAGGACCGTTCCAACGATCGGCTGTGGAGCTGAACTTCGACGGCCAAAAGTCGCCGTGAAACTCGCCGTCCGTGGGACGCTAGACGCCCTTGCACGATCCTGGGGAGGGCGAGCGTGGGTTGGTTAAAAGTTGGTCTTGCAACACCTAGGCGTTCATCCCGCTGTCGTTGATGGGAACGAACGTGTTTTCAGCCCCCGAAGCGGGGCGACATCACGAAGCCGGGTGGCGTAAGCACCGGGTCCACGTCCCAGCGCGATGCCGCCCTTTTCAGGGCTTGGAGGTTTCTGTGCGGTGCGAAAACTGGGGCTCACGCCCCAGGCTTTACGATTTCACCGCTTCGCGGTTGGCAACGCCGGCCCCGTTCGCGCGTCATCGTTGATTTCCCGGCGCTATAAAAGGATGGAGCATAGTCCAGCCGGGACGGTCCGTTCAAAATCAACATTTCACCACCCCAGCCTCGCCCTCCCAGAATCAGGCAAGGCCGCTTAAGCGGCCGATGTGGCTCCCGAGAAACGCACAGGCCGAGAAGTCGTGTCCACGGTGCCTCGTTTGACACATCGGAAGACGTTCCAAACTTCCGAATCGTCACGCGCCCGAGTGTCCGCGGCAACTATAGTTCGCGCAATGCGCTCGTGGCGAGGTCCAATCGACCGCGACGGGCGGGCTCGTCATCACGCACGGGACAGGTTACGGCGCGTGAGCCGGTCATGTTCCGTGGCCTCCTTTACGTGCCGTTCCGCTTCGCCCGAACCGGTTGATTCGCTTATCAGTTACGCCTCTACCGAGTCGATCAGCGTGCCGGCCCTATCGTTCTCATCCTCGCAACAAGCTTCGGGAAGTCCGGGTGATTACGGAGGTTCCACAGAATGCCGACATCTCGAGGATCACCGTCCAGGCGACGAACGTTGTCATAGCCCTTATCGATGGCGAGGGTCAGAGCGATGATCCCTCGATCGGCGCACCGCTGCTTCAGGGCTTGTCGTTCTGAATCCGACAGACTCGGCGAGCGGACGGGGTCTAAAATCCCCAAGCACTCGGCGTGAGCCTGAGCCACTTTGAGCAGGCCTACCTTGTCCCTGGCCTCGACGTCGCAAAGTGCATTAACCGTCGCGATGAATGCGCTCTTGTCGCCCCGGGTCGCCATCAACTTGGCGCGATGAACGAGCAACGAGCAGGCCAAGCGAATCGGCTGAGACCGGGCGAAGTCTAGGTCGTCGGTCGCGCGGCGGACATTCTCGGAAAAGGCCAGCCACTCCTCCCGAAGAATGTGCACTCTGGGCAACGCCTTTTCAAGCTCCAGAACCCCGTCATCGGTAACCCGGGTCCCGACGAGGTCAAGCAAACTGAGGTTGGTCATACCTTTGAGTTGGGCCAGCCCGGCGTCGCCGACCTGTGTGTGCCAGAGCTCCAGGTTCCGGAGCTTGGCCAAGCCCCTTAAGTGCACGAGCCCGGAGTCGGTGATCAGAGTGTTATTGAGGCTCAAGAATTCCAAGTGGCCAAGACGCCCGACGCGCCAGCGTTTCGTCGTTGGCCCTAGCCGGGTCATTGGCTCTGTGAGGCACCAGGTTCACGTGGACGACATTCGCGACATAATCCACTCCCACGCGATCCGCGAACCATCTCGGCGCCCGAGGCTTGCCGTTGGGGTCAATGATATCTGAATTGTAGTTGCCCCATTCCCAGTCGTAAGCAACTGCGCCGCCGGCCTTCTTGATCGCAGCCACGGCATCTCGCTGGACTTGAACGGTGCGCACATACCAGCCCAGGAGTACACCAATCGCCATCACAAGCACGATCAATGCCCGCACGCTCAATCGGAGTTGGTGCCACCAAGGCATTGGCGAGGGCTGGTTTGGCATCTCACTTCCCTTCCATAGCGTGCCTCACGTTGCAACCGGGCCGGGGCCCGGGTGGAAAGTCTCATCGATGTATAGATGAAGCTTTACGCTAATCTCCACGGGAGTAGCCCCTCCGGTCATAAGTAGGCACCCGTCGCCGCCATCGAGGCGCCTAGGAGTAAGACAACCGTTAACGCGCCGATTACCACGATTGCCGCCCATGCCAGCCAGCGTAAGGACCGTCGCGCCAAAACGCCCCTGAAGACGGCATCCAACTATGGAGGATCGCTTCCGTCGCGGAGCAGTGGGACCACCGCGGCGTACAGTTAGCCTTCGGCTCGTGCCTGCTCGAGCCACTTGATGAACGACGGCTCTTTCTGGGGCTCAAACTTAGAGCAGCGGTGCAACCTTCCCCCTCCTCGGAGCCAGAAAACCCCGGTGTTTGTCGGCTGTGTGAAGATTAGCTCCGACACCTCGAAAGTCTTGCCGAGGACCGTGACGGCGACCGGCTTGGCGAACACCAGCCGGACGTGATCGCCTTGCCGAGCCTTCTTCAGATCGGCGAGTACCGGAGTCACGGCGTCCAGGTCGTGGCATGACTCCAGCAGCACGATCGCGGCTTTCGCCCCCTCAGCCAGCCCCTTCTCGGAGAACTTGAGCCTCTTGCCGTGCAAAATGCCGGAGGCTGCAGGAGCGTCACCCGCACCGTTAGCAGTTGCCGTCACCGCCATGACGACGCCCATAAGGATGCTTCGCATGGGTCACCTCCTCGACCTAACACAAAAAAGATCACCCGCTCCACTTCGCGCCATCGTCCCGCGCCCAACTGTCCGCGCCAACTATGGTTCATCCGTCACACTCCAATCTATCACGCGGAGCCGGAGTCGACCTCTTCTCTGCCGTTTCAGCTTCGGCCGTGGCAGTCGATGCAGAAGCCGTTGCGGGCTCGGAGACTAACCCGGCGGCGCTCTTAACGGGGTGAGACACGGCGGCAGGCTGAGGTGGTACAGCGGCGAAAGCGCGATGAGGGTCAGGGCCAGCGCGACGATGATTCCCATCGGTTCCCGGAACGAGCAGCGAAGCCGCCGCTTTTCGGAGAGTTGGTTCAGGTTCTGGTATCCGAAGGTCCTCAAACGCACGCTGTTTGGGACTCCGCGGGCGGAGAGGGTGAACCCTAGATGCAACGCGGCAGGCGTTGTTTCAGTCGATACCGCCGGTCTTCAGCCACGTGATGGCCAGAATTCCTAAAATCGCTGCCCACGCCCTAGCCAGGATCGTGAGCTAAGACTTACAACGCTGGCGGACAAGCCGCTGCCCAAGATCAGCGAAGACCGCGCTACCGAGCTTTCCGGACTCAACGTAAAATCCGTAATCCAGGCAGTCGCTTCTGCAAGGAGGCGGCACCGGCCTCCGATACCATCGTTCCCCTCAGATTGAGTGTTTGCAGGCCCGAAAGCCCGGCGAGTTCCCTCATACCCGCGTCCGATACCAGCGTTCCCCTCAGATTGAGTGTTTGCAGGCCCGAAAGCCCGGCGAGTTCCCTCATACCCGCGTCGCCGACGCGCGTCGCCGACAGATCGAGGAATGTGAGACCGTTCAGCCCCGCCAGGTGCTTGAGCCCGACGTCGGTGAGCTTCGTTTGTCTGAGGCTCAGTCTCCGGAGCCCGGATGCGCCCTCGAGCGGCCGGACGCCGTCGTCGGCGATCGGCGATCCGTCGAGCCAGCAGCCGCTCAATCGCGACATCAGGGGGGTGAGTGTGCCGAGATCTAGGATCGAAGTGTTCCGGAGGCCAATCGACGAGACCTGCGGCAAGCTCGCGATATGCGCGAGACCTACTTCGGTGACCCCATCGCCGGCCACGTCCAGGATTTGGAGCAGCGGCAAGTCTTTGATTCGGGCCAGCCCAGCATCATCGACGGGGATGGGAGAAAGTGTCAGAATGGTTAGCTTCGACAAGTTGTGCAACGGGCCGAGGTCGACTGGCGCGGATTGATCGTGTCGCGGACTAACTCTTGTATTTGTATGAAGGTCGATCCGCTCAAGGTCCTTCAATCCGCTCAGCGCGGATAGGTCCCCTACGTGGCACCCCGGCAGGTCGAGCCAACGAAGGCTCTTCAAGTTCGCAAGGTGCGCAAACCCCTCATCCGTAACGTTCCTGCCGTTGAGCAGCAACTCCTCGAGCCTCGTCAGGCGCGAGCCTCGCGAGGTCCCCATCGGTGACTGCGGCTGCTTGCTCCAGTTCGCTCGTGTCATGGCTGGTGTTCAGGTTGACGAAGGCTTTGTTCTTCCCCACATCGTAAAGACCATGGGGAATCACCGTTCCCTCTCCGGCGCTGCTGAAGTCGTGGTCGTTGGTCTCGATGGTGTCCTGAGTGTCGATCTTGCCGTCACGGTAGAAATTGCCGAGCAATTCCTTCTTCTTGGTATCCATGCTGATGACTGGTAGGCCGGCCTTCAAATGCTGCTTCTTGAGGCGGTTGATCTTCTTGAACTGAGCATTGCGGTTTGGATTGCGAGGGCCCATCGTCTTCTTCTTCAGGGCTTTCCGCCTGCGATACCCGTTCTTGCGTAGCAATTGTGAAACGACCTGTCGACTGGCCGGAGTCCCCAACTTGTCGAGCCGACGCGAAATCTGCCCCCGCGACAGGTTCGTCCACTTCACCTCGGCCCGCATCGGATCGCCGGCGGTGTGGTCTTCAATTACCTTGAAGAAGTTCGCTTCAAGGTCCGCAGATATCTCGACTAGTTTCTTACGTCCAGCCCCTTTTTTCGGACACGACTCGTATCCAGATCGGCGGTTTCTTCCAGTTCCGCCAGTCCTCGGCGGATGGTCTTGGGATCGCATTGCAGAACGCTGGAGATGTACTCGACCCCGCCATGACCCAGCTTTGTGGACTCGATGGCCGCATACCGTCGACGATCATCCTCGGCCAGCGAGTTATACAGGCGCTTCATCATCCGTTCAATTCTCGGCGTATAGGCATCCATGCCACTCTCCTTGGTGTTGGTTTCCGATCCAACCGCTTGATACCATATTTCAAGAAACTCGGGAAGTTATTTCCGTCCCGTTCCTTGGAGCCAGATGCTCCGAAGTCGTGGCTTGTCGAATAGGTACGGTAGGAAGCCACTCGAATCTGTCATCCCCTGTACCCAAAATTGTTGCAGGCGTGGCAGTTGACCGATCCGTGCCATGCCCGCCGCGGTGAGCGACGGCGAGGTCTTTCCTTGCAGGTTGAATCGTTCGACGCCCGACAGCGCGCCGACATGAGACATGACTCTGTCGTCCGCATTCGGGCCTTGCAGGTTAGCCAAGACCACCGTGTCAAGCAAATCGGGACCAACGATATCGCGCAGCCACTTGGGGCCTGGCGGCGACGCTTTCGGGTCGTATTTTCCCGAGACATACTGCCAATTGTAGCGCACACCGCCCGCCGCACTGATCCCCCGCACCGCATCGCGTTGGATTTTGGCGCGTTGCGCAACCCACCCGATGCCCCCACCAAGGACCAGGACGAGGACCATCAGTCCTCGTATACTGAGCCGCGGCCAGAACCGCCGAGGGAGCGCCCGCGAGGGATTGTCCATCTCAGCAACTTCCTCCTCACGAATTGGGCTTGGCTCGAATTGGTTCTGAGCCTGCGGTCTGTAAAGGCTCGTTGTTGGATCACCGTTTACGATTTCCACTCGGCCCAGTGACCGACCGTCAAGTCTCAACAATAAACGAAACGTGTGAGCCTCAACGGCTCAGTCCCATCACCAATAGAGGACTCCGAGTGGATCCCACAACAGTATGAAGTAACCCGCCAGCCACGCGAATGGAAGGGCCAAAAGTGGGCGGAAGTTCGATCTACGGGCACAGCACACCGTCGTCAGCAAGAGGCCGGTGCAAATACAGATCACCCAACCAAAGAATACCGAGTATGCGAACATGACGTAGGGTCCGAGGACCCGCACCCGACTCGCCAGATCACCTTCCCTCCTCGCATGATAATCACCCCACTCGCGCAGACTTAGATGGCGCCGGAAAAAGGCGGCGGCTGCGAGCATAACTGCCACGACTGCCGCCGCGATCATCCACCACCGCGTCGTCATCCGGGGCAGTCACGACGATCAGGGTTTTCGGTGCGACGGGGAAAAGAGCCGCAATGCCCGGAGCGACGCCGATGGCGTTAGGTTCTCGCTCGAATACTTGTCCCTTAAGCTCGACGAGCTTCGAGGGCTCGCCTTCCTTGATCGTCACTACATCGGTGTTCTCGACTCCATACAGAGTTTTGTCATAGGTACTGTAACGCGGCTCTGTGGTAATATTTCGAATCGAGTTTGGGATAAGGCAATTTCGGCGTCCCATCCGGCTTGTGGACGCGGATCAGGGTATTGGCGCCGAAGTGACTCATCGACCAACTCACGATGATCTCATCCGGCGTCGCCAGTGTGATACCTGTCACGAAGTGAGATTTTGGACGAAGTATCCGCGTCGAATTTCCCGTCTTCCGGACTCCAGGCGTGGAGCCGACCTTTCTCGTCTAAGCCGATCAGCTTAGCGTTATGGAGGACGGCCGTTGATGCGCGCGTGTCTTGGGCAACAGCGGCCGGGCTAGGGGCGAGACCGAAGCTGATGGCAACTATGGCACAGATGACGGCGTTTCGAAGGTGCATGCTGATAGGCGCCCAATATCAAGACTCAGCGGACCGGCCCGCCAAATAACCGTGAGGCATGAAATCTGGATCACCCGTTGCAACCTTGCCGCGGTGTCAACAAACGAATGTAAACCGCCAACTCTAGTTCAGCCAATGCGCTCGGATTGACGTCGGAGGTCCGGGCTCAACGTTGACACCGAAGCGGAGCCTACGGCCAGTCTGTACAGGGCGCTCTCGCCCTTCCGGCGAATGAGGTCTTTCAGCGCCGCCTCGGCTGCCATGGCGGCTTGAGTTCGGGAATGGCCCGCGATGGTCTTGAAGTCGGCCTTCCCAATTCCTTAGCATCTTTGTCGATCCGGATGGACGAGTTGTTGTTGTCCCAAAGGATGTAAGGTCGGTTCTCTTGGAACCATTTGTCGAGTACTTCGAATCGAATGCGCCAGTTCCTGGTTGTGACTTTGTCAATGAGATCCAAACGGTCGCATATGCCGCACACCGTTTGCCAAAGAAAAAGAAATGTTATCTCCATTTCCTCGGCTGTCACAAGGAGGTCATTGCCCCGATATGTAACGGCCTCCGCTGGGCGTGTTGTCTCTTTCCTCAGCGTCTCGATTAGTATTTCGAGTAAGTCATCTGCGTCGAGAGAGCTCTCGAAGAATGAACAGTGAGTTATCGTTGCAATGGCTATCGGGTTTGTGCTTCGAGGATAGAGTTCGTAACGATCACGTCTCGGATGCCTGCTTTCGAGAAAAGCTTCATAGCGGTCAGCACGCACGACCGAACGAATCAATAAAGGCTTTGCGGAGACGGAATCGACAAGGATTCGCAATTGTTGCGGACGATCTTTCCAGATGGCCCTGGCACGAGAACTCCAGGGCCCACCGAAGAGAATGTAGAAAGAGCGGTCATCCAGATCTATGGACGTCGCGAGAGCGGATCGAAACGTTCGTTCGTCGGCAAGGACTGACGAAAGGATCAAACCGGCCCGATCAAGGTCGGATTCCTTCGAAGCGAGTTCCAAGACTGCCTCGAAACGTTTTCGCGCACCTTGAGCAGTTCCTTCGCCGGCGACTTGCGCAACGAGAGAACGGACAAGAACAAGAACATCCACATGACTGGGGACTCATCGGTCTCGGCTGTCGATTTTCGTTTCTTATCCACCAGTTCCACATCCCGGCATCGTCCCGTGCCCACCTGTCGGCGCCAACTATGGTTCAACGCTTGCGCTGTCGGTGTGAGGTCGTTCGGGCCAATTACTCCCGATATTTCTTCCAGGTCTTCATCACGTCGAGACCAGACAGGGTTAGCAGCTGCCGGCAAAGGTCCGCGTAGTCGGCATCCGATTTGGGTCCCCACCGATCAACGATGTGGTACCTACCCGCCACGACGCCTTCGAGGATGAGTTGATCGCCGTCGAGGCCAAGATCGTTGGGCTCCTCGGTCGGGGTCGCCCAGAACTTGGCCTTGTCCACACGTCGTCTGAGGTCGTCCCACTGCTTACCATCGAGCTTCAAGGTCTTGTGGACGGCGATCTTTCCAGGCTCATAACCACCCCGTCCGTCGAGTTGGACGGCATATAGCATGGCCGATTCGCCGGACTTGACCAGCCGGATCGACACCGGGCGGTCAAACGTCGGCAGCCAAAGGAATCGGTAGACTATCGCCGAGCGGTCGTTCTGGGCCAACTTCCACAAGGATGGCTCCTTCATCGCCTTCAGGTGCTTCGAGTACCATTCGACGAAGAAGTCGTTCTCTTTCTTGTCCCTGTCGAAGATGCGATCTGGGAAGAATGGTTCATCAGCAATGGCCACGCACATTCCGAGCATGACCACAATCGGCACGATCACCGCCAAAACTGCCATCGGTTCCCGGCTCATCAAGCGCGGCAATCGCACGGTCTCCTCCTGGCAAGTCTGATTTCTAGTTGAGCCGTTACGCTCCCGAATTGACGTAAGTCCTGGATCGACGGATCAAAGATCGCTGCTTCGACCCCGATATTCACCCTTTACACTTCGTACAATCGTAAGCCAGAGATGTCTCGCGGTTAAGACGTCGTCTCGTAGCAGAAGCGACAACGTCATAGAGCGTATCGCGCTGTAGGCTTCCTGATGAAGCCCGTGGCCGGCTGAGGCCATGCGGTTCCGCGGGCGGATCGAAGCTACCGCTCGAGTTGAGACGCGTTCCACTGGTCACGTCCGTGTTGCGTACGACGAAATGCCTGCCGCCACCGGGCAAGTTCCAGCAAGTCTGTAAGGGCTGCTATTGGCGATGCAGCCTTTTGGTGAGAAGCGGGACAAATGCAGTACAGCGAATCAGGGAACAAAACGGCGGCCTTCGTTCATGATGACGACAGGGCGGCCTGCAACATGGCCCGGGTATACCCCACATTAAACGCGTATGCCGCATATCCCCCGCCACCCGGGTACCCGGATCGGAAATTGGGTCGTTCCCGGTCGTAATCGAGAGCGCGAGGATGCTCGGGGTAAATCAGGCGCGGGTATTTTTGCCGGACCAGCTCCTTCATCACGAGGAACATATCGTTGTCGCCTTCGTCGAGGAACACCTCGGTGTACTTCTCGTACGGCTTTCGCACGATCACGTTGCGAAAGTGGACATGGTTGATGCAGTCGTGCGCCCCCAGATAGCGGCAAACCTCGACCGGATCCTCACCCAGCTCGCGGGTCACGCCACAGTCGAAGGTAACGCCGTTGGAAGGGCTCTTGACAATGTCGATCAATCGCTTCCAACCGGCGACCGTGCTCATGATCTGACCCGATCCACGGCTGATCGGCGCCGGAGGATCGTTGGGATGCAGCGCCAGGCGCACTCCCGACTGTTCGGCCACGGGAACCACCGCCTTGAGGAAGTAGGTGACATTGGCCCACATCTCATCCAGCGAGTGCGCGCCTTCCCGCTCGAGCGGAGGCAGGTCTTTGACCTTGTCGTAGTCAAAGGCCGTCATGCCAGCGCCGGCCCTGCCGATTTCCTCGTAGTAGCCCTCGGTCAGCCGGTGCGCATAGAAGTTGTATTCGATCACAGGAAGACCAGCCCGGCCCGCCGCACGGATCGACTGGATGACCTTGTCGATCTCCTCATCTCGACCGGGCCGTCCATAGAGGGTCTTGGGGAATCCGGTGATCATGATGTTCCCCAACGTCAGGCCGTGACCCTTCAGGCGTTCGATCAGTTCCTTGAGAGGCCCCTCCTGCCACGGGATAGATCCTGGGTACCGGGCAATCACGTGATCGACCCCGAGCTGCTTGACCCGACGCTCGCCGCCCTGGCCGGGCGTGCCCGCTGCGAGGCCGCCCGTATGGACTTCGAGGCAAATCTTGGGTGTGTCCGTGCCTTCGTGCCGGGGCCTGGACGTCGTCGCCCCTGCCGTAGCAGGAATCGGCAAGGCCACCGCACTCGCGGCCTGCATGAGCTTCCTTCGAGAAAACTTGGCGTTCATGGTCTAAGTTCCCTGTGACCGGTATTAATCGTCCTCGGCGCCACGGATCGCACTCCTGGCACCTGGTCGGCAATAGACCGGTACTTGTTCACAACCGAGCCAAACCGCCGCCGCAACCGTCCCAGGCGTTCACAGAAAGGGGGCTGCTCCTCGTCTTCTTAAGGTGCTCGTCTCTCTGCCTGTGAACTCCAACGAGAGCATACTCGCACACCACGCTGAACGAAACGCCCTACTCGTTTCCTCGTGGCGAAAGCCGATGCATCGGGGACGCGGGATTAAGTATGGCCTTACCCGAATCCGCAAAATCTACATCTGGAGTTGTTGAGCTCGCGTCGGCACCGCGGATAGCTAGCCAGAACAGTGCGTGTCATCGCTCTATCAGAGGCCGGCGCTGCACCAACGCGCAGATGAGGCTCAAGCGCACTCGTTACGATACTCAGGACGGTCTTGAATTCTTAATTAAACATTTACTTTATTACATTGGACGCTTGTGCTATAAAACGGCTCTTGTGCTCAAAGGACCTATCTATGCCCCGGCTTTGGTCGGGGCGCATCACCGTGAGAATTAACGCCATGGATCGTTCCGATCGTCGTACGTCTTCAGGTTTCACTTTGATCGAACTTTTGGTCGTCATCGCGATCATCGCCGTGTTGATCGCGCTGCTTTTGCCAGCCGTACAATCCGCGCGAAGCCGCCCGTCGCATCCAGTGCACCAATAACCTCAAGCAGATTGGGCTGGCCATGCACAACTATCACAGTGCTAACAACGTCTTCCCGATGGCCGCGTCCAAGAATTGCAACGCTGACCCTGCTTCGACATGCCCTGGCTATGCCGACTGGCGCGGTTGGAGCACACTCGCGACCTCGCTCCCGTTCACGGAACAACTGGCGCTCTACAATGCCATTAACTTCAACATGGCAGAAGAGATTCACGACAACACGCCGGCACCCAGAATTCGACTGTCATCGTCACGAAAGTGGCACAATACATGTGCCCCTCCGATCCATATGTAGGGCAGACCGGGCTCAATAACTATCATGCTTGCTATGGTACGACGACCGACTGGCCGAGCGGTCTGGATACCTCGCCGTACACCAGCATGCAGAACGCCGACGGCAACGGCAGTACGGGGATGTTTGCCGTGTGGTTGAGCTATGGGATCAACAACGCGACCGACGGTACCTCGAACACCCTGCTCTTTGCCGAAGCGCTTGTGGGTGACAACAAGGGCAACGAGAGCGCCCACGGCCGTGGCATCGGCAGCTCGTCACCTGGCAGCCATTATCGTGGCAATGGCGTCGTGGTCAATGCCGCGCTGCCTTATCAGTATGACGACTTCACGTCGAGCGCCACCAACTTGGCGAACACCTACACCGCCCTACAGCTTTGCGCCGCTGAGTTCGCAAACCCGAGCTCAGTGCTCATTACCAGCCACCGCGGATGGTTCTGGGCATCGTTCTCCGAAGGTTCCGCCTTCAACGTCGCCCAGACACCGAACGACCATCAGTATCCTGTGAACGTTTGCCGCGGCCAGGGTAACCCGAGTCAGAGCGACAACGGCAGCAATTCTCTCCCCACCACGAGCTTCCACCCCGGCGGCGTCAATACCCTGTTCGTTGACGGCAGCGTTCGGTTCGTCAAGGATTCGATCGCTCGACAAACGTGGTGGAGTCTGGGAACCAAAGCCGGGGGAGAAGTCATCAGCTCTGATGCTTATTGATCGATCACAAAAATTCAATTGCTAGCGTAGGCCAGCCTGGTTGTCCGGGGCCGCAAGCCCCGGGCGTCAGCCATCAGATATGTGTCGATCAATACTTTTCGGCACATCTCTAGTTTTTCGCGTTTGCGAGGCGATTTTTCCTTTCATTTTATGGGTGAGCGTTGACGTGGCTCGCGCTCATCAAGTTATATTTCTGTGTGGAGCAATCAAATGGAAAAGCGTTCAATACCCGTCTGGTTTATTTTAATTTCCCTTGGCTCCATCGTCGGATGTGGTGCTGAGCAGGGCGCGAGTATGGCGGCTATGAAAGCTTCTCCAGTCGGCGGCGCAATGGTTCGCTTACCACACGACGCGGGTTTGGTTGCGATCAAAACGGAATTGGCGGATCCCTCGCGCGCGGTGAAGTCGAAGGTGCGCCCCACGAAGATCGTCGCGGTCTTTTTCGAGAACGACGGTTCTACCCCCATGACTTTGCCCCCGACCGAGGTCGTTTTCGAGCTCGAAAGTTTCCGTTCGAAAACCGCCGAACTCAAGACCGTAACTCTGGAAGCCGACCCGACCAGTCCCAACCGCTTCGTCTCGGCGGCAAGCAGCTTTCCCGGTGGTGTTGCAGGAAAACTCCGCGTGAAGATCGATGGTCAGGATCTCGAAGAATCATTTTCGGCGCGGTAGAGGCCGGTTGGCCCCAGCGTGTGTTTCATGGAACACGCTGGGAGAATGGAACCGCTGCGTCCCTGTTTCCGTTCCCAGGTCCCCGTGCCGTTGCTCAGCAATGACGGCGGGTTGGGCTCATGGGCGGGCGCTGCTGGGTATGGCCCGCAGCGCATCGACCATTTCCTTGTATTCGTCGCCGGCGACCCAGTCGACCCCGGCAGCGGCGGCGGCCAACCAGCGGACCCTGGCGGCATCGGCATCGGCAAAGCGGTAGCTTCCGCCCAGAGGTCCCGTGTGGCCGTTGAGGCTGTAAAGCCGAACCCGGAACCCCCGGCGATGTGCCAAGGCCATCAGCCCACTCAGGCGATCCATCTCTGCCCGGGTCCATTCACCTGCCGAGGCCGGCCCTCCTCGCTCGATCGCCCCCCAGTGAAAGGCCAGAAAACGAAGATAAGCGGTGGAATCCTCAGGAATGTATGTCGAAACGTCGGCCTCATACCTGCCGGAGACGACGCGGTCGCGAAACGCGCGATAGGTCCCCCCGGCTGGAATCAAGGCATCATAAGCATCTTTCGCAGCCTCGCTGCCGCTGAAGCAGACGGTCAGCCGCCGGGTCGTTAATGGGGAGTCGGCCGCCTTGGGGGCCGACGAGAACCATTCGGCGTGCGCGTCGAGCAGCTCCTTGAACTGCTGGACCGCCTCGGGTCGGCCCGTCTTCCAGTCGATCGTGAGCACGGTCGGCGCGCCGTCTGGTCGAGGCATTCTTCAAATGTGACTCGAGCGCGGGGAAGAGCGAAGTCTCGAGCCGAGGATACTCCACGCCGGGCCGGGGCGTTGCGTCGTGGCCGACAATGAGCTCTTTCGCCGCTTCGTCCCACCCGAGGTCGATCTCGATGTTGTCAATCCCCAGCGCAAGCGCCTCGGTCAGCCTGGGGTTGTCGGTACGATTCTCCGCGTAGCAGTTATGGGCGCTGATCGGGAGCGTACGGGAAGTGCTGTCCGCGAATGCCTCGGTAGACGGCGCAAGTGCCAGCAACAGAGTCAATCCAACGAATTCTATGAACATGAAGTCGTCCTCTGAACAGATTTTGTGTCGAGCCCGACCTCGAGCCGCAGACAGACGAGATCGGGATCGATGAGCGGCAATTTTAGTTCATGAGAATATACGCGAGGATCGCCACGAATTCAGATCAGCCCGTTGTGCCAGGGTCCGGTGATGGCGAAGGTGATCCCGGGGATCTGGAGGTTGGCGAACAGCCATTTCCCATCCGGGCTGAATGTGGCACCCGCCCATTCGAGCTTGCGGTAATCGCGGTCGAAGCCGCGGTGGGGCGTTTTGCGCAGGTCCACGTTGTTGGCAGCGAAGGGGACCACCGCGCCGTCGGCCGTCAGGCACTGGAGGCGCTGCTGGGGAGCAGTGCTCCCGTCCTCGCAGATCACCAGCCCCCCCCGTGGGCTCATCGTGATGTTGTCGGGCATGTCGAGGACCATTCCGCTGGGGGACTCGAAGAGGAGCGTCAGCTTCTCTTCGGCGGGGACGTAGCACCAAACCTGGCCTGCGGCCGAGTCGCCGCCGCTCTTGGCCGTGAAATACGACCTTCCCTTGGGTATGCCAGCAACCTTCGAGGCCCGAAAACATCGCCGCTTGCTGGGCATAGCCCTTGTCGAAAGCAGCCGTCGCCCTGGCGCCTGTTGTCGGCGTGCGCGACCTCCGGGTTTTCGATGTCGACCCAGGAGACGTCGAAGGTCTGCCCGGCCTTCAGCCCCTTGACGAGGTTTTGCGTGCCCTTCGCCTTGAGCATCTGGACCTTGCCGCCGGCCTGAAGGTTTCGACGCTCAGTTGGGACGAAGCGGTAGAAGCCAGCCCGGTTCTGATCCTCGGTCATGTAGATCACGCCCGAAGCCGCGTCGAACGAGATGGCCTCGTGCGTGAATCGTCCCATGCCCCTAATGGGGCGGGCGTCGGAGAATCCCGGGCGGGAACTTCGAAGACCCAACCATGGGTCTGCTCCAATTCAAGCCCCTTCTCGTCCCGGGAGTTCTCCTTGTCGCCATTCTCGACGGTGGTCTCCTCGCAACTCAGCCAGGTCCCCCAAGGCGTCGGGCCGCCGGCGCAGTTCCTGACCGTGCCGCTCAGGCTTGCCCAGGACGATTCGAGCTTGGCGGTCCTGGTATTGAAGACCAGGTTCGTACAGCCGCCCTTACCGAACTTATCATATGCAGAGCCAGCCTTGCCAAACGCGACTCCCGAGCCATTGACTTCATGATTCCGGCAGAGAGTGACGGTGTCGCCGTCAGACGCGATCACGGCCATGCCGTCGTGCGAGTGAGGGGTCGAGCTCCCGTCGGAGAGCTTGTCGCCTGTCCAGCCGAAGGAGATGTAGCGGAACCCTTCGGGAAGTTCGAGGAGTTCCAGGCCAGTGGCCTCGTCCCGAGTCGGCCGCAGCGGGCCGAAACTTTTGTGACTCGAGCGGCTTCGCTCGCGCCAAGGTGATGGGCCCATTCGTCGAATGAGAGAGCGATTGATGCGGCACCGAGCGCGGCGGCGCCTTGCATGAATCCGCGTCTAGTTATGAACATCTCAGAGTTCTCCTGTGCAGTGGCAACAATGATGTCAGCCCGCATGGTCTCGTCCACGACTCGAAAACACTCGAGGAGTCTGATTGGACCAAAGCATGGGACTGTAACCACAAACACTGAAGATGATGCGAAGAACCGGTGTGTTCTACGCGAGAGTTTCGATCGGCGAATCTCGTCAGACCAGTCGACTTATCCCTTCTTCTGCGCCGATCCTCGAATTCCACTTTTTCGCCGTCGTGAACCTGTCGGATCCCCTCGAGAATGATCTTGTCGTCCACGCCAACCCCCTTCTTGATGACAAAGAGGTCTTCCAATTCATTCTGGATCACGATCTCGCGCAGATGCGCCACATCCTCTTTGTCGACGACGTAAACGTACCGCTTGTCGAGAATCTCGAAAGTCGCCCGTTGAGGGATGACGATGGCGTCATTCAGCACTCGACTGATCAGCACGGTACCTCTCTGACCGTGACGCAGCAGGCCGTCCGGGTTCGGAAAGTCCGCGCGGAAGGGGATGGTCCCAGTCTCGCTGTTGAAATCGGCCTTGATCGCACCGAACTTGCCGACCTGCCCGAACTTTTTGCCGTTCGCCAGAATGAGTTCGATTTGTAGATCCTCCTTACGCTGGCTCAGGTCGGTCATGTGTTCGAGGTAACGGGCTTCGGGGACGTTGAAATAAACCCGCACCAGGCTGTTATCGGACAAGGTCGCGAGAATCTCCCCCTCCTTGACCAGGCTGCCCTGCGTCTTTCAGGAGGTCGACGATGCCGTCGAAAGGTGCTTTGACCTTGGTAAAGTTCAATTCGGCCTCCGCCAGATCCGCTTTGGCCTGGGCCTTTGCCAGTTTGGCCTCGAACAGTTTCACCTCATAACTGAGAGACACCTTGTTTGTCGGCCAACTTCTTGGTGTTATTCAACTCCAGTTGCGCGAGGTCTCTCTCGGCCAACGCGGCGTCCAGCCTTGCCTTGTAAAGAACTGGCACGATCTCGAACATCAGCTCGCCCGCTTTCACCGCCTGGCCTTCCCTGATCGGGATGGCCTTGAGATACCCGGTCTCGCAGCGAACGGACATCGATGTGTCGCCACGAGTGGATCTGGCAGACATATTGCTGGGTGACGGTGACGGCCTTTGCCTGAGGGCTGATGGCCACGATCTTTTTAATGGCCTTTGACTCGGCAGAATCGTTGTCCGCCGTTGCGACGGAGGGTGTGGCCACAGCAGACAATGAAAACGCAACTGCTGCGGCAAAGGGCAGGATCATGGCCACAAAACCAACTGCCCACCAGTTGCCTGCCGCATCGGCAGGTGCAAGCCCAAGTAAATACCGGATTCGATTCAACAGTTTCATTTTCTTTCCGCCATTGATCGAAGTCGCCATGAGCAGGTTTCCCTGCCCAATTTTGGCAACCGATTCCAAAGACCGGGCATACAACACTCGGTCGAAACACTCGGCTGCAATTTCGTCGCAACACATCTCACGTTCGAGACGGATTCGACTTGAGAGCCACCAGACTGCGGGGTGGTAGAACAAAAGCGTCTCGATGATGCGTTGCACGAGATTGACCCATAAATCCCATCTGCGGATATGAGCCAATTCGTGTGCGATGATTGCTTCGATCATTTGTGGAGTTAATTGTGTCAGCCAGGACGCCGGAATCAAGACGACCGGGCGAATGAATCCAACGGCCACCGCTTGACCAACTCTCACACATGCGAAAACACGTTGTCGTGCATCCACACTCAGTCTGTCACCGAGAATTCGAACTCGCTGCTCAAATTCATCAGAAAGAGGTTTTACATTGACCCGAATCCACAAGGTGACACCGAATCCAATCGCCAATCGTGTGCTGAGAATTGAGACTCCTACGAGCCATGCAAAGAGGACATAGACCTCGATGCTGGGATTCCACGGAGTGGCCGATCCTTTTTGCAAGTCAGCAACAATGCGACCAGTCGTATTGATGGCGTTGATGGCGGTGTGTTCCTCGATAATCGGATTTGATTGACCTGACATCTCAACAGGGGAATGTTGTGGTTGCGAGTTGCCCTGATGGTGCAACATCGCCGTGACGATTGGAGCCATTCCCATCATGAGCAGTGTGCCAACTGAAAGGAGGTATCTGAGTCGAGCAGTCCTCACGTCCAGCAGCTTCACAGTGACGAGCAGAATGAGCGTGAGGACGGCACCCTGCCAAACAAAGTGAATCAGCGCCGTCGTCAGAAGCTCCGCAAACTCTGCCACGAAATTCATCGAGAACGGATTCATTGGACGTTACTCCTGCCTTCATATTCTTCGATGACTTTCCGAATTTTGTCGAGTTCTTCGGGTGTCGGTTTCGATTGGTCGAGCAACTGAGACACCAGGGATGCAGCGGACCCTTCGAAGGCACGCCCCAGAAGACTGCTGACCATCTTGCCCAGTGTTTTTTCACGCGGCCGTTTGGCGGAGTAGATGAATGCACGTCCATGTGGCTTTCTGATCACTTGCCCTTTGTTCGCCATGATGTTGAGTACGCTCATTACCGACGTGTAGGCTCGTTTCCGCTGTGCGACCAGGACATCCAGTACCTCCCGTCCCGTACTGGGGCCACGTTCCCAGAGAACTTTCAGAATCTCCAATTCGGCTTCCGTTGGAGTTTCTTGCGGTCGCCTCGCCATTGATCAACCACCTTCCGAAACAAGAATCACGTGCCACACGACCATATAATACGGATTCCTCCGTAGATGTCAACGGAGGAATCCGTAGATGGAGTTCACATCACTCGATTTGTAAGGCAGCCGGCAAGCGTGCCCGGACCACCTGCCCGCTGGTTGCACGGCTCAGGGGCAGAATCGGCGCTCGCGTGGTCAGGAAGACCGCTCATCGGGCAGCGCGCGGTCGCACCCTTTGGCGCCGCGACAGAGTCACGGTAAGCAGATGGCGTTTCCAGTCCAGGTCGTCAAGTCACAGGCACGCTAATATCAACAAAATAAAATTTTGGAAAAAACCGTAAGTCCACTCTTAGCAGAACGCTACAGTCGACGTTTCTTCCGAGGACGTGGTAGGTGCATTAATGAAATTCGCAAAAGCAGGTATATTGTATGTGTACACTAGCGAGATTGTGCGCCGAAACTCCTGTACGAATTCGTGGGCTCGCCGCAACACTTCTCTCGGTCCCGAACGGTCCGCGGTGCCCAAGCTTCGAGTCAAGCCGCACAACCACGGTCGTTAGCCGCTGCTGACATCCGAATGGCGCGGTACATGTTCCGAGCTTTTCGCAGGAGTTGAGGGAGTGCGCCTAGTTGGCACTTCTTGTCGGAGCGAGCGTGGCTGTCGTTGACGGATCGCCTTTGCATAAGGCTCTTAGCATTCAAGACTTGCGCCTTGATCCGGTTCTCTCCCAATTGGCGGCGATTTGGCACTGAGACCCTTCCAAAAAAGTGCCAAATAGTGCCAGAAAGCGGCACTACTTTATGTGCCCTTTCGCGGATCGCTGGCGGCTGTGGTAAAAAGGCGGAGAACGGGCGGATGAATGATGGGAGGAGTAGCACCACGATGACACCTGGAGCCTGTTTGCGAGCCGCGTGGTCGGCCAAGCCGATCATGATCCCGGGCGCGTTCAACGCACTCGTCGCAAAGATGGCCGAGCGGCTCGGTTATAAAGCCGTATATCTTTCGGGAGGCGCACTCTCGGCGGGCTGGGCCGGACTTCCCGATATCGGTCTGTTGACTCAATCGGAGTTTGCCGAGCCAAGCCGCGGTCCTCGCGCGGGCGACGACGTTGCCAGTCTTGTGCGATGCCGACACGGGCTTTGGAGAAGCGATTAACGTCGAACGCACGGTATGGCTCTACGAAGAGGCCGGCGTGGCGGGGTTACATCTGGAAGATCAGGTTATGCCCAAGCGATGCGGGCATCTCTCGGGAAAGACGCTCGTCGACTCACGCACAATGGCAGGCAAGGTCCGGGCGGCCGTGAAGGCACGCCGCGATCCGGATTTCGTGATCGTGGCGCGGACCGACGCGCGAAGCGTCGAGGGCTTCGACGCCGCCGTGAGCCGGGCACGCGAATACCTGGCCGCCGGCGCCGACATGATCTTCCCGGAAGCCCTTGAGTCCGCCGACGAGTTCGCTCGCTTTGCACAAGAGGTCAACGCCCCGTTGCTGGCCAATATGACTGAGTTTGGCAAAAGCCCCCTCTTACCGTTCGACGAGCTGGCCCGGATGGGTTACAAGGCGGCGATCTATCCGCTCACGGCGATGCGCGCGGCCATGCGCGCCGCCGAAGAGGCCCTTGTAACGGTGCGGGACGAAGGGACACAGCAACGCTTGCTCGACCGTATGCAGACCCGCGCCGACCTATATGAATTGCTCGGTTACAAAGATTGGGAAGAACGCGATCGGACGTATTTTGCAGCGGATTCCCAGTAACATGTAATCTGGCCTCAGCCTGCGTCGGGCTGGCCGGAGCGGGTCCGAAAGGCTCGACAGCGGTAACGTGCAACAGAGAGCAAATCTTGAATTCCGCAGGCACGCCGTCATCCGAGTCATCGATGCCGACGAGGATGCTGGTTCGCGTGAGCCATGCCATCTCGGGATGGCGAACTTCATATGTCTGACCGCTGGACATCACCAGACGGAACGGCTTGAACGGTCTTGCCGCAAGCAAATCTCGGAAAGTCTGCAACGTCACGCTCTTTTTCCTTTGCGTGGGATGTGGTTTGTCCTCGATTGATTATTCGGCGGCGGCAGGGTTCTCGCAAGCATATCTTCCCGGATCGATCGCGGGAACGCGTTGACGAACAAGGAACCGGTGATTTTGCCGGTCCTAGTGCGGCCGCGCCGCCGGCCAATTGACCTCCGAAGACTCTTCTGATACATTAGACGACTAATCCACGCTCGTTTGAACGTGGAGTTACGTGCTGGAATGTCTCCGCCTTACCACCTGACATTGGTGGAAAACAGTCGGAGCGTTCCAAGAACGAAGTCCAAACGATGTCCGGGCTTTCTATCGCGTCTTCCTCGTCGTGAGTCTGATAGACAGGCCGAGGCGGTCGTGGAAGTCCGGCGCCGACAACGATTCTGAACGAAACCAGACAGTCACGAGGATCACTGGTGTGACGAAGTTTAGCCAAGGGCTGATCTGGATGCTGACTACCCTTTGGGTGGTCGTATCAAGCCGACACCGGTTGGTCTTCCGCCGGATCGAAGCAGGTTGCGTTTCGCACGTGCTTCGCCGCTCGAGCCAGCCTGGTTCCAGCCCGATTAGATATCGGTTCGCGGATAAAGAAGCTGTGTGTTCGCCACACCGACTTAGCCCACGGTTTTTGTGTTGCAGTCTACCGTTGGATAGGACGTGTGCGGCATGTGGACGGGTCCGCGAACGCAGGTTGAATATTCTTCACGCTTTAGATCCTTTATCCGATATTCCCTGGCGGACTGCGAGCTGCGCCAGCCGTGGCGTGGTCGTTGGCAGATCGTTTGAGCCGTTGTCGGCGTCCGCACACTTTCTCGCCCGCTCCTCCTGAGAGATTGATCGCGCGATTGGCCAGTTCGCGATAAGGTCGTACCGCGACCTGGAGGAGATCCTCTGAGCGGCTACGTCGGGTTGGTTACGGGCGTTCTGATCGGGTTAATAGGCGCGTACTTGATCACGCGGTTGCGTGCTCAGACCGCGCGCGGTCTGGCCGATCAGATCTTGGCCAATGCCAACGTCGAAGCCGAGACGATACGCAGGCAAGCCGAACTAGCGGTCAAGGAAGAGGTCTTGAAACGGCGTGAGGATCTCGAGGCAGAGTTCGATCGAGCCCGCCGCGATCTTCGCGAACAAGAACGCCGAATCGAGAAACGAGCAGACCTGCTCGACCAGAAGCTCGACTTGCAGAACAAAAAAGAAATCGAGTTCGCGGCTCAGGGCCGATCACTGGCCGAACAACAGGAGGAAGTGCGGCAGCGTCGGGCGGAAGCTATTCAGTCGCTGGCCGCCCAGCTCGAAAACCTGCAGCGGATCAGCCACCTCTCCGCAGATGACGCTGCGCGAATTGCTCTTGAAACGCATCGAGGACGAGCTGCGCGGCGAGGTGGGCAACCTGATTCTGAAATACCAGGCGACGGTTCACGACACCTGCCAGCAAAAAAGCCGCGAAATCCTCACCACCACGATTCAGCGCTACGCCGCGTCGCACACGGCCGAAATCACCGTCAGCACCGTCGACATCCCCAACGACGAGATGAAAGGTAGGATCATCGGCCGTGAAGGGCGCAATATCCGAGCATTCGAAAAGGCCACCGGCGTCGACGTGATCGTCGACGACACGCCCGGCGTGGTGATCGTCACCGGTTTCGACAGCATCCGCCGCGAGGTCGCCAAGATCGCTCTTGAGCGGCTGATCCAGGACGGGCGCATCCATCCCACGCGGATCGAGGAGATCGTCAAGGAGACTCAAGAAGACATGGAGCAACATGTTCGCCGCCTCGGGCAAGAAGCGGCCCTCGAGGCAAACATTGTCGGCCTGCACGACAAGATGCTTGACTATCTGGGCCGGCTGCATTTCCGCACCAGCTATTCACAAAACGTGCTGAGGCATTCGCTGGAAGTGGCGTACTTGACCGGGCTCTTGGCCGAAGAAATTGGACTGAATGGGCCCTTAGGCCGGCGGTGCGGGCTATTGCACGACATCGGCAAGGCGGCCGATCACGAGATGGAAGGGGGACATCCGCGTGGTCGGAGCCGAGCTGGCGCGCCGCTACGGCGAGCCGAAAGAAGTCATCCACGCGGCGCTGGGGCATCACGACGACCTGCGCGTCGAGACCCCTTACACCATGCTGGTTTCCGCGGCCGACGCGATCAGTGCCAGCCGACCCGGGGCCCGGCGCGAAACGCTCGAAAAGTACGTCCGTCGCTTCGAAGAGCTCGAATCGCTTGCCCTGGGCTTCCCGGGCGTCGATCAGGCATACGCGATCCAGGCCGGCCGCGAGATCAGGGTCCTGGTCGACAGCCGGCAGCTTGACGATGCCGAATCCGCCAAGCTTTGCCGCGACATCGCCCAGTCGATCCAAAGCGCGTCTGATCGTATCCCGGCGAGGTCAAAGTGACCGTTCTGCGCGAGACGCGCAGCGTGGAGTTTGCTCGATGAGCGACGACTCGATTCTGGGTGCTGTTCGCGGCTCCTCGATCGCAAGTGAAAGAGTCACGTTTCCCCCGGTCAAGTTCTTCTACAAAATGAGCGAGCTGGGAAATGTCGTTGAAGATCCTTTTCATCGGCGACGTCGTCGGTGCGCCCGGCCGCAAAATCGTGGGCCAGGTGTTGCCGCGACTCATCCCGCGATGGGGGCTGGGACTGGTCGTCTGCAACGCCGAGAATGCCGCGGGCGGGTCTGGGCTGACCGTCAAGTGCTACGAGGAATTGCTCGAAGCCGGCGTCGACGTGATGACGATGGGCGATCACGTTTATCGCAAGGATGAGATCTTCCAGGTATTCGATCGTACTGGCGAGGTATTGCGTCCGGCCAATTACCCGCCGGATTCGCCCGGACCAGAGCTTGCGCTCGTGTCGTGCCCGCGATGGTACGTTGGTCGCTGTTTTTACGGTGATCGGACGGACGTTCATGAAGCCTGTCGATTGTCCATTCCGGGCCAGCGACCGGATTCTCGAGCGGATCGGCGGCGAGGCGCGAGTCGTCATCGTCGACATCCACGCCGAGGCAACCAGCGAGAAGCAACTTCTGGGGCGTTATCTTGACGGACGGGTATCGGCCGCGCTCGGCACGCACACGCACGTCGCCACGGCCGACGAACAAATCTTGAAGCACGGGACAGCCTACCAGTCCGACGTCGGCATGACCGGTCCGCACGACTGGATTCTGGGTCGGCGCTACGATCGCGTCTTGTCGGCGACTTTGACCTGCGTCCCGGCCCATTTCGACGTCGCCACTGGCGACCCACGACTCAACGGCGCCCTCATCACGATCGATCCCCAAACCGGCCGTGCGCTAGCGATCAGCCGGGTCAGCATCGATCAGGAAGACACTCAGCGGCTACTTACCAGCTCGACCGAAGAACTCCACGAGCCCTGATTGCGCCCATTGGAGATCCAGCCGACGCAGCTGGTCCAAGCTGCGATTGATTCCTCTGGAAAATGCGTTCGGGTCATCGAAACGACGGCCTTCGATGCAGCTCCAACGTATCCATCGCTCGCCGATCAGTAAGGCCGTCGCTGATTCGAAAACAGCGATCAACCTGGCCTCCGCCGGATCAAGCGGGCGAACCAGTTCGTACGAGTCGAGTGCTTCACGGCGGGCGGTTGGATCGCCACTCAACCACTCACCCAGTAACCTTGCCAGGTCGCCCGCCACGCTGTCGACGCCCATGGCGCCAAAATCGACCATGCCGCTGAGGCGATCTCCTTCAAAGAGGAAATGCTCGGGACGTGCGTCACGCAAACACGGCTGCAAACGAACGACTCGGGCCGCCGCCTCTTCGAGCGGCCCGAGCAAGATCGGGCTGAGCCGGCGCCGAGCTCCAGCCAGGAATACACATCGGCTTTTACAAGGCTGCGCGGCCGGGCGCTGTCCGTGGCCCTTTCGAGAGTATCAAACCCACCGCGGACCAAGGCGGCAAGTATGTCCCGCCGGTTTCGCAGCCCCGGTGATGATTGGCAAACCTCTTCGCTTGAGAGTCGGTTGTGAAAATTCGCCAGTCCGCGGAAGGCGATCCGTAGATGCTCGAGATCGGGAGGACAACACAAATCGGCAACGCCGTTGAGCCAGGGTGTTACTTCCCAAAGCGAGCCGTGCCAATCCTGCAGGGACTGTCCGGCGCGATCGCGGAAGGGGACAGGGACGAATCCGAGGTCGGCCGCCCTAAACAGCCAGCGGTGGACTTGTTCCAGATGGGGTCGTCCCGGACCATGGGTGGGCCAGGCGCGCAGGACGAGCTCACCTTCCTCCGCTCGAAACCGCCAGAGACGCGTCCCGCTGTGACCGCCCCCACCCCCGAGCGATTCAAGCACGGACAGTGGTTGCATCCAAACGGGATACCGCTTGAGGACCTCGTCCATGGATCTCGTGGTTCAAGTCATTAAGAGGACGCCGATATATGCACGTTATTTACTCTTCAGACGAAAAGGCGCTCACTTGCAACGCGAGAAACGCTCGCTTGAAACGCTCGGATACTTCCGCCTGCACCTGCTTGTCGTTGGCCGAGTCACGTTCGATATCGGAGAGATCGATCGGCTCGCCGAAGATCACTCGAGCCCGCGAAGGGGTCACGATCGATTCGATAATCTCGTTGGTCCACGGTGTCCCGTGGATATAGGCCGGTATCACGGGAACCTGTGCGTGGACCGCCAGATATGCGGTTCCAGGTTTCATGTCGTCAAGTTTCGTGCCCGATGCCGGAACGATGTGGCCCTCGGGAAAGATCGGCAATACGCGCCCTTCCTTGAGCGCCCGCAGCGCCGCCCGGGTCGCCGCGAAGTCACGGCCGTCGCGATTCACGGGAATGCAACCAATGTACTTACAAATCCAGTGGATCCATTTCCATTCATAATACTCTCGTGCGACCATGAAACCCAGCAGTCGGCGGCTCCGTGATTGGAGCAGCAGGTGGTCAATACCGCAGGTGTGATTCGAGATCAGGATCGCGGGACCGACGTCGGGCAGCGGGGCGTAGCTGCCAATCGCCAATTGATGCCACAGCGGAACAGTAGAGGCTGTTTAAGACTGCCAGCACCCGCAACAAGCCGCGGATCTCGGGATTGGCCGGCGCGCGCTTAAACGGCCTCGCGCCGCGCTCGGAAATCCAGGGAAGCATGAGCAAAACTGCGGTCAATACAAGCGGGACACAGACACTCATGAACAATCCAGCCGCGAGAAGACCAAACCCGCATCATGTCGGGATGCACGGGATTCGAGCGGGGAATCGGCCCGAACTATAAACCAGCTGCTCAGAGAGTGTAACCGAATAATCGCGGCATCCCGAAGTGATATCGTGAAGGGGCGAAGCCGTTGGGCGACGTCCGTATCGAAGTGTCGGTGCGCAGAGCGTCAGGCGGCGGCTTGAAGTTGGCTCTTCAAGCTGGTCACGAGGTCGTCTACCGAGCGCAGGTTGGGAATCTCGTCCGGGTCGATTTCCACGCCGAAGTGATCTTGAATATGTACTATCACGGCAACGAGGTCGAGCGAGTCGAGTGCCAGATCTTCAAGCAGCAATGAGGCGGGCGTGATGGACGTCGTACGCGCCTTTGCCGAAACGCTCCGGATGGCATCGCCGACGGCGGCCATCAGCTCGTTGTGCTTGAGGCCATCAGGTTCATCATCGGTTTCACCCTACACCTAGTATGGACATGAGGCCAGGGCTCGCCTTTTTTGCGCTTTCGTCAAAAATTGACGATTGCCAAGCGAACAGACCATGCAGGGGCCAATCGGTCTCCTCCGTCGACCTCCACTCGTTGTTCGACGATCCGCGACTCCGCCGCGTCTCACCGGATAATCATCGAACCACTGAGCACGCTTCTTGACTTCAAATTACAACGAGGACTCAAAATCGGGTCAGAATCCGTCGAACGTCGAGACAACTCTTCCGGCCGCATAGAGTAGCGACTGGCGGCCAACTCAATTAAAATCCAAAATCCGCCTATGCGTTGCGGCGAGCACGAGCGATCTACTATAATCCTCACTCTGGCGGATGGGACATCTCGTGTCCCGTATCGTCTTAGCGACCAGCGGCCCAGAAGCATGTGGCAACTGGGATTTGAAGATTGAGACAATTTGTTTCGTCACGCAACTTTCAAGGAGCGCACCTGTGAAGGTCAAATCTGCAACCCAAGCCTTGTCGATGCTCTCGAGCGTCGCTCTGGGGATGGCGTTAGTCGGCTGCACCGAAGAAGCACCCCCGGCAACACCCGCCGCCACGCCGGCCCCCGCCGTTGCACCCGCGAAGCCTGGTGGCGCGATGGCACCGGCCGCCCCGGCCGCGACGCCGAAAGCAGAGGAAAAGAAGTAAAATCTGCCAGATCGTGAGCTTTCGACCAATCGGATCGTGGCTCTATTCCAGCCGAATGCGGCCGCGTCCTCCGCTCGGGAGGGTGCGGCTCGTTTTTTCCCGGGACACGACCGCGGCGTTGGTCAATCAGTCGTCCGTTGGACGACCGGGTTGGTGAGGACGCCGATTCCGTCGATACTGATCCGCACCACGTCACCTTGCTTCAGGCTGAAATCGTCGGCCGGCACAATGCCAGTGCCGGTTAGCAAGAAGACGCCGGTTTGAAAGACATTGTCGCGACCAAGCCAGTCGATGAGCTCATCGAAGCGGCGAGCCATGCGCGCGGCACTGGTTTCGCCCTCATAGACAAGGGCGCCGTCGCGCTTGATCTCCATTCGAATAACGATCGATGCCGCGGGCGGCATGGCCGACACTAGCGTGATGGATGGTCCCAGGGCGCAACACCCGTCGTACACCTTGGCTTGCGGCAAATACAGGGGATTTTCCCCCTCGATATCGCGGGCGCTCACGTCATTGCCGATCGTGATGCCCTTGAGCTCGAGTGCCGGGCTCAAAACCAACGCCAACTCGGGCTCGGGTACGCACCAGACTGAGTCCCGTCGCACTCGAATCGCCTGACCCGGGTCAACGACCCTGCTCCGAGTCGCCTTGAAAAACAGTTCCGGTCGATCTGCCCTGTAAACGAGGTCGTAGAACGTGGCGGCGCGATCGGATTCTTGTTCGCGCGCGACCTTACTCCGTTCGTAAGTGACGCCCGCGCCCCAAACTTCCTGATCGTCGATCGGGGCCAGCACACGCACGGATGAAATCGCCACTGGTGCACTCGCAGACGCCAGCGACTCGCGCAGCCTCGCCGTGGGATCTGCCGAGTGCAGGATTTCGGTCAACGCTGTCTCGCCTTGGCCAAGGGGGATCAATTGGTCGCCCTGGACCAAACCGACATATGAAGTTTGATGGTCATGCATTGCGAACTTCATGATCTGCATCGTCTTGCGCCCCGTGTAAGTTGCTTGCGTGAGGTGAAACTTCACTAGGCCGGTTGGTCAGTAGGTCAAGAGCCCTATCCGGATGAATGAGCTCGATCGGGAAACGGCTCAAGTGACTATAGGAACTTTGCCGAATATTATGAAGTTGGCAGTTCTGCCGGATCGCTGGCCGGGTTTCGCCAATTTTAGAACACGTGTCCACTAGATGTGTTTGGGGGACCGGGATGCCGGAGCGAATTCTTGTTGTCGGCCATGCGGCAGTGACGTGCCTGGGTCGAGACATGGATTTAACTTGGCAGGGACTGGTCGATGGCCGATCCGGAATTCGTCGTCATGCATCGTTGGGCAGCGACTATTTTCTCCAGGACGTGGCAGGAATCATCGAAGATTTCGGACCTGGTTCGGCGACAGAAGATTCGTCAATAGCGAAACTCGGGGCGCGGTTTCTCCATCTCTCGATGGCCGCCGCACGATCTGCGTGGGCTGATGCGGGCCTCGACCGGCTCGACGGTCAATTTGATGCGAACAAAGCCGCAGTTGTTATGGGTTCGGCGTTCGGCGGTCTTGACCTATTGGACGCTGAACAGCAGCGGATGGTTAAGCGCAAGAGCCTGGCGGTGAGCCCGTATCTTGTCCCCGCCATGATCATCAATCAGGCCGCCGGACAGATCGCCCAGCATCTCGGGCTTTACGGCCCGAGTGCGGCGCCGGCCAACGCGTGCGCATCCGGGGGACACGCGGTGGTGCTGGGTGCCATGTTCCTGCGATCCGGAGACGCTGAGCTGGCCCTCTGCGGCGCAGGCGAGAGCGCATTCACGCCGCCAGTGATCAACGGCTTCGCGACAATGAAGGCGCTCATCGGCAAGAAGCCGGGCGATCGATTGGAACGTGATCCAGCGCAGGCCAGCCGTCCGTTCAGTGTGGATCGGGCTGGATTCGTCATGTCCGAGGGCGCTGGCGCCTTGTTCTAGCGACCGAATCCGCGGCCCGCCGGCTGGGACTTGAGCCGCAGGCCGAACTCGTTGGCTGGTCGACCAATTCTGATGGTTACCATATGGCCATGCCTTCTCGAGAACGGATCCGGCGTTGCCTCGAGACCGCACTCGAGCGAGCGGAGCTCAGTTGCGGCCAGGTCGATTACTACAACGCTCATGGCACCAGTACCAGCGTGAATGATCGTGTCGAAACGCAGGTGCTTAGGGACGTTTTCGGCACGTCTGTCGGGCGGCTGCCGGTGAGCTCGATTAAGGGAGCAATAGGCCACAGCCTAGGCGCGGCGTCGGCCATCGAAGCAGCCGTCGCCGTGCGAGCGTTACGAGCGCAGGTCATCCCGCCTACAATCAACTTCATCGCCGACCCCGAACTGGAGCTCGATTATGTGCCAAACCACGCCCGGCCTGCCCGGCTTCATTGCGTCGTGACCGCGTCGTTCGGATTCGGTGGCACCAACAACGCACTGGTTTTAAGGAACACGACATCGTGACGGCGATCGCGCAATTTGTGCGAGCAAATGGATGCGACAAGACATTGGGCGGGGAGAGTCGGTAATGGAGCGACGCGGGCTGAACATCCGCAAAGGTTTCCTGAAGGCGTTCCTGCCGATTTTCCGCGCGCTGCCGCTGCCGGTGGCCGCACGGTTCGTTTCGGGAATCGGCAGGATGGAATATCGGTGGAGCAAGAGCCTGAGATCCAGCTTTCGCAATGCCGTGAGCACTGGCCGATCGATGCTCGATTGTGATTGGGACGTACCATCGGTAAGTCGCGAATTGGCCGGCAACCACGTTCTTTGGCGGACCAGAGACCTGCTCTTGGATGGCGTGCCCGACGACCGCGCCAGGCACATGTTCACCGTGACAGGGCGCGAACACCTCAATGCCGCTATCGGCATGGGGCGAGGCTGTATCCTGTTGGCCAGCCACTTCGGTGCGCATCTCTTACCCGCGCACTGGCTCTTCCGCGAGAATTTGCCGGTGCGATTCTACATGGAACGTCCTCGCCATATTTCACGTTACATGGCGCGGCATTTTGAAACGGGTGGGCCGCTGGGGCAAGATAAGCTATTCATTTCTCGCCAGGGTGCGCCCGCGGATTCGGCCAGCTCGATCCTCCGCGGGGTCCGTGCCATAAAGGCCGGTATGCTGCTCTATCTTGCCGGCGACGTTCGCTGGACCGGGCAACTAACCGAGTCGGCACGGTTTCTGGGCCGGACAATGCGATTCTCGACGACCTGGGTGACCCTCGCCGCGATGACCGAAGCACCTGTCGTCATGGTGTTTTGTCGCATGGAGCCCGATGGCCGTTACCACATCGAGTTTCGCGAGGCATTCCAGATACCAAAAGATGTCGCCGCGCACGGCGAGGTGCGAGGCTGGGTTCAGCATTTCTTGGATACTCTCGAAGTGCAGGTCTGCCGCTACCCGGCCAATAGTAATGAGTATTTCTTCTGGGAAGAGCCGGGTGGCATGGTAGCATAGCAGCGGTGTCGATGTCGGTGCGAAAGCGTTGAGTCGCCGCAGCGAACCTCCCGCTCGGATGGCGTGTCGGTCATAGTCGACGTACTCGTCGGACGATCGCCAGAAATCGACATTCGTCGAGACACGTTGGCCCTACGGGCGAAACGACGTATCATGAAGGGTAGGGTTGATTCTCACGCTCAAAGCGTGCGAACAGGTCGCGACTGACCGAGCTTGACAGCATCGGTTGGGTCGATAGAGTACGCACAAACACGCAATGCCTTGCCTCCAACTCGCCGGCAAATCCCAACGATGGCACTCCCGATACCACTGAGCGCGGCCGCGAAACGGACGAAACCCCCCTCGATCAGCCACTTGATGCAGATCGCCCTCGCAAATCCAGGGATCGTGTCGCTGGCCGCCGGCTTTGTTGATCAGCAGTCACTGCCTGTCGATCTGGTTTCGCAGGTTGCCACTGAACTCATGCGCGATCCGACGGAAGGACGTCGGTCTCTTCAGTATGGCACGACAATCGGAGACGTGAGGCTACGGTCTCGGCTCATCGAACATCTGGAACAGAGCGAACGCTGCTCGCCAGGCTCTTTTAAGGAGGCGATATCCCGAACGGTCGTTACAACTGGCTCGGCCCAGTTGATTTACCTGGTTTGCGAGGCGCTTCTCGATCCCGGCGATATCGTCCTGGTTGAATCGCCGACCTACTTCGTCTTCTTGGGACCAATCCAGACGCGCGGCGCGCGGGCGATCAGGGTGCCGATTGACGATGGCGGGCTCCGCCTCGACAAGCTCGAAATGATTCTGACGCACCTGCAAAGCCAGGGTGAGCTCGAACGCGTCAAGTTTATCTACACCATCCCCGAGCATGCCAATCCGACGGGCATCAGCCTGCAAGCAGATCGCCGCCAGCCGCTGTTGGAACTGGCCCGACGATGGTCCAAGAAGCGTCGAATCTTCGTGCTGGAAGACGCCGCCTATCGCGGTTTGTCATTTGGAACGAGCGAGCCACCGAGTCTCTGGAGTCTCGATCGGGAACAGGAGACCGTCATCCTTGCCCGCACCTTCAGCAAAACCCTAACCCCGGGGCTCAAGCTCGGATACGGAATTCTACCGATCGGGCTCTGCGAGCCGATTTTAACATTGAAAGGAAATCACGACTTTGGCTCGGCGAACCTGAATCAGCGGTTAGTGGAACGAATACTATCCGATGGAAGCTATGACCGACATGTCGCACACTTGACTGCACTGTACCGGCGGAAATGCACTGTGTTTCTCGATGCCCTCGACGAACATGTCGGATCGCTCGATGCCGAAGTGAGGTGGACGCGTCCCGAAGGTGGGCTTTTCGTCTGGATGACTGTTCCCGAAGACCTCGACACGAGTTTCGAGGGGCCGCTATTTCCTCAGTGCGTTGAGGAGGGTGTCTTGTATGTCCCGGGTGACCATGCCTTCGCGACCGAGCCTGAGCCGGCACCCAAGAATCACCTCCGCCTCACATTCGGCGTTCCTAGCGAGTTGGAGCTGGTCGAGGGCGCACGGCGATTCGCGGCGGCGTTGAGCGCATGTCTGCATCCGGTGGGATGACGGTGACGCAAGGAAGTTCGAGTCCGTTTTGATAACCCGCCATGCGGGAACTACTAGCCCGCGGCAAGGATGCTTACACGAGGGCTATCGAAATTGGGGATACTTCAGCGCTATGTGATGGGTGAAGTCACCCGCTCGTTCGGGCTGGCGCTCTTGTCCATGACCGCGATCTTCGTACTGTTCATGGTCGCGGCTCAAGCCAAGGATATTGGGCTATCACCGGACGAGATCCTTCATCTCGTGCCCTACGTGATCCCCAGCACATTGCCGTACACGATACCAGTTTCCCTGCTGTTCGCGGCCTCGGTGGTGTATGGCCGGCTAGCTGGCGATAACGAGATCATCGCCGTCAAAACCGCCGGCTTGAGTGTCTGGAAGGTCTTGTACCCGACGCTGACACTGGCTGCGGCTTTGAGCGGGTGGCTCCTTTACGTGAGCGGCGGCTGGATCCCCGAATGCAACCACAACGCTAAATTAGTCCTCTTCAAGGACGTCGAGGACATGTTCTACAAACTGCTGGCGAAAGAGCGCGAATTCAACCATCCCAAATGGCCATTCCTCATCAAGGTTCGGGATGTTGAGGGCATGAAGATGAAAGACGCTACCTTCAAACATAAGGTTAAGGGGACCAACGAATACGACGCCGTGATCCAGGCAAAGGAGGCCGAGCTTCATTTCGACGTGAAAGCCAAACTGGTGCGCATTCTTCTCGAAAAATCCGAGATCCAGAAATTTGACCGCGACGCTGACGTCATGCTCATCAACAATGATACTCTCGAGATTCCGATTCCGCCCGACAGCCAAATCGGTACCGAAAAAAAGCTGCAAGAATTCAGCAATGCCGAGATCGTAGACGATCTCGCCAAGAATCGTCACCTGATCGCGACGGTTCGAAAACGCGAATCAATCAAAGCAGCATTTGCCTTTGCCTCGGGCCGTATCGAGTCGATTAACTGGACTGAAGTCAACTCGGCATTTCGAGAACACTCCGACTGGACCCGCAGATGTGACGAACTCGAGACAGAGTGGCATCTGCGGATCTCGATGGGATTGGGAAGCTTGCTGTTCGTGTTGCTGGGAGCGCCCGTGGGAATCCTGTTCGCCAAGCGCGACTTTTTGAGCGCATTCATGACTTGCTTCTTGCCAATCATCGGCCTTTATTATCCGCTCATGCTCTTCGGCACCAACCTCAGCAAGGAAGGTCTGCTCGCGCCGATCTATTCCCTCTGGGTCGGTAACGTACTTATGGCGTTCCTGGCTGGAATGGTCATACCGTCGGTCGTGAAACACTGATTCAATCGTGCCGGACGCGTTGTTCTGGAATTGAGGAGCAGACTTGTGCGAATCCTTGATCGCCAGCGCTACTGGTCGTTCTTCAAGGCATATGTGACCTGTTACGTCTCGCTCGTGGGCCTGTTCATCGTCATCGACGCCTTCTCGAACATGGACGAGTTTACCAAACGTGCCGACGGAGTCGTCGAGACTCTCCAGGTGATGGCGCGTTACTACCTGATCCACCAAAGCTTGTTTTTTGACTATCTTTGCGGCGTCATCGGTATGATGGCGGCGATTTTCACAGTAACCTGGATGCAGCGAAATAATGAACATCTCGCCATACTAGCAGCGGGCATCAGCACTCAACGTGCGATTCGCCCGGTGTTGGTCTCGTCGGTGATTGTGAGTACTTTTGCGGTCGCCAACCAAGAGCTGATCATGCCCCCCAACTCGGAAGAGCTAGCGAAATCACACGACGACGACGGCCAGCGCACCGTTCATGTCTCGGGCCGTTATGATTCTCGGTCTGTCATGATCGATGGTGTGGATGCCGATCGGGCATCGAAGACGATCCTGACCATTTACACGACGATCCCGGTGGGAGTCTTCGGCGAAATCAAGGAAGTGAAGGGCCAGCAGGGCACCTACATACCGCCGGACCATCCTACCGCTCCGCTCAAGGGGGGCTGGCTGATCCGAAACGCGACAATCAACCCTCCGCTCGATGACGAGTCGCTTAAGACGAGCCGTGAGCTCATCACGCTGGTTGACGACCTAACCGGCTTTCCACCAGCTTACGCTCCCCCGGCCATCAAGACTGAGCCGCCCCCCACCGGCGAAGGACAGACTGCCACCGGCGAAGGACAGACTGCTCCAGTCGCACCGGCGCCCGCCGCAAGTCGCCCATCGGAAAGCGCCTTCCGGCCCCACTCCGAAATCCCCTATTTGGCTTCGCTGCCGCCGCTGCCGTTGTGCCTTAATCCAGGTATTCTCAAGGCCTACAATCTGTTTGACCGCAAAGTCGATTTAAGCCGCGGCAATTACTTTCTGAAATCAAGTCTCACGTTTCAGGCGATGACGCGCAAGCCGGATTGGTACAAATTTGCAACCACACGCGATTTGATCGAAGGTCTTTCGGATCCGTCAACTGAGGGGACGGAACGAACCGATGTCGCTATCTTCGTGCACGGGCGAATCCTCCGCCCGATCCTCGGTTTGAACCTGCTGTGCATGAGCCTCCCTCTCGTGCTGGGCGGCTATGGCCGCAACACGTTCATCAATCTTGGCTTGGCCCTGGGAAACACGGCGATGTTTTATGCGGCGATCCTTTTCTTCCAATACCTCGGCAAATTCTCGCTTTATTCGCCTGCAATGTCGGCCTGGGCTCCGCTGATATTGTTCGGCACCGTCGCGACCATAAGGTGGGGACAGATCCGAACCTGAACGTTTGGGCGACGAAGCTGGCCGTCAACCGGGGTACGGGGACCGAGGTTCGACTGCGCCGAATCAGTCGCGCGTCATGTTCCAGACCAGCCAGAGAGCAAGAGCCAGGCCGCCTGCGAAGCCGGCGTAGGCGACCGTCACGGAACCGGCGCGTAGAACCAGCGACGAGGCGACGAGTAAACCCGAGATGACGATTCCGACTGTCAAGCTGTTGCTGGCCCGGGTCAACTTGGCGACCATTCGCTCGAAGCCTTGCAGATCGAACTGCACGCGCAGCTCGCCCCGTTTGATGGATTCGAGGGAGTGACTCAAGAGATCGGGTAACAGAGTGGCTATGCGCTGAAGGTCTTCGGTTGTCCGAATGGTCTGGCTCAAGATCCGATCTGGGCGGAAACGGCGAAGCGTGAGATCGCGGATGAACGGCACGAGCTCGGCGGCGATGTCGAAATTTGGGTCCAGTTTGCGGCCCACACCTTCGATGGTCACGAGCGAGCGGATCAGCAGCACCAGGTCGGCGGGAATCTGAAGGTGATGGGTCCGAATCACTGCCACGAGCTCCTGGAGGAGTACCGACAGGTCGATTGTCTGGAGCGTGAGCTCGGAATACGACGCGACCAGTTCAGCGATGTCGCGGCGAAAGCCGCGCGAGTCGAGTTGCACACCTCGAATGTCGAGCAATTCAAGTGCGCGGATCACCCGGTCCGCGTCTTGTGCGAGCAGTCCGCTCAGGAGTCCGGCGATTCGCTCGCGGGTCTTGCCGTCGAGCAATCCAAACATGCCGAAGTCGAGCGGGGCGATCACGCCCCCGTCCAAGACACGCAGGTTTCCCGGATGGGGATCCGCGTGGAAAAAGCCGAACTCGAAAATCTGCCGGAGTAGAATCCGCGCACCGGTGACAGCGACTTTGGCGGGGTCGACTTGCAAGCGGCGAATTCCATCAAGATCGTCAATCGAAACTCCGTCGATAAACTCCATTGCGATCACGCTGGGAGTCGACAGCTCGTCGAAAACCAGCGGAATGTGTGCCGTGCAATCGCCGCCTAACTGGATGCGACACCGCTGAATGGTCCTCCGCTCGGTAGAAAAGTCGAGCTCGCGTTTTATCGTACGCTCAAATTCGCGAGCCAGAGCGAGCGGCCGGTAGACAGCGAGATTGGGAAGACGCCGTTCCACGAGCTGGGCCAGGTTTTTGATGATGTCCAGATCAGCCTGGATGACCTTGGCGATCTCCGGCCGCCGTACCTTCAAGGCCACGATCCGCCCATCAGGCAAGACCGCGCGGTGGACCTGAGAAATCGAGGCCGACGCTACTGGAATCTCCTCGATCGATGCAAATAATTCGTTGAGTGGCCGGCCATATTCCTCTTTGAGGATCGTTTCGACCTGAGCGAACGAAAACGGCCTCACGTCATTGCGGAGCGCGGCCAGCTCATTCGTGTAGGTCTCGGGCAGAAGATCGGGACGAGTGCTGAGCAACTGCCCCAACTTGACAAAGGTAGGGCCCAGGTCTTCACACACGAGTCGCAGCCGGCGCGGCCGATCTTGGGGTGGTACGTCATTGCCTAGCGCGACACGCTCGATCGGTCGGATAATTCCTTCGAGATGGAGCGCAGCCACGACGTCCTGATAACCATAGCGCACCAGGCTGGTGAGGATTTGTCGGTAGCGCGGCAGGTCTCGGATGTGACCAACCGTTTCGCGAATCAAAGACATAACACCGCCAAGATCTCGATCGGCCATCCAACTCCTGCGCGACAACCAGCGTTCCCCCGCGGTCGATCGAATGGAGCAGAGGGAAGCGCGCTTGAGCCTGCGAGCAACTTGTAACGGTGTTCATCTTGCATATCCGCCGGCTTTTTGGTTAAATTATCGCTTATGATTCAAAGATAGAAAGTGGATGGATTCGGGAAACATTTCATGCCGATCCAACAACAGTCTGCGCCCGTTCGTCATCTGGAATCTCATGAAGAATTTTTTGAGACACGCCTCGAAGCCATAGGATTTATTTTCCACGGAACAATCGCGGATGCCAACGGCAAGGCCCATGCTAGCCGTTCGTCATCCAACTTGTTGCACTTTGCTCGTTGCGCCAAGCTCGAGAAAGTGGGCGACACCGAGACGAAAATCTGGTTTCGTTCCGTACGAGTGGCCATCAAGCATCTCGACGACTTGATCGGGCATCCACGCTGGAAGTGGTGTAAGGTGTGTGAGCGAGAGATCACGCAGCGAATTCTTGACGAAACTTGAGACGTGGCAGTCGGACGCATCGTTATAAGAATGACTTTATGATCGTTGGATCTGGCGCGACAGGGCTGCGATTCGAGCCAGGCGTTGCGTGCGATCTTCCGTCTTTGTCGCCGTCAGTTGCGATCGGATTTGTCTGCCGTCTTAAGTCAACGGCGCGTGCCCCATCAAGCGCTCGAACTCCGGATTCCCGCGGAGGCGGTCGAAGTCTGTCTCATAGGCAATCATCGTACGCAGATCGGCGTCGAGCGATAGCGCGCTCGTGAGCGCGTCAAGCGCCTTGGAGCTATTGCCCGCCAAGCTCCAGTAACAGGCTAGGTTGTAGTGCAGGAGGGCGTCGTCCGGATGCTCACGGAGGGCCCGCTCGAGGGAGTCGATCGCCTGGGCCAACCTGTTGGTACGTTTGTAGCACCAGCCCAAGGCCAGCGCAACCCGCGTGTCGTTCGGCCGCAACCCCGCCGCAACTTCGAGTGGTTTGAGCGCCTCACGGTAATGTTTCAGGGTGCGCAGTGCCTCGCCTTTCAAGAAGCTCGCCTCAAATTGCATGCCCATCCAGTCCGGCCTGCTTTCGAGTATCTGGAGCGATCGCTCGGGCAGGTCGAGCATCAGATAACCTTCAGCCTCGTCGAGCTGTTTGCGGATCTGGTCGTCGCTGATCCGAGTCATCTCCGCGCGCTCTCCCACAAAGACCGGCGCTACTCGCACAAGCAGAGACGACGTCCAGCATCCCGTCGTCGACCACCGCTGAGCGCGTAAGCAAACGCGCCGGGCGTCCAGTCGTTCTGGTGCGGAGCCGCGATTTCCTCGCCACCTTATGGAAGTTTACCTCAAGATGGCGCTTGCGGAAAGAGTCCCTTTGACCGTGCGTGCGCGGGATCCCAGAAGAACATCGGCGAGTGCCAAGCCCTTGCCCTTGCAGGTCGTCCGGGCGCGGAGGAGATTAAGCTGAACGGCCAGTGTCAACACGCCCTCAAGTCGGCAAAGGCGGTGTAGGATAGCCTATGTCTTTTACGCTACAGGGTTTGCGTCCCGGCCCCCGCCCCCGCGCAAACGAGGCGAAGGACTCGAAACCTTCGCTCTCCTTGCGACTGAGCAAGTGTTCGGTTGCAACCAGGTCTGGGATGTTGAGGCCTTTTGTGGACCGGTGGGCCAGCGCGATAGCTCGGGCCTCGATGCCATCGCGGTTCTGGAGACCGTCGAGCCAGCGTTGTGGGATGGCGTCGGCCCCATAATAGGCTCCCGCCATTGCGCCGAATATCGCTCCGGAAGTGTCGGTGTCGCCACCCAGGTTGACGACCTCGGTCACCGCTTCCTCGAAGCTATCTGTCGACAGCAGCAGGTAGAGGCATGCGGGAATACAAGCGGGAGGAAATCCCATTGTCGGTCGCTTGCACACCGGCTCGGCACCGTGCCTGTTGGCTTCATCGACGAGCGCCGAATAGGCATGTTCCCGTGGCGCGTCGAGCACCGACTCGGCATGAGCGATGGCCCGAGAAAGACTGCGACCGTAGAGGTCGGTCTTGATCACCAGGTCGCTGTGGGAGGCGGCGATCTGCTTTTCATCCTTGACGAGATCTGCAGCGACCCACAAAAGCAAGCTGGGGTCACGCTGCTCACCCGCGACCAGACGGCGGATGGTATGCGCGACGGCAAGCGCCCCGCTCAAGCTGCGGATGTCACGGTGCGTCATCAGACTGGCCGCCATTGCCGAATCAAACATGGGCCCGGTTTCATTGCCAAAGTAAAGCGGGATCGGTGCAATCCTCATGGCCGCGCCGATCCCCGCGGTCGGCTGGCCAGTCAGGTGGGCCGGAACACCGCGTTCGAGTTCGGCGAGCACCTGGCGAAAACTCTTGCCGATGCCGCGATGGGCCCCCACGAACATTCCTTTGGGCGTCATGAGGGCCAGATAGAGATCCGCGAGCCGCTCGGGATGTACTTGCTGGTAATCGAGCAGAATATCACAGAGCGCCAGTGCCTGTTGCGTGTCGTCGGAATACAGACCGTGCATCCGCCAGCGGTACGGCTTGCGCTTCCAGGCCTGCACGCCGTCCACGTAGTTTCGCACGCGTCCGTAGTGAGTCCTGATCTGCTGGCCGGAAAGCCCCTCGAGCGGGGCGCCAAAGCGTCCCCGACGGCCATTCCCAGCAAGCACCCTCGAACACGGTCAACTCGAAACTGATGAGGCATCGTGGCAGTGCTCCTCGGATGCCAATTGGCTCACCTGCATTCGCAGGGGCAACCCTTTCGATCAGACGAATCGCAAGATAACCGCCTGGCCGAACCACGCCAACCGAAATTTACCCTTGAACAAGAGAACGAGTCGATCGCGACGGAGCGATGGCACAGCGTGCGCTCGACGCTGTCTTCACTTAGGATCGCTCACGACCCTGAACATTTTTTTGGCTAATTCTTCATTTTCTCAAGCTCCACGCGTTTGACGCGAACGCAATAGCTCGCGCTCAGAAGCCTTTGACGACCCTTTGACCAGGCGTTAGTGCCTGTTCGTTTGACCAGAGGCCGATCAATATAGCGCGATCTGAATGCCTGTTCTCGCCGATTGTTCCCCGGTGGGCCATCGGACCAGCCTGACTGACCCTATATCGACGTGCCGGGGCCATCTCACCCACCCTCAGGTGAAGGATTCTAGCCGCCTTAACGGCAGACTTCGTGCAATCGGGGGGACCGTTGCCACGCTTGGAATCGCGACTCGCATCGGTCCGTCGACGAAACGATCTATTGGCAGACAGACCGCGACTTGAAATCGGTTGATCCCTCTTCACAAGGCCTCGGGAATAGTCCCCGAGTTTCGCACGCCACAACAAGAATGTGCCTCTAGAATGCCTGCCTGTCGCACAGGTTTCTTCTCACGTGAAGATTCTCATCCCTGCGCAGGCAAAAAGTGATCGATCCAGAGCAGCGCGAGAACGCTTGAGCCTGGCGACATCAGCTTCGATCGGACTATAGTGCAACGAATGAAGCGTCGGACGAACTGCCCCCGAGTCTCGTTCCATCGCCGATGAATCGGTGGGCTCGGCTGGCTGCGGCAAGAAGCCCCCTCTGTGCGGTAGATCGGGGCCATAATCATCGGCCCCGAACACTCTCTCGCGCCGCTCGGAGGGCTCGCCCCGGAATATTCCAAATCCGCGGACGACCTTCGGAGAAGCGGAACATCGACTTCGCCGCAATTTACAAGTCGCGATCAGCCACGTCAACTCGCCAGCGTGTTTAAAGGGCACCCAAGTCGATTTATCGCGCTGCAACGGCGGAAACTGGCAAACACGGGGAATCCAGGTCGTCGAGAACCGGCATTGCACACTGCTTACGCCCTGCTGCCTACCGACGGCTTGAGCTCGAACAGCGACTGGGTGCGGACGATCGCGCACTCGTCGGGAAATGTGTGAAACGACTGGACAGACAGGTCGTTGACCCGCGCGCTGATCAAAATGTGGCTGATGGGCTCGGGAGCCAGGCGATTCGAGGATTTGAAACCGTGGAACAGGCGGTTGCGCGATCCCTCAAGACGAATCTCTTCACTGAGGTGACGAAAGATTTCAATCTCCACGCGCTCGACCTCGAGGCAACATTGATACTCGATCGTTCCGCCAGGTCGAAGAACGGTGGATCGCTCGCGGCGCACATGGGAATGAAACAGCTGACCAATCTCGGGAAGTTCGGTCTCCGGACCCGCCAAGATCTCGGTGAGGCGGATCGAGCCCGAACGGAAAACAAACGCGTGGCCTCCCTCGAGGATCCTGATATCCGCTTCCCACCCCAATTGCTCGACGCGCCTGAACTCGCGGGTCGTGTACCAATCCGGATGGACGGCGCGGTTGAATACTCGAAACGCGAGGTCAGCGACGCGCGATCGCCCCGAGCTTACACCCATGCCCTGCATGTCCTTTCCGGCCATTGCCTCTTGATTCCATACCACATCGTGGCAATCGATCATCTCCCGTCCTTGGGGCTATGGCAACATTATAGAAACCTGCGCCATCCCCGGTAAACGGAGCCGGGGAGCGCGGCGGCATCGGGATTCTTTCCAACACCAGTTGACACATCGGAAACCTTATTCTTGCCCTCACTTCGGTCCGATCACCCCACGTCGCACGTGTTGAGAAACAGCCTGCCTTGACCGTCATGGCCAGGCCACGTAGACTCTCGCTCGTGCGTGACAAAGTGTCTTCCAAGGAAGGTATCATGGACTTGATCGCACGGACCGATCCTCCGTTGCCGCTACGTGCCTGGAAGGCCCTGCGGTCGCGTGGGGCGGGATATGCCTGGCACAAGTTCCTCCGCCGGTCCTTGAGCGATTGGCCGGACTGGAAACGACGAATCCTATACGCCGACCCTCACACGTATTGGACGCTCCGCGGCGGCGATGATTATTTTCGGGAACAAGAAGGCCAAATGGCCCGAAGTCAGCGCGCGGTATGGCTCGCCGAACGGTTGGCAGTTTATCGACCCACGTCGATTCTCGAAGTAGGCTGCGGCTATGGAAAACTGCTCGGCGAACTTAGCCGCCGGCTTGATATAAGGCTAGTCGGCGTCGACTTCAGTCCGACCCAGCTGAACCAAGCTCGTCGTTTCTTGGCACAGGCACGCAACATCGAGCTTCTCTTGTGCCGCGGCGAACACCTGCCATTCGCCGATCATTCCTTCGACATGGTCGTGACCTCCGCCGTCATATTGCACAACCCGCCGGCGATCGCTGAACGAATTCGCCACGAAGTGATGAGAGTGACGCGCATGTTCGCGGCTCATAACGAAGAAACGAACCTGAGCTACAACCGTTACGGCTACGATACCGCACAGTGGTATCGCCAGCGGGGCATCGTCCTGGCCGAGTCTGGACCGATTCCAATGGACCCGGACCCGTCGGCCTCCCAATTTTGCGTCGCTGTGATCGAGTCTGGAACTGATTATTGATTCTGGAATTGATTGGCAGCGGCGTCCGCATTCCTCCAAGCAAGAACGACTCACATGATCGACCTGGGCTTCGCGGCGCTACTGGCGCTGATTGCGGTGGGATTCGGCAAACGTATTCTCGACTGGCTGGGCCAATCGCCTGAGCATCCGCTCGACGCAATTGCGATGGCGATGCCTTTGGGCTTGGGACTTACTGCCTTGGCGACACTCGCCCTGGGCGAGCTGGGCTGGCTCGATTCTGTCGGTCTGTCGGTCTTGCTGGCGGTGCTTGTCGAGCTGGGGATCGTCGCGTGGTTCAATTTGTTTCGTGAGATGCGGGCCTGGTTCAAGACGCGTGTCCGCACGCGTAGCCGGACATTGTTGTCTCTGTACTTCGCCTTTTGCCTGGGACTGGTGATCGTCGGGACGGCACTTACCGCAATGACACCAGTAACCGACGGCGACGCGCTGTGCTATCACCTCCAGGTGCCCAAGGTGTTCTTGATGCATGGGTCGGTCGGATTCCTGCCCGACCTCCATGAGACGGTTTATCCGCTGGTGACGGAGATGCTCTATGCGGTGGCGCTCGAGTTTCGTGGGCCGGTCGCCTGCCGCGGAATCCAGTGGGTCCTAGGCCTGGTTTTTGCCGCCAATGTGACGGCGCTGGCGCGCCCGAGTCTCGGCCGCCGCGCCTGGTGGGCCGGCGCGATCGCGCTCGCGGTGCCGGCGGATCAGCAACGGCATGTCGGCCCCGCTTAACGACGTCGCGCTCGCCGCCTTCGGCACGGCGGCTCATCTTCGCCTGGGTTCGGCTTCAGGAACGGCCAAGCAGTCACGGCCGCGATCGCGGCCGGCCTATTCGTGGGTTTGGCGATGGGCGTCAAATACCCGGCCCTGGTCTTGTGTGGCCTCCTGGCCCCCGCAATCGCACTGCGAGCGATCGACCGGCGAGCGTCAAACCCTGGCGGCGTCGCGACCGCGCTGGCTTGCACTGGCGGCGATCTATCTCGCGACGGCCGCCGCAGTCGGCGGATGCTGGTATTTGCGAGCTTATGTCCACACCGGCAATCCGGTTTATCCCTTTTTCCGCCACGTGTTCGGCGGAGCCGGCTTGGACGAGGTGCTCGACCCCGATCAAACGGCCGCTCGCGGTCACTCCGCTTCAACCTGCTCTCCGCGCTTGTGCCGCTGTCGCTCCAGCCCGACCGATTCGACAGTTTTTCGCACCAGTTCGGCCCGGTGTTTTTGCTCTTCCTGCCCGCGATTTTTCTCTATCGCGCGCCCCGGCGCGTGCTGGTAATGGTCGGTCTGGCCTATGCGTTTTTGCTCGTCTGCTTGACCCAGCGGCAGAGCATGCGATTTCTCTTGATCGCGCTGGGACCGATGTCGATCGGCGTCGCGTACCTGGCGAGCATCTGGTGCCAAGCGCCGCACGGTCCCCGCGCGAGTGCTGACTCGCGATCTTGATCGCGATCGATGGGATTTGAGGCTAGCCTGGCAGTCGCTCGGTCGCGGCACGTGCTCGCCGTATTGCTGGGGCGCGAATCGGCCGCCGAGTTTCTCGCCCGACGCGAGCCGACGTTCGCCGTCGGGCGGTGGGCCGCTCAGCAACCTGCCCATGCACCGCCCGGTTGATCGGTCAGGATCACCGCGGGTTTTACATTCCGCGCGACTACACGATGGAGCTGGCCCATCGTCGGCGGACCGGCCTCGGTGGCCACGGGTGAATCGTCGCGCGAGATCGTCGCCAAGCTGTGCGAATCGGGTTTCACGCACGTCATGTTCTGCCCACCCGTCCCCGAGACGGCCGTCGAGTTCGACCCGACGCTTGGCCGATTGCTCGCACCATGGATTGCCGGGCGAGCGCCTCTCTTCCGCCAAGACCTCACCGACGGCGACGGCGTCATTGCGGCAATACGCGATCTACGAGCTAGACCCCCGAGAACCGTCACGGGACCGGTCGCCAAAGGATCAGCTCTCGGCTCGTTCAATTGAGGCTCATAAGCAATGATGAGCCGTGCAGCCGACCGTCGCCGAACTGAGGGCGCGCGTCCAGAAAGACCGGCATCGCGAGATCGGCAACTGGCTGGCGCGGCGCGTTGCCCGTCCGACTGCTGTTTATGGCTGCTGGCTGGCGATCCGGCTGGGCTTGAGCGCCAACCAGGTGACTCTGGCCGCGCTGTGCTCATCGCTCGCGGCCGCGATGGCGATCGGCACTGGAGATCGCACCCTGTTCGTCGTCGGGGTCATGCTGGCCCATCTGGGTTTCTGGCTCGACCACGTCGACGGCCAGGTCGCCCGCTGGCACAGGACGGTCAGCCTGGACGGCGTTTATCTCGATTACCTGATGCACCATGTCGCCAATCTGGCGCTGGGCTTCGCCCTGGGATATGGCCTGGCCGCGCGATCGGGCGAAACGCGATGGACAATCGCCGGCTTTGCCATCGCGGCGGGATGGGCGCTCTTGAGCCTGCACAACGATTGTCGCTACAAGGCGTTTTTCCAGCGGCTCAAGAGCACGACGGCGAGCTATCGAATCGATGGCGGCCGAGGGGGCCGGCCTCAACCACCGGGCCCTTGGCCCCGCCGCGGCCACGGGGCTATCACCTGGCCGGCCTACAAGCTCTGCGAGGTACACGTCGTTTTGATCGGACTGACGGCCTTGGCGGTGCTGGCAATCGCGTCACCTGCTGTCTGGACGGCCCATTGGCGAGCCGGAACACTGCTAATGGCCGTACTGGCTCCCGTGCTGGGAATCGGCCGCATTGCGCGTTCCGTCTCACGCCGCACGGTCGAGACCGAGTTTGCGCCTGGTTTCAACCCGACGTAGCGGACTCGACGCGATAGACATGAGCATTTTCGGATTCATTCGACGCTCGTGGCATTAGCTGGCGGCGGCGCCCTCAGCCTTGTCCGACCGCGTTTGGCCCACCAAAGAAGGCCTGGGCCGTCACGCGTGGGCCTCGTCGCGATCGGAAGCCTGGGTGAATCCGCCGCGCAAGAGTACTGCTCGGTTGTCGAAGGCTGCAATCCCACGCTATGATCAAAACTCAGTTCGCGCCGCATCCTACGTTCAAAGGGTCGTTACACGCGCTGTTGGAAGGGAGCCGATGAAGGCCCGCATTTTCCTGATGCGCCGTTGCGCGCTCACGCGGATCGTGCTTTGTTGCCTGTTTGTCTTGCTGGGATACGTGGCAGGCGGCTGTGGTGCCCAGCCGGAAACTGCGACCTCAGAAGTGCCGGCAGGCATACAAAACATGAAAGACAATATGAAGAATCAGATGAAATTACTAAAGGGGGCCAAGGGTCGGCTCCCGCGCGGTGGACCTGGGAGATAGGCTCGGCATTGGGTTGTCGCCCCGCGATGTCGCGCGGAAGTGGCGGATTCGAATGCCCCACCAGTCTCATTACTTTTTTTAGTTCTTGATCAGGGAGCAGCGACATGAAATCAAAGACTTGTCTCGGCTTCACGTTGATCGAGCTGTTGGTGGTGATCGCAATCATCGCCGTGTTGATTGCGCTCTTGTTGCCGGCCGTTCAATCGGCTCGCGAGGCCGCCCGGCGTGCGCAATGCACTAACAACCTCAAGCAGATCGGCCTCGGGCTGCATAATTACCACACTTCAATCAACTCCTTCCCGCTGGGCAACACGACTGCCCAGACCGGCTACGGCTACACTGCCGACTGGGGTGCCTGGAGTGCCCACGCGCTTTTGCTCGGATACATGGAGGGCCAGCCGATCTACAACTCGTGCAACTTCAGTTGGGTCGTCGTGGTTTTATGGAGGATGGCCAATCAACCTGACTGTCACCAATACGGTGCTCAATACGTTTATCTGCCCTTCCGATGGCCAATCGCCCGACACCCCGAACAGCCGCCAGTGGGCGGGCGACACAAACAACTACTTCGCGAGCATGGGGACGACGACCTATCAGTGGAGTTCCCCCGACGGCAACAGCAACGGGCTCTTCGCGTGGAACGCTTCGTACGGCGCCCAGGCTGTGACGGACGGGACCTCGAACACGATCGCCTTTTCCGAGGCGATGATCGCAACCGACACTCTCTGGCTCCCCTGGCGCGGCGGCATCTCTGCCGCAACAGGCGGGACGAATTACTTACTCGACGCTCGGACGAACCTGCCCGCGCTCATGGCCGACCTTGCGCTGTGCACTCAGTACTGGCAGACCCGTCAAGACCCGGCCGGAACGAATGACAAAGGGTTTCGCTGGGCAATGGGCGGCCGTGGCATCACCATGTTCAATACGATTGTGCCGCCCAACTCGAAACAGTATCAATGGGGAGGCTGCCGGCTGGATTGCGGTAATTGCGGGTTTGCCTTTGGCCAATACTCCAACGCCACGAGCAACCATCCCGGCGGTGTCAACGTCGGTATGGGTGATGGTAGCGTGCGCTTCATGAAGGACTCGATCAACCAGCAAACCTGGTGGGCGCTGGGAAGCCGAAGCGGCGGTGAGGTTTTGTCCGCGGACAGTTATTGACGCCACGCCCGCGCGGCCGGGGTCTGCGCCGGCCCCATCCGCAGTAACCGATTCAATCTTGTCAGTTTGGTTATCCGCCAGAAAAACCAATTTGACAGCGATTTCCAGTGGTCTTACCACAATCGAAAACAGCACCGTGAGGTAGAATGATCGCCCCACTAGTCCGATCTCGATGTGTCGTTTTCGCTCTGATCGCGAACCTTTGGCCCTCGGTCTTTTGCCCGGCGCAGAGCCAGGTCGGTCAGGTTTATTACGTCAACTCTCACGGCCGGGACGATCATCCTGGCACGTCTGCCGAGAAGGCGTGGAGGACCATCGACCGCGCAAACCGTCATGACTTCAAGCCCGGTGACCGACTTTTGTTCGCGGGGGCCCAGACCTTTGCAGGCAACCTCATCTTGGGGGCGAACGACGCTGGGACGCCTGCGCAGCCCGTTGTCATCGGGTCCTACGGCCAGGGACGCGCCACGATCAAAGCCGGCCTAGGCACCGCCGTACTCGTCAAGGACGCCGGCGGAGTGGAAGTTCGCAACATCCGCTGCGAAGGGGCTGGCAGGACAAAAAACAACGGATGTGGAGTTGCCTTTGTCAACACGCTGCCTGGCAACGTCCGTATGAAGCACATCCGGATCATGAACATCGAGGCACATGGGTTCGGGCGCGACACAAAATCTCCGCTTGAGGGTTCCGGCGCCTATCGGCCCCCAACGGGCTGCGGTGTGTTTGTGGGTGGTGACCCCGCGGACAAGAGCAAGAGCGGCTACGAAGACATTAAAATCGAAGGATGCGACTCGCACGAGAACGAATTCTACGGCGCCCTGATCAGCGGCTGCTGGGACGAGAAGGCGACAGTCTACGCAAACCATGGGCTCGTCATCGCTGACTGCCGGTTCCACAGCAACACCGGCGACCCCGACTACCGGCAGAAACACTCTGGAAGCGGGCTCTTGGTCGAGGACACCGACGTTGGCCTGGTCGAGCGGTGCGCCGCATGGGAAAATGGCGCTCTCTGCAACAAGGCCCCCGGCGGCCCATGCGGGATCTGGACGGCAGGCTCGCGACGCGTCACCGTCCAGCGCTGCGAATCGTTCGGCAATCGCACCGGCGACGCACCCGACGGCGACGGCTTTGACTTAGACGGCGGATCGATCGAGTGCGTGCTCCAGTACAACTACAGCCACGACAATGACGGCGCGGGCATCCTCGTCTACAGTTACCCCTACGCGCCATGGGCCGATCGTGGCAATATCGTCCGATACAATGTTTGCGAAGGCGACGCCGCCAAGCTCGGCGAATACGGCGCGATTCACGTTGGCAATGATGGCCATGGCATGTCTGGAATCGAGATCTACCACAACACGTTGATTGCCGGCGCGTCGGCACGGACCGTCGTCAGCCTGCACGGTAAGGACGTTGGCGTTGCTTTCCGCAACAACCTGATCGTCGCGCCGACGGGGTGCCCGCTGGTTACAATTGACCACGACTCCGACGCAATCATCTTTCAGGGCAATCTCTACTGGTCGGGGGGGCGGGCGTTCAAGACGGCTGGCGCAAAGACATGCGACAGCCTCGAGGCTTGGCGAAAGACGAGCAAAGAGATGATGAACGGAAAGGCGGTCGGCCTCTTCGCCGACCCTTTACTCAAACTGTCCGCGCCGTCCGATCACGTGGGCGACCTCACGCGGCCGCGCAGATTTGCCCGGTACCAACCGATCGCGGGATCGCCCGTCTTGGATGCGGGAATCGACCTCAAAGCCCGGTTTAGCCTCGACAATGGCGGCCAGGATTTTCTGGGAACAAAAACCCCACGAGGCAACCCGCCCGATATCGGGGCAATCGAATTACGGAATGGGGCCACCAATCTGTATATTCTAGATTCAATTGTTGAATGAAAATTACGCTCGCTGACGCATCGGCGCGACAACCTGAGTGACGCACAGTCCGGACAGAATAATCAGCGACCCGTACGTGGCCCGACAGAAGGATTCGCCTGGAATTCGGAACGTCACCAGGAAACCATAGACGCAAAAGCCGAAGATCATCAAATGCACGCAGGCGAGAAACAGTCGGGGTAGGGCACGCATGGGTCGACTCCTTTCTTTCACATTCCACGAAAGCGAGATCCGGTATCCTGCCCGGATTTCCTTACTATGTGCAGATGAGTCGAAAGTGTGCCAAGATCCGCGAAAAGAAACCGCGAACGGCGCCCGTTTGCTAGATAAGTCGTCGCCGTCCGCCTATTCGTTGCAGTTTGCGAAAGTTTCGGCAAAAATTTTCGATATTTTACATCAAGTTGTCTCAGGCCCTAGGTTCCAACTCGCTCAGGTGGTCCCATTTTGCGCCCAGGACGGCCTTGCTGTCGCAGCCGAGCCAACCATCAAGCAGTGTGGCATAGACACGGCGGAAGTCGGTGTGGAACTTGAGGTCGTCGGCGTCGAGATCCGCCAAGCTCGGGTGCTTACCGACAACGCCCCCCTTGACGGACGGCCCAGCTACAAACAGGCACGAGGCAGCGCCATGGTCGGTGCCGCGACTGCCGTTCTCCTGCACGCGTCGGCCGAACTCGGAGAATGTCATCAGCCGAACGCGGTCGTCGTTGCCGTTCGTCTTCAAGGTCTGGAAGAAGGCGCTAATCGAACTGGCCAGTTCGGCCAACAGGGCGGCGTGCGCGGGCCCCTGGTTTGCGTGGGTGTCGAAGCCGTCGAGGCTCACATAGAAGATGCGTGTGCCAAATCCCTTCTTAATCAGGCCGGCGATGAGTTGCAGCTTTTGATTGAGGCCGTCGCCCTGGCGCGGCACGGCGTTCGGCCCTTCCAGCAGCTCGCGCAGAGTCTCGACCGCCGTCAACGTCTGGACTTGCCGGCGTTGTACGAACGACGCCAGGTCGTCGTCACCCGCCTTAGCGGCCGGCGCCGCCAGTTCTTCCACCAACTTGCGGCGCACCTTCTGCTGAGCAACCTTGCCGCCACTCAGCTCGAGACGGAACGAGTTTTGATCGTTGACCGTTACTGCACCGCCGCCGGGCGCACCAGCGACGGCGAGAGGCTGACGATTGGGGCCAAGGTGCAGAACGGGCACGCCGCCCGAGCGGTTGTCGGCCTCGACCGCGGCGCAGTCCTAGCCAGCCGGTACGCGATCCATTGGGCTCGGCCGATTGCCAGGTGTCCATGGCCTCGAAGTGCGATCGCTCGGGATTCGGGTAGCCGACGCCCTGCACGACGGCTAACTGACCTTTCTCCAACAACGGCCGGAAGCCCTGCATTCCAAAGTGGAGGCCAACGTGGTCGTCCAGGCGGATGACCACGTCTTTGGTCTGGCGCAGGGTAGGGCGAGCCTTCTGGTACAGGTCATCGGCGTAAGGAATGACGGTGTTGAGGCCGTCATTGCCGCCAGTCATCTCCAGCACCACCAAGATGGTGTCCTTACCCGGCGCGGCCGCCTGCGCGGTCCGAGACACGAACTGCGGGACCACCGAGTTTAGCGCCACCAACGACGAGCCCTTCAAGGTATGTGTCAGAAACTGCCGACGATTAAACATAATTGCTGCTCCGTGAAGGATCGATGAGTATCACTTACGCCAATTGGTATTCCGCGACTGATAGAATGGCATGAACGGATTCGCGCACACGGCGGGCCAGGGACGGGCCAGTCGGCTTGCCGTCGGCCACAAAGGCCACCAGCTTTGCCCGCACCTCCGAACGCACCGGGCCGGGTAGATACAGACCCAGGAGGACGCGGACAATATCTTCCGCACAACCCACTCGCTCCTCTGCCAGCAGTCTGGCCGGGTCGAAGGCAAGCGGAGGCGCAGGCTCGTCGGGCATGTCCGCGATGGCAGGCGGCTGCGGGCGCGAGCTGGCACCTTGGCCTGAGGTGGAGTCGGCAGCCGCCACAGCGGAAGACGACTGCGAGCCCGGGCTCGACCAGAGAGTTCCCACAGCCAATGCGCCGGCGAAGTTGGCGCGCGCCAGCATTGTCGAAGTATTCAACCACGTCGGGCCTCCCGGCCAACCCTTGACATTCGGCGGTGCGAACAGGTGCTGTCCCATCGCCCCTAGCCAGGGCACCAGCATGCGCTGCGGCAATGATCGGTACTCCGTCTCCTGCTCTTCATAGCGGCGGTACACCGCATGTGCCGCCCCCAGAACGTACTCCACGGGCCCCTTGACCCGCTGGCGGAATGCGTGATTGGAGTAGAAATGCCGCGACGCTAGCATTGTCTTAACCAGGGCGGCGATGTCGTAGTCACTCTTGCGAAACGACTCGCACAGGGGCTCGAGCAGCGAGTCGGGGGGCACAGCGTTTTCGCTGATCAAGAAGTGGTAGAGCTTTCGGACCAGGAATTGAGCTGCCGCAGGTTGTTCGAGCACAATGCGCACCACGTCGTTCCCATCCCAGGCGCCGGTCTGGCCCAGAACGGTCTTGAGGCCGCAATCGTGCAGTTGAGCGTCTAACGCAAAGCCTGCTCCGTCGGTCCGCCATCCAGTGAAAGAACGGGCGGCTTCGCGAACGTCCGCCTCGGTGTAGTGGCCAACGCCAAGACTAAAGAGCTCCATCAGTTCGCGGGAATAATTCTCGTTTGGCTTTCCCTTGATGTTGCTGTTGGAATCGAGCCAAACCATCATGGCGCCGTCGCGGCTTATCTCCCGGAGCAATCGACCGAACTGGCCGAGAGCATGCTCGCGCAGCAGACAATTCTGGCTGAACATCAGGGCCGAACTTTGCACCTTGGCGAGACTGGTCGCGAAGTGATTGTGCCAGAACAATGTCATCTTCTCACGGAGCGGATGGCCTCCGTGGAGCATGCAATAGAGCCACCAACCGCGCAGTTGCTCGCCCCCTTCATCGTCGACGACGGCGATCCGGCCGACATCGATCAGCGTTTCCAAGACCTCGGTGGCGTACGGCCTTCCGTGGCAAAGAAGGTCGAGCGTGTCCTCAAAACCGAGTCGCTCGGCCTCGAATAGATCTTCACGACTGGGCCCAAAGGCGGCGCGGCGGTAAAGGTGGGCTGCCCATTTGCGTCCCCAGGGATCGGCAGTCGTCGGCTGCCAGGGCTGCCAGGCCATAGCAGGGTCGATGTCGTCAAGTGTCGCGAGCGTCGCAGTCATCGCTGCACCTCAGTTCGCATGTTGCAACCACTGCCAAACAGGGGATAACGCATGTGGTGACGCCAGATTTTTTCTGATCATTTCTGCAATCCCACCTCGTAGTGAATGCTGCGCCCCGGAGCTTGCTCATCGCCCTGAACCGAGCTGCCACGAATATGGGCGGTTGCTCCGCTGAAGGAATAAACGAACGGCTTTCCGGTAACCGGATCGATAGGCAGCGGCACGGAAATATCTGACAGTTTGGTGGGCAGCTGACCGTCGTGCACCGCGGCGTGGAGGCGAAGTGCCTCAACCTGCCGCAAAATGGCGATTTGCTGCTCCAGCCTCGCTTGGGTCCGGCGGAGTTTAGTAATGTGGGGCAGGAAATCGGCGAACAGCCCGCGCGTTTCGGACGCCGTATCGTTGCCGCCGACCGAAGGATCGATCTGCCAGAGTGTCACCGACAGAAGCTTTATGCGCTCGTCTCGCTGGATCTCATAATCGCGCTTCTCGTCGAGCAGGATGGCCTGCGTCGGTGGATACGATTTGACCAGATCCGGGCTGTAACCCGCCTCGATCAAGCGTTGACGGGCGGCGCGGACCCGTTCCGGATCGCCGACTCGCGCTCGCAGACGGGCACGCACGCCCCGGGGTTCAAGGCCCGCCTGTTCGCGTGCAAAGCCCATCACGCCGGACAGGTGGCTCAGGAACTTTTCCATCTCCGACTCCGTCATCGGGGCGTCGTCGCGGAGCGCCCTCAGGTCTGCCGCCACGCGAGTGCGGTCGCCCTGGGCCCCCTTGCGCAAGTCGACCAGCGGAGACGGAAGGTCGGTCAGCGCCCAGTAAAGGTTAGGGCAGCCCGGCTGCTGCACCATCTCTTCCAGCGTGCCGAGGCCGAGATGCGCTACCCACATCCCCACCAGGTCAGCGATTTGGGTGGGATGCTCGCCCAGCTGGCGGGCCAGCGCAAACATCGTCTTGGCCGTGGCGATCGCGTCGTCGAAGTGCGTCCCGGCCACCTCGGCTCGAAACCGCACGTGGAGCGCCGCCGCCAGATCCTGAAGCGGTCCCAGCTCATCCACTAGCGTTTCCATTCCGCCGTTCTGGATTCGCTCTAGAGTCTGCCAGTCTAGCGAATCGAGCCGCGCTGCCCAGTCCGCCTGCCGCAGCGCAGAGCCACCGTAGTTGCGTAGCTTTTCTGCAGGTAGTTGGCCGAGCGGCATCAGCTGGTACCCGGCACGTTCAGCCGCAGCATCTTTGGTGAAGAAGAAATACCGCTGCTCCATGAAGCATTTCAGGTAGTTCTGAGCTGCGTTGCCGGGTTTCAACTCTCTCAGTTCCGGCAGAAGTTGATACTTGAGCGCGGGTTTGGGCGCTAAAGCCGGCCGCACAGTGAGCCGAACGGCCGCCTCCTCGCCGATGGAAGCGAACGGAAATACGGCAAGCGCCATGCCGGCAAGGAAAACGCGCAGTCATTAAGACTACCCCCCAACGTCAAAAGAGGAGAGAAACTTTGACTTGTTGATCCCGTATGCTATTTCTGCATCGTGACCTCGTAATGGATGTTGAACTGGGGAATTTTCTCCTGGCCAGGAGGCGGAGTGCCGCGGAGGTGGGCTGTGCTGCCAATAAGCTCATATCGAAATGGCTTGCCGGTGAAAGGGTCGATCGGCAGCGGCACAGCAATCTCGGTCAGTTTCGACGGCAGCGCACACTTTTGTTCGATGGCATGGAGACGCAGAGCCTCGATGTGTCGCAGCAGTGCAATCCGCTGATCGATTCGCGCTTGCGCCATACGGGCGTTGCGCGTGACGGGCATTAGGAGATCGGCGAAGAGTGCCGCCGGCTTTTTCAACTTGATCTGGCCAGTCAGCGCTTCGATCTGCCAGAACGGAAAGGCTGAGGTTTTCATCTCGTCGTCGAAGCGAATATCCAACTCCCTTTTCTCATCCAGCAGGATCACCTGCTCGGCCGGGAATCCGCGTAGACTCTCTGCCGGAAGGCCGTAATCGACAAGGCGGTCCCGCGCGGCGCTCACGATCGCCATATCTTTGATGCGCTCGTCCAGCCACGCCCGCAGACCGATTTTCTTATCTCCGGCTTGGAGCAGTTTTTCCGCGTCGGTTACGAAGCTATTGAGCTTACTGTTGCTCATGGGCGTGCTATCGCTTAAACCGCGGAACACCCACGCCAACATAACGCGCTCGCCATCCATTCCCTTGTCTAGGGGGATCACGGGACTAGGCAAGATCGTGAGCGCCCAGTAAAGGTTGGGACAACCCGGCTGCTCCAGCATTTCGTCCAGGTGGTAGATGGCCAACGAAGCGATCGCCATCCCCACCAGGTCGCCGATTAAGGTCGGGTGCTCTCCCAAATGGCGCGCGATAGCGAACATCGTCTTGGCAGTTCGGATCGCGTCGTCGAAGCGGCATTGGGCGATCTCGGCACGAAACCGCACTTGAAGGGCCCTGGCCAACGCGCGGATCTGCTGGACCTCGGGAAGCAGCAACTCGATTCCCTCGGCCCTCAGCTTTAGCAGAACCTGCCAATCGGGATTGTCGAGCCGAGCCGCCCGGTCGGCCTGACTCAGCACAAAATGGCCGTATTCCTTGAGATCCTGAGCGGGCAGCTCCTTGAGCGGCATGGTCAGTAGATTCTCGCGGCTCTGAACAGCGTCTTCATCGAAGAAGAACTTCTTCTGCTCCATCATGCACTTCATGTAGTTCTGGATCGGATTGCCAGGATTCATCTCCTTGAGTTCTGGTAATAGCCGGTAGCGAAGCGCTGGCGTGGGAGCCGGCGCCGGTCTCAGGTTGAGCCGGATCAGCATTTCCGATTTAGAGACCGTCTGCTCCGCCACGCACGGAAGAGCGAAACCAGCAAGCGCGGCGAAGCCGAGCAGTAAACGGGGCACGTCATGACTCCTGGCAAGCGGCGCGAACTGGTTCATCCCTGGAATACTGCAAGAACATGATTCCGTCGATCAACTACAACTGTAAGATAACAGCCTTACATTTGTCAAGCGCACGAGCTCATTTCGTTACTTCCGTATGGTTACTTCGTAGTGCAAGTTGAATTCAGGGGTTTTCTGCTCAGCCGTCGGCGGACTGCCGCGCAAGTGCGCCGTGGTGCCGTCGCACTCGTACCGAAATGGCTTGCCGGTAAACGGGTCGTCGGGGAGCGGCACCGGAAAGTCAGAGAGTTTCGCCGGAAGCGAGCCGTTATGTTCGGCGGCATAGAGACGAAGGGCCTCGACATGTCTTAGCAATGCAATCCGCTGGTCGAGTCGCGCCTGAGCCGGACGAACCTCGTAGACGCCGGGGATGAGAACATCAGCAAACAGTGCAGGCGAGCGGGCCAATTTGATCTGAGCGGCCAGCGCATCGGCCTGCCATGCGGGCAAGTTGATGATCTTGATGAATATCGTCGATGCGAACGTCGTACTCGCGTTTCTCATCCAGAAGGATTACCTGATCGGCCGGAAACTGTTGCACGGGGTCAGCCGCGAAGCCGCACTCGATGAGACGGCGACGCGCCGCGCTGACCGTCTTGTCATCCTTGCTACGCGCGTCTAACCACGCCCGCACCCGACTCTCGCCTGGCTTCGGCGGCTTGCCCTCTCCGATCAGCATGTCCGATGTGCGTGATAAACTTATTCAGCTCGTCCGCACTCATGGGGGCCATTTCGTCCAGACCGCGAAACTCCGATAGCACCAACGCCCGCTCGCCTCCCATCCCCATATCGATTGGGACCAGAGGAACGGGTAGTTTCGTCAGGGCCCAGTAAAGGTTGGGGCATTGCGGGTGTTCCAGCATCTCCTCGAGGGGGTTGATTGCCAAGTTCGCGATGGAAATGCCGACCAAATTGCCCACAAGTGTTGGATGTTCGCTCATGTGGCGGGACATCGCAAACATTGTCTTGGCCGTTCGAATCGCGTCGTCAAAGCGCCCGAGGGCGACCTCAGCCCGGAATCGCACCTTGAGCGCATTGGCAAGCGGCCGCATCTGTTGCACGTCGGGTAGCAACAGGGCGACACCGTCGGTCTTTACTTTCAGCAGGATCTGCCAGTCAGGATTATCGAGCCGTGCGGCCCAGTCGGCCTGTTTCAGGGCAAAGCCGCCGTAATCCTCCAGCTCCTGCACGGACAACTCCGTGAGGGGCATCGGTGAGCAGTTTCTCACGACGCTCGAACGTTTCTTTGTCGAAGAAGAATTTTTGCTGCTCCATGAAGCACTTCAAGTAGTTCTCGATCGGGTTGCCGGGATTCATCTCCTTGAGCTCGGGCAGGAGCTGGTAGCGGAGGGCTGGTTTCGGCGCCGACGCGGACTCCACAGTTAGCCGGATCAGCGTTTCCTGGATAGAACTCGTGTCCTCGGCCTCGCCAGGAACGGCAAAACCGGCGAGCACGCCAAGGCAGAGGAGAATTCGTAGCATAGGATGACTCCTGGCGAAGGATGCCCGAACGGTTCATATTCGGAGCTATCGTAAAGACCGCGGCGCTTAGGCTATCAAAGACAAATCAAAGACATTTCGCTTATATTTGTCACGCCTCCAAACAGGCGTTCGTTAATTTTGAAGCGTCACTTCATAATGTATGTTGGCGGCCGGATTCTTTTCCTCGCCGAAGGCCGGACTGCCGCGAAGGTGCGCCGTATTGCCTATGACATCGTAGCGGAACGGCTTGCCGGTAGAGGGGTCATCGGGGAGCGGCAGGGAAAAGTCGGACAGCTTTGCGGGGAGTAAGCCTTTGTGATCCGCGGCATAGAGACGTAAGGCTTCGATGTGTCGAAGCAGTGCGATTCGCTGGTCCAGCCGCACTGCGCTTGCGAACGTTGTAAACGCCTTCAGCGAGCGTTTGAGCGAAGACCGTCGGCACTTTGTCGCCGTCTCCATGTCGGCGGCCAATGATTGAACCTGCCAAATTGGCAAGTTCATGAGCTTCATGGAGTCGTCGCGGCGCACTTCGTATTCTTGCTTCTCGTCAAGGAGAATTACCTGATGGGACGGAAACCTCAGTAAACGCTCCATGGGAAGTCCGTACTCGAAAAGACGGCGGCGTGCCGCGCCGATCATCTTTTCGTCCTTCGCGCGCGTCGAGCGCTGCGGATATACTGGGTTTGTCAGGCTGGCTAAGAATTTTGTCCATGTGAGCGATGAATCTCTGAATCTGCACCGCGTTCATCACGGCGCTGTCGTCCAGCCCGTTGAACTCGGCCATGATCCCGACGCGCTCGCCTTCCGTGCCCATGTCGATGCTGACCAGAGGGACGGGCAGGCTCGTCAGCGCCCAGTAGAGGTTGGGGCAGCCCGGCTGTTCCACCATCTCCTCCAGGGGCCCGTTCGCTGTAAACGCGATCGCAATACCGACCAGCTCGCCAACATAAGTCGGGTGCAGCGCAGATGGCGCAACATGGCAAACATCGTCTTGGCGGTTCGAAGCGCGGCGTCGAAGCGGCCCAATGCGACTTCGGCGCGGAATCGCAACTTGAGAGCGTTGGCGAGCGGCCGCAACTGCTGTACGTCAGGGATCATCAGGCTGACACCCTCGGTCTTCATTCGTAGCAAGATTTGCCAATCTGGAGTGTCGAACCGGGCCGCAGAGTCGGCCTGACTTAGCGCGAACGAACCATAATCGCTGAGCTCCTGCACAGGCAGTTCCCTGAGCGGCATGTTCAGCAGCTTTTCTCGTCGCTCGAAAGCCTCTTTGTCAAAGAAAAACCTCTGTTGCTCCATGAAACACTTCATATAGTTCTGAATCGGGTTGCCAGGAGTCATCTCTGAGAGCTCCGGCAGCAGACTGGTCTGCTCCCCAAAAATTGGTCCAGCCGAAATGGGAGTCTCTGGGTAGAGTAACTCCTGGAGGGACCCATGAGCAGGCGAAGGAACGCCGACGAGGTCGCGCGATTGCTACGCGAAGCCGACCGCGATCTGGCCAAAGGACTGACAGTCTCGGACTTTTGTCGTAAGCACGGCATTGCCGAGACGACTTACTATCGTTGGCGACAGCGACACGCTCCCGGCCAGGTCGATAACGATCGCCGATGCCGGGAACTGGAGATCGAGGTCGATCGCCTCAAGAGGCTGGTGGCCGAGCTGCTCCTGGACAAAACGATGCTGCAGGACATCGCAAAAAAAAAGTGGTGAGCCCTGACCAGCAACGGGCCGCCGCCGATTACCTGGACGAGCGGTATGAAGTATCCCAGCGGCGGATCAGCCGCGTCATGGGCCGGTCCCGATCGGGCCTGCGATACCGTCGCAAGCGTAGGCCTGACGAACCTGTGTTGAACCGGGAGATCAAACGCTTGGCGCGGCGGTATCCCCGTTTCGGATACCGTCGAGCACATGCCGTGTTGGTCCGGCGTGGATGGTCAGTCAATGTCAAACGGGTGAGGCGGCTCTGGAACAGCCTGGGACTGAGGAGGCCCGTGAGGCTGAGAAAACCCCGAAAATTAGGCCCTAAGCCGGGGGTAAGTGCCAATAGTTGCGTCCAGCAACCGGCGCGGTTCAAGAACGACATCTGGACATGCGACTTCGTCCACGACCGAACGGCAGAGGGTCGTTCTCTCAAGTGGCTAACCCTGGTGGACGAATATACTCGGGAGTGCTTGGTCTTGCATGCGGCAGGGGCGCTCACGGGGGCCGATGTTCGGCGGATCATGGCCCGCGTGATTGGACATCGCGGGGCGCCGACCCGCATAAGGAGCGATAATGGATCTGAATTCATTTGCGCGGCGTTAGTGGACTGGCTGCCGGGAGTGGGGGCGAAGTCAATCCCGGTAGCCGCGGCAAGCCCATGGGAGAATGGATATATAGAAGCATTTCACAGTCGATTGCGCGACGAGTTCCTGGAGAGGGTGGAATTCGAGACGGTAGCGGACGCTCGGGAGAAAGGCAAGTGGTTCCGCCGGTACTACAATGCGGTCCGGCCGCACAGTTCGTTGGACTACGCGACGCCCAAAGAGTTCAGCTCGTCCTGTGACGATAGGAGAACAGACCACTGAGTTATCATATAAATTAACAAAAGCATGTACGATCGCTCAACGAACTCCCATTTCAAGTGGACCAAAAAATGGGGAGCAGCCCAGACGGTATCGGAGAGCCGGCTTCGGGGCATGCGTCGGCGACACTCTGAGTCGTATGAGCGTTTCCGGCGTTGAGGTCGTCTCGTCGGCACTGCAAGGAAAGGCGAAGGCGAAGATAATGGCGACGCACAGACGGTTCCGTGGCACGAGATGACTCCTTACTAAGGGACAACCACGCAATCTCCAAGGCTCAGCTCAGTTCAGAAGCGATGGCGGAAGCGGGCGGAATGCCTTCAACGGCGGACCGCTATCGATCAAGGTCGTGGTGTGGTGGGCCACCTCTTGCATTGCCGATTCCAGCAACCTTTGCCGAGCCGACCACGCGCCGGGCTGAGTCGATGCCTCAGAGGACTGAAGCAACAACGGTGTCTATGACGAGGGAACCGTCGCGATATCCACAGCAGGTGTCAATCTATCTTCAACCCGCGTCGTGCGCGGCCAGAATGCGACCAGGGACAGTGCCTGAGTGGTTGCCAGCAAAGTGGCCAGCGTGGTCCAGACACGGTTTGGGCGGACAGAGCTGTGGCCGGCTGCGAATAGCAACGCGTCGCGATCCAAACCAAGCGCATCCGGTGTGAATCGGCTCAGGCGTTCGAGGAATTCTTGGGACATACCACCCCCAATTGGATGCGCAATTCTTCAACACCGGCGGTGTAGCGCCGGAAGGCCGTGCTGGCCGAACACCCGATCACGGGCTCAATCTGTTCGAAACTCAATCCTCCCCAGTGGTGAGCGACGATGACCTCACGCCGTTCGTGGGCAAGACAATGCAGCGGAGCGGTCCTGTGGACCGCGGTTTTCCCCCCTGGGAACTTGGGCCGGGTCCCGGCTCAAGCCGTGCAGGAGCAGCTCCGATTGGCCTTCGGTCGCTGGGGGTTGCCCGGCCGTTTCCGAGTCGACAACGGTTGGCCCTGGGGTTCGCGGGCGACTTTCCGACCGAGTTGGCTCTGTGGTTGATCGGTCTGGGTGTCGCGATGCACTGGAACAACCCACGGCGTCCCCAAGAGAACGGCGTCATCGAGCGTTCCCAAGGGACCTCCGCCCGGTGGTGCGAGCCGTGGACGTGCCGATCGCCTGCGGAATTGCAGGCCCGGTTGGAGCGGATGGACCGTTTGTACCGCGAGGTCTACCCGTACCGGAACCGTCGGAGCCGCCTCGAGGTCTTCCCGGATCTGGTGCATTCCGGTCGGCCCTACGATCGGGCCGCGGAGGCGCGGCTGTGGGAGTGGTCGCGCGTGACCGAGCACCTCGCGGGCATCGTCCCCTGCGGCGTGTGGATCAAAGCGGCAAGGTCTCGATCTACAACACGGGCCATTACGTCGGGTAGTCTCCATCAAGGAAAGGATGTCTGCGTGATGTATGACCCCGACTCGAACGAGTGGGTGTTCGCCGATCGAGAAGGGCGGCAACTGAGTCGTCGGCCAGCGGATCAACTGAGCCCAGATCGAGTCATGAACATGAACGTCAGTCATCGTCGATAGCGATCCGAGGAACGTACCCGTTCACGAGTCGAAGGTGACAAACGCACAGAGTGGCGTCGAGCCACAAGCATATTTTGAAGGTGCTTCGGGTCGATCCGACCGAAGCGCACAACGACATCCTTGGCTGCTTCCGTCGATCATACCGAAGCGCGCAACGCCTCGGCCACCAGCGTCGTGCCGTGCCGCGCCTCCTTGCTCGGTATGTCGCGTTCCTCCGGCCGTCCTGCCCTTGTGACCCGGCACGCTCGACCGTCCCGTCGTTGGATTGCGGCGCTCCTCCCTCGACAGCAGGCATCCCGTTGCCGCTGCGATCGGACTTGGCCCCGTCCAGCCCTGTGGGCATCCTCGGCGGCGAGAATCACCTGGCCACAATCCGCGGCCTCCACCCGGAGCATGTATGCGTCTTGCGGACCCAGTCGTCGTTCACGAGTCCGAACACTTTGTACAGTACCTTGTTACCGATGAGGTCCTATAGGGGGTGGCTCGATTTGTCCGACGACATGCGGTCCCAGGATCCGCCTTCCGTTCCTCACGAGGTCGTGAAGACCGGACTCCCTCCTTTCCTTTCTCGCCTGCTGGGACCGGGATCTCGACGGCAATCCGTGGACCGCCGCCGAGAGATGAGGACCCGGCTTCGCCAAGCGACTTTCCTCAGGCCCTGGGCTCGAGCGCCTTCACGTGGTCCCACTTCGCGCCCAGGACGGCCTTGCTGTCGCAGCCGAGCCAGTCGTCGAGCAGGGTCGCGTAGAGCCGGCGGAAGTCGGTGTGGAACTTCAGGTCGTCGGCGTCGAGGTCGGCCAGGCTGGGGTGCTTGCCGACGACGCCGCCCTTGACCGACGGCCCGGCCACGAACAGGCACGAGGCGGCGCCGTGGTCGGTGCCCCGGCTGCCGTTCTCCTTCACGCGCCGGCCGAACTCCGAGAAGGTCATCAGCCGCACCCGGCGATCGTGACCGGTGGCCTTCAGCGTCTGGAAGAACGCGCCGACGGAGTCGGCCAGCTCGGCCAGCAGGTTGTTGTGCGCGGTGCCCTGGAAGGAGTGCGTGTCGAAGCCGTCGAGGCTGACGTAGAAGATGCGCGTGCCGAAGCCCTTGGCGATCAGGCCCGCGATCAGTTGAAGCTTCTGGCCGAGGCCGCTGCCCTGCCGCGATACGGCGTTGGGTCCTTCGAGCAGCTCGCGCAGTTGTCTCGACCGCCGTCAGCGTCTGCACCTGCTGTCGCTGCACGAACGAGACCAGGTCGTTTTCCCCGGCCTTCCCGGTCGGTGCCGCCAGCTCGTCCAGCAGCCGGCGTCGGGCCTTCTGCTGCGCGGCCTGGCCGCCACCCAGCTCGAGGCGGAAGGAGTTCTGGTCGTTGACAGTGACCGCCCCGCCCCCCGGCGCCCCGGTCACGGCGAGCGGCAGGCGGCCGCGGCCGATGTGCAGGATCGGCACCCCGCCCGAGTGGTCGCCCCTCTCGACCGCCGCCCGGCCCAGCCAGCCGTTCGCGATCGCCCCTCGAGGATCGGCCGACTGCCAGATGTCCATGGCCTCGAAGTGCGAGCGCTGCGGGTTCGGGTAGCCGACGCCCTGCACGACCGCCAACTGCCCCTGCTCCCACATCGGCCGGAAGCCCCGCATCGCCGGAGTGCAGCCCGACGTGGTCGTCCAGGCGGATGACGTCGTTCTTGGTCTGGCGGAGCGTGGGCCGGGCCTTGTGGTACAGGTCGTCGGCATAGGGGATGACGGTGTTGAGGCCGTCATTGCCGCCGGTCATCTCCAGCACGACCAGGATGTTGTCCTTGCCGGGCGCGGCCGCATGGGCCGTCCGGGCCACGAACTGCGGGACCATCGCGTTCAAGGCCACCAGCGACGAGCCTTCAACGCGTGGGTCAGGAACTGCCGGCGGTGAAACATGTGCGGTACTCCGTGATGGACGATGAGGGACACCTACGCCAGTTGAGATTCCGCCATCGTCAGGATGGCGTGGACGGCCTCGCGCACCCGACGATCGAGGGCGGCGCCGGCGGGCTTGCCCCGCGGCCACGAAGGCCACGAGCTTCGCCCGCACGTCGGGGCGGACGCCGCCGGGAAGATACAGATCCAGGAGTGAGCGGACGATGTCCTCGGGACGGCTCACGCCTCCTCTTGCAGCAGCCGGGCCGGGTCGAAGGCCCTGGGCGGCGCCGGCTCCTCGGGCGTGTTGCGAGTCCCCAGCAATCGGGCGATCTCGCGAACAATCGGCCCCTGGCTCCGAGAGGCGGTCGTCACCCTGTCGGCCGGCTCCGACGACGCGGGGTGCCAGAGCGTCCCCATCGCCAGGGCCTCGGCGAAGTTGTCGCGCTCCAGCACCGTGGAGGTATTCAGCCAGGATGAGCCTCCCGGCCAGCCCTTGACGTTGGGCGGCGCGAACAGCGCTTGACCCATCGCGTCGATCGGGCCCACCAGCACCTGCTGCGGCATCGGCCGGTAGTCCGCTTCCTCTTCGCCGTATCGCCGATAGACCGCCTGCACCGCCCCCAGCACGTACTCCACCGGTCCCTTGATCTTCTGCCGGAAGGCGTGGCTCGAGTAGAAGTGCCGCGAGGCCAGGATGGTCCGCACCAGCGCGGCGATGTCGTAGTCGCTCGCGCGGAACGACTCGCAGAGCGGCTCGAGCAGCGACGTCGGACGGAGTGGCCATCTCGCTGACGAGGAAGCGGTAGAGCTTGCGGACCAGGAACCGCGCCGCCGCCGGCTGCTCCAGCACGATGCGCACCACGTCGACGCCGTCCCAGGCGCCGGTCTGTCCCAGGACGGTCTTGGGCCCGCCGTCGTGCAGGCGGGCGTCGAACTGGAAGCCGCTCGCCGTCGGTGCGCCAGCCGGTGAAGGCGCGGGCGGCCTCGCGGATGTCCGTCTCGGTGTAGTGGCCGACGCCCAGGCTGAACAGCTCCATCAGCTCGCGGGCGTAGTTCTCATTCGGCCGGCCCTTGGTGTTGGTGTTGGAGTCGAGCCAGAGGAGCATGGCCGGGTCCTTGCTCATGGCTTGCAGGAACGGGCCGAACCGCCCGAGGGCGTGCTGCGCGGAGCAGGCCGTTCTGGCGGAGCATGAGGGCCGGGTAGTGCACCTTGGCGAGGCTCGTGGCGAAGTGGTCGTGCCAGAACAGGGTCATCTTCTCGCGCAGCGGGTGGCCGCCCTGGAGCATCCGGTACAGCCACCAGCCGCGGAGCAGATCGCCGCTATCATCGCGCTCCGCGGCGATGCGGCCGACTTCCATGAGGGTCTCCTCGACCTCCTCGACATCGGGCCGCCCGCGGAGCAGCAAGTCGAGCGTGCCCTCGAAGCCGAGGCGCTCGGCCTCGAGCGAGGTCCTCGCGGCTGGGCCCGAAGCCCGCGCGGCGGTAGAGGTGGGCCGCCCACTTGCGTCCCCAGGGGTCGTCGGTGGTGGGCTGCCAGGGCTGCCAGGCCAGGGCGGGATCGACCTGGTCCGGCTTCGCGAACGTCATGGCCATGTGACACCTCGGTTGCACGAGATCAGGAACAATCACTTCGACATCGTCACCTCGTAATGGACTGCGCCTCGCGCCCTGCTCTCCTCGCCCGAAAGCGATCTCGCCGCGGAGGTGGGCGGTGGTCCCCTCGACCGTGTAGTCGAAGGGCTTGCCGCGTGAACGGGTCCACGGGCAAGGGTACGGGGATGTCGGACAGCCTTGCGGGCAGCTTGCCGTCGTGTCCCGCCGCGTAGAGGCGCAGCGCCTCGACGTGCCGCAGCAGGGCGATTTGCCGCTCCAACTGACCTCGTGCCCGGCAGAGCTTGATGATGTGGGGTAGGAAGTCCGCGAACAGCCCGTTCCCGCTTCGTTCCCCCTCCACGCCGCCGGCCAGGGAGTCGACCTGCCAGAGCGGCAAGGACAGGAGCTTGGTGCGCTCGTCCCGCTGGACCTCGAACTCGAGTTTCTCGCCCAGCAGGATGAGCTGCGAGGGCGGGAACCGGCGGACCAGGCTCTCGGCATAACCCGCGTCGATGAGGCGACGTTGAGTGTCGCGGATCCGATCCGCGTCCTTGGCGAGGGCCTGCAACCGGCCTTGCAACTGGCCCCGAATGTTGCGAGGCGCCTTGCCCTCCTGTTCGCGATGGAAACTCAGCATGGCCGCCAGATGGCTCACGAGCTGATCGACGTCGGATTCCGTCATGGGAGCGTCATCTCGGAGTCGGCCTCAGCTCGCCCGCGACCAGGGCGCGGCCCGCCTGAACGCCCTTGCGCAGATCCACCGGGGGGCAGGGCAGATCGGTCAGCGCCCAGTAGAGGTTGGGGCTACCGGGCTGTTGCACCATCTCCTCCAGGCCGCCGAGGGTGAGGTGCGCGACCCACAACCCGACGAGATTCGCGACCTCCGTGCCGTGTTCGCCCAGGTGCCGGGACAGGGCGAACAGCGTCTTGGCGGTGCGGATCGCGTCGTCGAACCGGCGCCCGGCCACCTCGGCACGGAACCGGACCTGGAGCGCCGCCGCCAGGACCTGGAGCTGCCCCAGCTCCCCGGGGACGTCTCCCATGTCTCCGCCCCGGCTGGACTGAAGGTACTGCCAGTCGACGGCATCCAGCCGGGCCGCCCAGTCGGCATGGCGGAGCGCCGCGCCGCCGTACCCCTTGAGCTGGCCCGCCGGCAGCTCGGCCAGCGGCATCGCCAGGAAGCGGGCGCGCTCGGCGACGGCCTCCTTGCCGAAGAAGAAGTTCCGCTGTTCCATGAAGCACAGCAGATAACCCTGGGCGGCGTTGCCGGGGTTCAGCTCCGCCGACTCCGGCAGGAGCTGATACCGGAGCGCAGGCTTCGGGGCCGGCATCGGCCGCACGGTGAAACGGACCGCTGCCTCGTCGGCCCGGGAATTCGGGGGGGCCGCGGCCAGTAACACGGCAGCAAGGAGGACGCGAGTCATTGCGGAATGCTCCCAACGACAAGTGAACAGGAAAGGGGCGCGTGGTTGGTCGACGACTTCCTCATTTCTGAAGGGTGACCTCGTAATGGACCCTGAACGTCGGGTCGTTCTCCGCGCCCCGGGGCGGGGTACCGCGGAGGTGCGCCGTATTGCCGATGACTTCATAGCGGAACGGCTTGCCGGTGAACGGGTCGTCGGGCAACGGCACGGGGATCTCGGACAGGCTCGCGGGCAGTGCGCCCTTGTGCCCCGACGCGTAGAGGCGCAGGGCCTCGACGTGCCGCAAGAGCGCGATCCGCTGCTCCAGCCGCCCCTGTGCCCGGCGCACGGCTGGTCACGGCCGGCACCAGGGCATCGGCGAACAGCGCCGGCTCCTTGTTCATCGGCGATTCCGGCGGCCATCGCCTCGCCTTGCCAGGCCGGGAAGGCGAGAGTCTTCATGAGGTCGTCGAAGACGCACCTCGAATTCCCGCTTCTCATCCAGCAGGATCACCTGGTCGGCGGGGAACCGCAGCAGCCGTTCCTCCGGGAGGCCGTGCTCGACGAGGCGGCGGCGGGCGGCGCGGACCACCGCCTCGTCCTTGGTCCGCGCGTCCAGCCACCCCCGCACGCCCTCGCCCTCCTTGACGGGCTTCCCATCTCCGAGCAGCTCGTCCTTGTGAGCGATGAATTTCTTGAACTGTTCCGCGTTCATCGGGGACCTGTCGTCCAGGTCGCGGAACACCCACGACGGTCCACAACTCGCTCGCCGGCCGCGCCCTTGTCCAGGCGGACCAGGGGGTCGGGCAGGTTCGTCAGGGCCCAGTAGAGGTTGGGGCACCCCGGCTGCTCCAGCATCTCCTCCAGCGGGCCGATGGCGTGGTACGCGACCGCGATGCCCACCAGGTTGCCGATGAACGTCGGGTGCTCGCCCAGGTGGCGCGACATGGCGAACAGCGTCTTGGCGGTGCCGGATCGCGTCGTCGAACCGGCCCAGCGCGACCTCGGCGCGGAACCGCACCTTGAGGGCGGCGGCCACGGGCCGGAGCTGCTGCACGTCGGGGATCAACACGCCGATGCCGTCGGCCTTCAGCTTTGAGCAGGATCTGCCAGTCGGGGGTGTCGAGCCGGGCCGCCCGGTCGGCCTGGCGCAGCGCGACTTGACCGTGAACTTGAAGCTCCTGCACGGCCAGCTCCTTGAGCGGCATGGCCAGCAGGTCCTCGCGGCGCTCGAGGGCCTCCCTGTCGAGGAAGAATCCCTGCTGCTCCACGGAGCACTTCATGTAGTTCGGGATGGGGTTGCCGGGACTCATCTCCCTGAGCTCGGGCAGGAGCTGGTATCGCAGCGCCGGCCTGGGGGCCGGCGCCGGCTGTGACGTTCAGCCGGATCAGCGTTTCCGGGGTCGGGCTGGTCGAGTCGGCCCGGCATGGGAGCGCGAGGACCGCCATCGCGGCGCAACCGAGGAAAGTTCGGGACACGGGATCGCTCCTGGCAAGCAGAAACGGACAGGTTCACACCCTGGAACCCTGGGAAGAGGTCGCCCCTCTCTCCATCGCGGACAATTGTAAGATATCTCTGACAATTGTCAATGATTTCACTTCCGGAGGGTCACCTCGTAATGGAGGTTGAAGCTCGGGTTCTTTGCTTCGGCCGGCGGGCGGAGTGCCGCGCAGGTGGGCCGTGTTGCCGGTGATCTCGTAGCGGAACGGCTTGCCGGTGAACGGGTCGTCGGGCAGCGGCACCGTGACGTCGGACAGGCTTCGCGGGCAGTGTGCCGCCGTGCTCGGCGGCGTAGAGGCGCAGGGCCTCGACGTGTCGCAGCAGGGCGATCCGCTGGTCCAGCCGTGTCCGCATCCGGACGGTCGGGCCGACCGCCGGGACGAACTCGTCGACGAGCGGTTGGCAGATCGTCGGGCGGCTTGTGCCGGTCGGCCAGCGTCTCGGCCTGCCAGACGGGCAGGTTCATGGTCTTAATGAGCGTCGTCGAAGCGGACCTCGTACTCGCCGCTTCACGTCGAGCAGGATCACCTGCTCGGCCGGGAACCGCGGCACCTGTTCCTCCGACAGGCCGACCTCGACGAGGCGGCGGCGTGCGGCCACGACCATCCTCTCGTCCTTGGTCCGCGCGTCCAGCCACGCCCGCAGGCCCTCGCTGAGCTTGAGGGGAAACTCACGTTTGAGGAGCTTGTCCAGATCCGCGATGAACCTGTTGAGTCGGTCCGGCGGTCATGGGGGCGCTGTCGTCCAGGTCGCGGAACTCCATTGGATCATCCCAATCCGCTCGCCTTCCATCCCCGTATCCAGGGGGACCAGGGGGTTGGGCAGGTTCGTCAGCGCCCAGTAGAGGTTGGGGCAGCCCGGCTGCTCCAGCATCTCCTCCAGCGGGCCGAGGGCGAGGTTGGCGAAAGCGAAAGCCCACCAGGTTGCCAATGAGCGTCGGGTGCTCGCCCAGGTGGCGCGACATGGCGAACATGGTCTTGGCCGTTCGGAGGGCGTCGTCGAAGCGGCCCAGGGCGACCTCGGCCCGGAATGCGCACCTTGAGTGCACTGGCCAGGGATCGGAGCTGCTGCACGTCGGGGAGCAGCAGTGTAGATCGCCGTCGGTCTTCATCTTCAGCAGGATCTGCCAGTCGGGGTTGTCGAGCCGGGCCGCCCAGTCGGCCTGCTTCAGCGCGAAGCCGCCGTAATCGTGCAGCTCCCGCGCGGGCAGTTCCTTGAGCGGCATGACCAGCAGCTTCTCGCGGCGTTGGAATGACTCCTTGTCGAAGAAGAATTTCTGCTGCTCCATGAAACACTTCAAGTAGTTCTGGATGGGGTTGCCGGGATTCATCTCCTTGAGCTCGGGCAGGAGCAGGTATCGGAGGGCCGGCTTGGGGACGGCCGCCGGATCGACGGTCAGCCGGATCAATGTCTCTCCGGCGTCAGAGCTCGCTCGTCGGCCCGGCAAGGGAGGGCGAAGACGGCCAGCGCGGCGCAGGCAAAGACGGTTCGGACCACGGGATGACTCCTCGTAGACAGAAGGAAACGGCGGTCGCAAGGGCTCAGTTCAAGAGCGACGGGGGCGGCCGGAAGGCCCGCAACGGCGGCCCGCTATCGATGAAGGTCACATCGCCAGCGGGACGATCGTCGGTGTCCGACTCCAGCAAGCCGCGGCGGGCCGACCAGAGGCCGGGATCGGCCGATGCGCCGGAGGCCGGAGGCTCGGGAGCCGCGGCCGGAGCGGGCACGCCAGCGATGGAGACGGTCGATTTCCCGACAGAAGGGCTCGAGTGGGGCCACAAGAGCGCCAGCGACAGCGCCTGGGTGCCGGCCAGCAGGGAGGCCAGGGTCATCCAGCCGCGGTTCGGCCGGGCGGAGTCGCGGCCGGCGGCGAACAGCAGGGCGTCGCGGTCCAGCCCGCCGGCATCCGGCGTGAACCGGCTCAGTCGTTCGAGGATCGGTTCGGACATGTTACCCCCAGTCGCTTGCGCAGGACTTCGACACCGGCGGTGTAGCGCCGGAAGGCGGTGCTGGCCGAGCAGCCGACGACCGTCGCGATCTGTTCGAAACTCAACCCGCCCCAGTGATGGGCCACGATGACCTCGCGCTGCTCGGGCACGAGCCGTTCGAGGGCGGCCACGGCGGTTTCGGCATCGAGGCCGTCCACTTCGGGCTCGACGAACCATCGGACCGGCCGGGCGGCCGCCGACTCGCGGCCGCTGCCGCCGCCGGGCCATCTTGGCGGCGTCGAGTGCGCCATTGCGAACCACGCGGTAGAGCCAGGCGACAGCATCCTCCGGCGGCCTCCGCTGGCGGACCAGCTTGAAGAACGCCTCCTGGACGACGTCCTCGGGCGCGTCGCACCACTGCCGCGCGTACAGCACCAGCGGTGCGGCATGGGCGTCGATCAGTCGTGCGAAGTCTGAAGGACTCATTTCCTTTAAGACGACGCCGAGCCTCGGTCATTCCGCCCGACTCTCGGGGCGTCGCGATTTCCTCCTCTCCCCCAAGCCCGGATTGACCCAGTAGGGTGGGTGCAACCCGCCGGCCGGATTTCCGGGCTCCTCTGGGTCGTAACCACAATACAAGATCGGTTCCTCACCCTCCAGGACAGGCTCCGAGCGTCACAGGGTCGGCTCGAGGCTCCCTTTATTCTCGTGCCCGGCGCTGGACAATCGCGTCTCCGAGTTCGCTCGTTGAGCAACGCTTGTCCGTCCCCGAGAGTCCATATCTCGCGTGGAGGGTGCAGGCGCTCAGCAGGATCATCAACGCCGGGTCGTACGCAGTCCGGCCCACCTCGTCCAGCGAGGGGAGCTCGTCGAGCAGGGCGACGACTCCCCCGGCCTTTCGCCGCCTGAAACACCGATCGGCCCCGCCCGCAGATTCCCGGGACGCTGGCCGCGCCCGCGACGATGGTAGTCCGACGACACCGAAGCACCCACAGGGGTTGCCTCTGGCTCTCTGCGGGCTGGATCGGCTCTGATGCTGCCGCCCTTTTGCACTTCTGAACGACTGTCACCTTCGGCCCGTAAACGCGTGCCGATGAACAGGTACGATAAAACGGGGTGGCGGGATTTCGCGATCCAACTTGGTGTCGCGTGACAGACGACACACGTCCCCCGAGCATTCCGCCGAATTCGTTTTTTTCTTGGTTGCTGTGTTAAGACTCGCTCAGGCGATGATATCTCTGACAACGTCGCCATACACGTCGGTCAGTCGGAAATCGCGGCCCGCGTAGCGGTAGGTCAGCTTCGTGTGGTCCAGGCCGAGCAAGTGCAAGATCGTCGCGTGCAGGTCGTGGACGTGGACCTTGTTTTCGACCGAGTAATATCCGTAGTCATCGGTCTTGCCATACGTCAGGCCCGGCCTTAACGCCGCCGCCGGCCATCCACATCGTGTAGCCGTGCGGATTGTGATCGCGGCCGTCGTCACCCTCCGAGGTGGGCGTGCGGCCAAACTCACCGCCCCACAGAACCAGCGTGTCGTCTAGCAGGCCGCGCGCCTTCAAGTCGTGCAAAAGACCGGCGATCGGGCGATCGACTTCGCGGGCGTTGCGAGCGATGTCTTTCTTGAGATCGCTATGCTGGTCCCACTTGTAGCTGTGCGAAACCTGCACGAACCGCACGCCGCGCTCCGCGAACCGACGCGCCATCAGGCACTGGCGGCCGAAGTTCTTGGGTCGGCGCGTCGTCGAGTCCGTAAAGTCTGCGCGTCGCGGCGGTCTCGCCCGAGATGTCTTGCACCTCGGGCGCGGCGGCTTGCATGCGAAAGGCCAGCTCGAACGAGGCAATGCGGCCCTCAAGTGCCTGATCCTCTCGAGCCTGCTCCAGACAATCGCGATTCATCTCCTGGATCAGGTCAAGCTCCAGCCGTTGCAACGCACGAGAGGTTGAACCGTTCGTGATGAAGGGGATCTTGGCCTGATCGGAGGGGACGCCCGTGCTGCCGATCGGCGTCCCCTGGTAGACCGCCGGCAGGAACGCCGAGCTCCAGTTGTTCACTCCGCCGTGGCTCAGGTTGGGACAGATCGTGATGTAGCCAGGAAGGTCCTGGTTCTCGGTCCCCAGGCCGTACGTGATCCACGAACCCATGCTCGGCCGAACAAACGTATCACTGCCAGTGTGCAGTTCGAGCAAGGCGCCGCCATGCCGCGAGTTTGACCCGTGCATCGAGTTGATCATGCAAAGGTCGTCGACGTGGGCGGCAAGGAAGGGAAACAGCTCGCTGACGGCAATGCCGCTTTGCCCGTATCGCTGAAACTTGAATGGGGAGCGCAGCAGGTTGCCGGTCTTGCCGGACACCACGCGCGGCTTGGCGAACGGCAAAGGTTTGCCGTGGTCGCGATCGAGGAGCGGCTTATAGTCGAAGGTATCGACCTGCGATGGACCGCCATGCATGAACAGGAAGATCACTCGCTTCGCTTTTGGCCGGAAGTGGGGCGGAAGGGCCGCGAGCGGATGGCGCGAATCAGGTGCGTACGCCCGTGACTCTTCAGCCAGGAGGCCCGCCAGGGCCAGCGCCGCGAAGCTGCCGCCGCTGCTCTTGAGCAGCCGTCGCCGTGAGAAACGCGGGCCATTCGAGTCATTCCAGTGCGCATTCATGGGGAACTGATTCCTCGGAACAGTTCAGTTCAGATAGATGAATTCACTTGCGGCCATGATCGCCTGGCAGAGAGCCTGCCAGGCTCTTCAAAGCGACGCGCCTCGGATCCGACCCCTTGTGACTCGAGGACGGCCGCGAAGCGCCGCAGATAGTCGATGGCCCGTGTCATCTCTCTTTCGGTGGGCGGCCGGCAGTACGCCGTCAGGTATGCCTGACGGATCCGGCCTGTGTCGTCGAGCCTCGGAAGGTCGAGCAGCCCGGCTGCCATCGTCGCGGAGCACTTGAGAACGACCTGGTCGTTCATCATGAACAATGCCTGCGGGGCGACGGTCGTCGGAATGCGTTTGCCGTTGGAGGCACTCGGATCGGCGAAGTCAAACGCCTGAAAGACATCGTAGAGACCGCTGCGGATCACGGGCAGGTAAACCGAGCGGCGGTTGACTGCGTAAGCCGTGCCCGCACGTCTGGATCGTCGAATTGACGTACCCGTGGTTCTTCTCGTTCATCAGTGTTCCCGTCATGGTCCGATCGAGCTCGCCGCTGACGGCGAGGATCGCGTCGCGGATCGCCTCGGCCTCGAGCCGGCGGCGGCTCGTCCGCCAGTGCAGGCGGTTTTCGGGGTCGATCTGGGCAGCGGCCGGATCGAATCGGGTGCTCATCTGGTAGGTCGACGGAGAGCATGATCAAGCGGTGCATCGCCTTGATCGACCAGCCCGATTCGACGAACCGCCGGGCTAACCAGTCGAGCAGGTCGAGATTGACCGGCCGATCGCCGAGCCCGCCGAAGTTATCGGGTGAGCCGACCAGGCCCTCGCCAAAGTGCCAGAGCCAGAGCCGGTTGACCATCACGCGGGCGGTCAGCGGATGATCGGGCCGCGTCAGCCACGCCGCGAGCTCGAGCCGGCCGCTCCGTGACGACTCGAGCGGCGGCTGGTTTTCGCCGGCCAGGATCCGCGGGAAACGCCGCGGCACTTCTTCGCCCAGCGTCAGATGATTGCCGCGGATGTGGATCCGCAGGTTCGTGATCGCCTGGTCCTCGACGCTCATCACCTCGGCGATCGGCGGTGCCTGCTTCTGAAATTCGGCCAGTGAATCGCGCAGGCGGCGGAGATCCTCGGGCTTGGTCGAGCCGGGCTTGTCGGCAAGTTTCTTGATCTCGGCCTCGCGGCGGCGCGACCTCTTTCTTGTAGGCCTCGAGCCTGGCGCACCCTTCAGTCCGTCGCCAGCGCCCGCTCGTTCCACATCGCGACGACCTTGTGGTTCTGCATCGATTTCGTCGACTTGAAGATCCCCGCCAGTGCGTAGTAGTCGGCGGTCGGGATCGGGTCGAACTTGTGGTCGTGGCAGCGGGCGCAGCCGAGCGTCAGTCCCATGAAGACGCGCCCGACGGTGTCGACCTGTTCGTCGATGATGTCCATCTCCATCTTCACCGGATCGTCCTCGGCGAGCATCTTGGGCCCGATCACAAGAAACCCGGTCGCGGTGAGCCGGTCGTGGTTGAAATGCCTCGACCGGCATCGGGCGGGAGCTGATCGCCGGCGATTTGTTCCGTGACAAACTGATCGTAGGGTTTGTCGGCGTTGAAGGCCCGGATGACGTAGTCGCGATAGCGAAAGGCGTTGGCATAGGCGACATTTTCGTCCATGCCGTTCGAGTCGGAATAACGGGCGAGATCGAGCCAGTGCCGCGCCCAGCGCTCGCCGTAATGCGGCGAGGCGAGCAGCCGATCGACGACCTTGGCGAAGGCATCCGGCGACTCGATCGGCCAGAAAGGCGTCGACCTCCTCGGGGGTGGGCGGCAGCCCGGTCAGGTCAAACGTGGCGCGGCGGATCAAGGTCCGCTTGTCGGCCTGCGGCGCCGGCGTCAGTCCCTTTTTCTCGAGCTCGGACAGGATGAAACCGATCGAGCGGCGACGTCGGCCAGTCGGGCGCTTTCACGTCGGGCGGACGCCGGGTCGCGCGGCGGCTGAAAGGCCCAGAATCGCTTTCTGTTCGGCGGTGAAGAGCGATGACCGTTGCTCGGCAGCGATGCGCGGGCGACGGGCCGGTGTCGATCCCGGTATCGGGCCAGATCGGCACCCGCGCGCACCCACTCGGTCAGCTCGGCGATCTCGGCGTCGCTGAGCTTTCCTTTGGGCGGCATCTTCAGTTCGCCCGCGTAGCGGATCGCCTCGATCAGCCGACTCTCGCCCGGCTTGCCCGGCACGACGACCGGCCCCGAGTCGCCCCCGGCTGCGATCGCCGCCGCCGAGTCCAGCCGCAGTCCGCCCTTACTCTTCTCGGCCCGTGGCACTGCCAGCACCGCGCCGCCAGGAGCGGCCGGATTTTCTTCTCAAACCGCTCAGCGGCCCCGGTCCTGGGTCCGCTGCGCCAACGCCTGGCAGGCTAGCAATGATTCCCGCGACGCCAACGATCCAGCAAACCCGCATGCCGGTTCTTTCCCCAACGCCGCACGTCGGACGTTAAACAAGTATCAAATTGTAGCAGACCGAGCCCGGAATTTCGAGGATATTCTCAACGGCCAGCCGCGAACGGGCGAATCGAATGAATGACTAAACACATTTATGGCTATGGGCAATCACATCTACTCCGCGCAAGTAGCGGTGTTCGTCGAATTCGCTCCCCCCTGGACATAGACCCAGGTTAGGAATAAGTTCGGGTGATGAAAATGCCAGGATTTTGCCCCAAGAGTGTGCGACAGGTGCGACTCTTGCACGGGAGCGGCCGGTCCGGGCCTCGACGCGGGTCCAGTCTACTATGAGCGCGATCGAGACCGTCAGTCTGAACCACCGTCCGCTCTTGCCCGAGCGGCGGGACGTGGGTATTGGCGTCGTGGGGGCGGGATTCATCGTCCGCGACTGCCACCTGGTGGCCTACGCCGAGGCGGGCTTTCGGGTGGTCGGGATCACGTCGCGATCGATCGACAAGGCGCGCGAAGTGGCGGAGCTGCGCGGACTTGCCGCGCGTCTACGAGTCGGTCGAGGAGATGCTCGACGATCCCGCGATCGAGGTGGTCGACATCGCCGTTCCGCCCAACGAACAGCCGGGCGTGATCGACCGGGTGCTGGCCCATCGGCGCCGGGTGCGGGGCATCCTGGCTCAAAAGCCGCTGGCGATGACGTATGGCGAGGCCAGGCGGCTGGTCGAGGCGTGCAAGCGAGGCGGGCGTGGTGCTTCAGGTCAACCAGAACATGCGGTACGACCACTCGGTGCGTGCCTTGAAGACCCTGCTCGACCGCGGCGTGCTGGGCGAGCCGGTTCTGGCGACGATCGAGCTGCGGGCGATCCCGCACTGGATGCCCTGGGCCGAAGATGGCCGGTCGCTCTCGACGTTCATCATGAGCATTCACCACCTCGACACGTTTCGCTACTGGCTGGGCGATCCCGAGCGGGTCCTGGCGAGCACGCGCCCGGACCCGCGGACCAAGTTTCCACATGGCGACGGCATCAATCTTTACATTCTCGAATTCGCCGAGTGGTGCCCGCGCCTCGGGCTGGGACGACGTCTGGGCCGGGCCCGCGCGAGAAGGGGCCGGGGCCGAGATCGCGCGTCCGCTGGCGCGTCGAGGGAACCGAAGGGCTCGCCGTCGGGCACGATCGGCTGGCCCGGCTGGCCCGAACGCGTCCCCAGCACGATCGATTATTCCACGATCCGCGACCAGGGGACCTGGCATCGCCCGCGCTGGCAGGAAGCGTGGTTTCCCGACGCGTTCGCCGGCACCATGGGGGGCTTGCTGCACGCCCTGGAAACCGGCGACGAGCCGGACATCTCGGGCCGAGACAACTTGAAGACGATCGCCCTGTGTGAAGCCGTCTTCGCCGCCGCACGCGAACACCGTGTCGCGCGGCTCGACGAATTCACCGGATAGACTAGGCCTTGAACGCTTTATCGTACTGCATCAGCTGGCGTAACTGATCGATCGCCGTCCTCTGGCGTGGGCCGTCACGTCCTCGTCGCTGCTCTTGGTCGGCGGGGGCTCGCGTCGCTGGCGATCGCTGGCGTGGTGGCAGGCCCGGCAGTGGCGGATTGCGGCACTCGCTGCTTTCGTCCGACTATCCAGACCGTCGCCGCCGAACGAAGCCAGGCCGAGCAAGCCCGGCGTCCAGACCGAGGTCTTTTATCACTCGCTGGTGGAAACGATCCCGCAGATGATCTTGTGCAAGGACCTGGACGGCCGCTTCACCTTCGCCAACGACAAGTTTTGCGCGGAGCTTGGAACCACGCTCGAGAACTTCAAGGGAAAGACCGACTTCGATTTCTTCCCCAAAGAGCTCGCCGAGAAGTATCGGCGTGATGACAAGCAGGTGCTCGAGAGCGGGCAGGTCCTCGACGTCGTCGAAGAGCACGTCACTCCCAAGGGAGAGAAGCTCTACGTCCAGGTCATGAAGACGCCGCTTTCGCGGCCCTGACGGCAAGGCCATCGGCATCCAGGGGATCTTCTGGGACGTCACCGAGCGAATGCGCGCCGAGGAAAAGCTCAAGGAACAGAACGTCATTCTCCACGAGCGAGAACGCTCCGAACGCGAGGCCCACCAGGCGCTCAAGGCCGCGCAGAGCCGCATGGTCGAGACCGAGAAGCTCGCGAGCTTGGGCCAGCTCGTGGCGGGCGTGGCTCATGAGATCAACAACCCCCTGGCGTTCGTCAGCAACAACGTCGCCGTGCTCGAGCGCGACCTCCGCGACATCGATCACCCTGATCGGCCTCTACCGGCAGCTCGAACGACCACGGCGATCCCGGCCATGCCGAATTGAACGGCCAGATCGACGCGGTCAGTCGAGCAGCTCGACCTCGACTATACGCTGGACAACATGCCGCGGCTGATCGAGCGAACCCGCGAGGGCTTGCGGCGGATCGAACGGATCGTGAAAGACCTGCGGCTCTTCGCCAGGGTCGACGAGGGGGAATGGAACGAGGTCGACTTGAACCCGGGAATCGAGTCGTCGGTCAACATGGTCCAGGGCTATGCCCGCAAGAAGGGTGTTCGTCTCGTCACCGAGCTCGAGCCGCTGCCGCCGCTTCGCTGCCGCGGCGGCCAGGATTCACCAGGTCGTCGTCAACCTGCTCATGAACGGCATCGACGCCTGCGGCGCCGACGGCACGGTCACGATCCGCACGCGGGCCGAGCCCGACGGCGCAGGGCGTTCGGATCGAGGTCGCCGACACCGGCTGCGGCATGGAGCCGGCGATCCGCGAGCGGATCTTCGACCCTTTCTTCACCACCAAGGCCATCGGCGAGGGGACCGGGCTGGGGCTTTCGATCAGTTACGGGATCGTCCAGGAGCACCACGGGACGATCGACGTTCAATCGACTCCGGGCGAAGGATCGTGCTTTCACCATCCGGCTGCCACGCGAGCCGCAACGGTCGCAAGTCGCAGGCAGCCGCGGCCCGATGGGTCCGCCGTCGAGGCAGAGTCATCTGGACGAGAACAAATCATGAAACTCGGATTGATCAACTCGGCGTGGGTCCAGGCCGGCCGCGGAACGGCGTTCGGAATTCGCAAGACCAAGGAGATCGGCTTCGACTCGATCGACATCTTCGCCGACCCGCTCGACATCGACGTCAAGGAAAAGCGACTGATCAAGGACGAATGCGACAAGGCCGGCTTGCCGATCGTGAGCGTCGCCTGCGTGGCGGTCGGCCTGATCGATTTCAACCCCAGCGTCCAGCGGTTTCACCTCGAGCGAGTGAAGGCTTATCTCGATATGGCCTATCTGTTCGAGGCGCAAGAACGTGCTGCTGGTCCTGGGCGAATATATCTGGCAGAAGGAAGTGATTCCGCCCGCCGAGCAATGGGCGACCGCGGTCAAGCACGTGCGGACGCTGGGCGAATATGCCGAGCGATCTGGGCCTGGAGATCGCACTCGAGCTCGAGCCGTTTGACGCTTTCGCTCTTGAACGACGTGGCGAGCATGGCCCGGTTCCTCGACGACGTCGATCGCCCGGCCGTGAAGGCCAACCTCGATATCTCGCACCTGGCCCTGGCCCGGCAGCCGGCCGCTCTCGATCGAGAAGCTGCGCGGGCGCGTCGCGCACGTGCATATTTCCGATTGCGACGGCAAGGTTCACGGCGACTTGCCGCCCGGGCGAGGGGTCGTCGATTTCCCCCCCTATCTGCAGGCGATCAAGGCCCTCGATATCCCCGACGCGGCGATCTCGATCGAGCTGGAGTATTCACCCGAGCCCGGAGAAAATCGTGGAGTGGGTCAGTGAGGCGTACGAGAAGACGGCGACCCTGATGCGCGACGCGGGGTTGCGACCGTGAGCGGGATTTCACGTCTGCTGGCACGAGCGTGCTCCTCGCCCTGGCCCTGATGGTTGTCGTCGGCTGGCCGGCGATCGCGACGGTGCGGGAGGCAGCACGGGCCTGGTCGCGATCGTTCACGGCACCGTGCCCGCGACGGGCACTTCGCTCGATCCAGGCGGGTTCCGCGGCGATGCTTCGAGACACGGGAGGGATGGCGCGGCCGCTCCGGCTCGCGATCGAGACCGTCTCGCTGGTCGCGGCCACCGAGGCGATCGCCTCTGCCGCTCGGCATCCTGCTGGCGTTCTTCCTGTTTCGCACCGACGCCTGGGGCCGCAGGCCTGCTGCTGGCCGTCATCGGCCTGTCGGCGTTCGTGCCGCTTCCGTTGCATGCGACGGCCTGGCTGGGTGCGCTGGGCAACGCGGGCCGCGCCCAGGCTTTCGGCGTCCGGCCGATCCTGGTCGGGCTCGTCGGGGCCGCGGTCGTGCACGCGCTGGCGGCATTGCCGTGGGTCGTCTTGATCGTGGGGGTCGGGCTTTGTGCGGTCGAGCCCGAGCTGGAAGAGTCGGCTTTGCTCGACTACGGGCCGGTCGGCGTCTTGCTGCGCGTGACGCTGCGCCGCGCCTTGGGTGCGATCGCCGCGGCGGCGCTGGCGGTCGCCGTGTTGACCGCCGGCGACATGACCGTCACCGACCTGCTGCAGATCCGCACCTACGCCGAGGAAGCCTATCTTGCAATACAGCCTGGGACGCGGGCCAGGCGGAGCGGCCGCTGGTCGCGCTTCCGCCACTGGTCGTTCTGGGAGTGCTGATCCTGATCACCGGTCGATGCCCTGGGCCGCTTCGATCCGGCGCGTCTGGTCTCGTCGTTCAGCCGTGCCCGGCTCTGGCAACTGGGCCGCTGGCGGATTCCTTGCGGCGTGCTTCCTGGTGGCCCTGATCGGCAATGCGGCGGCCCTGCCGCTTTACAGCCTGGTCTGGCGGGCGGGCAGGGTCGGGGGCCGAGCCACGCTGGGCGGCCTCCCACCTGGTCGCTTTCCGGCTTGGTGGGAACGTTGCAGTACGCGGCCGCCGAGATCTGGGAACCGCTCAAGGCGAGCCTGGTCTGGACGGCCATCGCCGCCACGCTGACGGCCTTTCTTGCCTGTGCGCTGGCCTGGGCCAGCCGCCGGTCGATCGGCCTGGCGGATCGTTGCCCTGGTCACGCTGGCCCTGACGCTCGCCACGCCCGGTCCCGTCGCCGGCATGGCACTGGTCCTGGCCTATCGTGCCTTCCCGGTGGTCTATGACTCACCGGCGATGGTCGTCATGGCCGAGACGCTACGGACGTTGCCTTACTCGCTCTTGATTCTCTGGCCATTTCTGCGATCGTTTCCCCAAGACTATCTCGATGCGGCCGCGCTCGATGGGACTGGCCCGGCGGGCCAGTTCGTCCGCGTGGTGCTCCCCTTTCTCGCGCCGGCCGCTCGTGGCGGCCTGGGCGATCGCGTTCGCCATCGGGCTCGGCGAGCTGCCGGCGACCAACCTGGCCGCACCCCCGGGCACGCAGCCGATGTCGGTCGTCATCTGGGGTCTGCTGCACACCGGAGTGGAGAGCCACTCTGTCGGGCGTGGCCCTGATCATGCTGATGGTCGTCGCCGCCGCGGGCTGTTCGCGCTGGCGCGGCGCGTTACGATTGGTGCGGCTGCCGTGCAATCGAACTGACGACCAACAGTCGCCGGCACGTGAACGCCCGCACTATTTCTTCGGGTTCTTGTCGGCTTGTCTCCGCTCGAGCACCGCCTTGATCGCCTCTTTGAGCTGCTCTTCCAGGTGCGGGCCGCCGCCGACGAATAGGCGGGCGACGTTGCCGTCGCGGCCGATGATGACCGTCTGGGGGATCGCGACGGCCTTGTACTTGTCGGCCACGACGCCGTCGCGATCGAGGGCGACCGTCACGTGCAGCTTTTGGCGCTCGAGCAGGGCGGTCACTTGCTCGGCCGTTTCCTGGAGGTTGACGGCGACGAGCCGCACGTTCTGGTCTTTGAACTGCGCCGACCGCCCGCTCGACCTGCGGCATCGCTTGCAGGCAAGGGCCGCACCAGGTGGCCCAGAAGTCGAGCACGACCACTTCCTTGCCCTTGCTGTCGGCAAGGTGAAACGTCTTGCCCCCCACGAGGTCGAGGGTGAAATCGGGGGCCGGCTTGCCCACCAGCGGCGATTCCGTGCCCGTGTCGCCGCCGCCCCGTCGGCGCCGTCGCCGGCAGTGACGTATTTCGGCTCCGGCGCGTTTTTCAGCTTCCATTGCTGATAGGCCAACTGGCGCGGCCACCTGATCGATGGCGACTGCCGATCAAGAGCTGGTCCATCTGGCTCACGGCCACCTGGCACGCTCCCAGGACGTCGCTCTTGCCGGAGAGCGTCGTGCCGGCGAACTGATCGGCCTGAAACGTGAGCCGAACGCCGTCGTTGCGCACCACCTGCACGCGCGTGGAACGGCCGTCCGAGCCGGTTGCGGAGCGGATTTCTTGGCCTCATCGAGCTCGTCGGCGTGCAGCCAGATGATCCGCGAAATCCGGTCGCGCGGCACCTCCTTGTTTTCGAGCCGGATTCGACCTCGAGCGTCTTGTCGTCCATCTTCGTGACCCGTCCGCGGAGGTAGTCGCCGTTCTTGGAGCGGATCAGGTGCGTGGGCGGGTCGGCCTTCTGCATCCGCGGCAACGTGAGCAGCCGCTCCTTTTTTGACTTGCTGAGCACGACCTTGTCGGAGCCGTCGGACGGCTCGCTCGCCAGCTCGACGGCCTTGACCTTGGCATGCGCCACGAACGTGCTCTTCGAGAGGCTGGTCTTGAACCAGACCCCTTCGGCGTCGATCTTGGTGATGACCGACGGGATGACGTCGCCGTCGCGGAGATAGAGCGAGCGGCGCTCTTCGGTGGTCGATGGCGGCTCCGCTCGACGGTTTTCGGCCAGGGCCTGGGCAAACCTCACGACCATGCCGCCGACTCCAGCGGCGGCGGTGCCGGCTGCGTTGACGCCGATCATCACCCTGCGCCTGATTCTGCGCGTGGCACGCCGCGGCGGCGCCGGCGGAGGCGGCTCTCTGTAGATGATCCGCCCGGAGACACCCGGCTTCAAGGCACTGGCCGTGTCACTGCCCAGCGGCTGCCAGACCAGGCAGCTCGACCCGGCCTCGGCGCGGCCATCCACCAGTCGGCCCGGCAGGCGCAGACCGTCAAGCTCGAGCCGGCCGGTCAAGTCGCTCTTGGCCAGCGGCGGCGCGTCCGGATGTCTCGTCACGACCAGTCGATCGCAAGCCAGCGATCGGCAGCCTCGGCGGCTCGGCTGATGCCCGGCACCTTGATCACGAGCGACTCCTTTCTCCACACTTTCGAGGTCGCCGCTCAACCGCGTTCCGTCCTGGTAGACCGCGCGGATCGCGCGCGGCTTGTCATCGCCGGGCAGCGACAGGAAAACACCGGAGATCTTGTCCTCGGCGATCCGACTTTCGCCCGAATCGCCCTTGATGACAAAGTGCCCGTGACGACGCGTCGAACCCGCGTTACCTGTCCGTAGACGATCGAGCCGTCGGCGCGATGAATGCGCGACTGGTCGACATTGACCTCGCGCGGCAGCTCGCCGCTCCATTTGCCGATCCTCAGCCATTCCAGCCGCAGGTCGCCGCGCAGGTTCGCCAGGTAGAGGCCCGGGAAGGCCTTCGAGCTGGGACCGCCGACCTTCAAGCTCGCCAACTGCTTGCCGCTCTGAGAGCAGACCAGGATCCGTCCCGCCTCCTGGTCGAGATAGGCCTGGAGATGAGCCCGGCCGGCGCCGGGACTGATTTCCTGGACGACGGCCAGGTCGGCCTCGTTTTCCAGCTCGCGCTGAATGACCAGGTCGCCTCCCCAGGCCTCGAAGCGAAACGCTCGCTTGACCGTTCCCATGTCTTTGTCGTCGACCCCCAGGGCGAAGACAAAGTCGGGCTTGCTCTTCCAGGAGATCTCAAACTCGATGCTCGCCTTGGCCGGGATGCCGAAATTCCCCTGGATCGACGCTCCTTCCCGATCGGTCACGAGCTGACCTGATTCTTCACGCCAACCTTGTTTCGGCGAGAGTGCCTCGCGGCGGATCGGCCGACCGTCTGGCCCTAACCACGTTCGCGTTGACGTCGCCACCGAGCGCGCGCGGCGACCGTCTCGTTCCAGCCGGCCAGTCCGTTCGGTCCCAGATAGACCAGGTCGGCACTGCCGCGCCAGCGATAGATTCGATGGATGATCGAGCGCTCGACATGCAGCCGGCCGATCCGCGGAATGTCGAGCTCGGCTTGCTTGTCGTCGAGCGCGACCAGGGTGCCAAACAGAATGTCGCCGCCGGCCAGCTCGAAACAAAAGTCGCCGTCGGGCTTGGGCGGTGACCGCCGGCGGAGGCCAGTGGATGGCGTTGACACGATTCACCGGAAACTCGAAACGGCGACACAAAGCGCCGACGCCTGCCAGCGGAAAACGCCCGGCCGTGCTCGAATCCTCAAGCTCTCCGCGGACGAAGCTGCCGTCGGTCAAGTGCAAGACTGCGGCGACGCCACCGGTTCGTCGCCGCGCACCGCGAGCTTGGGCTGTCAAGGTCGTGATCATGATCGACGATCAGCGCGAGCCGGACGCAAATCGAGGCGACGAATCTCGCTATTCTCACTCGATGGTTGTGATTGCATCAGGTTATCGACCTATCTACGTTCGTAGATCGGCAAGAAGCGAAAATTGACCGCCAGAGCCAGAAGTGACAGCGACGTACTGACCGAGCTGCCCAGTTGGCCGCGGAAGCTGCCGTCGGCAGCCTGGGCCTGTTTCAGTTGCCGGACCAGCAGCTTGTTCCATTTCTCCCAGGCCGCCAATCGCCCTGAAAGAGTGCCTGGGCCTCGTAGTAGCGGGCGTATTCCGGCCACGCTTGCTGCGGCACTTGGTCGATGCGCTGCTTGAGGTAGTCGAGCGTCGCCTTGAACTGCTTCAGGTCCTTGCGGCGCGCCACCGAGAAGACGAGCGTCGCGATCGAGCTGCGGGCCAGCGATTCGCCGAACCCGCCCATGCCGCCGGCATACGCGACTTCACCCGAGGCCGAGGTCATCTGGGCATAGAAACGTGATCGCCTTGTTGATGGCTTCGTCGGGGACCTCGATGCCGGCGTTGCGGGCCGCCAGGAGCCCGACAAAGACCGCACCGCTGACCGACGTGTCGGCGTCCTGGGCGTCGGGAGAATATCGCCAGGCGCCTGATCGGGTTTTTCTTCTGCGAGGTGACGCCGCCGCGGACCGCCAGCTCGAGCGCCTGGCCGATCGACCGCGGGCCCTTGCCGTCGGGCCAGAGATTACGCTCGTCGACCACGCCATAAGCTTCGGCCAGGGCGAGCGTCGCGAAGCCGTGGTGATACATGCTCATGCCCATGATGCCCGTCGTCGAATCCTGGGCGCTCGATGATGTTCCGAAGCGAGCGGCGAACGTGATTGCTGTACGGCCCGAAGTTGGGGTCTTCGCCACAGGCGAGGAAGACCATGAGGGCCATCCCGGTCGTGCCCGGCCCGGTTTCGCCGCCGCTATCGCCGGACCAGTCGCCTTTTTCCCCTTGAGTGGTCGCGAGGTATTGCAAACCGCGGTCGTACATCTCGCGCACGTCGCGCGGGACGACTTCGCCAAACCGCGGCGTCGGCAACTGGGCCAGCGCAGGCGCCGCCGCAAACGAATCGAACGCTATCAAACAGAGCCCAAAGAGGGCAAATCGCCGACTATCGATGCGAATTTCTGCGATCCGCCAAAACGGGTTTCCACGCATAACCATCTTCAAAAGCTGCATCCGCGGATCCCTTCTATCTTCGTTTTCTCTCTGGGGGACCGACCCGGTCGCTCGACTCGGGAACCGCCGCGACGTCGTTCTCCGGCACGAATCCCCCGTACTGAAGGATCGGCAGCATTCGCTTCGATTCGGCAATGTCACCGCTTAGCTTTGCCCATTGGCGTTCGCTCACGACGGACCTAAGTTTGCTCTCGGGAAGCTTCGACACCTGGAACAACGCGCCGTAATAATGAAGCTTCGAGGGCTGAAACAGCGAAGGGTAGTCGTCATGTTCAACGCAATACCGGGGCGGGTGCGTGTGCTCTAGAAGCAGGATTTCGAGCTTTGAATGTTCGTCGGAATTCAGCTCGAGAAAGGTCTTCAACCTCGACGCGACCCATGCGATTGTCGCCTGATGGCGAGCGAGCGAGCGATCGCCAGGGACCTTTTCAAAAACGGCTGATTGATCCGCCGTCACGGTCGTCTTGAAGACCTTTGAGAAAATCGAGTCTTCGCCAAAAATATCGCCTTTAGAATCGACGCGCGGCGGCCACACTTCCTTCAGGAATTGGCGGAACTCGCTGCGGTCTTCGCCATCGCCGTCAAGATTTGCCGTCATGGCTTCCGCTTGGTCAAAAAAGTGTTTGATGTCGCCTCTGCCCGCGACGATGAGCTTGCGCATCTGGATCTCGGTCAATGCGCAGCGGCGTGCGATCATGTCAACGCGCATCTGCAAGATCGACTCAAAATGAAGTTGCGCTGCTTCTTTACTGCGAAGGAGACTGGACGCCAAACGATCGAAGTCGTCTTTACGAACCATGACGCGCGGAGCCGGCACTGCTTTCTGTTGATTTTGCCCTTCGCGCTCCGCTCGCGCGTCGGGCTCTTGTCCCGGCGCGGTCGTCGCGATAACCGCAACGAGCATCGCGGCGATAAGCCAGCAGCGGAAACGCTGGCAGGGACGCAACCGCGCTCCCAGCGGCTGACGACCGACGATTTCATTTTTTTCCGAACATCGGATAACGCATCACGACACCCCTACTAACCTCGCTTATTCTGCTGATCACCCGCAGGCTTATCGATCGCCCGAGGCGCCCCGGCTATCTCATCTTCGGGGATGAAACCGCCGGCTTTTAGCGTCGGCAGCAGCCGCTTCGATTCGCTGATGTGCTTGCTAAGCTTGACCCATTGGCGATCACTTAAGATTGATTTGAAATTGGTCTCGGGCAGATTGGACGCCTGGAACAAGACACCGTAATAGTCGTACTCGCCAAACGCGCGGGGCGGGCGGGTGTGTTCGACGAGCAGCGCTTCGAGCCGCCGGTGCTCGTCGGTACTTAGCTCAAGAATGGTATCCAGCGTCGAGACAACCCACACGATCGTCGCCCGATGGCGCGAGCGTGCCACGTCGCGATCCACTTTTTCGTACCGGGCAAATTGCCCCGCTGTGAGAGTGGTCTTGAAGGCCTTCGAGAAGATTGATCCTTCGCCAAACACTTCGCCACCCGCGTTCGCCCGGAAACGTCGCGGCACATCCCCGAATTCCTGGATCTCGTTTGGTTCGACTGCGCCACCCCGAAGCTCCGCCCGGTCGAAAAAACGCTTGATGTCACCGCGGCCCGCCAACAACAGCTTTCTCTTTTGGACCTCTGTCAGTCCACATTGACGCGCGATCTTGTCGACACGCGCCGACAAGATCGACTCGAGCCGAAAACGCGCCGCATCTTTCCATCCAGAAGCACCAGAGGACCAGGGGTCAAGATTATCGACCGGAATCAAAATGCCCGGTCGCGGAGCAGCGTTGTCTTGATTCTCCGGCTCAATTTCGACTTGCGCCGCGCCGGCCGGTCCACGGTAGTGAAGAGGAGCGCGGTCGCCGATAGCAGCCAGGCAATTCGGACATGTTTGTGTATCATTGTAACGGCTCGTGCTGTGACGACTGTCGCCAGCTACTTGGGACTTGCGACCTTTTTGCTATCGGCATGTGGTGATCCGTATACATTGAGTGGTCTCCGAATTGTCGCGGCCGGGCCTCCCTCATCCTCCTTTTCGTCGTCAGGAATGACGCCATTCGACTTGAGCCACGGCTCCATTCCTCTTGCCTGGGCAAACTGGCGATTCAGCAGACGCCATTGCGGCACATCGAGCAACGGCTTGAGCCTCGACTCGGGTACATGCGCCGTCTGAAGCATCATGTACCAGTAATCCCCCTGTCCAAATTTCTTGGGCGGCCGCGACTCGCTGACTAAGAGCTCGACGAATTGTTGCCGCTGGTCATCGCTTAGACCCAGGCCCCTATCAAGGTGAACGACGAACCATTCGATGGTCGCTTTGTGTCGGACTAACTTGCGCTCGCGTAGCACGCTTTGGTATTGCGAAATCTGATCGCCGTCGAGGGTTTTGGGGATCGTCTTCCTGTAGATCGAGCCGTTGCCAAATAGCCCCGTGTTCAGCTCGACCTGCAAAGGTTGGACGTCTTGCCAGATGTTCGCGCTGGGATCGTTCTGGCCATTCTGAAACTTCCGTTTCAGGTCCTCGATATTGTCGAAGAACCGCTTGATGTCACCGCGACCGGCGAGGAGCAGTTTCTTCTTTTGTAAGTCGGTGATATGGCAACTCCGGTCGAGGTCTTCGATCCGTAACTTTAACGACGAATCGAGCTTGTTGTGAGCCCCGCCCGAGCCGCCGAATCGACCGAAGACCCATTGATCCACTTGCTGGACATTCGCCATTTGCGCAACCAACACTGCGCGCATCCTGCCCGCAGCCTGCGCGTTCTGGTTCTCTTCCGGCTCGTCATCATCCTGAGCCCGCGCGATCGATCCGCGACTGACGATCGCCAGCGCGGCAACGCAGAGCAATAGCGGGGCGAATCGACGGTCTCTGGAAAACATGCGATTCTCTGACAAGGGACTGCACCGCTCGGATCGACCGCTGCAGCCATTTTACTTATTCTTCGGAGAATCCTTGATCACAGCGTTCCGCTTCTCGAACATCCCGTCCGGTCTGTGAATCTGCGCTTTGATATAGGAAACTGGCTCTGCGATTGCTGGAATCTGCAATCCGGGATTTTGGACCGGCTCAATTTTCTTTGGCCCACCGAGCTCTTCCTCGAGTGCGTCATTGTCGTTCATAAAATTGCCGATGACCCCGCCAAAGCCCCACGGGGCGCCGACCTTTTGCGTCCCTTGCCAGACCCTTTTCTGGGTGTCGTCCAGATACGGTGTCACAAAAGGATCGATGCCCATCGGATAGAATTGATTGCCGTACAGCACATATTCAAGGCTCGCGCACCACGAGTCGTCCCAGTGCGACGTGAGTGATTCCGTGACCTTTAGGCGTTGCTGGTCTGACAGGTACAGATCGCGGTCCATTGTATCCACCAGATAATGAAGCGCAGACCGACGCCTATTGGCGTTGCGTTTCTCGATCTCCGCTTCATAACGGCTGAATTGCTCCGGTGTGAGGTGTTTCTTCATGACCACTGCGAAAGCCCGCTCTAAAACCTTTCCCCCATCGAGGTTTCGGGCGACGGGGGCGGTTCGTGCCTGCCCGACGACGCGCACACGTGGTCTCTGCTGACTCTCCGCAAAGTTCGTGGCCGCCTCCTTGAGCGCCGTTTCGGCATCTTGATAAATTCGCCTCAGTTGCTCGGTGTTCAGACCAAAAAGCTTCCTGACGAAGATCACCTCGGCACGCATCGTCGGCCGGCCTTGCCGGATGTTTTGCTGGGCGAATGCCTCGACATTGCCCGCTCGAACTACAGCGGCGCCGGCGAAAGCGTTCGGCACCTTCTTGATCACCACGCCTTCGACCTTCAAGGCGGCTTTCTTTTCGATTTTCGTTTCTCTTTTGAGTTCCGCCGATTTCTGGTCGGGACCCGCGGTCCGTGGATTCACAGGCACCTGGGCGAGCACAATCGCGGACGTGAACATCACGCCGACAGAGCCACTCACGATCAAAGATAGCAGACATTTTTTCATTTGTTGAACGATGAATGCCCGTTCGAATTGCGTTCAAGCCGGTTGAAATACTCGTCCAGGCCGCTACGGAATTCTTCGGGTAAGGATGGCCCCGAGTCGCCGGTCGCCTGAGAGACGCCACGATCTTCCCGCACTTCCTTCTCATTGACGCCGCCGCCGAACAGGGCAAGGGCCGAGTCGAGCGTCTTGCCGTGTCCGCCGCCGCCGGGTGTCGAACCGCCACCGCCGCCCCCCTTGGGATTGATTCGCTTCGACTGCAGGAGTAGCTCGATGGCCTCGGTCTCGGCCGCGATGGCCGGGTCACCCGTCTCGGGTTGTGCCAGAATCGAGGTCGCCTCGCCCATCACCTGCGAGACCTTGCCCAGAAGGCGCGATCTCATAGCCAAACTCGCTCTCGCCGTCCGGCAATTCGCGGATCTCTTGGCCAAGCGAATCCACGCGATCGTTCAGTCCTTTCTGGGTTTCGGAGAGCTTCATGCCTTGCTGCTTGAAATCTTCGGCGAGTAGAGCCGGACGGGCCTGCTGGGCAACACGCGTTTCCTCGCGCAGGTTGACTTCGCCTTCCAGGATCTGGAGGGCCTCGAGCACCAGGGCCGGTGGAAGGCTGCTCTTGGACTTCGCGTTGCACGTGCCGCTGGAAGCCGGATCGACCAGGTCTTCGGCCCAGCGGTCGAGCGTGTCGGACCAGAACTCGCACTGGGCGATCGAGACGCCGTTTTCTTTTTTGAGCTCGTCGCCGAGCGTGCGCAAGTAGCCGACGACGTCTTGCTGCCTCATGTCGTCGAGCACGGTCTTGAACCGCATGAACCGCCGCCGCTCGAAGTAGGAATGCATGTCATCCATGATCAGCGAGACGTCGTGGCTGGCCTTGCCCTCTTGCTCACACATCTCGCCCAGGACCTTCGCCGGCTCGGTGCCCAGCCGATAGCCGGCCACACCAAAGGCAGCGCTTACCTGGTCGCTGATCCGGCCGCCGACCTTCGACTGGAGCCGCGACGCTGCCTTGAGCCGTTTGACCAGCGTGCTCCCCTCGAGGTTGGCGAGAACACGGTTGAGCTCGTCGGCGATTTTCTCGAACTCCGCCAGCAAGTCTCGCTGCTTGATGACGGCCTCGTCGACCTGTTGCTCGGCAGGCGCATCCTTGGGTTTGCTTGAACCAGCTTTGCCGTCCAGGGTGGTCACGGGGAGCGTGAGTCGCGGGGTCTTGTTGCTGCTCTTCGACGGTGGTGCGCCCGCTTTCTCGTCGGGAGGCTGCTGCGAAGACTCGCGATCGACGACGAGCGGAACGGCCGACGGCGGCTTTTTGTTCTCGTCGGCGGGCTGAGACGGCGACCGCTGTTCCGCCGGCCCGGATTTGGCCCGCCATCTTCGTCATGTTCTTGGACGTAGATCATGCCACGTTGGGAGCCTGGGCAGCCTGCTGCAAGAGGTCGGCGACTGACGGCATCCGATTGCCGGCGATATCCTTCAAGATCTGGAGCATCTCCGCCCATTTTTCCAGGTTGGCGATGTTGAACTCCGGGTTACGCATTGCCTGCTTGATCAGGTCTTCGCCGGTTGCGGTCAAAGCCGAGAGCCTGCGGCCATTGGATCGCTCGGCGGATGCCTGGTTTTCGATCTTGCGCCGGGTTTCGGGCTGGTCGAGCTCTTCGGCGGTCAGCGCCCGCAATTGCTTGTTGGTCTCGAACAGCTGCATCTCCTTGTCGCGCACCTCGAGCGATTGGCGGTGCCACTTGCTCAACTGCTCGGTGACCCAGATCGCGTGTTGCTCGGCGTTCAAAACATAGAACGTGTAGGTCGGGGAATAGACTCGCTGGCGGCCCGGAAAGTAGTCGGTCGCGAACAGCCGAACCTGCACAGGCTGGGGATCGATCGCCAGCGATTTGGCCGAAAACGTTCCGTTGATCTCGAGAGCTTCCGCACGGTTGCCCCCCGCGGAGAGAATTCGCTCTCCCTTGGCCGGAGTCGTGACCAGCGGGCTATCGATGCCTTGCCAGTCGAGCCCGATTTCCTTGATGCCGAAATCGTCTTGAGCGCGAACCTTGAAGCTCAAGAGCTCGGTATCGAGCACGACCTTTTGCCGTGGCAGGTCTTCGCACGAAAGCGATGGTGCCTCGTCCTCGCGGCCGGTGACCGCCAGCACGAATGGTTCCTTGCCGGCCAGACCGTATTGATCTTGCCAGCGAAACTCGATCTTGCGCGAGCCCTCGATCTTTGCCGACAGGCTTTGCACGGACGCCCCCGTCGGGTCGAGTGACTGACCGTCGACCTGGGCACTTTCTAGGTCGCGGCTGGCGGTCGCCGTAAACGTCGCGGTACTTCCCATGACGAGCGAGACCGCACCTCCGCGCACGTCTTTGCGCTCGATCTCTGGACGACCGAGGTACTCGGGCAGCGCGACGGACGCTATCACGTTGACCAACTCGGGCCGGAGTGTGGGCTCGATGCGCACTCGACTGATCGCATCGCCGATCGAGATGCTCAGCCAGCCGGGATCGATTTGTGGCGGCAGCTCGAATGCGTATCGGCCGTCGCGCATGGGCGCCACTGATGGGTGTCTGTTCGCCCAGCCGCGCGACCCCTTCTCTCGGATGCCAAACGGTCTGCTCGGTCAGATTGAGCGCGACAGTGAAAGGCTCGCCGTGGGCGACAACGATTGTCTCAGGAAGGCGCTCGAGCATCGTAAACGTGTACCGCGGGGCGTTTTTCCACGGCACCAAGAATCGCTGCCAGGCGTTCGCGGCGGCGGCCGGGAAAAGGGCGAAGAGAACGAGTGCCGCTGTCGTAGGCATTGCGACCAGCCAGACCCACAGCCGATGTCGCGGGTTAGGAACCGCGTCCCGGAAATCACGTCGCCCCGCATCGTGGGCGACCTCGCGGATCGCCGCCTCGCACAGCGTGCGCGAGCGGGCCTGCTCGAAATCGTTGCGCACGAGCTCGATGATGCCCAGCAACTGGTCGCCGACTCTTGGGTGCTTGCGCTAAAAGCCGGGCCAGTTGCTCGAGGCGACGATGCCGCCAGACCCAGCGGTGGAGAGCCCAGGGAATATTGGCGCACGCGGCCGCGGCCGTCACGAACAGGCCGATGCGAAGCCAGCCGGGCGTGTCCCACGCGCGATCCAGGCAAAATAGCACCAGGTAGGCGACCAGAACGCCGAAGGTTGCCGCGGCGACCGCTTCGATGGTCTTGATCATCCAAACCCGGCGGCGAAATTCGTGCAGTTGCGCCTGAAGCGTGTCAGGCAACTGGAGCCGATCAGGCGTGTAGACAAGGCTCATGTTGACCTCACAAGAAGGTGCGAAAGGTCACCGACTTCCGTCCGACGATTATACTAGACCCACCACTTTACGTCCTACCCAGAACACTCCCATCAGTCCGATCAAGGCCAGCGCGGTCACAGGGTGGCACCAGAGAGGCACCCGACGAACCAAGGGTGGCGGATCGGGAAGCTGGGCCAACGATCGCACGACTTGTTCGAGCTTTTCGACCTCGATGACCTTGCCCCCTGTCACCCGAGCGAGCTCTTCCATGACTTCCGGCCGAGCCGGCCGGCCCACTTGCTCGGCCGCCGTTCCCTGCACGAAAAATGAAGCCTCGAGCGTGGCACCGGTCTGCTTGCAGAAGAGCGTGACCCGGTGAGCGCCCGATTCGACCGCGCTAAACCGGCCGGTGAATTCGCCCCACTCGTCCCCAGCGGAACTGAAGCGTATCAACTCAGCCTTGCCCGAAGGAGCAGTGATCCGCGCGGTCACCTCGCCGCCATGAAGCGGCTCTCCCCCGCGCTCCATCACGTTGGCGTGTAATGCAAGGGTCTGATTTAGCTTGGGCTGGTCGGGGACGTAATACAATCGCATCGTTTCCCCCTTGGCCATATTCCGCTGATAAGCCATCCACCGCACCACCTGGCCCCAGAACCGGTAGTGGTATTTGTCTTCCACCCCCTTTCGCCATCGCCAGGCCCCGTCGGTCCCCATGAAGAGAACCTTGCCGGCGCCGAAGGTGCGAGTGACCAAGAGCGGGAGACGGCCGTATTCGTTAGACATGTCTTTATGGACGCACAGCACGTCGCTGCCCGCCTTGGCGCAGCACCGGAGCATACCACTGAAACCCTGGTAGACCCTCCCAAACCTCGGCATTATCGTCCTGGGTGTCGGCCAGCTTTGTGAGCAGGCTACGCCGGCCGAGCTCGGTCAATTCAAAATGGTTCGCCACCCGCGACCCCCACCCCCCGGGCTGGGCCGCGTCGAGCACGACCGGGCAGAGGTCTCCGAGCTCGGTATCCAGCAGTGAAAACTCGCGGCCTTGCAATCCCGGCATGAACACCAAGCCACTCGCCTGATGCTCGACCAACCCCTTCAAGAGCCGGCACTGCTCGGGCGTTAACTGGCCGTCTTCAACCCCCACGTCACCCAGGAACACAACGTCGAACTTGGCCAGCTCGTCTTTGCCGGCCGGGAACAGCTTGATGTAGTCTTTGTTGCCGCCGCCAGGCTTGGATAGCCCAGGATGAAAGAGAAGGCACGACAGCTCGACGCCCGGGTCGCGCGACAGTGCATTCCTCAGATAGCGATACTCCCACCGCGGGTACGATTCGACAACCAAGACTCGCAGCTTCTCCTCGCGGATCGAGATCGGAGCTGCGAGCTTGTTGTTGTCGCTGAGGGATTCGTCTCCGTGCTTGGGGATTGCCAGCGAGAGTGTAAAGTCGCCGATGGATTTCGGCTTCCAAACGAGCGAGTCGCTGGTGCGGCTCATGGCGGCAATCCGCACTTCTCTGGAAACTTCGTCGCCGTCGCTGCGAGCGCAAAGTCACCGTGGTGAGATAATCGCGCGGCAGCGAGCTCTCGATCGAGAACGGCACGCGGACCGCTTTGCCGGCGATGCCGAAGGTCGGCACGTCCAAGCTCAGAAGCTCGACGTCGGGAAGCCTGGTGCGGCTGCCCACGGGAACGCTATAGATCGGCACGCCCCGGATGCGCAGCCGGGCAGCGGCCTGCACCGGCAGCGCGCCTTCGTTCCAATCACCGTCGGAGGCCAGGACGATGGCTCTCAGATTGGCGACTTTGTCGGGCGCCTGGGCCAGAGGCTCGTTCAAGTCGGTGCCGTGTCCCGAGCTGGGCTCGGAAATCGGCTGGATGATGACGTTCATCCGCTCGCGCAGCGCGTTCCACGTCGACGGATCGGCAAGGGGCGCGATCGCCTCGCGCCGCGTTACCGGTTGCGCGGGCACGTTACCGCCGGGGACTGCGTCGCGTGTGTCCATGCTGGCCGACGCGTCGGCAAGCACTGCAATCGCCGGCTTTTCCGTGGGTCGAAACTCTTCGGTCCATTCGGGCTGATTGAGCAGCAGCGCGACCATGCCGACAAGCGCCAACCGCATAAGCTCGAGCAAACCCATCGACGGCCGAAAACCGCTGCGGCGCCAGCTCACAAAGCAAAGACCCGCCGTGACTATAACGGCCACGAGCGCGGCCGCGATCGACCACGGCGTTCCCAGAAACGTGAGCGACCGAGAAACACTCATCGGACTGCTCCTGGCGCACGCGCCACCTTGGGCAGGCAGAGGGCAGCCTCGGCCACCATGGCCGCCATCATGGCGATCAGGAACAATCGCCAGATCTCCTGGATCAACGAACTGATGCTGCCCGCCTTGTCGTCGACCCGCGCAAAGTCGAGGCCGCGGAAGAGCTCGGCCACTTGGCGGTCGGCCAAGACCGGCGCCGATGCTTCGCCGGCGGCGCGATTGACGGCGAGCAGCCGGTCGCGCGCCTCGTAAACACCGCGATGAAATGGAAAGTCGGTCGAGAGCGCCTCCTCGGCGCCGGCGACGCGATTCCAGACGGTGGGGTCGTCGCGCGGCGGCTCGCCGGCCGTCAGCTGCCGCGTGCTGCCCAGAGCGAAGGCACCCGCCGCTATAGCGCGCTGGACCATCACGTAAAAGACCACGCCGGCAGTTGCCAGCGACGAATCGCCGGGGGCCGGCGTGGTCGCGCAAAAGTAGGCCGACCCGCGTTCCGTATTGAGCCGCGCCAGGAGCGGCGATCCGCCACGCAGCGTGGCCAAGGGAGTGAATTCACCTGAGAAACCGCACGCCTTTCTGACCTGGAGCTGACCGACCGGCAACGGAGCACCGCTGGCTGTGTGAGCCAACAAGTCTTGGTCGCCGCGCCAGCTCTCCACAGGTGCCTCGGCCTTAAGCTCTACCCACGACGTCCAGCGCACACCCAGAAGCTCGGCCGGGCCCGGTACACGTGCGGGGAAAAAGATTGCCGAACCACCGCGGTCGAGGAAAGCCTGCACATCTTTGCCGACCTGGGCGTCGGGAAGAGGCGCCTGCCAAAGAAGGAGCGACACCGTTTCCCAGTCGACCGACGCCATTTGACTGGCCTGGAGAACTTCCGCGGTACATTTCAGCAACGAGTCGGGCGAGATCGAAGCGGCCAACTGTAACGACCGGGCGGCCTGCGGATCCTCGACGACGATAACCGTCCGCCGTGGCGCAGGCTGTTCGAAGACAAACCAGAAATCGTTGTCCGCCGGGTTGCTATCCGCCGGAATCGACACTCGGCCCCAGCCGCGCTCTCGTCCTTTCTCGAGCGGTATGCGATGGTCCTTGAGCTCTCCTTGGCCGCCGGCGAGCTCAATCGTCAGCTCAGACCGTGCGCCATCAATCTCGAACTGGACCGGTATCGACTCGCTCTCGCCCACCGGCCCCTCGCGTGCCACCTTGAGCGACACTAAGAGCTCGGCCGCGTCGCCGGCCTTCTGGCGGCGGACGTCGGTCACTCGCACCGACCGGTTCGATTGCGCGGTGTCCGCATACGCCAGCAAATGAAAGCGGAACGTTTGCGCCATACCGTTGAACCCTTCGCGCAGAGCCTGCCAGCGCCCGCTCTCGGCGTTCCAATCGTTGGCACGCAGATCAGAGCAAATCCAGATCTCGGTCTGCCCGGTCTTGTTGGTTTTTACATATTCGAGGGCGGCGAGCAACATCGCCGGCAGATCGGCCGACGCACTCGACGGCGATGCACCTGGGGTGGAAAGCAGGTCGGCGATCTTCTCGAGGTCGCGCGGTTTGTTCGTGTTGCTGTCGATCAAAACCCAGCGCGCCGAATTCAAGGTCTCGAGCGTTGCGACCAATTGGCGCAGTCCGGTCGCGAGCTTGGATCCGCGCGCGTCGGCGCCGACTTGCTGCATGCTGGGCGAACGGTCGAGTACAACAATTGTCGTGTCCGCACGTCCGCCGGCGGCGAGCCCCAACCAGCCTCCAGACAGGGGTCGGCTGACCGCAAAGATCAAGCCGGCGATCGCCGCCATCCGCATTGCCATGATCAACCATTGCCTCAGCCGGGCATAACCGCGGGACATCCGGTTGGCAGCCAGGAGAAACATCATCGCCGCCCATTTCACCGTCTGATAGCGGCGCTGATTGATCAGGTGAATGATGATTGGCAGGGCCACCAGCGGCAGCGCAACCAAGAGCATTGGCTGGAGGAAGCTCATCGCACCCCCTTGGAATGGGTGCGACCGACGAGAAATCGTAACAACACCTGCTCGTAGCTTTCGTCGATCGTGACGCGGTGATAGTCGACGGCCGACTCGAGCACAACCTGATGCGTCGCCGCCAGATATCCCGAGACGGCTTTGTGATAGCGTTCGGCGATTTCGTTAGGCTCGGCAAAGATCGACGGTCCCCCTTCCATGTCGAGAAAGCGCATCGGCCGGCGAAAGTCGAATGCCAGTTCCTGAGGATCCAGCAAATGAAAGATTGCGGCGTCATGGCGCCGGAACCGGAGATGTTGAAAGCACGATCGCAACAGGTCAGGCTCAACGAACAGATCCGAGATGATCACGATCAGAGCCCGCTGCGAGATGGTCTCCGCCAGCTCGTGCAGCACCGGCACGAGCTGGGTCTGACCGCGGGGCTCAGTTTGCTCCAGTACGTCGAAGACTGTCATCAAGTGCGAAGGATTGCGCCGGGGGGGAATATTGCACACAATTCCACCGGCGACGCACGACAAACCGACCGCGTCGCCTTGCTGGAGTGCCAGGTGGCCCAATGCGCCGGCGATCCGCCGGGCGTATTCCAGCTTGGAGACGCCGCCTGAGCCAAACCCCATCGAGCCGCTGGTATCGACGACGAGGCAACAGCGCAAGTTGGTATCGGCCTCAAACTCCTTGACGAAGAACCGATCCGACCGGCCGTATGCGCGCCAATCCAGCCGGCGTAGATCGTCGCCCGGGACGTACTTGCGATACTCGGCAAACTCGACGCTCGAGCCGCGATGCGGACTGGGATGACGACCCGACACGCTCCCCTGCATCGGCCGCCGCGCGAACAGTGGAAAACCGGCGAGCCGTGACAGCACGCCGTGATCCAGAAACGTTCGATTGGGGCGGTCGGGGAACAAGTTTGTTAGTCCTTTGTCCTTGGTCCTTTGTTTGTGGTCACTGGACTCTCGTCCGTTATCGCCGGTCAGTTGAGGCGGCCAGAAGCTCTTCAGTAGAAGGAGACACGGCCAGCGGTCAACAAAGGACCAAGGACCAAGGTCTATTCAGTCTCCTCGAGCAGCCGCCGGACGATCTTCTTGGAGTCGATTCCTTCGGCCTGGGCGGCGAAGGTGGTGATGATGCGGTGCGTCAGGACAGGGACGGCAGCCTCCTGTACGTCCTCGAGCCGCACCATGTAACTTCCAAGTAATGCTGCGCGCGCCTTGGCGCCTAGGATCAGATACTGGACCGCCCGAGGTCCGGCTCCCCACGACACGAGCGGCTTTAGCCATGACGGGGCCGTCGAGCCGTTGGGCCGCGTTTTCCGCACCAGGCGAGCCGCGTACGAGTAAATGTGGTCAGGCACCGGCACGCGCCGCACCAGGCTCTGGTGCTTGATGATCTCGGCCGGTGTCATCAGATGATCCAGTCGTGGCAACGCCTCGCCGGTCGTTGTGCGGGCGATCTGAATCTCTTCGGCTTCCGAAGGATACTCGAGCTCGATCAAGAACATGAACCGGTCGAGCTGTGCCTCCGGGAGGGGATAGGTCCCTTCCTGCTCGATCGGGTTTTGCGTGGCCAGCACCAGGAATGGCGGCTCCAGGTGAAACACTTTGCCGACCACGGTCACGTTTTGCTCTTGCATCGCCTCGAGCATGGCGGCCTGGGTCTTCGGTGGGGCGCGGTTGATTTCATCGGCCAGGACGATGTTGGCGAATACAGGTCCATGGACGAACTCAAACTCGCGGCGGCCGGCAGCCGTATCCTGGAGGATATCGGTACCCGTGATATCCATCGGCATCAAGTCCGGCGTGAACTGGATGCGGCTGAACTTGAGCGACATCGTTTCCGCGAGCTTGTTGACCATCAACGTCTTGGCCAGCCCGGGAACGCCCATCAGAAGCGCATGGCCCCGTGCGAACAGACAGATCGACAGCCGCTCGATGACATCGCGCTGGCCCACGATGACCTTGCCCAGTTCTTTGCGCAACCGAGCATAGGCATCCCGAAGCTGGTCGATCGCCTGCACGTCGTTGTCATTGAGCGGCTGTCTTACGGCTGAGTCTGCCGGCTGCGCCATCTGAACACTCCCGTTGTCGTTCCATGAAGCCTGCGATCGCTGCCGTGCGGTCGACCGTAAGAAAAGATGCGGGGAATCGATTGATAGCCCCTGACAAGTTTCCGACATTCTAGCCTTTGCGTGCGCGCGCCAGCCAGAGCGTTGAACTAAATTGCTAGGAGGTCTGCTGGACCGTTGTTCGGCACGCGCAGGACAGGCAACGTCTGCAAGTGCTGGTCGATGGCTTCGTTTCGCAGAAAGACGTTGCTGCAAAATTGGCTTCGTTTGGCGCACTGCGGCAACCGTCGTCGGCCGCCAACTCGTTCGGATCTACTCTGCTTGCCGTATGTGCGACGCGTACGACGCGCACCGCGTGTGCCGATTTGGATACACGGGCTGCCGCATTTACCGGTCCAGCCCTACCCACCCTACCGTCTGATCCGACCAGCGATCGCAAATTTGGGTTCGTTTGGTCAGCCGTGAGCCATGTGGAACGGTTCACGCATCTCCGATAGCGGTCGCCCGTGGCTTCGTCTCGAACAGTACACGGGACGGCGTGGTGTGCCCGACATCGATGGTTCGCGGTTGCCGACATATCTCCCTATGCGCAGCGGATTCAATTCGTTCGCTCGGACGAGAAAACCTTGCGTTGCAAGTCAACTGGAAGCCATTTCGTCGCCGGATTCGCAAACAATTCGCTGAAAATCTATCATTCAAGAATTCAAAAGCCATTTGGTTCCCGGGTCTTTTCTCGCTCTTGTCGGCATCCGCGGAACGATCCCGCTGCGCGGATTTACCGGAGCATTCTGAACTCGCGCGACGTAACGTCAGTCGTCTGCTGACCAGCTGCTTTTCGAGTTAGCGCCAGAATTGTCTTCAGAATCGTCGTTGAATTGACAAGCTGCTCCCAGAAGCCATATGTCAGAGGGGATTCATCGAGCCACAGGAACAATCCGGCGGGATCGATGCCGAAAGCCCGGCGACCAAATTCCCGATCGATAGACGATGTCGCAGGTATTGCGTTGGAATCAACGGATTCGCTCATTGCCGATTCCGCCTTCCCGAATGCTTTTGATCGCTCCGGGCAGGTCGATACCTTCACGCGCAAACAGCTCCGCAGTCAGGTCGTCCGAGAGATAAACGTCGTATTTCTCACGCACTCGGTGTTCGAAACCGTCGAGCCAATGCCACGCATCCGGAGAGCTTGAGAGAAATCCGCTATAGATCTCGCGAACTTTGTTTGCATTGGTCTTCTCAAAAACCAAGGCGATTCTTTTGTCATCAACTTTTAAGCCGCCGAAGAATTCGCCAAGCGCCGACAACGTTCGTTGGATGCGAGAACCCGTCCAGGTAAACCACACCGCGTCCGCCCCATCCTGAAACATTGGAACACACAGGAAGCCTGAAGCGCGTGCCGCCAGCCGCGCTTGCGCCAGCATTTCTCGCGCTTTCATATCGAGAAAGACCGGGACATCGTCTCGACCGAGCAAAGCCCGCATACGCTGCCGAATGCGCGGGTGAATATCGCCGCCATGGTCTGCGTGAAAGTAAGGAACTCGGCCGCCCGGGGAAGGTTCAACTGCGATTACCTTTTGATCGTGGTCGATATGCAGGATCTTCCACCGGCGCCCGGCCAGAATGAGGAACTGGTCTTCTCGAAAGTCGGGCATGAATGCGACGTTGCCGATGTGGTGGCCCGTGTGATTAACCCGGTACTCCTCATGCACGACGAAAGCTACGTAATAGCTGTGGTGTCGAACGATCTGTTCGCCCAATAGTCCAGCGATGAGCAATCCTTCTGGTGACTGTTCGATCAGGTCAGCCGAGCCCATGGAGCGCAGGACACGGATCAGCGTCAACTGATCGACCTGCGGAAACCCACCTTCCAACATAAGGGTACGATTCAGCTCGTCCGCTCGCGCGCCACCTCGTTCCGTGATCACGCTCAACACTTGCTGAATGAGCGTTGAGAGGTGCTGGCGGTTGAACTCCGGTGGCTCGCACCATTTCTCCAGGAGCAACTCCGTCATAGCCGTAGCTTGGAGCAGGCACGGGAAAAGACGATCGAATAGCGATGTGTGCTGATCGGGCTCGTGCTCCTCGACACAGATGCGAATCACCGATGGTTCCCCATCCTTGCGCCCGCTGCGGCCCAGCCGCTGCGCCAGGGAACTCACCGAGTAAGGGGCACCGATTTGACCGACGAGCTTGACGTTGCCCACGTCGATGCCCATCTCGAGAGTGCTAGAACAAAATGTTGCGGTGGGATGAGCCGACTTCAGCGCCTCCTCGGTTTCTTCGCGCTCTCCTTTCGAGAGGGAGCCGTGATGGACCCCAAACAGGTCCGGGAGCCCACGCCGGGCCGATTCGCGCTTAGCGTAATCGGCAAGTTTTTCGATGTCACGCTTCGCGTTCGCGAAGATCAAAGCCGTCTTGCCGTGAAATGTTTCGAATACGTCTCGCTCCAGTTCGCCAGCGAGCGGAGCCTCGCTCTCATCGTCGTGCTGGCTTCCCCTCCGCCGCTTGGGATCAGGATGCTTCAAGTATCCTGAAATCCTTATTTTAATGGATTTCTTCTCCGCACTTTCGATGAGCCGTACGGACTCGGGCGCCGATGGCCGAAGCCAAGAGCGGGCACTCTTGGTCTCAGGGCCCAGCGTCGCTGAAAGGCCTGCGCGGCGAACGGACTCCCGGCTCTTCGCCGATAACCGGCTGATCAAGCTGCGCAAATGCGCACCGCGCTCCACGCCAATGAAAGAATGCAACTCATCGATCACGACGAAGCCCAACGACGCAAAAGCTGAGTGAAGTCGGTGGGCATGGTTTACGAACAGCGACTCGATCGACTCGGGAGTGATGAGCAGTACGCCCGAAGGATGTTCCAGTAAGCGGCGCTTCGGCGCGGATGACACGTCGCCGTGCCACTTATGCACACGGATCTCTGCTTCTTGGCACAACTCTTCCAGCCGTGAAAATTGGTCGTTTATCAGCGCCTTGAGGGGCCCGACGTATATGGCACGAATTCCCGCGGCCGGTTTTTCGAGCATCCAGGACAATATCGGCAAAAAAGCGGCCTCAGTCTTTCCCGCCGCCGTCCGCGCCGAAATGATCAGGTCCCCGGTGCTGTCAAAGACCTCGTGAATCGCATCCACCTGAATCTGCCGCAGCTTCGTCCAGCGCATACGGTAGAGCGACTCCTTGAGCGCTGGGTGGAGACGATCGAATGCCTTGCGAGGGGGGGCTTCGGAATCCATGTCGGCGGCCCACTCAAAGAGTAAAGGTTGCAAGGTTATCATCTGGCTTTGACGGCGCCACCGGCGCCGCTTCTTCGTCGTCGGCCTCGGTCGGTCCACTTTCCGGATCGACCGATCGATCGATGGACGTTTGATTAAGAACGTCCTGCCAGCTCGTGCCGGGGTTTTGTTCGAGAACCGATAATAAGCCCACGAACGCCTTCACGGCGTCGCGCGGCGTGAGGTAAAAGTCAGCGCCCAATGTAGAAGCGCAGTGGCATAAGAATTGCTTGATCCCTTCGTCGTCGACCAGGAACTTCGTTGGGTCGTCGAGAGCGTACACGCGGCGGATATTATATAACAGTACGTAAAGATCCTCGGGCAAGAGATTGGGCAGACGGATCACTGGCCCGGACAAATCCTTGAGGCCGGTTTTCGCGAACGTGTTGTCGGCCAGCCGCGTCGCCAGCGCCTCGTAACTGAAAACGCCTCGACGTCGATCTTCGAGAAAGGTGGTTGTGCCGCCAAACAGGAAGCCAATCCCCGCGACGTTTCCCTGAAGGCAGTCGTTGAGGATGCGCAGAAGCACTTCGTAATTGGCCGCGCGCGCTTGCGAACTGTTCAAGCGATGGGAAAAGACGCCCATCTCGTCAATATTGACCAGCAGACCTGCAAATCCTGCCAGCCTGACAAAGCCCGCGAACAACTTCAGGTAGTTGTAGAACTGGACATCATCGATGATCGATCTCACTTCGAGATCCTGGCGTGCTTCGGTCTTTGTACGGTATTCGGCTCTCAGCCACCGCAACGCCGATCCCATCAGCACATCGTTATGGGCCTGAAAGCCTTCAACGTAGCGGGCGATCACAGTTGCAAAGTCGAAACCACTGACAAGCTCTTGAAGCGGCTTGAGACGATTGTTGATTTCCCGCGTGACGTCTACGTCCGTTCCGCCGGCCGCCCGCAGCTCATGGTCCAGCTCAGAGACCCAGCGCTCAACGACGTTGGCCAGCGCCCTCCGTCGGGCTTGGCCCGAGTTGCAAGATTGCGCATCAATTCAGCGTAGAGGTTGCGAGCTTGCCCGCTCGACCCGTGAAGCCGGCGTTCCAGCGTGACATCCGCCTGCGCCACAACAAACTTGCGCTCGAGGGCGACTGTGCGAGCCAAGCTGAGGAAGAAGCTCTTGCCCGCGCCGTAGCGTCCAATGATGAACCGAATGCTTGCGCCGCCGTCCTCTATGCGCCTGAGATCATCCAGCACGGCGGCAACTTCGTCGCGACGACCTACCTGAAGGTGACGCAGCCCGACTCGAGGAACAACGCCGGCCCGCAACGATTGGAGGATTGCGTCGCGTTCCCGCGGCTTGATAGAGATGCTCATGGCTGACTTTCAACGAGATGTGATTGAACTTCGTACTCTTCGCCGTGTTCGAGAATGATCGGATCATCAAAACGCTCGTATGCCCAGCTGTTAACCGCTTCGAGTGCGCCACCTGGCATCAGCTTGTACTCCCGCGCCAACGAGTCGAAATCAGATCTTCGCCAAACGCTGCGTGTCAGCAACTGCGACAAGATCGCATGGAAACGAGTTTCAAGGCTTTCGAACCGAGAGTCTTTCACCCGTGCGACCGGCGTGGCCGACGCGCCCTCGTCATCGTCCGCCGCGAACTCGTCCTGCATGGCTTCTCCCAGTATCTGGGCGACGGCTTGCGTTTCGGCCAAGAGGCGTGCCAAAAGTCCCTCGTCGAGTGCAATGCCAGCGCCGTCAGGTTGCCGCCCGCGCGCTGGGATCGCCTCGCCGGCCTCGGAATCTGGATCGGCACGCTCGACTTCCACAGGTTCCTGGGAGGCACGCCGAAATTCCTCAAGCAACCTGTTGAGTTGTTCGACGCCTACATCAAGCGCGCGATAAGCGGCACGCAGAGCGGTAACTTCCTTGCGATCGACAATGCCATTCGCGGCGGCGATCCCCGTCAGGAACCTGCCTACTGCCTCACGCTGTTCGCGTGTGAGCGCCGACCGTAGGTGTTTGCCGAGTCCCGTGAGCGACGGAGGCCGCACCATGAAGACGCGTTTAAGCGCGTCAAGGCGGCGCGCGTCTGGCGGATCGAGCAGAAATTGCGACTCGAGAAAGTGCGCGACTTGGTTGATCTCCACATCCTCGACACTGCCGTCAGCCGCGGCAACGTAGAACCCAAGCTCCAGCATCAAGGACGCAGCAAGGTAGCGAGAGTCGGCCGGAAGTCGTGGCCTTTCCTCGGGACGGAGCAACGAAACCACGTCTTCCCAGTTGTACGGGCGCTTGGTCAGTCTCGCATCGGGTTCGATGACCAAGCCGACGTATTCCGCGGTTTGCGCCAGCGCCTGGCTCTGCTTGGGCGTGAGCTTCGTTTGCTCGCTCAGTGCATGAATCGTCGCGAGTTTTGAAACCGGGACTAGGGCGCACCCGTCCTCATCCGTATGCTGGCCGACGAGGCGATCCCATTTCTCCTTGTCGGGATGTTCGACGCTGGATTTAAGTTCGTATGGCAGGGCGTCAAACGCCTCGCGACTCTGAACCTCGATCCCCTTGGCCAACACTCGGCTAAGCGGTCGTAATTCCTCAATGCAGCTCGACCAGATGGCCGCCAAGGGCGCAAACTGACTCTGAATTCCGAGCACATTGGCGATCGTAACCGACCCAGATGTCGAGGGTTGCAGTTCCGCCTCGAGGAGAAGCGTAGGACTCGCAGGACGGTATCCCAACACGCGTTCTCGCTTGGCGACCTTTAGGAGCATGCCTTCGCCGAATTGATCGCGATACCGCTTTTGAAATAACGAATTGAACGCCTCGGGTAGCCGGTCGAGTACGATACTCCTGGGACACCGCGGATCCTGCGCGCGATGCGCACCGCCCACGCGACGGGAATCGGCAGATTCCTTTTGAAGAACCATGCCAGAGCAACCGCGAGAAAGTCTTCGTCGCGCTGGAGCCGCGATTTGGCAAAAACAACCTCGAACCACTTATCCTTAAGCGTCTCGATTCCGGCTCGTGCCAGTGTGAATGCCAAGAAGCGGCTGAGGTAGCCGTCGAAAGAACCTGATATTGTGTAGGTCTCGAGAAGCCGAACGACCTCCTTTACGATGGGATTTAAGTCGCGTCGTTCTAGCAAGAGTCGCCGTTCTAGGCCGTAGAAAAACAGAAACGCATAGCCGATGTCACTGAGGGGATTGACACGGCCACTCGACAGCCAGCGAAGGTAGCTGGCACGTTGATTGGGGCTAATCTTAGCATACGTGGGATAGTACCCAAGGCTGCCCGGGGCTTCGTATGCGGGTATACCGATCTCCAGACTCAGGTCGATACATGAGGCCTCATCTTCCCGCGGTTTGCCATCCGAAACGTAAACCATTGGCGCTTGAAGAGGATACTCTCGTGCAGTTACGGTTTCTCCGTCGCCGCACCAACGAAGCTTGGGTGCGCCTCGGCTGATTTCCTTGAGGCTGGCGGACCGCGCCTGGACGGGCGGCTCGATCTGGCATTGCAACCGCGCACCATGAGCACCCTCGGTCGTTGCAGTGGTTGCGGCGTGAGACTTCCGAGCTTCCGGCTCGACAGTCGTCCGCCGTTCGGGACGAACCTCAACCTGCCGTCCTTTCGCATCCCCGCTCGTCGACCATGATACGACATCGATGCAGGCGCGAAAGCATGGTAACGAGGTGAGCCACCTGATGTTTGACGCCCAGGACATCGGGAATACTCGCCGTTGTGACACACGGCGGTGACGAATTGGATGCGCAGCCAAGCGACGGATTAACCGGAGCGTAATGCACTTCGCGGTGAGCGCCTGCGACTGTAAGGCTCATTCCCTGGCCAAACTGCTCCCTGTACCTGATCTTGAACAGTGCCTGCACCCGTTCGGCCTGTTCGAGCAAGGCCGGTTTGTCAGCAAAAATCGGATCACAACGAGCGATCCGCAGCGCCCAGCTCCAAGGGAGTGGAACGCGTTTCTTGTAAAACCAGGCCGTTACGATGGGCAGTGAGTCCTGCTCGTCGCCGAGCGCCAGTCGCTCGATGACCGAAGTGCTGAGCCGGTCGTCGTGGCTCTCGATCCCGTGGCATGCAAGCGAAAAAGCCAGGAACCGTTCGAGATGCGCTGTCACCAATCGAGGGAATGAACAGGCGCTGAGAAGCCTCAGGACTTCGGCAACGACGACCTCCCTGTCACTCAGATCGTAAAGAAATCGCCGCTCCAAGCCGCAGACAAATAAGAGCGCATATCCAGCGTGACCGGGGGCGGTGATCCGTCCGCCTGAAAGCCAATGCAGATAATTTGCACGCTGGATTTGGCTGAGCGTCGAATACGCGGACGCACGACCGATGCTGCCCGTGGCGTTTTTCACCGTCGGCCCGACGTCGAGCGAAAGGTCGATGCACGAGGGCTCGTAGTCATCCGGCGGCCCGTCTGACACGTAGACCAAAGGATCACGGAGCTCGTGGAGCGCTACGGTGACCGTATCGCCGAGCCCGTACCAACGAAGTTGACGCGCTTCGCCAGTGAACTCGTTGAGGTATGCCGGGTCAATCGGAGTGGTGGCCTTCATTGGGCCCCGAGCGCCGGTAGCTTCCGGCGTGTCCGACGTCGATTTGCCTGCCGCTTGAGGATCGATCAGAGGCGGACCAGCGACATTCTCCACGAGGTTGCCCGGAGTCCATTCATCGTCCGTGACGCCGAGCTGAAGTCGGAGCCGGTTTAAAAGTTTGGCCTCTTCGTCGGTGACGACTCCGTCGGCGAGCACTTCGCTGACGGCCAGTCGGTAGCGGGCAGCATTCGCCACCGATTCAATTCGCTCGGACCGTTCGCTACTCAGCTCAAGGGCCGTGGCCAAAAGATTGAGTTTGGCGCGCTCCTTCTCCGTAATCACGCCATCGTCCGCGAACCGGTCCACGACCTTGCGGAACATGTCGTCAGCAACCTCGTCCGCCGCGCTCCGCGAAACACCGCCAACATGGACCAAAGCCGAGAAATCCAGTTCGTCAAGTGGGCAGCTCTTGAGTTCGTTCGTCAAGAGCGCACGAAAGCGCAACGCGCACAACTTCGCTGTCTTTATTCGGCGCTCGTGCGCTCGGCCGAGGGATCTATAAACAAGGGATCCCGTACCAGTAGCAGCAGCGACCAAGGACGCATGAAAGAACAAATTCGCGGCATACCCACCCTTCGCGAACCGGACGATGGTCGCCACAAACGGCAAGGCAAAGAGAATCCCCCAAAATGCAAGGGCGATCCACTCAGGCACGCTATCTACCCACCGGAGCGAGATGAGATCGCGCACTGTTCCGAGGACTTTGGATGCCGAAACGAATATTGGCGGCGGATCATCGGCAAATTCGGGAAGCGGTTCGAGCCGCGGCGTGGCGGCGTGCGATCCCAAATCGTCGACGATGGCCCGCACGTCCCGCAGCGAATCGGCGAAAACGGTGCCCAGCATTTCGGCCGACGTCTGAAGGCTCAGTTGCATCCCCGACGCTGCGGAAACATCGAACGTGCCGTAACGCACAATTGGAAGCTGGTAGTTGTTACTAAATCGGCGGTCAGGACCGCCGCTCTTATTGACGAATTTCCACGTCGTTCCGATGACGTTGGCGTCGCGAGGAACAGTCCCGTCCTCGATGAAACGGACACTTCCGCCAACCACGTTGAGTTCGGTAAAGAGTACGGCCGAAACCGTCCCGTTTCTGAAAACAAGTATCCGATCCGGGAAGAAATACAACCGCGTTCCATCGGCGTCGAGGAATCCGACTCGCGCGTTAGTTTGGATGAAGTCGGGCGTGCCCGAGCCGATGTGAACCCGGCGGCGGCCAACGGAAGTCCCGGCCCCCGCGTTTCGTTTCCAATCTCCATGAACATGTTCGTGATGGACGGCCCAAATGGCGCCGGCACCTTGTAACACAGTAAACAAGCCTGTCAGCCGTTCCTGGACATGAACTCCGAGCGTGTCGAATGTGTAATGAACCCTCACTAGACGGGCTCGGCGGTCGTGCCAATGAGCCCATGGCAACGAGATCAGTCCGAGCACTCCGACTGCCAATGCCCCCATTGTCATTGAGCTGGGAGCCTGCGAACACACCAACACAAGGACCAAAAGCAGATCGGCAAGAAACAACATCGAAACGATGAGAACGAGACCCACGGTCTGTTGTTTCCGCCGAATTTCATCGAGCAGATCATTTGGGTTGGCATCGACGAGCTGTGTCGGGCCGAGCATTTCGACCGAACGAACGCGCGAGATGCCCGGCGCCGGCGATGCACAAGTTGATTGTTGCGGCGGCCGCAGCGCCGAATCTGCGGCCGGACTGTCGAGACAGCGAGAGTAACGAACGCCCCCCGCGCCAATGTGGATGTAGGTCCCGCGCGTGGCGATCGACTTACGAGCGCCACTGACGTCGACCGTCGCGCCGGCCCGGGCGCTCGAAGACTTCATCCCGAACGTGCCTACTGACGCGCTCCGACGCCACGTAAATCCCATCGGCAACCTCGCTATCCAGCGATCCGGCCCGTCATCGGGCGTCACACCACGTCTGTGTACCGAAGGTCTGCTTCCCCCTTAGTCTAACGGTGTTTCTAAGAGACGGGGAGTGGGATGTGGGGGGCTTGCGAAGGGGGCACCACACGCGTTTTGATGTAGAGCGAATCATTATCACACTCGCGGATGGATTCGGCGGTCTGTCCGTTTACTCCCGAACAAGCATGATGCTGGTGGCGCGGTCGTCCGACGGAGTGCGAGTGATCGACTCGGTCTGAAAGTGCAATAACCGAACGGATTCGATCCCTTCGAACAGCACGAACGATACTCTTACTCCGATGCTGCGACGTTCCGACATCAAATCGCGGCTCGCAGCGCCTTCGCCTTTGCGTGAATAGTTGGCTGACCCAGATCGCGCCGTCAATGACTCTTGCCGGTCGAATTCAATCGGTGCAGCCGCTCGTCGAACGGACTGCCGAGCATCGGCTGGAGCTTGTTCCGAAAAGCCCGGGTGTGGTCGGCCGCAAGATGATCGTCATAGGCCTGACGGCTCGCCCAGACTTCGACGACGGTCGAGTGATTGGGCCGGCCCAATTCCTCAAGGACCTCGATTCGAACCGCCCCGGCGTCGTTGCGACTGTCGACGGCGAACTGCTTGAGCAGGTCACGCCCCGCATCGGTGAATTTTGGCATAACGTCAACATGCGTGACCACGTAGACCGGTTCATCGGCCGCGTTGGCGGCCGATGCCAATGTCGGTGCGATTCGACAGACGCACCAGCAAGCGAACAGAAGCAACGCAGAAGCAGATACTATTACGTGTTTCATCCAAAAACCTCGCTCAGAAAATGCAATTGCCTGGCAATGCTCATTCGTTTGTCCTAACAAAATTCCCAACGGCCATGCTCGTCCTTCCTGATTTCGCTCTTTGAATACGGGCACTTTTGTTTTTCGATTATTGTTATCCCTTCTCGCGGTCGTTCCAGGCGGTGTCGGCCAGTTCTTCGGCAGGCGTCCCCTGGTTGGCCTGCGCCCACCCTTCGATCAGGACCCTCGGCGGGTCGCTCCGGGCCGTGTCCGTCCCGGGTGATGACGCAGTGGGCGACCTCGTGGCGGTCCTGGTCCGTCATGCCGTCGGCGCCGCGCTGGTAATGGCCGACTGCGGACCCGATCGCCATGTCGTAGATGGCGCAACTCTGCAGGCCGAAGAGCGGCCCCCGATACCAGACGATCGGCCAGGTCGCGGATCGGTCGAGCCGTGCCAGCGAGGCTTCGACGTGCCGGTCCATCGCGGCCACCTGGGCTCGCGCGTCCTCGGCCTTCTCCCCGACCATCGTCACCCATTCCCCGCCGTCCGATCCGGGTAGAACCAGCGTGCTCCCAGGTCCACAAGCGGCCGGGCCAGCGGTTCCAGGACCTTGGACGGCCACCCGGGGGGCACATGGCGGTCAAACGCCGGCCGGATCGCCATCAGGATGTGCCCGGCCACGAACCAGAACGGCGCCGTCCCCACGAGCAGGCCCGCCAGAGCCCGGATCGCGTCGGGGGCCGCGAGATCAGGCGGACGGTCGCCGCGATCACCAGGCCGAGCCCCGCCGCGAACATCAGGACCGACACGCCGACCGGGAGGATCGGGTTCGGGTTCCAGATCCGCGAGGCGGTCAGTGCCGCCGCCAGGCCGATGGCCCCGAGCCAGGCAACCCAGACGGTGAAGACCCATCGAGGCAGCATCGGCAGACTCACTTCCAGGCGGTTAGCGGGCACTACGTTCCATCGGGACGAGTCGAGTTTGCGCCCTGTTGCGGTCGAACATGATGGACCGTCCATCCGTTTTCCAGGCTACGACTAATGCATTAGTCTGACGAACGTCGGACGGGCGTGTCAATCGGGTTCGGCCGAGAGGTGAGATCGTGCCGCGCGGACCGGTCAAGCAAGGTGCGCGATCACGGACGACGTCGTGCTGTGTAGAGGATCGTGACCATATTGCGCGTCACCTTGCCGTGGAATTTGTCGCGTGCGATACGCCCCAACTCTGCAAGAACCTGGGCGCGGTCGGCACGGATATTGACATTCGAATAAGTTGCATAAAGCGCGACAGTTTGATCGGCATCGAGATTGAGCGACCACGTGCTGGCTTGGTGCTCAACGGCGTCGAAGGCGCGAGTACGTTCGAGCGCGGCCACGCGAGCCCCGACGTCGAGCGCGAACGGCAAGTGGCCAATACGCTCAGACGGACTAACTGGCCCGTCAAGCAGCGTTTTGGTTGCTTCATGAAACGGATCGGCACGAGATGGGTCACCGAATACATTCCACACCATTGCCCACCAGCCGCCCGTCCGCAGCAGATCGGCCGCTTTCCTCAGAGCCAGATCTTCGTCTAGCCAATGGAAAGCCGTGGCGCTTACGCCGAGGTCAAAACTCGCCTGAGGCAAAACAGCGTCTTCAAACGACGAGACCATTAGCGTGAGCGCATCGTCTCGAACAGTCGCGAGCAGGAACGCCGCCAGGCGTTCGTCCGGCTCGATCGCTACCAAGGGATTCGCCCCGAGGTCAAGTAGCCGACGAGTCGCCAACCCCGTTCCCGCCCCCACCTCAAACACCTTTTTCTTCGAGGCGAGACGGCAGCGCTCGCGGAGAATCTCAAACACCCATTCAGGATAGGCGGGCCGCGCGGCATGGTAGCCTGCGGGATCGATCCCGAAGGCCTCTCGACCAAATCCCCGATCCATAAAAGACTCGTGCAGGCCTTGCATCGAACTATACTCGTACTCCGATGCTGCCACGTTCCGGCATCAAAACGCGGCTCGCAGCGAGTGTCCTTCGCATTTGCTTGAATAGTTGGCTGACATAGATCGCGCCTTCAGTTACTCTTGCCGGTCGAATTCAATCGGTGCAGCCGCTCGTCGAATGGACTGCCGAGCATCGGCTGCAGCTTGTTCCGAAAAGCCCGGGTGTGGTCGGCCGCAAGATGGTCTTCGTACGCCTGCCGGCTTGCCCAAACTTCGACGACGGTTGAGTGATTGGGCCGGCCCAATTCCTCAAGGACCTCGATTCGAACGGCTCCGGCGTCGTTGCGACTATGGGTCGCAATTTGCTTGAGTTAGTCACGTCCCGCATCGGTGAACTTTGGCATAACGTCAACATGAACAATTACGTAGATTGGATCTTCGGCGGCCACGGCCGCCGCCGCCGGGGAAAACCGACACGCCACCCAGTAAATAAATACCGCCGACAGCGACGCGAGCAATATCATTTTCTTCATGACTGGTCCGCGATCAGAAGAAGATCTAATCACGGAAAGATCGAAAGGTCACGGAAGAGAAACTCGTAGGGCTTAAGCTGTTTTCAGTGATAGGCCCCCCGCGGCGAGAACGGCCGACCCTAGTCAAAGCGTTTTTTGAGTTTCCGCGGCTTGTCAAGCCGCTGCTTTGGGCTGTGTTCTCACGCTTCGTTGCCTTCGTTTTCTTCTGTTTGAGGTTTGATCGCATCGGGCAGAACAAGCCTTGAGATTCCGTTAACGAGCTTGACCTCATGGAAGTTGAACAAGAGCCCCAGCGGCACGTTCAACAGTTCCGTGCAAGTCAGCATCTTGGAACCGAAAGAATCAGGTTCACCCGTGGCAGAAGCCGGCGCCAACAATCCTCGAGCCGCGGAATGCCGATCGGCACCGCCGTCGTCGTGAACCCAGAGATTGGATAAGCTGGTTGTTGACGACAATTCGGTACGACCGCCCCGAAAGTTGTTCAGCGCGCGAGGCGCAAGGGAGAACCAAATGTCTACCGAGCCGGCAACAATAAACTGGAGGAACTACGTGGGACGGTTCTCCGTTGAGTTCGAAGTGGCGAACCACGAGGACGTCGTGCAGGCCAAGAAGGGTTTTCTGTTGGCAGAACAGGTGCGCCGGAGTCGTATTTCGGGCATCGTGGACACTGGCGCGGCTAGGTTAGTCCTGCCGTCCTCGGTGGTGATCGCGCTGGGTTTGCCCGCGGCCGGCCAGGTCACGGTCAAGTTCGCCGACGGCCGCCTGGAGCCCAAGTCGATTGTCGGTGACGTTCAGGTGGAGATTCAGGGCCGCTCCAGCGTCTTCACCGCGGTCGTCGAACCGGGACGCGCCGACGCTCTGATCGGGGCAATCGTGCTGGAGGAACTCGACTTCATTCCCGACTGCACCCGGCAGGTTCTGTTACCGCGAGACCCGCTCGGCCTGATTGCCGAGATCGATTGAACCTGGCCCAAAGACCATCCTCCGGGCGCCCACTTTCTGAACCGGAGAATTGGGGGATTTACTTTGAGATTGCCGGCAACGTAAGGCACAGGGGAGCCGGGAGTGGGGAAAGGGAAATCGACGGAAGAGTTTATCGCGACAAAAGCTTATGTCAAAAATCATTCTGCTCGGGGCTTGTCATCGTAAGAACGTATTGGTCTACTTAAGTACGTTTGCCCCGGCATCTTCGTCATCACGACATATATAGTAGGTGTAGCCCATCCCGAATGCGGGACAAATCGCTAGATGCGATCGCGATTGGCACGGATTGCTCTTAGCTCCGCGTAAGACGGGCAGATAAGAACCGATCCGTTTCATTCCGCCTGAAAAGACGTCGCAGTACGTGCCAGAGGGGAGAGCGGGCCGGGCTCGGCTCGTCCAGGCTCGATCGCGTTAACGAGTGGAACACGCTGGTGGCGGCCACGGAGATTAAGAAGCGCTCCGCGACGCGGAATTGCCCGTTCCCCAACGCGGAGCGGCTCCCTGGAGTCGGCCGCACTTGGTCGGTGCATCAGCCGGCCCGAGAGTCTCCAAGTTGCCCGACCTCCTCGCTGTCGACTAACGCGAATGGTGACATCGAGGAGATCCATCCCGTGGGTGACACCCATGGAGGACTACCTTGGAAGACAACTATGAGTTGGCTGCCGATCGCCGAATCGACCCCGTCCGGAGCTGGGCCCATCATCTCAAATGCCGTGTCTTGGGCGCGGTCGCGATTCACGCGTAACTCTGGCCACGACAGAGTGCCATTCGGGTTGCACCTGAATGGCACTCGAGTCACGCCGCGGTAGCCGCGGGGTTGGCGAGAGCCTCCAACAGCGAATCGGCGGTCATCTCGGCGGCGTGGATGCAGTCGGGGATTCCCACGCCGTCGTAGGCGACGCCCGCCAGATAGAGCCGCGAGTACTTGGCCAGATGGCGGCGGATGGTCTCGACGCGATCGAGGTGTCCGAGATTGTACTGAGGCATCGACCGAGGATGGCGGCCAATGCGCACGAACAGCGGTTCGCCGCTCGCACCAATTAAATCGGCCAGCTCGTGCCGCACCAGGTCGGTGATCGCCTGATCGTCGAGCTCGAAATGCTGGGGATGGGTAGCGCCGCCGATGAAAACGCGCAAGAGAACGGAGCCGGCTGGCGCCCGATTGGGGAATTTGACACTCAAGAACGACACCGCCAGGATCGGCCGGCCTTCGATGGCGGGCACGACCGCCCCAAAACCATCCAGGGGATGACTGATCTGGTCGCGGCGGTAGGCAACGTTGACGATCAGCGACGACGCATAGGGAATCGCGCGGAGCTGCAATGCCAAGGTCGGGTCTTGCGAGTCGAGAAATCGCGCCGCTGCGTGGGCTTCGGTGGCGACCACCACCGCGTCGGCCTCGATGGGAGGGCCGTCCAACAGCTCGACCAGCCAAGGTGAAACTGGCTCGTTGCGGGTGATGCGGCGGACCGCCGAATTGATTCGAACAGTCCCCTCTGGCAGTGCCCGGGCCAGGGCCTTGGGAAGGGTATCCATGCCATCAGCCAGCGTCACGAACATCCCGTACCGCGCCCCCGAGGCCTGGCGCTCGAGGCCGCGGCCGCCCCGGCGGCGTGACTCGCGCCAGCCGGCCAAGATCAGGCTGCCGTGATCGCGCTCCATCGCCAGAAACTGGGGCAAGGTGGCCTTCAGGCTCAGATCGTTGGGGTCGGCGGTGTAGATTCCCGCGACCAGGGGCTGAACCAGGCGGTCCAGAGCTTCACGGCCTAGCCGGCGGCGCACGAAGGCCGCCAGGCTTTCCTCGCTCGGTTCGTCGCGGCGCGGAATGACCAAGTCCATCAAGAAACGGAGTTTGCCCCGCCAGGAAAGGATGGGCGTCGTCAAAATCGGACTTAACCGGTGCGGCGCCATCAAGACAAAGCCCTCCGGCACCGGCACGAGCCGGCCATTTCTGACCACGAACGAGCGCCGATGGCTCGGATCGGTCTCGATCAACTGGTCCGAAAGGCCGAGACGACGGCACAGGTCGATGGCCCAGGGCTTATTGGTGATGAACGAGTCCGGGCCTCCCTCGAGCGTGAATCCGTCGAACCGATCGGTCCAGAGCACGCCGCCAATCTGATCCTTGGCTTCAAGGACAGTCAGGTCGAGTGGCCTACGCAGAGCCCGCGCGCGCTCGTGAAGCCGATGGGCCACCGCCAGACCGGACAAGCCACCTCCGATCACGACCACACGATCAGACCTCGCACCGCTCGACATACGCTCCGCCAATATGGTTCGCTCCACGCGACTGCTCAATTCTGTATCTTGCTTGCCTATCTTATCAACAGGGTGATTGTCAAGAGGTTGGGGCGCAAAAACTTACGCCATCTGGACTGATCGCAACTCTCAGTTTCTCAACCAGCAGTCCGCGCGGTTTATCGGCGGCGAGCGATTCGGATATCACGATCGCCGAGATAGGACGTGGACCATATCTACCAGCGCCAACACGTTGTCCAAGGGAGTTTGCGGAAGTATACCATGTCCGAGATTGAAGATATGGCCTGGCCGGCCGCCTGCTTCGGCGAGGATGCGCCGGGCCTGTGTTTCGATCTCGGGCCGCGACGATAGCAAGACCACCGGATCGAGATTTCCCTGGACGGCGACATCATGCCCGAGCCGCCGCCATGCTTTGATCGAGCTCGACCCGCCAATCAAGGCCGATGACCGTGCCGCCGGCGTCGCGCTGTAGCTCCAGCAAGGTCGACGTGCCAGTTCCGAAGTGGATGACGGGAACCGCCGGATCGAGCGAGCCGAAAAGCCTGACCATGTGCGGCTGAACGAACTTGCGGTAATCGTGCGGGGCCAGCGCGCCCACCCAGCTATCAAAAACCTGAAGGGCCTGCGCTCCAGCCTCGACCTGGGCATTCAAGTAAAGTGCCGTAGCTGCCGGTCAGCCGCTCCATGAGTGCGTCCCAGGCGCCGGGGTCGCGCATACATGAACGACTTGGCCTGCTCGTAGTGGCGTGATCCCCGCCCTCGATGGCGTAGCAGGCCAGCGTGAACGGCGCGCCGGCAAAGCCGATCAGGGGAATCTTGGGCGGGAGCGCTGCCCGGATGGAACGTACCGCCTCCGTCACGTACGCGAGCGGCTCGATGTCGCCGAGCGGCCGGATGCGGTCGACATCGGCGGCCGTTGCGGATCGGGTTGTGGATGACGGGCCCTTCTCCCTTGGCAAATTCGAGATCCAGCCCCAAGGGCTCGAGAATCAGGAGGATATCGGCAAAGAGAATGGCCGCATCGACACCCAGGCGCTCGGCCGCGGTCACTGTCACCTCAGTCGCCAGGTCGGGCCGCTTGCACAATTCGAGAAAGCTGACTTTGATCGCGGACGGCCCGGTATTCGGCCATGTAGCGGCCGGCCTGGCGCATCAGCCAGATCGGCGTAAACTCAGCCGGCTCGCGGCGGCACGCCTTGAGAAAGGGAGACGACCAGAGGGCTTCTGTGGTGCGCGACGAGGATGATGGTGCGGTAACGGTCATGAAGTCCAAAGTCGTGTGCGCATGACTCAAGAAACGACGAAGGCCTCCTCTCCGGCCCTAAGGGCACCCACTCCCCGCCGGCGCGGGGAGGAACTGCGCGCATTGGAACCCGGAAGATGCCCGGGAGAGTCAAGCAAAACCTTTCACGGCGCCAGGCTCACCCTCCGCGGATATCTCAAAGCGACCCTCCGAGTGTATCATTCACCACACACAGTTCGCGAGTCGAACGACAACTTCCTGGAAACCGCACAAGTCCGCGCCACGACTGCCACTGCCGGTTCTTGGCAACACGGTCTGTGCGGCGACGACGATAACCCCTACAATTTACGTTGTCGCCGCAGGTAGAGCGGTCGGTTGGTGCCCAAGTGAACTTCGACCGACGCAACGGTCGGCCGACCTCACTCCGATGGTGCTGCGGTGCCGGCGGATGAATGAAAGACTGACGGAAATTGAGTGAGTGCGATGGAACGTGACATAATTGACGAGCAGGCCGGTGATCCGAGGGATGATCCTGGGTCAAATTTGAGTTCCGGAATGAGGCAAGAGGCGGGCAAAGGCACGGGCGCCAATGGGATCTGCACGCGAGCCTCTGTTCGCGCCCAAGCCGATGGCCCGCGCGGCGGGCCCAAGGCGTACCGAGGATGAGCGGATGCTCGACCGGCAGCTTCCGGCCGAGCCGGTTGCCAAGGCCGCCGAGCTGGGGGCCTTCACCCATACCGAAGCCTGGCGCGTCTTGAGAATCGAAGGGGAGTTCGTCGCCGGGATCGATGCGCTCGCCGAGATCGGAGCCGCCGTGAGCGTCTTTGGCTCGGCTCGATTCGCCGAGTCGCACCCGATGTACACCGCCGCGCCGCGCCTGGGTCAGCTCCTGGCCGAAGCCGGCTTCGCGGTCATCACCGGCGGCGGGCCCGGCCTGATGGAGGCTGCCAACCGCGGGGCCCACGAGGCCGGCGGCGTATTCGATCGGCCTCAATATCGAGCTGCCGTTCGAGCAAAAATCCAATCCGTACACCAACCTGAGCGTCGACTTCCGCTATTTCTTCGTACGCAAGACGATGTTCGTGAAGTTCGCGACCGGCTTCGTGATCTTTCCCGGGGGCTTCGGCACGCTCGACGAGCTGTTCGAGGCGCTGACGCTCGTCCAGACGCACAAGATCCACCGGTTCCCGATCATTCTCTTCGGCAAGATCTACTGGTCGGGGCTGCTCGACTGGATCACGTCGACTCTACTCGAGGAAGGGGCGGTTTCGCGCGAGGACCTGAACCTCTTGATCGTGACCGACTCGGTCGAGGAGGCCCGCGACATGCTGGTCGACTGCTATCATTCGCGGTGCTGGTCGACCTGGAAGCATTCGGTCGGCGCCGAATGGACGCCGACCCGCCCGGTGCGCCGGCCACGGCGATCGATCCCGCCAAGGGGGCCGGCGAGTGAACGGTGTGACGAATGATCGGGCGACGGCGTCAGACCGACGTTAATTTTCACCGAGATGAGGAACCGATCGAGCCATGACTGACGCACCAGCCGAGATCGAGACGGTCGCTCGACGATGCCGAAAGTCGACGACAGCCCATTCACGTCCGCTCGAAGACGCGCTGCGCGACGGAGGACCCGCGGCTGCGCTTGGACGATTGACCGAGCACCTCGACGGCGGCCGGTGAATACCGGGCCTTGCTTGATGCGCTCTTGCTCAAGGCGCGCCACGAGCTGGGCCTGCCGCTTGTCAGCTCGGGCTCGCTCGCCGGCCTACCCGAACCAGCAGCGGAGCAAGTACGAGGAAAAATACGTCGCCGCGATCCGGCTGGTCGGTCGCGGCATCTCGATGCCGGCGACATCCCGACAGCCTGGGCCTATTATCGGTCGATCGCCGAAACCGAGCCGGTGGCGGCTGCCATTCGCGACTATCGCCCGGCCGAAAACGACGAACGACTGGGGGCGGTCATCGAGGTCGCCTTCAACCACGGTGTCAGTCCCGAGCGCGGGTTCGAGCTGATCCTGGAACATTACGGCACATGCCCGGCGATCACGGCCTTCGAGCAGTTGCCGCCGCACGAGGAGGCGACGCGAGCGGCCTGCGCGGGCCGTTTGATCCGTCACCTGCATCGTGAGCTGGCCGCGAACCTCCGCTCCGAGATCGCCAGCCGGGGCCAGGTGCTGCCCCCTGAGGGAACACTCCATCGCCGCGCTGCTACGAGGACCGCCCCTGGCTGCTTCGCCGACGAATCGCTACCACATCGATATCTCGCACCTGGCGGCCGTGGTGCGGATGTCGCTGCTCGTGCGAAGACCCCGAAGTGCTCGACGCTGGCCGTCGACCTGACTGAATACGGCGGCGGCTCTCGCCCCGCTTGCTCTTCGAGGGACCGCCGCCGTTCGAGAAGATCTTCGACGACCACGGAATCTATCTGAAGAGCCTTCTCGGCAAAGACGTCGACCAGGCGATCGCCCATTTCCGAGGAAAAGTAGCTTCCGGCGACGCCGACGAAGATGACGTGAACCTCCCCGCACAGACACTCGTCAACCTACTGGTTCAGGTCGGGGAACTGGATGCTGCAATCGACGTTTCGGCCAAGTACCTGCCGGGTCTCCCTGAGTCGGCGCTGGCGTGCCCGAGCCTCGCCCAGCTCTGCCTGCGAGCTGGCCAGCCCGCGCGGCTGGCAGAGCTCGCGCGGACGCAAAGGGATCTCGTGACTTTCACGGCGGCGCTGCTCCAAAATCACTCCGGCGCATGAGCAGCACTGCATTTCGACGATTGGCTTTAGCGCCATTGTGAAGCTGGCTGAGTCGGTTCGCCAATCCTGACGCCGACCGGAGCCAATTGCCAGAGTCCGTTTCCGCGGCGAACCCAATAATATCCGGGCGGGGCGGTCCAGATACCGGTGCTGTCAGCTCCAAATCCCTGTCGGCGTCGCTCTTCGGCAACGACCTGGGCCTCTTCGGCACTGGCTGCCATGTAGATGAACGAAGCCAGGGCCACGTGGACGAGGGCGACCGTGAGCGGGTTGTAGGCCAGCGACAGAAGTCCGAAAACAACGGCCAAACCGCGGCCGACACGAGCGGCGGTCATCGTGGCCGGAACTCGCCCGAGCCAACCGCTCAGGAGCGCCCGCAAGACGCGCCCGCCGTCCATTGGAAAGGCGGGAATCAAGTTGAAGAGGCCGAGTACCAGGTTGACCATTAGTAATTGTTGGAGGAACAAAGCCTGCCACGTGTAAAGGGTCAACAGGTCGCCACCCATGAAAAAGAATGCGATCAAACCCAGAACGATCGCGAAATTCACTGCTGGGCCCGCAAGGGCTATCAACAGTTCGGAACCCGGTGCGCGGCATCCGCTCAAGCCTCGCGACGCCGCCGATCGGATAAAGCGTGATGTCGTGAGTGTTGATTCCGAAACTGCGCGCCATCAAGGCGTGCCCCAGCTCGTGCAGAAGCACGCAGCCGAAAATCGCCAGTACCATCAAAATATTCAGCGGCGACAACCGCCCGCCGGGGAAGATCCCCTGGAACATAAAGAAGACAACGAGGAAGGTCGGGTGCACGTAAAAATCAATCCCGGCGACCCGCCCCAATTTCCAAGCTAAGCGCATCGAACGAATATCCTTCCTTCCAAGGCGAAAGCCCTCGGTTTGCATACCTAATTGTATTTCGTAATCAGGTGAGGGAATGTTCGAAGAACCCACGAACGCGAGAATGCGATGACAGCTGGACAGGAAAGGGGAAACAATGAGCGAAGCGACTGGTCGGAAATGACTTACCTGGCCGATCCTTAGCGTTCGAGAATGCCGGGACGAGGAATGATGTAACCCTTGACAGCCACCTCAATCACCGGCCAGTCCTGCATCTTGGTTATGACCTCATAGCCACGGGCATCAATGATGACAGTATCTTCGGTACGTGCGGCGCCCACGCTCGGGCTCCAGGCAAGAGCCATGTAGGACTCAAGGGCCATGCTGCTATCGGGGCGCAAAGCGATTTCATAGGGTGAGTAGCCGACCAAATTCCCCTGGTAGTCGAGCGTCCACTCGTGCGGATGGCCAAATTTTTCATAAATCCGCTTGGCCCGGCGAAAGACTTCCGAGACGACCTCGCCGGGGCGTGAAAAGAAGATGCACGACGCGTCGACCATCGTGGCCAGGGCCTGGTGATCTCGAAATTCCGAGTCGACCGAACCGAAGGCAACCGATCGCGTTACTGACGCGCACAGCCCGTGGCGCCGGCCCGTGACGGCGATCGTCGCCCGCTTGCGAATCGGCGTCGCCTTGAAGGTCGGCTGGCGAAATCGAGCGAGGCGGCCATCGCTGGCGACGCGTAAATCGACTGGGACAACCCCCTGGCGAATGAGACGATGAGCCAGGTGCCCGGCAACATCAGCTTCACGCTCACCGGGATCAAAGTTGCGGCAAGTCGCCTCGACGGCCAGACTTAGAGCGCGACCTAGCTCGCGAAGTCTCTGCCGTTCGACTAGAGTCAATGAGCGCCTCAGGGCGCGCAGGGCATCCCCCTCCCGACGCGCGGGTGAGCAGCCGATACCTCCCAAGTCGGTGGCGACTTTTTTATTGTGACAAAGCTCGGCGATCACCTGGTAAGGGTCTTCATACCAGGGCCGCTCCTTGAGTTGAAAACCGAGCCCAGCCAACTCTTCCTCGAACACACGGCTGCTCTGGACGTTGTCGGCGATCACAGCACGCGACGTGCGGTTGATGAACAGCATGATCGAGCTCTGGTCGCTACAAAGGCTTTGGCCCAGATCACCGCCAGACGTGAACCAGGCCACCGATTCTGCTAGAACGAGCACAACCGCGTCGTGGCCCGTATCGTCCAGGAATTTACGAATCCTATCGTGCTTGAGCTCGACGTCTTCGCGACGGTGCTTGAGCTCTTCGTCACCGTGATCGGCTGTGGGATCGCAGACGGGCGGCAAGGTGTCCGTTTGCGGTCGGTCGGCGGCCGTGTGCAAAACGCGATCGAATTCGCCGCTGAGCTCAATGGCACCTGGAATCGACGAACTCAGCCCGCCGACATGAATCTCGGTCGACACGGCACAACCTCCTCGGAACGACTAAAGACCCCCGCTACTGAACGGGTGTCTCGCAGATCCCTTCATGATTGTGTGTGCTTGACTAGGATAGGGATTTCTAATACTTCCAAGTTGTCCCAAGAAATTCAAGGATCATGGGAATCAAATTCCAATTAATCAACTGGGACGCCTAAAAAGTCGTCGCCACGCAGCATCGCCTGGACGAAATGTATCCCGGCCACCAGAAAGCCCAACGTGATCGACTGGAAGGCCCGGTCGCCGAGAACTGATTGTGCAATTTACGTGCATGCGCCGTACCAACAACATCGGCGGCGGTGATGTGCCGCTACAGACGAAATATTCCATACATTTTCCAGGAAGCCAAGAATTTCGGGAAGCAAGTCGCGATGCGTGGGATATTCCACGGTCATTCCGAAGCCGTGGCGTGCACCGGACACCACGATCAGGCGGTGAGGAACGCCGGCGATTGCCAGTGTGGAAGCCATCCGAACCGACTGATCGAGTGGCACCCAGCGGTCGTCCGTGCCATGAAGCAATAGGAAAGGTGGATCGTCATGCGTGACGTGGCTTATCGGTGAGACTTCAGCCAGATCATTTGCCACTTTCGACCGTAGGTCGCCGATGAAGGTGCGCACCGGCTCGTGGGAAAGACGGCGCGCCCTTATAAGAGCGGCAAGGTCCGAGGGACCATAAAAGCTCACCACCGCCTGCACTCGCGACGACACGCTGTCTGTGCCTCGTTCTTCCGATTGAACTCCGAGTAGGGCCGCCAAGTGGGCGCCGGCCGAGATGCCCAGCACCGCGATCCGGCCGGGATCGACGCCAAATTCACCGCCATGCCGGCGCACCCATCGAACGGCTTCGCGCAAATCGCCGACAATCGCCGGCCAACTGGGCTCGTCCGGACGGGCAAGTCGATAATCGAGGGCAAAAACGACTAGTCCTTGCTGGGCCAACCGGACGACCATATCCGATGGGTCGGTTCGCCACGCGGCCGCCGATCCGCCGAGCCAGCTGCCGCCGTGAATGACCAGGACCGCCGGACGCCCCCGCTTGGCGGCTGGCGTCGCGGTATGTCCGGCCGGCAGGTAAACGTCAAGCGCCCTGTGGCTCGAGCCGACAGTAAGATACTCGCGTCCTGTGATCAGCGAAACGCCCAAACTGTTCCAGTTCGGCTGTGGAACGGCCGGTGCCGCGGACCATGACCAAAGGGTCAATGACGACATGCCAACCCATATTATGAGGTGAGACACAATACTGATTGTGCGCATCGAGCGGCTCGGATCGTGAGATCGGGTCAACGATGGTGTACTCCATGGTACAATCAGAGTTCCAGAAAAGGATGAGGGATGTACGCTGCGATTTACGACACGATGCAACTGGACTCATTGACCGAAGTTCTTGCTTAGATGCGGTGAGATTGCCCGCTATGGATGCTCAAAAACCGCGATTACCTCTGCTCGAACAGCGCGAGATCGAAGCGCGAATCGTGGGACCGCTCGTGCGCGCGTTCGCGTCGCAATTGGGGATTGAACGATCGCTCGCGATCGTCGGCGAGGTCGTGCGTGACCTCGCCCGTCAGAGTGGTGACGAACTGGCTCGAACGCTCGGTGAACAGACGCTCGAGGCCTTCGGGCAATCGCTTGGCCGTTGGCGCGAAAACGGCGCTCTGGAGATCGACATACTCGAGCAAACCCCAGAAAAATTGTCGTTCAACGTTACGCGGTGCCGCTATGCCGAGATGTATCGCGCTCTCGGATTGGCCGACCTGGGGGGAAGCCTATCCTGCCAGCGCGACTATGCTCTCGCGGAAGGATTCAACCCGAAGATCCAACTCGTACGGACGCAAACGATCATGGGAGGGGCGTCTCATTGCGATTTCCGGTTTCGCCTGGCCGAATCCGGTGGATCGGAAATCGACGCGACTTTGACCGCGCTAGCCTCGGAGCCGAATTCGATCGCGGCTCCATCACAGAGCGATGAGGCGTCATGACACCATCACGCCCAATTCAGCGCGGCCGTGGCGCAGGGACGGACGACACGCGCGGGCCGGTAGGCGCCTCTTTGACAACGATCTTGAATTGGCACGGCTCGCCGAGAATCCGAACCCAAAGGTGCCGTTGCTTCTCCGAAAGAATGGTAAGCGCCTTGCGCGTGAGCTCGTGGTGATCTTCATATGTCCATGTTCCATGAGCTCGTTGTGCTCTCGCTTCGGTGAGGTAGCTCGTTAATTTTTCCCGCTGGTCCCGCGTCAGGCTCAGACTTTCCTCATAGAAGGGATGGGTAAGCATTGCCGCGGGACCCTCCCACTGCAGTTCGACCTGCTCGAGTCGATCGAGCTGTTGGGGAGTGAGGTTGGTAATCAGCCATTGGCTCATTTCCTCATCGATCGACCTTCGCGCGGCGACGATGGCGGGAAACTTGGCCCCCTTCAACACCGATGCCTTGTGGCGGATACTTGCGGCCACGTGCCGGCATGCGGCAGCGAGTTTGGGATCGATCTTGAGGTCGGCCTGGATGTCGGATCGTGTCAGGAGAAAGATGGGCGCCGTGCGAATACCTAGCCGATCGTCTAACGGCTCATCTGCCCGCGCACGCCCGGTAAATTGGAGAAGCGCGAGGCCAAAAACAACGAGGGTCGGAACGACCGTCCATCCGTGACGCATGATCCCAGCCCCTGTTCGACGGGTTGCCACCTCGGTCCGACCAAGCCGGTCGCACTCCGAGGCGAAGAAACGGCGATCGACTTTCGTCGACACGTGGATCGCACGCGCAGGCTCCGATACAGGCACGGTGCCAGAGCCACTTTATACGGCCGGCCCGCCAAACCGGGAAGATCAATTGTTCGATCGCACACTCGTTAAACAATCGCGACTGACACCAGCACAAGCTCGCGATAAGCACACGCTTGGGCGAATATCAGTCGCGTTGCATCTATAATAGCTGTCAAATGTTCCGACGCTGGGCCTTATTGGTCGTTGCTGTCGGACGACCCGCGCAGCTCACGCAGGCTTTTCCTTCGGGGCGCGGTCGTCGCCTTGGTCTTTGCGGGAGCAGGTGCCGCAGGCTTCGCCGCCGGCGTTGCTTCGTCTGCTTCGTCATCCGAATCTGCCTTCGCGGTCGTTGTTGTCGTCTTTCCGGCAGCCGCTCCGCCTTTGGCCGTCGCAGTATTGCCGCGCGTTCCGCCCCAAGGTCCTCCTCCCCCCATCTTCGATCGATCAAACGGAGGGCCCAGCATCTTTTTGTAGAGCGCTCGCTGCCGTGGGGTCAGGATCTTGTTGATGGCCACCGTGAACTGGTTCTCGAGTTTATCGTCCTGGGCGCGCATCTGCTCCATTTGCGCCTGGACTTGAGGATCTGCCATCACCTTTTTCATCACCTCGGGGTCGGGGCGACCGCGATTGCCGCGCCCGCCATTGCGGCCATTGCCATTGGCATTGTTGCCGCCGTTACCGCCGTTCGCGGCGTCATCGGCATTTTGGCCGTTATTCTGGCTGGGGGTGGCCTTCGCGAACACAGCCTGCATGATGTCTCGACGCGCACGACCGTTCTCGCGCTGGGCGTCGCGGTGATCGGACCGGATCTCTTGCAACATCTGGATCTGGGATTCGTCGATGCCAAGCTTTTCCATCATATCTTCACGCAAAACCACGCCGGGACCTTGAAGTTGAAGCTGAATTTGCTTGAGGCGAATGACTTGCGACTTGTCGAGAATCTTAGCGAGGCTGCTTTCTGCGCTCTGCGTGAGCTCATCCATTGCCTGACGCATCATGGCGAATCGCTGCGCGGCGCTCGGGATCCTGCTGGCCACCGGGTCCACGATTGCCGCGGCCGCCTCCGCCACCTTGGCCTTGGTTTGGATTGATACCTTGCCCGTTAGGGACCTGGACTTGTCCGCCGAATCCGCCACCGTAGCCGCCGAAACCGCCGGCGAATCCGCCACCGTAACCGCCGAACCCACCCCCGTAACCGCCGAAGCCGCCACCAACCGCCCCGGTTCCCTGCGCAACCTGTCCGTTTCCGTTCCCCTGTCCGTCTCCATTCCCCTGTCCGTTTTGTCCCTGGCGCCGTCCACCCTTGCCTTGGGCGTTAGCTCCCGCTCCCTTGCCTTGGGCGTTTTGGCCGCCGCCCATCTGCCCCCGAAGCTCGCGCGATTGCTGGGCGAACTTATCGTTGAGATTCTTGATTTGCGCTTTCTGTTTGTCCTTGACCTTCATATAAATATCGGCTTGGACTGCCGGGTTGGAGGCCAGCATCAGAAGTGAGCCGCCAAAACCGCCGGGACCACCAGGCCCGCCACCTCTGCCGAAGAAGCCCCCCGGTCCACCCCCTGGGCCGCCGCCGTTGCGACCGGGAGGCTGAGCCAACGAGTTAAGAGTCAGCGCGGCCAGTGCAACCATCGTCGCCGCGCTCATGCAGGTGAATCTCAGTCGTGACATCATTAACTCCTAAACTCAGACGTGGGCTGCACAAAGTCGCACAACGACCCTCGAAAAATAGGAAACGCTTCACGCGTATTATTTATTCTAGCGGTAAGCGAGCGGACGTTGGCCATATAACTTTCTGTTAAAGTCGCAATTCGTGTTCCGGCGACCACGCGCAATCCCGGTGAGCCCGCCAACGCGCTGGCATCGGTTGCACAGGAGCATGCGTCGCCCAAATCCGCATCAGCGCACGCGTGGCATGGCCAAGAACAGCCAGATAGCAAGGGAAACGACGGCCGTCACTGTGGCCAGCCTAACAACCAGGCGATAGGATGCAAATCGTTTATGAACCGATATTTGTGCGGCCTCATTGTCCGGGTCCAGCACAGATTCTGCCAGGGATCCGCGTTCCAGGTTGGCCAAGAGATTCATCCCCAGCAGGTGCACCAGCCAGAGCACCAGGAACCCGACGCCTTGTTCCAACCACGCCCTCCAGGGAACCACACTCAGGCTGCCGCTTGAGCCATGCGCTGGCGGTCAGAGGCGCCTGAAATGGCAAGACGTGGAGCTGGGCGGGCTGACTCGCGTTTTCGGTGCCGTCGCTCACGCAGATCGAGCGCGAGCGGTTCGTCCGTCTCCTTGGGAGGAGTGCCGGCGAGCTGGCCGGTGTGCTCGTCGAGTGAGAGCCACTCGGGAACGAGTTTCGTCGACCGACCAGTGCAGTGGACCGCGCCCCCCCGTGGCGGCGAGGGCGACCAAGTAAGAGCGGCCGGCGATCGCCTCAGGCAAGCGCGTCGGCGTCGCGATCTCGCAGCGGCTGCCTTCCTTGCCCTCGGCCTTGAGCGGACTCTTTTCCTCAATTTCAAGATCGACAGCCTTGGGAAGAAGGGCCATGATCACCATGGTGAGCAGCAGAATGAAGAGCAGGGCCCCGGTGAGCTTGGTCACCACGACCGCGACAAACGAATCTTCGCCCGAGCTGCCGAATTCCGAGCTCGAACCACCGCCTCGCCGTGACCGACGCATACGACGCCCCCGTGACACGGGCTTCCGCCCATGCATCACACGGGCAAGACGCCCGCACTTCGGGCTTCGTTCTCAAGCCACCCGGATCGAATCCGGGCGATGCGGGCCGGGTTCGTGCCGCTCGTCGAATAGCTTCTTGACGATGTTTCGATACAGGGCAGTTGCCCTGTTCCATGCTCACGTTCAACAGCTCCAGGGCATCCTTGAGGCTGGTCAGGCTGCGCGCCACTGTTCCTGGGTGGCCCGGCTCGACCGCTCGTAGGCCGCCGAGAACGACCCGGACAGCGTGTCGATCGACGCCCCGGCCCGCTCCAGCCCGCGCTTGATCTCTTCGAGCTGCGCGCTCCGGCGACGGCATCTGTGCCGAGCAGCGTCTCGATCCGCGCGAGCGCGGCCACGCCGCGCCGCAGCGACTCGCTCGCCGAGCCGATCGCCTCCAGGTCGGCACCGATCCGGCCGATCGTGTCCGCACCCTGCTTGAACGAATCAAGGCCTGCTGGCAGACGCTCCATCTCCCGCGCGAATTGGCCGATCGGCACCCGCAGGCTCTCGCCGAGCTTCTCGGTCTGTTCGTGCAAGCGATCGGACCGCCGGCTCCATGACCAGCGCCAGCTCGATTGCCCATCTCGTCTGAGCTGCGGACCGATCGCCGTCGATCAATCGCTCGGCCAGCGGATTGTCGGTGCCGACCCGCGGCAGCACGTGGTCGACGACCCAGCGGTCGACCCGCGCCAGCAGATCTTCCGACCGCCGAAACACCAGCGTCTGCACCAGCATCAAGGCCGCGCTCAAGAAGAGGGCCAAAAGCGTGCTGTCAAAGGCGATCTGAAGCGCCGACGTCACACTCGTCAGGTTGGTCAGGAAGCCGTCGAGGTTCTTCACCATCGGCAACACCCTGCTGATATTCATCAGGGCCTTGGAGATGCCCTCGACCGTGCCGATAAATCCAATGACCGGCAGGAGATACAGAATATATCGCGTGAGCGTGAACCGCCCGGCCATCTGCTCCTGGTCGAGACCGGAGCCCTCGCGGTTGACTTCCATGAGCTGGGTCACCGACGGGCTGCCGCTCTCCTTCGAGAAACTCATCAACTGGCGGATGCGGAGCGGCAGGATGCGGGATCGTCGTCGTCGCAAACGGTGCTGGCTGCTTGAGATCCGTCGCCTGAGCTCGCGCGGGCCATCGCCGCGTTCACGCGTTTGAGCAACGGCGGCGAATCTTCGAACGCCCGCTCGTTGCGCCAAAGTGCCGACGAGCTCGCGGCACGAGCGTGACGACGGCCCAGAAGTAGATGCCCGTGCCGACGTATTGCTCCCAGCCGCGCTCAAACATCAGCGTCGGGTTGAAGATCATCAGGCCGACGGGGAAGAGCAGCGCCAGCACCAGCATCGTCACCGTGCCCGCATATCCTGTCCATTGCGACACCTTGCGCGCTTTTCGCCATCCGTGGCTCCCTCCTGTTGACCCGGCCCGCTACCGAGTCATGGCTCGGATCCGGTGGTTCCGTTGCCGTGGTGGTATCGCTCGGTTCGGCTCATCCGTCAAGATCAGCGCGGACGTTTCAACCCGGGAGTTCCTGACCCTGTACCGCGATCATCGGCCGCGTCGACTTGAGCGACTGTGCGAACGAGCACGCGATGTCGCGTCGCGGCTTCGGCTGGCCTCGCCGGCTTTGCGCCGGATTTCCCGGGTCCTGGCGCAAGACCACAACGCGGTCGTGGATGACCAGGACGATATCGGCCCGGCCGTCGCCGTCCACGTCGCCGATCGCCATGTCGCGCGGTTCGATCGTGTCGCCGGCGTTGCGAAAGTTCTTGCGCTCGAAGATCTTGAAGGTGATCGCCGGAACGAGCTCGGGATCGCCGGCGTAGGTGGCGATCTCGAGCGATTGTTCGCCCACGTCGGAGAAGACGACGTCGGGGGAGCCGTCGGCGTTGACGTCGCCCGTGGCCAGGTCGGCGAGCTTGGCCTCGTTGCGTTTGGATTCGTAGCTGGCGATCGTCTTGAGCCGCTGTCCCTTGCGTCCGGTCTGAAGCACGCCGAACCGATCGGTGCCGGCGATCAGCAGGTCGTCGCGGCCGTCGCCGTCGAGGTCAGCCACGTGCATGCCGGTGAAGTTGATCGTGCCGACCAGCAGGCTGCCGCTGGGCCGGTAGACTCCGTCCTTGAGGCTGAGAGGAACAAGAGCGACTTGGTCGCGCGATCGAGCAGCACGATTTCCTTGGTGCCGTCGCCGTCGGTGTCGAGGGCGGCGGCGCCGAGAATCTGCGCCGAGTTGCGGCCGGCGTTGTACTGATCCTTGATGTTCCAGTGGCCGTCGGCGTCGAGCGAGACTCGCCGCGCATAGGTATTCTGGGCCACGATCACGGCGGGCCCGTTCGAGATTCGATGACGCTCACGCCCGCCGGGGCCGCGCTCGACAGTGGGCCCAGGCTGCCGGTGAACGGCCGGGGCGGCCCTCCCTTTTCGCCCAGGATCAAGAGCGGCGATCCGTAATCTTTGAAGATCAGGAGGTCGGTCTGGCCATCCTGGTTGATGTCGAGCGTCTTGATGGCGGCGGGAACCGCCTTCACGCCGGGAAGCGCGACCGACTCGACCTCGCCCCACTTGGTGGGCCGAAACGACCCGGATGGGTCGCGCGTGACGGCTCGCAGCTCAAACGTGTCCGCATCTTTTTCCGCCTTGGCCTTGGCGCGCGCCACGTAGAGGATCTCGGGCGCCTTGTCGCCGTCGAGGTCGGCCACGTCCATCGCGGCCGGTTCGCCGGCCAGCGAGAGCGGCGTCGGGAACGACAGCCGGCCCTTGTCGAAGATGCTGCGGCCGATCTGCTTTTCTTGCTCGGAGAGAACGTAGACCTCGTCCTTGCCGCCGGCCTCGAGCGGGGCGAGGCGAACGGTGCGCGCATTACCCAGGCTGGGGAACGTCAGTCCGGAGCTGAGGCCCGAGTCGTCCCGTCTGGAGGTAAACCCAGACCTGTGCGTTGGCCGGGTCGGTCACGATCGACGTCTTTCTTGTGATCGCCGTCGAGGTCGCCGACCGCCAGTGACCGGCCTCGCTCGGTCCCCTGCGGCAGCGCGAAAAATGCCAGCCGGCCGCGTTTGTTGGCCTCGTCGTCGGACGACTGGTCCAGGGTCAGCACCTTGGCCCGGCCCGACTGTCCCTCGAGGACCAGGATCTCGCTTCCCCCCTGGCCGTCGATCTGCCCAAAGGCGACCGCGCTGGGCACTTCGAGGGCAAACCGCTGCTCGGGCCCCAGCTTTTTCTCGTCGGTCGCGAACCGGACATGAATCGGGTGGTCGCTCTCCGTGTCGATGATGACAAGGTCCTTGGCCCCGTTGCCGTCGAGGTCGACGCCCTTGATCAGCCACGGACTGCCGGCGGTGTGGGGCGCCCGTTCCGGCTCGCCCAGGATCCCCGACGGCGGTCTGATAAACGAAGATCAATTCTTTCTCCGCCAGCAGGGCCAGGTCGTCGCGGCCGTCCTGGTCGAAGTCCGCCACGGCCAGCGCCGCCGGCCGCTGTACGGCGTCGCCGGTATTGATCTTCTTGGGACTGCCGAAGTCGGCCCTTTCCCTCGTTGAACAGGATCTCGACCTCGGCCGGCGTGCCATAGAAGACGAGGTCGGGCTTGCCGTCTCCGTTGAAGTCGCCGGTGTCGACGCTGACGACTTCTTTGTTGACGGGAATGCTGACCAGCCGCATCCGGCGGTCGTATTCGAGCTCGTTGGGGTCTTTGCGGAACGGGCGCGACGCCTTGTCGTCGGCGGCTTTCTTGGTGCTCAGGAGCAGGTCGATCCGCGACCGGCCATTGTTGGTGACGATGATGTCGTCGACCTTGTCGCCGTCCAGGTCCTTGAGATGGAGGTTGCCGATCCGATTATCAAGCTTGTAGAGCTCGAGCGGCTGGAACCCGAAGTAATCGGCGAGTTTTTTGTCGGCCGCCTGTGCATGGACCGACGGTGCCCAGAGAACGAAAGCCACAAAGGAACATAGTACTCCACCACCGCGTGGCGCTAGTCTTTCCATCATTTCCATCCTGACTGGCCGTGAACGAAGATTCCGGCGCGGAGTGGCGCGGAAAACATCAGGGTACGAAGAGCCCCTTTTGACGACAAGAGGGAGAGTAGGCTGCGTACGGCGACGGCAACGCGGACGTCGCCCATTTCCCAGCCATTCGGCTGTCAACAGATCCCACACGGATTCACATTGAAGCTTCGTTCGCGCCGATTTCGGGTGCGAAGCCGTGTGCGAGCAGATCCGGCGCAGGCGGATTTTGGGTTCGCTCGCTTCGATCTCGGACACGGTTCGCGCACAGGTCAATCCTGCATAGCCGACCTGCACGCCCCGGTTTGCCGAATGCCGGTCCGGGCGGTGATTGAGCCCGTTGAGCATGCGCCGGCAATCGGCTAATAGACATAAAACGAGTGCCACTTTTTGGCACTATAAAAAACACGGATTTTCTGTAAGTTTTATTTTGTTGATACTAAACGGCCTTTCGTGATTCCGGGAGGTCGAGGCTCCGTCCGAGCCGGATTGCGCCGCGGCTCGCCTTGAGGCTCGGCGTCCCAGGATCGTGCAAGGACATTTAGCGCGCCGCGTTTTTCAACCTGTTCTTCCGCTTACCGTCGATCGATCGTTCGGTCATGGAATAAATGGCACTCGGTGGCAGTTTTGCAGCGAGGCTCCTCACGGCCCCGCTCGCGGTACTCGGCCCGGGACCCCGGCTGGCCGGCATGCCCCTGATGGGAAATGAATAAAACGGTTAAAGCGGCGATAACGGTTTTGCGGCGGCTAAATGGCAGTAGATGGCAGTAGATGGCAGTTTTTGGGAAGGGCTCCGGCCGTCTCGCCCCGCCCGACGCGATCGAAAACGAATTCTTTAATTCGCTCATGGGGCCAAGTTCGCTCTCAAAAGCGCGGTGGTCGACCAGGGTGTTGTGTCACACGAAATGACGCCTCGGCATCGCCGCCGCAGGTTCGCTTGCGTTGAGCTTAAATGGTGAACGTATTGGTGGAGCGTCCCAAGGAATCTGGCCAGGTTGCTGTTCGATCGCGCGTTGGAGAATTCCGCGGCGACATGACCATTTTCGGCGGATCGTCAGCGCAACATCCCCAATGTGTCTTTATACAATATACCGGCTTTTGCAGATTTCGAGAATGCACCTACGGCCGTGCGCACACCAATCCTGGTCGCGGGCGTATATATTGAAACGACTTAAAAACATTTCCAAAATTTTATTTTGGAAATATTCGGCGCACGGCAATCAGGCGACTTCTGGTGTCGAGTTCCGGCGTGTTGTTCTTCAAATGCGTGAGGCACCATCGACGGGGAACGCGGAAGGAATTCCCCGCAGTTGCCACCAATGACGACAACGAATAGGGGGGTGCGGGAACTCGGAGGCAGGGGGCGCGAGCTGGTGGCAACGCTATTCGGCCCCGACGGTGACCACTTCTTCCTGGGCCAACCACGCCGGAAGTAGAAGCATTTTTGGCCACAGATACACACTGATACACACAGATGAAGAGAGGACGACGATGGAGACAACTGTCAATTTGATCAACGGGATCACCGAGAAAATTATCGGTTGCAGCTTCAAGGTGTTGAACGTTCTTGGAACTGGATTTACCTCAAAGCAACCGGAATGGCAGTGTGCTTGCTACTGAATTTCGGCACACCTCAACTCGATATCAAAAGATATACGCATCCAAATATGACAAAAGAACGACAAGTTGCTCGCTTTTATCTGTGTAAATCTGTGCGCATCTGTGGCGCATTAGTCTTAGGGTGCACGAATTTGAACTTGCTGCGCTACGAGGCGGATGCCAAGGTCGCTACCGGCGCGGTACGGTCAAACATTCCCGAGCATGTCATGGAGGCTCTCGGCCTCATGTCTCGCGGCAACTGGGTCGCCGAGTATGCCGATGGGCGAACCGAGGTTGTTGCCGTAACCGAGCCGATCGTTTTCGCGGTCATGGGGCGAGACACGCTCAAAGCAGCTCTGGTGCAAGGTGACGAGGTGCTCATCGGCCAGACCGTGCTGGAGAAGCTCAGAGTTGCGGGTCCTTAGTCCTTGGTCCTGCGGTCGCGCGTTTCGGACTTCGGCGAGCTCAGTCGAGTCGCGGGGTCGGAGACCCTCGCCGAACTTGAGAATACAAATACACTTGCGTAGCAATTAGCTTTCTCAGGTGTCGATGCCGCGTTGCCAGCGACGCGCCGAACGTGCGCAGTCGACTGGCCACGAATCCGGAGCCGACATCGGCTTAATCTCGCCAATCGCATTACAGGCATAGAAAAATCTAAATTGAAAAAAAATCATGTAATGTTCGTTAACAAACACTGTATCCTGGGTGAACATCATTGATGCGACGCCAGGACGAGCTGGCGCCGCTACCCGGGGAACCCCATCATGAATGCATGTCCCAACGACGGCGTCTTGTTGCAGTTTCTGGACGGGAAGCTCAATGCCGACAACGACGCCCGAGTCCTGGCGCACGTTGAGAACTGCGCGGGCTGTCAGCAACACCTCGAGCGACTGACAAAAGGCCTTCCGGTGGCCGAAGTACGGCCGCCTGATCGAGACGGCGCAAACCGACGTCGGCTGCAACGGTCGATCCGCAACCCACCGAGGTCGTCGGGGGCGATGTCGAGGAAATGCCAACCGACTGCGAACTCGGGCAGGGCAGTCCGAATGGCATGTCGGATAATGGTGCGAGCGCCGGGAAGATTGTCCGTTCCGCCTCCAACGGCGGAATTCAGCCTCTCTCCGGTAGCGAATCAGGGCGCGAGCACGAACGGAGCTCAACGACGCCAATGCATCCCGAGCGGACGACTTGGACCGGACGGCCAATTATTCCGGAGCCGATCCGGAGCCAGCTCCAGGTCAGACACGAGCCAGCTCCCGCGGACTGGCCCACCATCCCCGGCTACGACATCCTCGAGCGGCTGGGCGAAGGGGGCATGGGGGTCGTCTACAAGGCGCGGCACCGCGGGCTCAACCGCCTGGTCGCCTTGAAGATGATCCGCGGCGGCAGCCAGGCGCGGGCCGGACCACCTGGCCCGGTTCCGCATCGAGGCCGAGGCGGTCGCGCGGCTGCGACACCCCAACATCCTCCAGATCTACGACATCGGCGAAGCGGCCGGCCTGCCGTTCGTCGCACTCGAGCTGCTCGATGGCGGCGGCCTCGACGACCGGCTGGCTCGTACTCCCCAGCCGGCCAACCAGGCGGCCGAATTGATGGTCACTCTGGCCCGGGCCGTCCATGTCGCGCACCAGGCCGGGATTGTCCACCGCGATCTCAAGCCGACCAACGTCTTGTACACCTCGGACGGCGTGCCCAAGATCACCGACTTCGGCCTGGCCAAGCGGATCGACTCGGACGAGGGGCACACCGAGAGCGGCCAGATCATGGGCTCGCCCAGTTACATGGCCCCCGAGCAGGCACGCGGAGATTCGCGGAACGTCGGGCCGGCGGCCGACGTCTACGCGCTGGGGGCGATGCTCTACGAGATGCTCACGGGGCGTCCGCCCTTCAAGGGGGAAACCCCGATGGAGACGGTCCGCCAGGTCATCGACGATGACCCGGTGACGCCGTCGCGGCTGGTCCCCCGGGTGCCGCGCGACCTGGAGACGATCTGCCTGAAGTGCCTGCAACAAAGACCCGGCCAAACGATACGAATCGGCCCAGGCCCTGGCCGACGACCTGGAACGGTACCTGCGCGGCGAGCCGATCCGGGCGCGGCGGACGGCGGTCTGGGAGCGCGGGGCCAAGTGGGCACGGCGCCGTCCGGTTGCCGCGACGCTCATGGCCCTTGCCGCGACGGTCGTTCGTGGGCGGGTTTGTCGGTGCCCTGGAAGTCCAGCGGACGGTCGAACCTGGCGGATCGCCAAGAGAACGACCGGATCATGGGGTCCAGCGTCGAGGACACGCAGAACGATCCTCGGTGCCAAGGACGAGCTGGCCGACAACAATCTGACGACCGCCGAAGTGACGCTCACGAAGCTGCAAGAGAAGATCAAGGCGTGAGCCCAAGCTGGAGGACCTGAAGGTCGCCGTCCAGGCACTCCTCGATAAGGTCAAGGAGCGACAGAGCCGAGCAAGCTCTCACGGGAATCGGACCGAGCGCATTACGTCGAGTTCCTCCGGCTGCGGAATGAGGCTCTGTTTCACGACACCCAGTTCACCGGTCTGGACCTCTCCAGCAACCAGGAGGCGACTCGCCGCGCGGCCGAGCCGCACTTGAACTCGTACGCAGCCTCGGGCTCGGGCGATTCCTGGGCACTGGCGACCGCTGCCGGCGAGCCTGTCCGACCGAGAACGAGGCCGAGGTCGCCGAAGGCTGCTATGAGCTGCTCCTGATGCTCGCCGAGGCGGAGCCAACGCCCGCGGCGGGCCTGCGCCGGCTGGACCAGGCGGCTCGATTGCGGCCCCCGACCGGGCCTACCACCTGCGGCGGGCGGCCTGCCTGACCGGGCCGGCGACATGCGCCGCGGCCGAACAGGAACGCCAGCCGCGCGGACAGCTCTCGAACCGACGACGGCGTTCGACCATTTCCTGGTCGGGCAGGAGCGGTTACAAGCGACGGGACTCGATCGCGGCGATCCAGTCATTTCGACACGCGCTTCAGCTTCGAACCGACCAGTTCTGGGCTCAGTGCCTTGTCGGCCACTGTGCTGGTTGCAGCTCAAGCAGCCCTCGGAGGCCAAGGCCGGACTGAACGCCTGCCTCCAGCGCGAGCCCGGATTCGCCTGGCTCTACATCCTGCGCGGTTTCGCCTCTATCAGCTCGCCGTCCGCCGGCGATCTGATCGAGAAGCTGCCATCGCAGGCAGGGGTCTTGAAGGCTGAGGCGGATTCCAGTCCGATGCCGCCGCAGCCGACTACCGCCGGGCCGGCGAGCTCCTGGATCGAGAAGCCCAACGACGAGCTGCGTTACATTCTGCTACGTCAACCGCGGGTTGCTCGGGCTCGCAGCACGGCGATCTCGACCAGGCGGCGGCGGACCTGCAGGCGGCGATCCGGCTCAACGACCGTTCAGACTCCAGGCGTATGCCGCGCTGGCGGTGGTCTACCGGAAGCAGGGCAAGCCGGACGAGGCCGTCGAGCAGTTCAGCCGGGCGATCGCCTGCAGACCGGACTCGGCGCCCTTGTACCGCGGTCGAGCCGACGTGAATCTCGCGCGAAGGCACTCGACTCCGGCCCAGCGGGCGCAGGCCCTGGGCGACCTGGACCAGGCGATCCGGCTCGAGAAACCGGGAAACCCGGTGCTGGCGCGTGACCACACCAATCGGGGCCGGCTGCTGGCCCTCGATCATCGCGACGACGACGCCCTGGCGGCCTGGGATGCCGCGCTCAAGGTCGTCCGCGACTACCACGAGGCCCACCGCCTGCGGCTCGATCTGCTGCTCAAGCGGAAGCGGTACGACGACGTCATCCGCTCGTGCGACGCGCTCATCGCCCGGGGCAAGGCGACGCCCGCGATTTACGAGCTGCGCGGCCTGGCCCGGTCCGAGCGGAAAGACTTCCCCGGCGCCATCGAGGACGTGACCAATGCGATGGCCCTGCGGCCGGACCGGGCGGCGCTCTTGAGCCGGCGGGGCTGGCTGTACATCGTCTCGGACGCGCCCAAGCTGGCGTTGCACGACTTCGAGGCGGCGATCCAGCTCGATCCCTCGATCGCCGACGCCTACAACGGCCGTGGTTTCGCACGTCTGCGCCTGGGTGAGCATCGCGACGCCGTGGCGGATGCCGAGAAAGCCCTGGGCATCGGCGAGCCGACCTCCCATCTGTTCTACAACGCCGCCCGGGTCTACGCCCTGGCGGCCGTCGTCGCCGCGGCCGAGGTTCGGAAGAAGGGCCAGGAGACCGTGACCCTGGTGGCCCGGTACCAGGACCGCGCCACCGGGTTGCTCCGCGAGGCGCTGAAGCGGATGCCGGAAGATCAGCGCGCGTCGTTCTGGCGCGACGTCGTTCCAGCCGACCCGGCGCTGCAGGCACTCCGTCGCCGCGTGTCGGCCGCTTGACGGGCCGGGTGATGGCCAGAAATCCTCCCTCGCCCCCGCGGGGAGAGGGTGGCCGAAGGCCGGGTGAGAGGGCCGAGCGTTGTACGGCGCCGTGCATCAGCGCTCACGGATCTGTCCACCGTTTCGGCCCGCAGCGGCATCGTTGTCCAGGCTCGGCATCTGAATCGCCTGAACCGAGGCACGAAACCAGTGCAGGACGATCCACGATGATCACTCCTCTTCGCCCCACAACGCACGCCGGCTTCGCCGTCACCGGCTTCCTCGCCGTCGTCGACGAAGCACGCCTCCCACGGTATTCAGCGGGACGATCTTCGGCTCCGCCCCCGCCTGGAGGTGATGGAGGACCGGACGCTCCTGTCCACCTTTCTGGTGAGCAACACCGGCGACAGCGGCCCCGGCTCGCTCCGCCAGGCGATCCTCGATTCCAACGCCGCCACCGGAGCGACGAACACGATCGACTTCGATATCTCCGGGACCGGCGTGCAAACGATCGCTCCGCTCTCGCCCCTGCCCGCGATCACCAACCCGGTCCTGATCGACGGCACATCGCAGCCGGGCTACGCCGGCACGCCGCTGATCGAGCTGAGCGGCAGCCAGGCCGGCACGGCGACGGCCTGACGATCACCGGCCGGACGTCACCGTCCGCGGCCTGGACATCGACAGCTTCAGCCAGGGCGCCGGCATCCACATCACGCGGGACCGGCGCGACCGGCGACTGGATCTACGGCAACTTCCTGGGCACCGATCCGACCGGCACGCAGGCCGAGCCCAACGACGTACGGCGTCGAGATCGACGGGGGCGCCAGCGAGCAACCTCATCGGCACCAACGGCGACGGCGTCAACGACGCGGCCGAGCGGAACCTGACTCAGCGGCAACGTGTTCGCCGGCGTCTGGATCAGCGGCCAGGGCACGGATGGCAACGCCGTCGCGGGCAACTTCATCGGCACGACGTCACCGGGGACAGTCGCCCTGGACAACGGCACCTCGCCGGTTCGACTACGCAGTACGACCATTATCGGCGGCGGAGTGGTGATCGCAGGAGGCGCCTCCGACAACCGGATCGGCACCGACGGCGCGAGCGTCGATGACGTCGGCGAGCGCAACGTCATCGCGGGGAGCGACAATGATGGCATCGACATCTGCGGCACCGGGACCGACGGCAACATCGTCGCGGGCAACTTCATCGGGACCGACGTGACCGGCACGATTTCCCTGGGCATCGACGAGCGACGGTGTCTTCCTCGCGGAAGGTGCGTCGTTCAACTGGATCGGGGTCAACCCGAACGGCGGCGCGGCCGTGGGCGACGAAGGAAACGTGATCTCCGGCAACGGATACGATGGCGTCAACATTGTCTCTCGGGTCCGACGACAACGTCGTCGCCGGGAACAGGATCGGGACGGATGTCACGGGAACGGTTGCATTGGGCAACCACGTGGATGGCGTGGAAATCGATTCGAGTACGGGCAACACGATCGGCGGGACCACCGCCGCCGCCGGCAACCTGATCGCCTTCAACGATGGGCCCGGCGTTGACGTCGAGGGCGACAGCTCCGTCGGCAACCAGATCACCGCCAACCGAATCTTCGCCAACGACGCCTCTCCCACGCCCAGCCCCGCGGGGGCGCTCCAGTTTCAAGGCTCGAGCTACGTCAGCCTGCCCAACGGCCTGATCGACGGCTCCGAGCCGAGCGAGACCCTCGAGGCCTGGTTCCAGACCACCAGCGGCGGCGTCATCCTCGGCTATCAGGCGGCGAGCCCAGGGCAGTATCCGTCCAACGGATGGGTTCCGGACGCTCTATGTCGGCACCGACGGCAAGCTCTACGGCGGGTCGTATGACACGAATCCGGCTCGATCGAGCAGGTCATGTCGAATGCACGGTCAACGACGGTCAGTGGCACAACGTCGCCCTCGTCATCGACGGCGCGGCCGGGACCATGACCCTCTACCTCGACGGCCAGCTCGTCGGGTCCGTGTCGGGATCGCCTCAGTATCTCGCCGACAGCTTCAACCAGATCGGGACCGGATACACGGACTACTGGCCGGCCACACCCGGGGGCTGGTATGGCTTCGTCGGCCAGATCGACGAGGTCCGGGTCTGGAGCGAGGCGCGATCGGCCGGCGAGATCAGCCAGGACATGACGACGGCGCCCGACGGCACCGAGCCGGGCCTGGAGGCCTACTATCCCTTCGACGAAGGCCAGGGGTCGACCGCGTACGACCAGACCCCCAACCACAACGACGGCACGCTGGCGGGGATCAACGGCGATCTTCCCACCTGGATCATCGGCAGCGGCCAGGCCATCGACCTCGGCGACGATGGGATCACCTACAACTCCAGTGCACCGCGCCAGGGACCCAACAACCTCCAGAACTTCCCGATCGTCGTCACCACCGCCGACGGCGGGCTCGAGGGCTGGCTGGGCGGCAGCACGCCCGACACGACCTTCCGCATCGATCTCTTCGCCAGCGCCGGCTATCGGCCCCGGCGGCGCGGGCGAGGCGCAGGATTACCTCGGGTCGCTGGAGGTGACGACCGACGGCCAGGGCCAGGTCGTCTTCGACGTCCCGTTCACCCGCCGGCCGGCCTGCCGGTCGTCACGGCCACGGCGACCGACCCCGAGGGCAACACCTCCGAGGTCTCGGCCCTGCGACGGGCCGTCCTCGAGGTCGCCGACGCAGTACGTTCGCGATGGTTCCCGGTCAGCCGCTGATCTTCTCGGCCGCCTCGGGCGATGGCATCGCCCTGCAAGACCCGGATGCCGGGCCGCTCGACCCGACATGGGACCTGACGCTGTCGGTCGCGGGCGGGACGCTGACATTGCCGAGCACCGCCGGCCTGACCGGCTCCGGCAACGGGACCGGATCGTTATCGTACAGCGGTCCGCTCTCGGCGCTCGACGCGGCGCTGGACGGGTATGACCTTCACGCCGCCGCCGGGGTTCCATGGCGACACGACGCTGAGCCTGGATGCCGAGTCGGATGGCGCACGGTCAATCCAGGCCCAGGTTCCGATCACCGACGGCGTTTTCGTGGTCACCACCACGGCCGACAGCGGCCCCGGCTCGCTTCGCCAGGCGATCCTCGATTCCAACGCCGCCACCGGCGGACGAACACCATCGACTTCGCCATCCCGGGACCGGGGTGCAGACGATCGCGCCGGCCTCGCCCCTGCCCGCGATCACCAACCCGGTGCTGATCGACGGCACGACGCAGCCGGGCTACGCCGGCGCACCGTTGATCGCGATCGTCGGCCAGGGAACCGGCGACGCCGAGCCCGTTGACCGTGGGCTCGGACGTCACGGTCAAGGGCCTGGCGATCGGCGGCTCCAGTTTCTCGAGCGTCAGCTCCTCGACCAGTTGACCATCGAATCGGTCCCGCTCCCCCAGGCTCCAGGGGGCATCGGTCACCTATCAAATCGTTGTGGCCGCGGGCGAGGACTTGGTGGCGACGGCCCAGGCTATGGGCGCCACCACGTCGCTGTCGTTGCTCGACGCCCAGGGCCACGTCGTCATGCAGAGCGACGGCCTGTCGGCGGCGGAACCCATCGACGCGATCGAATACCTACATCGGGCCCGGCACGTATTCGCTCCAGGTTCATGACATCGGCGGCGACGGGACATTCACGTTGACGACCATGCTGACGCCCTCCGCCGCGCCGTTCCAGCCGATCCCGATTGGTGCATCCGCCGGAGGGATAGTGGCGGGCGACTTCAACGGCGACGGCCAGCTCGACCTCGCCGTCGCAAGCATTTACAGCGAATCTACCCCGGCGGCGATAACGGCCAAATCTCTGTGCTGCTGGGCAACGGCGACGGCACCTTCCAGCCCGCGGTTCAGTACGCGTTGGCGTTGGCCCCAAGCGCGATCGTGGCGGGCGACTTCACCGGCGACGGCCGCCTCGACCTCGCCGTCGCAGGCTCCATTACAACTTCGACACCGGAACCTGTCTGGAGTCTGGTGCTCCTGGGCAACGGCGACGGCACGTTCCAGCCCGCGGCTCACGTACGCGGTGGGGGTGCCATGCGCGCTCCATGACGCTGCCATCGTGGCGGGCGACTTCACCGGCGACGGCCGCCTCGACCTGGCCGTCGCAGACTCGGGCGATTCGTTCACGGAGGGACCGATCCAGCGGCGTGTTCGTGCTGCTGGGCAACGGCGACGGCACGTTCCAGCCCGCGGTCGACGTACGCGGCGGGTTCATACCCGGACGCGATCGTGGCGGGCGACTTCAACGGCGACGGCCGGCTCGACCTCGCCGTCTGCCGATTACTGACGGCGAACGACGTGTCGGTGCTGCTGGGCAACGGCGACGGCACGTTCCAGCCCGCAGGTCACCTACGCGGTGGGGACGGTCCCAGATGCCATCGTGGCGGGCGACTTCACCGGCGACGGCCGCCTCGACCTGGCCGTCGTCAAGCGATTCGGCGACGACGTGTCGGTGCTGCTGGGCAACGGCGACGGCACGTTCCAGCCCGCCGGTCACTACGCGGTGGGGTCGAGCAACCCGAGGCCATCGTGGCGGGCGACTTCAACGGCGACGGCCGGCTCGACCTCGGCCGTCGCCAACTCCAGCTCGAACGACGTGTCGGTGCTGCTGGGCAACGGCGACGGCACCTTCCAGCCCCAGGTCACCTACGCGGTCGGGGCGATTCCCGATGTCAGCATCGTGGCGGGCGACTTCACCGGCGACGGCCACCTCGACCTGGCCGTCGCCAACGACGTTCTCCGACGACGTGTCCGGTGCTGCTGGGCAACGGCGACGGGACCTTCCAACCCCAGTCGAACCAGTAACGCGGTGGGGGCGAACCCAATCGCCATCGTGGCGGGCGACTTCACCGGCGACGGCCAGCCTCGACCTGGCCGTCGCCAACTGACGATTCCAACGACGTCTCGATGCTGCTGGGCAACGGCGACGGCACCTTCCAGCCCGCAGGTCACCTACGCGGTCGGGATCGCATCCCAGACGCCATCGTGGCGGGTGACTTCAACGGCGACGGCCGGCTCGACCTGGCCGTCGCCAATGACAGACGATGACGTGTCGATGCTGCTGGGCAACGGCGACGGCACCTTCCAGCCCCAGGAACGTACGCGGTCGGGTCGAGTCATATGCAGACGCCATCGTGGCGGGCGACTTCAACGGCGACGGCCGCCTCGACCTGGCCGTCGCAGCTTCAACAACTCCGTCACAGACAATTGGGCGACGTCTCGGTGCTCCTGGGCAACGGCGACGGCACGTTCCAGCCCGCAGAGTACCCAGTGGCGGCGTCGGCTACCTCCGGCCATCGTGGCGGGCGACTTCAACGGCGACGGCCAGCTCGACCTGGCCGTGGCGGACCAATGCTACGACTCCGTCACGCAGGCCGTCTCGGCGACGTCTGCGTGCTCCTGGGCAACGGCGACGGCACGTTCCAGCCGCCAGGTGACCTACGCGGTGGGGCTGGACCCACAGGCGATCGTGGCGGGCGACTTCACCGGCGACGGCCGCCTCGACCTGGCCGTCGCAGGCTGACTCCGAGACAACATCGGCGAGGTCTCGGTGCTGCTGGGCAACGGCGACGGCACGTTCCAGCCCCGGTCGACCTACGCGGTCGGCGGCTGGACCCAGATGCGCATCGTGGCGGGCGACTTCACGGCGACGGCCAGCTCGACCTGGCCGTCGCCAACTGCTCTAGACGACACGGTGTCGGTGCTGCTGGGCAACGGCGACGGCACGTTCCAGCCCCAGGTCACCTACGCGGTCGGGGACGGGCCCGTACGCCATCGTGGCGGGCGACTTCAACGGCGACGGCCGCCTCGACCTGGCCGCTCGCCAACTACGAGTCCAACGACGTCTCGGTGCTGCTGGGCAACGGCGACGGCACGTTCGCAGACCCAGGCCAGTTCGCCACCACCCCTCATGCCACGCCCCTGGTGGCCGACGTCAACGGCGACGGCACCGACGATGTCCTGGTCGTCGATGGGGCCGGCGACATCCTCTATCGCCAGGGCATCCCCGGCCAGCCCGGCACCTTCGAGCCGCCCGTCACGGTCAACCCCCTGCCAGACGGCTCGAATCCCTCACTCGCGCGACATCGCCTGGGTGCCCAACACCGTCGACGGCCCGCTGCTCGCCAGCGTCGACGCCCAGGACGATGCCGTCTCGCTCTACGCCTACCGCGACGGCGGCTTCGTCCGGGTCGGCTCGCTCACGACCGGCCAGCTCCCGGCGCAGATCATCGCGGCCGACCTCAACGGCGACGGCTGGGACGACCTGGTCGTCCGCAATGCCGGCGACGGCACGCTTTCGGTCTACTTCCGCAACAACGCTCACTGGTCCGCGTCGATCCGCCGACGATCGACCTCGACTTTCCTCGGCCGCCGGTGACCCTACCCGTCGGCCTGGGCGTCTCCGACGTCCAGGCGGTCGATACCACGGGAGACGGCGCAGCTCGATCTGGTGGTCACCAACAAGCTGACCGGCCAGGTGAGCGTCCTGCGCAACCTGGGCGACGGCACGTTCGCCGCTCCCGTCCCCTACCGCGCCGGGACCGGATTGTCCGCGATCGATCCCGGCAGCACGCCCGAGGTCACCAGCCTGGAGGCGACGGCGGGCGTGGCCGCCGGACCGCTCACGCCCGGCGGTCCGACCGACCTGGTGACGATCAACCCGGGCTCGAACACGCTCGACGTGCTCGCCGGCCTGGGAGGCGGCCGCTTCGCCAATCCCGTCGACCATCGAGACGCCGAGCCCGGCCCAGGTCGTCCGCATGGCCGACTTCACCGGCAACGGCATCGACGACCTGGCCGTGCTCACCGCCGACGGGGTGAGCATCTACCTCGGCAACGGCAAGGGGGGCTTCCTGCCCCCGACCACCTACGCCGTGCCGCCGGAATCCGACGGGCTGACCGTCGCCGACGTCACCGGCAACGGCAAGCTCGACCTGCTGGTCGGCGACGCCTACGGCGACGTGCTGGTGCTGCTGGGCAACGGCGACGGCACCTTCCAGCCCTACCACGAGGCCAACCAGGCCGTCGAGCTGGCCGTGGCCGACCTCACCGGCAACGGCTCCAAGGACATCATCTACGCCGACCAGGGACTCGACCGCGTGGTCGTCGACTACGGCGCCGGCAATTCGACCGTTCTGGCCAATCAATCCACCGGCCTGCTCGACCCCGGCGCCGTGGCGCTGGCCGACTTGAACGGCGACGGCATCCCCGACCTGATCGTCGCCAACAGCGGCAGCAACAACGTGCTGATCTACCCCGGGCTGGGCAACGGCCAGTTCGGGCCGGCGATCAACGGCGGCAATGGCTACTTCGTGGGCACCAACCCCGTGGGGATCACCGTGGCCAACCTCACCGGCGCGCCTTGCCCGACCTGGTGGTCGCCGACGAGGGCTCCAACCAGGTGTCGATCCTGCTCAACCAATCGCAGGGCGGGACATCTCGCTTCTCAGCCGGCCCGCGGCTGAATTCCGGCGGCTCGGGGCCGGTCTCCACGGTGGTGGGGAACTTCACCGGCGGCAGCCTATCCCCGACATCCTGGTCACCAACAGCCGGTCGAACGACGTCACGCTGCTGCCGGGCAGTGGGCCAAGGGTTCTTCAATGACACCGAATCCGCCGACCCATTCCCGTCGGCACCGACCCGGTGCCGAGCTTCGTCGGCAACTTCAACGGCCAGACCGACCTGGTGACGGTCAACGCCGGGTCGAACGACCTGACGCTGATCTCCGGCTTCGAGGGCCCGGACCCGGTGACCAGCACGATCGCTTCCGGCGGCGTCGATCCGGATGCGGCCTTCGCGTTCGCGTCCGGCAGCGGCTTCGAGGACCTGGTGGTCGGCAACGCCGGCGATGGCGAGCTGGCGCTGTTCGAGGGAGGGCCGGACGGCCTGGGCCTGGTGTCGGCCGCGACCGAGCCGAACCTGCCCGACCCGACGGCGCTGGCGTTCTCGGCGTTGACCGGCGGCCAGGTGCAGTTCTACGCGGCGACGGCGGGCCGCGAGTCGGCCGAGCTGGTGGCGCTGAGCTTGGGCATCGAGACCGCGACCGATCTCGCAGCTCGCCGCGGCCGGTCGCAGAACACCGGCGGCCCAGCTGGTGCCGCTGCACGAGTCGTCGCTGCCGCTGGTGGCGACGGTGCTGACGCTCACGATCGCGGTGTCGGGAAACGAGCTCAACCTCGGCCTGGCGGAGACGGAGGCACGGCGGTGGCCGCGTTCTTGCCGGGGACGGGCGTCTCCGTGGGCCAAGGTCTGTCGTCTCAGGGACAGGCGGCCCGGGGGGAGACGACGATGCGGAATCGGACGAGTCGGGAGCCGGATGTCGCCGGCGCGGTCCCGGCGGTCATCGCGCCGTGGGAACGGTTCGTGATCGGTCTCGACAAGGCGATGGAGAAGTTCCGGCGGGAAAACCCCAACGGCGTTTCGGGTGCGCCGGCTCGGGACGCGGCGAGCGATCGTGCCGAATCGCCGCCCGCGGCGGCGTGCCCGCCCAGGGTGGGCCGACGAGCTTGAAATCGGGCCCCGACCTGGGTTCCAGAGCGGCGGCGAGCCCGATCGGACGGAGAACCCGAGCCCGAGCCTCGGCGTCGAGGCCATCGACGCGATCATCCAGTCGTTTTGGGACGAGGACAGGGCCAGTGACAGCCGAGGGCTGATCCCGACATCGTCCGACTGTCAGATCGTTCGCACGAGTGCCGCTCCCTATCCGGCTCGCGGAATGGCCCCGCCCGCAGTCGCTTCCGCCGGATCGAATCAGTCCGCGAGCCGAGGGTTTCGTCCCAACCGGTGCGGTCCAGCTTCGTCACGGCTCGCCGGATTGGCGTAGTCTCTCCCAGAGTCATCGACAAAAACAAACCCGAGCCGGCGCCGACTCTGGCGTTTCTGGTCGTCGCGACGATGGCGCACGAGTGGGTTCATCCGCGGCGATGGCATCGCACGATCAGATTGGGGCGGCCGAGCGGGCTGCCGCGACGCGAAAGTAGGTCGGCCCTTCCAGGCGGACGTCAGGTTAGAAAACCTGACCTACGGGGCTGACCGTGCGATCGTCGGCTCGAACCGGGGCCGACTGGTGGTCTCGAATTCCGCGGGTGGCTTTGGTCGAAGCCGGCTGGAAGCCGGTCGCGCCACGGTGGTTGCAACTGGGGGTATCGCCCATCCGTGCAATGGTTCAATAGCGCCCACGTTTTGGTAACACCGGGTTTTCGGCGTGGGCCCCGATCGGTTCCACGTTGTAGCACGTGTCAGCAGACCGGCGTCACAGACGCCGGCTACATTGGGTTTCGCGTTGTAGCTGGCCGCTCTGAGGCCGGCCCGTGTCGGTCAGCTAGGGTCTGTGACCCCGGCCCATCAAGAACCGCCGGAACGCAGACGCCAGCCACAAAGACCCTTGACCCCAGAATCCGTTGGCCCACCCGAGCCTGGCGGCGTGTTGTATACATAAGTTCACGTACGGCGCTTTATGATGCCGCCGCGTTCGCGGCTTGATAGCGTGGGAAATCCTGTTCGGCGTCGCCGCGCCGTGATAAAGTAACGATGCGCGGCGAGCCAAAGTCACTTCAAGGTCCGGGCCGTTTGGTGCTTACGATCGGAGCATCGCCGGAATCTCTTGGTCAGCGTACCGCGCCTTGATGCGAGGGTGCGCCGATGCCGGCCGACCGCGATGCCGATACCTCGCTGACTTTACTGGAGCGGCTGCAGAAGAATCCCGACGACCCCCAGGCCTGGACGTTGTTCGTCGAGCGGTACCAGCCGCGGATCCGCCGCTGGTGCATTACGTGGGGCCTGCAAGACTCCGATGCCGACGATGTCGCCCAGGAAGTGCTGGTCAAGCTGTTCGCCGCGCTCCGCAAGTTCCAGTACGACCCGTCGCGCAGCTTCCGCGCTGGTTGAAGACGGTGACCCAGCACGCCTGGAGCGACTTCGTCGCTGCGCGGCGAAGGCACCCCGCCCAGACCTCCGACCTGATAGACACCATCGCCGACTCGGCCGAGGCCCAATCTGACCTGAATAAACAGCTCGAGGATGCCTTTGACCGCGAGCTCCTCGAAGTGGCGATGCGGCGCATCAAGGGACGGACCAAGGCCGCCAACTGGGATGCGTTCCACCTGACCGCGATCGAGGGGCTCTCGGGTGCCGAAGCCGCCCAGAAGCTGGGGATGCCCGTGGGCCATGTATTCGTGGCCAAGCACCGCATTCAGAAGTTGCTTCAGGATGAGGTGCGCATTTTGAAGAATGAGCCATACTAAATGCCCTTGCACGATCCGCGGAGGGCGAGCCTCCCGGCGAGCCATCGCGGGTGTCAGCCTTTCGCGGGTGTCGGATACCCAGTTCCTAGTCTTTTCTCGCGGTCGACACCCCGGGCATATGACCTGCCAGCGCCTGCCCAATGAATCACCAACCGCAGCGTAGCAAACGCGCCAGCCTCTAGCGAGGGGCTGATTGCGCTTGTTGTGTTTCCCAGCAAAAGCTGCTCAATCGCCCTGGCGATGCCAGGCCGTGCGTGCAAGACTGCCGACGAAGAGCGCGATGGCAAGCGAGACCAGCAGTTGGAGGCTGCCCGCAAAGACGATGAACCGGTACATCTCGAACGGGAGGCCGATCGGTTTCCCGAGCACGAATCCCTCGAAAAGGTAACGTGCCATCCGCCAGGCGGTCCAGGCGAAGACCGCGCTCGTGATAACGTAAGCCCAGCCCGCGAACTCGAAGCCGAGCCAAAACGTCCTCGTTGCTCCCCGCTGTGAAGCCATCCGGAATAGCCCCACCTCCAGAATAAGGACCATAATCACGAGTCCGAGGTTAGGGATTCGCGGGAGGATCGCACGCAGGGCCGCGAGATCTGCGGCGATGAACGCAACTACGGCCAGTGCCCATGCGAGTGAGTGCCGCCGAGCGCGGATCGATTCGGATGGAAGCGGCATCTGGGGACGTCACCTTCGTAAGCACGGCTCACATGCTCGTTTCAGACTATTATGACAAACGTCGCACGCTTAGCAATCGCGAACAAGAAGGCTTTGAGAGTGGTCACGAAAATTGATGATGGTCCGATATGAGAGATTTTCCATAACGACGCAAAAACCGACCCGGCGAGATGGGCGATCTCCTCGGTTATCCAATCTCTCCCACGAATCGCAAAAAATTTGGCCGGTCGGCCCTTCCTCAGCCCTAATAGAAGGTGGAATACGATTGTTCGAGAAGGATGTGGGTCTATGGCCATCAAATCACTGGGGGCCGTCCTGGGTTACCTGAGTCGGCTCTTCATCGAGGGAACCGTCTCGGGGCTCCCCGACGACCAATTACTCGACCGGTTCCTGGCGACGCGCGACGGCGTCGCCTTCGAGGTGCTGATGGCTCGTCACGGGCCGATGGTCCTGAGGGTCTGCCGGGCCGTCCTGCGCAATCCGAGCGACGCGGAGGACGCGTTCCAGGCGACCTTCCTGGTCCTGGTCAAGAAGGCCCGCACCCTCCGGGGCCGCGCCAACCTGGGGGGATGGCTGCACCTGGTCGCCTACCGGGTTGCGATCCAAGCCAACGCCGCTTCGGCCCGGCGACGCGTACAGGAGAGGAGCGCGGGCGAGATGTCTGCCATGACCTCATCGCACGGTCCCGCCATCCCGGATGAACTCTTGCCGGCGCTCCACGAGGAGATCGCCCGGTTGCCCGAGAAGATCCGGCTGGCCGTCGTGCTTTGCGACCTCCAAGGGATCCCTCAGCAACAGGCCGCCGAATCCCTGCGATTGAGCGAGCGCACCTTACGACGTCGGCTCGCCGGCGGGCGTGAGCGGCTCAAGGCCCGGCTCGATCGCCGGGGCCTGGCATGGGGCGAGGCGGTCATGACGGCCGTGCGACTCCGCGAGGCGGGGACGGTCATCCCGCCGGCCTGGCGAGACGCGACGATCCGGGCGGCTGTGGACCTCCTCAATCCGACCGTGGCCGCCGGGGCCGTCTCGGCTGCTGCACAGTCCTTAACCGATGAGGTGCTCAAGACGATGTTCGTACATAAACTGGCCATGGCTTCGGCGGGCCTGCTGGGCGCCGGGTTGATGGCGTGGGCGGCGGCGGCCGCGTTGACCACGCAGGGCGATCGGCCCCCGAAGGCGGCGACGGCCCGCGTCGACCAGCGGGCCGCTCCCATCCCCCGGCCCGATGCGAAAACCGATCTCCTCGATGAAACCGGGACCTTGCCGATCCGCGGCCGCGTGCTCGACCCCGACGGCAGGCCGGTCGCCGGGGCCGAGATCCACGTCTGGCGGCATTACTCGGAAGACGGATGGAACCGCACCGATCCGGTCACGCACGGCCAGCGGGGCCGCGTGGCGGTGAGCGGCCCCGACGGCCAGTTCCATTTCGAGCTGGACAGGTCGCCGAGCGACTTCCCTTACTCGGACTATCCGGTCTGGCACGAAGCGAAGATCGCAGCCGCCGCCCCGGGTTACGGGCCGGCCTGGATCACCGCCGGATCGCTGCTGAAGGGCGGCGAGGCGACGCTCCAGTTGGTCCGCGACGACGTTCCGATCCGCGGGCGGGTGGTCGACCCGCAGGGCCGGCCCGTCGCCGGGGTGACCGTCCGGGCCTTTTGGATCTTCGCCGTCAACGCCGGAATCGACCCCGGTTCCCTCATTGCCGCCGGCGAGTTCCAAGATGACAAGGCGACGTCGTACTACAGGGACCCGACCTGGCTGGGCCGCCAGGGTACCTGGACGACCGATGCCGACGGACGATTCGAGGTCAGGGGCGTCGGGCGCGACCGGATCATCTGGCTCGGCTTGGACGGCCCCGGGCTGGCACATCTCGAGGCCTACGTCATGGCGCGACCGTCGCAAACGCCGCCCAAGCCACGGCAGCGGCCATCGGGCAAGTCGGCCGAAATGATGTTGATATCCGGCCCTGAGCCCCCTCCGCCGCTCTACGGCGCGACCTTCGAGCTGATCATCGGACCGAACAAGCCGATCGTCGGCGTCGTCCGGATCAAGGGGACGGGCCGGCCCGCGGCGGGGATCACCGTCCGGGGGATCGAACCGACGACGGGGACCTGGATCTATGCCAGGGCCGACCAGGACGGGCGATTCCGGATCCTCGGCCTGCCCAAGGCCGGGGTGTATCAGCTCCGCACCGAGGCCCGCTCGGGCGTCGAGCCGTACCTCAACGCCCCGCCGCTTACCGTCGGCGATACCGAGGGGCTCAAGCCGATCGAGGCGGCCATCGAGGTCCCCCGCGGCGTGATCATTACCGGGCGCCTGATCGACCAGGCAACCGGCCGGCCCGTCCGGGCCGCGCACGTCAACTACGTCAAGCTGCCGACGAACCCGAACGACGGGTATCCCGGCACGGGACATGGCGGCGCGGTCGACCCAACGTTCAAGATGACCGTCCCGCCCGGCGAGGGGCTTATCTACGCCAACGTGCGCGGGGAGGAGACGCCTTATACGCGGGCTCGCCTCCGCAAGGAGGACAAGGGCAAGGGGATCGGCGGGCCCGGCGATGGTGAGGCAATGACCATCACGCTCAACAATTACCACGCCTACAAGTTTATCGACGTCCCCGCCGACGCCCGGGATTTCACGGTGGATCTCGAACTGACCCGCGGCCTGACGCGCAAGGGCCGGGTGGTCGATCCCGACGGCAAGCCGGTCGCCGGCGCGCGATGCTATGGACTCGAGTCGACCGGCTCGACCGGCTCCTTCATCAAGACGCTCCCGGACGCGACCTTCGAGGTCCACGGCCTGGAGCCGGGCTACTCTCGCCAGGTCATCTTCGCGCACAAGGGGCGCCGGCTGGTCGGCGCGGTCACCCTCAAGGACGAGGACCTCAAGAGCGAGGCGCCCCTGGAGGTGCGGCTCGGGCCGCCGTGCTCCGTCAAGGGGCGATTGGTGGACGAGGACGGCCTACCGCTTGCGGGCGCCACGCTCTCGGTTATGTCATATTACGGGCCCGGCCAGTACGACAGCCTCCTGACCGGCCCCGGCGCGCTGTGGCCCGATGACGAGACCTTCACCGCCGGCTCCGACGGGCGGTTCGAGGTCACCGGCCTCAAGCCGGGCGTCCGATGCTCTATCGGCGTCCACATCAAGGCCCGACCGAATACGCGTATCGACACCGGCCAGGTCTTCCGGAACATCGTGCCCGAACGTCTCGGCGAGGTCCGCGACGTCGGCGAGGTGAAGGTCAAGGTCGCGGCCGAGTGATCGGTCCAGAAAGGAGATCTCGATGCGGTCCGATCCTGATTCGTCGAAGCCGGGCGACCCCTGGGCGAGATATGTCCCGCTGTTCCGCAGGCGAGCAATCGGCCAGTCCGCGGGCCTCCACCGGGGGTTTGCAGGGCTCTCGTCCCATTTCGGCGCGCGATCCGGAAAAAAAGTTGGCGGTTCGATCCTCGCTCGGCCCTATTAGAAGGTGGAACGCGATCGATTCGAGGAGATGCGAATTCATGGCGATCGAGACGATGGGGGCCGCCCTGCGCCAGATCAATCGGCTCTTCGCCGAGGGCACGGTCTCGGGGCTCCCCGACGACCAGTTGCTCGACCGGTTCCTGGCGACGCGCGACGGCGCCGCCTTCGAGGTCCTGGTGGCCCGCCACGGGCCGATGGTCCTGAGCGTCTGCCGGGCCGTCCTGCGCAACCCGAGCGACGCGGAGGACGCATTCCAGGCGACCTTCCTGGTCCTGGTCAAGAAGGCCCGCACGTCCGGGGCCGCGCCAACCTGGGGGGATGGCTGTACCTGGTCGCCTACCGGGTCGCGATCCAGGCCAACGCCGCCGCGGCCCGGCGACGCGTGCAGGAGAGGAGGGCGGGCGAGATGTCGGCCATGACCTCGTCGCACGATCCCGTCATCCCGGACGAGCTCTTGCCGGCGCTGCACGAGGAGATCGCCCGGCTGCCGGAGAGACTCCGGCTGGCCGTCGTCCTCTGCGACCTCAAGGGGTCCCCCAGGCCCAGGCCGCCGAGTCGCTGCGCTGGAGCGAGCGGACCCTGCGACGTCGGCTGGCCGAGGGCGCGAGCGGCTCAAGGCCCGGCTCGGTCCGCCGGGGCCTGGCATGCGGCGAGGCGGTCATGACGGCCGTGCGCCTCCGCGAGGCGGGGACGATCGTCCCGCCGGCCTGGCGAGACGCGACCGTCCGTGCGGCCTGGATCTGCTCAATTCGACCGCGGCCGCCGGGGCCGTCTCGGCCGCGGCGCAGTCCCTGACCCATGAGGTGCTCAAGACGATGTTCGTCCAGAAGCTGACGATCGCCTCGGCTGCCCTGATGGGCGCCGGCCTGATGGCCTGGGCGGCCTCGGCCGCCCTGATCCCGCGGGGCGATGATCCGAAGGCGGCGCCGGCCGCCGTCGCCCAGCGGGCCGCTGCCCGCCCCGAAGCGGATGCCGACCCGCTCGATGCGGTCGGGACCTTCCCGGTGCGCGGCCGCGTGCTCGACCCCGACGGCAAGCCGGTCGCCGGCGCCGAGATCTTCGTCCGACACAACACCGAGTTCGGCTGGTCCGCGGTCGATCCGGTCCCCGCGGGCCAGAAGGGCCGCGTGGCCGTCGAGCGACGCCGACGGCCGGTTCCATTTCGACCTCGACAAGGCGTCGAGCGACTGGCCCTACGGCGACGAGCCGGCCTGGCACAAGGCGCAGATCGCGGCCGTGGCGCCGGGATTGGCCCTGGCCTGGGTCGAGGCCGGATCGCTGCTCAAGGGGGATGAGGCCGTCTTGCGGCTGGTCCGCGACGACGTGCCGATCCGCGGCCGGGTGGTCGATCCGCAGGGCCGGCCGATCGCCGGCGCGACGGTCCGGCTCTGCCAGATCGGCGACGGTCAAGGACGGGGCCGACCTCGACGCGATGCTCGCCTCGGGCGAGCTGGACAACGAGCAGACCGCGGCCTGGTACGGCGACTTCCACGGCACGACCTGGCCGGGCGGGCCGAACACCTGGACGACCGACGCCGACGGCCGGTTCGAGGTCAGGGGCGTCGGGCGCGACCGCATCGCCTCGCTGATATCCAGGGCCCGATGCTGGCGGATAGCACGCTCTACGCGATGGCCCGGCCGGCGAAGACTCCGCCGAAGCCCCGCCCGCGGCCGACGACGGCGGAACCGGGACATGATGTTCATCGGCAGTCCGCCCAGCCCGCTGCTCGTCGGCGCGACGTTCGAGCACATCGTCGGCCCGACCAAGCCGATCACCGGCGTCGTCCGGTCGAAGGCGACGGGCCAGCCGATGGAAGGGATCAGGGTCTTCGGCACGGAGGGAGCGACCTGGACGTCGGTCGCGGCCCGGACCGATGCGCAGGGCCGCTTCCGCCTCGTCGGCCTGCCCAAGGGCGAGGTCTATCAGATCACCGCCAACGAAGGATACGGGGCCGTCGCTCCGTTCCTCGGTGCCAGGATCACGGTCACCGACACCGGGGGCTCAAGCCGATCGAGACGACGCTCGAGCTGCCCCGGGGGGTGATCGTCACCGGCCGCCTGATCGACACGGCGACCGGCCGCCCGGTCCGGGCCGCTGTCAGATCAGCTATTTCAAGCTGCCGACGAATCCGAACAACGGAGGACGGCTCCCAACGCCCTGAAGAACCCGACCGACGCGACCTTCCGGATGACCGTCCCGCCCGGCGAGGGCATGATCTCGTGCCAGGGCCAGCGGGGAGGATCTCCCCTACACTCGCGCCCGGCTGAGGAAGGCCGACAAGGGGAAGGGCATCGGCGGTACGAGGCGAGACCATCACGCTGAATGTCCTATCACACCTACAAGATCATCGACGTCCCGGCCGATGCCGAGTCGTTTCATGTGGACCTGGAGCTGACGCGGGGGATCACCCGCAAGGGCGGGTGGTCGATCCCGACGGCAAGCCGGTCGTCGGCGCGCAGTGCTACGGCCTGAGCCCCACCTGGGGCGAGATGAAGACGCTCGCCGACGATACGTTCGAGGTCCGCGGCCTGGAGACCGACCACCCCCGGCTGTTGATCTTCGCCCACAAGGGCCGCCGGCTGGTCGGCTCGGTCATCATCAAGGGTCGAGGACAGCCACAGCGACGAGCCGCTGGTGGTCCGGCTCGATCGCCCCGGCTCGATCAAGGGCCGGCTGGTCGACGAGGACGGCCTGCCCTTGGCGGGCGCCCTGGTCTCGACCCTGAGCTTCGACCTCGACGGCAGCAACCTGCCGCCGGGTCCGGGCGACGGAGTGAGCGGCAGCGATGCCATGTGGCCCGACAGCGAGCTGGTCGTCACCGGCGCCGACGGCCGGTTCCAGATCGACGGGCTCAAGCCGGGCATCAAGACGAGCAGCGGCGTCGTTTTCAAGGACCGCCCCGGGTTCTGGGGGGATACCGGCAAGGTCCTCCGCGACATCGTGATCCAGCACCCCGGCGAGGTCCGCGACCTGGGCGATATGAAGGTCAAGATCGTGCGTCGACCATGATCGTTCGGGAAGGAGGAGGCCGATGCGACCGCACGCGACGCGCCCGACTTCGAGCGACCCCTGGGCGCCCTATGTCCCCGACGAGGCCATGCCCTGGGACCTCCGCCGGGTCGTCCACCTGCACCGCCGGGCCGGCTTCGCCGCCACCTGGGACGAGATCCAGCGCGACCTGAAGGACGGCCCCGAGGCGTCGATCGACCGGCTGCTGGAGGGCAAGGCCCGAGCCCGCGGCGTCCCCGACGGATTTCGCCGCGTTCGCCGACCGCCTGGCCGACCTGGCGCTGGCCGCGCCCGAGCCCAATCGCCTCAAGGGCTGGTGGGTCTACCGCATGCTCTTCGGCCCGGACCCGCTGACCGAGCGGCTGACGCTGATGTGGCACGACCACTTCGCCACCAGCAACCTCAAGGTCAACGACCTGGCGCTGATGCGCCGGCAGAACGAGACGCTGCGCTCGCTCGGCCGCGGCCCCGTTCGGCCGGCTGCTGCACGCGATGCTCCGCGACCCGGCGCTGCTGGTCTGGCTCGACGCCCCGGAGAACACCAAGGGGCACCCAACGAGAACCTCGCCCGCGAGCTGATGGAGCTGTTCACGCTCGGCATCGGCCACTATTCCGAGGACGACGTCAAGCAGGCCGCCCGCGCCCTGACGGGCTGGAAGCTCGTGGACGACGAAGCCCGGTTCGTCCCGGTCGCGGCACGACCCGGGGACCAAGACGATCCTCGGCCGCACGGCCGCGTTCGACGCCGACGGGCTGGCCGGGCTGCTCCTCGAGCATCCCGCGACGTCCCGCCGGCTGGCCTGGCGGCTCTGCCACGAGTTCTTCGGCGAAGGGGCCGTCGACGAGGCTGCGATCGACGCGCTGGCCGAGGGACTGCGGGCGCACGACCTGGACATCGGCTGGGGCGTCGCGACGGTGCTCCGCTCGCGACTGTTCTTCGACAGCGCCAACCTGGGCCGGCGCGTCTCGAGCCCGATCGAGTACGCCGTGGGCGCGGTGCGGGCCCTCGAGATGTTCGACCCGTCGCCGAGCACGCCGGTGCTGGCCGACTGGTGCGGGCGGCTGGGCCAGGACCTGTTCTATCCGCCCAACGTCGGCGGCTGGCCCGGCGGCCGGGCCTGGATCACGACCCGCTCGGCGATCGGCCGGGCGAACTTCGCCGCGGCCCTGGTCGACGGCGAGTCGGTCGGCCTGGGCACGCCGTTCGACCCGATCGCCCTGGCCGAGCGGCATGGCCAGCGGCGGAACCCGGCGTTCTTCGCGCAATTGCTGCTCGGCACCGACAGCCTCAAGGTCCCGCTCGATGCGCTGGGATCGGCCCGGCAGGCCTTCGCTCGACTACTGGCGTCGCCCGACGGCGCAACGGATCTGACTCGCATTTCTTGGGAGGTGAGACCGTGGACGACACGACGACGATTCCTCGCCCGCGGCCTGCGGGATTCGACCCTGATCGCCCTGGCGCCGACGCTGCCCGGCTTCCTGGCGCGCACGGCGCACGCCGCCGGCCCGGAGAAGGACGGCCGCATCCTGGTCGTCGTGCAGCTCGACGGCGGCAACGACGGCATCAACACGGTCGTCCCCTTCAAGGACGACGGGTACGCCAAGTACCGCAAGGCGCATCCGCCTGCCCGAGAAGCGGCTGATCAAGATCAACGGCGAGGTCGGCCTGCACCCGGCGATGGCGCGACGCGGGCAAGCTGCTGGAATCGGGCCGGCTGGCGATCGTGCCGGGCGTGGGCTATCCCAACCCGAGCCGCTCGCACTTCCGCAGCATGGCGATCTGGCAATCGGCCCGGCTCGACGAGCGGGACCACACCGGGCTGGGCTGGGTCGGCCGCGGCCTCGACGAGGGCCCGCCGACCCGCGACGGTGCCCCGGCGGCGCATGCTGATCGGGCCCGACGTCTCCGCCGCCGGCCATCCGCGGCCGGCGGTCCGTCAGCGCCGCGCTCGACCGGCTCGACGACTATGCCTTGATCGACAAGGAAGCCGAGTCCCGGCCGATCGGCTCCTCGTCCGCCGGTGACGACCTGGGGCAGTTCCTCCGCCGCAGCCTGCTGGACGCCTACACGACCGCGGACCGCCTCGAGGCCGTCGCCGGGGCCCGCGGCGATGCACCTTATCCCGAGTCCGAGCTGGCCCGTCGGCTGAGGCTGACGGCGCGGCTGATCAAGGCCGGGCTGGGCACGCGCGTCTACTACCTCGAGCAGGGCGGCTACGACACCCACGGCCATCAGCTCCCGCACCACGCCCCGTTGCTGGAGGAGCTCTCGGCGTCGCTCCGGGCGTTCCTCGACGACCTGGCGGCGGCGCGGCTGGCCGACCGGGTCCTGGTGCTGGTCTTCAGCGAGTTCGGCCGCCGCGTCGCCGAGAACGGCTCGATGGGGACCGACCACGGCACCGCCGGCCCGGTCCTCCTGGCCGGCCCGTGCGTCCGGCCGGGGCTGCACGGGGCCTACCCGAGCCTCACCGATCTCGTCGACGGCGACCTGAAGATGGCGGTGGACTTCCGCCGCGTCTATGCCACCGTCCTGGAGAGCTGGCTCGGCCTGCCATCGAAGGAGGCCCTGGGCGGCGCCTTCGAGCCGCTGCCGCTCTTCCTTGGCTGATTCGAGCCACGTCGCCCCGACGAACCCGTTCGTCCAGCAGCCCATCAGATTGAGAAGACTTCTCGATGCACGAGTCGTGGTCTTAGCACGAATTTTGGCGAAGGCGCGGCTTGGCACAGTTGATCGCTAGTCGCTGCGGACACGACATGGCTCGGTGCTCTTTTGACCGTTCCGTTCCTTTTCTATCTATCTTGTCATTCCCGGATCATGGTTGGCTGAACGATGCTCCGAAGCACAAAGCGTTGTTTTGCGTGTCCTTTCATCCCACGCCGTGCCCGTTGGAATCGAGGCAACCATCGACGGATTGATCTGGTTATGAGACAACAACTTCCGCCGCGTGTGCGGTAGTCATCCGATCGATGACATTTCGCCATCGAGCGGACGATGCGTGTCCGTCTCGCCGCTGTCGCGCACGCAATGTGTGTTCTTCTGGCCCGATCCTGACAGGGCGCAAGCGAACATTCTCGCACCGAGCGACGCGCGGAAAGCATGAGGGTACGCAGTGCCCGGATTGACGACAAAAGGAAGACAAAACCGCGCAAGTGGAAGTCGACTGGGACGTCTCTTATGATGCGGGAACCCCAACCAGTTGAGCGTGTCGTCGTAAGACACTCGGGACGGCTCAAATGGGGCCACTCAGAGGTACTTCCGATGTTTGAATCGACCGTCGCTCAAAACTTTCATAGCTGGGACAAGTTCCTCGACGTTTATTACGAGCCGATCCGCACATCCCTGCGCTTGATTCCGTATATTGGCGAAGCTCAGGCCGACGATCTCGCCCAGAGCTTTTTCATGAAGCTTTATGAGCGTGATATCCTCGAGAAGCGACCAGCGATCACGGGAAAATTTCGCAACTGGCTTTACGTCGCGGCTCGCCACCACGCCGTGGACGAGTGGCGCAAGTCGCAGAGACGGCCCGAGCGGTGCGACGCGTTCGAGGCCTGCGAGCCTGCCGACCCTCGCATCGCCGGCCCTGAGGAGAATTCGTTCGACGCAGATGAGTTTTACGCACTCAGCGTCCTTCAAATGACGGTAAAGCGCGTTCGCAAGCATTTGATCGAAGAGGGCAAGTCGGATCATTGGATGATCTTCGAGGAACTGGTACTTGCCCCGCTGATTCCTGGGCGGATCGTTAAAACGCGTGAGGAGCTTCTGACAATGTTCCCCGGTCAGCGGCCGTTGTTTCTCGATAACCGGATGACCACGGTCAAGCGCGTTTTCAGGCGTATTTTGCCGCTCTTGATTCCGGCCGACCCGACGGAGAGCTTGACCCCCGACGAACGGTTTACCGAGCTCGTGGAGATTCTCCGCGCCTCGAAGAATAACCGGCTTTGGTTGGCCTTCCTCACAAGTCCGATGCCCGGGTCGGGAGAATCTACCGGCTCTTCACTGGACCTGGCGGAGCGTCCGGCCCAGGAAGAAACTTCCGGAGCGATGGTTGACCCGGACATTCTTCATGACGAGCTCCGAGTCTTGCTGGGATTCTGGCTGGAAATGCCTCTGCGCGAGTATCTTGAGAACCTCGAACAAGTCGGCCCGAACGTCGCAGCGGCGATCCGAGACTCGCTTCTCTCCGGTCCGCGCGGTGGTTACCGAAACGATGTTTACCGACTGAATCTGAGAAGTCTGATCGCCGGAACCGACCCCTTGATCACCGCAATCCCGGCCGGGGAAATGGCAATCCTGTGGGGACATGTCAAGACGTTCGCCAAGCGCGTCCACCGCTCCCAGAAAAAAGGTGCGTGGGGAGGATCCGCGCGCATCGCGAGCCGGCGCGACAGCTCAATGCCCGTCGAAATCGCCCAGGTCCTTTACGATCTCGCCGGAGCGCTCGCTTTCTGTCGATGTGGAATTCGGATCATCGGCCTCTCCGATGACCGATTCCGCAAGAACGTTGCCTGGGTGCTTGGTCAGCCATGGATTGACTCGAAGATTCTGCGTCCCGTCTTTATAGAAGCCCTCGGGCGTCTTGGCGAGGGACAAGGCGGTAGGCAGTAAGCCCCGTTAAGTCCGTCACGTCCGTCACGCACAGAAACGTCCCGCCTTAAATCTCATTTCGACAATGAATTGTGCGGACGGCCCAAATCTGCTGTGTTTTTCGGAGTGCGTCACGGAGTGTCACAGACAGGCAGTTTGGCGGAAATCGTCGCGGGTCGCCCGAGTGGTGGCGGTGTAGTCGGCGGAAATTGGGGTGCCGTTGGTACGCGTTGTGCGAGTTTGTTTCGGCTGTGAGGCGCCTACTGGATTTGAGCTGGTCCGAGTAAGACGCACACCGGACGGCAACGGAGGGCTACTTCAAGATCCCATAGCGGAGACATGGCTGAACAGGAACGGCCGATTTCCATCGTCGCCCTTGACGACCAGGCCCGCGTTAACATCTGGAACCGGCCGTTGAGAGGACGTTCGGCTGGGGCGATTCGGACGTATTGGGCCTGCCGGTGCCCAATACCCCTGAGGAATTGCGAGATGAGTTCTCCGCGGGGCTGGCGACCTCACTGCGGGGAGGGCGAGAGGGCGCGGGCGCCGCGACGTACAACGGGGCTGCGATCCAGTCGAGCGTTGCGAGGGTCGAATGAGCACACTACCGAAACCCGAGGTCGTCGTCATTACTGGAGCATCGGGCGGTGTCGGCCGCGCAACCGCGCGAGCGTTCGCCCAGCGCGGGTCCCATGTCGGCCTGCTGGCGCGGGGCCGCGCGGGCCTGGAGGGGCGCGCCGACGACGTCGAGACGACTGGGAGGCCGGGCCCTCGTCGTGCCGACCGACGTCGCCGACGCCGGCCAGGTCGAGGCCGCCGCCGCGGCCGTCGAGAGGGCGTTCGGCCCGATCGACGTCTGGGTCAATAACGCGATGGTCTCGGTCTTCTCGCCGATCAAACAGATGGAGCCCGAGGAATACCGCCGGGTGACTGAGGTGACATACCTGGGGACCGTCTACGGGACACTGGCCGCCCTGCGGCGGATGCTGCCTCGCGACCGCGGGCGCGATCGTCCAGGTCGGCTCGGCGCTGGCCTACCGCGGCATCCCGCTCCAGTCGGCCTACTGCGCCGCCAAGCACGCCATCCAGGGCTTCTGCGACTCGCTGCATTGCGAGCTGATCCACGACAAGAGCCGTGTCCGGCTGACGATGGTCCAGATGCCGGCCCTGAACACGACGCAGTTCGGCTGGGTCAAGAGCCGCCTGCCGCGGAAGGCGCAACCGGTTCCGCCGATCTTCCAGCCGGAGGTCGCCGCCGAGGCGATCGTCTGGGCCGCGCACCACAACCGGCGCTCGCTTGATGGTCGGCTGGCCCACCGTCGAGGCGATCGTCGGCAACAAGATCGCGCCGGGTCTGCTCGATGCGTACCTCGCGTACACGTGCTTCGACGCTCAGATGACCGGCGAGCCCGAGGACCCGGGCCGTCCCGACAACCTCTGGGGGCCGGTTGACGGCGGTCACGACTGCGGCGCGCACGGGACCTTCGATCGTCGGTCGCTCGACACGAGCTGGCAACTCTGGGCGAACATGCACCGCGGCTGGCTGGCCCTGGCCGGCGGCGGCCTGGCGGGCCTGGGCTGCGTCGCATTTCTGAACAGGAGGCGACGATGAGTCGGCGAGCCCAATGAATGCTACAGAGCGATGGACGAGGCGGTGTTCGTCGCCTGCGCGGCAGCTCTGGCCGCCATCAGGCCGGGGGGCAAAGGCCGCCGATATCGATCGGGACATCTTTGAAACGAACCGGAGGTATTTCATGCCAAATCAATATAACGACGACGAGCGTTGGACGAGCGACGGCGTCTACTACGAGTACAGCAAGGCCGCCAACCCGATCGGCGAGGGCCTGACCACTAAGGTCCCGCTGGCCGATTTCCCCCGCCACCTCCATGAGACCGGGCCGACGCGGATCATCCCATTCGACCTGAGTCAGGAGCTTAAATGCCCCGGCCCAGCCACCAGCCCCGCCCTGTGCTCGAACTTCATCCGCATCCTCCAAGGCGAGCACATTCGCACGACACCGAACGCGACCTCAGAGCTCTACTACGTGATTCGCGGCAAGGGCCGGACCAGAGTCCACGGCGAAGACATCGGCTGGAGCAAGGGTGACTTCCTCACGCTCCCGGCCGCCAGCGAGGCGGAGCATTTCTCCGACGAAGACGCGGCCTTTTACTGGGTCCACGACGAACCTTTGCTCCGCTACCTGGGCGCTAGCGCGACGACGCCGCGGTTTAAACCAACGCTCTATCCCCGTGAGAGGGCGGTCATGGAATTGGAGAAGGTCGAAAATGATCCCGACGCGTCGAAGAAGAGTCGGGTCAGTGTACTACTCGCCAACAAGGAATTCCCTCAGACACGGACGATCACCCACGTAATCTGGGCGATGTTCGGCGTCCTGCCCGCCGGAGCCGTCCAGCTACCTCATCATCATGAATCTGTCGCCCTGGACTTCATCATCGACTGCGAGCCCGGTTGCTACACCCTGGTTGGCACGAAGCTCGACGACCAGGGGAACATCGTCGATGGCAAGCGCGCCGACTGGAAGCCAGGCTCAGCGTTCGTGACGCCGCCCGGCCTGTGGCACTCGCATCACAACGAGTCCGGAGCCCCAGCCCATCTCATGCCGATCCAGGATGCCGGGTTCCACACCTATTTGCGGACGCTCGACATTCACTTCGTTCACAAGGACCCCAAAGTCTACATCTCACAAAAGGGCTAAACGGGCTTCGGTTGGGGTACGCATACAGCGAACGCGCCAACCACGAAATTGCCGACTGACTTCAGACACGCAAGGCAAGGGGGCGGCGAACGAGCGCGTCTGGTCCGCATGCGCGTCCGGCTGGATCGATTGTCGCGAACAAATGAGTGCGCGAGCGCACGCTCACGGCATCTCAGATTCAGGGCGCGAAGTTGGGCGAACGAAGGATGGTCCAACAACTGAAATCTTTGCGCCAAGCCGTCGATCGGCTCGCCGCGCTGTTCGATATTACGCTCGGCGACTGGACCGAGCTGGCCCGACGCGGCTGCCAGGTAACCGACCCGCCAGGGGTTGATGGTCATCAGCCGCGCACATGTGGCATCGACGGCCGGTAGATTCGTGCCCATCACGAGCACGCCAGCGTGCCGCGGCGTCCCCATAATGGGTCCGTCGCCTTCCATGCCGACGATTCCATCAACGATCGCCAGATGGGGACGAACCGCTGCGGCAATATCAAGAATCGCGGGACCGATCCCCGCATGATGCAACACGTTTTTCGGCCAGCCGTAAATGATGCCGGGCATAACGCCGAAGAAGTTCTTGAGCGACAATGTGACGCCCGCCCAGTGGTGTGTTTTCAACTTGGGAAGCGATACGATCAGGTCTGCTCGCTTGAGAGTGAGCGGCAAGGCGAGGTCGGTCAACTTGGTCGCCCCAAAACGATTGCGGACAACCGTCACGTCGTCATAGTTCAGGTCAATGAATTCGAGACGAGATTCATCGAGGACTGCGCCCAAGCCGGATTGGTCCAAGACGAACTGCCCATCGCGGCAGTGACCTGGACCCTCGGCGACGATCACTTCGCGCGCACCCCAACGGCGGAAGACCTCTGCCGCCGCACGCACCACGTAAGGATGAGTGTTGATCTGAGGCGAGGACGAACTCGGCTCTACGAGGTTGGGTTTCAACAACACTATTCGTCCCTTGGCCCAAGATTGGCTTAGTCCGAGGGTGCGTAGGCCGTTGCCGATAATCGACTCCAAGTCGTCTTGGTAGGATGTGGCCTTGGCGATGAATACCTGGGCGCGGAGCGATCGCTCGTCCCATTCGCGCACCAGATTGGTCCCCATGCCGACGGCGGCCAGCCCCCCCATCCCGGTGAGAAAATTACGCCGATTCATGGTATTTATCTCAGGCAGTGTCAACCTGAATCTAAGGTTCAACGATCGTCGGGCCCAGTTTCAACCGCGCTTAAGGAACAGGTCCAGGGTACGCTCGCTCGACGCCAAGAGCAGAAGTGCGAGCCCCATGGCGGCGTCTGGCTTGCCGGTGCAACGGGCGTAAGATCGAGCCAGCCACCGCGCGGCTTCCATGGGGCAGGAACTGTAAGCCCGAAGGCCGAGGACGCCCCATCCAAGCGAAACCGGCGCCTCTAGGTCTCCAAGTGTCTGGCGGAGGTAGGCAAGAGCCGCGGAGACTGCACTTGAGTCGTTACCAATTGAAGCCAAAGCCAAAAGGGCAAGCCCGGTGGGACCAGGCTGAGGGCGTAACTCAGCTCCAAAAACGGACTTGTTACCATAGTTCCACCCTCCGGCTTCGAGGGATCGGTTGAGGATGAGCTCAATCCCCGCCGAGATTCGACGATGGCTTTGTAGTCCGTCGCGCATCAGTGCCAGGATCGAAAGGGCCGTCGGCTCCAGCCACGAATGCGTCCCTGCCACCCACGGCCAGCCGACCAAGGTCGCGTCATGTCCGACGACCCGCTCGTTCGGGTTGGAAAGAATAAGTCGCTCGCCTCTAATACTAAGTAGCCACCCGCGAGCGCGCCTCCTCAACTCGTCTTTCCCGGTGCAATTGGCCCAGAGCATGAGTGCATAGGGAGTTGCCCATCCCGGCGACGTCGAACCTTCGAATACTGGCAATGAACCGTCCGGTCGTTGGATCGACTGCATCCAGTCGACCGCCTTTTGCGTTGTTTCGAGATCGTCTGCCGCGACATCGCCCGGAGATGAGGCAAGGAGACTCAGGCACGCAAGCGCCGTCGGCTCGACGCTGGGCCGACGATCCCTGCGGTAGCCCCACCCGGCCGAACGACCACAGAGCGCGACCAGTTCCCGGCGGGCTTCTTGAATCCATGTCGAGCTCAAAAGATGGTCTCCTCTTTCCGCGCGAAATTCCGACCGTGCGCGATCTCGATCCGGGACAGTATTCTTTGCATAAACCGTGATGAGGTCTCGACAAAACTGGCAAGCCGCATAACGTTCGTGCGCGGCCGCGCGACAGTACGTAGTGGAGCATAGCTCAGCCTGGCGCGGATCCCGGACTTTAATATTCGCAGTGGGCGCCGCACCAAGTGACGTGGGGCGTGATTGAGCGTTCATCCGTCTGCGTGGTATCCGCTCATCGTCTTTTTTTTCCAACGCCTTACATTCTTGACCTAGATTTGGAATGAACCTGGTGACACGGCAGCAAGTTCGGGTGGCTCACACCGCCGGGAAAGTAGATGCCATCGTCACCAAGTCGATCGTCCAGCAGGTGGGCGACGTGATTGCCGGGTGTGCCCGGAACTTCCGACATTTCGTTTAAGGAGCATGAGATGAATCAGATGATTGCGAAGGTTCGGCATTTCGTGGTGAGCGAAGATGGCCCGACGGCCGTCGAATACGCGGTGCTGATGGGCTTGATCATCGTGGCGCTGGTCACGGTCGTCAAAAACCTTGCCGGCAGCATCAGCGGCACGTTCAGCCAGGTGAGCAGCACTCTGGGCGCAGCGAGCTGACGTTCGATTACTACCAACTCAGGCCGAGCCGTTTGAGATCTCTCGAATAGTCCGCAGCGTGCCAAGATGCAGGTTATCAAACGCGCTCCAATGAGGAGTCGAACATGCACAATCTGATCGCCCCAGTCCGACGATTCCTCAACGGCGAAGACGGCCCCACGGCTGTCGAGTACGCGGTGCTTGTCGGACTACTCGTTGTGGCCCTCATCTCGGTGATTTCCGGAATGGGTGCGAGCATGAGCAGCACGTACACCGCGGTAAGCAGCAGTCTTGCCGCAAGTTCGTGATCACCTCACAAAGCTCGAAGGCCGGCCTAGAGACTGTTGTGCTTCTTTTCGATCTTGATCTGAGTAACGTCGCGGCGAGGCGGTCGGGAATCTCCCTCGCCCCGCCCGGCGCCATTTGAAGTGGCAACAAACTGCCGATTGCACCGGGGTCATTCGCATCGTTTCAAAGTCTCATCCGTCTACGAAGCATAAATCGAATTGGGTTCGACTCTGGAGACGCATCGCTCATGGAACAGATACCAAGGGAAGTCGCCTGGCTGGTCTCGTTTGTCTTGATCGAAGCCGCGATCATCGACGGACGCTCGCTGCGCGTTCCCAACTGGCTGACCTACAATTTCCTGGCCGGCGGCTTGATCTTTGCGTTTTGGAAGGGCGGCAGCTCGCTCTTGCTGATGTCGGCTGCCGGGCGCAGCCGTGGGTCTATTAACCCTTCTTCCCCTGTACGCGATCGGCGGAATGGGGGCCGGCGACGTGAAACTGATGGCCGGCGTCGGGGCCTGGATCGGCCCATGGCTCACGTTATGGGCGTTTGTGTCGACGGCGATCGCGGGAGCCTTGATAGCCGCCGGCATGATCGTCATTCCGGCAGACTCTACCGTCACCTGGCCATGATGCACACGATCGGTCCGCGAGGTGCTGTCGATCCGGAATCCAGTGGTCCTGGCCGAGCGGGCCGCGATGCGCAAGCCGACGATGATGCTGTTGCCTTACGCCATCCCGATCGCGATCGGCTCGATTGCGAGCTTTGCCTGGACTGGATTGTTAATTTAGTAATAATTATGTTTTAGTATTGTTGTTCGTTGCAGGAAAGTGAGACGCCATGATGAACGGCAGATCGATCTTCATATTGGCCCTGGCCGTCGTCGATCGGTCTGGGCGCCATGATTCTCACGCGGCAGTTGCTCTCTGGCGGCAAGTCGAAGCAGGAAGAAGACACCCGGGAAGTTCTGGTCGCGGCTCGCGATTTCAAGGAAGAGGAAGCAATCAAGCCCGACATGACAGATTGGCCCGGATGGCCAAGTCGGCGGTTCCAGCCGACGCGTTTTCTTCGTTCAAAGACGTGGAAGACCGGTGGGTCAAGACCACCATGCTGGAAGGAGATGTGCTGGTCGAGAAGAAACTCGGCCCCAAGGGAACACCGCCGGGTTTGGTCGCCAACATTCCCAAGGGCATGCGGGCATTCGCCATCGACGTCACCGAGCAATCGGGCGTTTCGGGATTCATCCTGCCTGGCCATCACGTCGACGTGGTCCGGCACGATCATTCGAGAAGAACGAGTCTCGCGCCGAGACGATCCTGCAGAACGTGCTCGTTCTGGCGGCCGGCCAGGTGTTTACGCGACCCGATGAACGCGCGGTCCAATCGCGGACGGTGACGCTGGCGCTCAAACCCGATGACGTGGACATCCTGGTCGAGGCACGAGCCGCCGGTGCGCTTTCGCTCGCGCTACGCGGCGTCAACGATCACGAGGTGGTGGCGCGCCGGCCGCCCAAGGCCCACGATCGATCCCGAACACGAAAAGCGATTGAAGCAGGAGGCAGAAAAGCGATCAAGCTCGAGGAAGAGCTACGGAATATCAAGGAGACGCTGGCGAAAGAAACCTTGGCAAGGGAGGCCTTGGCAAAGGAAGCCTTGGCCATGAAAACCGCTCCACCAGTTGTCACGAAACCGAGTCGACCTCCTCGGATCGCGACGATCTACCGCGGCATCCAGAATACGCAGCGCGTCCGTACTGATCAACCCGCGGTCGCGCAGCTCGAGCCGCGATCCCCCCGAGCCCCTTGCATTCCCCGAAGGCACGGCGATCCGGCGCAGGAGCTGATTCAAGTGCGGCGCAAGGTCGCTTCGTCTGGTAGCCAGATGGAGCCTTGACCAAACCTTTGATCGCCGGCTAACCGACGACGAAAAAGCGAGCGTGCCTGGATTGCGAGCTCTAGATCGAAGTTCTCCATGTAGCCGATCGAGTCAACTCGCCATGGATTCCAACCCGAGCCGAACACCATGAAGGATGTGATCCGAGTCGTCTTGGTCGATCCCAGCGAAGAGTCGACGGACATCCCTGCAACGGCTGCTCGGGAGGGATCACGTCGATCTGGCTCTCCGAAGTCTTGACCAGCTATCAAGAGGCCGCGAGCCGCGCCAAGGAGATCGCCGGCTACGTCACGATCGTCGTCCTCGACCACGACACCAACCAGGCCGTCGATCTGATTCAGAAACTCGACTCAAGCCAACCCGGCGCGGTCGTCATTGCCCGCGAGCCGGACCTGCCGACAGCGGCTTGATCTTGAAGGCCATCCGTGCCGGAGCGCGCGAGTTTCTTACGCTGCCGGCCGAGTCGACCGAGGTCCTCGATATGATCTCGCGGCTGGTTCGCGGCCAGAATGAGTCGAAGACGACCAGCGACGCAAGGCCCGCGGATCATCACCGTCACGGGCGCCGCCGGCGGAGTGGGCTGCACGACCGTGGCCGTCAACCTGGCGGCACGCTCGCTGGCCGCCACCAAGGAGCAGGAAACCATCCTTGCTCGACCTCGACCTGCTTTTTGGATCGGTCGACGCCTGCCTGGACATCACCCCGGACCACACGCTCTCTCACGTGCTTCAGAACTTTGAACGGCTCGACCTGACGCTGCTCAAGCGATCGATTCCGCGCCACGCTTCCGGGCTGTACGTGCTTGCCTCACCCCGAAGCGATGCAGGAGGTTGCCGCGATCGATCCGGAAACGCTGCGGCGGTTTTTCGGGCTGCTCGAGGGCCGCGTTCGACACGGTCGTCATCGATACCAGCAAGGGACTGCAGTCGTCGGATTTCACGGCGTTCGAGATGTCCGACGTGATCTTGGTGGTGATGCAGCTCGACTTGCTCTGCCTGCGGAACACGTCGCGGCTGATCGGGCTGTTCCGCGAGTTCGACGGGTTGGCCGACCGGGTCAAGCTCGATCGTCAACCGGTCCGGCTCGTTGGAGTCGGAGATCAGTCAGAAGAAGGCCGAAGAGACCTTGAAGATGCCGATCTCCTGGCAGATTCCCAACGCGTCCCGGCACGTTCCAGGAGGCGCGGATCAAGGGAGTACCGCTCGCCGAAGTCGCCAAGGGAAGCCGGCCTCACCAGGTTTTCCTCGAGATCGCCCGCTCGTTGCGTCCGGCCAGCGACAGGCCAAGTCATCGAAGCCGCGACGAGGACTGTTCGCCGCTTTTTTCTAGCAATTCGCCGATGCCGGGCGGCACGAGGGTGAACAGGCCATTCTGAAAGTAGGAGTCGACACTGATGTTGCGAGGACTGGGACGCAGCCCGTTTGCGACCGAGGGGCCTCAGGCGCCATGGGGCCGGGGCTCGCCGTGGCCGACCCACCGCCGCCGCTTCAAGGCGCGCCGATGACTGGGCCGGGACCGAGCCTCTCCGCGACCAGCCCGAGCCCCCCGCCACCGCCACCGGCTCCGCCGCGAAGAAGCGAGGCCGCCAAGGAGGTCGACCCGGCCCAGGAGCAGTACGAAGCGCTCAAGCGCCACATCCACATGCGACTGGTCGACCGGCTCGACATGAATCGCATCGCCGAGATCGACCCCAAAACGCTTGCGCAACGACATTCGAGGGGTCGTCGAGCAGCTCTGCGACACCGAAAACCCACTGCTTGAACCGCAACGAGCGCCAGCGGCTGGTCAACGAGATCCTCGACGAGACCTTCGGCTTCGGGCCGCTCGAGCTGCTTGCTCAAGGACGACAAGATCGGCGACATCATGATCAACGGCCCCAAGAATGTCTATATCGAAAAGGAAGGGAGGATCCAGAAGTCGGACGTCGGCTTCCGCGACAACGAGCACCTGCTGCAGATCATCGATCGGATCGTCTCGCGGGTCGGCCGCCGCGTCGACGAGACCTCGCCGATGGTCGACGCGCGGCTGCCCGACGGCTCTCGATTCAACGCGATCATCCCTCCCCTGGCCCTCGACGGGCCGGTGGTCACGATCCGCATGTTCGGCTCGAAGCCCCTCTCCAAGGACGACCTGCTGCGATTCAAGGCGTTCACGCCCGAGATGCTCGCGCTCATGGAAGGGGCGATGAAAGCGCGGTTGAACGTCATCATCTCGGGAGGAACCGGCTCGGGCAAGACGACGCTCTTGAACACGCTTTCGAGCTTCATTCATCCCGAGCATCGCGTCATCACGATCGAAGACGCGGCCGAGCTGCAGTTGCAGCAGGATCACGTCGTGCGCCTGGAAACGCGTCCCTGCAACATCGAGGGCCGGGGTGCCGTGACCGCGACCGACCTGGTCAAGAACGCACTGCGAATGCGGCCCGACCGGATCATCATCGGCGAGTGCCGGGGCGCCGAAACCCTCGACATGATCCAGGCCATGAACACCGGCCATGAAGGCTCGATGACCACCGTTCACGCCAATACCCCGCGCGACGCCCTTTCGCGGCTGGAGACCATGATCAGCATGGCCGGCCTCGAGCTGCCGATCCGGGCTCTGCGCGCCCAGTTCGCGTCGGCCGTCGACCTGATCATCCAGGCCAGCCGCCTGCAAGGGGGCCCGCGCAAGGTGACGAGCATTTCCGAAGTGATCGGCATGGAAGGCGACACGATCATCATGCAAGAGATCTTCGCGTTCCGGCCGATCGGCGTCGACGCGAACGGCCGTGCCCATGGCGAGTTCATCGCCACCGGAATCCGCCCCAGCTTCATGGATCGCCTCGAGCAGGCGGGCTGCCACCTTCCCCACGACCTCTTCACCCAGCGCGTCTTGCTGAAAGACTGACCAAGGTCTCGCTGATCTCCGCCACGGAGCAGCATGGCCAGGAGCCATCACAATGGATGACGCAACATTCGTCTCGATGGTGATCGGCATCGCCGTGATCGTCTTGATCGGCGGGCTCGGCCTGGTGATGTCCAAGTCGTGCGGGTCCGCGGCCGAAGATCGGCTCGCCGGGCTCATCGGCGGACGCAAGCGCGCGCCAAGCCAAGAAGCAAGACCTCTCCAGCGGCATCCTGGCCCGGCCCGGCGGCGATCGACCTGGGGCGTCCTTCGTTCTGGACGCGCCTGGTCCCCAACGCCGAAAACCTGAATCTGCTTTACGAGCAGGCCGACGTCAGCTTTTCGTTCAATCGGTTCATGATCGATCGTCGGCGGGCTGGCCGTGGCCGGAGCGATCTTCGGCTTGGTCTTTCGGCTGCCGACTCTGGCCGTGCCCGCTGGTGGCGCTCGTCTGGGCCGCTCTGCCGTTTTTCTGGCTGATGCGCCGGCAGGCGCAAGCGGATCAGCCAGTTCGTCGAATCGATGCCCGAAGCGGTCGAGCTGGTCAGCCGGGCCCTCCGTGCCGGGCACGGTCTGGCTTCGGGCTTGCACCTGGTGGCCGAAGAAATGAAAGGCCCGATCGCCGACGAGTTCAACCGCGTCTTCGAGGAACAGAACCTGGGCATTCCGATCGAGCTGGCCCTGCGGAACATGGCCGATCGGATACCGGTCATGGATGTCCGGTTCTTCGTGATCGCCGTGGTCATCCAGCGGTCGACCGGGGGCGATCTGGCCGAGGTGCTCGACAAGATCGGCCGGTTGATCCGCCAGCGGTTCGAGCTGCGTGGACACGTCAAGAGCCTGACGGCCGAAGGCCGGCTCTCGGGCGTCGTGCTCCTGGGCATGCCGCCGTCGCTATGCTCGTTTTTCTCTATTTCTGAACTATGAATATGTCAGTGTTCTCTTCAAGACCCCGATCGGCGTCAAGATGCTGTCGATCACGGCCGTCGGCGCAGGTGGTCGGCGCCTGGGTCATCAAGAAGATCGTTGCGATCAAGGTATGAACGTCCATGATGATGAGCCCTGAGAATCTGATCCCGATGGCGGTTTTCGTGGCGATGCACGCTGGGGGCCTGGGCCGTGCTCGGGCTTGTGGCCGACGCGGCCGAAATCCGCCGAGGCTCCGCCTGCAGCGGCTTGCTCGATCCCCGTGCCGATCGAGATCAACCAGGCCAAGCGTCAAGAGGCTGTTCAGGCCAAGGTGGCGGCGGCCGCGAGCAAGCTGGGCCAGTCGCTGCGGCCTTCCGACGCGCAAGAGCTGGGCAAGATCCGGATCAAGCTGTTGAATGCCGGCTTTCGCCAGGAGCAGGCCGTCGCCGTTTACTACGGAATCAAGTTCATCGGGCTTCTGATCGGCCTGGCCGGGGCGTTTCCGCCCTGCTGTCATCCATTACGGGATGACGCAGACATGACGTACATGATCACGGCGTGCCGCCGGCGGCCTTGCGATTTTATTTGCCCGACTTCTTCGTCGGCAGACGCGAAGAAGTCGCGTGGAATGGCGATCTTTCTGGGCTTGCCCGATGCGCTGGACCTGATGGTCGTGTGTGTCGAAGCCGGTCTGGGGCTCGATGCGGCGATGCGCCGGGTCACGAGCGAGCTGGCTCAATCGTGCCCGGTCATCTGCGAGGAATTCGCCATCGCCAATTTCCAGCTCCAGATGGGTCGACCGCGCAAGGACGTGCTCCGCGACCTGGGGATCCGCACGGGCGTCGACGACGTGCGGGCACTCGCCGCCGTGATCATCCAGGCCGAGAAGTTCGGCTCGAGCATCTCGTCGGCGTTGCGCGTTCAATCCGACGCCATGCGACTGCGCCGCCGGCAACTGGCCGAGGAACGCGCGGCCAAGACATCCGTCAAGATCATGCTCCCGCTGATTTTCTTCATCTTCCCCGGCGTGTTCGTCGTGCTTGGTCGGCCCGGCGGTAATCCGGATGTCCGCCATGTTCGGAGCACATTGAAGTGGCGCGAGGCCGACCGATTCGATTCGGACACCGACGCCCGCGATTCGATTTTCACAGCGTTTGTTTGCGTGGAGAACGGCAATGTGCAAAGAGTCCCATCTCGATCGCGTATGACATCCAGTCCGCGCGTCCGAAATCGAGCCGATGGCGAATTGGTGCGATCTTCGTCGCTGGCGGTCGTTATCGTGCCGCTTGTGGTGGAAGGCGCGATGCTCACTTACGGGCAATGGTGCGAGATCATGGGCTCGCACGACACGTGTGAGCACGCCCGATCATGGACATCGGTTTCGAATGCCTTTACGAGACCACAGACGTCGTTGAGGAGCACTTTTCGGCCGAGCTTCGACGCGCGTACTCAGCGACCCCGGCATGGCGATTGCCCGTTGCATTGGTCTTAATCGTCGTGCGCGATGGTGCTGCTTGAGGCGTTAGCGACGAGCGTCGGCACGGCCGCAATCACGAGCCACTAACGGGGTTGACAGCCGTTCGGCACTTGACGATGCTGAAAAAGAATAGTGAGCCGAAGTGGCGGAATGGCAGACGCGCCGGACTCAAAATCCGGTCCTGGCAAGAGGGTGTGGGTTCAAGTCCCACCTTCGGTACTGATTGCAAAATCCTAAATTCAGTTGCGCGATCCGATTGAAGCGTGCGGTTGGTCCCACGTCGATTGAAGCTACGCATTTTCCTTCAAATGGCACGCGTAATCTGACCCGATGACCCTGCGTCAGTGGCGCGCGATCGACAAGGTCTCCTCTCGTTGTCCGCGGTCGACTACAAAAAGGTGTCGCTATGTTGGAGATGAGTGTGGTGTCCCCGGAACCCGCACCTGAACTGACGAGTGCTTACATTTAGGCATTAGTCGCTGTAAAAAGTGCGTCGAAGTCAGCCGGGCTCGCGTCTCGCCGCCTCCCTACCTCAGTGCGCCACCCTCGGCCAACGTCCGGAGGGACGCGACGAAGGCGCATTCGACCCCCATCGCAGAAGGAAGTCGAGTACTAGGAGCGACATGGCGGCAGAGATGAGCCCCGCCCCCCATTTTCCCGCGATCGCTGCCCACGGGGGCAGACCGGCCGGGAACTCCCAGAGCCGAATGGCGGCGTCAAAAAAGGCGGCGATGTGGTCGCCAAATAATGAACGCGTTGTACTGGATAGGCTGAGGCTGCCTCCAGGCCGAGGCCGATCGCAAGCATGGCGTAGGCCAGCCCGGTTGTCCAGCGCGAAACTCCGAGCGATCGGCCAATGAGCGAGGGGCGCATGCGAGGTCGAGCATCACGACCCTGTCCGTCCGCTTCGATCGACGAATGCCGCTCGGCGCTGGCGGCGTCCACTGGCGCCGTTCCGTCCCGGGGCGCAACGCAAGGATCCGCGGTGACCAATAACAGGATAGCCTCGCGGCGGGCGGCGGTGTGATAGATGGGAAGATGCTCGGCGAGATTAATCGCCTCGTCCGTCCCGCGACCGGCTCGCCAAAGCGGCGAGTCGATGTCCGGTCGTGGCAAGGAGCAGCCGCCCCTCGTCAGTTCAGTTGGCTCGGGTTCTAGCCCGGCCTGATATGTCTTAGTGAAGGCCACCGCTAACATTGCGCAGAGGACTGAACCGAGAAACAAAAACCAACCCGCTTCCGGCATGATGCTTGACCCGCCTGGGAATTTCTTGAAAGCCACGACGAGCACTGCCACCACCAATACATCGGCCATCGACCAGGGACCTAGGAATTCGAGCCGTTCGAGCGATGTGCGCGGGAGAACCGCGGCGATGACTAGCTTCGTTCGCTCCAAGATCCCCCGTAGAAATGCCAGGAGTCCAGACAATAGCGCCCTCCGAGAGGCGTTCGTCAGGGGTCGCAGCAATCCGCGGAACAAGCGCAGCACGGGCGAGGAGAGGCGTCTGGAAAGGCGAGCGAATGCAGCGACGATTGCCTTCACGGCGGTGGTAAACCACGTGACAATTGCCTTCACGGGGGTGTTGATCCACCCGACGAGCCTTTCGAGCCGCCAGGGGGCGCCCCGTGCCTCGTGGAGTAACCGTAAGAGCGTGACCAGCTTCGTCGTGGGGAATACAACCGTGAAGCCCAACAGCACTGACCCAATCCCAGCTTCGCCCCCGCGGTACAGTCCAATTATCCCCCCGAGAAGCGATGGACTCATTGGAGCGAAGTTGTGCACGCCGACCATCGAAACGAATGCCTCCGCGCCGAAACTTCCTGCACGGGGGCGTGAGAGTGAGAAACGGAAGGGGCAGGGCGAGTCCGAACAGCCCGGCCGAAGTCCACGTCAGCACGGTCGCGAGATCAAGCGCCCAGGGATACTCGACGCCTCGGTCACATTGTGCCGGACGGCCGGTTTGGCCCTCGGAACCAAGTTCCGGCCGCACGTCGCACATGCTTCTACCCTCCGTATAAAAACCCCCTGTCCGCCACGGCCCTTTGCGCTGCGAAACCCGCGCGGGCCACATCGTCCACCTTCCAACCGGCTGACGGCGATTGCGACACGCTTCGTTTGGCGTCCGCTCTCGAGCAATAAGTGGCACGGCACCACCGACACATCGCGCTCGTAATTCCCGGGTCACTTGGCGAAGTCGAAATCACGGTTCCTCCTGGAGCCGATCCTCCCGTTATCGGTATCGCCCATTTCGAGCTCCACGGGGCCCATCAGGCTGATGATCTCACCGTTGCTCATTCTGGCCCTCGCACTGATCTTACCCTTCCATTTCTCCTCGTCGTTGTCGTCCGTTCCGTAGACTACTTGGAGATTGAAGCTGCCGCGGTTTTCCCGGCGCAATCGATCGGGTTTGTCGATCGGGATCGTGATCGTGCGCTTATCCCCGTTGTCCCATTTCTCACCCGCACCCACCCTTTCGAGTTTTCCGACTGTCTCGTCTCCCTCGCGGTAGACATTGTCCTTCGTCGGGACATAAACGCGGTATCTGAAATAGATGGGGGGATCCTTTTCGTCCTTTGTTGTCTCAACGAGTAGGAGGATCTCCGTGGCGTAAGGCGATGGCTGCGGATCGGGCTTCTTCGTGAAGACGATTTTGAGTGGCAAGCTCAGATTCTCGATGTCTGTCCCTTCCCACTTGAACTCGACGTACTGGTCGTCGGGTTTGATGGGTAGGGTGGTGAAGTTCGATCGTCGCGTTACAGGGCACTTTCGCTTCTGTGTTGTCTGCCCTGCGCAGGGACGCAATCGATGGGACGAGCCCAAATTCCCACTTGGGCGGGGTGATTCCCTTGATCGTCTTCCCATCGTACGTGAGTCGGAGCTCGATTTCCTTCGGTGGATCGAGGGGCTTTCGATACCAATGAACGCGATCGCATAGAGCTCTTTCTTATCCCAGAGGAGCACGAGGCGATCGGCATTGTGGATGTTTTGCAGGCTTTTGTTGTCGAGGCGAAGGGTTACGACGAAATCGGAGTTCACCTGAACCAGCTCGGACGCGGAGTGCGTGGTAACCGAACCGTCACTGTTCTTCCGAACCAGTTGTGACTCAAGAGGCTCGCCACACGTGGTTGCTGGAACCCGAAGCCCGAAACGACGATGCTCGACTGGCTGGTGTCGATGGTGAACGAACTTTTGTCGGGCTTGTCCCAGCGGATCGTCACCTTGTCGGGGAAGGACGTCCCGGCCTTTGGGTCTACCTCCTGCTGCTTGGAGGCCTCGGTGATGAGTGCCGTGAATCGCGGCACGCTTGGCGTCTTACCAGCCTGGATGTCGGCCTCGTAATCGGTCAACGCCTTTGAGATCGCCTTAAGATTGGCGTGCATCCTGGCGTCGAAGTAGTCAGCCGTCAGCCGGGCTTCGGCGCCGGCCTGGACGAATCTCCGGCCGGCGGCCCCCTCGGCCGCGTTGATCGCTTCGTGCACGACTTCCTTGGCCTTGGACAGGTCGTTCTCCGATAAGAAATCCCTGATAGCCGCACCCAACGAACCTTCGCCGCCAGTAATGTTCGCGATCAATTCTGCGCCGACTCTTTCGACTCGTGGGGTGCTTCCTCCAGCAGCTTGCTGATCTGCGGATGGAGGGTTCTCACCTCTTGGCCGATGTCCTTGAGGCCCCCGCCGATGTTCGTGACGCCACCTCCAATGGTATGGTCGCCGCACCCATTGGTCACCAGGGCCGGCACGATGATGACGACCCACGCCAGAAGACTCCGGCGGTGAGATTCAGGCTCGCGGTTCGCACAAATCATGGGTCCCTTCGCTCCTTGCTGTTAGTGATCCGATCGATCGGCCAGTTCAATCATAAAGGCCGTCGAAGTGGAACCCAAGTCCCCCATGGGACTCTGCGCGATGTTTTCTCCACAACCGCCCGCGGCGTCTGGCGTCGGCAGCAGCGCGAGTCAGGCGCTTCCGGCCACGGACGGCTTCTGTGGACAGGGGTGGCGAGCGCCTGGGCAATCTGCTAAAGGCCGAGTTCGTCACGGTAGGGCCCGATGTCCAAGCCCACGGGTGTGGACTTCTCCCGGAACCACGTCGCATGCGATCCGGGGGCAAGACTATCACGTGGCGCCAAGGATGGTTCGGCCGAACGCTAACCCACTGAGGACTTGACCCCCACGGGCACCCTGTCGGCCACGCCGTTGATAGCGTTTCAGAAACCGGCGACATCGCGTCGGCGGCCATGATGGCTGCCGCCCCACCTAGATAGTCAGGTGTCAACCGGCTGGCCGATTTGGGAACAAAATGGGAACAGGATTGGCAATATCAGCCCAATGCGGCTACAATGTACGTGCGTTAGGGCAGTATCGTAACTGCCTTGCAATCAAAGCCTTTAAGTATCACCGCAACGTGTTTCCAATACCACGAGTATGGCAGACGTACCGGACTCAAAATCCGGTCCTCGCAAGAGGGTGTGGGTTCAAGTCCCACCTTCGGTACTCACTCCCGTGCCGTTATCGAGAGTCCGAGCCGCCGGACTCAGTATGATTCTACAGCCTGTTACTTGCGGTCCCCCGACTTGGTCAGCAGCCGATCGACGTCGTCCCAGAGCTGTTTGCACGCGGCGCGTTCCTCTTGGGGCAGCTTGGCTAACGCGGCATCGTCGCGAATGCCTGCGAGGTCGCTGTCTTCCTTCCAGTGCTCGAGGGTCGACGCCACGACCGGCCGGGCTTGCGGCGGGCCGGATTCGAGGATCTTTGACCAGGCAGCCAGTTCGGCCTTGAGCCAATCGAGGGCCTGGCGGCGCAGCTTGACCTTGGAGGCGTCATCGGGCGGTGGATCGTCCTTGCCCTTCCCGCAACCGGCCAGCGCCGCGGCACAGGCAGCATTGTAGCGATTCCCGGCCTGGGGGTCGTCGGCGAGCTTGGGATCGGCCTCCAGGGCTCCGGCCCAGAGCCGTGATCGCCGTGGCGTACCGCTGGGTGTCGTAGGCCCGCTGCGCCAGCGCCAGGCGCTCGGCGTTGTCCTTCGGCGCCTCTCCCTTGAGCATAGCGGCCAGGCGGGCGTCGAGGGCCGCGAAGCGGGGGTCGCTCGCGGTCCAGCTCGGCCAGTTCTCGTTCGGCCTCGATGGCTTCATCTTCGCGGCCCAGGCCCCGCGCGGCTTTTGACAGGGAGGTCAGATGCATCGCCAGCAACTGCCTGTACTCGGGGTTCTTCGGGTAGCCGGCCAGGGCCTTCTTCTGCCTGACGATCGCCTCACGAAGTCTCTCGCGGGCCTCCTGGAACCGTTTCGCCCCGAGGTCGACTTCGGCCAGGTTCTGCAGCGCCCCGCCCAGCATGTGTGCGTATTCGAGCGACTCCGGATGATCGCCGGCCAGCTTCTGCACCATCGCCAGGCCCTTGCGGGACTCGGCCTCCGCCTCCGCGAGCTTGCCCGATTTCACCAGCAGCCCGCCGAGGTTGATGTGGCTGGTCGCCACCCTGCTGCGGAACCCGGTGACGGCGGGGTTGTCGTCGGCCAGCTTCTGCCGGATCGCCAGCGCCTTGCGGTACTCGGCCTCCGCCTCCGCCGGCTTGCCCGTGTTCGACAGCAGGATGCCGAGGTTGTTGTGGCTATCTGCCAGGCGGCTGCGGAAGTCGGTGACGGCGGGGTTGTCGTCGGCCAGCTTCTGCTGGATCGCCAGCCCCTTGCGGCACTCGGCCTCCGCCTCCGCCGGCTTGCCCGTGTTCCACAGCAAGGTGCCGAGGTTGCTGTGGCTGCCAGCCAGGTCGTCGCGGAAGCCGGTGACGGCGGGGTTGTCGTCGGCCAGCTTCTGCAGGATCGCCAGCGCCTTCTGGTACTCGGCCTCCGCCTCCGCCGGCTTGCCCATGTCCGACAGCAGGCTGCCGAGGTTGTGGTGGCTGTCCGCCAGGGACTTGCGGAAGTCGGTGACGGCGGGGTTGTCGTCGGCCAGCTTCTGCTGGATCGCCAGCGCCGTGCGGCACTCGGCCTCCGCCTCCGCCGGCTTGCCCGTGATGCGACAGCAGGATGTCCGAGGTTGTTGTGGCTGTTCGCCAGGTTGCTGCGGAATTCGGTGACGGCGGGGTTGTCGTCGGCCAGCTTCTGCTGGATCGCCAGCGCCTTGCGGTACTCGGCCTCCGCCTCCGCCGGCTTGCCCGTTTGTCGCAGCAGTTCGCCGAGGTTGTTGTGGCTGATCGCCAGACTACTGCGGAATTCGGTGACGGCGGGGTTGTCGTCGGCCAGCTTCTGCTGGATCGCCAGCGCCTTGCGGTACTCGGCCTCCGCCTCTGCCGGCTTGCCCGTGGTCATCAGCAGGATGCCGAGGTTGTGGTGGCTGTTCGCCAGTGCCGTTTGCCGGTCGTTGTCCTTCGGGTCCGCCGCGGCGAGGGCCGCCTGGAGGTCGCGGGCCTGCTCCATCGCACGCAGGGCCTCGGCCGTGCGGCCGATGGTCCTGAGGAGCCAGCCCGCCGCATAGCCGGCGTCGGCGAAGGCCGACCGGGCCGCCGCGTCCTCCGGCGGGCTGCCGTCGGCGGCCGCCAGCGCCGACCGCGCTCGCTCGAAGGCCGCCAGCGCCTCCTCGGATTTGCCCGTGTCTTCCAGGGCCCGGCCGACCGCCACGAGGCTGCGTGCCACGTCGACCGCCGTCGACCGGTTCGGCCCCCGGCAGTTTTGCCAGCGCCTCGCGGCCCGCCAGCACCCGCAAGTGCAGCGCCAGGGCGTCTTCCTTGCGGCCAACCTGATTCGCCAGGCGGGCCACCTCGTAGTTCGCCTTCAACAGCGCCCGCCGCGAGGGCAAGTCGGTGTCGTCCTTCAGCAGGGCGCCGAGCTTCTCGTAGAAGTCGGCCGCCGAATTCAACAACCGATCACGCAGGTCCTTGAACTTCTCTTCTTTGAGCAGGAAGTCTTTACTCACGCCGGTGTGGAACGTCTTGATGGCATCGACGGCCAGATTGTAGCGGGCCGCGATCTTGGCGTTGGCGGCCACGAGCGCGGTGTTCTTGTCCGCGAGGGCCAGCATTGGCCCGGGCCTGCACGGCCAGCACCGCCGACAGACCGACCATCCCGGCCAGCAAGGCCGCCGCCGCGCCGGTCACCCCGGTGCGGTGCCGCGTCAGCCAGCGCAACATTTTCCGCGTCCACGGCTCAGCCCACGCCGAGACCGGCTCGTCGGCCATCCAACGCTCGAGGTCCTCGGCCAGCGCCCGGCACGAGGAGTAGCGATCCTCGGGCTTCAGGGCCATCGCCTTCGTGCAAATGGCTTCGAGGGCCTTGTCGATCGACGGGTCGAGCTGCCGTGGAGGGGCGAACTCACCCCGCTGGACCTTGCGGAGGATTTCGCCGACGTCGTCGCCCTCATACGGCGGCTTGCCGGTCAAGAGGCAGAAGAGGGTCGCGCCGAGCGAATACACGTCGCTCACCGCGCCCAGCCGGTCGAGATCGCCGCTGGCCTGCTCGGGGCTCATGTAGGCCGGCGTGCCCAGGGCGCTGCCGGGCAGCGTCTCGGCGCTGCCGCTGGCCGAGGAGGGCACGAGCGTCCGCTCGCCGGCGCCCGAGCCCGGCTCGGCCCGACCCAGCGGCTTGGCCAGTCCCCAGTCCACCACCAGTGTCTCGCCGTGCTTGCCGACGATCACATTGCCCGGCTTGATGTCGCGGTGCAGCACGCCGCGCGAGTGTGCGTAGTCGATCGCGTTGCAGACGTCGGTGAATCGCCGCAGCAGCTTGCGCAGCTCCAGCGAGCGGCGGCCCGGGTCCTTTTTGAGCGCCTCATCCGCGTGGAAGTGCTCGATGGCGACCTTGAGGCTGTCGCCCTTGACGAACCGCATCGCGTAATACGGGACGCCCGTCGGCATAGGCCCCCAGCCCGTAAACCGGGACGATGCCGGGGTGCTCCAGCCCGCCGGTAATCTCGGCTTCGATAAGGAACCGCTGCCGGCTGGTCGGGTCGTCGGCGTGGTGGTCAAGGATCTGCTTGAGCGCGACCTCGCGGTGCAGCTCGCTATCCAGCGCCACGAACACCGCCCCCAGCCCGCCCCGGGCGTGCGGCCGCAGGATGCGGAACCGCTGGCCGTCACTCGTCGACTCCCCGAGGGAGTGAGCGACTGTGCGGTCGACGTCATCCTCTTCGGTCGAGCCGCGCCGGGGGCCGACGTGATTGAGCGTCCCCTCGATATCGGGGTCGCCGAGCCTGGCCAGACCTTCGCGGGTCGACTTGCCGGCCGGCACAGCGGCGAGGCTTTTCTCGACGTCGCCGTGCTTCTTGACGTGCAAGGCGACGATCGCGTCCAGGCCAGCGCGGGCGTCGGCGTCGAAGTCACCCCGTGCGACGAGCCGGTCGGCCAGACTCTGGGACTTGTCGCGGGTCCAGGCCTGGAACGCGAGAATAAGCTGGCCCTGGTCGATCAGGCCGTTCTGAAGCGCGAGCAATCCGAAAAGGAGATGCCGGTCAGCGGCGGGCCATGACATGTCTCCGACACTCACTTTTTTCCCGACAGGTCTTTTAGTAGCTGTCCGAGCTGATGACCTCGCCACTAGCCTTGGTACCGAGGCCCCACCACGTGGCCTGGTTGATCGAATTCTTGGCAAACCGGACGCTGCCGTCGGCCATGAGTATGTTCACGCCGCCGGGGTGGTTGCTCCCGGCCTTGGCGAACTCGCACTCGCCATTTGGGGTCGCCGCATCGCTGCACCAAGACCAGGGATTCACCTGGGAGTTCGGCGTCACCACGGTGTTGAACAACGTGTCGGCCGCCCCGCCGCGCATCCAGTAATTGCCGCTGAAGTTGCTGATGTTCGGACCCCGAATTATAGGCAGCGTTGCATAGCTGCATTCCCGCCTGGACCGCGGGCCAATTCGCCGAGGCGTCGTAATACCTCGGCCGTGGCCGAGAGAGCGACGCCGAACATACCCGTGGCCCGGTTCAAATCGGCGGTCGTTCCATCACCGACGCTCATCTCCGAGAAGGCGATCGTGTTCGACGTGCCGTCCGAACAGTTCTGAATGCCGTAGGATTTCCACCAGGTGAACAGCCCCGTGCTGCCGGCTGTCATCTGAACGGTGGATTGGGTCGTGGTCGTGCCGAAGGAGTCGCAGTAGCTGTTCAGGAGCGCCCGCCCCCCGGGTTCATCGCGACGCCCACGTTGGGATCGGACGGACACATGAATATCGCCACTTTGGTGTTGTAGGCGGTTGAATTGGATAGGGCCCGTCGGGAACTTGTGCCGTGGCCACGCCGAAGTTGAAGTTGATTGAGTTGAAGAGCGCCGTCAGATCCAGGAACCCGAGCATCTGGGCCTGAGCACTGAGACCGTGAGGCCCAGAATAGGTATTAGGGAATATCCGCACGTTCGCCGACGAGCCCATCGGGAAGCACCCGATCGCTTCATGGTAGTTGTGCAGGCCCAGCCCCATTTGCTTCAGATTGTTAACGCACTGGATGCGCCGCGCCGCCTCGCGGGCGGCCTGGACCGCGGGCAAGAGCAGTGCAATCAGAATGGCGATGATCGCGATGACGACGAGCAATTCGATCAGTGTGAAACCCCGGCGACTTCGCTGTGGCTTGATCATGGTTACCTCACCTGATGGGTGCGAAAATGGGATTCCCCGAAACCCGGCACGAGACTCCTCGGCCGGGTGCGATGTGTGACAGGACAATTCGGCCTATCGATGCCGTCCGCGACGTTGAGGGTAGGGGTCTGATTGCTGCCGCCGCTCTGGACCGCGTAGTCGCGAGCTGACAACAGAGACTCTTGCATCCAGTTGCGTGGCCCACGCGGGTCCACTGCTCTAAGAACGAAACCGTTGGACGCGCCGCCAAACGGTGTGCTATCGTGGAATGTGCGCTAGGTACTTACGAAGGTGCTGCGAAGGCGGGCAATCGATGAGCGAAGCCCCCGGCCCCACGGAACTTGCAACGACGCAGTTGCTGCCCTATCTGGCCGCCAGCGGCAACGAGGAGGCGTGGCGGGCTTTCGTCGTGCGCTACCGGCCGCGCATTCTCCGCTGGTGCCGCCGCCTGCAAGCGGACGACGCCGAGGAGGTCGCTTCGCGCGTGCTGCACAAGCTTGTCGTCGGGCTGGCCCGCGGGGTGTACCGGCGGCGCGACCCCGGCACCTTCCGCGGCTGGCTGCGCCGGGTGGTCGGCAACGAGGTCGTGGACTTTGCCCGTCGGCAACGCGTCGGCCGGCCGATCGGCGACGTCCTGCACTGCTGGCCCGACCCCGTCAGCATCGACGGAATGGCCGGCGAGCTCGACGAAGAGTTCCGGGCCGACTGCGAGCGCGCCGAGCGGGTCTGTGTCCGCGTCCGCGTCCGCGTGCAACCGCACACCTGGGAGGCCTTCACCCGGACGTATCTCCAGGGCCAGGAGGTCCGCGAGGTGGCCCGCGAGCTGGGCCTGACGCTCTCGGGCGTGTACAAGGCTCGCGACCGGGTCCGCCGGCTGCTGGAAGAGGAAGGGCAGGCTGACTCGCTCCCCTGCGTTGGAAACGGTGGCCCGCCATGAGCACGCACCTGTGCGACGACCAGATCCGTCGGCTCCTGGGCGGCACACTGCCCGACGACGAGCTCGTTCAGGCCGACGCCCATCTTTGGGAGTGCCCAGACTGCCGAGACGCACTGCGGCGGCGGACGGAACCGACGCCAGACCTGCCCCCGGTGGCCGCGCCGCGGTCTGAAGGCGCCTCCCCCAGAGCGCCTTGCCCGCGGTGCCCGGCTGTGAGGTTCTGGGCGCAACCAATGACGGAGAATTTCCTGCAAGTCTCGGTCGTTACCGGATCACCGGCAAGCTGGGTTCGGGTGGTTTCGCCGTCGTGTACAGAGGCTACGATGACGACTTGCGACGTGAGGTGGCCATCAAGGTGCCGCATCGGGAACGAATCGCCACGCCGGAAGACGCCGAGGCGTACCTGGCCGAAGCCCGTATCCTCGCAAGGTTGGATCATCCCCATATCGTCCCTGTACACGACCTGGGACGCGCGGAGGACGGGCTCTGTTTTGTCGTAGCCAAGTTCATTCAAGGCACCGACCTGGCCCAGAAGCTCAAAGACACACGACTGTCGTTTGGCGAGTGTGCGGAGCTGACGGCCACAATAGCTGACGCCCTGCACCATGCTCATAAGCGAGGGCTGGTCCATCGGGACGTGAAACCGTCGAACATCCTTCTCGACAGTGAAGGCCGGCCCCACCTTGCCGATTTCGGATTGGCACTCAAGGAAGAGGATTATGGCAAGGGCGGTGGCATCCGCGGCACACCCGCTTACATGAGTCCGGAGCAGGCTAACGGCGAAGGCCATCGAGTCGACGGCCGTAGCGACGTTTTCAGCCTCGGGGCTGTATTCTACGAGTTACTGACCGGGAGGCGACCTTTTCGTGGGAAGACGCCCACCGACGTCATCATCCAAATCAGCAACGACGAGCCTCGCCCCCCACGCCAGGTCGCTGACGCCATTCCCACGGAGTTGGAACGAATCTGCCTCAAAGCATTGGCGAAGAAGGCCTCCGAGCGATACACGACGGCGAAAGATTTGTCGGACGACTTGCGGCGTTTCTTGGATCATGCTCCGGAAACTGGAAAATCAACCATTAGCAGAAGCGAATTAGGGACTGCTCCGGCCCCGTCCGGTCTTCTCCACAGTCCGTCGCCGACTGCGGCCCCGGATCACCGGACCATCAAGGTCGTACCGAAAGGATTGCGGTCCTTCGATGAACATGACGCCGAATTCTTCCTCGAACTGCTCCCCGGTGCTCGTGACCGAGAAGGATTGCCCGACAGCATTCGGTTCTGGAGGACTCGCATCGAGGAGACGGACCTCGACAAGACGTTCTCGGTGGGCCTCATCTATGGTCCAAGTGGATGTGGCAAATCATCATTAGTCAAGGCGGGGTTGTTGCCCCGACTGTCGGAAAACGTAATCGCCGTCTACGTCGAAGCGACCGCTGCGGAAACAGAAATTCGCTTGCTCAACAATCTGCGGAACCGCTGTCGGGCCCTGCCGGACAGCTTGGGTCTGAGAGAGACACTGGCTGCAATCCGACGAGGACAAGGGAGTTCCTCGGGAAAAAAAGTGCTGATCGTCCTTGACCAGTTCGAGCAATGGCTTCATGCGAAAAAGGAAGAAGAGCAGACGGACCTGGTGCAATCCCTGCGGCAGTGCGATGGTGGGCGATTGCAGTGTATCGTCATGGTACGAGATGATTTCTGGATGGCGACGACTTGCTTTATGCGGGAGTTGGAAGTCCGTGTCCTCGATGGACAGAACTCTGCTGCTGTCGATCTCTTCCCGGTTCGCCACGCCGAGAAGGTGCTGGCAGCTTTCGGTCGGGCGCTTGGTGCGTTGCCCGATCATGCCAAGGAAACGAGCAAATGGCAAAAAGCATTCTTGCAACAGGCTGTTCATGGATTGGCCAAAGAAGGCAAGGTCATCTGCGTGCGGCTGGCTTTGTTTGCGGAAATGATGAAGGACAAGTCATGGACGCCCGCGACGTTGAAGGAAGTCGGCGGCACCGAGGGCGTGGGGGTCACGTTCCTCGAAGAGACGTTCAGTGCGGCCACCGCCCCACCGGAACATCGCTATCACCAACGAGCTGCCCGAGCCGCGCTACACGCCCTTTTGCCCGAAACCGGCAGCGAGATCAAGGGCCACATGCGGTCGTGTGCGGAGCTGCGGGAAGCGTCCAGTTATGGCAACCGCCCGAAAGACTTCGATGACCTGATTCGCATTCTCGACAATGAAATCCGCCTGATCACACCGACCGACCCCGAAGGGAAGGAAGATGATCTGTTAGCCCGACGCGCAAGCGAGGCAGCGGCAGAGGGAGAGCCACAACCGTCGCTTGCGCGTCGGGCTAACGGCGCCACCCGCTACTATCAACTTACCCACGATTACTTGGTCCCATCGCTCCGGGAATGGCTGACCCGCAAGCAGATGGACACCAGAAGAGGGCGGGCCGAACTGCGGCTTGCCGAACGAGCAGCCCAGTGGAATGCCAAGCCGGAAAACCGCCACCTGCCTGCCTGGTGGGAATGGTCCAATATCCGGCTCTTCACCAGGAAGAAGAGCTGGGCCCCGCCGCAGCAGAAAATGATGCGTAGAGCGGCCCGTTACCATGCGGTAAGAGGGGCTGCGCTGGCTCTGCTACCGGCGGTTGCCACACTCACGGGCTTGATAGTCCGGGGACAGGTCGTCGAACAGCGGAACGCAACCCATGCCGCCGGACTGGTGCAAGCAGTCCTCAATGCGGATACGGCCCAAGTGCCAGCCATGATCGACGGAATGGCCGAGTATCGCAAATGGACCAATCCGCTCTTGCGTGAAGAGTACGACAGGGCGGCAGGCAAATCCCGGCAGAAGCTCCACACCAGCCTCGCCCTATTGCCCGTGGACGGCACGCAGGCCACGTACCTCGCTGATCGGCTGCTCGACGCCGAACCGCACGAAGTTCCGGTGCTCCGTGACGCTCTGGCCGCACACAGCGATGGTTTGCTGGAGAACCTCTGGGCGGTCGCCGTGAAGCCGGAAAAAGGCAAGGAACCGAAGCGGCTGCGGGCGGCAGCGGCGCTGACGAAGTACGACCCGGAGAGTGAAAACTGGGCGAAGTGCAGCCCTCTGGTGGTCAACGATCTTGTGCTGGAAAACCCGGTGTACTTGGGCCAGTGGAGCGAGGCATTCCGGCCCGTGAAGAAGTGGTTGCGCGTTCCGCTGGCCGACATCTTCCGAAATCGCAACGCGGAGCGTGCGGCGGAACGCACCCTGGCAACGAACCTGCTGGCCGACTACTGCGCCGACCAGCCGCAGGTTTTGGCCGACCTTCTCATGGCCGCTGACGACAAGCAGTTCGCCGTGATCTATCCGGCATTCGCGGCCCAGGGCGAGCGGGGACTGCCCGTGCTTACTGGCGAGATCGACAAAAAGCTGCCGCCCGATGCCCAGGAGGACGCCAAGGAGAAGCTGGCCAAGCGGCAAGCCAATGCGGCGGTAGCCCTGCTGCGGATGAATCAGCCAGCCAAGGTCTGGCCGCTGCTGCGGCACAGTCCCGATCCCAGGGTGCGCAGCTATCTCATCCATCGGTTAGGGCCGCTGGGTGCCGATGCCGACGCGCTGGTCGAGCGGCTGGCGGATGAACCGGATGTAACGATCCGGCGGGCGTTGTTCTTGAGCCTCGGCCCGGAGGAGTTTGCAGAAGCAATATGGCAGCCCGAGGAGAAGAAGCGGCTGGTAGAGCAGTTGCAGGAGATCTATCGCAGGGACGCCGACCCGGGACTGCACGCGGCGGTGGAATGGCTCTTGCGGCAGTGGCATGAGGAGGCTTGGCTGGCCCGGACGGATCAGGAATGGGCCAGCGACGAGCGCATGCAGGCGAAACGCCTGGTGGACATCAAGCAGGTCATGGCCAAGGATAAAGACCGGGCGAAGCCGCAGTGGTATGTCAATGGCCAGGGTCAGACCATGGTGGTGATCCCTGGGCCGGTAGAGTTCCTCATGGGCTCGCCGGAGACGGAAGCGGGCAGACTACCTGGGGAAAATCAGCACAAGAGGCGGATAGGTCGGACGTTCGCGCTGGCTGCCAAGCCGGTGACGCTGGGGCAATACCGGAAGTTCAAGGTTCGCTATGGCATTGGTCAAATTGAGTCCTGGGCACGCACCGGCGACAGCCCGGTGATCGGCGTGAATTGGTATAAGGCGGCGGCCTACTGCAACTGGCTGAGCGAGCAAGAGGGATTGCCCCAAAGCGAATGGTGTTACGAACCCCTGGATCCTCTGCCGGCACTGGCCGGCAGCAGCGTCGGGCGGTTGGCCGGCTCGTTGGGTCCATTAGCGGCGAGCAGTGGGCTGTCTCCCAAGCGAACGGATCCGGAATTCAAGGAGGGCATGAAGCTGGCCAGAGATCATCTGCAGCGCAGCGGCTATCGGCTGCCGACGCAAGCGGAGATGGAATACGCCTGCCGGGCCGGGGCGACCACGAGCCGCTATTTCGGCCAGACCGAAGAGCTGCTGGACAAATATGCCTGGTACATACACAATGCCCAGGACCGAACCTGGCCGGTGGGCAGCAAGAAGCCCAACGACCTGGGCTTGTTCGACCTGCACGGCAATGTCTGGTGCTGGTGTCAGGAAAGATATAAGGACAATCCCAAAGAACCAAAATCGGTTATTGTGGATAAAGAGGATATGCTGGAAATTAAAGGTAAGGATAGCCGTGTTTTGTGTGGCGGCGCGTACTCCTATCCTGCGTCGAACGCCCGCTGTGCCAACCGTGTCGGGGATGTGCCGGCCAGCGGTAACGGCGCTGCCGGCTTCCGGCCGGCGAGGACTTTCCCGCTGGGCTCCTTCAGCCCGTGAATCTTCCTTGCCGACCGGCGGACCGCAAGGTAGGCGCGCCCGACCGATGCACTACGAACTTACAATTTTTTGCCGCCATCCAGGGCGGCGACGAGAACGCAGTGGAGCGGCTCTTGCGCGATGCAATACGCGTCCTAGACCTCCTCCGCGTCGGGTCGTACTGGTTCCGGGTCGATGTGGTCGACCAGTAGTACGGCGATCTGAGCAGCCCGAGCGCGGTCCGGACGATCAAGGTGTGAATCGGCCGCGTGCGTCGTTTAAAATAAACGCTAGAACACGCGTTGCAATGGTGGCTCGACGGGGCAACCGGGTCACTGAGCCCGACCCAACGCCCAGGCGATGTGCCCCGAGGAACTCACGGATCACCGGGGACCGGGTTTGCAGCCGTGATCCGACATCGGCCACTGCCCGCGTCAGCCCATCACCCATGATCAAGCCTGTACCGGCCTCTATTCGGGCGCGAGTTGGGAACAAATTGGGAACAGTTTTGTCAACGTCAGCCCCATGCGGCCACAATGCAAAACCACCAAGGTGGCGACGTGCGAGCCTTGGATTCGCAGACTTTAAGCACCACAGCAACCTGTTTCCAATGCGACGGCGATGGCAGACGCGCCGGGCTCAAAATCCGGTCCTGGCGAGAGGGTGTGAGTTCGAGTCCCATCTGCGGTACCGATGATCCGCGATGTTGCGGATTGGCAACGCTACGTTGAAAGCACACCTCACGAGCAAAGGCGACGGAACGACCGTTAATGGCGCCCGCGCCCTGAACTGCTGCCCTTGCGGAGTGACAGCATCGGCCTTTGTTCACTGTGCACGAGCCGTCCGCCATCGGCGTCACGCACGGTGTTGTCGATTCGTACATCGCATGGTTATGGGATCGATGGGCACGGCTGGTCAACGTTCGGCGAAGGCTCGTTTGACAGCGGTTCGGGAATGACATACCAAACAGTAGAGCCTTTTCAGTCCATCTGGCGTGGAATTATCTAATGCTTGTAAATCGCGCAAGGAAAAGTCCCGTTTTAGCGCAGGCTCACCGCGATGGTGTGGCGACTGTGGAGTTTGCTTGCTGCCTGCCGCTACTCGTGCTGATTCTGACAGGGCTTTGGCAAGTCGGACGTTACACGGAAGTGCAGCAAGTTCTTTGGAATGCCGCCCGTGAAGGTGCGCGTGATGCGTCCCTGGGGCAAGATAATCTGCAGACGGTCGCGACAAACGTTCTCACGTACCTTCAGGGTGCGGAACCCACCGCCTTCGGCACAGGCCACTCGACCAGCATGATCTCTCCAGTTGTCACCTTGGCCGCCAACACCTACGGCTACACTTGCTGGGACAACACTGCCAATCGCGAGCTGTTCACAATGACTTTTACGGACCTCACCAATCCCAGCGTATCTGACCCGACTACGATGAGCCAGCTCGATCTCTATCAGATCGGTCTTCAGGTTCCGTTCTCCAGCATCGAGTTGAGCCCGGTGATTGCCATCTCGGGCATGACACGCTTGAGCGTGACCGTGGTCTGGTCGTCATTGGTCGACACACCGTTTCAGATCGCACCGGACCTTCCCGCCCAGTAAGGTCTACGAGTGCTGCGAGGAAGCTAGACGATGGTTATCCGCAAAAATCGCGTCGCTGGACGCCGTGGTCACGTCGTGCCCGAAACGGCCATCATCCTGATACCGGTTATATCGCTCATATTCGGCAGTTTTGAGTTCTCCAGATTCCTGATGGACTGGAACTTGCTCAACAACGCCGCCCGAACTGGATGCCGGTATGCGATCGCCAACAACACGAGTTCCACGATTAGCTCGGACGTGCTAACGCTCGTGACCACTTGCATGGCGGGCCAAACCTCGAGTTTCAGCAACTTGAGCGTGACCATCAGCGGGACTCATCAGGGTGTCAACACGGCGGTTAACAGCCTCTCCGCGGGCGACCTGCTCACCGTGAAAGTTTCGGGAACATATAAGTTTATGAATATAATACCAATAAAACGTATGCCAAGTTCGTTCGTAATGAGCAGCGCGGTGATCATGGGATGCGAGGGAGGCCTTTAAGGGCCTCGCGTGGCGACGATGACTAACGGTATCTTGCGGAGACATGCGATGATGCGGCAAAACTCGCTGTCGTATAGCGTCGACCCGAATCTGCGACGGGGGATCATCCTCCCCCTGTTAGCGATCATGATCGTGGTGATGGTCGGGTTTTTGGCGCTGGCGATCGACCTGGGGATGTTGGCGATTGCAAAAACGCAGGTGCAACAGGCCGCGGACCTAGCCGCACTCACCGCGATGCGCACGCTCAACGGAAATTCGAGCATCAATTACAACCAGACCGCAGCCACAACCAATGCGCAGAATGTTGTGACCTACAACACCATCCTGGGTACGTCTCTGCAATCGTCGGCACTGCAACTCACATTCGGCTCGTACGACTACAACCAGACCGCGGGAACGTTTCAAGCCAATTTTCCGCCCACAACCGGCTCGCCCGACTACCGCAATATCAACGACAGTCATATCAAGCAGTCTTCCGGGCGCGTTCAGCAAGATATTGCAGACGCAATTCCTGCCGGCCGTTTCGGCGACAGCCCAGGCAGTACACCGCCCGCGCGATATCGCGCTCGTTATGGACCTGTCAGGCTCGATGCGCATGGGCACTTGTCTTGGATTCGACTTCTATACGAGCTCGCGCACTTCCAATAATCCGGACAGCAATTTCCCTACCTTTGGACAATACTCGTCGAGCCAACGCCAATTTGCAAGGCCCGAGCACCAATCAAACTTCGGCAGATGAAAGCTACACGATATCGCCGAGCAATACCACAGCCGCGAACTCGTCCTATTCGCTGACTTACGTGAATAACTTCATGCAGAATGCCGCCTACGCAACTCCTTTGATCCGGGCTTTCGATTCCTATACCAGCTCTGACGGCGGCAACACCTGGACGGCGCCTACATCTGGCACACCGCAACTCGCCATCCTCGTCGTACGCCACTGTGCCAGGTGGCGACATCCCTCTTTTCAAGCTGGGGAGCACTTCCACGTACGCCACCGATGTCAAGGATGTCGTCAACAGCACCACCACAAACATCTTGTGGGAGCTTGACGGCTACTCGGCTTATACCAACGGCTCGCTCGACACTTCTGGTACTGGCGGGGGCGCCGACGTTTGGACGAAGGTGGACTATAGCGCCGCGGGCGTTCAATTCAATGGCTATACGCAAGGGCCGGGGTATTACGGCAAGACCTTTTTCATTTGGCCCCCCGATCCGCGGAACGGCGCGATTACCTCGGCGTCGACCGTGAAGTCTTATCTCACCGCTATGGGCATGAGTGCGACCGACGCGACGACTCTCAGCAACAACTGGACCACCTACCAGAGCCAGGGCATGACGACGGGTCTGGCCAATCTGCAAAGCTGGATGACCGGGGGAACCACGAGCGGTGGGCCCTACACGGCGACCAGCAAGTTTGTCACAGGCAGCAGCAACAATGCGCCGATATATTACGCCGTGTGCCGGCTCTTTAACCGGGCTTATCCGGCAGGGGCAAGCAATGGCCAATTCTTCGCGGACTGGCGCAACCGCTTCTTTAATTTTTCCGGCGCACCCAATAATACGGCCCTTCTCAATTCTTCCGGCTCATTGGATCTGCCAGGCAGCTCCACCTACACCATCGATTACAACGCGATCTTGACGTGGATCGCCCAGACGCCAAACCCCTTTCCCACGCAGATGCGGGGTGGCCGCATCAAATATTACGGTTCGATCCCAACCGCAATCACCGGGTCGTGGCCGAGTTACGGCAGCACCGATCAGCAATTTTGGGTCGAACTCATCGACCATGTACTAGGCTTCAGGCAAACGGCGTCGGGTGTGTACACAGATATCAGCGGCATGGCGGGCTATGGCAGCGATTTTAGCTGGGGAACGATGAGCCAGAGCAATCCTCCATCGGCGCCGCAATATATGAGCTATACAGATAATCCCTTACGGCCCAATCTGCGGTACTGGTTCAGCCCCATCCTCATGGTCGATTATCTGCAGAATTACAACATGGACTCGAACGTCAACAACTACTACTTCATGCAGCCAGGTGATAGCTACGAGGCTCCGATCTATACTGCCAAGCAAGCCTACGAGGCCGCCATCAGCACGATGCAGTTAAACCACCCCAACGACTGGGTAAGTGTTGTTCAGTATAGTTGGCCGCGAAGCTCCGCCACTGGAACGGGGCGACTCAATTGCGTAAGAAGCCCACTGGGGACGAATTACAATTACGCGACGGCCGCCCTGACGTTTCCGTTCAGCACCATCAATGCCGACGGCTCCACGAATAGCACCGAGCTCACTCCCTACACGGCAGATCCCGCCACGGGGCAGGTGCCCTGTTCCGACTTCGCGGACATTCCCCGCGCTGACGGAGACACGAGCTTCGCCATGGCGCTCATGCTCTGCCACAACCAATTCGCCGTGACCTTGCCAACGGATACGACCCTGAGGTCGTACGCTACGTCATCGCCCATCACGTTTCCCAGCGGCATGGCGGGGGGCCATGGGCGCAAGGGGGCGCAGAAGCTCGTCATCTTCGAAACTGATGGCATGCCGAACTGCGGGGCGACCGCCAGCCTGGTGAACGCGGGGAGTTATACTTATTATAAAGTACGTTACAATATGAACAACCCAAATCAAAGTGAATATCCAAGTATCAACGCTACGAACATCAACGACCCGACCGTCTTGAGCCAGATTTATTCGCTAGTTCAGACTCTGGTGAGCACTTACAGTACGTCGAGAAACCCGTTCCGGCTGTACACGATCGGATTCGGGCCCTTGTTCCAGGGACCCAACGCCAGCGCGGCGAAGTCAACCTTGCAGAGCATGCAATACTACGCGGGCACGCAGAGCAGTGCTTCGACCGCCTTGCCGTCAAACCAGATTATTACCGGTACGGACGCGCAGATGTCGACGAATATGATCACTACATTTACGCAAATTCTGCAAAATGGCGTGCAAATTGCGCTGACAAAATAACCATGCCCAATCTTGTCGCCGAGTTTGTCGATGTTTCGAAAAGTTACCGTCGATCTCTGTCGCTCCGCCCTGAGCTCGTTGCACTAAATGGGGTCAGCTTTGGGATCGAATCGGGCGAAGTTTTCGCGCTCTTAGGCCCAAATCGAGCCGGCAAAACGACGCTGCTGAAGATCCTCCTGGGCCTGTGCCATCCCGGCGGAGGCCGCGTGATGCGACTGGGGCGGCCGCTGTCAGAGCAGAGTACGCTCGCCCGCGTCGGCTACATGCACGAGAGCCAGGCGTTTCCCCGTTACCTGACATCGATTCAACTCCTCGAGTTCTATGGCAAACTGTCAGGCATTTCGCCCTCGAACCTGCGAAACCGCGTGCCCGCGCTGCTCGATCGAGTGGGCCTGGCCGATCGCGCCCATGAACCTATCGCTCGATTTAGCAAGGGAATGGTTCAGCGCCTTGCTCTCGCTCACAGTGTGCTCGCGGAGCCGGACCTGCTCGTCCTCGACGAGCCGACCGAAGGGCTCGACTTGAACGCGCGAGCGCTGCTTCAGGAAATCGTCGCCGAGCAGCGCAACGCCGGCAAGACCGTGCTCCTCGTTTCGCATGCTCTCGGCGAAGTGGCTCAAGTCTGCGATCGACTGGCCGTGCTGGTCGCGGGACGGCTCGCCTATATCGGTTCGCTTGACTCTCTGCTCCAAGATCCACGCCAGGGCTGCGAGCGATCGCTTGAAGCAGCCTTGGAGTCGATCTATCGCTCTTGACGGAAGCACGCCATGGACCTGCGCATCAAACGTCGTCACGCTCAAGCAAATGACCTGCGATACGTTTCGGCAAGCCTGCGCATCCGGAATCTGGTGGATGATGCTGACGGTTACGGCGATATGCGTCGTACTTTGTCTAAGCGTCAGCGTATCGGGCGACGTGTCGCTTCAAGGAGGCGACGAGCCGGTGCTGTTCCTGCCTCAATCTACTGCTAGCACGGCTGTCTCGCGGGCAACAGCGGATCAAACAGCTGGAACCTCAATTGTTCCCGATCCTGACGCGGCGCGGCGCGAGGGAGTTGAAACAATCAGCGGTCGCATGACCCTGGCATTCGGTGCTGTTTCCATTCCAGTGAGCCGCGAGCGCCGCGATGCTGTCACGTTTCTCGAATTGCTGCTTGCAGGGGGCTTTGCAGGCACCGTGGGAGTGCTCATGACCTTGGTATGGACGGCCGGATTCGTCCCAGCAATGTTAGATCCGAGTGCCGCATCGGTGCTGCTTGCCAAGCCAGTTGCTCGCCGCCAATTGCTTCTCGCCAAATACTTCGGCGTGCTGATTTACGTTGGGTTTCAGGTGGTGCTGTTTGTCGCCCTGACGTGGCTAGCGCTGGGTGTGCGCACCAATGTCTGGAGCACGACGTACTTGTGGTGCGTTCCGCTCTTGTTGCTCCAGTTCGCGATCTTTTACAGTTTCTCGGTCTTACTTGCAGTGATCATGCGCGGCACGGTGGCGTGCGTCTTCGGCTCGGTGCTCTTCTGGCTTATGGCCTGGGGCATTAATTATGGTTGTGTGATGGCTCGCGGCTCACTGGAAGCCCAATACGTGCCCGCCGGCACGCTTGCGCCTCAGCAAAGCGGCGTACTGGGTTTCTCCAAAGCCCATCGACGCGGGACTGATCGTATTCAATACCCTGGACGCGCAGCGACACTTCCAAAAGCCGGTTGTCTTTAACCTGCTTGAGTCCGGGCAAGCATTTTCACCTTGTTTGTCGATCGTGTCTTCGCTGGTGCTTACTGGCGTGCTCTTGGCATTGTCAGTCTACGAGTTCAACGCGAAGGATTACTAGAACTGGAAATAGATAAACTGCTCACCTCCAAACTGACCTACCAGCACGATCGCGTAGAAGCACGCCGTGTAGAAGACGCCCCGGACGTACCAGGGGGTACGGCCGATTACGTCGAGATCATCGGCCGCGTACTGGAATAACTGCACGAGCCAGAGCGGGAGTATTGTCAGCGCCACCGGTATCAGATATGCGGCGGACGGAATAGACGGACGCCGCACAATCGCAGCCAGCATTCCGGCGACTTGCTCGAGCGAGCCGGCACGAAAGATCAACCAGCCAAAACAGACGAGATGAAACGTGACGACGATGCGCAGTCCCGTCCAACAGGCGCGATCGATCGTATCAACCGGCTTGATCCTATCGAGCCAAGGACGCGCGATCCGGTGCAGAACGAGCAAGAGGCCGTGGTACGAGCCCCAGATCACGAAAGTCCATTGCGCCGTGCCAGAGCCCGCCGAGAATCATTGTGACCAACAAGTTACGATATGTTCGTGCCGTGCCACATCGGTTTCCACCCAGTGGAATATACAAATAGTCGCGCAACCAGCGTGAGAGACTGATGTGCCAGCGGGTCCAAAACTCGCTGGGATTGGTGGCGAAGTATGGAAGCTTAAAGTTGATGGGCAGCTCAAAACCCAGGCACTTGGCCACACCCCGGGCCATGTTGGTATATCCCGAAAAATCACAGAGGATCTGGAAGGCAAATGCATAAATCGCCAGCAACGCCAGACCACCGTCGAGGGTATTCCAACGCCCGAAAAGGTCGTTGACGACGACCGCCAGGTTGTCGGCTACCACAACCTTTTCTACCAGGCCCCAGAAGATCAAGTACGCCCCCTCGTAGAGCCGCGGGAGGCTAAATCGTCGGCGCGACGCGACCTGGGGCAGCAGAGTCGTCGCCCTCATGATTGGTCCGGCGACCAAATGGGGAAAGAACGACACGAATAGAGCAAACTGGAACAGGTTGCGCGTTGGTTTGATTTCGCGGCGATAAACATCGATGACGTAGCTCATCGACTGAAAGGTATAAAACGAGATGCCGATCGGCAGTACGATTTCGAGCTGTCCGAGCGAAACGCTCATGCCGAGGCGGCCCAGCACAGTCAGCAGGCTCTCGGCGAAAAAATTGTAATACTTGAAATAGCCTAGCACGCCCAAGTTAATGGCCATCGACAGCGCGACGACGATCCGGCGCTTCCGATCGCCGGTGGCACGATCGACCACAATTCCGCACCCATAGTCGACAACGGTCGAAAGGATCAAGAGCAACAGGCACTTGGCGTTCCAGCACGCGTAGAAGTAATATCCCGCCCCCAGAAGCACGAGGTTCTGGAGCCGAGTCCATTTCTGCAAGAGCCAGTAAGCAGGGAATAAAGCCCCGAAGAAGAGGGCAAAATCAAACGAATTGAATAGCATCCCGCGTTTTCGTCCGTGAGCCGTGCGACAGTCGGTTCCGGCGCCTTCCGGAATTCAAGCGCACATAACTATTCCAAGTGAGCCGCGGTGTCAATTTCAAGTGTTTGCGGAGTCTGGACAGCTAGTTCAGCCGCGCGTCGGAAGCTGGATATGTTCGAGAACGGTATGAGGAGTGGAATCGTCTTCAACATGCGCCAATCTGGCATGAATCACATCGGCGTGGTCGCGACCGACGATCGGATCGGCCAAGTCGTGAAACTTCTGCGCAAGCTGGGCGTCGGTGAGTGGGTTTTTTTCATGGCCGGGCGGGAATGCGACCTCTTCGGTCAATTTGGTTCCGTCATTCAAAGTGATGGTGACACGGTTGGGGATGCCGGCGGGATAACCGGCCGTGAGCTTGGCGTCTTCAACCACTCGGGTGCGAGAGACCAGCTCGATTAATTCTGGGTCCCGCAACCGCTCGGGCATGAACTGTTTGGCTGTAATCTCACCGTCGACCAGTGCAACTGCCGTGCAGTAGGGCAGGCTGTGATCGGCGGTTTCGCGAGTTTTGGGACGCCATTTCTCGGGATCCTTGCCGATGATCTCGACGGCCACGCGAAAGGTCGCGATTTCGATCTCGCGAATCTGTGCTGGATCGGCGATTTTGTTTCGGAGCGCGAACGCCGCGGCGATGGCCGACTGACTGTGATACTCGGCCGGCACAAATTTGATGGAAGTTTTGGGCAGCATCCAGTCGGTGGCAGCCGCACCTCCCAGCTTGGGAAGCGAAAATGGTCCCGAGACTTGCTGGAAGAATCCCATTTCCCCTTCAAAGAGCGGGGCGGGTCCCGTCATGCCGTCAGCGGCGAGCAACGCCGCGAAGACACCGTTGCGGGCGGCAAAGGCAAAAGCACATCCTTTCCACATCGATAACTCACCCGCGCGCGTGATCCTCAACGCAGTCCCCGTCGTGCCTGCGATCCCGAGCGCGTGCACGGCTTCTTCGTGTGAAAGGCCCAGCAGCTTTGACGCGGCCAGGGTCGAGGAGATCGAGCCGTAGGTGGTGTGGTCCCAACCACGAGCCCGGATACTGGCGGCATCGCATAATCGGCATTGTACCTCGTAGGCGACCGCCGCGGCCGTAATCCAGGCCTTGCCGTCAGCACCAGCGGCTTCGCCGGCGGCCATGACGGCTGCCCAGTTATCACTGGGGTGCGCTGGCTCGAGTGAGAGATAGGTGTCGTTGCAATCGAGGTAGCGGATATGAACACCATTGGAAAATGCGGCCCAATCCGGCGCGGCCTTCGCGCCGCCGATCAACCCGACCGATGGCGCACCTTGAATTCGCGCCGCAACGCGGCGCGCAATCGACGATGCAGGCTCTTCAAGCGCGCCGATGGCACAGCCAATGGCATCGATCAAACGACGGCGTGCCTCGGCGACGACCGCGGGCGGGAGATCTTCGTAGCCGGTGCGCAGTGCAAAGCCAACTAACTGGTCAGCGAGCGTATCGGACATCGATCGGCCTCATTCCAGATGCGAATACTTTGGTTGCCTGGCTGTCGGTCGGTCTCTCTGAGTCTTCGGTCGACGACGCGTGCCTGGGCAGCGACAACTGAACTCTACCGATCGTTGCTGGGCATTTCCAGCTTCACACCTGGCGTAGCCTGGGTCTGAGCTCGGGCTTCCTGGATCAGTGGAACGGTCGGCATGACGCCGACGTGTTCTCGCAGAATTCGACGAACCTCGCGGATTGCCTCGGGATCTTTCTGGACACCATGGTCGGACCGCACCAGTTTCTCGGATGTGACGCCGTTCAGATGAGCACTGCGATAGGACACCACGCCGTCGGTCGTCTTGTCGACGCCGTTAGGCCGCAACGACCCAATGATTGAGTGAAAGCTAATCGCATGAGGGGGCGAAGGAGGCTGCATGTTCAAAAGCGCCGAGAGGATCTCTGAATTGGGCTCGAGTGTCTCGATTGAGGTCGGCAGACGGCGGAAATGACGCTTGACGAAGGCGTCGGGGTTATCCTTCACCAACTGATAGAGAAGTTTGTGAATGTGATCGGAATCGGAAATGAGGCTGGTACCAACTCGGCCGACGACGCCGCGCGACATGTCCGAACCGCGGTGCGGCGTGGCCAGAAAAACGACCCGGCTGACAAATGGCAATGGCTCGAAGAAGAAATAACGACGCAATTCATCCAGGACGTCCTTCGGCCCCAGGATGTCGTCGAAGGATCGGTCGGAGTAAAGCCTCCAGAACTGGTCACCGCTCGAGACCGCCATGGTCCGGCTCAATACTCCTCCCATGCTGTGCCCCAGCAGGACCATTCGGTCGAACTTGGGATCACGTCCATCGGGGTCGTACATCATCTTGGCCTGGAACAGCGACTCGCGCAGTCCGGCCGCCGCAATCGGGATCGGGACGCCGGTGGGGTACATATACAGCAAGAATTGATACTGGCTTTGGATGACCGGGTCGCGCAAGAGCTCGTTGAGCATCGGGATCCAGGCCAGGGGCGTAGAGATCAATCCGTGGACCATCACGACCGGAATCTTGTGCGGCTCGTAAGGGCGGATCAACAACAAGTTGGCCCGTTCGAGCGCCTGTTCCGGCCGAAGCAAGCCCGTCCAGCGGTAGCGGTCGAGATCGGTCCGAGACCACATGTATGCAAGCGGTGTCGTCAGGTCGATCTCGAGTGCAAGAGCGTATGGTCTGCTGCCAACTGTGCGTGTCTGGACGGGATCGAACAGCCAAAGCGTGCATTCGCGAGCCTCGTTGGCTTTGACATTGGCGTCCTTCAGCCGCGAATTCGGTTTGAGGAATGCCGTCAGCGGAAAGGCCATCTCGGCGGGATAGAATCGCTCCCCAGGTGGGCGCTCACCTTGTTTGGTCTGAGTTTCGCGCACCGCGATCAACGGGACCCCCAGCCCATACTGGGAGAGGTCGCGGTTGATGCCCGAGACCTCGAAGTCCGAGGCGAGGAGAAGCTTGTGCACGTCGGCGGAATTCCAGGGAGAATCTCTGAGCACGATTCGCAACGATTGTTCGCGGCCATGAAATTTGAAGGGAATCGCCTCTCCGTTTTGCGGCTGGATCTGCCCTTTGGTTTGGGCCGCACGGATCAAACGGTCAACCCCGGCGTTGTAGATTTCCATCGCCAGCCTGAACCGCGGGTCAGATGGACCACGGCCCTCGGCGAGCACTGGATCATCTTCAAGCAGATAGTCATGGGCGTATGCGGCCGCGTCCAGATACCGGTCAATGGCGTGCTCGTCGCGGCGACGGTCGAGCCGTTTGGCTTCGATCCACGACAACTCGGCCAAGGCGTAGACTAGTTCGGCCTCAGGGCGCTGCTGGGCGAACTTTTCGAGGTGGAGCAAGCAGTCGTGGACTTTGCGCCGATATTCCTTCTCCAGGTCGTACCGCCGCAGGGTTTCGAGCGTCCGTTCGCTGGGGCGATCGAGGCTCGCTACGCTGCGTTGAAAGGTGAAGGCCGCGTGATCGCCGCGGTTGGGCTGGATCGTGATGTCCGACCAACCTATGAGCGCCGAGACGAGGACAGTCAGTTGAGCCAGCGGCATATCGGGTCACTCCCTCGACCCCTCTTTCGGTCGTCCACCGGCCGCCCCATCCGCGATCGGTCCTGGCATGATGACGAGGAGCCGATTGCCGGTCAATGCCGGTCACGGTGGAGACCGCGCCAGAAGCAGTCGTTGTTCGGGCGAAGCCACGGGATGCACAGGTCGCTATTCTGTCATCGGCACGCCAATCCTTAAATCTGAAATAATTCGCACGGTCATTCCAGTTGGTTTCTGGCGGAAGGCCGCCGCGGATTGATCGGAAGAATATTAAGAGAGGATACGAAGACAGGCACAAAGAAAGCGGAAGTCACTCGCTCAAGATTACGCGGCATCCAAAGTCGTCGGGTTGGCGGATTCGAGGTACCGGTCGATGATTTCATCGATGGGACCGTCGTCCACCAGCCGCCCTTGGTGAAACCAAAGGCCCCGCGTGCACAACGTTCGTAGCGAGTCCATATCGTGAGAGACCACGACGACCGCCTGCGTTCGGTCGAGCAGGTCCCGAATGCGGTCCTTCGCTTTCTCTTGAAAGGCCGCATCTCCCACAGTCAGACCCTCGTCGATCAGCAGGATATCCGGACTGACCTCGGTGGCAATGGCAAAGGCCAATCGCATGTACATGCCACTCGAATAGTACTTCAGCGGCATCTCAGCAAACTCTCTCAAGCCTGTGAAGTCATGAATCTTGTCCACTTTGCTAAGCATGTCGCGCCGGGAAAATCCCAGGAGCGCACCATTGAGCAGGATATTGTCCAGGCCGGAGAGCTCAGGATTAAATCCCGCTCCCATCTCGATCAGCGGAGCTACGGTGCCGCGAATCGAGAACTGTCCGCTTGTGGGGGGGTAGATTCTCGCCATCAGACGCAACAATGTGCTCTTGCCAGCTCCGTTGGCGCCAACGATTCCCACCCGTTCGCCGCGCGCAATCCCGAAAGTCACACGGCGCAGAGCCAAAAACTCGGAGGTGGGGACCACCGACTCGCGGCGCAACACGAGGTCAAGCGCGGCTCGCTTGAGCGAGTACTGCTTGTCGGCGTAGTTGACAAACCGAAGCGAAACGTCATTCAGCTCGATCAACGAGGCCGGCGCCGCCGATTTGTGTACAGCCACTCCGGGTCGCTCAGAGTCGGAAGACCATCTTGTCTTCATGGGACTTGAATATGGCATAACCAATTCCCAGGCTCGTCGTGGCGATCACCGCAGCCGCCGCCAACATGCCCAATCGAGGCCAATGCCCCTTGTATAAAACGTCATGAAAGAGTTCGATGAAATACAGCGCTGGATTCCACAGGAGCCGCCACTGTGCCTCTTTGAACGTCTCCATCGGAAACATGATCGGTGATGCGAAGTACCATGCCTGCAGGAACACGGAGACCAGATGGCCACAGTCACGATAAAACGTATTCGCAGTCGCCACTATCAGGCCGAGTCCAAGCGCGAACACCGCGAAGAGCCCGATCACAATGGGCAAGCAAATGATCGAAGGAGTCAGTCGGGCACCCATGGGCAGTAAGAGCAAGTACATCGCGGCTAGCGATAAAACGAAAGTGAGCAGGTTGGTCAACACGCGCACGATCGGAAAGACCAATTTGGGTAGGTAGATTTTCCGGATCAGCCCCTCATTGACGATGATGCAAAACGCACACTCATTCAGGCTGCCGGCCAGAAAACCCCAAGGCACCATCCCGGCAAAAAGAAAAAGAGGGTAGTTGTCAAAGTTTGTCATCAAATACGAGAAAACCCATGACAGGGTCGCCATCATCAAGAGAGGATTCAGGAGCGACCAGAAAAAGCCGAGAATCGACCGCTGGTATCGCACGCGCAGCTCTTGCACCACCATATTCTGGATGACGGGCCAAAATCGCGCGATTTCGCGGCGATCTTCAACTATTCGCGTGAGCCAGCGACTCGATCGCCGGGGCGCCGGTGAGGGGGGAAAAAACTCCGCGTGCGGAAGCTTAGCGCTCGTACTTACTTCCATGCGTGCAACAAACCCCATCCGTGGCGTCGATCCTGCAAATGCCCTGACCGTCGACCGATCGGGAGGCATATTACGGAGAACGCTCAATTCGCGGAAGATCAACCGTCCGATGTCATAATATTCACAAATCCTTCTAATTTGCCCAGGCTCACAAACTGTACGAGAAATTTGCTCGCCTCAATCAGAATCGGCGTCGGGCGTAAACGCCCTCACTCCGACCCGCGCCGCGAGACGTAACTTTGCTCCGTTTGACATGTTCTTGAGATATTGCGATCGCAATGCGCTCAACCAGCGAATTTCACGTCCTTCATAGCGGATCACGACCCGCGTTAGGATAGGGCCCGGAAACGCAAGGGCGCGCTGGATTCCGGCAAGCACGTCGGCGTTATCGACAATCTGGTTGTAGCCGAGGCCAACCGCCTGGGCGAAAGCCGCGTAGTCGATCTTGGCGATCTCGGTCGCGGTTGTTCGACGATAGACCGGTTCCTGGAGCATCTGCATGTAGTGGTAGCCGCCATCGTCGAGCACGAAAAACTTGACCGGGAGCCCCGCCCGAGCGGCCGTCGACATCTCGATGGCCGACATCAAGAAACAGCCATCACCGGTCACGCAGACGACCTGCCGATCGAGGCGAACCCGCTGGGCGCCGATGGCCGCCGGAATTGCCCACCCCATGCTCTGGTTGTCGGCGGGCGTGAAATAGCGTCGCGGCCCTTGAACCTCGATCGTCTCGGACGCCCAGTGCGTGGCCGCGGTCACGTCGACAAAAAAAAGTTCATCGGGACCTAGGGCGCAGCGAAACTGGCTGAGGAAAAACATCGGGTCGACGCACGGTGTGATCTTGACCGTGGCCGCCTGACATCGATCGTCCTTGCGCAGGCGCTCTATCCTCTGCCAAAGCTCCGGACACGCGGGCCGCGCTATCGCGGCACCATCGGCCACCAGTCGATCGAGGAACAACCGCGCGTCGGCGCACATGGTCACGTGGGCCGGCACGTTGCGTCCCAGGTTGGCGGGATTGGCGTCGACGTGGATCAATAGGTGATGACGGGGAATCGCGTACGACGCAGTCGAAACCTCGCTATACCGGACCCCGACGGCCAGCACCAGGTCGACATCCTTGAAGGCAACTTCGGCGGTCCTGGTCCCTTGCTTGCCATAACCCCACCCGACCGCAAGCGGGTGCGCATCGGCGATGCAGCCCTTGCCGCTGACCGAGGTCGCCACGGGGGCCTGGAGCAGCTCGGCGACCGATGCTAAGGATGTTCCCGTGTCGACACATCCCAGCCCCGCAAAAATTCCCACTCTCTGCCGCCGGTCCATCAAATGCGCCAAGACCCGGCTGTAGGCCGTCTCATCAAACGGAGCAGGGCAGGGAGGGGGCGCGGGCAGGTCGTAATCCCACACGGCAGCGTAGAGTGGGAACGGAATCAATACGGCCACCGGCCCTGGCTCGCCCATTCTGGCCGTCTGGTAGGCTTGGAATATTGCCTGTGGGATCTCCGCCTGGTGCCGTACCTCGTAAAGCTCCTTCACGACCGGCCGCACGATCGCAGAATTAGCAAGCCCGTGCACCTGGCCCATCGGCGCCTTGGGCGACCGGTCGATGTCACTGACAATCCCGACGACTGGAATGCTGTCGTAAAGCGCCTCGCCGATCCCCGTCAGCGCGTTGGTCAACCCCGGACCTGGCACGACCGAGAAGACGCCGACCTCGCCGGTGGCGCGCGCCGAGGCGTCGGCCATGACGGCAGCCGAAGATTCATTCGCGACCAGAAGGTAGGGAATTGAACGGGCTTTGAGCGCATCCCACAACTCGTTGGTCTGCGCCCCCGGAATACCAAAGACGCACCGTACTCCTTGACAGGCGAGCGCGGCCGCCGTCGCCTGTGCGCCGGTCATTTTGCCTTGAACACCCTCCCGCCGTGCGTACCGACCGAGCTCGACCCCAGCGTCGGCGTTCGGTCCGAGCGCCGACACGGCCGCAGCAGCAGCACCCACCGCGCCACCAGCAACGAGCAGCTCACGCCGGTTCAGCTTGGTTGACACGTTCGGGGCTCCTTCCCGGCCAAAATCTCGGCGACGGCCTCCTCTGGCCGTATCTCCCGTTTTTCCGGCACGGCTCGACATCGCGTTGCCGGCTCTGCGCCTGTTACGTCGAACGCCATCGCAAGTCAGTTCGGCGCATCTCCGACGCTGGTATCGGCATCCGAGAGTCGGCTTCATCGCGCGGCGATCGACGGAGCCAGTGATCGCGAACTGTTCCGCCCTCATCTTCGGAAAAATCGCTCAGGGCCCGGCACGAATCGATCTGCAGGTACGCAAGGGCCCTTTTATGATTTCAGGCTTCCAGTCCGAGGGACTCTGACGAAGGCGTCGAATGCACTCGAGCACGATCGGGCCGCCGTAGCCAATCGAATCGAGCGCCAGCCCCAAGTCCCGCCAGTCGATCGTTCCATTGCCCGGTGGCTCATGCGAATCCTGGCGGCCATTATTGTCATGAACATGAGTTGTCGCTAGCAGCGAGCCTGCGGCCCGCGTCTCCTCCGCAGCGCTCGCGGTGAGGTTGGCGTGCCCGGTGTCAAGCGCTAGCCCAAGATTGGAGCAGTCGAGCTCTCGGAGCAGCTCGACAAGTTCAACCATGCGGCTACCGGGGTAGACGCCAGGCGGCATGTTTTCGGCACAGACGACGACGTCCGTCCCGCGGGCATGATCGGCGAGCTGCAACATTCCGCGCGACAAAGCCAGGCGCCGTCCGGTGCATTCGTCAGGATCAGACAGGCCACCGGGATGCACGACCAAGCACTTGCCCCCCGCCGCGACCAGCCAATCGATACAAGCTTTCAAGTCGTCAACGGACTCGCGATGCGTAGACGCGTCCAGCGATCCCAGGTCGACCCTACGAGCGCGGATCGTTCGCCCGCCCCAGCAGCCATGAACGCTGTGAATCGATAAACCACGATCGCCGGCTCGCTTGCGCCGCAGTTGGATCGAGCAACGCACCCCAATGAGGCAAGATCTCCAGCAACGAGGCTCCGATCCCGATGGCAAGACTTAGCTCGTCATCGAACTCGATCTCCGGATAGCCATAAGTAACCATTGTGCCAAGGGGTCGATCTTCTATCGGGCCGGCGTCAGCCGAGAATCCGCCAAACGGATTCATGTTTCCTGGACTCCAATACCCTGTTGAAATTATCCTCCGGGACACAGATCCACCCACGTACTACTCTTAAGGGCGGCTTCGTAGTACAAATCGCCCACGATGTTTGCCGGCGTTTTCGCTTCTAGCTATGGCACACACCGCGCGTAACCATAATGGTAACGACGGGTCGAGAACAGCGTGAGTCAACATGGCGAAAATCGGAAGTGTTCGATGGCAAGAAAGCCGGTCACTTTTGAAACAGTCCGCGATATCGCCGGCGGACTTCCTGGCGCGGTAGAAGGGATATCGTACGGCACCCCAGCATTTCGCGTCGGAAAGAATTTGTTTGTCCGCCTGCACCAGGATGACGAATCACTCGTCGTCAGGATCGACCCGGGCGAGCGCACGATGAGGATGAGGGTCGACCCAGAGACCTTTTACATCACGGATCATTATCTCAACTATCCGTGGATACTCGTGCGACTATCGAGTGTCCGTCGCGATGACCTGCGCGAACTACTTGAGGATGCATGGCGCCAGTGTGCGCCCGCGCGGTTTGCCTCAAGAAATGCAAACTCCGAAGAGAAAACCACCCGGCGCCGATCACGCAAACCGCGGGTCGAGTAGAATTGAACTTAGCCGCAGGATTCCTTGCACTGCCGACCGCAGTGCAACGACGGAAGGTCAGATCGGGTTTAGCCCACCAGCTCGCGAATTACCTCGCCGTCGGAGCCAATCTTGATCGGTTGGCCGGTCCGATTGAGGAACGTTGTCGAGGGATTAATCCCGAGCTGGTGATACACCGTCGCGATCAGATCTTGCGGCCGTAGCGGCCGCTCTTTGGGGAGTTCCCCGCGCGAGTTGGAAGAACCGACAATCTGGCCACGCGCGATGCCGCCCCCGGCTACCAAGACGCTCATCACCTTTCCCCAGTGGTCGCGGCCTGGAACTGGGTCGGAACCGGGAACTCCGGTTTTGTTCATGCGCGGCGTTCGGCCGAATTCACCCACGACGATCACCATGGTCGAGTCGAGCAGGCCGCGACCTTCAAGGTCTTCGATCAACGTGCCGACCGCGGCGTCGAGAATGGGCAGCACTCGTTTCATTCCGCGTTCGAGGCTCGAATGATAATCCCAGCCTCCGAACGTCAACGTCACGAACCGCACGCCAGCCTCCACCAGCCTGCGCGCAAGAGCGAGCTTTGTCCCCACTGATGGCGCGCGTATCGATCGCGCAGGCGCGGATCTTCCTTCCGCAAATCAAAAGCGCGTCGAGCTCGGTCGCCCAGGACCATCGAGAACGCTTCCTGTTCGAATTGATCGAGGCCCTCCATCGAGCTGGACGTATGCGCGGTCCGTCGCGCTCCGTCGAAAGCCGAGAGCAAACCACGTCGGCCCAACAATCGCGGCGCGTCCACGCCGGGCGGTAGTGCCAGGTTGGGCACGTGGTATCTCTCCGAATTGGGATCGCCGTCGGCATTGAAGGGGTTGTAGCCCACTCCCAGATAGGCTCCGCCATGGTAGCCCGGTGCCAACCCGACAGAATGGGTATGCGGAAGTCCGACATACGCCGGCATCCCTCGCCGCTTCGCCCCCTTGAGCCGTGCGACGATCGAGCCCGCCGAGGGATATTGCGGCGCCATATTGATGGCGTTTGAGCCAAGATACCCGGTCAACATCCAGTGCGCAGCCGCGAAATGATCGCCGTTGTCATGATGCAGCGAGCGTATCACAGACATACGGTCCATTAGCCGCGCATGTTTAGGAAGTAACTCGGAAACCTGCACGCCGGGCAATCTGGTCGAGATCGCCTTCAATGGCCCGCGGAACTGGTCGGGCGCGTCGGGTTTCGGATCGTAAGTCTCGTGCTGAGGTGGGCCGCCATCTAGCCAAATCAAGATCACCGATCGTTCGGCCAATGAGCGTGAAGTATTGCCCTCCGCCCTCGCTTTGGCTCGAAGTGCATCTGCCAACGTTAACCCCGCCAGACCTACCGAGCCAACTTGCAAGAAACTCCGGCGTGAGATACCGTCGCACCGCCGACCAGTCGAACGGATAAGGTCCAGCATCGTGATGTCTCCCTGCGGATGACAACAGCTTGCGTGTAGCGGTGCTGCTTCTCCCAATGCACCGGATACACATGCCTCTTCTGCACTGAACAGGCTGCATCGATTCACCCAGTCCACACGAGAGTCCGCCCAAATGCAATATATTTGTTGAATAATTTGACGGCTTGGCGCTGTCGCCCTCTCTCAAAACCTCTTGTCGAAGTTGCGGGCGGAAGTCATCATAGGGGCCGGCTGGTACGAGATGGAAGCCGACCTACACGACCACCGCACCGAGACAGGTCGGGGGATGGGCCTGCTCGGAATTGACGAGAATGGGCCGGGGCCGACCGCGCGACGGGCTTGGCTTGCTAGAGCTGTTGTCGCCGCTGAGAGCTTGAGAAAGGATAAGCGCGCATGCCGCCAGCGCCCCTGGTCGACCCCGCCGCCATCGACACTTCGCGTGTTCTGGTTGATCGGGAAGGGATCGGCCGTTGTAATCCCCAGCGCTTCGAGATGGAGCAACTCACAGCGATCGTCTTGATCGACGTCGAGAACAAGCTGATCATCGGCTTCAAAGACGTCGGGCCTGGCGAATTCTGGGTCCGCGGGCATATGCCCGACTACCCGCTCATGCCAGGCGTGCTCATGTGCGAGGCGGCCGCCCAGCTTTCGAGCTTCTTCTGCCATGAGGCAGGCGTCCATAAGGAAGGTTTTATCGCTTTCGGAGGCATGGAAGACGTGCGTTTTCGTGGACAAGTCAAGCCGGGCGATCGGCTTGTCTTGGTCGCCAAGGCGATTAGGCTCCATCGCCGGCACACCATGTTTGAGTGCCAGGGATTCGTCGGCACAAACATGGTCTTTCACGGTAAGATCATCGGCGTTCCCATCACGAGCCCGAGCGAGGCTGCGGAACCGAGCTAATCGCATTGCCTGACCGCATCACGGCGAGATTTCTCTGGCGTTGCGAGAATTCACTGGGATCATCCATCGCCTCGACCCGCGAAGACCCACGTTTCCAAAATGGCAGGCACTCGACACGCGATCGACGTATCGTCCCACCTGATCGACCCGACCCCGACCGACGAGCCCGCTCCAATTGACTTGCAAGCGCTGTTCGGTAACGACTACCCGGTCGAGGTCGAAATCGGCTCCGGTAAGGGACTCTTCGTCTTCAATGCCGCCACGTCGCACCCTACTCACAACTTCCTGGGGATTGAACTTTCGCGGAAGTATGCTCGAATCGCGGCCGAACGGCTCGCCGTGATGCAGGTATCCAACGCCAAGATCTGGCATGGGGACGCGCGACAGGTCATGGCTCGACTGGACGCCAAGACAAGCTTGCGAGCCGTCCACGTCTACTTTCCCGACCCGTGGTGGAAAAAACGCCACAAGAAGCGCCGGGTGTTCACGGACGAGCTGGTGGCTCAAATCGTACGATCACTCCAGCCGGGAGGAGAGCTACGCGTCGCGAGCGACGTTGAGGAGTACTTCATTCTGATTCAGCAACTGATCGCCAACCTGCGGCGGTTCGAGCAGCAAACCGTCCCAGAGCTCTCAATGCCCCAGAATCCGCACGAGTACCTTACCAACTTCGAGCGGAAATATCGCCTCGAGGGGCGACCGATCTTCCGTGCCAATTATCGACTAGAATTGACCGGCTCGGACGTATGAACCACGGGCAATATCTCCACGCCGCAGAGCAAATCGCAGGAGTTTTACACCGAACCGACCGCAGTGGCCGCGTTATGCGGTTCGTAGGCGCGTGCTCCGTTGGCACGACCGTGCGTCGAACACATGCTGTTTTCGATCTGGTAGAGATGTTGGCCCGTCACGCTGGGATACTGACCTGTGATGCACGCGCGGCAGAGGCGATCAGGCGACAGACTGACGGACCGCGCGATCGCCTCGACGGGCAGGTAACGCAGGCTATCGGCACCAAGTTCCTTGGCCATGCGCTCCTGTGCCTCCGCTGAAACACCGCCGTTGATCTCGTCGACATAGGGAGTGGCAAATAACTCATCCCTCCGCGACATGTCGATGCCGTAGTAGCATGGCGCAATGATTGGCGGGCATGCGACACGGAGATGGATTTCGCGCGCGCCGCCTCGGTCGCGGATCTCGTGGACCAAGGCACGCATCGTCGTCGATCGCACAATACTGTCTTCGACGAGCAAAACCCGTTTCCCCGCCAACACTTCCGCCAGAGGCGTGTATTTGAGGCGGGCCTTGGCCGCGCGGTCGGCCGTTCCCTCGATGAATGTCCGTCCGACGTAGCGGTTGCGCATCAGGCCTTCGACCGACGGCACTCCGAGCGCGAATGCCATGGCATCCGCGGCGGCCTTGGCGGTGTCGGGGACTGGGACGACGATTGTGTCGGCGTCGAGCGGCACGTCTTCAAGCCGCGCCAACTCCCGGCCCAGCGACGCCCGGCTCAGATAGACCGAACGATCGTCGAGCGTGCTGGCGACGTTGGCAAAGTAGATCCATTCGAAGAAGCAATGCGCCTGCCGTGGCGAGGGCGCATAACGCTCGACGCGAATCCCTTTGTGGTTGGCAACAACCAAGTGTCCAGGCTCGAGCGAGCGAATGTTGCGGAAGCCGAGATTGGCCAGGGGCACGCTCTCGCTGGCGGCGCCGAATAGCGGACCATGCTCGGCGATGCACATCGGACGAAAACCGAGCGGGTCACGCACGATGACCAGTTCACCATGGGCCGTGATTAACACAATATTATAGGCGCCGTCGAAGCGCTCCGCGATCCGACCAAAAACCCCTACCCAATCCGGCTCTTGGTCTTCTGTCTGCAGCTCGTAGGCCAGGGAGTGCATGATGATTTCGGTGTCGGTATTGCGCTTGAGGTGATAGTCACCTTTCGCGAGCAACTCTTCCTTCAGCTCGTCGTAATTCGCGAGCTGGCCATTGAACGCAAAGGCAAACCACTTCGCCTTCCGGCCATGATCGCGCTCGAAAGGTTGAGCGTCGGATCGGTCATTCCCGCCGCAGGTGGCATAACGGACATGGCCGATCGCCACCGGCCCGTCGACCTCGCCGATGATCGCCTCAAATTCGGCGCGGTGATTGAGGCGGAATGACTCGGCGACCGTGCCGACGTCTTTGTGCGTATTGATAAGTGCATTACGGTCCGGCCGGAAACTGGCCATGCCGGCAGCGAGCTGACCCCGATTCTGCATGTCGAGCAGCATCCGCGGCACCAGCCGCGCCACGCTGTTGACGTCCCCGTGGATCGGGGCGAGCGAAGAAACTGAGCGCCCCGCGGCGTGGTAAACGGCTGCCACGCCGCACTCATGGTGCAGTTCACCCATCTGGTCGGTCCACCCCGTAGAGTAGGCCCCACCGATGGTGGGGAGTTACCATGTCCGATCCCATGGCGGCCCCAAACTCAGTTTCTCTAGGCCCGCCGTGAGCGGGCATTATAATGTCGAAATCGTCTACCGACAACCTTCACGATCAAAAGACCGTCGTGCTTCCTGAGTGCCTGCCGCGTCAGGCCACTGCCGCCCGTTGATAATTGTAGGTCGGGACCACCACATTTGACACGGACCAAAAACCAAACGCCGGAGAATCCCAGCGTGACGGATCGACCGAACCAAATTCAGCCGCCAATGGTGCTTGGCGCGATCTTGTGCGTGACGAGGTTGTTCTGTCGTCTCGGACCTGGGTCGTTAAGGTCGGGACCAGCGTTCTCACCGGTCCGGCCGGGACACTCGATCCCGCCCGGATCGATCATCTCGCAGAGCAGATCAGCACAGTCGTGGACAGCGGGCGCAAGGTGGCGGTGGTGAGTTCGGGAGCGGTCGGGGCGGGCATGGGTCAGCTCGGCTGGAAACGCCGACCCGACAACCTATCCCAGCTCCAGGCCGCCGCCGCCGTCGGGCAACCATACCTGATCCGTGCGTACGATGACGGCCTAAGGCGCCACCGTCGTCACGCCGCACAATTGCTCCTCACTCACGAAGACTTCGACAGCCGCCCACGCTACCTCAATATGCGGAACACCCTGCACGCGCTCTTCGAGTGTGACGCCGTTCCCATCATCAATGAAAATGACACGATCAGCGTCGACGAGATCAAGTTCGGCGACAACGATCGGCTCGCCGCCATGGTGGCCAACCTTCTCCAGGCTCCCCTGTTAGTCATTTTGAGTGTCGTCGACGGACTTTATCGAGGTGAACCGGGGGGTTCGACCGTGCCCGATCTGGTCTCGTTGGTGCCGCAGATAGACAATGAAGTGCTCGGCCTCGCGGGCATGGGCAAGAGCTTGTTGGGAACTGGCGGGATGCAAAGTAAGCTGGCGGCAGCGCGGCTCGTAACCCAGGCCGGTGGTTCGGTGATCATCGCCTCGGGGACAAAGGCAGAGCCCCTGACGCGGATCCTTGCGGGCGAGTCCGTCGGCACATTATTCCTGGCACACGGGGCCACGCATCGCGCGCGCAAGCGCTGGATCGGCTTGACCGCGCGGCCGCGCGGACACTATGTCGTCGACGCAGGCGCGCGGCGGCGCTCGAATCGGGCTCGAAGAGCTTGCTGGCCATCGGCATCCTCGAAGTGGTTGGCGAGTTCGACAAAGGAGACGTAGTCGGGATACGCGACGCGAGCGGACAAGAATTCGCACGCGGCCTCACCAACTACACCACCACAGACGCACACCGCATCCGCGGACTGCGTACGCACGAAGTCCGTCAGACGCTCGGCGCAACGCTTTATGACGAGGTCGTCCATCGCGACAACCTTGTTCTGATTGTGTGAGAGCAAGCCGTCAACGGCCGTGGCATCAACTTGAAGTGTCCAGGTTGTGCAATATCGCGGTGCAACTCAGCAACACTGTTGGATTTGTGCGCGAGCGGTAACAACTGCCAATTCCGCGGAAACAAGGGCAAGTACGAATCACCACGTCGACCCTTGTCGACATTATGTTGCCCAAAACGAACGCATCGACGGAGGGATTCCCCCCAATATTAACAAATTCGCCCAATCATTCTTGTGCGTTCAGTCGCGTTTGATATCATGAATGCCAGCGACGATGTAGAAGTACCCACGAACGGCTAACTTCTAGTTTCTCAACCACGCCAAAGGATGAGGACGAGCACGTATGGGAAACCGCAGAAACGGTTTGGGGCTGCGCACACTTGCGGTTCAGCAAAATGAGTTTAAGCTGGACGCTTTCCGGTGGCTGATGGCCGTCGTCTCTGTTTCTATTTCGCTGATAGTGCCCGGCCGCTGTGCTGCGCAAACCTTAGATTTGAATCTACCAGGTGCAAATCCGCCTGATAATGGCTCATACGGCATCTTTCAGAACGGCGGGCAATTCGCTTCGTATGAAAGCGTGATCAACGGTTACATCGGACTCGGCAATAACGCTGGCTTAACCGTTGATAGCGGTCCTAAGGGCTCAACATTCGCTGGGACGTACAGCGTTAGCCCACTATCCGTAACCCTCCCAAACGCCAGCTCCGCAAATACTTTCACCCCCGGCAACGAAGACCTTAATTTCAGTTCTCTTCCGCTGACTTTCACTGGCAACTCGGGGGTCAATCTTTTCAACATGACAGGCGACTTCAATATAAGCAACAACACAATCAATCTCAGCGGAGCGTCCACCGACACATTCATCTTCTATGTCAACAATGGTGGCGAAGGACTCAACTTCAGCGGTGTGACTATGAATCTCAGCGGTGTCCTTGCGAGCAATGTGATCTTCGATATAGTCGGTGGTGGAGCTGTCAATATCTCGAACAGCACTATCTCTGGTACCTACTATACGGACTCCGGTTCGATAGAAGTGAACGACGCGAGCGTGGTCACGGGGGCACTAGTCTCTGGGGGCGGTGGTTACCTTTCAATTGACCAAAGCACGGTCAATGCAGAGCCCTTTGCCGCTGCAGATCTTCCTGTCGTCACGGCACCAGAAATGCCCACAATTTTTCCGGCGGGCCTTGGCGCCATTGCACTTCTTGCCAGATCATATTTCCATTACTTGCGACAAAAGCGCTCATCGAGCTCGAGGGTGCCAGCGGCCTGACCAAAGAAAAACTTGCAGCGGTGCAGCTACGAGAATCAGCGTTTGGGCGTATGATCGCTCGGCGTCAGTCGCGTTGATCAAGGCATTGGGATATCAGTGAACTCAAACGGTACCGTCACCGCGGCGCGAGTGAGTGTGTAGTAGCGCAGTTCTTTGGGCTCTGAGGACCGCGGCAGGTTGGTCAAGGTCAGCGTGAACCGGCCGGTCTCGACGTCCGCGCCCGATTGAAACCAAGTGATCAACTGGCCGTGAGCGTCGATCACTTCAATTTGAAGATGCTGGGGATCGGCCCGTTGCAGGCTGTCGCTGAAGGCGTCGACTTCACCGTGATCCGACGATTGGTCGGGATCAACCGCCTTGATCGACAGCTCGACCAGCATGTGATGGCTGTTGGGGCTAGGGTGAATGTCATGCACCGTCAGTCGATGGTCTTGATTCTCAAACGTCTTGCCCGCAGCGCTTGCGAGCGAGACGACCAGTGGATCGGGTCGACGCGACGACACGTGAAGGGCGATGAGTCCGCGCAGCTTCTTGATACGCTCGCCTGCTGCTTCGGGCCGTTGCAACGGAGCCTGGAGCTGAACGACCGGGCCTGTGGACATGCCGAAATACCCAGAATGCCGGCTGACAAAAGGGTCTACCGTCGCCGCGGGAACAAGCGAATTTCCCAGGTCGTCGACGGCCTCGACGAGTTGTGGCTGCCGGACATTGCTCAGGGCAAGTCGCGGCTCCGCGGCAACTAACAATTGCGCCGAAAACTGTACGCTCGTGACGGGATTGAGTCGTTGTTGCAGGGGCTGATTTCGAAGGTCAGGCTGCGATAGAGCGGGACGCGGAGGAGGCGGAACGTTTGCCGCAGGTCCACTAGGGGCATATCCCACGTGACGGTGATAGTCGACACTCAGCAAGCTCACGCGGAACGGCCCATGGTCAGAAACAGGCGTCAAAACGCGCGTCGTCCCCTCTGTCAACGAGAAGCTGGGCTCGCTCTGGCCAACATAGCCCTGCATGCTTGGATTATACTGGAGGCCAGCGAGATCACAGAGTTGGTCGACTGCTTGCCAAAAGTCCACCGGCCCAGGCGAGCGCCAGTTCACCCGCTGTTGCCTCCACCTTGGCAGGTTGGTGGGGTAGAGCGCGATTTTGAATCCAGCCTGCAGGCTCAGCGACCTGGCGACTTCCGGGAGCGGCGTCTTATCGAAATCGATCTGCACACGTGTCGCCTGCGTCAGCAAGAGCGATTCGATCTTCTGGGCAAGGCTCGAGGCCCTGGTCCTGACCTCCAGATCGCGCGAGTCTCGCGCACTGCGCAACGCCGCAAGTGCGGGCCGGCCGATCCGCTCAAGCTCTTTTGCCGCCGCCTCGCGCTCGGCATAACGCGCCGCGCCGAGCTGGATGACGAGCGCGCCCACGTCTTGGCTCGGCTCGCCCCCTTGTACCTGACCCAGACCAGCCAACAGGATGAGCGTGCCACCCAGCATCATCAGCCCTCCCACAACACCCAACCGCGACTAAAGGACGGACGGAATCAAAGCCGCGCAATAACCACCGGACAGATTCATATCGTCCATGATAGCCGATCCACCGCGCGTTTCCACTCGCATGCGCTCTTTCCTTGGCCAAAAGGCATCGTCGCCGTTCTCGTTCGACGGCCAAACGGATCCACCGAGCCACACCGGGATGACGCGAATCCATCCCGTTAACGTCGAAGATCGTCGCATCGCCCGAAACAACGCGTTTCGTTCGCCAATATTCGCACGTGACTCATCTACGATCGGGATGGTGCAGCGCCCGCGCAATCGTTATCTTCCGACTCACCATAACACGCCGGCTGTATTTCGGACTTGACTCGCGGATGTACCTGATGGCAGCGGACGATGGGTATTGATACAATCTATCTCAAGAGGCGCATCTCGCTCGTCGGCATGAACTGTGCAGCATCTCGCTGTCGATGCGGTCTGCGAGCCGCGTAAATCGTCATTCCGGGAGAAGAAGACATGGTTTCGTCACGTAAGCACTGGCTCCGAACCTTGCTCGCCGGAATGGGTATTATCGCGGCTTCGGTCGGTGCGTCGACGGCATCGGCCCAATCGATCGATCCGTTCCGACCATACAACAGTCAATACGATGCGTACAGGTATCCAATTGGCCCGGCAACGCCAGAGGGCGGCCAGAGCGTCCCGATGGCCCTTTCCGGAGTACGAGGGGCCAATCAGTATCAGAATTATCTGGATCAGCTCCAGGCGCAGGGCGAGAAGGAGCCGAACGTTATGGCATTGGAATGCCCTACTATCGCTCGGCAGTCGATCCTCGTTTCGACCCCAAAGGCAATCGAGAATACCGTCCGAACAGCAGAACAGATCGCACGTTCGAGCAAACTCAGGCGATGATCACCGAAAAATATTTTGCGTTCTTTACCGAAAAAGACCCTAAAAAACGGGCCGAGTTACTCAGGAGCTTTAATCGCGCGCGTTCCCAAGTGACACGCGCTTTATCGGCCCGCGGGGACAAAGCCGAGCGATTGCTCGACGCCGCAAGCCGCGGTGACCTCGATTCGCGACCGCCCATCGCGACCGGGCGTCGGACGGACACATTGCGCAAGCCGGCTGAGTCCAAGCCGCGCGCATCTTCGGCCGCCACGCCATCGCCAAGACCAGAATCCGACCGAGCCGGTGACGCACTCTCGCCGTCGATTCCACCAGCTCCTCCACTCTTCCCCGGACTGGGGACTCGAGGAAGCCGAACCCGGCGCAGTCCCTCGGATATTCTCAATCGGTCGCTTCGAATGAATACGGATGATGATCTCATCGTCCCGGGCTCTCCTTCCCGGACGCCAGGCCGATCAACCACTGGGACAACCCGCCGCGCACCCTCTGCCATCAGCCCAGTGAATCCGCCATCCGACAACTAAGCCGGAGAGCCCCCAATAGCCGGAAATCGCTAGCTCGTTGACGCTGGATTCCCAAGCCTTACAATAGGGGCGTCAGTGGCCGCCAAAGCTCGAACTTGTAATATTGTTTGGTGCGCGGCCATTTGCTGAGATTGGTGGAAATCGCCGAGGCTGGCGAACAGCTCTGCGATTACCCGTGTTGAACTCATCCTGGCGCAAGCCCGGATTTTTTTGGATCCGACATTGTGAAACCCTTCACAAAGGTCATACGGATCCCGCGGAGCTAGGGTGGGAGCAGTAAACGATGGGCGCGGAATTCACGCCGGTATTCCTCTTACTTTTGGCGGCGATCGCGATCGGTGCAGGCATGATGATCGCGAGCGCGGTCCTTGCTCCCTACAAGCAAACGACAGTCAAGCAAATGCCTTACGAGTCGGGGATGGACCCAATCGGCGACGCCCGACAACGCTTCGACGTGCGTTTCTATCTGGTCGCGATCGTTTTTCTGCTTTTCGATGTCGAGCTCTTGTTTCTTTATCCCTGGGCAGTCGCTCAGTGGAGCGCGGGCTTGACTCCCGATGCGGTGGCGGGAATACCGGCCAATTTTCGCAGTTGGGTCTTCTGGGAGATCATGGTCTTCATCGTGATCCTGGCCGCGGCCTTCGCTTACGCATGGCGGAAAGGGGTCTTTGAATGGCGCTAAGTACACCCGGTTCTTCGCCCACGCCGGCCACCCACAGGCCATCCTCGGGGCCAACTCTGTCCGTCCAGCCTGCCGGAGTGTCACAGCTACCTGAAAATGTGCACGTAACGACACTCGACTCGGTCGTGAATTGGTGTCGCAAGTTCAGCCTTTGGCCCATGCCGTTTGCGACAGCGTGTTGTGGCATAGAGCTCATGGCCGTGGGCGCCAGCCGATTTGACATCGCCCGGTTTGGCGCCGAGGTCATGCGATTCAGCCCTCGTCAATGCGACTTGATGATCGTTGCTGGTCGAGTCGCGATGAAAATGATGCCGGTCTTGCAGCGCATCTGGCTGCAAATGCCGGAGCCCAAGTGGTGCATAAGCATGGGAGCCTGTGCGTCAACCGGTGGGATCTTCGACACATACGCCGTGGTGCAGGGTGTCGACCGTTTTATTCCCGTCGACGTTTATATTCCTGGCTGCCCTCCCCGTCCCGAGCAGATCCTTCGTGCCCTCATGGACATTCAGGAAAAGATTCAGAAGGGGGGCTCAATGCGTGGTGGTAACGGGCTTCCAGAGATGCTCGCGCGGGAACGATACATGGACGAATTGCGAAAATCTCCAATCGGCGTCATCAGCTCCGGCGAACGTGGCGACGAAGACCGGTTCGGCTACCGCTTGCCAGGCGGACCGGCGCGCTCGGGGCCGGCGAATCGAGCTGATGCACCGGCGACGATCGTCTTAGAACCGTGTTTTCGCGTGTACCGGTAACCTGAAAAACAGCCACTTGCCAATGAGCACCCCCCTAGCAACTTCCTCGGATAAACACTCCGCCACACTGGGATACTTGGCCAAGGTTTTGGGCGACGGCGTCTACAGTACGTCACGGTTCCGAGATAACCTGCGACTGTTCGTTCCCGCCTCCAGGCTGGTCGAATTGCTCGATGTCCTCAAAGACAAGTGCGGATTCAACCTGCTCTCTGAACTGGGCGCGACCGATTATCTCGGATACCCCGGCCGGACCCGAGCTCGCTTTGAGGTTCATTACGTCCTCAAGAACGTCGATACAGCAGAATGTCTGGTAGTCAAATGTGGGGTCGACGACCCCGATCCCACAGTACCATCGGCCGTGCCGATCTGGCCGGGGGCAGATTGGATGGAGCGCGAAGTTTTTGATATGTTCGGGATCCGATTCGACGGACATCCCGACCTGCGGCGGATTCTCATGCCCGATGAATTTGCCGCCTATCCGCTGCGTAAGGATTATCCACTTCGCGGACGCGGTGAACGGCACAATTTTCCGCGGCTGTCGCGAGGCGAATCGTGACGGGGCTTCCGTACGTAACCAGTCAGGCAGGATGATGCGATGGCGACCGATGTGCTCGACGAGACGGAAGTTGAAACTGAAGCAAGACAGGCCACCTGGACATTAAACTTCGGACCGCAGCATCCCGCAACGCACACAACGCTGCGGCTGATCCTTGAGCTCGACGGCGAACGGATCAAGAAGGCCACGCCCGATATCGGCTATCTCCATTCGGGTTTTGAAAAACTCGGCGAGCACCTCAATTTCAATCAGTACGTGACGGTGGTCGACCGCAAAAACTACATCAGCCCCCCCATGAACGAGGTGGCCTGGCATCACGCTGTAGAGAAGTTGCTGGATATCGAGCTGACCCCCCGTTGCCAGTACATCCGTGTGATCATCTCCGAGCTGGCGCGGATGAGCGATCACTTGCTCTGTACGGGCGCCGCCGCGCTCGACCTTGGCGCATTCACCGCCTTCCTGTTCGCTTTCAACCTCAGGGAACAAATCTACGACGTCTATGAAGAAATGTCGGGCTACCGGTTCCACCCCGGCTACACGCGCGTCGGCGGCCTGCTTTACGACTTCAACGACCGGGTCATCGAGAAGATCCGCACCGTTCTCACAAGCTTCCCCCAGGTCTACACGGACATGGAGAAGCTCTTGTTCCGCAACCGGATCTTTCTCGATCGGGTGCGGGGCGTCGGTGTACTCTCCAAGGCGGATGCCATTGCCTATTCCTGTACCGGCCCGATCGCGCGGGCCAGCGGCGTCACCTACGATCTGCGCAAGGATGAACCTTATCTCGTCTACCCCGATTTCGACTTCGAGGTCCCCTATACCACCGAGGGAGATTGTTGGGCGCGGTTCATCGTGCGTATGGAGGAGATGCGGCAAAGTCACCGGATCCTGGAACAAGCTTTGAAGAAGCTGCCAGACGGACCTACGAACGTACCAATCGCCGAGAAGTTTCCCCTTCCCGATAAGCTGACCACCTATAACAGCATGGAAGGCCTGATCCAGCACTTCGAGCTGATTATGCCCAACCGGGGTATGGAAAGCCCGCGCGACGAGGTGTACGCTGCCGTCGAAAGCCCCAACGGCGAGCTGGGCTACTATCTGGTCGGAGATGGCAGTCAGACCGCGTGGCGCGTGCGGACACGGCCACCGTCATTCATTCACTTTTCGGTGTTTCCGCACATCATCAAGGATTATTTACTCGCGGATGTCGTAGCCGTCCTGGGCAGCCTCAATATCATTGCGGCGGAACTCGATCGATGAAACCGGCGAGAGATTGACGATCACTGGCGACCAAAGTTCATAACGTGGAACCTGCAACCGCGAGAGACCCAGCGATGGCGGCCGAACAGACGACTTCCGGGGTGAGCAAGAGATACCCGATCCTGAGCGAGCCGCTCACGGAAAAGATCCGAGCGCTCTTGCCACGCTATCCGAGCAAGCGGGCCGTAACGCTGCCCGCGCTTCATTTGGTGCACGAGCACTTGCGCTGCGTTCCGTACCAGGCCATGGCCGAGATTGCGGAATTGCTGGAGATCACGCCGGCCGAGGTCCACGACACGATGAGCTTCTATGGCTTCTTTCCCCAAGCTCCGATCGGCGACGTCCGGGTCTGGATCTGTCGGTCGCTCTCGTGCATGCTGCGTGGCGGCGACGAATTACTCGAGCACGCGTGCGGCAGGCTGGGAGTGCATCCGGGTGAGACGACCAAAGGGGGCGAGTTGACCATCGAGTTTGCCGAATGCCTGGGGATATGCGATTTCGCCCCTGCGGCGCTGGCCGATGACGGGCGCGTCTATGGGCCCCTTGACCAGAAATCAGTTGACGCCATGCTCGATGAGCTAAAAGCGGGACGCCGTGCAGAGTTCGCGGCGACGTGATCTGACCTACGGCCCTGGCGACAGGCTCGCACTTACAATCCAAAGAGGAGATAAATCGGCGTGGCCACGTTTGAACCCGTTCTGAGCCGCAACTGGAGCGTACCCGAAAGCCATACACTGAAGGTGTACGAGTCGAAGGGGGGCTACCGGGCCGCGCGCAAGGCACTGGCGACTGACCCCGATGCGGTGGTCAACATCGTCAAGGACTCGGAGCTGCGCGGCCGCGGCGGCGCCGGTTTCCCGTGCGGGCTCAAGTGGACTTTCCTTCCCAAGGATCGGAAGGAAACCCTCATGTGCATCAATGCCGACGAAAGCGAGCCGGCAACCTTTAACAACCGCCTGCTCATGGAGAAAGATCCCCACCAGTTGATCGAGGGGATCTTGATTGCCTGTTTTGCGACCCGTGCGGCAACCGCCTATCTTTACTTGCGTTTCGAATACATCCGGGCTTATCAGATCCTTGAAGCCGCCATCCAAGAAGCCCGGGCCGCCGGCCATCTGGGCAAGAACATTTATGGCTCGAGCTTTAATCTCGATATCTGGCTGCACCGCGGGGCAGGGGCCTACATCTGCGGCGAGGAGACCGGGCTTATCGAGAGCCTGGAAGGCAAGCGCGGCTGGCCGAGGATCAAGCCGCCGTTTCCGGCGATTGAAGGAGCCTTCCGCAAGCCCACTGTCGTCAACAATGTCGAGACGCTGTGCTGTGTCCCGCATATCGTCGAGCGGGGTGCTACGTGGTTCAAATCGATCGGAACGCCCAAGAGTTATGGGCCAAAGCTGTACTGTGTCTCGGGCCATGTGAACAAACAGGTCTGCGTCGAGCTGCCGCTGGGGATCACCTGCCGCGCACTCATCGACGAACACGCAGGTGGTGTTTGGAAAGGGCGCAAGGCCAAGGCTGCGGTGCCGGGCGGAATCAGTATGGGTCTCTTGTCGGCCCAAGAGCTCGATACCCCACTCGATTTCGAGAGCCTGCGCAAACCAGGGTGCCTGGGCCTGGGCACTGCCGCGGTGACAGTGATCGACGACCAGACCAGCATCGTCGACTATCTCTACAACACCTGCCGTTTCTTCGCGCACGAGAGTTGCGGCCAGTGCACGCCCTGCCGCGAAGGAACCACATGGTTTTACAAGACAATGAAGCGGATCAAGGCCGGCGGCGGACGGCCTGAAGACCTCGACATTCTGTCGAACCTCGCCGATAACATGGGAATCATTCCGGGAACGACAATATGCGGCCTGGCCGACGGTGCCGCCTGGCCGATCAAGAACGCGTTGGCGAAGTTCCGCGGTGAGCTCGAAGACTATATCCAGGCGCATCAGTCGCCCACCTCAGAGGTCAAGCCGCTCCAAGAGAAGATCGCCCACGGGATCCCAGCCGACATCGATCTCGCTGCCGGCCGGCTTACCGTGCTGTCAAACCCGGGCAACGGCCGCGCCGCTGCTGCGCTCTACCAGCCTCGGCCTGAGCCGGCCTAAACCGACAACGTAACCCTCGTTCATCGAAAATCATTCCTTGAAATCCGCGATTGCCGAATCTGGAATCACCTCGATCGGGTAAAAGGACGTCCATGGCGACCATCATCATCAATCACAACGAATACACAATCCCCGAAGGTGAAAAGCTCAACGCAATCCAGATGGCTCAGCGCGTCGGAATCGACATTCCGTATTATTGTTGGCACCCTGCACTCTCGGTAGTTGCCAACTGCCGCATGTGCGAGATCGAGGTCGGCACCAAGGATGCCAAAACCGGTGAGATCAAGCTGCTCCCCAAGCTTGTTCCCGGGTGCCAAACGCCTGCCAAAGACCTGACGGTGCTCGTGACGGACAGCCCCAAGGTCAAGGAACATCAGCGCATGATCATGGAGTATTTGTTGCTCAATCATCCGCTCGATTGCCCGGTCTGCGATCAAGCCGGCGAATGCGGTTTGCAAGATTACAGCTACCGCTATGGTCAGTCGGTTCACCGCTTTGTTGACGAACGAACGGTAAATCCGCGTAAGGACGTTTCTGACCTCGTCCAGCTCAACATGGACCGGTGCATCATGTGCACGCGGTGTGTGCGGTTCACCCGCGAAATCTCGCAGACCGGCGAGCTGCAGGTGATGCGCCGCGGCAGTCATGCGGAGATCGACATCTTTCCCGGCAAACCGGTCGACAACCCCCTGGCGGGCAACGTTGTCGACCTCTGTCCCGTCGGAGCCTTGCTCGACAAGGACTTTCTGCACAAACAACGTGCCTGGTTCCTGTCCAAGCACGACTCGATCTGTACGCGCTGCTCGACGGGCTGCAACATTTCATCGGAGGAAAACCGCGGCGCACTCTGGCGGTTCAAGCCGCGGCACAATCCCCTCGTCAACGACTATTGGATTTGCGACGAGGGCCGCTACAGTTACAAAGCGGCCAACGATCCCAATTTGCTCTCGGCAATGTACGTTCGCCAGAACAACGACCTCCGGCCGGTCGCCGTCGACGAGGCATTGAACGCAGTCGACCGTGGCTTCAAAGAAATCGGCCAGCGTGGTGGGATCGTTGCCGCCGTGCTTTCGCCCTTCTTGACTGTTGAAGAAGCATTCCTGTTCGCTCGTTATGTGAAGGGAATAAACCCGAACAACGTGCTTGCGCTCGGACCAGTGCCGACGCGCGGGATCGATCATACTGTACAGCCCGATCAAACTAAGGGCCGCACCGGCGATACGAGTTTTGTTGTTCCGCGCCCGTTCACGATCCACGCCGAAAAGTGCCCGAACCAGCGAGGCGTGTCGGCGGTTCTCAAGCATTTCCAAGGCACTGTCGTTGCGTACGACGATCTGACCAGGCGGATTGATGCCGGCGAAATCAGCGGAGTCTACGTCATTTCAGACGCTATCGACCCCTGGATCGACGAGCGAGAGAGCAACGCGATTCGGGCAAAAGTCGGCTTCGTGGTGGTCCAGGATACGACGGTCACTCCGCTGGCACATCTGGCCGACGTAGTCCTGGCCGGCGCGACCTTCGCCGAGAAGGCGGGCAGCTATGTCAATGCGAACGGGCGCTTGCAGTATTCCGAGGCGGCATTGCCGCCGCGCGACGGCTCATTGCCCGACCTCGACATCTTGGGAATTCTCCTCGATCGCGTCGGTGGACCTGTGTCTTCAAGCGAGATCCTCGCCGAACTGGCGGAGACGATCCCGGCGTTCAGTGTCGCTAAGGGGGGTAAGCTCCCTCCCTATGGCGTCGTGATCGGCCATTCTCCACCGCCGTCAGCCAAAACGGCCGTGCCCCCGAGCTTCAACGACGCCTGGTTTGTCGCCCATGGGGCCGCTCGCTGGCGCTAACTTCGTGATTATGCGATTGTATTTTCTTATATTATCGAGATTGTCGGTCGGCGGGGAAAAGAATCCGGAAGGGTCGAATCTATGTGGTTGTTGCTCGGCGCGCTCTTAAAGATTCTCATTGTGACGAATGTGCTCTTGGGCGCCGTCGCGTACCTGATTTATGTCGAGCGCAAGATCGCCGCGTACGCCCAGGACCGGATTGGACCCAACCGGGCGGGGCGGGAGTTTGGAATCCCGTTCGGGCTACTGCAGCCTCTGGCCGATGGCGCCAAGATGCTCTTGAAAGAGGGCGTCATACCCGGATACGTCAACAAGCCCCTCTACTTGCTGGCCCCCATGATCGCGATCGTCGCCACCCTGATCGCCTTTGCTGTGGTGCCGTTCGGGCCTGTCGGCAATGGCCAGACGATCGATTTCCAAATTGCCCCCGGCGTCGACGTAGGCATCGTGTACATCTTCGCTGTGGGAAGTCTGGCGGTTTATGGAGTGATCCTGGCCGGCTGGGCATCGAATAACAAGTACTCGTTTATAGGCGGTTTGCGTTCGAGTGCCCAGTTAATCAGCTATGAGATCCCCCTGGGGTTGTCGATTCTGGGCATGGTCCTCTGGGCGGGTTCGCTCGATCTTTCGACGATTATTAACTGGCAAGACCATCACGTGTGGGGCATCATCGCTTCGCCGATCGGCTTCTTGATTTTTCTTGTGAGTGCATTCGCCGAGACTAACCGTCTGCCGTTTGACCTCCCTGAGTCCGAGCAAGAGCTGGTGGGGGGCTTTCATACCGAGTATTCGGGAATGAAGTTTGGCATGTTTTTCCTGGGTGAATACGTTCATGTGATCACAGTAAGTTTCCTGACGGTCATCCTCTTCTTCGGCGGCTGGGACTTTCCGCTCTTGTCTCAGGAACAAACGGGCTTGTTGTCAGCACTGGCCAAGATGATCGTGATCTTGTTCAAGGTCGCACTTGTCATCCTGTTCATGATGTGGGTCCGCTGGACGCTGCCCCGATTTCGTTACGACCAGCTCATGGATCTGGCTTGGAAGTCGTTGATACCCCTGGCGCTAGTGAACGTGGTCGCCACAGCCGTGATCGTACAAATGTTCCGATCGTGAGCCAATTTTCATTGATTCCTCGTTGTTGCTCTTCAAAAAGGAAGCTACGGCAGTGCGAGCCGACGACCCCAAGCTTTTACGACTGGAGCCACCTCGACTTAAGGCGTGGGAAAAGTTCTTCCTGCCTCAAATTGCCGTGGGGCTCGGGGTGACAGCCCGCCACATCGGCGGCGTGATGTTCGCCAACAAGGCGATCACGGTGCAATATCCCGAGGAGCAGCACGTCCCGAGCCAGAATTATCGCGGCGTGCACCGACTCAATAAAGACGACGAAGGCCGGGTGAAGTGTGTCGCTTGCATGCTATGCGCGACAGCCTGCCCGGCTCATTGCATTGACATCGTGGGAGCGACCGCGCCCTCCACCTGGCCGGATCGCGAAAAGTATCCCGAGAGTTTTGTCATCGACGAGCTACGTTGCATCTACTGCGGAATGTGCGAGGAAGCGTGCCCGGTCGAAGCCATCGAACTGACGGGTCTCTACGACCTGACCGGGCTGTCGCGTGAGGAGATGATCTTCGACAAAGTCAAGCTCTTGTCGGTGTTCGATACAACCAAGAATTACGAACCGATGCGCTTTGGCAAGCCGCCGGCCGACCAGAGTTCGGCGACTACCATCTTGCCGTCGCTGGAGTGATCGGCCAAGATCCGGTCCACAGAGAGCCACCGCACTTTCTCCTGACCAAAGCTTACGCACCACGAAGGAAAGTTCGATCACGATGACGATAGGCGATGCGATTCTGGCCACAATTGTCGTCGTGCTGGGCGCGGCCGGCACGTATTTGCTCTTACCGCACCAACATGGTGGCGCCCGGCCGAGCCGGGTGCACGGAGCAGGCGCGATCGTGGCAAGTTTGGGGCTTTTGGCTTTCCTCCTATTCTGGAGTCCGCCGGGCCCTGTCATTGTCAGCGTTTTCTTTTACATCTTCAGCCTGGCGGCGACCATCGGCGCACTCCTCACCGTGACCAGCCGCAACCCTGTATATAGCGCACTCTGGTTTGCTTCGGTCGTGGTGTCGACCTCGGGGCTGTTCCTTCTGGCGGGTGCCCCGTTCCTGGCGGCCGGTACGGTCATCGTCTACGCAGGGGCGATTATCGTCACCTTTCTCTTTGTGATCATGCTGGCCCAGATGGAGGGAAAGGCCCTCTACGATCGAGCGTCACGCGCACCAGGACGAGCTACTTTTACCTGTTTTTTGCTGCTCTGGTCGCTGATCTATTCGCTTTCGGCCCTGCGGCCGCACTTGAGTACTAACACTCCAGTCGCGGTCCACGTAACCCCGCTCAAGCGGACTCGGGACATTCCAAAAGCCTTCAATTTACAGCCGATGAGCGAACATATGAGCGTACTTTCCAGCGCCTTTCGGCCGACATCCTGGATATACGACTCGACGGGAAGCGAGAAGTTGAACGTGGCTGGATTGGGCGAGGCGCTCTACACCGATCACCTGGTGACCGTCGGCCTCAGCGGAATATTACTTTTCGTCGCGCTGGTCGGCGCGGTGGCGATCGCCAACCCCAAGAAAACGGAACGTGCGGGCTAGGAGCGGCGACGCGCCGTTGCTGGCACAATCTCTCGCAAGTGGAAAGATACGCCGATGGCTCCGACCGATGAATTCACACTGGACATTCTCACCAACTACCTCATGGTAGGTGCCGCGCTTTTCACGCTGGGAATGCTCGGCTTTCTGGCGCGGCGCAACCTGATCGTAATGTTCCTGTCCGTAGAGATGATGCTTCAAGGGACTGCACTTTCGCTGGTGGGTTTCGGCCGATATCACGGCAGCTGGACCGGTCAGATCTTCACGATCGTGATTCTGACGGTCGCGGCATGCGAGGCATCCGTTGCGCTGGCGCTGATTGTCGTACTTTTTAACCGGCGTTCGTCGCTCGACGTCACTCTCTGGCAAGACATCCGTGAGGCCGTTGTGCCGGCGTCCTCGCCGATCGCCGAGGAAACTCATGACGCCGAACCAGTTCAAGCAACGCATGGCCCCGAGTCGTATCCTCACCTGGTTCCGGCAGGTATCGAGCCGCCCCATCCCACGCAGCCGTGGATTGAGCGGCGGAATTGAAGAATCAGCACCGTGAGTTCGAGTCACGAGCCGCGCCTGCTGCACGGGGCTCAATGGAACGCTTGGATACAGAGATGGGCAGGGCGGCTTTAGCGGCGATTTGACCGTCAAGAGACTTCAGATTGGGCGGATCCAGGAGCGGTCAGGTGTCGAACTTTTTCTCGGGTATTGCGTGGTTGATTCCGTTGTGCCCCTTGGTCGGGGCCGGGCTGGCCGCTTTCGGGCCAAAGCGTGTGCGCGCCCTTGCCCACATACCCGTGGTTGCCGGCATCGCTTTGGCGTTTCTGCTCTCGCTGGGTTTGCTATTCGCGGCGGATCCCGAAAAAACGACACTTGTCTCGCGCTGGCTGTCGATAAGCGATCTCGAGATACCGATTGAATTTCGGATCGACGGCTTGACCACGATGATGCTGTCGATGGTGACGTTTGTCTCGTCGCTCGTGGCCGTTTTCGCGGCAGGCTACATGGCGGGCGACCCATCGTATCCCCGTTTTTTCGCCCTGATCGGGCTGTTCGTCTTTTCGATGTCCGGCCTTGTTCTCTCGAATAATTATGTCTTAACTTATGCGTTTTGGGAGGGTGTGGGAGTTTGCAGTTATCTGTTGATCGGCTTTTGGCACACGAGGCCATCGGCGGCAGCGGCTGCGATCAAGGCGTTTCTGGTCAACCGGATCGGCGATCTCGGCTTCGCGATCGCCATTTTCTGGATGTGGTCAATCGTGCCCAACCATGACCTCTCTTATGGCAATGTGCTCGCAGCGTCGACGCTGGGGGGCATGCCGCACGGAGCGGTCGTGGGGATCGGACTGCTGTTATTCTGGGCTGCGACCGCCAAAAGGCGCAGATTCCGCTGTATGTCTGGCTGCCAGATGCGATGGAAGGCCCAACGCCGGTCTCGGCATTGATCCACGCCGCAACAATGGTCACGGCGGGGGTTTATTTGATCGCGCGGTCGATGCCGTTGTTGACGCTCGCCCCCGGGGTGCTTCTGTTAATCGCATCGATTGGCTGTGCGACCGCGGTTTTGTCGGCCGCGATCGCGGTCACCCAGACGGACTTGAAGCGTGTTCTTGCCTACTCGACCGTCAGCCAGCTCGGCTACATGTTCATGGCCCTCGGGTCTGGCGTGGGCAACGTCGCGCAACTTGCGGTCGTCGCGGCAATGTTTCACCTTTTTACACACGCTTTCTTCAAGGCGCTCTTGTTCCTTGCCGCCGGGAGCGTGATGCACGCGATGGGGGACGTGATCGACATGCGGCGGTTCCGCGGCCTAAGACATCGATTGCCACACACATTTCGAACGTTTGCCATAGGGGGCCTGGCCTTATCGGGCATCTTCCCACTGTCGGGGTTTTTCAGTAAGGACGAGATCCTGCTGTCAATTAAGCTGGCGGCGCACGCCGGCGGCTGGGCCTATCTTCTCATTTACTGGCTCGCGGTCTTCACGGCGTTTCTGACCGCGTTTTATACGGGGCGGGCGTTCTTCATGACCTTCTGGGGACCGGAAAAGCTCCCTAGCCGCGACGATCCCGACGCGCCGCAGACCGCAAGTGACGTCGGCGCGCACGCTCAAGACGGCGGCCTCGCGGCGAGTCATGGTCACGACGACGATCCCCATGCGCATGGGCACGGATCCCATGTCGGCCTTGAGTCGCCGCCGATCATGACTTATCCGCTCTACGCCCTGGCCGGCTGCACGATCTTGATTGGCCTCTTATGCCTGGTCTCGGGCCTGTTCAGCGGAGGCACGGCCGAATGGTTCGGTCATCATCTGGATGCCACTCTCGGCTTCGAATCGCTCGGGCACGCGGACCATCATTTCGACTGGCTCATCGCTCTAACCGGCACGGTCGCCGGTGTGGGCGGTTTGGCACTCGCCTATTTCATGTACGGCGAGCCCGGCCCGATTCCCGGCCAGTTGAGTCAGCGGCTCGCGCCGCTCTATGAGGCATCACTGCACAAGTTCCGGGTCGATGAGCTCTTCGACTGGCTGTTTGTCCGGCCGACGCGCGCACTGGCAGTCGTATGCGATTTTCTTGATACTTATCTAGTGGATCGGCTGGTGCGAGTCGTGGCGACGATCCCGACAAGTGTCGGCCGGGACGTGCTCGCGCGGTATCAGAACGGATTGATCCAGTTTTACGCGACCATCTCGGCGCTCTCGGTGGCGATCCTGCTATTGATCTTGTTATTTATTTGATTCCGAGTCACGGGCATCGAGGATAGACGGATGGCGACACTGCTGGCGATCACGGTTCTGCTGCCACTCTTGGGAAGCTTGGTCCTCGTCTTGATGCCAAGACTGGAGGCACACACGGCCCGATTGATCGGGCTGGGGTTCGCGCTTGTGACGCTGGCGCTCAGCCTGGTCTTGCTCTTGGCGTTCCGCGCGGAGTTGAGCGGGCCCCAGTTTGCGTTCGTGGCGGCGGACGGCCGCTATGGCTTAGGCTGGATCGAGCGCCCCGACATCCGCTTTGCCCTCGGACTCGACGGCCTCTCATTATGGCTCTTTATCTTGACATCGCTCTTGGTCATGACGGCATTCGGGGCTTCATGGCTGTCGATCACTGAACGCGTGCCGCTCTATTACGCATTTATCCTGGCGCTCGAGACGGGACTACTCGGCTTGTTCGCCAGCCTCGACGTCGTGCTTTTTTACATCTTCTTTGAATTCACGCTGATCCCGCTCTTCTTCCTGATCGGATTGTGGGGGGGACCGCAGCGACGCCGTGCGGCAGTGACTTTTTTTCTGTACACGCTCGCGGGAAGCCTGCTCACCCTCTTGGGTGTGATCGCATTGGTGGCGGTGCATTTTCAGTATTCAAAAACCAACCTGCTCACATTTTCTATTCCCGAACTGACGCAAGGCCTTGCCGCATTGCCGTGGCCTGAGTGGCGCGACACTTCATCCTGGACCAGCCCCCAGGTTGTGATTTTCCTGCTCCTCCTGGCGGGCTTTGCGATCAAGGTACCGATATTTCCCTTCCACACCTGGCTGCCGCTAGCGCACGTTGAAGCTCCGACCGCCGGCTCAATCCTCCTGGCCGGGGTGCTCCTCAAGGTTGGGACATATGGGCTATTGAGATTCAATATTGGCATGACCCCCTTGGGGGCGGCCGCGCTCTTCCCACTCTTATCCACATTGGCGGTGATCGGCATCATTTATGGCGCGTTAGCGGCCCTGGCTCAGACCGACATCAAGCGGCTCGTAGCTTACAGTTCGGTGAGCCACATGGGTTTCATCGTCCTGGGAATCTTCGCGTTCAACGCCACAGGCCTCGATGGATCGGCAATCCAAATGGTCAACCATGGGCTCACAACCGGAGCTCTCTTTGCATGTGTCGGCATGATCTACGAGCGCTATCACACGCGCGACATGACCCAACTAGGCGGATTGTGGAACCGGTTGCCTCTGCTCGCGTTCTTTATGATTCTGGCCGCGCTCGGCTCGGCGGCTGTTCCCGGTCTCAACGGCTTCGTTGGTGAATTTCCGATTCTGGCAGGCGCGTTTCAGACGAGCCGTCGGGCGGGTGTCCTGGGAGCGACCGGCATGGTCCTGGGTGCGTGCTATCTGCTCTGGATGCTACGGAAGGTGATCTTCGGCCCACTGCGCGAGCCCGCGCACCAAGAGCCCGCAGGCACTGTTCCATCGCATCACGCCACAGGCCACGACGCGTGTCCAGCTGTTGGCTGGCATGAAATCGCCGGCCTGTCTCCCATCATGGCCTTGATTGTGGCAATAGGCGTCTTCCCCCGCCCGTTCCTCGAACAGATTCGCCCGGCCGTCGCCCGCTTGGATGACAACCTTCAATCGCAGCTCGCTTTAGCGAACGAACCGCGCGCGCTCCCACCCGTCTATCCGATCGGGCCTATTGGGTCAGGGAGGGGAGGGGGAGGCGTCCCTGTCAGCAAGACTGCCGGGCAGCCCAATCGAAGCGCCGGCTCGCGTGCGGCGAAAAAGTCCGCAACATCAGCCAAGGAAACCCCCAAGCGATAACCTCGGCCTATCTTTGCCCGACGCAAATTCACGAGAAAAGCGGCCATGAACCCCTCGAATGCTCTTGGCGACTTCCAGCAGACCGCACTGATCTTGATCCCCGAATTCATCCTTCTGCTCACTGCAGTAGTGATCATGACGGCATCGGCGTTCGTCAGCTGGTCGCGCCGATTCTGGTGCGCGATCAGCGCGGGTGCAATCGTGGCGGCGATCCTGGCCCTCTTGAACTTGAAGGACCGGCAAACCGCACTGTACTCGGCTGTCGCTTTGAACGACGATCTGTCGTTTTACGCGCGCCTTGTGCTCTTGTGCACCGGAATGGTGCTGCTGGCGCTGCGCACCGCGAGCCAGACGACGAGCGCGCGGGCGAGTTTTTCGGAGCTTTGCTCATGGTCAATGCCGGTGCCATGCTGGTGGCAGCGGCCAACGAACTGGTGTTCTTGTTCGTCGGGCTCGAGCTTGTGAGTATTCCGACCTACTTGCTGCTTTACCTGTCGCGTCGCAGTCTCGCCACGCAAGAAGCTGCCACAAAATACTTCTTCCTGAGCATTTTTGCATCCGGGCTGCTCCTCTATGGCTTGACATTCCTGTATGGAACGATCGGGCTCAGCAACTTGAAAGCCATGGCGTTGCTTTTCGACAAGCTGTCGAACATGCCGCAGGACCAGCTTGCCTTGATCGCGGTTGTGTTCGTGATGGCGGGACTTTGCTTCCGAGTGGCGGCGGTTCCACTTCATTTTTATGCCCCCGACGTCTATGAGGGCTCGCCGCTTGTGATCGCCGCGACTCTGTCGTGGGTGCCCAAGGCGGTCGGCTTTCTGGCGATCATTCGGACACTTACGGCTGTCCTGGCGACAAAGGATCCCAATAGTTCCCATTTGCTCCATTCTGCGGTGATGCTCGCGTGGGTCATCGCCGCTGCGACCATGATTTGGGGAAACTTCGTCGCACTGCTCCAGGAGAACCTCAAACGGCTGCTGGCATATTCATCGATCGCGCACGCCGGCTACATAATGGTTGGCGTGGCAGCCGCCTTCGCCGGCGAATCCGACGGCGGCGGCATATATTATGGGTCCGAAGGGGTCTTCTTCTACCTGGTGGCGTATGCCGTTATGACGCTGGGTGCCTTCGGCGTAATCTCCGCGCTGCACATCGAAGGGCAAGTAGTGCAAACAGTCGAAGATTTATCCGGGTTGGGCTGGACGCATCCGCTGCCGGCCCTGGCTCTGTCGATCTGCCTGTTGAGTTTGGCCGGTATCCCACCTTTGGTCGGCTTCTGGGCAAAGCTCGAGATCTTTTCCGCGCTTTTGGCCGCAAGCCAGCGTACGGAGTCGGGTTCGTTCATCGCGCTGGCGATCATCGGCATGCTGAGCGCAGCCGCAGGCGCATTTTATTACCTCCGGCTTGTGGTCGTGATGTACTTTCGTCCGTCAAAGCAAGAGGTGCGACTCAGCGGCGGCTGGCCCGTGGCTCTGGCCGCGGGTGCGTGTGCCAGCCTTACTCTCTTATTAGGACTATTTTCGTCGCCCTTATCGAGCGCGGCACGAACGTCCGCACAGGCGGCACTCCGTAATTCTTCGCCCCAGTCCGCGCAGGTGGCCACCTCCGTCCTGTCACCCCTGTCCGTCGGCCGGGCACTCTGAAACCCTGCTGAGAGCGGGCTCCTGCAAGGTCAACCGATCCGACGCGTGCAGGTGCCGATCTCGGGCCCGTCGACCGCGCGGTTAATGGTACACAATTGATCCGGCTGCGAGGTTCTTCGTATCTTTTAGGTGATGCGGTCGGCGGCCGGGGAAAGCAGGGAACTTGGGGTTGCTGGCAGGCGACGTGCATTCCGGCTACACTCTCGGTGGCGACTAGGGGATAGCGCCGGTTCGGCGTTGCCGCGTAGGTGATTCGCGTGTTACGGGCGAGTTAGTTCTGTCGTCAATTCGAGCATGCATCCACACGAACGACAGTAGTGGACACGGCGATGGCATTGAACACCGCTCCTGACACAGACGAACGGCCGGCTACCCGTTTTTCGAGGCTTTGGGAGACGAGCCTGGCGACCCCTGACGTATTCGCCTTTCTCCGGCTATATCCGGATCTTCCGCCGATCGACCGGCTCGACGTGCTGCTCGTCGATCAGAAAGAGCGCTGGCGTCGCCGCCAGCCTTTGCCCCTGCGAATCTATTTATCGGCCTTTCCGGACATTGCCGCCGAGGGGGAAATGGTTCGCGCACTCGCCGACGGCGACCGTCACGAGAGACGGCGGTCGGCTGGCCTGCAGAGCGACACAGCGGGGATGAAAACGCTCGACATTCTGTCGGAAGCGCTCACGCAGCGAGTCGAGGGGGAATCCGAGCGTGCGGACACTGAAGTCGAGCGACCCGTGGCGATCCAAGTCGAGCCGGCGCCGGGAATCCGAGTCGCTCCCGAAGATGGACTGCTCACCACCAAAGGCCCGACGGCTCTCCCGCCAACCTCCGATCGACTTTCGTTCGCCCTCGATGAGACTCATCACCTCCAATCGGAAGCCGAAAGTTTGCGTGCGATGCTCAACGCGGTGCGATTCACGCTGGTGCGGCGGTTAGGAGCCGGCGGGATGGGGGTCGTCTACGAGGCCTACGACCAGGAACGTGGTGAATTAGTCGCACTCAAAACTATGCGTCGGGTCGACGCAATCGCCCTGGTCCGTTTCAAGCAGGAATTCAGGACCTTGTGCGACATCACCCATCCCAACCTGGTCAATCTGTACGAACTTTTCGCGGTCGACGATCGCTGGTTCTTTACCATGGAACTGGTCGAAGGCTTGGATTTCGTCAGCTACGTGCGAAACCAGGTCGACCCCTTTTCAATTCGAGCGGGGAGAACGACCGTGACAGACGGCGACCCCGGGGAAATCCTCGCACCACCGGCAGGCGATCGGGAGTCGGCGCCTACGCGTTCGTTTGATGAAACGAGGCTCCGAGAATCGCTGACACAGCTTGCCGAAGGTGTGAATGCTCTTCACCAGTCTGGCAAGCTGCATCGTGACATCAAGCCGCCCAACATCCTGGTGAACTTGGACGGCCGGGTCGTTCTACTCGATTTCGGGCTGACGGCCGATCTCGCGATGCCTGGCGCGGCAGCAGGCCGTCGATCGCCAGATCGTCGGGACCGTCGGGCACATGTCGCCGGAGCAAGCGGCTGGCCGCTCGATCACTGCCGCGAGCGACTGGTACAGCGTGGGCGTTATGCTCTACGAGGCGATGACGGGACGGCTCCCGTTCACAGGCTCTCCGGAGGAGGTATTCATCGCGAAACAGAACAGTCCTCCCCAATCCCCCGCTGCGATCGTACCAGGTCTGCCGGAGGATCTGGTGAGCCTGTCGCTCGCGCTCCTTGACCGAAATCCTACGAAGAGACCAACCGGCCGCGACGTGATCACGCGATTGCGCGGCCATGTGGTTGGCGTGGCTGATGCACCGGAGATTAATCGCTCGCTTCCCTTGATCGGGCGGTCGCGGCATCGTCAAGTTCTTGCAGGGCTTTTTGCCTCGCTAAGCCGCGGGGCGACCGAAGCGGTGTTGGTGTTTGGCCGCACCGGAACTGGCAAGACCACGCTGATCCGATCGTTCCTCGACGAGCTGATCGAGCGCGATGACGCAGTGGTTCTATCGGGGCGATGTTACGAACGAGAATCTGTGCCGTACAAGGCCCTTGACACGCTGATCGATGCCTTGGCTCGCCATCTGAAGGGACTTCCGGCTCGCGAGTCGGCAAGCCTGCTTCCCCCGGACGTCGCGTTCTTGGCCCGAATTTTTCCGGTCTTGCAAAGCGTCGAAGCCGTCGCCATGGCTCGCCGCGCGTCGACCGAGATGCCGGACCACCAAGAACTGCGACGGCGTGCCTTCGCCGCCTTGCGCGAGCTTCTGAAACGGCTGGGCGAGCAGAGGCCGCTCATCCTGGCAATCGACGACCTACAGTGGGGCGACGTCGACAGCGCGATCTTGTTATCCGACTTGGTCTGCGCACCAAACGCGCCTGTTTTGCTGTTGATCGGCTGCTTTCGGTCGGAGGACATCGATCGCAGTCCGTTCTTGAACGAGATCAAAAAATCTATCGCCGGCGTGCACCATCCGCTCGAACTTCGCGAACTGGCGGTCGAGGCCCTTACCCAATCAGAGGCTCGCGAGTTAGCTCTGGCGCTCTTGGGTCACGATGATGCGGTCTCGCGAGCCCAGGCGCATATGGTCGGCAGAGAGTCCGGCGGTAATCCGCTTTTTATTGCCGAGCTAGTCAGGCACATCCAGAGCGTGGAGCCTACCGAAAATTGGGAGGAGATCGGCCAGCTCGACCTTGACGAAGTTCTCTGGTCGCGCGTTCAACGCCAACCCGAAGACGCGCAACGGCTGTTGGCGGTAGTCGCGGTTTCCGGCCGGCCGATCAGCCAGGCTCTCGCGTTCCAGGCAAGCGAGCTGGGAGTCGGCGGCCGCGTGGCCTTAGCTTCACTCCGCTCTGCTCGTTTGATCCGCCGCGTCGGCCAGACTCAGCATGATGACATCGAAATATACCACGACCGAATCCGGGAGACGGTGGTGGCGCACCTGTCGCCCGATGCGCTGCGCTGGCACCATGAACGGCTCGCGCTGGTGCTCTCGGCCTCGGGAACGATCGATGCCGAGATCCTCGCCGGCCATCTGCATGGTGCCGGCGACCGTGAGCGCGCCTGCGAATACTATTCGCGCGGAGGCGACCAGGCCTCGGCGGCCCTTGCCTTCGACCATGCTGCGCGGCTGTATCGGATCGCGCTTGAGCTCAACGAAGGGGCTGGTGCCCAGGCCCGGATCCTCGCGAAAAAGCTGGGGGACGCGCTGGCCAATGCCGGGCGCGGCTCCGACGCCGCGCACGCGTATCTCAAAGCAGCCGATTCGGCCACTGCCGCCGAAACGTTGGAGCTCAATCGACTCGCATCTACGCAACTCTTGATCAGCGGCCATGTCGAACAAGGGCTGACACTCTTGCGCACGTTGCTTGGACCACTGGGCATGACCATGCCCCCCACCGCGCGACGGGCCCTGCTCTCACTTTTCTGGCACCGAGCGCTTCTGCGATTGCGCGGTCTAAAGTTCCAAAGCCGAGACGAGAGCCAGATCTCCGCAGTGGACCTCACGAGGATCGACCTCTGCTGGTCGGCAGTCGCGGGCCTGTCGATGCTCGAGCCGATTCGCGGCGCGGACTTTCAGACCCGCGGGCTTCTACTGGCGCTTAAGGCCGGTGAACCCGGCGCGCATGGCGCGAGCGCTGGCCATGGAGGCGGCCCATCGTTCTACAGTCGGCACTGCTACCGCCCGCGTCGCCCGATTTCTGAACGCCGCCGACGACATCGCCCAACGGCTCGATTCACCGTATCTCAATGGGATGGTCGCCCTCGTGCGCGGTGTCGAATCCGTCATGCTCGGGCGTTGGAAGCCGGCCCAGACCGCGCTCGACCAAGCCGAACAGATTTTCCGCAACCGCTGCACGGGGGTCACCTGGGAACGCGATACGGTTCATAACTTCGTACTGTGGGCTCTTATGCAGCTCGGCGAAATGGCGGAGCTCAAACGCCGCTGGAGTGTCCTTTTCCGGGAATCCCAAGAGCGCGGCGATCTCTACGCCGCGACGACGCTCACCGCGTTTTACATGACCATGATCAAGCTGGCCAACAATGAGAAAGTCGAATCCGAGAGTAAACTCGAGGCGTTCGTCTATCGCCGAGACGACCGACAATTCAGCCTTCAGCAGTCCTCGGCGTTCGAGTCACTCATTCACCTCTATCTTTATCGCGGCGACATCAGCAACGCATGGGTTCGACTGGGGACGATCTGGCCCGAGTATTCCGGCTCGCTGTTACTGCGAATTCAAATGATCCGAATTCATATGCATGAATTGCGTGGGCGTACCGCACTGGCCATGGCCGAAAAAGCCCTCGATCCCACGATCTATCTCCGCCAGGCACTCGATGACGCACAGCAATTGGAAAGGGAGGGGCAGCAATGGGCCCTGGCCCACGCCCATTATCTGAAGGCCGGCGTCGCTGCCTGTCGAGAAGACGCGATTCGTGCTGTTCGCGAGCTCACTTTGGCGGTCGAACATTACGACCAGGCCGACATGCCGCTCCGAGCCCAGATCCTGCGGTTCCGGCTCGGCGAGATTCAGAGCGACGAGGAGACGCGCACGCTCCGAGACGAAGGGGAAAAATGGATCAAGGGACAAGGCATCGTCGCCCCTGCCCGCTGGGCTGGCATGTACGCCCCGGGCTTTTTGAAAATATCGACGGAGTCGATCGAAACCAGCTACTGAGAGACTACTCGCCCAGATTTCGGATCCGGCCCGCTGCTTGAGTTTTGCCCGGGCTGGCCCGTTTTCCGGGCTCTCGGTCGGCTAGAAGCGCGTGCCGGACCCGCCGCACTGCGTCGACATATGCTGGCGGCAGATCAACAGTCCCGCCGCCGTCTGACCACCAGCGTGGCTTTTCCGTGTAAATCCACACATATTCGTCCGACTGTTCTATGGCGGCGCGGAGGCTCGTTTCGAAATGTTCGGGTGAAAAGTAGTTACTCTCGACCTTGGTGGTATTCCAACCGTGTTTTGGCCAGTCATAGTCAAGCCAGAGGCCAAACCCGGCTGCGACGACATTTTGATACTTCAGCCGATCGGACGCCAACTCGCTGGCCTTAAGCTTGATGACTTGCGCACCTGCGCAAAAAGGGAAGTGTCGCGATAACCATATGACGCTTCATAACCATCGACGAGTCGTGAATTGCCTTTGGCCGAGTCGATGATCCCGTCCAAGAACGGCACCAGCAGGCCGTCGCGGCACTCGGCCAGCGACTTTCTTGCCCCCGTCGCTTTGCTTCCAGGGCAGACTGTGACCAAACGTCACGAGCACAGTCAAATCGGGGAAGCCCTCCTGCAAGGCTGACATTACCTCGCGACCGCGGTTCCGCGCTGCGCCGCGTACTCGTCCCAAGTGCGGCGACTGGCGTCGCGCTGTTTGGGATAGTCAAAGAGCTTGGCCTGGTAGGCCTCGGTGTCGAGCAGGATGCCCTCGCTATGGCCGGCGCGGGCTACTTTGGCTGCTAACCGCGCATTTGAGAGCACGGCCGCGTGATCGTCGAACCAATCGAGGTCGGCGGGTGTGACATTGAAACGGAGGAAATTGTGGCGAAACCTGGTCCACGCGACCGACGCAAGTTCATCGAGGGCAGGTTTCAGCTCTAAATCGGTGAACCGCCTGCGTCCCCAACAGAGCCACGTGAAATTCTCGGGCATCGCTGGGCATCGTGAGTCACGGCATGAAAGACACACCCGTCGAACGGGGACTGCTCGAATTGATCTTTTAGCCTTTGCAGCATGCCGGTGTCAGGCTCGTCCCAACCAAATTCGATCAACTTTTTCTGCGGCGATGAGAGTGTTCGACGGTGCTCGGCTGGGGGAGGCAACGGCGCAGCGGCGTCGCCGGCCGGGAGCGGCATCGCCAATAAACCAGCGGCGAAACCCCAGACAGTGATCGACCGCCGAAATACACTTGCTGAAAGAAGCGTCATTGCTATTGAGACCAATGGGGCTTGTCGGTAACGGCGCCGGGCGGCCTTCGCGCATCTTGATCAAGACGGCCTTCCCGAAACAGTCGTGATTCGACAACCTGAAAGAAAGGCTCGACCCAGGGAAACGCCACGATGCCAATCAACACACCCCCTGAATCCGCGATCAGGTCGGCGACAGTTGCATCGCGCCCGATTGCGGGTATTAACTGACCGAGTTCGGTAATTGCTGCAAAAACGATTCCGCCAATCGCGATCCAGGCAAAGCGGCGCGGAGAGGTCCCAACTCGAGCCCACAGCAACGCGAATATGATGAAGATCGCACTGTGAATTGCCTTGTCCAGATTCACAATTTTGAACCACCCAGAGCCGGACTCGACTTTTTGAACGAAGTGACCAGGAAGCCAACAAAGCATCATGATCACGATCGTCCAGAGGACAGCCATGACGGCGCGATGAATCGCCAGGTCGGATCTGGCCAATCGCCTTTCCATCGCCGGGCCGGCATCCTCGGGACTCGTCGGGACTGATTTCACGGGTCGCTCACTCCACCAAGAGGTCAGATACAATTTGCGACGGTGAATCATCGTACCGAATTTCCGGACAGATTGACGAAGGAATTCAAAACGCGCAACCGCTTTGGAAGCCTTTCGCAAGCAATAGAACTTGAGAAGCACTTATAACAACATATTAGCACTTTTTCATTACAAATGAGACGTCGTCCGCAAGACCAGGTTCTGGTCGCGACCATGGTTTGGTATTGTGAATGGCATACGGGCTGCACGGTCTGGACATCCACCAAGCAGAGGATGGCGATGAAGAGCCTGAATCGAAATCAGAAGAACACAAATACCCAGAGCAGTAAGCCCAGGAGCGGGCGAGAGTCGATCGAGTCGTTCGTCGTGGTATTCCTCTGTTTCCTGGTCTGGAGTTTGGAAGCGGAGGGGTATGTAATTCCGACCGGTTCGATGGCTCCGACCTTGATGGGACGTCACAAGGAAATCGCATGTCCCCAGTGCGGTTATCTCTACACTGTCAACGCCGACCGCGAAGTAGAGCCGACAGCGAAGGGGGCCAGCGCGCACCGGCGGATCCGGTCGGGGACATGTGAAAACTGCCGATTTGAATCGTCGGTCGCAGATTCGCCGAGCTACTCCGGTGATCGAATCTACGTGATGAAAGACGGTCTTTCACTGCCGTTTGGCGGCGCGGAGGGTCGCATCAAGCTCAAGCGGTGGGATGTCGCCGTGTTCAAATTGCCGGAGGAGCCCGAAGTCCGATACATCAAGCGGCTGGTCGGCATGCCCAATGAGGTGATCCGCATTGATGGCGGAGACCTATGGGTTCAACCGCCGGACCATTCCCGAAAGTTCGAGCGACTTCGGCGGCCGCCGTACCATCAAGAAGCAATGCAGTTGATGGTTTTTGACGACCGGCATCGCGCGTCGGCGCTCGCTGGAGACCCACGCTGGCGGCGCTGGGTCGCCAGCCCTGGCAGCGAATGGCTGGAGTCTCAGGCCGGTGTATATTCGCCGCAGGATCCGGCCCAAAATTGGGCAGAATTGCGGTATCACCACGTCGTCCCCAGCCCCGATCAGTGGGAAGCAATTCGCGCCGGCGGGCCGTTGGCTCGATTACCCTCTGCGACGTTGATCACAGACTTCTACTCGTACAACACCGACGTGTCGGCCTACGACCAGTCTTATCCGACCGGCTCTGCGCGCGCCTGGTTTCAGCCGCACTGGGTGGGCGATCTGACAATCGCGCTGCGTTTGACCGTTCGCGAGCGGATCGGCCAGTTTCGGATCGAGCTGATCAAGGCAGGTGCTTCCAATCGTTGCGAGCTCGACCTGGCCAGCGGCCTGGCGCGGCTCTACCATCAAGAATGCCCCTTGGGCAAACCGGTTCTGACGGAAATCACCCAGCCCGGGACGTACGATGTCGTGTTAGCAAATGTGGATGGTCGCATGACCTTGTGGATTAATGGTCGTCTCCCATTCGGAGAAGGGCGGACTTACGACTCCTCGCTCGATTTGGCGACTCCCACCGCCGTGGATCTTGAGCCGGCCCGCGTCGCCGCGCGGTGCGGCGATCGAGGTGGATAATCTGGTCTTGAGACGCGACATCTACTACACGCTCGAGCCGACCGAGTCCGACTATTCCAACCTCGACGGGTCGACGCGAATCAGGTCGTCTGCATTACTCGATTTGCTCTCCGACCCGGTACGGTTCCCCGGCCTCGTTCGCTATCCGGCCCGAGACTATTCGATCGGGCCAAAGCACTATCTGATGTTGGGCGACAACAGCCCATGGAGCCGCGACGGACGAGCTTGGGGACGCTCTGACCAGATCGATCCAGAAATACCCGGACACGGCTGGGACATCTCCGGCCGGGCGAGCTGGGAAGTACCCGAAGCTTTGTTGATCGGCAAGGCATTCTGCGTCTACTGGCCCCATCCCAAGCCGGTATGGCCCAAACTTCCGCTCGGTCCCGATATACGTTTGCCGAGTCGTCCGTATCTAGAACGGATGCGTTGGATACGATAAACCGCGAAGTGACGGTTGTTCGTGACAGCCGAAATAGCCGAAACATGTTGTGGACATGGCCCTTGACTCGCCAGAAGATCTACTTAGACTTACTGTTACGATTTTGTGCCATGAACTTGGACTCGCTCAAAAGCCACCGCGAGCTTTGGTTGGCCGCGGACCCCCTGAACCTTTGGCCGCGGCGGTGCGTAAGATGGTTAAGGCCATTGGCTCCGATTCGGCGGAAGACCTCAGTCAGCTCTCTGACGAGGAATTGATGAGCCGGTATCGCGAGGATGGACGAGCGGCCTTGTTCAGCGAGCTCGTTCATCGTTACGAACGCGAACTATACCGTTACCTGGCCCGTTATCTGGGCGATCCAACCGGTGCGGAGGATGTGTTTCAAAATACGTTTCTCCAGGTCCATTTGAAGCGCGGCTTGTTCGAAAATGGTCGCCCGTTTCGTCCTTGGTTGTATGCGATTGCTACTCATCAGGCAGTCGACGCTCTGAGAAAAGCAGGCCGGCACCCGACGGTCAGCCTTGACCAGCGGATCAACTCTTCACGCACTGAAAGCGACGCCGGCAACCTGATCGATTTGCTCGTCAACGACAACGTCGGACCTCTGGCGGAACTTCAAGAGGCAGAGAGGCAACAATGGGTGCGAGACAGCATTGCTCGCCTCCCCGATGCTCTTCGGCAAACTTTGATCCTGGCTTATCACCAGGACTTGAAATATCGTGAAATCGCCGAAATCCTCAAGATTCCGGTGGGAACCGTGAAGTCGCGCTTGCACGCCGCGCTCGAGAAGCTGCAACAGATGGCACGGTCGGCCAAACGCGATGGAGATGAGTGACGCCATGAACGCCGAAGAAATGATCGAGTATGCCGTTTGCGAATCCAAAGATTTGGATCTGCATGAGCGTGACCCGGTTTACCGCAGGGGTTCCGAACAGGAGGTACGCCTGCAATGCCTGCGTGCCGCGATAGCTCGTCTGGTCGACGATGGAACCGAGGTCGAATATCCTCCGGATCTTGCTCGGCGGACAGTCGCATTTGTCGCACGCAATCGCCGACGGCCGTTTAGCCTGTTGGATTATGTTCCCGTCAGCCTGCCATTCCGCTGGGCGGATTTTGCCGTGGCCGCCAGCATCTTCATCGCAGGCACCCTGACTCTCTTACCGGCGATCCAGCGTTCACGCGAACGTATGAATCAGGCTGGGTGCGTGTTCAATCTTCAGCAGCTTGGTCAAAGTCTATCGGAGTATGCGTCGCTTCATCGAACCTTGCCGTACCCGTCGTCGCATCGGGCCGATACGCATGCGGGGATGTTCGCGGTCATCCTGCACGATGCCGGCGTCCTCAACAACCTCTCGCTCCTCGATTGTCCGTGTAACGGCAGATCTCCGCAGAGTTTCAGAGAGCTTGCTAGCTTTGAACAGGTAGAACGGATACGGCGGACCCAGCCCGAAGCGTATCGCCCCATGCTCGGTTGGGATTACGCCTACAACGTCGGTTACCGGCATCCTTCCGGTCACGATGGCCCGCTCGAAGCCGTTCACTCGTCACGAGTCCCTGTACTGGCTGATCAGCCTGATCACCAAGACTTTCTCACCATTCGAGAGGGCAACAGTCCCAACCATCGCCGGCGCGGGCAAAATGTGCTCTTCGGCGACGGCAGCGTGCTCTGGTTTCACACGCGCCGCGTCGGCCCAAGCGACCCAGATCTCTATCTCAACAACGACGAGCAGCCGCGTCCGGGTGTGCACGTGCTTGACTCGGTTTTGGTCCCCAGCAAAACACCTTTCGGTGGCCGGTGATCGGCACCAAATGCCGTGAGCGGGTTAATTGTTGACCGACGCCGGCGGCCTGCGGAATTCTCCGTTTATTCGTTTCGCGGGCCTTACGCGGTTCGTTGCCGCCTGAGCCGATCGCAGATCATCAATGCAAGGATGGTTTTGGCGTCTTCGATCCTGCCATCATCGATCATGGCGAGCGCTTCGTTCCATGGAACGACCGAGGTTTCCAGCCGCTCATCGAGCTCGAGGTGGGCGATGCCGGCTTCGAGATCCTCGCAAAGGAAAAGATACATTCGCTCTGTCATGACGCCGGGCGATACGTACCAATCGCGCAGGCGACGAATGCTGCCCGCGCGATAACCTGTCTCCTCTTGGAGCTCGCGCATCGCGGTTTGCTCCGGAGACTCCCCCTCGTCGATCGTGCCGGCTGGTACTTCGAGCAGCGTCTTTCCAATCGTGTAGCGGTGGTTGCGCACCAGGCAAACGTGCTCGTCGTCCACCATCGGGACCAAGGCAACGGCTCCCCGGTGGATAATCACTTCGCGTTCTGCGGCCGTGCCATCGGCGAGAGTGACCATTTGAAGCGCCAGATTGATCTTCCGCCCCTTGTAGATCAGACGCCGAGTAGGATGGAGGTCGTTCAAGTGATTACTCCGCTCGGATTGATCCTGCCTCTGCGAACGTGAAGGTGCGACCACACAAGCAGCGAGCCGCAGGTCTCAGTTGGTCGGCGCGACCGGGCGTGCTCCTCGGTCGCGGATTGTGAGCACTGGGCAGGGGGCTTCACGAACGATTCGCTCGGCGACCGAACCTAAAAGGACGTGGCTTAGCCCCGTCCGTCCGTGGGTGGAGATGATCACGAGGTCAATGCGATGATCGACCGCGTACGAAACGATCGATTCGACGGGGCTACCCCAGCGCACCGCCCTGACGACCTTCGCCGGCTTTTCCCACGACGGGTCCAGTGAGCGGTCGAGGGTTTCCTGAGCCCGATCTTCGCTTTCCTTGTAGAACTGGGCAGGCATCACGGGCATCAAGAGGGGGTCGGGGCCAGCCGGCACGATTTCGGAAAGCACGTGCAGTAGGTGCAGCTCCGAATCCAATCGCTCTGCCAGCCGGCAGGCATAGCGAACGGCCTGTTCGGAGTGCGCACTGAAATCGGTGGGAGCCAGGATGGACTTGATCTCGAACACGTCGCCCCTCTCGTTTATCGCTCCTCGCGAACCAGGGCTTGGAACCGCTGTCGGAGATCGCGGGTAACCGGGCCCGGCCGGCCGGTGCCGATCACACGCCCGTCGCACTCGACGACCGGGATCAGCTCGGCGGCGGTGCCGGTCAGAAAGCACTCGTCGGCGTTGAACACGTCGTGTCGGTCCATGGTTCGCTCGATAACCGTATGGCCGGCAGCGCGAGCCAGTTCGATAACGGCTCCCCGCGTGATACCCTCCAAAATCCCCGAGTCGCTCGAGGGGGTGTGAAGTCTCCCGCCATGAACGACGAAGATATTGTCGCCCGTACACTCAGCCACTTCGCCTCTGTGATTGAGCATCAAAGCCTCGAGGCATCCGGCATTGGTTCCCTCGATCTTGGCGAGGATGTTGTTCAGGTAGTTGAGCGACTTGATGCGGGGGTTGACGGCGTTGGGGTGATTGCGAGTCGTCGCGGCCGTGATGATCTTCAGTCCGTGGTCGTACAGCTCTTCGGGATAGAGGCTGATGTGGTCGGTGATGATGATGACTTGAGGGTCGGTCGTTTTGCGCGGATCGAGACCTAAGCTGCCAGCGCCCGGGTGACGACCGCGCGAATGTAAGCATCGGTTAACTTGTTGACAGCGAGGGTGTCGACAATCGCCGAGGCCATCTCCTCTCGTTTCATTGGAATTTGAAGATGAATTCCCTGGGCTGATTCGTACAAGCGATCGATGTGTTGCTTGAGGCGAAACACTCGCCCGGAGTAGGCCCTTATCCCCTCGAAGACGCCGTCGCCGTACAGCAGACCGTGATCGAAGACGCTGACCTTTGCGTCGGCCTTGTCATAGAGTTTCCCACTGATGTAGACCTTGGGGCTGGGGCTCATCCGCGCGGTCCTCTCTCTACGATATTACGCCGCGGAAGCCGACTGCCCGGCTTCCGCGTCGGCTGGAAAATCCGGCCAGTTGGGAGACGACGCATGAATTCGACCTTCTACGAGCCGAACAACCCTGTCGGCCTGCTGAGCGATCTGCTGATCGTGTGTTACCAAAATCATAGTGAGACCGCGCTCTTGGTTCAAGTCGCGCAAGAGCTCGAGGACTCCGTGGCCGTTGCCGGCGTCGAGATTGCCTGTCGGCTCGTCCGCCAGGAGAACCCTTGGGCGGCCGGCCAGTGCGCGGGCAATCGCAGCCCGCTGCATTTCGCCGCCAGAGAGCTCGGCAGGACGATGGGAAAGCCGATGCTTTAGCCCCACTCGTTCGAGCAACTCGGTACCTTCCTTGCGCAGTCGCCCGCGCTCCCTCCAGTACGACACTACTCCATGGCGGATCAACTGCGGCATCAGCACGTTCTCGAGTGCAGTCAGTTCGGGTAATAAATGGTAGAACTGGAAGATGAAGCCGAAGGTGTCGTTTCGCAGCTGGTCGCGCTGGCGTTCACCGCGGTTGTCGATCCGTTGGCCGTCGAGCAAGACGTCACCTTTGTCGGGCGCGTCGAGCAACCCCAGCAAGTGCAAGAGCGTGCTCTTGCCGGAGCCGCTGGCTCCCACAACGGCGACCATTTCTCCCCGGGCGACTTCGAAGTCGATCCCGCGCAGCACCTGAACCTCGTTCTTGCCTTTCCAGTAACTCTTGTAGAGACCACGCGCCGTCAATTGGGCTGACATTCTTTATGCCTTCCGTGGGATGGAATGAATAGTACGGATAAGACCTGTTTCAGCGCCCGCACGCGACCAACATCGACTCATTCATAACGCAGCGACCGGACCGGTTGCAAATGCGCCGCTCGCTGGGCCGGCCATATGCTGGCGCCCACCGCGATTAAGAGAGCCCCGGTCACGATCCAGAAGACCGTGAACGGCTGAACCACCGTCGGGATTTTGTCGAAATAGTAGATCGTGTCGTCGAACACCCTGCGGTGCATGACTGTGCTTAGCACGCGCTCAATCTCGTTGATATATCGGACAAAGAGCAGTCCGCCAGCCATCCCCACGCCGCTGCCGACCATCCCCAGCAAGAGTCCGTATCCGAGAAAGATACCCCGGATTCCGGATGTCGAGGCCCCCAAAGCTTTCATGACGCCAATGTCACGCGTCTTTTCGACGACGATCATCGAAAAGATCGCCAAAATGCCGAAGCCCGCCACTGCGATGATAAAGAAGAGCAGAATGTTGAGGATGCTCTGCTCGATGGCGACGGCTCCCAGAAGCGGTCCTTGCTTTTGTTCCCAGGTGGCGACGCGGAAAAACGCAGGATGAAGATCGTCGAGCGCGACTTGCAGCCTTGCCGCCAACTGGTCGAGCGCGACGTCGGGCTTGACCTTCAACTGGATTTGGTTGACCGCCCCCCGGCCGTTCACATCACGCAACCGGCGCTGATCCTGCAGGCGTTCCAGCGGAACATAAACATGTGTAGAGTCATACTCGCTCATACCGCTCTTGAAATAACCGACCACCGTGAAGGTGTCGAATCCCCCCTCCGATCTGACTTTGCCAGCCATCGGAAATAACAATCCGACCTTAGTGCCCGGCGGCGCTATGAAGTGGTCGGGCAGGTTCTTGCCTCGATGGTGGGTCGCAAGCGCGTAGCCGATGATCGAGCCATCATCGGGCGCTTGCTCTAGCGCCTCCTTCCTGAGCTGATCTGCCATCAACTTCTCGAAGGGATCGTCCGGGTTCTTGGGAAGTTCTCTCAAGATCTCGCCAGCCGGCGTTTGCAGCCGGAATTTTTCGCTTACCTCGAACGACGGAGCAATTCTCCGATTCTGATCGTCGACCAAGAACTCACCGAAGTCGCCGGTCTTGGCCCGGTCCTCGGGTCGTACGCCGATGATCCGCACGGGCTGCGTGATCACCTGTCCTCCGGGATAGCGAAAGTGAATGATCCCCGGCGTTTCCATCGTCGGCGCCTGGGCAATCACCTGGTCGCCGGCGACCTGCGTGATGCGGGCCATCACGTCTTCGGAATTGTAAAAACCATCGAGCGAGACCGACTCAACAACCACGTCCGCCAGAACGCCGTGCAGCCGATCGCGCATCTTCTCGGAGAAACCAGCCATCACGGAGTTGACCACAATCATCGTCGCGACGCCAAGCATCACGCTGATCACGCTTGCCAGCGCGATGTACCTCGTCCGCAAGTAACGCCAGCAGAGTAAGTATTTATACATCTATACCATTTCCTTCCGTGGGTTATCGGCGAAAGGCAATTGTGCTCGCAGCGAGGGTCAGGCCGTTGTTCCCCCGGACTGCGGGCGCATTAGCGGAAACAAGATCACATCGCGGATGCTCGCGCGGTTGAGCAAAATCATGGTGAGCCGGTCGATCCCGATACCGACGCCGCCGGCCGGTGGCATTGCGTGCTTGAGTGCGCGCACGAACTCATCGTCCATCTTGGCCATCGAGTCTTCGGCAGCCAAACCCGCAAGCTGCTTGCGGAAAAGTGCCTCCTGCAACCGTGGGTCGTTGAGCTCGGTATAGGCATTGGCCAGTTCGACCCCGTGGATATAAAGCTCGAACCGCTCGGCCACCGTCGGATCGGAATCCTTCCTCTTGGTCAATGGGCATATGGCGGCAGGATAGTCGATGACGAAGATTGGGCCATCGAGGTGGTCCTCCACGGTTGCTTCAAACAATTCGTTGGCGACAACGTCCGGGTCTTTTCCCGCGGTCGCCAGTCCGATCGACTCGGCACGAGCCTTGACTGCCGCAAAATCCGTCGGATCGACCGCTGCATGTTCCGCCAGCAACTCGGCATAGGTTCGGCGCGGCCAGGGGGGCGTGAAGTCAACCGTCACCTCACCCCACGGCCGTACGAAACCGCCACCGAGCGCCTCGATCGCGCAGCAGATCAGCGACTCGGTCAGGTCCATCATCGAGCGGTAGTCGCCATAAGCCTGGTATGCCTCGAACATCGTGAATTCAGGGTTGTGGCGAGGACTCAGGCCCTCATTGCGATAGACCCGGCCGATCTCGAAGACTCGTTCCATGCCGCCGACCAGCAGCCTTTTTAAATAAAGTTCGGGCGCGATCCGCAAAAAGAGGTTGATGTCGAGCGCATTATGATGCGTCACAAAAGGCCGGGCCGCTGCTCCACCGGCAATCGCTTGCATCGTCGGGGTCTCGACCTCGACAAAACCCTTCTCGGCCATGGTCTTGCGAAACGAGGCAATCAATTTCGACCGGCCCAGGAACACACCGAGCGACTCAGGGTTGCTGAACAAGTCGACTTCGCGCTGGCGGTAACGCTGCTCTTGGTCGGTGAGACCGTGCCACTTTTCGGGCGGAGGCAAAATGCTCTTGGCCAGGAATGTCATTTGTTCCGCGAAGACGGTCAGCTCCCCCGTCTTGGTGTAGCGCAAGCGGCCATCGACACCAATCAGGTCACCCAGGTCGAGCTCGTCGACAAGGGTCCAGCACTGGTCGCCAACTTGCTTCTTCCCCACGAAGATCTGGATTTGGTCGGTCCAGTCGCGGAGGTCGAGGAAGACGACCTTGCCCTGCCCGCGCCGAAACATGATCCGCCCAGCAACACGCACCATCGGGCCTGGCTGGTCGTCGCCGGCGTCCCGAGCCAGTTCGGAAGCCAAAGCGCACGCGCTGGAGATCGCCTGGTGCCCGTCAAATCGTTGCCCCCACGGGTCGGCGCCGAGGTTGGCGATTCGCTCCAACTTCTCCAGGCGAACGGCTTCCAGGCTCTCACGCGGCTCGTCCGACATTGTTCCCCTTACTTCTTTTCGATACGCCACTTCGGGCAAACTCGACCCAAATTGTAGTGTTCCGCCATGTCCGGTCAACGGCAACCATTGGCGGGACCCTCTCGCCTTCCGGTCGGCCGTCTGACAAAATAGGCTGCTTATTACCCTGCGCTGCTCGCTCGTCGCGTTAAGGCGTCCCGATGTCTGATGTTCTTGAGCCCGAATCGCTTGCGTCGACCGGGCCCCCGCTCATGGACCTGTTCATGACCGTGATCAGGGTCGCGAATTGGTCGAAGATTGTTCGCTGGTATACTGACACGCTGGGTCTCGTTCCGGTTCTTCTCGATCGCAAGCATGAATTTGCATTTCTCGCGGCCGGACAAGGACGGTTGGGCTTGCAAGGCATCAAGAGATCAAGCGACTCGACCGGGCGAAGCAACGTCCGCCTGGTCTTTCAGGTTGACGATCTGGATTTCCACCGTCAGCGGTTGTTCGAACAAGGTGTCGAAGTAAGCGCGGCGATTGATAACAGTGAGGAAGGTTATCGCGAGATCCGCTTCCATGATCCACTCGGCAACAGCCTGACGCTGTTTGCCTGGCTCGACTCCGTACCAGCGCGCCGATTCTCCCGCGATCGTGGTTGAGTCAAGGGAGATGACACAGACTGCTGGACTTGGACCTTGCCCTCGGTCAGTTGCGGCACGCACCAGAATGAGGGAAACGGAGCCAGAGATCCGATATGCGAGTATTGCGTGCCATCGCAACTGCGCTTCTCATCCTCGCCCTGTTCTTGATTCAGTCGCAGCTTGCGCATGCCCAGAGCCCCGCGCCTGTCGAAAATGTGTCGTCATTGCCGCCTCGCACGGCAGCAGATGAACGGAAAGCGCTGCACGTTCCCGCCGGCTTCGAGATCCAGCTCGTCGCGTCCGAGCCAGACATCCATAAGCCCCTGAATTTGGCTTTCGACGACCGCGGCCGGTTATGGATCACAGACACGGTCGAATATCCCTATCCTGCGGCGGCAGGAACGCGGCCTCGTGATACCGTAAAGATCCTCTCCGACTTCCAGCCCGACGGCCGTGCCAAAAGGATCGAGACATTCGCGGATGGGTTGAACATCCCGATCGGCCTGTTGCCGTTGCCGTCGGCCCGCGCCGCCTTGGTGCACAACATTCCCAACATCTACCTGATGACCGACCAGGATGGTGACGGCCGAGCGGATACGCGCGACGTGGTCTATGGAGTTTTCGGCAACCGCGACACTCACGGCATGACCAACGCGTTCACCTGGGGTTTCGACGGCTGGATCTACGCGTGCCATGGTTTCAGCAACGATTCGCAGGTTCAGGGCAGAGACAAGCGTCCGATCAGCATGAACTCGGGCAACACATACCGCATGCGGCCCGACGGTTCGCACGCCGAGTATTTTACGCCACGGACAGGTCAATCCGTTCGGACTGGCGTTCGACCCACTGGGCAACCTCTATTCGTGCGATTGCCACAGCCGGCCGGTTTATCAGCTCATCCGGAGGGCATATTACCCCAGCTTCGGCAAGCCGGACGACGGCGTCGGTTTCGGCCCCGACATGGTCACGCACGACCATGGCTCGACCGGAATCGGCGGCATCAGCTTTTACGCGGCCGACCAGTTTCCCGAAGCCTATCGCGGACACGGTTTTCGTCGGCAACGTCGTGACCAACCGGATCAACCACGACCGGATCGACTGGCACGGCTCATCGCCGCAAGGAATCGAACAGCCCGACTTCGTCTGGAGCGAGGACAACTGGTTTCGTCCTGTCGACATCGAGCTGGGCCCGGACGGTGCACTGTACATCGCCGACTTTTACAACCGCATCATCGGCCACTACGAGGTACCGCTCACCCATCCCGGCCGCGACCGCGAGCGCGGACGGGTCTGGCGCATCGTCTACAAAGGAACCGACGGCAAGCCCGCCGCGTTGCCCACAATGACCGATCGAACCAAGTCGTCGGTCGACGAGCTGGTCGCCGACTTGGCCAATCCCAACCTGGTCGTACGGATCGCGGCGGCCAATCAGCTCGTCGAGCGCGGCGGCGAAGCCGCCATCGCTGCCGTGCGCACGATCATGCGGCCCAACACGCCCGCGCGCCAGCGGGTCCATGGCCTCTGGGTTCTCGAGCGCCGCGGCAACCTGGACGATGCGACGCTGGCCGGGTGCGCCGCCGACCCCGACCGCGAGCTGCGCGTCCACAGCATGAAAGTGCTTGTCGACCGACCCGAGCTCACTGATCCGCTGGCCAAGCTGACCCTGAGCCACCTGAGCGACACCGACCCATTCGTCCGCCGTGCCGCCGCCGAGGTGCTGGGTGCGCATCCCTCTGCCGCCAACGTCAGGCCCTTGCTATCGCTTCGCCAATCGACGTCGGCGGAAGACACGCATCTGATCCACGTCGCCCGGATCGCGCTGCGGGACCAGTTAAAGAATCCCGCGATCTGGTCTGGGCTCGATGCCCTCGGTCTGACCGAACGCGATCGGCGAGACATCGCCGATGTCGCGACTGGAGTGCACACTAGCGAGTCAGCGGCCTTCTTGGTCGCTCATCTTCATCGCCATCGCGAGGACCAGCACACACTGCTGCGGTTTGCCCATCACATCGCTCGCTACGGCGCGCCGAATTCGGTGGCTGAAGCAGTCCGTCTGGCCACCGATGAGAAACGCACTCCGGCGGAACGGCTCGATCTGTTGAAGAGCATCCAGGAAGGAGCTCAGGAACGAGGCGCCGGGCTGGACGAACAGTCGCGAACATTAGCCCTTGGTTTGGCCCGACAGCTACTCGGATCGTCGGTGGCGAGCGAGATCACGCTGGGTGTCGACGTCGTCCGCGACTTCCGGTTCCGCGATCTAGATCCAGCAATCAAGAATGTGATCATACGCCATGACCTTCCTGAATCCACCCGGATGCACGCCATGGCAGCCTTGACGGCGATCGACCCTCGGGCAAATCTCGCGGTGGTGGGCAACGTGCTCGCCGATGCTTCGGCACCGATCGCGATGCGTGAGCGGGCGGCAAACCTCCTCGGCAACGTCGATTTAGCGGAGGCCAAGACGGCCCTTCTGAGCAACCTCGCTACTGCACCCGAACGGCTCCAGTCGGCGATCGCCGCAATCCCTGGTGCGCCGCCGAGAAGGAGCCGCGCGCTCCTTGAGGCCATCGGATCCGGCAAGGCGTCGGCACGCTTGCTCCAGCAGCGACCCGTCACCATCAGCCTGGAAAGCTCGGGCGTGCCGCGCGTCGCCGAGCGAATCTCCTCATTGCTTAAAGGCCTCCCTCCGGCGGATGCGAAGCTTTCCGCCTTGTACGCCAGCCGTCGCGACGGCTTTCAAACCGCCAAGGCCGACCCTGGCCTGGGTGCAAAGGTGTTTGAAAAGAACTGCGAAATCTGCCACCAACTTGGGGGCAAGGGCGCCAAGGTCGGACCGCAGCTCGACGGCATCGGCAGTCGCGGCTTCGACCGCTTGATGGAAGACGTCCTTGACCCCAATCGCAACGTCGACCAGACGTTTCGGCTCACGACGATCGCGCTCAAAAACGGTCAAGTCGTGAGCGGCCTACTATTGCGCGAAGAGGGCGAAGTGCTGATCGTCGCCGACTCGCAAGGCAAGGACGTCCGCATTCCCAAATCGACCGTCGATGAGCGATCGATCTCTCCGCTGTCACCGATGCCCGCGAACCTGACGGATCAGATTTCTGCCAACGACTTCTACCACTTAATGGCATATTTGCTCTCGCGGCGCGAGCCGAGCGAGATTCCGCCGACCGGCTCGGAATTGAAGTGACGACCAGAATACCGTGTCCGATTCCATCCTTTGACACTGGACCGGGAAAAATCCATAATCAAAGAGCGTCATGTCGCAAGTGAGGTAATGAGTCATGCCGGAACCAAAGATCATCAAAACCGGAAATACGCCCAGAATAGAAGGCTCGCGGATCACTGTTTTCGATGTTCTGGACTATCACAAGCATGGCTGGAAGCCGAGTGAGATCGCGGACCTTTTTCACCTCTCGACATGTCAGATAGAGGTTGCGATCGAATACATCGAAGCACATAACGCAGAGGTCATGGCGGCCTACGAGCGAGTTCTTGATCGCCACGCCAAGGGCAATCCACCAGAACTCCAGGCCAGACTCGACGAGGGTCATGAGCGATTCCTAGACATGGTCAAGGCGCGACGGGAAGCCAAGAATCGCGAGGAACAAGATGCAGGGGATTCTCGCCGACATTAATGCGGAGGGAATCCTGTCCGTGCTTGTTCGCATTTGGCTATCGGATGCTTGGCGCGATACCTGGCAAGACCTCAGACTTTCGATTCAAGACTTTGCTTCCTTGGGCCTTCCCCCCGATTCGTCAGACAAGTTGATATGGAGAACGTGCCAGGACCGAGAATTGGTTCTGATTACAAACAACCGAAACGCGGACGAACCGGACTCTCTGGAACTTATTATCCGAGGCGAAAATACGGCAGACAGCTTGCCCGTCGTCACATTCGCGAACTCAGAACGAATCCTCGATGATCGAGCGTATGCCGAAAAGACTGCCGAAAAACTGCTCGATTACTTGATGCGCATTGACGATTTCCGCGGCGCGGGCCGGATCTACGTACCTTGACTCGTTCAGCGCATCCGCCACCTTCATTCCGCTAGCACCGGCAGCACATAAGGCCCCTTGGGAATCACGGCCACCTGGGCGTCCGGCCCATATTCCGCCAGCGAATCGGCCAGTGCCTGCTCGACCTGGCAGCCGACTCGACAAAGCACGACGACAGAACCTCCGGCGGCAAGCCGTCGGAGACGATCTTCACCCGCGCCTTGCGGCGCACCTTGGCCAGCTCTTCGAGCTGCCACTGGTCCATCACGAAATAGTCCCGGCCCAGAATCCGCTCCATGAAGACCTCGAGCGACGGGTTTTCGCGGAACAATGACTGAAATTCGGGGCTGCCCAGTCCCTCGGACAGGCTGGCCGCCAGGATGATCGTTCCACCCTCCTTGACGATCGGCAGGCAGCCGGTGAGGCCTTTGACGGCCTGGTAAAACGTCGTATCAAGCGGATATCCGGCCGAGCTGGTGACCACGATATCGACCGGCTCGGCCACGACGGCACGGCAGACGCCCGCCATGAAGCGAACGCCCTCAAGGAAGGCCTTTTCCATGTCGCCGGCCACGACCGACGTGACCCGCCGCTGGCTGTCGAGCGTCACGTTGACGATGAAGTCGCAGCCGGCCATCCGGGCGATCTCGGTGTTCTGCTCGTGCACCGGGTTGCCCTCGAGGATGCCGCAGTCGGCCTTGGGATGCTCGAGCAGTTCCGGACCGTGCCATCGCTTGACCGTCTCGAGTGCGGCCACGCCGGGACAGATCAGCTTACGCCCCCCAGAATAGCCGGCCATCAGGTGCGGCTCGATCAGGCCGGTCGCGATCTTCAGGTCGGCCCGGACATAACGGCTGTCGATCCAGCCGGGAATGCCCCGCGAGGTCGTGCCGACCAGCGTGTGCTCTTCAAGCCGCGTGCCGTAGTGGTCTTCGACCCGATAGCCGGCCACGATCTCCTCGCCGAGCATCTCGAGCTTCTCGGCGTCCGTGCTGGGCCGGTGCAAGCCGGTCGCGACCAGAATCAATGTCTGCTCGCGAGGGATACCGGCCTGGTTCAAGACCTCGAGCATCGGCCGCAGGATCGTCTGGTTGGGAACCGGCCGCGTGATGTCGCAGATCAAGATGCACGCGTCTTTCCGTCCGTTGGCAATCTCGCGGAGCGGGGGCGTGCCGATCGGATCGTCATAGAGCCGCTGCAACGGCGGCTTCGGGATCGGGCAAGCGGGGGAACGTCGCGAATCGCCAGCGGCCCGACGACCCGCTCCGCGGGAAGGGCTACGTCCAATCCCGTCCGCCCGTAGTCCAGCTTAAACTTCATTTTCTTCATGGCAGATCGTCCCAGTTTGTGCTTTCTTGTCACGCGGATGCGGAGGTTGCTCTATAATGGACGAATCATGATATTACGATAGGCGACCGGTCCATGATCGCCCTGCAGCAGTATCGGCCCGGGGCGGTCGGGGCCATCGAGACCCGACGCGTGTCCCCCCTTCGCCGAAATAGCCGACGTATCGACCGTTCTCCTCACGAAGCTTGACGTGCAATTGTTCTGGCTTGGCTGCGTTTTCCTGATTCAAGCCGCTCGAATGCAGCGCGGTCGGTCTCGCCGTAACGCACGTCCTGATCGTGGTAGACCGGTTCGCCATTCCAGAGCAGCGACAGCTTCTTGCCCTTGAGAGTGATGTCATACGATTGCCACTCACCCGGCGGCTTTGCGAGATTATCGCGGGGAAAAGCCCGCTCGTAGAGCGCACCGCAGTCGTGCCAGCCAAGCTTGGGCTTGCCAAAGCTGTCGAAGACCTGAATCTCGAACAGGCCACGATTGTAGACCCCCGAGTTGCTTCCCTTTGGAACGGTAAACTCGATATGGAGCTGGTAGTCACCAAACGTCTGTTCCGTCATGATGTCGGACCCGCGGCCATCCTCGCCGCAGAGCATCACGGCATCAGCTGAACCCCCGTTGCCGACGGGAATGAGGCGGCCGGGGTCCGCTGGATCAAGTCGAACCTGGTCGCAGACGACCCACAGCTTCTTGGCATGAGGATTGCGAGCAATCCAACCAGATAAATCTTTGCCATTAAAGAGCGACTTCCAGCCCTCCTGGGCAGAGAGGCTTTGCGCGCGACCGGTGTTTTGTGGCGGTTCCAATGCAGCGGTCGTAGACCCGATCAGCATCGCAAGGCCAACAGCGGTCACGGACGGAGCATGCAATCGAATCCGTGTATTCATCTTGGTTGCTCTCCGCAATGGACTCGGCGCGAAGGAGACTGTCGGCAGTGCAGGTGATCGACAATCCCCTTGCAACGAGGTTACCATTTCCCCGGAAGGTTGTCCCGAGGTTACCCAACACTCGAGAGGCTTGTCTTCATCATGTTTGAACCAACCAGGCCCAACCGAAACGTCAGCCCGAGCCGCCGCGAATTCATGCAGTCCGGGGCGGCCGGCCTGGCAACGGCCGCACTCGCCACGGCCGGAACGAATCTAGCTCGCGGCCAGAACGCCGCGGGCATACCCCTGCGCCCCCTGGGCTCGACAGGCCAGACCGTCACGATGATCGCTCTGGGCGGCTACCACAGCAGCGTCCATCCCAACGAAAACGACAGTATACGTCTCATCCAGCGCGCCGTCGATGAGGGCATCACGTTCCTCGACAACGCCTGGGACTACCACGACGGCCGCGCCGAAGAACGGATGGGAAAGGCGATCTCCCAGGGAAATCGCCGCGACAAAGTCTTCCTCATGACCAAGTGCTGCGGGCGAACCGCCAAGGACGCCCAGTCAAACCTGGAAGACAGCCTGCGCCGGCTGCAAACCGATCATCTCGACCTCTGGCAGTTTCACGAAATCGTCTACGACAACGACCCCGACTGGATCTTTGCTAAAGGAGGCGCCATCGAATATGCTCTCAAGGCCAAGGAACAAGGCAAGATCCGCTTTCTCGGCTTTACCGGCCACAAGGATCCCGCGATCCATTTGAAGATGCTCGACAAACCGTACCCATGGGCCACCGTCCAGATGCCCTTGAACGTGATGGACAGCCAGTTCCGCAGCTTCCAGCACCGGGTCTTGCCCGTTCTTAACCAGCGAGGGATCGCGCCGATCGCGATGAAAAGCCTGGGCGGCACCGGCAAGATCGTGAGCGAGGCGATCGTGTCGATCGACGAGGCACTGCGGTACGTTTTCTCGTTGCCGATCGCAACGCTTGTCTCAGGCATCGACTCGGAGAAGGTTCTGGACCAAAACCTCAAGATCGTCCGCGATTTCAAGCCCATGACTGCCGAAGAAAAGGCCGCCATCGAAACCAAAGTGCGACCCTACGCCGGCGACGGGCGATTCGAGCTCTTCAAGAGCTCGAAGGTCTTTGACGGTCCGCATCATCGCAAGCAACATGGGTTCTCGACCGAGATAAGCTGACAATGGACGCATATATGGCCGCCGCAATTGCCGAGGCGGAAGCCGGGCTTGCCGAAGGGGGCATTCCGATCGGGTCGGTGCTCGTTCATGAGGGCAAGATCATCGGCCGCGGCCACAACCGGCGAGTGCAGCGCGGCAGCTCGATTCTCCACGGAGAAATGGACGCGCTCGAACAGGCGGGGCGTCTGCCGGCGAGAGTCTATCGGCAAAGCATCATCTACACGACACTCTCCCCCTGTGCGATGTGTTCCGGCGCGATCCTGCTGTACGGCATCCCGCGCGTTGTCATCGGCGAAAACACGACCTTCATGGGAGAAGAAGAGTTGCTGCGCAGCCGCGGAGTTATTCTGGAAGTATTGCATGATCCGCACTGCATCAAGATGATGAAGCTCTTCATCGACACCAACGCAAACCTCTGGAACGAAGACATTGGCGAATGATTCGCAAAGAAATGTCTGGACCCTTTAGAGAAATGGCGTGATGCCTCATTCGACTCGAAGTAGCGGTGTGGTGTCGATCCGAATGTCCGCTTGAACATCGCGATGAAGGCGCTGGGGCTATCGTAGCCCACTTCGAGCGCGATCGCCGTGACCGGCCGTGCGCCGCGAGCAGCCTCAGGGCGTGGAGAAGCCGCAGTTGCTGCCGCCATCGGCCAAATGTCATGCCCGTTTCCTCTTGGAAGACTCGCTCGAGTGTCCGCGGGCTGACGGCTACCCGTTTCGCCATCTGCTTGATCGGCCCCGGATCCTCAGGATCTGACGGCGAGGACGCCGCCAAAAACGAATATGCTCGATTCGGGGGCGAGTGGAGCTTTGCGGACATCGATGCTGAAGGCGTAAAGCATTCTGTTCCACCTTTTAGATCCAACAAAATCATCATCGCCCCAAATGGTCGTTTCATTGTCATGCAAGGTCCGAAGGTGACGCGCGGTGTTTTCAAGCTGGATCCGTCGAAGACACCGAAGCATTTTGATCAGACCGTTACCGACGGCCCCGCCAAGGACATGACAGCGGCCTGCATTTATGAACTGGACGGCGATGCATACAAGCTATGCGGGTCGTTCCGCGAAGGAACGTCCGGCCACGTAACCGATCATTCTCACACCGCGATTGGCGCTGGCGTGCGTCATGAATAATGGCGGGGGATTGGCGTCTATTTTTTTGTGCGTCATCTCTCCGGGATTTGCGGCTCGTAACTCGCTGGCGACGGCGGCGTTCACGCGATAGCTTAAAGTCGTTGTTGCCGGGATCACATTCACTAGACCCGGCGCTGCGTCCGCAATCGATCGATTGCTGTGACGTTTTCGGGGTCATTTTGGCCGAAATCTGAAAGAATGCGGTCTCGGCCTCCCACTATTACTGTAGACAGGCCAGACGCTTCTTAGGAGGTCATGATCATGGCGGTTGGACAATCCGAAGCAGTCTTGAATCGACCCCGCGGGTTGGCATGCCTGGGGATGGCTGCAGAAGCGAGCGACAGTCAGTTGCTGACGCGATTCATGGCGGATCGCGGCGAATCGGCTCAGGCCGCGTTTGCGACTTTGGTCCGTCGGCATGCGGCCATGGTGCTTCGAGTTTGCCAACAAGTCGTCGGGGATCGGCATTCGGCCGAAGATGCCTTTCAAGCCACATTCATGATCCTGGCGCGGAGGGCTGGCTCGATCCGTCAGCCGGAGCTACTCGGAAACTGGCTGCACGGAGTGGCCGTCCGCACGGCGCGGGAGGCGAGAATGCGCGATGTTCGCAGACGACGACGCGAGACACCGGCCGGCCCAACGATCGATCGAGCACCGATCGACGACGATTGGGGCGCTGATTCGACCATGATCCGCCGCGAAGAGTTCGAGGTGATTCATTCCGAGGTCGCGCGGCTGCCAGAAAGATATCGCGGCCCGGTGGTGCTTTGTGATCTCGAGGGACTAACACACCAGCAGGCGGCTCAGCAGCTGAACTGCCCGGTGGGCACGATCGGCGTGCGTCTAAAGCGAGCCCGGCAACGGCTGCGCGAGCAGTTGACTCGCCGCGGCGTGGTACCGTCCGTCGGAGTCATGGCTGCGGTTCTCGGCACGGACAACGCATCGGCTTTGACGTCCCCTTCGCTGATCGATTCCACAATCGAGGCCGGGATCGAGTTCGCGGCAAGCACGGGGACATACAGTTTGAGCGCGGCGCCGGTCATCATGCTCGCCGAAGGAGTTCTCCGGACCATGGCCTTGGCCCGTCTCAAGTTGCCAACGATCCTGGCGCTTGCGGTCGGGATAACCGGAACAGTCGGCTGGATGACCGTCGACCGCCGCCAATCTATATTGATACCTCATGTACAAATCGATGCACAGCCGCTGGCCGAACCGTCCCATTCGCCCACGCATCCGTCGCCAGCCACGTCGACTATCGCGCACCCGCGTGACGTGGCCATGCTCCCTCTCAATCCTACCCCGAAGGCATTCGCCGCGCCAGCGAACCAGAGCCTCACGCAGGGAACCGAGCCCATCGTTGAACGCGCGACGGATGATGTACTTTTCAAATCCAGTCAACAGCGGCAACAGCAGCTCGTGGCGGAAGCAACTGCTAAGAGCTCGAAGCCGGCGGGCGCCGCTGCGTTGAACAGGAAACGGGGCCGAGTGCGGCGTGAAGACCAGGCCTTGGGCGAAATGCTGTTTGCCAAGGAGTGGATTCTCAATGACCCCACCAGCCACGGGGGTGACGGGCTCGGCCCTGTGTACAACGAAACCTCGTGCGTAGCCTGTCACGGCCTCGGTGGACCCGGCGGTGCAGGGCCGGAAAGCAAAAACGTGATCCTCGTCACGGCGAGCCCGAGCGGCTGCGGACCAACCCAGCCGCTGTCTCAGATCCACCCCGGCTTTCTAAATTCGCGCAGCACTGTCATTCACCGCTTCGGCACCGATCCCGAATACGCCTTATGGCGAAGGCGGTTCTTCGACCCCAATTCCGAGAAAGTGCCAAAGGTACAACAACCGACGGGTGAAGAAGCCATAAAGGCTCGGATTCGGGCGATCCGGCAGCAGTCAACCCTTGATCGTCGGATGGTCAGCGGATTCCAGCTCCCTGCGACCAACGGGTTCGCGCTGAGCGTCGTCGAACGGAATACACCTGCCCTATTTGGATTGGGCCAAATCGACGAGATCCCGTCCGACGAACTGGTCGCCGTGGCCGCGATTCAGCCGCCGGAAACGCGCGGCCGAGTCAGCCGGACGCGGGAAGGACGGGTCGGCAGGTATGGCTGGAAGGCGCAGATCCCGAGCCTGCATGAGTTCGTTCGGGCCGCGTGCGCCAATGAACTCGGCCTGGAAGTGCCCGGCCATTCGCAAGCGCGGTCGCCACTTGAGCCCACTCGCAAAGCGGAAGGGTTCGACCTGAACGAAGAGGAATGCGATTCACTGGTCGCCTACATGCGGTCGTTGCCGGCGCCGGTTGCCGTCGATCTGTCGGGTCCGCAGGGCACGAAAGACATGCTGGCAGGCCGCGTGCTCTTTGCCGAGCTCGATTGCACGGCGTGTCACGCCCCGACGCTCGGAAACGTCCAGGGAATCTACAGCGACTTGCTGTTGCACAACATGGGCCAGAGCCTTAGCGATCCGGCTGGCTCCTACGGTTTCGACAGCTCGGATTCACCCGAAGCGCCGACTGCGCGTGAATGGCGCACGCCCCCATTATGGGGATACCGCGACTCCGGCCCTTATATGCACGATGGTCGGGCACAGAATCTCGAGGAAGCGGTCGCGCTCCACGAGGGTCAGGGAATCAAGTCTGCGCAAGTTCTTCGCATTGACATCACGGGAACAGTCTCAGGTCGAGTCATTCTTGAAGTCGCTGGTCGCTCCAGCAGCGGCGGCGAATCCTGGCGTCGTGCTCGCTGCTGAGATGGAGTCGCGCCTGGAGCCGCACCGAAGTCTGGCCTCGGAGGCCTTGTTGCGGCAGCGTAAAGAGCAAGACGTCGCTCGCGATGAGCTGGAATGGCGCGAGGCCCAAAGGAGACGCCGAGCCGAGGTGGCTGCCAAACGTGCCAAAGTACAAATTCCCATCGCCGAATCGCTGGAAAAGATGGGCAAAATTACGGGTGCACTTTCGTTCTACCGTGTGATCGCCCGGGAGGCGTCGGGAACCGAAGAGGGCCGGCTGGCCGCCATTCGGATCAGTGAGCTCACCACGCGGACGGTCGCCCCGTGATCGTCGCTGGCCAACGCGTGCGTGGCAGCATGCAGACATCTCGATAGTTGAGAATATCCTTCACAGTTCGGTGCCCGATTGCTCTTTTCGCCTGCATCGCGACTCCCTTCACAAGGTAGCACGTGTCGATTTGAATGTATCCCACTGGGATCGCTTTGTTTGACAGCGTCGTTGCCTGCCCGGTTTGATTCTTCACGTCATTCGAGCATTTCTCCATACGCTTGACATTCTTTCGATGACCATCTATATTGATAGGCATCGAAAGAGTTCGGTGCCTGTTACGGATATGACGTCAAAGCAATTTCAGCAGATTGCCAGAGCGCTGGCTGATCCGCAAAGGTTTGCGATTCTGGAGCGCATTGCGCGGGAACGGGGCGAACTGGCTTGTCGAGAGCTCGTTCAAGAGTTGCCCGTTTCGCAGGCGACGGTCTCGCACCATTTGAAGGAACTGACCGAAGCAGGATTGATCGGTTGTCGGCGCGAAGCGCAATGCGCTTTCTTGAGCCTCAAAAGCGAGGTGATGGAAGCGTATAGAACAGAACTCGGCCAGCGGATGAGGCTGGGATCTTGAAGCCGGTGTGCGCGATCTGTTGCAGCGGAATGTGCTGGCGCGCTTCGATATCGGCAAGTCAAACTATATGGAGTAATGAGCAAATGATTCACCGGCGACAACTTCTTCAAACGGGACTCATGACGGTCGCTTCGACAATGATTGCAGGTCGGCTGAGGGGTGATGAGTCGAAGGACGATTCCGACCCGGCCGCCCTGATCGCGAAGATGATGCCGATGATGAGCAAGATCCCCATCGAGGTCGTGAATATCGCGGATGGCCTCGACCTGATCAAAGGTGCGGGAGGGAATGTCGCTGTCCTCCGCGGTCCCGAAGGTTTGCTGGTGGTCGACTCGCAGATCCCAGCGCGTGGCAAAGAGGTGCTCGACACGGCCAAACGGATTGGCGGCAAGCCGGTGGCGACCCTGATCAATACACACTGGCATTTCGACCACGCGGGGGGCAACGAATACTTCGGACGCGACGGTGCCACGATCGTCGCGACCGCCGTCACACGCTCGCGTCTCTCGACCGATCAATATACTGAGGCGTTCAAGATGACAACACCGGCGTTGCCGCCAATCGCGCTGCCGTCATTCACCGCCGACCAGGCCGATTTCTACGTCGGCGGCGAGATCGTTCACTTAGCCGCAGTGCCGCCGGCTCACACCGATGGCGACCTGATTGTTCACTTCACGTCACACGATGTGATCCACACAGGCGACCTTTTCTCTAACGGTTTCTATCCGAACATCGACGCATCAAGCCGCGGCTGGATTGGCGGTATGATCGCTGCGGCCGAACGAATCCTGAAGCTCGCCGGACCCAAGACCAAGATTATCCCCGGCCACGGGCCGATCGGCTCGCCCGCTGATCTGGCTGCCTTTCGCGTCATGCTCGTGACCTTGTACGATCGCCTCGCGCCAATGGCCGAAAGAGGCAAGACGACCGAGTGGGTGATCGCCGCCCGACCGACGAGTGACCTCGATGCCAATTGGGGCAAAGGGTTCATGAACGGAAGCATTTTCACGCGAATCGCCTATGACGGGCTCGTGAAACATCGTGCCGATCGAAAGCAATAATGTACTTTTGGGCCGAGCAACTCGAGGCGGAAGAAAAGGCGGCCTCGGTTCGCCGGTCGCGATCCGTTAATTCGAGCGACTACGACGCGACCCGTTCAGTCAGCACGCGTGCTCGAGAGCAGATAGACGGCGAAAGAGGCAAGCCAATGTTCACCGGCGTATTCGCCGCTGGCCACGTGCTCGAGCCCAGCGTCGGCGTGGCGCTGCGCCGAGCTTATCAAGGCGGTGCGTATCGGGTCACCAGTCGGCAGAGCCGTCGCGATGCTTCGCATGCACCACGCGCGGCTCAAGTTCAATCCATCCAGATGCACGAGCTGCGGGTCGCTCCGGTCGGTCACGATAGCTGGCTGGAACAAAGCTGTCGGCTCGGCCCGAGCCGCGCCGGGTAGAAATGCTGTAAACCAGGTCCGGAACTCGTTGGGCAGTAGCACGCGCCGCATCAGGTCGGCTTCCATCAGACTCGGCGAGAAAAAGTCTGCCCCGCCCGGCTCCCACGCGGCCGGGACCTGAACGTCTTGGCCGAAGTACGTCCGCGCACGTTCAGCAACCAGTGCCGCTAACCGCGTATTCCTGGCCGCGACTGCGTAGTCGTGCGCGAAGGCGAGCCCGAACGCTGTGTTGGGGTGCACGCCGGTTCGAATCGGATAGGTCTGCTTGGGGAAGAAATCCAGATATCGGGAAACAATTACGTCAGTAAGGGGACGAAGATTCGCGGCCCAAATCTGCGCATCCGGGTCGTTCCAGCCATGCAACTCCTCGGCCAGCTTTAAGAGCCACGCCCAGCCGTACGAGCGCTCAAACGACTTGCTATCCTTGCGGCCAAAGTACAGAGCCTCGACCTTGAGCTTTTCGGGCGTCAGATGGGCGCGGAGGACAGCTCGAATCTCGGCAGCTTCCTTAAGGTCGGGGAAGACGCGGATGAGCCGCACCAGCATCCAGTGGCCATGCACTGAAGAATGCCAGTCATAGGATCCATAGAACGCCGGGTGCAGTTCTTGCGGGCCTTTGACGTCGGAGGGACCGGCCATGACATGCTCGGGCTTGTTGGGATATTCCTTGGAAAGCCCCTTCAAGGCGAGGCGGGCAAACGCTGACCTCTGCTCTGACGAGAGCGCATGCTCCTGGTCGCGTGCGTGGCTAGTCTGGGTCATGGCATGTAAGATGATCAAGGAAATGGCAGCCACGCGGGCCGGGGAGGACAATGCCATGTGGGGTGGCTTCATCGATTGGACCTCTTGCGGTTTTCGCGCTGCCGAACCGAATTTGATCTGCTGACGGCCGCCAATCAGGGTACCACAGGGCCAGCCCATTCGAGAGGGCCAACGTTGGCCCAATCCCGCAATCGTCTCACTCACAAACAGGGTCTCATTGGGATGAGCTTGATTCAGAGGACCGCGATCGTGACCGGCGCCGGATCGGGAATAGGGCGGGCGACGGCAATCGCCCTCGCAAATGAGGGATACGCGGTCGTGCTAGCCGGGCGCAAGCCCGATACACTCGCGGAGACCGCAACCCAGGCTGGGCGCGACGGGCCGAAAATGCTTGTCGTTCCGACCGATGTAACAGTCCCCGATTCCGTGCGTGCCTTGTTTGAAACGACCAAGCAAACATTTGGCCGCCTCGATGTGTTGTTCAATAACGCCGGCATGGGTGCGCCAGCGGTCCCACTCGAAGATCTGACGATCGACGACTGGCGCCGCGTCGTCGACGTTAATCTGACCGGAATGTTCCTGTGCATTCGCGAGGCGTTTCGCCTGATGAAGGATCAGATCCCGCAGGGGGGACGGATCATCAACAACGGGTCGATCTCAGCGTCGACGCCGCGGCCAAACTCGGCGCCGTACACAGCGACCAAGCACGCGGTCACGGGACTCACGAAATCGGCAGCCCTCGACGGCCGCAAGTACGATATCGCCTGCAGCCAGATCGATATCGGCAACGCCGACACACCGCTGACTGCACGAATGAAAGAGGGTGTGCTGCAGGCAAATGGAACGACTGCGGCCGAGCCGACAATGGACGTCGACCACGTCGCGCGTGCGGTTGTGTATATGGCAGGGCTTCCACTATCCGCCAACGTCTTGTTCATGACGGTGATGGCAACCCAAATGCCGCTCGTCGGCAGGGGGTGATGAACGCGCGCGCCTACCGGTTTCCCGCGCAGCCTCGCTCGTTGAACGGCCGCCAATACTGATGGACTCGGAGTAATGACAGCAGCCGGTTTCGACCGTTGGTGTAACCGACTAAACGGTTTCGAGGAGCGTACTCGACGGGCGCCCTCGTGTGACCGATTTCGTTCCGCCTGGACGATCCGAGCCGAGCACAGTCCCCACTTTCGCCCGACCGCCCCTGTCTAGGTCACCTAGATCTCGCCCGGGATCAACGACTTCTCTTTCGTCTTCGCCGAAGTCCCCCACTTTGATAAGCCACAGTGGACGCACTCACGAGTAAACCAGTGGACACCTAACCATGTAACTCGAAAGGGCCTCGTGCACTGCGGGCAGGGCCAGAAGATCCACCATAAGCATGTGACTGCCAAGCATACTAGCGGAGGGAATACGACAGTCGCGGCGGAAACCAGGCCTTTGCGATCAAACCCGTAGCTGGCGAGAATGTTCTGAATAACGGCTGCGGGCAATGGCCACAGTAGAAATATCAGGAACGCAAACAAAAACGCACCACGACGTCGCCTGTAGTCATCCCAAGGATCACGGGTGACACGCGCCAAACGACCAAAAGGAAAAAGCAGGCAGTGCAAGGTGGTACTCAATTCCCCGTCACACAGCAGGTCAGTCAGCCCAGGCAGAAATTGTGCGCGGGCCTACACGGCTGAAACCTGACCCCACGAACAGCGGATGCGGGGCGAGGCCGACCAGTTGTTACGGGTAACGGCCTCGTCAAAACGGCCACGCCCAGGAGTACAAGTCGCCCGCGTGAACACCCGCGACGGGGCAAGGTGGCCCGGTGTTGATGCTACCGCCAATAGTCGTTGTTGGGCTGCCGGTGACCTCAACGCCGCCGATAGGCGTGGATGTTCCCACATTGGTGGAGCTGCCGCCGAGGTCGCCGACTCCGCCGGCCCCGGTCACGCCACCAGTGACCCCAACGCTGCCCCCGAGCCCAAGGGCAGGCTGAAGCCCAGTCGTGATGACCGGCCCCACGGTGATGTCTTGACCCGGGGAGTAGCCTATGGCGATCTCAATTGAGATAGGGATATGAAAGATGCCGAGGTAAACTTCGCCGCAGAAACCCACTGAAATAGTTAACAGCCCGGTAGGATCCGCGTGCATCGTCGGGCCGTTCGCGGCGTAGCGGTACAGGTTCGGATCCCCACCCTCAAAGGAGATCGGATCCTTCGCGGTCCATCGGCCAACTGATGAGTCGTACGACATGGATTCCTCCAGATGAGTGAGCAGACATGCGTCTAACGTGTAGCGCCGGCGACTGGTTCGTCCGGAACGCCCTCAAGCCTTTCGAGGGCGATGATGTCTCGTTCCACCTCAATCGGGAGTCCGGGATATCGACGCTGCGGGGGGAATACAATCGCCTTCTTCGGCGCCGACGCGGGAATCCTTCCTTTCAACATCTCACGCCGCTGCTTGAGCAGACCAATAAGGCATTGGTCGAGCAGTCGGTCGTCGGACACATTGGAACACGCCGTAGCGAAGCAATCGACGGCCTCCTGCAGGCGGTTGTTCGCTCGCATATTGTGGCCGCGCTTAGACCAAACGAATGCAAGGTCCTCACGCGGCGAGAGCGAGCGGAGGAACTTCGTCTCGGTTTGCCACCTCGTCCCGCGAATGTTAACCGGCCAGGTCAGGTAGTACTCGTCGGCGTGGGTGTTGAGCCCAGTGTGGTTGATCTCTACATTGAACCGCTCTCCGCCGGGGCTGTCCCACCGGGCGAAAACGTGGCAAGCCGTTTTGACGGGCCTCAGCGGGTAGCCAAGTCTCCGGCCTACGGCGGTCAACAGTACCGGGAGCGAGGCGCACGTACCACCGCGGCCCTCAACGATTCCGTGGATGAAGTCATCGCGCGAGTCGGTGGACTGAGCCGGGTCGTTGATCCGCTCCTCGTTATACCGGACGCCCAAGCCCCGCCAAAGCACGCTCATCATCGCCACAACTCTGAAGACCCCCTCGGATCCTTGATACGTCTCGGGGCAGCGCTGGAACTCTTCGAAAGTCGCCAAAGTTTGATGGCGTGTCCAGGCGGATGCGTAGTCCAGCCAGGCGAGGCAAGCCCGGATGTCGAGCCGCTCGGAGCCAGGCAAGCCCACCGCGCACGCCAAGTCCAGCTCCGCCACATCGAAGCAGGCCACTTCTTCGTCGGTGGGGTTTCTGAGCTTTTCCGGGGTCAACACGTCTCGGCGCACCTGAGTGCGCAGGTTCATCACCACTCCGCACATCATAAGCGCCGTCCGATACGAAGAGCAAGCAGGTACCTCAGGCGCGATCGAGGTCTTGTTTTTTGTCGGTCTGCCGCTCGCGGATCGTCTGTGTTCCTCGACCCCATTTCTTCATCAAAGATTCTTCGTGGCCGTTCAATATATGGTTCCGAATGCTGGTATCGTATTCTTTATGGAGACGTTCTGGCGGATGAGCGGGCTGTGACGAAGAATCACCTGGGAGTTTTTATATGTACAGTAAGCGCCGATTGCTCCTCGCGTGCTCGTTGTTGGCCACTTGCTCGGCCGCGGTATTGGCCCAGGACGCATCGCCCAAATCGCCGCAACGAGACCCAAATGCACCTGGATCCCCATTTGTTGCCAAGCCATACTTGCAGCTTGGCCACGCGCAGGCACCGGGTAAGATCGTATTGGTATGGCACGCATCAGACGCTGATAGCAACTGGAGCGTCGAATACCGGCCCGGCACCGGTCGGCGATGGCAACCGGCTCACGCACCTACATTCGCCAAAGTCGCGATGGGTGGGATCGAGCCGCATCGCGTTTATCATGCGGCCGTGACCGAGCTGCAACCCGGCGAAGTGTTTGGTTACCGCGTCAGCCTGGGAGACAAACAGGTCTTCGAATCGGAAGCGCGCGCACCCAAGGCGGCCGACCAGCCCTATCGGTTTGTCACGTTCGGAGATTGTGGGGCGGGCACGCCTGAGCAAAGACAAATTGCCCTGCGCACCTTCAATCTCAAGCCGGATTTCGTGATGATCACGGGCGACATCGTCTACGGCAAAGGATTGATATCCGAGTACCTCAGCAAGTTCTGGCCGGTCTACAACGCGGACATCGCGTCGCCCGCGTTGGGTGTCCCGTTGATGCGATCGACCTTGTTTGTCGCCGCGCCCGGCAACCACGACATCGCATCGCGCGACCTGGAAAAATCTCCTGACGGCCTCGCCTATTTCTATTACTGGTATCAGCCATTGAACGGCCCGATTGGCGCTGAGGGAGGACCGCTGGTGGCGCCGGTGCCCGGCCCTGAGTCGAACAAGAAGGCGTTCCTCAATGCGGCCGGCAGGGCGTTTCCTCAAATGGCGAACTTTTCGTTCGACTACGCCAACTCCCACTGGACCATTCTTGACGCCAACGCCACCGTCGACTGGACCAACAGCCAACTCCAGGAATGGCTGGCGAACGATCTGGCATCTGCCCAAAACGCGACGTGGAGATTTGTAAATTTCCACCAGCCTGGGTTCAACTCTTCCAAGTCCCACTTCAACGAACAGTACATGCGGATCCTGGCCCCCATATTCGAGGCGGGTAAGGTTGACGTCGTCTTCAACGGCCACGTCCACAACTACCAGAGGAGCTACCCCATGCGGTTCACACCGGCAGCCGAAAATGGCGCTGCCCCGATCCTCAAGGATGGCAACGTGAACAAGCTCCGGCGCGTCGACGGCAGGTATGTGCTCGATAAGAAGTTCAACGGTCACACCGACACGACGCCCGAAGGCGTGATCTACTTGGTGACCGGCGCAGGCGGACAGCATCTCTACAATCCGGAACAGCAGGACGATCCTGGCTCATGGCAAGAGTTTACGTACAAGCATGTTTCCAAGGTATTCTCACTCACGCTCGCCGAAGTCGACGGCGTGACTCTCACGATCCGGCAGCTCACGCCAGACTGCGAGGAAGTTGATCGGTTTGTCGTGACGAAATGATCCGCCTCTCGAACTAGCGGTTGGCGACCTATCGGCCAGACCATTCGAGCAAATTCAACGGGCAATCGCACCGGGATCGAGGCCATTTTCCAGGTGAAACCTCGCGCCCACAGCGGCGACGGCGCAGGTGGAGCGGGTCAGACCGAGCTGCTTGCGAAGCTCAAAAACCGACTCGATTCCGGTGCAGTGGGCTCCCAGGAAGTTGCCGAGCGCAAACGAACGTAGCTTGGAAGCCGTCCAGTCGAGAGTTGCGTTATTGGCTTCGAAAAGATGAAATCCGCCCAGAGCGGCGTGAACTTGCGTTTCCCGGACCTGGCGCCGCGCGTATTCCAGGGTGTTGATAATGCCCGCATGACCACAACCGGAAACGACGACGAGTCCCTTGTCAGTATCGAGGACCAGCGACATGTCCTCGGGGACGTTGTCCTCGACCACGCGGCCGTCCGGCTGGTGAATCGTCCGCTTCAAGCTCCAATTCCGCTCAGGGTAAGTTCGCGGGACCGGCCCGGTAAGCCATACCCCTGGAAAGAGCTCGGTCGGCCTATCGACGACCACGAACGAACCTCCGAGCGCTTCGTATTCGGCTTTCTGCACGAGCGTTTCATTCGTTTCACCACCGTCGGCAGCCGGACGGGAGAGGAAGATGCCGTCCCCGACGTAAGCCCTTTGCAGCGCCTTTGAGTTCTGCCGAGCCAACTCACGCCGCAAAGTGAGCAGACCCCCCGTGTGGTCGCCATGGTGATGGCTCAGGATAACTTGGCTAACATCCGCCAAATTGAGCTTCAGCTCGTGCGCATTGCGTAAAACGGTCTCGGGCCGACCACCAGTATCAAACAGCAGTCGATGGCCATCCGCCACCACCAACGCGGAAAAGCCCCATTCACCCACTCCGGCGCGATCGGTCAGCATCGTCGAGAGAACTACGACCTCGAGCGATTTGACCTTGGGCCGCGAAGTTTCAGTCCGTGTCGCAACGGCGGCTGGTGCGTCTTGGCTCGGCATGCCGCTCGCGACTGATGGGCGAGTTGCTGCCACGAGTACGAGAAGACAAACGGGAGCAACCCCCCAATGTCGGCGGGAAATAGGCCTGCGACGCTCGCGTTCGAACGGACAATAGGACGCCATGGTCGGTCGCCTCGATGGGAATCAGAAACCGCAACTGCTTCACGCAAGCAGATTCTTGACAACATGCCCGCCGACGTCCGTAAGCCGCTCGTCGCCCCGTTGTTCAAGAAGGTGAGCTGTTTATGATCAAGCCCCATCAGGTGGAGAATTGTTGCGTGGATATCGTTGATGTGAGCGCGGTCTTCGATGGCAAGTAGACCTGCTTGATCGGTGGCGCCTACGGTTGAGCCTCCTTTGATCCCACCCCCCGCCATCCACATGGTGAAGCCTGTGGCGTTGTGATCGCGGCCGCGACCTCCTCCTTGGCGAACGGGCGTACGGCCAAACTCACCCCCCCAGACGACTAACGTGTCTTCGAGCAAGCCCGTGCGTTTCAGGTCGGCCAGGAGACCAGCCACCGGTTTGTCGGTCATGCCGCACATCTTCTCGTGATTCGCATCGATATCGTCGTGGGCGTCCCACTGAACGGCGACCGGGCCGCCGCCCGAATAAAGCTGGACGAACCTGCACCCCGCGCTCGACCAACCTGCGTGCCATCAGACAGCGCGTGCCGAACTCCACGGTGCGAGGGTCATCCAGCCCGTACAGAGCCTTGGTCGTCGCGGATTCTCGTGAGAGGTCGACAGCCTCGGGCGCCGAGCTCTGCATCCGGAACGCCAACTCGTAGCTGGCGATCCGCGCCGAGAGTTCGGTGTCGGCGGGGTCAAGATCGTGCTCGTTCATCGACCGCAAGAGGTCAAGCATCGCGCACTGACGGGAGAACGATACCCCCTTGGGCGGCTCGAGGTTGACGATCGGATTTGGGCCGCTGCGGAACAAGGTCCCCTGGTAATGGGCCGGCAAGAACCCGGCCCCCCAACACGGCGCCCCCCCCTCGGGCGTTCCTTCAGGCTGGGTCATTACTACATATGCCGGCAAGTTCTCACTTTCGGAGCCGAGCCCGTAGGTGACCCAGCTTCCCAAGCTGGGAAACCCCATATTGATCCGGCCGGTCATCATCTGATACATGGCCGGTGCATGGATTACGCTATCTGCATAGCACGATCGGATAAGCGCGATGTCATCCGCGTGGGCGTGGAGGTGCGGAACGAGGTCCGACATATCCATCCCGGATTGCCCGTACTTTCCCCATTTGCGGTGGCTGCCAAGGCAGAGCGGATCTTCCTCGAGAAACTGACTGTGAATCTTGCCAAAGCTGGGTGGTAGCGGCTGCGAGTCGAGCCGGTTCAAAAGCGGCTTGGGATCGAACAGATCCATCTGGCTCGGACCGCCCGTCATGAATAGAAAAATGCAGCGCTTGGCCTTTGCGGGAATATGACCGGTCGCGGAGTCAGCGGGCCAGAGGGTGTGGCGGAATGGGCATCCCGAGCCATTAAATGGGCCAGGCCGAGCAAACCGAATCCGCAGCCCGCGACCTTGAGGAACTCACGCCGACTTCGCGGCGCAAACGGTTGCGGACCAGGACAACGGGCGTGACTCGACATTCAAAGATTCCTCACGGGCACGTACAGAAACTCATTACTGTTCAATAGCGCCAACGCAAAATCGGTCCAGGCGGCGCCTGGGAAGATGCCGAAGTCAGCGGCGCAGCTCTTTCGCCCGCGCTGTTCCGCCCGGATTCGTTCAGTCTGCATGCGCAAGAACTGTTGTGCGCGCTCCAGCTCGAGCTTGTTCGGATTACGGGCAAGCACGAGCTTATACGCGTGGCGAATGCACTCGTCGATGCTGGCCGCTTCATGCTGGCTCAAAACTCGATCCGCTAGCACCCGGGCTCGCCCCGCAGCGAAATCGCTATTGAGCAAAGTCAATGCCTGAAGGGCGTGCGTGCTAGTCGCCCGGCGCGGGCAGGCGCTTTGGGTGTCCGGCGCATCGAAGGCGTCGAAGAGCGGGTACCGCACGTTGCGCTTGCGAAAGAGATAAATCGACCGCCGCGCGTATTCGGTGGGGTCGCGGTCGACCGGCCACAGGTCGACAACCTCCGCCTCTGTGAAGATCAGATCTTTCACCTCCTTTTCGAGCGGCGCCAAAACGCCAGGCCCCCCCATCTTGAGATTCAACTCACCCGACACCGCCAGCATGGCGTCGCGGACTCCCTCGGCATCGAGCCGGCGGCGGTTCATACGGCCGAAGAGCGTGTTTTCAGGGTCGTCGGCCGCGAGCTGGGCGCCGGGCTTGTTGGACTGGCGGTATGTGGCGGAGGTGACCATGAGGCGATGGATCGGTTTGAGCCGCCAGCCTGCGGCGAGCATCTCAGTGGCGAGCCAATCGAGCAACTGAGGGTGCGACGGGGGCTCGCCGCGTACACCAAAGTCGCTGGCCGTCGCAACCAAGCCTGTACCGAAGTGAAACTGCCACAGCCGATTGACAATGACTCGCCCGGTCAGCGGATTGGCAGGATCCGCCAGCCACTTCGCCAGCAGCGCCGACGGCCGGTTTTGTTCCCCGTCTCTTCGGTCGACGCGGAGAACGTCACGCTCGCCTGCGACGCCAGGATCACACCTGGCGGACGAGGACGAACCTTCGGACCCCTGTTCTTGTAGTCGCCGCGGCGAAGCACAAACGTGTCGCTTGCCGTCGACTTCTGATTGACTATCGCCATTGCGTGGGCCGGTGGACGGGGCAGAGTCCGCTCGATCTCGTAAATCTCGCGCTTCAACTGCTCGCGCCGAGCGTGGTCGGCGGAATTGGAAGCAACCGCTTCAGCGACTTCTTCCCAGGTGATCCGCATCGACGTTTCGAGGCCCTTCGCCAGCTTTTTCTGTGCGGGCGTCCGATCTTTTTCGGGGATATTGACGACGGCGCGTTCCTCGGCGCTTAGCATCATCAGTTTTTTGGCCTTGATCGCTTCACGATAAGGAGACTCAAGCTGGGCCAAGAGTTTCTTCAAGGGAGCGACCTTCTTGTCGACCGTGGACTTCGCCGCAACGAAGGCGTCCCGCTCCTTCTCCGACGCGATCGGCACGTCAGTCAACTCTGACGCGCTGAAAAAGGCCTGCAGCCGGTAGTAGTCGGTCGTGGGGATCGCGTCGAACTTGTGGTCGTGGCACCGGGCGCAACCGATCGTCATTCCGAGAAAGACCGAGCCGACCGTGCCGGTGATCTCGGTTAGCTCCGACTGCCGTTTGACCTCCGGGATGACGTTTCCACCTACAAGTTCGCGCGGACCGCAACGGCAGAAGCCGGTGGCGATCAAGGCGTCGCGATTGCCGGGGGCAAGGTCGTCTCCGGCGATCTGAAGCACGACAAAGCGATCGTACGGGAGGTCCTCGTTGAGAGCGTTCACAACCCAGTCGCGATATCGCCAGGCGTCGGGGCGCTCGGCATCGAGCTCGAATCCGTTTGAGTCAGCATAGTGAGCCAGGTCGAGCCAGTGCTGACCCCATCGTTGGCCATACTGAGGACTGGCCAGCAGCCGTTCGACTAGTCGTTCGTAGGCATCGACTCGATGGTCTTCGATGAAGTCAGACACATCCGCAGACGTGGGAGGAAGCCCTGTGAGGTCGTATGTCACTCGCCGGATCAGAGCGACTCTGTCGGCCTCGGGAGCGTGCGACATCCCCAGTTTTTCGATTTCGGCCAAAATGAAGCTGTCGATCGGATTCCTGACCCAACCTGCCTCCTTGACCGCCGGCGGAACGTCCCGCCGCACAGGCTGGTATGCCCAGTGGTCACGCTGTTCATGGGAAAACTTCTCGGGCGGAGCGACGTCCTCTGATGCCGGCGGCTTATCCCCGGCCATGACGCCTGCGGCAACCACCAAAAAGGCAGCCAGTGGAAAAAGAGTATTCTTACGGGCAGACAAGGGCATGAGGTCGTTTCCGCGGAGGGACTGGCGGGATCGATTCTCCACAAGGCGGGCAGCGCGGCGATCGCGTGATCTCTGCCCACCTATTGTGCAGCAATCGGCAGACGCGAGCAAGGGTTACTGATCACGAGTAGGGCAGTCTGAGTGCTGCCGTCGCTAAAGCTGGTCGTGCTGGTCTCCGAGGCCGGCGAGCCGCCGTTGAGTATCTCGGTGATGGCGTTATTGGATAGGGGCGACGAGTTGGCGCTCGACGACTCTCGCAGCGCTTCCGCGGTAGCGGTGCTCGTGATTTTGCCAGCCTCGCTCAAGGACGGCCTCATCAGAACGAGGCAGAAAAACAAGGAAATGGTGATCCTTGGGCGGATCGGCGTCCGATTGAAGATACGACGTCTCATTTTCGCTCCCTTCCTGGGATTTGCCAGAGAGTCCGGGTCGCTACAGCCGCGCCAGCTTCCACGAACGATCGGTCGACAGAAATTCACGACAGTTGACGGTACGGCGACCAACCCTGCCGCAAAAAATCCCGATGATGGAATCTTCGCGCCGAGGCGGTCGCCGTTGAGTTCGGTTATGTATCAGGTCGTCGGCAGCGGGAGCGGTTCGATGGTCGTGGTTGACTTGACCACGTTGGTGACCGCGCCACTGGGTCCGGTGGTCGTGCTGCTCGCGCTGTATTTGAGCGGACTGGATTGGGTGACGACTCGGCGGTAGTGGTAGACCTTGCCGGCGGCGGTGTGGATTACCTCGGTGGTGATCGCCCTCTGCCCGCTCTGAATCGTGGTGCCGACGGTGGTCTGAGTACCCACGCCGGGTATATTGAGCCAAGCGTCGATCTTGGTCTTGCGGCCGTCAATGACCTGCGTCTCGGTCTTGGTCGTAACCGTGCCGTCCGGCAGAGTTGTCGTGATGTCTTCGGTGGTGGTATTGCCCTGTTTGGTTGCAACATCCACGACCTTTTCGAGGCCCGCACCGCCGGCCAGATTAATGGACTCGGTGATCGTGGTTGTGTTGCCGCTGGTCGGCATGGTCAGGCGATACTCGGTCTGGGTCGTGCCATGGATAGTGCCGACTCCGACGACGTTGCCGGCGTTGCCGTTGGCGTAAGTCGTCGTCAACTCCTCGTAAGACGCGGTCATGGGCGCGGCCGCCGCCGCCTGGGCGGCGGCGCCACTCAAGGCTATTCGGCCTTCCAGAACTATAGAGAGTTCTGGTCGAAACGCTCGTTGGCGTCTCATGATCATGAGCTCCAGTCTTCTTGTCGACAACCGGGTCGTAAACCCGGTGGGATTCGGCTTGTAGTTCCGATGCCCCGCTTTCCTGAGCATTCGGACGGCCTGGGGCAAACAGCGACCGTCTGAAGAGGTGACTGCGCCTCACTGCCTCCTTATTCCTGCGACTGCACGATCGGCGGCCGGCACCGATTTCTGTTCGATCAAGGCGGCAACATCCCAGACCAGGGCCGTGGCGTCCGCGCTCGCCGAGAGCAAGCGCCGTCCGTCTGGGGAAAAGGCGAGGGCGCTGATTCCGGAACGATGCGCCTGCACCCGGCATAGGTCCCGCTGCTGGGACACGTCCCACAGCCGGACGGAGAAGTCGCGTCCAGTTTTTTCGCCCGACTTGATCCCCGTCGCCAAGATCTTGCCGTCGGGCGAGAACGCCAGGGCCTTGAGACCTGCGGGCCCGTCGAGACGGGCGATCTCCTTGCCTGTGGCCATGTCGAGCAGACAGATCTGGCCGTCCTGTTGGCTCGACGCCGCGAGGACTTTGCCGTCGGGTGAGAACGCCAGATACGCGCCGCTGCCGACTACGTCGATCGGCGGCCTGGGAGGTGCCCCTGGCCGCCACGGAGGAGCATTCGGCATCACGATCCGGCGCGTTTCCGTGGCAGTAGCCAGATCCCAGATCCGGATCCAGTGGCCGCCGATCGTAGCAACGGACTTACCGTCCGGCGCGAACCGCAGCGATTTCACAAGCTTGGTGACGCGTTTGGGTACAAGCGGAGACTTGGCCACGCCACGTCTCACGTCACCAGTGGCTGTGTCCCAGAATAACACCCCGTCGTCCGACGACGTGGCGAGCGTCTTGCCATCGGGCGATAAGTCCGCGCAATGAGACAAACTGATCGTCAACCTTGCCAGGCAGCTGAAACCGGCGCAATACGCGCCCCGAGACCACGTCCCAGAGCCGGGTGGGCTGGTCGCCGTAGCCGGTCGCCATGGTTTTGCCATCAGCCGAGAATGCCACGAACTGGAGACTCGCCTCGCATCTTTCAAGCTGGCAGATTTCCTTCCCGATGGCGGGATCCCAGAAGCGGATGGTCCGGTCGTGACCGACCGTCACGATGGATCGACCGTCGGGCGCGAAGACTGCACCCCCAATCGCTGACTGATGGCCCCGCGACTGCGGCCGGATCTCCTTGCCGCTCGCCACCTCGCAGAATCGGACGACTTGCCTGCCCACGGTGGCCAGGGTCGCGCCGTCCGGCGCGAAGCAGACTTCGCTGCCGTTGTCCGTCTCCCACTGACGAAGCTCATGACCCGTCGCCGTTTCCCAGATGTGGATCGGCACGGTGAGGGGGCCCTCCCGGAAGTAGGCAGGGTCCATCCATCTCGCTTCGGTGGACGCCAATCTGGTGCCGTCGGGCGAGAATGCGAGGTGACGTGTTTCCACGTTGGCTCCGCCGAATTGGCGGATCTCCCGGCCCGTAGCCAGATCCCAGAGCCGGATCGTCTTGTCGGCCAGCGCCGTGGCAAGCGCCTTGCCGTCGGGAGCGAGAACGGCCTCAGTGATCCTCGTCTTTCCCATCCCGATACGACGGACCTCCTTGCCGGTGGCGACCTCCCAGAGATAGATCGCGCTCTCCTCGGGCCGACCGGGTAGGTCGTCATACTTGGACTCGGACTGCCACCAAGAAACGCACGACATCAACACTTTGCCATCCGGCATAAACGCCAGCGGCCGCGGCGGCGCGTTCGGTAAGGTGTCGATGCGTCCGATCAGACGGCCTGAGGCAACCTCCCAGAGAGTTATGATGGGTTTCCCTTCGTGATAAGCCGCCCCGGCCAGCACCCGTCCGTCCGGCGACAAAGCAAGGCCGTCCGGTAACCCGTTTCCCTCGAATCGCCGAATCTTTCGGCCGGTTCTCGAGTCATAGAGGTCAATCCAACCAAATACCGTGCGCCCTTCCCCGGGGACGATCGGGTCGCGCACCTCCTGGGCTCTGACCGCCAATGTCTGGCCATTTATCCGCCCGAATGCAAAGGTCGGCATCTGGCAGCAGCTCTCGACGCGGAACAGCGGCGAGGTCATCGGCGCTGACCGATATTGAGCCTGCATGACTTTCATTTGACGGCGCTGTCGACTTGTCCCTTGTAATATACGACCGGCAGACCTTCGGGCTCAGGCTCGCGACCTCAATGGATTCGTCTCGCGACAAACGATCGCCGAACGTAATGTGGAACGGTTTTGAGCGCGCATCGCACCCATGACAGATTAGGTCTCTCAGAAAGAGTCGCAGCATTGTCCCAGATCGAGATCCGCCAGCTCGCGAAGGTATATCCCGGTGCGATCGCTGCGCTGCGACCCGTCGACTTGACGATCGGCAAGGGGGAACTGCTCGTTGTGCTCGGGCCGTCGGGATCGGGCAAGAGTACACTCCTGCGGCTGATCGCGGGCTTGGAAGCACCGACCGCGGGGAGCGTGTTGTTTGATGGGGTGAACGTCACGGATGTGCCGCCCCACCGGCGCGACGTCGCAATGGTGTTTCAGCACCCGGCTCTTTATCCGCATTTGTCGGCGTTCGATAATCTGGCGTTCGGGCTTAGAACGCGCGGCTTGTCGCGCAGTCAGGCGCGGGCAAGGGTCAACACGGTGGCAGGCATGCTCGGGCTCGACCATGTCCTGACACGTCGGCCCGCCGCGCTTTCAGGAGGCGAGAGGCAGCGGGTGGCGATCGGGCGGGCCCTGGCGCGTGAACCCCGCGTCATCCTCTTCGACGAGCCATTCTCGAGTCTCGACCTACCTCTGCGAGCCGGGCTGCGCGACCAGGTGATCGACCTTCATCGCCGTTTTGACACCACACTTGTTCACGTGACGCACGACCAAAGTGAAGCCATTTTGATGGGTGATCGTGTTGTCGTTCTCGATCAAGGCCGGATTCTTCAATGCGGTACGCCGCGCGCGATCTACGATCGGCCTGCTGACCGGTTTGTCGCAACCTTCGTGGGTAGCCCGCCCATGAATATCCTGCCTTGCCAGATTAGGACCGAGGAGAATTCGGTCCAGATCGTTCCACTCGCCGCCGGCATCGCGATCCCTTGGACCGCTGGCGCAGACGCATTACCGACCGGCTGGGAAGGCACGACTCGGCTCTTCGACTTGGGCCTAAGACCCGAGGCAATCGGAGTACGAGAAATCGACGGACGTACGGAGTCGAATTCCACCGGTACAGCCGTGGTCGCCCAAGTTCGCCGGTTGGATTTCAATGGTCCGGATGTTCTGGCGACGTTAATATTGGGACCTCACCGCCTGATCGCCCGGCTGCCGGCCAGTCAACGAATCGAAGACCGCCAGCGGGTCGAGGTCGTCCTGAATCTTGCGCAGTCTGGTTCGATCAGTCGACGGGGGAAGCCGAAGCGCTCCGTCGCATATGATGCGGAGTCGGACGACAACTTGCAGTCCAGAGCACATTATGTCTTTACTTTTACATATGAGCGAATGGCATAAGTGTGACTGTGAGCGAAGAGTCGAATCCCTATTCCGCCCCTTCGTCACCGATTGAATCGACACAATCATCGATTCGATCGCCGGAACCGAAGGTGGCGGCTCGGAGCATCTTCCTCAGTTGGGAGACGTGGCTGCGTCCGGCTTACAACCTCATCCTCGCCGGCGTCGCCGGTTTGGTTATCTCGAGCTTCACAACGGCATGCAGCGCGGCCGCCGACCACCGCCCCCCTCAGCCGAAAATCTCTCAGGGAATCTGGGCCGGTCACGACGTCGCTCGCTCATCCCAGCAGGCGGTGCACATCCTTCAATTTGGCGGGGATGTCGATCTCCTGCACGCAAGTCGGCAGGCAGTCGCCGCAGCCGACGCAGGACGTGCCGTTCCGCGTCAAGGCGGCGTATTCCTTCCGCGCACGGTCAAGGTCGTGATAATCCCGGGCATACCGCTCGTAGCGGAAGATGTCTGAAATCCCAATGTGTTCGGGGCAACTGGAGACGCACTGGGCACACAACAGGCAGGTCAATCCCTTGTTGTAGCCGGACAACAGGGTGAGCGCCGCGTGGTCTTGCGGGGCCATGGCCAGGCTGGCGGCCGCGCCCGCATTCTCTCGGAACTGATCAAAATTCTTGGTCGCGATCACCGCCGCAGTGAGGCTCTGATTTGACTTCAGCCACTTGACCATCGCCGCGGCAGGGGTGCTGCCCTGGTATTTCGGATCCGCCAGAAGCTTTTTGATTTTCTCATCCTGCGCCGCACGTCCCACACCGCCCATCGTCTTCATGGCGATGGTTCCGACGTCTTTCTTCTTCGCCACGTCGACCCATTCCTGTACTTCCTTGCGGTCGCCGTAGGTGTAGAAGAACTGTGTCGCCTCGTAGGGCCGATTGTCCGCCAGGTAGTGCATGATTTCCCAGGCCATGTTCCCACCGATCGAGTTGTAGTGATGCTGTGAAATGGCCAGGTGTTTGACGAGCCCCTCCTTCTTGAGCCGCTCGAATGCCCGGACCATGCCTGGGTTCTGCTTAACTTCTTCGACTGAGTGATAGCCGAAATGGAATTTGAAGACATCGTAGTATCCGACGCCCGATTCCTTCACGCATTTCTTGACGAACTGGTAGTGCTGCTCTTCATCGATGCTGCCGCGGTTATGGTCACCGTTCACGCGGTCCACGACGCACTCGAGATAATACGACTCTCTCGGCTGACTCTTGAGGGCCGGCGGAAGCGTATCGGCGGTCCACCTCTGGGCCTTGTGCCAGTAATTGACTCCGGCGTCTCACCGCCCTGGGAACAAGCTCCTTCGGCCAGTCGGACGCGCCCACGAGCCAGCCGATCTCAAGACCGGTGCGGCCATATCGCCGCTTAGGCAGCTTGTCGGAGGCTGTCTTCTCATCCGCGATCACCGGCAGGTTGGCGACGCTTGCCGCGGCCACACCCGTCGCCCCGAGCCGCATCATGTCCCGGCGAGAAAGGTTCTGTGCGCCATCAGACATAGCCGTACTCCTCTCGTTCTGCTGATCAAACATGGAAAGCGGCCCGGTTCCCCCAACGAATTCAGTCTACAGTGCGAGCGGCAGCGGTCAACAGCCGAGTCGCCGGCCAGGAAAGGGACGTTCCAGAATGGCACAAGTAATTCAGCGCAGATTCCTTCGCCCGATTCTTCACGCCGCGCCGGTGCAACACGGCGAGGTCAGATGCTTTGCACGTCGGCCATGTACACATTGTCGCAATTGCCGGCGTCAGAGTTGTAGATAACCCAGCGGTCGTCGGGGCTGAAGCTAGGGTGGCCGTGGCTGGCCTGGGTGCGCCAGGAGCTCCCGTGCCAGGCGAGGCGGCGGATCTGGACGTGTCCGTTGACGTGAGTCATCAACCCGATGTACTGGTTGCCGTCCTTGTCACTGGCGGAAAGGTAGGCGCCGTCGCCGACCACCAGGGTATTGTCGGAGTTCGACTGCATGTGGCCGGGCCGTGGTCCGGGGAAGCGGTACTGACGGACCCACGTGCCGTCTGGGAGGATGAAGGCGTTGTACTCCTCGCGGCCGCCCTCGCGGTCCAGCGTGTACTGAAATCCCACGTCCCCCTGCCGCGTGAAGTACTCGTGCACGCACGATTCACCAGGCCGCTGGGGATACAAGGGCGCGGCCTTGCGCGCCTGCTTGTGGCGCAGGTCCACGATCCACATCCGCTGCTGCACGCAGGTGCTTCCGCCCTCGTGACAGAAGAGAATCACGTTCGGATCGGCGGGATGGATCAGGACGTGGCTGATCCAGGTCTCCTCACCCCAGGCGGCCACCGCGTCGCCCGTTTCGGTGTCGATCCGCATGACGACCGAATGGGGATGCTGATAAAAGCGCTCGTGCATCGTGGCGTAGATGCGGCCGGTCTCCGTGCTCAGCGCGGTCTCCTCGATATAGGCGAAGGCCACGTAGCGGCCGTCGGCGGTGCAGGTGGGTAGGGCCGGCTTGAACCCGGCCGGCACGCGGTACAGTTCGCGGTCCTTCAGCGTGTTCGTGTCAACCGACCTGAGCACCCGGTCGTCGAAGTAGAAGAGCCGGCCGCTCCGCGCCACGCATGCCATGTTGGGATCGAGCTTTTGGCCGGCGGTCAGTTGGACCAGGCGCGCGGCCGGGATGTCCAGCAGGTGCCACTGGTACGTGCCGGTGCGATTCGAGATGAAGACGGTGTTGTCGGCGTCGTTTCCCACGAAGGCCGAGGAGGTGAAGTACGGATGGATGTTGCTCGATCCGTCGCCGGTGAGCCGGCGGACACGACCGCCCGTTTTCGGGTCCTTCGACTCCTTGATCTCGCCGCGGACGTCCTGGACCCTGCCCCGGCCACCGCTCGCCGCCGGCGCGGCCGCGCCAGTTGCTCGTTTCGGTTCCTGCGCAGCCTCGGAGGCCACCAGCGGGTTCGCCGCCGCCACCGAGACGGCCGCCGCGCCGCCGACCGCGGCCAGATCCGTGAGGAAGGCTCGACGGTCGACACGGTTCACTTGCGAGTTGGCACGGTCGGACCCTGACCTCTCTTGACTCGCCATGATCGTCCCCTTTCTGATCTGAGCGGCTTCACGATCTCAATTCACTCGCCCCGTTGCTTCAACCAGAGCAGCCACGGCCTCCAGTCGAGCGCACCCAGGCTCAGCACCTTGCCTCCCTCGAGGCTGCCGCCGTAGGCGTCGAACACGGTGCCGAGGCTCAGTCCAATCCACTTCGCGTCGAACCGGCCGGGCGCGTCGGTGAGGTCGAGGTGAAACGCCCCCCGAAGCGATCCCCGCGATGGATCGCCGGGCGGCCTGCTGGACATGTAGATCAGGTAGCTTCGGCCGGGCTCGCCCAGGCACGAGACGACCTCGGGGTTGTCGACGATGTCGAGGGGCTTCATCCGCGGCAGGTCGGACGCCAGGTGTGTGCGGATGAACTCATAGACGGACACGATGTGCTGGCAACCCAGCGGCATCTCGTACGTCGGCGGATGCTCGCGCACATAGTCGAGCCCGCGCAGCAGCATCGACCCTCCGGCCATCAGGAACGCCATCGTCTGCTCCTGATCCGCGCCGATGGTGTGCAGAAGGGCCTTGTCGGGGTAAAGACGCCGGTATTCTTTCACCTGCTGGTAGATTTGCGCGGGCGTCATCCGGCTCGCGCCTCCAACGTACCGTCCGGGCACGTTCTGACCGCCCCGGGGCGCGACCAGGCTGCCGTCACGGGTCGAATGCCAGTAGCGTAGGTCGATCGTGTCGATCCGCGGCTTGTAGCGGTCATCTTCTAGCACCGAGTCCACGACGTCCTTGGTCGCGCCTAAGCCGATGTGCACTTTCCGGCCCGACTGCCGCTCCCATTCCAGGATCGTCTCGAGCCAGAACTGCACGAACGCGAGCGGGCCGGTGTATTCCAGGCTCGTCAGGAACACGACATTGCGGTTGTCCCGCAGGTTGTCGAGGCAATGCGTGATGTACTGCCGGTGCAGTTCACGCCGCAGACGATGCGTCGTGTCGTAGAACGCATGGGCCGCCGGCGTCCTGTCGGGCAGGTCCGTGGCCTGGATGCAGTTCACGGGCCGCCAGGGGAAGTCGCAGTAGTGGGCCTGCGCCTCCAGCAAGTTGTGCTGATTGTAGAAGTTGAAAACGAGGATGCACCCCTTGCGGTCGCACAGGTCGGCGAACTCCTTGATCCGGGCAAAGTACCAGGAGTTGAATGTCGATAGGTCGTACAGGGGCAAGCCGTCCCACGCCTGACCTTGTTTGCTACGGCCCCAGGGCATCTCGAGGAACGGGCCGACCACGTTGCCGTCGCCGCGGCGCTTGCCGTCGTGGGCGTCGCGCCGGCGGTCATACCACAGCGGCGGAGTGTGCTCGAAGCCGGGGAAGCAGTACGTCCGCATGCTGTCAGTCAGCTTGTCCAGATCCTCCGTCAGGTTGGGCCCGGACCGACCAGGTGCGTTACGGATGAGACTGGGACGGAGCGGACAGTCCGTCCACCAGCCGGTGGGCAGGCCGCGATACCCTCCCCACCAATCGTTATGCAGCCCATAACCCCAGATGGCCCGCCCGTTCTGGACGTACCAGCCGTTGGAGGTCGCCAGCGGAGCCGGGTCTCGAGATCCCTGTAGCGCCGGGGCAGCGTTCTGTGACGGCCCGGCGGACACCGCGAGGCTCGCCGCACCCCCCAGTGCGGCCAGACCCTCCAGGAAACGGCGGCGGTCAGTCCGATTCGTCTGCGAGTCGTCCGACTTCGACACCGGTGTTCGCTGCATGTTCGCACCCGAGCAATCTCGTCGAGAGCCCCACAATCGCCCACCCCTGTTCCCGACGTTTCACACGCCGAGGCAGGCGAGGAGACGGAACGGTGCTGCGATCGTGAAGTTGCGATTCGAGTCCAGGAATCGTTGGTCCCCGTCAGTCGAGATCCGGAACAGTTTACCACATCGGCGGACCCGACTTAAGCACGCAAGCGACACGCAACGCATGCCGCCGACCACCGATCCCTTCAGTCGGAATTTCCTCGACGAGCAATTCGTCTGGATGATCGCGGACAAGAAGGAACGAGAGAAGGAACGGCAGGCGGTGTGGACGCACACTGGACCAGAAACGTCCTACGGTCCGGGCTCGGACTTTCAGTTTCGCGCTCGGGGGTATTGCCGATCGCAAGCATCGCCAGCTGATCCGAATAGGTTCGCTATAAATCGGTTCGCGTCATCTAATCTCATCTCCCTCGCTGGACACGGCTGGTAATGCTATGCATGTCCTAGCAGTCCTGGCGGAGATGGCACAAGAGCGCCTGGAGCCACGCCGCAACCGAGTCAACCCCCGCGTGGTCAAACGCAAGATGTCCAAGTTCGCCAAGAAACGTCCGGAACATCGACGCCGAACGCCCTTGAAGAAAACCTTTGCCGAGACTGTGGTTATTACTTGACGAACGGTATTGCTTTAAACGGGTTCACATCATTTAACTCGTACCCTAGCTGGACACGGCTGGCGATGCTACGCATGTCTTAGCAGCATGGCTTCATCGGCTTAATGGCCGGCTCGTCGTCTTTCCGGGAGGAAGACGACGAAAGGCCAGCCGGTTGAGAAACCGGCTGGCCCTGGGAATCAGCGCGTTTTGTGAAACCTCGTGAAGCGTTGAGAGCGTCACTCAGTTGCTTTTTTTTTGAGTAAAGAGGTCGACCGAGCTGCCGGCGTCCTGGGGGTCAACCGGCGGGACGGACATCATACCGCCCATGCCACCGCCCATGCCACCGCCCATGCCACCGCCCATACCGCCGCCCATGCCGCCGCCCATGCCGCCGCCCATGCCGCCGCGCCCGCCGCCCATGCCGCCGCCACCCATGAGCGAGAGGGGGATGATGGCCAGGTCGGCAACTGGGTAGACGCGGATCTCGGTTTGCTGGTCCTCCGATTCCTGGGAGGTGATCATAAGGAAGCCGTCCTTGACGGTGTAGGTCAGATCGAGCTGCTTGAGCAACATCTTCAACGTGACCTTCAAGGGGACGCCTTCCAGATCCATGTTTCGGACGGTCGAGGTCATCGACTTTTCCGCTTCCTGCAGGCCAATGGGATCGACGTAGATCGGGATGCCCGTGTAGTTTGCCGTCGTCGTCGCCTGCTTGACGTACTTGAGAACGTCTTCGAGCGGTGTTTCCTCGGCGAATGACATCGAGATGGGCTCTTCAAGTTTCGCGATGATCTGCTTGGTCTTTTCGTCGCTCTCAAACATGGAGACGGCCTTGCCGTACTTCTTGACGCGCCGCTCGGACATGGTTCTCCACCAAACAGCGTCGGGATATTCGATCGTCTGGCCGTCAGGGAAGGGAACGGCCGCGCGGGAGACGTCTTGCAAGGTGACAAGATAGCGATAACGCTGCAGTTCGCGGTATGAAATCTGCTGAGCGTAAAAGCCGAGCGTATAGGCGTAGAACTTGCCCGCACCGGGCGAAGGGTCGTTGTCGCTGTACGGAAGGGGCCCGCCGCGTGCGAGGGCATACGCCTGCTGGGCAAGCAGTCTGGCCTCGGTAAACGGCGCGGTGGTCACCGCGATGTTGCCCATGCCGCCGGTGTACAGCATGTTATAGATGCCTTCGGTGATCAACGTGTCGAACTGGATCATCATCGCTTCGATAGTTTGCTTGTTGCGCCGAAAGCCGGCGATTGTCGAGACCCGCTGCTCGGCGGCGGAGTCTAACCGTTGCCGTTCCGCGCGTTCCTGCACGACGCGTTCCTCGGCCTGAACAGTCGCCATGAGCTGGGACTGGATACGCCGGTCGAGCTTGTTCCGATCTTCTTCGGAAACGCTGGTTGCGGACCGAACGACATTTTGAGTCAGTCGCAGCGCATTAATGGCCGCTTCTGGAAGGCCCTGGTGTAGCAGCGTGCGCGCATTCTGGACGCGTTGCTCGACATCGTTGGTCAACTGTTGACGGGCGATGTTTTCGGCAGCCTCGCTTTGCTCGATCGTGGCTCGATCTGTCGCGGGAGCAGGTGGGGGAGGCGTCGCCGGCGCCGCGGCGGCCGGCGCTTGATCGGGATTGGCATCCTGGAAAGCAACCTTGACGATGTCTCGTTCGGCACGATCCGCGTCTTTCAGACCGCGCGTTGCCGCCGCATTTGACGGATCGAGCGTCAATGCTTTCTCAAAAAAACCCTTTGCGGCCTTGCTCGATCCCTGAGCAAGCGCCTGGCGGCCTAGCTCGGTCAATTGATTTGACAACGGCGGTTCATCGGCACCGAAGGCCGAGACGCCAGACAGCAGCACGCCACCCAGCATCAGGAACCCGGCACCTCTCGATAGACGCTCGGTTCGGGACATGTTTGGTGCTCTCCAGCAGAAGGATTTGACCGGCTCGAAAACCGGCTCAGGCGCTCGATGTTCCTCAGAATACGCTACATCAACTTCAGACTCAACTAAAAGCCCATCTGTTAACTCCGCTCACAACGCGTCCCACGAGGTCAACCCGCGACGAGCTCGGAATTCCCAGGCGCATCTGGTGAAAGGGCAATACTACCGAATTGATGGATGCAGGTGCCGAACCAAGGTGCTCAAGTTCACCCGCGTGCGGTGCCGCCGCGGGCTCCCATCGCGCTCTGAGTTCATTATGCCACACGCTCGCCGTCTGGCCAAACGGCATAACCGGGGATCAAACATACAAGGACACAAACACAAAAGGACATGCAACGAATGCCGCCGCTGGGCGACCCCCTCAGTCGGAATTTCCTCGATGAGCCATTCGCATTGATGCTCGCCGACAAGAAGGAACGGCAGGCGCTGTCGACGCACACCGGCCCAGAAACGTGCTACGGCCCGAGCTCGAACATTCCGTTTTGCGGCCGGGGGAATCGCCGATTGCAAGCATCGCTGATCCGAATGGGTTCGCTTTAAACCGGTTAGAGTCATCTACCTCCTCTGCCTAGCTGGACACGGCTGGCAATGCTAAGCATGTGCTTGCGTGGGCCGCTACCCCGTTGTTCGCATGGTTCACTCTCGGCGCCGTCGAGCCCGGGGCTTCGCTGATCGTTCCGGTTGGCGCCGTTTCGGGCCTGCCCTTTCGGTTGGTCAACCAGTCCACCACGTAGAAAAACACCGGCGTCAGGAAGATGCCAAAGAGCGTCACCCCGAAGGCGCCCCAGAGGACGGCAGTGCCCAGCGAGCGGCGCATCTCGGCACTGCGCCGGTGGCGAAGCACGGTGGCACCATGTGCACAAAGCAAGCAGAGGTCATCACGATCGGCCGCAGCCGGGTTACTGCCGCGTTAACGATGGACTCCCGGCGAGACTTGCCTAGCTCGCGCTGTTGCTTGGCGAACTCGACGATCAGGATGGCGTTCTTGCATGCCAGTCCGACCAGGACCACGAAGCCGATCTGCACGAAAATGTTGACGTCCAGGCCGCGCAGCGCGGTGCCCGCTAGCGCACTCAGCAAGCACATGGGCACGACCAGGATCACCGCTAGAGGCGTTGACCAGCTCTCGTAAAGACCGGCCAACACGAAGAAGACCAGCACAGCCCCGAGCACGAACGCGCTGAACGGGTTCTGCCGCAGGTCGCGGAACTGCTCGATCTTGCTGGCCTGCTTTTGCAAGTAGGACAGCTCGGTCCACTCATAGGTCATGGAGCGCGGCAATTCCTGTGCCGATAGCCGTTCCATCGTCCGTAGGACATCGCCGGTGCTGATTCCCGGCTGCCACGAGCCTGTGATCGTCGCGGCAGGGAGCATGTTGTATCGCGTGATCGTCACCGGGCCGGCAGACTCGCGGACGTCCACCACGGCGCCCAAGGGCACCATGTCACCGTCGACATTGCGGACCTTGAGCTGTTTCACAGTTTCCGGGTCGTTACGGAACGGAGCGTCGGCCTGGACGTTTACCTGCCAGGTACGGCCGAAGCGGTTGAAGTCGTTTACGTAGTAGCTGCCCAGGTATGCCTGCAGCGCATCAAAGACGTCGGTGATCGCCACGCCCATGGTCCGAACCTTGGTCCGGTCGACGTCCGCATAGAGTTGAGGCGTCTCGGCGCGGAAGCCGTTGAACAGGCCGACCAAGCCGGGCTCTTGGTTCCCTTTGGCGGCCAGGTTGTCGGCGCGGGCCTGGAGCGCGTCGAAGTTGGGGTCGCCGGTCGCTTGCACCATCAGCTTGAAGCCGCCGGCGTTGCCGAGGCCACGCACCGCTGGCGGCGCGAATGCGAGTACGCGGGCCTCCGGGACTTCTCGCTGGAAGCGTGCGCGGAGACGGCCCACGATGGATTCGCCGGTTACCGAGTTGTCTTGTCGTTCGTGGAACGGCTTGAGGATCACGAACATGTTGCCGTAATTGGAACTGTTGGCGTTCAAGACGAACGAAAGCCCCGGGACGGCCACCGTGTGAGCAACGCCTGGCGTCTCAAGGGCGATCTTCTCGACGGCCTCGGTCACTTCAACTGTGCGCTCGAGTGAGGCCGCATCGGGCAGCTGGATGTTCACGACAAGATAGCCCTTGTCCTGGATCGGGACGAACCCACTGGGGACGCGGGTGAAGCCGAAGCCCGTCAAACCGATCAAGGCGACGTAGACAAGAAGCACGAACGCGCTCTGGCGGAGGCACCGGCCCACGGTCTTGCCGTAGGCTTCTGTCGTGCGCTCAAACACCCAGTTGAAGCCCCTGAAAAACTTCCCTAAAGCCCAGTTCACGGGCCGGATGACGACCCACCCAACTGTGCCCCCTGCGAGCGCACCCGGGAGGAAGACGACGAAGTCGATGCCCCACGTCAGCAGGGCGGCTAAGAGGCCGCCGGGCGCCGACTCGCTGCCCTGGTCCGCCGCCGGCAGACCTAGCCAGGCACCCGCGGCCGGCGCCAAGAGCCATGCTGTCGCGAGCCCGCCGAACAAGGCGAAGCTCCACCATGGCAGCGCTTCTTTGCCCTGCTCGCCATGCATGCCCGGCTTGCGGCCGGCAAAAATCCAGGCTGCTCGCGCGGGCGTCATGGTCATGGCGTTGATCGCCGAGATGATCATCGACACCGAGATGGTCACGGCGAACTGGCGGAAGAATTGGCCGGTGATCCCGCCCAAGAAGGCGCTTGGGACAAGCACCGAGCTGAGCACCAGCGTCATCGCAAGGATCGGCCCGGTAATCTCCTTCATTGCTGCGATCGTGGCTTCGCGCACCGGCAGGCCCTTGTCGAGCCAGCGTTCGATGTTCTCCAAGACGACGATGGCGTCGTCCACGACGAGGCCGATGGCCAGCACCAGCCCGAAGAGCGTGAGGTTGTTGAGGGTGAAGCCCAAGAGGCTCATGACCGCGAAGGTCCCTACCAGCGAAACCGCCATGTCTATCACGGGCAGGAGCAGGGCTTTCCAGTCTTGCAAGAACAAGAGGATGACGATTCCCACCAGGACGACGGAGTCGCGCAGCGTATGGAACACCTCATTCACAGATTCGCGGATGAACGGCGTGGTGTCGTAGCCGATCAGGTAACGCAGCCCCTTGGGGAAGCGGGTTTCCAGCTGGCGCATCGTGGCCTTGATGCCGTCGGCGGTGTCCAGGGCGTTTGCGCCCGGTAGCAGGAAGACGACAACTGCCGGCGATGGCCGGCCGTCGAGCCGACAGAGCGTGTCCTCATTTCGTGCCCCCAGATCGGTCCGGCTGACATCCCTGAGGTAAGTCACTTCCCCGTCCGAGCCGGTATTGAGAATGATGTCTGCGAACTGCTCGGCCTCGACCAGCCGGCCGAGGGTGTTCAGCGTGTACTGGAAATCCTGGCCAGTGGGAACCGGCGGCTGGCCGATCCGTCCCGCCGCCACCTGTACGTTCTGCTCCCGTAATACTCGGATCACGTCGCCGGCCGTCAGATTCCGCGACTGCAGCTTGTCTGGGTCCAACCAGACGCGCATGCTGTAGTCCTGCTGGCCGAGGATCACAACGTCGCCAACGCCCTCCACTCGGGCGATGGCGTCCTTGACCTGGATCGTCGCGTAATTGCTCAGGTAGAGCGAATCAAAATATGGCCGGCCGGTCTCCGGGTTGTCGTCGGAATACAGACTGATCCCCAGTAACACGTCTGGAGACCGTTTCTTGACCGCAACGCCGATGGTCCGGACCACGTCAGGCAGCGTCGGCTCAGCGATAGCGACGCGGTTCTGCACCAGTACCTGGGCCATGTTTACGTTGGTGCCCAGCTCGAAGGTTACATCCAGGGTGTAGGTGCCGTCGTAGTTGCTTTGCGACGACATGTACATCATTCCTTCGACGCCAACGACCTGCTGCTCGATCGGCGCGGCCACTGTGTCGGCCACTACTTTTGAACTCGCTCCGGGGTAGTTGGCTGTCACCCGGACGGTCGGCGGCGTGATCTCTGGATACTCGGCCACCGGCAAGAAGCCCGCCGCGATAGCCCCAAGCAGGACGATCACGATGGAAATCACCCACGCCAGGACCGGTCGGTCGATAAAGAAACGCGCCAGCACGGCCGGCCTCCCTTCAGGGTCTCTCGGACTTGTGGCTGTTGGCTGCGAGCCGGAGCGGCATCTCCAGGAGTTTTGGCTCGACCGTGATACCCACCCGCACGTATTGCAGGCCGCTCACGATCACCTGCTCACCCTGCTTGAGCCCGCCAGTGATCTCGCGCAGGCCGTCGTGGAGCGGCCCCACCCGGACGTGCCGGGCGACCACCTCGCGCTTCGTGTTGACGATGTAGAGAATCTTCTCGCCCTGGTCGGTATCGATGGCGCGGTCAGTAACCAGCAGGGCACGATGGGCTTGACCGATCGGCACACGGACTCGTGCGAAAAAGCCGGGGGAGAGCACCTCGTCTTTGTTGGGGAACACGCCCCGGACCCGCAGAGTGCCGGTCCTCGGATTGACTTGGTTGTCCTCGAAATTGATCGTGCCCTGGTGGGGAAATCCATCCTCAGTGGCCAGGCCGAGCGCAACGGGCCACTCGGTCTGGCCGGCTGACTTGGCCTTGCCTTCACGGATTAACTGCCGGATGCGCAGCACAGTGCGCTCGTCAACGTCGAAGTAGACATACATCGGGTCCACCGACACGATGGTGGTAAGCAGGGTGCCGCTGTTCTGGTCGCCCGACTGGATCAGGTTGCCCACCGTGACAACATATCGGCTGACGCGCCCGCTGACCGGGGCTGTCACTTTCGCGTACTCTACATTGAGAGCCGCCAAGTCACGGTTGGCCTTGGCAACATCGAGACCGGCCACTGCCTCGCGGTAATCACTCTCGTACCGGTCATATTCTTCCTGGCCGACTGCCCCCCGCGTGATCAGGATCTTGACGCGCTGATAGTCGCGCTCCAGTCGGTGCGCACGGGCCTCAAATTGGGCCACGGTCCCCTTGGCCCGCTCGAGCTCGGCACGGTACGGCCGGGGGTCGATCTCGAAGAGCTTGTCGTCCTTCTTCACCAGCGCACCCTCCTTGAAGTTAACTGTGTCGAGGTAGCCCGAGACAGCGCCCGCACCTCGACGGAATCCACCGCGGCCGTCCGGCCGGTGAAGTCGGCGTAGTCGGTGACGCCGCGCTCGACCGGGTAACTCACTGTGACTGGTATCGGTGCCGGCGCTGGCGATTCCGACGGCGCCCGGGCGCAACCTGCCAAGCCGAGACCAAGGGCGAGAACTAGAACAAGCCGCATCGATCATCTCCCTTCCGCAAAGAAGCCGATTTCGCGACGCGTGAGCGCCCACATCACCACCCCGGAATGCACAAGGCCGGAGGCCATCAAGGCCAACAGAGGTCGATTCCCCAGCCGAAGACACGACGCCCTTGAGCCGGCTTAAACCTGTATACGCATCTATCTCGGCAAAAAAAATCAAGCGCCATCCCTCAGGCTTGCGATCTCCTGGAGCAGCCCCATAAGGCGTTGCCGCGCTTCCTCGGGCAGAAGCGCCTGCATCCGCGACTGCGCTCGCTCCCACGCGGGGCGCAGCTTCTTTGAGCTTCGCCAACCCGCTAGCGGTTATCGTGAGCCACTTCTCGCGGCGGTCGTCCCCGGTCTCGACGGCGACCCAGCGGGCGTCCACGAGCGGACGGAGACTCCGCGTCAACGACGTCTCGTCGTGCGACGTCAGCTCGGCGAGGTCCCGCTGTCGGACTTTGCCAGACCGGCGAAGCAACTGGAGCAACGAGTACTGGGTCGTGCGGAGCCCGACGCGGCGCAACTCATCGTCATAGAACCGGCTGACAACGCGCGACGCCTGCCGCAGGGCACCGCACAAGCAGTGAGAGTGCGAGGCGGCCAGTTTGTGTTGCTCGGCGTTCATATTAGATGTATACGCAGGCAATTGGCAATGGTCAATGGGTGCACGCGGTATCCGACCTTGCCGAAAAGGCCAATCCCCGCTTCATCGTCGATGCGACTGGCGTTCAGGCGTTAATGCCTCCGTCGACCGTCAGGTTCGCACCGTTGATGTACGACGACTCGGGACCGGCAACGAACGCGACCAACGCTGCGACCTCGTCGGCTTGTCCAAACCGATCAAGCGGAACTGCCGCCTTCTGGACTGCGGCCCACTCGCTCGAGGCGGGGTTCAGATCAGTGTCAATGGGCCCCGGCTGAACATTGTTGACCGTAATGCCGCGCACTCCGAGCTCGCGCCAGCCCTTGCGTAAACATCTTGACGGCACCTTTCGTTGCCGAGTAGGGTGCCATGCCGGGCATGAAGACGCGCTCGCCCAGGCATGAACCGATCATGATGATTCGCCCGCCGGACTTCAGGTGCTTGAGCGCGGCTTGCGTCGCAACGAAGACGCCGCGGACGTTGACCGCAAAGACGTGATCAAAGTCCGCAAGAGTCGTCTCCTCGACCGTCGTCGGAATGCCCGTGCCCGCGTTGTTAACCAGCACGTCAAGCCGGCCCAGCGTCGCGACCGTCTTCTCGACGGCGTTCCTGACTGCATCGGCGTCGGCGGCGTCCGCCTGGATCGCGATCGCTTTTCCACCTCCGCGTTCGATCTCTTTGACAACAGAAGCCGCGGAGTCAGCGCCTTTGGAGTAGGTGACAGCGACGCTGGCGCCGTCCGCGGCCAGGCGCCTGGCAATCGCAGCGCCGATCCCGCGCGAACCGCCAGTGACGAGCGCGACCTTGCCTGCCAGCGGTCTGTCATGTGTGGTCTGTGCCATGGTGATCTCCTTACTTGGATTTATTGACGGCTTGGTCGGTACGCGTCCACTGTGCAATGGGTCGGCCATCACGTCGCCACCACGACCCAGCCTGGTCCTGCGGCCATCCGGCGGGTGAGTCCTCCCACGTCTCCTGCCGGCCGTACGGAGTGAGATCGAGCAGCTGCAGAGTGGGCAACATGGCCTCGATCCCTCGCCACTTCGTTTCATACGTTTCAAATACTTGGTCGCCGGCCCGCAGGTAGCAGCGCAGGTCACCACCATTTCGGGTCGTCAGCACGTTTCCAGAGTCGGCGGTCGAGTACCACGGCGTCGTCCAGCCCATGAAGTCTCGGTAGGCGACGATCTCGTCCCACGGGCCGCTGCTGAAGACGGCGTAGTGCACGTCGCGCCGGCCAGATAGGCGCAGACGGCGGAATTCATCGCCGTCTGGCTGTGCGTGCAGCCCTCACACTGCTTCTGGTGAGGTGCGCCCTTGTTCCACATGAAGTGATATACGATCAACATGCGCCGACCTTCAAACACATCGTGCAGAGGGACGGGGCCATCGGCGCCCACGACCATGACCGGCTCCATCCGCGTCATCGGCAAGCGCCGGCGAGCGGCGGCCAGTTCGTCGCCGGCACGCGTGTGCGCCTTCTCGCGGACCAGCAGTTCGGCACGAGCCCGCTCCCATTCATCACGGGTAACGATTCTGGGGGTTGCCGGTTCTGTCATGGCGTTCTCCCATGCACTCGCGAGGTCTATGACAAGAATTTGTTTGCACAGCCTATCATAATTGTACAGAACGTTGGGAACTGCGACATGAAGGACAACATGGCGCTGCCCGACCAAGCGAGCTTCGACCGCAGGCGGACGGGCTGTCTGAGTTCGTCCGTGAGCTGCGGGAAAACCCTCGCGTCATACGATCGGATGCGGATCATGGCCCTAATTCGTCGTTGGCTGCTGCTGTGGGCGCTGATGTTCTGGCAGGGGGGGTTCACATTCTATGGTGGGGTGGTCGTTCCTGTAGGCAGCGCTGTGCTCGGCTCCGAGCGGGAGCAGGGATTCATCACCCGCTCGGTCACGAACTACCTCAACCTGGGAGGAGCCGTCGCATTGGCCTTCTGGGGTTGGGACCTGGCGGCGATGCCAGGGACGTCCCGCGGCGGCGGGCGGCTCCGCTGGGCGATCTGGGCCGGGCTCGTGCTCTCGCTCGTCGTGCTGATATGGCTACACCTGAGACTCGACGAACTCCTCATCCCTGAAGATACGATGGTCCTCGATCAACATCGGTTCCGCTCTCTGCATGAGCGCTATCTCATCGTCAGCACGGTCCAGTGGGCGGGGTGCCTGCTGCTGACGGCGTTGACCATCTGGGCGTGGCGGGAGGAAGACGTCGGCTCTGTTTCTAGCCATTGACGGCTATCGCCTGGAGCGGGAGAGAGCGATGAGGCGTAACCCCCACGGATAACCGTTCACGAGTTGTCGGTCCGAGCTCCGGCATTCCGTATCGCGCTCGGGTGAATTGCCGATCGCAAGTATCGCGCCATTATCCGAATAGGTTCGCTTTAAACGGGTTCGCGTCATCTACCTCGCCTCCTTGGCTGGACACGGCCGGTCATGCTATGCGTGTCCTGGCAGCCTATCCCCGAGTTGCGTATGGCGTCCCCCGATCCCATATGGCGTCCCCCGATCCCAACTCCTCCTCCAGGCTTCTCAGTTGCCTGCGAAGTTTCCCATCGGTCGCTAGCCAGGTGTCGAAACGCCGCGTCAGGTTCGGCACACTCTCCGCTCGCGACAGCCCGAGCAGTCCGGCTATTTCCGTGTTGGTCGCCATCGTCCGGCTCCGCGCCAGGTAGACCAATGCCGCTCGCGCCGGATGTCGGCTCCCCCGATGGCTCAATTCACTGCGATCGATCGCATACGAGGCACAGACAACTTCAATGACTCGTGAAAGGGGTAAACTCTGCAGTAGTCGATATTCCCTGCGCCGTTCGCGGCGCGGTTCGCCGCGCACTATCGCCTTGATGCGTTCGACGAATGCTTCGCTCCCGAGAATCCACCCATGGTGCGCTTCCTTCCACGGCGACTCGGGCGGTTCTGACAGTCCCGCGGTCACATATCGCCGGTAGTCCCCCGCCGGATCCGACCCGCCGAACGCACCGCCCAAGGACGCCAGCAACTCGTCGTAAGCCACCCACTCCAGACGGCGGCGGCGATGAGCGTAGCCCGGATAACTCGACCACGACCACGCCGCCGGATGTTCGACGAGTCCCGCTCGAACCGGGTTGAGGTGGACGTAGCGGGTCACTGTCCAGAGGTAGGTCTCGTCTTCCACCAACTCGGTCCGATAGCGACCCTGAAAGACATGGCCGGAAAATCGATGGCGCCGCGACCAGGCATTGGCATAGCCTGACAGAAACGACTGCATGCCCCGGCTCAGGTTGGGTTCAGGTGTCTTGAGCACGACATGTAGGTGGTTGGACATGATGGCGAACGCGTAAACACGCCACGAGCAGCGAATAGCGGCCTTACCAAGTTGCTCTTGCAGCCGTTCCCGGTCGACGTCATCGCATACGATGTCCTGGCGGCCGTTGCCGCGGGCCATCAGGTGGTAGATCGCGCCGGGGTACTGGAGACGTAAGCGTCGGGGCATGCCCTTTATACCAACATACCCATCGACGGTTGGCAAGACAAAAACATGATTAGGATTTGAGTTCGCGAAGCCGAATCTCAAGTCCTCTGTTCAAGAAGCCCGTGGACCCGGCGCGTGACGTGCTTTGTAGGGCAACGCTTCGGATTAGCTGGGGCGTCGATCCGTCACGGACTTGTGGCCTGGGGAGCGGGACGGGCGATAACGGCCTTCGTGGGAGGGGAAAGTGCCTGTCGCGCACGAAAAGCAGGCGGGACTCTGCGCTCCGGAGGCTGCAGGTTGCCTCTGTGAACAAGGTCAGCGCGCACAGCGAGCGCACTTCGGCTGAGCGAAGCCGTTTGCAAGCAGCACGAAGTGTGGTGAGTTCCGAGCATCCTAGCTTGTGTCAAAGTAGTTCGATTCAGTGGAGTAGAAGCGGATAAGAATAAGCATCGCCCCACCGCAGTGGGCACAGCGGAATTGTGGTCTGGCCGCAGCTTTTTGCGGTACCTGACCTCCTAAAACAAAGACCACTTTTTGATAGAGCGCGATCAGCCAGCGCACCATGTCCAATGAGACCCTGCTGTTCGGGCTCAAAAAGCCGTAATGCCGCACCTTCTGGAAACCAGTGGGCAAAACGTGTTGCAAAAAGCGGCGGAGAAACTCGGGCGGATCGAGCGTCATCCGTCGCCAGCGGTTCGAGCCACTCTTGCGGTACGAGAAGGTGACGGAATCGTCATCATAGGAGACGATTCGCCGATCGCTGATGGCTACCCGAAAAACGTAAGGCGCCAGATACTTCAATGAAGCCCGGCCGTCACCAACGGCCTGCGAGTGGACCACCCAGTCTTGACGCCATACCGCGGGATCGACTTCTGTCAACAGCCCGGCACGCGAGAGAGCGTCGCGGAACTTGGCTCGAAACAGAATCGACAGCGGCCGCACTGCTACGAAGAACTGGGCGTGGGACGGCAACCATGTCCGGCCGTCGGCACTGATGCCACCGCCGGGCACAACATAATGAACATGGGGGTGATAATCGAGCGTGCGCCCCCAGGTGTGCAGTACGCCGAAGAAACCAGCTTGGGTGGCTCCGACATACTTGGGATCGGCCGCCAACGTTTTGATCGCCTCGCTGGACGCCTCGAACAAGGCCGCGTAGCCGATGCGCTGATGACTGCGTATCCAGGCGCGCAGCGCGGCCGGGACCGTGAAGGTCATCAGGAAGTATGGGCACGGTAGCAAACGGTCGGTCTGGGTCTCGAGCCAAACCCGGGTCTTGTCCTGCTGGCAAGTCGGACAATGCCGGTTGCCGCAGGAGCGACCCATGAGGTGCTGACGACCGCACGACGTGCAACGATAGAGCACCGTCCCCAGTTGGCCCGTGCGACAGGCCATGATCGTCCGGAGGACTTTCTTGTGCTCCGCGGGCATCGCCGCACCGAATCGCTCGAGATAGGCCGCGCCGTGCCGCCGCATCACTTCGGCGACGGTCGGCATCGGGCTAGTCCGACATCATCTTCTCGATAGTGGCCCGCGCCTGTTCGTGGCCCAGGGAGGTCAGATGGAGATAAATCATCGTGGCCTGCAAGGAACTGTGACCCAGGTACTGCTGGATCAAGCGCAGGTTCACGCCAGCCTCGAGCAAATGTGTCGCGTAACTGTGCCTCAGCGTGTGGATCGTGATCCTCTTGCGAAAGCCAAGCTCCTGCACCACGCGTTTCATCGCGCCGTGAACACTGGAACGCGCCATGGGTTCTGTGGCCGTGGTGGCTTCATCGTGATCGCGTCCCGTCGCTGGAAAGATCCAGACCGGGTTGCGATGGGTGGCCCAGTATTGACGCAGCATCTGCAAGGTGCGCGCGGGCAGCGGGACGTAGCGGTCCTTGGCGCCCTTGCCACGATGAACATGAACGACCATCCGCTCGCTGTCGATGTCGCGGACTTGCAAGTGCAAGCTTTCCTGGAGACGCAGCCCGAGCGAGTAGACCGTCCAGAAGTAGGTCTTATTGTGCGGAGTACGCACCGCGTCGATGAGGCGCCGCACTTCCGCGATGCTCAGGACGTCAGGTAAGGCGTCGGGACGAGGAAAGCGAATTTTCCGGAGCGTCGGCCAGTCGCGCGGGGCAGTGTGTGTATAGAAGAAGATGATTCCGCTGGCAGCGATCTTCAGCGAGCTTGGTTGGTACATTCGCTCGTTCTTGAGGTACAGCAAGTACTCCCGCAGTTCGTGCTCGGTGATCCGGTCAGGAGGCTTGTGAAAGTGGGCGGCGAGCTGCCTGACGGCGCGGAGGTACATCTTCTGCGTACCTTCGGCGAGACCGGCCAATTGCAGGTCCTGGTGCATGCGCTGACGAAGTTTGGTGCTCATAGTGGGCCCTTTCCAAACGGAGGTAGGAAAAACCGTCTGGAAAACCACTCTGGTCCCACCGAGGTCGCAAATCACGTGAATGACGGCGATGGAGGACACTCAAAAGCGAGGCGATGTGCGGTCAGCGGGAAAGGACGACGAGAAGCCAGGGAAAAGGCCGAAATTCATTCTGCCGCGAAGCGGCTTACTTGAACTTGATCCTAGGTCTGACCCCCTGGAAGGTCTGACCCCCTGGATAGGTATCTGACCCCCTGGACCTGGACCCTGGAGACCCCCTGGACATCCCATTCATTCATCCCATCGGGAATCCATCGCCGATGCACGCCGACCGACCCGGCTCGAAGATTCGGTTAGAAATCTTTAATCGCTACGTCATTGCATCCCGCAAAGTTTATTGTAACATGACCGGTTCCAGGCAGGTTAACGGCTGGCTTGTCCGTCGTCGGCTTGAGGCGTCGCTACCGCGATGCTCGAGGGACCGCATATCAAACCGATTTGTGGACGAGGATCGAACCGGTTGTTCACCGTGTCTTGATCGCCGTTCCTTCCCGCCTGAAAGAACGACGTACAGGGAATGTTCCGAGCGGGCTCAGTGAGCTGGAGCCTCGATGGGTGGGACAGTGTGCGCTCTCCACACGACGACTTGCGCTGGCTTCCACCAGTCCGCGGATCGACGCACATCGCCGGATTGGTTCGTGTTAACGCTGCAAGGGCGTCACACTTCGCGGTGTGCTCCCTGACAATCTGGCATGCATTGGACGTGAAGAATCGGTTTCGAAGCTTGCGGAAATGGAGTACTCCTTCGACGCGGCTCGAGCCTGCGCGAACCCCGGGAGGCGACGGTGTCTTACCGATTCGGGAGGTCGATCCTCACATGGCGTGTGCCCCCGAACTGGTCGCCGAAGGATTGGTCCCAAGAGTTGAGGGCGGAGGTGATCGCGGCGACCTGGGAGGCAGAGTGCGACTTCGATCCAGCCCGCGGCGTCCCCCTCGAGGCGTTCGTCCAGCAGCGCAGTCTGGGCCCGAGCCCTGAGTCGCTATCGGCGGGAATGGGCTTATGCCCGGCACTGCCGATTCCACTTGGAGGGCAGTGACGATCGGAATGTCACATTCGACGAAGGATTTTCGTCCGTTGTGATCACTGAGTCATTGCGGACCTGCCTGCGACGGCTGCCGGATCAGCAACGTCACATCATCGAAGGCCTCTTCTGGGAAGAAAGAACGGAGGTTGAAGTCGCCCTGATGCTTTCGCTCAGCCAGTCGGCGATCAGCAAACGAAAGCGGAGCATCCTGGATCAACTCCGCCATTGGATGGACGGACCGGAGCGAGATGAAGATTTCAAGAAAATTGAGGAATAAAAAGACCACACCGGTGCATTCTTATACATAGTGCCCGAGGATTGCGCCACGATTTCGATAGCGGTTGTCTTCGCGCACAGGGTACCAGCAGGATTTTAAGACGCCAGTCAAGCATGCCTGATTCCCTCAGGAGGTGACCCATGCAAAGTGATCGTATTCCATCGTCCGGGGAAGAATCCTCGCGGCGCATTTGCTCGATTTCGAAGTCGATCCGCCCGACCGCCTTCCGTGGAATGGGACTCGCCCTGATGCTGGCGAGTCTGGCGAGCTCGCCGGCCTCGGCTGGGTATATTGCATCATCCACGGGCAGTATCGGGGTGGGTTCCGGGTCGGGCGACAACGTGGGCAACTTCCTGTTAGTCAACCAATGGGATCCGGCCAAATCCGGATTCGCCTTGGCCACTGTCGGGCAGCAATCGACCGCCGCCTATGTTATCACCGTGCCGGTCATCGTCGTCGGAGCTGAGTTCATAGTGCACACCAGCGTTCCGTTTGTCGGCGACCTCTACGAAGGTCCGCTCCACAGTATCCCCTTCACCACCGCAACGGCGACGACAATACTTGGGTATGGACCATTCGTCATCGAGGACGGTACTCCGACGATCACGCAGATATTCTATGCCCGAAACAAAGCGACCGCCAAGACGGTCGATGGGTCGTCGCCCAATCCCGTTGTGCACGATACCGGCCTCATCACTAACCCGACCCATGCGGTCGCCAGCAGCTCCGCCGTCCATACTGGAGATGGGACCAGTCCCACCCCCACGTTTTTCACGCAAGCGATCATTGGCGTCGTGGACCAGACGATCACCAATAATGGCAAGATCTCGGAGTTCGCCGGGACATTCGAGATCCAGACCTCCGTGTCGGGCACGCCGGCGGTCACCACGACCGGCGACGTGACCCCGAGCGACATCACAATCGTCCAAGGCGCCGATGGCCAAGTCAGCTACTCGGTCAACTTGAACTACACGTTGAGCACGTCGCTGGACGCCTTGACATCAAACGTCCAGGTCGAGACGACAGTCAATGCCAGCTTGGAGACGATCCTCACAGGTGTCCCGGAGCCCAGTACGTGGATCATGTCCGCCACCGCCTTGATCGGCGTCGGCGGCTACTACTACCAGCGTCGTCGGCATATCGCCGCCTGAACACCTCAGCCAGCATAAGAAAAATCCTCGCCCTGGACGTCGTACTCGAAGTTCGGGTACCGACGACTAGCTATTCTTTTTCTCCGTCGCTAGCCGCCAAGTTTGCTGATTGATTATGTCGGTTTTCTGTTCCGTTACTGCCGTACTATTTATTGCGACCGAGCAGACGCTTGCAAACAGCAAGGAAAAACAGCGAGGACAAGGAAAAACAGCGAGGACATGCACAACGTCCGCGTCCAACCTACCTCTCGGGTCGATCCGGCGCGACGGTCGCTTCCGCAACGCAGGGCCGGCTCGGCGCTTATCTGCGACGTGAGGAACGAAAAGGGCAAGGCCGCCCAAGCGGTCAACGGACAGTTAGGGCACGGCCCGTCGCGTCGTAAACCGCCGCGCCGGTCATACAAAGAGTGATCCACCGCACGCGGACGCGTGCGATGGGCACCGGCTGCGATGCATGTCCTTCTCCTTTGGTGGGAATGCCATGCAATGGCCTCGATTGCCGGTCGTCGGGCGAGCGTGCATACTCAGGGCATCCTGACGACCGGTCCGCCCTTCCCTTTTCTGGTGAGACGCATTAACTCAGCTACGACATCGTATTCGCGAATTCCAGCCACTAATGGACTGCCAGCACGCCACGAAATCCAGCATAGCGCCGTGGTGATTACGAGCAACGCGGCGATCGCCCATTCTCGTGAGCCGGGTGTATGTTGTCGTCGCGGCATGATTGGTCTCACGGTTTGGCGATCGCGAAAACGGCTTGCATTTCGATGCCAGCGGCCCTCCTCAGAGTTGCAGCGCTACTCAGGAGGCAGCAGTCCCCTCTTTTTCGCTTCTCGAATTACTTGCTTACTTGTCTTGTGGAACGACACGACGGGGTTCGGCGTCTTTCGCGAAGTCGCGATGATGCGTATTTTCCGTCTTGCGTGCTCTGGAAGTCTCGCGAGATCAAGCAGCTCGTATTTTGCTCCATGCTGCCGCAGCACGCCATCGGCGATTAACTGATCGAAGTTGATTGTGGCAGATGCCATCTTGATAAGTTCGAGAAGCCGCTTGTCGTTCCATGCAGTCATGTCGTGCACTCCCTTTGCAGGACAGAACAAACGCCATTCGCCGGTTGCGGCAAAGAATTCTTTACGTCGCGCGTTGTGCGATTGTTTGCCTGAGGTGAGAGACCACTCGATGTTCAACGGCCGTTGAACAGAGGCGGCCTCGTCTTCAAGCTGCCGTTAGCTCACTGAGGCTTAAGAGAACAGCAAGGATATGCACAACGCCTGCGCGTCCAACATGCCCCTCCAGGCGATCCGGCGCGACGGTTCGCTTCCGCAACGCATGGCCGGCCCGGCCTTATCTGCGACGTGAGGAACGAAAAGGGCAAGGCCGCCCAAGCGGTCAACGGACAGTTAGAGCACGGCCCGTCGCGTCGTAAACCGCTGCGCCGGTCATACAAAGAGTGATCCACCGCACGCGGACGCGTGCGATGGGCACCGGCTGCGATGCATGTCCTTTCTCCTGAGTGTCGGCGCCTTCTTTGAGCTCTCGTCCTCTTGGTCGCGGAGCCGTTTTAGGGCGGCCTCGACAACGGCCTCTTCAGAGGGATACTGTCCGTTCTGAATCTTCTTCCGAACGAAGTCCTTGAGCTCATCGGTCAGAGAAACGTTCATCGGCCAGCCCTCCGCTCAAAATGCTGCGCAGTCCGGTCACACGATTTAGTTTACAGCGGATGGTCCCTGACTGGCAAACCCGGTGGGACTCGGCCGGAAGTCGTCGCCCTGGAGCACTTGATTCGCACTGAGGAGGACAGACCGATCGACAGCCGATACGGTTCGCGCAGCGGGTTTCCTTGAATCGATGAGCCAATGCGGCCTGAACCCGGGCTCGAACGATCCCGGCGACGGTTCCGAAACTCCGCTATTCCCCAAATGCGAGGGTGGTGGCGGCGATTGGTCGGCTCGCCCAGAAGCTGCGCCTAAATTGACGCGGCGGTTTGGGTCTGGTTAGCAACCGATGTTAGGCTTTGCGAGCTGTTGACGTGTCTAAACGAAGAGTCGGATGGTTCGGTCGTCCCGAAAAAGCTTGAAAATAGGTGTGACAGCTTGGAAGCACTGGGTGTGCGGCACGTGGTCAACCTGGCAGGTTGTCCTGTTCGATGACGCGTTCACGATTCGTAATTCGTATCGACATCTGATCAGTTGACCGCCTTGCCCATTCAAGCGGTCGCATGGCGTCTCCACGCACGTCGCGTAATTTCCGAACGTGCTTCGGTCAGAGCGGGGCCGCGCCCTGCCATTACCCTCCTCGACTGCCTACGGCCGACGCCCGGCGGTCAACCACCAGCGAGTCGTGTTGAATCGTGGTGTAGTCTGTCCGAACCTACCCACTGTTTCGGTGCCCTCGCGCTACGGGCTTCCGGGCGCAGTGCGTGCCGCGCTTTGCATGCTCTTCTGCGGTTTCTCTGTCCACCTTGAGGACGATCTGTGTTGCAATGCACTCACACTTATTTTCGCTTCTCGACGGCAGCCAGGCCGATATCAATATACTGGCCCCCTGCGGTTTGGTTGCAATGCGCGGCAATGCGATTCTTACCCCGCGTGAGCCACTTGCGGGCCTCGGCTGATAGCGACCGTAGCTCGTACCGAACCGTGTAGCCGGACAACTGCTCGACAAGTTTTCCGTTGACATAAATCTCGGCGTCTTCGTCATGATGAATCATCCATTGGAGGTTTCCGAGATGCTTCTCGGCGAGCTCGATGTCGCGGACGAGCCAGATATCAGCGGTGTTCCAGATGGTGTGGACCGCTTCGCCGGGGGTACCCTTGGTGCCGAACCCTGATGGGCCCTTGTTCCAAGCCTTCGGGTCAAAGGCTGGTTGTGCCCAGTCGGCAGCCGGGAGTGTGGTGGTGTAATACCACCGGCTGGGTTGCGTGGGGGCCACGGGAACAACTTCGGTTACGATTGGCGGCTTGGGAAACGGTGCCCAATTGTCAGCCTTCGTCTCGTCGCGTGATGCCCATTTCTTCCAGAGTGCTTTATCGTAGAGCATCTGGGCAAAAACGGCGCCGACGACGGGGCGAGCGGTGAAGCGGACCTTCTTCGCAGTCTTCGTGTCGTACCAGTCGGTCAGGGGCGAACGGTCCGGTGTCTCGTTGATGAAGTCAATGATGGGAGTGATGAGGGCTTCGAAATCATTCCGGTCCTGCGTCAGTGTGGCTGTCCAGGTGATCCAGTCGAGCTTGGTGTAAGTGGCGCGGTCATCCAGGGGAAGTCCGTAGCGGTTTTGGATCTTGCGGTAGTAGGCCAATTCCTTCTGGGCCACGGAGGCGGGGAACAGATTCAATCCGAGGATACGGTCCCAGATGAGATTGTATTTCTGGCTCCAACTGCCCTGCCGGTCAAAAGCCAAGCGGTAGCGATCGCCGTCGTCGGCAGCCTGCATCCAGCAACGCGCGAAGTTCCGCGCCAGTTCGTCGGCCTTGCTCCCACGCGTCGTATCGCCCCGCATGGCGCACAGTTTCGCGTAGCCACCAATCGCACAGATCGCCTTGGCACTCAGGTTCACGTTGTGAGCCAGGTGCCCGGTGAAATCATCGGTGCAGAGTTGGTTCTCCGGATCAAAGCCTTTCTCCATGAGGTACTCGGCCCACTTCTGGACTTGCGGCCAGTACTTGTTGACGAAGTCGGGCTTGCCTTCCATTTGTGCCAGGGCGGTCATGAGCAGGAGCAGGTTGCCAGACTCTTCGACCGGCATCTGGTTATCCACCGTTTTTTCGCCACCGCCGTAGACTGGACCGTTGGCCAGGGGGTATTGACCAAGGTCATGCGGAGCGAAGGGGAAGCGCCAGCGATCGCTCGCGGCATAGTCCAGGAAGGGAACGAGGAAGGACTTGGTGAGCGACGGGCCGAACAGCAGGAATTGCGGAGCCATCGGATAGAACACATCCGAAGTGGCGATGAAGCCACCGGAGTGATTCTCTTTGCAAAACTGAAGAGGCTGCCCGTACTCGTCGGCCACGAACTTGCCTGCCGCGAAACATTGACGGTAGCAGAGGGCAGAGCGCTGCATACGCTTCGCCACCGGCCGACTTGAGGTCAGCCATCAATTCGTTGTCGAAGCCGGCACAGCGGCGGGAGAGGTCGCCATAGGAGGATGCGGCTGCATTCAGCAAATCGGCGGCTTCCCATCCCTTTCTTCTCCAGTAGGGACGCAGATTGTGGCCCATGTATTGAATGGCGTAGAGATCATCGTACGCCAGCATCAGCCAGCGGGAGGTTTCCGTTGTTCCCACCTGGCCCAGATCCATCGTCAACCGGTGTTCGTGCCAAGTGGGCCGATGAGCCTGCGGCGTGCCGAGGTACAGGTAGCCCCAGTCGATGCGCAAATCGTCGCCGCTACGACCCAGAACCGCTTGAATTTTCGACCCTGCCGACACACTGGACAGGCCCTCGATGACCGGCCGCGACCAGACCACGGGCTGACCGGGATCATTCACGGCAATGTCGGGGGATGCTTCGAAGTCGACCGAGACGCGATGGGGCTTTCCATCGGCGGATCGTACCGCAAAAGTCACGTAGGTCACAGGCCAGGACAACAGGTCGATGCGATCCGGCAAGCTCGGTGTCATGAACGAGAGCGTCAGTGTCACGGCCGGCGAGCTGAACTGGTAGATGGTTCGCGTCGGCAGGACGGTCACGCTGGTCTGCGGCAGGGCGGGGGTGCCGGCAGGCTCCACGCCGATCACACGCCACGTCTTGCCATCGATGGTGAGCGCGCCGTGCAATCGCTCTGGTTTGCCAGTCCAGTGCGTGGTGTCACTTTCGGTGAGCTTGTTGGAGGCTGACCAGATGCTGAAATAGGGATCACAGGCGACGAGTGGAATTGCCGGTGGACGGACAACGGATTGTCCCCGGGCCTGGTACGTACACAGACCGAGAACAAGAATACTCAGCATTCGTGCAAACATGTTGACCGACTCCGCGGGAATGGGCAGCCCTTGCTGGAAGCGATCTCGAGTGGCTCTGCACTCGGAATCGGCGATCCTGCGTAGCCTTGCGGTCTATGCGTTTTTCAGTTCCATGCCTTCTTCGATCGCCTCAGCGGCCATCTGAGGGGACACTTTCGGGCGCCTCGACGTCGTGGAAAGACCGTCCCGGTCGCGTCCACCCTGGCAGGGGGCTTGCATGCATTTGCCCTTCACGAAGGCGATAGCCGGTATCAACCGCCAACCCCGTGAAATGGTCGATATGTCCGGAAGGCCACCGAACTTCCAGGTCGTCGATCCGGGTTTCGGCGCCGAGGCCAAAATGAAGGCGGTGCTCGCCTGCCGAGAGAAAACTGCCGCCGCCGATGCGCTCTGCGACCTGACGGTGACTGCCCGCCGTCAGCGTCACGACGTGCACCCACAGCGTCGCAATTTGAGCCAGGTGTCCTACCTTCCAGCCCTACGACGACAAAATGGCCGGCAGGGCCGAGGTTGTGCAGGTACGCCAGGTTTTCCCTGTCCGCGACGACAAGCAGATCGAGTCTGCCGTCGTTGTCAAGATCGCCGACAGCGAGGCCGCGGCCGACGCGGGGCACTTGCCACGGTTCGCCGGCTCGCTGCGAAACGTCGACGAATCGACCGAATCCGTCGCCAAAGAAAAGTTGGGCCGTCATCGCGTACGGCATCCCCGGGCGATTGTCGTTGACGTGCCCGTTGGACTGAGCCAGGTCGAGCCGGCCATCGTTGTCTGCGTCAAGGAATGAGGCGCCAAAGCCAAGGACGTAGCGGGTTGGGGCGGCCAGTCCAGAGGCCGCCGTGCGGTCGCCGAAAAGTCCACCGCCCAAGTTGACGAACAACGAAGTCGACTCGCCGTAGAAATTTGTCACAGCCAGCTCGGGCCGGCCGTCGCCGTTTGCATCACCGCAAGCGACTCCCATCCCCGCGCGATACCCTCCTTCACCGCCGGAAGCCACACCGGCTGACTCGCCAATCTCCTCGAACCGAAAGTCTCCCAGGCTGTGAAACAAAAAATTGGCTGTCATATCGTTGGCAACATAAACGTCGGAGCGGCCGTCGCCATCAAAGTCGGCGATGACCACGCCCAATCCACGACCGTCTCTGTCGGCTGAGCAAACGCCCGCGCGGCCGAAACATCGACAAACCGTCCGCCATCGTTGCGGAAGACATGATCGGGCATGGAGCCAAGTCCGCGCGGAACGCAATAGCCGTGCCTGGCCGGGTCGCTCGGGTGCGGGCACGGGGCCGTCCGCTCTGGATCCCAATCGGTGTAGTGACACACGTAAAGATCGAGATCTCCATCGCCGTCAAGATCGCCAAACGCCGCCGAAGTCGGCCAGTCGCGAGGCCCACTCAGGCCCGCGAGATCGGTCGCGTCGTCAAACGTGCCGTTGCCTCGGTTGCGATAAAGTGCATACGACCGCCAGCGCGTAACGAAAAGGTCGGGATGGCCGTCGTTGTCATAATCGCCAACGGCGACTCCGTGTCCATAGCCCCCACGGAGCCTCGCCAGGCCAGCAACAGCGGTGACGTCTTCGAACGTTCCATCGCGCTTTGTTCCGGAACAACCGGTCGCGCTGCACCGACGGTTTCGGCAGCGATTCTTCTGGCAGCATGCCTCCTTGCACGACATAGACGTCGAGCCAGCCGTCTCCGTCGTAATCGATCAAGCCCACGCCGCCGCCCATCGTCTCGGGAAGCCGGCAGAGTGGTGACGGGTCATTGTCGTAGAAGAACGCGAGGCCCGCCGCTTTAGCGTCGTCGCGAAATGTTGGGACGGTGAGCACGCGCGGCCGGCTCGTTCGGACGCGACCTGGCGTATCATGTTTATCAACTATCAACTCGGCGAGCGCGAGGTTTTGGGGCAAGGCCAGACTCTGTGCGTGTGCCAGACGGTCAAGAGCGGCGCGTGCATCGAGGTCGTCGGCGTGCTGACACAGCCAAATTGTCCACCAACCCTTTGCTTCGAATTGCCGGCCGAGTGCCTCGGCCGTCCGAGCGAGCTCGCCTGCCGGGGGAGCGTCGCTGCCGGTCGATCGGCCCATGAGCATGCGGTACTGGTCGATGGCGCGGCCGATCTCGGTCTTGCGGCGGCGGAAGCGAGCCGCTCGTTCGGTCTCACCGCCGCGCGCCGCCAGCTCGGCTAGCCGGTCCCAGGCTGTGCAATCGCCGGGATCGAGGTCTACCCGGCGCTCGAGCGCCTTTTGCTCGTTGGTACCCCGCAGGGCGGCAAGACGGGCAGCGAGCCCTGCGGCCTCGGCGGGGCTAACTTGGTTCGCCGGAAGATTAGAGGCAGCCGAGATCGCCTCATCTGGGTGTTCGGCATCGAGAGCCCACCTAAGCCGAGCCATCAAGACGTCTGGGTCGGCGGCCCTGCTGGCTTCGCATTTCCTCAATAACTCATCGGCCTCGACGTAGCGCCCTTGGATTGTCGCCAGGTCGGCGAGACCGAGCAATACTCGATCATCGTCAGGTGCCTCACGCGCCATCCGCTGCAGCCGCTCACCGATCGCCAGAATTAAAGACGGTTGCGTGTCAAGCTGCCAATGCAGCCGCAACAGCCCGGCCTGGTCGCGCGACGGTCGGCCAGCGCCGTTCGATTCGGCGCTGGATTGCACGCCGGCGACCTGTGAAGAGGTCGATCTGATCGGCCAGGTTCGCCGCCTCCTGACCGAGGTCGCTCGGGTCTACCAGCACCAACACGACGCTTGCCTCGGCAATGGCGAGCCGGCCATGATCCAGCGCCAGCCGCGCGCGGTCCAGGATCGCGCGGCACCCAATGACGAGTCGCGGGGCACGCGCTCCCACGCAGCCAGGGCGGCATCGACATGCCCGAGTGCCGCCTCGCAGACTCCGCGCGGGTACTCAACCTCCGCGCGGCCCGTCCACCGCGTCGAAAGCCGTTCCAGCCGCCCGAGCGCCTGCCCGTACCGACCCGCGGCTAGCTCGCGATCGGCGCGGGCCAACTCGACTTTGTACCACCACGCCTCGACGCCCTCGACCACGCCAAACCCCACTGCCCCGGCGACGAGGGTGAGCGACAGAAGGCGCCGAGGCGTTAACCACGAACGCATATCAGCCAAGACCTCTCTCACAACGACCCAGGTTAACCGTCCCCGCGCGAACGGGCAGCGCGCATCGGCATGGAGGTCGCACCGCGGGGCGGCAAACTCAGTTCGGATCAGTACGAGTCCGAACTGATGACCTCGCCATTTGCCTGCGTGCCGAGCTGCCACCAGGTGCTCATCGAGATCGAGCTCTTGATGAACTGGACGTGGCCATCGGCCATCATCACGTTACAGCCGCCGGGATGGTTGCTCGTGGCCGGCGTGATGTTCCCATGGTCCGCTGAGACCACGTCGCAAGCCCCGGCAGCCATTACGGCACGAAGCCCATTGGAACTGCGTGGAATTCGGCGGCACGATCGTGTTGAACATCGTAATCGTTTCCATCCCCCAAGACCATAACCAGCCCCGGTTGGTGCTCAGGTTCATGGCGGCCGCGGAGGCCGTGGCGAAGTTGGTGTTGCAGCCCTGCAGCCACGCGCCCATGATCGGCCCCGGTACCGTCGGCGGAACCGTCGTGATCGTCGCCAGACGTCTTAGTAGCCCGGTGGGCCATTCTGATTTATGCCCGTGATGTAGTTCTGGCGGGTGGTTCCGTTGCTGCCGGTGAGTCCCTCGCTGAAGGCGACAGTGTTCGAAGTGCCGTCTGTGACGGACTGAATGCCGTATGAGACCGAATACCAGAAGATCCCCGTGCTCCCCGGGCTGGTGCCGCAGGTTCCAGGGGTGGGCCCGTTGTTGACGTAGTTATCGACGTAGGTAGTCGTCCCGACACTGGCGTAGTAGTTGTTGATCAGCGTCGAATCGACCTGGGTGGTCAGGGTCACCTGGGCGTTGCCGGAAGCCGTGCCGGCGTTGCCGTCGGAAGGACAAAGGAACGCGTTGATCTTGGTCAAGATGGCGGTGCCGTTGATGAACGGGGATACCGGGGTGGAGAACGGATCGACCATGAAGTTACATGCGTTGTAGATCGGCTGACCCTCCATGTAGCCGAGCATGAGCGACTGAGCGCTCCAGCCGGACCAGGCGATGCATGGACCGTAGGTGAGTGTATTGAACGAGGCCGAAACGCCTTGGGGGAAGGTGTTGTTGCTGTATGATAATTATGCATCGCCAGGCCGATTTGCTTCAGGTTGTTGGTGCACTGGATGCGGCGGGCGGCCTCCCGAGCCGACTGAACCGCCGGCAGCAGCAGGGCAATCAGGACGGCGATGATCGCGATCACGACCAGTAGCTCGATCAGTGTGAAACCTCGTTGAGTCTTTCCAAAACTCATAGGTCACCTCGTGAGAAAGATAGAGGCAGGAAACTGGTTAAAGGGTCGAAGGCCTGTCGGAACAGTCGAACGAACCCTCGGGTCCCCCCTGGCACGGGAGTGGATGACGGCAATACCTGCTCGGAGCCAGTTTTTAGGTGGCAGCGCGAAGGAGTCGCCGCGTTACGGCTTCTGGCGTGCCCCTTTCGATTTTGTCTTCGGCGCGCCTCTTGATTCGGCAATGTGCTTTCGCATGTATTCCATGGAAGACTTGGCGGCTTCGTGGCCTGTCTGTGCCTGTTCGGTCGGGCCGCCGCCGCCCGAGTCGCACCCGCTCAATGCTAGCGAGGAGGTAAGTCCGATGGTGATGATCAAGACCACGGATCGCAGGTGTGCTATCCAGGGTCTTCGCATGAGGAAACTCCTCTCGTAATTTGTGGTTCTCAAACAGCGATGTAGTCACTAGCTAACGCCTATGCCTACGGCCGGACCTGTTCCACGGGCCGTGGCTCGCCGGTTTTAGCGTTGGCCGCTCGGTTCGGGCCCGGCGGCCGCCTGATGCAACTGATGGATCTGATCCTGGTTCTAGCGGCCGCTCGAAGATCGAGATCTCATCGAGCCGCCCATGCCAGTAGCCGGGTTCAAATGGATCGGGCCGACCGCCAGTTCGGTCGAGCTTGACCCCGACGCCGAGCACCTCGAGCGTGCCCGATTGCAGCCCCACGTACGCTGCGCTCGCCACCTCGAGCGCCGTTGCGATAAAGGCGGAGCCTCGTCCCATCTGCTACAAAAGCGACGTGGTGCCAGCGACGCGTGGGCAGCGGCCGTCCCTCGCGTACCAACACCTCCTCGCCATTCGGTTGATCGATGTGGACCTCAAGGTCGCCGTCATCCCCGAATAGTCCGAAATGGAAGCATCGGTCTCCTGGGTCTCCCCAACGCTTGGCGATGGTGGCCCACCGCGGCCGCGATTCCGCGAACACCCAGGCCACCACCGACAGCGTGTTGCCCGTCTGCTTCTCGATGGACGGCATCCTGGCATATTCGCCCGAACTTGGGCCTTGCAGACGGAGTGCCGACCCGAAGTAGCCCGGGACACCAAGGCGTGCCATTGTTCGGACCGAGCACAACCTGGCCGAATCGACCTTGCACGGCCGAGTCGACCAGCGAGTGCCCATCGACGGTGGGCTCCATCCGCAGATAAACCTGGGGACCGAGGTCATCGATGAGCTGGGAATAGTTCGTCTTGGGCTCGTCAAGTTGGCGGAGAAACCGGCTGGAATCGACTTCGATTCCCGCTGGAGTCACCGAGGCGGAATCGATCCGCGTCGCCTGAGCGTTGGTCAGCCGCAGGGGACGCGAATCGGTCCGCGACCTGGGCTGGACGATGACCTCGCCGCGGAAGACATGAACCTCGCCATTGCCGTCTCGGTCCACGTCCGCCGCGAATTCCGTCCCCAGGTCGACAAGTGTCGCGTGCGGCGTCTCGACGGTGAAACCTTTGGCTCGTTCCGTAACCCTGGCCGTGAGTTTGCCGCGCTTCAAGCACATCCGGTCCTCGGCCTGGAGCGACAAACTCGGCCGGAGCCGCGATCATGACTTCGGCCCCACGCGCGAAGGTTACCTGCACGATCCCCTCGGCTAAACGATAAGTCCCGGCCCGCAACGGATCTTTCAAACCTGCCGACAAACCATAGCCCTCAAAACGCGCGCCGGCCGTTCCCGAGACCCGGGCGACGATCGGGGCTGAATTTGAAAACGCCGCAGGCGAGTCGCGGCGCGGCCACCACCACACAAGAGTACCCGTGCCAGCCACAAACGAGACCAAGAGCGACGCCACCAGACCGATCGACCGGAATCGAAAAGACGACGAGTCCCGGCCGCGGCCGCCCAAAGGACAATCACCGGGCGTCTCGGACGGCGATCGCCAATCAGAAATCGCCTCGTCCCGCGCTGAGCGGCTCGCTGGAATCTCGTGACGCAGGGCTAGGTGAAGGCCCATGTAGAATCGATATCGGCGGCGCAGGTCCGGGTCAGACCGCAAAAGCCCGTTGAGCTGGTCTAGTTGCCGCTGTGTGAGCCGCGAATCACAAAGGGCCGAAAGCAGCACATCAAGATCAGCCGCATCGAAGTCTGCATCGGTCATCGCCGTTCCTCCACCGCCATCCGTCTTTCGATGCAATGAAGCAGCTTTTTCCGAACCCTGTGCAGCACCCGGTAAAGCGTACCTGCCAACCGGCCCGTCTCTTGGGCGATCTGGGCCACTGTCGCCCGCCCGTCATACCGCACCTGAAGCAGCCTCCGCTCCTTTTGCGGCAACTTCTCGAGACAACCTGACAAGATCCTCAGTTGCGCATCCAACCGTTCGTCTTCCTCCACCTGCTCTTCCGCAAGTATCTCCAGCACGTCGTCGTCGAGGAGCGTCGGCTGCAGACGCTTGTTCTTCCTCTGGGCAAGGACCTTGAAATACGCAAATCGGTATGCCCAGGGCAAAAACGGCTCGTCCGCGCGATATTCGCCGAATTTCTCCCACATCGTCAACACCGACTCCTGGTAGACATCCTGCGCCTGATCAGGGTCCGGAACTAATGTATAGATATAACGATAGAGGCTCTGGCTGTGCGCCGCCAGCAGGCTGATGAACTCTTTCGCGTCCGGCGAGCCGCAATCAATGGAGTTCACCATAAGTGATATCATTGCTTTGACCTTACCGGGCCATCGCTCTGCGCTGTTCTCGCATGCCGAAACGATAATCGCACGTTCACAATTCGCGCTGCGACAGACCGCCGTATTCGGGAAAGCACGACCAGACAACCCCGATTCTTGGCAGGCGCCTCAGGGTCAGTAAAACACGCGGACGAGAAGACTGCTCTGTCTCGTTCTCGATCACTTCCTAAGTGTAGTTATCCGCTGGCACGAGAATCCGGACAAAAATTTTGCAATCAGGCGAGGTATACGGTCTCGCGCTACCACGTCCGGGGAAAGAAAGTCGGCGGTCTGTCGGACACGTCTATCGGCCAGCCGGTCCGAGGTCTGTTCGCTTGACGCCGAGCAGATTACCCATGGCGCGCTGTCTCGATCCAGCGTCGCAGCGTATTGTCAGAGGGATATAGGGCTCCTTGATCGTGCTCGCGGTGATCGCTGCTGTGTGGCTTACGGGATTGACCCGCGGAACAAGCTCTCATCCTTCGTCGCGAGGTGCTTCGCCTCTGCGGGCACCGCCGGCGCGATCACTCGCGTTCTTCGGGGACATAACGATGGAGTCGCGGGGGTCGCCTGGAGCGCAGGGAAACGGCGTGCCTCGGCATCCTTGACTGCGTCGACGAGTTCGCCGACGTCCGGATCTTTGAAAATACGGAAACCGCTGGTCATGGTTTCACCGAACGGTGCAGAGGTCTCGGGACCAGCGCTCGACGTCCCGCGCCAGCTCGCTGGCTGTCTGGTAGCGGCGATCGCGGTCCTTCTCGACGGCCTTCATGACGATCCAGTCGAGCCCGCCCCGCATCAGGTCTGTCAGTCTCCGCGGCTCGATGCTGCGGCAGCGGCGATCGACGGCCGCTCGTCCGTCGTGCTCAGCCGCATGCTGGGCTGCGGTGTCTGCTCCTCGCGGATCGCCCGCAAGACCTCCAGGAATGCCCCCTCCTTGAGCCGCTTGTGATCGAGCGGGGTCGAGCCGGTCAACAACTCGTAGAGGAGCACACCCAAGCTGTAGACGTCGCTGCGAGCGTCGATGTCGAGCTGGTTGAGCTGAGCCTGCTCGGGGCTCATGTACTCCAGCGTGCCCACCACCGCCCCGAACTCGGTGCACAGCATCTGGTCGGTCAGCCGCGGGCCGGTTGCCTCGGCCACCCCAAAGTCGATGATCTTCGGTACCGGCTTGTCGCCGTAGAGGGCGACCAGGATGTTCGACCGCTTGAGGTCGCGGTGGATGACCCCCTTCTCGTGGGCGTGCTAAACAGCCTCGCAGACCGGGATGGCAAGCTCGAGTCGCTGGCGTGTCGACAGCCGATGCTCGTCGCAGAACCTGGTAATCCGCACGCTCTTGACCAGTTCCATGACGAAGAAGGGCCGGCCGTCGTCAGTTGTGGCAGCGTCGAGCACCTTGGCGATGTTGGGGTGGTCCATCAGGGCCAGCGCCGGCGCTCGGCGCCGAAACGGGCGAGCACCTGGCGGCTGTTCATGCCAGCCTTAATCACGTTGAGCGCGACCAGGCAGCGGCCGGACGCCGTTTGTTCTGCCACGTAGACTGTGCCCATGCCCCCCTCACCGATGGGCCGGAGGAGCTTGTACGGGCCGGTGACTGTGCCGGTGACCACCGTGGCACGGATCGAGTCGATCGAGATCGTGGGCGAGGCGGGCGCGGGTCCGAGGAAGCTCCCGGCCTGAAAGTGGGCGTCGACCAGCCGCTCGACGCGACGACGTAAGTCCTCGTCCGGGCCGCAAGCGCGGGCGATAAACGCGGCCCGTTCGTCCGCGGAGGCAAGCTCGGGTTGAAAGGACACGCATCGCTTGGGTCGAGGCTAGAACGACAGGTACCGCAGCTGATGACGCAATGCTTGTCCGCGCATCGTTTTGCAGCAGAGAACGCGATTCATGTCCGCCCATCCTTGCCCCGCTTGTTGGGGGACGAATCGCTACTACCCGACCAAAGCCAAGGCTTGGTTGGCCACATCATCGGTCAGGAAGAGTCCCACTCGCCGCAAATGTTCAATGACGGAATGACTAATGACCAGATGGGAGAAAAGTCGACCGATGACGGTCTCCGCTGCGAAGCTTGAAGCCATCCGCCGCAACGCGAAGATGAGCTGTGGCCCTCGCACTGAGTCGGGGAAGCAGCGCTCGAAGCTCAATGCCGTCCCGTAAAAGTTTAGGTGGGCCTGCACGGTCCGCCCACCGACCAACGACCGGCCGCGCACTGCATGTCCTGTCGCCTGGCCGCAGTGGCCGTAAACGTGTAGAATCCGACGAAGTCGATCTTCAATCCGCTGAACGTCGCTACGCCATGTGATGCCACCGCGGTTTCTGTGCTCTGGCCGTCGGCGAAAATACCCCTGTTAAGTGTCAAAGTGACCGTCTCGTTATCGCTGCCACCACGATGCGCGAATTGATCCACGAACTTCACCTGCACAGCCCGGCTCATCGCGACGCCGGCCACCGAATTGGTTGGCTCCGCGGTCCAAACGAGGCTTGACAGCACGATCCGCGGTTCCAGGAGCTGGGGCAAACATGGGAAAGCGCTGGGGTTCCACGCCGTGCGTCTTGTAGCCTGACGGTTTCGTCCTCGCGACGAATGGGTCATTTGGCGGAAAATTGCCCATAGCTGCGAAAAGCCGACACGGTTTCGTCGCTGCGATACGGTCCGGGAGTCTGACATGGCTCGATTTCTCTTCAAGGCGAGGAGAGCGGGTTTGAAAGAACAGTCGATGGCGAAGGCCAACCGCCGTGGCTTTCACCGTCTTCGTCGTCGTGCAGGGCGAATGACTGCGAGAGCTGGAGTTGTCATGCCCAATGTTCGGACAGAGCCTCGATGGATAGAATCATTCATGGCCACAAGTGCGTGCACTTTTCTTTCCCCTCCTACCAGTCCTGCGAAGACTATCTACACGCTTTTGCCAGAATTACGTCATCGCCGCCGACAAGCTCGACGGTTTCTACTCGAAATACGCGGGAATTCAACGATGAATTCCGATGACAGCACGAGAACCAGCCCGACGCTTCTGAGACGGACTGCCAACTGGCGTGACCATGCGGCGTGGTAAGACTTCGTCACTCGATACCGTTAGTGGCCCGGTGCGTCTCCGGGGTGAACCATCTCACGAATCTCGACCCGATCGAATTCGGCTCGTTTGTTTCCTGGTCCAGCAGCTCCGAGCTGTAACCCGGATGGAGTTACGTCGTAATCAAACCTCACGGCGTGGACCTAAATACGAACATATATTTCCGTCTTTATGCGACGTTAACGTTTCCTTGGCCATGCTCCCCCGCCTTTCTTGGTGTGATGGTTTTGACTTCAGACCAGGATGAACCATTCGCCGATGATGCCTTGGACACTTTGCGATTCATGAGTTCGCTCGTAGCGAACTATTTCACGTCATACAATAACTGCGTCTCAATCCTGGCCCCAAGATCCGACGCAACCCGATGGCGGCGCCAATAACCTGACCGGAGCGCCTTTCAGCTTCTGACGAATAGCAAATCCATGGAGTTGTTCTCATCTTGGAACAGAACGAAACGAAGAAAACGAAGGATTCGTTGTTGATCTCGTCGCGCGGGGCGAGGCGATTGGAAGACCTTCCCAAAAACTGCCATCTACTGCCATTTTGGAGCCGTAAAACCGCTACGACCGTTGCAACTGTTCCATTTGTGCCTTCGGCACGGCCAGAAGGACGTCTTGACCACACTGACGCCGCATGCGCCCGCATTGCCGATGCACTCGCGCAGCGATAGCGTATAATCAGGCAAAACTTCACTGGTGTGACCTGAATCTCGAAGTCTGGAATCAAATCGAATGCGGGAACTTGTGCGGCAATTGATCGAGGGATTCTCGCGGGATCGCGAACTGATCGTCTGCCAGGTGGTGGAGACGCGGGGATCGACGCCGCAGAAGGCCGGCTCGATGATGATCATCGATCCCGACGGCGGCCAGGTGGGCACGCTCGGAGGCGGCTGCGTCGAGAACGAGGTCAAACAGAAGGCCATCCAGCAGATCGGCGAGACCGACCGCGGCCGTCCATTCGTTCATCCTCGACCATGATTACGCCTGGGCGGATGGCCTGATCTGCGGCGGCAAGATGGTGGTCCTCACGCAGTCGATGCAGGGGGCCGGTCCGCTGGAGTATTTCCGCACACTCGACCAGGTGATCGAGGAAGGCCGGGGGTTCGTCGAAGCGGTCGTCGTCGACACGACGCAGGCCGGCGGCGCTCCGTCGGGCAGCCGCGTCTTGTTCGACGGCGAAGGAAAGTCGAGGGCCGAATGGCCAGGGCGCTGCCAGTTCCCGACGGGCTCGATCGCGCAAATGACCCCACCTGCCGAGCGGCCCAAACCGACGGTTCAAGGCGGGATCGCCTTCTTGCCCACCTGGCCGCGAATTCGGCTGATCGTCGTCGGGGCCGGGCACGTGGGGCAAGCCGTCGCCAGCCTGGCCGCGCAGGCCGACTTCGACGTCTGGGTCGTCGACGACCGCCATCAATATGCCAATCGCGAGCGGTTTCCGGCCGCCGCAGCGGCTGCTGGTCGGCCCGATCGACGAGGTGCTTGGCCAGCTCGAGATCAGCCCCGAGACTTATGCCTTGATCGTGACGCGCGGGCACGGCCACGACCAGGAAGCCCTGTATCATCTGGCGCCGACCGCGGCGGCTTACGTCGGCTTGATCGGCAGCCGCCGCAAGATCCGGCTCATTTTCGAGAGCCTGCGCGAGGCGGGCATCTCGGAGACTGACCTGGAGCGCGTGGCCGCGCCGGTCGGCCTGGAGATCGGCTCGCAGTCGGTGCCCGAGATCGCGATCAGCATCGTGGCCGAGCTGATCGCTCGCCGCAACTTGGGACCACAAGGCTTGATTCCCCGTCCTCACGACGATTTCGCTCGAGCGCGAACCAGGTCGGCACTCGTGCCGGTGCCGGTGTCGCGAGCCAAACATGATCGCGGCCCTGGTTCCCGCCGCCGGATCGAGCACGCGGATGGGCCGGCCCAAGCTGCTTGTCGAGTTTGACGGCCAGACCTTGATCGGCCGCGTCGTCGGTGCGCTCCGCGAGCGGGCGGAGCCGAGCGCGTCGTTGTGGTTGCGCCGCCGGCCGACACAGCTGAAGGACCGGCCATTGCCAAGGCGGCTCGCGATGCGGGGGCCGAAGTCGTCGTCCCAGCGACACGCCCCGCCGAAATGCGCGATTCGATCGAGCTGGGACTCGAGCGACTCGAGCAGGGCCGTCCTCCGGATTGTGTTATGCTGACGCCCGGCCGACCATCCCGGAATCAGTCCGGAAATTGTCGCCCTTATCGCCGAATACGCGACGAGCCATCCGGATTCTTTGGTGATCCCCACCTACAATGGGCGACGGGGCCATCCGATCGTATTGCCGTGGAACATCGCGTGCGGAGTGCGTTACCTTCCCGCCGACTCGGGCTCAACACCCTGGTGGCCGAGCATAGCCCCATCGTCGTCGAGCTGGCCGTCCGGCATTCCGAGATCGTCGCCGATCTCGACACACCCGGCGACTCGAGTATTGGCAAACCCGCCAGAATCAGGACCGTAATCTTGCCGATCCAAAATGGAAGTGACCGTTCGTTTCTTTGCGCTTGCCAAAGAACGGGCCGGGCAATCGGAGCTTACAATTGACCTGGCACATGGCTCGACGGTCAGCGACGTGCGAAAAGCCTTGGCCGACCGTCTGCCGGCCCTGGCCCCGTTGATCCCGACTGCCTTGATCGCCGTTAATGAAGAATACGCCGGTGATGGCACGCCGATTGCGCCTGGCTCACGCCTGGCTATGATTCTGCCGGTCAGCGGCGGGGCAGGCGAGCGATCATCTGCAGGCGGGACAGTTTGAGAGCGGAGAGTCGTCGCCACAATGATCGAAATCACCGACGAACCGATCGATCACGCCGCCGTCACCGAACGGGTGCGCTCGCCACTGGCGGGGCCGTCTGCACGTTTCTGGGAACCGTCCGCGAGATCACCGGCGATCGACGCACGGTGGCGCTGGCCTATGAGGCATATCCGGAGATGGCCAGGAAGAAGATGGCCGAGCTCGAAGACGAAGCCCGCCGGCGCTGGCCGGTGATCGAAATGGCGCTCGTGCATCGCGTGGGCGACCTCGAGCTGGGCGAAGTGAGCGTGGTCGTCGCAGTGAGCTGCTCCGCACCGGCACGAGTCGTTTGAAGCCTGCCGGTGGCTGATCGACACGCTCAAGCAAGTCGTGCCGATCTGGAAAAGGGAAATCTGGGCGGACGGGAACGAGGAGTGGGTTCATCCGGGACTGCAGCCCGGCTGAGCGCCAGGCTGACCGTTCTGGATACGCACGGGGCGACGTTCGGTTATAATGAGGGCTGTATTGAACAAACCGTCCGACTGACTTTGGCGATCGTGATGCTTTCAGCGACCAGACCGACTGATCGACTCGTTTGGACGTCCGCATAACAACCTGCGGATCAGCGTGACGGACCGGTGCAACATCCGGTGCGTCTACTGCATGCCCGAGCAGGTCGAGTTCCTGCCGCGTCGGCCCTGTTGAGCTTCGAGGAGATCGAGCGGTTCGTGCGGATTGCCGTGACACTGGGAATCGACAAGGTCCGGCTGACCGGCGGCGAGCCACTGGTGCGGCGCAACATTCCCGCGCTGGTGGAGAAGCTGGCCGCCATTCCCGGCCTCAAGGATATCGGGCTGACCACCAATGGGATCTTGCTGGCACCCATGGCCCAGGCCTTGCGCGATGCCGGCCTCGAGCGGATCAACATCAGCCTCGACACGATGGACGCGGCGAAGTTTGAGCGTCTGACACGGCGAACTGGTTTCGAGCAGGTGATCGAGGGGATCCTGGCGGCCAAGGAGGCCGGGTTTCGATCCGGTAAAGATCAATGCCGTCGCCATGCGCGGCGTGACCGAAGACGATGTCGTTCCGCTCGGCCTGTTTGCCCGAACTCATGGCCTGGAGCTGCGTTTCATCGAATACATGCCGCTCGACGCCGGCCATCTTTGGGAGCGCGAGAAGGTCTTGTTCGCGGCCGACATTCTCGATTTGCTCGACCGTGGGAATCGGGCCGCTCGTCCCGTCTGCCGACCAGGATCCGCGTGCGCCCGCCCTCGATTACGAATATGCCGACGGCGGCGGCCGGGTGGGCTTCATCGCCTCGATCAGCCGGCCCTTCTGCATGAGCTGCAACCGGATCCGGCTCACGTCCGACGGCAAGCTGCGCAATTGCCTGTTCTCGCTCGAGGAGACCGATGTACGCGCCGCTGCTGCGCGGCGGGGCCGACGACGCCGAGATCGCCCAGGCGATTCGCGACTCGTGTCGCCTCGAAGTGGGAAGGACACGAGATCAATACCGCCCGGTTCATCCAGCCCGAGCGTTTGATGCACTCGATCGGCGGCTGATTGCCGTATTGGTCGATTCAGTCGCCGTCGAGGTTTCGGTTGCCTCGATTACCAGGTCGCCGAGAATTTGCAGCCTCGGTAGTTTGCGCCGTCGCGCAGTCCACAAATCCTGGCTTTATAGCAGTTTGGAACTGGAGAGGGTTGCCTCCGATCGGCTCGGGCCGCTAGAGTAAGGCGACTCCAGGTCGACACGTCCCGCGGCGCAGATTGGGATCGAGTCAATGAGTAGAAGGGAATCGAAGTCACCCTGGTATCGAGAAGGCCTGGCTTTCTCGTGCACGCGGTGCGGAGCCTGTTGCACGGGCGCACCGGGTTACGTCTGGGTTTCGCCCGAAGAGATCGAGCGTCTGGCGGAGTTTCGCGGCGAGACGGTCGAGCAATTTGCCGCGAAGTTCGTGCGGCAGGTCAACGACAGCTACAGCCTGATCGAGAAGCCGGGCGGCGATTGCATCTTTTGGGACAAGCACGCCGGCTGCACGGTCTATCCAGCCCGTCCCGACCAGTGCCAGACCTGGCCTTTCTGGCCGGAAAACGTTGAGACGCCAGAAGATTGGGATCACGTTCGGTCGGTCTGCCCCGGCTCGGGCCAAGGCCGCCTCTACACTGTGGATGAGATCGTCTCGTCGCTATCAAAGACCTCAAAATGATCGACCCGATGCCACAGCAATGACTTGAACCTGCCGTTGCTCTCGGCTGAGGCAGAAGCCGAGCTATGCGCCTTGTACGCGAAACTCGACGCGGAAGTGGCAACGCTCGGTCCGGTCTGCCAGTTGAGCGGTCGCTGCTGCCGTTTTAAGGAGTACGGGCACACTCTTTTCGTCTCGACCGCCGAGGTGCAGTTTCTGCTTGAAGTCGCGCCTGAGCCATCCGCGGCCGCTCGACAAGGCGAGACTTGCCCGTGGCAGAACGCGCGGGCATTGCACGGCCCGTGCAGGCCGGCCGCTCGGCTGCCGCGTTTACTACTGCGACCCAACATTACGAGCGACGCGCGCACGATCTGTCGGAACGCTTTATCGGCCAACTCAAAGAGTTGACCGACCACCACGGATTGCCCTGGAATTATGCACCGCTGCATCGCCATCTCGAATCTGAATGCGATTCCTTCTTGACACTACTCTAAGCCACCAATACACTTGAGCCGTTCGCTGCCCGCACTGGGCCGACCACGCATCCGTGGAGATCGCCAACGTGACCAAGAAAGAAATTGTCAAAAAGATTTCAGAGGATATCGGTCTGACCCAGCTCAAGACCAAGGACATCGTCCAGCGGACCCTCGACGCGATCATTCAGACCCTGGTTTCCGAGGGCCGGATCGAGCTGCGAAATTTCGGCGTTTTTGAGGTCAAGCAACGTGCGCCTCGCAAAGCGCGGAACCCGCGTACCGGCGACAAGGTCTATGTCCCATCCAAGAACGTCGTGACGTTCAAGCCGGGCAAGGAAATGGAAGAATTGGTTCGAAAGATAGATCCGTCAAAACTTCCACTATTGGAAGAAGACTCGGATGCCGATCTAGAAAACAACGGACCCGTCGAGCCGGTCTCCGAACCTCAGGCACAGACAACCGCCGACTGAGGACGGAAGGCTGGGAAATCCAGGCGGACGTCGCTTCGCCACACTCCCATCTCGGGAGACACAGAAGGCCATCGTCATTTACCTGGCAAGGCCTTAGGGCGACGTAGCGGAACTCGACGGACAGGATTCCGCGGACGTGGCGAACGGAATCTGGCTCGAGCCAGGGGCTATGTCCCGGGCGTCGAGTCCCCCGGATCAGACCCGTGCAAGGAATGCGCGGGTGGGACTGATCCGTGCGGTCACAAAGACGGGAGGAGCCCGACATGCGGAAACTGTTCGCGGCCTTGGCGATCACGGTCGCGTCTCTCGCGGTCTTCGAGGGATGTGCACCGGTCCCCTTGCCGCACTACGCAGCCTACAAGCCCAGGCGAGTCGAGGAGTTGCTCGTCGACTCAGAAAACCTTCGGCAGGCGGGTGACGAGTGGGAGCGGTTCTGGTTGCTCGACCAGCCGTCGCACATGACTCCCTACCGGACTCATGGCGGCATCGGCCCCTGATCCGCCTCTCGACCGCGAATCCTACGATTTGCCAGAACGATCGGCCGGCCAGGCTCTCTCAGCCTGGATCCGGCCGTTCGCCGTGCACCTGGCGCTCGACGAGGACTCGACTCAACTGCAAGCGACGGTTCCAGGTGTGATCCCGTTCGTCACGGGCTAAGATGCTCGTGAAAAAACGATCCGACGACGCGAACGTACGCTTCGGGATCGCTTTCGTAAGCCTGTACATGGTCGACGCCCGGCAATGTCATCGTGAGACAAGATGCACCGATGGCGCTTGCGATTTGGTGAGCTTGACTGACCGGCACCAAAGTGTCGGATTCCCCATGGATCACGAGGAGCGGGCGCTCTCCCCATGAACGGGCAAACCGGATTGGCACCAGATTGTCGGTGCGCACTCCATAAACCATTCGTGCCGCCAGCAGGATTCCGGGATTGAACCAGCCGGGCAGGCCGCTGTGCTTGCTCAGTTGTGTCTGGAGGACGGCGGGCAAGTCACCGAAAGGGCTATCGATCACAGCGACCTGGATCGCGGGATTTCGGGCCGCCTCCATCAGAATTGTCGACCCCCCCATCGAATAGCCCAGCCAGCCGATTCGATCGGTTGTGAACCCTTCGTCCAGAGCCCAGCTCATAGCGGCCCGGATGTCCGCTCGCTCGCGGCTGCCGAGATAGAGACGTGACGGATCACTTTGCCCATGGCCGCGGAGATCAAAGAGGAGCACGTCAAAACCGCGCCGATGTAAGTCTCGGCCAAGCGACGCCATCTCCATCCACGAGCTCCACATTCCGTGCACCAGGACAATCAAATGTCTGGCCTGCTTCGTCGGCAAGTACCACCCTCTCAGCGTGATCCCATCCGCCGTTTTTGTCGACCAGGCCCGGGCGTCGCCACTCAGCTCCAGCGGGTCGATTCGCAATGGATGGTTGGTGGGGCGCGTCAGGCGATCGGCCGTGAACCAGGAGACGCTGCCGTAGAGTGAAACTAGCGACACAACCAGAGCTGCGGCCAACCACGCCGCCAGCCGCGTGCGCGACTTTCTTATCTTGCCGAAAGCTTCCGCCATGACTGCCTCCGTGTCGTCGCGCGCGGTCGTCCGCCGCCGGAGTCATTGTAGACTAATCCAGCCCGTAATGTAGACTCAATCAGCCCAGAGAAAGAGGCTTGACGCCCACATTGGATGCGTCAAAGAATGGCGAAATCAATCTAATCTGAGGCCGACGGACGAGCAACACCAGCTTTATACACTACTGCGCATATGAATTCTCGAAACAACTAGAAAAGGACTTGCGAATGGTAGGCATCGGAGTCGTGGGTGTTGGCTTCATGGGCATGATCCACTACCTGGCGGCGCAGCGAGCGCACGGATTACGCGTCTCCGCACTTTGCAGTCGTGACCCCAAAAAACTCGCGGGCGATTGGACGAGTATTCAAGGAAACTTTGGCCCGCGCGGCACGCAGATGGACCTATCCGGCGTCGCCTTGTACCGCGACTTTGAGGCGCTGCTCGCCGATCCAGTCGTCGACCTTGTCGATCTGTGTGTCCCCAATGACGCCCACGGACCAATGGCTATCCAGGCACTCAAGGCTGGCAAGCACGTGCTGGTCGAAAAACCAATCGCGCTCGCTACAGACGAAGCGGATCAGATGGTCGCCGCTGCTCAATCCGCCGGTAAGTACCTCATGGTCGGCCACGTCTTACCGTTTTTCCCTGAATTCGCATATGCCCTCGAGGCGGTAAAATCTGGTCGCTACGGCCCCTTACGTGCTGCGCATTTGATGCGGGTGATTTCCAAGCCCGACTGGTCCAGCGGGATCGCCGACCCCGAGCGAAGCGGCGGACCGGCAATTGATCTGCACATTCATGATACGCACTATATCGGGCTCATCTGTGGAGTTCCGCAGGCGGTTCACTCGCGCGGCGTCGTTGAAAACGGCGCCGTCGTGCATTTGACGACGCAGTATCTCTACGACACGGCCGATCTAGCGGTCTCCTGCGTTTCGGGCGCATTAAGTCAGGCTGGTAGGCCGTTTGCTCACGGCTTCGAGCTTTACTTCGATCGCGCGACGCTCGCCTTCGAGTTCGTGAATCTTGCGGGCCAGGGCCATACCGCCATGCCGCTGACGGTGATTTTGCCCGATGGCACGGTCGAACGCCCCAAGCTGGGTTCGGGCGATCCCGTCGACTCGTTCACTCAAGAGCTCACCTCGGCGGCCGGGGCCGTTTCGTCGGGGCGCGAGGCCGAGCAGCTTTCCGGCACCCTGGCGCGCCAGGCCCTGCGACTTTGCCTGGCGGAAATCGAAAGCGTCAAAACTCGAAAAGTGGTCAACCTCTCGTGACAAAATGGCAGGTTTGGCACTGTCTTGCCAGGCGGCGCCTGGTTGCCGCCTTTAGTTTTGCGGTGCGATGACGTCCGCCTCAGTTGTGTTATCGCTGTTGGGGCGAACAGACGGTGGAGTCAGATCAGCACCCGCCGCTGGACCCGCAAGTCGTTGCCGCACCCGCTCGAACTCCTGGTCGTCCAATTCACCTGCGGCGTGGGCCTCTTGGAATGCCTCGAGCAGGTCAGCTGGTGAGTCTGGCTCTGGGATGTCGTGAAGCTCTTCCCACATCCGATAAGCCTTGATCGCAGCAATAAGCATCAACACCGCCAAAACGCCCAGCCCGACGTAGTAATAAGAGTTACTGACGCCGACCCTCCGGGCTGGTGCGGCGGCGAATAGTCCAATGGAATGAATGGTCAAGTGTCGGATCAAGAGTGGCGCCACGCTTGCTTTCCTTTTAACCCGCGGTTAACAGCAGTGGCGCTGGAAACCGATCAGCCCACGTCGCTGGTAACGACCGAGCCGGATCTCCAGCATCGTCATTTCCCGTGCAACGAGTCTGAATTGTGAACTCAGGGTGAACAAAGTTCGTTTTTCTAACGACCTGACTTGTTGAATGGCTTGCCGCGGTTATGATAGAGAGTTTAGCGGATGTGAGTGCCCGCGAGAATCCAGTTCCACTTCCGCTCGCGTCGAACGACGCATTGATCCGAAATGTCGTTGAGACGGGCAGAATCTCAACTCCAGAAACGATGAGGGGTGAGTAACATGGGACGGCACCTGTTGCGTGCAGCCGGTGGAATTTTCGTTCTGGTTTTTTGCCTGACATTTATGACCAAACCCGCAAAAGCGCAAACCGGCGGCCTCGGTCTGAACGCTGGCGGGATCCTCAACGACCCGTTCACATTTTACTACGCATTTTATCTGCCTAACCAGCAGCTCCAGGCGATGCGGTCGACACCGATGGATAGCATCAACACCGCGATGGTGGCCCGGCAGTATTTCGCCCAAAACGATCGGCGCAATCTATACAACCCGATTTCTCCATATTCCGACCAAAACTACGATCCTCTTCGTCCCTATTCGCGCCAACAAGGAAACGAGCGGTCCGCCCGGGTCGCTCGGTTTTCGCACAACCCGAGCAATGCGGACGGCACGGGGCCGTCTCTTTATTATGGTCGTGCCGCGCAGTATTTCCCGGCCTTCGCGAAGGCCGAGGGCGTAACGCCAACGTTTATACAAAGGGCGGAGCGTCGCGACCGCCCGGGTACTCGACGCGGGCGGTGGCATGGGCGGTGGCATGGGCGGTGGCATGGGCGGTGGCATGGGCGGTGGCATGGGCGGTGGCATGGGCGGCATGGGTGGCATGATGTGATTTGCGCCGTATCGTACGCGGGGGATGGGACCGCTTGAGCAGTGGGAAATAGACGGGTAAAACGACGTGGCGAGCCGGCCAGAGCAGCTTAGGTTGACACCAGACGAACGAGCCGATCTGGTCGCTTATGTCGACGGAGAACTGCCTGAAAATCATGCCCGGACCATCGCGACAAAGCTGACGAAGAGCGCAACGGCCCGTCGCGAAGTGGAGATGCTGCAAAAGACGTGGGAGTTGCTGGATTATCTGCCGCGCCCCGAGGTTACTGAGCGTTTTTCGGAAAAAACGATCTCGCAGATTCGTCGACTTGAGCTCAAAACCTCGACGTGGGAGCCGCTCGCCATCGCGTGGGTGGCCAGGTTGGGGCGACTGACGGCCTACATCGTCATCGCCGCAGCGTTTGCGGGGCTCGGCTACGCGGTAACCCGTTGGGCATGGCCGGATCGAACCGCACGCTTGGTTCGCGACTTGACGCTGGCCGAACACCTCGACGAATATCTAGAGGTCGGCTCTTTCGAATTCTTGAGCCAACTGGCCGAATCTCAAGAATTTGGATCGGATGCTCGCTAAAAATTGACCGTGCAGGAATTGGTGGCGGCGCATTTCGCCGCCACAGGTTCGGTCGGACGTTTCATCGCGTCTGAGTTATGGACTTGAAAGTGATCGGAAGCGCAGGTTGGCATTGATGAGTTTGGACATCAGGCGCCCAAGAGTCCGTCGGTGGGGTTTGCCGTTCATCTCCACCGTGGCGACGATCCTGATCGCAGCCACCGTCGATCCGGAAAAGAACTGGGCTCGACTGCGCGCCCTGCCACCCAATGAGCGGCAACGGCTCGATGAAAACCTGCGGAAATTCGACCTTCTCTATTCACCAGGGCAGCAACAATCCCTTCGCGACCTCGATCGAAGGATCAACGAAATTGAGCCGACCCGGCAAGCCGAATATCTTGCGGCGTTGCATCGCTATCATAACTGGCTCAATTTGCTGCCTGAGACAAAGCAAGAGGAGTTAAAGCAGGCGCCCCCCGCTGAACGAATGGCTCTAGTCAAGAAGCTGTTGAATGATCATCCGATTCCCAAAGCAGGTGCGGCTCCGTTCCTCCGTTTCGTCGACGTGGGGGAAAATACGCCCTTCGAGCTGGCGGCGATTTACAAGATCTGGGAGACGTTGAATCGAGAAGAACGGACCGAGGTCGAGAAGGTGCCACGTGGTCCTCGTCGGCACAACAAGTTATTCGAATTGGCGGATAAGCACGATCTCCCGCACGAAATCAAACCGGACGACTTCAACGAGGAGCGGTGGGCAGGAGAGCTCGAGGCGTTCGCCAGGAAGAATAGACCGTTACTCCTACTTGAAGAGCTAAGAAAAAAGCAAGAGGCACGCCGCCAGGAGATCCTCCGCCGCCAGTTGATCAATTTCCACTATCTCGAAAAGGACCACCACCCGAAAGGGGTCACCCCGGAACGACTGGCCGAGTTCCTGGCGTTGTTTCCTCCCTGGTTGCAATCGAGCTTTGACCACTATCCTCCCGAGGAGGCGAAACGGCGTCTGACAATCGTCTACCGACTCGTCTTTCCGCCCCCGTCGGAGATTAAAGCGACCCAGCGTGCGGCTGCAGCTCCTCCTGCCGCTCCGGCGGCGACGACGAAGCCTGGCTCGTCGCGCGGTAAACAAAAGCCAGCGCCAAAGTCTCCTGACTCCACCAAATCCGCGAAATCTCCGTTCTAGCTTCCGAGGCGCCGTGAGTGCGACCAAATGGCTTTGAGAATGAAGACGTCCATTGGATGCGTCTCGCTTTGCTCGAGGCCGCGAAAGGCTTGGGTTCGGTCGAGCCAAACCCTTTGGTCGGCGCGGTCGTGGTTCACGAGCACCAGCTTGTTGCCGTGCGGTCATCACGAGCGATTTGGGGGACCCCACGCCGAGGTCATTGCGCTGACTCGCGCCGGTCGCGCAGCCCGAGGAGCCACACTTTACGTAACGCTCGAGCCGTGCTGCCATTTCGGCAAGACGCCTCCTTGCACGGACGCGATTCTGGCCGCCGGCATAACGCGGGTCGTCGCGGCAATGTTTGACCCGTTTCCCGAGGTCAACGGTGGCGGCCTGGCAGCCCTTGAGGCCAAGGGGCTTTTTGTCGAAACAGGCTGCGAATCCGCGAGGGCCCGCTTACTCAATGCCCCCTACTTAAAGCGGATCAATCACGGGCATGCCTTTCGTCACGGCCAAATGGGCGATGACGCTCGATGGCAAGACTGCGGTGGCCTCCGGGGATAGCCGATGGATCTCGTCGGAATCCTCCCGCACACTGGTCCACGAGATGCGCGGCCGAATGGATGCGATCGTGGTCGGCATCGGCACGGCCGAAACCGACGATCCCCTGCTCACCGCGCGTCCCCCAGGTCCTCGGTGCCCGGCGCGTGTTGTGCTGGACAGCTCGGCCCGGCTGCCGAGTTCGAGCCGGCTCGTCCAGACGGCGCGTCAGTCGCCCGTCATTGTCGCAGTGACGCAATGCGCGGCCGAGCAAGAGCGCAACCGTCTCACCCGGCTTGGCTGTGAGGTGATCTCGTTTCCTGGACAAGGCCGGATCCCAATTGCGGACTTGCTCGTCGAGCTGGGCCGGCGTGGAATGACCAACGTGCTGGTGGAGGGCGGCGGCCGAGTCTTGGGGTCCTTCCTCGATGATGGACAAGTCGACGTCGTCGACGTGTACGTCGCGCCAGCACTGGAAGGGGGTGACCATGCGCGGACAGCTGTGCGTGGCCGTGGACTCCGGCTGATGCACGAGGCAAGCCGGTTGCGACACCTCGAAGTGTCCCAGGTCGGCGGCGACGTGCGTGTCAAAGGCTTTTTGCCGCATCCCTGGTGCAAGAGCGCAGGGTTACAGGACGAATGAGTGACCTTGACCGTGCCAATGCCCGATCGTTACAGTCACCTGAGGTGATGGCATGGATTGTGCCGAACGTTTCCTGCTGGGTTCTCTCCGCAATTGAGCACCCATTCTCCGCCACGGAGACGCGCAGGTGATCGATGCAGACCGCGAGCCCACGGCAGAGAAGATGGCCCCCAAGGCCGTTGTCGGGCGGATGAGTCTCTATCTCCGACAGCTCGAAATTTATCAGCGGCAAGGCGATACGACTGTTTCCAGCAGCCAACTCGGCCAGCCACTGTCCATCAAGAATGCTCAGGTTCGCAAGGATCTGGCATTTTTCGGCCAGTTTGGCCATCCGGGCATCGGTTACCGCATCCCCGAGCTGATCGACGCGCTCCGACATATTCTTGGGATTGATCATGATTGGCCACTGGCTCTCGTAGGGCTGGGCAACCTGGGACGAGCGTTGCTCCGGTATCGCGGGTTTCGATCGCGGGGATTTCATGTCGTCGCGCTGTTCGATAATGACCCACACAAAATCGGCCAAAAGCACGATGGAATGGTGGTCGAGCCCATCGATTCGCTGCGCAAAGCGGTTTCCGTACGCAAAATCAATCTGGCGATCCTGTGTGTCCCAGCCGAAGCAGCCCAGCGCGTGGCCGATTTGCTGGTCGCCAGCGGCATTCGGGGCATCCTCAACTTCGCGCCGGTGCCACTGAACGTGCCGTCGCACGTCAACATGGTACCCGTTGACTTGAGCGTGCAGCTTGAAAACTTGGCCTACAAGGTGCAGAAAATGAACGGCGAAGTTTCGACTTCACGTGTCGGCTAGCCTTCCCGTTCGCGGCGACTGCCGCTAAAATGAACGTGCCATTACCCGGTGGTGAAACGGTATCACAACAGGTTTTGGTCCTGTTTTTCCAGGTTCGAATCCTGGCCGGGTAGCTCGCTCAGCGTAAGTCCGGTCGGCTGTTCGTACCTGATTCCGCTTTGGCTGGCGCACTCAATCTGATCTTCGCAGACTCTGACGCCAAAACTGATGCGCTGCGGTGTCGACGTCGCGGATGGAATCCTCAAAGCGTCCCGCTTGGCAATAGGGTAACGCCAACTCCTTGTGGCGCGATTGCTTCGTCTTCGGTGTGGCCGTCATCACTTCGTGCTCTGCCCACGGCACATAAGTCGAAGGGCGTGGACGGTTTGTTCAGCGTCCAGTCGCGTGCGTTCCTCATCGATCGCATCGGGCTGGGTATCATCCGGACTGTGGGCCCGCATTGCCAGAAGCCTGGAAATCGCGATGAGGTCGCGAGAGGCTCGACAACTGCGGTCGCAGGTACAACGACAACTACTGCATTTTTCGTTAGCCTTCTCGCCTGTCTCCGATCCTTAGCCCGATTGCCTGTCTCCTAATGTGGCCGGAGTCCGGAACGGTTGGTCAAAAAGCGGCGCGTAACGACTTAGGAAAGTGACTATAGCCCTGATAGGGTTTGCTCGGAGGCTGAACAAAGAGACAGAACCAACAAAAACCAACTCCGCGGGAGTCATCTGCGAGTACGCTGCGAGCTGTTACTAACCACGGTGAACGAGCATGAGTGCGAATGACAGCCTTGGTACGGAGTCTACGCCGGTTGAAGACGGCGTCGGCCGCGAGGGCGTGAGCAAACGACCCGTGGAGGGCTCGATCGCACAGGCCCTGGATGGATTGAGCGCGGCGACTGCCGCGGGTGAAGAGCGGGTCGTGGATTCCCGGGTCATCGCCGCGCTTGAAACCTACCTCGAATCTTTGCGAGAGGGGCGCCCGTGGTCTCCGTCGCAGTTCCTCGCCGAGCGTGCGGAGATTTCACCCGAACTTCAAGGGTGCCTCTCGGGGCTGGAGTTTATCGAGGCAGCAGCCGCCGGGTTGTCCGCGTCACTCGCCCCCGCGGCGACAACACTGGCCGAGCCGGAACTGCCGCCTCAGTCTCGACTGGGTGACTACCACATCCTTCGCGAGGTTGGACGCGGAGGGATGGGTATCGTTTACGAGGCGCTGCAGATCTCGCTCGGCCGGCGAGTGGCTCTGAAGGTGCTGCCACAATCCGCCGCCATCGACCCCAAACAGCGTCAGCGATTCCAGATCGAAGCCCAGGCTGCAGCTCAGCTCCAGCATCCTCACATCGTCCCGGTATTTGGAGTCGGCTGCGACGGCGGTATACATTACTACGCCATGCAGTTCATCGACGGGCAAAGCCTCTCGTCGATCATCCGCGATCTTCGATCGGGCGGCGGCGAGCTGCCCGCGTGGCCCGAGCCGTCGGTCATAAATGGCTTAAGCAGCAACGGACCGGCGTCCCCAACGCCAACTGGCGCAGCCAAGCACCAGCGGGAAATGGGGCCAGACGCAGACGCAACGTTAGATCTGAGGCCATTGAACGGCACACCGCGGTCCCGCCCAACTCTGGATGGGAACGTGCGTCGGGATCGGGAGTTTTGCCGCAAAGTCGCGCGGTTGGGAACCCAAGCCGCCGACGCGCTCGAGCACGCTCACGGCCTGGGAGTTCTCCACCGCGACATAAAGCCCGCCAATCTTTTGATCGACCGCGATGGGTCGGTGTGGATCACCGACTTTGGACTCGCACGATTCTTGGGCAACTCGAGTTTGACAGGTACCGGCGACATCGTCGGCACACTGCGCTATATGAGTCCTGAGCAGGCGCTCGCTCGGCGCGGCGTTGTTGACCAGCGGACCGACGTGTACTCATTGGGCGCGACACTCTACGAACTCTTGACGCTCCGGCCTCCGTTCGACGGCCGGGATCACCAGGAATTGCTCCGCCAAATCTCGCTCGACGAACCGACGCCGCTGCGCCGGCTTAACCCGGACGTGTCGCCCGAGCTGGAAACGATCGTTCTGAAGGCGATGGCCAAGGACCCGTCCGGCCGCTACGCGACGGCGCAGGAACTTTCAGAAGATCTGAATCGATTCCTGAACGACGATCCGATCATGGGCCGGCGGCCGGGCCCCATCGAGCGCGCGGTCCGCTGGGCGCGGAGGCGTTGGGAGCTGGTGGCGACAGCGTCCGCGATCGTGATGCTTTCGCTCTTGATCGGGAGCGTCGTCACCTGGCGGCAGGCGAGCGAAATCAAGCGAAAGGCGCAAGAGACCACCGAAGCGCAGAACAAATACCGCAGCTACATCATCGAGCATTTTCCGCTCCTGGACCGATCAGCCCGCGACGAGGTGACTAAAGCCGCAAGCACGCTTGGCAGTGCGACCGATCCCGCGGTTCGGAGCGAAGCCTTTCAGCTTTATGACCAGGTCCTGGAACTATTTCTGGAGGCCAGCAAGTTACCACCTACCGACATCGACTCGCGTGTTGTCATCGCTCGGGCGCTCTGCTCTTTGGCCTACACGCGTACCATGTTGAGTTTTAGTATGGGGACAATGCAACGCCCCGATGCTGCGGTCATGGCTGACGCCGGTGCCGACTTCCGCAAGTCCATCGCAATGTTCGAAACGTTGATGGGTGAAGAACGCGGTGACCCGCTGGTAATCCGCCGTTATTTCGCTGACGCGCTGGGACTGCGGGGCATGGGCTGCTACCTCCGCTTTACGCAGCGCCCCACGGAGGCGGAGCAATTCTATCGCCGTGCCATGGAGTTGAGACGCGATCTGATCTGCGGCAAAGGCGCCGGAGACGTCCCGGGCGCCCGACCACACCTCGACGATCGCGGCGCCCGCGAGGACCCGACGAACTTGGTTTATACCGTCGACATTGTGGGGATGATGATGGCCCAAGCTGGCCGCGGGGAAGAAACGGACAAAATGTACCGGCAACTGGAGGACGATTTCACCATGATGTCCAAGCGCTTTTCCGGCGCTGAATTCCAAGTGCGAAGACGCGACTGGGCGCGTGAGCTCGCCCGCAGCGGATTCTCCTCTTCCGATCGGGACGGCCGACGAATGTCAATCTTGCATTCGCGGCTGGCACTCATCCTCGACCCGATGAATGCCGACGCCCACAATAATATCGCTTGGGCACAGGTCGATGTCCTCGATGATCCCTGGTTTGATCCGAAGGAAGGCCTGGTACACGCACGGAAGGCGGTCGATGTCGATTCGAACAAGTGGGCATACTGGAACACTTTGGGAGTTGCCGCATTCCGCAATCGAGACTGGACGACCGCTCACGACTCTTTGAAAAAGTCAATCGCTCTTACGGGAGAAAAGCCCCACGACTTGTTCTTCCTGGCGATGACCCACTGGAAGCAAGCAAACTTCAATGAGGCTCGACAGTGTTTTGACAAGGCCGTGGACAGGCTGAAGAAAGAGCCGACGCAGGACCCTGACGTACTCCGTTCACAGGCCGAAGCCGCGTCCGAGCTGGGCCTGCCTTGCCCTAAATCTACGGTCGCAGTGGGCCCAAGTAACTAAGGTGCGGCCCGACGGCCGCGAAATTGGCGTCAGCGCTTGGGGTGATTCGACGGTGCCGGCTGACCTGCACCCGGAAGAACGTAGGGCTCCTCGCCAGTGACCGCCCAGAACAGCCTTGCTGGGCCGCGCGGATAAGACTTTCCCGTAGACCACGTGTGAAAGACCTTGCCGTAAAGCGTCCGCACCTTCGCCAACGTTGCCTTTTCCTCAGCACCCGTCTGAATAAGGCTCTTGAGCAGGCCGGCATCCACCTCGTACTTGTGGTCGTGCCAGTAGACTTTCTCCTCCGAGGGCATACTGCGAAAAACGGCGTCAGAAACCAAGTACTCGACCCCTATTAAACGAGCGTCTGGTCCGGTGCCGTCATAGAGGAGACATTGCGCGAGGTCGGCGCCGAGCGGCTTACAGTAGTGGTACGCAACTTGGGCAACCTCAGGCATTTCTTTGAGCAAGTGCGTTCCCTCGAATGCCAGCGGGCAGTGCATGACTTCGGCCACAGGCGCCTTGGCGGCCGGGTCAACTTTCGCACCGTGACCTTCGGCACTTGCGGCGGCGAGTGCGGTGAAGGGAAGACTCGTCGCGACCGCTCCCGCCGCGAAACCCGCGATCGCTGCCAGCAGAATCCACACATTGCGGTTCGCGGCCACAAGTTCCTTACAAGGCATCAAAATTCTCCTTTAGAATAGGCAGTATATTGGTCTGGAGTCCGCCCGTTACGTGGACGCCCCCCTTGTCGTCGACGAACATGTTGACCTCGCTGCGGATACCAAACTCCTCGAAATAGATTCCCGGCTCGATCGAGAAGCAGGTCCGGCGCAAGACGAGACGCTCGTCGTGAGTCTCGAGATCGTCCATGTTGGCGCCGTTGCCGTGCACTTCCTGGCCGATATTGTGGCCGATCCGGTGGATGAAGTGGGGGCCATAGCCGGCCGCGTCGATCACGCGTCGACCGGCGGCGTCGACTTCCCAACCGCGGAGCGGCCGCCCCGCCGCATACGCTTCACGTACACAAGAGATCGCTGCGTCGCGAGCCTGGGCCACGATCGCGAAAATGACTTCGTACTTGCCAGGCACGGCGTCCCCCACGAATCCCATGCGAGTGAGGTCGCTGTAGACCGACCGGGGACGGTCGAGCTTGGCCCAGAGATCAACCAAGACGAGATCTCCGGGACCAATCTTGGCATCTTTGCCGGCGATCGGTTCGTAGTGGGGGTCGCCGCAGTGGGGGCCGACACCGACGATCGGTGGGCTGTACGTCGTCAGTCCGTGACGATGGAAATGATCCATGATCGCCGACTGAACCTCCGTCTCGCGAATCGTCCCGCCGGCGCACGCGTTCTCGGATCAGGCCCCAGGCCACGTCGTAAGCGGATGTAGTCACCTTTTCTGCGGCGAGATGCATCTGCCATTGTGAATCGTCCCAGGTCGCCTCGAACTGCTGGATCAGGTCGCCCGACGAAAAAACCTCGACACCACAGCTCGTCACCAGCTCGATCGTGCCGGCATCGACCCGCGAAATATAGGGGTTGCTCACGCGTGGGGCGTACTCCATCGCCACGCGATGGCTGCCCCGCACGAGTTGGGCAACCCCCGCCTCGAGGTCCTGCCACTTGAGATACACGCTCTTCGCGCCAGGGAGATCGTCGAGGGCCGCGGTCTCGATGCGGTGGACAAGCTTGTGCGGCTCTCCCGAAGCCGGTACGTAGTAGAAAAACCGGCGACTCCCTGGTGCCTTTTGATCCAGCCCCAACACCCGCCGCGCCAGCACATTGCCGCCCCGGAAATCGTAAAAGAGCCAGCCGTCGAGGCCAAACTCACTCAGGCTGCGCTGAACGGCTTCTAGATCGAACATGAGTCCACTCCGTATGCGCTTCCAAAGTCCTGATTTCTTGGGACGAGTATAGAGGCGTCAATCGCGGGCGGCCAGAACACAGTGCGCCGGCAGGGCACCCTGCCGTATCACCAGAGTTACCCCTCGCCGTCGCGGCACGAAACGTGTATGGTAAAGCGACATTAGAGTGAACACCATCACGAAGCGGGTGGTCGACGGCGAACAACAGCACCGGGGAGCCTTTGCTTCACCTTATGTTTGAAGTGGCACGATGACATGCGCCTGTCTGGTTCGGTGCCACGAGCGAAGTCGCCCGACGTTGGTAGACGAATAACTTCAGGTCGAATCTGTCGCCGCTATCACGCAGCGATCCAACGCCGGCAACTGCGCTAGTCTGGCCGGAAACAAAATAATGACACCCCAAGCCAATTACGAGGCGATTCCATTCGCGATCGCTGCGGCCGTCTCCGCGACACTGGCCGTCTTTGCCTGGCGTCGCAGAGGCCTGCCAATGGCGCCTGCCTTTTTCACGCTAATGGCGGGCGAAGCTGCCTGGGCACTTTTCGAGGCGCTCGAGCTTGTCGTCGTCGAGATGCCGCTCAAACAAATCTTCATTGGGCTGAGGATCGCCGGCGCGGTAACGACGATATTGGGCGTATTGGCGTTCGTGCTCAAGTATACCGGCAACGGCGATTGGCTAGCTCCTCGCCGTTTCGGTGCGATCTGCGCCCCCGCCGTGGCGTTCGTACTTGTCGCGTGGACCAATCAATGGCACCACTTTTACTGGGTCGGACATGTCAGATACGCAGTTGGCCCGTTCGTGATCGCCAAACCGGTTTATGCTACCGGATTCTGGATTCACTTCGGTTACTGCTACGTTCTCGTGACCGTTTCCGCCTTGTTACTTGCTCAGGTGGCTCTGCAGTCGGCCGGAGTCTACCGCAAGCAGGCGGTCGTCATGCTGTTCGCGGTGTTGCTGCCGTGGGTCGTCAATATGGTGGATATGTCGGAAGTCTTCGGCTACATCCACGTGGACACCGCCGCAATGACATTCGCGGTGACAGGCGTGGCGTTCTTGTCCGGGCTGTCTCGATTTCGGCTCCTCGACTTGACGCCCGTCGCTTGGGCGGTCGTGGTCAAGGGGATGAACGATCCGGTTGTGGTCATCGACCACGGAGGCCGCATCGTCGAGCTCAACGCGGCCGCTCTTCGGCTCGTAGGTCGGCCGTTAACAGACGTACTGGGTGTCGAGGCAGCAGAGGCGTTTCATTACTGGCCCGAGCTGATCGCTTGGCTCAAAAAAGCCACAGCGTCAGACAATGAGTCAGCCTTCGAGATCGAGGGCCCGGACACGGAAAAGCCGTGTTCCTTCGATGCCAGGATCTCGCGCCTCGGCGAGGATGTACGCACCGCCGGCTGGGTCCTCGTCCTGCGCGATGTGTCTCCTCAGAAACGCGCCGCCTTGGAGCGGGTCCGCATGCTCCGTGAACAAGCCGCCCGTGCTGAAGCCGAGGCAACCAACATCGCCAAAGACCGCTTCCTTGCCACGCTCTCGCACGAGCTGCGCACACCGCTGACGCCGGTTCTCGCCACTGTCACCGCTATGCTCGGTGACACCGATCTGCCAGACTCGTTACACTCAGTTCTCGAGATGATCCGCCGCAACGTCGTCCTCGAGGCGAGGCTGATTGACGACCTGCTCGACCTGTCACGAATCCGCACGGGATCGTTGATCTTTGAGAGAGAGCTTACCGATGCCCACCATCTCGTCAACCAGGTCATCGACATCTGTCGCGCCGATTTCGCGAACGCCGAACTCCGGCTCACTGTCGACCTGGCGGCCCGGCGCCATCACGTTGACGTCGACCCGATTCGATTTCAGCAAGCTCTGTGGAACCTGATCAAAAACGCAATCAAGTTCACGCCCGCCGGCGGAGAAATCTCCGTTCGCTGCTGGAATCGCGACCCCCACGAAAGCGACCAGAATGCTTGCGAGTTGATGATCGAGGTAGCCGACTCTGGTATTGGCATCGACAAGGCAGTCTTGCCAAGGATCTTCGATGTGATGGAGCAGGGAGGCATTTCTACGACGCGCCGCTTTGGCGGACTGGGACTTGGTCTCACGATCAGCCGCTCGATCATCGAGCAACACGGCGGCAGTCTCTCTGCTCACAGCCCGGGACCGGGACAGGGGGCCACCTTCACAATCGAAATGCCAACGGCCTCAGCGCCGGCGGAGGCTTCCACGGATCAGGTGCCTTCAGCAGTGCCAGCCTCGCTCGACGTCCCCCTGGAGAGACCGGTCGTGGTACTCGTTGTTGAGGATAATGAGGATACCCTCAATTACCTTTCCAGGCTGCTTTCTCATCGCGGTTATCAGGTTTACACGGCTGCCAATATGGCGTCGGCAATTCAGCGAGCGGCCGAAGCCGAATTCGACCTGATCGTGAGCGACATCGAGCTCCCAGATGGCAGCGGACTAGAGCTGATGTGGAGGCTTCGCGCCACGCGCAATATCCCTGCCATCGCCCTATCGGGCTTCGGTTCCCCCGCCGACATCGAACAGAGCCTTTCAGCCGGTTTCGCGATCCATCTCACCAAGCCGGTCGACTTTCGCACGCTTGAGCGGGCGATCGCCCAACTGGCCGCGAACACGCGGTTGGCAAGCCTGACGAGTGGCTAAGGTTCCAAAGTATCCGCTTCAGCCTCAGGGTGATCGGTCGCGTTGGCGACAGCTTGGGCCTGCGGGTGTCCCGTTCTCGCGGATACCGTTCAGGGTCGAAACGGCACATTTCCCGCGTTAGTTCTTGGCAGACTGCAATCGAAGTAGGAATTCGTTCGAGCCCGGCCGGAAGTTGATGGTGAGAGATCCCGATCCGTACACCGCCGCAAAGCTACCTGTCCCTCCCGAGATGCGGAACGTGTAGTAATTGGTCGTTGACGGCGACAGCGTCAGTTGCACACTCCCCTCGTGATTCGACAGGTCGAGCGTCAGATTGCTCAGGTTCGGAAGCTGTCCGTGAGGCGTGTTCGTGCCATTGTTAAGGCCGAACGATCCGCTGACCTTGCCCAGAGCGCTGATGCGACCGCACGTTTCGAAATACGAGGAACCGCCCCTCAAGACCTGCGAAACCAAGGGGAGTCGACTACTCGCGTCGAAGTTTAGAACGGTCTTGTTGCCATGCAGTGTTCCATTCAAGTCAAGGCGGTTTCCCTGTAGCGTGTCACGCTGGGCCGAAGCTGACACGGCGGCAACTTGCGTGGAAAGGAGCGCCGCACTTGCGAGCGAATCAAATCCTGGCTGAACTCGGTTCGTCCTGAACATCGGAAACTCCTCGGTGATCGGCGGCCGGACCGTTGGCCCGCTGTCGCCGAATCAAAGCGTGCATGATTTAATCCATGCAACGAAGCGTTAGGATCAGTTTACGAAGTGGCAAGGGTAGCTCGACATTGAGTTGAATACCGGGGACGGGACTCGAACCCATGACCTGCGGATTATGAGACCGCCGCTCTAACCAGCTGAGCTACCCCGGCTTACGAATAGGAAGGCGTTCCGCATCATGCGGCAAGGTCGCTCCCGTCGAACGTTCCAAGTTACCAGAACCGAGCGCTTCCATCAAGCCGCACCCATGCGCGTGCAACTTCTCTTCTCATCGGCTGGGTAATCCCGTTACCTTTGAATACGTAGACACCAAAATCGATTCGATGACACCGAGCGAGAACTCATGGCCGCCCAATACATCTTTACAATCGAAAACCTTTCCAAGGCTTTTGGTAAGAAGGATGTTCTCAAGAACATCTGGCTGTCATTTTACCCGGGAGCCAAGATCGGAGTCATCGGCGGCAACGGATCGGGCAAAAGCACGCTCTTGAGAATCATGGCCGGGAGTGAGACTGATTACATCGGCACAGCGCGTCCGGCCCCAGGAATCTCGATCGGTTATTTGCCACAGGAGCCTATGCTCGACCCCACGCGCGATGTGCGCGGCAATGTCGAAATTGCCGTCGAACCGATTCGTGCGCATCTGACACGCTTCGATGAGATCAATACGCGGCTTGCCGCTGGCCCGGACGCCGACGAGATGGACGCGCTGCTCGAAGAGCAAGCCAAGGTGCAAGACGCGATCGAAGCCGCCGAGGGGTGGGACCTCGACCGCCGCGTCGAGATCGCCATGGACGCGATGCGCCTGCCCCCCGGCGAGTCGGAGGTGAGCACGCTTTCCGGCGGCGAACGCAGGCGCGTGGCTCTCTGCAAGATCTTGCTCGAACGCCCGGACCTCTTGCTGCTGGACGAGCCGACCAACCATCTCGACGCCGAAAGTGTCGCGTGGCTTGAGCGCCACCTGCAGGAATATGCGGGCACCGTAGTGCTCGTCACGCACGATCGATATTTCCTCGACAATGTTGCCAAATGGATCCTCGAGCTCGACAGGGGGCATGGGATTCCCTGGGAAGGGAACTATTCGTCCTGGCTCGAGCAGAAACAGGCCCGGCTCGCACTCGAGGAAAAACAAGAAAGCAGCCGGCGGAAACAGCTCGCCCGTGAGCTTGAGTGGGTGCGACTGTCGCCACGGGCACGCGTGGCGAAGAACCGGGCCCGCCTCCAGCGCTACGAGCAACTGGCCAGCCAGGATTCGGAAAAACGCGACGAGGCTATCGTGCTGCAGATTCCCCCCGGTCCTCATCTGGGCACGCTTGTAGTCGAAGCCCAGGATCTCTCCAAGGCCTACGAAGATAACCTCCTTTTCGAGGGAATGAGCTTCCGCCTTCCGCCTGGCGGGATCGTCGGCGTGGTCGGACCCAACGGCGCGGGCAAGACCACGCTCTTCCGCATGATCGTTGGTGAGGAAACACCTGACAGCGGCGTTTTGAAGATAGGCGACTCTGTGGTTTTCTCATACGTCGACCAGAACCGCGATGCGCTTGCGCCTGACAACACGGTTTTCCAGGAGATCAGCGGCGGCTACGACCCGATTGTCCTCGGCAAACGTAAGGTTCCGGCACGAGCCTACGTCGCCCAATTCAATTTCAAAGGGCCGGACCAGGAGAAAAAGGTGGGCCTGCTCTCAGGCGGCGAACGTAACCGCGTCCACCTGGCCAAGCTGCTCAAAAGCGGTGGCAATCTGCTGCTCCTTGACGAGCCGACCAACGACCTCGATGTCGAGATGCTACGGGCCCTCGAGGAAGCTCTGGTCGAATTCGGCGGATGCGCCGTCGTAATCAGCCACGATCGCTGGTTCCTCGATCGGATCGCGACGCACATCCTCGCTTTCGAGGGTGAAAGCCGCGTCGTCTGGTGCGATGGCAACTACCAGACGTACGAAACCCAGCGGAAGGAAAGGTTGGGTATCGACGCCGACCAGCCACACCGGATCCGCTACAAGTCGCTGAGACGTTAGTTAACAAATCGACGGCGCATCTAAAATGCGAGAGGGCCGCTGATTTGACGAGAGAAACAGGTCCGTAGAGCCGTCGCGAAGGATAGCTGTTACGATTGGATAGAGACGTCGCCCTTAGCCTCTTCACCAATAGGTTCGTCGCCAGGTCGTACCCCGCCTGGAGCAGCCATGAGTGAAATCACGTCCGAGAAGCGTGCGGTCGCCACCTTGTCCGCGTACGTCGATCAGCTCCTCACCGATGAAATTACGGATGAGCTGAACACCTCGGAAAACAAGCGACGAGTGTTCTTCGCGTTTGTCTTCGGCGGAGTCGTCGCACTGGCAATCCACGAGGACCTCACGCCACAGGAAGCTCAATCCGTTGCGATCGCGGTGTATTGCGAGACTCTCCGACTATCTCCGATCGATGGCAGCCAGATGACCCAGCTTGGGATTGATGCCGCAGCGGGCGACTCGTGTTGTCGGATGCGTCGCGCGACGGGCTCAAAGAGTTCGTGGCGTGGCAAGCTAATCCTCAAGCGTTCTCGGTATCACATCTGCGCCTTGCACTCGATCGTGTGCTGGCTGACGGTACTGAAGCGGGGTAAGAGGCGGAGTCGACGCCGAACGCAACGATTCGGGATTCCAGCCGAGTACGCGCCTGAATGGGCGCCCGAGGCCGTGCGCGATCATTACGCGTTGATCTTCGCCTGGAATGCGAACACGCCCGTGCCGCTGACGATACCGACGACTGCGTTGCCAAAAACGGAATTCGAGCTGTTGACGCCCGTTGAGCCTGGGTAATTCAGATTGACCCATGTGGCTGGGCCGAATGTGCCGTTTGGATTGCGCCGCACGGTTACAAACGAGCCCTGGCCGCTATCGCTCGATCCGCTCAACAACGAATCGGCGTTAAGGGTATAAACCCCCTTCTGAACGCTGCTGATTCCTTCAAAGTGCGTGAGAATGGTGCTGCCAGCCGCCCCGCCAGGGTAGCTATACGACGTCCAGTGAGAGAATTGGCCGGTGGCCGAGTTATAATCGACTATATATGCCTGTCCGATCGGTATATTTTGGTCGTTCGCATTGTTGACGGAGCTATTGTTGTATCCGCCGACGATGGTGTAGCTCGAGCCCCCGTTGTACCAGATGCCGTAGGCCGTATCGCTGACTGAGCCCGGGAAGACGATGTTCGTGACGAATGTGCCCTTGGCAACGTTATAAATGTAGTCCTGCGCCGGGCCGAGTCCGGGTCCGATCGGGACCTCGTAGTTGCCGACGGCCAATCCGCCGTCGGTGCTGTGGACGTAGTTGTATGTCGCGCCCGGGTAATCAATCGTGCGATAGTTGCTGGCTGTACCCAGTCCGGCCGTCGTGCCCTGGTAGAGGAACCCGTGCACGGTCACGGGGTCGACGATGGATAGTGGATTCCTGTAGCTGCCGACCAGCCGGATGCTACTTCCGCCCAGATCATCCGGTCCATAAACGCTGGTGGTTGCCGCGTGGGGAAAATTGAGAAAATAGCTCTTTCCCACTCCCTTGATCGAGCCGATAAAGAGCAGGCCATTGTTGTCCGATGTGCCGGTAATCAAGTACTTACCCCGCGGACCCGCTCCCCGAAGGCCCTGCCATAATGAAACGGGCTGATAGGTGACTTGATTTGCGTTGTAATAGCTGACGCTCGTGCTCGCCGTCGGATTGTTCGTTTTGTCCGTACTCGTTGACTGGTGCGGCTTGATGACCGCCGGATGAATTGAATCTGGTCTGGAATCGTGGAGGTTCTTGATCGTAAACGTAGACAAGAGCCGGCGGCCTTCCAGGACCTCAACGCTGCGCACCTTGGAACCCGATGAGGCTCGGCACCTCGAGCGATCACGATTTTTCTTGAGTCCAACCTTGAAACGAGCCACAAAACTCAGTGCCGTCATCGATTGTTCTCCGGCAATAAATCTGACTGACCCGCGATTTCTCGGATGCACGCTGACGCCAAGTCCAGCGACCAAGATCGCGGCTGCCGAGCACACATTGGAATTGAGCCGACTTTCATTGTCCGGGGAGCCGATAGCCCTGGAATTCTCCGAGTCCTCTTCGATCATCTCGTCCGGTGAATTGGGATGACCAGCGCGGAACGCCTCGCCCTTCAACCCCTAGGACAAGAAACGAGAAAAAGCAACAACAGCGGGACAGGGAAGCACAAAACCGCATCGCGAGTGCGAATTGTCCTCGTCGCGGAAATTGCGACAGGTCAAATCGGGAATAACTCAGGGACGACGCGAGAAGTTGGTAAATTCCGCGGGATCGAAACGACGAGAAACTGACGGTCGCCATTCGAGTCGGATCGGCCCGGTCGTTGGGTCGGTCCTTGCGACGCCCCGCCAACAGGGATAGATTGAGGCTATTGAAGGACCTCTGTGGATTTTGGTGAAGACGATGCAAGTGATCCCGGCGATCGACCTGCGGGGAGGGCAGTGCGTCCGGCTCCGGCAAGGGGATTTCGACCAGGAGACGGTTTTCGGTGACGACCCCGCGGCGATGGCTGCGCGCTGGGAGTCGGAGGGGGCGGCGCGCATTCACCTGGTCGATCTCGACGGTGCCAAGGCCGGCCGGCCGGTCAACGTCGAGGCGGTCAAACGGATCGTCGAAGCAGGTCAAGGTTCCCTGTCAGCTCGGCGGGGGACTGCGCGACCAGGCGACGATTGCCACCTGGCTGGACGCGGGCCTGGACCGTGTCGTCGTCGGCACCCAGGCGCTGCGCGATCCGGATTGGTTCGGCCGGATGGCCGAAGCCTATCCGGGCCGGCTGATCCTGGGGCTCGACGCACTCGACGGGCGGGTGGCCACCCAGGGCTGGCTCGATGTGTCGAGCGTCCAGGCGCTCACTTTGGCCAGGCAGTTCGAGCGCACTGCCGCTGGCCGGCATCATCTACACCGATATCGCACGTGACGGCACGCTCGAAGGGCCCAACTTGCAGGCGATCGCCGCCATGGCCGCCGCCGTGCGGACACCGGTGATCGCCTCGGGAGGGGTGGGAGAACTGAAAGACCTGGAGCGGCTGGCGACGCTTCCCATCGCGGGCTGCATCGTGGGCCGCGCCTTGTACGAGGGCCGATTCTCGCTGGCCGACGCCATCGGGCGGGGCGCGGCGAGTCAGTTCGGCCAATGCCGCGTGGATTCTCGATAGACGCTCGCGTTCGCATGTCATGGCTCCCGGCTCGTTCTGAAAAGGGAGCAGATCGAAACGATCCGATCAGATTCAATCGTTCCGATACAGGGAGAATCGACACCATGCCCACGACTTATCACGTCACCGATATCAGGAACGTCGCCCTCGCTGGTCATGGGGCGTCGGGCAAGACGAGTCTTGCCGACGCCCTGCTTTTCGCCTCCGGCGCGACCAACCGCAAGGGCTCGGTCGACGACGGCACCAGCACCCTCGACATCGACGAAGAAGAGAAACGCCGGCATTTCACGATCGATTGCCACCTGGGTCATCTCGCCTGGACCGGCAAGCAAGTCCACCTGATCGACACGCCCGGCTATCCCGACTTCATCGGCAACGCACTCGGTGCGCTGGCCGCCGTCGAAAACGTGGTCGTGGCCGTGTCCGGGACCGTCCGGGATCGAGGTCAATACCCGCCGGCTGTTTCAGGAGGCGGGCCGGCTCGGGCCTGGGCCGGTTTATCGTGGTCACCAAGATGGACGCCGACAACGTCGACTATCGGTCCGACCTGGCGGCGATCCGCGAGACCTTCGGCACTTTTTGCGTGCCGTTCAACGTGCCCGTCGGGCAGGGCTCGACCTTTTCGGGCGTGGTCGACGTGATCCAGTCGCACGATGAAGACCCTCCCCTCTGCCCGCTGGCGCCCACCGAGGCGTATCGCATGGTCGTCGAGCAGATCGTCGAGCTCGACGAGGACCTGATGATGCGCTACCTGGAGGGCGAGACGGTCGAGCCCGACGAGCTGCGGCGGGCCGCCCACGACGCGATCGCCCAGGGCAAGCTCGTGCCGGTGCTCTGCGTGTGCACCCGCAAGGACCTCGGCCTCCGCGAGCTGCTCGACCTGATCTCCACCTGCGGCCTGAGCCCGGCCGACATCCATCGCTTCGGCACCCGCGGCGGCGACGCCGACGCGCCCGGAAGAGGAGATCCTGCCCGCCGAGGACGGCACGCTGGTCGCCCAGGTCTTCAAGACGGTCAACGATCAGTTCATGGGAAAGCTCGGCTACTGCGCATTCTGAGCGGACGGCTGGCGTCGGACACGACGATCGTCAACCTGCGCAGCGGCAAGACGGCCAAGGCCGGGCACATCTACGTGCTCCAAGGCAAGCAGCAGGAGGAAGTTCACGGAGGCGATCGCCGGCGACATCGTGGCCATCGCCAAGTTTGACGACCTGCACGCTTCCGACACGATCAGCAACGTGGGCGGCAACACGGCCGTCTCCCAGCTTCGGGCCCGGCCGATCAAGTTCCCGATCCCGATGGTCCCCCGGGCCGTCGAGCCCAAGGCACGCGACGACGAGGCCAAGATCTCGGCCGGGCTGGCCAAGATCGCCGACGAAGACCCGACCTTCTCGATCCGCCGCGATGCCCAGACGCACGAGCTGGTGATCTCGGGCATGAGCGACCTGCACCTGGACGTGATCCAGCAGCGGCTCAAGAACCGGCACAAGGTGGAGATGAACACGCACGTGCCGCACGTGCCTTATCTCGAAACGATCACCGGCGATGCCGATGCCAACCATCGTCACAAGAAACAGACCGGCGGACGCGGCCAGTTTGGCGAGGTCCACCTGAGGATTCGGCCCCGCGAGCGCGGTCAGGGCTTCAATTTCGTCAACGCGGTCAAGGGGGCAACTATCCCCAATCAGTTCATCCCGGCCGTCGAGAAGGGCGTTCGCGAGCAGATGGAAAAAGGGGTGATCTCGGGCAATCAGGTCGTCGACGTCGAGGTGGAAGTTTACTTCGGCAAGGACCATCCGGTCGACAGCTCGGAGCAGGCGTTCAAGACCGCCGGGGCGACCGCCTTTCGCAAGGCGTTCGAGCAAGCCCACCCGGTGCTCTTGGAGCCGATCGTCTCGATCGAGGTCACGATCCCCGGCGAAAAGTTCGGCGATATCTCGGCCGACCTGTCGACTCGCCGCGGGCACATCACGGGGATGGATTCGATTTCCGGGCAACTATGCAGATCATCCGCGCCGAGACCCCGCTCGCCGAGGTGCTCACCTACGCGTCGCAGCTCAAGAGCATGACCGGCGGCCAGGGCTCGTTCACGATGGACTTCAAGTCGCACGACCCCGTGCCCCCCAACGTCCAGGCACAGATCGTCGACAAGTACAAGAAGTCGCGTGCGGGAATTGAGGAAGAATAGCGGGTTTTTACGACAAGCTCGCGGCCAGCTCCGACTGCTTGATGGCTCCATTACCGTTGGAGTGCACGCCGCCTAGCAGGTCTGCGCCCAGGGCTGACTCGCCGTGCTGGCTGAGATCGAGGCCCACGGTTTCCTGGTCGTAAGTCACTCGCAACGGGATGACAAGGTCTGTGATCTTGTACAAGAGCCACGAGCCTCCAAACGCAAACACGGCCACGATCACGAGCGCCAGGAGGTGATAGAGAAAGGTCTCATATTTTCCGGAAGTCAGGCCGACGTCTCTGGCGAAAATGCCGGTCATGATCATGCCGACGATGCCCCCGACGCCATGGCACGGGAAAACGTCGAGCGTGTCGTCGAGCGTCGACCGCGTCTTCCAGTGGACGGCCATGTTGCTGACGACGCTGGCGACTACTCCGATCACGATCGACTCGCGGATCGTGACAAAGCCGGCGGCCGGAGTAATGGCCACCAGGCCGACGACTGCGCCGATGCAAGCGCCTAAGGCCGAAGGCTTGTTTCCCTTCATCCAGTCAAAGAACATCCAGGAGAGCATGGCCGCGGCCGAGGCCGTGTTGGTCGTCGCGAAGGCCAAGGCAGCCAGCCCCGAAGCGCCGATCGCCGATCCAGCGTTGAAGCCAAACCAGCCGAACCAGAGCATCCCGGTACCGAGAATGACGAACGGCACGTTCGCCGGCTCATGCGTTTGATTGGCCACATGGCTGTGCCGGCGCCCCAGCATCATCGCGCCTGCTAACGCAGCGAAGCCGGCCGACATGTGCACGACTGTGCCCCCTGCGAAGTCTTTGACGCCCCATTTGAAGAAGATCCCGTCGGGATGCCACGTCCAGTGGGCCAGGGGAGCATAGATGAACAGACTGAAGAGCACCATGAAGACGAGATAGGCGGAAAATCGCACGCGCTCGGCGAACGAGCCGGTAATTAAGGCGGGTGTGATGATGGCAAACTTGAGCTGGAACATGGCGAATACGAGCAACGGGATCGTTGGCGATAGCTTGGCGTGCGTCGCCTCACCAACTCCGTCGAACATCAAGAAGGTCATTGGGTTACCGATCAAACCGCCGATATCGCTGCCAAAAGCAAGGCTGAAACCCACCACAACCCAAACCAAGCTGATAATGCCGAGCGCCACCAAGCTCTGCAGCATCGTGGAAACCACGTTCTTAAAGCTCACCATGCCACCATAGAAGAACGACAGACCTGGCGTCATCAACAGGACCAGCCCAGCCGCAGTCAGCATCCAGGCGATATCACCTGGGTTACTCGGCCCCCCCTTGGGCTCGTCCGTCCCCCAACCCTTCACAAAAAGCGCGGCGAAACACAATAGAACCAAAGCAAGAAATGGAAGAGGAGTTGCACGTTTCATGAGCATGCCTGTCGTGGAAAAGGGCAATCGGAAGCCAATCCCGGCGGCGTTACCGTGCTACACGGGCCGACAGCGCGCAGGGGCCATGCACGAATTCGATTGTCCAAGTAAGTGTCATTCTTGACGTTAGGAGGGTCGAATCGAGCTCGTTTCTCAGGTTGATTCCTGTACCAGCTCGTCCGAGCGAGAATGCCTAGGGCACTTTCCGTACCAGTGCGTGTGAGCGAACCGATCGCTGAGGAATTGCCGAGTTGAAATGAGCGAGTTGGTCGGGTGCCGGCGGTGGCGCCGGGCGTCGATCGAGCATTTGCACGGTCCGCCAAAGCACTCCAATCGTCGCAAGGGACAAGAATACGATCCGGAATATCGCCCATGCCAAAAGTCCGGGGAACTGCGGTTCGCGTGTGACAAGTTCTGCAGCGAGCGAAGTCGAAACCGAAAGGAAGCTGAGCATGGATAGCCCGTGGACGGGGAGCGAGGGCGGGGCATACCAGATAAGAAGAGGCCATCCGATGGCGGCCAACAAGAACAGCCCCGCGCTGAGCAAGATGGCACGGTCGCGGCGTTTTGTCGCCGCATACAACGCCAGGCCGAGAGCCGATATCACCGCACCTTGAACGAAGATCGTGGCCATCAAGAGCACGACATCGAGTAGGCGATACCCGAGGTATGCGGGCCCAAAATAGGGCAGGTTTCGGGAAATGGCCGGCAAGGTCGTGGTCTCGGCGGCGGCCCGCGCGGTCGCCAGGGCGATGGCGATCAACCCTGGGCCCAGCACCAGCACGAGCGCAAGCCTCGCCGCTCGCCACCAGTGTGCCAATGTGTTCGCCAGCGCATCCGCGGAACGGTAGATAGGCACCGCGAACGTCGCCACGGCGGGCAGCATCGACAAGACAATCATGATCATGAACGTCGCACCGACTAGCCCCAGCAAGCCCCCAAGGCTTAGCGACTGAGGTTCAAGAGAGTTGAGCCATGTCACAATCGCAGCGGCGACGCAGGCGATCGTGATCCCGCCGGCCAAGAATTTGATAACATACTCGACAAGGGGTGTTCGCCGAATGCGGTCGGGTGTGCGGCCGAAACAGCCGTCGAACGACCGAATCGCCAGAAACAGAAGTCCGAACGCGCCGTACGCGACCATGACATCCCAGAACGTCACCCACAAATGAAAACTCCAGACGTCACCGCGGATCATACCTTTGTCGGCCAGGAGCGCGACCGCCGTGATCGGGCTCAGGGCAGCCAGACCCGATGCGTTTCGCCACGATCCCACCACATACATGGTTATCGGCCAGGCGACGCTCACGAACACGAACGCACAGACGGACAAGGCGATGGCGCGGCTCTGCCCCTTGATCCAGGAAGCGAGAGCCAGGCCTATGCACGTGACTAGTGCGCCGTGCGCCAGAATCGTGGCCACCATCAGGACGGCACGAAAGACCTGAAAACCAACAGACATTTGCAGATCGTAGACCGTTGCCAGCGCGAGCATCATTAACCCAGGACCGATCGTCAGCCGTGGCACCAGACGGAAAATCCCCAGCCATTTCCCCAGCACAATCGACTGGGCCGAAAGGGGAGCGACGATAAGTACATCGAGGCTTGCCTGTTGCCTTTCTTCCGACAACGATGAGGGCGCCATGGTGGACAGGCTCAGCAGGCCAAATAGGATCAAGAGTACGGTAGCAAATAGCCCTGCAACGTCGGCGATCAGAGGTTTATTGGGATTTTCGCCATAGGCCCAGATCACGTATGCGTCACTCACACAGACGGCGGTAGTGACACACCAGAAAAACGCGGCGAGACCAGTTACCCAGCCCGACACGTGCGGGCGATGCCACTCCCGCCAGAGAACGGGATTCGTGTCTAGAAACCGGCCCGGCACCCATGGGCTCGGGCGCCGCAAAACGACAAACTTCTTTGCCTTCCTGGACCGGCCGAGCACCCGCAACGACGCCGGCCGCAAGTCGCCGGACTCCAGCCAGTACAAACACGGCCGACGCCGCGATGGCGACCGCTACGAACCAGACGAAGTCCGCCAGTTCGACACTCCCCGGCGCGATGTAAGGCGCAAACGCTAAGTAGTACGGATTCGATAGCAAAAGCCAGCGCGGAGGCCCGACAACAAGACGAATCGACGCCAACAACCACATCATCGGATAGGCCAAGAGCGTGAATGTCCAGAACATGTACACCACAGCAACCACTTCGTGCGGCTTCGTCGCCCAGACGGAGAGCGCAGGCGCCAACGAACAACCCAAAATGGCCACGGCCACGATCACGGCAAATGCCGTGGTCAAGATCACTGGATCGATTCCGCCCAACAGTGTGCTGATCGCCATCACCGGCCACGCGCAAGCCACCAGACCTAAAATGGGAACGAGCCGCGCTGCCAGCTTTCCTAGCACGATCTCGGAGTCGGACAGATCGGTGGCAAGGATGTGCGTCAGTGTTCCACGCGCACGGTCTAGACAAATGGCGCCGGCGGTGGCCGCCGGCGCGGCCAGCATCACGAAACTGAGTGTCACACCGATTAGCGCGTAGAAGTAACTCTCTCCGAGCCATGCGTATTGTCGAGCCGCATTCCCGTGCGTAAACGCTTCGTCGGACAACCCGATCGTGGCCATGCCAGCGAGCAGTGCCGCCACGACGAATGACCGAACGGCGTAATTCTGCCAGCGGCGTGCGCTCGTCACGCACTCGTAGACGAAGACCGGGCCTGGCCCCCAACGCATGGTGCTCTTCCTTGGCTTAACGCGCGAAACCTGTTAATCGAATCGTTCGGGTCCGACGATTGTCGTAAGTGTATCATCGGCCCGGAACAGACGCGAGATCGAGCCCGGTCATTCAGTCAGGATCGTATGCGAGGTTCGGAGCCAGCCAGCGCTCGACCTCATTGACCGGCATTTGCTTGCGGGCCGCGTAGTTTTCGACCTGGTCGCGGGTGATGAAGTCGACGGCGAAGTAGCGGGCCTGCGGATGTGCGAAGTAAAACCCGCTGACCGAGGCTCCGGGATACATCGCAAAAGACTCGGTCAAGACGATCCTGGCGGCCTTCTCCACGTCGAGCAGTCGCCACAGATCACGCTTCTCGGTGTGGTCGGGCGAAGCTCGGATAGCCCGAGGCCGGCCGGATCCCTCGGTATTTCTCCTCGATCAGGTCGTCGATCGTCAGGCGTTCGTCGCGGCCGTAGCCCCAGTCGTCGCGGGCCTTCTTGTGCAGCATTTCGGCCAGGCCTTCGGCGAGCCGGTCGGCCAGGGCCTTGCTCATGATCGAGTTGTAATCGTCGTGGTCGCGCTCGAACTGCTCGACCAGCGACTCGAGCTCGAGCCCGGCCGTCACGGCAAACGCACCCAGGTAGTCGGCGATGTCCGGTCTGCGCGGGGCGACGTAATCGGCCAGCGATCGGAACGACGTCTGGCCGTCGCGCTCCCACTGCTGCCGCAGCGCGGGGAAGCGCATCCGCTCGGTCGTTCGCGATTCGTCGGTGTAGATAACGATGTCGTCGCCCTCGGTGTTGGCCGGGAAGAAGCCGTAGACGGCGTTGGCCGTCACCCGCTTGCTCGGCGACGATCTGCCGCAGCAGCTTCTGGGCGTCGTCGAACAGCTCGCGGGCTCGCGAGCCGAGCTTGGGGTCGTCGAAGATCTTCGGGTACTTCCCCTTCAGCTCCCACGTCATGAAGAACGGCGACCAATCGATGAACGGGACGATCTCCTCGAGCGGAATCGCCGTGAGCGTTCGGGCTCCCAGGAACGAGGGAACGGCGATCGGCGACGCGTCCCAGTCGATCGTGAAGCGGCGGCGAACGGCCTCGGCGTAGGGAACCAGCTTGCGCTGCTGGCGTCTGGCCGAAGGAGATCGCGTTCGCGTTCCTGGGTCGCGCGGTTCTGGGCGTCGAGCTCGGCGCGGGCGTCGGTGCGGCCCAGGCGATCGACGACGCCGACGCTCTTGGAGGCGTCTTTGACGTGGATGACGATCCCATGATACTGCGGCGCGATCTTGACGGCCGTGTGCCGGGCGCTCGTGGTCGCCCCGCCGATCAAGAGCGGGATCTCGAAGCCCTCGCGCTCCATCGAGCGGGCGACGTGCACCATCTCGTCGAGCGACGGCGTGATCAAGCCCGAGAGGCCGATCATGTCGACCTTGCGCTCGCGCGCCTGCTTGAGGATCTCTTCGCAGGGGATCATCACGCCCAGGTCGATCACTTCGTAGTCGTTGCAGGCCAGCACGACGCCGACGATGTTCTTGCCGATGTCGTGGACGTCGCCCTTGACGGTGGCCATCAAGATCCGGCCGCGGGTCTTGTGCTCGTGGGCGGCGGCCCCGTTTGCCGACCCGTTGCCGGCGGCCGCGGCCGGCCTTGGCCTTTTCGGCCTCCATGAACGGCGTCAGGTAGGCGACGGCCTTCTTCATGACCCGCGCGCTCTTGACGACCTGGGGCAGGAACATCTTGCCCGCGCCGAACAGGTCGCCGACGACGTTCATGCCGTCCATGAGCGGGCCTTCGATGATCGACAGCGTTCGCTCGTAAGCCTGCCGGGCTTCCTCGGTGTCGGCCTCGATGAAGTCGACCGTGCCGGTGATCAGGGCGTGCTTGAGCCGTTCGGCCACCGGAGCCTCGCGCCAGGCGAGGTCCTTGCCGCGGTCTTTCGCTTTCGACGACTTGACCGACTCGGCAAACTCGGTGAGCCGGTCGGCGGCGTCGGGCCGGCGGTTCAAGAGGACGTCTTCGACTTTTTCGAGCAGGTCTTTGGGGATCTCTTCGTAGACGGCGAGCTGGCCGGCGTTGACGATGCCCATGTCGAGGCCGGCGCCGATGGCGTGATAAAGGAACGCCGCGTTCATCGCCTCGCGGACCGTGTCGTTGCCGCGGTACGAGAACGACACGTTGCTCACGCCGCCGGAGGTCTTGCAATAGGGCAAGACCCGCTTCAGCTCGCGCACCGCCTCGATAAACTCGACCGCGTAGTTGTTGTGCTCTTCGATGCCGGTGCCGACCGTCAGGATGTTGGCGTCGAAGATGATGTCTTCGGGAGGAAAGCCGGCCTTCTCGGTGAGCAGCTTGTAGGCGCGCTGGCAGATGGCGACCTTGTGGTCGCGGGTGACGGCCTGGCCCTGCTTCGTCGAACGCCATCACGACCACCGCGGCCCCGTAGTTGCGGACCAGCCGGGCCTGGCGGAGGAACTCTTCCTCGCCCCCCTTCAAGCTGATCGAGTTGACGATCGACTTGCCCTGCACGCACTTGAGCCCCGCCTCGATGACGCTCCACTTGGAGCTGTCGACCATCATCGGGATCTTGGCGATGCTCTCGTCGGTCGAGATCAGGTTCAAGAACCGGGTCATCGCCTGCTCGCCGTCGATCAGGCCCTCGTCCATGTTGACGTCGAGGATGTTGGCGCCCCCCTCGACCTGGTCGCGCGCGACGGCCAGCGCGGCCTCGAAGTCGCCGCTCTTGATCAGGCGGGCGAACTTCTTCGAGCCGGTGATGTTGGTCCGCTCGCCGATCATGATGAAGTTGGTCTCGGGGCGGATCACGAGCGGCTCCATGCCGCTGTAGTTGGACCAGTGGGGCAACTCGGGAATCGGCCGGGGCGGCGACGCCTTCGACGGCCTGGCGATCGCGGCGATCCATTCGGGCGTCGTGCCGCAGCAGCCGCCCACGATGTTGAGCCAGCCGTTGCTGGCAAACTCGCCCAGGACGGCCGCCGTGTGGTCTTTGTCGCCCAGAAAGCCGCCGAAGCCGTCGGGCATGCCGGCGTTGGGATAGCAACTGACGTGCGTGCGGCAGATCGCCGACAGGCTCTCGATCGAGTCGCGCATCAGGTCGACGCCGACGGCGCAGTTGAGCCCGACCGAAAGGGCGTCGAAGTGCGAAACCGAGTAGTAAAACGCCTCGATCGGCTGGGCCGAAAGCGTGCGGCCGTTGTCGAAGATCGTTCCCGAGATCATCACCGGCAGCCGCGTGCCGGTCTCCTCGAAAAACTTGTCGATCGCGAACAGGCACGCCTTCATGACCAGCGTGTCGAACGACGTCTCGGACAAGCAGGATGTCGACGCCGCCGGCCACCGAGCGCGGATCTGCTCGAGATAGCTGGCGACCATCTCGTCGAAGGTCGTGTCGCGCCGGCCGGGGTCGTCGACGTGGATGCCCATCGAGAGCTGCTTCTTGGTCGGGCCGATGCTGCCGGCGACGAACCGCGGCTTGTCGGGGTTCTTGCGCGTAAATTCGTCCGCCACCCGCCGGGCCAGCTCGGCCGCGGTCTTGTTCAGCTCGAACACATGCTCCTGGAGCCCGAACTCCTCGAGCGAGACCGCCGTGCCGTTGAACGTGTCGGTCTCGATGATGTCGGCGCCGGCTTCGAGGTAGGCGCGATGGATGTCTTCGATGATCTTGGGCTGCGTGAGCACCAGGGCTTCGGTGCAGTTCTTGATGCCGTGAGCCGTGCCGGGCGAACCGCTGGCCCCGGACATCTTCTTCAGTGAGCTGATAGGTGTAGATGAGCGCGCCCATCGACCCGTCGAGGATCATGATCCGCCGCGACAGGATCTCTTCGAGCTGCTCGCGAATGTCAGCGTATTCCAGATCGTCGCCATCGGCAATGGGTCACCAGGTGGGGAATGGTCGGTCGGTCCGTCGCGGTCTTCAGAGACGGGCGATCGCGGTGCGAAGCGGAACCGAACCGGACTGGAGTCGTCTAGTCGACGTGCCTCTGAGTATCTTGGGTCTCGAGTGGGGCTGTCAAGCAATGGTGCATTTTACGTCCCGGCTCGGGGTGCGCCAACCGAATCTGACACGATCACGAGCAGGTTGCAACGACAACGCCTCACACGATCCGCGAATTCCTGAGGCGGTGCGGTATCGTGCCGCGATACCTTGGCAGTCGATCTCCGGCCATGGCACAAACGGCGCTCAATTGCAACATCCCACCGCGGCTCCCGTTCGCCCCGCTTACGGTTGTCAGCTCGGCGGCCCAGCGGTGCGGGCATGTTTTCAAGAGGCGAGGAACGCAGCGGTTGCAACGGGCGTAGCGATTTTTCGGCTCCAAAATGGCAGTAGATGGCAGTAGATGGCAGTAGATGGCAGTTTTTGGGAAGGGCTCCGGCCTTCTCGCTCCGCCCAGCATGATCGAAAACGAATAGTTCCGACGGCAAACGTATGCGCGGATCGCCCATGGAAACTGGCCCGTTCGCTGTCCCTTCGCGCCTTCAACATGGCTTTGGCCATGCCACCGCCGTTGGCCAACCGTAGGTGCGCACTTTCCCTTCTAGCCTTTATATACAATATACCGGCTTTTGCAGATTTCGTGAATGCACCTACGCTCTGAGGCGCGCTAATCCCGATCGCGGGTGCAAATAGCGATAGGACTTATCAATATTTCCAAGATTTTATTTTGGAAATATTAACGCACAAAGCAATCAGGTGAACTCTGACGTACTGCCTTTGTGTGCGCCGAGGCAGGAAAGGACGCACCGAGCGACGCTCTCGGAGATGCGATCGTGCGGCTGGGCCGGTCCTCGGCCGAGGACGCTGGGCCAGTTCTCCGGGTCATCGGCAGCGGGAATCGAATGCTCATCGATGGGGCATTCCGCGCGGTCGCGATGCTTCGACTTCGGCTCGACCAGGCGGCGGTGGACCGGATCGTAACGTTCGCATCGGCCCTGCCCAAGTCGGACGGACTGCGCTTCTGGGTGGCCGCAGCCGCCCCGGGCTGGCGCGGCCCGGTCGTCGAAGCGTTCCTCGCCGAGTGCGCCGGGGTGTCCACGGGAGGACGTTGAGCTCCAGCGCGGCCGGCAGACCCGACTCCGCTCTGCAATAACGCGTTAGAGGTTTCCGCAAGTGGCAGGCGTCCACCTTGTGACCGAGCGACGCATGCCTATCGATGGTCTATGTCCGTATGATACGCTCCGAGTCGGCGAATATGCCGATGACGCAACCTGCTTGAGACCGGGACGCCGATTTTCATGAATTCCGCCACTACCCAACGAGATCTGCTCTTTGGATTGCTCGCCCTGCAAAACGGACTGATCGATCAGGGGGCGCTCTTTACCGCCTTCAATGCGTGGTCCCGCGCCGGCCAAGGTTCGTTGGCCGATGTCCTCATCGGACTGGGGTCTCTTGACGAAGACGACCGATCGGCGGTCGAGGCGCTCGTTGCCCGACACGTCAAGAAACACGGCGGCGATATTGAAAGCAGCCTCGCGGCCGTCGGCATTCCCCCCTCGGCACGAGCATCGCTCGCAAGCATCGAAAGCTCTGAGATCGAGGCCACACTGGCCCGCGTCGGTTCCTGCTCGAATGAGCATGATAAAGACCCAGAAGGTGATACCGGACGGACCACATCCTATGCCGCCGGCTCGGCCACCGGCAACGGTCAGCGGTTCCGGATCCTGCGACCCCACGCTCGCGGGGGTCTGGGGGCTGTCTTTGTGGCGCTCGACTGCGAGCTCAACCGCGAGGTGGCGTTCAAGCAGATCCTCGACAATCACGCCGACGATCCCACCAGCCGACAGCGGTTCCTGATCGAGGCCCAAATCACCGGCGGCCTCGAACACCCCGGCATTGTCCCGATCTACGGGCTCGGCACCTACGAACGCGGCCGGCCCTTTTACGCCATGCGGTTTATCCGGGGCGAAAGTCTCAAAGACGCGATCAAGAGCTTTCACGACGACGAATCTCTCAAGAAAGATCCTGGCCACAGGTCTCTGGAACTTCGGAACCTGTTGAGGCGATTCACAGACGTCTGCAACGCGATCGATTACGCTCACAGCCGGGGCATTCTCCATCGCGACATCAAGCCGGCAAACGTGATCGTCGGCAAGTTTGGCGAGACCCTGGTCGTTGACTGGGGCTTGGCGAAGACGATCGGCAAGACCGAGCAGGTGACGGCCACTGACGAGCGCACGCTCATGCTGTCATCAGCCAGCGGCTCGGTAGAAACGCTGCCCGGTTCGGTGCTGGGCACTCCGTCCTACATGAGCCCTGAACAGGCTGCGGGCGACCTCGATCACCTCGGCCCTCGCTCCGATGTCTACAGCTTGGGCGCCACGCTCTACTGCCTCTTGACCGGCCGGCCTCCATTCGAGGGAGATGACGTGGGCGCGGTGCTGCGCGGGATTCAAAAAAGCGAGTACCCGACCCCCCGCGAGCTCGATCCGTCGATTAGCCTCGCGCTCGAGTCGGTCTGCCAGAAGGCCATGGGCCTGAATCCCGCCGATCGCTACGCCACCGCCCGGGCCCTGGCCGATGACGTCGAGCGATGGTCGGCCGATGAGCCGGTCTCGGCCTACCGCGAACGTGCTCACGTGCGACTCGCACGCTGGGCGCGGAGGCACCGGACTGGCGTGGCGATCGGGGCCGGGGTGCTCCAGACGGCTGTGGTTGTTTTGGCGGTCAGCACCGCGCTGCTGGGCCAGTCGTGCGCGGATCGAACGGGAGCGGTCGCGTGCCCAGGCGGTCAACGACTTCCTGATCAAGGACTTGCTCGCTCAGGCTGACCCGCAAAACAACGGCGTTGGGGATCGCATTACCGTCCGAGAGCTCCTCGACAAGGCGGCCGCGGCGGTTGAAAACAGCCCCGCGCTCAAAGGACGCGAGGATGTCGAGGGGGCGATCCGCTCGACAATAGGTAACACGTTCTTCGAATTGGGCCTTTACCGGTCCTCCGAGCGCCACCTGGCACGAGCCGTCGAGTGCCAGGAAAAAGCGTCTGCCGTCGTTCCCGACTTGGAACGCCTGACCACGCTGAATCGATATCTCTGGACTCTTTACAAGGAGCACAAATACGGCGGGCTCAAGGATCGTTTCGAGTCGACGCTCGAGGAGTGCACTCGGGCCCTCGGGCCGGAACACGCGGAGACGATCTACGCCGCCGATAACCTGGCCTCATTTTACGTCTCTAGTGACAGTCCCCAAATGGGTATCCCCATTTTCCGTAAGAACCTGGAGATCCAGGAGCGGTTGTATGGGCCTGAACATAGACTGACCCTGGTAGCGGCCGGCAATCTTGCCGCCGGTCTCCTAAACGCCCACGGCACCGGAGCCGCCGGAGGAGACAAGAATTCCATGGCCAAAGTAGTCGAGGCTGAGTCGCTCGCCCATTCCACCCGCGCAGCCGCCATCCACAGCCTCGGGCTCGACAGCCCCGAGGCGCTTTGGAACGCGACCTATGAGGCTAAGGCCTTGGGCATACAGGGGAAGTATGCCGAGGTCGCCGCCCTGCTCCGTCCTTTGCAGGATCGCTTCGCCCGGGTGTTCGGTCGTGACGCCCTCAACACGGCCGCGGCGTTTTGGGAGCTCGGGCTCGCGGAAGAACGGCTGGGGCACCTCGAAGTTGCCGAAACCCTCGTGTGCAAGGCATATGAAGTGCGAAGGGATGGGATCGGGCCGACGATCTTTATGACCCGTGAAGTACTCGCCGCTCTGATCCGCGTCGAGTACGCCCTGGGGAAAATCACCGAGGCAGCCACGCACTGCCACGAGCTTATCGCAAACACCCCAGGCTTTGGCAATGCCGACTCGGCCCCAACGGTGGCCCCCTCCATCGCGGTTGAGGTCCCCTCGGTCGAAGCTTTGAGCGCCGCACTCGCCGGAAAAGGCGACCCGACCACCGTCATCAACACCGTCATTCGCCTACTCAATAAGACGCGTTATCTGATGGGCCGTGACGACTGGATGTCAGCTCACCTGGCGTGCATTCTAATCGAGTGCAAGCACCGCGCGCGCCTGCCCCACGAGAGTAGCGACCATTTTCAGCGCTGTATCGATATCCTGCAGTCGAACCCTAGCACACCGGCACGATTCCTCGCCGAAGACCGCGCACGTCTCGAGCGGTTCGGTAAGAGCTCGAAGAACCCGCTGCCGGCGGAGATCCGGCCGTGACTGGCGTTATTAGAGCGGTTGCTTGCCGGGCTCGCACTGTGGAAAGGGTTGGGTGCAATAGGTATTCTTGAGCTTTGGTTCGCGCTCGCCACGATCTGGTGACGAGTACATGGTGGATGTCCGAGCCGGAGAGGCGCAAGAAGACGACACGCAATGCAAGCGCGGCTTGATCCTGGAACCTGGCAGCCTCGGAGTTCGAGCATCGTTCGCGCCGTTCGGGGATTTTCTGAGCTTGAGCGCGGCCGGTAGATCCCAGTCCGCTCGGCAATAACACTTTAGCGCCGCCTCAATCACCCGGCCAACAAGAAACGGCGGGCGCCAAAGTACGTGCCTTACGGCCGAACGTTTTATGTCCGGCTGCTACGGGAAGGCCGTGTACTAATGGTCGTGTTCGCTGGCAAACGCCACTACATACTCGATCGAGTCGAGAGCCTCGCCGTCCGTGTCCTCGTTTGATACGCTGATCGACGGGGGCAGCTCATGCGTCGCTTATCGATTCGCGCGATCATGGCAGTCGTCGTCATGTCGGCCATTGGCCTGGCGGCTCTCAGGAACGCGAACGAATTGTGGGCCGGGATGATGCTATTGACGACACTGGCCATGCTCGGCATCGCTACGCTCGGGATCATCTTTCTCCGAGCAAAGGAGCGGGCATGGTGGGCGGGTTTTGCCTTATTTGCTGGAAGCTATCTTGCAGGCACGTCTCTGCCGTGGCTAAGCGGCACGTTCCGCCACCAGCTCGGAACGACATACATACTAAGGGAACTGCACGCGCGCGTCACGCGGGGAACATCGCCAGACGCTGTAGACTTACCAGGCCTGCGTGCGGAACGTGAAACGTTCGCGGCGCAATTGCGGGAAGCGGCATTCACGGCGCGATCGGGCAATGATCCGGGTGTGAGGGCCGCGAAAAGGGCGATTGCAAAGCTAAACCAACAGATCGATGCGATCAACGCCGCGACAATCTACGACCAATTCGACAGCGTCGGTCACTCCCTTTGCGCCATGCTAGCTGGCCTGCTAGGAGGAACGGTCGCTGTGTGGTTCTACGCGAGACGGGAACGGGCTGAAGCCGCCGCCCAGCAGATGGACGTATGACAGTGGGGAAGCCGTTCACGGATCGTACCTGCAAATCGCCCAGACACCGCGTGCGATTCCCAAGCTAAGTAATCGCGTCGTCGCGGCTGGGAATTGTAACTGGTATACTCAGGACTGGATCAAACATAGCCATATTTCGCGGCCATGGGAGGCCAACGCTCAATGAGCCTTACACCTGAACCGGCCCGCCCGAAAACGCCTTTAGAGGAGTTTTCAGAGAAGGCCGCGCAGCTTCGCTACCGGAAACAAGTGAGGCCAGCTCAAACCAATGAGGGCTGGATCTGCCCTCGCTGCCGATTCAGCAATGCTCCGTGGGTTGACTCTTGCACAATCCCGACTGTCTTACAGCCGACGGCAATAATTGACTCACCAAAAACAAGACAGCCGCAGGAATCATCCGAACGGCCGTTCGCAGGACTTGCTGTCTCCTTCCTGCAGCTGCCGCTCCGTGGCCATTTCGATCTCGGTTAGTTGGCACAATAATGTCTTTGCGCGTTGCCGGTTTGCCTACCGACTTCGCTATTTATGCCGAAACGCGAAGGGAACGCATTGCACCGTGTTCGCGAGCGAGTCGATGTTCGGACCGTGGCTGACATGACGGGTTAGTTGCCGGGCTGCGCGTCTGTGGTGAGCGTCTTCGCAACTTCTCGCAACTCAATTGCTACTCGATCCGCTACCTGCTTGACGGCCTGATTCTATAAATCGCGTCCGCTGTTTCGGTTGTGTACAAGGATCAGCGGATACAGTGTCCGACGGGCGTTCCCGAGTGCGAGGCTATGGTAACGGCGACGTTGGTCGGGATAATGAATCCGCGACCGTTTGTTGTTATCCGAACGGACGCGGGTTGATCTCTCGGAAAAAATCGCGATCGCGAGTCTGACGGAGTCATGAACGAGGCGTCGGAGATGTTCCAGGATGCAATCCGGTCGCTCCGCGACACGTACGACGACCGCCCGTATTTCGTCGAGCGCGACGTCGTCTACACCGTACAACTGCATCTTTGGAAAATGGCTCGCGAGCGCGGGCTCGATTGGTCGATATTCAACGACTACCCTATGCTCCCCGGTCTGCGCCGAGCGCTAAGTGCCGACTTGGCGATCCGTTCGGGCTCAGGCGAAGTGCTGCTCGCGGCGGAGTTCAAGTACGAGCCCGCCCATCGCCGCTTGGATTTGCTCCTCCATAAGTTCCCAGTCATCGGGTGGGGCGACGCACTCAAGGACATCTCACGCATCCGCGAGTTCGTTACGGCTGGCAAGGTTCCCGTCGCCTACGCTGTCCTAGTCGACGAAGGGCGCTACTTCTGAGCCCGTGATCCACACCCCGGCAGTGCGTGGATCGACTGGAAAGCGCGCACACCGGACGGGCACGTCGCGTCAATCCTCTGGGCGCGCTGGCCGCACGAGTGATTACTTGACCGCAAACGCGGCGGGTGACCTCATCGTGCTTTGCCGTGAAAAGGTCGCTTCCCGGAAGGTGCTCCGTAGACCACACCCTTGGTTAGGCGCGAGCGTCGATCGATGTCGGCGCTTGCCTGACGAACGGGTCCCAGTCAAGCTATCTTCATCCCAACCACGAGGGTAAGGCAGTGAGCGCTGGGCTGGGTCGGTACGTTCACATACGCACGTCAGCGTGCTTTCTAACGCCGCCTGCCGTGGCGGTGGCGTTTCCTTTGCCAGCCCCGGCATTACGCCAGCCTCTTGTCGCCAACCTCGACTCGCTTTGGGATCGCCCGGTCGTCCTCGATGAGGTACACAGGAATCCCCGCCGCCAGGGCCTGCCGGACGCAGTCCTTCGTGCCTTTACTTGTAGCGAGCGAAACCTGAACCGGTCAGTAATGCGACCGTCCCGACTTTCGAAGATTGCACGGGCCGCACAGGAGTTGCAGGTTTTCCCAAGTTGTTCGTCCGCCGTCGGTCCAAGAGATGGCGTGATCACCGTGAAGCTGCTCATAACCGTCCTTACCAGGACCGACGAACAGCCGCCCGCACATCGGGCACCGATAGCCCTCCTTTGTCCCACCATGGATGTGGTAATAAATCCACTTCCAATCTGCGGGGTAGATCCGCGATGCTGGATCGCATTCAGATAAATAAGGCGGCTGGCTCATCGCCTCGCGATCTCCTCTGCCACCTTTTCGAAAGCTTGCAGTTGCTTATGTTGCGACGTCCACTTGCCCTTCGACTCCGGAAATTCCACCAGCAGAACTGTTCGCGCAGTATCGCGTGTCGCTTTGAGAAATTTGGCAATGATGGTCCACTGCGGAAGGGAAGGGGAGGCAGCGCCGAAAACTTTCTCGAGGGCAGGAACCAGGAGGGCGATGGATCGATTCTTGGCGACATTCGCGCTGGGGCCGCAATTCGCGCGGATTTCAAACCACCATTTCGCGAACTGCGGGAACGCTTCCGCTTGAAGTTGTGCCATGGTGGGGAACAATCGAGGCTCGTCTGGATGAAGGTCCTCGTGCTTGAACTGAGCACAGACGGCGTCCAGAACCTCTTCGCTGTTCCCTCGGAATCTGAAACGGCGGTTCGGTAGTGCCTGCTGATAGGCAAGGAGATCATCAACCTTATCACGATACCGACCGATCAGGTGCCACAGAAACATTTCCGAGGCGGTTTGTCCGATTGCCCCCTTGCTGTCCTCCCACCACTCCGTCCAAACGGTTTGTCTTTCAGGGAATTGCGACCAAGGCCACGCGTGCTCCGGGCCGTCTTTTTCCCTGCGGGCCTCGATCATTCGCTTCGCCCCCGGTCGGGATGAATCAAAGATACCGACTGCCTGAATTAACCGAACGCAACTTGGCTGACTGTAATAGCTGAGACGAATGTCCTGCCCGCTCAAGGGTGTCCCACCCTCGTTGATGCGTCGGAAAATCTCAAGCCTTAAGGCGAGATCCACCGTTGAGGGAAGAATCACCAAAGTCAGGTTGTAACGGCGGAACGCTCTCTGCCAGACCTCGGCGAGCTGGTTGTATTTCTTCCCGGCGTAGTGCGAGCTGTTTCCGTAGTACGGACAATCATCTTTGCTTAGGCTGAACTCGTTCTCGTGGAAGGCTTTGAGGGTCGTTAGTCGTTGTTGACCGTCGATGACATCTGACACCTGCGGATCAGCTTCATTTGGAGCGAAGTAAAACGCAGGAACCGTCAGCCGATTGAGGATCGACTCGATGAACAGACTTTTCTTGATATCGTCCCACTGATCTGCGTCACGTTGGTATTCAGGGATTTGGATCTCGCGTTCCTTAAAACGTTTGAGGACGTTCTCCACCGCCTCGTTCTGCGCGAGAGTCTGTTGAGTGATGACTGGCTGGTCTTCATGGTTGCTCATGCGGTGGCTCCGCGAGTTACTGTTTTTGCGTGCTCGTGCATCCGAACGCGGGAAGAATTTCGCGCAGTATCGAATTGATTATAATGAAACCCTGCACACCTCGCTCGTGATGGCGGACACTCATTGCCCCGCGCTCGAAAGCGTACTCTTCTATCGGTCATCCGAATTAGGAGGGGGCATCGTGCGACTTCGGTTCTCAATCCGCGCTTACGCGCTGGCAGTGGTGTACATCGCCAGCATCACCACGCTGTACAAGATCGGCGTCTGGGTGATCCGCCCTTACCATCCGTGAGTCAATCGCTACCACGTCCGCTACCAGTTCGGATGTGTGATGCCGTAACTCACTTCAATAGACTCGATTGCGTCAACGGATCAGCGGATAGGCCCTCCGATGGCCCGAGAGCAAACTTAGTAAATACTCGACGTGGTCCCTTGCTTTAGACGAACGTAATACGATTCGTCAACGCCTCGATTTTTAGAATTACTCGGCGGGCGCAGGAGACGCAAATCAGGAATGTCGGTTGGGTAACCGAACCACCTGCTGAGCGCATCGGTCAGCTCAGTCTCATCTAGCTGCTCACAAGTCTTTACGAATTCGTCGAGAGTTCTCAGCCAACGTCGCCGAAAGTCCAAAAGAAATGGTTTGTTGAGACCTAAGATTTCAATCAACATCAGCCCGAGGTCACTTAACGCCGTGGCAGATCCATCTTCCGCAAAAATGTAGTGCTGGTTGTAGGCTACTTTGCATGGGTCCGGCAAAAAATGCGCCGCCTTAAACTCATTGCAGGAGCTGCACACATAAAGAAGGTTGTCGTACAACGTAATTTTGGTCGGGTCGAGGGATTGCGGGACGATGTGATCGATGCGAAAGTTCCTCCAGCCTTGCTTGTCCCGTTTTTCTCGACTTAAGCAGAACACGCATCGAAATTGGAATTCATCACGCAGCCACGCTTTGTAGGACCCATAGTCAACATATCCGGATGGTCCGTGACGACGTGCGTGCGGCCCAGGCGGCATCGCATACGGAGCGATGGGCATTACGACTGTTTTCCTTTTTTTGCAGCGACTCTCTTCTTGAGTCGACCAACGTAAGCCTCGAAGTCGTCGATGGCCGCGGTTGGCGGCGGTGCTACTAGTTGGACGTGGTTCGATACCTCGCGCTCAAGTCTTTCCAGTTCTGCTGTCTGTTCTCGGTCCAATCCGTCTCGGTATTTCTTTTCGATAAGACCGATCCTGCGCAGCTTCTTCTCGGTCCAAGGGTCCATATTCCCAACCCCCATTGCAGGAGTCGGCGTCAAGCTTATTTGTCGGCTGGCTTCGGATGCCAACTCGGTGAAGCTCGCGCACACAACTCGTAAAAGGTCGTCAATAGCTCCTGAAATGTTAAGTCTCACTACCGGAACTGTCGGTTGTGCCGGCAACGCTGAGTGAGTGTAGCGCGTTGCATTTACACTCACGAGAGAGTGAGAGATCAAGTCGGTCTTTAGTACCGGAATGAGGGATGCGTTCGCACTTCCGCTTGGCAACAGTTCATCTAGCATCGAATAGCTTTCGTGCACCATCGGTGATGAGGGATTCAAAAACATCTCTGTGGCGCTCCTTCAACTCGTCCAGCGTTTTGCCGATCTTGGTCGATGGGAAAGGGCGATCGATCAACGTCCAAAGTACGTCCACATCCAGAAGATAGTTCGCGGTGTTTGGCTGGTTTAACGCCATGTCCGCGAAAGTCACTACTGCGCGGATCGGCTTGTCCGAGAATGTTGCCTCTTTCCGTTCCAGAAATCCCGTCATACGAGCCGGGTGTTTAAAAACCGGGAAGATCGGCGGCTCAGAAAAATACAAGCCAAGATCAGGCGTCTCAGTGTCAATTGTGATTCGATTAACGTATCTCAGACCGAATCGATTTATTCCTTCGGGCCTTGCGATTTTTTTATATGCGTCGACAGCACTTAGAATCCGAGGTCGAAAATCTTCCCAGTTGGTGTATGGACGCAACATGTGGACGCTGAGATGATCGGCGCTAACGCCTACGATTCTAGTCCCCTCGTCTCCCAAGAATTGCACTCTCTGCACTAACGTTGCCTGTGCAGCCGCAGACACTGCAGATAAGCCTACCCCGCCGCCCGGGGGCTCGATCACGCTTTGAGTACGGGGCTTTTCGTTGTAAGTCTGCTTGAGTTTTTCGAATAACAGCCCAGGCAGAGTAGGATCCCAGTCGACACTGGGAGCAAATCGAAAATCGCAGACAGCTTCCTCGATCGGAGGGTTGCGATATTTTCGACGCGCCATGCTATAACGCCCACTTTTTGTTACGGGGCCGAGTTCGTTAATGTCGGCAGAGTATAACTGAGCCGAGTGACGTAGTCAGCTACTTGCGATCGCAGTCAAGGAACGCCCGTCCGTCGATTGAAGGTTTCCCCTCGGTGCCGAACAGGAATCCACCGAATCAACGGCGCCCCGTTTGACGCCATGACTCCTTTCCCAAGCTCCTGTCCGGATCGAATCGCTCCCATAAACGCTACCACGATCATCGCTTGTGCGCTTAAGTCTAATGTCGAATTATCATTGCGCTTGAGGGCAGCGGATGCTACATCCGCTGATTTGGCATTGTAGGCCATCAGGTGGAGCTGGCGGTCCTGCTTGCTGGGGCCATTTGAGGCATCGGAGCAGTAAACTTGAATAGAATCGTTGTCGACCGTCCGCAGAATTTGCTCCACTCAAGACGACGGGATGCATCGGCGTGGCATGGTTCCATCCGAGGGAACAGCTCGGAACTTTGGGCTTTATGATCCGCCGAAGACGGAGAACGATGCAAACGCGGGGGGGGCATTCACAGCCATGCGACTAGATTATGATAGCCGGCAACCATAAAATCGGTTGTTTATGAATGCCAACCAAGCCTCTTCCGCGCATCCCAGACGCAAGTATGGGCGATTACCGGTATTGCTCGCCGCGATGGGCGTCTCGCTCGGTTGCTATTTTTTCGTTCGGTTAGATCGATCAACAGTCCGACTTTTCGGCCCCGTCGCCCTCTCGATCTAGGACTATCTCCCGCAGATCGGCAGCAATGGGTCATCCGCAAAGGTCACCGATGCCGGGCTCACCCATCTGAAGAATCTCGACCACCTTTGGACGCTCAATCTCAGCAACCTGCCGATCACCGACGCCGGTCTTTCCGCTATCAACGACTTGTCCGAACTTATGGGACTTTACCTGAGCGACACCAAGGTTCAAGGACACGGCCTGGCAAGCATGAAGTCACTATCCCGATTGTCGATCCTGTACCTCGACGGCAGCGACGTCGACGAAGACGGCCTGAAAGCTTTGTCGGGTACGACCAACCTCAATACCCTCTCTTTGAACCGCGTGAAATTGACGCCCGATGCGTTACCGATCCTCAAAGCAATCCCCAAGGTGGAACGGCTGGAGCTTACGGGCTGCGGCTTCCTTGATGAGGAGATCGATTCCCTGCTCAAGAGCAGGCCGGGGTTGCGAATCGAACGGAAATAAGGCGTAAGCTTTTCGTTTGGGCGATGCCGCTACGCGGCCCGGGCTGAACGGGACTCGCTGTTCGCTCGGACACTACGCAACTAAGTCCATCCCGTCCCCATCGCAAGAGGCACGCGTTCAAAACCAAGCAAAGGACACTCCGGTGACGCTTCGTGTCAGTGAATAGCGCTACTCAGTTCGAAGTCTTGGCTGGAACCGGCGCCCCCTTGGTCTCGGTACCAGGCGCCTCCTTGCTCGCAACGGCTGGGGAGGCCGCCGCGGGTGTGGTAGCAGCTCCCGTCGCAGAACCTGGCCGATCGAATGCTTCTTCATTCACATGGTTAGGCCCCTGTGGGGCCGGTTCCGACTCGACCCGAGCGTCCTCTGTCTCGAAGTGATGTAGACTGGCATTCTTTGACTTGGTGTAAAAAGCTGTCAATTTGTGTGACTTGAATACTCCGCGCCAGGTGTATTCCTTCTTGGTAAGAATCTCCGGTATTTTCATGAAAGTCTGAACAACGTAATCGAAGTCGGTCCCGGGACCGTCCGGCGACTTGCCAATGAGCGTTTCGGCTTCCTGGACCGTCATGAGATCCTTGGACTCGTCCTCCGATCGCGCCTGAAGCGCCCTCACAGCGGAATTGTACCCCAGCAACGCTGGTCCTCGAGCCAGGCAACGCCCACGAGGGCCACGAGAGCCACGGCGCCGATGATCTTTCGAGCGGGTGAGATGGGTTTCTTCGACGAGCCAGGCCTGCTCGGCTCAGAGACACTCGGATCGGACATGATCAAGCCCTTCGATTGTTCCGGCAAATACATGGGAGTACGGGGTAGGCCATTGGTCAACCAAACACCAACCGGCTGGGATAGGCTCTCGAGCCGTTCGCGGTCGGAGTCTCGTGTCGGCGCCACGCCGAGCCTGCATGGTCCCTCAGTAGAGCACTTCGACGGACCCGAAGCAACTCGCAGCCGGCGAGAATTCTGAGACGGTTTCCTAGCGGCATGGTCGTCGCTCGAGTCCAGAGCCTCGCCATCCGCATGAGCGATTGATACGCTGACCGAGGGGGGGCAGATCATGCGTCGCTTATCGATTCGCACAATCATGGCAGCCGTAGTCATTGCGGCCGTTGGCCTCGCGGCACTCAGGAACGCCAACGAATTGTGGGCCGGGATGATGCTATTGACGACCCTGGCCATGCTCGGCATTGCCACGCTGGGGATCATCTTTCTCCGAGCAAAGGAGCAGGCTTGGTGGGCCGGTCAATTTGAGAGCGTCGGGCATTCCCTTTTCGCCCGCGTAGCTGGCCTGTTACGAGGACCGAAGCTGCCGTCGCGCAGGATTCTCCGCGGTCAGCGAGACTGCCCATTGACAGCGTCGTCAGGGGCCTGGGATGAAATGCGTCTCGCGTGAGTTGCTGCTCAGGTAGGGCAAACCATAGTATATGCAACAACGGAGCCAACTAATCAGGAAAGCGGGCAACCGAGTTGAACTTTAGCTGCCGCCTCCCTCCAGTGCGGCTCCGCCGGGCTTCATCGCGAGCGCTGGGCACCCTGAAGGCATGTAAATCTTCCCTTTCTCCCAGTCCAGAGCCGAGATAGTAACGAGCCTCGGGTTCTGCCGGCGGAGCTCCAGCAACTCGCCCTCATCCCACCACAGAGCTGAGTTAAAAGTTTCGAGGTTGTGGAGCACGAACAAAGGCGCCAGGGTTTTGTCGTCCGACCGCAGGTTCGTAATCGATAAATACCGCAGGTTTGTGAGTTTACCGATCGGAGCCAGCGTACGAACGCGCTGTGTGGTCCACATGCTTCCTTCTAGGGTGAGGCCTTCCAACTCCGTCAGTTCGCCAACTGGCTCGAAGTCGCGAATGCGCTTCAGATTCTCCAGGCCGAGCCATTTCAGTTGTTGATGTCGGGAGAGCGGGTCGATCGAACGCAATCCAGTTGATGATCCGAGGTGAAAGTAACGAAGCTCGCTGCTCTCTTGGAGAGCATCTATATTGGCCAGCCCGCTCCACTTTATATACAGGCCCTCGAGCGACTTGACACGACAAGCAGCATCGAAGAGAGCCTGGGGCACCCGTGACTGGAACCAAAGGAACCGTACGTGCACCAAGGTCGGCAGAAAGCGGCACCAGTGCTGTACGAGCTTCCGCTGTTCCGTTGACCGAAGCTCAGTCTGCGTACAACAAACTGCCAGGCGTTCGGTTGCACCGACCTCGTCGGGGCGGGTTACGCACGGAGGTGGAAAGTTTTCCTTCGGGCGGTAGTACCAGAAGTAGTCCATTGCTCATCGGTCTCGTCGCTTCGAAGCCGAACGTTCGCGGGGCATTCCGCCGCGATCATGCGAATGAGATCTGATACACGTTGGCGGCGGCAGAATAGCATCGCACTGAGAAATCAACCGGCGCTTGTCTAGCCGATGCCTCTCCGAAGCAGAACAAGCAGCTGCGTTTGGTCCGCAGCTGGGCGCTCATGATTTGGATAGCCCGACTGATGTTACGCCAATACAAGGCAGGGTCAAGCGGCGAGCGTTCTCGTACAGGGACCCACCACCTGGAATGAGCCTCGATGCTCGGGCCAAGATCTTCGCGCAACATTCCAATCGCTCACCTTGCGGAAGTAAGCCCCGGGGTGTCTAATTCGTAGAAGTACGACAGACGTCATAGACACACTTCCGGGGCATGGTGATGTTTCCGGGACCCTTCCTCAGGCGCGAGATGGTCACCTCGGTGCGATGCGCGAGGGTGATTCGTGACCGGCTCATCGCACTGTTGCTGGTAGCGTGGGGTCGTCGCGGGCTGCGTCGTGGTCTGGGACGAGTGGGGCTGGGACAGGACCTCGGTCCGCGAGGCGGCCTGGTTCGCCCTCGTGGCATTCGGCCTGACCGCCTTCGCGCAGGCAGGCATCGCGATCGGGCTTGTCGTCGGACAGGTCGCCCCGGCGATCGCTTCGGAGCGCGACCGGAAGAGCTTGTACGCGCTGCTGACGACCCAGCTCTCCGGCGCCGAGATTGTGGTGGGCACGATGGCGGCGGGCCTGCTCCGGGCTGCGAACGGCCTGGCCGCCGCAGTCCCACTCGTCGTCTTGATAGTGTTCCTCGGGGGCGTCGATCCCGGGCTGGTGCTGCTCTCCGGCGCGGGGCTCGCTTCAACCGCGCTCGCCGCGGCGGCGATCTCGGTCGTGGCTTCGGTCGGCGCGCAGACCCGTGGCCGTGCCGTCTCTATCGCGGTCGGGCTCGTGCTCGCGTGGTTTGCTCTTCCCCCCGCCTTTCTGACTCTCAGGATGCTCCTCTGGACGGGCGGCCCGCGGTGGCTAACCCAGGCCGCACTCTGGCTGCTCGACTCCAGCCCGTTCGGGGTCGGATTGAGCCTTCTCGGCGTCATGCCTCGACCCAGCAGTATCATCGAAAGCGTGCTGCGGATGATGGCGCTCGAGACGGCCGGCGCCGCGGTGCTGACCCTGTGGGCGGCCTGGCGCCTGCGCCCGGCCTCGCGCGCCTGGAGGATGCAGAGGGGCAGAGTGCGACACTCCGGATGCTGCGGCAGTGGAGGCGCCGCCGGCCGCGCCCACCCTGCGGCGACGATCCGGTGCTCTGGAACGCCATCCAGACGAACCGCCGGGCGACCGAGGGGGCGTGGATCGAGGACCGGCTGATCTGGCTGGTCTGGGTCGGCCTGATCGCCCTGGTGACGTCCTGGTTCGCGGTCCCCGCATTCCGGCAGCTGGCCGCGCACGGCTACGGCGCGGCCCCCGAGGCGTTCACCATGCCGGCCTGGAACCCCCTGGTGCGGGTTATCGGCGACAAGTTGATCATGCCAGCCGACGGCCCGGCAGCGGGGCAGGCCCGCCTGGAGTTCAACATCGCCTTGAGACAGTGCTCGGCGTTCTGGGCCTGGGCCTACGTCCTCGAACTCTACGGGGCCGCCGTCGAGGGCGTGAAGCGGGAGCGGGAGCGCGGCACCTGGCTCGGTCTGATCGCAACCCCGCTCTCCGGGTGGGAGATCCTCCGGGCCATGATGCTCGGGCCCGTCCTGAGTCGCCTTCGCGGCGCCTTGACACCGATCGCGCTCTGGACGGTCGGGCTCATGGCCGGCGCCGTGCACCCCCTGGGCTTCCTGGCAGCGGTCACGGGGCTGGCGGCGTCTGCCTGGTTCTTTTCGGCACTGGGCGTTTCCAGGTCGCTGCGGGAGGGCGGCATGAAAAGTGCCGGCCACCCGCTAGCCCTTGTCGTCCGCCGCGTGGCCGCGCTCGGGGTGACCTTGTTGATGGGGGCGATCTCGAGCGCCCTCGCCTGGTCGTCGCTGCTCTCGTACGAGGATGTTTTCTCCGTCGTCCACTCGGGCGCGTTCGTGCAGTTCGGCGCGACGCCCATCCCGAAGGTGGTGGGATTCCCAGATAACTTGGCGCACGATGCCCGCATTCAGTGTCTTCGCGTTCTGTTGTTCGGCACGGGGCCCCTCCAGACGGTGGTGGGAGCCCGGACCGTCGTGGCCGTCTGGTTGGCTGGCACGACCGCCGTTGGGGCCGGGGCCTACTCGGTGACCCGGGCCATGTGCCGCGACTTCGACGTCGAAGTCGGCCGCCCGACACGACCCCGAGCTGACGCCCTGCGCTCCTGGTCTCGACGCCTCGCGGCCAGACTGCCGGTTGGCGCGGGTCGCTCGCCTCGGACGTCAGAGCGGTCGTATCAGAGTAGATCGATCCCAGGATTGGATGCCAGCAGTGAGGGAATTGGACCACCCGTAACGTGAGCCGGGAAACACCCCGTGAGGTACTCCAGCACCTTGTGGCCCTGCTGGCGGCACGCTCAGGGCGCGTTCGACGAACCGGCTGCCCCACTCGCTTGCCGTCCCGCCGCTCGATTTCCGCCACAGCACGGCGTGCCGAAGCGCCCGCTCCGCCGCGTTGTTCGTCGGCTCGATCCCCCGCACCCGGAGGAAGGTCCACAGGTGCTCCTCGCCCTCCAGCAACATCCGGCAGGTCGGCGCCGTCTTCTCGCTGGCGCACGACACACCCCGGCCCAGGGCCTGCCGGACGCCCCACCGGATCGGCCGGGCGTAGCCCAGGAACGTGCTCCAGGCCATCTCCCCGTCACGGTACTTGTGCCACCAGTGGAGGCGGTGTTCATCAACGTCGGGGCGGACGGGTGGGATCTCAGCGACCTGGTGTCGCAGCGGATCGGGATCGTCCCCCTGCAGTGCGGCGCCACAGCCTCGGCACTGTGTCGGCTTGACCTCGAAGGTCTCTCGAAGTTGTTCGGGTGGGACCAGCGCTCGGGCCCGAGAGTTCCGGGATCTGCGGTTTTCGCCTAGTTCGATGCAAGAAACTCGGCGCGGCAATTTTCCTGTCCTCCCCCATGCACTCTATCCGCGGTTTTGCGGATTCGATTTATGCACCTACTCCGTTCTCCGACCGAACGGTGGTGCTCGGGTGACAAATTCGCACGCGCGAGAGCGCTGGCTTGTGACACGCCCCTGGCGTCGTGATAATACTCTTACAGCAACGTGGCAGCGGCTGTTCATGAATCCGATGAAGGGAAGACCGCCATGACGGGCGAGCACACGGGTTCCGTTACGCGATTCCTTGGGGGGCTCAAGGCCGGCGAGCCCGAAGCAACTCGGAAGCTCTGGGAGCGTTACTTCGCGGAGTTGGTGCGACTGGCCCGAGCTCGCCTCCGCGACGCCCCGCGCGTGGTCGCCGACGAGGAAGACGCCGCATTGTCCGCCTTCGACAGTCTTTGCCGAGGCGCTGGCCAGGGTCGTTTCCCTCAACTCGACGACCGCTCCGACCTATGGAAGGTGCTTGTGACGATCACCGCCCGCAAAGCCGCCGACATCGTTCAGCACGAGAGGCGCCGAAGACGCGGCGGCGGTCGCGTCCGGACCGAGGCCGACCTCGCCGCAGCAGCCCTCGAATCGGGCGGGCTCGCACAAGCGCCTGCGCATGAGCCCAGCCCCGAGCTGGCGGCCCTCATGGCCGAGGAATGCCGCCGGCTGTTCGATGCACTCCCAGACGAGTCGCTGCGTCAAGTGGCAGGGATGCGGCTGGAGGGATACACCGATCGCGAAATCGCAATGCAACTGGGCTGCTGCCTGGGCACGGTTGCACGACGGCTCCGCACAATTCGCACCGTTTGGACTCGCAAGGGTTAGCGATGAACCCAAATGAGCCCCTTTTAACCAACACCCTCTCGCCCACGGAAGTCATCGAGATCAATCGGATCTGCGATCGACTCGAGGCCGATTGGCGTTCCGGCCGCCGGCCGACGATTGAAGACCTCGTCGCGAGCGCGAAGGAGCCGCTCCGGTCGGCTCTCTTGAAGGAGTTGCTAGCGACCGAGCTCGAGTGCCGCCGACTGGCTGGCGAACACCCGCGGCTCGCCGAGTACACGGCCCGGTTCCCTGACCGCGTCGCAATCATCGAGGCGGCGTTTGGGCATCTTGACGAACGACACCCTGCACCGAGCAAGAACGCCCAGAATTCCACCCGATCGGCCGGCACCGGCGGCGTCGGTCGAATCCGACCGTAATCTGCTCTTCGGCATCCTGGCCCTGCAAATGGATTTCATCACCCGCGACGCGCTCGTCGACGCGATGAACGCGTGGCTGGTGCAAAAGCGACGATCGCTCGGAGAAATTCTCGAGGAGCGAGGCGCTTTGTCTCCCGCCGATCGCGGTCTGCTCGAGCCCCTGGTGCGCCGGCACATCGAGCAACACGGCAACGAGCCCGGCGCAAAGCCTGGAAGCGATCAGTTCTGGGCACGCGGTCCGCGGCGTCCTCGATCACTTGGCCGAGGCCGATCGCGACATCCAGCAATCGCTCGATCGGCTGCGCGACCCCGAAAGGACGGCACCCTACCATCACTCGGCGCGGCCCGTCAGGCGCGCGATTTCGGATTCTGCGGTTTCACAATCGAGGCGGGCTGGGCGAGGTCTTCGTCGCCAAGGACGTCGAGCTGGACCGCGAGGTTGCGTACAAGCAGATTCGCGTCGAGCATGCCGACCAGCCACAGAGCAGGACACGCTTTTTGCTCGAAGCCGAGATTACCGGCGGGTTGGAACACCCCGGTATCGTACCTGTCTATGGTCTGGGCGTTGATGGTCAAGGGCGTCCCTATTACGCCATGCGGTTCATCAAAGGAGACAGCCTCAGGGACGCGATCACCAGGTTCCACAAAAACCCGGATGCCGGTGCAGATTCCGGTGCCCGCATCCTCGAACTGCAAAAGCTGCTGCGCCGGTTTCTGGACGTCTGCAACGCGGTCGCTTATGCACACAGCCGCGGAGTGCTCCACCGCGACATCAAGCCGGGCAACATCATGATCGGGCAATATGGCGAAACCCTGGTGGTGGACTGGGGACTCGCCAAAGTGGTAGGCAAGTCCGACGACAGTTCTCCCGAGGTGACGCTACGGCCTCCCTCGGCCAGCGGTTCGAGCGAAACGCTGCCGGGCTCAGCGATCGGCACGCCCGCGTTCATGAGCCCCGAGCAAGCTGAGGGGCGGCTGGACCAACTCGGTCCGGCTAGCGATGTCTACAGCCTGGGTGCGACGCTGTATTGCCTGCTAACGGGCCGAATCCCGATCGAAGAACGGGACATTACGATCGCGCTCGAGAAAGTGCGGCGGGGCGATATCGCTCCTCCGCATCAGCTCAAGCCAGATGTACCACGTGCGCATCGAGGCGATTGCTGCCAAAGCGATGGCAGTGAAGCCGGAGGACCGCTATCCGACACCGCACGCGTTAGCGGACGACCTGGAGCGCTGGCTTGCCGACGAACCAGTTTCGGCATGGCGCGAGCCGGTTTCGCTGCTTGCGCGAAGGTGGATGCGCCGGCACAGGACGGCCGTCACGGCTGCCGCAGTGGCGCTGTTGGCGGGGCTTGTCGGGCTGGCCGCAGTCGCAGTCGTGCAAACGCGGGCCAACGACCGGCTCACCAAGGCAAACGTCGCCACTACGGAGGCAAAGAACGAAGCGTTGGCGGCGCTGGGCGAGACAACCAAAGCGAAGAAGGCGACGGACGAGGCACTGGCACAGTCGGAGGAATCGCGCAAGCAGGCCGAGGCAGTGAGCACGTTCCTGGTCGAGGCGTTTCGCAGTCCCGACCCTGCGCAGGACGGACGGACGATAAAGGTGGTTGACTTGCTCGACCGCGCTGCCGAAAAGCTTGACAAGGAATTCACTGGGTCGCAAGCCACCAAGGGAACTTTGCTCGACGCCCTGGGCCAGACCTACGACGGCCTGGGTCTCTATGGCACTGGCGTGAAAACGCACACCAAAGCACGCGATTTACGCGAAACTGCCCTTGGTCCCGACCATCCCGACACGCTCATCAGCCGTCACAACCTCGCGACGGCATACCGCCATACGGGCAGGCTCGCCGAGGCGATCGCCCTGCACGAGGCCACCCTCAAGATCCAGGAGTCGAAGCTCGGGCCCGATCACGCCGGCACGCTCATCAGCCGCACCCAGCTCGCGACCACGTACACGGCCGTTGGCAGGCTCGCCGAGGCGATTGCGCTGCACGAGGCAACCGTCAAGATCCAGGAGTCGAAGCTCGGGCCCGATCATCCCGATACGCTTGTAAGCCGCAATAACCTCGCCGCGGCTTATCTGGACGCCGGTCGAGTCAAAGAGGCGATCGCGCTCAACCAGGAGACACTTAAGATCGAGGAATCGAAGCTTGCGCCAGACCATCCGGGCACACTCACCACCAGGACCAACCTCGCCTCGGACTACCGCGCCGCCGGCCGAGTCGCCGAGTCAATCGCACTGGACGAGAAAACGTTGAAGCTCAGGGAAATGAAGCTCGGCCGCGAACACCCCGAGACGCTCACCAGCCTCAATAACCTCGCAACCGACTATTACGACGCTGGCCGATTCCAGGACGCGATCAGGTTGCACGAACAGGTTCTCAGGATCCAGGAGTCGACGCTGGGACCCGACCACCTCAGCACGCTCGGCAGCCGCAATAATCTCGCCACGGCGTACGTTCAGGCTGGCCGCTTTGCCGAGGCGATCGCACTGCACGAGGGAACGTTCAAGCTCTTGAAGCTAAAGCTCGGCCCCGACCACGCTTGGACATTTGGCAGCCGCCGGAATCTTGCGATCGCCTACCTCACGGCCGGACGGTGGGCCGACGCCGAAGACCTTGTCGCGAAGTGGTGGCCCGACGCCGCAAGATCGAGAAACCCAACAGCGTAATACTCGCCAGCGACCTCGCGTCACTTAGCCTGAGCCTAATCAAGCAATCGAAGTGGACGGAGGCCGAGCCACTGCTCCGTGAATGCCTGGCGATCCGCGAAAAGGCGATTCCAGACGATTGGTCGCTCTTCAGTATCATGAGCCAGCTTGGCGGGGCACTCATTGGCCAGGGCAAATACCCTGAGGCGGAGCCACTTGTTCTCCAGGGTTTTGAGGGCTTGAAGGCGCGGCGCAAGAATTCCACCAGCGGCCAGGCCCCGCCTGTTGGAAGCGGCGGACCACGTGGTTCGGCTGTACGAATTGTGGGGCAAGCCGCAGAAGGCCCGAGAATGGAAGGCCAAGCTGGGCCTGACGGATTTGCCGAATGATGTTTTCGCGGCCTCGCCAGCGAGTTGACGTTCGCAACGACACACCGGTTTCGAGGCGTCCCTGATGAGCCCCGAGCAGCCCCCGATCGGCGAAACTCTCTCGCCAACGCAGCTCGTCGAGATTAACAGGATCTGCGATCGCGTGGAGGCTGAATGGTGCGCAGGCGGCCGGCCCTCAATTGAGTCTCTCATCGCCGACACCGAGGAGCCGCTGCGGTCGGCCCTCCTTCAAGAGTTGCTGACGGTCGAGCTCGAGTGCCGGCGATTGGCCGGCGAAAACCCGTTGATTACCGACTACCGCACGCGGTTCCCCGACCACACCGCGATTGTTGATGCCGCCTTCGCCGTGCGCGATGACTCGATCCCGGGCCCGGAGGAGCGAGAATTTTTGACCGCGCCGCTCGAGCCGGGCCAACGGGGCTCGGACTTACGACGACCGAAACTTGACTCCGACCCAGCCACCATCGGCCGCTACCAGGTGATCGAGAGGCTCGGGCAGGGAGGCTTCGGCCGGGTTTATCTCGCCTTCGATACAGAGCTGGACCGCCGGGTCGCCATCAAGGTGCCCAAATCGGAGCGAATCTCGCGGTCCGAGGATATCGAGACTTACCTCAGCGAGGCCCGCGCCCTCGCCCGGCTCGATCACCCGCACATTGTTCCGGTTCACGACGTGGGCCGAACGGACGACGGCCTTTTTTACGTCGTCTCCAAGTTCGTTGAAGGGTCCGACCTGGCCGAACGGATGCGCCGCGGCCGATTGCCGTTTGCCGAGGTGGCCGAATTGATTGCCACGGTCGCGAGCGCGCTCCACCATGCGCATACACGGGGGCTGATCCATCGCGATATCAAGCCGGCCAATATCCTGCTGGATGCCGCCGGCCGCCCGTGCGTGGCCGATTTCGGCCTGGCGTTGCGCGACGAGAATTTCAGTAAGGAGCCCCGTATCGCAGGCACCCCGGCGTACATGAGCCCCGAGCAGGCGCGGGGGGAGGGCCACCGGGTTGACGGCCGGTCGGACATCTTCAGCCTGGGCGTCGTCTTCTACGAGCTACTGACGGGCCGCCGGCCATTCCGTAGCGACTCGGACGGCGATCTGATTCGGCAGGTGCTCAGGACCGAGGACGCCCGCCCCGCCAGATCGACGACACGATCCCCAGGGAGCTGGAGCGGATCTGCCAGAAAATGCTGTCCAAGCGGGCATCAGAGCGGTACGGCACCGCGCGTGACCTGGCGGATGACCTGCGGCATTACCTCCAGGCCGACGCTCCATCCCCGACACTCCCAGGCGGTCCCCGGCTCGTCTCTCCGCCGGCCGGCTCGACCCAGGAGGCGACCCCGCCCCCTCTCACTCCCGAGCATTCCGACCCGAGCGGACTGGGCGTCAAGGTCGTCCCCAAGGGCCTGCGGTCATTTGACCGCGACGACGCCGATTTCTTCCTCGAGCTTCTCCCGGGTGCCCGCGATCGACACGGGTTGCCCGAAAGCCTCCGGTTTTGGAAGACCCGGATCGAATCGAGCGATCCCAACACATCGTTCCGCGTCGGTCTTATCTATGGCCCGTCAGGCTGCGGAAAGTCGTCGCTTGTCAAGGCGGGGCTCTTGCCGCGCCTGCGCAAGGATGTTCTGGCGGTATACGTCGAGTCGACTCCCCACGAAACCGAGGCCTGGCTGCTCCGCGGGCTGCGGAAGACCTGCCCCGAACTGCCTCGCGAAGTGGGACTGGTCGATGCCCTGAGCCGTGCTCAGGCGCGGGCGTGTATTCGCGGGCAGCGAAAAAGTCCTCCTGGTTCTCGATCAGTTCGAGCAGTGGCTCTTTGGCCGGACCGGCGATGAGGCGCCGAACTCGTCGCGGCGCTACGGCAGTGTGACGGCGAGCGCGTTCAGGCGATCGTGCTGGTCCGTGACGACTTCTGGATGGCCGCGACCCGATTCATGGGCGACCTGGAGATCGATCTGGTCCCCGATCGGAACATCGCCGTCGTCGACCTCTTCGGCCCGCGGCACGCACGCAAGGTGCTGGCGGCGTTCGGGCGTTCCTATCAGGCGTTGCCCGAGCGGTCATCGGAACTCTCAAAAGAACAGGAGCAGTTTCTCAATCAGGCGATCGCCGGCCTGGCCCACGACGGTAAGGTCATCCCGGTGCGGCTGGCGCTGTTTGCCGAAATGGTCAAGGAGAAGCCATGGTCGCCGTCGACTTTGCGCAGGTCGGGGGCACCGAGGGGGTGGGTGTAACCTTTCTGGAAGAGACCTTTGCCTCATCCCAGGCAAATCCGAAGCATCGCCTGCACCGGAAGGCGGCGCAGGCAGTACTCAAGGCGCTCCTGCCGCGTGCCGGCGCCGACATCAAGGGGCAGATGCGGTCAGATGCCGAGCTGCGCGAGGCATCGGGCTACGCAGGCCGCCCCCGTGACTTCGATGATTTGGTACACATCCTCGACCCCGAGCTGCGGCTGATCACTCCAACCGACCCTGAAGGTTCTCCGGACGACGACCGGCCCAGCGCGCAAACCGGACGCTCGTTTCAACTCACCCACGACTACCTCGTGCCCTCACTCCGCGATTGGTTGACGCGGAAACAGCGCGAATCGCACCGGGGTCGGGCCGCGCTGCGGCTGGCCGAGCGCGCGGCGCTCTGGGAAACGAAGTCAGAGAACCGCTACCTACCATCGGTCCTGGAATGGTCCCGCATCCGGGCGCTCTCCACGTCGAAGGACTGGACCGATTCCGAGCGCCGGATGATGCGGCGAGCTGGTCGTGTCCATGGCATACGAGCTCTTGGGCTGGCGGTTCTGATCGCGCTCTTGAGCTGGGGCGGATTGGAAACGTATGGCCAACTCCATGCCGCGGGCCTGGTGGAATCGCTCGAGACGGCCGCCACGGAGGACGTGCCGCGGATCATCGACCGAATCGCAGGTTATCGCCGTTGGGCCCGTCCACGGCTGGTGCAGATGCTGGCCAAGCACGATCTGTCCAGTCGTGCGGATCTCCATGCCAGGTTGGCGTTGCTGCCGTCGGATGCCACTCAGGCCGACCCGCTCTACGACCGCCTGATTTCCGCCCCTCCGGCCGACCTGCGCATTCTCATACGGTCCCTGGAACCATACAAAGCGCGAGTGGAGCCCAAGCTTTGGTCTGAGCTTGAGAAGACCAGGCAGGGTGATCCTGGCCTGCTGGCTTCCGCAATTGCCCTCGCCGTTTACGACCCCGTAAACCCGCGATGGGCCGAACTTGGCGGCAAGGTGGCCGAGTCGCTCGTCAAGCTGAATCCAGTCTTCCTCGGCTTTTGGCTCGACGGCTTGCGCCCGGTGCGAGGCCGGCTTGTAGCGCCGCTCGAGGCGATCTTCGGCGACAAGGCACGCCCCGAAATTGAGCATAATCTGGTCACGAACATCCTCGCCGATTATTCCGCCGATGCCCCGGATCGTCTCGCCGGATTGCTCATGACAGCCGATCCGAAGGCGTACCGGACCCTCTTTCCAGTCGCCGCGCGTCAAGCTGAGAATATCGTCCCGGAATTTCAGGCCGAGTTAAATCAGGGGATGAGGTTTGACTGGAACGATCCCAACGTCGACTCGTCGTGGAAAAATCCCGATCCCGCGGTGAAGAACCGGATCGAAGCTGCCCTCGGGCTCGTCGCCGAGCGGTTCGCGTTCAGCCAGACGATGCCGCTGGACGAATATCTTGCAACCACGGACGCCCTCCGGCCGTCGGGTTATCGCCCGGTGCGGTTTCGCCCCTACGCCGATGGCCCGACGGTACGGGTGGCGGGAGTCTGGACCCGGGACACGCGGAAATGGCGGACTGCGTCGGGCCTGGCGGCTGATGACGTACTGAAACAGGTCGAGCAGAATCGGCGGGACAACCTCATCCCGGTCGATGTTGCCGGATATGTCGTAATCGACTCGCAGGGCAAGCCGGGCGACCGATACTCCGCGGTTTGGGTCGAGCGAGCCAATCCCCAGGATGACGCCCAGGTTTACGTCGGGGCGACCGTCGCTAGTCGCTCGTCTGAAGTCTATCGACTTTTTGAGGCCAAGCTGAGTCCTTGGACGCTACAAACCATGCGTGCGGCCGACGGACGCACGAGGTATAGCGGCGTATGCGGCCGATCATCGTCCCAACAGTCGGGTCAACTGTTCTGGGACGGTTCGGTCGGCGCCTTGCAGGGTACCCTCGACGGCGGCTCAAACCTGCTAGATGTGACGGTCAGCGCTGCGGAACCACCCCGGCCCGCGCGAGAACTGGCTCATGCCAGCTTGGAAATCGCCAATGGGAGCCTGAAGATCAAACCGGACGACGTGAATACGCGGTGGGCGCGAGCGATGGCCTTGATCGGCCTGGGCGAGAACCAGAAAGCGCTGGATGACCTCAATATCGTGGTCCAGCAGGCTCCCGACTACGAACCCGCCCGCGAGTACCGGGCCATCGTTCACGCCCGGCTTGGCCACAAGCAGGACGCCTTGAACGACCAGAAGCGGTTCGAAAAGGCGGCGGCCCCAGAGAACGGCAAGCTGTGCCTCGCGGCAATGCTCGCGATCGAGTGGGGGGAAGGACAGGAGCAGGCTTTGGCGCGGCTTGACGCCGCTCTCAAGCGACAGCTTCATGATTCCAGACTCTTGTACAACGCCGCCTGCGTTTACGCACTGGCCTCCAAGGCCCTCGCCCGATCCGATCGAGCCGGCGCTCAAGCGCATGCAGCGCGAGCCATCCAACTGCTCAGGTCAGCGATCGAGAACGGCTTCTCGGACTATGCTCACCTTGATTCAGACGCAGACCTCGATCCGATCAGGAATCTGCCGGACTTTGGCAATTTGATGAAGGCGGGCCGCCAGGATCGCGTCTACAGCGCCGTCAGCGCCAGTAACCCGAGTCTGCAGTCAATGGAGAGCCACGACGTCGATCCTGTTGAACACCTCCGGCGTTGCCGCGATCTTGCTTCCGATGGGTACCGCTTGGTGGCGCTTTCGATATCGCGGATCAAAACCGATGGACCGCTGACGACGGCGTCGGTCTGGCATCGGCCGTTGGTGAGTGAGCAGGCCAAGGACGAACTGGCCGAGCGACAGGCCCGAGCGGCGGTGAGTCTCATAAGGTTCGGTCACGCCAGCGAGGTGTGGCCGTTATTGCGCCACAGCGCCGACCCTCGTTTGCGCAGCTTCATCATCAATTCGCTCGCGTCGCTGCGCGGCGAGCCAAAAATGATCATTGCAGCGCTTGAAATGCCGGATTCCATCGCTCGTCGCACTGAGGAAAAAGCGGCCGACCGCGAGTTGGACAACTCGTCTTCCTCGGTTTGGCGCGCATCACTCGACTCCGGAGAATCTCGTTACCGCCGTTCCCCAAAACGCTTACTCCCAAAAATGGACGCGATCCTCTTTCATCCCCAGAGCTCAGTACGGCGCGCGCTGATCCTGGCCCTCGGGACCTATGGAACCGAGCAGATATCCCCGACTGATCGGGCGCCGCTGATCGTCCGGCTGCTCGACATCTACGAGAACGACCCTGACGCCGGCATCCACGGCGCGGTCGAATGGACCCTGCGGCAATGGAAGCAGGAAGAGAAACTCGTGGCCGTCGATGCTTCCGTGAGCCGGCTCGCGCATCGAGGAGAGCGCCGCTGGTACGTCAATGGCCGCAAACAGACGATGGTCATTATCGATGGTTCGGGAGCGGCTGGCATGAGCTCCTCTCCAAGCCAACCAGATGCAAGCCGTAACTTCGTGCTTGCTCGTCGGCCAACCTACCACTATGCGATCGCCGCCAAGGAGGTGGGCGGGGCTGATTATCAAGAGTTCACTAAAAGTATGCGTTTACGTCAGTCAGTTACGTTATCAGCGAGCTTTCCGAATAAATATAGCTCCGCGGACGGCCCGATGGTCGGCGTTTCCTGGTACGGTGCAGCGGCCTATTGCAACTGGCTGAGCGAGCAGGATGGTATCCCGAAGGAACATTGGTGCTACCAGCCGAATGAGGACGACGAGTATGGCCAAGGCATGACGATCAAGGCGAATGTCTTGAAGCTTGACGGCTACCGGCTGCCCACCGAAACCGAATGGGAATACGCCTGCCGCGCGGGTACGCTCACCAGCCGATACTATGGCGAGTCAAGCGGCCTAACCGATAAGTACGCCTGGCACCTTGCGAATAGTCGCGATCACGCCTGGCCGCGCAAGCCTTATGCCCAATGACCTGGGGCTGTTCGACATGCTCGGGAACGTCGACGAGTGGTGTCAAGAGCGGTCCAGCGCGGGCGATCCGGCTGCCGCTGCTGCCAACGCAGTTTTAGACGAACGTTTGGATAATAAACAAGAGCGTGATTTGCGCGGCGGGTCGTTTAATTATCAATCGGAATACATGCGATCATCGTATTTGCACGTTAATTATCCAACGAACATGAGCCCATATAACGGTTTTCGCGTCGCCAGAACGCTTCGCTGAACCTCTCTCGTCATCAGTTGGAATAAACTACTTCGCGACGGCCAAGAACAAGCTCCCGCTTGGCTTCCGACGTCGTGCGATCGATCACGTCGCGTCGTTTAGCTAGCAAGTCTCGACAAAACGGCGGATACTGATAGCCGGTCAGGGATCAAATCCACGTGTGCCTGTACGTGGCTTCATGCTGAATCCACACTGCAAGCCCGACTTGAGACCTGCGACGACGTAGAGCGCAACCGGACCGGAGTAGAGAGCGCGACCGGACCGGAAAGGATGAGGATGAGGATGAATGACCCGCGCACCAAGGCGCCGAGTACAACCAGCGGAAGCCAGCGCGTAACACACCGCTTGGCGTGGTGGACTCTTTTCTTCGCCTTGATCTGGGGCGGAATCTTGCGTCTGGTCTGGATGAAAGACATGGAATGGAAGCCGGACGAGCACTGGTCGTACCAGATGAGCCAGGAAGTGGGCCGGACACGACCGTGGTCTTGGACGGGGATGCCGACCAGCTTGGGATTTCCGAATCCCGGACTTTCTGTGTGGCTGTTCGTGGCGATCGGTCGAATAGCGAACACGCCCTTGTGGATGGCGCACGATCGCGCTATTAAACATCATTGGCCTGTTGGGGTTTGCCGCAGCGGTACGCGCCTACCTCCCTGCGAGGGAGAGAGAGCCTTGGATCTGGGGGCTGGCGCTGCAAGCGGTCAGCCCGTTTGCCATTCGCTTGTCCAGAAAGATATGGCCGCCGTCGATCTTGACGCCGTTGCTGCTTTTACTCTGGATCAGCCACCAGTACCGTCAGACGCGCTGGGGCGCGTTTGCTTGGGGACTGGCCGGTGCGCTGATTGGCCAGGTCCACTTGAGCGGCTGGTTTGTGGCTGTGGGCCTTCTCGCCGCCACGATGATCGCGGAATGGCGGGGCACCTTGCCAAGATCGCGCTTCTGGCACTGGTGGCTCTTGGGCACCATTCTCGGTCTGACCATCGCCTTCCCCTGGGCACGCGCGCTGCCACGATCGACGTTCTCGGCGCCGACCGTAATCATGATCAAGGATCGCTCGCTCGCATATTGCTATGGAATAGTGGCGGGTGCGTCAAGCGCTTTGCCTTACCAGGTTCTTGGGCTCGGTGAGGATGAACAGGCGTATCAGATTGGGCCCATGATCGGCGGAATTTGGACGCACGTCACTGAGTTCCTGGGTATGTTTGTCTTACTCGCGTTCGCCGCCAGGATCGTGTTTTGGCTGATCGATATAATTGTCGCGCCCGGACTCAGGTGGTCCTGGCGAATGATCACAAACCGAATTAGCCGGTCGCGAACTGGGAATGCCGCCGCTTCCACGGAAGCAACCGATGGTAAGAGACGATACGAATCCACAGGCTTTTACCTTTGGTCGACGATCGCGATTCCGGGCGCTATCTTTGTCATGACAACCGACATGTATTTTTATCATTACTTTTTTGTCCTGTGTCCGTTCCTTTTCGTCTTGGTCGCTTACTGCATGCTTCCGTGGCGCCGTGTACTGTTGGCCGTGGTTATCGCCCAGGCTCTCATCAGCTATTTGTTCCTCGACTACGTCCACCAAAAAGGGGGGACCACCCGCGGGGAGTATGGGTTGACCTACGCCCGTCAAGGACACCGCTAAGGCCGGTCGTTGCCTCCGTAGATTTTAATTTGAAAGCGCGGGGCATGTGTGCACATGCGCAGTCCACAGTGAACAAAAAGGGCTCGCGGTTCGTCAATGCGAAGGGGATCGTGCCGCCTTCGAGATCGTGCCCCCGAATCTGCCTAATTTCACCTTCACTCAATCGATTGTCCATCAAAGATTTACGTTAAGCGTGTTCAGAAACGACACATCCCTAGTATAAATGTTACAGAGCTGCATCAGGCGGATAGACTGAAGACCGAGGAAAGTCGATTGCTGAGGTCGCCGATGAGCGTCAAGACGAGTGACAGCAAACGGTTACTTGCAGCAGGTGGACGAGGCGGCTCTGGGAGTTGCCGACTGGGAAGGTTCCGATGTGCCGGCGGTTCGCGACGATCTTCGCGCACTCCGCGACATCGTCGAAGGGACGGCCCGTGGCACGGGAGAGGAGTTTTTCCGGTCGCTGGTGCGCCGACTGGCTTCGGCCATCGACGTCCCCTACGCCGTCGTCGCCGAGTTCGCCGACGTGAATACGCGGGTGCGCACCGTCGCCTTTTGGGCGCGTGATCGGATCGCGGACAACATGGAATATGATCTTGCCGCCACTCCCTGCGACGCCGTCGCGCGCGGGGGATTCGTCCATCACCCCACGGGTGTGTCGGAGAACTTCCCGAACGCGACCCCTCTGGTCAGCTTGGGCATCGACAGCTACATGGGCGTCCCCTTCCTGGACGGCGAGGGGAACGTTCTCGGTCATCTGGCCGTCTTTGACGAGCGGCCGATGCCTCCGGAACCGCGCCGGTTGTTCATTTTCCGGATCTTCGCCGCTCGGACCACCGCGGAGCTGGAACGACTCCGGGCCGAGAAACGGCTCCTCGAGAGCGAAGGTCGCTATCGCGATCTCTACGAAGAGGCGCCGGTGGGCTACCTGTCCGTCAGCGGCGAAGGGCGAATTCTCAGCATCAATCGCCGGGCGACGCAGATGATCGGTCACACAGAGGACGAGATGAACGGTCGTTCCATCTTCGACTTTTTCGCCCACACGCCGGCCGCCAAGGGATCGGCGCCGAGCTTGCTGAGCCGGTTTCTTGCCGGCGAAGAATTCTCCGGATTGGAAGTGGAGATGCATCGCGCGGACGGCCGCCCGTTGTGGATCAGCTTGTGGATGAAGCCGATCCGCGGCGACGATGGCCGGGTTCAAGCGAGCCGCGCCATCTGGGTCGACATCACCGACCGAGTGCTCGCCGAGGCCGAACGCGCCCGCTTGCATCAGCAAAACCTCTATCTGCAGGACGAGATCAAGGCCACGCACAACTTCGAAGCGATCATCGGCAAGAGCCCCGCGCTCTGCGCGGTGCTCGACGACGTGCGGCGCGTGGCACCGACCGATGCTTCCGTGCTCATCACCGGTGAGACCGGCACGGGGAAGGAGCTGATCGCGCGGGCCATCCACTCCACGAGCAAGCGCGCCGACAAGCCATTCATCAAGGTCAATTGCAGCGCCCTGCCGACGGGCCTCGTGGAAAGCGAGCTCTTCGGCCACGAGAAAGGGGCCTTCACGGGCGCCATCACCAAGCGCATCGGCCGCTTCGAGCTCGCCGACGGCGGCACCATCTTCCTCGACGAGATCGGCGAGATTCCTCCCGAGGTCCAGGCCAAGCTGCTGCACGTTCTGCAAGCGCACGAATTCGACCGCGTCGGGGGCCACTCGCCGATTCGGGTCGATGTCCGCGTCATCGCCGCCACCAACCGCGACCTGCTGAAAGCGGTTCAGGAAAAAGCCTTCCGCGAGGATCTTTACTACCGACTCCACGTCTTCCCCATTCATCTCCCTCCGCTCCGCGATCGCGCCGAAGACATCCCGCTCCTCGTGCACTTTCTCGTCAACAATTTCATGGTTCGGATCGGCAAGCGCATCGAGAGCGTCAGCCAGCGCACCATGGAGCAGCTCCTCGCGTATCGCTGGCCGGGTAACATCCGCGAGCTGGAAAACGTCCTCGAGCGGGCCGTCATCCTCGAGACGGACAGCATCCTCGAGATCGAACCAGGCATTCTGTCGGCGACGGACGCGGTCTCTGCCGACCAAGGAGCGTCCCAGTCTGGAGACCGTTGAGCGGGACCACATTTCCGCGGTTCTGCACGAGACGAACTGGGTCGATCGAAGGGCCCCGGGGCGCGGCCAAGATCCTGGGACTGCATCCCAACACCCTTCGGAACCGCTTGAAAAAGCTCGGAATCGAGCGCGCCTCCCACCGCCCGCGGTAGCCGCCACCACCGGCGGTGGCGCTGCCTGCCTCCCGTCGCGTCCGGCGCGCACCGTTCGCGCATCAATCGGAATCGTGCAAATCTTGTCGGCCCCGGCAGATCGGCGAGATCGCGATCGCGCGCGCCCGATTGGCACGCGGGTCGCTTTATGGCGTAGCACGGCCCTTGGAGAAGTGAGCGATGCTGCGGATCACGCGAATGGTTGGCGATGACTCAGTCGATACCCTCAAGCTCGAAGGGAAGCTTCAGGGGCCGTGGGTTCTTGAGGCCCACGATGCCTACGCTCTCTCCGCGGCCCAGGCGTCCCGCACCTGCCTGGACCTTTCCGGCTTGACCTTCGCGGATGGGGAGGGGGCGGCCTTGCTTCGTGAACTGATTCGAAGCGGCGCTCAGGTCGTGGGCTGTTCTTCCTATATCGCCGAGTTGCTCCAACTTTCAGCAGGGAGTTGACGAGTCTGATGAAACCAATTCGATCTGATGAGCAATTGATTGATACGTTCCTGACCGGGGAGAAAGAAGACTCGGAGACCGCCTTCGAGACGTTGGTCAAGCGGCACGGACCGATGGTGCTCGGGGTCTGCCGGAACGTCCTCCGTCGAGACCAGGACGCCGAAGACGCCTTTCAGGCGACTTTCCTCGCTGCTGGCGCAAGGCCGGCACCATCCACAATCGCGAGATCTTGGGGTGTTGGCTCCACGAGGTGGCCTACCGAACCGCGATCCGAAAGCGCGGGAACGTCGCGCCCGATCCACACCGCGGATGGAGATTCAGGAGGTGGAAGAATCTCTCTCGGGACCCGAGCACGCTGCGAGCCGCAACGAGCTCCGGCTGCTTCTCCGCGCGGAGGTCGATGGCTTGCCCGCGAAGTACCGCTTGCTGGTGCTGCACACCTACATGGAAGGCAAGAGCAACGAGCAGGTCGCCAGGCTGCTTCGGTGTCCGGTCGGCACGGTCAAGGGGCGGCTGTCGCGGGCCCGCGACCTGTTGCGAGCACGATTGAGCGCACACGGCTTGGACCAGGATGAGGTCCGATATCGATGGGGATGATTCGCCCCACTGCGACGCCGGTGTAGTCGCATCGTGAAAATCGGGCTTATTTGGCACGGGCATCTTGCCCGTGGCAATTTCAGACACGGGCCGGAAGCCCGTGCGAGATCGAAGCCAGTATTCGCTCAACTTATTCTTTCGCGGGGCCCGAGCATAACTGCCCGGTTCCCCTCGATTTCGAGCATTCGGACCTGGGACATCGAGCGCTTTCGTCATTGATTCTTGGCCGTTTGTTGTCAGGAATCGGGCGCACTTTCGACTCACCGTCGCAGCCTTGATGCGCCACCAATCTTAGGGCGGCTCCGCCCCAGTGACTCGACGGAGAAGTTCCTCCATGTCGTTACGCAGGGGGGCTCGTTGGCTTCACCCCCCGTCGGCAAACGGCTTGAACGTACTCTCAGCGGCCCCCGACGGCACGTTGACCGAGGTTCCCTCATCACCGACCATTCTGCCGGTGCCCGCAATGGTCGGCCCGCAGGGAGTGCGAGCTCTCTGAGCACTTCGGCCTCTTTGGCGTCGAACGATTCTCACCTCGGACCAGCTCGCTTGCTCGCGTAGTCGGGATCCGAGGCGAGCCGGAGACACCGATCATGAGGCTTCGGCCGTCGTTGCCGAACTGCCGTCGTCGGAACAAGGTCCAGAGTTGATCTTCTGCTCATCGGCGACGATACGGAGTTTTTTCAAGGCGCGAAATTCGAGCTGGCGCACGCGCTCCTTGCTGATGCCCAGCTCTCGGCCAAGCTGAACCAGGGTTTGCTTATCGTCGGCGAGTCCGAATCGGCGAATGATGATTGTCTGCTCCCGCTCGTCAAGGTAGCCAAGCATCCTTCGGATCATTTCCCGAGGTGGCTCTTGGTCCAAACTGTCGGCGCTGCCGTTCTCTCGATGATCGGCGACGGACTTTAGTAGCAATTCGCGGCCCGTGGTGAACCGGACATTGCGGCTTCGATTGCTGGGAATTCGCCGGGCAAAGTTATTAATGATCGCCCAAGTTACGTATGTACTGAAACGGGCACCGCGTGCGAAATCGAATCGCTCTGACGCCTGGATCAGCGAGACATTACCCTCGGCGACCAAGTCGAAGAAATCCTGGGAAGGTTTGGCCACTCGTTTCACGATGGAGACGACCAGCGCGAGGTAAGAGCGAATGATCCGGTTTCGGATTGCGGCTGCCTCGCGGAGTAATTCGTCGATCCGGTCGAGGTCGGCGGAGCGGGCCCGTATGGGATTGATCGCCTCACGTTGCTGAGCGGCCTGATACTTGAGGAAGTTCATTTTGCGAAACAAATGGACCTCTTGCGGGCGCGTCAGGAAGTTGGAACCCTGGTAATCGGCGTCGGAGCAGGGGATGACCTCACGGAGCTGGGCGTTACTCGGGCCCTCGCCATGAACGACCGAACCGGGCATCGGCCCGAGAATCTCGTCCGTCGCAGTCGAGTCGTCGAAATTGGGGTGGCTGATGAATCTGATCCTCGTCTTCAACATTCAACGCGCACGCATCTCGACAACGCGTCGCGCGGCACTCGACTCCACCAAGCCGACCTCGCCATCACGCGCCGGAGCGTCCTCAGGAATGGATCGGCGGTTAATCTCGTTCTTGGCCGCCACGCACCCAGTCACTGGGGCACAGACTTGATGCCCCGGACGCGTGCTCGGCGGCCTGCGCTCGATCATCGCCAGGTTGGAAGTCATGGATCGGGTCCTCACGAGCCGCGGAGTGGTATCGCCCACTAAACAAAGAGCCACGGCCGGTGCCATCGGTTACACATACTTTCTCGCCCTAATACACCAGGTTCGACAGGTTGGATTAATCCGAGTAGGAAGATTCGAGACGATCCGGAGACTTTCGGGGGTTTGACACGGTCTTGCCTGGCCGGGAGACTGGAAGTGTGTAACCTTCCTTCCAGCTCGGGAGTTTTTGCCATGAAGTCGTCACTCGCTGTCGTTGTCGGTCTTTGGCTGCTTTCCGCGTGCGAGGCCTGGGCCGACGAACCGCAGACTTATCCGATATGGCCCGGCGGGGCGCTCGGCGCGGCCGGCTCCGACGCAGGCGACGCGAATCACTCGGGCGACATCCCCACGATCACCGTCTACCTCCCGCCCAAGGAGAAGGCGACCGGAGCGTCGATCTTGATTTGCCCGGGTGGCGGTTACGGCTTCCTCGCGACCGAGCATGAGGGCAAAGACGTCGCCGAGTGGCTCAATTCACTGGGTGTGGCGGGTGTCGTTCTCAAGTACCGGATCGCGCCCAAGTACAAGCATCCGGCTCCGCTCGACGACGCGCGGCGGGCCATCCGCATGGTGCGATGGAAGTCGAAAGAGTGGGGCCTCGACCCCGACCGCGTGGGCGTGATCGGGTTTTCGGCCGGCGGCCATCTGGCCTCAACTCTGGCGACTCATTACCGCGAGGCGCATCCGCTGCCCGGCGACGCGATCAACGGCTTTACCGAACGGCCCGACCTGGCGATCCTGGTCTACCCGGTGGTGAGCTTTACAGCCGACTTCAGCCATAAAGGTTCCGCCAAAAACCTGCTCGGGCCGGATGCCACCAAGGAACAGTTGACCGAGCTATCCAACGAGACTCAGGTCAACGAAAAGACGCCCCCCACGTTCCTGGCCCACACGCTGGCCGACACTGGCGTACCGATGGAGAACAGCGTGGCGTTCGCGATGGCCCTGCGCAAGCACAAAGTGCCGTTCGAGCTGCACGTATTTGAGAAGGGGCAGCATGGCCTCGGGCTGGGCAAGGGCTGGAAAGGCCACATTGCGCCTGAGCCATCGTTTGAGTCGTGGCCAGGTCTCTGCGCGACGTGGCTCAAGTCACGCGGATTTCTGGATAAACGGTAGAGGCCTTTTCGAATGCGTCAGTCGCGGCTATTGCCACGATGGCCCGACGCGCCGTTTATTGCGGCCAAAAGGCGGGTCAGCTTGGCGAGCATTCGATCCCATTCGATCGGCTTGCTGATGAAGTCATCGCAGCCGAGCCGAAGGCATTCATCCCTGTCCTCGCTCATCGCGTAGGCGGTGACCGCGAGGATGGGATTAGTGAAGCCGCGAGCGCGAAGCCGCGGTACGGCCTCATAGCCATCGAGAACCGGCATTTGCATGTCCATGATCACCACGTCGAACGGGCGTCCTGCTAAGGCGGCCTCGCTGGCACGATCGAGAGCTTCCTCGCCGTTGCCGGCCGTCACAACCTCGGCGCCGGCGCGACGGAGGCGCAGGCTTATCAGTCGTTGATTGGCCAGGTTGTCGTCGGTAACCAGAATGCGGGCGTCGAGTCGTGAAGATGGAGTCGGCAGCAGGATTGAAGACGCCGGTTCGCGTGGTTCCCCCTCCTGTCGAACATCATCGAAATCTTGTGGCTCCGCTGCGGGAATCGACAGCGCGAAAATCGAGCCTGACTCCGGATCGCTCTCAACAGTGATATCCCCGCCCAACCGTTTGGCGATTCGTTTGCAGATGGCCAATCCCAGGCCGGTTCCGGAAGGGCTGTCCTCGGCCGCCGGCCGAACCCGGTAGAAGGGCTGGAACAACTCACTCATCTCGGCCGCTGTCATGCCGATGCCGTTGTCGCTCACGGCAAACTGAATAATCGGCTGGCCATCGGGACAATCGATGATTCGCGCGGTCAAACGCACTCGACCGCGCTCGCTGAACTTGATCGCATTGTCCAGCAGGTTCACCAAAATCTGCTGGATTCGCATCCGATCGCTCGCGATCACCGGCGGCAGTGTCTCATCAACTTCGACGTCGATTCGCAGTTGCTTGGCTTCCGCCTTGGTGCGCAACGCTTCGACGGCGTCGGCGACAATCCGCGCCGGAAAACAGGGCTCGCGTTCGACACGAAGCTGTCCGGCTTCGATCCGGGAGATATCCAGCAGATCGTCGATGAGAGCGAGGAGAAACTGTCCATTCTGAATGACCGTGCCGAGATACTCTTTGATCTCGGCTGGGCCAGCTTGGAGATAGGGGTGTTCATTCAGCAAGTCGGCAAAGCCCAGGATGGCGGAAAGCGGTGTGCGAAGTTCGTGGCTCACGCTCGAGAGAAACTCGCTCTTGGCCCGGTTGGCTCGCTCGGCTTCCTCCTTGGCGCGGCGCATTAATGCGGCCTGCTCAAGGGCCATCTCAGACTTACGAAGCTCGGTAATGTCGCGGACGATCCCCAAGATCTTTACCGTGGCACCGTCCCGGATCTTGGTCACCAGCACGAATTCGCAATCCAGCCAGCCCGCCGCCTTGGTGCGAATCCGCAATTCGTAGCTTGGTACTGTTTCACCTCGCCAGGCTAGCGCGTGCATCTGCTGCGCAGTCTCGCGGTCGTCGGGTCCGAGCAACTCGCCCAGCGGGCGTCCGATCCAATCGCGGCGCGACCATCCAGTGATCGTCTCAAACGCTGGACTGATCGATTCGATGACCCCGGCCGCGTCAAACTCCCAAACCATCACCCCCGTCGAGGCGACCAAGCTGTTGTAGCGCGTTTCGATACGTCCGAGAGCTTCCTCGGCCTTTTTGCGCTCACTGATATCGCGCGCGACAATCAATCCCACAGGCTCCGGCTCGGTGTGAATGCGGCTCACACTCACGTTGACCGGAATCGAGCCCTTTGATGCCGTCTTGAGGAAATATCCTTCACGGGAATGGAAAAATCCGGTACGGGCCAGGGCCTGAGTAAGCGAATCCAGGCCACCGGGCGCAGTTCCCGCAAAGACCTCTTCCAAGCGCATCGAGCACGCAGCGTCTTTCTCGAGACCCGTCAGTCGCAACGCAGCCGGATTAAGATCGACGATCATGTCGGTTTGAGGATCAAAAAGGAAAAACGCGTCATTTGCCTCGCGAAAGAGGCTGCGACTGATCTCGATGTGGCGATCTGCCGGGTTCATGAGATATCGTCGATCCTCGGTTCGCAGTGTTGGCAACGAGTCAGGCGCGCACGTAATGTCGGAAGCAACCCTAGTCCACAGGGTGTCGGCGCATCTCTTCTTCGGTTTCCTTGTGCAGCGCGGCCGCAGCGGCGCATGTTCTTCGCGCTCACGGCCTCGCCTGCGGGTCCGGTTGGACGGCCTTGCTTGTCCCAAAACTGGAAAGCGCGCGTTTTTACTTCATTGGCGATCTGTCGTTCGGCTTCATGCCAGTTTTGTTCCCTTACCGCCTCGCCGGCAAGTCCAATGGGACGCCCGCGGCCGATCCAGATCATGTACGCTCGCTTTTCGACCAGCCATTTGTAATCGGCCGATTGTTCGACAGACATCGACGGCGGCTCAGCCGGTGTCGCGGTTGCAGAGCCTGGGATCGGCGGCGCGGCCTGTCGGTTCGGCGCAACAGGGTGTTGTTTCCCGGCATTTGCAACTATGCCCCCGGGCCGGCTCGATTGGAAGAACCACCCCAGTGCCGCCAGCACGAGCAGGCTCAAAACAAGCAAGACTGCCCCTCGATGTAACAACCATGCTCGGTTCGATGAATCAGCCAGGGCGCTATCGAGGGCCGTCGCGAAATCCTGCACGCTGGCAAATCGGTTCTTGGGCTCTTCCGCCAATCCCTTGAGAATGACGCGGTCCACTTCCTGGCTCAGCTCGAAATTGACGCGCGACGGCGGTGGGAACAAACCCAGCGGACGCCGGCCGGTCAGCAGCTCGTAACCGAGAGCAGCCAGCGAATACTGATCAGCCCGGGCGTCGACCTTCAGGCCGTACTGCTGCTCGGGAGCAACATAACCGACAGTTCCCATGCCGATAGCTGATTCGGTCAAGACCCCGACTTTGTCTTGGAGGACCGCAATGCCGAAGTCCCCGACCTTGGCAAGCGACTCGGTCGGCATCAGTATGTTTTCGGGCTTCAAGTCGCGATGCACTATCCCTTTATTATGTAAATATGTGAGAGCATCGCCGACCTGGTGGAGTATCGATCGGGCAAAGGCGATCGGCGCGGACTCGCCCGCCGTCATGCGCCGGCGTAAGTCTCCTCCTTCGATGTACTCTGTAACAAGGTAGGGCAACCCCAAGTCGCTCGTCGTTCCGAAGTCGAAGATCGAAAGAATGTGAGGATGGGACGCGCTCGCCAGTAGTTCCGCCTCACGACAGAAGCGAGACCGGCATTGTTCGGCGTCTTCCCCCTCCGGAATCGACACCACCTTCACGCAGACAAGGCGATTGAGCGCGTGCTGTCGGGCCAGATAGATCTTCCCCATCCCGCCTTCGTTGAGCGTGCGGATGATCTCGAAACCCTGGACCGGGCACTCATCCATTCCGGATGTCCGATGCATTGCCGACATGGCGTTCCTCCCTTTCGGATTCGTCACTCGAAAGAGTGGACTGACGGTGCCGTAGATGCACCGCATCGCCACTGAATATCCCCAGCCCTTCGATTTGGACGAGGGCATGCCCCGACCTAAGCATCATGCACGATAATCTGGCCATGTTGCAAGCCCGACGCGACCTGTAGATTCTCCGTTCCCAGCATTGCTCCATCCGCCATGTGATGCACCCGATGCAAGTGCCGCACCGGCGCCAATCGACCATTGGTACGATAACACAGAACCACCACTGATTGACCGAGGGGTGCCTCCGTGGACATTGCGCAGGCTGTGCCAGCAGTCATCGCATTCGAGATGCAATTATGCTCAAGACTTCATCCAGGCAATCGACCAGAAAATCCGCATCATCGCGCGTCAGGCACATCGGCGGCTTGATCCGGAGCGTGTTGCCGGCCAGGCCCCCCTTGCCGATCAGCAGGCCTCGCTCTTTGCATAGCTCGAGCAGGTCGGCGGTCTCGGTCGTGGCCGGCTCCTTCGACTGGCGGTCGCGCACCAGCTCGACGCCCAGCATCAGGCCCATTCCGCGCACTTCGCCGATCAGCGGCTGACGCTCTTGCAGCTCGAGCAGCCTGTCCTTCAGATGGCCGCCGACCGTCAAGGCGTTTTGCTGGATGCCCTCGCTATCGATCACCTCGAGCGTCGCCAGCCCTTGCGTCATCGAGATCGGGTTGCCGCCGAAGGTATTGAAATGCACGCGGTTTTTCATGACGCGAGCGATCTCCGGCCGCGTGACGCAGGCACCGAGCGGCACACCATTACCGATTCCCTTGGCCATCGTGACCAGGTCGGGCGTGACACCCCAGTTCTCGAAGCCCCAGAACGCCGTCCCGGTCCGGCCGAAGCCGGTCTGGACCTCGTCGGCGATACACAGACCCCCGTGCTTGCGAACGATGTCGTAGACGATCTGGAAATACTCGCGCGGCGGAGTGACCGCCCCGCCAACTCCCTGGATCGGCTCGGCGATGAAACAGGCGACCTCGCCAGGCGTCTCATACTTGATCAGGTCTTCGACATCACGAGCACACTTCACATCGCAGCTCGGATACTCCAGACCATAAGGGCAGCGATAACAGTAGCCCGGCGTCGCATGCTTGACACCCACCGTCGGGTTCGACTTGAATTTCCAGGTCCCGTGGGCGGTCAGTGCCATGGCCGCCTGCGTGCCGCCGTGATAGCCGTTGCGCAGGCTGATGACGTCGGTATTGCCGGTGAATTCGCGCGACGACAGCACGGCGATCTCGTTGGCCTCGCTGCCGGAATTCGTGAAATAGCTGACCGACAGGCCGCTCGCCTGCGGGCATGTGCTCGGCGAGCTTCTTGCCGAGCTGGGCGACCGCGGGATGGAGGTAGATCGTCGTCGTGTGCTGGAGCCGGCCGACCTGCTCGCGGACTTTCTCGACGATCTTGGGATGACAGTGGCCGACCGAGACGGTGACGATCCCGGCAAAGGCGTCGAGATATTGCTTGCCGGTCTCGTCCCAGACGTACTGCATGTGGCCTTCGGCGATCAGCAAGGGCTCGCGATAATACGTGATCAGGCCCGGCGTGAGATACTGCCGGCGCATGGCCAGCACTTCGTCGCGCGAGGGACCGTCATACGGGGCCGGCGTGTGCGAGGAGATCGGCAGCGATGCCGAAGCTGCGGTCCCTAAACTTGTCCCATTGGTCTTCATTCCATTCTCCTTCATGTCATGTGCCGGCAACTTCACTGTTTCAAAGCTGCACGATCGCCCCGTAAGTCTCGGGCCGGCGGTCCCGGAAAAACTGCCACGTATTGCGGACCTCGCGGATCAGGTCGAGGTCCAGATCGGCGATGACGATGTCGTCGCTATCGCGTTTGCCGACGGCCAGCATCTTGCCGCGCGGGTCGCAGAAATAGCTCTGGCCGTAGAACTCGCCGATCCGCCAGGGCTCTTCAAATCCGGGCCGATTGATCGCTCCCACGAAATACCCGTTGGCGACGGCGTGCGCCGGCTGTTCGAGCTTCCAGAGATACTCGGAGAGCCCCGCCACCGTCGCCGAGGGATTGAAGACGATCTCCGCCCCGTTCAAGCCCAGGCAGCGAGCCCCTTCCGGAAAATGCCGGTCGTAGCAGATGTAAACGCCGACCTTGCCCACCCGCGTCTCGAAGACCGGATAGCCCAGGTTGCCGGGCCGGAAGTAAAACTTCTCCCAGAAGCCGGGCGGACAGTGCGGGATGTGCATCTTGCGAAATTTGCCGAGGTAGCGGCCGTCGGCGTCGATCACGGCGGCCGTGTTGTAATAGACTCCCGTCAGGTCTTCTTCGTAGACCGGCACGATCAGCACGATCTCGTGCTGCCTGGCGAGCTCGGCCATCAGCTTGGTCGTGGGACCGTCGGGCACGCGCTCGGTGAGCTCATACCACCGCGCCTGTTGCTCGGCGCAAAAGTACGGGCCGTAAAACAGCTCTTGCAAGCAGACGACCTGAGCGCCCTCGCTTGGCGGCCTCGGCGATCAGGGCGACGTGCTTGTCGATCATCGCTTTCTTGACGGCGGCAACCGGCGATGTGGACGGCTCGCAAAGCGTGGCCTGGATCAAGCCGCCTCGAACGACGCGGGACATGACAACTCCTTGAGGATGAGGGCGTTCGACATGTTCACGATCCTACATGGCTCGTGCACCCAATGCCAGTCCGGATGAGCGGTCGACGGCCGTTTCCGTCGGCTTGGGCCTACTTGCGGCCGCCTCTCGGTGTTAAGATGCCGGTCGAACCCCTTTCCACGGAGAACCGCTGATGACCACAACGCTTGTTGAACGCGACACACCCGCTTCCGTGACCATGCTGATCGGCGGCCACTGGGTCGCGAGCCGATCGAGCCGATCGGGCCCCGTCTTCAACCCGTCGACCGGCAGCATCATCGCCCGGGTTCCGTTCTGCACGAGCGAACGAGGTCGATCGGGCCGTGCAAGCGGCCGCCGCGGCCTTGCCCGCCTGGGCCGAGACGCCGGTCGTCGAACGGGCACGCGTCATGTTCCGGTTTCGCGAAAAGCTGGCCGCGCACGCCGAGGAGCTGGCGAGCCTGGTCACGCGCGAGCACGGCAAGACCCTGGCCGAATCGCGTGCGTCGGTCCATCGCGGCGTCGAGGTCGTCGAGTTCGCCTGCGGCGTACCCAGCCTGATCATGGGTCAATCGCTCGCCAACATCGCCCGCCAGGTCGACTGCGAGACGATCCGCCACCCGGTCGGCGTGTGCGCGGGCATCACGCCGTTCAATTTCCCGGTCGATGGTCCCGCTCTGGATGTTCCCGATCGCGATCGTCTGCGGCAACACGTTCGTCTTGAAGCCGTCGGAAAAGGTCCCGCTTGTCGGCCGTCCGCATGGGCGAGCTCTTGATGGAGTCGGGGTTGCCCGAGGGGGTCTTCAACATCGTGCACGGCGACAAGGAGTGCGTCGATGCGCTGCTTGTCTCATCCCCTGGTGCGGGCGGTCTCGTTCGTCGGCTCGACGGCGGTCGCCCGGCACGTTTACGTGACCGGCACGCAAAACGGCAAGCGAGTCCAGGCGGCCGGCGGCGCCAAGAACCATCTCATCATCATGCCCGACGCCGATCTCGACCAGGCCGTGGGGGCACTTCAACTCTCGGCGTTCGGCTGTGCCGGCGAGCGCTGCATGGCCGGCAGCATCGCGGTGCCGGTCGGCAAGGTCGCCGATTCCCTGGTCGAACGGCTCTGCAAGACCGCGAAGATCCATGAAAGTCGGGGCGACCGACGGCGGCGCCGAAGTCGACATGGGGCCGGTGATCACCCGCGAGCATCTCGACCGCGTGGCCGGCTACATCGACATCGGCAAGCGCGAAGGGGCCGACGTCGTCCTCGACGGCCGCTCGGCCACGCCGCCCGAACGGCGGCTTTCTGATCGGCCCCAGCGTGCTCGACCGAGTCGAGCCCGTCGATGAGGGTCGCGCGCGAGGAGATCTTCGGGCCGGTGCTCTCGGTCATCCGCGCCAATGACCTCGATCACGCGCTGGCGATCGGCCGCGACTGCCCCTACGGCAACGGCGCCTCGATCTTCACCCGCAGCGGCTGGGCGGCCCGGCAGTTCAAGCATCACTTCAACGCCGGCATGATCGGCATCAACGTCGGCGTGCCCGCGCCGATGGCCTGGTTTCCGTTCACGGGCTGGAACAGCTCGTTCTTCGGCGACTTGCATATCCAGGGGACCGAATCGGTCCAGTTTTACACGCAGCAAAAGATGACGATGACTCGGTGGTTTGAATCGCCGCAGGAGTCGCATCATGACCCGGTCTGGAAGACGGGTAAGGGCTGAAAGGGTGTTTGCTACTTGGCGGTGCTCTCCGCCGGGACAACGAGATCGGGAACTTGGATGGGATTGATGTCACGGATCTCGAATTGCACGACCGTTCGCGGTCCGCGGTCCGTACGCGGGCCAAAGGCTGTCGGATCGTTCCTGTGGTAGGCCACGAATTCGCCGGCCGAACCCACCGGGCCATCCTTGTACGTGAATCGGCCCTGTTCGTCGGTTGCCACCGCGGACACGCTGAAATCGAAGTGGGGAGACCTGCCGCTGGTCAACCGTACGCCGACCCGTTGGTTGGCTCGGGGCTTGCCACTCGAGTCGACGATCCGGCCGGTCACGGTACCCGTCGGGGAGATCAGTACCTTCACGTCGTTGGCGGTCGCGGGAAACACTTGTGTGAAGCCGGCGCGCGCCTTGCCAGGATGATAGGCATAGAAGATCGTTTCACCGGTCGGTCGCTCCACCATGAACCGTCCGTGGTCGTCGGTCCGATGAGCGCCATAAACGGGCCATCGAAATGCCAGTGCCCCAGCAACCGGCCGGTCACCGGTCGGTGTATGTTCGAGTACGACACCTTTGATGAATGTCTCGGCCGCCGGGGCCGTCGCTACAAGGTCATGGACGATATCGGCCTCATTTGTCACCTCGAACATTGCCTGCTCGGTGCTGTCGGAGCCTTCCGTTCGTAGAGCGTATCGTCCTTTTCCGACCCGGAGCTGATAGTTGCCCAGAGCGTCGGTGTACGTGATTCTGGGAAGCCGATATGTGCTCGCGGACACGGTGCGCAGTTCTTTGGGCAAAGGTCCGCCATTCTCAACGATCACTACTCTCGTACCGGCCGACGGCCGGTGTTCAGACCCTTCAGTGACGCGTCCGTGAATAAGCGTTCCCTTGACGAGCGTGAAGTCGAGGCCGCCTTGGTCTTGTCCGTCCTTCGAGACGGCACTGATGACGCTCGTCCCAGCCCAGTTTTCGTCAAAGATGCCAAGCATTCTCGAAAACCCGGGCTTAATGGTGTTGAAGATATATTTGCCATTGTCGTCGGTTCGCGCCCCGCGGGCAGCCATCCGCTCGAAGGCAAACTGGCGATGAGCAGAATCCGCTGCGCCGGGCGGCCGTCCGGGAACCGAACCGTGCCACTCAGCCGCGACAATCGCCCCCCCAGCCGGACTGTCAGCTCGCTCGGTCCGCCGGGTCGATAACGAATTGGATCCGGCGCCACGAAGCCGTTGGGCGGCTCGACGAAAAATGTGACGCCACGAGAGGCTCTGCTGTCGGCCGGTTCACTTCTGGGCAGCCAGTCGAAAATGGCGACACCGTCTTGGTTAGTAATTGCGCGTGCGATTGCGCCACCGGCGATCGCGATGGTTGCTATCTTTTTGGCCTTCATGGGCCTGAACGGCTTAATGACAATTCCCGGTATAGGCCGGCCGGCCTGGTCGATGACCTTGATTCTGACGGTCTGAGCTCCATTGAGTGTCAGCGTAATCTCCGCCGGTAAAGGAGAAACTTCAAACTCAGGAGTTGGCGGGTTGGTGGTGTAGTTCTCGAAATAATCGAAGCCTGCACCCGATTTGAGGCCGATTACGCCTGGGATCCGCGCGTCAACTGGAATGCGAACGATGGCGCGGCCGTCGGCGCCGGTCATCGCGCGGAACTGGTAATCGTAATCGAACGCTTCTACGGCCGCGCCGGGAATTGGAGCACCAGCCGCGTCATTAACACGCACGGTCACCGTTCGAGCCGGTCTAATTACAATACGCACCGAGTCTCTTGCCGCATACGAGCGCAACATGGGGAACGCGAATCGAGCGACACCTAATCTTGTTCCCCCCGCGGCATCAGCGACCAATTCCCTGGCGTACAAAGGAGCCGATCCACACCAGAGTGTAAACTTTCCATCAACACCCGTTTTCGCACCGGACGGATCGACTTGTTCTCGCGCGTGGACTACAGCATCATTTACAGGCATACCCCGCTCGTCCACAACGACGCCCTCGATACTCCACACTGCATCCTGGGCAACGCAGAAGTGGCGGGATTCGGGTCGTTTTGATTGGCTTGCAATTGGTCTGCCACTGCACGACGCTCAAAACGGAGGCTTGCAACTGTCAATCCCGTTAAACCAAGCCCGAGCGCCAGGGCGCCCTTCATAGTCATGGTCGATCGTGTCATGGTCATTCTCCTCTCGTCCAAAAGTCCGAGAACGCGATCAGCAAGCGTCCACCGGGTGCCGAGTAAACCGAGACCTGGCCGCACCACAGGAAGGGGCAAACACCGTTCAGTCAACGTCAAAAGCGTCAGGACGTAGGCACGTGCCGTGCCGAAACGCAGTACGTAGTTGTCACAAACCTCCTCCCGCGCCCGTGTGAGTTGACCGCTCGCATAATGAACCAGTGGGCGCGGCCATAACAGTACACTGGCAACGCGTTGCAACAGGCCGACCCACTCGTCGAGCCGCACAACGTGGGCACACTCATGAACCAACACATCTCGAAGCGCTTCGCTCGCAATCGAATCGGCAAGGCCTTCGGGCAAGAGGATCCGCGGCTTCAGCAGCCCGACTGCGACGGGCCCGCGAACGCCCGGCGAGGTGGCGACGCATGGTAGTGTCTTAACGCCGAGGGCAGCGCGGACGCGCTCGAGGGTTTGACCATGGCGCGGCCCATCAAGGTCCTGAGCCGACCGCGCCAGCGCCGCCACGCGTCGCCAGCCGCCAACCGTTCGGGCCATGCCCATCAGCACGCCGACCGCCCAGATGAAGATGAATCCGCCGACGAATGGACGGCCAGTGCGACGCGGTGCACGGATCGGGGCCGGATCGCGTACAGTCCGAACCTCGACCAAGCCAGGAATCGTCTTGTTTTCTTGTCGCGGCGCGCTTCAGCCGCTGCGAGGCGATCGGTCAGATCCGCGTTGTTGGCGAACGGTCCCACCTCGGGCGTTTCAAGCCGCAAGCCCTGAGGCTCAACAATCGCATTTCGCGGGCCCGGGGATCGCGACAGGAATGACCCAGAGCCCGAGGCCAGAGCGGTCGGCGACACCGGCCAGGGCTGGACTGATCAACACCAGTATGAGTGTTCCCAGCCAGAGGCCATGACGCGCATGTGCTCGCCATCGCAGAATTGTTTGGCCGCACAGCGCGGCAAGAAAGATGATCAGCGACGTTTGGATCACACATATAAGGATCAGACCGGTAAAAGTGTCGCCAGGATCAAAGCGTGCAAGCAGGCTCATGATGTCTTGTCCTCCGCGCGATCGATCATCTTCTTGATTCGTTTGGCCTCTTCCTTCGAAACACCTCGGTCGTGCAAAAGGGCCATGACCAGCCCTTCAGCCGAGCCTCCGAAGGCCGTGTCGACCAACCGGCGGACCACCTCGCCCAGGGTCGCGTCACGCGGCACCGCCGCCTTGTATCGGAAGGCATGTCCCTCCTCGTCACAGCAAAGCCAGCCTTTCTCTTGCAGACGCGTCAGCATCGTCAGGACTGTGCTTCGGGCAAGTTTGCGCCGCGAGCCAAGTGCCTTCCATACGTCGGCGACCGTGGCCTCGCCCCGGTTCCAGACGACATTCATGATTTCCATCTGGGCCTCGGATAGAGGCGGTAACGGCGATAGCTCGGCCATGAATTCGGCTCCCCAGCACGATGGTGACTACATTAGTCGATGAAATAGCGACGGTCGTCGTCAATTGCAAGAGGGTGCTTCTGGCAGGCGCTTACAGAGACATGCGGTTGTGATCCGCTCGACGAACCGTCAACCGTTCTGAATTGAGACCGAGTTTTCCGCTGCCGGTTGCGGCCCGGCAATTGCCATCAGAATGAGATAGAGACGGCCGAAAGCCCGAAGCTGATGAACCAGGCGTAGTGATAAAGCGAGATCCAGAAGGGAGCGACCTCGACGGACGCCGATGGTGCCCAGAAATCCGGGAACGCACGGGCCGATCCCGACCGCCAGCGCGATCATCGCCAGAGGATTAAAGCCGCGAACATACCAGTACGGTCCGTCGACGACTGTAGAGTCCGGCCAGATCGAGCCGCGTGCGCCGGATGACGAAGTAGTCGGCGATCAAGATGCCGCCGACCGCACCCAGGAGCGACGAATAGGCGACGAGCCAGTGTAAGATGTAGCCCGTCGGGTCGGCGATCAGCTTCCAGGGCTGGATCAGGATTCCCAGCACGCCCGTGATCAATCCGCCCGTCCGGAACGAGATCCGGCGCGGCCAGAGGTGAGAAAAGTCGTTGGCCGGCCCGACCACGTTGGCGGCGATGTTGGTCGCCAGAGTCGCCAGGCAGAGCGACACCATTCCGATCGAAAGCACGAACGGATCGCGGAATTTCGAAAGGACCTCGACCGGGTCCCAGATCGCGTGGCCGTAGATCGTCACCGTCGCCGACGTGACGGCCACACCGATAAACGAATAAAGCGCCATCGTCGGCGGCAGCCCGAGCGCCTGGCCCAGGATCTGGTCGCGCTGGGTTCGGGCATAACGGCTGAAATCGGGGATATTGAGCGAGAGCGTGGCCCAGAAGCCGATCATCGCCGGTCAGGGCCGGGAAGAAGAACGTCCAGAACTGGCCGGCCCTGGGTTGCCCGGGTCGAACTGCGAGGGCTGCGCCAGCATCGGCCCGAATCCGTGCGCCGCGCGGTATGCCCACGCCAGAAGCGCGAGCCCCAGCACGATCAAGAGCGGGGCCTTGATGTTCAACAGGACGCGGATCGAGTCGATACCCATCCAGATCACGATCATGTTGACGCGCCCAGAACGCCAGGAAGCAGACCAGTTGCGCTGCGATTGATGCCGAGCCCGGCGATCGGGGCGAGCTCTCTCCACGCTGGGACGTAGATGGCGACGATCTGGTAGATCGCCCCGCCGCCGATCCACGTCTGGATGCCAAACCAGCCGCACGCGACCAGGGCTCGCAAGAGCGCGGGCACGTTCGCACCCAAGATCCCAAACGACGCCCGGCAATAGATGGGAAACGGGATGCCGTACTTCGTCCCCGCGTGGGCATTCAAGATCATCGGCACGAGCACGATCGTGTTGCCGAGGAAGATCGTCACGACCGCCTGCCACCAGTTCATCCCCTCGGCAATCAATGACGAAGCGATCATGTAGGTGGGAATGCAGGCCGACATCGAGATCCACAGGGCCGCGATGTCCTTGCGTACCCCACCGCCGCTGCGTCGAGCGTCGTCGGTGCGAGGTCGGGGTTGACGTGAGCCGAGTCGGCGAGCACCGCCGTTTCGAGCATCGCTGCGGTCGGCTCCAAGACCAGTGCCGTGAGAGCTCGCCTCCATTTGCAACTATCCTCCAGACCGTGGATCACGGTTTGTTACGCAACAAGTGATTTCGGTGGTCGTTTCCACTCACAGCGTGAGAAACTGCTGTTCGCGGACGTCGAAGACGCCCTGGGTCGTGATCCTCAATTCCGGGATGACCGGCAGGGCGAGGAACGAGAGCGTGCCGAACGGGGCATCGAGCGGGCAGCCCAGCGCGTGCGCCGCCCGATTGACCTCTTCGAGCTGGCGGCAGACCATGATCGGCGTCGTCGAGCGAAAGCAGCCCGGCGACGGGCAGCGGCAAGATCGCCTGCACGTGGCCTCCCGCGGCGGCGACGAAGCCGCCGCCGTGCTCGGCCAGCGCCCGAGCACACAGCCAGCATGTCGCGTGCGATTGGTCCCGGCGATGATCAGGTTGTGCGAATCGTGCGCGACCGACGAGCCCAGAGCGCCCGTCGTGCGTCAGGCCGAAACCGCTGACCAGCCCCAGGCCGATCCGGCCCGAGGCCCGGTGCCGCTCGATGCTGGCGATCAAGACGACGTCGCGCTCCGGGTCAAACGCCCAGTGGCCGTCGACCCGTCGGACGCTGCGCGACGTGCGCCGGGTGATGATCTGATCGGGGACGATCTCGATCACGGGACAGGTCTCCGCCGCGAGCGGCAGGCGGAATGCCCGTTCGTCGAGCGGGCGCCAGGTGGACCGTGTTCTCACGGTCGAGCCGCGGGCGCTGGACCGTCGGTCAAGGCACTTGCCGTCGCGTGCCACCACCTTGCCCCCTTTGATCACGGTGTCGACGCGGAAGTCGGCGAGGTCGTCGACCAGGACCAGATCGGCGCGATAGCCCGGCGCGACGGCGCCGCGATCGACCAGCCCGTAATGCCGGGCCGGCACGTACGAGGCGTGCCGGACCGCGGCGGCCGGCGACACGCCACCGGCCACGACGCGGCGGAGCAGGCCGTCGAGGTGGCCATGACGTCGCAGATCGTTGGGGAAGATGTCGTCGGTGACCAGGCACCACGAGTCGTCGAGCTCGCCGGCCGCCAGGAGCGGCAGCAGAGCGTCCAGGTTTTGGGCGCTCGAGCCCTCGCGCACCTGGACCAGCATGCCGAGGGCGCACTTGGCACGTGCCTCTTCGACGGTCGTCGATTCATGGTCGGAGCGAATGCCGGCGGCCGCGTAGGCGATCAGCTCGCGTCCCGACAATCCGGCGGCATGCCCGTCGACCACGCGCCGGGCCGCCAGGGCCGTCTCCACTTTCTCGAGCACGTCTTGCCCGCCCGCCAGCACCGCGGGGATATCCATCACCTCGGCCAGCCCAGGACGTGGCGGCCGGGACAAGAGCGTGTTGACCTCGCTCGGCGCCAAGCGCAGCGCCCGCGTCTTCCCAGGCCGTCGCGGGCACGCACGACGATGCCATGAAGAACAGGTCGAGCGGCAGCCCCTCGCACGCCGCCGCCAGCATGTCGATCCCCCGCACGCCCATCACGTTGCCGACCTCGTGCGAGTCGGAGATCACCGCCGTCGTCCCCATCGGCACGATCAACCGCGCCAGCTCGGCCGGGGTCAAGAGCGTGCTCTCCAGGTGCATGTGCGCATCGATCAGGCCCGGCAAGATCACCTGCCCCGCGGCCGAGATCGTCTGGCTCGCCCGCCACGAGTAGCAGCCCACGCCGGCGATCCGGCCGTCGGCGATCACCACGTCGGCCGGCTCGACCCGGCGATTGAAGACGTTGACCACCTGCCCCCCGGTGATCAAGCAGGTCGCCCGGCTCCTGGTCGAGCGCGACGGATCCGCGTGCAGAGCAGCACGATCCGCGTGGAGCATCGGGCCGTTGGATCTGCGCTCATTCGGCCAGTTACTCATGGTGCGCAGTTTCCTTTCAACTTCGCGGTGTGGCAACCTCTCGGCTTGCCCAGTGAAGTCAATACGTCCCGCAAAGGCCGGTCTTCTTCCAGAGCTCGAACAAGCTCGCGCACTCTTCGCGGAGCAGGCCGCTCTCGACCTTGAGCGGGCTCTTGCCCATCTCGGCCAGCGACCTTGGCATCGACGTGCAGCTCGCAGAAGCCGGCGGCCGCGGCGTCGGCGATCGTCGCGCCGAAAACCACGCGATCGATCTTCGACCAGTGGATCGCCGGCCAGACACATCGGACAGGGCTCGCATGTCGAATACATCTCGCACCCGCTCAGGTCGATCAGCTTGAGTGCGGTCGCCGCGCGCGGATGCAGTTGACCTCGGCGTGCGCCGTCGGGTCGGTGTCGCGCCAGACGGTATTATGAGTCGCCGCCACCACGACGCCGTCGCGCACGATGATCGCTCCGAACGGAGACTGGCCGGCGGCGATCCCGTCGCGGGCCTTGGCAATCGCCAGTGACATGAGTTCTGCTTCAGACTTGGGTTCCGGCACGGATCTCGTCCTCCACATGTTGACTGGCATCGGCGTCGATCATCGCTGAGCAGCAAGATGTTTCAAGAACTCTTCACTGGTCGCCGGGAAGGACAGCGGCGGCGAGCGGCCCGGCGACAAGACTCGAGAGGGCTGACTTGGCGGCCGCCCCCACGCTGATACCCAGCACAAACGGCGGCTCGCCCACGGCCTTGCTGCCCAGCAGGTTGATCGGGTTGTCGGGATTCTCCAGGAAGTCGACCCGAAAGTCGCGCGGCATGCATTCGACGCTCGGGATCTTGTAATTGTTGGGCGAATGCGACAAGCAGCTCGCCGGTTTCCGAATAGAGCAGCTCCTCGGTGGTCACCCAGCCCATTCCCTGGACGAACCCGCCGATCACCTGGCCGCGGTCGATGGCCGGGTTGAGCGATCGGCCCAGGTCCATCAGGATGTCGACCCGCGTCACCGTGAGCTCTCCGGTCAGCCGGTCGATCACCACCTCGGAGACGGCGGCGCCGTTGGTGAAGTAGAGGAACGGATTGCCCCGGCCGGTCTCGCGATTGAAGTCGACCCCCGGCGTCGCGTAGAAGCCGCGCGCACCCAGGTCGACGCGTTCTTCGTAGGCGAGCTTGACCAGCTCACGAAACTCGAGCCGGCTTGCCGGGCCGGCGGATGTCGTGCACGGCCGCGCACTCAAAGCGGATGTGCGTGGGCGAAGCCTCGATTCCATCCGCGGCCGAGGCGAAATGGCGGGCGGCCGACTCGGCGAGCCGGTCCTTCACGATCTCGGCAGCGCGCAGAGCGGCCGTCCCGTTCAAGTCGGTGCTCGCCGACGCGGCCGTCGGCGAGGTGTTGTTGTTCTTCTCGGTCGAAGCCGGCATGACTCGCACCGACTCGAGCGGCAGGCCAAACTCCGCCGCGACGATCTGGCGAATCTTGGTGTTGAGCCCCTGCCCCATCTCGGTCCCGCCGGTCGAGACCTGGATCGTGCCGTCGAGATAGATGTTGACCAGCGCATTGGCCTGGTTGAGCGTCCGCCGCGTGAACGAGATCCCGAACTTGACCGGCGTCAGCGCGATCCCGCGGAGCTGGGTCCGCGAAGTCGCGTTGAACCGCGCGATCTCCGTCGCGGCGGCGTGCGTAGTCCGCCGTCTCGGCGAGCCGGTCGAACAAGGACTGGCAGCGTGTTGTTGGCCACGACCTGGCCATAGGGCGTGGTGTCGCGTCCCGGGCCGCCGTAGCAGTTTCGCCGCCGCACCTCGAGGGCGATCGATGCCGAGGTAGGCCGCGATCTCCTCGATCACGTTTTCGATGGCCGCGATCCCCTGCGGCCCGCCGAAGCCGCGCATCGCCGTATTCGGACGGCAGATTGGTCCGGCAGACCGTACCCGAGACGGCGATATTGGGGATGAAGTACGCATTGTCGGCATGGAGCATCGATCGCTCCATGACCGCCAGCGAAAGGTCGGCCGAGCAGCCGCCGTCGGAGTAAAGGTCGATGACCAGAGCCTCGATCCGCCCGTCCGCGTCAAAGCCGGCGCGGTAGCGCGACAGATAAGGATGCCGCTTGCCGGTCACCCGCATGTCGAGGTCGCGGGGGTAGACGATGCGCGCCGGCCGGCCGGTCTTGTGGGCGACCAGGGCCGCCAGAAGCGCGGGATGGGCGGCCTGCGACTCCTTGCCGCCGAAACCCGCCCCCCATCCGCGTGCAGGTGCAGACGACCATGTTTTGAGCGAAGCCCGAGACAGTGGGCCACGACGGCCTGGATCTCGCTCGGGTTCTGGGTCGACGAGTGCACGATCATCTGGCCCCCCTCGCCGGGGATGGCCAGGGCCGCCTGGGTCTCCAGGTAGAAATGTTCCTGGCCGCCGGTGCGAAAGGTCCCCTCGATCACGTGCTCGGCCCGCGCCAGGGCGGCCTCGGCGTCGCCGCGCGCCGATCCGCCGCGTCGGGCCGATGAAATGTCCGCCGGCGATCGCTTCGTCGATCGACAGCACGGCCGGCAGCGCTTCCAGCTCGAGCCGGATCGCCGCCCCGGCCGCGCGGAGGGCCGCGCGACTCTCGCCGGCCAGCACCACGATCGGCTGGCCGATGTGATGGCACTCGTCCGCGGCCAGCACTCCTCGTCGTGGAAGATCGGGCCGAACTGGTTGTCGCCCGGCACGTCGGCCGCGGTGAACACGGCCGCGATCCCCTCGACCTGTGCCGCCTCGCTCACATCGAGCGCGACGATCCGCCCATGCGCCAGCGGGCTGCCGACGAACTCGACCAAGAGCTCGTTGCGAAATGGCGGCAGATCATCGAGATACACCGCCTGGCCGGTGACATGGGCCTGCGCCGATTCGTGGGCGTTTCGTACAGTCGCTCGCCGTGTCGCGCGCGTGTTTCGGGCACCGGCTCGACAATGACCTGGCCCGCCTTCCATTGCGCGATCGGGCTCGCTCCGATCGTATCGTGATAGAACTTGAGCAGGATGTTCTCGGCCAGCTGCAGGCGGAAGTCGCGCGAGCCGCGGACGTCGGAGATCGGCTCGACCTCGGCGCGGGCCCGGATGCCCGCCTCGCGAAATGTCGCCTCGGAGAACGGCCGGCCGCCCAGAAACGCTTCTGTCGCGCGGCAGTCGGCGCACGGTCGGCCCGACGCCGCAGTACGCGATCGCGGCCGACTCGATCTGCTCGCCGCTTCGCTTGAGCCGAATGCCCGCGCGGAAGGTCGAGACATCCATCTCCTTCCGCTTGGAGATCTTGTAGAGCTTGACGATCTCATCATGCCGGGTGGCAAGCGGGATGAGCACCCGGGTGATGATCTCGTCGGGTGCGAGGACCGTTTGTTTGGGGCCGGTATGAAAGTCCTTGATCGCCAACGCGCCGCACTGCCGCGCGCGCTGATCAATTCGAGCTCGGCGTCGAAGATCATCAGGAAGCAGAGCGAGTCCGCGACCGGCGAGCCATGTGCGATATTGCCGACCAGCGTGGCGACATTGCGGATCTGCGGTGAGCCGAATCGCCGGGTGAGCGCATGGATCTCGGGCAAGCTTGCCACGTGCAAACGCCTCGAGCCGCGCCCAGGTCACGTTGGCACCGACCGAGAGCACGCCGTCGTTGTGACTGATGTCAGCGAGCTCGGTGATGCCCGCCAGGCTCAAGAGTGCCGCCGGCTCGAGACCGCTGCTTGTTGCGCTGGACGCCCAGCTCGGTGCCGCCGGCCGTGATGACCGCGCCGGGATGCCGGCCGCGAAATGCGATGGCTTCGTCGAGACTCGTTGGCCGGAAGAAAGACCCGCCGACCCGTCTCGATGAGAAGTGAATCGAGAGTGCACGGCGTCAGCTCGTCGACCATCGCGCGCGACGGATAGAGGCTCGAGCCAGCGGTCGGACCTGTGCAGGATCGACGGACAAACCCGGCCTCGAGGATCGGCACATAGCCCGTGCACCGGCAGAGGTTGCCTGCAGATTTTCGCGGATTGACTCTTCGTCGATCCGTTCTCCGCATTCGAAGAGTCCCGTGAGCGACTTGACAAATCCCGGCGTGCAGAACCCGCACTGCGACCCGTGATGCTCGACCATCGCTTGCTGGATCGGGCTCAAGCTATTGTCGTGAGCGAGGCCCTCGATCGTGACGACGTGCGTCCCATCGAGCTGGTAGAGCGGCTGAATGCACGAAGCGATCGTCCGATAGCGAATGGACCCATCTTCGGGCCGACCGGCCAAAACCGTGCAGGCGCCGCAGTCTCCCTCGCCGCAGCCGATCTTGGTGCCGACGAAGCCCCGTTGCCGGAGGAACTCGACCAGCGACGAAAACACGGCATCCCCGGTGATCGCCAGCCGTTTCCCGTTCAAATACATGAGAATCGAATTCCGCATCCGGTTGTTTGCCTCGAACTGCGATTTCGTTTCGAGGAACATCACCTTTCATTCGTTATAACAATTCGCCGACGCCGCGGTCGACCGCTGTCGATCCAGGCGGTGTTGGCTTTGTTGGGTAGCTTTCACACACTGTCATAACCCGCACAGATTGCCGTTGGGTTCGGTCGGTCGATACCTCGAGCCGTTGGTTGCGAAATCTCTTGATGATTCTGTACGGCTGATCCGCGATAAGGACAGAGATCTCTAGCCGTGTGCGTACCGCGAACGCATTGTCTCGCGTGCAGTATGCGCTGTTTTTGCGTCGAAGAGGGACATTCGCAGGCAGATCGAGTGGATCAGTGCGCTGAAATGCCTGGCCCAGCAGGGGATCGAAGTTTTTCCACGATTCAATTTTGGTGTGGTCCTGTTCGGGCTCACGCCGTTTTACTGTCGAACTACCAAAGACGCAAAGATCGCCCAGCTTGAGCTACGCCCGTCATCCATGTCGCAAGCTGTGATATATCATAACATATGATTAATAAAATGTGAATTCAATGAATTGGCGGAACTTGGTCGATCTCGTCAACCTCTTCTGCGCCGGGCTCCTCGCTGGCGCCGAAGTTGCGATTCACTTAGGCCTGCCGGTGCACATCGCGGGCTTGGACGATCCATCGCAGATCCGGTTCCGTCAAGCGCTTACGCGGAGGCTGCGCGTGTTGATGCCCACCCTTTTCGCGCCGACAGCATTGTCCGCGATCGCCGTCACTGCCCTGGAGGGTAACTCACCCGGTCTTTGGTTGCGGTGCTTGGGAGTGTGCGCCGTACTCATTTGGATCCTCACGAGGGTCGTCGCCACCGTCCCCGTCAACAGCGCCACGCTCACCTGGCAGCCCACCGCGCCGCCTGAGGATTGGAAGCAGCGAGTGAAACAGGCGGAGCGATTTCATGTCGCCGGCACCTGCGCGGCAGTAGTCATATTTGCATCCTTCTTAACGGCCGCGATGCCGCGGCTGGCCAAGCAACCGTCAGAGCCCAGCCGCCATATCGGCGAGCTTGAAAACCGTGTTAATGTTGCGAGCCGTACCGGCCTTGGCGGCAGGGATCTTCAGCTTGGAACGGCCCATTTCCTCACCGTAACGGACATAGATCTCGCGTTTTCCGAGCTGGACTTCCTCGTCAGCCCTGCCAGTGACTCGCTCCAGGGCATCGCTCGGCGGTGATTCATCCAGGAAGATAGCCACCGTCCTGTTGGATGGCGCATCCGGGAAAGGGTTACTCGAAAGAATGTCCGACATCTCGACCGCCGTGCGTACGAGCACACCGGCGGCTTCCCGGCGTAGGCTGCCAGGGCGGTCTCCAAGGCGGTCTTGACCTGCGCTTCCGTCATCCGACTTTCGAAGACGACGTTACCGGCTCATCTTCTTGTGATAGGAGTTTGTTCGCCCGTTCCCTTTTAGGTCCCTCCTTTCACTCTTATCCTGGGACGGGTTGATCGCCGTCGGATTTTAAGCAATGCGCGTCTCTCGACTCCTCCGATTGACTCGCGACACTATCGATCACTAGTTGGCCCCTCATCTTCATTCATTTTGTTGGGGCAGGATCGATTCATTCACGAACGAAACCGACATCTCGATCGCATTGGCGATTGAGTGTTAGGGAGACCACACATGGCGATTCTCAGTTTAAAGAAGAAATACGATGGCCGCCTCGTCGTCCTCACGTACGAGGGACCCGGGCGGCTTCTGCTCAACGGCAACCGCACTCGTGACGAGCACGCCAGGCGGAATGCGGCCGACCACCCGGGGACTGTTTGTTGGATTGAGCTCGCATCATTAGGCGGGCGTCTGGATCAAGGGGTTGGCCCGGCGACGAGTCACTTGGATACCGCCGAAGTGAAGCGGCTGCTGCACGACCTGCCCCAGACAACGTGCTGCCGGACGGTACTGGAGCACCTCGAGCAGGGCCGTGACCATTCATGCCGATGGCTCGAGCTAACGCGTGGACAACCTGCTGCCAGTGGCCGCGCGGTTACGAACGGCGCCCATGGGCCCGATCAGCGGGCGGAGTGAGGCCGCGCCAATTGGCCGCCGAACCGGTCGATCAAGAGACCGTGGCGCAGGCCGCGGTCGCTGACCAACAGGGAGGACTTCCCCAACTTGTCCATGATGGAGCGCACGACGCACGCCCCTGCCAGGATCACCTCGGCCCTGTTCGGTTGAAGGCCCACGATCCGCCGGCGCATCTCGGCGGATGCCGCCCGATAGAGCTCGATCTGCCGGTCAAGCTCCGACCGGTCGATGACCGTTCCCTGGACCCGATCGGGATCGTACGTCGACAGACCGTGCATGACGGCGGCGAGGTTGGTCACCGCGCCGCCCATGCCGACCAGGACGTCGGGCTGGTCGGCGCCGTCGAGGTCCGACAGGTCGGCCGCGATGGCGTCGAGCGCCTGCTGCAACACGGCTGCGGTCACCTCATGATCGAGGCGGAATCGCTCGGTATAGCGCACGGCCCCGACATTGACGCTGAACTGCCGATCGACGCGAGGTCCGCGGCCGAAGGTGAACTGCGAGCTGCCGCCCCCGGTGTCGAAGACGACCAGGGCGCCGCCGGGCAGTCCCGACGCCGACTGCACGGCAAGGTACGCCAGACGGCATTCTTCCGAGCCGGAGATGACCTCGATCGCAATGCCGCATCGCTCCTTGATCAGGTCGAGAAACTCGCGGCTGTTGGCGGCCGTGCGCAGGCCCATCGTCCCGACGGCGGTGACGTCACCAGCCTTGAGTCGGACAGCCTCGGCCGCCATCCCCGCGATCGCCGCAGAGGTGCGCTCCATTGCGGCCGGAGCGATCGAGCCGGTTTCGCCGATCCCCTCGCCCAGGCGGGTGACTTCGGCACGGTCAACCACCGTTGTCCAGGTGCCGTCGGGTTGGCGCTCGCCGATGTGAAACTTGACCGAGTTGGTACCGACGTCGATCACCGCCTGGCGCATCGATGGATGCGTGGCGAGGCTCGATCCGCCAATGACCTGCCTGAGTCCCCGAGGGTAGCTGGTGTTCGGAAAGCGGTCGAGCTCCATCGCACGAACGGCCGCGACGACCCTGGCGGGGTCGGCATCCTCGATCGCGACGGTGCGGACCTTCGTGCCATCTGCGATGACGTCGGCGAGCTCGGCGACGCAGCCGTGCACACGAAATCGCGCGCGTGACTTACGGACGGTGACGACGCGAACCGGACCCCCGGACGGGGCCAGGGCGGCGAGCAGCCCGGCGAGCGACCGGCCCTCGGCACGGGGCGGCGCGGCCGGCAGGCCCAGTGCCGCGCGGACCTGAGCGAGGGCGGAATCGGCCAGTGGGAACGGCTCCTTGAGCGTCGGACGCCACTGCTCCAGACCGTTAGCATCGACATGTTCGAGGAGCTTGATATCCACCATGTCGTCGCGGATCTTGACGTTGGCGTCAGAGGACGTCGAGACCAGGTAGATCTCTTCGCTGTTCTGGACCGTTTCGGCATCCAAGGTCGCGAACCGCGCCTCGGCCGCGCCGAAGTCTTGACCGAATGTGCGCCATTCCCAACGCGGTACGATCTGGTCCATGGTGCTCTCCCCCCACGGCAATCGTCTTGTTCCGGCATCTTACCGGCTTATGCCGGAACGGGTCAAACACGAGCATTCGATTCGGCCGTGGAGAGCGGCGCGGCCGGGACCTTGGGATAGCAATACCGGATTGGATGATATCTCAAACTGAGTAGAAGGCGAGGTGATTACTAATTATGGGGTGCCGAACTGGAAGGTCAGGCGATCAATTCTGCTCCCCGAGCGCCCGACGACTGTCCGCAGGGAGCGGCGGCGGTCCGTCTCGGCCTGGGCTTTGAAGAAAAGGTTTGATTAACAGCCCGGTGAATCGAGTAGGCTGCCCTGGGCCGCCATCGCAGCGCGGCGGCGGTATGCTTGGGCCCGCTCCTCGTGATCGGCAATCTCCCAGTCGTGCACTGCCGTCAACCTGCGGAGCAATTCGGCCGGGGCTTTGATCCACTTGGCCTGCTCGCGTTCATTGCGTGCGCGGGCCTTCTGAGCAGCCTCCTCATGTTCGGCGGCCTTCACGACCCACTTGCGGACGTGGCTCGCAAGCATGGGGCCGATTCGTTCATCATCGCCGATAGAGGAGTCCATGGCTGACGTATTCCAATTCCTGGCGTCGATTCCCGGCTCGTCATGCCCGTGGCGAGGGCCTACGGTTTGCGCGCCGTGCCCACAAACGCCACCCTCCAGACGGTCCCTGAGCCATCATCCGTCACCATCAGCGAGCCGTCCTTTGCCACGGCGACGCCCACCGGCCGGCCCCAGACGTCCCCATCGGGTGTCACGAAGCCGACCAAATGTTGTTGATCATCATCTCCGCGGTGCCTGTCGCCTTCACATCGCCGTTGCGGTACGGGAAGCGGACGACCGATCCGGCGTTGCCGAGACAGAGATATTTGGGTTCGGTGCCAGAAGGATAAAACCCGATCCCGAAGGGCCGTGATAGCCCGGTAGCGAATACCTCGTTGACCTCCGGTTTGCCGTCGCCGTCGGCGTCACGGAAGACGCGAATGCGATTGGCCCGGCTCTCGGCCAGGAACAGGTCGCTATTGGGAGCGCGCACGATTACACGCGGCTCGGTCAGCGCGGTGGTGAACTCGGTGACCTCAAAGCCCTCGGGGGCCTTGGGCCATGCTCCCTCAGGTCGTCTGACCACCCGCGGGTGGTTGCGCACCGACGGCGTCTCGTATGGGGACGACAGGTCCGCCAGCGTGAGCTTGCGCCGAACGCCCGGGGCATCTGTGGTCCAGTCGCCGAGCGCATCCTTGGGTCTTATGCCGAACTCGGCATAACTTTCATAATGCCGACTCACGGATTATGCCGCCTGTGAATATCCGTTCACGAGTCGATGGTGGCAAGTGTACACGATCGCGGCGAGCCGCGAGCATCCGACCAAGGTGCTTCGGTCGATCACGCCGAAGCGCACTGCGGCTGATTGGAGGACACGTCTCCTTGCGCCGCCCGTCTACCTAGCGGGGCCAGAAGATGCACGGTTGGACCGGAAGGCGGCGATGTGGTTGTCGCTCTCCTGCCCGACGCCTGGGCCAACAAGACTGTCGGACATCTTCAACAAGGCTTGTAGCGAACGGGTAGCAGAACCGTAATCTCCGCGGCTCCACGGCTCGTCTGGAAAAGATTCTTCAATCCACCCAGCTATTTCTCGCTCACGTTCATTTTTCTGCCTTAGGGCCCTTGTTTTTCAGCGCCGTGCTGACCCGTTCCGCCTCGATCTTATAAACCGCCACGCTCGGATCGCCGCGTTTGATTCCAAGCTCGACGGCACGTTCGTAATTGTTCTTGGCAAGGTCGAGCTTGCCGGTGCCTTCAAAGCCGTGAGCCAGGCCGGCGAAGGCGCTCGCCGAATTGGGAAAGCGTTCCGTATTTTTCTTGAGCACGGCAATCGCTTCGTCGCTTTTGCCGCTCTTCAGCAGGCGAATGCCAATCTGGTTCACTAATCGCTCGGGCGGCTCAACCTTGAAGTGGTACTTGGCGGAGAGTCGCTTATAATGTTCTTCAAGGGCTGGCATCCCTTCGGCAACTTCCTTTTCACTTGGTCGCCAGTCGTCAAACGTTTTCTTGAGCGCGAAGTAATGGCTTCGCAAAGCCACCGTTCCGTGATCTTCTCCCTCCACGATCATCGAATCCCAAACGAAGCCTTTTCGCGGATGGTGACTGAGTAACTCCTTGGCCTTGTCAAAGAGCAGCCGCATGCCAGCCGTCTCATCGCTCCCCACTGTCAGAATTAGCGTTCGTTGCAATTCCTGGTGCGATTTCAAGAACTCCTCCAGTTCGTGAATCGTATATTCGTTATCCCACCGCAGACTCGGGCTGGATGCGATGTAAACATTAAATAGATCCGGCTTGGTCACCAGAGCGTGGACCACGAGAAGCCCGCCGAACGAATGGCCGGCAAACAGCCGGTACGGTTGCGTGCGATAGGCTTGTTCGACCTTGGGAATCAATTCGGTTTGAATGAACTGGAGGAACTTGTCGGCGCCGCCGCCATGGGGCGGATCATTGCCGCCCTTCACCTCGTTGGTCGGCGTAAGATCCCGGTCGCGGTCGGTATTGGCAATGCCGACTACGATCATTTCGGGCATTCGGCCGTAGCGGGCTAAGAACTCGATCGTCGCAGCAGTGTGTCCGAGATGTGACGCTCCATCGGTCATGTACAACACGGGATAGGGTTCGTTGTTTTCGTCATAACCTAGCGGCCTGCGTACCAGCGCAACGCGCTCCTCACCGAGGATCTTCGATTGGATGACCACCCGGTTTTTCGGATCGGTGTCCTCGGCACGCGCAGCAATGCAAGGTGCCAGGACCAGCGACAAGAGTGCCAGCGTCCAAAAGCGATTCCTCATGATGACAAACCTTTCTTCCACTGCAGCGTTGACGGAAGGTGACGTGCACCCACGGCACGCCTGGGTTGCCGTGATTATAGGGCCGCTTGCGGCGATATCGCTCGGGCAGCGGGCCGGGAGGCGGCACTTGCGTATGGTGGTCCGAGGCGCTCAGCCAGCTGGCGAAGCGCCGCACCACGCTCAGGCGCAGGCCCAGGTCGTTGGCTGGGCACCCGACGGCTGCTGGGCCCAGCGGAGTGCCAGGTCGGTCGTGATATCGGCAGCCCCCTCCTGTTCGGCGAATGCCACGAAGCTTCGGAGCATACGAGTGACCCTGTGCATCTTGTAACCCAACTCACTGCGGAGTTGGAGGTATTGCTCGGCGGCCCGCGCAGTTCGCTCATCGCACGGCCTCCATCGCGGGCCACGGAAGGGCGAGCGAGCGCAGTCCCTCGACATCGACCTTCGCGTAAATCGCCGTGGTCTGCGCCGAACAGTGGCGGAGGACCTCGCCGATCTCGTCCATGGACGCCCCGGACCTGAGCATCCTGGTCGCCAGGGAGCGCCGCAGGACGTGCGCCCCCTTGAACTGCACATGCAGCCCGGCTCGGTTGATCGTCCGGCGGACGATCGAGCTGAGAGAAGTGGAGTGGGCGAACCCGCGGTAAGGCGCCTTGGATAAGACGAAGAAGCGGCGCGTCGTGCAGGGCGGGCGATGGTGCCGGAGGTAGGCGGACAGGGCTTCGCCGACGTCGGCGGGCAACGGCAGGCAGGCGTACTGGCCTCCCTTGCCCCGCACCTTCAGCTCGCCGGACCTCCAATCGACGTCATCGAACTCCAGGGCGAGGACCTCGCCCGCCCGCAGCCCCAGGCGGGCCAGAAGGAGGATGATGGCGCGATCGCGGCTGTCGGCGCGGTTGTCCCGCTGGCAAGCACTGATAACCCGTTCGACCTCCTCGGGGGTGAGGTACTTCGGCAGTTCGGCGGACCGCCATTGCGGCACGGTCGGGACGGCCCCGGCGAGGTCGCTCTCCGTCTGCCCGCTCAGGAACAGAAATCGAAAGAAGGAGCGCAGGGCGGTCACCATCATCTTGGCCATGGCGTGGCTGCCCGCGCGAGCGTGTCGCAAGAGGAAACGCGAGATGTCGCCGGCGGCCAGCTCCCGGACGCGGATCGGCCCATCCCCGAAGCGCTCGCCGAGGAGACGCCGGGCGAACTGCAAGTGATGGCCGATGGTCACCGGGGAGAGGCCACGTTCTTTCTTGAGGTAGTCCCCATACTGCTGACCGACGATCGCCAACGGAGACTCGTCTCTCACCGGCTCCGGGGATCGAACGACGCCGCTCCCGCGCAGGTGGTCCAGGAAGCGATGTATGGTCCGTGGATCACCATGCCCGAGGTGTCCGCCGGCTCGTCGCCCCTCCAGAAAGAGTGCGACGACGGCATCGCTCAAATCGAAGAGGACCACGCCTCGCTGCCTGAAGCCATCGATCGAAAGCGTTCAGGAGCCGTAGCTGCTTCTGCACGGTTTCACGGGCATAACCTGATTGGGCGAGGTTCGCGACGAACGAGTCCAGGTGCGGGCCGAACAAGCCTCCCCTGAGTCGTTCGATGGTGGTGCGGTCCCGGAGGAAGTTCTCCAGCATGAGCCCTCTCCTTGATGGCTGACCAGGGTGCTCATCAAGTAAAGGACTTCCAGATAATGTCGGCTCGCTCAAATGAGGCGAGAAGCGAAATGCGCGGCAGAACCGAAAAGCCGAGGCTCAGGCGGCATAATCCGTGGGTCGGCATTATGCCCGTGAGCGTCTTGCCGGCGGCGTCGGCAGCCCGTGCCGGCCTCCCGTCGACGATCGTCACGGCCAAGAGACCGAGGGCCAGGGATGCCCAACCGTCGCGGATTCTTCGGGTCATTGGCTTGCTCCAAAGCCTTCACAGTCGCGGGGATGATGCAATTGCTCTCGGCGTTACCGACTCCGCGAGCCGCTCCAGCGCATCGGGCCAGCGCCTTTGAGTCCAACGGCGTGAGGTCAAATGAACGCGGAGATCGTCCTCGAACCGGTCTTGCGTACGCCATGATTGTATCACTATAGGCCATGATTGTGGCGCACCCGCAACCTCCTGGTATAAGAGATGTCCCTCAATTTCAGGAGTCCTCGCAATGAGATATTTGCTCGGTCTGGCCCCAGTCGTCTGTGTCACCGTTTCTTGGGCGGGGGCTTAGCAGACGCCGCACGTGCTCGTCAAGGGCCTGACGAATCCGGAATCGGTCGTGTTGAATCCCCAGGGCCAGATGTTCGTCTCGGTCATCGGCGAGCGTGAGCGCGACGGCGATGGGGCCGTCGTGAATATTGACGATGGCAAAGTCGTGCCGTTCGCATCGGGCCTCGATGACCCAAAGGGGCTCGTCGCTCTTCAGCGATGGCTGTTCGTGGCCGACAAGAAGAGGGTCTGGCGGATCGATGAAACGGGCAAGGCCGAGGTCTTCGACCCCAAGTCCGGCCGGCTCTGGGCGGGCGACGTCGGCCAGAACCTCTGGAAGGAGATCAACATCATCGTGAAGGGGGGCAATTACGGCTGGAACCTCCGCGAGGGGCTCCACCCATTCGGAGCCAAGGGGGTCGGGCCTCGGCCGGAGCTGATCGACCCGATCTGGGAGTATTACCACCACGAAACCGGCAAGTCGATCACTGGAGGGACGGTTTATCGCGGCCCTCGACTGCCCGAGCTGAACGGGGCCTATCTCTATGCGGATTACGTCACCGGACGACTCTGGGCCCTGCGTTACGACGAGCCGCGGCGCCGAGTCGTTGAAAACCGCTCCATTGCATCTCGCGGCCTGCCCGTTCTGTCATTCGGCGAGGACGAAAAGGGTGAGGTCTACTTCCTGACCACCACGGTCACCGGCCAGGGGATCTACTGGTTCAGGGAACCATGAGGTGACGGCATTTCGTTGCCGCAGACCGGCAAGCGCCCGTCCCTTCCAATCGCGACGGACGATACTTGCTGTGGGTGACGTGCTATGTTGCGGCGTCGATCACATGATCGGCCGGGCCTGCTCCCCGGAATGATCTACGACTCCCTTCATTTTTGGCGCAGCTCGCGTCGATCTGCCCCTCCGATTCTGGTGCTGGATCTCGATTCTGCGTTTGGGTATGGTGTCCGAATGATCCGTGACCCGTTTTCAAGCGGGTCTTGCGTGGGAACGGGGACCGTCGCCGCGAAGCGTCGTATGAGCGCACCCCCTCGGCGTGTTTGACCGCAAATCGGAAAAAGTCAATGGCCGGTGCTCCCGGCCTTCTCCAGCAGCTGCGGGATCAATGCGTCGAGCTTGCCGCGTGCCTCGGTCGAAAAGAGCTTGCCCTCCGCGTCGATGAGGAAGACGGTGGGGATGCCGCTGATCCCCCAGGATTCCGAGAAGTCGTTTGTCGGTGTTCCCGTCACGACGCCCTGGTTGTCTTTGCCCTGGAAGTAGTGCGGCCAGGGGATCTGCCGCGCCTTCACGAAGGTTGAAGTGCTTCGAGTCCCCCGTCCGCCTCCGAAACGTCATGGCTCACGCCGATGAACTCGACCCCCTTGTCGTGATATTCGGCAGTAGATCCGCAGCATCTTGGGGATTTCTGCCACGCAGGGGCCGCACCAGGTCGCCCAGAAGTCCACGACGACGATCTTCCCCCGCAGGCCCTTCATCGAAACGTGTCGGCCTGTGATCGCGTCGGTGAACTCCAGCTCGAACGTCTCGCCGAGACGGTCTTTCTGCCTGCGCTCTCCCTGGACCAGCCGGCCCCAGAATGAGTCTGGGTATTCCCCAACCATGCGCTCCAGCAGTACATCACGCCGGCGGGTGACAAGGCAACCATCAATCACAAGGCAAACGGCCAGGATCCCACAGAAGCCGACAATCCCCAACCGGACCGGAGACGGCCAGTGCATGGTCATCCGGGCTGAGCGTGAGCCAACGACACCAAGGACGACTCCGGTCGCGGCCGCGAGCGCCAGGCCTCCGACCATCCGGCCGCTTGTCGCAATCGCGTGGAGGTCGTGCCAGACCTGGTACAAGAGCATGGTTGCGATGAAGATCAGCCGCTGTCTCATCGCGCTATCAGTGAGTTTGTCGTTGAGAGAGCCAACCAGCGCAGCGAACGTGTCGGCCGACAGCATTCTGAATATGCAAAGCGCAGCCACGCTCACAAGGAGTACCAGTCCAGCAGGACGGGCCGCGAGCTTGAGACACCGACAGGCGCTTGCAAAATGTTTCCGAACTCCGATCAGGGTCAACACACCTGCCAGCACGAAGATCCCAATTATGCTCAGGCGTGTGATCCAACCGGGTTCGAATCTTTTCGCCGCCATGTGCAGAAACCCGGCGGCGCGGTTGTCGCCGGGCGCCTCGCGAATGAACGCCTCGGCGAGCGAGAGCGCAGCCGATTCGTCAATCGGTTCCATGAGCCTGAACGATGTTTCGATGAAGAGGGCATCCTTCCTCAGTACGGGGTCCACGGTCGTGGCAAGGACCGCACGGATCTCGGGATAAACCTCGGCCCGTCGATTGAGAAATGAAAGCGACATCCACCGTTCGGGCAAGTAACGCGAAACAAGTGGGTCGTCGGGTCTGGAGGTCCTCAGTTCATTGACGAGGGTGGCGATCTTGTTGTGAGTGGCGACGAAATCGTCTTGGAGCATGGGACGCCGCGTCGTCTTGACGAGCGTATCGATCTCGTTGACGATCACATCGGCCGTTCGTTGATCGGCTGAGCGGGCCTGAGGGGGATTTGCTAGGGGGATTGCCTCACGGCCGTGTGCCCGTTCCGCGGTTTGGCTTCGCGCGCCACTCATACCGCCGGAGCCGGCGACCGCGAGGGCCAGCAGAACCGCCATTGCGGCAATCGCGTCCAAACGTACGCATGCATTACAGAGCCGCCTGAATGACTGCGCCTTGGCCATGGCTACTCTCCTTTGACCCCGATATCATTCGGTTGATTCATCGTATGTCGGCTGATTGTGGCCTCATACAGGTTCTCGCCGGAATCGACAATTTTTCAGGGTACGGACTGACGCGCAGACGACGCGGGCGGAAGGTGGAGATGCCCTGTTTCACGGTGCGTCGCAATCTCCGAGGGGCCCGACCTGGATCGATCCTTCTCCGTCAGCAGAATTGATTCAATCTATGGATTCACAAAGAACGGGGCTGCCCGCTTGCCCATCGGCCACGCTCCCCAAATAATCATCGCTCGGGTCTTGGTCCGCGATTCCGCGTTCGGGTATCGTGTCCGAATGATTCGTAACCAATTTTCGCGCGACGGCATCCCCTCGTTTGATGTGCTTTTCGTTGCGCAAGGGCGACCGGTGCGCTGGTGGCGCTGCGGATGGCGGAGCACGGGTTGACGGTTTCTGTTCTAGAAGCCGGGCCGCGGTTCAGCGGGCAAACGGCCTAGCAAAACGTGGAGGCAAACGCGGGCAAAATCATGTGGTCCGAGCCCGTGGAATCGACATGAAGGAACTCTCGATCACTCTCGGCGACATCGCCGCGCTCGCGGCCTTGGCGGACGGAATCATTCCGGCCGATGAGCGCAACGCCGCGCGGGCCTGGTCCATGCGGGGCCGAGCATTGCCGAGCGCATGCGGCGAAGTCCGTCGGCCCACGTATACGTCGACGGTCTGCGGGCGGCGCACGTCTTCGCGAGTGAGCGGTTCGGCCAAGACGTTCGCGAGCTGAATGCTAGCCAAATGCATGAACTGCTCACCGCGCTACGCGATCAGTCGCCCACGTTCTTCCGCCAACTGCGTGCGGATGTGTGCGCGGTTTATCTCAGCGACACGGGCGTGTGGCAACGCATCGGCTTTCCCGGACCTTCGTCGCAAAGTGGTGGTTACCCGGACTTCGATCAACCCCAAGGCTAAAAGCACGATGAAAGCGCATTCCGAGTTACTCCCTGCCGCGCGGGCGTTTCTGGCCAAACCCGCGAGGATGTTGATCGACGGCCAGTGGCGCGAGGCGGCCAGCGGCGAGGCATTGGCGTCCCCCGACCCCGCCACGGGCGAGACGCTCGCGATGTTTCCGGCTGGTGGCCAGGCGGATGCCGACGAAGCCGTCGGTGCCGCGCGCCGCGCGTTTCCCACATGGAAGAAGGTCACGCCGTACGATCGCGGCAGGCTTCTGCACAAAGCCGCTTCGCTGATTGAAAAACATGGCGAGGAATTGGCGCAGCTGATCACGGTCGAAAACGGCAAGCCGATCGCGGAGGCGAAACGTGAAGTCAGTACGGCCGTGAGCTGGACGGAGTATTACGCGGGCTGGGCCACTAAACTTATGGGTGACACGATTCCGCTCTCGCTGCCGGGGCAGTTCCTGAATTTCACCACGCGTGAGCCACTCGGCGTCGTCGCGGGCATCACACCGCCGAATTATCCCCTCACCATGCCTCTGTACAAGGCCGTGCCGGCCTCGCCACCGGAAACACCATCATCATCAAGCCGTCGGAGGATACGTCGCTCGTCGCACTGCGGTTAGGCGAGCTTTTGTGCGACGCCGGCCTGCCCGATGGGGTGTTCAACATCGTCACCGGCCTCGGCGAGTTGGCGGGGGCAACGCTCGCGCACCATGACGGCGTGGACAAGATTACGTTCACCGGCAGCACCGAAGTGGGTCGCCTCCTCGTCCGGGCCTCGGCGGGCAACTTGAAAGACGAAAATGGGTCCACTCGTGTCGAAGGAGCAGCAGCGGCGGGTGCTCGACTACGTGCGAATTGGCCGTGAAGAAAACGCAGTCGCCGTGGCCGGCGGCAACGCCCCGCTCGGCGAGCTGCAAACGGGATTCTTCGTGGAGCCGACGGTCTTTGCGAGTGTCGATAACCGAATGCGTATCGCCCGGGAGGAAATCTTCGGCCCGGTCGTTTGCGCGATCCCATTCGACGACCTACCAGACGCGATCGCGAAAGGGAACGATTCACCGTTCGGTTTGGCGGCCGGCGTTTGGACGCGGGACATCCGAAAAGCCCACCAGGCCGCCGCCGCGCTCGACGCCGGCACGGTGTGGGTCAACTGTTACAATGCGTTCGACAACGCCTCACCGTGGGGCGGCTTTAAACAAAGCGGTTGGGGTCGCGAAAAGGGCCCGTATGGCCTCGACCTCTTCACGCAAATTAAGTCCGTCGTCATCAATTTTACATAGAAAGTGCGGGCCGCCGCCGCGACATACTTGTAAAGCCGCGGCCTCGAGATGCCGACCGTTTTCCAACTTTCGTCAATCGTGTGTTTCTTCTGCCGGTCTTTTTTTATCTGCCGCCTTTCCTGCCGCACGCCCGCGCTGCTGCGAGCCCGGCATACGGCCGTTCGCGGATCGGCTTAGGCTCAAACTCCGCGAGGCACATAAACACGCAAAGCCAAGAATTGGCAGATCGCAACCGATCCAGACGGCTCCGAACGACCTTCACTCTAAGCCAAGAATCTTTTCAATCTCTGTTCTGTCTAGGGTACCGTTCGGCGCTTTCATGACCTCTATCGCGAGTTCTTCGATGAAGCGCCATTGGCCGGGATCGTGGCATACTCTCTCTGCCTCTTCAAGCGCCGTCCGGAGAGCCGACTGATCCCGATACTGCCGCGGCATCCGATCAACGTCTTCGGGCGAAATGGAGCCGACACCCTGGTTGCCCTCCAAGGTGCGGAAGATAATTTGAAGAGGTTTGATTTTCTGCTTTCTAATTGCCGGGAGCGGCACAGCATCGACGTATCGCTTTACTTGTTTGACGAGTTGGTCAGCGATTACGAGCCGTTCGTCGCTGGAAAATCGCCGGTTGGCGTCTGCCCTGGCCTCCGCTACTGACCCGGCGACCGCGATCGTTGTCCATGAGTTTAAGCCCTGGCGATCGGGCAACGTCCGCTCGAGAAGTGCGCCCACGTTCTCGGCGACAGCTACACTTTCCTTGGCGAGGTCGCTGATTTGTTGGGCGGCTGTTTGACTTAGGTCAGCGAGTTTGTGGACGTCGCCGGCAAAGATCGCGAACCCCTTGTCGTGGGTGCCGGCTCGGGCGGCCTCGATGGCCGAGTTTAAGGCGAACAGATTCGTTTGGTAGGCGATATCGCCGGTAATCAAAACATTCTGAGTGAGTTCGCGCATGGCATGGACGCTTTCGCGGTCAAAATCCGCGCTGGATGCTCGTCTTGCCATCCCAGCCCTCCTCCTCCTGGTAAATGGACATCGACTCGACAACGAGTCCGGCGACCCGGACGGCCACGTAACAATGGCCCGCCTCGTGGAAGGCCGCGTCTTCACGGCTGGCAGACATCTCGATGGCGCTCTTCTATGAATTTGTCCGTCCTCGTCTTGAAAGGTATCATTGCAAACATTCTAGTCCTGCGAAGGCTTGGCGACTACGTCCGTCGTTCACATCGGCGGTTCGTACTGGCCCGGTTGCGATCTCAAGGCCTTCTTCCTTCGGCCACCCCGTAACGCTAGGACGGAAACCGGGACGGAGGGCGGAAACCGGGATGCGATTTGAAGCCCTGCTCACGGCGAGAACCCGGACGCGATTAGGGACGGAAACCGGTACGCAATTAGAAGCCCCTGCTCACGGCGAGAACCGGGACGCGATTAGGGCTGCTCGCCAATCTACTCGCGTCCGAGTTTCCGGCCCCTGGGCAATCAACTCGACTCCCGGTCTTGAGATCGAAGGCGACGTCACTGCTAATTATGGGGTGCCGAACTTGAACGTCAGGCGATCGACTCTGCTCCCCGAGCGCCCGACTACGGTCCGCAGCGGGCGGCCTGTCGCGTCCTGAGCTTTGAAGGGATTGTCTTTTTTACCGCCCCCAAAGTACGGCGAGGAATGCCCCTTGTCAGTGAAGAACTGGAGGTTGTCGATCCTATCGCCCGACTGGCCCTCGACACGAACGATGTTCTCGCCGGCGGGCACATCCCAGGTTTCTCGCTTCTTGCCACCTTTTCCACCGTGCCAGGGACCAGTAACCTTGTTCACGCCATAGTAAAGCCGCAGCCCGTCGATCTCGCCGCCGTGCCGGACCTCGACCTTGGTAATCGGTCCGAAGTTGACCAACTCACCCCGGGAACCCCGAGCGTTTCAGACCGCAAGGATTTCACGGACGACGTGGCCGTGGACGTCGGTGAGGCGATAGTCGCGCCCGCCGTGCCGGTACGTCAGTCGCTCGTGATCGAAGCCCATGATGTGCAGGATCGTCGCGTGCAAGTCGTGGACGTGGACTTTGTCTTTGACGGCGTGCCAGCCAAATTCATCGGTGGCCCCGTGGACGCATCCGCCGCGCACGCCTCCGCCGGCCATCCACATGGTAAACCCGAAGGGATGGTGCTCGCGGCCGTTGGTCCCTTCGGCGGTCGGGGTGCGTCCGAATTCGCCCCCCCAGAGGACCAGCGTGTCTTCGAGCAGCCCGCGCGATTTCATGTCATGCAGCAGGGCCGCGATCGGGCGGTCGACCGCGGCGCAGCGCTTGGGCAGGTTTTCGCGAAGACCGCCGTGATGGTCCCAGGCGTTGTTCGCCGGCGCGTCGAAGAGCTGGACGTAGCGTACGCCCCGTTCGAGCAGCCGGCGGGCCAGCAAGCACTGCCGGCCAAACAGATCTGTCGTCGGTTCGCCGATTCCGTAGAGGCGACGGGTCAGCACGCTTTCGCGCTCGATGTCAAAGGCTTCCGGCGCGTCCCGTTGCATTCGGAACGCTAGCTCGAACGACGCGATGCGCGCGTCGAGCTGGCTGTCGAACATGCGGTCGCGCTTGTGCAGGTGATTAAGCTGGCCGATTGCGGCGAGCTTGGCGCGCTGGGTGAAGGCGTCGCTCGAGGGGTCTGACAGGTTCGCGATCGGATGGCTGAGATCGCGGACAAGAGTGCCCTGGTACGAGCTCGGCAAAAAGCTCGAGCTCCAGAGCTGGGCTCCTTGAAAGACGGCGGCCGGGCTGACCACGACAAAGGCTGGCAAATTTTGGTTTTCGGTCCCGAGGCCGTATACGAGCCACGAGCCGAGGCTTGGCCGGGAAAAGGCCTGCTCGCCCGTGTTCATTTGGAGCGCCGCACCGGTGTGGTTAATGTTGTCGGCGACCATCGACCGGATTACGCACAGGTCGTCGGCATGCGCCGCGAGGTGTGGGAGCAGCTCGCTGATCTCGGTCCCACACGCGCCATGTTTTTTGAACTTCCAGGGTGACGCGAGCAGATTGCCGGTCTTGGCGCGCTCGAGCCTGGGTTTTGCGAACGGGAGCGGCTGGCCGTTCATCGCGGCCACCCTCGGCTTGGGGTCGAAAAGGTCGATGTGCGACGGCCCGCCCGGCATGTAAAGGAAGAGGCAGCGCTTGGCACGCGGCGCGTGGTGAGGGACACGGACCGCGTACGGGTTGGCCGCCCGGTCGAGATCAAGCGGCGCGGCCAGCGACGTCTGGCTTCCCAGCAGATCGGCAAGCGCCACGATGCCGAATCCGTTACCCGCGCGTGCCAAGAATTCTCGGCGGGAAGGTTGCGTTTTCTCCGACATGGGAACGATCCCCGCAGGACGGAGCGATTAATCGACGTAAATAAACTCGTTGCTGCACATGAGGATGTGGGCAAGTCCCTGCCAGTCTTTCTCGGCGCGGATTCCCCGTCCGGGCCAGGTACTGACGGCAGACCTCGGCCTCTTTCGGGCGTGGCAGCCTCGCGAACAAGATCCGGTAAGCTCGCGCGATGCCCGCGCCTTCGTCACCGCAGTTCCCAGGCGCAGGCGCGCCGCGAGGTGCCGGGCCTGCGCGAGGACGAACGGATGGTTCAGAAACAGAAGAGCCTGGGGCGCGACCGTCGACGGAGTCCGTTTCTCCGTGGAGGCGTCAGGGTTGGCGGCGTCGAAGAGCACGGCGAAACTGCTCCGGTCCCACGCGCCGTCTGGACGTAGAGCGAGCGCCTCGGCGTCTCGATGCCGTCGGCGGCAGGTCCGCCCGCAGTTCGGTCAAGCTGTCCGCTCGCGCTGAGCATCGCGTCGCGGATCTCCTCGGCGTCCAGCCGACGCGCCGAAAAACGTCCAAGCCAGCGGTTATCCGGGTCACGCGAGACCTCATCTTCATCCGCGACGCTCGCTCGTCGGTACGCCGCTGACAGCATGATGCGCCTGTGGAGTGTCTTCAAGGACCAGCCGTCCGCGACGAAGCGAGCCGCCAGCCGATCGAGGAGTTTCGGGTGTGTTGGGGACTCTGAGAGCATGCCGAAGTTGTTCGGCGTGCGCACGAGGCCCTCGCCGAAGTGCCATTGCCAGACGCGATTGACGATGACGCGCGCCGTCAGCGGGTTCGCCGCCGACGCGACCCAGCGCGCAGCTCGCGCCGGCCGCTCCCGGAACGAATGGGCGGTTGAGCGTCACCCGCAAAGAATCGCGGCAAGCGGCGCCTGACGACCGGACCGAGCCGTGCGTAGCTGCCACGAATGTGGATTGGCACGTCCTGCACTTTGGGAAAAAGACCGCCCGGAGTTCCCCCTTCCTGTACGGCCATCGCGAGGGGCGGCTGCTTCGGAAGCGGCACGCTTTAGCCGGTCGCGCTCGGCGATGAGCTCACCCCGTTTCCTGTCCGACTCTTTGGAGCGCGGCCCCTTGTCGACCGCGGCCAGCTTTGCCTCGGCCTCCGCAATCGACCGGAGCTGCTTTTCACGGGCGTCGACCTGAGCCTTGGGGACAAGCGGCACCCGGTTCATGACGTACTCGGCCCCTTTTGCGCCCAAGTCCCTGAGGATATGCGTGCTGTAGAAAATGCCGGCGAGTGCGTAATAGTCATGCTGAGACACCGGGTCAAACTTGTGGTCGTGACACCGCGCCAGCCGAGCGTCAGACCAAGGAACGCTTTGCCCACGATGTCGATCTGATCGTCGACCATATCGCTAACGATCTTCTCCTTATCGGCGTCGCCGCGGTCCCAGACGCCGTTTGAAAGAAACGTCGAGGCGATCAAGCCGGCCGGGTAGACTTCATCACCGCTGGGGTTGGGCAAGAGGTCTCCGGCGATCTGATGTGTGATGAACTGGTCAAACGGCAGGTCGCGGTTGAAGGCGTCTACCACCCAGTCGCGGTATCGCCAGGCCTCGGTCAGCTCGCAACTGGCGGTGCGGGTCTTGGGGTCGGCGTCGTAATAGTCGGCGTAGCGCGCCACGTCGAGCCAGTGCCGAGCCCAGCGCTGGCCGTATGCCGGCGAATCCAAGAGCCGGTCGACAACACGATCGAATGCCATGGCCGATTGATCCGCGAGGAACGTATCGACCTCGTCGGGCGACGGCGGGAGGCCGGTCAGGCCGAACGTCGCCCTGCGGATCCACGTCAGACGATCCGCCGGCGGCGCAGGAGTGATCCCTTGCGAGCGCAGCGCGTCCAGGACAAAGTCGTCGATCTCATTCTCTGCATTGTGCGGACCGCTCGACGCTCGGCGGCGCCTCGTTCCGGACGGGCTGGAAGGCCCACCATCGTCGTTGTGCGGGGGTCGGCTGGAAATCCGCCGATGTCGTGGCGCTGGCCGGCGACGCACTCGACGGCCAGGGCGCCCCCGAGGCGACCCACCGCTCGAGCGCGTCGACCTGTGCCCGCGAGAGCTTCTGCTTCGGCGGCATTTTCAGCTCGCCAAGATACCGAACGGCCTGGACGAGCCGACTCTCGTCAGGTGCGTTTGGGACGACCGCCGGGCCGCTGTCCCCGCCTTTCATGAGCGATTCGCGGTCCGTCAAGCGGAGTCCCGCCTTCGCCTTTGCCGCGCCGTGGCACGACTGGCACTTCTCGGCGATCAGCGGGCGGATCGATTTCTCGAAGAAGTCAATCGCGGCCCGGTCGTCGGCCCTCAAAAGAGCCGACGGAAGAGTGATTGGGAAAGTCCCCATGGTCAGGATCCACAGGCCAATCCGCCGGCGAGCCTCGCCTCGCAGCGGTGATCGTGAGAACTTGCCCATGACCAGAACCCTGCTCCAGAGACTTTGACACTTTTCCAGGTAATCGTGCGCCCGAGGCCGGCACTCCGGAGTGCGCCGGCGGCCGGCCGTTAATCTCAATATCGATTCATGAAGCAGGCGCGGCTACGGGCATGAACCTCGGGGAGCTTCCAAACCCTCACAGCAAACGCGGTAAAACTATTGTTGGACAATTGCAGCATACTTACAATACTCGCGCCCGGTCATCATCATCCTCCACCGTCTTGCCGCAAGCCAATTTGCGCATCAGATCCTTGCCCTCTCCAAACTGAGCGGCTCTAATGCTGGGAATGCCGATGCATGTAAGATTCAGAAGCTTCCACCCCGCGAACGCACATGCGTATCCCATCCCGCGTGCTCTTGACGGCCGATTACGAGCGTGTACCCGAACAAAGAGCTTGCGACATTCTCGCGGGTTTCAAAATGAGGCGTGAATGAGATCGACGGTAACGCTGCACGTAGTTTCAAGCCTTGATGGCTTCATCGCCAAGAAGGACAACAGTGTTTCGTGGATGGACAGTTCTGGCGACGTCTACGAAAGAGGGGTTACTGACGACGGCGCTGAGGTCATCCAGTCGATAGACTGCTACGTGCTAGGTTCTCGCACCTATGAGCACGCACTGCAACTCGGCTGGCCCTATGGCGATACTCCGACGGTCGTGGTGACTCATAGAGAACTGCCGTCCACAAGGGAGAGCGTGGAGTTCTACTCAGGCGACCTCGAGAGATTGGTGGGTGAGATACTCGCGCCTCGATACGCAAACATCTGGCTGGTGGGAGGGGCGATGTTATGCCAGAGTTTTCTCAGGCTCGGCTTGGTGGATGAAATCATATTGATGATAGCGCCGGTCATATTGGGTGACGGACTGCACTTATTCGGTGATTCCGGTACCGAGCAGAAGTGGCATCTGAAGAATGTAGTCGCTTTCAAGAACGGCTATGTCGAGTTATCGTACGGGCGGCAATCAACCAGAAGTTCCGGCTGATAACAAGGATGGCGACAACAACTCCGCTGGCGATGCGCTGAAACACAGGATTGAAACTCTGCGAAAGCGAAAGCCTGACGGGCTTAGCCGTCTCGGTTCGCTGGACCTTGGTCGTATCTCAGTGCACCGCCGGGCGGCCCGTCCAGCGACCTTTTCAACTTCCTCAAACTCTGCCCGACGATTCGACTGACGGCTTTCCGGCTCAAGTTTAGTCGCTGGCCGATCGCCTCGAACGAGAGGCCGTCGGCGAAGTAGCACCACATGACGTCAGCCTCTTGTTCGGTCAGACCGGCGAAGGCGCTGGCCAAGGCGTCGAGTTGCTCGCGCTTGCTGACCAGCTGGCTCGGGCTGGTCTGGCTCAGGGCCAGCTTGTCGAGCAACCGTCCATTCTCCTCTCGGGATAAGTATCGAGTCTCGGGATCGACATCCAGCGGCAGCGCCATCGCGTCCCCCGCACGTTTGACCCGGCGATGATAGCGGCCCAAATCGGCTAATCTTTGGCTGACCAACCGCTGCATCCACCCCATAACGGCCGCTTCGTTCTCTCCGGTAAACTTGGGGAACTGCCGAACGATTTCGACGAACACCTCCTGAAGGACGTCCGCAAGCTCGACTCGTTCACTCAACTTGGATCCCAGGCCCCTGCGGACCAGCTTTCGCAAGTAGTTCCGATACAAGACGCACAAGTCGCCCAACGCCTCGTTGTCGCCCGAGCGTGCGCGTGACAATAGCTCGATCAGCCCGTCGGACATCTGCCTTGCTCGAAATCGGACGCCGGAAACTGCGGCCACCAGGCTGAAAGTGGGCACGACGTTGTCACCGATGACCTGAGTCGAATTTGCGATGATTCCGGCCAGCAACACCAGTCTCGCCGCCTCATCAACACAAAAAGTAGAAATCTGAGAGGTCTCGCATATCCGGCCGACGACGCCCAAGTGAGGTTTTTGCCTCACGACGGAACTCCGGTCGGGCGCGCTTCATTTCTGAATTTCAAATGCTAGCGTCCGCCATCAGGTTCCGAGCAACATTTACCCTAAAAAGTTCTTAACATTCGACCATTCGGGCATCGAGCTGGCGCCGATGCTTGCTGAGGTGTTAAGATTGTCGCCGGTGAATCGTGCCGATCGCTCTTTAGCTGGCGGGAACAATCGGTCGCGGTGCGGCTGTGCGTCCGGTTGATCGACGCTGCGATGTTCTGAACCTGGCTGCGAAGGGCGCCGCAGTGAGCTTTGAAGGACGAAGATGAAGGGGATTTTAGTATTTCTCGCAGCCTGCCCGCGGGGCCTGGACGCTAGGCTAAGGGATCTGGTGAAATAGCCGCAGCAACGGAACATATCAGGGGTAACGGTCCGCGAAGGACCGTTATCTACCCTTCCGGAGACCTTGAACCATGAGACACGGAGTTTCGGCGAGGACCATTCTCGCCCTCACCGCCGCAGCCGGCACCCTGTCGCTCGCCATCTTCGCGACCAACTTCGGTTCGGTTGCACCCCAGGCCGCTGCCCAGACCAGCTGGGCCCCGCCCGGATTTGCTCGCCTCGCCGAAGGCGGCCGACGTCGTGGACGCCGGGGAGGCTTTCCTGGCCACGCTCTCGGAGGAGCAGCGAGCGACGGCCCAGATCGAACTCACGCCGCGACTCGCCGTCCGGTGGACGAACTTTCCGGGTGGGTCCAATGTGCGCAACGGCGTCTTCTTCCGCGACCTCAAGCCCGAGCAGGTCGAGGCGGCCATGAAGGTCGCCCGGGTTGCCCTGGGCGAGGAGGGTTTCTCACGATACCAGGAAGTTCGCGCGGCCGACGACGCCTTCGCCAAAGGGCGTGGCGGCCGAGGGCCCGGCGGTCCTGATCAGAAGAAAGCCGATGGCGATCCGGCCAAGAAGAAAGCCGGCGGAGTCGCCAAGAAGAAGGGCGGAGGTGGCGGGATGAATTTCGGGGCGATGAACTACATGATCGCGTTCCTGGGCAAGCCGTCGAAGACCACGCCCTGGATCCTGCAGTTGGGCGGCCACCATCTCGCCATCAACATCTACTACAAGGGGACGACCGGCGCCGCGACCCCTTACCACGTCGCCGCTCAGCCGACGGTGTGGAAGGACGATCAGGGCAAGACGCACGAACCGCTCGCCCCGATGCGCGAATCACTGCACGGCTTGCTTGGCTCCCTCACACCCGAGCAGTCGAAACAGGCGAAACTCGAAGCGCGTTTCAACGATGTCTACGTCGGCCCCCAAAAGGACGGCAAGTTCCCCGCCAAGAGCGAGGGAGTTCCGGTCTCCGAGCTTTCCGATGCCTCGAAGGATTTCGTCAAGAAAGCGATCGCGGCCTGGACGGGTGATAGCCCGCAGGGCGCAGAATACCGCAAGCTCTACGAGGCCGAACTCGATAAGGTCAAGGTGTCCTACTCCGGCACGACGAACCTGAGCGATCGGGGCGACTACGTGCGCATCGACGGGCCACGCGTCTGGATTGAGTTCGCCACGCAGGGTAGCGACCACGTCCACACGATCTGGCGGGACCGGCTGACCGACTACGGTGCAGAATTCTCCTTCTGAGGCATCAATGCGACGACTCCTCCCGGCCCTCCTATTTCTAGTGGCAGCGCTCCCGGCGTGGGGCCATCCCATGCCCAGTTCGGCGGTTGTGTTGCGTCTCCATCGCACCGGTATCGACGCCGAATTGACGCTGCCGATCGGCGAACTGGCGATGGGCTGGGAGAAGCCGTTGCCGTTGGACTCTGTCAAGACGGTGCAGAAATATGGAGCAGAACTCGAAGAATATGTCCGCACGCATGTCCGCCCATCTGCTCCAGACGGGCGGCCTTGGACCGTGACGGTGCGCGAAGTGACCCCGCTCAATGAGCAGGAACCCGACGTTCGGGTGGCGCTGACGATGACTCCCCCGTCGGCGCGCCCGTAGACCGGCTGACCTTCCACTACGATGTGATCTTCCACCATCTGATCACTCACACGGCGGTGGTCACCCTGGCCAGCGACTGGCGCACTGGCGTGTTGGGCGAGGAGCCGGTAATCCTGGGAACGATGCGCGACACCACAGCCGAGCTCGCCATCGACCGCTCAGGGGGTAGCTGGTTTCAGGGATTCGCCGCCATGTTTCGCCTCGGTGCCCGCCATATTGCCGAGGGGACCGATCACCTATTGTTCTTGCTCGCCCTGATCCTCCCCGCGCCGCTGGTCGCCGCGAACGGGAGATGGGGTGGCTATGCCGGATGGAAAACGGCCTTCCGGCGAATCGTCAAAGTCGTGACCGCGTTCACCCTCGGCCACTCGATCACACTCGTGTTCGGAGCGCTGGGTTGGGTGCGCCTCCCGGCGCTCTCGTCGAGTCGGCCATTGCCCTGTCGATCCTGGTCTCTGCCGTCCATGCCTTCGTCCCGATCTTCCGGGGACGGGAAGTCCTCATCGCCGGCGGCTTCGGGCTGGTGCACGGCCTGGCGTTCGCGGCGACGCTGGCCGGATTCGGGTTGGACCCTTTGACGATGGTTTCGAGCGTGCTGGGCTTCAATCTCGGGATCGAAGCCGTCCAACTACTGGTCATCCTTGCGGCAATGCCCTGGTTCGTGCTGCTGGCACGCTCGCGAGTCTACGGGCCGTTCCGCATCACCGGGGCCGCCCTCACCGGCATCGCCGCCGCCGCATGGCTCGCTGAGCGGACCTTCGGCTGGGCCAACCCCATCGTCCCCATCGTCGAAAGTGCAGCGGCTCATGCTCTCTGGCTACTCGCCGGCCTGGTCGTCCTGACCTTCGTCGCGATCGTCGCGGAAAACCAACTCACTCTACGCCGACGACCTGTCGGCCACAGTTCATAAAGCCCCGCTCGCCCGCATGGCAGTAGCATGGTGCCAAGCTGAGCGAGAATTCGACCCCTCTGGCCATTCTGGAACGCGGAATTGGGGCGTGTTATTCTCCATTGCATGAAATGGATTACACGCCTGAGCTGGTGTCAGTACCGCGAGCCTTTTGTGATCCCCGAGGCCAGATCATGACATACCAACGACGCGATGGCTCGGTCGCGATGAGAACCTGCGTTCGCACAGTTCTGTTGTTGAGCGCCGGCTATATGAGCGCTGGTGCCGATGCCGCAGCCCCACCTTGGTCGTGGCAGGAGCCGCACGCGAAGGTACTGCCGGCCGGCGATCTGGAGTGGGCGCCGCGGCCCTTTGAGTTCAAGGCGGGCGAGTCAATACGCTATGTCGACTTCGACGGCGGCAACGACGCCGCCAACGGCAAGTCGAAACAGACACCCTGGAAACACCACCCCTGGGATCCCAGCGCCACCGGCCAGGCAAAAGCCTGCAAGGGCGCGCACAATTACGTTTTCAAGCAAGGCGTGGTCTATCGCGGCGAGCTGGACGCGCACGAATCGGGAACCATGGCCACGCCGATCATCCTGACCCGGGACCCGGCGTGGGGCACGGGACCGGCAGTCATCTGCGGATCGGAAGCGGTTGCCGGCTGGAAGCAAGGGGCCGCTGGCACCCTCATCCCGGAGCCGGAGAAAGTCTGGTACGTGGACCTCGAATGGGCGCCGAGAAACGTCTGGATGGTGGGAAACGACGGCGCGGTGACGCGGATCGCGCTGGCGCGCACGCCCAACTGGAAAATCACCGACCCAGACGATATCAAGAGCGAGTGGTGGACCTGGAAGAACCCTGACAAGGCGTTTGACAACTACGCCACAATCAACGGCGAGCGGCGGCACCTGGCATTCGACAAGCAGCAGATCAACACCGGCCGGCCGCAGGAATACTATCAGGGCGCCATCGTGTGGACGACCAAGGGTTGGGTGATGGGCAACCCGTACCCGGCCAGGGTCTTGGCGGTGGATCGCGACAAGGGCTCGCTGACGTTCGCCGGGCAGTGGGGCGGCGGGCCTACGTACAAGATCATCCGCGGCTGCCAGTATTACCTGGAAGACAAACCGCAGTATCTGGACAGCCCGGGCGAGTTCTGGTTCGACAAGCGCGAGCGAGGCGGCCGGCTTTACCTCCGCCTGCCCGGCGACCAGAATCCGAACCGAACCCGTGTCGAAGTCGCCCGGCGCATCCATATGATCGATAGCCGGGGTGTCAGCCACCTGCGCGTCCGCGGGCTGACTTTCCGCTTTGCCAATGTCTACTGGAACCTGATTGCCGCCCCATACTGGGTCTCGCATGAGAGCCTCGATGCGCAACCCGGTTGCGTGCGGCTCTTGGGCAGTGGCACGGACATCGAAGTGAGTCACTGCACGTTCGAACATATCCACAAGGGTGTACATTTGAAGGCCATGGGGTCGGAGGACGCCATTGATCAGGTGGTGGTGGCGGACAATGTCTTCGCCGACGCCGACAGCGGAGGTATCGAGCTGGCCGACAGCTCGACCTACGCGGACGTGTCTCCGCGAATGGGCCGGTTCTATGATGCCCGCGTGCTGCGCAATAAGTTTGAACATATCGGCCTGCGCCCGGACCTATTCGGTCAAGGCACCGCGGTGTCGGTGAATTACGCAGAGACAGTGGAGGTCGCGGGGAACGTGTTCGACCGGATCGCCGCCCAGGGAATCGACGTGCATGGCGCCAAGGAGAACATTGCGGCCACCGACCGCCCCTTCACCCGCATTCTCATTCATCACAACAAGGCGGTCGACACGCTGATCAACGTGGACGACTTCGGCGGCATCGAGACCTGGCAGGGGGGCCCGGCGTACGTCTATGCCAACATCTCGGGCAATCCCGGCGGCTATCGCAGCTGGGATCATGTGATGAGCCCCACTGCGGAGAACCGCTTTGGCCACGCCTATTACCTGGACGGGGCGTTCAAGAACTACTACTTCAACAACATCGCCTGGGGCAATTCCAAGGGGCCGACAGGCAAGCTGGCCAACACGGCGGCCTTTCAGGAGATCATCAGTTACCAGAACACTTTCTTTAATAATACGATCTTCAATTTTGTGACCGGCTCGCGCCGGCAGGCGCCCGAGGCCGGCCGCGTTAAATTCCTGGGCAACATCTGGCAGGGCATAGGGCTTCGGGTCTTTCGCGACGCCGACCCCGCTCGCACGGCCCAAGCCGGCAACGAGACCGGCGCCGGACCACGTCGCAACCGGTTCGCGATCGACACGAACGCCTACTCGCGCAATGTCTTTTACGACGTGGGGGAGAGCTTCGGCGTGATCGAGCCCTCGGGCCGGTGGCGCCAGACGCTCGACGCGTTCCGCGATACACTGGAAAGTTATCACCCGCTGGCTTCAGACGTCGGCAAAATGGTCCAAGAGCCCCCCCTGCGCGATGCGTCCGCTCATGACTTCCGGCCGTCCGCCGGCTCGACTGCACGCGGGCTGGGAGCGAAGGTATTTGTGCCGTGGAGCCTCTATGAAACGGTTGCCGAATGGAACTTTTACCCCATCCCGGGCGATTCTGCCCGCATTTTGGACGAACACTGGTGCATGTCGCCGTACTACACCCGCCGTGACGATTACTACAAGAAACCCACCTACCCGCTCAAGGGGGTTAACATCACCCTGAAAGACTACCAGGATGGCCCGCTGGAGAACTGGACCACGGGAGCCCTGCAGGTGAACGGGAACGACCATTACGCCGTGCTGAGGAATGAGGACATATGCCGTTCTGTGGTCTTGAGCGCTCGAGGACGCACTGAAAACGTGAATCGCACTGTCAGCGGCGCGGAACTGAGCAACCCGCAAATCCACACTTCGAGTTTCTTGATCGAGGTCTTCTTAAAGACAGCGCCGGGGTTCACGGACGGGACGTTGATCCAGAAAATGAATGACGTCGGCTGGGCACTGGTCGTCAACCAGAGCGGGGGCGTGACGCTTGTGACGAAGTCAGGCCGCGGCTCCGCGAGTCTGGCGAGCCGCACCGCCGTAAACAACGGACAGTGGCACCACGTCATTGCCGAAGCCGACCGCAAGCTGAGAACATTCACTCTCTACGTCGACGGCAAACGGGACTCGTATGGCCCGGGCCTCGGGCCTGACGTTTCGCTGGCGAACGACTCTGATCTGTATGTCGGCGGCACGCCGAGCGGTCATTGCCTGATCGGTGCGCTCGACTTCATGCGCCTGCGCGCGGCACATTGGCCGAGTCGAAAACCACGATCGAGGAACTTTACGCGTGGGAGTTGAGCGGCCCGTTCCTCGACGATTTCACCGGCCGGCGGCGATCAGCCAACGGCGGATGCGCGGGCGCCATCGATGAGGCCACTCGCCTGACCCAATCGGAAAGCCAGCGGAGCGCCTTCGGAATGGCACGGACCAGCGCCGGCACGGATTAGCGCCGGCACGGCCCGCGGGTCGCCGATCGAGCGCAGGCAAAACGCCAACGATCGTAATGTCGCGAGACCGGCGTCAGTGATCGGACACTCCTTAACGATTGGCGAACGGATGCTTGTGCGCGGACAGGATTCTCGGGATTGATGTGATGGGAATTCGGCTCGCGCCCCATTGTCAGGTCGTCGTTAACCCCGACAATAGCATATCGGCGAACCGATCTCACGATGTATGACCGCCGATAGATCTCGCTCGCTCTTATTCGGCACGTCGTTTCATTGATTCGCCGATCGGTCGGGCGAGCAAATTGGCAACGTAGAACCTTCATTATTTGGTCAATCTTTCAAGCCCGACTATTTTTTCCCATGCGTGGGTCGTCAGGCTCGGATGCCTGACCTACGTTGCCTGATCAACTCCGCGGGGTCTACCTGGTTAACAGGTCCTTGCCGTACGCACCGACTGGGGGGTTCTGGACATGCCGCACGACGATTCAGTTACGATGTGGATCGATGGGATCAAGGCGGGCGATGGGTCGGACATCGAGCGATTGTGGGATCGGTACTTTACGCGGTTGGTCCGGCTAGCCGCCGCACGACTGCCGACAAACACCCGGCGGTCGTTCGACGAGGAAGACGTGGCCTTGAGCGCGTTTCATAGTTTCTGCGATCGCGCCGGCCGGGGCCAGTTCCCGCAACTGACTGATCGAGACGACCTGTGGCGGCTGCTCGCTACGATCACGGTTCGCAAGGCGCTCGACACAATGCGCCAGCAGACCCGCAAAAAGCGCGGCGGAGGCCAGGTGCTGGGCGAATCGGCTTTGATTGTAGGCGAGGGAACTGACAACACGGGCTTGGCCGAAGTCTTGGGCCGGGAGCCCACGCCGGAAGAGGTCGCCGGCTTCGCTGACGATTACAATCGATTCATGGCCCGCCTCAAGGAGCCGGTGCTGCGGGCGGTTGCCCTCAGACGGCTAGAAGGGCAGTCCACCCGCGAGATCGCCCGGGCGCTGGATGTCTCGACAAAAACCGTCGAACGGAAACTCCAGCTGATTCGTGCCGTTTGGAGCGGCGAGGGTCAGTCCGAGTCGCGATGAGCCGTGGCTAGACGGGGGGTTCGCCCGCCCAGGACCGTGCCAGGGCATCTAGCTCGAGCCCTACCGAACATTCTTCGTCGAAGCAACGGGGAAGCCGACAAAATCGAGATGTCGCAGGGACGGACCGTTTGACAATGTACTGTATAGACATTGTTTTTGTTGGTTGGGAGCTGCAGTCATGGGACAGTCCGTAAGCAACATCGGTTCCACACTTTCGATGACGGCGGTCCCGACGACTTTCTCAGGGTCACAGACGAGCGGACATGGCATTGGTCGAGTTGCGGAGGTTATCGGCCAACCATCAAACCGCATGATCTGGGCGCGAATGACCGGTCGTCCCAGTCGCTGACTTACAGATTGCCCGGACCCGGTAGTGGACTCGAGTTGGGCGGAACCCGACGAGAATGACTCTGCCTACCTCGCGCATTTGGCCATGGCTCGCTATTTTGGGCGTTCGTAGCCGATCGTCCTCTGCCTGTTCGAAGCGCGGGACGTGAAGGGCCACGATCTATCGGCCGTACACACTTGCATGACATTTCCGTCGCGATCCGCGGGATCGCTTTTAGAAACTTGAAAACTTAATTTGAGCCCGCAACTTCGGTGCGTCAGGCGTCAATTGAGGCGACGAAGGCGGGGAAAGCAGTGGTAAATCAATGGGACTTAAACCTCAGGAAGACTTGACGGCAATAATGGGTCGGGCCCGCGAGGGGGACGAGCAGGCTAAAGGGGAACTGATTGTGCGCGTTTACGATGAGCTGCGTCGGGTGGCTGGGCGGCTGATGCGCCGGGAACGAACTGGCCATACCCTCTCGACCACGGGAGTGGTCCACGAGGCCGTGATTCGGTTGCTTGACAAGGCGGTTTTCGACAGGGCGGCGAACCGGAGTTACTTGTTCGCTGCGGCCGCACGGGCAATGCGGCAGGTTTTGGTCGACCACGCCAGGCGGCGCTCTGCCGAGCGGCATGGGGGGCGACTGCACCGGGTCCCGCTTGACTTGATCATCGCCGACGTTGAAGAGCAGAAGCTCGACGTCGCCGCCGTCCACGAGGCACTCGATCGGTTGGCCGAATGGAACGGGCGGCTGGCGCAGGTGATGACCCTGCGCTACTTCGGCCAGTTGACCATTCCCGAAGTCGCGGCGGCGCTCGCGATTTCAACGGCCACGGTTGAGAGGGACTGGCGGCTTGCACGCGCCTGGCTCCGCGGTCAGCTCCAAGGGAGGGACGAATGACGCCGGATCGCTGGAGCAAGATCGAGAGGCTATTTACCGAGGGGCTCGGAATCAAACCCGGCGAGCGACAAGCCTGGCTGCTCGTTGCTTGCGGAAATGATGAGGACGTTCGAGCCGAAGTCGCCCGTCTTCTCGAACAGGACGAACAGGCGTCTCGCGATCGCTTCATGACAGCACGACCGCGTCCAGGCCTGGATCCGGATCAGACCGGAAGCTGGCATTCGCATCGCGGCCACAGCAGTTCACGCGGGCCTAAGCCGATCGATCGTTCCGCCACCGATCTCGTCGCCGGCAATAACGGCTTTTCTCCCCGGCCGGCGATCGCCACGGACACGAAACTTCAGCCGATCTCAGAGAATGAATTGGTCGTCCGGGCCCGGCTGCGCGAACTGCCGATGATTCACATACTCACGCTCGTGATGGCCAACTTCTGGCGTTCTACAATCCTCGGCGATATGGACGATACATGCCGCTATCTCGATTTGTCGTCGATCGCGTTCCTTGGAGCTTTGGTGGCTCTGCTTTGGACTCGCTGGCGCATCCCGCTGGCGTGGCTCCAGGCACTCGAGCTGCTCATGATCAGTATTCTGGCAACGCGGCTTGCGATCGTTGAGTATCATCTTGTGCTGACATTTTCACTATTCCACGATCCGATGATGGCGCAGTTTACTTTGAAGAATGTCGTGCTCTTGACTGCGATCCTGATTCCGAGTTATGGCCTTTACGTTCCCAAGAATTGGCGCCGCGCCGCGGTCGTGGTCGGGCCGCTGGCGCTCTTGCCTTTCGTGACGTTGCTTTTCGTCTACCTCCGACATCCGGGCACAATGAGCTGGCTTTTGAGGGGCGCTGGGGAAGCGCGAGCCCGCTGTACTTGCTGTTCAGCTTCGATGCGATGGTCCTCTTCATTCTGGCCATCGCTTCCACATTCGGAGCCCGTGTGATCTCGCTCTTACGCCGGCAGATCGCCGAGGCCAGGCATCTCGGCCAGTATCGCTTGCGGCGGCAGATCGGCGTGGGGGGCATGGGCGAGGTATACCTGGCCGAGCATCAGCTCTTGAAACGCCCGTGCGCGATCAAACTGCTCAGGTCAGACAACCTGGCCGATCCCAGGTCGCTAGCCCGGTTCGAGCGCGAGGTTCGCTTGACGGCCGCGCTCTCGCACCCCAATACGGTCGAAATCTACGACTATGGCCGTACTGACAAGGGGACCTACTACTATGTTATGGAATACTTACCGGGCATGAGTCTGGCCGATCTGGTCCAGCGCCATGGCCCGCAGCCGCCGGGACGAGTCGTATACCTACTGCGTCAGATCTGTCAGGCCCTTGGCGAGGCGCACGCGGCGGGCCTGATCCATCGCGACATCAAGCCGTCAAATATCTTTGTCTCGCGACGTGGCGGAATGCACGACGTCGCCAAGCTGCTCGATTTCGGCCTCGTTCTGCCCATTGCCAGGATTGGCTCGCCCCAACTGAGCCGGGAGGGCCAGATCTTGGGCACGCCCCTTTTCATGTCGCCCGAGCAGGCGACTGGCAGCGGCGAACTCGACGCCCGCAGCGATATTTACTCGCTGGGGGCAGTTGCGTATTTCCTGCTGACCGGGCATCCGCCATTCGACGGCGAAGACGGCCTCCGACTCTTGATAGCCCACGCGCGAGACCCTGTCGTGCCGCCGTCGATGCTCGCGGTCAACGTGCCCCGGGACGTGGAGCGTGTCGTCTTGCGTTGCCTATCGAAAGATCCGAGCGATCGGTTCGCGGATTCCGAGAGCCTCGAACGGGCCCTTGTTGAGTGCGCCTGCACCGACGACTGGGACCAGCGCCGTGCCGCGCGGTGGTGGCAGACTGTGGACCGCGAACGAGGGCTCGTGGGTGGCCCAAGAAAACCGATCTCCGCGGATACGTGAAGAAACCGATTGCGATCCTGCACCTTCGGCGTTTTGCCGACTGCAGCGAATCCATGGATCCGCCTACGGTCTCGGATCTTTCCGGTTCCTCTCACAAGGAATAGACTCGGTGACGTCGCCACCCACTCCGAAGGAAATTTCCTGATGTCCGAGCGGTTAAGAGAATTCCAGATCCGCTGCGACCTCGTGGCCGAAGTACTGGCGCGCTGCGATGAAGTTGCCTTGTATTCGGAAGAACCGGACAAGATCACGCGCACCTTTCTCAGTGAGCCCATGCGCCGACTGCACGTGCGGCTGACTCAGTGGATGGAAGAAGCCGGACTGAGCGTTCGTCTCGATGCCGCTGGCAACTTGATCGGCCATTATGACGGGCTGAGGCATGAGCCGCCCGTTCTCGCAATCGGCTCGCATCTCGACACCGTGCCGAACGCCGGTAAGTACGACGGAGTGATCGGCGTTTTGCTCGGTGTCGCAGCTGTAAAGGCCCTGCAAGGGCGAAAGTTGCCGTTCGCGATCGATGTCATCGCGTTTAGCGAGGAAGAAGGCGTGCGTTACGGCACGCCGTTCCTCGGAAGCCGCGCTGCCGCGGGGCAGTTCGATCGCCAACTTTTGGATCGAACCGACCGAGCCGGTGTCACCATGGCCGACGCGTTTCGCTCATTCGGGCTCGATCCGGCGCGGGTCGAGGAGGCTGCTTGTCCGGCCGGCGGGTTGCTCGGCTATCTTGAGGTTCATATCGAGCAAGGGCCAGTCCTGGAAACGCTGGGAGCGCCCGCCGCGGTCGTCGGTGCGATCGCGGGACAGAGCCGAATCTGGGCCGAACTGCGCGGCCGGGCCGGACACGCCGGCACGACACCGATGGAATTACGGCAGGATGCGCTGGCCGCTGCGGCGGAGGTTGTGCTGGAGGTGGAGCGCGTGGCCCGATCGGTCGAAGGCCTGCGGGCAACAGTCGGTGCGCTCACCGTCTTACCAGGTGCCTCCAATGTGATTCCGGGGTCGGCGCGGTTTAGCATCGACATTCGTCACGACCATGATCCGGTCCGCATGGCAGCGGTGAATGAGATCATTGACCAAGCGCGAAAGATCGCCGACCAGCGGCGCGTCGAGTTCATCGTCTCGCACCAACAACACCATGCCGCCGTGGCCACCGATCCCTTGATGACTGGCTTGCTGGAGGTCGCGCTTGCGGATACCGGGCATACTCCACCACAGGTCATCAGCGGCGCCGGTCACGATGCGGCCGTAATGGCGGCGATTGCGCCGATGGCGATGCTCTTTCTCCGCAGTCCAGGAGGTGTAAGCCACCATCCGGACGAACGTGTGTTGCCCCAGGACGTCGCCGTTGGCCTGGCAGTCTTGATACACTGTCTCGACCTTCTGGCCAACCGCAACGGAACCGTCGAACACTTTCCATCTGTTGTTGGCACCGTCGGAGTCGCATGAATGGAGCTCTTCGGGACCACCCGCAGCCGCGTTGAGCGCTCGCACGCCTTGATCGGGCCGGATAGCTTTGTCACCTCGGACCTGCCTGGCTGGGAGCGGTCACAATGCATCATCCTGATTTCACCCCGAATGGGCGCGCAGTTCTCGCAGTACCTGGCTTTGATGGAAGAGGGGGGATTCGCCGGCCCCGCACCCCGCGGTGTTGAGCGCGTGCTTTATGTGGTCGAAGGAGGAATCGATCTCATCCTGAGAGGCGCCCCGCCAAGTCACTCGGTCCTGGTGGGTTCGCCTATTGCCCACCGGATACGCCGTTCGAGATGCGGGCGACAGCCACTTCGAGCATCAACGTATTCGAAAAGCGATACGTGGTTCGCCGCGGTTTCTCGATTCCCGAGCCTGTCTTCGGTGTTGATCGAGACGTCGAGGGTACCCAGTTCATGGGCGACCCGGATGCGATCCTCAAAGTGCTCTTGCCCCGCGACCCACGGTATGACCTGGCTGTCAACGTCTTCACGTTTCAGCCCGGCGCGTCGCTCCCGCTCGTCGAGGTCCATGTGATGGAACACGGCCTCTTAATGCTCGACGGCAAGGGTGTCTATCGACTCGGGGACGACTGGTATCCCGTGCGGCAGGGAGACGTTATCTGGATAGCGCCTTACTGCCCCCAGTGGTTTGTCGCGATGGGAAAAGGACCGGCACGCTACCTGTATTACAAGGATATCAATCGCGACCCGCTGGAGGACGGGGCATGACGGCCGGTCGCCTCGGCGTCGATTCCGCCGAAATCATGACCGAGCTCGATGCGCTTGCGCGGTTGAGCGACGCCCCATTTCCCGCGGTGACTCGTGTCGTCTACACCCCTGCCGACCTGGCCGCGCGTGCCTTTATTAAGAAACGTTGTAATGATGCTGGGTTGTCGGTCCGAGAGGATGCGATCGGCAATACCTTCGCGCGGTGGGAGGGGCAAGAGGCAACTTTACGCGCCGGTCGGAACAGGCTCGCATATCGACGCGATTCCGCATTCGGGACGATTCGACGGAACCGTTGGTGTCATCGGCGGTCTGGCGGCGATCCGCGCACTCAAGCGTGCCGGGTTCCGACCGGTGCGGCCGATCGAGCTCCTGATCTTTACCAGCGAAGAACCGACGCGATTCGGGATGGGATGCCTGGGGAGCCGCACGTTGGCCGGCTCGTTGTCGCCCAAAGCGCTGCTCGCGCTTAAGGACGCCGACGGCCGCGCGTTTGACGATATTCGCCGTGAGGCGGGCTTTCACGGAGAGCTCGCCGCCGTCCGCCTCCAATCGCGGTATTTTGCTGCATTTGTCGAGCTGCACATCGAACAAGGTCCGCTGCTGGAACAGGCGGGCGTGCCGATCGGTATCGTCACCGCAATCGCCGCGCCGGCGGCGCTCCGCGTCACATGGAGCGGAGCAGGGGGGCATGCCGGGACAGTTTTGATGAATGGACGCCGCGACGCTCTATGCGCCGCCGCTGAGGCCATCCTGGCAGTCGAGTCGATCGCTCGATCAACGGCAAGCACCGATACCGTCGCGACTACGGGCATTTGCCGCGTTCACCCGGGCGCAATCAACAGCATCCCCGACCTTGTGACCCTCGAGATCGATATTCGCGACGCCGATTTGACCCGGCGCGATCGCGTGCTGGAGTCCATACGTAGCACCGTCGAGACCATTGCCGCGCGGAGGCAAGTCGCGGTGGTAACAGAATGCTTGAGCGCAGACCCGCCGGCCAGTTCGTCCCCGGTCATTGTGGAGGCGATCCAGGGTGCGTGCCGCGCGCTGGGGCTTGAGGTTCTGCCGATCGTGAGTCGCGCCTATCACGATTCGCTGTTCATGGCTGGGATTGCGCCGACCGGGATGATCTTCATTCCGTGTAGGAAGGGGATTAGTCATCGGCCCGAAGAGTATAGCGAACCCGACGCGATCGCTCGCGGTGTCGAGGTGCTGGCGCTCGCACTTAAAGCACTGTCGGAGCAATGAGTAGCCGATTTGTTCCGGCGACGATCATCCGCGTTGAAGTGTTCCGGTGATGATGCCGTGGGGTGGGCTGATGAAAACCGGGCGAAATTCTCGCATTTCTGACTTGGGCCGATTCTTCGAATCAGTTGCGCCATCGGGCAGACGCTGCCGCTGATTCCACATGAGGAAGGCAGGAAAGCAGGAACAGCCTCACGAAGCAATGACTCGCTTGGGTTCGGGCGTTGTTTTGGCGAAGTTCAGAGGCTTCGTGTTCCAACGCCAACTTTCTTCCCTCCTGTTTTCCTGGTTTCCTTATCTAATCTCATGAATTGTCTCAGCCGCCACCGGCTCGTGGATTCATCTCGACTTTTGGCCGCTTGATCGCAAAAAGCCCACTTCCAAACATTCCGACGGGATTCTTAACTCGAGCGGTTGGCGGTGGAGCATGATCATCGGCTATGCGAGAGTTTCGACATCCGAGCAGAATCTTGACTTGCAGCGCGATGCCCTGAAGCGCTCAGGATGCGAGAGAATCATCGAGGAGACGGCCAGCGGCGGCAAGCCGTCCCGCGAAACACCGGATGTGCCGCGGCCGAAATGCGACCATTGAGTTCACAAAAACTTATGAACAGCGCAACCGACGCGGCGAACGGCGGCGAAGGTTGACGCGATGCGCCCGTCCATCCTAGAGTGGTGGGATGTAATAATGCCGGGATCGTCCAACTGCAGGAGTAGCACCATGACCGCGCCGTACGAGATGAACCGCCGGGCATTCATCAAGACCACCGCCGCCGCCACTGCCACTGCGGCCGTCGCGCCGTCGGCGCGGGCCGAGGACGCGCCGGCCGACGGCCTGATCCACCGCAACGAGCGGAGCGGCATGCACTACCGCAAGCTCGGCCGGACGAATTTTATGTGCAGCCACCTCGTTTTCGGCGGCGGGGCGGCGTTGATCGGCGGGAAGGCCGTTCGGTTGCTAACGGCGGCTTTCGACGCGGGCGTGAACTTCTACGATCTCGGCTCCAACGCCTATTACAAGGGTAGCGAGCGCACCTTCGCCCCCTTCCTCGCGGCGCACCGCGGCAAGATCTGGGTCACGTCCAAAGCGCCGTTGCGTCCCGTTGACGGCTACGAACCGGGCAAGCCGTTGACCGTCGAGCAAGGCAAGTTTCTGGCCGATTACTGGACGGGGCTGCTCAATGCGAGCCTCACCGATCTGGGTACCGACTACGTGGACGCCTACTACCTCATGGGCGTCGGCGAACCGGAGGTCGTCCGTTGCGAGCAGCTGCATGAGGCCTTCCTCAAGGCGAAACAGGCCGGGAAGGTGGGCCATTGGGGCGTCAGTACCCACAAGCGGGCGCAGCAAGTCCTCGAGGCCATGATTGGAACGGGCTGGTACGACCTCGCGATGATCGCCATCACCCCCGCCGGGTGGTACGACTGGGATTCGAAGAGTCTCCTTCCCGGGACTCCGACGATGGTCGCGCTTCAGCCCACATTGCAGCGCCCCGGGACGCCGGCATCGGTCTCGTCGGTATGAAGGCGGCCCGCTACTTATCGTCCCGCGGCGGTAAGGAGTTGGCGAATGCCTTCGACGGACACTACAGCGACAAGCTTATGCAATCGGGGCTTTCGCCCTGGCAACGATCCTACGCGTTTGTCCTCGCCCACGGCGTCGACGTGGTTAATTCAGACATGCAGAACTTTGCTCATTTCAAAGAGAACCTCGCAGCCGTTCAGCGCTCGGCCGAGCTCTTCGCCAGGGCTTGATCGACGCCGACCGTTTTTTTGTCCGCCGCGCCAGGTCATTTCGGGATCCTCAATCCTTTGAGCAAGAAGGTCATGGCCTTGACGGCCGCGTCGCGGCCCTTGACCGCCGTGACGCCGGCGATGACGTCGCCGACTTGGCAGGCGCCGTCGAAGTCGCCGCCGCCGACCTCGGCGAACATGACCGACGCCCCTTCGATTTTGGCCGGTTCGGCCATGTCGCCGAATTCTTCGAGGTGGGCCTTAAACTTGGCCAGGACTTCTGCGGCGTTATCAGCCGATTTGCAGGCGCGACGAAGCCGGTGAACTTGGCCTCGCCGTCGCGGTATTGGGCGGTGAACGCGTTGGTCAGGAAGTCGAGCCCCAGGGCATCGACCATGAGGTATTGGACCGTATTGTCGATCCGATTCTTCGCCGGGAGCATGGCGAGGCCCCATAGCTCCGACGCTTTGCCTTTGAGGCGATTCGCCAGTGTATCGGCCAAGGCGGTCACCGCTCTCTGGACCTGCTCGTCGGCTCCCGATGTCAGGATCGTCGCATAGTATTGGCCCTTCCGGAAGAATAAATCGGCCCCGGTGCGGTGGCCGCCGTCGCCGGTTGCGATGGCCTTGCTGCCAGACGGGCTCGACCGAAAAGACGCCGAAGGTGCCCAAGGGGGTGGTCATGTCGTAGAGGAAGACGTCGATGAATTTGGCTGGGTCGCCCGCTTTGGAGAAGGTGACGAAGGTCATGCCCGTCACGTCGTAGGACTGAAACAGTTCGGACCGGCCGTCGATCTTCTCGTACAAGTTGGCTTCGGTGTAGCGTTCAACAAGGCTCTTTTTCGTGAAGCCTTCGGGCGTGAGACCCTCGAGTGCCCGGGCGATGGTTTCCGTCTTGGCCTTCATTTCGTGCGTGACCCGCTCGGGGGCGTCTTTGACGGAGCCGACGGAGTCTTGGGCGGCGACGAAGACGGGGAATACAAACGGGATCGCGGCCAGCAATACTCTCATGGGATCCTCCTTTTTCGGGGCTGTTTTTACGGTATGGGATAGACGCCGCGAAAGGCAAGACCTTGATTACGATGAGGGCGTCTGGAAAAACGCTTGTGAATGTTCGTAGAGCCCAACATCTCGAGGTGGCATCGTGAGCGTTGCGGTAGGCCAAACACCCGCAACTCGTAACGTTCGTGGCGTTGCCCTTTACATGGCGTTGGTCGCGCGATTCCCGCTCCGTCCGCTCCGTTCGGAGCGCGGTTCGACCGCGCCACCAAGATTGCGAACGAACTGGCGGTCCGTGGAAATCTATCGCGATGGGAGCACGATTATCGCGATGTCCTTTCCGACTTGATCGAGGCTTATGAGGCGGCCCATCATCCGATACCGGATCTCTCCGGACCGGAAATGCTGCGGCATTTGCTCACAGAACGAGGCATCTCCCAGGCCTCGGTCGCGAGAGAGATGGGCATGGCGCCCTCGACGGTTTCGGACATCCTACGTGGGAAGCGCGGTATCGGACGCAAGCACATCGAGGCGTTTGCCACCTACTACCACGTCTCCCCGGCGGTCTTCCTACCCGAGCCCTCATCGCGGAAACGTCGGAGGGACAAAAGGCACGTCAGGTCAGCGCCCGCAGTCGGCTCGCGAAAGGCTCGGCGAAAGCCAGACCGGACACGCAACGCGAACGCTTTCGCGGCGGTCCGAAGATCTTGGCAGCCATAAGCCATCGGCAGACTGGGCATGTAGGGTAGAGAAAGCTCAATTCAACTCGAGAATTCGGACGCGCCGGCGCCGCGCGTGTCTCCTCGCGGCTTTCAGATCGACGCTGAAGTCGTAATTTGCAAGTTCCGGGCACCTGGAACGGCACCCAGTCGCGCACCTGCTGACCCCCGCGCTAATTGACTAAGAACCACAAGAAGCCAGCCTCGATTCGCGATGGAGAATGCGTCTACGGGCTTTCTCGAAACATCTCCTCGCGAGCGAGTCGGCCGCTGACTTGCTGTTGTTACAAAGTCGTGACGGCGTAAAGGGCCGCTCGGGGGTATATTGATCTCCGTCCGACAGACCGCGCAACCTTCGGGCCGAACTCGCTTCACCCTTGATCGGAGGAAAGATGCCACTTCCCCTGCTGTCCAACAGTTACGCCCTCTTGATTGCGGGATTGCTCGCCATCTCAAGCTCGGTCGGCCAGTCTGAAAATCGCGATCCCCACTTCACGCCGACTGCGGACAAGTCGACCTCGTCCATGCCGCGGGTGATCATTCGCAACATGCGGGAGGATCGTGCTGGGAACATCTGGTTCGCCACGTTTGGCGGCGCGATTCGCTATGACGGCAAGGAGTTTGCGAACTTCTCGGAAGAAGTGGGCCTGGCGAAGACACGCATCTTTTCGCTGCTGGAAGCTCGATCGGGCGCACTGTGGTTCGGCTCCATCACTGGCGGCGCGTCGCGATATGACGGGAAGTCGTTCAAGAAGTTCACGGAAAAAGAGGGCCTGGGCAACAACGACGTGATGTGGATTTTCGAAGATCGCGATGCAAACATCTGGTTCGGCACCGGAAACGGCGTAAGTCGTTACGACGGCAAGTCGATGACCAACTTTACCACGAAGGAAGGGCTCGTCGATAACTCGGTATATACGATCGCCCAAGATGCTTCGGGGCGAATCTGGTTTGGAACCCAGGGCGGCGTTTGCTCCTACGACGGCAAATCGTTTTCCAATCTCGCCGACCAGGTCGGAAGACCGTTCGTGAATGTTCGCTCGATGGTCGTGGACCGATCAGGGAACCTTTGGTTCGGCGGCCAGGAGGGGGCCTTCCGTTACGACGGCAAGACTTTGGCGACATTCACTTCCAAAGAAGGGCTGCTGGATGATTTTGTGGGCTCGATGATCATCGATCGAGCGGGAAACCTCTGGTTCGGGCATCCCGGGAGTTTTCCCGACGGCAAGGGAGGTGGCGCGAGCCGATATGATGGCAAGTCCCTCAAGCGTTTCACTCAAAAGGAGGGCCTCAGCAGCCTAACTGTCTATTGCATGCTCGCAGACAAGGCCGGAAACATCTGGTTCGGCAGCGCCGACGCGGGTGCATGCCGCTACGACGGCAAGACCTTCACCAATTTCTCTGCAACCAACCCGCCTCCGTTACCAGCTAGCCCGGCGCAGGCTCCCGCAAACGACCAAACCTCAGCTATTGCCAAAGGCGAAGCTGTTTCAGAAATGAGCAAGAGCATATGGAGTGTTTTTCAAGACAAGAACTCGAGGGCGCGGCCGATCGGGTCGAGCGGAATTGGTGTCGGTTCTGTTTTCCACAATGAGTTGGAGCAACACGGCTGGAAATTTGACACCATTTGTTTCTTCGCGCCGCTACTGGGTCCGTCCTCATTCTTTGGTGAACAACTAATCGCGTCCGGGTTTCTGTCTCCTATCTTTCCTTCGGTCGGAACTCGGAACCAAGGTCGTCTGTTTCGGGCCGTGTGTTTCGGATTGAACGAACTCACGTTGGCTGTGTCGGTGGGGGGGGCCCCGTCTGGCTGCCGGCGACGTGTCTGCGCTTTCCGTATCTGCCTGATCGCCGGGCTGCTACGATAGTCAGGGGCGGAGTCGGCACAGTCGATCTTCAAGGGGAGAGTTGACGATGCGAAAGGCCAGGGCTTCGGTGTGCGCATGCGCGGTGACGGCGCTGGGCATGGTGGCGTCTGCCGCAGCCATGGCGTGGGCTGCCGACGACAATGGCAAGGTCGCTCCGGGCCGGCGCCGACCAGCAGGCTCTGAAGGCGTACGCCCCGCTCGTGGGGTCTTGGCGCGGAGTCGGGCAGGTCGAGCGGGGACGGACCAAAGGGTTCTGGCGAGAGTCGGCGGACTGGGCGTGGAAGCTCACCGGTGACTCGGCCGGACTGGAGATGACGGTCAAGACGGGCAAGTATCTCAAGTCGGGCGTGCTGCGGCCGGGGAAGGCGTTCGGGGCGTTTGCCTTCGAGGCGACCCTCGTCGACGGCACGTCCCGCACCTTCGCCGGGGAGGCGGTGGGGGAAAGAAAGAAGCTCTCCCTGACCGCCGACCCCAAGGCCCCGACCGGCGGCTTGCGCCGGATTTCGATAGACCCGTTGCACGACAACCGCGTGCTCGTCCTTTTGGAGGCCGAAGACCCCGAGCGTCATACTTTCTCGCGGCTCGGCGAGGTCGGCTATACACGTGAGGGGGTTGCCTTCGCCAGGGACGATTCGTACCCGCTGTGCATCGTTACCGAGGGCCGCGGCACGATCGAGGTCAGCTATAAGGGCAAGACCTACTGGGTCTGCTGCACCGGCTGCCGCGACCTGTTTAAAGACCACCCCGAGCGGATCCTTTCCGAGGCCGGCGCGGGAAAAGGTCGCGGAGAAAAAGTAAGGAAGCGGGACGCACAGGCCAAGCAACCTGAGACACGCATTGCTCCAGTCCCTAACCAAGGGAGTTGCGCGATGCGTGTCCCGGAGTTCTCTCCTCAGGGCGCTATCGTCAAGGGTCCAACATCGGCTGACGGGGATCAATGAAAGATGGCATTCAGCTCATTCGCCAAGCGGACGGAAGCTCTCGCCATCTGTTTCTTGAGGATCGGCTCCGCACGCACGAGGTAAGACTCGCCCAGCGTGTAGCCACGCGGGATGATCTTGGGGGCGTCGTCGAGGGGGCGGTAGGCGAGCTTCGCGACTTGCAAGCACTCATCGGCCCAATCGTCGACCGAGCCCTTGGACCACTCCTTGATCGTATCGGGCGTGATTTCTCGCTCGACCCGGGAAACCCAGGCGTGGTCATTGCCGCCGATCCGGTGGATCAAGTCGGAATCCCAGAGCTTGTGGAGGTTCGTGCCCTCGTCGAAGAACCGGATCTGAGTGTCGTTGCCGCCATGGTCATTGTGGTCGCCGACGTGCAGCGGCTGGTGGATGTCGGAGACGAAATGGACGAGAAAGAGAGCGCGCGTTGCCGTTCTTTCTTGGGTTTCGATCCGTCAGACAGGATTTTTCGGTATTGCTTGATCTTGACCACCACGTTGTTTTCGTCACGAATCAGGCGAGCATCGAATCTGGCATCGCCGATCGGCACGTTGATGAAGTGCCATTTCGCGCTCCCGGGCACGGCGTCGTGCCCCTCTTTGTCGGCCCAGCCTGCGACATCGGGCAAGGTGTCGGGCGGGATGAGCAACTCGCGGATCGCGGCCTTCGCCGGCGCGCTCAGGCGCTCTTCGGCGACTCGGGCGATCACTCGATGCGCTTGCGGGCCCCAGGCAAAAGCCGATGAGGTCCAAACGACTGCCAGCATCGAGTAAACACCGAGCCGTACGCCACGCGTCGCGATCATTGGGACGACCTCGCTGGATAGACGATCGACGAGCAGAGTAGACCGCCCGCCACGCGGCACCGACCTGCCGCATCAATCCGGTTGCTTCGATGACCACATCGCGACCGATCAACCCACGATACCTCGACCGTCCGGTGGCCACAAGTTGAGGGTTCCGAAGACACCTTATCATCGAATTGTCGGCGGAGTTAAGTACCTCTTCCTTGGGGTCTCCTTGGGGTCAGACCGGAATGGCGCCAGGTTAAGGAATAAGTGCCTGTAGGCAAAGAAGTTGTGGCAAGAGATAAATCCAATTAAAGTAAAGGATGAACACGACTTCAGTTACTGCTCGGGCTGCAATTCAAGACGTTCTCGCGAACGACATTATAAATTCAGATGTACACTTCGCATTCTGATATTCCATTGTTCCACCCCAACTCTTTGCCATTATTGGGGTTACGCTTAACCTCGTGCCATTCGGGTCAGACCCCCTTGAGACCCCACTGATGATCAGCTTGAGCGCCACCTGCCGCTTGACCGGATGAGTCTGACCGGCCCGGTAAACGGTACCCATCCCCCCTTCGCCGAGGACTTCGAGCAGCGTGTACCGGCCGGCGATGACCTGGCCCACGCCTGATCCGCCGGGGCGATCGGCCTGCGGGGCGCGGGCGAGCGTAAAGTCCGCGCCGTCCGATCTGTCTTCCGCTGTCGCCGGTTCCGACGGCAGACGTGTTTCCGCACGGGAGGCCGCGGTCGCCTCCAGGGTTGCGGGTGAGGTCAGAGCCAGCGCATATCGATCTCGTTAAATGGTCAGTACTTCGGCGAGGAACTCATTGTTGAGACTGCACCGAATCATCTTGCCTCGTAAGCTGTCGTTGGAGGAATGACGCTTCAGAAGGCCAACCGCGAAGCGTCTTAACCAGCTCAGATTGTTGCCAAGTGTTCGTTCGCGTGTGCGGCTGTCATCCTCGCGGAAGTTCACATCCAGTACCCAGTGCATCGACTCGATGGCCCAATGACCGCGGACCGCCTCGCTGAATCGCTTGCCGCTGAGATAACGACTGAGAATGTAGTACCGCGTTTCGTCCGTTTCGGTGCCGTCGGCGTGCTGTGTAACCCGTAAGGAGTAGCCGATGGCTTTGATCCAGGGCCATTCCTTCTTGAGCGCGAAGTCGGGTGGAATCTTCGTGAGAAAGTATGTTCGTTCATCGATTCGGCCGTGAGAGGATTCGCTCGTTTCATGACTCCGATACTGGAGGTACTCCAGGTCAAGCTCTAGATGTTTATTGAAGTGTGCTTCGATCGCTTCGCGAAGCTTGGGTTGGTTGTCCTTGAGGTTGATCACGAAATCGCCACCGCCATCGACAATGTCCCGCGCGATCTCTTTTTGGCAACCCATGGCGTCGATCGTGATCAATGAGTCCTTGAGCTCGATCTGCTTCAACAGCTCGGGAATCGCCGTGATTTCGTTGGATTTCGCCTCTGTGGCGACCTGGCCCAAGGCGATCCCTTCCTCGCTGGCCCAGGCGCTGACGATGTGGAGCGCACCGAGTTCTTTGAGGCGTCATGGGACCGCCGACACGTTTTGCCGTCGATCGCAATCAGCCGTTTCGGGCCGCTATTGTCGGTCTTGGTTACATGTGCGAGCCAGTCCTGAAAGCGCCCCTGGAACGCCTCGGGCTTCAGCGCCATCAACAGTCGACGAATGCAATCGCGTGAAGGAATTCCGTTGGGAAGCGATAGAAAGTTCTCCAGCCAATCCCGCCGATTGTCGGCCCAGCGATGGATGGCGGTCGGACCGTCACTACCACACAAGATGCCGCACACTGCGATCACCACGATATCCACCAAGAGATGTTTCCGATTCCGCGTATGCCGCGGGTCGGAGAGCGACTCGAAGTACGAACCAATTGTTTCGATGTTCACCAAGTTTGTTGCCATGCGTCACATCCTGGCAGGAGGCAAGCGGGCTCTACAAGCGATCCGCGATCGCGCCGATGTGCGAGCACCGCTGATACCAAGATGTAACATTTCTTGATTGATCGCGCTAGTCTATGTAGGTTACCTAATTATGCCGCAGGGCCCTGCGGGTGAGGTCGGTTCGTGCGCGACGGTGAGGTCCTCATCCAGGACGGGTGCGCCGCCGCCGTCGGCCGCGAGCAGTGCCTCGACCAGGGCACGGAGTTCGGCGTCACCGCTGCACTCGCGCTCGAGGTAGGCGACACGCTCCGCCGGATCGGTGAGGTCCGACGCGGTCAGGAACAGCGATTTCGCTCGTGCAGCATCGACGGCCATCGTTTACCTCCGGGGTGGGCTCTGATTTCTGTCCCATAAGAGGCGAGCGGGGGGCGTCAGCCCCCTGTCCGGAGACGCGAAGACAGGGTGCTGACGCCCCCCGCTCGCCCCGGAACCCACCTCCCGCGACAGGCTCTAATCTCAATGCCCCATCCAGCGGAAAAGTGTCTCACGGATTTTGAATCATTTTCCCAAGGCCTCGCGGAGCCAGGCCCGAGGGTCAGCCCAGAGCACTTCGAGCAACAGCCTCGCTTCGCTCATGGCTTCTTCTCCGGCTTGGCGGCCGATTTCTGCTCCAGCTCCTGAAGCAGTTTCTGGAAGTCCTCCCGCTGGCGGAGCGGGTCGAGGGCCGAGTCGGTCCGGAAGCGGGAGGCGTCGCGGTAGCCCATGCCGACGGCTTTCCGCAACAGGGCCATCGCCTGGTCGGCCTCGGCCTTCCCCTCCGCGGCCGACACCCCGCCGTCCCGACCGGCCAGTCCCGCAAGCGTGGCGCGGCGCAGGCCGTCTCGAACCACTTGTCGAACATCGACGGTTCCCGTCGTACAACGCAAGCGCCCGCCGGACGTCGGCCGCGGCGCCGGACGCGTCGCCGAGCCCGGCTCGCGCCAGGCCGCGGCGACGCAAGCAGGAGGCCAGGTAGCTGCGATATGATGGGTTCGTCGCGGGCCTGCCGCTCGCGCAGGGCGATGGCCCGATCGTAGCCGTCGCGGGCCTCGGCGAGTCGCCCGCGGGCCCGGACCAGGTCGGCGAGGCTGGTGTAGGTAAAGGCCAGGTCGTTGCGGTAGCCAGGGACCTTCGGACTGTCGTCGGCCAGCTTCTGGTTGATCTCCAGAGCCCGACGGAGCTCGGCCTCGCGCCTCCGTTGGCCGGCCCGTCTGCGCTAGCAGGCCGCCGAGGCTGCTGTGGATGTTCGCCAGTCGGGAGCGGAATTCGGTGGCGGCGGGGTTGTCGGCGGCCAGCTTCTCCAGGATCTCCTGCGTCCGGCGGTACTCGGCCTCCGCCTCTGACAGCTTGCCCTCTTGCTTCAGCAGGCCGCCGAGGTTGAGGTGGCTGATCGCCAGGCCCTTGCGGAATTCGGAGACGGCGGGGTTGTCGGCGGCCAGCTTCTCCTGAACCTCCAGCGCCCGGCGGAGCTCGGCCTCGGCCTCCGTCGGCTTGCCCGTGAGCCTCAGCATGACGCCGACGTTGACGTGGCTGGCCGCCAGTTGGTTGCGGTACTCGGCGACGGCGGGGTAGTCGGCGGCCAACTTCGCGTTGATCTCCAGCGTCCGGCGGAACTCGGCCTCCGCCTCCGTCGGCCTGCCCGTCTGCTGCAGCAGGATGCCGATGCGGCGGACCGTGTACGCCAGGTCGTGACGGGCCTCGGCCGGGGCGCCGGGGGCGGCGGCCAGCGCCTCCTGGTCGGCCCGCGCCTGCTGGTAGACGGCCATCGCCTCCGTGGCCTGGCGCATGTTTCGCAGGTGGTCACCCAGCCGCGCCCGGCAGTCCGCCAGCGCCGCCCGCGCCGTCGCGTCGGTACCCGCCAGGCCGGCCAGCAGCGACTCCGACCGCCGGTACGTCGCCAGCGCCTCGTCCGTCTTCCCCGTCGCTTCCAGCAACCCGGCGACCGCGGTCAGGCTGCGGCCGACGTCCACCGTCGCCGCGGCGCCGGCCCCCGGCTCCGCCGCCAGCGTCTCCCGCGCCGCCAGCGCGGCGCGGTGCGCCTTCAAGGCATCCTCCTTGCGGCCGACCTTGTCGGTCAGGTCGGACAGCTCGAAGTTGGCCTGCGCCAGCGCCCGACGCGACGCCAGGTCCGTCTCCTTGCCCAGCAGCGCACCGAGCTTGCCATAGAAGTCGGACGCCGATTTCAGCAGCCGGTCGCGCAGGTCCTTGAACTTCTCCTCCTTGAGCAGGAAATCCTCGCTGACGCCGGTGTGGAACGTCTTGATCGCGTCCGTCGCCAGCTCGTACCGCGCCTGCACGGCCGCACGCGATTTGGTGAGCTGGCCGTTGGCTTCGTTCAGGGCCGCGTTCGCGTTCGTCTCTCGGACAAGTGAGGCCGCCAGGCGGGCGTTGGCCACCGTCTGCACCGCCGCCACGGCGGCCAGCCCGCCCAGCAGCGCCAGTAGCACCAGGCTCGCCGCGATCACCGCGCCGCGGTGCTTCCGCACGAATTTCCGCAGCCGGTACGCCCGGCTCGGCGGGGCGGCCACCACCGGCTCGTACGCCAGGTGTCGCAGGATGTCGGCCGCGAAGCCGTTGGCCGTCTCGTAACGCCGCGTGCGGTCCTTCTCCAAGGCCATCATCACGATCCAGTCGAGGTCCCCCTGCAAGGCCCGCTTCAGGTGCGCCGGCTCGATGTCGCGGTTCGCTGAGATGCTCGGCAATGCATCCGACGTGCTCACTTTAGTGCTCGGCCTGGGCGGGTCGACCTCCCGCACCATCCGCAGCATCTCCAGGATCGCCCCTCGCTTGAACTGCTTCGCATCGATCGGCGGCGACCCGACCAGCAGCTCGTAGAGGATCACGCCCAGCGCATAGACGTCGGTCCGGGTGTCGATGTCCATCGACGACGGGTCGGCCTGCTCGGGCGACATGTACGTCGGCGTGCCGACGATCGCTCCGGTGTCGGCCAGGCTCTGGTCGGTGAGGCTGAATTCGGTCGCCTTGGCGACCCCGAAGTCGATGACTTTGGGAGTGGGCCGGCCGTCAACCTCGGTGACCATCACATTGCTGGGCTTGAGGTCGCGGTGGATGATCCCCTTCTGGTGGGCGTGTTGCACCGCCTGGCAGACCGCCACGAACAACTCCAGGCGGGCCCGGACCGGGAGCCGCAGGCGGTCGCAGTACTCGGTGATCGGCTCGCCGCTCACCAGCTCCATCACGAAGAAGGGCTGGCCGGCCTCGGTGCTGCCGCCGTCGTACACGCGGGCGATGTTGGGGTGGTCCATCAAGGCCAGCGCCTGCCGCTCGGCGTCGAACCGCGCCAGCACCGCGCGCGAGTCCATGCCGATCTTGATCAGCTTGAGCGCCACCTGCCGCTTGACCGGTTGAGTCTGACCGGCCCGGTAAACGGTGCCCATTCCCCCCTCGCCGAGGACTTCGAGCAGCGTGTACCGGCCGGCGATGACCTGGCCCACGCCTGATCCGCCGGGGCGGTCGGCCTGCGGGGCGCGGGCGAGCGTGAAGTCCGCGCCGTCCGATCTGTCTTCCGCTGTCGCCAGTTCCGACGGCAGACGTGTTTCCGCACGGGAGGCCGCGGTCGCTTCCAGGGTTGCGGGTGAGGTCGGTTCGTGCGCGCCGGTGAGGTCCTCATCCAGGACGGGTGCGCCGCCACCTTCGGCGGCGAGCAGTGCCTCGACCCGGGCACGGAGTTCGGCGTCACCGCCGCACTCGCGCTCGAGGTAGGCGGCACGCTCCGCCGGATCGGTGAGGTCCGACGCGGTCAGAAACAGGGATTTCGCTCGTGCAGCATCGACGGCCATGGTTTACCTCCGGGGTGGGCTCTAATTTCTGTCCCAAAAGAGGCGAGCGGGGGGCGTCAGCACCCTGTCCGGAGACGCGAAGACAGGGTGCTGACGCCCCCCGCTCGCCCCGGAACCCACCTCCCGCGACAGGCTCTAATCTTAATGCCCCATCCAGGGGAAAAGTGTCTCACGGAATTCGAATTATTTTTTCAAAGCCTCTCGGAGCCAGGCCCGGGCGTACTTCCAGTTTCGGTAAGCCATCGCCCGGGAAAGCCCCAGCGCCTCGCCCGTCTCCTCGACGGAAAGCCCGGCGAACAGGTGGAGCTGAGCGACCTGTGCCGCAACCGCGTCCTCCTCCCCGAGCCGCGTCAGCAGCTCGTCCAGCGACAGAACGAGGTCGGAATCCTCGGCGAGCGAACCAACCTGATCGAGTAGCTCGAGCCGTCTCCGCCCGCCCGCCCGCTTCAGCCGCTTCCGATCCCGAGCATGGTTGACCAGAATGCGCCGCATTGCTTCCGCCGCGGCGGCGAAGAAGTGGCCGCGGTCGTCGAAGTGCTGGTCGCCGACGAGACGCAGGTACGCCTCGTGGACCAGGGCGGTGGCGTTCAGGGTGTGCCCGGGATTCTCCGCGGCCATCCGCGCGGCAGCGAGCTTCCGCAGCTCGTCGTAGACCAGCGGCAGCAACTGCTCGGCCGCCTGGCCGTCGCCCTGCTCGATGGCCGTGAGGATGCGGGTGACGTCGTTCATGCGAATCGGCCGCCGGTCAGGCTTATCAGTTTCCTGGCCTGGCTTTCGGCCCGGCCTTGGCTTCCAACTCCGCCACCAGCTTCTGGAAGTCCCCCCGGCCGCCGAGCGGGTCGAAATCCGGCTCCTTCAGTAGGTCGAGTTGTGCCCAGCCGGCGTTGACGGCCTCGCGCAGGGCGGCGACGGCCTGTTGGGTGAACGACTCGGCCTCGGCAGTGGTCACGCCAGACTTCGGGTCCTTGCCCAGCCCGGCCAGAAGCGTCAGCGCCTGGGCCCGTTCGAATTTCGTATCGGGATCCAGGTGCCACAGTTCGATGGCCCGGCGCAGGTCGGCGGCGGCCTCGGCGGGTTGCCCCGCACGGACCCGGGCCCAGCCGCGGTAGGTGTAACTGAAACTGAGGCCGTTCGCGTGTAAGCGCCTCCGCGGGTTTCCCAGTAACCCTCAGCACGTGGCCGATTTCGTTAATTGCTCGCCCCTCGCGGAACGACGCGAGCACCTCGGACATTCGACCGGTCGCTTGCTGGAAATGGCCGTAAAAGTGAAGGCCGGAAGCGAGGCCGACTGCCTCCTTGATGCCGTCGGGGTGGGCGACGGCCAAGGCGCGACGATCGGCCATGGCCGCCTCATGCGCGGCGCGGGCCGCGCTCAGATCGCCGGCGAGATCTAGCAAGAAGCCGATACGCGCCGAGCGGCCGCCCACCGTTCAATGTCATCGGCCAGCGCCCGACCAGTGGCATAGCGGTCCGCCGGCTGGGTCGCCATCGCCTTCAGGCACACCGCTTCCAGCGCCTTGTCCAGCGCCGCATCGACCTCTCGCGGTTCACAGACGTCGCCGGCCTGCACCCGGCGGAGGATCGCGCCGATGTCGTCCCCCTCGAACGGCGGCCGGCCGGTCAACAGGCAGTACAGCGTGGCCCCCAGCGAGCAGACGTCGGAGCGCGGCCCCTGACGGTCGAGCTCGCCGGCGGCCTGTTCGGGGCTCATGTAGGCCGGCGTGCCCAGGGCGCTGCCAGGCAGGGTCTCGGATGATCCGCTCGAGGACGGAGCGATCGTCTGCTCGACGGCCGACGGATCGGCTCGGCCGATGGCCTTGGCTAATCCCCAGTCGACGACCAGCGTCTCGCCGTGCGTGCCGAGGATGATGTTGGCCGGCTTGATGTCGCGATGGATCGCCCCGCGCGAGTGGGCGTACTCGATGGCGTTGCAGACGTCCTGGAAACGGCGGAGCAGCTTGCGCAATTCGAGCAATCGCCGGCCGGGGTTCTTCTTGAACGCGTCGTCGCCGTGTTTCTTGATGTGGCGTGCCACGAGGGCATCGACTGCGGATCGATCGTCGGCATCGAGGTCGCCGCGACCGATGAGGTGGTCGGCCAGGCTCCGGGCTTTGTCACGGGTCCAGGCCTGGAAGGCGGCGACAAGGGCGCCCTGGTCGATAAGCCCGATCTGAAGAGCGAGCAATCCGAAAAGGAGATGGCGGTCTGCGGCGGCAGTCATGGCGTGGCTCCGATCGGCGTCGGTCGATCGGCCGCAGGCCACGGCATTCGCGGTCGACCCGGGAATCGAAATCCCGTCGGAGCGATTATCGCAATATAATAAGGCGATGTAACGACAGTGAAGGATCGCCTTATGGAAAAGTCTAACGTCACGGTTCGTCTTCAAGACGACAAAATCGCCTTGCTCGATCAGCTCGCGAAATCTGAAGACCGCGATCGCAGTTACCTGATCAAGGTCGCCATCGACCAGTACCTTGCCTACCACCAGTGGCGAATCGAGGAAATCAAGAAAGCCATCGCCGAGGCCGATGCCGGCGATTTAGCCTCCGACGAGGAAGTCGCGGCGGCGTTCGCCAAGTTTCGCGACCCCGGCGCGATATGAAAGTTTCCAATTCCTCGCCCTTCCGATGAACAGCGGAGCTTCTGTCAGGCTTCCGTTTCTCGATTAGTTGATCTCACCAGAACCCAGCAGGCGACGGTTCGGGACATCCTCGATTGGAAGGATCGAACACGAAATAACGGAACCGAGCACGAAGTTGCAAGATCCAGTAGAACTTGGATTGGACGCCTTAATAGCAGAGGTGAAGAAGTTCCGCGGCAAGAAGAAGCCGCTGACCCTGGCCGCTCTCCGCGCCTCTGCGAGATGAGCACCAGCGGACTATCATCCCGGCTCAAGTCCTTTGCCGCGAAGCCGACCACCTCGAGCCACAGGTCAGTGACCTCATTAATGCAGGCTACGGACTTACGGCCGCCGATGTCCGGCTGATGTGGGAAACGGCACCGCCACGAATGCCGTTACAGCCACCCCGCGCGAAATAAAGCGGCAACCGTAGGCCATGGTATACTTCTGTTATCGAATCCGCACGTGCCCTGATCCGCTGACGCCCAGGGCATCGCGGTGTAGCGAAGTCGCGGAAAACGCAGCTCGCGAATGAACTTAGTTGGAACCTTTCGATGCCCGGATGGAAACTACGTTCTTTTCTGTGCGGTCACCATGCCTTGATTGACGCAGATTAAAGAATCGGTCAGGAAATCTATGCCATCAGCCCACGGCTACCAGATCGCTTCAGGCAACCGAGGTGCTGTCTTTGCGCTTAGCGGAAATGCTGAGCGAAATCGTCGTCAGACCTTCAAGGCGTGGGAGGTCGAACTTCGCAAAGATAGTCCTTATGTGTGCGTCAGAGGCCCGGTGCTGGACCATCACGAGTCACTCGCGAGTATCGTCAATGCGGCTCATGACGTGGCTCAAGATTTCCTCGATATTGTGGCTGTTCAAGAGCGGGTAGCTTTGCTGTTGCTTGAGCCGCACGATAACATTGTCTGGCGTACCGGTACGCATGGCATCAAGGTTCAGTTGACCAGCAGCATCACCTTCTCCGCGCGACTCAACATTGAAGCGACGGTTACGACTGCAGACGGCGTGGTTCTCCCTAATCCGCGAGATATGCCGCGGCAGCATTATTTTGCATACCGCTACTTCCGCTATTCACAGGCGGCTCAGAATCTATTCGACAGCTACAGGAACATGTTTCTGGCGATGGAATCCCTGTTAGACAAGGTTGAACCGAAGCAAAGCGGCGAACGCGAAACAGATTGGTTGGAGCGAGCGCTGAGGACGGCGGTGAAGCTTCGCAGGTTGAGCCTAACCGCATTTGCTAAAGCCGGCAGCAACGACGAGGTGAAAGACTTTCTAAGCGTCCACTATACCGCTGTCAGATGCGCCGCATTCCATTCAAAATCCTCATCTAGCCCAGCGCTTCTGCCGGGAAGATCAGGTGATCGGGCCATAGTCCTTCATCAGCTTCTTGCGGTTCAGGAGCTCGTCGAATCTTTGTTGAAATCCGAATTTTCTGTGTCTTTGCCGACGAGCGGTCTGTTCCCTTCTGCTTTCGGCGGGTTCCTTGCCGAACTGGCGCCAGTGACGGGCCTCTATATTTCCGTTTCGGACTGCCCAACGGTGGAACAGGTAATGTCCAACGAAGAGAACTTGCCCGAGGGCGAGGATCTTCCTGTGAGATTCGATGGGCTGAACGGCGATCTGACAGATGAGTGGTTGTTCGTCTCCGAGAACAAGCCCGAAAAGTTGGGTATCTCAAAAATCGGGTCTCTTAGATTAGTAACTCAGCCCAACAATCATAAGTATCGCGGCGTCATCGCGGGTAAAATGAATCGGACATTAATGCGGACTGAATTCGAGCTGGAGGGCATATCGAAACTTGTGGTCAGAATTCGATGCGTATTCAGAAACCTAGAATCACCCAGGCGAGGTTTCTCACACTGACGTTACATAATCTCGGCCAGCTGGCACCTGGGCCACCAGTCAACAAAGTCCCAGCCCAGTTGGGAGCACATCAGCGTGACCGCACATTACGTCTGGCCAGTGCTCCGAAGTGGCCAAAATGCATTCCGACCGCTTCGCGGACCTCTACATCTCTTTCTCAAACTCCGCAAGTTCTGCCGCTGAGAACATCTTGTAATTGTCCAACGCTCTCATAATCTCCGTTTTAGACGGCTCGGAAAGCTCAAGCTTCCTCATAGCCTCTCTGAGTTCCTTATTGAAAGTGGGTAAGCACTCGCTCGCGGCATTGGTGGTGTGCTTCGACCTGCAGTGCTACCGGTGCGGTACCGGATTCTCTGGACGATTGCGACCGCGGCCCAATATGGCCAATGAAATTGATTTCGTCGCACACGTCTCGCAAATAATCTGTATCGTTGAGATTGTTGCACACGCTATGCAAATATCCTTCACTAGCGTCTTGGGCGTTTTCGAGCCGCTAGGACAGAGCCGCTAGGACACTCAGCAGAGCCGCCCGCCGCTAGCATATGCGAGATTCCGGTGATAGCTCGACACGGTACTACTTCGCCGCACCGGTCGCCTTGTTGATTTTTCACGACGCACACCAATGGCATCTTGCGAGGGCTACTGTTTGTGCGTACACTAACTACCATTGGATCCACTGGAGACATTTTAATGACGATCGCGCCGCACTCAATTGGTCGATGCGTCACTGACCCGCTGGTATCACTGCCTCACTCCCTGTGTGCGCGCGCTTCTTGCTGGGTGAAGGAGAATTCAACCGCAAGGAATGGCTCGACAAAAACGGCTCGAGGAGCTTGCCGATATCTTTGCCATCGGCATTGGCGGTTTTTCAGTGATGGACAATCACTTGCACATACTGGTGCGGCTTGACCCCGATATTGCCGCGGCGTGGTCGGATGAGGAAGTCGTGCGCCGGTGGGGCGGCTCTTCCACCGCGTGATAAATCCCGCCGGCCAATGCCGGCCACCAAAGAGTGGGTCCAATGGCGGCTGTCTGATGCCCAGTGAATTGCGACCGCACGCCAGCGGCTGCAACGTCTCAGCTGGTCTATGAAATGCACAAACTTTGTCCGATCGAATCGAAGATCGCCGTGGATTGGATTCGACACGTGAAGGTATGATTCAGGGATTCTCGCTAGGGAGTTATGTTCAATTAGTCGACTAATCCGGTCGGCTCTTCCGCCAAGGCAAGGCTTCGATCTCGGCGGAGCTGGCCGCAATCTTCGAGCGGCTGGGTTGCGGGCAGAGCTGGCAGAGCCGGATCAATAAGCAATAGTCGGTTGCTGGGTCGTTTCTTCACGACCACCCGCGCCAAGCTGCGGGAAATCTCCCAGCGACTTGGCTTGAAGCGAGCGGTGAATCTCGCGGGCTTTCCCGTTTAGCGACGGCGCAGACAGGATAGCTAAGTAATGGTGTGCTAAATACCTTGCGTGAATCCGTTGCCGCTTGCGAAAGCCCCTGCGAACCAATCGTGAAACCCTGTCCGGCGAGGTGAGCATCGACCGCGCATGCCCGCTCGGCCTAGCCCATCTCAATGGGAAGCTGCGGACGCGGTCCGACCAGCCCGCATTCCGCTGCTTGGACACGTTGGATGCCGCGGCGACAGGCATCTCTTTAGCCTGAGATTGCCTGGGCCGGCCGCGAAGCCGGCGGGCAGGATCCGATTGGGCGACGCCCGTATCGGGCGGGCGGGGAAAAGACGAAACGACAACTCCGCCCCGACACCAATTTCCACCTCGCAGGATGCATCCTAGGCGGCCTGCGACCGACGATTGATCGCATCGAGTTATTGATATTGTTTATTTAACATGTTTTTATAATTTTCAATTGAGTGAGCCATGTTAATTGCTTGTATACCTTCATTCAGAATCTGCTTAGTTTCAACGTCGCTTAAAGGCGAGTCCTCCAGCATCTGAAATTGAGTGGCTAGAGAGTCGAGGGCTGAGTCGTCCTTGTAGTCATCCTCTTGCGGATCTCCCAATCGTCAGGATGATTGAATTCCCCCCACTGCTGATGACGCTGTTCCCGCCGTCCTGCGGCGTCGCAGATGAATAGAAGTCGGTTCTTGCAGTCACGTGCAGATTTGGGTTTGCCGCAACGAGTTGATCCGCCGTACTAAGTTCATTTTCAATGCTCGTCAAAGATTTATCAACCTTTTTGATATTATAATGCGTGGTTTCGAGTTCCTTGGCTGCTTTGTACAGTTTGGGAAGATAGGCACTGGTAATCATTTCCGCGCTCTTCTTCAGGGCAGCCTCGATGTGTTGCATCCATTTCGGGGATTGCTCGGCGTCCGTGGAGTTGTCGGGTATTAATAGCCATGTGCGATCGAACACCGTGGGAGACCCCGGCGAGCCGAGCTCGACTGTCGACGCCTTGGACGGCAGTAATGGATCGTTCGTCGTGACAGTGCCGGACTTCCCGCCCTGGGCGCCTGGATTCTGCGCGTCTCTCATCGTCGGGTCGGCGAACGTCTCATTCCAGTTGATCGAGTAACCCATTGGGTACCAATTGTTATTCGTAATTGTGACATAGACATGGTACGTTTGCACCGCCACCGGCGTGCCCGGGTCCGCCGCGAACGTCGCCGTGGGTGCGATTCGAGTGATCGGTAGCGACGATGCATACTCTACATTGACGGACGGCACACCCGGATTGATCTCGGCGACGAGGTACTTCGCCCAGAACGGCGGCGGAAGTAGTGACGATGCGTCGAGGTTATCCTCCTGCCACCCGGCCCCTCGGTCGCCGGAGCCGGTATCGGCCACGGCATCCTGGGTCGTGGCGGTGCTGCCCGGCGCGAACGGGGTGGCACTCGTGCTCCAATAATAATCTATGGCGATGTCATTGGAGGGTAGGTCGCCGGTGTTGTGATCCATCGAGGGGGTCGCGCCGCTCACCCCAGGGATGATTGTGGCCTGGTCGATCTGGGGGTGAGTCTTGAGTGTAAGGGATGGCCACGGTGTAAGGCGCTGGTCCGGATCCGTGACGGCATGGCCGGGGTCGGCGACGGCCAGCAGGTACTGGGTGCCCGCCCACGGCGTGCCCAGGATTCGGCCGCCGTGAAGGTGGTCGGACCGTCGTGCTCCTGCTCGACAGGGACACTGGCCCCGGTCGCCGTCGCGTCCGAGCCGAAGTTCTTCGTCGGCGCCCGTAGAGGTCAGACTTCCGGTGACGACCCCTGCGGCAGGGTGCCCGCAACCGAATAGTCGACGCTCACGCTGCCGTCGGACTGCTCCGGCGACTCCGTGGGCGTGATCACGGGGTATGACTGGCCATAGGTGATCGTGAGTAGCGGTGGAGCCGCTGTCCTCCAGAACATTGCCTCCCGGCGATTCCATGCGGAACGCGATCTCCTGCGGTATTGAGTTGTTTGCAAGCACTGTCTCACAAAGCTCGTGACATCGACGGAATACTGAGGAGACGTCGGCGCGGTCCTTTCTGACTCAGTGGTTTCAAATTGCCCGGCGGCGGCACCGGAAGAGTTGAAATAGTCGCCGTCTTCGATCGTGATACTTCCGTTGAAACCCGACAG
>CAWKNT010000033.1:0-86228 GCA_963850935.1 uncultured Isosphaeraceae bacterium
TATACTATTGTAATGCTCTGATATAGTCCATTTAAAAGTATTTGCATTTACTGAATATGTGTGAACTAACTTGAAATTCAAATCGGCCTGACCCCCTGGAAGAAGCTTGCAATATATCCTAGCGGGCCCAGGTACCGATGCGCATCCGAACGCTCCGACAATGCCGCTTCCCTGCTGCTTTTCCTCGGTACCCGGGAACGCCGGGTTGTTGGCGCCATGCTGTACCGAAGCGCCTTCGGTTTGCAAGCCCAACCTAACCGGTCGGAAGCCTACAAAGCTAGCGAACGGGATGCGTGCCCGCGGCCTCGTTGCCCGAAATCTCATCCGTCAGATGAATCAGTCGTGATCATTTATTTTGTGGGCAGCGTTGAGCCACTAAAGCTCGCGAATACGCCGGCTCGCGCATTTCCTTAAGTTGATTCATGAATGCGGGGAAATCAGAGACGCTCAGCTCGAGCCCCCGCCCGTTGCGAGATCAGAGGGTAGCTCCTGAGCAAGAGCCCCGACATGATCGTCTTGCCCGCGCCGGGATCATCGGGCGCCCCGGCGAGTCATGTCGCCCTGGTTGAAGAGGACCTTGTCCAGCTTGGTCTGATTGCCCTCGATCTTCGTCTGATTGCCAAGAATCTCGTCCTGGTTTCCACCACTTGGTCCGACATGATCGTTAGTCCTTCAAAAATGATGACGGTGGGCTTGGGCCGTGAAGCACCGTTAAAGGGTCCTGAACCATTTGCGCCAAAAATATCAAAGAATTTATAGATTTTTATTTGCATTAAGAGTTCCTCGGCGTTATTATCGACCGTCCTGCCCTGGGAATCGGCGATCGAGGCCGTGACAGGGCGACATCGTGCAGAGGGCGGCCGGCACACGGCGATCTCAAAGGCCCTCGATAACCGGAATGCGGCGGGACCGCGCGGACTTGAAGACCGCGGCCTCGTTTCAAGGATTGTCCTCGATCGCGTGTCCTTTCCATCGCCGGCCGTGCCGGCGACGGACATGCGTGCCTCTCGATACTATGTTAGCAAGGAGTATGAAGATGATGCGTTTCTTTGGTAAGTTTGTACTGACACTCGGTGCCCTGGCGCTCTTGGCCTCTCCGGCCTTGGCCCAGGGTCGCGGCGGCTTCGGTGGCGGCGCGGCGGGGTTCCTGATGGCCCCGAACGTCCAGAAGGATCTGAAGCTCACCGACACGCAGGTCAAGAAGGTCCAGGAGACCCTCCGCGAGATCAGGGAGCGGCACCAAGACGATTATTCGGCCCTGCGCGACGCCTCGCCGGACGTGCGGTGGACGAAAATGGCAACGCTGAACGAGACGGTCAGCGACGAGGTGAAAAACGCCCTGTCGTTCTCGGCCGAGCAGTCAAAGCGGTTCGATCAGATCGGCTTGCAAGCGCACGGGCTCCAGGCCTTCGCCAGTCCCGCCGTCGACGAGAAGCTGAAGCTGACCGACGACCAGAAGTCGAAGATCCGTGAGATCGTCGAAGCGACGCGGAGTTCGTTCGCGGGTGCGGCCAACAAGCGACGCCAGCGAGCAGGAGCGCACGGACGCTCGGAACAAGAGGGCCGCGACGCAAAAGGAGAACATGACCAAGGTCCAGGCCCTGCTCACCGACGACCAGAAGAAGGCGTGGAAGGAACTGATCGGCGAGCCGATCGAAATCCAGTACCCGGCGCGGCGGTCGAACAACTGATCGTCCGACCTGAACGGGAATCGGAATCCCCCGATCTTCGCAGGACGGCACAGGCCGTCCTGCGAAGATTTTTTTCGGCGCTGTGCAGCAGGTTGCCGCCAGCTCGCGTCCGGATCAGGAGGAGGAGGAGGAGGTTTACCTCTTGCTGAAGTGGTAATTCACGTAACCCTGGTTAGCCAGCCGAACCCCGGACTCCTCATACGCTGCTGGCCGCTCCAGGGCCCATGTGCCAGCCCATCCACGAAACTGATCCCAATCAGTTCGCAATGAACGAGATAGCGTCGTCATTATCGGCCTTGCTGGACAGCGGCTGACAATGCCATGCACATTCACCTCCATCAACCGCAAGCCGACGACGACCAACGCGACACAGTCCACTCTAAACAAATCGCGTCACGGTTTCCGTCCAACGGACGCTGAATGCACGGCAGCCGAGTTCACCAGTCATGCCTCGCCAGTTCGGAGCTTTTCTGCCCTGTGACGTCACCGGTGCGCACCCATCTCAGAAGCGCCGGTGCGACTCAACGGTCCTGAACAGTCTCGACCGCCCTGGCCGCTTCGATAAGATCTCGCCGGTGTTGCAGGTAGACTGCGATGGGTCGGTCGGCCGGAATGAAGCGTTCGCCGATATCCAGATCAGAAACCTTCGGCGATTGCGAACGGATCACCGCGTAATCCTCCGACAGGATGTACCGATTGAGTATGTTGGTGGCCCTGGCGATCAGTCGGCTCACGGCCGGCGGAGCTCCCAGGTTCAAGTACGTCCGCACGTAGATCACGCAGCAGCCGTCCTCGACAGGAGCAATGACATTGAGGATCCGGTTTTTGTCCCCGAGACGGAGCTGCCAGAGGTTCGGGAAGCGAAACTCGAGTCCCGGCGGTCGTTCCGGCGGAGGCAACTGGCTGGGCTTGACCGCCGGAAGGCCTTCATCGGGCTGATTCGATACCCACACCCGGATCGTGTCGTCCTCCAACGTTGTGTAAGGCCCATTGACCAGCGTGCGCTGGCCGCGTCCGATGGTGCGGTGGTGGATAAACGGGAGATGACTCACGTCGAGGAGCCCTTCAATGGCCCGTGTCAGATCGGCGTCCCATACTTTCCAGAAAGTGGCATACTCGAATGGCTCAAGATCCGGAAACCAGGGGAGCGGCGGATAGGTGTCACGCCGCCGGCCATACCAGACCCAGATGAACCCGTGGGCGTCTCTTGACGGATAAACGCCGCACTGGAAAGCTTTCGGAACCCGGGCAGCCCGGCCGTTCGCCGGAATAAGCTGACATTCTCCCACGCGATCAAATTCAAACCCGTGAAACGGACATTGAATATGACCGTTCACGACCTTGCCGAGACTCAGTTGGCTGCTGCGGTGCGGACACCGATCGTTCATGACGACGACATGGCCGTCGGCATCACGCCAGAACGCAAGCGACTGTCCCAGTCGCCGCAGACCCACTGGCTTTCCCGCGCGCACCTGTGTCGAATCGAGAACGGCATACCAACGATCAGGGATCAGCATATCCTTAATCTCTTTGCCCAGCGCAGGATCACCAACAGTCGTTTTACCTCTTTTGATATACAATCGAGGCGACAAGTCAACTTAACTATTGTCAACCCTTATGCGTGACATCGACCATGAGGCGGACAATCTGCGCATCAGCTTCGCCCGCGACTGCCTCAGAGCCTTGGCGGCATCCCGTGCGTTGGCAAACGCCTCTTCAATCGTCTCGGCTTGCGTGATCAACTCAGGGTTGAGGGGCGAGGTCACGACGTACCCGCCTTCCTCCGCTTCCTCGAGGTTGAGCACCAGCTTGCCATCACTCACCGTGTATCGCTTACCCATGAGCAACGCTCCTCCGATTCGTATTCTGCTGGTTTCATGCGGCTCTTGCTCCGGCTAGGCGTGCTCCGTTCTGGCACGCCGAACGCAGATCTGATAATCGTCCGCGGCTTCGAGCTGGTGCTTATCGCTGAGCGCCGGCACTCTTTGTCCGACGATTTCCCGGGTAACTAATTCTCACGATTCTAACCGTAACGCGCCTTGTGCGGCGCCTTGTTCTTAGGGACATTCATCAGGTCGATATTGTTCACGCGATCCGTCAGGAACAATTTACAGCACCAAAGCCAATGGGCGTTCGTTCTTGTCGCGTTGGGCGCCTCGGCGAGGTCTTGGGTTCACTTGACGTCGCGTTTCGCGCAGTGGATGCCATCCGTGATAAACTGCGGATATCCGTGCGCACGCCGTCGTTCAGAACGGGATGTTGAGCGAACGCCTTTCCATTATCGATTTGCCGGAAACGCAAGGGATGCGCATTTGTGTTAGGTTTGATGTCACCGGAGTTACCTCGTTGGCCGATTCCAGCTCGGCCCGCCCACGCGTCAATGCAGTGACGCATTGAGAAGACGAAGATAACCTTTAAAGATCAGTTGATCGAAATACGTTGCCAACTGCTCACCCATCTCCGCGCTCTGAGACGAATACCCGCCTCCATATTGCGTTGGAACGCGGCAGTGGTGAAATTGGCGGATCCAAGATAGATACGCGTTCGGTCGACGACGATGAGCTTGGCATGGACGCTCGCAAATCCTGAGCCTTGATCCTCGAGTGACCCAGGGCAGTAATAGATCTCGGGTCGAGGATCGAAAGGCCAGCTTGTCCGCAAGAAATCCTCGGCGAATTCTCGAACCGTCTGTTCCGCGGATAGACCGCGTTTGGGATGAACGTTTACGACGATGCGCACCGTGAGGCCGGGTTTGTTTATCATGCGATTGGCGAGTGGCTCGAAGATAGGTTCACTGCCGTAAAATGCATAGCCGACGATCAGAACGGAGTGCCTCGCCGACTCAAACATTTCGCGCACGACCACGCGAGTGTCTCGACTCTTCGCGCCACCAAGGTCCGGGCCGGTGAAGACCAGCTCGGGATGAAGATCTTTCTTCGCGACGCGGCTACGCTCGTCACGGACCAGCCGAACGGCCGCGGCGATTGCGGCGGCCGTTCCAAAAGCTGCGAACGCATTCGCCAACCAACTGTGAATCAGTCGGCATGCGTGCCAAGACCGGCCATGCGGATTTGTTGAGGCCCCGTCCCAGGCTCGATCGCCCCTTGGGACAATGCGTCCAGCAAACTGACTCCAGCTCGTCGTCCGTAAGCCGCACGATCTCAGAGAGCATTTAATTCCTCGCGGTCTATCAAGACATCGGGAAGAACTCGGCCTCCTCGCAAGCGACCGTGGGAACGACAAAGCTGCGATCGAGGAAATCGTTGAACAGCTCGCAACTGGTCTCACTGATCAACAGGCAGCCGTGACAGGCCGATCCTTGCAAATAGCGACGCTCGATTGGGGTCGCCGGCGTCGTGCTGGGCACAGATCGGGTCATTCGAGCATAATTGCGCCCATCTCCAGGGCCATCTTCAGGTAGTGATCGATCGATTTGGCGGCGTTGGCGAGCCCGCCGAGCGTTCCCAAGGAATCGGCGCAGGCTGTGTAGAGCAGGATGCCGTAACCCTGGTCCTCGTTAGCGTAGATTCGCTCCTTGATGGACGCCGCCGGATAGCCGCATTCCAGCGAAATCGCATTGATCAGCAGATGCGACAGCGAGTGGAGCATGACGTAAGGGGCGCCGAAGAATTCTCGGCGTTGGATGTCCTGTTCCAGGCACCAATGTTGCAGTCCGCGCTCCAGCTTCTCGGCCTGCTCTTTCACGGCCGGTCTGCTGCTTCCATTGATCCACCGCATCCTTGCTGAACTGGAAGAAAGAGGCCTTCGCCCTTGTTTTCGATCGGCCGGGATCCAGTTTGAGTTGACTCCCAGTCTCGCCGGCCTGAGATTGAGGTCGAATTCGCCATCGATATCCGGCGAGATGTAATCGAACCGAGTGTATCCAACCAGGGCGGTCACCTCGCGCAGACGGTGGACGATCAGGACGCGCTCCAGGTCTTTGGTGAGACTCTGTCCTTCCAGTGCTCCTCGGGATACTCTTCCGCATAGAAAACACTGTTGTGCTCGTTCTTGCCGATGGTTGGCTGTCCGCAAGACAGGAGTTCGAACTCGGCAAACTTGATCTTTCGCGGAGGCGGGCCATCCTGGCCGGCTCTCCGAGCGGTGATAGCTTGCATGACCTCCTCGTCGTCGAAGTCGGCAAGGGTTGCCTGCGACTTCCGGGAGCGTCTTGAAAACCGCCAGCAGCGTCATGTCCTGCACTGCCTGCAAATGGCTGTCCCAGATTCTGCCGACGGCGGCATGAAGGGCCTGGCCGCGATCGGGCATCGAGATGACCTTGAGCGGTCTGCGTGAAATAGGCGTTACTCGCCGTGCGGATCAGCAGCCGGCTTGTCTCCCTGCAACCTTCGCCCGCATCAGCGGCGGGCCCGAGCCATTGCTGTGAGCTGTCGCATCCGTCCCAGCGCGGGATTGTTTTTCCCGGCCGCCTCACTGATCAATCGGGACGCACCGCACTCGCACCGGACCCGTAGCTCGGCCAACTCGCCCGTGGTACCCATGTCGTCGAGCCAAAGGTTGCGCGCGCATCTGTTCTTGAACCGATGAACGAAATAGCGCCAGTCGATGTCCCCCATGTGGCCGTTCTTGCAGGCGCGAATGAAACGGATCGGGACGACGGCATACTTTCGTGTTTTCGACGGATCGTTGAAATCCGCGGCTTCATAGAAACCTGGTCTGCTCGTCCACATACTGCAAAGGGACCATCATCCTGGTTTGAAAAATGCGTTTGTCCGGATCGCTGGACTCGCTTCGTCTCCTTGGTAAGCGACCAACGCGGGAACCTCCACGCGACGACCCCTTTCTTCGTCGTACCGTCGGGCACTCTTGTCGGATGCTAGCGGCGTCGCCAGTTCGACCGAATCCATGCCCAGAACGGCCTTGGCCTTGGCCTCGAGGCGTGGTTCTGAGATCCGCACCCCTTTGTCCCAGAAGTCCAGTCCGGAAAGGACCGCCGCGAACCAGGGCAGGTCGATCATGGCACCGGGCCCGTACGTCGTCACAAGTTGGCTCTGGCGCAGGGGAGAGATCGTTGTTCTTACACCCTTGATCTTGATCGTCCCGTCCGTCGCGATGAAACAGGCGCGGCAGGAGTGCGACATTCGCCTCGACGTCGCGCATCGATCGGGTGCCTTGAACTGCTGCCGGGCCTGGGACAGGTTTGCCAGCTTCGGGTCGAGCATCTCGTGCAGCAGTTTGCGCGACGTTGATAACTGGTCGTCCGTGTAGTTCAGGATCACGTGGTCCTGGTTCAGATCGTCGGCGTATTTGTACCACTCGTCCAGGAGGCCGCGGACCTTGCGGTAGACGTATGTTTGTTCGAGCGGTCCTTCGGTCGAGCCTCGATTTTCAAGAGCCTCGCGCGGTCGGCGATCGTCCGCGCCACGTCGTCGAGATGGCGGCTGTGTTCCAGGATCCTCTCGGCGTCCTGGTCCCGGATCATGAAGTCATGGCCCAGTCGTGCCGAGCGCCGCCGTGACCGCGAACAAGCGCCCGATCGAGCGCCCGCGGCGAGAACGGCGTGACGCTCGTCGCCTCGACGTTGCGGTAGAACGTCTCGTGGAAGAGGCGGAAGCGCTCGTAGTGCGAGCGGTCGCGCGGGCGGTTGATGTTGAGGATCGTGACGACCAGGCCCGGCTTGTCCGCGCCGCGACCCACGCGCTCGTCGCCTGGATGTACTCGGAGGTCGTCTTCGGCTGGCCGAACACCGCCATCAGGCCGAGCCGCGGGATGTCGAGGCCGACCGAGATCATGTTCGTCGCGAGCGCCACATCGACCCGGTCCGGATTCGTCGGAACGGCGCGATTCAGCGCGTCCTTGGCCTCGGCGACCTTGTCGGTGCTGTACCGCGAGGTCAGCTCCAGGACCTCGTAGACGATCTCGCGATCGGCGAACGGAGAGTTCGGCGTCGCCGATCCGCTGGCGTTTGCCGTACTGGGTCAGCCGGCTGCGTGACCTCGTCCTCGATCAGTCGCCGGGTGCCGCCCAGCTCGCGCAGGCTGTTGAAGTAGCCGAGCATCGTCATGTAGGGATCGGCGGGATTCTCGGCGATCTGACGCGCCGCCGCCCTGCTGGTAGAGCCTGGTCTGCCGCCGACATCAGGGCCAGGTAGGTCTTCAGGAGCACCCGCTTGGCACTTCGGCCCTGGGCCGCCACGCCCAGGTAGAGCCGCGCCGGGATCTTCGAGGCCGGCACGGTCATCGGCGAAGAACGAGTCGCTGCGGTCCGGCCCGGGCGGCGGGAAGATCTGCACCGACGCCGCGTCCGAACAAGCGCCGGATCTGGTCGGTCGCGCGGCGCACCGTGGCCGTCGAGCGACACGATCTTCGGGGCACGGTTCTTGTTCGTGTCGCGGCACAGGCTCGTCGATCGCCGTCTCGTAGAGGCCCGGCCATCGTGCCGAGCGGGCCGGAGATCAGGTGCAGCTCGTCCTGGATCACCAGGTCGGGCGGCGGCAGAGGTTCATCGAGCTCGATGCCCGTCGCGCTCATCGCAATCTCCGTAGAAACCGACGCCTCGTTGGTAGCTGTTGACCCGGCCGAAGAGCTTGGCGACCTCGCCCTTCCACGGCATCGCGGCGAACTTGTCGACCGTGGCGATCAGGAAGCCGGGCAGCCGGCGGTAGATCGGCTCGTCCACCATGAGGATCGGCAGACGATCGTCGCCCGTGAAGTCGCAATCGTCGCCGATGCAGCTGATCCGCAGCTCCTGCGGCATTGTCCTGGTCGGGATGCAAGGTGAAAGCAGTCCGGCGATGAAGCTCGTGCCCGCACCAGGGGCACTTCTCGAGCGGGACGGCGGCCGGTCGGTCCGTCCTTGCTTGTAATCGAGGACCTTGCGAGACCACGCCGATCTCGTCGCCCGGCGTGCCCATGTAGTTGGGCGTCGCGGCCTTGCCGACCCAGAGGCCGATCTCGAACGGCCAGGTGCCCAGCTCTTCTGGCGATTCTCTTGCCGCTCAGCTCGAGCGCGCAGACGAGCGCCGCGGCGCGGGCAGAGCTGGTCGAGCGTCAGCAGCCGCAGCGTGTAGCGCATCAGCACCGTCACGCCGGCGTACCGGGGATCACGCCGCCGACGCCTGTGCGGAGCCGGCGATAGATCAGCGTGAACGCCGCCAGGCCCAGGTAGGCCTCGGTCTTGCCGCCGCCGGTCGGGAAGAAGAGCAGGTCGACCGTCTCGCGATCGGGGTCGTCCGGGTCGACGATGCCCTGGAGGTTCAACAGGAAGAACGCGAGCTGGAACGGCCGCCAGGTCGGCTCATCCACTTGCTCGGGACGGACGCCCGTTCAGCGCCATCGCGACGCCGCGCCTGCCGGGCCATCGCGGCATTTGCCAGCGTGAACGCGCGAAAGACCTTGGGTTCGGATAAGGCGTCGATTCCCTGACGAATGCGATTGGCGGCCACGCGGGCATTTGCCAGCAGGGTCTGCACAGGTTTCGACGCGTGCGGGTGATGCAGGTCCGCGGCCAGAGCGTGTTGGGCCACGATCCAGGCCTCGTATTGATCGGCCAGACCGATCAGAGCGGCATGGGCTGCTTGGGACGAGGCGAGCGTGGCGAGATTCTCCATTCCGAGCGTGATTCCCGGCAACTTCTCCGGCTCGACTGCGCTCAACCTGGGCCTGGGAACCCAGGCAGTCCGCACCGTTCGGCACTGATTCGCTTCGTCGAGCCTGGCAACCGCCGAAACGTTATGGCCGACGGCGAACTCATAGACGTTCGCGATATTGGAGGTCGGCCACGCGGTCGTCATCGTCGGGCGAATTCAGGCCGCTCAGGTTGGGTCGTGGCACGAAGCCATGGGCACAAGTGACCGTCAGCTCGGTCTGGAACGCCGTGCTGCGGTCTTTGGCGGCGCCGGTGGCCGGTTCCCGCGTGTTGACCAAGTACACGTTGACGGTCTGTGCTCCGTCGGGTACGAGCGTCTCGTCAAGCGCCTCCCTGGGAGCGGGTCGGCTGAGCCAAACGATCCGGAGGCCGTCGGAGCTCGGCACGGCTTTCTCGCGGGGGCGTTCAAATGAGCCGTCGAGGGAAAGGCCGACGGGTCGCTCGTGCTGCTCGCGCAACCAGGCAACAATCTTGCGCTGTTTCTTCGGTCTGGCACCGCTGGACGGAGCTTCCAGCGCAAACGACTCACCTGCCGAATCGGGATCGCCATCGCCCCGAGCGTACTCTGGGTGATAATCACCCCAGCGGACAATGACTTCGAGAGTCCGACAGGCGCGAGGCACGAGCAGGCTCAAACCCATCGACGACGGCAAAACCTGGCGTTTGCTGGTGACGACAACCGCCGCCTTGTCGGAGTCGTCGATCGGCAAGGTATCGGCCGTCGGCTCATCAACCGGATCGTCGTCGGAGTCGAACAAGGTATCGCCGCGGTCCGCCTCCTCTTTTGGCGTATCCATCGAGGGACGGGCACGGGGGACAAGAAAGCCGGTCAGGTACCAGCGCGACGGGCTCTGGTCGAGCCGCTCGTCGGCACGGATGGGGTCGTCGATCGGCCCGATCAGATCCAGGACCAACGCTTCAACGACCTTGTCTCGAACGTCTAAGGAGGTCATCGTAGCCTGTCCTGTGGATCATCGGGGAAAGGCGTCAATCGTCGTCGTCAGACTCGCCATCGTCGCCAGCCTCATCGTCAACGCCATCATCGTCCTCGGTCTCGATAGCGGCAAGGGGTGCGAGTCCCGCAATTCGCTCGGTCTCGGCACGCTCTTTGTTCAAAAGGAGGAGGCGGGCAAGGACGTCGTCGCGGACCTCAGGACGCCAGCGATAGCGCCAGGGGAGCTTCGTTCCGCCGCCTTCCAGCTCGGCGGCAAAGGCGCGGGCGTCCTCGGCCGATTCGAAGAGGTAGTTGCCTTTCTCGAGACGTTCGAGCGTGTCGGGCGAAGCGTCGTCGGCCGCTTCTGACTCGCACCAATCGAGGTCGAATCCGCAGGTCGTGTCGATGTCGGACCAGTCGTACGCTGCCAGCACCGCGCGATCCATCGCCGCGTGTAGGTCCCGTAACCGGCGGATATCGGGCGATCGCTCTTTCGGGTCATGGAAGCGGTTGTACGTCTTCGTGAGCCCTTGTTTCGACTCCCGCATCAGCTTGGCGCGATAGTCGTAATATTCCTGGCCGATCGCTTCCAGCGATTTGTTTGTCTCCCAGCCGTAGGGGAAGGGGAAGGTTTCGAAGCAGTCGGAGGGAGTGTAGCGTAGGCGATCTTCCAGAGACGATCCGAAGAAGCGGGCCCAGAGTTCGTGTACATACGATTGAAGTACGCATATCGCTGCGCAGGAATCGTATGCGAAAACGGCCAACGCATGAGAGTAAACCACGCTCGATGGGAGAAATGCAAATCAGCCAATAGGGTTGGTGAAGAGAGCATGCCAACACTCGATTCAGCCCGCTGATGGCGCTGTAGAGTGCCGGTGTATATCTTCCCCATAGCCACCATTTTCGCTTTCGATTCATGGCGTCAGCATTGTCACCCAGCTTCAACCTCTCAGGTTTCACCCGTTCTTCAACGATCCTCATCAAATCTGGCGAGCATCTCGCCTCGTTCTCGGTCATCTGAGCGAAGTTAATGACATAGCGATGATGTTTGTGCGTCGGGCTCGTCATTCACTTCCTTGCCCCCAATGTAGGGAAAGATCCGCTCCCGATTTCGTGGGTCTCGCTCGACCAGTTCCTCCATCGAGATCGGTCGCTCGCCGGACCTCGCCATTTCCGTCGGCGCGTGCGCGAGTGATCGGGCTGGCAGATCCCTTTCTTGTCCGTGTCGTCGAAAGTGAAGCCCATGCCCGTATAATCTTCGACCAGGAAACTGCTTTGCCAGCGTTTGCATGGAGCCGCTCCGGGTCGTCGTTGACCCCCGCGTGGAAGAGAAAGGCTGTGATTAGGCTCACCTGGCTGGCCGTCAAGTTCGTACGGCCCGGCAGGTATCGGTCCCTTTGTGAACATGAATCACGCTGACGACGACGGCCGCTTCGCCTGGCCACTTGAGCCGCTTGCGAGCCGCATAGATCGTGCCGCCATGATTGCAGATCCAGCGTAGGCCCGTTGAGCGAGTGTCGCCCTGGCCGATCGTGTTCGTGGCGATCAGTCCGAAGGCCCGCCGGATCGAATGAGGTCGAACGCCCGGCGGAAGAAGTGGGCGACAAGATCGGCGTTGCCGTGCGACGATTCGTGAGAAGTTAATAGCCAGTGCAGGTAATTTGCGCCCGTAATTTGAGCGATATCTTTTGACCCACCACGAACGGCGGGTTGCCAACGATCGCGTCGAACCCTCGCTCATCGCGGCGTTCGAGCGATCCGTCCGTCGCGTTCGTCCAGAAACACCTCGGGGAACTCGATCTCCCAGTGAAACGCCGGCAGCGCCGGCTCCATTCCCCGCAAGACCGAGACAGGCTGCTCGATGTCGCCCACGCAAAACGAGCCGCGTCGGCATGTCGATCGTATCGTTCAGGTAATCTCGGATCGTGTGGCTCAGGTCGGCGCGGCGACGTTCCCTGGCCGAGGCCGTGCCCCCTTCGAAGAAGACGCCGAGGACGGCATCACCCAGGAAGCGGAGGAAGTCGAGCGGCTTGTCGGCCTCGACGCGAAGGTCGCTGAGCTTTTCGTAGCTGGTGAATTCATCGGCCGTGAGGATCTCTTGCCGGCGTCTTCATGGCCACGGCCACCCGATGGCGGAGGCTGGCGGAGACGAACGCCTGCTGGACGTCGGGCGCCCAGTGGCAGGCCTCGATCTGGGCCAGCGAGAGGCCGACCAGCGAATCGCCGTGGCGGAAGTTGTGGTCCAGGAACGAGAAGGCGTGGTCCTTGGCCAGCGTGGCCAGCCAGAGCGAGAGCTTGGCCAGGTCGACGGCCATCCGGTTCTTGTCCACGCCGTAAAGGCAGCGCTGGGCGATCAGACGGCTGGCGAACAGGATCGGCGTCTCGTCGGCCGGGATGCGCGGCGGATTGCCGTGGTGGTTCCACGCCTCGACCAGCAGCTTCGCAAGCTGGCGCATCGCCTCGACCAGGAACGCTCCCGAGCCCATCGCCGGGTCGCAGACCTTGAGCGCCAGGATGGCCGCCGGCGTCGGGTTGGGCCCCAGCCGGCGGAGGATCGGTTCCAGCGCCTTGGTCACGATCGGCCCGGTGAGCGTCCGGGGCGTATAGTGCGATCCCGTCCGCCGCCGCTCCGGGCTGGGCTGGAATACCAGCGACCCGGCGCGGCACCGGAGCCGGCGTGAGCCGGCGGTCGATCAGCCGGTCGAGCGCCGCGACCAGGTCGCTCTCGGTGCGGGCATTGCGCAATGCGGTCGCCGCGGAGGTGGGCAGCTTGCGGTCGGTGAGCTTCTTGAACCGCTCGGCCCGCTTGTTGGCCGGCGACGGCCAAGCAGTTCATCAAGGTCGATCGTGACCGGTGCCCCGTGGCGCTTTTCTGGCCGGATCGCGACCGAGCGGCCCGTGGCCGTCTCGACCCGGTATCCCATGACGGCCTCGTAGACCGAGCCGATCTGCTCGACTTCGAGCGAGCGATAGCTGAGGCGTTCCTCATGGAGATAGAGCAAGTTGCGGAGCACGCGGAGGATGGTGCCGTCCGGGACGCGGGGCAGGCTGATCGACGAAGCGTTCGGTTTCTTCGGCCGACGACTTCGCCCTTCCAGGAAGGGAAAGCGGTCGGGCCGAAACAGGTCGCCGTGCCGCGCGGGGATTGCCACACGCTTGGAATCGGGCCTGTTCCGGTCGTCGTAGATCGACCCCGCCGTAGACCAGGCGGAAGAGCGCCACCAAGTGGGCCCAGGCGCCGTAGCGCTGATCCATCGTGTCGGGATGGCGAGCCTCGTCCTCGACCAGCCGCGCGAACAGGCCCGCGATCGAATAATTGCTGGACGAACAGGTCGTCGGTGGGAAACATCTCCCGCTCCTCGGCGTAGAGCAGGAATACCAGCCGCATCAGGACAGTGAGCAGCCCTTCGTAGATCTCGTGCGTCCGATCGGGCCGGTCGCGCAAGCCGCGCGAGGAGCTGGCCGCGCGATTCCTCATCGGCCGCCTCGAACCCTTTCAGCAGCTCGAACAGGGCGGCCAGCACCTGCTCGGCGAGCTGGGTCGAGACCTCGTTCTGATACTTGCGGCTCTCGGCCAGGATGTGGTGCAGCCGCTGGCGGCCGGGAAGCACGTGCATCCGGTTGTGATTGAGGATGGCCCTGAGCGCGGAGCACGCCAGGCGGCCGGCTGGCTTCAAGAGCGGATCGAGCGGAAAGGTGATGTATCCCGACTGCTGCTCCTCGGGCCGATAGACCAGCCGCACGGCCGTACCCTGGACGATCAACCCGAGCGGAGACGCCGGTCTCGTACAGCAGCCGCTCGAACTTCTTCTGGGGCGATTCGACCCAGGCAGCCTCGTCGGCCTCGGGCGGCTTGCGATCGAGATCGACGTCGGGCGGGACGTCCAGCCCGAGCAGGCACCAACGCGAGCCGGTTTCGGGAGCCTGCGGCCATCGGTATGCGAAGCTGGGCTCGAGCGTGTCATCGTATTGAGCGAGGTCATGCCGTAGCTCGTCGGGTGGTTCGGGACGTTCGTCGGCCGCGCTAGAACTCTGGTCAATCGACTGGCCGGCGAACATCTGGGCTCGGACGCTAGGGCGAAAGAAATCGAGCAGCTCCGGCTTCCAGCCGAGGAACTCGGTCAGGAACTCAGGCGTGCCGCGAAGCGATGCGCGGAGGGTTCTCGTGGTCGACGTCGTCGTCGTCGGTCGACAGGCCTCGGAATGGTCAGGGCTTCCAGGGCACGCTGGGCTTCGGCGGACTGGAGCGGAAGCTCGATCTGGGCGGCCCGAAGGGCGTTCGACGAGAAGACCAGGCCAAGCGAAACCGGCTTCAGGTAATTGAGCCAGAGGTTATGAGTATAGAGCGTGCGGTCATTCGCGCCGGTTGCGCGAGGTGCCGCCGCGGTGGCAGTGTTCGGGCTCGAAGCTCGTCGTCTCGCCATGAGACAGGATCTTTCGCGTTTCTTTGATTCCGGGATCTATTGAGGGAGCAAAGATGGCCTTGCAGACGCGTGCCTATTCTGGCGGACGTCGAAGTTCGCGTCCGACACCTTCCCCGCTGATAGCACGGGACCGTCGAAGCTTGCATATTGTCGCGACGCCAGAACTATCGTACTATAAACGAGTTAGAGTTGCATGCAAAGCCGCCGCCGAGGAAACGGCTGCCGTCGAACTTCCTCTTTATCAAATCCGTTTTTTGTCTTTTACTGATATTGTGTTCAGTAATAGGTCGATGCTAGAGTCTTCTACTAAGTTCTAGTGCAAGATGATAAGGGGTGGCCTCAAGTCATGCCCGAACGTTGCCAGATCCGAGATCCAGTCCACAACTTCATTGAGTTGGGCAAGAAAGAGATTCAGATCGTCGGAACCCCTCTCTTCCAGCGGTTGCGGGGGATTGGTCAACTTGCAATGGCGTATCTGGTCTACCCGGGTGCTCTCCATACGCGCTTTGACCACACGCTCGGGGTTTTCCATGTGGCGAGTCTGATGTGCAGGCATCTCGGTCTCAATGACGATGAAAGGGAGATCGTAAGACTGGCCGCTCTACTGCATGATCTGGGGCACGGCCCCTTCAGCCACGTCTCGGAAATGCCCTTAAAGCGTTACGCTAATCCAGATGCGATCCCCGCCGACCAGAGGAAGGAAAAGATCCATGAATTGATCACGGCCAAGCTGATACAGAATGACCCTGAGATCGTGCGCATTCTGGGAAGGGATACATGTGAGACGGTGGTGAAGTTGCTCGCCAAGGGTCATGGACGACCTGCTTTGCGTTCGGTCGTCTCCGGCCCCCTGGATGCCGACAAGCAAGATTACCTGTTGCGTGATAGCCAGTTTTGCGGCGTCAAATACGGCTCGTTCGACATCTTCCAGCTCCATCGATCCCTGGTCCTCGCAGGGCCGAAGGATGAAGAAGAGTTAATGGTCGATGAAGACGGCATTCATGCGGTGGAACAGTATGTGCTTGCAAAGTATTACCTCACGAAAAACGTATATCGCCACAAGGTTCGCCTGATTTCCGATCAGATGCTCGTCCGCGCTATCATTCTCGGAATCGAGGTCGATAAAATCGACGATTTGATAAACCTATACTCGTACGATAATACGGATCGCTTCTTCGAATACTACGTCCAGTGGAATGACCATCGACTGCTGGCGCGTTTCGATGCCGTCTCTCGTCCCGGAACCTACTGCGGACGGATGTTTCATCGTCTCCAGAACCGCCAACTGCATAAACGTGTATACAGCACTAGAATACGTGACTTGGACAATCCGAACGCCGCGGCGGTTTTGCTTGAGCTCGGCAAGAGGCAGAACGACGCTCTCCGTTCGGAAATGGAAGGCCAGATTGCCGAGATGATCAGGAAGTATCTTGATCAAGATGTCGATCAGCACGAAGTGATCATCCATACTTTTGACATCAGTTCTGTCCGCAGCTCGTCTAGAAACGACGAGACGAGTATCCAGGTCCTTACTCGTCGAGGTCCCAAACCGTTTGAGGAGACATCCTCCCTGTTCGAGTCTATCGATGAGAGATACAAGGAGGGCTTCGTCGAGGTGTATGCGCCGGTCTTGTGGGAAACGCGGGCTGACCGCTCGAAGGCCGAAAGAGAATTGGATCAGCCGGTGCGAGAGATTTTGCTGACACAAACTAAAACCACTGGGAAGGAAGGCCCATGATGGATGCTAGGACCTTCGTTCAACTCGGTTTGCTCGCCCTCGGCGGGGTTGTGCACGGGAAAACGAAGTATCAAAAGTCAATCTACTTTCTCGGCCTGATGACGGGATGTGTTGAAAGTCTCGGCTATCGGGCTCATTACTATGGTCCCTATTCGGAGGACGTTGCCGAAGCAATGGATTGGCTCAGGATCATAGGGGCCGTGGACCAGTCATCCTCGGGCCTTGGAACGGTCGACTCGTCAGGTTTTGAAATTAGACGTTACGACTACCGACTTAACCCCCGGGGACGCTCCTTCGTCGAGAACAGGGCGGAGCAACATCCAGATCTTTGGCAGAAAATGCAAAAAGCCGCGGATTCCCTCGGGAAAGCAGGAGAGATGGATTACTCCTCCCTTTCGATCGCAGCCAAGACGTATTTCCTCCTTGATCAACGGCAAGGACCAGCGACCCGCGATGAGCTTCGACGGTTCGCCATTCGCTATGGCTGGGAGGTGACTGCTTCACAGCTTGAAGAAGCGGGGGCTTTCCTGGAGAAACTTGGGCTCATTGAAGTCGGGCCCGTCGAAGAGAACGATTCGGACTCGAGTCGTTGATCCAGGGTTGGTAGAGTGACGCGGCCGATCACGCACGTTGTTCGCACAAGGACCAGCCGCCGAGCCGGTGGTTGTCGTAGGCCCGCGACTTCAACCCATGTCCGGCCAGAGATAGACGACTCCCACCGGTTCCAGCCGCACGGTATTCACGGCGTATCGGCCACGAATCCGGTCCGGTTCTTCGAGGATCTCTCGCTCGATGTCCTTTTTGCGTTTCTCCATGGCCCGTTTCTCGAAGGCTCGTTCGCGGCGTGCGCGCTCGTCGTACAGCGGTATGCGATCGTCCGCTATGTCGAAAAGCGTTGGTCCCGCCATTGCCTCGCGCTCTTTGGCCTTGGTGCGGGCGGCCGTCTCTTCACGTTCACGATCCGCGAGGGTTTTGTCGATGCGTTTGTTCTGGTCCTCTAGCAGTTTGCGGATGTTCTCCGCTTCTTTCTCACCGGCCCGAGCGAGCTCGTCGCGGATCGTGGTCTCGAGATTGTGTGCCTTTTTTTCCAGGTGAATCTGAAGCTCGCGGATATCCCGATCGGCAGATGCGAGGAGTTCCTGGCGCTTGATGTCCGTGATCCGACTGGTATCGCCCGACAACAGAGCGTCGTCGAGTCGCCGCATGAATTCCTCTTCGCTCTAGCTGCTTGCGATCAACCGGCCGGAGGGCCCCCTTGCGCGCATCGGGTCGGATCCACTCCGCGCAGACGGCGATCACATCCTCGTGCAGACGAGTAGCCTGATGGCCGTAAAGGCAGAGCCGCCCGATCAAATAGACCAGGGGCAGCGAGCCTTTCGTCTGGGCGAGACAGGCTCGCGAGAGATCCTGGTACATGAACCCCTGAGACAGGAACCGTCCCAGCAGTCTTTGACTGATCCTGTGCTCCAGGTGCATGTGGGCCGGTTCGATCCGGGAGTCCGTTTCCGCGCCAGACTTCGATTCTCCGAGAAATGTAATCCCCGGATCTTCAAAGACGATCGGTCGAATAGGGCAACGGGCATACCACGCGCCGAGGGCTTCGCCCCTGCGGCGCGGGCCACGAAGGCTGTTGAGCGTCTCGCGCCACGTCGGGTTCTTCTCCAGCGACGCAGTGGGGAAGAAGTATCTCGCGCCTTGCGGCGCTCGGTCTGCTCAGGCGTAAGGCCGCCCTCGATTTCCATGAGCCGCAGCGAACAATCCATGGCGGCGCGGAACTGGGATTCACGGAAATCGAGCCAATGGCGGCTCTGTTCCATGATCGTGCGGAGGCGATCGAGGCTTTTTGCAAGCATCTCGCGGCGCCGACGATCAATCCTCTCGCGGGCGGACTCCTTCGATGCCGAGGTTTGAGTAGACTTATGGTCGCTGAGTTCGTCGTCGTCGCCGGAAATTTCGGCGAAGGCCAGGGCGGCGCGCTCGTCTTCTTCGTCGTCCCGAAAATCGAGCATCTGGATTGTGTCACGGAGGCGAGAGCGTTCGATACCGCGACGGCGGAGCGACTGGACCAGATTCTTGTCGAGAACCGTCCCGAAGCCGCCGAGCTCGCGATAGATGTTTTCCGTCTTCTCGACGATGCGACGGAGGATCGCATCCTCTTCCCGGTTTTCGTACAGGAAGTACCGGCAGTAGACCGTTGGCTCCGGCTGAAGCTTGCGGTCGATCCGACCGTTGCGCTGCTCGAGACGGGCCGGGTTCCAGGGGACGTCGTAATGAAAAAGGTTGAAGCAGTATTTCTGAAGATTAAGTCCCTCGCGGGCCGCGTCGGTTGCCAGCAGGATGCGCACCGGGTTGACCGCGGGGTCGGCGTTGAAGGCCTCTTTGATTTCCTGGCGTTCTTCGAGCGAGGTCGATCCTTTGTAGACGGCTAATCGCTGGACCGAATCGCTCGAAGATTGGATATGGGCCTCGAGCTGGCGCCGGACGTATGTGAGGGTGTCGTCGTATTCGGTGAAGATCAGAATGCGGTGGCTGTTCCAGCGAGCGCCGCTCGATCGCGTGCCGCTTTGTTGTCGAGCATGTTGTCGTCGATGTACCAAACAGTTTTTTCAGCTTCTCGTCAGGCTGGTGTCGAGCCCATTCGGCGGTTTCGAGCATCTCGGTAAGCAACTTCATTTCCTGGGCGAAACTGGGGTGATTCGTGTTACCGAGGGTGGCTAGGGTCGCCTTCTCGGTCTGGCGCTCGGCTTCGGCGGTAGCGGGGTCCTCGGCGGACTCCGTCGTTGAAGAGTCGGCCGGGTTCACGTCTTCCTCGACATCATCGTCGGCGTCGAGACCGCCTCCGATTGCGGTAAGTGCCAGTTCGTCAAGTTCCGTTTCGTCAATGCGAGGCGGCTCGCCTTGTTGCTGGAGCTGATCGTCAATCGTCCGTTTGTGTTTGATTAAGAGTGCGCCAGAAGGCTTCCACAGACGACAGGAGCCGCTGCTGAAGTCCGGACTTCAGAAACGCCGAGGCGTTGCGAATTCTCACAGGTTCGTCACGGAGACGGCTCTCGCGAAGGGAACAGTAGGCATCCAGCTTGTTTGCGAGCTCCAGTTCGGGCGTGCCTTTGACCGGGGCCTCGATCGAGAACAGGTTCCACCTCGCGTTTCGGGAATGTGATTTCGAGGTCGCGGAGATCCTCCTTCAGGCGATAAATCAGCACCTGGTCGCGCTCCCGGCTCCGACTTTGAGCCCCTGGCAAAACCGCTGCGGATCGAGGATGGCCATGAGTGCCGAGAAACTGTTGGAATGGCCGTTATGAGGCGTGGCCGAAAGGAAGAGCTTGTGCTCGAACTTCGGCGCGAATCTCCATGATTCGCCGGGTGAATTGCGAGGTGATCGCATACGCACCAGCCGCCGCCGGCGCAGCGTGGTGGGCCTCGTCGAGGATCAGGAGGGAACGGGGTCGAACCAGATCACGGCCTAGCCAATTGCGGAGATCCGACGCATATTCCTCATCCTTGATCAGATTATGGGAGATGATGAACCGGTTGTGGGTTCCCCAAGGATTGACATTGTAGCCTCGCTCCTTACGGATGCGGTGGACGTAAGCCCGGTCGATGATCTGAAAGAGGAGGCCGAACCGGGAATCCATCTCTTCCCGCCACTGAAGTAGCATGGAGGGCGGGCAGCAGACGACGATGTCGGACACCTTTCGGCGGAGCAGCAGTTCGCGTGCGATGAGCCCAGCCTCGATGGTCTTGCCGAGACCCACGCCGTCGGCGACGAAGAGGTTGACCCTGGGCATGCCAAGCGCCATGCGGAGCGGTTCGAGTTGGTAATGCTCGATGCTGATACCCGCCCGGAAGGGCGCCTGAAGTAGATCCGTGCGTGACGCCGTGACTCGATTCCATCGAATCGTATGGTAGTACGCCGAGAAGCGGTCCGGCGGGTCGAACCCACGGCCGCCCAATAGTCCCCAGCTTTCGGTCGACAGGATCTCGGCGTCAAGTTCCTTTTCCCAGATCACTTCGAGCGGTCGTCCGAGATTGTCGGGGTCGATACAGGAAAGCCTGACGATCGTGGAAGCAGCCCGCCTCGCAGGGCGTGACATCATCGACCAGGTACTGGCGATGTCGGACCCTTGCGATCCTGCCGATGTCTCTCATCGTGACCGATTTTTCACTCATGAGGAATTGATATAGTTGTTGCGGCCCTCGCAGGGCCAAGGTTTGTGACCTTTTCCGCCCACCTCAGCTCAACCTAAAGTCGTGAAACCGCGTACTCGGTAAGCCCCGGGTACTCAGGAATCGTTTCCAGATCCAGAGATCGAGTAAAACGAACGAGTCAGTCGCTGAACGGACAGGAGCGGGCATCGTGCCAGGTCTCAATTGTAACGCATTCGAGCCTCGTCGACGTTTGCCGATCATCCTTTCGGCCCGCTGGCCTGGCTCGAGCATTGAGAACCATTGACTTTGTCGCGATACCCGAGGGCCGTCCTTGCGATTTCAGTCTTTCCAAAGTGTTCCCGAGACGCGGCGTCCCAGTGTTTCTCGTCGATTCGTTTAATAATATCGTCCGCGTATTCTTTCACTGATTCTGACTCCCTGACAAGCGCACGATCCTCGAAAGGATAACCGCGGCCGCGTTCGTCCGCAGTTGTGATGTAATCACACGATGCATGAGAACGCGCCGGACTTGGGATTTTGTTTTCTGGTTCATTCCGATTTGATTCGGGGTACGTTCTAAGCCGTCGCCATTGTGCTGATAGCCGGTTTCTGGCGCTCGCCGCATGGAGAGACTGTCGGGCCGGGCCGCGGCAAGTTCAGTGACTCGCGATAACGAAGTGTGCGAACCCAGAGTCGAGTATGGTCGGCCGAACCTTGGTTTCTCTGGAGACCGACTGCTCGTCCATGGGACCGGATGTTAGAATTGGTGGCAGAGACATCCGGGTTTTCGGCGGGAATATGTGAGGTGAACGTCATGACTCCGACGGCCGTCGTTGTTGAGGGCACGGTGCAACCAGACGGGACATCGGAGGTGACGCAGAAGGTCGACCTTCCCGCCGGACCGGTCCATGTGACAGTTCAGCCGGTAGCAGAGCCCCTACAGCCCGAGCGGTTCTGGGAGTTGATGGAATCTATTTGGGTCCCTCAACGAGCCAGCGGGCGAAACCGCCGCACGCGAGAGGAAATCGACGCTGAGATCGCGGCGACTGCGCAACGAGCCCGAAGAACATGTGCAGGCTGTTGAAAATATCAAGGAAGAATCTCGCCGGTCCAGGGCACGAGCCCGGCTAAAGGAGGACCCGCATGACGGTTTTTCTGGACGCCAGCCCGGTGATCTAACTGATTGAGCAGCCGGACACCTTCGGCTCCGCGATCGCGCCTTGCGTGGCCGCACTTCTGAAGAGTGGCCAGCGCCTTGCGGTCAGCGATCTGGTGCGCATCGAGTGCCAGGTGGGACCATCGCAAGCGTACGATCACGTGCTATTGGCATTGGCAAGGGGTTGACAATGCGCTTCAAGGCCACGCACGACCTCCTCGCTCAACTCGTCGTCGGTGATCTGAAACGCATCAACCTTGGCCCGGGCCAGCGCCAGCAGAAAACTCGTCCGATCGAGTCCGGCGATTTCTGCGGCCCTGGATTGCGAGATCACCCCGCGAGAATACCATTGGATCGCCGCTGCCAAGCGCATTTTATTCGCGAAGGCTTCGTCGGACCCCACTCCAGGGGGACCGAGTTGTCAGGGATCTCGATACTGGTGGTCTTCAAGGGGTACACCTCGACGGTATCGGGCTTTCGCGCGTGAATCGATTGTCACGAACGTACGTGCCTGGGCTTAACTCGGCTCTCAAGTGTGCTGTCCGGTTATGGTGTGCGCGAGCAGAGCAAGCCCGCGTTTGGTTGACCGTTTTCGGCCTATAGGAACACCCGCCGCTGAGGATGAGCCACGATCGGATCGGCCGTCGGCGGAAAGTGCCGTTGATCTTCAATGCGCAAAGGACGTGAGTGTCTGTTTGGAATCGCCCACATTGGTCCGTGAGAGCGCCAAGGAATCCGACGTCCATATGTATTACATGCCAGCGCAACAGGTTCATCTCTGCGTTGTGACTGCCCCCGCCAACGACGATGAACGCTTCGTCGTGACCACCTATTTCACCGGGACAATCAAGCAGGGAAAGGAATTATGGAAAAGCTAAGGGTGTACTACAACCGCGACGGCAATACTCTCAGTGTCTGGTTCGACGATCCGAAGAGGGAGTTCATCTGCGAGGAATCCGACGACGACATGGTATTGGTAAAGGATCACGATGGACGTGTCATCGGATTTGAGCGACTGAATTACCTCACGGATAAGCAGCGGAAGGACGGCTTGAGCATTCCCGTTGAATTCCACGTGTGTAGGGCCACGGCGAGGGCCATGACCCGACCAGCGTCCTCGAGCTCGAACCGCAATTCGATCGACTCCAGGGTCTTGAGCCTGTTGGCGAGCGGCAGGCGTTCGATGATCGTCATTGATTGGGGCAGAATTCTCCGAACTCATACAGTGAGCGGTCCGCGTGGTCGATCGCGGTCAGTTGGTATAATCGGCGGAAGACATCCTCGCGGACAATCAAATACGCCGTATGTTTTACCGGGTCTTCGACTCGGACAGGCTCATCGCCAGCCTTCTCGACCGCTTGCTTCAATTCCGGTGTGGGGGTCATCGCCGCCTCCATGCTGTGATTGTACACGCGCTGCTACGTCGGCAGGAAGCCGCGAAAAGAAATGGGGCAACGGTCTCGTCGACAGCACGCCTTCATCTTGCCCGCGCGCCACAGGTGGCCGGAAAATCTTCCATTGATGGGTTGGCGATCGGCTCGCACGTGAGAGAAGGAGTAAGATGAAGATTACGATTACGAAGAGGATTAAGAGCAAGAGTATGAGTAAGATTAGGATTTGTTTCGCCTCGTTACCTTTATCACAGAGATCCTCTCTTAATCTTAATCCTCCTTGGAATTGCCGTCGGTCACCTTTATCCGTCAATCGAGGATTGATAGGCTCGTCGCCCCGCCTTCTCGACCAGTTGCTTGAATATCACCAAAGGGGGGGCGTCTCGACGGCTTGGCTCTCAACGTTTGGTCGTCCGGTTTGCCGCGGCCGCTGCCTTTCGTTCCTGCCTCGTTTTCGCACAGCCTTCCAGAAATCCTCCTCTGATAGGCCACCACCTTCCTTGATGCTTCGCCTGGAACGGTCCAGCATCGCTTGAAAGCGCGGCGAGCGCTCAAGCAGGAGGCGTTCCAAATCATCATCGTCGTTGGGGACCAGCAACACCGCAACCGCTTTGCCGTTGCGCGTGATCACGATGGGGCCATCGGCGCCGCATTCGTCCACATAGGCACTCAACCGGGCCTTCACATCAGCAAGCGGGGCAATTCTCATGACTCGTATTCCTCTTCGCCGATCAGAAGCCGGTTTCGATCCTTGATTCCGATGGCCAGAATCCATACAGCTAGGGTCGCCGAATCCACGTCGTAAAGCACTCGAAATCGATTGTTGGGCCCACAGCGAAGTTCCCAGGAGGCGTCGAACGGAGCCGGCGGTTCGAGCGGTTTCCGGTTCCTGGTCTCGTCTGTCGGGGTAACAGTCAATTGCTCCTTGATCGTTCGCCGCAACAACCCATGGTACTTGGCCTCGATCTGATCAAGGTGCTCGATCGCTTGCGGCGCAAAGGTAAGCGCGAATTTCGATCGCTTGGCCATAGACTAGAATTCTAGTCAATTCGGCAGCGATGTCAACTCCTCCATGAATCTGCGGAACTCGTCGTCCGCTCGCCAGGATTGCGCGTCACGATAGCGTCTAGCGCCACACATCCATGTTTTGATTGTAGACGCTCTCCTACGTCGGCAGGAAGCCGCGAAAAGAAATGGGGAACGGTCTCGTCGACAGCGCGCCTTCATCTTGCCCGCGCACCACAGGTGGCCGGAAAATCTTCCATTGATGGGTTGGCGACCGGCTCACACGTGAGAGAAGGAGTAAGATGAAGATTAAGATTACGAAGAGGATTAAGAGCAAGAGTATGAGTAAGATTAGGATTTGTTTCGCCTCGTTACCTTTATCACAGAGATCTCTCTTAATTTAATCCGTCTCTTAATCCTTTCCTGATCCTAATCTTCCTCCTAATCTTAATCGTCCCTGGAGGTGCCGTCAGTCATCTTTATCCTCACTTGGGTTGGGGGTCGAAAGGCAGTCACGGCAACAAGCGACGCAATGCCAGTCCGCGCGATTGACTGATTCCGGGGGACGGAAACGGCGAGGTAGCCAGATGGCCCGACCACCGTTGCACCGCCAGCCCGACGCGGCTACGATGATTGTGTGCGCGAGGCATGTCACATCAGTTACCTTGAAAGAGCCTTTGGCGGGGGTCGTTCCGAGGAGCGCCCTCGCGACGAGGCGCAGCCGGCACCGGATTCGCGGGCAAGATGGACGAGACACTGGCCCCGATCATGGAGGCGATCCTAGAAGAACGTTCTCATTTCCGGATGGTCCTGCCTGCATGAGAGGAGACATCTCCGATGGCTGACGACAAAGAACAAGGCGCAACGGAAAGCTCACAGATCGATTGGGGCTCCGAGGCCCACGGACAATCTGGCCGGAGTGTTGTGCCTGCGCCAGCGGTGAGCCGTGAGGCGGCACCAGGGCCGCGCGGCGACCGGAGACCAACCGAGGGCTCCGCGGGCCGAGGAGCGGCCAATGTGTTGATCTCCGCCGTCTTGGCGTTGCCGTTCGGGGGAGCCGGTGCATGGGCCTATGAGCGGTTCCTCGCCCATCCCAAGGTGGACCGGTCGGCAGAGGCATCGGCTTCCAAGAGTGAGGATGCGGAGACGACGAAGGCTCTCGCCCGCCTGGACGATCGCATCAACAGCCTCTCCAATCAACACAAGCAACTCGAGTCCCGGATCGAATCGATTCCCAAGCCGGCTCCAGCTCCCAATCTCGAACCACTCGAACAAAAAGTAGCCCGGGTTGACGGACTCTCGAAGCAGTTCGAGGCGATCCCAAACCAGTTCGAGGCGATCTCGAAGGTGCTCGACCCCCTTCCCGAGAAAATCGCTCAAGATGAGCGCAAGATCAAGGAGCTCGATGCGAAGCTGGAAGAGCTGCGCAAGGAGTCAAGAGCCTTCGGTGCCCGCTCAGCGGCGTCGCGGAACGTGGAGGGCTCCCCGAGCGCCGCATCTGATCGCGCCACGGCCCAGCCGACCGGAAATCCGTCCCCTCGCTCCGAGGTAAGCGGATTGGTAGACTCGGCCCTCGAGCGTGGGGAGAGTCTCTTCCGCGAAGGTCGATACCAGGAGGCTTACAAGGCCTTCCAAAACCTGCTCCAGTCCCGCTCGGATGATGCCCGCATCTGGTATTATGCCGCGCTCTCGAATGGCTTCTCTACCGGCGAGTGGCGCGGACAGACCGAGCAGATGGTGCAACAGGGTATCGCCCTGGAAAAGGCGGGGAAACCGCAGAAATCCCAAATCGATTCGGCTTTCGCCGGTCTGACCAAGGAGACCGGGAAGGAATGGCTCGCCTTCTACCGTCAACGAGCTGGATGAGGCTTCGGGTCGATCATCCCAATTTCCCCTGGATAACCCCAGTCGCAGCAGATTTACCTCGGCATGCCCAGAACCTTCGACCATCGCTCGTGACGATGTTCGTCCTGCGATAGACGAAGTTCGTCGGGCAGCTTGCTTCGTGCCTTCTCGTAGGCTTCTCGTAGGCTTCTCGGAACCAAAGGTGACGGTCAGCGGCGAACGCGTCGATCTCGACGGCATCATGGTACTGGCCAGAATCCGAGGCCATCTCGTCAATTCAGGTACCGGAAATGCTAGTGCTTACGAGCTGAGGCAGTGCAGTGTCGGCGTATAATCTCCCTCCACTTATAAAACTACGGGGTCTTGTCGGTGACACTACGAAAAATTGCTTCGCTCCTACTCTTAGCTTTGCACGTCGTTATTCCTAAAGGGGCCGAATCGAAACCCTTTCGCAAGGTGCTCATTCTTTCAGGAGGCGAGCTTCGCTTCTCAGCGGGCCTCGCGATGCTGGCCACACTTTATCAGAGGGGATGGGTTCCCGATGTGACCATCTACACCTGCGGATTCTCCAAGATCCCGGGCGCGTACTTAAACTCACTCGCCCAACTCCAGCCCGGTCAACCCGATCCGGCAAAATGGTATGAGGCCGCTTTGTCGGACGAGTACTTCCGAATCATGCAAAGAGTCAAAGTCAATAAGGATTTCTTTTCTAGAGTCGTGGATAAAGACGGAAACACCGCTTCGAGCCTGCTTTACTGGCAAATGACTTCCCGGATCGCGGGAATGCAATTGAAGAAAGGGGTCAACAAGGCAAGCGAGCTCCCCTTTCTTTCTTCCCTACTAAGAACCAACCCAAACCCATTTAGGATGACTCCGGTAGCCATCTATCCCGCCCTTTATCGAGACAACAAAGACACCCTCCTTGATGTCCCTTTCGATCTCAGTCCCCCCGGAATGAATATCCCCTTTTCAGCAAACAAGATGTGCGCCATTTTTGTGGCGACAAAGATCCTCTACCCGCGTGAGTTGCAAAACAAGCCTCGACCCGAGAATTCTCCGCCCCTCTATCAAGAGGTGGTTTTCACCGATCGGCTAACGGCAGACGAAATCGCACGGGTGAAATACGAAAAGTCGCCGATCGCAAAGATGTTCCCGAAGGCCCCGATCCATACCGACGTAGAGGTCCGCAGTGGCTACCGAGTCTGGGATGTGGCCCGGGCCGCATTGGCAGATATGTACCTTACGGCGCCCATGTGGCTGGAAGACCCCACGGGCGCTCATCCCAAAGAACTTTTTATCACAGGAGCGCTGAACATTTCGCCCATCGAATTAGCGCTTTCGCTGGGCGACGAGGTGATGGCCATTCGAATGAAGGAGTTGCGAGCGTCAAATCCCGCCGAGAAAATAGAATCGTACGTTTATGAAAATACATTCGGCTTTACCAACGACGAGAGAAGACTGGAGATCAAAAACCGTTTCGGCGATAAGGTGATCTGGATCGATCTGGAAGGAATCCAGGAAATGGAGAAAAGAAACGGTTTTTCCCCACTGCGCGTCGGAGACGGGCCGAAAATGCATTTAGAGGATAACATCCCCAGTGATCCCGCCGAGTTTAAGAGGCGGAGCAAAGCCCAGTGGGAATGGGGTGTGGAGCAGATCAGGCGGGTTGATCTTCGAAGGAAAGGCGGCTAAACGAAAGTCTCATTCCTGAATGGAGAAAGTCTCATTCCTGAATGGAGCACATTCCCCGTCGGTGCCGGCGCTGGGACAGGTTAACTGATTCCCAGGGCTGTCCCGCTCGCGACCGACCAAGGAAAAACGGGCAATAACGGATAACGGACGACCAACGTCACAGGACCGATGACCGAGGACAAAGGACAAAGGACCGTCCCGTGGACAACTCGGGCTGAAAGTCGAAGCAGGCTGCCGCTCCCGTTCGGCGGCTGCCAGCAGCCGGTCGGTCGTATGGACTTTGCGAGCATTGCGATGCTGACTATGCCGAGGCACTGAGTACGCCACCCGCCAACGCGAAGGGGCCGATTTTCGCGTTGGCACGCCCCCATCGCGCAATTCGTCACCAAACCCGATTTTTGAAAGGAGTCTTCAACCGCTATCAGACACAGCGCTTATGTAAAATTCGTAGGCCACCCAATTTGACAAATTGGTAAAGCGCTGTTAGGTTAGTCCTATAGGTTAAAGTGCGCGCAACTGAATTCACAGCGACCGCAAAACTGCTTGCGTAGGTCAGGCTTTGTAGCCTTGACGTGCTATGGCTCCGAGCAAAACATCGGGCTAGAGAGGCCGACCTCCGCCCCGCGACGACTGCGGCGGGTCCATTTGGATTGCCAGGACATCCAGGGCTGCAACCGAAAAAGTCATCCGTGTCGGGAGAGCGCGTTCATCATCGTTTGTGCGACATTGGGGAAGCGGATTGGAGCGAGCCCGATCCATGCGCGATGGTGCGCCGCGAGTCAGCCGACTTGACGACAGAAGACTATGGTCGATCCGCGGTGAGGGGATTTGGGCTTCGTCAGCCATCGAAAGAATTCGTTTTCGAATGCATTAAGATGCGCGAGACGGCTCGGAGCCCTACCCAAAAACTGCCATCTACTGCCATCTACTGCCATTTAATAGCCGCAAAACCGCTACGACTGTTTCAACCGGTCTTTTCTTTACTTGCCCCTCGAGGGCGTGCGGCCAGCATGGGCCCCGGGGTGAGAACCGTGAGCGGGGCCGGTAGGAGCCTCGGCAAAAAGCTGCCACCAAGTGCCAGTTTGTCCCATGTCCGGAGAAACCGCCAACAGTCAGAAATGCTGCTCGCTGCTGCGATCGCCGAGGGAAGGGCCGTCGCGAAGCGGGCGTCGAGCAATGAGGTGCGGGATTTGATAAACGGTGGCAAGTTGCCGGATCGTGCTGAGAAAGCCGACGGGATTCCGAGAGCGAACACCGACAAAATGAAATCCATCGAATCGCGTCACTTGGAATTAGAAAATGACGTAGTATCCAATCAACGATTCGGTGGCCATTTTCGATCAGATCGGCGACGATTAGTCTTAGTGGAAGTTACCCCGACACGAGTCGCGCGTTTGGGGGTTGAATTGATAGAGGCAGTGAGCGGAGCTGCCGACGGTGATCCCGAGCTGGCTGGGTTTTCCGAAACGTCTCTCGCACCCTGAAATTGCGCTATCGAACACGCTTCAGTCACCGTGTTGCTCGCGTGAATTGCACTGAGAACGAGGGAGAAATCCGGCATGATTGGTCTTGGAATCAACAACCGATCGTTCCGACGGCGGCCGTTGCGAACTTGTCTAGAGCGCGTGACCGTCGCTTTGGCCATAGCCATCCTACTAGCTGCCGGTGCCTTCGCCCGATCGTTCGAGCCGTTGAGTCAGGAACAAGGCGAAAAAGCGGCCCAGCCCGCCATGGAAAACGGCAAGATCGACTCTGATTCGGACAAATCGAAGCCCAGCAAGGCCGACGATCTCACCAAGACCAAGAATGTCAAGCAGGATTGGGCGCGGACGAATCAGGCCACCTCGAGCCGATCAAAAGACGAGCGGGCCAAGACAGCACTCCCCAAACGTCCGTCCCGATCGGTGTCGCCGCCCACCCTGACTTCGGCGGAGCTCGACAGGCTCTGACCCAGTATTTGACCAAGAACAGCCCCAAGGTCGAGCCGGCGACGTCTGACGACCGACGTCGAATATGTCCGCCGGATTTATTTCGACGTCGCCGGCCGGCCGCCCACGCCCATGCAGGTTCAATCGTTCCTGCAGCGACCGCTCCAAGGACAAGCGCGCCCGGCTGATCGACGCGTTGCTCGGCAGTCCCGAATACGCCCACAACTGGGCGAAGTACTGGCGCGACGTGGTCATGTTCCACTCGACCAGCGAAAATCCGGCGCAGGTGCGGTTCGACATGCTCGAGGACTGGCTCGCCAAGCAATTTCAGGCCAATAAACCGTGGGACGAAATCGTCACGGGAATGATCACGGCCACCGGCCAGAACGACGAGAACGGGGCCGTCGCGTTCCCGCTGGCCTACCAGGCTCAGCCCGTGGAAATGGCCGGCGAGGTATCGCGGATCTTCATGGGCGTGCAGATCCAGTGCGCCCAGTGCCACGACCACAAGACCGACGCCTGGAAACAGCGGCAATTTCACGAATTCGCGGCCTTCTTCGCCGGCATGCAGCCGAAGAATGTCGTCAAGGCGGCCCCGGGCCAGCTTCCCGTCTTCGCCGTCGTAGCCGCAGGGGTCTCGCCGCTATACCATGCCCGACAAGGACAACCCCCAAAAACAGATCCCCATCGCCCCGCGATTCTTCTTGTCCAGCTCGAAATCGAAACCGGAGCCGGCCCTTCCCGAAACCCTGGCCGTCCCCGAGCGGCGGGCGCTGGCCGCCTCGTACGTCACGGGCCAGGACAACCCCTGGTTCGCCAGGGCGTACATCAACCGGATCTGGTACGCGCTCATGGGCGAGGCCTTCTACGAACCGATCGACGACATCGGGCCCGAGCGGACGCCCAAGGCCGTCGAAGTGCTCGATCCCCTGGCCGAGCAATGGCAAAAAGGGGGATACGACATTCGCTGGCTGTTCCGCACGATCCTCAATACCGAGGCGTATCAGCGGCGAATCCGCTCGACGGCCAACGAGGCCGGCAAGACCCCGTTTGCCTCGAACTGCCCGAGCCGCCTCCGCGCCGACCAGGTCTACGATGCACTCGCCCAGGCCCTGGCGCTGCCGCTGGATGCCAACGGCAATCTCAAGCAACCCGACAGACCCAATGCGAACAACCCGGCCTGGGCAAGAATGCCCAGAAGGCTCAGCAGAGCTTGAGTCTGGGCGATCCCAAACGGCGCAGGGCCAGGCTCAGACCAAGGGCGCGGCCAAGAAGGCCGCCGCGGCCGCCGGGCTGGCGTCGCAGGTTGGCAAGAAGCCGGCCGCCATCAGGCGCCCCGGTGGACCGCGGCTGCTCTTCGATCGCCTGTTCGGCATCGATCCCTCGGTTCCCAACGAAGACGTCTTGGGCACAATTCCCCAGGCCCTGTTCTTGATGAATAGCCCGCTGATCAATAATCGGACCCAGGCCAGGCCCGGCACGGTCCTGGGTGAAATCTTGAGCACGGCACCCAACGAGCGCGCGGCCTTGGGCAGCTTGTACTTTCGCGTTCTGTCCCGCCAGCCCACGACTCACGAAGTCGAAATCTGCGGCCGCTATCTCGCCAGCGTCGGCGACCGCCGCGAGGCATTTGAAGATATCTACTGGAGCCTGATCAACACCACCGAGTTCCTCACCCGGCGTTGAGATCATGTTGCGGTTCGAATCGTTGCCAGTCGAAACCACTCTCGAAGTCCCGCACGATCCCGTGGCGAAACAGCGAGGCAAGAACTCATGGCACTCGAAAAAGAAATGGTGCAGGTGGCGATGAACGGCGACGGGCGTGATCGACCGCCGGCACTTCCTCCAGACGCTCTCCCTGGGGACGGCCGGCCTGGCCGTCTCGGCGGCGATCCCCATCAGCTTCCCTGATTGGATGGCACTCCACGCCGCCGATCTGCGCAAGCGCCAGATGGCGTGCATCCTGCTCTGGATGGCCGGCGGCCCCAGCCAGCTCGAAACGTTCGACCCCAAGCCCGGCACCGAGCACGGCGGCGAGACCAAGGCCATCGCGACGGCCGTTCCCGCGCATTTCGATCGCCGAGGGCTGGGGCCATACGGCCAAGGTCATGAAAGACATCGCGCTGGTGCGGTCGATGACCAACAAAGAGGGAAACCACCAGCGCGCCACCTACCAGCTCCACACCGGCTATGTACCCTCGGCCACGATCAAGCACCCGCACCTCGGCTGCTCCGATGGTCAGTGAGCTGGGCGAAAGCAAATTCGACCTGCCGCACATCGTCAGCATCGGCGGACCGACCATCGGCGCGGGCTTTCTCGGAGCGGCGATCGAGCCGTTCGTGGTCCAGAACGCACAGCAGCCGCCCGAGAACACGCAGCCCAGGGTCGGGGCCGACCGCTTCCGCCGCCGGCTGGGCTTGCTCGAGCGGATCGAGGGGGCGGGCTTCGAGCGCACCGGGGGCGGCGACCGGGTCCGCGACCACAAAGCGCTTTACCGCCAGACCGCCAGGATGATCCTTTCGCCTCACATGAGGGCCTTCCACCTCGACGACGAACCCGACCCGCTCCGCGACGCCTACGGGCGGACACCGTTCGGCCAGGGCTGCCTGCTGGCCCGCCGCTTGGTCCAGGCGGGCGTTACGTTCGTCGAAGTGCGCTCCAACGGCTGGGACACGCACCAGCAGAACCATGAAAAAGTCGGCAAGCACGCCAGCCAGGTCGATCCGGGGTTCGCGACTCTGATCACCGACCTCAAGCAGCGCGGCATGCTCGATCAGACGCTTGGTTGTGTGGATGGGCGAATTCGGCCGCACACCCAAGATCAACGCCAACGCCGGCCGCGACCACTTCCCCAAGGTCTTCAACGTCGCGCTGGCCGGCGGCGGCATCAAGGGAGGGCAGGTCATCGGCAGCTCCAATCGCCGACGGATCGGACGTCAAGGACCACCCCGTCACCGTTCCCGACCTCTTGGCGTCACTCTGCCATTCGCTCAAGGTCGACCCGGCCAAGGAAATGATGAGCCCGATCGGTCGCCCGATCAAGATCGTCGATGGCGGCAAGCACGTCACCGCCCTTTTCGGCTAGGAATAAGTTCCCTTAGCTTGACGCCATTCCAAGAAGGTTGTGACGGTATCGAAAACTCGTGGCACTTTTCCTGCAGCTCGGGCTGGCAACGCTTGTGGCATGGGCTCTTTGGGTTGCCTTGTACCCCGCGCCGCCTTTGTCGTCCGGATCAAGGGCGGAGTGCCGCGGGTGGTACGGGGCACTGTCACGCGGTCGATTTCTCCACGAAATCGCCGAAACCTGCGACCGCCACGGCGTGAGCAACGGGGTGGTTCGCGGCGTGGTCAAAAGGGCGAAGAATCACTCTGAGATTCTCGAGAGGAATGCCCGCCGGCTTGCCAGCAGCAATTGCGCAACCTCTGGGCTTTGTCCGGCTGGTCGGCCGGTCCGCGCTCGGACCAGCGATAGCAAATCGCCTCCTCCACGACCCATACAACCGACACGGATCGCCACGCTCGCGCAATCCGACACAAGTGTTGCGTCACGACTCCCGGACGCATGTGACTCGAGCGATAGAGCGCGGAGTCGTTCCGCTCGCACGCCGATAAATGAAGAGACAGGAAATAACCGGGGACATCCCAGTCAACGCCCTTCGCACGTTCGGTTGGATCCGACGCGATGCGAGCGTGGCGTGGTTTTCGGCCGAGTACCTCAGGTATCGCGCCGAGCGGGATCGGGCGGACTTCGCGAGTGCCAGTTGCACACGATCAGGAGGATCGACAAATGTCGGAATCTCGCACAAAAGGCGGTCGACCGGGATCACGCGCGTTCCGTCCACTGCTCGACGGCCGGCTGGAAGATCGGGTGCTCATGTCGTCGCAGTCGGCCCGGATCCAAGAAGGATCTCGGCTATTTCAGCGTTACTTGCTCAAACACCCCGCGCGCGCAGAACGCCTATCTGCTCAAACAAACCGCCGCAATTGCAAAGCATGCACCCCAGTTTCAATCGGACAGTGCGGCAGACGGGCGGGCGTGGCCGCGACCGAGACCGCTCAAGGGGCGGTCAAAACGTAGAGGTAAATGCCGGCGGCACTCACTATCATGGTCAGCCTCTGTCGTACACCTCCAACACCTTGGCGACCAACGTCGCGGAAGGCACAAACGGGCAAGGCGGGGCATCGTCGACCACGACTGCCGAACAGCACTGTCGCCTCAGGCGTCCGCGACTTATCCGCAGCCGATCGGCACCGTCGAGCCTACGCGATGTCGGGCGGCCGCGTCGGCATCATCGTCGATGGCTCGACCCAGAACACCGAGCTGACGATCAATCCGCTCGGGCAAGCAGCAAAAGAAGGGCTTCGCGAAGAGCTTCGCCTACGGGGCGGCGGATCGGGGCCACATTCTCAATGTCGGCCAGATCACCGTCAACACCGGTCAGATTGGTGACATCGAGGGATTCCAGGACGCCGATCTCTCCGGTCCGCTGGTCGCCAGCGGCACGACGGCAATCGACCGGATCGCGTTCGACGCGATTCTGCCCGGTGCGTCGATCACGACCGGTGGCGACGTGAACACGCTCGACGTGCTCAACGGGATCACGCTCATCGGGAACAAACATCAACATTGGCCGCGACCTGAACCTCTTCAACGTCGGCGGCAACATCAGCCTGTCCGACGGCTCCCAGTTCAATATCGGCCGCAACCTCGGCCTGGTGAGCCAGCCTCCCAAGGGAACCGGCACGGGTACCAACGTCCTGACGCTCAATTACACGAGCGTCGCGAACTCGATCATCACGGTGACGATCCCCGCCGTCGGCTCTTACATCCAGGGGAACGTCGACGTCGCACCCGGCAGCGTATTCAACATCGGGGGCAACATCTATAACACGCTGTACGTCGCTGGGACCGTTAACGCCGGATTTACCCCCGGTTTCTGTAACAGACTTAACGGATGGCTCGTTATCTCGCCTCATGGTCAACAGGGCACACCTGCGCCTCTCACACAGACAACCATCAGCCAGTTCGCTGGATTGCCTGCCACCGGCCCGAATACGGGATATGTAACTGCCCTCGGCGGATTCAGCCTGAGCCGTCAGCGATCAGAATTACAGTCGACCGACAATGGCCTGGCACGCCATGGAATCCTCCAGCGGCGTGCCGGGTCGTTCTTTCGGGTTACGCCGCCGTCACACCCAACGAATAAGTCCACCGTCTTAACCGATTGTCGGGCCATTCGAAGCGAAAGGATTGGCCGAAGACCGGCGATCGGTACGAGCCGCTTCGTACCGGGTTCGCCGCGAAACGGCCGCGGCGGCCGTATGAGACCGGAACCACACTTCGCCGAATCTCGCATCCACGAGCCAGTATGCACGAATTCCAGCCCGCTGGTACGCTTCGCGCGCCCGCGGCATCGTTCGCCACAGGTCAGCTCGTGATCCCCTTGGTCAAGTGCATGAACGCCGTCTCGAGATTGATCTCGTCTTCCTTGAAGAGGGTCAGCTCGTAACCTTGTTCGATCAAACGGCTGGCCAGGAAGCTGTACTGATTGATGCCCTCGTTGAGCTTGACCACCAAGACACCGTTCTTGTCCTGAACGCTTTCGACCTCGGGCTGGTGTTCGAGCAGGCCGGCGGCGTCGGTCAACCGGTCGGCGACCGCGATATTGAGCACGATGTCGGTGCGGACCTGTTTCATGACGTCGACCACCTCGCCGTTGACCAGCAGGCAGCCTTGCTCGATGATGCCGATCTTGTTGCAGATATCCGCCAGCTCGGGGAGGATGTGGCTGGACACCAGGATCGTCTTGCCCATGTTGCGCAGCTCTTTGAGCAAGGCCCGCATCTCGATGCGGGCGCGAGGATCGAGCCCCGAAGCCGGCTCGTCCAGGAGCAGGACCTGAGGGTCGTGCAGAGAGCGTGCGCGCCAGGCCCAGGCGCTGGGTCATGCCGCGAGAGAGGCTGGTCACCAGCGCGTCGCGTTTGTAGGTCAGGTCGACCAGCTCGAGCACTTCTTCGCAGATCTTTCGCCGCGCCGCCCCCTTGATCCGGTAGGCCGAGGCGAAAAACTCGAGATACTCGATCACTTTCATATCGTCGTAGACGCCGAAGAAATCGGGCATGTAGCCGATCACGCGGCGGATCTCCTTCGAACCGGTGTAGATCGAGTAGCCGCAGACCGTCGCCTCGCCCCAGGAAGGGTTCAAGAGCGTGGCCAGGATCCGCATCGTCGTTGTCTTGCCCGCGCCGTTGGGGCCGATGAAGCCGTAGACGTCTCCCTGCTGGAGCGTCAGGTTGAGCCGGTTCAGGGCGTAAAGCTCGCCATACATCTTGGTCAATTCATGCGTTTCGATCATCGTGGTGCACTTGGTTACTTACGACTTTACGCTTTCTTCTTGAGAGGCAAGATGATGCGGACCAAGGTCAACTGGTCGATCTTGGGGGCGACGGCACGTTGTCCAGGCCGAGCTGCGCACCGGTGCGATTGATCCGGGCCACGAGCATCGGCCTCTGCAAGCGCAAGCTGCCCGGTCAAATCGAGGTCGTGGAGCGGGATCGTTGGCGAGGACCCGTTCGCTGGCCAGCGTCGACTCGCTGTCGTGAAACATCGCCGCGAGCATCAAATCGGCCCGGTCGATCTTGCGGTCGCGATTCCAGGGCTGATCGGACAGGTAGTTACTGCTGTTTATCCTTCAAGAGCCCGGAGAGGTTACGGTCGCTGGCGCGAGCTCGACGCGGACCGTGGCCCCGGGCGCCAGCGTTCCCAGCAGATAGACCTGCTTGCCGAACGCCAGGATCGCGTCTTCCAGCGGGAACCGACTGGCGGTTGGTCACGATCCCGGCCAGGCGGTCGGTCCCCACGGGCTGCAAGTCAGAGTCGACCAGCGGCACGGCCGGACCAAACCAGCGGGAAGAGATGCACTTCGTGCTCCAGATCGGAATGCGGACATTCTCGAGCCACTCGACTCCCGAGGTGGGCTGATAAGCGTAGCCGCTGCCGGCGAAGCTAAACCGCCGGCCGGAGTTGCCCATGGCGCCAAACTGGTTTTCGGGGGCGCTGAACCAGCTCGTCACGACTTCGGTTCCGGCCGGCGGCCGGACCGGCTGGCTCGACGGATCGGGCAGTCGGCCGCCGGTGGCGGGTCGCGATCCAGCGGCACGGGGAATGGTCCGGATCGTGTAGTCGCGGTTCTGCGGGCTGAAAAGGCTGATCCAGGTATTGCCGCGTGCAAGCCGGCTGCCTGGTCGATATCGACGACATCCACCTTGTTGACCAGCAGGTCGTTGCCCTTGAGCATATAGGCCGCGTAATACGCGACCAGGCTGACGGTCACCACGATCGTCGGGAACGTGATCCAGGTCAGCTCCATCCGCTTGAGCACCTTCTTCAGGAAGAAGTAGTCGCCCGGCCCGATCAAGAGGATGTAGAGAAAGATGAAGAAGGCGACCCAGCCGAACGGGATCAGCTTGACGCCCGGGAAACTGCTCGAGGGCGACGCGAAGCTGGCTCGACAGGTCGGAGACGCCGTATTGGTAGAACCGCGGCCCGCCGCCCATATTGGGGCCAGCGGCGGCTTGGTCGCCGCGCGGGCGTTTCAAGTCGATGGCCCGGACCCAGAACAAAGACCGATCGACCCAGTCGGAAAACGGCTTCTGGTCGACGTCAAGGGCGATCAAAGTCACCCGTCCGAACCCGTGCGTACCTCGCACGACCAGCGGCATGTTCGACATCATGCTGAGACCGTGCCTCCCCGCTCTTCCAGCTCTTCGAGCTTGGTGACCATCACCGGTGGCGTGCCGGGCGGAGTGATCGACTTGTTCGAGCCCGCGAAGGTATCGAGCGCCTCGAGCGACGCCACCTTTCTCTTGCCCGCTGGGCAGTCCCGGCAGGATCGGCGCGAGAACGCTGTCGCGCACGGCCTGCCAGTTGGCACCGACCGCAGACAATGAGATGGCCGCCCCGCTCGACCCAGTCGACCAGCGGCTGACCGCGCAATGCGTCGAGTGATGCCACGGTCTCGCGGTCGCCGGTATCAACGACGATGGCCCTCGCCGCGTCGTAGCCGTACCAGCGGCCGGGCATCGAGCCGGCTTGAGGGTCGATCCGTGCCGTCACGATTTCGACGCTGGCACCCGCGAGCGGGTCGCGTGCTTGCCGCTTTGAAGCCCGGCAGCTCCGCGATCGTCTCCACTCCCTGCGGTCGCCCCATGGTCAGAATCAGCGATTCGTCGGGCATGATCGACTCGGGAGGCTGCGGCATGGCCGTGTCTTGCGACGCTCCGCCGACCCGTCGTCCATTTTGATCGAGCAGCCGGATCGTGAACTCGGGCTGGCGCGAGCCCGGGCGTGCATAGGCCGTGAATCGCTGGCTCTGGTTCGCCCCCACTTCGACCGGCATGCGGAACGCCGTCGGCGTCCCATCGTCATCGGCGACACTCACCTCCATGAATCCCGCTATCACGGCTCGCTCCCTCCCTCGAAGCTGAACCCAGACCGGCGTCCAGGTGCCGATCTTGAACGCGTTTGGATGACTTGAGAGACAATGGATGCGTCGAAGCCCACCCTCATGTTTTCGACCTCGACCCCGCGCGACCGCTGCGCCAGAACCGCCGAGGGCGTTCCAAGGAGAGAGAGAAATGTCAGGACCGCGGCTGCCACGAGGAACCGACACACGCGCGACCGATCCCGACGTATCGCGACATCCTGTCGTTGAATTTATGCTGAATCATGTTCGAGAATCAGTTGAAGTCAAGGATTGAGGATGAGAAGCTCGCCATAAAAACTTTTGCCGCGTGGAGGAGAATAAAGGTGCCGGGCGGTCGCGCAGTGAAGCAACTCAGATCGATCAGGGTTTTTCGGCCGGGTCGCAAACGCAAGGGACGGACTGGCAGTCCGGACAGCCCGACCATACTTACGCATGACGGCCTCTTCGAGTTCGATGCCCCGGATGTTTGCCAGCGTGGCCAGCCAGGCCAGCACGTCGGCCATCTCCGCGGCCAGCTCATCGCGTGTGCCAGAGCGCAGCGCGGTCGCCAGCTCGCCGAACTCTTCGGTCAACCAGAGAAACGTGGCCGCATCACCCCGGGCCGCGTCTTTCTGGCCGTACATTTGTAAGATCATCCGCTGCAAGGCGGAGAGTGTCAAGCTACCTGACGATCCCGGTGATTCGGTCATAGCTGCATCTTACCTGGTGAATGCGCACACCCGCGAGGGGAATCACGTCGGGTTCATCAGATGCTCCACTGAATTGGACTTCGGATTCTCCGCTGGATATCATCAATTGATTGACGACGTGGGCGTCGTTGCGAATCCGAGGAGCTCGCCTTGATGTCCCATGACGACCACTCGACTCAGATACGGCTGTGCATTCACCGCCTGCAGGCGGGGGACCAATCTGCCCGCGACGAGTTACTGGCCCACGCCGCGGAACGGCTGAATCGCCTGACGCGCAAGATGCTTCGGGATTTCCCGGGCGTAAAACGTTGGGAGCAGACCGACGATGTGCTTCAAAATGCCGCGTTGCGGCTCTGCCGCGCCTTGGGCGAGGTCCAGCCGACGACGGTCGGTGATTTCTTCCGGCTAGCGGCGGCGCAAATCCGTCGCGAGCTACTCGACCTCGCCCGGCGTTATTCCGGCGCCCATGGCCTGGGTGCCCACCACGCAAGCAGAGTTGGAGCAGCGAGCGCGCGTGGGGCGGAGCCCAGCGCCGCGGACACCACCCACGATCCGGATCGATTGAGCGCCTGGACCAACTTCCATCGCGAGGTCGAGGAGTTGCCTGCCCTCGAACGCGAGGCGTTCGACCTGCTCTTCTACCAGGAGCTGTCTCAGGCAGAGGCCGCCGCCGTGCTGGCTGTATCGGTGCGCACGATCAGCGCCGCTGGCAAGCCGCGCGGCTGCGATTGGTCGAGAATCTTGGAGGGAAGATGCCCGGATTGTGAGCCTCACCGCGATCCACAGGTGTTCTTATGTTCACAAATACCGATGACCACGCTACCGACCCGCGACTGGATGAGTTATTGCTGCGTTGGGAGGAGCTTCACGACCTCGGGCAGAGCCTCTCCGCCGACGAGCTTTGTTCCGCCTGCCCCGAGCTGGCCGGCGAGCTCGCACGCCGCATCGCCCTGCTTCGCCAGCTCGACCCTCTCTTGGCCGACACCAAGATCATTTCTAGGGACGAACCCTGCCAACAGGTCGCTGGCAGGTCGATTCGGGAGTTCGCTACCGCACGGGCCGACTACAGTGACCTGCGCTTCCACGCCGCTGGTGCCTTGGGCGAGGTCTTTCTGGCCCGCAACGTCGAGTTGAACCGCGATGTGGCGCTTAAGTTCATCAAACCCAGCCGCGCACGTGACCCCGAGAGCCAACGTCGCTTCCGTCAGGAGGCCGAGGTCACCAGCCGCCTCGAACATCCAGGCATTGTTCCGATCTATGCGCTGGGTTCGGACGCCGCCGGAGCACCGTGCTACGCCATGCGGTTCATCCGAGGCGAGACACTTCAGGATCGGATAAGCGCCTTCCACACCGCCGATCAACTGAGCCGCGACCCGTCGGAACGGTCACTCGCGCTGCGCGAAATGTTGCACCGGTTCGTTTCGATGTGCAACACGGTGGCGTACGCTCACAACCGGGGAATCCTCCACCGTGACCTGAAGCCCCGCAATGTGATGCTGGGAAAGTACGACGAAACGCTGATAGTGGACTGGGGGTTGGCGCGGCCGTTCGACCGAGGCGACCAAGCGATCTCGGCGGGCGAGGAACCGCTCACGCCGAGTTCGGGCTCGGGCGGCAGTGGTTCCGATGCACCAACGGTGGGCATGGTGGGCACGCCTGCCTACATGAGCCCCGAGCAAGCCGCGGCGCGGTGGGACATCATCGGCGCGGCGAGCGATATTTTTAGCCTGGGAGCCATCCTCTACGCGATCCTCATCGGCCGGCCACCATACGGTGGCCAATGGCACTCCGATGCGCTCGAGAAGGTAAAATTGTGTGTGTTTCCCCGGCCCCGCCAGGTCAAGGCGGGCGTGCCGCCAGCGCTCGAGGCCGTCTGCTTAAAGGCAATGGAGCCAAAGCCAGAAGAGCGGTACGCTAGCGCTCTCGATCTGGCGGCGGAAATCCGCCGCTGGCTGGCCGGCGAGCCGGTCACGGCCTGGCGAGAACCGGTTGCATTGCGGGCGCGGCGATGGATGCGACATCATCGGACCCTCGTGACCAGCGCAGCGGCTGTGGTGATATTCAGTCTGGCGGGCCTGGCGGGCTTCACAGCAGTCCTGGCCGGGAAGAACCGAGAGCTTGCCCAACAGCGGCTGCGGGCCGAGGAGCGCGAGGGGCTGGCCATCGACGCCATGAGAAAGTTCCGCGATGCGGTCCAGGCCAATCCCGAACTGAAGAACCGTCGCGACCTGGATCCACTGCGCAAGGCGCTCTTGAAGGAGCCGCTCGAGTTCTTCCACAGACTGCGCGACCAGCTCCAGTCCGACCGCGATACGCGGCCCGAGGTCATGGTAAAGCTTGCCAGCGCCGACTTTGATCTCGCCAGCACCACGCGGGAGATCGGCCGCATTTCCGACGCACTTCGGTCTTATACCGAGTCGAGCGCCATTCTTGAGCGACTGGCAAGCGAAAACCCGAACGTCACCGAGTACCAGACCAAGCTTGCCAGAAGCCAGAACGCCATCGGCGCGATGCTGTACGCCACGGGACATCCGACGGAGGCTTTAGCGTCGCATCGGTGGGCGCAAGCCATCTGGGAACGGCTGACGCGCAGTGTCCCCAATGATATCGAGCATCAGAGCGATCTGGCCAAGAGCCACAACAACATCGCGATGACGCTGAGCGATACCGGTCATCCGGCCGAGGCGCTCGAGTCGCACAAGAAGGCGCTTGCGATCCGTGAGCAGCTTGTGCGCGACAAACCTGACGTTGCCGAGTACCAGCGCGATCTCGCCCGAAGCCACGACAGAATCGGCCTCTTGCTGCACAAGATGGGCCACCAAGCTGAGGCGCTGAAATCGTACCAGAAAGCGCTTGAGATTCAGGATCGGTTGACACGCGATTACCCCGCAATAACCAATTACCAGCGCGATCTGGCCGCAACCTGTCACAGCTTCGGCATGGTGCTCAATAATACCGGCCATCTGGCCGAGGCAATGGAGTCATACAGGCGTGCGGTGGCGATCCGGCAACGGCTAGCCAGCGACAACCCCTCGGTCACGGAGCTCCAGCTCGATCTAGCCCGCAGCCAGGTCAGTTTCGGCAACCGTCTGAACGATATGGGAAATACTTTCGAGGCACTGGAGCTATTCGAGTCGGCGCGGGCGATTGGAGAGAGGGTCGCGCGCGAAAACCCCACAATCCCCGAGTTCCAGCGGGAGTTGGCCGCAAGTCTCATCGGTATCGGTGAACTACTGGCCAAGACAGATCAGCCGGCCAAGGCCCTGGAATCGTACCGACGGTCTCTGGCCATCTGGGAGCGGCTGACGCAAGATAACCCCGCGGATATCGCGGATCAGAGCGCTTTGGGCATCACACTGGACGAGATGGCTGAAATCGAGATCGGCCAGCGACGATGGCAGAACGCGCGAGAACTCCTGCAGCGAGCAGGTGAACGTCGACGGGCGGCGCTCGCTTCGATGCCTAACGATCCTGAACTGCAACGGGCGCTCCGTTATCACCTGCTTCTCGAGACCAAGGTGTGCCAAGCACGGAATCAACCGGAGGAGGCAGTTCGGCTCGCGCGAGGCATTGGCGCTGCCGCGTGCACGTTCGACGGATTTCTACGATGCTGCCCGCGCCTTGGCCTTGAGCGTGCCGATCACGCGCGGAGCACTCAGTCAAGCCGTGGCCGCCGAGGCTGTGCAAACGCTAGAGCGTGCCATCGACGCGGGGTGGAATAATGCCGGGAAAACCAATCGCGATCCCGACCTGGCGCCGTTGCATGACCGCGACGACTTTCGCCGGCTGCTGGCGAAGCTCTGCGATCGGGGCTTTCCCGCTGACCCCTTCGCGCGGTGAGGTTGCGCTCGGATGTGATGTAGAGGTGTTCGCATGTTTGCCGACACTGACAACGAGAGGGCCGACAAGCGACTGAACGAATGCCGGACCAAGCCCGCAATGAGGCCGGCGAAGAACCGCTAACGCCCAGTTCGGGAGACAGCGGCTCTGACACTCCGACGGTCGGCGTGGTGGGCACGCTGGCCTACATGAGCCCCGAGCAGGGGGACGCGCGTCGAGACCTCGTGGGCCTGCGAGCGACATCTTCAGCCTGGGCGCGATGCTATACGCGATCCTGACCGGCGAAGCGCTCTACAGCTCGCGCGAGCGGCGATATGCTCGAAAAGGTTAAGCGGTGCGAGTTCACCACGCCCCGACAAATTAAGCGGCAGGTGCCACAAGCCCTGGAGGCGATCTACTTAAAGGCGATGGCTCGAGCGCAGTCAAGCCGCTACACCACCGCACTCGAGCTGGCCGCCGACTCGATCTGGCTCGCACCACCGGAGAAGTCGGCAGTGCTGCCGATGCGATCCTTCAAGCCCTGCTTGATTCGATCAAGGTGCTCCTGGCACTCGATCAGCCTGCTGAGGCGATCCGAGTGAAGCGCGCATTGATGTTGCTCTCGCGCGAGACCCCCAACGACTTCTACGACGTCACCTGTGCCTTGGCCCTAATCATTCCAGTCATGCCGGCAGAGGAGCGGCAAGTGTTAGCCGCCGAGGCGGTCCAGACGCTGAAGCAAGCCGTCGATGCGGGTTGGACTGACGCCCAGAGAACGAACCGCGATAACGATTTGGCGTCGTTGCGCCACCGCGAAGATTTTCGCCGACTGGTGGCCACCTTGTTCGACTCGAGCTTCCCTGCCGACCCGTTCGCGCGGTGAACTGGCCAAAATGACGTTGCATTCGGGCCTGAGCCATTTTGCATCGCCGGTTGCTTTGGGTACGTGGCACCGATCGGCGCAACATGATGGCGCTCTGACGCGGCGCCCAATTAGCACAAATCGCTGGCACCCTCATCCGCTCGTTGCGCGGTCGATTTTGTCGAGAAGGGCCTTGGCCTCGGGATGCTCTGGGTCGGCCTTGAGCACCCCGCCGACGGTGGCCTTGGCAGCGTCGCGCTGGCCCGCGGCAAGCTGGGCTTGGGCAAGCTTGACTTTCAAATCGTTAGGCTTTTTCGGCTTGAGCGTAAGTGCGGTTTGATACTCCTCGATCGCGCTATTGTACTTTTTGCCAAGGGCCTGGGCATCAGCGACGAGGACGTGAACCGAGGGGTCGTAGACGTCGATATAGAGACAATCGTTGGCCCATTTTTCGGCCGCCGGAGCATCGCCAGCAGCGAGGTGGCGCTCAGCAAGGGCCTTGCGCACTGCGATATCGTCAGCGTCGTTGGCCGCGATCATCGCCAGGTCATTCAAGAACTCGGTTGTCTTTTTCTGGCGGAGATGAACCCGCGCCAAGCCTGCGATCCATTTGGTATGCGCAGGATCATCTTTGCGGGCAAGCTCGTAGAGTTTTTCCGCTTCGTCGAGATTGCCGGCCTTCATCTTGAGCTCAGCCAACAGATCGATCACTCGCTCGTTGGGCTCTTTCAAGTCGAGCGCAGGCTCGAGGATGTTGATCGCGTTTTCTTCGTCCTCACCAATCGACAACAAGAGCCGCGCCTTGACGTAACTGGCCAGAGGGTGATGGGGCTTGAGCTTCAGCGCTTTATCTGCAAACGGCCTCGCTTCCTTGTAATCGCGGCGAGCAAAGTGCTCGTAGGCCATCCGCGCGTTCAAGTCGGGATCCTCGGGTTTCTCCTTGACTTGTCGTTCGAGTTGAGAAAATTCGATCGGCTTTTCTTCGCTCACGCGGGTGCGAATGGTTTTCACAACTTCGTCGAGATAGGACAGGTAGGCCTTCTCGAAGTCGGGTTTATCGACGTGAAAGCAATCGGCGATCGCCCTGTCGGTCGTGAGTCCGCGGCGATATGCCATGAGCATTTTGATCAAGGCGTCGTCGCCAAACCGTTTGAGCATGTATCGGGCATAAAGCTGAGCCTGACAGTAGGCCATCTGGCGATCGTCTGGTTCGTTGGGCCGGATGAAACCAAGGTTGATCGTGTCGAGATTCAAGAGCTTCGAGCGGCTGGGCACGCGCTTAAGCAGCATGCGGTTCCATTCCTGGGGCCGAGGAAATCCCTCGCTTTCCACGGCCAGCGCCTCGGTGTACCAGTGGGGAATATTGAACTCGGTTTGCTGTAATGTGATGACGTGAACCAGCTCATGAGTGAGGACCCGCGCCCAGTTGAACGGCATTTTGGTTGCCCGGGGGCTGGCCAGCGCCACGACCCGGCCGGTGCAAGCGCCAACTGTGGGTACGAACGGCAGGCCGACCGTCCGGCCGCTGAACCACGCATGGTTTTTGAGAATCTCGATCTTGTTCCTGCCGGGTGGTGCATAGCCGAACCGCGAGGTCATGTTCGAATAGATCGATTCCAAGTAGCGCGACATGTAGCGCCCCAAGAGCTCGTCCTGCGCCGGGTCGACCAAGACGCTGAAATGCGGTGTATCGATGCTCGAGTACGAAGCCATGTGCCTGAGCACCTTGATCATGTTGTCGGCGCGGACATTGAAAGGATCGGCGTCGAAGGCTGCGTCGAATAGACTCTTGGCCTCGGTCTCCCGGCCGACCTGCATGTAAAGCATGCCCAGTCCGATGGGGGCGTCGGCCCGGCCGGGGTCGGCGGCGGCGGCCATCAGGAAGGCACGTTCGGCCGAGTGGTATTTGCGACGGTCGGCTAGCCGCTCGCCGAGCGCGGCATAGAAAGTGGCTGGTCTGGGGTTATTTGCCAGGGCAACCACCTCCGCAGCGGCCGCTCCCATCGGGTCGACCAATAGCCGGCACGAGGCAGCCAGCCGGCCGAGCGCGTCTTCGTCACGCGGGTTCTCGGCCACTGCCTTGACCGCGGCCGTCTTGGCATCGACAAAGCGCTCGTCGGAGATGTTGAGATCGGCCAAAAGCACGTAGGCCGGAGCGTAGTGCGGATTGATACTCAAGGCCCGCTCGACCTTCGCCCGGCCCGCGGCCAGACGGTAGCCCTGCAAATCGGCCTGGCCCAACGTAACAAGTATCTCGGGTGCCAGCGGGTTAATTTCCTGCGCGCGGGCCAGCTCGCGTGCCGCCGCCCGCTCGTTGTAACCCGACAGGAAAAGCCGCCCTTCTAACAAGGGAGCCTGCCAGCAGTCGTGTTCAACCCGTAGTGCGGCCTCGTATATGTCGTTGATCACGTCGTTGAGCGAGTCACTCAACTCCTCGCCACGCGCACTGGCACGGTAGTAGCGCTCAGCGGCCTGACCGACCAAGATCAGCGCGTCGGCGCTCATGACAATGTCAGCCCGTTTTTCATTGTAGCGGTCGACAAACCACTTCCAGGCGGCGACGCTCTTCTCTTGCTCGCCACGCAACTCAAGTAGACGCCCCTCGACCCAGCGCGCCAGCAAATGATCCGTATCGATCTTTTGGGCCTGGGCAGCCGCCGCGTCTGCGGCCTCCCATTCACCGCGGATCAAGTAAAGCTCTGCCAGCCGCGCTGCCAGATCGGCGTTGGTGGGCAAGGCGGCCACCGCTCCCTTGAGCATTCCTATCGCCTTGACGTAATCGCCCTGACTTGCCTGACACTCCGACTTGCTCAGGATCACGGTCGATTTCTGCGCAGGGGTCAGTTGTGCTGCGCTTTTGTTTGACTGCGACTCCACTGCTGACAAGGCTTCCTCGGCCTCAGCGTAACGGCCGTTCCGCAGAAGTCGCCGGGCATCATTCATCTTCTCGGTAATGGCGTCGACCGCCTTCGAGTCCGATTTTAACGCCGTGCCTGCACAACCACCGCGAGTAAAAGCGTGACGATGCTCGATCCCATGCCTGCCCCTCCTTCAATGTTCTTCCTTCAAGTTACCAAAGGCACGCCAGGAATTGCATCTCCCCGTCGATCGGAGATATCACCGTTCAACCAGCGCCATTCACCGATCTTCGACCAAATGAGCCGTGGCGCATAGCCTAAATAGACCGTATGCGGCATTTTCATTTCGAGCTGGAGTCGTACGCGGAATTCTTGCACGATTTGGTTGTACGCGCGGTCAATGCACAGTGCGATTCTCACGAATGCGCTTAAGAAAGCCGTCCCAGGTGACCGATTAGAGTACGCACTGGCTTTTGCGCGGATTCGATTAGGGCGGCGCAGGATGGGATCGCCAGTCCGGAGACTTTGGGGATGACACGGACTCCGAGAATACGACGGTGTGCGGAACTCGTCTTGCTTGTCCCGTGGATCGTGGTGATCTCACAGCTTTCCGGCTGCATGAGCCAGCAGCTCCGATTCACGGCGCGGCGGACTGTGAATGCCTTACCCGACTTGCAATATCAGCAAGTCGTCGACAACCTGGCGAAAATCGCCTCGAATCCTGGATTTCTCCCCTATCTTGCAGTCGCTGGCCAGGGGTCGGTTCAGGTGACCGACAACGGGAATTCGACGCTGGGCTTGAACATGGCGTCCAAAGCCTTTGGTCCTGGCAGCCTTAGCTTGGGCGCATCGCGCAATGTGACCGGGACCTGGAGCCTGGGCACAATCACGAGCCCTGAGAAGATTCGAAGCATGCAGACGGTTTACTTGCGTGCTTTGCGTGGGTCGGCTGAGGGAAATCCTGCGTTTGGCTGGCTCAAGATCGGGCATAAGGCGGATGTGCCCCGACAAGCTACATTTGTCGGACGGTTCGATGACATTTATGTGTGGGTCATGCCGGAAGGGGTCCATGGGCTGTCGGAGTTAAGCCTGGCGATCATGGACATCGCCACCACTGAAGACGACGCGAGCCTTGCGGCAGCCGGCGAACACTCCGTGCGCAGCAAGTCAGGGCCTTCGAGTGTGCCGCGGCGCAACTTTCAAGTGCCTCCGGTGGGGCCGGTATTTACTCCCGGAGTTCACTGACTCGGCTTGGCGCTCATCCATCCCCGTCGCCTATGCCAGATTACCTCTCGTGCTTGAAATTGAGCAATTTGGCACGAACGACAAAGCTTCTGGCCCTCGCCTTGACGACAGCCGCAACCGGCCTCTGGCTAGCTGGTCCTGCCAGGTTGCTACTCGTGATCGCCGTGACGAAGTTACTCCCCGGTCGTCCGGTGCGAGCCCCGTCCAGAAGCAAGCCATCGGTGGCGGTCAGCCCCGAGGGGGCGGTTCCGTTGATCGTCAGGATATATGTCGTGCGGAGGTTCAACATCTGGGCAGGCCTCAGGGTGACGGTGTGAGCCGTCGCGTTGTAGACAGCTGAAGTCACTCTGATCCGGCGGCCCTTGGGCCCGGTAATCACATAATTTGAGACTTTCGTCGCTGGAACTGGGTCGAGCGCGCTGTTGAAGGTAATAACCAGGAAAGTCGGCTGCGCATGGTACCCAAAGCGCTGCACGTTCGTTACCTGGGGGCCATCCACGGTATACGTAAACTGATCGGCAGATGTCGTCGGCGACGTACCGCCATAGGTAGTCACGGTCACGTCCACGGTTCCGGTGCCCGCCGGGCTGACGGCAGAAATCGTGGTGGTACTGGTAACGGTTACGCTCGCCGCCGCCACCGTGCCGAAGTAGACCAAAGCGGGGTTGGTTTGGTCGAAGCCCGCGCCAGTGATCGTCACCGCAGTTCCGCCGTCAGGCGAACCGAACGCCGGACTGATTCCGGCGACTGTGGGCCTGACCGCCCCGATCGCGGTGTAGAAGAATAGATCGGCGGACGAAGTGGCGGAGGTACCCCCCCCGCGACAACGGTCACGTTGACGGTGCCGGGGCTCGTGCCCGCAGGACTGATGGCCAATATCTGGGACGTCGACTCGGGGATAGTCTCGATGGCCTGCGTCGTGCCGAAGTCGACTATGGCGTTGCTGGTGAAGTTTGTGCCCGTGATGATGACCTCGGTCCCGCCCGCTAATGGACCGCTTCTCGGGGTCACACTCGTGACCACCGGCAGATAACTGAACTGGTCGGCGGGCGAGGTGGCCGAAGTGCCGCCAAGTGTGGTCACGGTCACGTCAACGATGTTTGTGCCCGCTGGGCTTACGGCGGTAATCGTAGTGTCGTTGACCACGTCAACGTTTGTTGCCGCCGTCGTGCCGAAGTCGACCTTTGGGGCACCGGTGAATGCAGTGCCAATGATTGTCACGAAAGTTCCGCCCGTCGACGGACCAAAATTCGGGCTGATGGCGGAGACCGTCGGCACAGGAGCTGCAGGGGCGGTGTAAGTGAACAGATCCGCAGGCGACGTGACCGACGTCCCAATTGGGTTGGTCACGATGACATCCACGGAGCCTGGGCTCACACCAGCCGGGCTCACCACCACAATCTGGGTGCCCGTATTTGTGAACGAGCTGATCACAACCGGGCCGAAGTCGACAGCCGTTGCGCCAGTGAAGCCGGTCCCCGTGATGGTGACGAAGGTCCCGCCAGCTAAAGGCCCACTCCTCGGGCTGACATTAGAGACCGTCGGGCCATACGTGAACTTGTCGGCGTCCGACGTGGCTGACGTGCCACCGTCGGCGGTCACGGTCACGTCCACGATCCCGGTCCCTGCAGGGCTCACGGCCGTGACTTCGCTAGTGCTGACCACCGTCACGTTGGTTGCCGCAATCGTGCCGAAGTCGACAGTCGTAGGACCGGTATAGTTAGCCCCGGTGATTGTCACCAGTGTACCCCCGGCCGCCGGCCCCGAATTCGGGCTGATATTCGTGACCGTAGGGGCGAGTGGATAGGTAAATTGATCGGCGGGTGTGGGAGGCGACGTGCCAGCCGGGGTGGTCACGGTCACGTCGACGACTCCGCTGCCTGGCGGACTCACAGCAGTGACCGCGTTGGCGTTGAGGACCGTCGCGGCGACCTGGCTCGTCCCAAAGTTGACCGACGTCGCGCCGGTGAAGCCGGTCCCGAAGACTGTCACCGGCGTGCCGCCGCTTGCCGGACCTGTACTGACGCTGAGACCCGTGACCGTCGGCCCGTATGTGAACTGATCGTTTGGAGGGTTGAGGGGCGACGTCCCACCGGTGGCAGTCACGGTGACGTCCACGATACCCGTGCCCGGCGGGCTGACAGTAGTGATCGTGGTGGAGTTCACGAAGGTAAATCCCGCCGAGACCGTGCCGAAGTCGACTACCGTGGCACCGGTGAAGCCGGTCCCCGTGATCGTCACCGGAGTCGTACCCGACGCCGGGCCAAAACTCGGATTCAAGCCCGTCACCGTCGTGGGCGTGATCCGGTCTTCCAGCATCTCGTGCCCGAATCGAAAGCAGCGGCTGGTCCGCGTACGGCCGGTACGGCGGCGGTCATTCCCGCGCTGGAATAACGACTGTATTACGCGTGATGACATGAAAGACTCTCAATGCATTTCGTGGGTGTATCTCATGGAGCGACATTCAGAAAATGCACTCGCATAGGCAGGATACAAAATATGATTTGAATAGTCAATATACAGTGACTAGATAGAATGCGAACTTTAGGTCGTCATTATAGGCGAATCGCGGCTAATTGCCTTCGCCGTCTGTATTTCCCTGCCGGATCTCGCCAACCAGGTACGTCGTCTTGTGCTGCGTCTCGTAATAGGTCCGCATGATCACTTCCGATTGGATGCCCAGGAGGATGCTCATGCCGCCGGCCAGGAAGAACATCACGGTCAAGGAGGGGAGGGGGGTCTCAACAAAAGTCTTGGGCGGATAGTCAGCACGCCACCAAAGGTACGGCCACGGAAAGACGTACTTGAAGTAAAGCATCGCTACGAACGAGACAACGCCCAGACCGAATGACCATAGACCGAACTGGCCGAAGAAGTGCAGGGGGCGTTGCGCATAGCGCTGGAGAAAACGAATCAGGATCAAGTCCAGTATGACGTGGAACGTGCGCCCCAATCCGTACTTGGTCTTTCCGGCCGTGCGCGGGCGATGATTGACAACCAGTTCGGTCACCCGTGCGCCTTGCCAGGCCGCGAAGATCGGGATGAACCGGTGCATCTCGCCATAGAGTCGCACGCCGTCAAGGACGCGCCGTCGGTAGGCTTTCATTGTGCAGCCGAAGTCGTGAAGCCGTACACCAGAGAGCCGGCCGACGACCCTGTTGGCAATCCACGAGGGGACCTTGCGCGTGAAGAATGCGTCGTGACGATCCCTTCTCCAACCTGAGACCACGTCGTAACCGGCCTCGAGCTCCTTTAACAATCGCGGGATATCCGCTGGATCGTTTTGACGGTCCCCGTCGATCGGGATCAAGATCTCGCCATGGGCAAGGTCGAGAGCGGCCGAAATGGCGGCCGTTTGGCCGCAATTCCGCCGGAGAAATACAACCCGCACGTGGTCGCAGTCGCCCCGTTGAATCGCCTCGAGCCTCGAACCGGTTCCATCGGTCGAACCGTCGTCGACGAATATCATCTCATAGGCCAACGGCAAATGACTCAATACCGCGTTCAGCTCAGCGTAAAGCGGGTCGACGTTGTCGACTTCGTTAAAAACCGGAATCAAAACCGAGAGGTCGATCGACATTGTCCGATGTCCATTGTCCGTGGTCGGCGGTCACTGATTGGTACTCAACGATTACCAGTCAGATTAGAGCTATGCACAAACTCATTTACTCATTTACGATCCGTGGCTACGAACCAAGGCCCAAGGACTATTAACCGCTACAATATTGAAGTAGATAGCGGCGGCTGATCACGAGCGATTCGAGTCGCAATTCAAGCGAGCCCTCGAATGCGCGATCCTCCACCTCGATAGCGACATGGCCGTTGTAACCGGCGTCGCAAAGACCGGCGAAGAACGCACCCCAGCGAACGTCGCCCAAGCCCGGAATCTTGGGAGTGTGCCACAGCTTGGGATAAGACAGCACTCCATGCTGATCGAGAGCGCCGCGGTCGATCCTCGCGTCTTTGGCGTGAACGTGAAAGATGCGATCCTTGAATTCCATGAGCGGTTGGATGTAATCCATCTGCTGCCAAATCATGTGCGATGGATCGAAGTTCAAACCAAAATTTGGGCTGGAAATATCACTGAACATCCTCCGCCAGATCGCTGGCGTCGTGGCCAAGTTTTTGCCGCCAGGCCACTCGTCACTGGTGAAGAGCATCGGGCAATTCTCGATGCCAATCTTGATTTTTTTGTCCTCGGCATGAGCGACCAGTGGGCGCCATACTTCGAGAAAACGCGGCCAGTTCGCTTCCACTGAAAGAGACGGATCGCGACCCACGAACGAATTGACATTACCGACGCCGAGCGCGGCCGCGGCATCGATCACGGCGTGCAGGTGCGTCACCGCCACCTGCGCCTCGCCCCGATCGGACGCAAGCGGGTTGGGATAGTACCCGAGCCCGGAAATCGAAACGCGGTGCGCCGCCACGAGATCTCGGACCGTCCCGATCGCATCGGCCGACAGATTCGTCGCGTCAAAATGGGTGACCCCTGCATACCGCCGCTCCGACTTGCCTGGCGGCCAGCACATGAGCTCGACACTGGAGAAGCCCGACGCACTCGCAAAGTTGAGCACTTGATCGAGCGTATATTCCGGCAATATGGCCGACACAAATCCAAGTTTCATCAAGTCCTCTCTCGTTTTGATTAATTACGCAATTTCCCATCGACGCCGGTCGCCGACTCATCGCTGACAACAGTCACCCAGCGCTCGGTCGCAGCGCTTGAAGCGATCGCCTCGCAAAGGCGAACTTCATGATCGCCATCACGGAACGTGGGAAATGTCGGGGCGCCGACCGGCTTCTCGACCGGTGACAATCCAGCCGTACACGTCCAGAAAAAGTTGCTTGAAGGTATCAGGAAACCCTTCGGAATGTCCACCTGGATAGTGGCTGATCGAGCCCGCAGTTGGTCCTGAACAGCGCCGGGTCGCGTTCCAGAATCTGATTGGGGCGATGCCGGGATCCCAGCCAAAGATGGTTGGGAGATTCACTGTCCCAAAAGGCCGCGCCTTCGGTCGCGGCGACCTCAATCGTCAGCCGGTTCTTGCGGCCGGCCGTGACCTGGGAAACGTGGAACAACCCCTTTACGCCCCCGTCAAATCGCAAGAGTACCGCGGCGTGATCGTCTGTCGTGATTTCCACCTCCTCCATGCCCCGAGGTGGTCGCTCGACGCCACTGGAACCGCTGAAGGTAACTGACGGCCCGACAGGCCGTTTTCGACGGGGATGAAACGTGGCCAAGTCAGCGTTCACGGAGCGGATCGGTAAACCGATCAGAAACTGGGCCAAATCCATCCAGTGAGTGCCGATGTCGGCAACGGCACGGAGATTCGTCCTGCCGTCGGGCTCGACTCTCCAATTGTAATCTTCGGGATAGAGCAGCCAATCCTGGACGTACGAGCCGCTGACACTGAGGACTCGGCCCAGGTCACCACCAGCAATTCGCGAGCGCAGTTCATGGCAGAGGGGGTAATAGCGAATGTTGTAATTCACAGCGGCGGCCTGCGCGGGTCGATCGCTGGCCAAAGCGACTAGGGCAGCCGTCTCCGCCGATCGAGTGGCCAATGGCTTTTCACAAATCACGTGTCGGCCAGACCCAAGGACGCTCTTCACCTGGGCAAAGTGATGCTCATTAGGCGACGCAACGTGCACGACGTGGCGCGCGAATCATCAAGCAGTTCGTCGAGGTTTTGATAAACGCGCGGAATGGCAAGCCGCCGGGCAGTCTGTTGCGCCCGATCAAGCGATGATCCCAAGAGCCCGACGACGTTCACACCAATTCGTCGCATGGACTCAACGTGCACCGGTCCGATGAAGCCGCCACCGATGACAGCGGCACCAGGCGCCCCTTCAATCACGAATGGTGAACCCATGATGTGAACTCGAGTGCAAGCCGGGCATCCGCGCTAGTACCGCAACGCAGCAAGGGCGACGCCCACCATCAATCCGACGAAATGTGCGGCGTTGGCGATCGGACCGACAACACCGGTCATGCATAAGACTAGCCACAGAATCATAACATTCACGTTATTGGGGTGCATGAACAGCCCCTGCTCGGGTTCGTACAAGCTCTTCATCCAAATGTAGCCGAACAACGCATAAACCACCCCCGACATGCCCTCGAAGAAGTGAGGCTCGCCGGGGTCCATGCGTTCCATCCAGATGTACTGGCCGAGATTCGACACGATCGCTGCGATCAAGACCAGCCCGGCAAGGCGCAGAGCTCCCCGGCGCACCTCGATCATCGTCCCCAGCGAGGTAAGCCACCACATATTGAAAAAAATGTGAATTGGGTTAACATGCATGAATATCGGCGTCACGAGTCGCCAGATCTCGCCGTGAAGAATTTCGTATAATCCCCCGTCTTTCGGTGCTCCCGTAACGCTCAAGTGACGCTGGGCGAAAAACAGCTTTTGTTCTACCGCGACGCCGTGGCTCGATCGCTGCAACAAGAAAACAACGACGCAAGTGGCCACCAGCACCATTGTCAACGGTCGCCGGCGCAGTCCAGGATAGCTCCACAGGTCGGAGACCTCGCGATAATTCTTCCGAAACTGCTGGTCGAGTTTGCGCTGCTGGCGGCGGATTTCCTCGGCGGCTTCCCCGGCGTTTTGATAGCGCGGGTCATCCGGGCCGTTTAAATAAGCTTGTAGTTCCTCGCGAGTGCGCGTGAAGTGATCCTCGTGATAGATCCAGACGATCCAGCCGTCGGCTTCTTCGTCGACGCGTGTTTTCATCCCCAGAGTCAGCAGGTAGTCGGTGAGCACTTTGACGTCGAGTCGCTTCGGCACTGTTCCGATCTGGCGCACCGGTCGATCCCCTCGCAATCGATCAAAGCGACGCGCCCTGGAAGAATCGACCGGGCCCCGGTACGTCGCCGTATGTCCCAAGTAACCACTGCCAGACTACCACAAGAGCACCGCCGGCACACTCGAACGGATTGTCGACCCCCGTTTAGGATCAATTTTATTCGGTCACCTCTTGCCGCTGATTGGCTAGCCGTGACGGGCATGCTACGATGACCTGGGCTCACGTCCATCACAACTTAAGAGACGCAGTCATGGCGACGACCAGCACGCCCAAGCATCCCGCGCGTAAGACCTGGACCGTCGCCGACATCGACCTGTTTGATTTACCGAAGCGACCTGCCGCCAGCGAGCAAAAGAAAAATGGGCCGCGACCCGGGAAGAAGAACGGGCCACGGCGCGGTCGTTGACGTGTTGCGCATTAGTGCGAACTGCCAGGAGTCTGCACCGATCATGCCCAAGACCCCGCCCGTCTATCGCCTGGTCATTTTCGACCCGATTGCCGAGCCGACCGAGCTGCGTGACCTGGTTTGCCATGTGACGGGAATGCACCCGACCGACGCCGTGCAGTGGTTGGCCCGCGCGCCGGGAACGTGGCCTCAACCGCTGGCTGAGACGACGGTCCGCGAATTGCTAGACGGCTTTTACGAGGCCGGCGTGGCCGCCGAGGCGTGGCGGACCGACTCGTTTCCGGAACTGAATCCGCCCAGGACAATTCACCGGGCCGCGTGCATGAAGGAAGGTTTTCGCATCGAAGGCCTGCGGGGCGAACCGACGCATTGGGTTCCGTGGGACCGGATCGAGCTGGTCTGTGCAGGGAGGATCTCCGCTGAAGACGAGTTTCGCAATGTCCAGGCGCCCCGGTGGCCGTCGACCGTCGTTTCGGGGATCCGTGCCCTCGCGTTGATGAAGCCCAACCCAACCAGCCGGAAGACCCGCGCATCACGGATCCCCCGCGACCCGGTCGGCGAAGCAGTTATCGTTCGGCGCGACCCGCGCATTGCATTCCGCGTCGTCGAAAACCACATGAACTACGCGTATCTGGGTGAGCGCCTCAGCCATTCTGCCGCGGAAAACTTCCCTGTGTTCGTCGCCGATCTTTGTGCTCGATCCGACGTTGCGTACATCACCGACAGCACCCGATCGTTGCTGGAAAACCGCGAACCCGGTGCGCACGAGTTCCCCAGCTCACAGGCCCTTCTGGATTATGCGACCCATCGGTTGCTCTGGAGCTGGTATCGCCGCGATCGCGACGCTCGATGCGACACACGTGCTGGCGGCGGCACGTCAGAGCCGGAGATCGATCGCAGCCCAGGCACGCATATCGACCCGGATGAAGAAACCGGCAACCCCCGCGAATAACCCTTGGACAAATGTCGGGGTCCTGCCAATTACTTGATCCCAAATGCATCGATGGTTATCGGCAACACGGCAGCAGCGATTCTTTTCAAGAGTGCAGCGTTTTGTTAGACTCTGATTTCTTAACGGCAACCGTTACGTGGACATTGACTCACACCAGCCGATCGGTCACCCACTCATATTGGGTCAGTCGGCGCGAAACAACGATACTCGACCGGTAGGAGATCCGCTCCCGTGCCGAATCAAGACCGCTATCTGTTCACCAGCGAATCCGTCTCAATGGGTCATCCTGACAAGATGGCCGATCAGATTTCCGATGGCATCCTGGATGCAATACTGCAGCAAGATCCGTACGCCAGGGTGGCCTGCGAAAGCTTGCTCACCACGGGCTTGGTCTGCTTGGCGGGCGAAATCACATCCAAGGCAACGGTCGATTACCCGGCAATTGTCCGCCAGATCGTCCGCGATATCGGCTATACCTCGAGCGATATGGGGTTCGACGGTGGGACGTGCGCCGTCATGGTCGCCCTGGGGAAACAGTCGCCGGACATCGCTCAGGGGGTGGATGAAGACAAGACGAGCGGCAAAGACATCGGCGCAGGCGATCAGGGAATGATGTTCGGTTTCGCCTGCAACGACACCGACGAGCTCATGCCGTTGCCTATCGCGCTGGCACACCGGATCATTAACCGGATTACGGATTTGCGCCAGGATGGCACAATCAAATGGCTCCGTCCGGATGCCAAGAGCCAGGTGACAATCGAATACGACGGATACACGCCCATCCGGGTCGACACCGTGGTGGTTTCCACTCAACACGCCCCTGAAGTCAGTCACGCGGAGATCGTCAAAACGATCACGGAACAGGTAATCCAACCTGTGTTGCCAGCGGATCTCTTGAGCGGGTCGCCCACTTACCACATCAATCCGACCGGTAAATTTGTGATTGGTGGTCCCCACGGCGACTCCGGGGTGACCGGCCGCAAAATCATCGTCGATACTTACGGCGGCATGGGACGACACGGCGGCGGAGCCTTCAGTGGCAAAGACCCCACCAAGGTCGACCGCTCGGCGGCATACATGGCTCGCTATGTCGCCAAGAATATTGTCGCTGCTCGATTGGCGGATCGTTGCGAGATTCAACTCGCCTATGCCATTGGCGTCTCCGAACCGGTCAGCGTCCACGTCGATACACAAGGGACAGGGACGTTGCCCGACTCGATGATCGCCGAGTTGGTGCGCAAGCACTTTCGGCTCAACCCGTCGGGTATCATCTCCTATTTGAATCTTCGCCGGCCGATCTATCGAAAGACTGCCAGCGGAGGCCACTTCGGCCGTTCAGAGCCGGAGTTTACCTGGGAAAAGACCGACAAGGCGCATGTCTTGCGCGAAGCAGCAAATTCATTCGCCCCATCAACGATAGCCTGAGAGCGGCCGTCAGCACCGCGGGATCGCCATCGAGACCGTGGTGTGAGGATGTGCCTGAGAGAAGTTAGCTCCGTGCATTGACCACGGCCCACTGGGCTTGTCCGTATGTCCGCCACGTGGGAAATCCTCTTGGAGCAGGCCCGGTTGGCATTTGCCGAACGGTTCGATGGCGAGCCTGCTGCTTTCGGCTGCGCACCCGGCCGGGTTGAGCTTCTGGGAAATCACACCGATTACAACGGCGGCCTGGTCATGGCGGCGGCGATCGATCGGTTCACCATCGCTATGGGCCGACGTTCAAGAGACAGAAAAGCAAGAGTCTGCTCAGTCAACTTCGGCCAGTCTGATGCCTTCCCGGTCGATGCGATCGAGCAAACTGCGGAAGGCGAATGGACACGGTATGTCCGCGGAGTATGTTGGTCCCTGGCCCAATGGCGGGGACCAATCACCGCGGGCTTTGCGGCAACCATGCTTGGTGATGTTCCTCTCGGCGCCGGTCTCTCAAGCTCGGCAAGCTTGCAGGCGTCAGTGGCGTGGTTCGCGATTCAGATCGGCCTTGTTCCGGGCCGGTCGGCACGCAACAGGGCACCAGATCGCGTCGATCTGTCGCTCATGGAGCTGGCCCAGGTATTGCGGCGGTCCGAGAACGAATTCGTCGGTGTCGGCTCCGGCGTGCTCGATCAGTTCGCCAGCCTCTTCGGCCGCGCCGATCATGCGTTGTTCCTCGACTGCGACAGTTTGCGCCATGAGCGAGTTCCTCTCGGTAGGCCCACGCCCGCGATCGTGGTCTGCGACTCCAAAACGTCGCGCAGGCTGGCGGATGGCATGTATAACCGGCGACGGGCAGAGTGCGATCGAGTCGCGGGCGCATTTCGAGCTGAGTTCGCGCACCGGGGCAACTTCCAGATCTCGTTGTTAACGCTCGAACAGCTCGAGGCCGGAATGGAACCATCTCGACCCGATCGGCCGGAAGCGTGCGCGTCACGTTTTGAGCGAGAACGAACGGGTGCGCCAGGGCGTCAAGGCGTTGAAACGCGGTGATATCGCCGCGTTTGGCAGGCTCATGACGGCCTCACACGCCTCGAGCCGCGATGATTTTGAGAACAGCTCGCTTGCGCTCGACTCCCTGGTCGAAGCCGCCCAAGTCGCTCCCGGCTTTTGGGGTGGTAAGCTATCGGGGGCCGGCTGGGCGGGTTGCACAGTAAACCTGGTGCAAGTCGATCGTGCCCAAGAATTTGCGGAGGCCGTCCGTACGATTTATTGCCGAAAGACCGGCGTCGTTCCCGAGGTGCACGTGTGCCGAGCCGCCGATGGTGCGTTCGGCCGCGACCTCGTGCCGTCCGGCTCGTGAGTCGGTATCATCAGTGGGATGGACCGTGTGCCGTCGAGCGATTGAAGTCGAGGGAGGCCGACAATGCCCTGGGCAAGCAGACTGGCAGACCTGATCGTCGTCTTCCACGCGACCTACGTCGGTTTCATCGTGTTCGGCCTGGTGGCCATCTTGCTCGGGCATCATGTTCCGGTGGAATTGGGTCCGCAACATCTGGTTCCGCGCGATCCATCTGATCGCGATCGGGATCGTCGTCGGCGAGTCACTCGTGGGTGTTCCTTGCCCGCTGACCGTCTGGGAAGCCCAGCTCAGGAAGATGGCCGGGCAGACGGCCTACACGGGCGATTTCCTCGGCCACTGGGCCCATCGGTTGATCTTCTTCCGCGCTGATCCGTGGGTTTTCACGCTCATTTATACGCTGTTCGGCCTGGCTGTCTTGGCCGCATTCGTCCTGGCACCGCCTCGCCGTTCCCGGCGCGACTGATCGGCCCGCGGCCGTCGCGGCGCAGGCATCTCGATAGAATTGATCGAAATTGCATATCTTTGGCGGGTGACTGGTTCCGGCGTAGCGCTTCGTGATGGGTGAGGAAAACAACAATGTGCAGCATGTTTCGAAATCGACTGGGCTTGATGCTGGCGCTGCCGGCTCTGTTGGTGGGGCTGGTCGCGGGCATCGAGCCGCCGCGGGCGGCGGCGGAAACCTGCCTCTCTCCTTATGTGAAGCGGTTGGATCGGCCAGAAAAATACCTCTATCTCTTCTGTGTGGATGCCGACGCCCGGGACAACGACTTCGTCACGGTCATCGACGTGAACCCCGACAGCTTGACCTACGGCACGATCCTGAACACGGTCGACCTGGGCTCGAAGGGCAACGAGACGCACCACTGGGGCTATACCGACGACCGGACCAGAATCTGGGCAGGGGGGTTGTTTTCCAATCGGATCTGGATCCTGGACGTGGCGACCGACCCGGCCAAGCCGCGGATCGAAAAGGTGATCGACAACGTCACCGCGTCGAGCGGGCTGTCGGGCCCGCACAGCTATTACGCACTGCCGGGCCGGATGCTGATCGCGTTTCTGGGGGCGGGCGACGGCGGCTTGCCGGCCGGTCTGGCCGAGTTTACCAACGACGGCAAGTTCATCCGGCGCCTCGAAAACCCCAGCGAGGCCCCCTATGGCTACGACGTGGCCGTCAAACCCTCGCTCAATCGCATGGTCACGAGCAGCTTCACGCCGTTTCGAAACTACCGGAAGCCGCTCGCCCAGATGGACCTGAAAGACTTCGGCCGCGAGCTTGATCGTCTGGGATTTCAAAAACCGCCAGCCCCTTCAGGTGGGCAAGACGGGACTGGCACCGCTGGAAGTACGCTGGAGCTTGAAGCCGGAGAACAATTACGGATTCACCAACTGCGCCCTGGATAACTCGATCTGGCTGTTCAAGGGTAACGGCGAGGGAACCTACGAGTTCAAGAAAGTCGCCGACACCGGCGCCTTGCCGGCCGACCTCCGCCAAAGCCCCGACGACAAATATCTGTACGTGAGCTGCTTCGGCGACAACCTGATCCAGCAGTGGGACGTCTCTGACCCCGAGCATCCTCAGCTGAAGAGCACGGTCGCCCCGTGCGTTCAGCCCAACATGATGCACGTGACCGGCGACGGCAAGCGGATGTACGTCTCGAACTCGCTGCTGTCGACGCTCGACCATTCGGGACGGTTTTGCGTTCGGTTAGTTCACGTCGGCCCCGACGGCATGAAGGTCGACCCGTTCTTCAATATCGACTTGAACAAGTTCCCGACCGGCCCGGCACGAGGGCATGACATGCTGATCAACTGAGGCTGGAAAAAAGCCTGACATCAGGCCACCGTCACTTGGAGCCTTTTCCGCTATCGGAAACCGTTCCGCTTTGGAATGTTCTCGCGACACGAAAGCCGATGCCAGGACCGCCCTGGAGCGGGCTCATCTTACCACGGTGGCTGGCTCGAAGATTACCATAGTTCGAATTAAAACCACCGCCACGTACGACTCGGGAGTCCCCAACATCCGGCCCTTTCGGATCATTGCTGGATTCGTTGATAAGACTAGAGTAGGGTTGAGAAATGTCCCAACACATTTCATAGACGTTTCCATGTATGTCATACAAACCCCATTGGTTCGGAATTATGAGGCCCACCGAATGTGGTCGCTTGCCCGAGGTCTTGAAGTACCAGGAGAACTCTTGCAAGGGGACCCCATCCCCGAATCCGAATGTTCCGTCCCTACCTGCCCGGCAAGCGTATTCCCATTCTGCCTCTGTCGGCAAACGGTAGCCGGCACAGTCCCAGTTAGGCGCGGTCACGAGTTCGCCCTTTATCTCGTAGAACGGCTTCAGCCCTTCCCTCCTGCTGAGCATGTTGCAGAACCTCAGGGCGTCGAGCCACGAGACGCTCTCCACCGGGTTGTGCACGCCCTTCACCTTGCTCGGATTATTGCCCATTATTTTTTCGTATTCCTCCTGTGTCACTTCGTATTGACCCAAGAAAAGCGGACGCGTAATACGGACGAGATGGGGAGGTTCTTCTTCCGGGGCACCTTTGGTCGAGCCCATCATGAACCCGCCGGACGGGATGAGCACCAGCTTCATCTCGATCGAGTTGGTGATCAGCTTCTGCGGCTTGTCCGGCACCTTCGGCTGGGGCTTCGGCCGGTCCGCCGGCTTGACCGTCCCCAGGTTGACTGACGGAGCCGTCTCGACATTCAGTGGTGAAGATTCGGGAGGGGTCATGTCCCTGGACGGGCCAAGCCGGGGAATGACGATCACGGCCGCGAGAACGACAACCACGAGCGCCAGGCCCGCCAGGCTAACGCGCCGAATCCGGCCGTTGGGCGAACCCGCCGCTCCGGCCCCAACCTTTGACGAACCCTCTTCGTCGATCCGCGTGTTGGGGATCGGGGGCAGTGTTTGCGTTTCGGGGCCTTTCCCGTCGTTGGCGAGGAGCGTCTGGACAGACCGGGCGAGTTTCTCCAACTTCCGCTCGACCGGGGGCGTGAAGGCATCGAGCCAGTGCGTGTTACCCAGGGCAAACTCCATCGACCCCTCGGGGCGGACGTCCTCGACACGCATCACCAAGACGGTCATCCCCTGGCTAATTGCTCGTTCGACTTCGCGACGGACCTGCCCAGAGGCGTTGGCGTGACCAGAAAAGATCAGCACCATGATCCGGCTCCCCTTGAGCCCCTTGATGATCGCGGCGCCCCACTCGTCGCCAGGCGTGATGTCCCGAGGTGCGATCCAGCAACGAATGCGATGACGCTCAAGCACGCGCAGGCCGCGTCGGCCCACGTCTTGTCATGCGATGAGTAGCTCACGAATTCGTCGTGACTTCGATTCGATTCTTCATCCATGGCACTCTCAGCATCGCGACGGGTGGTCAAGCCGGTCGCCTAACGGGACCGGAAAACGCGACAGAACGTCGCACCTGAAGATTCAACGACCCGAGGTCACCGTCGGCCTTCCGATCTGATTCTGCTTCTTGATTGTCACAGACGTGGGAATGACTTGCAACTTCGCTCTCTGATAGTTCGTGGGACGATCACCGCGCCATCTGTCCCTATTCCGGGCCGGCCATATCTTGACGGTCTCGCGGCACGACGATATTGAGGAACATGCCTACCAGCCTCACGCCGACGGGCAACTGCGGCGACATCGGACGGATCGCCGCTAATGGCAAAACGGCTCTCGAGAAGTTCGTCCGCCATGTCGGGGGAATCACTCAGGGGCATCGATCCAGGCGGCAGGCATGCGGGCACGGCACGCTGATAAACCTACATGTTGGAGCGATGAACGTATCGCTCGTGCGCCGATCTATCACCATCGCACCAGCGAAACGTCGTCCTCACAAGAAAACGAAGGTCAAAGTTGGGTGAAGAGCCGCAGCCGTCGTCATGAGCCCGTTGGTCGTCGGATTGGTTCTGACGTCGGCCGCCATGCATGCGTCCTGGAACGCCCTCCTGAAAGGTGGAAGCGACCGCCTTCGTTCGGTCGCGGTTATGGCGGCGACGACAAGTGTCGTCGCCGCGCTCTGGTTGCTTTATCTGCCCGCCCCACGAAGCGCGAGCTGGGGATACATTGGGCTCTCCGCGGCCTTGCACGTCATCTACAACTTGCTCTTGGTGGTGTCGTACCGGCACGGCGACCTCGGCGTGTCGTATCCGATTGCGCGAGGTTCGTCTCCACTACTTGTCGCTCTCGGGGCCACAGTGGTCGCCCACGAACGTCTCAACTTTCTCTCGTTCGCAGGTGTCGGGCTTGTCTCCCTGGGGATTCTCGGCCTGGCGTTCGAGCGCCGCGGACGCCTCCCCTCGCGTGCCTTGGTTCCTGCCCTGATGACCGGGATGACAATCGCAGCTTACACCCTTGCAGACGGCCTGGGTGCCCGCTTGTCTGGTAATTCACAAGCGTACGCGGCGTGGCTCTTCGTCTCGTATGGTCCGGCAATGCTGCTGATCCTGGTCCTGAGACGTGGACCCGCTGATCAATTCCGACTCGATGCGGACGTAGCCCGATCAGCGCTGGGGGGTGCCGTGTCGATGGCCGCGTATGCCATCGTGATCTGGGCAGCAAGTGTCAGTCCGATGGGGCCAGTCTCGGCCCTCCGGGAGACCGGCGTGGTTTTCGCCGCATTGCTCGGCCGATTCTTCCTGGGTGAGGCACTCAGCCCGCAGCGATTGGGGGCATGTACGATCGTCGCCGTCGGGGCCGCGTGCCTTGGATTTGCCCATTGATGACACATTCGCACAGGGAACTTGACCGACCAGCTCGGAGTCAGAGTATGCTTGAGGACGCGACGTGAACGCCAAACCATGGTCGACGTCGAGTTCGCTCGATGAAGTTTTATACGATCGGATACGGCGGCCGGGTGCCGGCTGAGTTTGTGAGCCTCTTGGCCCTGCACGGGATTGGCTCGGTCGCCGACGTGCGAATTCATCCCGATCGGGCCAGCATGGGCGCCTACGTCAAGGCGCGCTCGGCCGACAAGGGCATCGAAAAACTGCTTGGGGACCGACGTATCGCTTATCGATCAATCCTCGAGCTCGGCAACCTGTTCCGCGATTTCGAGGACTGGCGTCCGTCGTATCGCGCGCTTTTCGATCGGGCCGGAGATCTGCTCGTGGGTCGGCTCGACGACATGCCCCGACCATTTTGCTTGATGTGCGCCGAGAAGCGAGTAGCCGAGTGCCACCGACTCGTGATCGCCGAGTTTTTGGTGGCGAAGAAGGGTTGGAGCGTCGAGCATATCGAATAATGTCGAGCGCGTCTGTTGAAACTTCATTATCTGGCGCGGAAGACGTAGCTATGAATCTATCCACGCCCAACCTTGAGTGTGATCACCTGTCTGACCCAGCGAGCGTGCTTCTTCTCACCCGGTACGATGATCTGGAGTGGACCACTTTGGGTTGAGAGGAGTTTGCCGTCACGGTGGTCCGCCAGGAGAGTGACACGATCGGTGAAGACAGGGTCCAGTTCGGCGACGGCAAAGGCCGCACGATAACCGTCGGCCGCTTCCACGATGACGTATTGTGCCATCGCGGGACCACGCAGAGCTTGACCAGTTGCGACGCCCGCCTTCGCAAGGATTTCGATCAGAGGCACGCCCTCGAATACCGAGTCGACACCATCATGGGCTTTGGCGCGGACTGTTTGGCGCGGCAATTTGGCGAGCTGCTCCTGTGAGAGTGAGAGCGGCTGGGCGACGTGGCCCACGACTTGCAGCAGGATCTTCGCTTCCGGATTCGCCTTGGGCACATCTTGCGCGTTCGCACTTTTGACTTGAGTCGTGAGGGTGGTTCCAAGCACGAAAATCGCGAGGAAGCTGAGCCGCGCGGTCATTGAGGATCTCCTGGAGGTGATCGGTGCAAACAAATCAATTCGATCAATCGCTCGACGCCCTCGCATCGGCCTTGTGCCGGATGATATTGCCCTCTTCCAAATAAACGACCGCCTGGGCGATCCCCGTGGCATGGTCGGCGATTCGCTCGAGGTTTCGTGCAGTACTCATCAACTGAAGCCAAGCCTCGAGCTGTCCGGCGTTGCGCCGGAGAGATTCCTTGAGAGCGTCGCGGAGCTGGCGATACTGATGATCGATCGACCGGTCGCCTTTGATTACGGCCCGAGCCCGCTCAGCGTCGCCACTGACCAAGGCCTCATAGCCGGCGCATACTTGCGCGAGTACATCCTGGGCCAGTGACTTGAGTTCTTCGGGAACCGGCACGGCGCCGGGCCTTTTCGCCAATTTGCGTGTTCGTCGGGCAATCCGCGCCGATAGGTCTGCAATCCGCTCCCAATCTCGGTTGACCTTCAGGACTGTCGCCATCCGGCGCAGATCCGAGGCGACGGGCTCGAACAAGGCGAGAATCCGCAAACATTCCTGCTCGATTCTCACCTCAGCGCGATCGGATGCCCGTTCCAGACTCTTGACCTCGCGCACAACGTCCAATCGTCCGTCGCACACCACGGCGATGCTTTTGGCAAGCGAATCGACGGCTGTCAGACCCATTGCGAGGAATTCGGCCCACAAAGCCTCCTGATCACGCAACGCATGGCGGAGTGTGACCGCCGAGGCAGGGGACATACCTCTTGAAACCGATTCAGTCCGGAGCCGATTGGCATTTTCCATTCCCGCCCTCCTTGTCGTACGTGCATAAGTGCATCGGGAATGACGCATTTCATTTTTGATGATGAAACGTCGTCTGGAGTTCGGCATTTGCAAGGCTTCCATTGTTCGCCCTGGCGAATCGAGATTCAAGGCGTGCACGGAAACGAGCAGATGTGAGGGACCGATTAGTAAGCAGCCCTTTGGATGACTCGCTCGCTGGTCTGATAGTAGAGCGAAACAATATAATTCAAGGTCGAAGGTCGCATTTAGCCGGTACTCGAACCTGGTCCAAGAGAAAGTGCATTAGCCCCATTGCAGATCGGTTTGCTTTATGACATGGATTCCTGCCACGGCCCGACTGGAGTCACCCGACACGCCTTATCTCAGCTCGAACGGTTGGCTCGCACACCGGGGATTTCACTGACGGTCATTAGCGGTCGGATCACTCAACCGGAGGGGATGCTCTACTGGGCGTCGCTCGAACCTAAGGCCCGACGAGAGTTACCCCTACGTACCCGCGACATCCTGCGGTGGTGGCGGCTGACACCGTGGCCGCCGATCGAATGGTGGACGGGTGCGGTCGATTGGATTTATTGTCCCGCCGAGTTTTTCGTGCCCAGCCGCAACGCACTGCTGGCAGTTACCAGCCACGACGTCTGGCAAACACTGCAGTTTGAAACTCCCCGAAAACGCGAGCTCCTCGGTCGCGTCTTCGAGCGAGCGGATTTGATCCTTTCGGTCTCACGCTTCAATACTGATAGATTGCTGGAAGCCTTCCCAGCCTGTCGCGGCCGCGTGGCCTACGTGCCTAACGCCGCGGATGATCTTTTCTTCGACCTGGCAACCGACCACCAACGATCGCTGGTTCGCCCGGATCTTGGGTTGCCGCCTCGAGTACCCTATCTTCTCTCGGTCGCCAACTTCCAAAAGCGAAAGAACCTGGTTAGGTTCATCCGAGCGGCCACGCGGCTGCCCGAGGTGGCGACCGGCGATCTGGCGATCGTGTTGATCGGCACGGGTGCCGAGCAGGAGGCCAGACTCTTGGCAGCGACGGTTGAGGAGGCTGGGCCCAACGTCTTGATCCGCATGCCGGGTTATCGTCAGGGTAACGCATTGCGCGCGATCTATGCCGAAGCGACCGCGCTCGTTTTTCCGTCGCTCTGTGAAAGCTTTGGCATCCCGGCCGTCGAGGCGATGGCGCAAGGGCTTCCCGTTGCCCTGGCTAATTCGACCGCGCTGACTGAAATCGGCGGCGGTGCAGGTTGGTATTTTGATCCCGTGATCGAGGACGAAATCACGGCAATTGTTCGCAATCTACTCGACGATGACGACGAGCGAGCACGCCGCGCCGGCCTCGGGAAAGCAATCGCCGCGCAATACCGCTGGGACAAAGCAAATGACTTGCTGATCGAGGCATTGACCACACACAAGCACGAAGCACGCTAAGATGATGCGCAGTCGAAACGACATCGGCCCGCCATCCCAAACGGATGGCGGGCCGATCCGGTCACATGCCGTTCCCGCAGACTGACTTCATCAGTCCTTGGCAGCTCCGGCGGTGGCTTCATCGCGATAGCGAGCGTAGGCGGGGCCTTTGTCGGCAAGGGCCTCGAGTGCTTCGGGACGAATGCGAACCTCGGCCTCGAGATGGGCTTTGAAACCGGTACCGGCCGGCACCAAGTGGCCCAGGATGACGTTCTCCTTGAGGCCGACCAAGTAGTCGACCTTGCCGGCAAGCGCGGCCTCGGTCAGTACTTTGGTCGTTTCCTGGAAGCTGGCGGCCGAGATGAAGCTCTCAGACTGCACGGCTGCCTTGGTGATTCCCAAGAGCTGAGTGCTTGCCGCTGCCGGCTTGGGGCGGATCCATTCCGCTTTGCGCTGACCCGCGGCCTCGACGCGAAGATTTTCCTGCTCGAAGTGGTCGCGGGGCACACAATCGCCGACGCGGAACTCGGTCTCGCCTGGGTCCTTGATCTTCACGCAGCTCATCAGTTCATGGTTGACGCGGCGGAACTCGAACTTATCGATCACCGAGCCTGGTAACAGCGGCGTATCGCCGACGCTGTCGACTCGCACCTTGCGCAGCATTTGGGCGATGATGATTTCAAGGTGCTTGTCGTCGATTTCGACACGCTGGGAACGGTACACGTTTTGGATCTCGCGGAGGAGATAGCGCTGGACGGCCTCCTCGCCAGAGATTCGCAGAATGTCGTGGGGCACGAGCGGGCCTTCGACCAAGGGATCGCCCGCCCGAACCCGGTCGCCGCCATGGACCCTCAAGTACTTGCCATGGGGCACCAGGTGTTCGCGCTCGATGCCGCTTTCATTGCGGACGATGATCGTCCGCTTGCCGCGCCGCTTTTCGTCGAGTAGCTCGACGCGGCCATCAATCTCGGCGATCACGGCGGGCTCCTTGGGGCGCCGGGCCTCGAAGAGCTCGGTGACACGGGGTAAGCCGCCTGTGATGTCCTGGGTTCCTCCCACCTCGCGCGGGGTCTTGGCCAGGAGAGTGCCGGCCGAGATCATTTGACCGTCGTTGACCTCGATACTGGCGCGTTCGGGGATGTACTTATAATCAAGCGTCTTCCCCTCGGCGTCCACGATGATGACCTGCGGGTGGAGATCCCCCTTGTGCTCGATGATCGTTCGACGGACGTGGCCCGACGGATCGATCTCGATCTTCATCGTCTCACCTTCGACAATGTCCTCGAATCGGACCTTGCCGCCCACCTCAGCAAGAATCGGGATATTGTGCGGATCCCACTCGCAAAGCATGGCGCCTCGGTTGATCGCCTGGCCGTCCTCGACCATCATGATCGCGCCGTCGGGAACGTCGTATTTCTCGAGCTCGCGACCTTTGGGGTCGAGAATCTGAATTTCGCCGTTACGCGAGAGAGCGATCTTTTTCCCTTCGTCGTTGATCACGATGTTGAGGCCGACGAATTTGACCTTACCTTCGCGCTTGCTCTTGACGTCTTTTTCTTCGACGCCGCGGGTGGCCACGCCGCCGATGTGGAAGGTACGCATTGTGAGCTGGGTTCCAGGCTCACCGATCGACTGCGCCGATAATGCCTACCGCCATGCCGACTTCGACTATCTGGCCCGTGGCCAAGTCCATTCCATAGCAGCGCCGGCACACACCCAGAGAAGCTTCGCAGGTCATCGGGCTGCGGACCTGAATCTTCTCAATCTGCATATCCTCGAGCTTCCTGGCGGCAGCCAGGCTGATCATCTCGCTGTCCTTGACGACGACCTCTTCGGTCAGAGGATCGACGATGCTTACCCGGCTGACACGGCCGCGGATCGATTGCACCAGGCTGACCTCGACCTTTTCACCCTTGTAAATGACCCCCTTCGTGATGCCCTGAGAGGTACCGCAATCCTCCATGGTGATGACGACGTTCTGAGCAACGTCGGCGAGCTTTCTAGTCAAATAACCGCTATCGGCCGTTTTGAGCGCCGTGTCGGCCAACCCCTTGCGGGCCCCGTGGGTCGAGCTGAAATACTCGAGCACCGAGAGCCCTTCGCGGAAATTGGCCTTGATCGGGGTCTCGATGATCTTACCCGACGGCTTGGCCATCAGTCCGCGCATGCCGGCGAGCTGGCGGATCTGTTCAACGCCGCCACGGGCACCCGACTCGGCCATCAGGTAGATCGGGTTCAAGTAGACCTCACCGTCACGGTTATCGTTTTTCAGGGCTTCCATCATCTCGGCCGTGATACGCTCGCGTGCGTGCGTCCACGCATCCAACACTTTGTTGTAGCGCTCCTGGTCAGTGATGATCCCGCGCTGGTAGAACCGGTTTTGCTTGGTGACTTCCTTCTCCGCCTCGGCAATGATGGCATCTTTCGAATGCGGCGTCTTCAGATCGTCGGTGGCAAACGACAGGCCGGAGCGTGTCGATTCGCGGAAACCCAAATCTTTCATCCGATCTAGAAGTGAAATCGTCTCGCGGCGCCCGAGGATCTGGTAACAGTCGGCAATAATTCCCTGAAGCTGTTTCTGACCCAAAGTGAGGTTATAAAAAGGCATCCTTGAATGCAGGATATCGTTGAAGACCACCCGTCCCACGGTCGTCTTCACAATCATCCCGGGCTTGAATTCCTTGTCGCCGTCACCGCGCAACCGCCGATTCGGCGGCAGGCGCAGGTTAATCATCGCGTGCACCCCGACCTTGCCCTGACTGTGGGCCAGGAAGACCTCGTTGGGTGTGGAGAAGGTCATCCCTTCGCCCTTCTCGCTCGGGCGGCTGACCGTCAGGTAGTACGCACCCATGACGATGTCTTGGGTCGGGCTGATGATCGGGTTGCCGTTGGCCGGGCTGAAAATGTTGTTGGTCGCCATCATCAGCGTCATGGCCTCCACCTGCGCCTCGATTGACAGAGGCAGGTGGACGGCCATCTGATCGCCGTCGAAGTCGGCGTTAAACCCTTTGCAGACCAAGGGGTGAATGCGGATGGCGTTTCCCTCGACCAGTACTGGCTCGAACGCCTGAATGCCCATTCGGTGCAAAGTAGGTGCACGGTTCAAGAGGACAGGATGATTGCGGATCACCTCTTCAAGGATGTCCCACACCTCGTCGGTGCGGCGCTCGAGCATCTTCTTCGCGGATTTGATCGTGTCGGCGTGACCCAGCTCTTTCAAACGGCGAATGATGAACGGCTGGAACAATTCGAGGGCGATTTTTTTGGGCAGCCCGCACTGGTGGAGCTTCAAGTCAGGCCCGACGACGATCACCGATCGGGCCGAGTAGTCGACCCGCTTACCCAGCAGATTTTCGCGGAATCGGCCCTGCTTGCCCTTGATCATGTCGGTCAGCGACTTCAAGGGACGGTTCGAGCTTCCCAAAACGGGCCGCTTGCAGCGGTTGTTGTCGAACAAGGCATCGACGGCCTGCTGAAGCATCCGCTTTTCGTTGCGAATAATGACCTCAGGCGCGTTCAAGTCGACCAGCTTCTTGAGCCGGTTGTTGCGATTGATGATTCGCCGATAGAGATCATTCAAGTCGCTGGTGGCGAAATTGCCCGAATCGAGCAAGACCAGGGGCCGAAGGTCCGGTGGTATCACTGGAATACATTCCAGCACCATCCACTCGGGGCGATTGTCGCTGTCGCGCAGGGCCTCGACGACCTTGAGACGCTTGGTCAAGTCCTTGATTTTCTGCTTGCTGGATGTCTCCACCAACTCCTGGCGCAGCTGCTTGGACAGGGCTACCAGGTCCAGCCGCATCAAGAGTTTGCGAACTGCCTCGGCCCCCATATCGGCCTGAAACTCTTCGTTGTACTGGCCACCCGGCTTGTATAGCTCTTTGGCCTTGCGAAACTCTTCCTCGGTCATGAGCTGCCGCTCTTTGAGCGGCGTGTCGCCGGGGTCGACGACAACGTAGTCTTGGAAGTAGATGATCCGCTCAAGACTGGTCGTCCGCATATCCAGAAGCGTGCCCAAACGGCTTGGCATCGCCTTGAAAAACCAGATGTGGACGACTGGCGCGGCCAGCTCGATGTGCCCCATTCGCTTCCGTCTCACCCGCGAATGCGTCACCTTCACGCCGCACCGGTCGCAGATCATCCCCTTGTACTTCATACCGCGGTACTTGCCGCAAGCGCACTCCCAGTCCTTTCTCCGGCCCGAAGATCCGCTCGCAAAACAGACCGTCTTTTTCTGGCCGATATGTCCGGTAGTTGATCGTCTCGGGTTTCTTCACCTCGCCAAACGACCAGCTCCTGATGTCGTATGGACTGGCAAGCCCGATCTTCACTGCACCGTAGTCATTAATCCGATCGTAGGCACTTTCGCCCATGCTCACGAGACACTCTCCTCTGCACGCCCAAGGCTATGCCGAAGTGGGGTGGTTGGCGGGTGAAAGCGGCGGCCAATGGCATCACGCCGGCTGGTGGACGACCGCCCGGGTTGTTTGCTCAAGACAAGTGAGCTCAAGTCAGGTCACGTCATGAATTGAAGTCGCTCGGTACCCATCCCCGGTTCGCTTCAATCAAAACCAAACAAAAAAACCCGCGAGCCCGTCCTCCGGCCATGCCGTGAAGACTGCCGCGGTCGAATTCGGTCGTCCCAGACCACAGACACCCAACCGGCTCGCTCCTTGACCGGGTCATTGGAGACTCCAGCATTTGCACTTGAAACTTCGACACTGGTGGCAAGCAAATAGCCCCCGTCGTGGCGCATTCCGCGTTCGGTGGAGTCGCATCCTATGATCGTACGCAATCTTTGAACCGTTTCCAAGAAAAATCTTCTTGAACAACATAATTTTTTTCACGCGAACTGAGCGAGCGTGTGCCAATTGTCGGGAAGCTGCTGATACTTTGCCGCAATGTTGTCGTCCACAGCCTCCATCTTGAGAGTCGTAAAACGGATCCATTCCTTGCAGGATGGGCAACGGCCGATGAAACCGCTTCCGTCCCACCAGGCGCGGACCCAAGGCTTGTAGATTCCTTCCGGGTCGCCGTGGAGCTCGAGCTGAAATCAGACCCGCTTCTTCTCAAGCTGCATGTTGAGCCCCAGACCGCGGATCTCGTTGGTCAAAACGTCGAAGCTGGCCGGCGTGCCGGCTTCCAGCGTGTTTTCGCCCTTGACCATGCTCTCGTAGATCTTGGTGCGGCCCTCGACGTCGTCGGACTTGACGGTGAGCAGCTCTTGCAGGATGTAGGCTGCTCCATAGGCCTCGAGAGCCCAGACTTCCATCTCGCCGAACCGCTGGCCGCCGAACCGCGCCTTGCCACCCAAGGGCTGCTGGGTGATGAGCGAGTAGGGACCGGTGGCCCGGGCGTGGATCTTGTCGTCAACCAGGTGGTGGAGCTTGAGCATGTAGATATAGCCGACAGTCACCCGCTGATCGAACTGATCGCCGGTGCGGCCGTCGTAGAGGATCGCCTTGCCGTTCTCGGGCAAGCCGGCGTCTTTCAAGCACTGGCGGATCGTCTCTTCGCTGGCGCCGTCGAAAACCGGGCAGATGGCTTGGAAACCGAGCTTGGCGGCGGCCCAACCCAGGTGCGTCTCGAGAATCTGGCCGACGTTCATTCGGCTGGGCACGCCCAGGGGATTCAAGAGAATCTCGACACCGGTGCCATCGGCCAGGAACGGCATGTCTTCCTCGGGGAGGATCTTGGCGATGACACCCTTGTTGCCGTGCCGGCCGGCCATCTTGTCGCCGACGGAGATGACCCGCTTGGTGGCGATATAGACCTTGACCATCTGCAGGACGCCCGAGGGAAGCTCGTCACCCCGCTTCAGGCTGTTGATCCGCCGTTCCTTCTCGTCCTTCAAGGCCTCGATTCGAGGCGCATACTGGCGGACCGTCTCGCGAGCCTTGGCGACAGCATCCGGGCTGCGGATGTCGAGCGCATCGAGCTTGAACCGCTCGCTTTCCTCCGCCAGGTCTTTGGGGTCTTTGGCGCGCCCCAGCGGCTTGCCGGTCGACGGGTCGGTGACCGGGCCGCCCAGAATCTCTTCGAGGGCCTTGATCATCTGCTTGTACTCGTCGGCGATCCGGACGTTTTCGACGGCCTCCGTGTCCTTGAGCTCCTTTTCAAACGCCTTGCGTTCCTCTTCGCTCAGGCTCATCCGGCGGCTGAAGCGCTGGGTGTTGATCACGATCCCCTCGACCCCCGACGGAACCTCGAGCGAATCGTTCTTGACGTCCTCGCCGGCCCGGCCGAAGATCGCGTGCAGCAGCTTCTCTTCGGGCGTCAGCTCGCTCTTGCTCTTGGGCGCGACCTTGCCGACCAGGATGTCACCCGGCTTCACGTAGGTGCCGATCTGCACCACGCCGTTGTCGTCGAGATTGCGCAGGGCCTTTTCCGAGACGTTGGGAATGTCGCGGGTGAACTCCTCGCGACCGAGCTTGGTCTCGCGAATCTCGATCTCGAATTCCTCGATGTGGATCGAGGTGTAGACGTCGTCGCGCACCAGTTTCTCGCTGATGATGATCGCGTCTTCAAAGTTGTAGCCGTCCCAGGCCATGAACGCGACCAGCACATTGCGCCCGAGTGCCAGCTCTCCCTTGTAGGTCGCGGCACCGTCGGCCAGGATCTCGCCGGCCTTGACCTTCTGGCCGACCTGGACGACCGGCTTCTGGTTCAAGCAGGTCCGCTCGTTCAAGCCGACGTATTTCCGCAGCTTGTAGGATATGGTTGTGGTCGATGATGATCCGCGTCGAATCGACGTAGGTGACGGTGCCGTCATCCTGGGCCTTGACGATCATGCCCGAGTTGATGGCCACGGACCGCTCGAGCCCGGTGGCGACGATCGGGGGCTCGGAGATCAAGAGCGGTACGGCCTGGCGCTGCATGTTCGAGCCCATGAGCGCACGGTTGGCGTCGTCGTGTTCCAGGAACGGGATCAAGCCGGCCGAGACGCCGACCATTTGTTTCGGCGAGATGTCCATGTACTGGATCTGGTCGAGCGACACGGTGACGAAGTCGGTCTGGTACCGGGCCGTAAAGAGTCGTGCCCTTGAGCTTGCCGTGATCGTCGACCGGCGTATCGGCCGGGGCCAGGTAGGCCTCGCTCTCTTCATCGGCCCGCATCCAGACGACCGTATCGGTCGGCTTGCCGCTCTTGATCTTGCGATAGGGGGTGATCAAGAAGCCGTACTCGTCGACTCCGCCGTAGATGCCCAGCGAGCTGATCAGTCCGATGTTGGTCCCTTCCGGGGTTTCGATCGGGCAGATCCGGCCGTAGTGCGAGATGTGGACGTCGCGGACCTCGAAGCCGGCTCGCTTGCGGTTCAAGCCGCCCGGGCCCAACGCCGAGAGCCTGCGCTCGTGGGTCAACTGAGCCAGCGGGTTGGTCTGGTCGACAACCTGCGAGAGCTCGCCGCGGCCGAAGAAATACTCGATCGCCGCGCTGATGCTCTTGGGGTTGATCAGCGACCGGGGAGTCATGTCCTCGGCGTCCTTCAGGCTCATCCGCTCCTGAACGGTGCGGCGCAGCTTGAGGAACCCCTTGCGCAATTCGTCGGAGGCCAGCTCGTCGATGGTGCGCAGGCGGCGGTTGCCCAGGTGGTCGATGTCGTCGATGTGCCCCTTGCCCTTCCGCAGGTTGAGGATGTAGCGGATGGCGTTGACGTAGTCTTCGGGGTCGAGGGTCATCCGGTCTTCGGGGATGTCTTGATTGAACTTGCGGTTGATCCGGAACCGGCCGACCTTGCCCAGCCGGTAGCGGTTGGTATCGAAAAACTTCTCGTGGAAGAGCTCGCGGGCCTTTTCCAGTTGCGGGGGATTGCCCGGCCGCAGCCGCTGGTAGATCCGCAAGAGAGCACTCTCGTGATCGGTGGTCGGATCTTCCTGAAGCGACTGGAGAATCAGCGGATCGCGCGAATCTTTGAGGACCCGGATCGTGCCCAGATTGCCGGCGTCGGCCAGGACTTGTGCCGAGGCTTTGGAGATCGTCGTGCCGCTGTCGATCAAGACCTCGCCGGTGTTGGGGTCGACGACATCGCCGCAGGCGATGCGCCCCTCGAGCTTGGCGGCCGCCTTGGGATCGGCCGAGTCGATGTCTTCGACTTCGTAAAACGCCTGAAGGATCGCCTCGTCGCTCGAATACTCCGGGCTCATCGCACGCAAGCAGCGTCATCGACGAGAACTTGCCCGACTGGTCGATCCGCACGCCCAGGGTGTCTTTCTTCGTGACCTGCAGCTCGATCCAACTGCCGCGCTCGGGGATGACCCGGCAGGCATGCAGCTTCTTGTCGCTCGACTCGATCTCGACGACGAAATCGACGCCGGGGGAGCGGTGGAGCTGGCTGACGACGACCCGCTCGGCACCGTTGATGATGAACTCGCCGCCGCCGATCATGACGGGCATGTCACCCAGGTAGACCGATTCCTCGAGGGTGGTCTCGCCCTTGTTGAGCCGGAGCCAGACATGGAGCGGCCGGCCGTAGGTCAGGCGGAACTGACGGCACTCGTCGGGGTCGTAGCGCGGCTTGCCCAGGTCGTAGTGGAGATACTCGAGCTTGAGCGTCTTGTCGTAACTCTCGATCGGGAAAATCTCGCGGAAGACCCCTTCCAGCCCGGCGTCGCCGCGCTTGTCGACCGGCAAGTCGGCCTGGAGGAACCGCTCGTAGCTTCGCGTCTGGATCTGCGTCAGATCCGGAACGGGAAAATCATCGGAGATCCGGCCGAAGTTGCGTTTCTTGGCCGGGACAATTCGCCGCACGGAAGTCGGTGTGGCCATGTGATCGCGCTCCTCATCGGCAGAAGAGAATGCAAGCGGGCAGCGGTGGTCCGCGTCCCCGGACCGCTCTTGCACGCCGAGATACCCCGCCGCCGCCAATCACGTTGGTCGAACTCAGGGGCAGGGCAGGACGAGATCAGTGTGGGTAAGTCAAAGGCAGCTTGTCTCGCGCCGCCGGCTCAATTCGAGGGATCGCCGGGGCCGCGGAAACCGCCGCGTCCGCCCGCGAGGGCGGACTGGGTCACGGCCTGGTCGAACGTCGGCGGCCACAGCGCCGCCGGAAATCAGCCATGGCCCTGGTCGCTCCACGAGCGACCAGCGGAGCTCGTGACCGGTCCGGCGGGCTCGACACGCTCGTGCCGACGATCATTTGATCTTGACAGTCGCGCCCGAGTCTTCGAGCTCTTTCTTGAGCTTCTCGGCGTCTTCCTTGGAGAGGCCGGTCTTGACTTCCTTGGGAGCGGCTTCCACCAGGTCTTTGGCCTCTTTGAGTCCCAGGGTCGTGGCCGCGCGGACGACCTTGATGACCTGGATCTTGTTGGGGCCGACCGCCTCGAGCACGACGTCGAACTCGGTCTTGGGAGGAGGAGCAGCCTCGGCGGCAGCACCGCCGCCGCGGCACCGGCCGGCGCAACCGCGACCGCCGCGGCTTCCAGACCATGGGCCTCTTTCAGGTATTTCGTCAGTTGCAGCACCTCGAGAACCTTCAGGTTGACCAGTGAGTCGCCCAAAGTCTTGATGCTATCGGCAAACGCAGTCGATTCCGCGGTGGACATCGCTAAAAAGTCCTTTCCTGGTAAAACGTGAGGGTTAAGAGTTGTTGAGTAATCATTCGCCTGATCCATTGTCCGGCTCCATCCGGCGAGATCAGGCTCGTTATCAGTTTCCATCGATTGAATTCACGTCGCGTGACGAGGCTGGACATAGGTCAGGAGCGAACGGCTGGCATGGTCCCGTGCGTCAGCCGGCCTCGGCCGGAGGCGGCGCGCATCTCCGCCCGCTTCGCCTTGCTGCCGCTTTGGCAAGGGCCTCGAGTTGCCCGACCACGGTGGACGACGGCGACGACAAGAGCGCAAGCGTCTGCCGCGCCGGCCCGAGCAACAGGCCGATCACCTGAGCGATCAAGACCTCGCGGCTGGGGAGCTTGGTGATGTCGTCGACCTGCTCCGGGTCCGACAACCACTCCCTCGACCGCCCCTCCCTTGATCTCGGGCTTCTTGAGGGTCTTGACCTGAGCCGAGATCTCCTTGGCCAGCTCGGTGATCCCCTCGCCTCCCCAGGCGATCGCCGAGGGGCCTTTCAAGATACTTGCGAGAGCCCATCCATGCCCATGTCGGTGAAAACACGGCGGGCCAGCGAGTTCTTCAGCACCCGCAGCCGGATCGACTTCTTGCGCAGGTCGCGGCGGAGCCCGTGCTCGGCGACGGCGTCCAGGTCTTTAAGTCCAGGATCAAGAGCGACCGGCTGCCGTCCAGGTCCGACCGAAGCTGATCCATCATCAGTTCTTTAACATATTTACTCATGACTTCGGTTCTGTATCCCTGCATGTTCATGAGTTCATCATCGAATATGAATCTGTCTTGATCCATCGGTCGTGTCGCGATGCCTGGCCGGCGCTCATCCCTGAGTGCGAGCAACCGGGCGACGGCTCGATGCCTCGACTCAGCCCGAGACGCGGATGCCCGGGCTCATGGTCGCCGAGACCGTGATCGAGCGGATATAGGTCCCCTTGGCGGTTGTGGGCTTGAGCGACCGCAGATAATTCAAGAATGCGTTGATGTTTTCGACCAGTTGCTCCTCCGAGAAGGCGAGCTTGCCGACCGGCACGGCCACATTGCCTCCCTTGTCGTTGCGAAACTCGATCTTGCCCGCCTTGAACTCGCGGACGGCCGAGGTGATGTCGGTCGTGACGGTTCCCGAGCGGGGCGAGGGCATCAAGCCGCGAGGGCCCAGCACCCGGCCCAGCGGCCCGACGATGCCCATCATGTCGGGCGTGGCCAGGGCCACGTCGAAGTCCATGGTCCCGCCCTTGATTTGCTGGGCCAGGTCGTCGGCCCCGACGATATCGGCGCCGGCGGCCCGCGCCTTCTCGGCGTTGTCGCCCTGGGCGAACACGGCCACCCGAACCGATTTGCCGATGCCGTGGGGCAGGGCCACCGATCCGCGCACGTTTTGATCGGTCTGCTTGGGGTCGATCCCCAGGTGGGTCGAGACTTCGACCGTCTGGTTGAACTTGGTCGTGTTGAAGTTCTTCAAGAGCCGGACGGCGTCCGGCACGGCGACCGGCCCCGTCGTCTTGATCTTGCTGCGTCAACGCTTTGAACCGCTTCGAATGCTGAGCCAAAGCTCACGCTCCTTTCAAAAAAAGGGAGCTGCCGCCTTGTTGTCTGGATCGAACTCATCGCGGGCGGTCGCACGATGAGCCGTCGGATAGGGCATCAGCTGTCTGCCGTCGGCTTACTGCCAACTACTTGATTTCCACTCCCATGCTTCGGGCCGTGCCGGCGATGACCCGGCAGGCGTGTTCCAGGTCGCGGGCGTTCAAGTCGGCCATCTTGGTTTCGGCGATCTTCTTGACCTGATCCTGGCGTGACGGTGCCGACCTTGGTCTTGTTGGGCACGGCCGAGCCGGCGGCGATACCGGCGGCCTGCTTCAGGAGCACGGCGGCGGGCGGGCTCTTGGTGATAAACTCGAACGTGCGGTCCGAATAAATCGTGATCTCGACCGGGATGGTCGTCCCTTTCATCTCCTTGGTCCGCTCGTTGAACTGCATCACGAACTGACCGATATTGACCCCGTGCTGTCCCAGCGCCGGGCCGACCGGGGGAGCGGGCGTTGCTTGCCCGCCGGGACACTGGAGCTTGACCTTCGCCGTCATTACCTTGGCCATCGTTGCATTCTCTCTCTTCTGATTCAAATTCGCTCCACTTGCCAGTACTCGAGGTCGACCGGCGTGGGCCGGTTGAAAATGATCAGCATCACCTTGACCAGCCCGCGGCCCTCGATGACCTCCTCGACGGTCCCCTCGAAATTCTCGAACGGTCCGTCCTTGATCTTGACCCGATCGCCACGCTCGACATCGATGCGAACCTTGGGGGCCTCGGCGGTGGTTTTTTCTTCCTCCTGGTGGAGCATCTGGTTGACTTCGACCTCGGTCATCTTGGTCGGCGTGCCGTGGGCCCCGACAAAATCGCCGACGCCGGGCGTCTCACGCACGAGAAACCAGGTCTTTTCGTTCAGCTCCATCTGGATCATGATGTAGCCGGGGTAAGTCTTGCGTTCGACGATCCGTTTCTTGTTGTTGCGGATCTCGGTGATCTTCTCGGTGGGGACGACGATCTGGCCGAAAAACCGCTGCAGGCCCTGGATCTTGACCCGGCGCTGAAGGGCGTCGCGGATCGTGTCCTCGCGCGAGCTCTGGACCTTGAGCACATACCAGACCAGTTCGGGCGGCGGCTCGTCGTCGTCATCGAGCGGCAGACCAGCGGTCGCGCGGTCGCCGGTGCGCGGCTGCGCGCTTCGGGAGCGGGCAGCGGCTCGGCCGGCGGCCTTGCTCTCGGGCCGCCCGCCGTCGGGGGTTTGTTCGTCCACCTCGATGGCGGGATCGAGCGGGACCGCTCCCTGGGGATTCGCCGGATCGGCTTCCTCGGGCTGGGGTGGGTCCGGCAGGTTTGTGGGTCGAGTGGCTCATAATGAAATCGCGTCACGACTGGCGTGCAAAATTCCCATGAAATTGAATCGCGGCGAGCCAGCCGGCACCCGTTGGTCTGGAGATGGCTCGCGCCGTCATCGAGAGTTCAGGCCGTCGACCCGAATCCTCCGCTGCCGCCAAACTGGAGCACTCCGATCATCCGCAGCACGAAGGTCCAGAGCGTGTCGACCATGAACAGAAACACCGTCATCAGCACCACCGTCGCCAGCACCACCGTGGTCGCGCGGATCAGGTCTTCCTTGTTGGTCCACGAGACCTTGTTCATCTCGGCCTCGGTCGCGATCAGAAACTCCGCGAACGGGGGGAAATGAACGATGCGGAAGATGACCCAGCCCAGGGTGCCCAGGAACACCGCCGGCAAGCCAAAACGCAAGGCCGGCGAATACTCGATCGATGCGTCGAAGACCCTCCAGGCCCCGGCCGCCAGGATCAATCCCAGCCCCAGAGCGGTATAAACCCGGGCGTACCACCCCTGCATGGGCTTGTAGAGATCGGCCCGGGCCAGGTTGACGAGGAACAAGGCGAAGAGACCTCGGGGAGCGCCGCCGGGCTTTCCTTTGCCCGGTTTGGCCGGTTTCGACGCCGACACTTCGTCTTTGACTTTGCCCATGACACCTGTCTCGCTTGCTTGAACGGGGACGAGAATCTCGGACTCTGAGATCAGCTCACTCAGCGATCATGCCCGGCCGACGCAGACCGGTCGATGCGTTGGCTCGACCGCAGTTTCGCTTCGAATACAAACTCGAATAGGGAATCGCGATTTGCGCACTTACATTTCACAAGAACTCTCGCCGGTTCGGAGCACTCGCATCGAACGTCGCCACGGCCCCCGAAAAGCCGCCTCGCGACAGCACGAGCGGAGGGAATCGAACCCCCAACCGCCGGTTTTGGAGACCGGTGCTCTACCAGTTGAGCTACGCTCGTATCTCAGGCACCACGATCACTCACTCATCTCCTCAACTCTGAACTCATCGGACCCATTCGAAACTCGCGTCAAACCCCCGTTCGAACTCCGTAGCTCGTCCCGCACAGTTTCGCTACTTCTTTCGCGATTCCTTGTGCGGCGTATGCTTCCGCTCGCGCCGACAGTACTTCTTGAGCTCGAGCCGGTTCGCTCCCCGGGTTTCTTTCTGAACCCGATAGTTGCGATCTCCGCACCCCGTGCATTCCAGCCAGACATATTCCCGCATCAGCTTGCTCCTGCCCTGCGCCGGAAGTTGACGATCAGTTGCAAGACCCCTTGACGGCGGCCGGATCTCCGGCCACGCCGTCAGGGGTCGATTGATTTACTGAAATTGGACAGTGACAGAGTGCAGACAACTCGCGCGAACTACCCGTGACCTGCGGGCGGTTCGCTCGAGCCGCTCACTCCAGGATCTTGGTCACGACACCGGCCCCGACGGTCTTGCCCCCCTCGCGGATGGCGAACCGAAGACTCTCTTGCATGGCGATCGTCGTCTGGAGCTCGACGGTCATCTTGATGTTATCGCCCGGCATGCACATTTCGGCCTCGGTGTTGTCTTCCGACAACAGGTTGAGGACCGAACCGGTCACGTCGGTCGTCCGGAAATAAAATTGGGGGCGATAACCCTTGAAGAACGGCGTATGCCGTCCCCCTTCTTCCTTGCTCAGAACGTAAACCTCCGCCTCGAACTTACTGTGCGGGGTGATCGAATTCGGCTTGCAGATGACCTGCCCGCGCTCCAGATCCGTTTTCTCGATGCCGCGGAGGAGCACGCCGACATTGTCGCCGGCCATTCCTTCGTCGAGCGTCTTCTGGAACGCCTCGACGCCGGTGATGGTCGACGCCTTCTTGACGCCGAAGCCGACGATCTCGACCGGGTCGCCGACCTTGACCTTGCCGCGCTCGATCCGGCCGGTGCCGACCGTTCCGCGTCCCTTGATCGAGAAGACGTCTTCGATCGGCATCAAGAACGGCTTGTCGACTTCCCGCACCGGCTCGGGAATGTACTCGTCCATGGTCTTGACCAGGTCGAGGATGGGCTTGGCGGCCTTGGCGTCGCCCGGGTTCTCGAGGGCGGGCCGGCTGCTGCCGCGAATGATCGGGATCTCGTCGCCGGGGAACTTGTAGTGGGTCAACAGCTCGCGCAGCTCGAGCTCGACCAGCTCGAGCAGCTCCTCGTCGTCGACCAGGTCGATCTTGTTGAGGAAGACGACCAGGGCCGGCACACCGACCTGGTGGGCCAGCAAGATGTGCTCGCGCGTCTGGGGCATCGGGCCGTCGGCGGCCGAGACAACCAGAATCGCACCGTCCATCTGGGCCGCGCCGGTGATCATGTTCTTGATGTAATCGGCGTGTCCCGGGCAGTCGATGTGGGCGTAGTGCCGCTTCTCGCTCTCGTACTCGACGTGCGAGACGGCGATCGTCACGGTCTTGGTCGAGTCGCGAACCGTGCCTCCCTTGGCGATGTCGGCGTACGACTTGGTCTTGGCCTTGCCTTGCTCGGCCAGGACCGCCAGGATGGCGGCCGTCAGGGTCGTCTTGCCGTGGTCAATGTGCCCGATCGTGCCCACGTTGACGTGCGGCTTGGTTCTGGTGAAAGTTTCCTTGGCCATCGTTACTCCCGTCGTCTCCTAGAAACTGAGGGCAAGCTTGGTGGGCTGCCCGGCAAAACCTGTTGCGAATCGCTGCGCCGGCGAGAGACTGACCCAGTGCAGCAGGCGAAGCCATCACGGTTCCCGAGTGACCTTTCGGTCCGGGCCGCGAATCCCAGAGCTGCCGCTGGGATTTGAACCCAGGACCTCGTCCTTACCAAGGACGCGCTCTACCAACTGAGCCACGGCAGCGTATTGTCCGTCATGTCCCCGACAATCTGACCCGGCTCACGCCGCTCGTGTTCGCCGCGCTCTAATCACACTCCCCAGTCTCGATCGCATCGCAATCTGCTCTGCAACATTTCCCCTCGGCCCGGCTGTCCACCCCAAGTGAAAGCGGGTGATGGGAATCGAACCCACGTAGCCTGCTTGGAAGGCAGGTACTCTACCATTGAGTTACACCCGCGGTTTCGTCGGCGTCCCGAGCCGGCGCCCAGAAAGATCTCATCGCAGGTCGCAAAGGCCGATCGAGCCGTTCATCTCAAGTTATCAGTCACTTTGGTGAAAATCTCCAGCGGTCTGTCGTTGTTCCATCTCCATCGTTGCATCTTGTTCTCGACTCTCTGGTAGCCCCGCATAGACTCAATGCGAGTTTCTGAATCCAGTTCCATCCCAATCGGGATCGACATGGGTGGAGCAGGATTCGAACCTGCGAAGGCATTGCCACCAGATTTACAGTCTGGCCCCTTTGGCCGCTTGGGTATCCACCCGTTCCAGGTTTCCGTCATTCCTGACGTTACGCAGCCGGGAGCGAGCCTTCCAAGGGCTTCCCCAGACCACCGGCCTGAGCAGAGCTGGCGGAGAGACTCGAACTCTCAACCCTCGGTTTACAAAACCGATGCTCTGCCGATTGAGCTACGCCAGCAACCTGGACCGTGAAATTCTCTAATATACCTCTTCCATGCGTCGCCGCAAGATCTTTCCGCACGACCGCAAAAAGCCGGCTGGTTCTCGTTCGATCGCAGGCGCACCAACAGCGCGGCAGGTTGATCTCCTAACTATACCGCGACGCTCGTACTGCAGGCAAGAGGTTACGGCTCGCGATTCTGCGACGGATTCGTTCGCGTCCCTGGGGCCGCGTTTCCTGGCTCCAAAAGCTACAGCGATGTATCGGCGCATTTAATCGCGGACTTTTGGTCTCAAAACCCACATCAGCCGCCACTCCGTACGTTCCGTTGGATCGAGGAGTTCCAGGTCGTGTCGCGATTGCAAATCAAGGCTTGAATTGGCTGCGGCACCCAACCGATTCGTTCGTCATACCCCCGCAGTTTTCAACCACTCGCGCGGACGACCGCGCGGTCGGCGGAGTTCCAACGGATTGTCGAGGCGTGCGGAGTTACCAATTGACTTGCGCGGCTATAATTAAACAATCGTTGAGCAACCATGAATCGCCGGATGGCTTATTACGCGCTCGATTTCGATCGCGCTTCTACCAGATGCCGTAACCCTCCCCATTCAACCGCCGGCACGCCGTTGAAGCCCGCAAGCAGCTCGGCCCTCAATCGGATCATTGCGATATGGCCCACTTTTGTTTCCAGACGAACCGCCGCGATCGCGCGGATTCGACTCAAATTGAGCCCGGGCTGACGCTTTGGGTTAAGCTCGCCGGACTGGTGATGATGGTCGGCGGGGCGTGCTCTTTTGTGTCGGCCGACGAATTGAAGCTGGAGAATCCAACAAGCAACCGGTTCTCGCCCGAAGCGATCGACTTCTTCGAGGCCCGGGTCCGCCCGATCCTGGTCGATCACTGTATCAAGTGCCACGGGCCGAAGAAGCAATCTTCGAACCTGCGGTTGGACAGCCGAGAGGCGGCTCTCAAGGGAGGGGATTCCGGGCCGGCGCTCGTGCCGGCGAAACCCGAGGAAAGCCTGCTCATCCAGGCGGTCGCCCAGACTCACGAAGAGTTGAAGATGCCGCCCGACGGCAAGTTACCCGAGGCTTCGGTCGCGATCATCCGGCAATGGGTCGCTCTGGGGGCCCCGTGGTCGGCGATCACGAGCAAGGGAGCCGCTTCGACCCGAACCGCCGAAGGCCACGATCCAAGAGCGCCGCACTGGTCGTTCCAGCCTCTCGTGTCTCCGTCTCTTCCGCACGGTCAAGGATCGAAACTGGGCGGGAACGCCCGTCGACGCGTTCATTTTGGCCCGGCTCGAGGCCGCCGGGATGACGCCATCGGCCGCGGGCCGACAAGCGGACGCTTGATCCGCCGCGCCACGATCGACCTTTGGGGCATTCCGCCGACGGCCGACGGAAATTGAAGCATTCGAGCGCGACTCGACGCCCGACGCGTTCGCCCGCCTCGTCGATCGCCTGTTGGCCTCGCCACGCTATGGCGAAAGGTGGGGCCGGCACTGGCTGGACGTCGCTCGCTATGCCGACACCAAGGGCTACGTCTTTACCCAGGACCGTCACTATCCTTACGCCTACACTTACCGCGATTACGTCATCAGGGCGCTCAACGTCGGATCTGCCTTATGACCAGTTCATCGTCCAACAACTCGCGGCCGATCAACTGCCTCGCGGCGATGACCCGAGGACGCTCGCGGCCATGGGGTTCTTGACGGTCGGCCGGCGGTTTCTCCTCGATCAGAACGAGATCATCGACGATCGGATCGACGTGGTCAGTCGGGGTCTCCTGGGATTGACGGTCACGTGCGCCCGCTGCCACGACCACAAGTTCGACCCGATCCCGAGTGAAGACTATTATTCGCTTTACGGCGTATTCGCCAGCTCGATCGAGCCGGCCGAGTTACCTCTGCTGCAAAAAGTCGAGGCCGGTCCGGGTTTCGCCGACTTCGAGCGAAAACTGAATGCGGCCAAGAAAGCGCGGGACGATTATCCTGGCGGCGCGGCGAGACGAAGTTCATGGGCGACCTGACCGCGCGGTTCTCCGTTTACCTCAAGGCGGCATACGATCTCGACCTCGACGGGCGTAGCCGGCGGCTGGACGAGCGCGCCGGCGTCGACAAACTCAACGCGAGGCGGCTCCGAGGTCTGATCGGGCTCTGGAAGCGCCATCTGGAGGCGACTCCCAACGCGGCCGATCCGGTGCTGGGAGTCTGGCGTTCATTCGCCGCCCTGCCACAAAACGAATTCGCCGCCAAGGCAAAGGACCTGCACCGGGATCTGACCAAACCGAAGCGACCCGAAAGCAGCGCCGATACATCCGCTGGTCGTTCGAGCCGTGCTCGGCACGTCCGCCGGCGAGCAAGGGCGAAGTGGTCGCGCGGTACATCGCGCTTTTCGGCGAGCTCGAAACGCGTATGAAGGATCAAAAAACGCGTTCGGCCGGTGCGGCCGACGCCAGTTTGCCCGAGCCGGAATGGGAGTCGCTCCGTCAGGCACTGTTCGGCCCGAGCGGTCCGTTGGCGATCTCGGTGGAGAAGGCGCGGATGTTCCTGGACCAGAGCCAGCGGGGGCGGCTCGATCGGTTGAACGGTGCGATCGAGAAAGTGAATGCGACTCATCCGGCGGCCCCGGCCCGGGCCATGGTCATGAACGACGCCCCAGAGCTTTACAACCCGCACGTGTTCCTGCGCGGCAATCCGGGCCGGCCGGGACCGGCGGTTCCTCGGCGGTTCCTCCGCTTGTTGTCGGGGAGCGACCGTAAGCCTTTCCAGAAAGGAAGCGGGCGGCTCGATCTGGCTCGGGCGATCGCCGATGCCAAGAACCCACTGACGGCCCGCGTGCTGGTCAACCGAGTCTGGCAGTGGCATTTCGGCAAGGGGCTGGTCACGCACGCCCAGTGATTTCGGAGTGCGGAGCGATCCGCCCAGTCATCCCGAACTGCTCGATTACCTGGCCAGCGAATTCATCGCCTCCGGCTGGTCGATCAAGTCGTTACACCGGCGGATCATGCTTTCGAGCACTTACCAGCAGCGAAGCGACCCGCGACCGGCCGAGCTGGAACGCGACCCTGAGAACCGGCTCTTATGGCGGTTTAACAGGCAGCGGCTCGATTTCGAGGCGATGCGCGACTCGCTTCTGGCGGCTTCCGGGGCGCTCGATTCGACCATCGGCGGTCCGGCGACGCCGATCACCGAACCCCCATTCTCGGCGCGGCGTACGGTCTACGGCTTCATCGACCGTCAAAATCTCGACGGTCTCTATCGGACCTTTGACTTCGCCGTGCCGGACGCGACCAGTCCGCGGCGGTTCGTGACGACCGTCCCGCAGCAGGCCCTCTTCCTGATGAACAGCCCGTTCCTGCATGAGCAGGCACGTCGGCTGGCGGCCGCGGTCGCGAACGATGGCCAGGCGGGTTCGTCTACCACCTCCGCTGGCTCACTCGCTGATCCGGCCGAGGGCGTTCGCAAACTGTATCTCCGGGCCTTGGGCCGGCCGCCGAAAGCCGATGAGCTGGCGCTCGGAATTGAGTTTGTCCAACGTCAGACCGCGACAAACGCGACCGAGTTTGGCAAAGGAAGGGGTCGCCCGCCGGGAACGGCGAACCTATTCTTTCTCCGTGGGACCAGCTGGCCCAGGTCTTGTTATTGACGAACGAATTTATGTTTGTTGACTGAGCTCGATCTTTTGGTTACCAGTGATTCTCGACCATAACGCTAAAGGGCCGGGAATCGAACTCGGGCGCTGCTCACCCGAACGCGACTCCCGACCCCCTTGGATT
>CAWKNT010000034.1:0-721569 GCA_963850935.1 uncultured Isosphaeraceae bacterium
GGGCAAGATAATCAAGGCGAAATCCGCCGTTCCTGAGCGAGATCGCTCTGGCAATCAAGAAAATTCCCCTCTAAGAGCCTGATCACTGGATCAAGCTTCCCGAGGGGTGTACTCCGTGGTTTACCACAAGCGCGGAGTACTCGACCATGTATCACGATCTGCCTCGGACCGCCAGGTTCTGGTCGTTTCTTTTGGCTGTCGATCAAGATCTCGCAGAGGAAACTCGGAAGAAAGCGTGCCCTTGTGGCGGACGCCTCCACTCCGCCAACTACCTTCGCAAGCCACGCGGCACTCCAGTTCGGCTACCCGAGCAAGAATGCCTGAGATTCAGCTTCTGCTGCGATCGTGATGGCTGCAGGAAGCGAGTCACACCGCCGTCGGTGCGGTTCCTCGGGCGTAAGGTCTACTTGGGCGCGATCGTCATCCTGATCAGCGCCATGCGGCAGGGACCCTCACCACGCCGCGTCCGCGAGCTTTCCACACGCTTCGGCGCCGACGAAAGCACAATCACCCGCTGGCAGACCTTCTGGCGCGAACACTTCCCACAAACACCCTTTTGGAAGGTTGCACGCGCCGGTTTCATCACCCTCGGCGAGATCGTCTGCCTGCCCTACTCGCTGGTCGACATCTTCCTCCGCCGTCATCCGCCGTGCGAAGGGTGGACGCACCTCTTGCGGTTCCTCTCGCCCATCACGGTTCCCGGGGGCCTGCAAATCAAGGTCTCGCCATGATCGCTTCCGATCCGCAGAAGATGCTCTTCGCCCACGCTTCTTGGTCGGTGAAAACGGATCGTCGCAGTCCCTTCATCCCATTCATGAGGAGGCGTGATGATCCAATCGACCCCCAGTTCGACCGGCGCCCTTTGGGCGCGTTTTCGATTCTCCGTGGTGGGCTCGCTCTTGAGCTCTCCCCCTGCCGCGGAGCGCTTCAGACGACGATCCGCTCCCTTGCCGAGAAGACCTGGTCGCATCCCGTGACCGGTGCGATATCCGTCTTGCGCCCAGCACGATTGCTAGCTGGTATTACACGGCGCGGCGCCAACGCGACGATCCCGTGAGTGCCTTACGCCGTGCCGTACGCAAGGACCGCGGCAAGATCTCCTTGGTGCCGGCCCTCACTGAGCGACTTCATCTCCAGTACTGTGATCACCCGGGCTGGAGCTTCCAACTGCACTACGACAACCTCGCCGCGCTGGTGAACGCCAATCCCTCACTGGGGCGGCTCCCCTCTTATTCCACGGTCAAGTGCTACATGCAGACCCACGGTCTGCTGAAGAAGTCTGTGATTGTGCCGCACACTCGCCCTGGCGAGGCCCACGCCGAACGAAGGCGACAGACGGGCGAGGTTCGCAGTTACGAAGCCCAGTACGTCGGGGTGCTGTGGCACCTCGATTTCCACCATGGTTCGAAGAAGGTGCTTACTGCCGGCGGCCGGTGGTTGCGCCCCATCGCCCTGGGCATCCTCGACGATCACTCGCGGCTGTGCTGCCACGTGCAGTGGTACCTCTCCGAGACCGCGGAAGATCTGGTCCACGGACTCTCCCAGGCGATCCAGAAGCGGGGCCTGCCGCGTGCCCTGTTGACCGACAACGGCTCGGCAATGGTGGCCGAGGAAGTCACAGAGGGTCTGTTGCGCCTCGGAATCGTCCACGAGCGAACCCTGCCGTACAGCCCTTATCAGAACGGCAAGCAAGAAGCCTTCTGGGGGACCCTTGAGGGGAGGCTCTTGAACATGCTCGACGGCGCGGTCGAGTTAACGCTCGAGTTCTTGAACCAGGCGACCTTAGCGTGGATGGAAATCGAGTACAACCGCGCCCTACACCGTGAGACTTCATGCACGCCAGTCGAGCGCTTCAAGCGGGCACCGAGCGTGCTCCGCGATAGCCCCAAAAGCGAATCGCTCCGCGACGCGTTTCGCCTGGAGACCAAGCGAATTCAGCGGCGCAGCGATGGGACGATCTCGGTCGAAGGCGTACGCTTCGAGATTCCAGCGAGATACCGTCACTTCCACGCAGTGACCGTGCGCTACGCTCGCTGGGACCTCGGCCGCGTCGACCTCGTCGACGACCACAATGGGACCATTCTGGCTGCCATCTATCCCCTCGACAAAACCGCCAACGCCGATGGCCGCCGGGCCGTCGTCGAGCCTGGCAGCACCGATGCACCGCCTCTGGATCGGCGGCGTGCCCCGGGCGAGCTGCCGCCTCTCTTGAAACAGATCTTGCAAGAGTACTCGGCCACGGGCATGCCACCGGCCTATTTGCCCAAGACATCAAAAGAAGACAACGGAGAATCATCATGAGCAGCAAGAATCTCCTGGCCCTCTACGGGCTCAAATGGAATCCGTTTTCCCCCGAGCTCCCCGGCGAAGCGCTCTTGGCGACGCCCAAGATCGAGCATTTCGCCTGGCGTGTCGAACAGTTGGTCCAGGAGGGGGGATTCGCGCTCGTCACGGGTGAGTCGGGCACCGGCAAATCGGTGGCACTGCGGATCGTCGCCGGGCGGCTGTCCGCGGTGCGCGATGTCACGGTCGGTGTGATCGAACGGCCCCAGTCGAAAAGCCCCGACTTTTATCGGGAGCTGGGGGACATCTTCGCGGTGAAGCTCGTGCCGCACAATCGCTGGTGCGGATTCAAGGCACTGCGCAAGCGCTGGAAAGCGCACGTGGCCTCCTCACGGATCCGCCCGGTGCTCTTGATCGACGAAATGCAGGAGATGGGCCCGGACGTCCTTTCTGAACTGCGGATTCTCTCCAGTGCCGACTTCGACGCCATGTCGCTCTTGACCGTGATTCTCTCGGGAGACGGCCGGCTCGTCGAACTACTCCGGCACGAAGACCTGATCCCATTGGGGAGTCGGATCCGTACCCGTCTTGTCACCGAGCCCGCCACGCGCGACGAGCTGCTGGAATTGCTCCAGCACGCGCTATCGAAGGCCGGCAACGCCTCGCTGATGACGGCCGAGCTCTTGGACACGCTGGTCGATCACAGCTCGGGCAACTACCGCCTCCTGATGAATATGGGGAACGACCTGTTGGCCTACGGCATGTCGCAGGAGGTCGCAATGCTCGACGAGAAGTGTTACCTGGAGCTCTACCAGCAGAAGGCTTCACGTCCCGCGTTCAAGAAGAAAGCGAAGGTGTGAAGATGCATATGAATGCAGATAACTCGTTTTTGGTGGTGCGTGTGGGCGACATCTCCAGTGAGCCGAGCACCCAGCGCTGGCTGGTGGATGAGCTCTGGGGCGCCAGTTCGGTGGGTGTGATCGGCGGTGCCCCCAAGTGCGCCAAGACATGGCTGGGGCTGGACATGGCTCTCTCTGTGGCCACCGGCACGGCGTGCTTGGGTAAGTACGCCGTGCCGCAGCCGGGGCCGGTCCTGGTCTACCTGGCCGAGGACGCACTGCTGGTCGTGCGCGAGCGCATCGAGGGAATGGCCCGGCATCGTGGCCTCAAGCTCGGGTCGGTGGAGATCCACGTGATCACCGCGCCGGTGCTGCGGCTCGATTGCGATCGCGATCGCACGCGGCTCCGTGAGACAACCAGGCGGCTTCGGCCTCGGTTGCTGGTGCTGGATCCATTGGTGAGACTCCACGGCATCGACGAGAATCACGCCGGCGAAGTCGCCGAGTTGCTGGCGTACTTTCGGTCGCTGCAGCGGCAGTTCGATCTCTCGGTACTCTTGGTGCATCACACGCGAAAGAACGCCGCAGGGGGAGTTGCCGCCGGTCAGGGATTACGCGGTTCGAGTGATATCCACGCCTTCGGCGACTCGAACTTGTATCTCCGCCGAACCAGGGAACACCTGGTGCTTTCAAGCGAGCACCGGGCCGCGCCGGCGGCGTCGTCGGTGTATCTGGAACTGGTCGCGACCGATGAAAAGACAACCCATCTGGAGGTCGTCGGAGAACTGCGGGGCGGCTCGACAAAGCTCGCCAGCGACGGCAAGCAGCGCAGTCTCGAAGAGCGCGTGCTGGACCTTCTGAGCGGGGGCGCGACCGTGACACGAGCGAAGCTGCGTGATTCGCTTGGCGTCAAGAACGAGCGCCTGGGCGAAGCACTGGAGTCCCTGGAGCGAGCAGGCCGGCTTGGCCGCACGCCTGCTGGTTGGCAACTCCGGGATTGATGGTGAGCGACCGTTCCCATTCCCTATAGGGAGTTGAGAGGGAACGGAACGGTCGTTCGCCAGCGTTGCAGTCAATGCGTGCGGAGCCCGCCGGAGGCGGACGCAATCCATCGGCACCGCACAGGGCTGGCGCCGGAGATCGCGATTTTGAATGGCGGAGTCCGCCCTGATCTCCTTGACTGCCCAAAGTGGTTGGCCTTAGCCCCTCCCGCCTTCGCCCTCGCATCGCCCTCACCCAGACCGGGCGGTGCGAGGGCGAAGGCGGGAGGGGCGGTTCCTCTTGTCGAGCCTGAGCTGAGCCCCCTCAGCCTCTCAACGGTGCGCGAGACCCTGGACGATGGGAACGCCGACGCTCAGGTGACAACACTGGGGCAGCGAGATCCTATAGATTATCCTAATCGGAGCGCCGTTGATTATCTTGATCACGCTCAACATAGACGATCGTGTTTTCCGCAGCCAAATCCTGGAAGAGACGAAACAGTCGGTTTCGACCTTTCGTGTAATCAACGTACTGATCCGTCGAAAGTATGAGAGGACAACCTTCATCGTGTGTATCAGTGATGCACCCATGCAGTTTTAGTAAGGCTACCTTATCGACATCCCTCATCACGGAATCCCATCGATCAACGTTTTTATAAATCGGAACAATCTGCTGAGCCGGACTTTGATGTTCGCGATAAGCATCCTCGATCAGGGTGTCGTAGTTTGTCGTTACGATTGCCCTCCAGCGGAAAGTTGGGATGACGCGATGTTGCGGAGTGGGTTTGAATACTGAAAACATTTGAGCAATGTGATCCTGGACATCGAACAGCCCCGCCTCTTGGATGGCGAAGTCAGCCACCTGCGTCAGCGGCGCAGTGGCATAAGAAGCATCCAGGAATCGGACGGCCAGGAGCCGGGTCAGCTCTTTGACGCCCGGCATTGTATGTCCAAATCCGTTCTTTGCCCAAGCGACGTGCCGGCTCCAAGCATGAGCACAGCGGAACTTTGTTCAAGCGCATTCTTGAGAGGGGCTGGGAATTCCACGGCATCTCCTCCTTTCGTCGAGGGTTTTCCCATTCTCCCGCGCAAGCACGGGCACGCCAAGGTCTTCGGATCACGGAATCGCGTATTGGACACGCGGAGCGTGTGGATTGCCGTGGCGGCGGTGATGGCCGTGGTTTTGGGCCTGTGGTTGATGCGGGCAGGAAGGGGCATGGGGGACGGAAACCGGGACGCGATTAAGGGGACGGAAACCGGGACGGGGACGGAAACCGGGACGCGATTTATATTGGCGGAAGTCTTCCGTTCTGTTATCAGATATTGTCATGCCAAGAACAGCGAGGGTAGCACCTGCGGGCTTTGTCTATCACGTCCTAAACCAATCCGTCGGCTGGATGAATATGTTCCGCAAGGAGTCCGACTTTGAGGCGATTCGAGCGCGTCATGGTTGAGGCGTACCTGCGGCAACCCATTCGTATCCTGTCGTGGAACGGTTTGTGAACTGGACGGCTCGCGCCAACGGGGCTTCGACAGCGAAGGAATTAGACCGAGTGCGGGTGAGCATCGATCGCGGTCGGCCATACGGCGAAGAGAAGTGGGTGTGGGAAACGGTAAAGAATCTCGGGTTAGAGCAGACCGTTCGACCGGAAGGCCGGCCAAGAAAAGCCAGCCCATTGGCGACCGAGGCGACAGGCTAACTACGCGGTTTCTGTTAAGCGGCCAGTTTCATTGAAAAACCAATCGCGTCCCGGCTTCTATCCCGGTTTCCATCCCCGCATGACTCAACACCTGGTTCTGGAGGGCCCGGGTGCCGAGGCGTGCGTCCCCGTCATGGAACAGGCTTTGGCCCCGAACCTTGGTAAGGGCATGGAGCGGCTCCCGGAGGAGATCGCGAGATATGCCGCCGCTCGGTAATCGAGGAGTTGGATTTTCGATTCGCGCCTTCGTCGTCGCTGGCCCCGGCTCTCCGCGCCGACGAATCCGCATACCTTTCGTCCGGACGGCGGACCGCGCAATTTGAAGCCACTCTGAAATGCTGAAAGAAAAAAGTTGCATACTTGTTTAATTCCCCCATCCGAATCTGTTCGACAATAATACTTGAGCGCGGCCTCGATCACCCGACCAGCAGAAACGGCTTTTGCCACGTTGCGCGTCCCCATCGCCTACCACGTCAATCGATTGAAGCAGCCGATTCGGCGCATTGGGGCGGCATGGGGTGATCCTTCATGCGATAATTCGATCGATGCGGGTGGATGCTAGGCCCAACGCAGCCGACACCGCCGACCGGGCGCCTCCGGCCCCTTCACGACGTTCAGGAGAGTCGTCGATGACCGCTATTGCCGCCGACCGCAACCTGCTCTTCGGCCTGATTGCGTTGCAGAACGGCCTGATTAACCAGGGCCAACTCGTCGCAGCGTTCCAGGCCTGGACTCTCGACAAGGCCCGCACCTTGGCCGACCACCTCGTCGGTCGTGGCGACCTCGATGTCGACGACCGATCCGCCGTCGAGGCACTCCTGGCACGCCACATCAAGAAGCAGGGCGATAACGTCGAGCAGAGCCTAAAAGCGCTCTCGGTGGGCCGTTCGACCCGCGAGAGCTTGGCTCGTATCGACGATCCCGACGTCGGCGGCACGCTGGCCCACCTCGGTTCAGCATCGACACATCCGGGCGATGCCACCGATCGCACCGTAAGTTACGCAGTCGGCGAGGCCACCAGCGAGGGCCAGCGGTTCCGCATTCTGCGACCCCACGCCCGCGGCGGCCTGGGCGCCGTCTTTGTGGCTTTGGACACCGAGCTGCACCGCGAAGTGGCGCTGAAGCAGATCCTCGACCAACACGCCGACGACCGAGTCAGTCGTCAGCGTTTCCTCACAGAGGCCGAGATCACCGGCGGATTGGAACACCCCGGTGTCGTCCCGGTCTACGGACTAGGCACGCACGCCGATGGCCGTCCCTTCTACGCGATGCGCTTTGTCCGCGGCGACAGCCTCAAGGAGGCCATCGAGCGGTTTCACAACAACGCACCACCGACGCGCGACCGCGGGCGCAGATCGCTGGAATTGCGGAAACTGCTGCGGCGGTTCACCGATGTCTGCAACGCGATCGAGTACGCGCACAGCCGTGGGGTCCTTCACCGCGATATCAAGCCGGGAAATGTTATCGTGGGCAAGCATGGCGAAACGTTGGTGGTTGACTGGGGCCTGGCGAAGGCCAAGGGCCGTGGTGAGGCACCGTCAACGGATGAGCGGACGCTTATTCCCTCGTCGGCGAGCGGGTCGGCCGAGACGCTGCCTGGTCAGGTGATGGGAACACCGGCGTACATGAGTCCCGAGCAGGCGCGAGGCGACCTGGAGTCGCTTGGGCCACAGTCGGACGTATACAGCCTGGGGGCGACGCTGTACTGCCTGCTGGTGGGAAAACCACCGTTCGAGGGCGAGATCGGCGAGGTGCTCCGGGCCGTGCAGCGGGGTGAGTTCCTGCCGCCTCACTCTCTCGACCCTGCCACCGACAGGGCGCTCGAGTCGATTTGCCTCAAGGCAATGGCACTGCGGCCCGAGGAGCGCTACGGCTCGCCGCGGCGCTGGCCGAGGATGTGGAACAATGGATGGCCGACGAGCCAATCTCCGCCCGGAGGGACCTATCGGCGCAGAAACTCATGCGATGGTCACGGCGACACCGTACGTTCACTTGGTCGGCCGCCGCGGCCATGGCTGTGCTCGCTGCCTCTTCGACGGCTGCCGCAATCTTCGTCAATGCAGCGCGGAGCCGCGAAGGCGCCGCGCTGGCGCAGGCCAGGGTCAACCTCGAGCGGGCCAACGCGAATTTCCAGCTCGCACGTCAGGCGGTCGACGATTATTTCACCCGGGTCAGCGAGAATACCTTACTTAAAGTCCAACCGTCCCGCGACCTTCGTTCCCTCCGTAAAGAGCTGCTGGGAGACGCACTGAAGTTCTACAAGTCGTTCATCGTTCAGCGCGGCGACGATCCGTCCCTGCGGCGGGAACTCGCCAGAGCGTACGCACGGGTCGGGAAGATCACCGACGAGGTCGGTACCAAGTCCGAGGCGCTCGCTGCTCTCGACAAGGCCCTGGAGATCCGGCGGACGCTGGCGGACGCCGACCCTGCCGATGTCGCGGCCCGGATCGAGTTGGCCGAAACACTCGTAAATACTTCAGATCTGCACCGGTCACTGGGCCGATTGCCGGAATGCCTCGATTCCCTCGAGGCCGCGCGAGCGGCACTCGAGTCCGTTGTGAGCGCGCACCCTGAGCAGGCTGACGCTCACTTGCAGTTTGCCCGGACCTTCAGCCGCACCGGAACCGTCCATAAGCTGAAGGAGGAGTTCGAGCTTGCGGATTCAGCGGTCGCCCGGGCCCGAGGGATCGTCGCAAAACTCGTCGAGGTCAATCCCCTTGAGCCCAAATACGTTCGCGAACTCGCCTGGCTTACCTACCTGCTCGGTAACGCGCTGTCGGACCCGCGCCGCAAGGACCGAAACCTCGAGGATGCCCAGGCCCGCTACGACGACGCCCTGGCACTGTACCGGAAGTTGATCACAGCCCAGCCCAGCGAACCTGACTACCCGATAGACATGGCTCAGTGCTACATAAGTCTGAGCAGCCTCTGCAATCTAAAGGGCGATCACGCGACTGCGATCGGTTACCTCCGAGACGCGCTTAAGCTTCAGCAAAAAGTCGCTGCATCTCACCCCACGGTCACGCTCTACTTGCTCGACGTCACCAGCACGTACTACAACCTCGGTTATCAGTTCACGCAGATCTCCAAGCTAGATGATGCCGTTCGGTCCTATCAGGAATCGATCGCTGTCGCGGAACGCCTGGTGGAGTTGGATCGAGAGGATCTTGACTTCCAGGACCAGTTGGGCCGGGCGACTTGCAATCTCGGACACGTCCTGGGCCTACAAGGAAAAAACGACCAGGCCTTGGCGGCGTACCGTAAGGCGATCGACATCCATCGTCCCGTCTTGAAGAAGGCTCCCAACTTGCCGAGGTATTGCAGAGCACTGTTGATCGCCCTGTCCAACGTGTCTGGCGTGATGAACGATCGCGCACGACCGGACGAGGCCGTCGCATTCGCCCTTGAAGCTCGGGCATTGATCGAAGGAACCCCCGAGTACTTGGACGTTATTGCCGCGCACCTCTCGAAAGCCGCTGGACTGATTGCGGTGGGAAAAGCAAATCGCGACCGCTATCTCGGCCTCGCAATGGAGACCCTCCGTACGGCACTCTCATCCGGGGCGACAACGATTGCGAAAGTCCAGGCGGACCGAGACTTCGCGCCGCTCTGGCCAAGGAAGGAGTTTCAGGCTCTGGTCTACGATCCGATCTTCCCGGCCGACCCATTCGCTCGCTAAACCAATCGGCTTCGCCGTTGAAGATTCCGACGAAATCATCGATCAAGACTAAAGTACGCGTCACGCAGGACTGAGCGCCCGGGCTGCGGCGAACGGCGGTTCGACGAGAATCAGCCGGTTTCCGCCCTCGGCGCGGGCCTGGCCGATCGCTCGTTCCGCCGCCTCAATGAGCTGCCCGGTCGTTGACGGGCGGTTAAGGGCGGTCGTGGCCACCGCTGCGACGCTCGCGGCTGTCGCTATCCATGCTGAGCATCTCGACGCTGGCATTGACGCCGTCACCGGGTGAAAAGATCGCGTGCGAGGATCGGCTTCATCGCGGGTAAGGAAAGGGGTGAGGCCGGCGCCGCCAATCATCGTGCCGCCGATTGTGGAAACGATGACGGCAAGCGGCCCAGTCATGGCGGATGCCAAGAATAAAAGCACCTCGATCGGCCAGAGCAGGACCCATTGCGGGCGCGGCAACCCCGGCCGCGGCGAAAATTGCCCAGAAAATTCCCAGCCCCCGCGTCCGGTCGTCACCGGGACGGCGATAACCTGCTGTGGGGCCGACCGTCGGCCCCGTCTCGGGGAGATGCGAACCAAAGGAGAGTGGACCATGGCGATCAACTTCAAGAATTTGGCGGCGGCCGGCATCGTGGCGATCGGGACCCTGGCGGGGGCCGGCTCGGCGCGAGCCCAATACTTCGCACCCAACGGCAATCCCGGCCCTTTCCCGCCGCCGGTCGGGGCGGAAACCGGGTTGCGATTGGTATTGACGCACGTCCTTCCGCTCTTTTAGCAGATAGTGTCATGCCAAGAACAGCGAGATTAGCACCAGGGTGCTTTCGCTATCACGTCCTGAACCGATCCGTCGGCAGGATGCATATGTTCCGCAAGGAGCCCGACTTTGAGGCGTTCGAGTGCGTCATGGTTAAGGCGCAACTGCGGCAACCCATTTGTATCCTTTCGTGGAACGGCCGGCGAACTGAACGGCTTGCGTCAACGCTCCTTTGACCACGAAGAAATTCGACCAATTGCGGGTGAGCATCGAGCGAGGACGACCATACGGCGACGAGAAGTGGGTGTGTGGTAAACGGTAAAAAATCTCGGGTTGGAGCAGACCGTTCGTCCAGAAGGCCGGCCAAGGAAAGCGAGCCTATCGGCGACCGAGGCAACGAGCTGACTACGCGGTTTTCGTTAAGCGTCCAGATTCATTGATAAACTAATCGAGTTTCTGTTGATCTCGTCCCTGTTGATCTTTCCGGGAATTCCGATTAACGCATTGACCGTTCGCACGGTGACGTCGGACAGGCTCACGCCTGCGGGCAGTGCAAAAAACGGCGAGGCTTGCGGCCTGGGTGGCCGTGCGAAATACGTTAGTGCGCTCACGGGTGACGCCGCCGCGATGTGGCCGCCGTGAACCTTTACAGGATGTCCCGTGTCGGATACCGGAATGCATGTCGCGGGTGAGAAAAGGAGATCGCCTTGGATAACCTGGAATCGCTGGGCTGGGGCTCGGCCTGGGCGATGAAGTTCGAGCCGTTGGTCGACGCCGGCCTGTGCCCCGGTCGAGTCTTCGCCGAGCAGCGCGAGATTTACCACGTCCATAGTCAGCACGGCGAGGCACTGGCGCGTTGAGCGGCCGAATGCGGCACGAGGCACGGCGAGCGAGCGGGAGTTTCCCGCCGTCGGCGACTGGGTTGCAATCGAAACGACCGACGGGGGCGGACGATCGGTCATTCATGCACTATTGCCGCGGTTTAACCGCTTCTCTCGCAAGCTCGCCGGCAAGGAGCCAGACGAGCAGATTGTTGCCGCCAATCTCGACACTCTCTTTCTGGTCACTTCGCTAAATCGCGAGCTGAACCCACGTCGGATCGAACGCTACCTCGCAGCCACGTCGGAACAGCAGGTCGAGGTCTGCGTCCTGCTCAGCAAGTGCGACCTGTGCGAACGCCCCGACGAAGCCGTCGAGCAGTTTCGCAGATTGTTTCCAGGCCTTGCCATCCTCGCGCTGAGCGCACACACGGGCGAAGGGATGGCTTCACTGGACAGGTATTTCTCGCCGGGGCGAACAGTGGCGCTGGTCGGCTCGTCGGGTGTCGGCAAGTCTACCCTTGTGAATCGGCTGTTGGGTGGCGAATTCCAATCCGTTCTGGCGATCCGCGAGGACGACGACCGCGGACGGCACACCACGACGCACCGCGAGATGTTTCGCCTGCCCCGGGGCGGATTGCTGATCGACAATCCGGGCATGCGGGAGCTGCAGCTCTGGAACGATGGCGTCGATCTGGACAGTACGTTTACAGACGTTGCCGACCTGGCCGCCCGTTGCCATTACCGCGATTGCCGTCACGAGCAGGAGCCGCAGTGCGCCGTCCGCGAGGCACTAGAAAATGGCACGCTCGATGGCCGACGATTCGAGAACTTCCGCAAGTTGCAGCGCGAAATGGCCTACCTCGAATCGCAGCAAGATCCGTCAGCGGACGCGAACGCAAAGAGCGCTATCGCCGAATCTGTCGCATCCACTACAAGGCGAATAGGCGTCGCGAACGACGCTGACGCAGGTCGGTCCGCCGTCACCGACCGCGGGGAGATACAAAATTTACCTGCACGGTCCGCACTCTGACCAACGACCGACCGTGGCATTGCATGTCTTGCAAACTCCATCGCACAGAGACTAGTTCATGCGTCAGGAATGCGCCGGCGGCTCACTGAATCATTCGACAGGCTCAACCGCGCCCTTCTCAATCCATTCGCGCATCTTTCCGACGAACTCATCATGAGATAACGGAGGCTTGGATCGGCCGTCGCCGGGCTCCCAGCCCGCGAGAACGAGCTTGTCCTCGGTGACGTGGTGAAGGATCTCCGCCAGCGTCTTGTGTCCGTTCTGATTGAAGTCCTTGAGCTGGCCGGCGAGCTCGCGCGGGCTTTTGCCCTGAAAGACCATTTTCATATCGGGCGGGGGTAAGTGCCAGTTGGGATTGCCCGGCGGCATGTTCCGGCCGGGCAGGTTCGTGAGCTGATGACAATTGGCGCACTTGAGGGCATATTTGCCCTTGCCGTCAGCACCGCGCTGAACGTTCTGGGCGTGCACATGGCTGTCGTCCCCCTGCAACGGCGCATCCCCCACCGGATGACAGTTCATGCACCGCGGATGCATGAGGACCTTGTACGCCGCGAGAAAAGCCGCGCGCGAGGCCGCTGCGTCTTGGTTTTGGCTTGCCAGGTTCGTGGTACCATTTGTGACGCCGGCCTCGGCCGACTTCCGCGCCGAGGCGAGACCACGCCCCGACCAGAATCACGGCGACCAGGAGAATCCACGGACTGAGTCGCTTCATGGGATTTCGTCGTCGGCCGTCGGCCATCGCTTTGACCATCGCCAGCTCTCCCAGGACGGATCGATACGCATTTCAGACCTTCTTGAGTCGAGTGGCCCGGGGGAATTTCACCCCCAGGCCCTCTCGGATCCGGACGGGAGGCTCTCGCCTCATCCGGCTCTTATGATCCAGTCGCCGGTCGTATCCCGAGCTGCCAGAGGACGAACAGCTTCGGATCGCGTCGCGCTACCCGACCCAGCCAATAGACTGCGTTGGTGGAGTGACGCCTCAACCGTTTGTATTTCCGCTGCGCCCATTTGACCAATGCACGCTCCAGATGCCTGAGGACCGGGGTGAGCGCCGACCGGTAAAACCGGCCGTAGTAGTTCACCCACCCGCGTACCGAAGGATTCACAAGCCCCGCGATCTCCTCCAGAGACTGATTGTTCCGCGTGGCGGCCAGCCGCCAGTCGCGGATCGTCTCCCGGATCGCCTTGGCGGCCTTGTCACTGATCGCCGGCAGGAAGCTCACGAAGAACTTCCCCCGTCGATTCTTGGCCCGCCGGGGCCGAAAGGTATAGCCGAGAAAGTCGAACTTGATGTGATCATGCTGGCCTTTCCGGTCATCGTCCTGGCAGTACACAATCTTGGTCTTCTCAGGGTGAAGCTCCAGACGGCACTCCTTCAGACGTTGCCGGACCGCTTCGAGCACGTGCTCCGCTTGAGCACGGCTCTTGGCGTGAATGATCACATCATCGGCATAACGCTCGAACTGGATGGTCGGATAGGTCCGACGCATCCAGAGATCGAATGCATAATGCATGAAGAGATTCGCCAACAAGGGTGATACTACCGACCCTTGAGGCGAGCCCTTCGTTCGCTCTTCTCGGCTGCCGTCCTGCTTCTGAACGGGGGCTTTCAGCCACCGTTCGATGTACAGCAGGACCCACGGAGCTTCTACGTGGTGACGGACCGTCTTCATAACCAGTTCATGATCCAGATTGTCAAAGAAACCTTTGATATCTAGATCGATCACCCAGTCGGACCGCCAGCACCGCTCCCGCGCGGTGGCCACCGCATCCAGCGCCGATTTTCCGGGACGATACCCATAAGAGTCGGGATGAAAATGCGGCTCCACCAATGGCTCCAGATGCATCTTGACGACCATCTGCGCCACGCGGTCGCCGACCGTGGGAATTCCCAGCGGCCTTGTACCTCCGTTGGCTTTCGGGATCTCCACGAGCCGCACCGGCGGTGGAAAGTAGCTTCCCGAGGACATGCGATTCCAGATCTTGTAGAGGTTACCCTTCAAGTCGGTACTCGAACGCCTCGATCGACTGTCCGTCCACCCCGGCCGCACCGTGGTTCGCCTTGACCTTCTGATATGCTTCCCAGACAACCTGTTTGGAAATAGCGTAAGGCTTGGCTTCAGGCATCGGTTCCTCCCATCGCTGGTTGACTTCGGCCCGTCACACAAGCTTTGACGCACGACTTCGCTTCCGGCATGAATTCCTCCCATCGCTGGTTGATCCATCCCTTCGGCTGAACCATTCAACCCCTTCGCTCCACCCGCATTACCAGGCTTCGACGCTACTACGGGTTGATCCGCCCCTGTGCCACGCATCGGGACTTTGCCCTCGTGGGGTCTTCCACTTGGACATTTCCCTTGGCATCGTGACGACAGGTTCCCACGTTCCCCGCGAGAGCCTGAACCGAGCTCACGCCACCTTTACGCCGGTCATCATCAAGGCCGTAAGCAGGTCCCGCCTCGACTGCATCCCAGGCCAACGACTGAAGCCTGGTTTCGATGACGTTCCTACGCTTTCGACGCCTCATCGGTGGTTCACTTGCGTTCGTCTTCTCGGCTCATATCTGACCAGTTCAAGACCGGCCTTTTCCCGAACGCTCACCACCAGGACTCTTAATCCAAGCAGCTTCGGGTGATTTGGAACCTGGTCCTGCAACCCGATTCCGAGGGACCTACCCTCATCTCTCACGCAGCATGGCGTTCAAGGACACTCCTGAAGTCGTCCTTTCACACCTTCGTGGCGCACAATCGTCGGGGCGAATCGGCAGCCGCCGGAGGCGTTGGCCCGTGACGGCGAAAATGGCGTTGGCCACGGCCGGGGCGACCGGCGGAACGCCCGGCTCGCCGACGCCGCCCATCTTGTCGGTCGTCTCCACGATGTGGACCTCGACGGCCGGCATCTCGTTCATCCGCAGGATCGGGTAGTCGTGAAAGTTCCGCTGCTTCACGCGGCCGTTCTCGAACGTGATCTCGCCGTAGAGCGCCGCTGGTCAGGCCAAAGGCGATGCAGCCCTCCATCTGGGCCCGGATCGAGTCGGGATTGACGACTGGGCCGCAGTCGATGGCGCAGACGACCCGATGGACGCGGACATTACCCCCCGGCGTGACCGAGACCTCCGCCACGTGGGCGACGAAGCTCCCGAACGATTCGTGGACGGCGATCCCGCGCCCGTGCCCCTCGGGGAGCGGGCTCCCCCAGCCGGCCTTTTCGGCGGCGAGCTCCAGCACCCGCTTGTGCCGCGGGTGCTTGGTGAGTAACGCCCGGCGGAACTCGAACGGGTCCTTACCCGCCGCGTGCGCCAGCTCGTCGATGAAGCTCTCGACGACGAACGCCGTGTGCGTATGGCCCACCGAGCGGAGCCAGATCACGGGCACGCCCGCCGGCGCAATTTGCCAGGTCACCGCGAGGTTCGGGATCTGGTACGGCAGGTCGGCAGCCCCCTCGACGGCCGTCTCGTCGACGCCGTCCTTGATCATGACCTTCTCAAACGGCGTACCCACGGCGAACGACTGGCAGACGATCCCGTGCTTCCAGGCGACCGGGCTGCCGTCGGCGGCGAGCCCGCCGGCGATCGTGTGAAGCGCCCGGGGCCGGTAGTAGCCGCCCCGGATGTCGTCCTCGCGGGTCCAGATGACCTTCACCGGCGCCTTCACGGCCTTCGAGACCTGCACCGCCTCGCGGACGAAGTGGCCGTCGATCGCGGCGCGCCGGCCGAAGCCGCCGCCGAGCAGGGTCGTGTGGATCTTCACCTGCTCGGGCTTGAGCCCGGTGATCTCGACCGCCCCGAAGTGGTCGAACGTCTGCCCTTGCGTGCCGGTCCAGACGTCGCAGCCGTCGGGCCGGACGTCGGCGACGCAGTTCAGCGGCTCCATCGGGGCGTGGGCGAGGTACGGCAGCTCGTAGACGGCCTCGAGCGTCTTCGCGGCCCGGGCCATCGCGGCGGCAGATCGCCCTCATTCCTCGCGACGGCGCCCGGCTTCTTGGCGAGCTCGGCGTACTCCTCGCCCTGTGTTTGGGTGTCGAGCTGGCCAGCGGCCCGTCGTCCCAGGTGACTCGGAGCGCCTCGCGGCCCTTCTTGGCGGCCCAGAACCCGTCGGCCACCACGGCGACGCCGCGGTCGATCTCCACAACGTGCCGGACCCCCGGCACGGCCCTCGCGACCGCGTCGTCGATCGCCTTCGCCTTGCCGCCGAAGACCGGCGGGCGAGCGACCAGGGCGACCAGCATCCCCGGCAGCGTGACATCCAGACCGAAGACGGCCGTGCCGTCGACTTTCGACGGGCGTGTCGAGCCGCTTCGTCGGCTTGCCGATGAGCTTGAAGTCTTTGGGATCCTTGAGCGCGACCTCCTTGGGCGGCGACAGCCGCGACGCCCGCTCCACCAGGCTGCCGTACGAGAGCCTCCGCCCCGAGTCTTTATGAACGACATGGCCGTCACTCGCCCCGCACGACGCCGGTGCCACGCCCCACACCTCGGCCGCGGCGGCGACGAGCATCGCGCGCGCCGAGGCCCCGGCCTTGCGGAGCCGCTCCCACTCGGTCCAGGTGCTCGTGCTGCCGCCCGGTGATCTGGGCGCCGTAGAGCGTGTGGTTGTAGATCGGGTCGGCCGGTGCGGACTCGACGCGGACCTTGCTCCAATCGGCGTCGAGCTCCTCGGCCACGATCATCGCCAGGCCGGTGTAGATCCCCTGGCCCATCTCGGAGTGGTTGGCGATCACCGTGACCGACTCGTCGGCGCCGATCCGGACGAACGCGTTGGGCTTGAAGGTCGTCGGCCTTCGCTGTCGTCTGGCCCGGCCGCCTTGGCCAGTTGCGGCAAATAAACCCCGAGGACGAGCCCGCCACCGGCGAGTGCACTGGACCGGAGAAACCGGCGCCGGCTGAGGTTGATCACGTCGCTCATCGGCCACCCCCGTTCGCCGTCATCCCGGCCGCCCGGTGGATGGCGCGACGGATCCGGAGATAGGTCCCGCACCGGCAGATGTTGCCGGTCATGCAGTCGTCGATGTCGGCGTCGGTGGGCTTGGGGTTCTCCCTGAGCAGGACGGCCGCGGCCATGATCTGCCCCGACTGGCAGTAGCCGCACTGGGGCACGTCTTCGTCGATCCAGGCCTGCTGGAGCGGGCGGCGGAGTTCGTCGGCGAGCCCCTCGATCGTGGTGACCTCCTTGCCCGCCGCCCGCGAGACCGGCGTGACGCACGACCGGACCGCTTCGCCCTCGAGGTGGACGGTGCATGCGCCGCACTGGGCCATCCCGCAGCCGAACTTGGTGCCCGTCAGCCCGAGCGTCTCGCGGATCACCCACAGGAGGGGCATGTCCGGCGGGACGTCGACCGCACAGTCCTTGCGGTTGACCTTCAATCGGATCATCGTTGCGACCTCCTGGCGGCTTCAACGGATACGACGTGCGTGGAACCGAAAGTCCTGTACGATCCAAGTCCAAGACGCCGCGGGTTCCGGCGGGGTGGCTGGCCGTCGGATCGATTTTTAGCCTCTGCCTCTGAAAAGGCAAGGGGTAGCCTGTTGCTCGATCGAGGAGATCGGTGGACACCATACCTGTCTCCACCGGTAATGAAGAAGCTGGTATCCGTACGGCCGACGCGCGCATTGGCTTCCTACCAGGCGGTGGCGGCCGTGCGGATAGCCTCTCGTTAAACTGAGCCGCTTCGCGTGGGCATTCACCCTTTGGTATTACAATGCCGCATTCGATCCAGCCGAGCAGTGGTTGCAGTCGCCTTGACCTCATCCGCCCGCCGTCGACGCATCTGTACGGGCTCGTGCTTTGATTGGTAGATCGGAGGCGGGGTTCGTTGGCGGACCATCGATGCCCATTTTCGCGGTTCAGCGTGCGGATCGTCCGCCACGACTAAAGCACGCGTCAGGCAGGACTGAGCGCCGGGCTGCGGCGAACGGCGGCTCGACGAGAATCAGCCGGTTTCCGCCCTCGGCGCGGGCCTGGCCGATCGCTCGTTCCGCCGCCTCAAGGAGCTGCCCGGTCGTTGACGGGCGGTCGTCGGCGGTCGTGGCCACTACTGCGACGCTCGCTGTGATCGGGATTGTCGTGGCCGCCTGAGCAATCACCGCATCGCGCAAGCATTCGGCCCGCGAAAGAGCACCGTCCAAAGTGACTCCGGGCAGGATCACGGCAAAGCCGTACGCGCTCACCCGCGCCAGAACGCCACAGTCCCAACTTGCTTCTCGGAGAAGATTCGCCAGCTCCATGAACAATTCCGTCTCGTTCGCGGGTTCCATCTCGGAAAAAACCTGATGAGGATGGTCGAGCTCGAGCCGGATCAATGAAAGGGGAAGGCGATCTTCAATCGCGTGGCGGAAGGCATCGGTCAAGCCCTGCTGAAAACCACGGAGGTTTGCCAGCCCAGTCAGCTCATCATGAAGGACCAGGCGTGCCAGTTGCTCGTTGGCCTGCTCCAGCTCCCGGATACGTGCCGCAAGGGAGTTCTGGACGCCGATGATGCGCTCAGCGATCTTGAGAGCAACTTCCAGCTCATTCGTATCGACGGGCTTGGATAGAAACTCATCGGCCCCGGACCGCAGGCCCTGAAGCCGCTCGTGACGGTGATCCTTTGAGGTCAGGAGGATCAGGTAGACATAGGGCAAGGTCTTTTCGCTCCGGATTTTCTGGCACAGATCGACTCCGTTCATTTGCGGCATGAGCCAGTCGAGGATGGCGACCGGCACGGGCCTTGCCTGCAAGAGTTCCCAGGCCTGACGGCCGTTATCAGCGACTGTCACCTCGTGTCCGAGCGACTCCAGTCTCCTACGCAAATCGACTGCCTGCGTCAGGCTGTCCTCGGCGATCAAGATCCTCATAGACGGACTCTCGGTGACGGCATATTCGTAGATCATCCCCCAGGCTTGCGCGGGTTCCAAATCCGCGGCCCGGAGCCTTCCGCGAGAAGTCTAGTGCGCAGTCAGGCCCGAGTCGAGTTGGCTCGCCATGATTCGACAGCAAAGACTAATAACCATTCAGGTACGGAAAGACTAATACCAGTCAGTAAGGTCGACACGACGAAGTCACCCGCTCGGCCGCAACGCCTTCGGAAGGCGGCGCGACATGGAGCGGCGGCAGCGCGGCGTTGTCTTCTACGAAGACCTTCGTTGATTTTTACGAAAGCTTTCGTAATATAAGCTCGAGGGCTGTGACGCACGCGGGGCTTTGATAGAGACAAAGTGCCATGACCAATACGAGTCGAGGTCGAGCGGCCGGCCGGCCGACCGACGCCGAGCTGGAGATCCTCAGGGTCCTCTGGGAACGGGGTCCCTGCACCGTGGGCCAGGTCCAAGAGGTCCTGCAGGCCGTCAAGCCGACCGGCTACACCACCGCCCTCAAGTTGATGCAGATCATGGCCGAGAAGCGCCTGCTCGTGCGCGACGAAGGCCGGCGACCCCATGTCTATCGCCCGCGGGTTCCCGCCGAGGAAACTCAGCGGACGCTCGTCCGGGACCTGCTCGAACGGGCGTTCGCCGGTGCCGCCGACCAGCTCGTGATGCGGGCACTTGGTGCCAAGAAAGTCTCGGCTGGGGAACTGGCCAGAATCCGTGAGCTTTTAGACGAGATGGAGGGGAGACACCGATGAACCTGATGCAAACCATCGCCGAGAGCCCGCTCGTCCAACGCTTGGGGTATGGGCTCGTCCACTTCCCTGTTCTATCACCCTGCCGTCTGGTGGGTTTCGCGCCTCATCCGGTTCGAGCGCGAGAACTGCTGTGACGATGCGGTCGTCGCGATCACCAGCGAGCGGCTGCGCTATGCCCGTGCACTGGCCCGCCTGGCGGAGTTCCGTGGCGAGCGGCGAGCCCCAAGGCCCGCGATCGCGGCCGACGACGGCTCGCTGCTGGGGCGCGTTCGACGCGTGCTGGGCCTGCCGGAGCAGCGCCGCCGCGGGGCGACTGCCGGCGCCGTTGGGGGCGGCGCGGCACTGACGGTCGTAGCGACTTTGGTCGGCTTCGCCGCCCTCGCCGCGCAGCTTACCCCGCCGGCCTCCGCCGATCCGGCGACGCAAGGCACTGGGAGAGCGAATGCCCCGAAGGGGGCCGAGATCATCGGGCGGCCCGACGGACAAATCGCGCCCACCGCCCCCCGGGTCGTGGAGGTCTTCCCGCCGGACGGTGCGCGGGGCGTCGACCCGGTGACGGAGATCCGTCTCCGCTTCGATCGGCCCATGGACCCAAGCCGTGTCTGCCTCGCCTGGGATTCCCCCGGCCGCGGCTACCGCCTTCAAGGACTTTTGCGTTACGACGAACCTACACGAACGTTTTTGTTGCCCGTGCACCTGACTCCGGGCGGCGTGCACCGGATTACAGCTCGCAGCGTTGATCGCGACGTCCCGCTGCGGCCCGAAGATTTCGCGTCGGTCGAGGCCGTGGGGGCCAAGCCGTTCTCCTGGTCTTTCACGACGACTGACCCGGGCAAAGTCGAAGGTGCTGAGCCGCCTCGCGTCACGAACGTGGACCCGCAGCGCGATACGCAACAGGCTCTCTTAACCCCGCTGCGGGTTACGTTCGACCGGCCGATGGACCCTTCGTCCTACGGCGTGACCGGACCCGAGCCGGACCCGGGCGGCCGCGAGCCCGAGCTGCTCGGCCACGCCGACTACGACCCCGGGAGTCACACCTTCATACTCCTGTTAAAGTTGCCCACCGACTGGAACAGCGAGGTCCGGCTCGTCGGCTTCCGATCCGCCGAAGGGGCCGAAGCCGCCCCGGTCGCTTTCCCCTACCGGACCCGACGCGAGCCGTTGGCGCCGTCGCTCCGGGCGAGGGTCGCGCGTGCCGCGCGGGACAACACCGGACTCGTCCGGTTCCTCGAGCGGGTGCAGGCCGCTCGCCGCGACCTGCCCGGCCTTCGCAAGGACGTGATCGCGACCCGCACATCCGGGCCCGATGTACCTGGCTGGCATCGGAGTTACATGGCGAACGGGGCGACGTTCGCGATGCGGGACGACCGCCACTTCTACGCCGAGATCGACGAGATCATAGGCATCCCCTTTCGCATCGGCTGCAATGGCGAGACGTGCTGGTTCCAGCACGAAGCCGAGCTGACCACCGTACCTGTCGCCGAGGTCGCCGATAAGAACCTGCTCGTCGGCGATCCTTTCAATGCCTTGAGCCGGGCGAAGGCCACGGAAGTCATCCGTGACCGCATGCTAGAGGACCTGGGCGAGACGACCGCCCTCGGCCGTCCCTGCCGCCGCATCCGCTCGTGGGATGTCCGACTCGTGGCCTCCGAATTCCTCACATCCCCCGCCGATTGGTACATCGACTTGGAGTCGCTTCTGCCCGTCCGCATCGTGACGGACGATATCACGACGGACTTCGCCTATCCCCATCTCGGCGAGCCGATCCCGGATGACCTCTTCCGCCGGCCTGCCCGCCCCGGAATTCGCGAGGTCCAGGCCGAGCCACTGGGCGAGGGGTTCACGCGTCGATTCGTCAACGTGATGGACGGGAGCGATGGCCGGATGTCGGTCCGCTGGGGGAGCACGGGGCCGGCAGGGAGGGGGCAGCAGTGGCTTGAACTGAGGGTAAGATTTATGATCGAGGTCCTGAAAGCGACCACGTCAAAGGTCCTGACGGAATGGTTCCCCTAGGCAGAGCGATTCCAGATAGGACGAGTTTCCCCAATCCGACATAACCAGGGGGGCAAAGATGCCAACGACACTCGAACCCGTCCTCGCCAAGCACCCCTTTTTTCGGGGTTTAGACTCTCAGTACCTGCAATTGTTGGTCGGCTGTGCCGCGAACGTGCTGTTCCAGGAAGGGCAGGCTATTTTCCGGGCGGATGAGGAAGCCGATCGCTTCTACCTGATCCGAAGGGGCAGGGTCGCCATCGAGCTTTACGCGCCGCCGCGGGGAAACGTTACTATCCAGACCCTCGAGGAAGGCGAGATTCTTGGGTGGTCATGGTTGATTCCGCCCTATCTGCCGCGCTTTAACGCGCGTGCGATCGAGCGGACCATCGCGATCGGGATGGACGGCCGATGCTTGCGCGGGAAGTGCGATGCCGATCACAACTTGGGGTACGAACTTTTCTCGAGGGTCGCTCCGATTCTCGTCAGTTCGCTCGAAGCCATACGTATTCAGCTCCTGGATCTTTACCACCATTGACACTCGCCACGAGATATCTTGCTGCTACTAGTGCGTGTGGTTTCAACCTATCGAGAACCAACGGCGAATTCTGGCCGGGTCTGGTAATCCTTGATCGAGGCGGTCTCACGACTCGATGAGGTGGATTTCGCTGATGATCGGCTTGGCCTCCGCTTTTGGTTTGCCGACCGGGGCGATTGTGATCACCGGCTTGTCGCGAGGCTTGCCTGCGCGATGGAGCCGCTTGGCGACCTCGGTGATGTCGAGACTCACCGGCGCCGATTGGGCGACTTCTTCGCCTCTTCGGTCTCGTGCCCGGTGAAGTTGAAGAAGTTAATCGCGCCGACGGAGTGGGCTCGTTTCTGTCCAGGCGTCGCCTTCGGAGGCAGGTCGAGGTAAACAGCGTAGAGGACGCCTGGCTGTTTGTCGGTTCCAAGCCCGAGCAGCACGAGGTGGAGCTTTGCTCCCGCTTTCAGGCCCTTCACATGTTCGGTCAAGCCTTTAGGTGCTTCCCCATTGAGCTCGAGGGTCGCCTCTACCGGCTCGGCCTTGAGCGTCACTTGCGTTCCGGGCTTGGTCCTGGCTCGGACCCGATCGCCAGAGGAAGCAGCGCCGGCCGGGTTGGAGAAAGACAGAATCGCGCAAGCGATTATAAATTCCATCACTAAGTGCAAGAGTTCCGTCGACATGAGTTCTTGAACTTCAAAGCCGCGGTGTAGTGGTGTTGCGGGGCATTTACCCAATGCGTATCGGTCGAAGACGTCGCAGATCCGCTCAGTGCCCTTGTCTCGATGACCGCTGAAACCAAACGATTATGGTTCCCCATCCGCGCCATCCGATTCAAGTCGTATCAGTTCCCGATCGCCTAATCAAGCGGCTGCCGATCCCTACGCGTATCAGGGGCTTTGTCGGCCTTGTTTATGCCATCGATCAATGAAGCGACTCGAGAAAATCGCATCGCTCAATTTCTGCGCATTGAATCTGATAGCACCAGGCCGCATAATCCACGACCTTATGTCACAGCCGTGATCGAGCAAGCTCACAACGGGCCGAGGCAGATCGATGTTGAATATCGGTTATTTGAAGCGCAGCCCACCGAATATATCATCAAATACGTCTCAGGACGGATCGCTCGCGACGGTTAGGGCTTGGCCTTCTTTTACATGAAACACAGCACCCAGATCGTTGCGGTTCCCACCAGCAGTGTTGACGCGAACAACGACCTTTTGATCGGCCAGAAAACCCACACATCGGCCTGCTATCAAATGAAAATCATCTCCAACATGCCACAAAACGGCGTGATTTTTGGTGACGGAGTTGAAGAAGACCGCCTCGATTTCAACAGTGGGGCCGTTGCAATGATCGGCCTGGCCGACCGCACTGTTCGCCTGGTTGTGCCCCAGATCGATACGCGGTGAATTGCAAAGGACCGTGCAAAGGCGTTCAGGCCGCTGGCGGACCATTGTTATTGATGATATTGATCGTGTCTGAGCCGCCGAATTCGAATACTTCATTGAAGCTTCCAGGCTCTTCGTTGTACGTGTTGTTATCGCCGAAGAAAAAGACGACGTTGTCACCGGTGCCGCCGGTAAAGTCGTTATTCTGTCCAAAACCGAAGTCGACCGACAGGAGGCCGGTGTCGTTCGTAAACGTGTCTCCACCCCCCATTCCTCCCACGTAGGTCACACTGAAGACCTTGCTCGCGCTAAACTCCTCCGATTGCCCGTTGAACGAGACCATCACGTCTCGATTGGAAGGATCGATCGAGACTGTTGCCACATTGCCGTGGCTGCCCAAAGGTGCTGCGATCGTGAGATTGCCGAAGGCCAAAGAAACACCTGGCACGCTCATCAAACTCCGAGTTTCCAGCGTCTCCAATACCATCGGCGAACGTCTTCGGTTTGCGGAACGGTGCACTCGGCGAGCGCCCGAAACGACCTGAACCAAACCCCTGCTTTGACGAAGAAAACGCATGCGATGCTCCTGTAGATAAAATGCACCAATGAGTGGCAAGCCACTCGGCCAGCGCGGGCGGGACAAAGTTCCTCATCACTTCAAGGCTAGGACGGGCGAGCCAGCCTGGATCAAGGCGCTGCAAGAGATCACCATCGTGTGGAAAAGCGGCAAGGGGAAAGGAAAAAAAGGCACGCGGGGCAGCGACAACCGGTCCCGCCGACTGTATCGCCAAGCGATCCGCGTCGTCAGAACGAGAATCCGCATCACGATGCTTTGGCCCCGCGAGATCGGGAAGCATCAAGAGCTCACCACCAGACGTTCCAGCGGTAGACGACGTACAGGCATACCACTACGCCGACGATGATCCACCACGGCTTGCGGACGTAAGGCGCGTCCTCTTTGGAGATGTATTGCCCGCAATGGGGACACCGTTCGGTTTCGTCGTGGATATCGACCCCGCAATATGGGCACGGAATCATTGGCTCATCGTCGCCGAAGTCCGGGGAATCATCATCCTCGCCCAAGTCGGAATCGTCATCCCATTCTTCGCCGCAGTTGAAGACACGAGACATGGTGAAACCTCTGGTCTTGCGAGTAGGTTGCCTATGCAATGGTTTCCACGCCGGAATCGCGCAGGATCTTACCGACCTCATGGCGGCTGCGGAGATGGGGAGAGAGTTTCGGGTCGGCATCCTGACCTACACCGCCGAGGTAGATGATGCGTCGTACCCTGGCCTGCCGTGTTGCCCCAGCAAAGTTTAGCGCTGCCTGCCGGTCTTCTCGCTCGAAGTCCTCGGAGCCGGACATCAGGTGAACGAGATAGTACGCGGTCTGAACACCCTGCAACGCCTGGTCGAGCGAAGGCGGATCAAGAACATCCCCTTGCACGAACTGGGAAGCCGCGTGCAAATGGGATCTTAGTTTTTCGGGATTCCGGGCTAGACACCTGACTTTCGTTCCCAGGTCTTCGAGCCGGGCGATCAGGAGACCACCTATGCAACCTGTGCCACCGGTGACCAGGATGGTTGGTTGGTCAAGGCCTTCACAGGTTGGCATCGCTTTACCCCTTACTGGTACGGTTCGGAAGGAGGCTGGCAATTTCGTATTATGTCTCGGTGGATTGCGCGGGAATAGCCGATGACCGATCGAAGAGGCGAAAGATGGTGTCGCTGCAACGACCTTCTACCGAGACGATGCGTGCGTTCTTGACGTCGCAATCGCAGCTAGGCTTCACGTACGCGGCCATCGGGGCAACAGCGAGTTCCCCACCTGCGGGTTATCTGGTGACTCACACCCGAATCAAGCTTGGACAGGGAGAGGAGGTCTTCACCAAAGCCAAGGACGCTCTGAGGCGATGGGATCAGTTTCGCCTGCAGTGGCTAGAAGCGTGGTCACCGCAGACGCCGATCCAGACGGGCGAGGTCGTGGCGGTCATTGCGCGGAATCTTGGGCTCTGGTGGCTGAACGCTTGCCGGATCGTCTATGTCGTCGATGAAATTGGTTCAGTTAGTCAGTACGGGTTCGCGTACGGGACCTTGCCCGATCATGCTGCGATTGGCGAGGAGAGGTTCGTCGTCGAATGGAATGGCATGTCCGGGGAGGTCTGGTACGACATCCTGGCGTTCTCCCGCCCGCATTTCTTTCTCGTCCGGCTCGGATACCCGTACATGCGGCGGGTCCAACGGCGGTTCGGCACGGAGTCGGCGGCTGCGATGCTGAGGGCAGTGGGAAGCGACGCCGGAGAACACCAGGATATCGGGCATTGAACCGAATGGCGATCCGCCAAACATCGAGCTAATCAGAGCCGACGTGGAAGCCCAACGTTCTTACAAGATAGCGCGGATCACTTCGCCCCGGCTGATCGGGTGGGGCCGGCCAAGCGGGTCGTGATATTCCGTCTGCGGCGCATAGCCAAGGCAGTGGAAGATGGTCGCCGATAGATCCTCAGGCCGCACTCGTCCTTCAAGTGGGAATGCCCCAATCCTGTCCGACGAGCCGTAGACCTGGCCGCCTCTGACACCTCCGCCCGCGAGCGTGACTGAAAATACCGAACCCCAGTGGTTACGACCTCCGTTGCCGTCCAGACGAGGCGTGCGACCAAACTCGGCCATGCACACGACGAGCGTCTCGTCAAGTAATCCGCGACGGTCCAGGTCCTCAAGCAATGCCGAATAGGCCCGATCCGTCGGCGGTACGAGTACCTCCTTTAGCCGGGATGATTCCTTGACGTGGCTGTCCCAGCAGGGGTTGGCCGGTGGCTCGTCGGGGCCTCGATACCAGTTGACCTGCACCAGCCGGACCCCGGCCTCGACCAAACGGCGGGCCAGGAGCACACCTTGGCCGAACGGTGTTGCGCCGTACCGATCTCGATTCACCTCGGGCTCTTCATCCAGGCGGAAAGCCTTGCGGGCATGCGACGAGCCCAGGAGATCGAACGCTTGGCGTGCCTGTTCATCAAACGTCCCAGCCAATCGATTGTGATCGAGGATGGCGAGTCCTCGCTCGAGTCCGCCTAGAAGGCATTTCCGACGTCCCAGGCGACTCTGGTCAATGTCGTCGGGAAGGTCGATCTCGTGGATCGTGCACCCCGCGGCGGTCAGCCGGGCGTTTAGGAGCCATGGGTCGGCTGTTCGGCCCAGAAATCCCGCATCCTGGCCGGGCCAGACACTCCCGTCGGTGTTGAAGATTCGGTGTGGGAGCGTAACAGAAGGTGGCAACCCGCCGTGGGGCTTGCCAATCCGGCGGATCACTGCGCCCAAGCTGGGCGCATCATTCGGTGGCCCGGGATTGGCGTTCTCGAAATTCATCGGCTGGTGGGGCCGCCCCGTGAGCATATAATAGCCGCTCGAAGAGTGGGCGTTGTCACCGGTTGAGACCGCACGCAGGATACAGAGCTTGTCGGCAACCAAGGCGGTGCGAGGCAGCAACTCGGAGATCGACAAGCCGGGGACCGTTGTGGCGATTGGGCTGAATTCACCCCGGACTTCTGCGGGGGCGTCCGGCTTGGGGTCCCAGGTCGAGTGCTGGGGCGGGCCGCCCATCAAGAACAAGAGGATGCACGACCTCGCCCGGCCGAATGAGGAAACGTTCGTCGTCGGTCCGTCTGCTGCGGCTGGCGTCCGGAGCAGGTCGGTAAGGTTCAAACCCGCACCGAGGAGGCCCAGCCCACCAATGCGCATCACCTCGCGCCGGTTCCATCCATCGCAGAGACACACACCAGGGCCGAACAGACTGAGCATCGGAGCCTCAGCACAAGAGGCGTCGAAGGGATGAAAAACAGTTATTGAACAAGCCCGACTCTAATCGAGAGTACGGGTGCGCGACAAGGCTTTTGGAAACGAGCCTCTTTCGGACGCGTCGCTGGTATCGGAAACTCAACACCTGGCGTACAACGTGTCGGTCGAAATGCTAGTCTGCTTGTACGTCGCTTGCAATTCCACGCTCAACAGCGTAGTTGCTTGTTTAGAAGGGTTATTATGCTTGCACTTGATGGACCATTATTGAAGCCATGCCAAAGCCCATTGCGTCGGTCCTCATCATCGGCGAGGGAAGCGCCGGGCTGCTCGCCGCTCTCGCACTCAAAAAGCGGTTTCCGCAGCTTGATGTACGGATTCTCGCGTCAGCACAAAAGCCGATTATTGGCGTCGGAGAATCGACGACCGCCGCGTTTCCCTACTTTCTCCACACTTATCTCGAGATCGCGCCCGGTCGTTTTCATCGAGCCGTCTATCCTACCTGGAAGCTTGGCTTGCGGTTTGAACGGTGGGGGAACACAGCCTCAAATGAATTCGAGTTTACGTTCGACAGGCAGATCCTGCGCCGGGATGAGCGCTTGCCTGAACGACTGGGAGTCTACTATGGCGCACTCGGCCGCGATCTATCCCAAGCCAGCGCGCTTATCCGCAACAGAAAAAGCCCAGTCCTCCGTGATCCAGTTACGGGCGACCGCCATTTCCATCCCTACGGATACCACATCGAGAATCAGCGTTTCACCGCTTTCCTCGGCACTGTGGCGCGAGAAAGAGGGATCCGGTTTCACGATGGCGAAATACAGGGACTCGTCACTGACGATTCCGGCTCCATCGACGCCGTCCAAGTCCATACTGGGGAAAGCTATACTGCCGACCTCTTCGTCGATTGCTCCGGCTTCTCGTCGCTATTTCTCAAGCACCTGGGTGTGAAATTCCTGTCCTACGCCGATGTTCTTGCGTGCGACCGAGCACTGGTCGGCGAATGGGAACGAGACGAACCGATCCGCCCATGCACGACATGCACGACAATGGACTGTGGTTGGATGTGGAGAATTGAGCATACAGAAACAATTAATCAAGCTTATGTCTTTAGCTCGAAGTATATTACTGATGATGATGCATGTGAAGAATATTTGCGGGAATCAAAGGCGTCGACGTCAGGTCTAAGGATGGTCCGTTTCCCTTCCGGCCGCTATGAGAATTGCTGGGTCAAGAATGTGATTGCTATCGGCAATGCTTCCGGATTCGTAGAGCCTCTTGAGTCAACGGGACTGCACATGATTGTAAGTCAGGTGAGAGGCCTGATCAAAGAACTTGAGAAAACCATGCTCTGTCCCGACATGGAACGAATGGCCACCTACAATTTGCAGATAGCCCGGCGCTGCGACGACGTCCGTGACTTTATTGCAATCCACTATAAATTCAATCGAGCGAGCTCGTCGGAGTTTTGGAGGTGGTGCAATTCGTCGATTTCATTGGGTTCGCTGCAAGGCTTCGTCGATACATATCAACATCTCGGCGCGACACTGGCTTCGGTAATCCCGGATCCCGCTGAACGAGGTCAGTACGTTCTCCCCCCGTGGAGTATCTTCGGATTTGCCGGCTATCTTGCCATTCTGACAGGCATGCAGGTCCCCACCCGTGTCTCCTATGTGATCAATGAGGAAGACCGACGGAAATGCAGCGAGCTATGGAGTGGCCTCGAGGAAAAGGCGAAGAGCGCGCTGACAACAGAGGAGGCAGTCGCGGCGGTTCGTGAAGGCCGAATCAACCACCCGGCATTTTGAATGAGCATTTCCTGATCGAGTACTGCACGTTGCTTTTAGTCACTCTCGACCTTCAGTCAATGTGCGGCTTCGCCGAGATATTTGACCGACAAGTGCCGAATGTCAACGGGTGGCTTCGCCGGCGCATCCCTCCCAGCTATCGCCGAATTGCAATGGGTCAACGGTGTGGGGACATCTTTGGGATTGTTGGATGAAATGCTCCTCGTCAACCGTCTGCACCTCCGGCTTTTTGTACCCGGGTTTTGGACCCGATGACTTCACGGGATCGGTGAGGGGGTCGTCTGGATTTCTCTTCGTACCGGGCATGTGCAGCGATCCGGGTTCGACCTCACTCGTTGTGTTTAGCCGCGGCAAGTTCGTCGAACAAAATAAACGACGGTGCTCTTGGAACAGGTGCTCGACGTCTCTACTCGCAGTATCGAATTCGAGTTGGTCGAAGGATTCCGACACGGCTTGAACGATCTCGGGGATGGAGTGCGGTGTGCCACAGAATAGCCAAACGAACTTCGCCGTAAGATTGAGGACCAAGACCTCGCGCTCGTCGGAACCATAAAGCAGGAGTTCGTGCCCTAGGTCATTGGCGACAAAAGAGCCGTGCCGAATATAACGTATTTCCATGGTGTACCTCATGATAGCGCAATTGGCCCGTTCTTTGAGCGGCTAACTCCTGGCGACGGGCAGGAAGACGCGGAACCGCGTCCCCTGGCCGGGAGCGCTCTCGACCTCGAGCCTGCCACCGTGGTCCTGAACCATACTGTGCGTGATTGAAAGCCCCAATCCCGTGCCATCGCCCACTTCTTTGGTGGTGAAGAAGGGATCGAAGATCTGGGGAAGGATCTCGTCGGAGATCCCGCAGCCATTGTCAGCCACCTCGACGACGATCTCATCTTTCTCAGAGTCGGTCGTAATCTCGATTCGGCCGTCGTCGCGATGAGTGGACTCGATCGCATGCATGGCGTTGACAAGCAAATTCAAGAAGACCTGATTGAGCTGGGCGGGCGAACAGGAGACCGGTGGAAGAGTGCCAAGACGTTCCTCCACGGTGATTTTGCGCCGGTCAAGGCGGCCCCTCAACATCTCGATCGCCGTCTTGAGTGCCTCATGAATGTCAGCCTGATCGACGGCGGCGTAGTCGAGGCGGGCAAACCCGCGGAGGTTCTGGACAATGTCGGCAACGCGCTTCACCCCTTGGCGCGTGCTGCGGAGAATTGCTCCCATATTCTCCTTCACATAATTTAGATCGAACTCAGCGGAGAGCCTTGCGACCTGCTGGATCAAGTCAGGCTGGCTGGCCGCCAGGTATTGATCGGCCTTTTCATAGATCGCCAGCAATGTGAGCAGGAATCGGACATCACGTTCGAGCACGGCGAGGTTGTTGGCGACGTAGGCCAAGGGGTTGTTGATTTCATGGGCCACTCCGGCCGACAGCATACCTAGTGACGCCAGTTTTTCTGACTGCATGACACGGGCTCGCATCTGATGCCGCTCGATGAACTGGCCGATCTGGGTGCCAAGGTTCTTCATCATCTCAAGAATGGCGGGGTCGGTTGGCCGCGTCTCGCGGCTGAAAAACTCGAGCACCCCCAGGCAGTCGCCGCGCAAGACGATCGGCACGGCAAAGCCCGCATGAAGACCATCCCGCATCGCGACCAACCGTCGGGGGGCATCGGCTTCGCGCGCGATCTCTGACATCCAGCCCGGCTGCAAATTCGCCCAGACGCGGCCGGGCAGTCCGGACCCACACTCGAAGGACTGCTTGCGGCAGAAATCCGCGAATTCAGGCGCTGACGCCGTGGGCCGATGCCAGATCGTCGCGCACCGCAGGCGCTGGGTATGCGAGTCGACTCGCCACAAAAGGCCATAGTCCCAGTCGAGGCTTTCGCAAATCGTTTCCAAGATTTTGGCATTGGCCTGGGCAAGCGTGTCGGCCTCGGCCAGCACTCGAGTCGTCTCGTATTGTGCGGCCAGTCTGCGCTCGGATCTCTTGCGCCGAGTGATGTCGTGGAAGACGATGACCCCACCCTGCAGCTCGTCATTTTCGTTGTAGACGGGGCGGCCGGTGACAAGAATCCAGGTGCCGTCATCGCGGCTGGGATAAGCAATGTAGAGCTCGGCCTGATCGGTCGACTCGCCGTGAATCGCACGGATCAAGGGAAGGTCTTCCACGGGATACGGAGTCACCCGATCCGGCAGAAATACTTCGTACAGCCGCGACCATTCCTGGGGCGGCTTGTCGATGCGACCGTGGCCCAGCATTCGCTCTGCGGCCGGGTTGAAAACGATGAACCTGGCTTGCGAGTCAGCGACGACGACTCCGTCCCCCATGCAGTCAAGTATCGATCGCAAGATCCGAGTCTGTTCGCGGAGTGCGGCTTCCGAGCGAGCCAGCTCTTGCGCGTGCTGTTCCAGCGTCTGGTTGAGCCGCCGAATCTCCTCGAGCTGACGAATCCCGGTCAATGCCCGAGCGGTATGGTGAGCGAGAGTCTCGAGCGGGCGCAGATCGGCTCGGTCTGGGTCCAATGGCAACTGCGAGGCCACTTGAAGCGTGCCCAGGACTTGATCGCTGACCAGCGGTATCACGATCTGGCCACGAATACCCGACACGTCGACCGCCGCCGCGTCACATCGTGGATCAGTTCGAGAATCGGGAACGACGAGCACGCGGTTTTCTCGCACCGCGATCGCAAGAATGTCATCTCCGTCGAGAGGCCGCACGGTCATGTCGATCAGACCGGTCATCCTGCCCGTTGCACGCGCCGCCCGGATCGTGCCGGCAGCCTGATCGACCAGCGAAATCATCGCCAGGTCATAACCTAGCTGGGAGCAAAATCGCAGAACCGAATCGAACGTCTTGTCAATGTTGTCCGGGTCTTGCTTCGAAGTCGAAATGTGGAAAAAAGCGTCGAGCAGGTCACGGACAGCTTCCAGGTCGCGCGTGCGCTCTGAGATTCGCCGCTCGAGGGTGGCGTAAGAGCGTGAAAGGTCCTCGGTCATTTGGTTAAAGGCGGTGCTCAAGGCGCCGATTTCGTCCGATGAATTGACTTCAGTGCGAACGCTCAGATCGCCGGCGGCGATGGCCGCTGAAGTGCGGGCCAAGCGGCGGATCGGCCGCGCAAACTGCCTCGCGATCGCATTTGACGCAGCCAGCCCCAGTGCGAGGGCTCCACCGCCGAGTGCGAGCAACCACGACCGGAGGCGATCGACTGGCCCGTACGCTTCACGGGTATCGATCTTGGCGACCAGTCCCCAGCCAGAGTAGCCGACACCTACCGGCCTGTAGTCCACAAGCACATCCTGGCCGCGATAATCGATTGTCCGTTTCGAGCCGAACCGCCCCGCGATTGCGGCGTCCAAAGAAGGAAACTCGCCAGGAGTCACCACGGCCACTGGAAGCGCCTTCCGAGTGGGCAATATCAGGCGGATGTTGGTCCCCTCACGGACGCCAACCAACACTTCACCGGTTTCATCCAGCCCGTTCGGGTTCATCAAGAACGACGCAATCGGCGCGAAATCCGAAAGCAAAAAGGCCGTGCCCAGGACCTTGCCGTCTTGACCCTCGATGACCGAAGAAAACACAATGCCGAACGTCGTGCCGAGTCGACGTGGCGGAACGACCAGACCACCATCGGATCCGGTCTCGAGTCGATTCAGCCGAGAATACTCGGCAACGAGATTCTCGGGGCCGCTCGAAGCGATCAGTTTGCCTGATTCATCCTCGATCCACACGGCCACATACGCGGTTGTTGAGTTCCGCACGTTGAGCAGCATGGCTTCCGTATCGGCCTTGAATCGTTGGAAACCGATTCTTCCACTGGCGCGCTGGGCGAGGAGCTGATGAATGCGGACGCGATGTGCGAATTGTATCGCGCGCTCCTCATGCTGCCTGAGAGTGTAGGCCAGCATCTCTTGACGATCGGCTGCGACGGTCGACAGTCGCTCATGGATCTGTTTACGAAGGATCTTGCTCGTGGCAAAGTACGCAACTCCGATCAGCACGCTGCAATTGAGTGCGACCAAGACGCCTACAAATAACGTCAGTTTCCAGACGATCGACGAGCGAACCCGCGATTTCTTGGGAGGAACTGACGGCTTCGACTGCACTTGACCATCGACACCCATTGATAAAGTCTCTGGGCCTTCACGTTTCGAGACTACCGGCTGCGCCGGGAGTTCTCCTATCATCTCATGGCGTGGTTAGAATTGGGAACTCGGTGACCCGCAGGTCGGTGCAACCGTACGGGATCAAAGTCAACTCCTCGAGCGACTCTTGGCTTGCCACCGGGCTTTGGGGCGGAGGTGCCGCCGCTCCTTGCAGGAGACCCCAGCCGGCAAGCCGCCGGGCCTTGACTCGGGCAACGACCGGGGCGCGCAAGGCGGAAAACGGCTCCATCCCGACCACGCGATCGAAAAAGACGATCGATCGCGCCAGTTGCTCTCGGTCGATCTCGAGCGCGTAGTTCCACGGGGATTTGGGGTAAACTTCCCAGTCGTCAAAGGGGAGATTGGGCCGATCCCTGAATTTTTTCCACTCGGTGTCGATCGGCAATGCGAAGACGAGCGGACCGCGCTCGATGGCCACGGCACCGTTGTAACCTTGATAAAGGCGAGCTTCCATCGTGAAGAGGAGTTTCACCGTTTCGGTGCCGGCCCATCTAGGGCTCATGCTCGCGTATTCGCTTTTTACACCCCACGGGATGCTGATCGTCCCCAGTTGCCCAGAAAGCTCATACCTTTTCGCCCACGCGGGAAGCCGCAACCGCAAAGGAAAGGTCATCGGCTCGGGCACGGTGATCGTGATGGCAATCTCGGATCGAAACGGATACGCCGTCTCAACGGCGACTTTTACAGGCTTGCCCTGGATCTTGGTCTCGATGACACACGGTGCGTATGCGACCACAGCCAGTCCGTCGTCGGCCGTCTTCATCCACAGGCTGGAGGCGAATTTGGGCCAAGCTTGATGCATGTTGGCGGTGCAGCAACCGAAGTTGGGCTCCAGGCCGTAGAGATTCGCTTCGGGTCCGTTGCTGGTGTAGACATGGTCTCCTGCGGCCGAACAGATCACCTGGTTGCACTGCTGGTCGTATTGATGAGCTGTCATGTCTTTCTTGAACGTTGCCGGCAAGGCATTAAAGGCAATCCTTTCAAGGCGGTCGCCAAGTCTCGGATCGCCCTGGACCGCGGCCAGGATTTCGAGCGAATACATCGCCTCGACCACGGTGCAAAGCTCGGTGCCCTGAGAGGGGCACCGACCTGCCAGATGCTCGTCGCATGTGAAAATCCCAGTGGCCTGACCGTGATATCGGTCAAGGATATCGACCAGCTTGAAGATCGCGGTTTTGTCATGTATATCACCAGTGATTCGAAACCGCACGCCACCATATTTCAGTGCCATAGCCGTGTTGACGCCATGATTGTCGAGTGCTTTTCTGTCCTGGGCCTTGGACTTGAACGGGAACTGCTCGAACATGGCGCGCCAGTCGTGGCTCTGAGCAAATGCCTTATCGGCCAGTTCCAGGAGCCAGGGCTCCCGGGTCCGGTCGAAAAGCCAGTAGAGCGTGACGGCAAGATCGGCGGCGCGCATTTTCGCCCAGCTATACAAGGGTTCGCGAGCGATGACCTGATCGATCTTGCGACAACACTTTAGAAGCACTGGGATGACACGAGGATCGCCCGACGCCTCTTGATATTGCGTGAGCGCCTTGAACAGCGGGAAAAGGGGCCACACATCGTAGGGCTTGTGATTCTGCGCGTCCCCCACGGGCCCGAGCCAGCCGTCGGGTCGCTGACGATCCAGGATGATTCCAATAGCTCGCTTGACCTTGATTTTGAGCTCGGTGTCGTCGAGTAGATACGCCAGAGGAATGATGCCATCGAGCCAGTAGGGAACTCGCTCCCAGCCCTCGGCGGTCCCGCCGAACCAGGCGCTGTCCTTGATGTCGGGCCAAAACTCGTCGAGGTGTCCGCTAAGCCCAGCGGCCTGAATGCGGAGCTGGTCCCTGAGCCAGCCGCGGGGCTTGATACTTCCAAGCGGCAGCGGCTCGAAAACAGGCGACTGCAGGTTGGGCACGACGGTCACCTCACATTCGCTGGCGCCGGCAATTGAGGCAGGTGGCCAAAACTCGGCGATCAAAACCAGTAATGGGGCGATCGACCAGACTCGAATGGACATGATGACGATCTCCGGAACTTCTCCTCGCTGCTCTTCTTTCAACAACGGATTCTAGAGCGAGATGCACGCCGTTACCAGTTTTATGAGTAGCTGCTCATGAGCGACTTGATCGCACCGGCATGGGATGAGTTTTGCGCGGCAGGTACAATGGCTGCCTTCCGTTCTAAGCCTGTCCTTGGAGAATGACCGGTGAGCAATGCCCAAAGAGAGACACCGGCCGCGCGCACCGGCCCTGTCATCAACATCGCAATCGCGATTATCAAACGGCTCGCGGGCGTCGCGCGAGGTTCAGGCACGCTCGTTGCCGACGCGATCGAATCGTTCAACCGGTCTTTGGGAGCCAGAGATGATTTGTCACCGAAACTGCTTGACATGGTTGGTCTGGGTCGGATTGGCCTTCGCCCTCTTGTTGGTAACGAGCCATGGCCACGCCGCTGATCCCGAATTCGACAAGCTTGTTGACGACTACTTCGCGGCGCGGTTTGATTATCGACCCTCCGAGGGGACCGCAGCCGGCCTGCACGAGTATGACCATCGCCTCGAAGATTTTTCTCCCGAACGCATCGCGCGGCGAATCGACGAATTGGTCAAATTTCAGCAACGGCTCACCGCGCTCAAACCACGTCGAGGCGCTAGGCAAGCCGCATTGCGCACAGACGATGCAATCGACCTCGCGTTCTTGGAACCGCAAATCGAGGCCGAACAAATCGAGTTGAGCGTGCTCAAGGAGTGGGAGCGCAACCCTATGGTTTATGCCGGGCTTGCGGGCAACGCGGTCGATCTCTTGATCAAGCGCGACTTCGCCCCGCCGCCGCAACGGCTGCGCGCGGTCATTTCGCGCGAAAAGAGCGTTCCGGCAGTGTTCGCGGCAGCGAGGAAAAACCTCAAAGAGCCGCCGCGCGAGTTCACCGACCTGGCAATCCGCATGGCGAAGGGCTCGCTCGGCTTCTTCGAAGGGCCCGTCGCCGTCTGGGCCCAGGAAGCGGTAGGACAAGATGATAAGCTGCACGCGCAATTTCAAGAGTGGAACGCTCATGTGATCGCATCGTTCCGCGACTTCATCGCCTGGCTCGAAACCGACCTTAAGCCGCGATCGAAGGGCCGATATGCAATCGGCAAGGATCTGTTCCTCGCCAAGCTCAAAGCCGACGAAATGGTCGAGATAACCCTTGAATCACTGCTCGCACGGGGCGAGGCAAACCTGGAGAAGGATTATCACTCGTTCGTTGCGACGGCAGAGCGGATCAACCCAAGCAAGACCCCGGCCGACGTCATGAAGTCGCTCTCAGACGAGCACCCGACGGCGCAAGACCTGATTCCGTCGGTGCGGCGGTCGGTTGAGGCCGCGCGGCAGTTTTTGATCGACCATGGGATCGTGACTGTCCCCTCGGAGGTTCGGCCCAACATCGAGGAGACACCCCCCTATGCGCGCTCAGGTTCGTTTGCCTCGATGGATACTCCCGGCCCATACGAAACCCGCGCGACTCAAGCATTCTATTACGTAACGCCTGTCGAAAAAGATTGGGATGCCAAACATGCGGAGCAACATCTTCGGCTTTACAACCCACCGGTCGTGGCCATGATCAACGTGCACGAAGCTTATCCCGGCCACTACCTGCAGTTCCTCTACGCCAAGCAGTTCCCCACCAAGGTGAGAAAGTTGCTCTTTTGTGGGACCAATGCCGAGGGCTGGGCCCATTACTGCGAACAGATGATGGTCGATCAAGGGTTTGGCGGCGGCGACCCAAAGATTCGCCTGGCGCAGCTTCAGGAGGCCCTGTTGCGCGACTGCCGGTATGTCGTGGGGATCAAACTTCACACGCAGGGTTGGACGGTCGAACAGGGGGCGAAGCTATTTGTCGACAAGGGCTTTCAGGAGCCGGCGAACGCATACGAAGAAGCCCGGCGGGGCGCTTATAACCCCACATACCTCTACTACACGTTCGGCAAGCTCGAGATCCAAAAACTTCGCGACGATTTTCGCGCCAAAAAAGGAGGCACGCTCCGCGACTTCCATGACGCGTTCGTCACGCAGGGGGGGCTGCCGCTACCGCTCATGCGAAAGCTCTTGCTGGGAGACTGAGCCGGTCAGAAGCAGCATGAGCACGGCATCCTCGGCTTCAACATCAGGGGTCGATGTTTGCGTTGCGGAGAATGAAGTCGACGTTGGGTGCGTAGACTTGTGCGTGGATCGTCACGATCGCTTTTCCTTGACTAATGACACCGCGCGGTGCTTGCCGCTCGGTATGTAACGGATATTGATCGTGCCGACTGCGTAGCCTTCATTATACGTTCCTGAGCTCGAATTAACGTCGAGGCTCACTGTCGGCAGCAAGGAAGGGAGTCCGAGACGATTGATGTATTGAGAGGACTGTGGTGAGGCCAAATCGAGCCCCAGCACCGTGTTAGAGTTCAGGTTGCGGTCAAAGATCGCAGTGACGCCACCAATGGGGCTGCTTGTATCGTTCGGAGTGACGAGCAGCATTTGGATGTCAGAATGCAACATCGTGTTGGCAGATCCAACGCCCGTGATAAAGGTCTGAATCCGCTGGTCGCTGGTTATTCCGGCACCGACGGTATAGGTGCCCACAAAGTGGGCCACGAATCGCTCTTTGCGCTGCTGCCGATGAGTAAGTGTTCCTGTCGGTGCGAGTGCTTGATTGTTGATGGGATTATCCGGATTGTTGGAATCTAGCAACGGGCCTTGATTTGCCGAGATCGCGATCGATTGGGAAGAGATCGCTGCCGAGGCGGCTGATTGGGCCTTGCGCCCCGCGGCGATGCTATTCGCGGCGATCAAGTCCGTGATCGCGGAAAGCAGCTCGCGGCGCTCGAAGGCTTCCAGGCATGGCCGCAGGTCACGGGGGATACGACGTCCCATTTTCTCCTCCCTCGCGGCACGGTTCCCGCAGGATTGTCTTCCTTGGCAGAGCTCGCCGCGTTCGTGTCATTTTGGCACGGGAAACCTGAGGCTCCGGTCCATTTGATCTCGATCGACACTGAGGCGTTCACGGCATGATCCGTCGGCCCACCACGGTGTTAAGCGAGAGCATGCTCCTCCGGTGGCGGACCGCTGTGTCCAGATATTGCTTGACGATCTGGTTGTAATCGCGCTGGTAAATGATGAAATCGGGAATGCTCTTGTCGCCGGAGATCAACAGACTGAGCGCTTCATTGCGCGCTTCCTTGGCCTCGGGTAGTACTCGGTCTACAAATTCTTGCACCAGTTGTCGTGTGATCTCGTATTCCTGCACGGCCTGATGCACGTCGATCTGGGCTTGTCTCTCGAGGTCCGCAAGTTCGTGCTGAGACTGAGACACGTTCAATTTCGCCCGCTCGATTCCACCTTGATTGCGGTTATAAATTGGCAAGGGCACAGTCACGCCAAGGGCCCAGGAAGTTTGGCTCTTCAGACCGTAAGGGGAGTTATCCTGGAAGGTATATGGCTGCCAGAGAACATAGACATCGCTATAAGCGTTGGCCTTTGCAAGTCGAACGTCGGCTACGGCCCGTTCGATGCCCAGGCGCAACGATACAACGTCGGGTCGCTCAGCCACTGCGATCTTTGCCAGCTCCGTGACGGACGGGGGCGGGGCGCGACATCTTCGATCGTCCCACGCAGCTCCAGTTTCTCGATCTCATTGAGGTTTAAGTTCATGAGTGAGCCCAAATCCAGTTTGGCTTTGCGGTAGGACGCCTCGGCATCCATCCGGCCGAGCCGCGTCTCTTGCAGCTGAATCTTCACACGGTTCAGATCGCCGCGTGAAATACCGCCTTGGTTGTAGAGTCGCTGGGTCTGGCCGGCTAGTCTTTCCAAGCCCCCGACACTCGACTGCGAATAGCGAACCGTCTGACGCGCGGCCAGCGCCGTGACAAAGGCGTCGTAAATATCGTCGATCCGCTGACGCACTGCATCTTGGTATTGCGCCTCCAGGACTCGCTCGGCACGAGTTGCGACCAATGTCCTGGCCTGGCGCTTGTGAGAGATGTCGAGAGGGTAGGTGACGTTGGTGTCAAATTGCGCCGGGCCGCCGGGTGCCGACCGGCTGAATGGGCTGCCCCTATATTGCAAGAGCTGACCGTCTTGGTAAAAGATCGGATTGGATCTCAAATTGGCTTGCAGCATGTCGGCGCGCGCCATGGGAATTTCGAAAAACTTGGACCTCAGGTCGAGATTCCGCTCAAGGGTAATGTCAATAGCGCGATCGAGAGTCAGACCTTCGGGTGGACCATCGTCTCTCGCAGCCGGAATCTCGAGCGTTCCGTAGAACGGAGTCGTGCTCGGTGAAACGGGCTCGGGTTGTGGAGCTCTGACCGGCATCTGCAAGTCGGTTGGCCCAGCTCCTGCCCCCGGATTGGCGAGCGACGTCGGAATTCCCTTTGGAGTCGAAACGCCAGGCCTTCCACCCAGAATTGCGGCATTTCCTGGCAGATTTCCTGATGAGCCGCTGCCTCCGGATCCGGGTGCTCGCCCCAGGAGAGAATTGGACGATCCGGGAAGAGACGGAACGCCCGTATCAAGCGTGGGGCCTTGCGCGATCGCTCGTCCAGAACATGCACAGAAGGCGATGACGAGCAAGAGGCTCGGGTGCCGCATCGGTACCTTCTCCAGTTCGGCGATTCTCTTCGGACCAAGCCACGACGCGTTCATCGCAGATTTCCGATTCAACCTCGAATTGGAGACCACGTGTCGTGCCTCGTCTTAACCGAACACTTCGTTCGATCCCGTACGCACGGAACAATCGCTGCCAGCGTAAATCGGCGATAGAGAATTGAATCTGAAGGTCCGTCACGACATCGTGATCCGGAGGCGCTCCCTGATCCGGCATAACCAGAATGATCGGGAATCACGTTCCTTGGCAATCGTCGCGTTCTCCGACTCAGCGCGTTGAGCTGAATGATCAGCACAGAAAGCGTCACGCGCTCGTCAGGTTCTGCCGAATCCACCGGCTGGGAGAGATGTGGCAGCCAGGCTGACTTTTCCGGCCATGGCCCTGGCGGCTGAATTGGAGGAATCGACATCGTGGCGTCGCCGAGGATGCGTCGATCGCATTGATACAGTCGAGCGCGACGGGCAACAGCAGGGGCTCAGCCTAGCGCGTTCAATGAACTTCAGCGGCTCCGGTTGCGATAACCGGTAACGGGTGGCTGAACGGATTAATAGGACCCTCACCCCCATGCGTAGCGAGCATGGCGCCGTTGGCCATGACGCCGTCCTCGAACATCTGCTCAAGGATCAAACTGCCGGTGGTCACGACTTCCTCTCCGGGGGCGAGGCCTCTGTGATCTTGGGAAGGCTGAGCAACAATCACCAAGTCGTTCTTTTCGATCGATACGAAAATTTGCCGTCGCTCAAATGTATCTGCCTTCCCTGGCTGTTTTGACGAAGACGTAGTCGAACCGGTCGACCGAAACCATGGCGGATCGCGGGATAACGGTCCGCCCCGGTTTTGGTGGCAACTCGAGCAGCATGCGCACGAACATACCCGCTTTGAGTCGTCCCTCGGGATTGCGGATAGATGCTCGGAATTTTGCGGACCGGGAGTCGGAATCGATCGCCTTGTCGATGTAGTCGACATTGGCGTCTATTGTTCGATCGGAGAACGGAAAGATCACTTTCAGTTTCTGGCCGACTTCGACTTTTTCGGCGTCGAGTTCGCTGACGTGGCCCCTGCACCCAAAGATGATCGAATGGCGCGATCGTCATCAAGAGGTCCGCAGAATTGTAGTAGTTTCCCTGGACGACATTTCGCAGCACGACGACTCCCACAGCGCGAGACCGCAGAATCATCTTTGCCTTCTCGACGCCGTCTTCGGTCTTGGCGTCCATCGATTTCTTTCTCTGTCAAGCCGTAAACGAGCAATTTGTCCTTCGCGAGCTTCATCTTGAGCCGGCTCTGGGCCTCGTCGTTTTCGACTTCGATGAGCTCCTTGCGGGGAAGTGTATTGTCTTGGGCCAGCGGTGTCTTGTAGTCGAGCACCTTCTTGTCGTGGGCCCACTGACTGCTTGACAGCTTCGTAATTGCTCTTGGCCTCGGCGAGGTCAGTGCTGAATAGCTCAAGGAGCGGATCCCCGATTTTGACGGGTGAGCCCAGATCAACTAAGACTTTGTCGACTCGGCTGTCGAACTGGGTGCGGACCACCGTCACCGTCGCCGGGTCGTAGTCGGTCGTACCTGAAAGCCTCAAAACGGTCGGATCGGTTTGCTGCATGACGCCGACCGTCTTCAGGCCAATCGCCCGAATCTGGTGGGGGCTCGAGTGTAATCAGTTGGTCCCAAGGGACCTTCGCCTTGAATGCGGACTCAGTGACCCAAGATTTATCCGGAGTGGCTTCATCGCCATGATGCCCGACCGGGCCAACTGCTTCCAGACCTCCACCACCTGGCCTCGGGTCCAAGTGTTGAGAGATAAACCAATCGCTCCAGCGGCGATCACGACAACCACGATCATCGGTTTCCAGTTTTTTCTCACGACGGAGGCACTCCTCAATCAGTCGCCGCGAATTGCATTAATTGCCGGTTTGGTCATGATCGTGTTCGTTGGCGTCATGGGCCGATAATTGAGGCGAATCTAAGAATCGATCGGTATAGTGTGAGCCCATGATCAGTTCGCGCTTGCACGTCGAATGACCGGCGGGGGCCGGGAAGAAGCTGTAGAGCACTGGCATTAGATACCGCGTCAGGAACAGCGTCACAAGCATTCCTCCCACGACGACGATCGCCAGCGGCCTTTGCGCTTGCGATCCGATCGACGTAGCCAACGCCGCCGGAAATAATCCCAGAGCCGCGGTGAGTGACGTCATCACGACCGGCCGTACGCGCAGCTCGGCGCCACGCAGGAGCGATTCCTTGACCGGCAAACCCGCCGCCCGCATCTGATTAAAGTACGAGATCAACAAGACACCGTCCTGCACTGCCACGCCGAATATCGAGATGAACCCCACTGCAGCCGAGATCGAAAACGCTGTACCGGTCAGCTTGAGTGCCCAGACTCCTCCCATCGTTGCCGCGACGACGTTCGCCATCACCAAAAGCGCGTCCTTCATCGAATTGAAAGCTGTGTACAACAGGATCATGATCAGGGTGATCGAAAGTCGGAACGATAAAGAGCAACCTGCGGTTGGCCTGCTGCATCTGGTCGAATTCGCCCGCCCAACCGATGTCGTATCCAGCGGGAAGCTGGGCGCCATACTTGGGATCGTCCACTTTCTTTTGCGCTTCGGCGATCGTCGAAGCCAGGTCGCGATTCTTCACGCTGAACTTGATCGGAATGTAACGGCGGTTGTTCTCCCGGTAAATGTAGGTAGCCCCGGGTTTGTGCGGGTCAATCTTGACCAATTGCTTTAACGGAATGCGCGCTCCGGGCTTGCCGTCCTGACCGGGGGCGTCGACCGGAATCCGGCCGATTACTTCTGGATCGTCTCGCTGGTCGATGGGCAGACGGAGTACAATGTCGAACAGCTTTTCCCCCTCGATCATCCTCGTGAAAGCGCGGCCTCCTACGGCGACCTGAACAACCGCCTCGACATCGGAGACGTTGATCCCGTATCGAGCACACTCTTGGCGGTCGATCTGGATCTCGAGATTGGGTTGGCCGACAATATGAAAGAGCCCCGCGTTGGCAATGCCCGGCACTGTTTTCAGGATGTTGACCACGCGCTGCCCCACACGTTCAAGTACGTCCAGGTCGTTGCCGAAGAGCTTGATCGAGTTGGCTCCCTTGACGCCCGAGAGGGCTTCCTCCACATTGTCGCGGATCAACTGGGAGAAGTTGATGTTGACCGACGGGAAACGCCTCGAACTTCTTCATCAGCTCATCTTGAATCTCTTCGCGAGTGATCTTGCGATTCCAGACAAGCCTGACCCAAAATCGTCACCGGCTTGTCGCGCCAGTGTTCCATCGGGACCAATGGGGCATTGAACTCGAGATTGTAATAGCTGGTCACGTCGGTGCCGTCATCGGGGCGGCCGACGTGAGACATGACGCCTTTGATCTCCGGGATAGATCCGATCACCTCCCGGAGCCGTGGCGCCATCCTCGCCGCCTCCTGAAGTGTCACCGTCCGCGGCAGCAGCGCTCGGATCCAGAGATTCCCCTCTTCGAGCGGCGGCATGAATTCACCCCCGAGTTTCGGGATCAGCACAATGGTAAAGGCAAGAAGCGCCCCCATACCAGTCAGGACCAGATACCGATGCCTCAAGACCCGGTCAAGCATCGTCAGATAACGCAATTTCATGATCCGGTCGATAAACGTCTCTTTTTCCTCTTTCTTGTTAACAAAGAGGTAAGAGCAGAGAACCGGCGTGAGCGTGACTGCCAATACCAGTGCGCCTCCGATCGCGAAAGCATACGTATTGGCCATTGGCCCGAAAAGTGCCCCTTCCGGCCCCGTCATCGAGAACAGCGGGATGAACGCGCAGACAATGATCAATGTCGAGAAAAACAGTGCACGCTCGATCTCGTGAGATGCCTCGTTAATTCGGTCAATTAAGGGACGTGAGCGGTCCGCGTCTTTCGCCGTGATGTGCCGGTAGATATTTTCGACGATGATCACCGAGCTATCGACGATGATCCCGAAATCAACCGCCCCGATCGAAAGGAGATTCGCTGATTTGCCCTGAATATAAAGTACCGACACCGAAAACAAGAGTGCCAGCGGGATCATCGAGCGCCACGATTCCCGCGCAGGTAATGTCGCCCAGAAATACGAAGAGAATGAAGATAACGAGTGCCATTCCGACGACGAGGTTGTGCACCACGTTGTGCGTCGTCACATAGACTAGGTCGGTCCGTCGATTGAAGTATTCGATGCGCATACCCGGCGGCAAGAGATTGCCGTGGTTGATTGCGTCGATCTTTTCCTGCACGGCATTGGACGTCGGCAGCGACTTCTCGTATTTCCGCATCAGTACGATGCCCTCGACCACGTCGTTCTCACCGTTTCGCCCAACCACTCCCAGCCGCGGTTGATAGCCCATCACCACCTTGGCGATTTGTTTGATGTAGACCGGCATGTTTTTGTACGTCGTCACCACCACGTCCCTGATGTCCTCGAGCTTCTCGATCTCGATCGCATAAGCGTGTTCGGCGACTGCCGGGTCGAGCGAGTCGACACCTTCACCTAGGTAGCCGATCGCCCGAACATTGTGAGATTGCGGCCCTAGCGGGAGAATGTCACCGCCCACGTTGGCGTTGGATTGCGAAATCGCTTCAGTGACCATTTGCAGGGTCACGTCGTAGCGTTTCATCAACTGCGTGTCGAGCAAAACCTGATATTGCTTGACGGTCCCGCCGAAGCCAGTAACGTCGATCACGCCCGGGACGGTTTTCAAAGCGCCGATTCAAGACCCAATCCTGAACCGCCTTGAGCTGATTCAAGCTGTAGCCATCTCCCTTGAGCACGTAACGAACGATTTCGCCAGTCGGGCTCCACGGAGACAACGATGGAGTGATTCCCGGTGGAAGATTGCTGACCATGCCTATCCGGTTGATCACTTCCTGCCGGGCCGCCCAATAATCGGTCCCGTACTCAAACTGGCACTTGATATCGTTAAGTCCGGACAGCGAAATGCTTCGCAGATATTTAAGTCCAGGCATCCCATTAAGCGCTGTCTCGAGCGGAATGCCGATGAGCTTTTCCATCTCCTCGGGACTCGTCCCATGATTCTGAGTGATCACTTCAACCAAGGGGGGAGTTGGATCCGGATACGCCTCGACGTTCAAATAGCGCGCCGAATACGTTCCGATTGCTATCAATGCGACCGTCCCTAACAGGACGATGAACCGATTGTGCAAACTCCACGAGATGAGAGCGCGAACCATGAAACGTCACTCAATTCCGTAATCAGACCGAAATGGAGCGGCACACAAACTCGACCGATGTTCACCTAAAGGTTACGACCCGGTGCGGCGAGAAAAGGCTAGTAACTTGAGTCTGTCGTGGATGTTCTATGATGGCTTCGGGGGAGAGAGCCCGGGGTCGTGGTCCGGGCAATGGGATTGCCGAGCGGCAAGGCGGTGTACCCACTGGATCGAGAAGGACGGCTACCGGTCTCGACGAATGCCGTCGTACCACCGATCGCCCCCCGCTCTCTCACGCGAATTCGCGGTCATTTGGCCCTATCTTTGTCAGTGAAGGGCACTGGCGACACATCGGTGTGCGCTGCCAGTCCCCGTGAAAAGCGACCACACGCGCTTGATTCAAGGAAGCCAATGGAGCGGAAGGGGATCGAACCCTCAACCTCCGCATTGCGAACGCGGCGCTCTCCCAATTGAGCTACCGCCCCAGTTGGTTTATTAATTTTTAAGGTACCCTCCGGATGCCTTGAATGCAAGCTAAGATGAAGAGGCGCCTGGCCGGCTTAGTTGCCGTCTCCTAGCTCGACTCGAGCCAAGCGGACTTGCATTGCTCGTCATCCCGATTTATCAAAGGCCCAAGGACACCATAGATGATTCCCGGACGTAACTCGCTTCTTTCCTGTCTCAGTCTGATCGCCGCGCTCCCGCTGCTGGCGAATCCACAAACTACCAATGTCGCTCGCCCAAATTCGAAGCAAGTCCCTTCCACTTGGCCATTGGTCGCCTGGACGCCTGTGCCCGAGAATCCGGTGTTCGCCGGCACCGGCGCGACACGTGGGACCGAAAGGTACGCGAACGCGGGTATATCCTGATCGGAGATGATGGAACCTTTCATCTTTGGTACACCGGTTACGCCGATGATCGGCCGACGACCATGTCGCTGGGACACGCGACATCGCGCGACGGCATCCGATGGACACGCGACCGCGATAACCCGATTTTTGCCGGCTCATGGGTCGAAGACGTTTGCGTTGTGCGTCGCGATCGAAGCTATTTCATGTTTGCCGAGGGGAAAAACGATATCGCGCATCTCTTGACCTCCGAAGACGGCCGCAGTTGGACCGACCACGGTTCGCTCGACATCCGTAAAACCGACGGCACCCCGATCAGCCCAGGGCCGTATGGCACGCCGGCGGCGTGGTTTGAAGATTCGACCTGGTACCTCTTTTACGAACGCGGCGACCTCGGTGTTTGGCTAGCAACTTCAAAGGATTTGAAAATTTGGAAAAATATGCAGGATGACCCCGTCATCAAAATGGGACCCGAACGATACGACCGGACGGCAGTGGCGGTAAACCAGATCATCAAACGTGACGGCATTTACTACGCGTTCTATCACGCCAACGCCGAGCGACCGTGGAAAGACTGGACGACCTGCCTTGCGCGGTCGCGCGACTTGGTCCATTGGGAAAAGTATCCCGGCAACCCGATCATCAGTAACAACTGCTCCAGTGCGATCCTAGTGCGCACACCAGCGGGTGAGGACCGACTTTACACAATGCATCCAGATGTGAAGTTGTTTATACAGAAATGATCGTGCCCACCAATGGCGAACAACCTCCGTTGGTTCGGACCGGAACGTCGTCTATGATACCGAATTGATTTCGGATATAACTTCTATTAGATTCCAAGTGTCTGGGCTCCGGGACGTTATGCATATCCCCGTCACAGTAGCGGGGCCAAGGGTCGGAATAGATGGTCCACGCCATTATTACCTGGAGCCTACATAACCGCTTCATTGTCATTCTGGGCGTCTTCGCGCTGATCGCGGCGGGAACTTACTCGGCGGCGAACTTGAACGTTGAAGCGTACCCTGATCCGACACCGCCTCTGGTCGAGGTCATCGCCCAGAATCCGGGGGCAAGCCCAGAGGAAATGGAGCGACTCGTTTCAAGGCCGCTCGAAATCGTACTCAACGGGATGCCTGGCCTCGAGGCCCTCCGAAGCACTTCAATCGCGGGTCTGAGTGATATAAAGTGCCAGTTTGCGTACGGGACCGACTACCGTGTGGCAAGACAAGACGTCTTGAATCGCATCGCCACCGTAGACCTCCCCGCGGGTGTAAGGCCGGCCCTTTCTCCGTGGAGTCCAACGGGCGAGATCGTCCGGTACGTCCTCGAGGGACCCGGCTTCACGACGAATCAACTTAAAGCCGTACAGGATTGGGTGTTAAACCCACTTCTCAAGCAAGTCCCGGGCGTCATTGACGTGACAGGATACGGCGGAACCGTAAAGCAATATCAAGTACTTCTCGATACAAGGCTCTTGAAGCAATACCACGTGACGATGGCCCAGGTTGAAGAGGCGATCGCACGCTCGAACGCAAACGTCGGGGGAGACATCCTCACGCTCGGTGCCCAATCGCATAACGTCCGCGCCATCGGGCTCTTGGGCGGCGGCAAAGACCCGCTCGATCCGGCGAACGTAGACAGGGCCAACGAGATCGAAACCGAAAAGCTTGACGACATCCGTGACGTGGTCGTTGCGACAGCTCCCGATGGTACTCCGGTGTACGTTCGGCAGGTGGCGCAGGTCATTGTCGGCCATCAGCCCCGTCAAGGGATCGTCGGACGCGGCGCCCAGGATGACGTCGTCGAAGGCATCGTCATGATGCGCAAGTACGAAAAGTCGCTGCCGACATCCGAGGCTGTTGCTGCCAAAATGGCGGATATCGAACTCGAAAAACTGTTGCCAAAAGGCATGCGTATCCGGGTCTTCAATCAGAGAACCGACCTTGTCCACGTGACGACTCATAACGTACTGCACAACCTCTTGGTCGGAATCGGCCTTGTGATCGCGGTTCTTTTCATCTTCCTTGGCGACCTCGCGAGTGCTGGCATAGTCGCCCTGGTCATCCCGCTTGCGCTTCTCTACGCGATCACTATTCTGTACATCCAGGGGAAATCCGCGAATCTCCTATCGATCGGCGCCGTCGATTTCGGGATCATCGTCGATAGCTCAGTCATCATCGTCGAGACGATCTATCGCCACATCACCGAGCCTCAGGCGGACAGGAGCCTTCCGCTCATCGACCGGATCGCCTCCGCATCGCACGAGGTCGAAAGACCTCTTCTCTTCTCGACCATGATCATCGTCTGCGCGTTCCTCCCGCTCTTTTCGATGAGCGGTCCCGCCGGGGCGATGTTTGGCCCGATGGCCGCGACCTATGCCTTCTCGATAATGGGTGCGCTTATGCTATCGGTCACCTTGGCCCCGGTTCTCTGCTCATTTTTCTTTCACAATAAGACGGTGGAGAAAGAAACGCACGTTGACCGAGCAATGAAGTGGGTTTACTCCAGGATCCTCAATCACGTATTACGCTTCCGGCTGCCGACCCTACTCGTAATGGGCGGCAATGCTCGCGTTCACGATCGCCCTTCTGCCGGGACTCGGCGGCGAGTTCATGCCTGAGCTCGAAGAAGGCAACCTTTGGATCAGAGCCCTCATGCCACGGACTGTCTCGCGCGAGGAGGCCGCTCGCATGGCGCCTCGCCTTCGTGAGGTCATCGCCTCGGTTCCTGAGGTCCGCGGCGTCATGTCGCAGGTGGGACGCCCCGATGACGGGACCGACGTTACTAGCTTCTTCAACCTTGAGTTCAACGTGCCATTGCGACCGATGGAGGAATGGCGCGAGGGCATGACCCGCCGCAAGATCGAAGAGAAGCTGACTCACAAGTTTAACGACTTTCGGAGGCTTGAATTTCAGCTTCTCGCAGCTCATCCGAGACAACATCGACGAGGCCCTTTCGGGCATCAAGGGTGCAAACTCTGTCAAGCTCATTGGCACCGATTTGAACACGCTCGAAGAAACAGCACAGCGAGTCGTCAAAATCCTCCGTGGTGTGCCAGGCATCGAGAACGTCGGCGTCTTTCACATCGTTGGGCAACCCAATCTCGAGATCCAGATCGATCGCCGGGCGTGCGCCGTTACGGCGTGAATGTCGCTGATGTCGAGGAAGTGATCCAGGTGGCGATCGGCGGGAGAGCTTTTTCCGAAATGGTCGAAGGGGAGAAGCGTTACGACATCGTCCTGAGACTTCCCAAGGACCTGCGCGACGACCCCGGCGACATCGGCCGCATCCCTGTGGATGTTAAGGACCGCGAAGGTACGCCAGGCGCACGGATTCCGCTCTCACACCTGGCGAAGATTATCCCTCACAAGGCAGGCGCGTCTTATATCTACCGCGAGAACAATCGCCGATTCATCCCCATCAAGTTCAGCGTGAAAGGCCGAGATCTCGCCTCCACGATCGCGGAAGCCAGGCGCAAGGTGCTTGATCCCAAGACCGGGGCGATGCTTCCGCCGGCTTATCGGATCGAATGGTCCGGCGAGTTTGCTCAGATGCAGGCCGCAAACAAGCTGCTCGCGATCATGGTGCCGCTCTCGATCGTGCTCATCATCGTTCTGCTCTATAGCATGTTTCAATCGATGAAGGACGCGCTGGCTCGTCATGGTAGGCGTATTGCCCGCGGCGATGGGAGGGGTCTGGGCTTTGGAATTTACGCACACAAACTTCAGCATCTCCGCGGCTGTGGGATTCATCTCGATCTTCGGCGTCGCAGTACAGAATGGTGTGCTCCTGATCTCGTACTTCAATCAGATGCGCGCCTCGGGCGCAACCGTGAGAGAGGCAGTGACCCACGGTGCGGAACTCAGACTGCGTCCGGTCGCGATGACCTCGCTGACCGCGATCCTCGGCTTGCTGCCGGCCGCGCTCGCGACGTCGATCGGCTCCCAGGCGCAGAAGCCTTTGGCAATCGTCGTCGTTGGTGGCATCTCGACGGCCGTTCTGCTTACCCTTTACCTGATCCCAGCCCTTTATAGCTTTTTCCCGGCGCCGCGCGGACCGAGCCCGCTTGAGGTGGAACTATGAGAAAGGCGAAACCTTCCGCTCATTCCGGTTTGCTCAACGCGGCGGAGCTCACGTTAGATTCGACCGAAGACAGTTCAGTTCGTGGCGCCCGTCAAGTTTTCTCCAGATTTACCAAGCTCGTCAGAGGCTTGGTCGTGCTCGCAATCGCGAGCGGATTGGCGTATCTGATCTGGCAATTCCCGCGAGAAGCACGGAGCTTTTGGAGTCTTGTCGCCAGTCGAAACAATCACAAAACGCTATTCGTGGCCGCCGAGGGTCCGTCTCGAATCGGGCGTCCGTGGGATGGTTCGATCACGCTCAACGAGCGGTCTCGAGAGGCCATGGGGATCACCACGGCTGAGGTAAAATCGCAAGACGAGCCCATTCGACTCGAACTGCTTGGCACCACCGAGTATATCGCCGACACTCTCACCAAGACTCGTTCGATGTTTAGGGGCCGTGTTGACAAAGTTTACGTTACCGTAAACCAAGCTGTGAAGAAGGGCGATCCACTCATCGATCTTTACAGCAAGGAACTGGCAGAGGCCAAAAGTGTCTTCGAGATCGAACATATCCAATGGATTTACGACAAGAACCTTCTCGAGGCTCGCGAACGCTTGGTGCAATCGAAGGCAATCTCCCAGCAACTTTTCGAGGAGACCAAAAACAACGAGATGAAGAGCCACCGGGAGTATGAAGTCGCCCGGCACAAGCTTTTCGTCTATGGCCTCAGCGAGGCCGAGGTCGAGCAGGTCGAAATGCGAGTCGGGGTCACAGAAAGCCCGAATGACCCTGCGCTCCCCGATTGATGGCTTCGTGATCGAACGCGACGTTGTGCCTGGCAACCTCTGCGACGAGGAAGATACTCTGCTCGTGATCGCCCCTCTCGATCGCCTCTGGGTTTGGGGTAACGTATTCGAGAGCGATGTCGACCTTGTGAAACTCGGGCAATCCTGGGAGATCCGCTTTCCGTTTCTCGATCAAAAACTTCAAGGAAAGGTCGAATACATCTCCAACCGAGTCGACCCCAATACACACGCCGTGCGCGTCAGAACATCGATTCCCAACACCGACGGCCGGCTCAAGTCCGACATGCTCGTTCGAGGCATGCTCGAAATCCCACCCGCTCCCGGGCGAACGGTCATCCCAAGAACGGCCCTGGTCGTCGACGATGGGCACTACTATGTATTCATACAAGACGCTAACACGCCCGATAAATTCGAGCGCCGGGTCGTCGAAGTCGCTCAAGAAAAAGATGATCACGTCGTGATCGACAGTGGACTCAAGGCACGAGAACACGTGGTTTCGGTCGGTGGGCTGATTCTCGCCCAGATCTACGAAGAGATGATTACCGCCGAGACCGGCGCGCCACCTGCTTCACACAGCCCGCGTTAGCCACGTGCCCGAATTACCGATAAAGCACTCCCACGCGGTGCCGGTAGTCGTCGTACGTTTCCTCGAAAAGCTGGCGCGCCCGCACGTCACCCAAGTGACACGCTGCAGTCAACACCTTGGGAGGCGACCCTGCCTCCGTGAGCCGGCGGCCACTTCGGCTTTGATGAGGTTGATGATCGTGCAACCGGTCACACTCGATAGCGGCGAGACCGGGGTTTCCAGGCCCTCGATCCACACCGCCGAATCGCCGGCCGGTGCCTTCTGGTCAAGCACCAAATCGGCCAATTCGTGCAGCTTTTTGCCCGAAGCATGTCGCGAAGTCGAGGCAGCGGAATGGGCCAGCGCCGTCAGTGCCACGACGACCATTCCCAGTCTCTTGGCCTCCAGGGCCACGTCGATCGTCACGGCATTGCAGCCACTGGTCGATATCGCCAGAAGCGCATCCTCCGGCTCGGTCGCGAAATTACGCCACAGGACCGCGCCAAAGCCTTGCACGTTTTCCAGGAACATCGCCTGGCGCTGACCATTGGCTCCCACCACGGCGTTGTGATAGGTCATCGATAGCTCGACGATCGGATGAAAGCCCGGAAACGATCCATACCGGGGAAACATCTCTTCCACTGCCATCCGCGAATGGCCGGTGCCAAACACATGGACCAAGCGTCCCTTCTTGATCGTCTCCGTGAAGTGAGCGGCCGCCTGCCGGATCAAGGACAATTGCGTCGCCTCGATGGAGTCGATTGCGGCGCGGACGGCGGCCAGATACTGGGAGAAAACGTCGGAGCGTTCGTTCATGAGGAATGCTTCGGCTCGAATCGAGCCTCGCCCTCGTTCAATCCTTCAGTAACAGACCAGCCACCATCGACAAGCAGTTCGGCACCCGTGACGAATCGCGAGGCGCGTTCGCACAAATAGAGTGCGGCCTCGGCCACGTCGTCAGCCGAACCGGGACCACCGGCAATTGGCTGTTTGGTCGCCAGGTAACTCCGGATGCGGGAATCGTTCGTGGCTCGAGCGGCCATTGGCGTGTCGATCAAACCCGGTGCGAGCAAGTTGAACCGGATGCGATCCGCGGCATATTGCGCCGCGGCCGCTAAGGTCATAGCGCCGTACTGCTCCCTTGCTGGCCGCGTAAGCGATTGTGCCGAAATGCACCGGCGATGGCGCACGGTCCACGACCGAACCGACGTTCACCACGGTTCCTCGCAGTCCGCTAGAGTCAATCGGCTGATCGAGCATCTGCCGCACGGCCGCGCGGTTGGTCAAGAAAGCACCTTCTGCGTTGGTCCGCAGCACGCGCTCCCAGCCCTCTCTCGTGCAATCGTGCATCGGCCCGTCGCCAAACTTCCGACCGCTGATCCCGGCAACATGCAAGAGAACGTCAAGCCGCCCGCCCAATGCCTCCAGGGCGAATGCGAACATCCGCGCAACTCCGTCTTCACCCTCGTCGAGCTCGAACGTGAATTCGCGCGCAGTGCCGAACGGAGCGAGTTGCTCCAGTGGCGTTTCACCGATCTGGCGCTCTCTGCCGGACACGACGATTCGAGCTCCTTCTTCGAGGAACCGGCGTGCGGACGCCAGACCGATTCCGCTGGTTCCCCCGACGATCAAGCAAGTCCGTCCCTCGAGCCGGCCAGGTCGCGGCACGGGCGAGACCTCCATCTGCAATGGTGCTCACCAAGCAAACGATTCAATCCTTGACCTCGAAGATTGCCTCGATCTCGACGGCAATTCCTCCGGGAAGCCCCCCCATTCCGACCGCGCTTCGGGTCCCGACCCCCGCGTCGCCAAAAACGTCTTTCATCAGCTCGGAATAGCCGTTGATGACCTTAGGGTGATCGGCGAATTCAGGCGTCGCATTCACCATACCCAAGCTCTTGATCAACCGCGCGACCTTGTCGAGCGAGCCGAGATAGGCTCGGAGTGTCGCCAGGATGGCGAGCCCGGTCTGTCGCGCCGCCGCTTGACCCCCCGCCACGTCCATGTCGGCACCCAGCTTGCCAATAATCAATGTTCCGTCTGGACGGTATGGTCCATGTCCCGAGACGTAAACCAAATCCCCATGCCGGATTGCCGTCACATATGTTGCCACGGGCTTGGGCGCGGGGGCAACACCAGCTTTAATTCGGCCAGACGAGCTTCAGCTCCCATAGACATCACCTTTCACTTCTGACAGATGACATTCGCTCGGTCAAGGTTTTCCGCACTGACACCGAGCAAACACTAACGGTTGACCAGGCCGAAATCAATCGAGGACGAGCGGCGGCGCGAACTCGTGCGAGGTTAAAGCCATAACTTGTCGAATGAGTGATTCGGCGGCCAGAACATCCAGTGCACGTGCATAATATCGCATCCTGCGGACCCTCGAGCCGGCCACCGAAATCATCGAGGCTTGGACGCAGGCCGCGGCAGTGATACTATTGACGGGTGATTGAAAATCTCAGGGTCCACGACCGGCCCAGAATCCCGTCGCTCTTCTCCGGAGTTGGTCGTGATGCAAGCGAACCATTTCCGATTCTGGAACATCGCCATTCCGTGGAAAGTGATCCTCGTCCTCTTGGCCGTGGAGCCCCTCGTGGTCGTAATGTTTTACTCGTTTGAGCGCTCTCGCTTGCGAGGCATTCAAAAGAAAGTCCCATACGGAAACAATGGTCCCGCGCCGATCAACTTCTGGAAGTTCGAGATGTCCGGTTTGCAAAACCCTCGAGCCTTTTCGGCAGAAAACTCCCAGATCCCTGACGATGACGAAGTGATTGGCGTCGTTGTCAACGGCAAGTCCCGGGCGTACTGGTTGAAAGCGCTCAAGTATCCCCCCTGGCACATCGTCAACGACGTCGCCGCGGGAGTTCCCATCTCAGTAACTTACTGTGATCGCACTGACTGCACGCGAGTCTACACCAACGGCCAATCTTCTGTTCCGCTAGACGTCAACCTCGGTGGACTTTATGGCCGGCAAATGGTTGTCAAGGTCGGGGGCTCGCTCTACCTTCAGGATTCTGGAAAACCGTTCGAAGTCCGCAAGGCACTCCATCATTGCCGTACACGAACCACCCCTGGGAGCGCACCAATTGGAAAGTCTGGAGACAGCGACATCCCGATACCGACGTGTTCATCGGCCTGGGAAAACCGGGGCCAAGTCCGGGAGAATAAAGCCGTATCGGAATGGGATAAATCCGCTGCTCCCCAGGAGCGGATCGTTTTTCCAAACTTTGCTCCGCAACGCCCGTGTCGCCTTTGAGAGAGCGAGACCCACCCCATGAACCCGGTTTTACGCCCTTTCACGGTGGGCTTGATTCAGATGCGGTGTTCGGACGACTCGGAAGAAAACCTGCGCAAGGCGTCCGCTCTTTGCGCCGGGCGGCCGACCAAGGTGTCCAGGTCGCGTGCCTGCCCGAGCTATTTCGCACGCGCTATTTCTGCCAGTCGGAGGACTCGACACGATTCGAGCTGGCCGAGCCCATTCCCGGTCCCACGACGGAAGCCCTCGCGCAGGTCGCCCGGGAGACCAAAATGGTGATAGTCGGATCGATTTTCGAGCGCCGGCGGCCAGGACTTTATCACAACACGGCGGTTGTGCTCGATCGCGACGGCGCCCTGCGTGGAATCTACCGCAAGATGCACATTCCGGATGACCCACTCTACTACGAAAAGTACTATTTCACCCCTGGCGACCTTGGATTTCCGAACGTTTGACACGTCGTATGCCCGCGTGGGGACGCTGGTGTGCTGGGATCAATGGTATCCCGAAGCCGCCCGGTTGACGGCCTTGCAGGGAGCCGAGATTCTCTTCTATCCGACGGCAATCGGCTGGCACCCAGCCGAAAAAGACGAGTTTGGGCCGGCCCAGTTGAGCGCGTGGGAAACCATTCAGCGGTCGCATGCGATTGCCAATGGCGTTCACGTCGCAGCCGTCAATCGGATCGGCCATGAAGGTCCCGCTGGGGGAGGCCTTGAGTTCTGGGGCGGCTCGTTCGTCGCCGACCCATTCGGCAGAGTGATCGCCAAAGCCGGTCCGGACACCGAGGAAGTAGTGATCGCCCGATGCGACCTCAAACTCCAGGAAGAAACTCGCCGCAACTGGCCATTCTTGCGCGACCGACGCATTGACGCCTACGCGCCTATCACCGAGCGCTACCTCGATCAAGGAATACGCTAAGAGCGCGATTGCTCTCGAGCCCAACGACGTCTATGGACCAACTTCCCGCGCTGCTTCAATATCGGATGCCCGCCGAATGGGAACCTCATGAGGCGACCTGGATCGCGTGGCCACATCACCGCGACGACTGGCCGCGCAAGTTTGAGCCGGTTCCCTGGGTTTACGCCGAGATCGTCCGTTATCTCAGCCGCGCGGAGCGCGTGCATATCATCGTTCGAGGTGGCCGGATGAAACACCGGGTGTCCGAGCATCTCGACGCCGTGGGCGTCGATCTTGATGCGGTTCGCTTTTTCGAGGCACCCACCGATCGGGTCTGGCTCCGAGATTCCGGTCCTACATTCGTCGTTAAAGACGAGTCCGCAGCCCCCTCTGGCGATCCAGTTGGTCTGGTGGGATGGAAGTTCAACGGATGGGCAAAGTACGACAATTACCACCGTGATAGCCGCCTTCCCCGCAAGTTTGAGCGATGGCTTGAGCTTTCGCGCTGGACGCCGCGATTCGAGCAGGGGGGGACGCGAGTGCGGGTTGTCATGGAGGGGGGTGCGATCGATGTCAATGGCCGTGGGTCGCTGTTGACGACCGAGGAATGCCTGCTCAGTGAAATCCAGGCGCGCAATCCCGGCCTCGATCGCGCAGGCATCGAAAGAGTCTTCGCCGATTACCTGGGGGTCCGCCACGTCATCTGGCTGGGACACGGGATCCACGGCGATGATACGCACGGACATGTCGACGACCTAACGCGCTTTGTCGCGCCGTCGACGGTAGTGACGGTCGTCGAGCCACGCGCTGACGACCCTAATCACGAGCCGCTTCGTGACAACTTGAAGCGACTGCAAGGGGCCACCGACCAGGACGGTCATCCGCTGACCATCGTCGAGCTGCCGATGCCTCGCCCTCTCGTCTTTGATGGCCAAAGGCTTCCCGCCAGCTATGCCAACTTCTATATCGCCAACGGTCTAGTGCTCGTACCAACCTTCAACGACCCTGCTGACCGCATCGCACTCGATACCCTCTCTGGTTTGTTCCCGGATCGCGAAGTCGTTGGCATCCACAGCGTCGACTTGGTGCTGGGACTTGGGACCCTCCATTGTTTATCCCAGCAGCAGCCCGCCGGCTCAGTTGTTTGACTTGCCCTTGGGGGCGCGCATCCGATTCTTGCCCTGCGTGGTTTGAGACTTCTTCGACTGTTTCGGTTTCCCCTTCTGTGCCAGGTATTCGAGCCACTGCGGGTACTGAGCCGATTTCACGAAGCCAGCATACTCGGGCACGGTTTTCAGGTCGTTGAATTTCATGCTGAACTTCTGATCGAGTGCCTTGAGTAGCGTGAGAGTCTCGTCATAATTTTCCGCTTTCATTGAGATTCCCACTGCCGCGAAATAGGCAGGGAGTAATGTGGGCTCTTGTTCGACGGCACGTTTGACTTGCTGCATGGCTTTCGTCAGGTCGCCGCTTGCTGCGCTTACACTGGCGCGGACCACATTGAGATAAGGATCGCCGCCGACGGACTTATCCAGTTGGTCAATGGTCGCTACCGCCTGGCGGAAGTCTTTCTGGAGCATATAGTAGTCGATCAGCAGAAGGTCGAGACAAGGATCCTTGGGATAGAGCTTTCGGAAGTCCTCCAGGACACCCGAGTATTCTTGCTCATCGCTGCCCTGCGCTGCCCGCAGACGATTCAGAAGGATGATTTTCATCTTCTGAGTTTCGGGGGCCATCCCCTTGATGATCGCCAACGCCTCTTGCATCTTCCCTTGGTTGATGAGCGCGGTGACATTGGACAACTTGGGAAAATCCTTCACGTAAGCTCGCTCGCCTATCACCAATTTGCTGAAAACCCCTCGCGACTGATCGGCCATGATCGGTAAGAGTGCATGGCGGAGGCTCGTCGACACGAACTCGCCGCTGGAAAAAATATAAATATCCGCCGCGCGAATTTTTCCACCGGCAGATCGCCTGGGAACAAACTCAAAATACCCGACCCCACCGGCCTCGATTGGCCGGATCAAGCGAAACAGAATCACTTGTCGACCGTGATTCTGGCGGGTCCGCAGAAAATCGACCCTCCCGCCTTGCTGCGTGTTCTTGACAAGTTGACCTGTGAGACCCGTGTCACTATCGATGCCGTTCTTCAGCCCCGCTCTGAGTTCCGTACGCTGTTTGTCCGGCAAATCCATGCTGAACATAGCCGTGTCGAACAGCGCATCCCAGTCGATGTGAGCGGTGAACGCATCTCGATTACCCGACCCGATGGCATCGACGACCGCCATGGCATAGGCGCGGCACTCTTCATCGGAAAGTTGATTCTGCGCGCCTGCACTTTGGCCCCCGGCCGGCTTTGAGACCGCTTTCGCCGGCGGGCGGCCAGCTTTGGTAGTTTGAGCCTCAACCATCGGAGCTACGGCCGACCACGCAGCGACCATCCCAAAAACCCAGGGCGATGCCATAGAGTGCCGCATGAGAATTCCTCAAGGACGAATGTGTAGCGACAATCGACCAACGATCGGCAAGAATCTGTGCAACCTCGCACGCGCACGGCAAGCTCGATTCAACAGAGTACTCTCGATACACGACGAAAGAAAGAAACGGGCTAATGGGATTCGCGAATATGTTGACGGTTTTCAACACCAGGCTTGAGTCTGTGCACCATGTGTCAAAAGCACCGGCACTGGCGTGATCGACGCTGACCCGGTACGATGGATACCTACCTCCAAACGATTGTGCGCCCGTGACACCGTGGCGCCCCGATGGCCCGCGACAGCCGGGCTGGAATGGAATTTGGATCATGGCTCGACGCCGCTCGTCCCCACCGCAGGGATCTCGCTCGAATGTACCGCCCAGTTCGCGCGGACCGCGACCTGGGTCGAAGCCGCACTCTGGACCGCGTAGCCGGCCACGCCGCGATCAGGCTGGCCCGCGGCAAGCGACCGATCCCAAACCGCAATTGTTCAAAGGGGGCGGCAAGCCCGAGCCGGAAAAGCCAGAACGCCTTCAAAAAGTGCTGGCACACGCTGGCCTGGGCTCGCGCCGGGGGTGCGAAGACCTCATCCTTCAAGGCCGCGTCTCGATCAACGGCGAAGTCATTCGCCAGCTCGGCACGCGCGTCGATCGCTCTACCGCGCGGATCACCGTCGACGGCGAACCGATCAAGCTCGAGTCCAATGGTCTATTACGCCGTCAACAAGCCCAAGGGCTACGTTTCGACCAACTCCGACCCCTCGGGCCGTCCGCGCGTCGTCGACCTTCTCCCCGAGATTCCCGAACGAGTCTACACCGTCGGCCGGCTCGACGAGGTGAGCACCGGGCTGTTGATCTTGACCAACGACGGCGACCTGGCCAACCGGTTGGCTCACCCCCGCTACGGCGTCGAAAAGCTCTATCGCGCCCTCGTGGCCGGTCTGCCCACCCCCGAGATGGTGGCCAAGCTGACCGAAGGTGTCTGGCTGTCCGACGGCAAGGTCCGCGCCAAGCGCGCACGGATCGTGGGCCGCCAGGGACAGGCCACCATGCTCGAGCTGGTCCTGGCCGAAGGCAAGAAACGCGAGATCCGCCGGATGCTGTCCAAGCTCGGCCACAAGGTCATGTCGCTCAACCGCATCGCCGTCGGGCCGATCAGCCTCAAAGGGCTCGCCGTCGGCGAATGCCGTTCGCTCTCGCGGCACGAAATCGAGTTACTTCACAAAGTGGCCGCCGGCGACTCGGTGCCGCCGCCGCGGTTTTTCGACGGTGGTGGTCGGTCGACCCATTCGCACGGCGAATCGCGCCGGCCTCACAGGCCCGAGAACGCCAGATCCGTGCGAAACCATGACAACAGCCCGCAGCGCAACGAGGATGGTCCGCCGCCACGGCGGCGGCCAAAACCACAGCAACAAAACGTTTCGCATGGCGGTTCCAAGCGGCCCGGGCATTCGCGCCCGCCCAGCGAAGGTCAGTTGTCCTCGGGCCACCCGTCGCCAGACTCTCCCAAGGGTCGCAGCAGGCCGCCCAAGCTCCCTCCCAAACGGATAGACCAAGCGAATGCACCCGCCAAGCCGCAGCGAACGGGTTCCGCGCCGGAACTTCCAGCGGAACCGCCTCAGACCAAGCGCCGCATCATCGGTCTGAAAATCGATTCCCCAGCGCGAGCGGGAGCCGGAGTATCGGTGGGCCGAACCCGCAAGCGGCCACCGGTCCGCAAGCGGCGGCCTCCCGGACCAACGCTCAGCAAAGCTCGCAATTCGTCAACCGAGGTCGACACGAATGATGGCGACGACGCTTGAGCTCGCTATCGAGTGATCGACTACCGCTCGGTGAACTGCCCGTCGCAGTGACTATCTCCAAGATAACAGGGCCAGGCTCTCATGGACGCAATTGCCCCCGCCAGCGCCAGTTATCGGCTGGTGCCGGTCCTCGACAACGTGGCGATCGCCCGCGACACCTATCGACTGAGGCTGGGTGACGCGGCGATGGCCCGGGCGATCAAGCCCGGTCAGTTCGTGATGATCCGCCCGGGCTGCGAGGGTGCGAGCGACCCGTTGCTGGGGCGACCGCTGGCCCTTTACGACGTGGTTCGTGATTCGCGGCACGCACCAACCGCGTTCGATGTCGTTTACCTGGTGGTGGGCGGGGCACGGCCGCCCTCTCGCAAGCGCAGGCCGGGTGAGCGGATTGCCGTGTGGGGCCCGCTCGGCAACGGCTTTGGCCCGCCCCCTTCCGGACCGGTCGTCTTTGTGGCCGGCGGCATCGGCCAGACGCCCTTCCTGGCACTGGGCCGCTCGTGGCTCGGCAAGGAACGCTACGGCGAACGTGCCGGCGATGCGGCACCGGCGATCGGACACCGATCACCGAACGATCACATTGCTTTACGGCGTACGGACCGCGGCATTCCTTGCGGGCGTCGACGACTTCCGTCGCGCTGGCATCGAGGTCGAGCTGGCGACCGACGACGGCACCGCCGGTCACCATGGCTTCGTCACCGAATCTTGGCCCGCAGGTTGGAGCGGGTGATCGCCCCGCCAAGATCGTTGGATGCGGGCCGCCGGCGATGCTGGCCGCCGCTCGCGAAGATCGCCGAACAATACAAGTTCCCTGCGACGTCTCATTGGAAAACCACATGGCGTGCGGCTTCGGTGCGTGCTTCAGTTGCGTGGCCCCGATTCGTCAGGCCGACGGATCGACCGACCTCGCCGCGTGTGCGTCGAAGGACCGGTCGTCGCGGCCGATCTGGTCGACTGGCCGCGGCTGCGTTCATTGATCCGCGCGGTGATCGGGACGACGTTACCGCCGCGTTTACCGCCGTGCTCGCTTCTGGGCCTGGATCTGATCGCGGAGCCTGGCTGCCTGCTCGTAGTCTTCCCGGGCGACGGCCTCGTCGAGCTGTTCGCGCAAGGTCTTTTCGACCGACGAATTTCTTGCGGATATCCTGCTCGTAGACGCCGGAGCTGATCGACCAGCGCGAGGTTGGGCGAGTCGGCCGGGTCGTGCTCTTCCCACCAGGTGCGCTGATGGGTGGTCAAGCGCTCGATCCCGTCGCGAAGAGCATCGATGGCCTCTTCGGGACGATGGCGCTCGAGTGCCAGCGCGATGGCGGCCTCGGTGCGATGGAACAGGACGATGCCGCGGAACTGCTCGTGCGATGCGATGTAGTCTTCTTCATGCACCGTGCCGGCGAACGAAATCCATGAGGGCGAGCGTGTGGTCGGCGTCTTGAATGGCCTTATCATGCCGTCGCAGGGCCAGCCAGGCGATGCGGCGATGGTAAAACTGGATGAATTCACGGTCGGCCTCGGCGCATTGGTGGGCCGTCATCATCCAGGGCTGGCGCCTTGCCGTCCGGCGCCAGTCCCCGGCTGGCGGCACTGTGCCGCAGGTAATCGAGGTAGGTGACAAACCCATGCGGGCGCAGACCATCGGGGCGTCCGCCGACTTCGAGCTGGAGCACGCCGAGCTCGATCCGGACCTGCAAAACCATTCGGCCGTCGCGGGCGCGGACCTCGCGCGCAGGTGCTCGCCGGGCTCAGGATCATACGGCCATCCCTGGATCACGTCATCCAAGTCCCGACGCATCACTCTCTCCCGACGTATCAATGGCAGTGAAGCCTCGCTCTTACCAACGTGGCATCAAGAGCAAGCACATAACCCGCCTCTCCTTAAAGTGCTCTGATCATTTAAGCGAGCGCAGTCATTCGACCTCTCACCATGAATTATAACATTCCGGACAAGCGGGAACCTACAGAACGACGCACAGCCGCCCCAGAAACCGCGCGATGTTCCAACCAGGCAACATCAGTAAGAAAGAGGCGCGGGGTCGATGACAGCAGCCCCTTCCGCCCTCAAGTTGGGGCGTGGAGTTCAGTCAATTGCGCTTAACCACAGGCAGCGCACACTGCTTAGCGCTCGCAGATCGAGACCAGCGAGCTACCAGGTCTTGCAAATCGGCGGGGCGTTTGCAATTATGAATTGTCCCATCTCCACAAGCCGTTCCGGCCCTCCTAGCTCAATTGGCAGAGCAGCTGACTCTTAATCAGCGGGTTGAAGGTTCGAGTCCTTCGGGGGGCATTTTCGAAAGCGGCCAACGCGCCGCGACTGCAGGCTGCGAACCTACTTCATTTCAAGGCGTTCCCTCTTCATCCGCTTAAGAGCACGCAAATCTTGCACCATGTCAGAAACCGGCGGATAACGACATCCTTGGCGGCGGCGGCCGCCTGCACGCAACTCTTGGCGCTACCGCTGCGTTACCCTGCAATCCCCATTTAGCGGGCACTTCGCCGAGTCAGTGGTTAAATTGCACGAGGGTCCAGGCGGAGAACGCGAGAAGCGGGACGGGAAGTGCGGCCGGCGGAGCCGGGGCGATCACCCGGACCTCGCCTGCAAGGTAATTGAGCAGGTCCGTCCGTGTGATGCTTGCTGCTGGTAGTACGGAATGCGAGTGATGTGATCCGGTAATAGCTCACGCCATAGGGGACGGCAATACCCAGCCCTCGGCTAACAGGCATCGGCTACTCCGTAGCATCAAGCTGCGTAGGGGTCGCCGAACCGTAATCCGGTCACCCAGCAATCCAGCTTCTCGATTCCAAGGTCCCCGACCCGCTCGAGATACTCCTTGAGGGACATGTCATTCCACGGCGGGGCCAAGGCCGACGTCTCGGTTTTCGAACGGGCGGGTACGGCGTGCTGAAATAGTTCTCGGACCCGGTCCCGGTCAAAGTTGAGAAACGAGAGAAGGTGGAGCATCGTCTGCCAGAAAGGCCGAAGAGTGTCCTCCCTCTCCGGCGGCAGGTCTGCGTTGAGGAGACGCCAGTTCCTGAACGTCTGCTCGTCAGTGTCGAGCAGCTTGACAAGAAACGAGTCGTCTAGGCCGACATGAAGCTTCAACCAATCGACCTGCGCAGGAGGGCATCCTCCGTCTCTTCTTGGAAGAAGTCAGGAACAGTCGATTGTTCGAACACGGCCACCCCCACCCTGGTTTGTCCGCCCTTTCAAGTCCGATTATCGACTCCGGGACAATTCTGGTCAACTCCGTGGGCTTCGCAATAACGGTAGAGCGTCACAAGTGCCGGGTTCAGGTTCCAGCCAATTTCGAGAAGGCTGCACATCCCTCTCCCAGCTTTTGGCATGATTGCCATATTGTATTTTTATATACATATCTCTATAGTTCTTGTAAAATTAGATATGATAGAGATTGCACACACCCACGATCAGAGTATCATGAGCGATAGGCAGCATTTTCTGACTGTCGACCGATGCTCCGGTCATGGGACAAACGGCACTCGTTGACAGCGTTTCGCCGAGGCTCCTCACAGCCCGCTGACGGTTCTCAGCTTGGGCGCAGGCTGGTCGGCGCCCTCGAGGGACAAGAAACCGAATGGAACGATTGAAACAGGCGTAGCGATCTTGCCGCTCCAAAATGGCAGTGGATGGCAGTAGATGGCAGTTTTTGGGAAGGTCCCCGAGACTTCTTGCCCGCGCCCGATGCGATCGACAACGAATTCTCGAGACGGCTGACGACGCCAGATTTGCTTTCCACAGACTGTAGGTTTACGACCGTTTTGTGTCATTGTGGTCCGCCCATTCGCGGCGCATTATAGCACACGAACCTGCCTGTCCGATCGGCTTTCCGTTGTCGCAAATGATGAATCGCGCTCGCCCCGCACGGAAGATTTGTTGCTTTACGGCGCGGCATGCATCGGGAATCTAGTAGACTCGGTCGCGCAATTCAACACATATTCAGAGCCTTGCCGCGCCTAGTCAATTTGTCAAATTGGGCGGCGCGTGAAATTGCCGTAAGTCTTTGGTCTGATTGCGGAAGAAAAACATGCCCAAAAATACTGGGGCTTCCAGTCCGTGATTGGGACGATCAATCGCAAGGGGAGACGCCCGATCGTATCGAGGCTGATGACCGCAGCCGGTCGAATCTTCTGGATTTCAGCGCCAACGGCAGGATCGAAATCGACCAGCCAAATTTCACCGCGCCTGGGTGCTGGAACTTTCGCCATACAGGTCGTCCTTGCCGTAGGCTTCGAAGGCCGTCAGTTGGGGATCATTCCGGTAGTCTTCCTCGGCAAGTGCGGCGGCGGCCTCCAGGATGGCATCCCGTTGTTCGGGCGGAAGTTTCCGCAACTCGGCCGCCGTCTACCTTTGACCCTGTGGCAGGGCAGACTTTACGTCCAACGCGTGTGCTCCAGGCTTTGAATCTCGCGCCAACTCTACGAACCGAGGCTCAGCGGCCCGGTCCGCCGGAAAGCGCCCTGATCTTACCAGTAAGCGCGACAGCCGGCCGGGTCCACTGCCGCGCGAGGTTCAGTGCCTCGGGTCCAGGCCCGCCGCATATTTTTCCCAAATGCAGACCGTCGGCGTGGGGTTGTCGCGAGCCGACGACGACCGTGATATGCTGACCGCGCCGAGGCTTTTGGACCTACCGCCGTGAGGTTTATCGTTGTCGGCCCGTCGAACGAAGCGATGCAGCGGCCCCACTGCGCGGGCCGCTGAGCTTTGGCGGTAGGCCGCACTCCGCTGTTGAAACCGAATCACTCCTTGCCGAGACACCACGATGACTCCCGATCCGAACAAGCCCCTCCGCGAACACCTGCTCTACCTCCTCCGGGGTGGCGGCGCCCACCTTCACTTTGAGAAGGCGGTGGCCGACATTCCGCCCGCCCTCCGTGGCCGCACGGTCCTGCCCGTGCCCCACAGCCCCTGGCGTCTCCTGGAACATCTGCGCATCTGCCAATGGGACATCCTGGAGTTTAGCCGCAACCCGGGGCACGTCTCGCCGCCCTTTCCGGACGGCTACTGGCCGCGCGGCGACGCCCCGCCCGACGACCGCGCCTGGGACCGAGCGGTGGACGCGTTCCGCACCGACCTGGCGGCGATGCGTGAACTGGTCGCCGACCCGGCGACCGACCTGTTCGCCCCAATCCCGCACGGGGACGGGCAGACCATCCTGCGGGAAGCCCTGCTCATCGCCGACCACAATTCCTACCACCTCGGGCAACTGGTTGTTGTCCGGCGTCTGCTGGGCTGCTGGCCCGAAGAGGGCTGACCGGCCGCGCTGCCACGGCATCGGGGCGAGCGAGCCAGGAGATTGACGGTTTGTTGCAGCGGCTGCCGGATATCGACATGATCTCGCCGCCTTCTAACCCAGGACCCAGGACGTTTTCGGCAGCAGGCGAGTATCCTGCGGCGGCAGTTTCTGCAGGATGGAGACCTCCGTTCACCAATGTGCTCACTGAGGGCATCATCGCGCAAGCGCTGACAGCGATGAATGTTTGCTGGGTGGATCGGATCTATTCGCCGCTCGTTACGCTGTGAGTTTTCTTGGGTCAAGTGCTGAGTGCGGACCATTCGTTTCGGGCAGCGGTTGCACGCTAGAACAGGAGGTCCGCGAGCATTTCCGTGCGTGACAGGATTCACGAACTGAAACAAGACCTTAGGCGTCCACGCGGCGCTCCGACGTAGGCACACCTCGCGCGATACGTGCAAGCCCGATCAGAATGCAGAGAGGGTTTGGAACAGTTAGCCTGTTCTTCAATCCCAGCGGCAGATCGGTGTCCCCGGAACCCTGGTGTCCCCGGAATGGCGCACGACCGGCAAGTTGGCATCGTAATATCCTTGCCTAAGTTTGGTCGTTGACTGGATCCGCTTGCCCGTTCTCGGGTCCTGGTAAGCCTCACGGGCCGCCAGAAGCGACTCCGTGGCCCAATCCTCGACCGTGCCTTTCATCCACGCGACGCGGTTCTCAGGCGTGTCCAGCGTGGCAAGGTCATTTAGCCAAAAGTCCTCCGTGCTGCCAGCCCGCTCGATGATGCCGCTGTTTCAGACTCGATGCATGTTGGAACCACGATCAAACCATCGCAGCTGGGTATTGTTGCCACCTTTGTCGTGGTTGTCGCCCACGTGACAAGGCTGGTGCATGTCCTGAAGACAATGGATTAAGAACCGCAGAGCAAACCGCAGATCCTCGATCGACTTTGACTTGTCACCAATAATTTTTTTCGCAACTCGTTGATCTTATCGACGACGCAGCCGTGCTTTGAGTCGTCTGCTGAGAACTTAGCATTATATTTCGGCTCGTTTAACGGCACGTCCACATAGTGCCAGGGTGCCGTGTGCCGCATGCGACCGCGTACCTCGTCGGCCCACGTAGAAGTATCCGCGAGCGACTCGCCGGCAAGAGGGCCAGGTCGCCACCGGCCAAGACCGCGAGCGTATCGCCGGCCATGACGGCGCACGCCTTTTTCCGTCCTCCGCGGCGACGCGAGTCATTGACCGACTCTGCGATGCCTTCGCATCACATTGCGCTTCCTGTGTCAATTCCTGATTGCATTAGGGAACGACGCTAGAACGCCGGTGGCTGTCTCGAAGGTCGGGATGGACCGCCGGCAAGACAACCAGGGCAGACGTACAACGTCCAATAGGAGGATTTCTCATGCCTCCGACTCCGGGCGCACCCGTGCAACCCAACCATTTTGAGCTCAGCGATTTCTTACTCTTGAGGCGAGGAGAGTGAACGATGATTCGGAAACGTACCTGTTTCGCTGTCAGCGTCTTCGTGGTGGCCTTGTCTTGCTCGGCTTATGCAACGATCGGTCAACTTGCGGGGAAGTGGAAGAACGTTGATTCCAGTACGAACGGCATCACGACCCTGGAAATCCAGGTCCACGGCAACAAGGTCACGATCCACGCATGGGGCAAATGCAGTCCCACGGATTGCGATTGGGGGACCGTTGACGCCACAGCCTATGCTCCAGACGTGTCGTCGCCCCTGCCAAGCAAGGCTCATGCGCTCTCGGCCGTCTTCAAGACCAATTTCGACGAGACTCGACTGATCATCGACACGGTGGATGGAAACAAGCTCAGGGTCGAATCCATGACCCACTTCACCGACAACAGCGGCCGATCCAACTACAGTGCCGTATACCACTTCGCCCACTAAGCGAATCTGTGCCTGTCCTCGGCGGTGCTCGACAACAGCGGCCGATCCAACTACAGTGCCGTATACCACTTCGCCCACTAAGCGAATCTGTGCCTGTCCTCGGCGGTGCTCGGTCGCCGACGGAGCACCGTCTCCGTCTGGGCTGAGCATGATGGTAGTCTGAAGTCCGTTGGTGTCGCGCACGGTGTGTCTCCATACTGATTCTATGGGGATCATCCCCCCTTAAGTTTGCATCCGGCGATTTCTTGGGAATTTTGAATTTTCCCGGCATGTCCCGCTTGGCTGCGGCCTTTCTTAGATACAGACTGGTCGAAAGAAGGTCGGCGTTGACCCGAACCGGGAGACCGTCCACGTGGACATACCCAACCGGAAACCGGAAGGACAACCGGAAACCGGAAGGACAAAACCGGAAGGACATGCACCGCGGGCCCAATGACGACGATATCATTGATCGGATACGACAGCCCTTCCCGCAACTCAAGTTGTTATGCCATAGCCAGATCGATCCGTTAGGGGATTGCCGCGGTTCGAACGCCCACGGCGTTGCGATGCGTGTCCTCTTACCTCTCCTCTTACCTCCGTGTCCTCTTACCTCCTCTCTAGGTTGCAATTGATCCTCGGTTTCGAGATGGCGGGGGCGACGGACATGACCATCATCGACAAATCCTTGGCGCGCATTTTTCCTGCAAGCCGTTATATACAATATACCGGCTTTTGCAGATTTCGTGAATGCACCTACGCCCTTGTGCGCGCCAATTCGGGTCGCGGGTGCAAATGCTGAAAGGACTAAAGAATATTTCCAAAAATTTATTTTGGAAATACTAGAGCGCGGCAAATCGGGTGAACTGCGAGGTGACGTGCTGGTTATATCAACTCGGAGATCTCCCGTCGTGTGAGCATGCGACATTCTGGAGGCAAGGTAATGAAAAAGTCCGCCCAGCCGGCCGCCTTTCCCACGACTCACTGGAGCCGGGTGGCTCACGCCGTTAACCCCGCTGCGGCCGAGGCGCGGGCCGCGCTCGCTGAGCTCTGCGGGGCCTACTGGTATCCGATCTATGCGTTCATTCGCCGCAAGGGGCATGACCCCGACCAGGCCCTCGACCTGACCCAGGATTATTTCACGCGACTGCTGGAGACGGATGTCCTGGCATCGGCCGACCATCGCCAGGGCCGCTTCCGCGCCTTTCTGCGCACCGACTGCGGCTTCTTTTTGTCCCACCAACACGAGCGGTGCCGGGCCCTCAAGCGTGGCGGCGGTAAGACCGCGCTAGCCATCGACGCACGGGACGCCGAGGGTCGCTACCTCCGCGAGCCGGTCGACGCCACTACTCCGGAACGACTTTTCGACCAAAGCTGGGCCTTGAACCTGCTCGACGAGGTGCTGAAACAATTGGCGCGCGAGTATGCTGACACGGGGCGCGCCGCCCAGTTCGAGATCCTCCAGGGCGCAATCGGTGATCAGGCCCGCCAGGTCCGGTATGAGGATCTCGGCGCTCGGATGGGGACGAGCGCAGGGGCGGTCCAGCAGGCCGTGCAGCGGCTCCGAAAGCGGTACAAGGCGATCCTCCGCGAGCGGATCGCCGCGACTCTCGCCGATCCCGACGAAGCCGCGATCAACGACGAGATCCGCGACTTGTTCACAGCAATCGCCCATTGATGGGAAAAATCTCGACGGTCCCGCGTCTGGTTTTCGCGCCGATCCGTTACAAGATGTGAGGAGACACGAGCGAACCCACGGGAGGTTCCGACCATGCCTGAGAGTCGGTGCTCGAGCTGCGGTGCCCCGCTTCCCGCCCACGCCCTCGCTGGCCATTGCCCGCGATGCTTGCTGCTGGAGGGGCTCGATAGCGATGCCACCAGCCCGGGTCGTGGCTCAAACGGTGCCGCGCTCGACCAACCGCCCAAGGCAGGTTCGGTGCTCGAAACGATCGGCGCGACGATCGGCGGCGTCCCGCGCGTCATGCTTCGCGACACGGCCGTCGGCGAAGAGCCCTCGCCGATCATCCGGCCGGTGAACGGCGATGAGACCTCGATCCGCTACCGGATCGACGGCGAGATCGCCCGCGGCGGCATGGGCGCCGTCCTGAAAGGCCGCGATCCCGACCTCGGCCGCGACGTCGCGATCAAGGTGCTGCGGGAAGACCTCCGCGACAACGGCGACCTGGTCCGCCGGTTCGTCGAGGAGGCGCAGATCGGCGGGCAGTTGCAGCATCCGGGCGTGGTGCCGATCTACGAGCTGGGGACGTTCGCCGACCAGCGGCCGTTCTTCAGCATGAAGCTGGTGAAAGGGCAGACGCTGGCCGATCTGCTCGCGGCCCGACCGACCCCGGCCGACGACCTGCCCCGGTTCCTGTCGATCTTCGCGGCCATCGCGCAGACGATGGCCTACGCCCACACCCGCGGCGTGATCCATCGCGACCTGAAGCCGTCGAACGTGATGGTCGGCAGCTTCGGCGAGGTCCAGGTGATGGACTGGGGCCTGGCCAAGGTCCTGGCTCGCGGCGGTGTCGTCGATGATGCGAAGGCGGGGAAGGAGCAGCCTCCGGAAACGCTGATCGCCACGGTTCGCAGCGGCTCGGACGTCGGAGCATTCCCACGCCGGCTCGATCCTGGGCACGCCGAGCTACATGGCCCCCGAGCAGGCCCGGGGCGAGACCGACCGGATCGACGAGCGGGCCGACGTCTTCGCGCCTGGGCTCGATCCTCTGCGAGATCCTCACGGGTTCGCCGGCCTTCACGGGCCGCAATTCCACCGAGATCCTCCGCAAGGCGGCCGACGGCGACACGGCCGATGCGCTGACACGGCTGGACGGCTGCGGGGCCGAGGCCGAGCTGATCGCCCTGGCCAAGGACTGCCTGGCGGTCGAGCCCGAGGACCGGCCGCGCGACGCCAAGGTCGTGGCCGACCGGATCACGGCCTACCTGGCGGGCGTCCAGGAGCGGGTGCAGGCGGCCGAGCGCGAGCGTGCCGTGGCCGTGGCGCGGGCGATCGAGGAACGGCGGCGCCGCAAGGTGCAGCTTGCCCTGGCGGCGTCGGTGCTGGCGCTGACGACGCTGGGCGGGCTGAGCACGACGTACTACCTCCAGCAGCGGCAGGCGCGGGCTGCGGCGGGTCAACGCGTGATCGATCGAGGTGACGACGCTCCGCAACCAGGCCAAGGCGCAGCCCGAGGACATCCCGCGCTGGGAGGTCGCGCTGGCCGCCGTCGAGCAAGCCGATCCCGCCGGCGATGCGAACGCCAAGGCCGCAGCTCGCTGGCCCTGCAGCAACGAGATCCAGGCCGGGCTCGACGCGGCCCAGCGCGACAAGGCCCTGCTCGATCGCCTGGTCGATATCCGCTCGGCCGAGGCCGACGACCCGGACGGCTCGGTCACCGATGCCGCCTATGCCGAGGCGTTCCGCGAGGCCGGGATCGACCTGGCCAGCCTGCCGCCGGCCGAGGCGGGGGCCAGGATCAAGGCCCGGCCGGCAGTCGTGGCGACGGCCCTCGCCGCGGCACTCGATGACTGGGCGGCGATCCGCCGCAGCAAGAGGAAAGACGCCGCCAAGGCGGCGCAACTGAGCCAAGCGGCACGGGTCGCCGACCCCGACCCTTGGCGGAACGATCTGCGCACCGCCCTGGATCAGTCCGACAAGGCGGCCCGGCGGACCGCGCTGGAAGGGTCTGGCAAAGACGGCGAAGTACGACGCACTGGGGTCGATCAGTCTGCACTTGCTGGGGACAGCTCTGAGCGATGCCGGCGAGGGCGCCAGTGCTGAGTCGGTGCTGCGGGCCGCCCAGGAGCGCCACCCTCGCGACGTCTGGGTCAACTACGCACTGGCGAAGGTACTGGAAAAGCTCTCGCGTCGCGACGAGGCGATTCGTTTCTACACCGCCGCGCGATCGATCCGCCCCGAGACGGCCCACGAGCTGGCCCACGCGCTGGAGGAACGGGGCGATTCCGACGAGGCCATCGCCGTGTTCCGCGATCTCAGCAAGCTGCGTCCCGGCAATGCCAGGCATCTGGGCTGCCTGGGGACCGCGCTCAAAAACAAGGGGCTTTCACTCGAGGCCGACGAGGCGTTCGAATCCGCCGTGGCCGCGGGTCGTAACACAATCCGGCTCAAGCCCGACTACGCCGCGGCCCACAACAACCTCGGCAATGCCCTGCGCAACCAGGGGAAGCTCGAGGAGGCCGTCGCCGAAATGCGCGAGGCGATCCGGCTCAAGCCCGACCTCGCGTTGAACCACAACAACCTCGGCATTGCACGAGAAGACCAAGGTAAGCTCGCGCTGGCCGTCGCCGAATACCGCGAAGCGATCCGGCTTGACCCCGACGCCGCGATCGCCCACGATAACCTCGGCACCGCCCTGAAGGCCCAAGGTAAGCTCGACCAGGCCGTCGCCGAATTCCGTGAGGCGATCCGGCTCAAGTCCGACTACGCCAAGGCTCATTTCAACCTCGGCATTGCCCTGGAAGACCAAGGTAAGCTCGAGGAGGCCGTCGCCGAATTCCGCGAGGCGATCCGGCTCAGGCCCCACACCGCCGCGACCCACAACAACCTCGGCGTCGCTCTGCGGACCCAAGGAAAGCTCGACCTGGCGGTCGCCGAATTCCGTGAGGCGATCCGGCTCAAGCCCGACTCCGCAGACGCCCGCGACAACCTCGGCGTCGCCCTGTCTGACCAAGGAAAGCTCGAGGAGGCCATCGCCGAGCACCGCGAGGCGATCCGGCTCAAGCCCGACTACGCCGAAGCCCACTCCAACCTCGGCGCCTCCCTGGAGGCCCAAGGGAAGCTCGAGGAGGCCGTTGCCGCCCACCGCGAGGCGATCCGGCTCAAGCCCGACTACGCGGAGGCCCACAACAACCTTGGCAACGCCCTGCACGGCCAAGCAATGTTCGACCTGGCCGTCGCCGAGCACCGCGAGGCGATCCGGCTCAAGCCCGACTACGCCGCAGGCTCACTACAATCTTGGTAACAGCCTGGCGGCGCAGGGGAAGTTCGACGAGGCCATCGCCGAGCACCGCGAGGCGATCCGGCTCAAGCCCGACTTCGTCGCGGCCCACATCAACCTCGGCATCCGCCTCCAAGCCCAGGGAAAGCTCGACGAGGCCGTCGCCGCATACCGCGAGGCGATCCGGCTCAGGCCCGATGACGCCAAGGCCCACTCCAATCTCGGGAACGCCCTACACGACAAGAGGAAGTTCGACGAGGCCGTCGCTTCCCACCGCGAGGCGATTCGACTCAAGCCCAACCTCGCGGAGGCCCACTACAACCTCGGTAGCGTCCTGTCGGCGCAGGGAAAGTTGGACGAGGCCATCGCCGAGTACCGCGCCGCCATCCTGCACAAGCCCGACTACGCCGAGGCCCACTGTAACCTGGGACAAGCCCTTCGGTCCCAGGGCGATTTCGCCGGGTCGCTCGCGATGTTTCGCCGGGGGCACGAGCTAGGCTCGAGGCAGTCCGGCTGGCGATACCCGTCGGCAAAGTGGGTTGGAACTGCCGAACATTTGGCGGCCTTGGCCGAACGGCTCGCGGCCATACTGAAGGGACAAGACCGCCCGAAGGACTTCCCCGAGCGCCTGGAGCTCGCTCAGATGTGCTACGATACAAAACGCTTCGCCGCCGCCGCCCAGTTCTGGGCTGAAGCGCTGGAAGCCGACCCCAAGCTGGGCGACGACCGCCAAGCCCAATACCGCTACAATGCCGCCTGCGCGGCCGCGTTGGCCGCTTCCGGCCAAGCAAAGGACGAGCCGAACATCGGCGCCACTGCAACGGCCAATCTGCGATCGCAGGCACTCGGCTGGCTCAAGGCCGAGCAGGCGGCCTGGGGCAAGCTCCTCGAATCCGGCCCGCCCGAGTCACGACCTGCCATAACTCAGACCCTCGAACACTGGAAGCGCGACAACGACCTCGCCGGAATCCGCGAACCCGAGGCGTTGGCGAAACTCGCCGAGGTCGAGCGGAAAGAATGGCAGCGCTCTGGGCAGAGGTCGAGGCCCTGCTCCAGCGGGCCCAAGCGCGGGCCCCCGCGACCCCCTGATAAGGGCACCGTGCCTGTAACAGCGCGAGCGCTCATCGACGTCCAGCCCCTCACGTCTGGAAGATTGCTACCGCTGCGCGCGGCCGTGATTGCTCATTGATCGGAAAAAAAACTCGACGGACCCGCGTCTGGTTCCTGCGCCGATCCGTTACAAGAGGTAGTGCCAGAGGTTGTTGAACACCAGCGGAGCGACAGAACCATGATTCACAACTGGGCGAGGAAAGAGCGGAGCGCCGGGCGGCGAACGGCAGAGGCCCGGCAACGGAATCGATGGCGGATGCGGCCGACGCTCTTGGCGCTGGAGGACCGCCAACTGCTCTCAACGTTCACGGTCACCGACACCAGCGACAATCCCAGTGACACGGGCTCGTTGCGGTATGCGATCGATCAAGCCAACGCCAATAACCAGGCAAACACCATCAATTTCGGGCCGCTCTTCAACACGCCGCAGACGATCACCCTGACGGACACAGAGCTCGAGCTCTCCGATACAGGGGGGCTCCAGACGATCACCGGCCCGGCGGGTGGCGTGACGGTAAGTGGCGATGGGGCTAGCCGGGTCTTCCAGGTGGACGGCGGCGTGACGGCCAACTTCAGCGGCCTTACCGTCACGGGAGGTTCGACTGTCAGCAGCGGCGGCGGCGTGCTCGTCAACGGGGGCATGGCCGACACTTGACCGACTGCACAGATCACCGGCAACTCCGCCGGGGTCGGCAGCCAAGTCGGCGGCTACGGCGCCGGCCTGTGCAACCAGGGCGGCAACGTCACGCTGACCGATTGCACGGTCAGCGGCAACAGCGCCGAAGACAGCAATGCCGGCGGCGGCGGCGGTGTGGCCACGCTTGACCAACGGCACGACGACGCTGATGGACTGCACCCTCAGCGATAACTCGTGCGTTGCATTTAGTGCCGAAGGCGGGGCCGTCCTCGAAATCGGCGCGAACTCGTTGACCACGCTGACCGACTGCACGATCAGCGGCAATACTCCAGGCGGCGGGGGCGCCGGCGGCGTGGGCGACTACATTGGCGGTACGCTCGTCATGACAGGCTGTACCGTCAGTGGCAATTCCACCGGCGGCTTCGGTGGAGGCTTGTCCATTCTTGCCACCGCCGTGCTCACCAATTGCACGGTGAGCGGCAATACCGCCGAGCCGACGGCGGCGGCGTGTTCAACCTCGGGGTTCGTTGAGCCTGACCAATTGCACGATCAGCAACAATACCGCCGCCGACGGCAGTGGGGTTGGCTCCTACTTCACGACGTTCACCATGAACAACACGATCGTCGCCGGCAACACCCAGACCGACCTACCGACTTGCCGGGAGCCCCACGGGGTCAAATAACCTGATCGGCGTCGACCCTGTGCTCGCACCGCTCGGAAATTACGGCGGTCCGACCCAGACTATGCCCGAACTCCCCGGCAGTCCGGCCTTGAGCGCCGGTAGCGTCGCCCTGGCCGTCGATCCCCAGGGGAATCCTCTGACCACCGACCAGCGCGGCCTGCCCCGGGTCACCAACGGGGCCGTCGACATCGGAGCCTTCCAGAGCGAGGGCTTTACCTTCACTGTTGTTCCCGGAGGCACCCCGCAGACAGCCCCGATCGGCACGGCGTTCGCTAACCCCCTGGCAGTGACCGTGACGGCCAACAACCCGATCGAGCCGGTCAACGGCGGTGTCATCACCTTCATTGCCCATCCCGCGGCCAATGGAGCCTCGGCGATCTTCGTGGCTCCCGACGGCCAAGATCGCCAACGGCACGGCCGCACTCACTGCCGCGCCCAACAACTTTACCGGCAGCTACAGCGTCGTCGGGTCCGCCCCGGGCTTTTCCGCCTACTTTTCAACTGACCAACGTCGGCACGCCATTCGCGGCCCTGGTCGTGAATTCGACCAGCGATTCGATCGCCCCGGGCCCAGGCCTCTTGAGCCTGCGCGAGGCGGTGGGCTTCGCCAATACCGATCCTTCGGGGAACTCGACCATCAGCTTCGACCAGAAGGTGTTCAAGACGCCTCAGGTGATCACGCTGACCGGCACCCAGCTCGAGCTCTCGAACACGACCGGGACCCAGACGATCGTGGGCCCGAAGGCAGGGGTGACAGTCAGAGGCGGCGGCACCAGCCGGGTGTTCCAGGTGGACAACGGGGTAACGGCTGACTTAGTTGGTCTGACCATCACGGGGGGCTCGACCAACGGGGATGGCGGCGGCGTGCACAACGACGGGGGCTTGGTCACGCTGACTGACTGCACGGTGAGCGACAATTCGGCCTCCCTGGGCGGCGCGGCATCGACCAGACCTCCGGGTCACTGACGCTGACCCACTGCACGATCAGCGGCAATACCGCTTCTTCCGACGCGGCGGTGGCCTACTTACGTACAGTGGCACGGCCACTCTGACCAACTGCACGATCAGCGGCAACTCCGTCAATGCGTCCCTCGTCAGTGGCTATGGCGCTGGCGTGGCCCTGTACGGCTCCGCGAACACGCTGATCGACTGCATCATCAGCGGCAATACTGCCACCGGAGATGTGATCGGCGGCGGCGCTTTCATTGGGGGGCCCATGAACACGCTGACCGACTGCAAGATCAGTGGCAACTCCACCATGGGATACGACGGAGGCATCGAATTAACTGGCACGATCCACGCTTACCGGCTGCACCATCAACGGTAATACCGCCGCCGAAGGCTCCGGCGGCCTTGAAAACGTTGGCACTGCAACGCTAACCGACTGCAAAATCAGCGGCAACTCGGCCGGTTCGCCTTACGCGGGCGGCGGCGGCGTGGCCATGTTCGGCCCGACCACATTGAATGGCTGCACTATCAGCGGCAACTCCGCCCGGGCGGGCGGCGGTGGCTTGTACACCGGCTTCGGCGGTTCGGCTACGCTCACTAACTGCACAGTCAGCGGGAACTCTGCCGGCGGCGGTGGCGGCCTGGAGAACTCCTACGGCGGTTCGACCGCGCTGACCAACTGCACGATCAAAGGCAACTCCGCCGGGGGCAATGGTGGCGGCTTGTACAACGATGGGGACTCGGTCACGCTGACTGACTGCACGGTGAGCGGCAATTCGGCCTCCGAGGGCGGCGGCCTCGACCAGACCTCCGGTTCGCTGACGCTGAACAACTGCACGATCGGCCACAATGCCGTTTCTTCCTACGGCGGCGGCGGCATATTCACATCTAGTGGCACGGCCACGCTGACGAACTGCATCGTCAGCGGCAACTCCGTCAATTCCTCTACCTTCGGCATCGGCGCTGGCCTGGACCTGAACGGCGCCACGAACACGCTGATCGGCTGCACCATCAGCGGCAATACCGCAAGCGGGGAAATACTCGGTGCGGCCGGCGGTGCTCTCATCGCGGGGACCATTAACACGTTGACGGACTGCAAGATCAGCGGCAACTCCACCTCGGGCTACGACGGGGGTATGCAAATACTTGGCACGACCACGCTGACCGGCTGCACCATCAGCGGTAATATCGCCCCCTCCGGCATCGGCGGCCTTGAAAACGACGGCACGGCCACGCTGACCAACTGTAGCGTCAGCGGCAACTCCACCGGCGGCAACGGCGGCGGCGTGCGCAATGTCCGGCCCGACCACGCTGACCAACTGCACAGTTAGCGGTAACTCCGCGGGCGGCAGCGGTGGCGGCCTCGACAACTACGGCGGTTCGACCACACTGACCAACTGCACGGTCAGCGGTAATTCCGCCGGCGGCGACGGCGGCGGCCTTGACAATTCGTACGGCGGTTCGATGACGCTTACAAACTGCACGATCTGGGCTAACTCCGCCGTCACGGGCGGCGGCATTTTCAACCAGAGCACATTGCTGGTCGCCTCAAGCGACATCATGAACAACCAGGCCAGAGGCGGCGCTGGTGGCGCTGGCATCGGCGGCGGCATCCTGAGCAGCGGTGGGAGTGTCGCGCTGAGCAACAGCGCACTGATCGGCAATAACGCGATCGGCGGCCGCGGGGCCGGCGCCACCGCCGGTGGCGACGGAATCGGCGGCGGTCTCGCTCTCGAGAACAACTCGACCGCTACGATCACCAACACCTCCTTCCTGGGCAATCTGGCCCAAGGCGGTCGCGGCGGCAAGGGTGGCAGCGGCGGCGAAGGCATTGGTGGCGGCATCGCCGTGGCGATTGGTGGTGCCTCCGACACATCCTCCGTCAACCTCAGTAACAGCTCGCTGATCGGCAACGTGGCCCAAGGCGGGCGCGGCGGATCGGGAGCCGACGGCGGCAACGGCCAGGGAGGCGGCATGTTCGTCGGAGCAGCCGGCTCCGCAACCGTTGACCGGTCGGATGTCCTCCTGAACCTGGCCTTGGGCGGCCTGGCCTGCGCCGGCGGCACCAGCGGCAACGGCGTCGGCGGAGGGCTCTACGTCACCTCAGGTGGGGTAGTCACCCTCAAGAAAACGACGGTGGCGCTCAACTTCGCGTCCTTCAGCAACAACAATATCTTTGGCACGGTGACTTACCTTTGAGTGTCACCGCGATGTTCCCGCGTTGACCGACATTCCCTCCGGCACTGCAATACTCGAAAGTGCGCGCGGTGAGGACCACTTCCGTTGCGGCTTTTCGCCTCATCACCGACTCGATTCTGGCATGGCCTAAAGTTGGGAACAACGCCAACTGCGACCAGACACCACGTCTTGTTGGCTTCTTGAAATTTTTTTCTGGGTTGTCGGGTTTTCCGGCGGTATTTTGATGTCTCAATTCCAGAGGAGGGTCCCGGCTGTCTTGGTGGTGTTCGCGGAAGGCTGCAAGTTGCGATGGGCACACAAGGTTCCGTCACGCGACTGATCATCGACTTACGCTCGGACGACCCGCGGTGCGCGAGGTCGCGGCCCGGTTGGTCTGGGGGCGGTATTTCCAGGAACTACTCACCCTGGCACGGAACAACCTCTCGGCGCGGATTCGCAGCCGGGAGGACGAGGAAGACGTCCTCCAGAGCATGTACAAAAGCTTCTGCCTCCGCCAGCGCCGGGGGGATTTCGACCTCGCCAACCGGGACCAGCTCTGGAACTTGCTCGTGCAGATCACGCTTTGCAAGGCCCGCAACACGGCCAACCGCCACCTCCAGGGGAAGCGGGATGTGCGCCAGGAGGTCGGACGTGCGGCCGGCCGCCGCGCTGAGCACTCGAATGCCACAATCCTCGACCAGATCGACTCCGACGGTCCCGACGCCCGCTGAAGCCGCCTTGATGAACGAGGCACTGGAGCGCCGGTTCCAGATGCTGAAGGACCCCGTCCTGCGCCAGATCGCCCTCTGGAAGCTCGAGGGCTACACCAATCCGGAGATCGCCGCGCAGCTCCAGTGCACGCTCCGCACCGTCGAACGAAAACTTGAACGGATCCGCGCCTACTGGGAAACGCGACTGAGACCAACATTCGAGTGGCCGCCTGAATCCCGAGGGTGACCACCATGAGCCAGGCCGAGATCGGCGAGCGGACCTGGATCGACGAGCGTGCTGATCGCTTCGAGAGCGACTGGAAGCGGGGCGGCGATCGGCCTCGCATCGAGGACTTTCTCGACAGGCGAGACCGGCCCCTTGCGCGGCGCCCTGCTCCAGGAGCTGCTGCGGGTCGAGCGCGAGCTGCGGCTCGGCGCCGGCGAGCAGCCCGGCGCCGAGGAGTATCTCCAGCGCTTCCCGGACGACCGCGCCGCCGTCGACGCCGCCTTCGGTCCGAAGATCGGCCGAAGCAGGTCCCGCGCGAGCCGCCGGCCACCACCGCGCAGGGCCTGCTGTTCGGCCTGCTGGCGCTCCAGAACAACTTCATCGACCGCGACGCCCTCCTGGCCGCCTTCAACGCCTGGGTCGCCGACAAGTCCCAGTCCCTGGGCCAGATCCTGCTCGACCGCGGCGCGCTCAGCCCGGCGCGACATGCCGCTGATCGAGATCCTGGTCCAGGAGCACCTCCAGCAGCACGGCTACGACCCCGAGCGCAGCCTGGCCGTGCTCACGGTCGTCCCCGTCGGTCCGCGACGACCTCGAGGAGCTGCCCGACCTCGACCTCCAGGCCAGCCTCCTCTATCTCGGCCTGCCCGCGCACCGACGAAGACGGCCGATCCGGCGAGAGCACCGCGAGCTGGGACGACGAAGCGCGGCCAGCCGACGCCGAGGGCCGCTTCCGCATCGTCCGGCTTCCACGACCGCGGCGCCCTGGGCGAGGTCTACGTCGCCCGCGACCAGCAACTGCACCGGATCGTGGCCCTCAAGCGGATCAAGATGCGATCACGCCACCGACCGGGACAAGCGCGCCCGGTTCGTCGTCGAGGCCGAGATCACCGGCCGGCTGGAGCACCCCGGCATCGTGCCGGTCTACGGCCTGGGGACCTACGACGACGGCCGGCCGTTCTACGCCATGCGGTTCATCCGCGGCGACAACCTCAAGGCGGCCATCGAGCAGTTCCACCAGGCCGACGAGTCAAAGGCCGCGACCCCGGCGAGCGGACCCTGGCGCTTCACAAGCTGCTGCGGCGGTTCCTCGACGTCTGCAACGCGATCGACTACGCCCACAGCCGCGGCGTGCTCCACCGCGACCTGAAGCCGGGCAACATCATGCTCGGCAAGTTCGGCGAGACGCTGGTGGTCGACTGGGGCCTGGCCAAGAGCGTGGGCCGGCCCGAGGCGCGCCGGCGTCGGCGACGCTGGACGATCGCACGCTGGTCCCGCAGTCGGGCAGCGACCTGCGGGGGACCGAGGTGGGTGCCCGGCTGGGCACGCCGGCCTACATGAGCCCCGAGCAGGCCGCCGGCCGGATCGACCGACCTGGGCCCGGCCAGCGACGTCTACAGCCTGGGCGCCACGCTCTACTGCCTGCTGACCGGCCGGGCCCCGTTCAACGACGCCGGACCTGGCGGAGCTGCTCCGCAAGGTCGAGCGGGGCGATTTCCCGCCGCCGCGCCAGCTCAAGGGCTGGATCGACCCCGCGCTGGAGGCGATCTGCCTCAAGGCGATGGCGACCGACCCGGCCCGGCGCTACGCGCACGCCGCGTGCGCTGGCCGACGACGTCGAGCACTGGCTGGCCGACGAGCCGGTCTCGGCCTGGCGCGAGCCGCTTACGAGCGGGCGCGGCGGTGGATGCGGCGTCACCGGACGCTCGTGACGGCCGCGGCCGCGGCGCTGGTGGCCGCGACCATCGGGCTGGCCGCGGTCCTGGCCGTGCAGGCCCGGGCCAACGGTGCGCTGACAAAGTCCAATGCGCTGCTCGCCGAGTCGGTCCGGCGCGAGCAGACGGCCAACGCCGACCTGGCCGCGGCCGCTGCGCAGATCCAGGCGCGGTTCGACCTGGCGCTGGAGGCGATCAAGACATTCCACACCGGGGTCGCCGAGGACGCCTTGCTCAAGAACGACAACCTCCAGCCGGTCCGGGACCGGCTGCTGCAAGGGCGCGGCCGAGTTCTACAAGCGGCTGGAAGGCCAGCTTTCGGGCCAGTTCGATCGTGGGTCGCAGCGTGCGCTGGGGCAAGCCTACTCCCAGATGGCCACGCTAGCGCGCCATCTCGGCGCCACGGATCAGGCGATCGCGAGCCACCGGCATGCCCTGGCTGTCCGTCGGCGGCTGGCCGAAGGGGCGGATGTCGATGCTGAGGCGAGGTACCAGATCGGCCTCAGCCTGATCGGCCTGGGCGATGTCCTGAAGGAGTCTGGACGAACGGACAAGGCGCGGGCTTCGCTTGAGGAAGCTCGGACGTTGCTGGAAGACCTGACCCTCGTTCACCCCGACGTCCCTCAGTTCCGTCGGCACCTGGCGATCAGCCATAACCAGCTCGCCATCTTGCTGAGCCACACCGGCAAGCCAGCCGAGTCCATGGCGTTGTATCAGGCGGCGTTGGCGATCCAGCAGAAGCTGGCCGACGCCAACCCCGCCGTCGCCGAGTTCCAGCGCGACCTGGCGATCAGCCACAACAACATCGGCACCCTGCTGGATGATACCGGCAAGCCAGACCAGGCGCTGGGGTCGCACCAGGCGGCGCTGGCGATCCGGCAGAAGCTGGCCGATGCCAACCCGCCAATCACCGAGTTGCTCAACGATTTCTCGCCTATCAGCCACAACAATATCGCCGTCGTGCTGAAGCAACCGGCAAGCCGGAAGAGGCGCTGGCGTCGTACGAGGCGGCGCGGGCGATCCGGCAGAGGCTGGCCGACGCCAACCCCGCCGTCATCCAGTTCCAGAGCGAACTGCGGATCGACCCACAACGACATCGGCGTGCTGCTGTCTGAGACCGGCAAGCCGGCCGAGGCGCTGGTGTCGTACCAGGCGGCGCGGGCGATCCTGCAGAAGCTGGCCGACGCCAACCCCGCCGACACCCGAAGTTCAACGATTGACCTGGCGTTGAGCCACAACAACATCGGCGACGTGCTGTCCCGGACCGGCAAGCCGGCCGAGGCGCTGGCGTCGTACCAGGCGGCGCAGGCGATCCAGCAGAAGCTGGCCGACGCCAACCCCGACGTCACCCGGTTCCATGCACGAACTGGCGGGCACACACATTCGCGTCGGCCGACTGCAGACTCGGACCGGCAAGCCGGCCGAGGCGATGGCCTCGCTCTGGGCGGCGCGGGCGATCCAGCAGAAGCTGGCCGACGCCAGCCCCACCAGCATCGTATTCCGGAGCGATCTGGCGATTATTTACGAGGAAATCGGCAGCCTGTTGAGGCAGACCGGTAAGCCGGCCGAGTCCCTGGCGCCACTCCAAGCGGCGCTGGCGATCAAGCAGATACTCGCCGACGCCCACCAGGCCGACACCGGGCTACAGGTTGGCCTGGCAAGTACCCACCTCAACGTCGGCAACCTCCTGAGAGACCTCGGCAAGCCCGCCGAGGCGTTGGCCTCGTACCAGGCGGCATTGTTGATCGAGCAGCGGCTGGCGGACGCCACCCCCACCATCACCGAAGTGCAGAGCGGTCTGGCGTTGATTCATCAGAATATCGGCAACATTCTGTACGGTATGAGCCAGTCGGCAGAGGCGCTCGCCTCGTACCGGGCGGCGGTGGCAATCCAGCGGAGGCTGGCCGATGCCAGCCCAACCATCACCGAGTTCCAGCACCGCCTGGCAGCAAACAAGATCGGCATCGGCAGCCTGCTGAGGGATACCGGGAATCCGGCCGAGGCCCTGGCGTCACTCCAGGAGGCGAAAGCTATCCTGGGGAGCCTGGCCAGCACAGGCTCGAATTCCACCGGATTGCAGTTCGAGCTGCGCACGCCGAGCTCGAGACCGGCGAGACCCTGAGGTGGACCCGCCAGCCGGTCGAGGCGCGGGCGTGTTACGAGCGGGCCCTCGCGATCCTCGCGAAGCTGATCGACGCTCAACCGGCCCTCGCCGATCGCCTCCAGGTCGCCCTGGTCTATGCCTGGAAGGGCCTCGGGGCAACTCAACAGGCCGCCGGCGAGCCGGCCGCCGCAGTGGCAAGTTGGCGGCGGGCCATCGCGACCGACGAACACGTTCGAACCGCCCTGGGCGAGGCGTTGTACTATCTCGCCGGCTGCCACGCCCGGCTCGGGGGGATCGCCGGCGCCGCCGGATCGGGGCTGCGGGCCTCGGAAGGCCCCGCCGAACTCGACCGAACGATGGTTTTGCTGCGCCGGGCGGCCAAGAGCGGGTTTGGCAACGCCTCCGTCATGAGACGCGACCCCGACCTCGAGCCGCTCCGCGCGACCCGACTTCCAGGCAATACTGGCCGACCTCGCGTTCCCGGCCCATGCGTTTGCGAGAGACGCCGAGGCCGAGCCCTAGCGGCGCTCCGCCTTGCGGCCGGCTCGCAACCGTGACGATCCGGCCGCTCGGAAGAGGTCGACTGTTCCTCACGTAGTTGCCTGGGAGCCGCGACCGATCCGCCCAGGGCGGGCTGATCTGACGCGGCTTCCGATGACTGAGGTCGCGCTGCGCGCGGTGATTGCCTCATCTCACGCGTGGTGCGAGTCAAGGTGTAAGAGGGTTTTTTCATCACCAGAGGAGCGACAGAACGATGATTCACAACCGAGCGAGGAAAGAGCGGCGTGGCGGACGGGGAACCACCAAGGCCCGGCCACGGAAACCATGGCGGATGCGGCCGACACTCTTGGCGCTGGAGGACCGCCAACTGCTCTCATCGTTTACGGTCACCGACACCAGCGACAATCCCACCGACACGGGCTCGTTGCGGTATGCGATCGATCAGGCCAACGCCAACAACCAGGCAAACACGATCAATTTCGGGCCGCTCTTCAACAAGCCGCAGACGATCACCCTGGCGGGCTCTCAGTTAGAGCTCTTTGACACCGGGGGACTCCAGATGATCTCCGGGCCGGTGGGTGGCGTGACGATCAGCGGCGGCGGGGCCAGCCGGGTCTTCCAGGTGGATGGCGGCGTGACGGCCAACTTCAAAGGCCTGACCGTCACAGGGGGCTCGATCGCCGGGGATGGCGGTGGCCTTTACAATGAGGGCGGTTCGGTCGCGCTGACTGACTGCACCGTGAGCGGCAATTCGGCCTCTGGGAGCGGGGGCGGAATCGACCAGACCTCGGGTTCGCTGACGCTGACCAACTCCGCGATCAGCGACAATAGCGTCTCTTCCTACGGCGGCGGCGTAATGACGCACAACGGCAAGGCCACGCTGACCAACTGTACGATCAGCGGCAACTCCGTCCATTCGCCTTTCATCGGCGACGGGGGTGGCGTGGACCTGTACGGCACCGCGATCACGCTCACCGACTGCAGCATCAGCGGTAATACAGCTACCGGGGAATTAGTAACCGGCGGCGGCGCTTTCATCGCGGGGACCATGAGCACGCTGACTGATTGCAAGATCACCGGCAACTCCACCACGGGATTCGACGGCGGCCTGAACTTATCCTTCGGCACGGCGGCCACGCTGAACGGCTGCACCATCAGCGGTAATACGGCCTACGATAGAGGCGGGCTGGCCAACTACGGCACGGTCACGCTGACCAATTGCTCGATCAGCGGTAACGCCACCACTTCGGCTTACGCGGGCGGCGGCGGCGTAGGCGACTTCGGCACGGCGACGCTGACTGGCTGCACTATCAGCGGCAACTCGGCCGGGGCGACGGCGGCGGCGGCTTGTACACCGGCTTCGGCGGTTCGGCGACGCTGACCAACTGCACGGTCAGCGGTAACTCCGCCGGTGCCAACGGCGGCGGCCTTGACAATTCGTACGGCGGCTCGATCACGCTGACCAACTGCACGATCAGCGGCAACTCCGCCGTCACCGGCGGCGGCATTGTCAATCAGGGCACACTGCAGGTTGCCTCCAGCAATATCATGAACAACCAGGCCAGAGGCGGCGCCGGTGGCGCTGGCGTCGGCGGCGGCATCTTGAGCAACGGCGGGAATGTCGCGCTCAGCAACAGCGCACTGATCGGTAACACGGCAATCGGCGGCGCCGGGGCCAGCGGCGCCGCCGGTGGCGATGGCATCGGCGGCGGTCTCGCTCTTGAGAATAACGCGACCGCGACCATCACCAACACCACCTTCCTGGGCAACCTGGCCCAAGGCGGTGCCGGCGGCAAGGGTGGCAACGGCGGCGATGGCAACGGCGGCGACGGCATCGGCGGCGGCATCGCCGTGGCCATCGGTGGTGCATCCGATACGTCGTCCGTCAGCCTCAGTAACAGCTCGCTGATCGGCAACGTGGCCCAAGGCGGCCGCGGCGGCTCGGGAGCCGACGGCGGCGACGGCTGGGGCGGCGGCATCTTCGTCGGCGCGGACGGCTCCGCGACCCTCGATCAGTCGGATGTCCTCCTGAACCTGGCCTTGGGCGGCCTGGCTGGCGAGGCGGCAGCGACGGCGACGGCATCGGCGGTGGCCTCTACGTCACCACCGGCGGGGTGGTCACCCTCAAGAAAACGACGGTCGCGCTCAACTTCGCCTCCTTCAGCAACAACAACATCTATGGCACCGTGACCTACCTCTGAGTGCTACCGCAATGTTCGCGCGTTGACCGGCCTTCCCTCGGGCACACTACCTGCGCCCGGGGGGACGACCGGGGAATCCAGCGTCCGTTCATCGAAAAAAATGAACCGACACCGGATTACGGTATGCCCATTCGAAGTATTCGTCTTGTTCTTCGACGCGCCTCGCCGCAATCGGGTAAACCGGCCTCTCCGAGCATGGAGCACCGCGGCAATCGGATTTCGAGCCAGGATCGACATCGCGGCGGCATCAAACTTTTGGACGACTGGCACGCAAGCCGTTAAAGTGGGGGTACCCATGGCCAGAGATGTCCCCGGCCGTGACTCCTGTGCGGCCGGCACACGGTACCCATCAATGAACGAGTCCGCCCATCCGGCCGGCTTTCCGACGACCCGCTGGAGTCGGGTCCTCGCTGCCGGCGAAAGCGAGCACCCCGCGGCCCGTCCAGGGGGTCAGACCTAGGAACAAGTCATTTCGGATGATCTGATCGGTCCAACTCCTCCTCCCAGCTTCTCAACTGCCTGCGAAGTTTCGCATCGGTCGCTAGCCAGGCGTCGAAACGTCGCGTCAGGTTCGGCACACTCTCCGCTCGCGACAGCCCGAGCAGTCCCGCTAGTGGACGGCAATGAGCCAATCAAGCTAAGCGACTATCGGGGCAAGTGTGTCCTCATCGTTTTCTGGAATAGCCCGACGACTCTGGGTCGGCCTGAAGCAGTCGCGCTCAAGGCCGTGTCGAGTCGTGTTGGGAACGGCGACCGACTTGTCGTTCTGGGGATCAATTGTGATTTCCAGGGCGAGGAAGCCAAAGCGCAGCGTCGCCGAATATGGATGGAGTTGGCCTCAGGCGAAGCCTCGTCAACCATCGCAATGGGGAATTCGGCAGAAGTACGCCGCTTATGACCTGCCCTCGATCTGGTTGATCGGCCGCGATGGCAAGGTTATCGCTGGCGATCTGAAAGGCGCTGCCATCAAGGAGACCGTGGACCGAGCCATTCAGAGCAACTGAGTGGACGCAAAGCTGTTTGGGTCTCTAGATCCGGCTCGATCCAGTCTGCCGGACTGGACCAAAGAAGGTGCGATCAAGGCATTACGACCTGGTCCGCGGATTCGAACAAGATTCCAGCGGGCCGCATTGACAGTTGCATTCAGTCAGCGGCCGCCCCCGTCTGAGGCGGCTTTCACCATAGCCAAGATGACGACGCGAACGGCCTCGGGCATGTGGGGCCAGGCGGCCACGACGACGGCCAAGTCCGCGTCTTCCAGTGGAGGCTTGGTAGCGCTTTCAATAGCGCGCTGCGGACGCCAACCGCCGTTAGCTGTCGCCACTTGGCGGAGATCGGTCTTATCCTCGTGCGACGCAACCCTCCTGCAAACAGTGTGGTTAGACGTGCTATGACCCCTTCTGTCGTAACTTGACGCATCTTCAGAAAAAGTGGAGGCGGCGGGAATTGCACCCGCGTCCCAAAGTCCACAAGTTTTTTCGCGACGCGATAGTTGCGCCGAGCGTGAGTGCCAGCAGTTGCACTATGTCTGCACTGACGCAGCACTCGAGGAGCTGATCGCCGCTTGGCATGGCCTGGCACCGGAAGTCAGCGAAAAGATCGTGGGACTAGCGCGATCTTCTCAAGTGTAGTAGCGATGAATGGAATTCAATGCGTCGGCCCACAACTGGGTGAAAGCCTTCTGTAGCTCTGCCGGGCCTCGCGGTCGTCAGCCCGTGTGTGGCGGCGCTGGCATCAGGCCGCCCAATCTTCGATCTTAAGTCCAGGTATGCGCCCAAAATCGCGACGATTGCGGGTCACGACCGTTGCTCCAATTTCCTTGGCAATCGCCGCGATCCGCAAATCGTTGTGCTTCACGTTCAATTTGGCGCTGACCAGCGACTCGAACTGCCTCCAAGCTGACACGGTCATGGGTGTAATCGCGAAACGATTCCAGGAAACAACTAGGGAAGCCAGGAGCATCGCGGCATGTTCGCCTGCCTGCGGAGTTTTCGCCGAGCGGGCCAATGCCGACCAGCCACCGATTTGCTCTTCGAGCGTAATGGTGCTCACGCACAACTGGTCCGTTGCGTGGCTGTCGACGGCGGCGATAACCCGGGATTGATTGCGCTGGTGGAGACTAAGCATATCCGTGTCCAGAAGGAAAATCGCCATGGATCATTCGGTCTCGCACCGATTGGAGCTTTCCAGGGTTTCCCGCTCAGCACGATATGTCTCCACTGCAGCCAACCAGGCGTCGAACAAGGGGTTTTCCGCTAATGGCAGAACCGGAATCGGTGGACGTGGTGGATGGACCGGGTGATTGATGAGAATCGCCCCTCGCTCAAGCCGGTTCGCGATCTTTTCGTGTAGGGCAGTAACAGCCTCCGCAGCCGAGGCCGCTTCCACCGACAAATCCAGCGGTCCACCCGTCGTCGCGCGAAACCCAACCTGGCTGGGTTCCACCAAAATCGAAATCGTCATGGCAACCTCCAACGCGGAAGGGCTTCATTTACCGCTGATGTATTCTATCAGTCAAGGCATGAGGTCGGAATCAGCCAGGCATCCCAACCACGTCTGAAAAGCAGCGCGCAGGCGTTCAGTTCCGAGCGAAAGCATACCGGTGGCCGACTGGAGGAGTCGGTTCACGGCAGACTGAGCGCGAATTTCGGGCAGCAATCGATCTGAGCCATCGTCGCGGCCGAGAGCGATCCCACAACGTGTAGGATAGTCGACAAGCACGTCATCGCCGCGATTCACCGTCATCGGCGGGGCTCGAGAACGTTATATTCATCCATTTGCGGATCGTCCCGACCGTCGTGCCCGAGGACCGTCATCGCGAGTGCTAGGACACGCGTTGCGGTCGCGCATAGCGGTCGAGGGACGTCGTGGCAATTGCTTGCGGCCTGTTGGTTCATTCGAGCGAGGGCGCGACAGCGCGGTGAGGCACTGAAGCGAGCGAGGGCGGGGCTCAAGCGGACCTGGCCACGTACGATTCTACACTTGTGACGTGGTTCGACGACTTGTTCTGAGATATGCGCGAGCAGGGCCCCACTCTCGCGTTACAGCGAGGCAATCGGGCGGCGACAATCCGACGTCATCAAGCGTCGCGTCAGCGGGCCGGACAGCCGGCAAGGTTCACCTGGCGCCGCATACCGAGGCGTTCGGCGATTTCCCGCAGCTTGGCATGAGTGGTTGCAAAGAAACGGCCCAGCAATCGGCCGTCACGGAGCTTGTTCATCCGAGCCTGCCAGGTCTGAGCACTACACCCCAGCCGCTCGAAGATCCCAGCCAGCTCCGAGGAGATTGAAGCCTTTCCCTGGCGAAAGACTCGCCCGGTATAGTCGACCAATTGGACGTAGCTCCCCAGCGAAAAGCCTTGCATCATGCCTTCGCGGATCGAATCTAAACCTCGGCGATCCTCGATCGGACAAAGCCAGAGCGACTCTTCCAAACCGGCCGCGGCAAGCGATCCGGCAACCCTGCCGTCCTTCGTCGCTTCCAATTGGGCGGTTGCACCTCGAGCCTCGACGTGACCTAGTCGTTGCTTGATCGATGTATAATCGCTTGTTTCCGGAGTTGTCGCGAGCTGGGCGGCCACCGGATTCGAATCGATGACTCTCTATCACCGAGAATCCACCGGCGGCCACCGCAAAGATATCCGCGAGTTCCTCGAGCCGATTTTCGATCCATTCCCTCGCCACTATTGCCCAGAAGATCGAGGCGCTCGGTTGACCAGAACGCGGGCGGACTGAATTGCAAAGCCGCGGCGCGATGAACCGGTAGCAAAAACCCACCGCTCCAGATCAAGCCCGCGCCGCAACATCCGTGAAGGGGATTAAACTATGTCCCTGTCCGCTCCAATTCACCTCGAGTCGGGGTGCGAGGCTTTCCGTAGTCACGCCCGAGTCGGCCAGCCCGGCGATGGCATTGAAGTCAGCTAGATGAGCCAAGCTTCGCGTACCCGGTTTTTTCAAGTCGCCGCGGCTCTGACCATCGCCACGATGCCGGCCTTGAGCGCCTCGGGCAAAGTAGGCCATGCATCAACGATCGCGGTAAGGTAAGGGTCCATCTGACAAACGTCGGTGGCCAGTAGGTGGCCAACCGGCGTAGTTGCGGTTCGCAAGCCATTATTAGAAAATGCTTTGTGGCATTCGCCCGGCTGACTCTTAATCAGCGGGTTGAAGCTTCGAGTCGTTCGGGGGGACGTTTCACACTGGGTCGGAAGCCGTCCATTGCCAATTCTTTCAGTGTTTCACCGATTCGTCCGCTACGAATCTCAGGCCGACTCCCAGGGTTTCTATTTAACTGTAAAGCGTCTCGAAAGTCGGGCTCAGATTTCAGCCAATTTCGAGAGGGCCGCAAATCCCGCTCCCCAGCTCGTCGCATTGCTGCCATATTGTATTTTCACGTCAATAGATCTATTTTGTCATCAGCGTAGATATGGTAGGCAGTACGCACACGGTCGATCAGACTATTATGAGCGATAGGCAGCATTTTTTGACTGTTGACCTATTTTCCGGCCAGCCATGGGACATACGGCACTCGGTGACAACGTTTCATCGCGGCTCATCACGGCCCGCTCACGGTTCTAACTCTGGGCACACGCTGGTCGGCACCGCGAGTAGTAAGGCCGCAGAGCAGGGACATGCGGAGAATCATTCTCGTATTCGCCGCATTTTACGCGGAGAAAAGACTTGTCAGTGCAGAGAATGGCTGCTATCATAATCCGCAGACAATGCGGAGAATGGCGGTGTACAGCCACGAAAGAGACGATTGGCCCAACTTCCGTTGGGATCAGGAAGGGCTGGCCAACCAGCTTGCGGCGGTGCGTCACCGGCAAGGGCGCCTCATTGGCCGGATGGAAAGCTTGGGCTTCCGTTTGAGGGAAGAAGCCGTCCTGAGCACCCTGACACAGGACGTCTTGAAATCGAGCGAGATCGAAGGCGAAATCCTCGACATCGAGCAGGTGCGCTCGTCTCTCGCCCGCCGTCTTGGACTCGACATAGGGGCACTCATTCCCGCCGACCGGCATGTTGAAGGCGTTGTCGAGCTGATGCTGGATGCCACCCAGAAATACGAGGAACCACTGACTGAGGAACGACTGTTCGGCTGGCACGCTGCCCTCTTCCCGACGGGCCGCAGCGGTATGCAGAAAATCCGAGTCGGTGAATGGCGGAACGACCATTCCGGCCCGATGCAAGTTGTCTCAGGCCCGATCGGCAAAGAACGGGTTCATTACCAGGCACCCGCAGCCGATCAGCTTCCGTCCGAAATGTCGCAGTTCCTGGAATGGTTCAACGGCCCCGCGTCGATCGACCTGGTTCTCAAAGCCGCCGAGGCGCATCTCTGGTTCGTCACCATCCATCCCTTCGACGACGGTAACGGACGCATCGCGCGAGCCATCGCCGATCTCGCGCTGGCACGTTCCGAACAGAGCCCAAAACGTTTCTACAGCATGTCCGCCCAGATCCAGTTGGAGCGAGGCGATTATTACGACATCCTGGAACAGACCCAGAAAGGTTCGCTCGAAATCACGAAATGGATGCGGTGGTTCTTGGGCTGTCTCGACCGTGCCTTCGGTGGTGCGGAAGCCACGCTAGCAGGTGTGCTGCGGAAAGCCCGATTCTGGGAATCCCATGCCGGGGAATCGTTCAACGAGAGGCAGCAGAAAATCGTAAACCGCCTTCTCGATGGGTTCGAGGGTAAGTTGACCTCGTCCAAGTGGGCGAAAATTACAAAGTCCTCGCAGGACACGGCCAGCCGCGATATCAACGACCTGGTCAAACGCGGGGTGCTCGCAAAGGAAGCCGCCGGTGGCCGGAGCACCAGCTACTCGCTGATAGAGCCAACCGGGAAGACCGGACCAGATTCATGATCTTCTCCCTGACTTCCGGTGTCAGGCCATTCTTACCCGAACGCTATGCCTAGCGACTGGACAACGCCGCCGGTGGTCTTACTCATCGGCCTTCGCCCCGGCGCGCGGCCTCGATCGTGGCGATGTCGATCTTCTTCATCGTCATCATTGCTTCCATGGCGCGCTTCGCGGCGGCGCGATCCGGGTCGGTCGTCGCCTCGAGCAGCACGCGCGGCGTGATCTGCCAGGAGAAGCCCCAGCGATCCTTGCACCAGCCGCACCGGCTCTCCTCGCCGCCATTGCCTACGATCGCGTTCCAGTAACGATCGGTGTCTTCCTGGTTTTCGGTCAGGATCATGAAGCTGACCGCCTCGTTCGGCTTGAAATTTGGCCCGCCATTCAGGCCGATGAACGCCTGACCCAGGACGGTGAACTCGACGGTGAGCTCCTCGCCCGCCTTCGCAGACGGATTGTCCGCAGCGGAGGCGTGGCCTTCCCCGACGTGGCTGTCGGGGAACACGCTCGCGTAGAACTCGGCCGCCTCGCGGGCCTTGCCGCGGTCGAACCACAGGCAGATGGTCATCTTGCTCATGTTCGCTCTCCTCACTTGCCGCCGACGAACGCGAAGACACCGCCTTGCGGGTCGGTAGCCATGATATTGTCGGAGTCGCCGCTCGTCCATCTCGCGAGCAAGCAGGTGGAATTTACGCTGAAGGCGCACGATGACATGGGGATTGCGCATCCGCTGTCATCGCCGACTCTTAATCAACGGGTTGAAGGTTCGAGTCCTACGATCGACAATGAATTCTCGAGACGGCTGACTACGCCAGGTTTGCTCTCCACAGCCTGCGAGTTGACGACGCTTTTGTGTCGTCGTGGTCGGCCCATTCGCGGCGCGGCATCGCACGCGAACCGGCCTCTCCGATCGGCTTTCCCAATGCCGCTTCAACGATGATTCGCGCTCGCCCCGCACGGATGATTTGTTGCATTACGGCGCCGCGTGTCTCAGGAATCTAGTACACTCATTCGCGCAATCCAACTTATCCAGAGCTTTGCCGCGCTTTGTCAATTTGTCAAATTGGGCTGCGCGTGGAATTGACGTACGTCTTTATTCTGATTGCGGAAGAAAAACATTCTCCAAAATAACTCTGCACGACGAATTACGCGCCCGGCGACGCTTTGACGCGACAATCGGCGACCGCCATTGGCACAATCGACACTCGAGCCGGTGAGCTGAAAGGGCGGTTTCCGCCGCGCATTCGAAAAATAATTACGGTCGAGTTTTGACCCGTTAAATAGAGGGTTATAAGATTAAGCCCATCTACCTTGTTCAAATCTCGCTTCTTGCTCAGTTTAGTTATTCGCGCAGACCTTCGCGAAACTGGGCAAAGGCAGCAATCGACAAAGATTTGGAAACTTGCCGTGAAGCTTCATTGCCGGGGAATCGCGATTGGCGGCCAAACCGATCGGCGTCGTCACGTGGGGATGAAGAATTGCAGGGTCGCTTCGTCACACGTCGAGCTCCTCGAACAGCGCTGTCTGCTCTCGACCTTCACGGTGACCAATAATGCCGACAGCGGCGCCGGCAGTTTGCGTCAGTCGATCCTGAACGCGAACGCAAATAAAGGCGCGGACACGATCGACTTCAATATCAAGGTCGGAGCCATTAGCGAGGTCGCGGTCCCCAACAGCGGTCCCCAGGGGATCACGACGGGTCCAGACGGCAACCTCTGGTTCACAGAAGCCAATACCAACCAGATCGGGCGGATAACTCCCTCGGGCGTCATCACCCAATTCCCGATCCCCACGCCCAACAGCGACCCTGTGGGAATTACGGCCGGCCCCGACGGCAACCTCTGGTTTACTGAAGAGAGTGCTAACCAGATTGGTCGAATCACGCCCACAGGCGCCATTACCGAATTCGCGATCGCCACGCCCAACAGCGACCCTGTGGGGATCACAGCGGGCCCGGACGGCAACCTCTGGTTCACGGAAAATAACATCACCACTAGCGATTTCTTAAGCCGGATCGGTCGAATTACGCCGACCGGTCTGATCACCGAATTCCTGGTCCCCACGCCTGACAGCGGCCCGCTGGGGATCACGGCGGGGCCGGACGGCAACCTTTGGTTCACCGAAGAGACTGCTAACCAAATCGGTCGGATCACAACCGCCGGCGCAGTCACGGAATTCGCAGTCCCCACGCCCAACAGCCAGCCCGAAGATATTATCGCGGGCCCGGGTGGCAACCTCTGGTTTACCGAATTCAGTGGCAACCAGATCGGCACGATCAACCCGACGACACACGCCATCACCGAGTTGCCGATCCCCACGGCCGGCAGCGTGCCCATCGGGATCACGGCCGCGGCCGACGGCAACCTCTGGTTCGCCGAGAGTGTCGGCAACCAGATCGGCAGGCTCGACCCGACGACAGACGCCCTTACCGAGTTCTCCGTTCCGACGAGCAACAGTTATCCGTTCGGGATCACGGCCGGGCCCGATGGAAACCTCTGGTTCACAGAGCAAGACGCTAACCAGATCGGCCGGCTGACCCTCGCCAACTCAGGGCTCACGATCACTCCGACGACTGCCCTGCCGGCAATCACGGGTCCGGTCACAATCGACGGCACCACGCAGCCGGGTTTTGCGGGCAGCCCAATCATCGAGATTGACGGCGCAAGTGCGGGCACGGGCGTGAATGGCTTGACGATTGCGGCCGACGGTCGGGGAAGCACGGTGCGGGGACTGGTCATCAATCGGTTCAACGGCAATGGAATCGAATCGCTTACCAACGACAACGCGATCGAGGGCAACTTCATCGGCACGGACGTCACGGGCAAGGTCGCACTAGGAAATGGCATGGCCGGCGTGATTCTCGCCGGCACTTCGAACACGGTCGCCAACAACGTGATCTCGGGCAACGCTCGCGAGGGGATTTTCGACAGTGCCGGCGGGAACACGATCCGGGAGAACCTCATCGGTACCGACGCCGCCGGGACGTCGCCCCTCGGGAACGGCCTCTCCGGCATCACGCTCCAGGGCTCGTCCAACGACACCATTCGTGGGAATGTAATCTCGGACAACGGCAGGTCCCGTTCCGGTGGGAGTGGGATCATCCTCGCCCTCTCCGGTACGCAGCCGCATGGTAACCTGATCCAGGGGAACCTCATCGGCACCAACGCCGCCGGGACCGAGGCGCTGCCCAACGTCGACGACGGTCTGGATATCAGCGGGCTCGACAACACCGTCGGCGGCACCGCGGGCGGGGCGGGCAACGTCATCTCCGGCAATCGGTCCAATGGTATCAGGATCTTCGCCGGGACGCCCGGCGGCAATCAGATCATGGATAACCTGATCGGAACCAATGCCTCGGGCACCGCGGCGCTCGGCAATGGCACGGACGGCATCCTCCTCGGAGCGGCGGGCAATACTATCGGCGGGAACGTCATCTCTGGCAATGGCAGCGGGCTGGTACTTATGGAGAGCGGTACGCAGGGCAACCTGGTCCAGCGGAACTTCATCGGTACCAACGCCGCCGGGATCGAGGCGCTGCCCAACCTCGGCGATGGTCTGACCATCAGCGGGCTCAACAACACGATCGGCGGGACAGCACCCGGCAACGGCAACGTGATTTCGGGCAATGGGGGCAATGGCGTCTCGTTGACCGGTACATCCAATGCAGTCACCGGTAATCTTATTGGCGTAAACGTTAACGGCGATGCGCCGCTCGGAAACACGTCTGACGGCATCTTGCTCACCGGTGCGTCGAGCAACAGCATCACAGGAAACGTGATTTCGGCTAATGGCATTGGCCAAAGTGCAGCCGGAATCGATCTGACGGCAAATTCGAGCAATACCGCCTTCTCGAGCAATAACACCATCGCCGACAACATGATCGGCACGAATAGCGGCGGCACCGCCGGCCTGGGCAATTCGCTCGCTGGAATCCTGGTAGGCGACGGTTCCAGCGGCAACACACTCGGCCCGAAAAACGTGATATCGGGCAACGGGGCGGGGAGTAACAGTGGGATAGGCGTTTATGTGTTCGGCGATACCTCTTCTGGCAACATTATATTGCGCAACTCCATCGGCACGAGCAGCGACGGCACACGCGCGATCGGCGGGTCGGTGATTGGCGTCCTGATCAACGCGGCGCCAGGCAATCTCGTCCAGAGCAACGTCATATCGGGCAACCAGGTCATCGGTGTCGAGATCGCCGGTGCGACAGCCAGTAGCAATATCGTTCAGAGTAATCTGATCGGCACCAACCAGAGCGGCACGGCCGCGATTCCCAACGGCGCTGATGGCATCTTCGTCAACAACGCGCCGGGCAACACCATAGGTGGCCAAGCGTCAGCCGACGGCAATGTGGTATCGGGAAACGGGCAGCTGGGGATCCAGATCTTCGGACTCGGGGCTCGGAGAAACTTGATCGAGAATAACACGCTCGGTCGGAATATATCGGGAGGCGTTGGCCGGGGCTTACTCAATGGCAATTCCGGCGATCTAGGGATCTACGTCAATACGACTCCTAACGCCAATACGATCGTTGGCAACATCGGCCAAGGCCGCGGGAAAGCCCGACAGGCGCACCATTCAACCCGAGTAACCCCGGTTCGGCGAATGGTGCAACCGCGGGTGCTCGGCGAGCCGTCAAACACCCTCGGCCGTTTGCCCATCGTCCATTCTCGGCCGCAAAGAGCCGACCGGCACCCAAGGCTCGCATTGCCACGCATGGCTTGAAACGGGTCAGCCACCGATAACAGGCGGGATTATGCCGGTCGCGGGACGCTGGCGCCCGCCGCCAAATCGCCAGTTGAACAGCAACATAAACTCACCGCTAAAGGGAGCCGGGCCGGTAACCGGAAGGGCGTAGCCGAGCGTGAGGACGCCGCGCTTGTAGACCTCGGTATTGAGACCGAAGGTCAGGTCGACGACCGTTGGGGTCCCGTACGTGTCGTAGAAGTTGAGCGAGCTGTGGTTGAGCGGGATATTGACGTGCGTCTCGAATGTCGGAACGATGGCGGTCAAGAAACTGCCCGGGTCATTATTGCGATAAATGTAATAGCCCAGGGCCGCGTCGATGAACATCATCGTCGGCAAGGCGCCATCGGTTGGCACGCCGAGTGAGCCGAAACCCTGGACGAACCAGTCTCCGCCGTTGGTGAAGATGTAACCCAGGAACGGTTGAATGTCGGTCACGTTTTTGCCGAGGGTGGACGGAAACCCTGCAAACGTGCTCGTGCCAGTGGGAATATCAATGGCGAGACCGCCAGAAATCAAGCTTCCCGCTTGGTTCTCCCACAAGATGAGCTTGGTGAACACGTTCAGATTGCCGAACGCGGAGGACGTGCCCCCCAGCGCACCAAAACGAGGATTGGCTTGGATTGTCATGCTGTTGATCGGCTCCCTGATTCCGATGGATGCCGACCCATCGAAAAAGGTTTTCTCAAAGCCGTAGACCTGCCGGTAAACGAGCATGTTTTGAATTGGAGCGCCCAGTCGTTCGTTGAGAGCCCTGTTCACATTGTCAAAGAAGTTAAAGCTGCCGAAGACACGGTCGGTTGGCCGGGGGGACTGGTTGTCGGCGACCTTGAAGCCGCGGACCGCTGGCACAACGCCGGCGATCGATTTTGCCGTCCTGGTGGCGGCGCTGATGCCCGGACGTGGGGGTGGGAAGGGCGTCGGGATTGGCGGGACCGATATCGCCTTCATCAACGAGTACGGGCTTTGGTCGCCAATCATGGCCGGTGTGAGGTTGGCCAAGGCCCCGGCGCCGACCTCGCCCGCCAGGCCCGCAAAAGCTGCTTCGGCGGTGAGAGGGGACGCAGTGGGTTCGGCAGCCTGGCCCGGTACGGCCCCCGCGGTTGCGGAACTCCCGGGCAACCCGCCAACCGGCGGCGTCCCCAATGCGCCGGGGACAACTCCCGGCGCACCTACACCCTCCAATAACGGGGCTGCGGCACCAAAGGCTGGTCCGGACTGAAAAAGCTCGCCCACACCGACGTCAAACGTAAGTGCTTGGCTCGAGGGAAGTTGGGAAAGACCCACAGCAAGCGGAGGTGTTCCAATTTGGGGACTGGCCGTCACCCCCGAATTCGGTGTGAGTTTCACAGCCTCGTTCTTGCGCGGCTGGAATACGCGCGGAGGGGGTATTTGTTGGGCGGGATTTACCGCTGGTAGCGTGGGAGAGATGACCGGGGAGGAACTCTGTTCGTTCCATTGTGCGAAAACCCTGTTTTGGCCCGACACGCCAAGAATGATCATTCCCGCGAAGATCCATTCCAAATACCTTCGCTCCATTTTCGCACTCCCGCCCAAAGGCCGCCTCGTCTTTGCTCGATGTACAATTCATGACGATGCGCAAAGGATTGATTGTGGTATCGGCCAATTCGGTTGTATGGGTTGCAATTTTATTGTCGTTTGAATGCAACGTAGGGGAAAAAGCAGCACTCTTTCGTGTCATATGATGCATGCAAGCGGCGAGAATGAATGACGCCGGACGCGGCTTTTGAGAGAATTCAGATCCGGCCGTCGGACTGGTGAAATCGCTCGGTCGGTCTGAGCAGACTCCAGTGCCGGCATCATGACCTCACACCTGAATTTGCCGTGGTGCCGTGCCGCCTGAGGTACTCGAATGACTGACGTTGGAAACCATTCGTCGACGTGGGCGGAATTTCCGGCAGTCTCTCGGACCTCGACCGCCAACTTGCATAGACCGCGATGTCGATGCTTCGGCTGGCTCGCGATTGTGTCAGCCGTGTTCATGACTTGCAGCCACGCCGTCGGACAGACGCTTACGCATGACTTCTTGAAACCTCGACTCGTATTGAACGGTCGCGGCCATACCGCATCATTGCGGGCACTGATTTTCAGTCCGGATGGAAAATTCCTGCTGAGCGGCGGCCTGGACAAGGTCGTTCATGTCTGGGATTTTCGTGCCGGTCGGCCGCGCTTGGACGCGACGATCCGTCCACCGATCAACCGCAAGGGGGGATGGATTTATGCGATGGCGCTGGCGCCGGTCAGCGACGCCCAGCAACAGCGACTACTCGCCGTGGCCGGCTACGCGGTAGCGGCGACGGCCGGCGACATCTTGATCTATCGAGTGCCCGGGTTGAATAATCCAGGCACGGGAGATCTGGCAATCCACCTCGCGAGCGACAGTGCAGCCAAGCCAATCGCCCAACGACAAGGCCACGCAGACGTCGTACTCGGGCTAGCGTTTTCGCCCGATGGTCGCTACCTCGCTTCGTGCGGCAAAGACATGACGGTCCGGGTGTGGGACCTCGGTGTGGCGAACCACCCGACCGTGGCCGTTTTGACCGGTCATGCCGGCGAAGTCGTAAACGTGGCCTTCCGCTCGAACGACCAACTGATCAGTGGTGGTGGTGCCGGTGATGGCACTTTGCGGATCTGGAACTGGAAGCTCACGCCGTCGCTGGTAACCACGGTCGGTCCTGTGGAGGAAGACCTTAGAGCTCCGCTATATCTGCGTGTCAACGGACTGGCCCTCAGCCCCGACGGTCGGCACGTGGCCATCGGTCGTGAGAACGGCAAACTCGAGCGTTATGACGCCATGGACCTCACGCATGGCGTCTATCTCAATGCCGAGGAGATGAAAGATAGGCGGCCGGTTGAAGCCCTTTGCTACAGTCCAGACGGCAAGTTCCTCGCGACCAGCATCCTCAAATATAACGCCAGTGCCAATAGTTTCCCCCGCACCGAGTGCGACATCGCGATTCGAAGCATGCCGGATGGTCGTCCGATCAACACGGTCATGACATCCGGGGACCTCGTGCATGCTCTGGCGTTCAGTCCCGATAGCCGCTTCCTGGCCATCGGCGGCGGGGATGCCCAGGCGGTCGTGGTGCGAGATCTGCAGGCAGGCCCCGATCAACAAGTGCTCGAGTTGAAAGGGTCGGGAACAGTCCTGTGGAACGTCGCATTCGCGGACAACAGACCCACCCTCGCCTATGCAAGGCAACGACCGATCGGCCCAGCACAATGGACCTGGGAAGGGTTCGACCTGAGCGAGCGTCGGTTTGTGCCGGTCACGAATCCCGATCGACTCCAGCGTGCCATCACAACCTATCCAGGCTGGACTATCGAGCCGAATCCGGCGGACCCTGTCTTTGCTCTCGATGTCGTTTCAGCACAGGGCCAGAGGGTCACGATTCAACTCGACCGCAACGAGGATCTGCGCTGGACGAGCTTTACATTCCTGCCTCCGAACCCGGAGGCGCGTCATCCGAGCCTTGCCGTGGCTGTCGGTTGCATGGGCGGAACTGTCCTGATCCATCGCTTGCCGGATGGACAAAAAACGCGGGTGTTCTTGGGACACGCGGGAGCGGTCTATGGACTCGCTCCCTCGGCCGACGGGCGGTGGCTGGCAAGCGCGTCGGCCGACCAGACTGTGCGACTCTGGACACTCGCGGGCTGTGATTCTCGGCCGCCCTTGGGCGCAGCCTTTGACCGGGATGCGCAGGGCGTGTTCACCGTCAAAGAGGTGACACCTCGCGGTTTCGCGCAGGAAATGGGCCTGAAATCGGGGGACCGGATCGATCGGTGCTCTATTGAATCGGTGGCCGTGGCGCCGAGGCGCTTACTGGCCGGATCGACACGATTGCGCCGGGCATGCCCATTCTGATCGCGGTCCGCCGTGGCGAACGGCCAGAACAATTCCAAACGACCAGGCGCGACTCACCGGTCCTGAGCCTTTTTCCCGGCAGTGATCGCGAATGGGTCACGTGGATGCCCGAGGGGTACTACGACACGTCGATCGCGGGCGACCGCCGGTTGCTGGGCTGGCACGTCAACAAGGGGTTGGCGGTGCCTCCCGAATTCTACCCAATGTCCCGGTACGAGGCCCAGCTCCGTCAGCCGCTAGTCATCGATACGCTACTGCGGACGGCCGATGCGGTCGGGGCAGTCGGCGCTTTAGTGCGCCCCGTGGTCGCCGCACCGCCTTCGATCCGCGTTGTCGCGCCCGCTGCGGCCCAGCCCGGTGGCGAAATGGCAGTGCAACAACCGAGCCTCGACCTGCGGGTCGAGTCGGTCGGCTCACCGGACCGTCTCGTCCGCTCACTCGTCGTTCGCAACGGTTCGTTCCGTTATCCGACCCGCACATTTGACCCGGCGGTACCCAGGGCGGAGGTGACGCAGGCGATCGCCCTGCGGCCCGACGACAATCCGATCAGCATCGTCACGACCGACAACCAAGGGGTCGAGGGGATGCAGACCCTGCACGTCAGGCTGAATCTTCCCAGGCCTGCGCTGGCCGCCAGCCCACGTCTCGTGGTTCGTTCGATTGGCATCGAAAAATTCAGGGGACGCGAAATACCTTCGATTCTTTTCGCGGGCCTTGATGCTCGCAAACTTGCCGATTTCCTGGTGGCACCCGCCGACAAAAAACGCTTTCGTGAGGATCGGATCGACGCCAAGGTTCTCGACGGGCCCCAGGCAACTTCGGCGCAGATCTATGATGTGTTCGAGCAACTCGCCGCCGAGATCAGGGAACGCAAGCTCCGGTCTGGCGACACGGTCTTTCTGGTGATCGAATCGCACGTGCTGAAAATCGGGGCTCAGGGCTCACTCGTCCTTGGCGCCGATGCTGAAATCAATAAAACCAACGTCGAGAGTTCCGTTCCGGCACAGGCGATCTCGGAAAGGCTGGAAGAAGTGGCCTCCGAGGGCTGCCTTGTCGTCCTGTTGCTGGACGGGATTCACGATGAACTGCCGGTCCAGCTGCGCAGCTCGTTCATCACCGAATGGGTCCGAGACTTGACGAAGCGCGGGGTAATCGTGCTTTTGGCCTCAAAGCAAGACCCTAGTGAACGGCTGAGTCAAAGCGGTGCGTTTGCGCAGGCAATCCTTGATTCGGTGACAGTCGCTGGGCGCGCCGCGAGGCCAGGAGATTCCGACGGACTGATGTCGCCGACTCTGGACGACTTTCAGGCCACTGTTGTGAATCGGGTGAGAGAACTGACCAGACGCAAGCAGTTCGCGGATTTTTTTCCCCCCGAATATCTCAATTGGTCCGACATCCGGATCTTTGAGCCCCAGCCCGCGCCTTGGGACAACGTGGCCAAGCGCTGAATCGGCCGGGCCGGTTGCCGCCGGCAGCGCACCGATCGATTGGCTGCAAGTCCAGTCAACGCAGCCTGGCACCCGCAGATGGCGGTGCGATTTCGATTAGTGGGAACGAGACCCCCTCGAAGTCCTGCGTGATCGCCGAGTCCGACTTCAGCGGATTGGCCGCCACGTTGCCCCGGAGCACCAGATTGGGGAAACGCTGAGAGAGGACCGGGATCGTCATGCCGGCGTACTGGCGCAGCTCGCCAGTCTGGACCCAGCCGTCGTGGTCAAGGTCGGCGTTGGGAAAGCGATCGAGGATTGGCATGTCATTGAGTGGTCGGAGTCCCGGTTCGCCCATGCCACGGAGTAAGACATAGGTCAGCAATCCGTGCTCGAGTTCCTCGGCCTCGGCCGCTCGCTCGCCGCGCCGGGTTGCGAGTATGTAAGACGTACGCGCCGGATGGGCGTCGCGCTCGGCCGAGTGGCGGATCCTCCGCTGGACCGACGCCCTCACCCCGGGATCATCGAAGAGCGCCTCGGCCTGACAAGCGTCGACGATGACCAGCCTGTTCAGAGCTTCGACGAACCGCAGATTGCTATGGATGATCGCGTATGGCAAAACGGTCGGATCCCGCAGTGCGATCCCGGGCCGCCGTGCTGGCGGATCTTGCCCTCGCTGCGCGACGATGTCAGGGCCGGCCGGCAGTTCGGCCCTCGGAAGCAGCAGACAGAAAAAACCCCCTCGGATATCGGTATGCCCGGCGAGGAAGACGACGACAGTGTCTTCCGGTCGGCCCCGTACTCTACTTCTCAGTTCCTGGAATTCTTTCTCGACTTCCTCTCGTTGCACGTCGTCGTTGAGAAGCACGATAGGTGCCATCGACTGGTTCGGCCCGATGCCGACTCCCCGCTGGCGTAGGAACGCCGCGACGGCCACGGCATCCTTCTCCGCGTACCGCAGGGCTTGGGTCCGATACTTGCTGACACCGAGGGCGAGCACGTGCACCCGGCCGGGCGTCTGCCCGTCATAGTTGAGCAAAAGCTCCTTCGAGCGGCCGTCGATGCTTCCCTCTCGTCCAGCCAGGGCATAGATTCGGTTGGGGCCACTGACAAGTGTGAGGGTCGCCGTGACGGTGCGGTCGCCAGGTTTCTGGTCGGCGAACACGGCGACACCGTTGTGATAAAGCCGCAGGTCGGTGATTCCGGCCTCGCTCACGCGGATCTGGACGTCGACCTGCCGCCGGCCGGGGCCGAGGGTCGACACCGGCTCGAGAATAAGCTGCGGCGGCGGAGCCTCGGGCACACGGGCCGGCGCCGTGGGGTCTTCGCCATGGCTCAGTGTTGCGGCCAGGTCGAAGACAAAGCGCTGCTCGCGGAATTGCTCCAGGCGCGCGATCGCAGTCCGCGGTGCCGACCGGACGCCGCGGGCCGACTCATGCCGCCAGGTCACGCTCCGCTCGCCTTCGGGTGAAGCATCGAACAGCCCATCCGGCGTGAAGACCACCCAATCAGTACCCCCTCTCCAGGCAGCCAGCGTCCCGATCAATGACTGGTCGTTCATCCGCCAGAACCGCACGGTCGTATCGTCGCTGGCGCTGGCGAGCAATCGGCCCTTGGGCCAAAATGCCAGCGCACTAATCATCTCGAAATGGTTAGGGCGCGTGCCGAGCCGAACCGGACGGTTCGGCTCGGCCACGGGCGCAGGATGATCTGGCGGTCGTCGCCAGCGGCCGCCAGCAGATTGCCATCGGCCGAGAACGCCACCGCGCGAACTTCGCCTTCCAGTTGCGTGGTCCAGCGGGGCTTGATCGCGCCCAACTCCCAGAGCTCAACCTGTCCATCTTCTCGGCCGAGGATCACCCGCGCCGACCCGGCTGGCGACATCGCGGCTGTCGTCACCGGTTTTGGCGTCGGAACTCCGGGCTCAGCGGGTTGAAGAACTCGTTCCAGCTTTGGCTCGGCCGCGGCGGTGTTCCAAACCTTGACGAGGCCATCGTCGCTGGCGGTCAGCAGGAACCGGCCGTCGCCTGAGAAGCTCACGGCCCTGATCTTATCCTCATGGCCGCGGATCGGTGAAGTGGCGAGCTTGCCGGTGGCGGTCGCCCAGATACAAGCCAGCGGGCCGTCGCGGCTGCCCGCCGCGATCCGATTTCCATCGGGCGAAATAGCCACGCTGTGAAACTTCCAGGTCGCTCTCCCTCGGCCGTTGGCGGCCATCGGTCGCTCGAAGTCCGTTTGCCGGCGGGTGAGCGTCGCGCGGTCATGGAGGGCGACGTTGCCTCGGACATCGATCAGCACGACGTCGCCGCCAGGCAAAAAGCCGCCGGCGGGCAGGAAAGAGCCCATGAATAGCCGCGTCCCGCGTTCCTTGCCGAATTCCCAGAGCATGGCGAGCCCGTCGTCGTTCACTTGAAGTAATGCCTGCTCATCTGGCGCGACCGCCACGTGCCGGACCCGGCCTCGACCCGCGACGATCGGCGGCCGGGCAACGCCCGAGGGTGTGTCCCAGAGCCGAATCCCGCCGTACCGATCACCTACCGCGAGTGCCTCTCCGCCGGGCGAAAATCCGAGTGAGATCACCTCGCCGTCGGCCTTCCGGTCGAGGGCAATCGGGCGGGCAGATGCGCCGTCAGCGGCGACCTCCCAAGCAAGGAGCGAGCCCTGGTTTTGCCCGGAGGCCGCGATCCGCCGTCCGTCAGCAGAGATGACGACCCGCGCGATTGCCTCGTCGAGCCTCAGTTCGGTCCTTTTCTCTGCGCCTTCACGTGGAATGATCTGGACCGAACGCCCCGCCGTCGCAACCAGCCAGAGCGGCTTGATCGCCACGCTCGTCACTGCGCCGGCAAGCTTGCGTTCCCGCTCTTTATCCCATGTTGGGGCGGCGTATTCGATTACACGGCCGTCCTCAGTGCCCACGGCCAGGCGCCGGCCATCAGCGCCGAGATCCAGGCTCGTCGCGCCGGGGCAAAGCGGGCAAATCGGCGATGCGGTTACCGCGGTTATCAAAGAGTCGGACCGATTCCTCACCGGGCCTGGCGGGCACGACGAGCGCGAAGTCTACCGGGCCTGGGCGGCTCGCCGCGACCAGCAGCCGGCCTCCGAGTTCGCTCGGCCGCCCCAATCCGCTCACCGTCGCACCGTTGGCGTCCCAGACCAGGGAGCGGCCCTTGTTGTCGAGCGTAACAACGTGGCGCCCATCGCCAAGAATCGCGACGCGGTCGACCGCGCCGACATGAGGCGGAGGCCCGGGGACGGTTTTGAAGCTTTCTCTCTCCAGGTCGTAGAAGAGCAGGTCTCCCTTGCCACCGCCTGCGACGAGCAGCTTGCCGTCGCCACTGATGGCCAGGCTCCAGACGCCATTGGTGAGCATTGGGAGCACGCGCAGCAACGTGCTGTCGGCGGTGCGCCAGAGGCGCACGGTCGAGTCCATGCTGGCTGTGGCCAGGTCGATACCGGTCCCGACCACCTGGGCGCCCGCGGCCGTGAAGGCGACGGCCATGACGCGATCGGCGTGGCCGCGCTGCAAGAGCGGCTCGACCTTGGGTCGCACCGCCGCCAGTTCGCCTGGCCACAGGGTGAGGTCGGGCCCGAAACCACCGGCGGTGCGAAACCCCTGGGCCGCCAACTCCGGCCTTGGCCGAAGTGCATCAAGGCAAGCCAGCAGATTGTGTGGCTCGCGCCGGCTGCCCAGCGCCTCGAGCAAAGCCGACGTGAGCACGCCGGCTCCATTTGTGGTCTCATGAGCCGGCCCCTCGGCCGACGCCAGCCAGGCCGTCACGCCCGGCCAGCGAACAATCCCTCGCAGAAAACGCTCGCCAGTGGCCGACTGCACCGGATTACCAAGTAGCCCGGCGCACGCACCCGGCCAGCGGGTGAAGTGTCGAGCAGGCAAATGATCGAAAATTCACCTCGTTTTGCCAGGTCGTCGATCGCGTCGCCAAGCTTCCAGCCGGTCTGTTCGATGTTTGCCGCTCGGGCGTCGACGGGCAGCAGGTAGTCGCGAGGCGGCTGACCCGGGCGATCGCCCGGGCGGTCAGGTAAACCAATAGCCTGTCCGGCGAAGAACACGAGCAGAACGTCGCCGGGACGGGCTTCCGACCCCAGCCACTGACGCGCCCCCCAATCGAGGTTAGCCTTGGTTGGCTGGCGATAAAGTGGACGGACCGCCGGCCCATCGAACCCCAGCGCGGCGGGATCCTGATCGGTCAAGAGCAGGACGGACGTCGGCGCCCAGCCCGCCGAAGCGATCAGCCATCGAGCCAGATCTGCGGCATCGCGCGCCGCTCCGCGGCAACGGGGAAACGCAAGTTGCTCTTCGTATCGCTCGATCCCAACCAGCATCGCGCGCACGCGTGGCCCAGCCGCTGGCACTGGCTGACCTACTTGCGCCATTGCCCAACTAGTCATCGATATCGGAATCAAGAGCGACAGCGCCACGCGCCTGCCGTACGATCGCGTCTGCGCTCGATGCAAGATCATCGGGCGCGCTCCAAAGCAGGACTGGTCATCGATTCTGAATGCGCGATCAGGTTTTCGGGAATTTCGAGGACCTCGAGTACGACCCGGAAGCCCAGGTCAAGCTCATAGTGGTCCCTCTTCTCCCGGTAAGCCTTGCCAGGGACATCCGCTCGCCAGGTCGTGCGGGCCGTTTCGCGATCCGTGTCGTAAGAGCCCCCGCGGATCACGAAAAACGGGTTCTCACCTTCGCTGGCCAAGCCTTGCACTGGGTCTCGATTTGGCTCGATCTGGGGATAGATCTTCCAGACGTCGCGGCACCACTCCCGAACGTTGCCGGCCAGGTCGAGTATTCCCTGCTCCGTGCGGTCGTCGGTTGAGAGCCCGACGGGAAGCGTCTCGATGCCAACGACAACCGGCTTTTTAATGTTCACATAATTAGGAAACTGAAGATTATTTCCCCAGACATACAGATGATGCTTGCCTCGCGAGCGCGCGGCGAACTCCCATTGCGCCTCCGACGGTAGTTCACCGCCGACGTGCCGGGCATATGCCTCCGCCAGCTTTCGCGTCACGCCTACCGCCGGATGCTTGTGCACCTCGTCTTCATTCATCTTCATGCGCAAAGAAGCCCAGGCATAGGAATAGCCATCTTTCACGTCTGGATGGTTGCGATCGAGCGTCGTTTCCGAACAGAAGATCTCGAACTCCCCGAACGTGGTCTCGTTTTGCTGAATGTAAAAACTTGAAAGAACGACACGGTGGCCTGGCTTCTCTTCGGCGTAGAAATCTTTGATGCTCTCGTCGAAGGCGCCCATGACGAAGTCACCTCCATCGACCAAGAGGAAACGCGAGCCATGCTTGCCCACCAGAGCGCGCGGAAGCAGCCCGGCTTTCCCCTCAGCCAGATCGGGCTCATAGCCTTCCGGAAGGTAAGCACCTTGATGCCAGAGGAGACGCCGACTGTCGGCGATGCGTTCGACGATCTTCGGAAAGCCGCTGAGGGTTACCCCGGTCGCAGAAATGGGTCGGAGTTCGACTGTCTTGAGAAACTCGAGCACTTCCGGTAGCACCTGGGCATTAATCGAAGGAGGCGGCGAGGGAGGATGTCCCCGTCGGGGCAGTCTGGGCAGAACGATCGCCAGCGCTACACCAACGACGATCACGAACGCGCTAATCACTCCCATCGCAGTTAACGACGGTGCCTTGCGAGCTGGCCTGGGCAACTCAAGTAAGCCGGAAGGCTGGACCTTTTGAGCGGCCGCGCGGAACAGCTCGAAAAGTTCCGGCGCCGATTGCGGTCGGTCCTCGGGTTTCTTCGCAAGGCAGCGTCGCACCACCTGCTCGACAGCGGGAAGATTGACATCCGGATTGATCTTGGCAAACCGGGGTGGATCGGCCGTACAGTGGTCCAGGAGCAACTTGCCGGCGTTGCCATGGAACGGCTTGGACCCGGTCAAGAACTCGTAGAGGATCACCCCGATCGAGTAGATGTCGCTGCGCCGATCGACCTGTTCGCCGTTGAGCTGCTCGGGACTCGCGTAGGACCGCTTGCCGAAGAATCGGCCATACTCCGTCAAGGGCAACGATTCGAAGACGCCCGCCTCGGGATCAAGCACCTTGGCAATGCCGAAGTCCAGGACGCGCAGGTGCACGTGCCCGTCCGGCGTATCCTCGAGCATCAGGTTGCCCGGCGACAGGTCGCGATGGACGATCCCGCGCTCATGGGCTTGATGGAGCACGTCGCAAAGCTGACCGAGGACCTGAGTCGTCCAGTCGAGCGGCATGGGGACGCCCGTCCTGAGATGCGTGTCGATGCTGCGTCCATGGACGACGTCCATGACGATGTAGATCGCATTCCGCTCCATGTCGATGTCGGCATCATGAACGACCACGGCGTGCGGATGCCGTGACAAAGCGCGCATCACCTGAGCCTCGCGCACGAACCGTTTGACCGTCTCGTCGTCGATGACAACACCGGGGACGATCATCTTCAATGCAAACTGGTCGCGGAGGATCTGATGCCGGACGAGCCAGACCTCGCCCATGCCGCCTCGACCGAGCAGCCGCTCGACACGGTATTTTCCAAAAAGCAGATCTCCCGGCTGAGGTCCGTTAGTTAAGGACAAGCCGAGTTCGGAGACGTAAGTATCGCACTTGTCAGACCGGGCTTGAACGGTCGAGTCGTCTGTCGGAGGTTCGTCAGGACTAAACTGGGTGGAACCGGCCGCCGGGGAAGCGCCCGTCGCAAACTCCTCGCCGATGCCGGCGGTCGAGGCGTCGTCGTCAGGCATCGCCTCGCTCGACGCCTCCGGCGTGGTCCTCGGCCCGAAGAGGTAGGACGTCCCGTCCTCGAACGTTTCCTGATCCGGCCGATCTTTCGGCATTTGGATACCCGAATCAACAGTGACGACAATGAGCCCCGTGGGGCACTATCACCGGTACCGGTTCGCGCAACCGTCCGTGATCGAACATGTGCCAACGGACATCATCATACTCATTGGATTATTTTCTTGCCTTGCCAGATTGCGCATGGAACAATCACACCCGTTCCAACGGCAATGCTGTGCTTGACAGATCAAATCGGCTGTCCCGGATGCGGCGGAGAATCGAATGCCACCGACTTACCAGCAGTCCAACCGGCCCATGACGGTGACGACGCCGCTCGGCCCTGACGTGCTGCTCCTGGTAGGGTTCTCCGGTCACGAGGGTATCTCGCAGCTTTTCAGTTTCGAGCTGGAACTGGCCGCCGCGGATCAGTCCAAAGTCGTCTTCGAAAAGTTGCTGGGCCACAAGGTCACGATCAATATGGAAATGCCGGGAGGCCAGAAGCGGTATTTTAACGGGATCTGCACCAGCCTGGCAGAGGGGATGCGGGGCATCGACCACACTCCGTTCCAGATGGAGGTCTCTCCTCATCTTTGGCTGCTCACCCTCCGATCACGCAGCCGGATATTCCAGAACCTGACCGTGCCCGAGATCCTCAAGCAGGTCCTGGACATCCCCGACGTGGTTTACGAGCTGGAAGGGACCTCTCATCCCCGCACCTATTGCGTCCAGTACCGCGAAACCGACTTTCAGTTCGCGTCGCGGCTGATGGAGGATGAGGGGATCTACTACTATTTCAACCACAAGGCCAGTAGTCATCAGATGGTGGTGTCGAACAAGGCGGCTTTCCCTGAGCTGCAGCCAGGCGACCTGCTTTTGCAGCAGGCGGAGGGCACGCACGTCCAGCAAGAGCTGATCACTCGCTGGCAGAAGCGGCAGCAGTTGCGGTCGCTCAAGGTCACGCTCCGCGACTATCATTTCCAGATGCCGCCAAAATCGCTCGAGGCCGTCCAGGAGATCCAGGCCGATGTCAAGGTTGGCAAAGTCGAGCACAAGCTCCGGCTCGGCGAGACCGATGGCCTGGAAATCTACGACTGGCCGGGGGCGTACTCGCATCGATTCGACGCAATTGACCGTGGCGGAGCGGAGCGGCCTGACGAGCTGCAGAAGCTCTTACAGGACAACGAACGCACGGCGAAGATCCGCATGGAAGAGGAGGCGGCCGAAGCGATCTCGGTTCAGGGGGTCAGCCAGTACCGCCATTTAGTAAGCGGGCATACGTTCACGCTCAAGGAACAGGTCGTGGTGCCCTATGAAGGCATCTCAAGCCATGACGGCAAGTACGTGCTCACGACTGTAAGCCATACCGGGCGGATGTCAGGCACCTATCGCTCGGGCGACTCACAGGAGTTCCTCTATAACAACAGCTTCACCGCCATCCCGGCCGGACTGCATTACCGTCCGCAGCGCAGTACGCCCCGGCCGGTCGTCACAGGCACGCAGACGGCGGTCGTGGTGGGTCCGAAGGGAAAGGAGGTCTTCGTCGACAAGTACGGCCGTGTAAAGGTGCAGTTTCACTGGGACCGACAGGGCAAGAATGACGCCGACAGTTCATGCTGGGTCCGCGTGAGCCAGATCTGGGCGGGCAAAGGCTGGGGCGCGTTTTTTTGGCCTCGCTTGGGACACGAAGTGGTGGTCGCGTTCGAAGAGGGTGACCCCGACCGGCCAATTATCGTCGGCAGTGTCTACAACGCCGACAACATGCCGCCCTTCGCGTTGCCCCGCAGCTACCTGCTTAATGGTATCAAGTCCTGCAGCGAGCGCGGCCACCCCCACTCGAAGTGCAACGGAATCGTCTTCCACGACGACCTGGGCAATGAGCATGTGCAGATCCATTCGGAGCAGCACGGCATCTCGACAAACGAATCCAGCCATCGCACGCATATCGGCGCCATCCACCAGCAGATCGTGGGCGCGTTGCCGCTCCCGGGCAGCGGTAGCGGCGGCAAAGGCGGCCCCACCCCATCGCCTCCCCCGCCAGCACCACCACCGGGCAGGGGTGACGACCAGCCGTTCCAGACAGACCTGGGCGGTTCGCTTGCGGCAAGCATCGACCTCGTAATCGGAGAAAAATATGAGGCAACGGCTGGCCTGAAATTTGAGCAGCGGTTCGGCGGCAAGGTCGAGTATTATCTCAGTCCGAACTTCTGGGTCGATAAACACCTTCCGGGCCCAACGGCAGATCCCCTTTCAGGGATGCCTTTTCTAGCCGGCTTGACGGCGTTGCTGGGCAAGACCGAGATAAAGATGTCCACGGAAGCGAGCATCCTGTACGGCCTTGGGATCGAGATCCATCACGGCAAGAAAGTCGAATACACTCCGGACGATGCTACCTGGACGATGCTACAATCCGGGCCCTTAATGGTGGAGGCAATCGGCGTACTGCAATTGGCCGCGATGCTCCTCGGAGGAACCTTGAATTCCGACAGCGCATTTTGGAAGAGCGCAGAGTGGTTCGTCCTTCAACTCCCGTGGCAATACCTCGTTGTAGAACTCTACAAATATGAGTGCCTGATCGCCCTCGTTAATGCCTGGAAGCCGCAGACGAAAGCAGACCAGGATCGGGTCGCAAGCGTGACCAAATTGGTAAGTAAGGTCGACCTGAAATTGGTCGATTACCTAACAATAGTGGGGAAATGGGTCAAAAAGAATATCATAGACGAAATTGGCGTTGACCCAGACGCGATGAGGAAACTGAGCCCGCCTTTGTAGAGGCCCTCACTGATCGACTGGACGGTACGCGAATTTCCGGCCGAGACATTCCGGAGAACCGGTTTGGCGGAAACTTCATTCTGGCGGGCGTTTGATTTTGTCACGATTCCGACGGCAAGGTATACACGAGCGAATGCCGTGCCCGCATTCGCAGCGCATATACCGAGATAAATTGGGGTGGTAAATTCGAGGAGGTCTGGAGATGGCCGGCACGCAATCGTCCGATCGGTGGAAGGTTCATGAGGGCTTTTACACCCTATATGCCAACGACATCTCGCTGGTGTCCACGGCGCCCGATGGCGCGGACGCGGCCGACGGTTCGCGCATCCTGATCAACTCTCAAGGCAATGGTAGCCTCACCAAGGACGGACATTTGCAGCTCAATGCCACCGGTTCGGTCCTCTTGGCCTGTGATACGGCCTCTCTGGGAATTCGGAGCACGCCAGCGAGCCAGGAAATCCACTTGGAGTGCGATGCCACAGGCACAATCACAATTCATCAGGGCACACCGGTAATTAGCCCGCAGATTGTATTGAAGGCGGACGGCATCACGCTATCGGTCGGCCCGGATCCGATGGGCGCCAAGATTGAAATGACTGCCGAGGGCATCACATTGCAATGCGGACCGCTTTCCAAGATGCAGATCACTCCCCAAGGGATCAAACTGTCCGTTGCGGATCTCAACAGCGTGGAGCTGACGCCCAGCGAGACCGATGTAAGCGGACTGATGGTAAAAGTGAATGGGCAGATCCAGACGGACATTCAGGGGGGCGTACAAACCAATATACAAGCCGGCGCGATTCTCCAGGAGAAGGGCGCGCTGACGATGATCGGTTGATGTTTGGATGCCGGAGTTTGCCGCTTAAACCACCGAAGGAGTTTCTCGATGCCGCAACCTGCAGCCCGCGCCGGCGACATGCACGTTTGCCCCCTAGTGACGGTCTTGGTGCCGCATGTGGGCGGGCCCATTTTGCCGCCGGGCTGTCCCACGGTTTTGATCGGTGGTATGCCGGCGGCTCGCATGGGAGACCTGGCGACGTGCGTCGGACCGCCGGACGTGATCGCCATGGGCTGCCCGACGGTTTTGATCGGCGGCATGCCGGCAGCCCGCATGGGGGATGTCACCGCCCATGGTGGGGTCATTGTCCTGGGGTGTTTCACGGTCCTGTTAGGTTAATTCGCTTCGCAGCTGCCGACAAATGCAGGAGTTGATCGCGTGAGAGTCTTGAATCGACTGGATGCGGCATCCCCTACAGCCTTGGCCGTTGCCGCGCCTTGTCAGCTCACGGTAGAAGCCCGTGGCCTGCTACGCGACGACCTGACGACTTCAGACTTCTTCAAGTTGCTCCGAGACCGGCGACTTGATGCGGATGCCCTCCGTTTCCTGGCCTTGGCCCTTCCCAAGCGATTTTCTGTTTGGTGGGGATGTCTGGCTGTTTGGCAGATGGCACGCCCGGACCCGCCGCCGCAGATCGCGGCGGCCTTAGGGGCGGCGGTCCAGTGGGTCCTGGAGCGGAGCGAAATTAGTCGCCGAGCGGCGGAGCAACCGGGGAGGAACGCGGGCCTGGAATCGTCGGCCGGCTGTCTGGCTCTGGCCGCCTTCTGGAGTGACGGCAGCATGGTTCCTCCCGAGCTGCCGGCCGTTCCGTGCCCGCCCCATATGACGGGACGGCTGATCGGCAATGCCCTCTTGCTAGCTGCAGTCCAGCGCGACGCTCTTGAGTATCGCGCGCACTACCGTCAGTTTCTACAACTGGGCACGGAGATCGCACAGGGCGAGAACCTCTGGGCCGAACTGGATGATTCGAGAATAGAAGACCTGGAGGAGAACTCCTGGCCGATCGCCTCTCGGGCAGACGCCCGCGCGCGCCTGGTCCAAGAGGGAGACAATGGATGCCAAACATCCCCCAGCTCCATGATCGAAGAGAGACTTGCAGTGGTCGGGTGAAATCACTTCTTCATCCATCGCCAGATTCGCTGTGGCCCAGGTAACAGGGTGCTTCGATGCCCGAGCGAAAGTCGGTACAAACGCAATCGTTGAAGGCGGTCGACGTCTGCCGGCACTGCGAGCCAGGTGACGACGCACGGCTGCTGTTGCGCGACGACTTGACCGCAGACGCCTACCTTACGCTGCTGAAGGGCCGACAACTCTATCAAGACGCCCTCAGTTTCACGGTCCATCTGCTGCCGAAGCGGGAGGCAATTTGGTGGGGTTGCTTGTGCATCTGGAAAATGTGCCGGCCGGAGCCGAAGGGTCCGGAGGTCGAGGCGCTGCGGGCGACGGTGCACTGGGTGCTGAGCAACAACGAAGACAGCCGCCAGGCGGCCGGGAAAGCTGGAAAGGCTGCAGGCCCAGGCGTTCCCGCGGGCAGTCTTGCCTTGGCCGCGTTCTGGACTGACGGCAGCATGGCCCCTCCCGGCCTGCCTGATGTGGCGGCACCTCCCTTACTGGCCGCGAAGACCGTCGCTGCGGCCCTCGACTTGGCCATCGCTCGGGCTGACCCTAGCCGCAAGGCGGAATACCAGCAATCCTTCTTACACCTAGCCACCGAGGTGGCCAATGGCGTCAGTCACTGGGAGCCGCCCGACCGCGGAGTTCAACCAGGAACCAGAAAATAACCCGATTTACGGCAGGCCAGACCCGTGCCTGGCAAGCTCGATGGGGACGACGAATGGGAGCAGACGACCATGAGTTTTACGCCGGATCTCAAAAAGCTAAGCGACGCATTGGACCCGGTAAAACGCCTCCTGGCGCAGGCCCAGTCGTCCATTGCGAACGAGCCCATACGCGAGCAAATCATCCAACTTTCCGCACGATTAGAAAAGGTGCACGCGGGACTCATGGCAAGCTATCCCAAGGACATTGCCGCTCTGCAACAGCGGCTGGCGGAAATGAAAGCAAGTAACGAGGCAGGGAAGGCACAGCTCTCGACACTGCTAGAGCATGCGGAGGCAGCCGAAGCAGCAAAAAAAGCCGCCGTGGCCGTTTCCAGGCCGGCTGAGGTAACCCTCGATCCTGCGCTGGGACGGACGCTACGCAATGAGCTCATAGAGCGGTTCGGCGATGGCATTCCCCACGCAGGTAAGGTGAGGTTGACGGATCCGGATATGTTGGATTCGTCTCGGAAACAACGATTTTGAGATTTTTGTCGGCGCAAATAATCTCTAAAAGATAATAGGGTCGACGGGCGACTCATCAACGCAGGCACGCTGTCCCGAAAGCGTTGAAAGGCTCATGAGCTGCATGCAGGGCGCCTATATACCGTTCGAAAGACAGATGGAGGCTGGGACCTGCGGTGCTTCGGCGTTGTGCATGGTGTATCGTTCTTTCGGTTTGGAGTGCACCCAAGCCGAGATCTGGGGGCGTATTGGCCGGCCATGGCCGTGGCAAGGTCCGCGCACCAATACCAGGCTGCTGGCCGCCGACGCATTGGCCCGTGGCCTGGCCGCGCTCATCCTGAAAGCCAGCGATCCCTGGCGAGCCCTTGAACTTGGGGTGGCCCACGGTATACGGATCATCCTTAATCATCGCTCCGCCGTAACTTCGCAGGCTGGACATTATGCGGTTCTGGTGGATTTAGACGGTGAGGATGTGGTGCTGCATGATCCTCATTTGGGACCGCACAGGCGCCTGACGCGGACCGACCTATTGGAGCTGTGGCGGCCGAATTGTGGCCAGTCGGAGATTACCGGCCAGGTAATGGTGGCTTTTGCGAACGCTCCGACAAGTGGCCCCGCATGTCAGTCGTGCCAAGCCAACCTCCCCGCGTCGGTTCCATGTGCCAAGTGTCAAGCGTCGATTCCGCTCTATCCCGGCGCAGTCCTGGGTTGCGTGAGTGTCGCGTGCCGCGCCCGCACCTGGGAGCAGGTCTATTGCGCGAATTGTGATTTGGGCCTGCACGACGTGACCGGCCGGACAGCCAACATTCGAGGTTGGGACCGATTCACAACTCGCCATGCCTCGGAGTGAGGTAGGTAATGAAATCAGCTGTCGCCAACCTTGACACGACGACTCGATCCGATTGAAGAGATGACGGCCACAGGAGAGCTCGGCCGATGACCCACGGGCGTCGAAGCGGCGTTTCATCCGCGCCAAAACCCGGCGGAATGAACTGGCCAATTCGGTCTGAGGCGCTGCGCTGCGGGCTCAGGAAAATCGATCGCCTCATCCGTACGACCCGGCTCCGGCTTCCCACGGCGTCAGAAACCCTCCGGCACTGGCGCCACGGCGGCGGCCGTGACCTTATTCTCTCCGCGACCGCTTTTCAGTCCGAGCGGTTCCTGCTCGATCATCTGCGCGATAGCCACCGGCCCAAGCTTATCAGCGGCACGCGGCGCCGGCTCATCTCGGGCGAGTTGGCTCCGGGTCAGAGTGGCGTCGACGTGACCTATACCGATTCGGTCAAAGCACCTTCGTTCACCGGCCTGTTCTTCGCGCTGGGGGAATTCAACGTACAATCACAGGCCAGAATTGCGGTCGATAAGGGTAGTGGGCAGTTGGTCCTCGTGCTCGACCAGTGGCGCGTCGAAATTACCGGCGAGTACGACTGGGATGCGGCCAGGTGGGCCCTCATTCCCGGCATCGGCCGCGAGACATTCGCGGAGGTGCTTGCCCTGCAAAAGGCTGGCTACGGCCGGCGCTACCGGGTTCGGTCCGAGGCCGCAACGATCACAGACCTCGAGATCACGGGGCCCGCGGCACTTCCCACGGGGAACTATTGAGGCCGTCATACGCCCGAGGGAAAAATCATGTTGTCGACGGCCTGGTTCGGCGGCCGACTCAACAGCCAGGACGTACGGCGCAACTGGGGACGAGATGTGCCAGCTCCAAACCGGCAAAGGGGGACGTCTTGGGCGCGGAGGACGAGCTGCACGTCAAACGCAGACTCCGGCCCGATGTAGAGTCGCGCCATATTGACCAGCGCCCGGAATGCCGGACGGCCGGGAAGAAACGCGATGTACCGTTCATAAGTCAGGGGCCCGACCCGCACGCGAAACTTGCCTTGCTCGTCCCAGACCCTACTGCCCAGAGTGAGGTTGACTCGCAACTGGTTGTTTACACCGCGGGCACCCAGCCGGGACCGGTCGCCCGATCCGAGTGAAAGCCAGCGGCCCACGAACTGGATGACCTCGACAGGCTCGCCGAAGTAGCCCTTGAGCAGGTCCTCCAGCCCGGCGGCGTGTCGATGCCGCGAGGCGAAGAGTCCAGCATAGAATAGTAGCGCCTCGCCAGCGACAGGAACCCGCTCGTGGGTCGCCTGCAGCCGCAAGCCCGCGAGTGAAAACACCGCCCTATTCAGCGGCTCGCGCGCGGTCCCGTCCCATGCGGAGAACGGGTGGTACTTGTCCCAGGCACGGTAGAAGAGCGAAATTAACCGGTGGTTGAATAGGTCCAAAAATGCCGCGAGCGGAGAGATGCTGTCGCGCTTGACCCGCCGGCACCGGATGAACTCCTCGATCAACTTTTCGGTGTAAAAGGTCGGCAGCACGCCCATGGGTCCGGTAAGCCCCATGAACGCAACCGACATGATCGGTGTGTCGGGCGGGGCGAGATCTCGGTCGAAGACCGCCGGACGCAGGTCGTGGATGGAGCTGGCCGGGAAACTCAAACCCAGGTGCGCGACGAACCGGACGGCCTCGCGCCCGGACGCGTGTCGCGGCCCACGGGTGCGCGGCCTTCGTCAAGCCGCTCGAGCAGCCGTACCGCCTGAAAGAAGTCGAAACGGAACGGCTCTTGCAAAAGCAACTGCTCTAGAGAAGCGTTTTTTCTCCGGCTCTCGGCGGCCATTGCACCTCTCGTTGTCCATCAGTCATGACGAGCTGGCTGAACGAATTGATCGACACGTGAGTTCCGAAAAATCGCTCCATGACGCTGGCCAGCAAAAACGCGCTGCTGCCAACGTACTTGGACCGGTCGAACGCGAGCTTGACCCGCACCCCGCCGACGACAGCGCCGCTTTTTGTCCGTCCCGTGACCGGCTCGGTCGAGACGGCGGTGATCCCCTCGATCAGGTTGCGTCGATCGGCGAAGTCGTAGAGCATGAGTAGCTCGCGCAACGCGTCCAGACCACCGTCGGCGCCCACGGCTGAGAGCTGGTTGCATGTCAAGTGGCTAATCAGCCGCCACTGGGCGCCGCGGCCCAAGGCTGGGCGCAGCGTCGGCGTCATCGGCTCGACGCAGGCGACGCCTCCCACCGGATCCGGTTCGAGCAGTTCGAGGTCGCCTGGTCGCTGCTGGAGATGCAGCCGCGCGGGCAGATCGCGGTTGGTACAGGTGGTCTCGACAAACATCCTCTCGACCGAGGACGAGCCTGGAGCCCTGGTTTGGAAGCTCTCGTCGACGAACGAAAGATACACGTCGGTCCCGGCGTCCTCTTTCGCCAACGCGAAGCGGCGGCTGGCGTGCCAGTAGGTACGCGATCGGCGCTCGGTCTGCCAATGCTTCGGGGCGTAGAACGGCTGGAACTCGACCGGCCGCTCCAAGGGTGAGCCCTTGCCGATCACCCGGTCGACCGAGAAAATCTCATAGCCGAGCGGACGGCTCACATCGGGGACGACTCGGTATTCGCTCTGCGTACGAGTCAACGCGATCGAGTCGACCGGCATTCGGAAAAGATTGACAATGGGAGTGCAGCCAAGCTGGAAGTTGTCTGGCTTCAGAGTCAAAGAGTCTGCGGGCGCCTGACTCAAGAAAAACAGGATGTCGACCGACCCCGCGAACCGTCGCTGCGACAGGCCCGCGAGATTGGTCAGGTCGAAAAAGAGGAATTTTTTGGGAAATGCAAAGAATTCCTGAAGCAATGAGTAGCCCCTGAACGTCTGCGGCGTGCGGGGCAGCATCCCTTCATCGGGTTCGAACCCGACCGGCCGCAGGTCGCCAGAGCTCAGGACAAGCCGTTCTTCGCGCTTGTGCTCGGTCTGCCCGCGCACCTCGATTCGCAGGACGTTCTTCAAGCTCCCGAGGTTGTTCAAGAGCAGCTCGTAGAGAGCAAAACCGATCCGGTCCTCGCCACCCAGGTAGAATCGAAGCTTATCGACCGCCAGTTGTCCGAACGTGGCACCTGATTCACAGCGCAGCGAGAGCTGGATCAGGGCGCGGGTCTCATGGGGCTTGTCATCGACCGGGATCCTCCCTGAGTGGAGCTGGGCCTGCGTAACGACGATCGGCCACGGGCTCACCGGGTAGACAGTCTGGAACCGGCACTCCTGTCCCTGGGAGGGCCGCGTTCGCAGCCTGGCTCCGGCCGCAATCCTGATCCCCTCGGGAGGGCCGGCCTGGCCGGCACCGGTCAAGAACCTGGCGATCGACATCGACGGCACGGGCCGCTGGTAGTGCGGGAATATCAAGCCCGTGAGCGCGTCGGTGATCTCGGGATACTCATCGTCGATCTTGGCTCGCACTCGGGCCGTCAGAAAAGCGACGCCCTCCAAGAGTCGCTCGACATGCGGGTCTTCACATGAGCCCGGCAGCAACTGGAGGCGGCCGGCGATGTCCGGGTATTTTTCCCGGAATTCCGCCCCCATATCGCGCAGGAAGCTGAGCTCGCGCTCGTAATAACCCTTGAGCTCATCGCTCATCAGGAACCACCCTGGACTTCAAACTTGCGGGTGTCGAGCGCCATCAGCGTGTCGAAGACCACCGGCTCACGCTCTGGTTCGACGTTGAGCATGGCGCTTATGTGGAATCGCAGGACGTGGCTACTTTGCCACTCGTCGTCGAGCTCAATCTGAACTTCGGACAGGCGCGGTTCGAAGCGGCGGATCGCCTGGGCGACGGCGTACTTTACGTCGTCGCTCAAGAGCTCGACCAGACCCATGTCGGAGAAATCGGGGAGTCCGAATGTGAGGAGTGAGCGGTTCAAGTGATCACGATCAGGCGGGAAATCGGCAAGGGCTCGCCTGCTGTTGAACAAATATTCCAGATCTCGCATGACTTGGTTGCGGAACTGGATCAACTGGCGGGGCCGATCGGTGTCGGGATCGATGGGCGACGCCGAAACCGACGGGGCCGTCAAGCGGTCGAGCAACGACGGAAGTAGCCTGGGATCTGAGCTGGTAGCCATCTCAAATAGTGGTCAGTGGTCAAACGGGAAGGATGAAGGATGAGTCGGAACGGAATTGTCTTCTTCAGCCTTCAGCCTTCCAAAGTGGTCAGTGGTCAGAGCAGCAGGAGAAGGAAGATCGATGAATCGCAACTGATCGGTCTTTTTCATCCTTCTTCCTTCCGACCATACTTCATCCGTCGGAGATTACTAGCCACTCTTGCCTGTCTGAACGTTAATGGTACCCACGACCCCGGCGCCCGCCGAGCCGTCCTTCTTCTGTTCTTTGTACTCGAAAGCGATCTTTCCGTAGTTGAGGCTGGTTTGTTCGACCGTGGATTCTGTGGTCTTCGAACCCGGGGGGGCCGGTTCGTGTCCAATCACACACTTGGAAATGATCACGTCGGTCAAGGTGATCTTGTGGTGCTCAATGGGCTTCGATTCGCCCGAGGCCTTGAGAGTAACCAGTGTCGCGGTCTTGAAGTGCTTCCCCGATCCGCACCCCTCAAGCCTCTTGGCTGTCCCTTTGTCTGCCACGATGGTGCATTCGAGGTCGTGCGCCGAGACCGTTGCTGCAGCGCCACCCGATGTCCCGGAGCCAAAGGTGGCATTCTGCGTCACGCCAAAATGCCACTTTTCGACGTGGCTGTAGTCTGAATAGCCTTCGAACTGTGACTCTCCCGTGATACCGTCAATCTTCAGCAAGAACGTAGGCATCGGGCTGTCTCCTTCGGGGAAATGGGTCGTGCGAAACGCGATCGATCGATTGTGCCCGGGCCCCCACTCGGGTCGAGCCCACGGGACAGGGCCAATCCTGCTCCTAATAGTGATCCGCGGACCGCGCAGGAGCGCAAAAAAATCTTTGGGCCGTCACGTACCTCGTGGCTCGGGCAACTCGGCGACGAGGCTGAGCATTACTTCTAGACGATCCAACTGGAAATGAGGTCGTAGGTAAGCCACCGCGCGATACGCGCCGGGCCTACCGGGAATCTCTTCGACGTCAATCCGCGCCTCGCGCAGCGGCTTGTTGGCCTTGACCTCGGTGGAGGCAAAGTCGTCCTCGGTAACGTAGTTCGTGATCCAGTCATTCAAGAACCGATGGCACTCGTCGCGGCTCATGAACGATCCGATTTTGTCCCGCGCCAGCGCCTTTAAGTAATGGGCGATACGGGTCACGGGCATGAGGTAATTGAGCTCGGCACCGAGGCGGGCGTTCTCCTCGGCCTCCTTGGTCGGGTACTTGGGCGGCTTGTGGCACGATGGCACGCCAAAGAAGACAGCGTAGTCACTGTTCTTGTAGTGGACGAGCGGGATGAACCCCAGGTTCACGAGCTCTTGCTCGCGCGTATCCGTGATTTGTACTTCGGTCGGGCATTTGGACACCCTGTCACCTTCCTTGGTGCCGAAGGTATGGAGTGGGAGATTCTCCACCTTGCCGCCATTCTCCAGGCCGCGGATGGCGGCACACCAACTGTATTGGGCGAACGCGTCGGTCAGCCGTGAGGCAAACGCGTAAGCGGCGTTGGACCAGAGATACTTGGAATGGTCGCGGCCGTCGACGTCTTCTTTGAAGTGAAACGATTCGATGCGTCCCGGCTCCGGAACGTAAGGCTCGCGGATCAGCATATGGGGCAAGCAAAGACCGACATAGCGCGACTCAGATGTGGCGCGGAATCAGCGCCACTTGGTGTAATCGGCCGATTCGAAAACGCGTCGCAAGTCGTTAGGCTGATCCAGTTGACTGAGGTCGTCCATGTTGAACATCTCGGCGCTCGCCGCCGCGATGAACGGTGCATGTGCCGCGGCCGCCACGTCCGAGATCTTGCGGAGCATCTCGACGTCGGAATTGCTATGCGAAAACTCGTAGTCGCCAATCATGACTCCGAAGGGCGACCCGCCAGCCATGTCATACTCGGCGGAGTATACTTTCTTGTAGAGCTCCGTGCTTTCAAAGTCGGCTTTCCTCCTCAGGTCCTCGGCGAGATCTTTCTTGCTCACGTCGAGGACTTTGATTTTGAGCATTTCGCCGGTATCGGACTGGTTCACCAGGTAGCGCAAGCCGCGCCAGGTTGCCTCGACCCGCTGGAACTCTTTGTTGTGGAGGACTTCGTTGACTTGTCGGGCCACGAGCGCATCGATCTCGGCGATCTGTTCCTTGATCGTCAAGTAGGCGTCCTCCGGGACGCGCTTGGCGCGGCTCATGATGTCGTCGACCCACTCCTCGAGAGCGGTTCTGGTTCGTTCGTGCTGCTCTTGGTCTCGGATCCGGAGCGTATTATTGATGATCGCTTCCAGATCGATCGGGGCGGTCTCGACCGTCGCCGGCGCTGGCATGGCCTGCTTTTGTTCACCGGTGCTCATCGTTACGATCCCTCCTTGCTGCTCGCTGGTCGCCCTGGTAGCGACTCGTCCGAATGAGCCTTTCGCTTTTCCGTCTCCTTGATAATGTCCGACAACGCCTCCCCGAATGTGGGGCTGAGCTCGGCCTTGGCGAGCAAGTAGGCAAGTCGGTCCCGTCCTTCTAAAAGCTCGCGCAGCTCAGGGATCTGGCGGGCCAGCGGCTCGGGCTCAAAATCCTCGAGGCGGCTAATGTTAAGATCCACGCGGAGCCGGCTGGCGTCGTCTTCTCCTTGCAATGTGTTGGGAACATCGATTTTAATTCGGGGACGGACGGCGGCCAAAACCGAATCGAAGTTGTTCTTGTCGATCTCGACAAACTTCCGATCGCGCAGCCGGGGCAGCGGAGTCTCCGGATCGCCTGATAGGTCGGCCAGCACTCCGACGACAAACGGCAGCTCGCGCTCCGCCTTGGCGCCGCCGGTGTAGACATCGTAAACGATGTTGACCCGAGGCGTTTTGTCCATGCTCTTTTTCTTCGCCATTCGGTCACCTCCGCGGGTACCTGCGATCGGGCCGCCCGTCAGCGCCGGCCGTCGATTCAGCCTCGAAGCGTTTAGTTTGAGAGGGCAAATCAGGCTTGTCAATTATCGAGTTCTTGATTCTAAGAGCGCGATCGATCGCCTCGCAGCGCCTCCGGACGCAAGTATGCCACGACACAGTGATATCAGCTTTTGCGGTTCTGGCCCGAAAAGCATCGACCGGCCAAGGGGATCGTACCACAGCTTCCTGCCGATCTCCACTCAGCGCTGGCCGGATCCTGTGCCACTTTGCATCGCACGCCGGACGTCGAGCTTGCAGAGACGTGCGTAAACCTGTTGGAGCCGCTCTTTGGCTCCCCCCGCTTTGAGACAGTGATAGAGCGCGGCGAAAACACGCGCACACAGTTCCCGGTGTTCCCACTCTTCGAGACGGAAGCCGTCAACCTGGCGTTCGAGGTCTTCCAAGAACGCAAGCGCGACCTGGTCGCTTCCCAGCCGCAAGCATATTTCGGCGAGATGCAACTCCAGAAGGAAGCGGTCGCGGCCGCTCGAGGCCGCGGCCATGGCCCGTTCGAGTAAGATAACCGCGTCAGCGCCACGGCCTGAATCGGCAAGGGCGGCGGCTTCGGCGGTTACCTCGATCTTGCCCTCGCCCGCAGGGGCTGCGGGCGAAGTGACGGGGGGGCTGGCTCGGACGACCAGGCGGCCGGAGGTGGTTGGGCGGGGCTCGCATCCCTGCCCAGAAGCCCCTCGCTTTCGAGCCAGAGCCGCGTCTTGGCGTCGGCCGCAGCGGTCCCATCGTCGAGCTCGAGCGCCAGCGCTCAGGGAAGTCTCGCAGGAACGTGCGAAGAAGGCTACGGCAGCCGAGCGCAACACTCTGGCGATCGGTAGCATCGAGCGCCTGAATTGAATAGCGGTGGGCGTCGAGCCAGCCCCGCCCTTCGCGACGGCCTAGGGCTTGCTCGGCGTGTTTAAGCGCCTCGTCCCACCGTTCGTCAGCGACCGCTCGCCTCAGTTCTTGGCGCACCTCGCTTGAGGGGCCCGGCCGCTCGGTCTCTTCCGGCTGACCTACCGCCGCATACATCTCGCCCATCCGATAAGCCCGGGTGAGTAGAAACGGCACCGGGTTGGCCGGATCATCCTTTCTCAAGAATTCAACGATCTCGAGCAGCTGCTTATAGGCGGTGGAACGGTCGGCGATCGGTGCCGGCGTCACTTGTTGCTGGGTGGTCCGGCGCGTGGCGGCCACTGACGGGGCGATCGTCGTCGCCAATACTTCGCCTTGGCCGTTGCCGTCAATGGGCTCATCGTGCTGCCGCTCGTCGTCATCCTCAGTGTCTCCGGCGAGTTCCGGCGCGGGGGCGGGCTTCGTTTCAAGTATGGCCGCCACGACGTCACGGCAAGCCGCAAGTGATTGTCGGATATTCGACAGGCTGGGGGCAGTGGACTGGCCTCTGGGCCCTTTAGGGAAGAGATCAACCGTGCTCTCCTCCCAGTCACTATAGGCCTGAACGCACTCTGTCAGCACGGCGGTAAGCTCTTCGCAAAAGGTCCGTGGTGTCTGAGCCGCCGCCCGCTCCCAATCCTCCGAAACAATCTTGTTTTGACCCCTCAGGGACTGCCGCGCAACATCGGGGTTCTTGCGCATGAGCTCGTCGTTCTGCGTCATGCTGGCGAAATCGGAGTAGCAGTAGCTTTCCCGTCCGCCACCGCCGGTCAGCGGTAGAGACCGAATCAAAAGCGGCAGGACCTTCTCGCTGTTGAGAAAGTCGTATGGTCCGTAGCGCGACTCAGGGTCGTCGGGCTCGAGCCTCGGGTAAGCGTTCGCCCAAAACCGTTGTTGCATCTGGAGGAGCAGATCGAAGCCATCACGCAAACCTGCAAATCCATGAAGCTGGCCGAGTGCCTCGGTGACCCAGGCGGCGATTTGGAGGTCCTTGGTCTTGGCCCGAAGCGCTTCGCAGCCGAGCCGGACCACGGCGTGCCAGTCGGAAGTTTTACGATCGGGTTTTGCAAACAGCCGCCGGCTCTTATCGAACGGGTCATCTCGCAGGACGATGTCAACATCCGCGCGACGGTGCTCACGAATCGCCTGGTATTCGTCGGCGTCGGTAAGATCGCTTCCGGCAGCATCTGCGCCGTCAAAGGGGCGCAGCAACGATTCAACGTCGATCGCGCCGCGTCCTCGTGCGATTGGGTTACTGGTAGGCATGGTCGGCTCAAACGGGTTGTGCACTCACGGTCTCGGCAGCCGGCGGGGCCGCCGCGACGTCGAAATGAAGTTCGCGAAGCTCGAAGATTGTCCGGAACTCGTCATCCGCCAAATATGTCTTTAAGCCGATGCCACGGCAGAGTCCGCAATTTGCTTCTAGCCAGTCGGTCTTTTGGCCCAGGCGGATCAGATCGTCAGGTTGGGCGGCCGAACCCGGGTAAAGGCATGGCAGGTAGATTTCGCCCAGAACTCCTTGTCTCAGAGCTATCTTGGCCGGAACCCAGATCAAATCACGCAGGGAACGGGGGGGTTGAACGTCCAGGTATTGGATGTCTTCCCAGGGGAGCCAGTAATAAACTCCACGGGCAAAAACCTCGAGAACGGACGCGAGGGCGTCGTCGCTGTCACGGAAATCAGCGAAGGGAGCCTGGCCGAGCCGGCCGCGCAGGCAATCGCCCCGCCTCGGACTGTTCGAGCCGCTCTAAAGCGTCGGCCAACTCTCCCGCCCGAAGCCGACCCCAGGCGTCAAGAATCGTCGCGACCGTCGAAGGAGGTTCGATGAAGAATCTCGGAGGCCTGCCGGCGGACAGAAACAGCTCCCGCTCGACCTGGGCGCTCAAGAGCTCATGGCAAAGAATCAGGTCGCGCCCGGCGAATCACCCGACAACTCAGTCAGTGTATCCAACTGCAGTGTCGCGCGGTCCCATTGACCAGCAAAACACAGTAGCTCGAAGAGGAGCATTCGGTGCTGCGCGTCGAGCGGCCGGTCCCTGACATCCTGCTTAGCCAGCGCGATCGCTTGGGTCAAGTCGCCGGTCTTGACGAATTCTCTGGCGTTCATCGGTTTGTGCCTCGGGCATCCTCGTCGGCCACCGGACAGCCGCACACGTTTGACGGGGTACGGCTATGAAACATAATATGAAGGCGTCGAGCTCGGCGGCTATAGTCCGGTTGCCGCTCACTCACGTCCGGCCGCCTCAATGATCGGAGGGTATTCGATGGGCCAAGTCTGCCAGATGTGCGGCGAGGAGAGGATCGATGATGATCTTGAGCGCTGTCCTCGCTGCCACCAGACTCTGCTAGTTTCCGAGGGCCTGCCACCGGTCCCGCGAAAGCCCAGGATCCCGATCCCGCCCGCGCCCAACCCAAAGCCTGTCCAAGAACCGCAGGCGAGCCCGCGTCCTCCCCAGGAGAAACGCCATCGGCGACCACGGCCACAGCCCGGGCCGCCAACCCCCTTGGCTCAGCGCCCACATGCTCCATCTGTCGAGTCATCGGAATTTGGGCGTGCCGTGGAAAGCGCTGTCGACTTTGGTGCGAAGCACAACAATCCCGACACCCCATCACGCGAGGTCCTGGCACCAAATCTTGCGGATCGTGATTTTCGTCCCTCGGCGCCACCGGCGCGCTCTGACGCCAGCCGCCCCGCAGCGGGTCACGACCGGTCCGCCAGCCCCGCCAATCTGGAAGCCCACGAGTCCGCGCACGTTGGCCACATCGAGCCGCGGCCGAGTCCTCGGCCCGAGCCTAATCGGCCGCCGCTGGTCCCAAGAGCGGAGCGCGACGACGAGCATGGGTTCGGCCCGGAAAGTCACCGCATCGAGATGACCGAGGCACCCAGGGGCCTCGACATCAAGAAGCTCAACATTCCAACCCGCTCCTACGAGATCGAGCTGTTTAGCGCTCCGAATAACTGGGTTCCACTGTTCCAGCTCATCGGGATGGACAAAAGTCCGGGATTCGGCCGCAGCCACAAGATGTTGGACCAGGGTATGGAAACCATGGCCGAGCGGCACGTGCGTTTCAAAAATACCGTGGGAGGGGTCGAGATTGAGCCTCTCGAGTCGCTCAATGGCATCTATCTGCAAATTACTCGACCGGTTATTCTTAGCGATGGGACGCGATTTCGGATTGGCGACTATGTGCTGGAATATCGAGACGCCGAGCCAGGAGCTCCAGTTTCCCCGAGAATTGCCGACGATGGCGAGCGCTTCGTGGCTCAGGACCTCGAACCACTGGCTTTTCTCCACTTCATGCGGCCCGATGATCGGCCCGGAGTCCGGTTTCCAATCCTCAAGCCGACGTCGACGGTGCTCGGCCGCGGAGGAACCGACCAGAGCGGCGCACCACGCCACGTTGACGTACCGCTTCTGAACGATAAGCTCGTCAGCGGCCGGCATGCCGAAATCCGCCGATCAAACGATCATTTCGTGCTCGAGGACCTCAAGAGCAAGAACGGCACATTCGTTCAGATGCACGAGAAAACCCTGGTCGGCGATGGAGCCACGATCTGCCTGGGAAAGGTGTATCTGCGCGTTGTGCAAATCAAGCCTTTCCAGGCTCGTTAATGGACCGCCCCAGCCGGCAGATCGCGCGTCAGCAAGCCAGGCGTCGCGCGGTCGCGGCTTCGAGCGCACGCGCCACAGTATGACGATCCACGCTGCAGCCAGGGCCGCAGGCATCGCCAGTCCGAACAGGTTGAGAGATCCGATGCCCACGCCGATATAGGCCCATACCGATAGTGCGGCCGATCCGCCGATCAAGCCGAGCATCGCCGCCGCCCGCCGGTAGGCCCGGTCTTGTTCGATCGCCCTCGCAGCCCAGCGCGTGGGGGCGGGATTATCCAGCAATCGTCCGCGGACAATTCCGGCGGCGCATGCGATGGTGTCGTGCGCGGGTCCGGTCGCGGCAAAGTAGCAGCCTTGCAACGGGATTTTTTCTCCGCCCGCGGGCGCCGCAATTGCCGTATCGAGCAGCTCGGGCAGTTGGCGGCGAAAGCGACGGATGTGGATTGAGAGCGTGTACAGGGCGTTGTTGCCGGCTTGGTTGACAGGCTCATTCGCCATGAGATGAAACATCCAGGTCTCGTACCAGCCTGAGAACCAAACCAGGCCGCCGTGCACGAGTCCAGCAATATCTCCTCGGTCGCCGGGAAGGTAGAAACCACATCGCCGCCGCGTTCGGAACGCTTCTGACATGCGGCGGGCAAACTCGAGGAACCCAGGCTCTTTTTCCATACCTGTCACCGCGATATAGACGGGTGGACGAACCCTCAACATGCGAACGATGGTCTGGAGATCACCGCGATATGCCGTCGCCAGCCGCGGGGCATCGGGCCGATTGAGCCACTCGACCGGCAAGATCACGACGACGCCCTCCAGCCCGTTTCGACCGGAGTTGGCCGACCGCAGTCGATCGCACGCGTATTCGACGCTCGATGGCCCTGTCATGGAGTCTGCATCGACCTGAGGCGGCCTGGCCACGCAGGTCAAGAATGTCGCGTCCGAGGTAACTGAGGCGCGGAGCATCGACGGAGACCGCGGAACCCGGCCTTCGATTTGCAGCCCCGAAGCGTCGAGCAGCGCGTCGACATGTTCTTCCGAGGGAGTAAGCATCAGGTAGACACGATCGGCAAAGTTGCGGCCCGATCGGACCTCGATTTCCTTCCAGGCTAAGTCCAGTTCGGGCGAGCGCCCGACCAAATCGCCAGACTCCGATCCGCCGTGGTCGGCGCGTCGGCCTTTGAGCAGGCGATATACCCAGTATGCAAGCGCTACGGCGGCGGTCTGGAGGCCGATAATCCAGACCCAGACGACCCATAAATGCTCGAAGTGGAAAACGCGCGGCAGCCGTTCATCGAGATTCTCAATACGCGGAGGGTTGCGCCAGTAGCTCCGGTAAATGACATAACCGACAAGGGCCAGGAAAGCCAAGACGAGGATGACCGCGACGACGATCACCACGAGCCAGAACAACCACCGTAAGAGCTTGTTCAAGATCGACCTCGCTTTGGATCAACTTCGCCGGAGCGACGGCTATCCGTCCAAAACTGATTGTTAGCGCAAGTGGACTGCCGCGATGAAGCCGGCCAGCGTAACGACGGCCGTCACGGCGACGAGCAGGCTGACGACAAATAACATGCGCCGCCCGGCAGAGCCCCCAGCGCGCGCTGGCGCTCGGTCGCTGGCGGCTCGGGGATGTACTGCTCGGGGTGCTTCGTCCCCTCGACGACTCGCTCGTGCAATCGACTCGCCCAGCGTGCTACCTCTTCGGCGTCGGAGCCCAAGTCGCCGCGAAAGCCCAGAGCAACGCACAGAAAGAATGTCTCCAGGGGATCGGTGCTATCTCGCTTCTCAGCCTCGGCGGCTTTCTCGTAGAAGCGGACTGCGGCGGCACTCTCGCGGTACAGGGAAAACTCGAGAATATGGTTGGTCCACTCGTGGGCGTGAGCCCAGGTCGAGCTGATCAGGATCTCGTCAATCCAGTACACGAGCGCGCGTTTGGCCAGCTCGAAATCCCGCGCCAACTCGGGCGATGTCCGACTGGCTTTGTCTTCGGCTCGATTGAGCAGGTCGAGAAGCCCGCGCTTTTGCTGCTCCAGCGTCGGGTGGATGCCCCGGAGGAGCCCATCCTGAAAATCAATGACGCCCTCGATCACCGGGGCGACCACGTCAGTGAAGGCGTCGGTCATTACGCTTGAATGGCGAAGAGAACGAACCTCAGTTTGGGCGGCCTTCCACCAGCGACCTTAAGCGTCAAGACTCCGTCCTGGTCGAGGCCGCCTTGCTCAAGGCTCAGCCGGATGGCCAGCGAACGCGAATCGACGACGTCTTTCCAGATTCCCGCCTCGCGCTGGGTCCAGGCTTTCGGCTTGTGGTTGAAATAGAAATAGACAAGGTTGCCGGCCGCGGGCAGACCGGGCGGTACGCGGTGCTGCAGCGCGGGCTGCAACCCGGGTTTTCTGCTCTTGAAGTAGTCGTCGACCTTTTCCGCACTGGCGATGACCATATGGAGACTCCTGAGTCGATCCTCGCATTCGACGTCCGTCAGCTCGGTCTCGACCCCAAGGTATAACGCATATCCCCCCGATAACCAGGCCTCTTCGCATTGCACTTCGACACGCTCGCCGACCTTGGCGAAGTAGCGTTTTTCGAAGGCGAGCTCTTCTTCGTCGTCGAGCACAACCTGGATGTGCTGGAGGGTCTTCAAGAAGCAGGGGCCAAGGTCGTGGTGGTTGTACGGCGGTAGTTCGGGGGGGCGCCGGTCTTTGCGGAAGATCGCCACCTGGCCGGCGAATCCACAAAGCTCAAGATAAACCTGAAGCGGCGTGAGCCCTGCCGTTTGTGCAAACGCGGACAAACGCGCCTGGATCCCGCTTAATATCGTCAGCTTTAGAATCCGCTCGGAGTCGCCTGGCACCTGACTGTCGAAATTGATCTTGCGAGCGACCATTTGGTCGGCGAGGGCATCGATCTTGCCTCGCATTCGGCGGGAGAGATCGTTGATCTGTCTGCGCAGCCAGGGCCAGGCCTCGACTACCAGCAGAGGGGGAATGAAGGCCGGCGCGATCTGGGGCGGAGCCGCTGCCTGAGTCGAAGAGACGATTCGCGCTAACGGAAGGGTTACGAAATCGTTCCGATCTTCCTTCTCGAGCAAGAGGCGGGCCCTGGGGCGGCGGAACTCGATCGGCACAACCTCCGTCCCATTTTCGTCAGGGCAGTCCTCCTCCTGAGTCCAAAAACGCGGACCGTGCAACGACGAGTCCTTGTCCGCGTTGGATTGACCTAGCCGGAGCGGTGGCACTGCCAGATAGACGATCGTTGATGCCGCCGTCGACAGCGCCTCACGGAGCTGTACCGGCGCGACCGTGGCATCCTTGGGAATTGAAATATGGGTGCCGTCGGGAAAGCGGGCCTCACACGATTGCAAGTCGACAATGAAATTCGCGAGCGCGGCCGAATCGAGCTCGATCGACTTCAATCCCCACGCAAATGGGTTATACCACTCCTCCGTCTCCTGGAGACGACGAAGTGTGTGTCGATCGGCGGCCTGGAGGTGCTGGGGCGATAGAAACATCCCCTCGAACCAATGCACGGCCCGGCTCGGCATTGCTCGCCCACCCCCTGTGTCCGCAGCTGCTTTTCAGTCACCGAATTCGGGCCGGACTGTCGATCGACAGCCCCCGTTGGCTCTGGCCATCGACACAAATCGTACGTTAAAATATCTCGCCGGTAAAGTAACTGTTGGCCATGCGGCTTTTTTCAGTTGCAGCCCATTGCCGCGATCGACAGTGACAAACCGTAATATTGCGGTTTGTAAAGTTCCGCATGGCCTGGGACCGACAGGTCGAATTCGACGTTGTGTGGTCGGCGGTAACCCTCTCCGGCCTCGGAGGGCGGATATGAATCTGCTGAGGTCGACTCGGGCAATGCCCAAACCGTTGCTGGCGCAAACAATCCTGGTAGCCACCTCTGCCTTCGTGATGTCGGTTTTGTCGATCTGGTTGGCCTTCTGGCTTTTCTTCGTCCGGCCCGATCTCAATGTGTGCGCGATCTGGGTCGGTCCGTCGCCCACCGTTGCCGCGACCACCGCACTCTTCTACCAAGAGAACGATGCCAGACTCTTCGGCTCCAAGGCAATGAAGAAGCCGGAGAATCCCTCCAAGCTAGCAGAGTCGATCCGCCTCTTTCTCGAAAGCAAGGGTCAGCGACCAGCGATCGTCTATCTATCAATACCGGGCGTCGGGCGGCTACGCGACACGAGCCCCAGCGATCCTGCCGATGGCACACATGGCTTCCCCATCGACCCTGAAGTCATCGCAGGAGCGCACGACTTCGGACGGGGCGTTAAGGAGACAGACCTGGCGGATGTCCTCGATCAGTTCCGCAGAAGGCCCTGGCAAAAAAAGTTGCTCATTCTGGACATAGGTCAGGTCGACACCGACCGCGATCTCGGCGTCTTCGCCAACGACTTCACCAACCGGCTCAAGCAAGAGCTCGACAAAAACGCCCTGGAGAATTTCACCGTCTTGTGCTCGTGCGCGCCTGGCCAGGCCAGCTGGTCTAGCGACGCCGACCGACGAACTGTCTTCGCCCACTACGTCGCCGATGGGATGACCCGAGCGAGAGACGTGCAGGAATTGGTAGTTTATGTGAAAAAGCGTGTCTACCAATGGGTGAAGGCGCAGCGGGGCGCAATCCAAACGCCGATCGCGTGGGAAAGCCCAACGTCCAACTTCCTTCTGCCCAAGCCCCCCGGCGAGCCGGGCGTGTTCTGGAACTGGGGCACCACGCCAGAGCCGACCGATTCTCCGTGGCAAACGCCCGAAGCTCGCGACCTCTGGAATCGGCTGGTCGCTTGTTACCAGAGTAGGGACGCCTTCGCCGATCAGCGACCCTATCGTTTTGCGCCGCTCGCCTGGCGAGAATATCAGGAAACCTTGCTGCGAGCTGAGCGGTTATACCGGGCCGGTCTGTTCCCCGCGTGCGCCGACGTCATCAGGACAGTCAATGGGCTCGAGCAGGAGCTCAAGAATCCGTGTGCCGCGCTCTCCGAGAGCGGATATCCCTCGGTCGAGATGGGTTTGCAGATCGCGTCCGACTCAGGGTTTCATCCCCGGTGGGCCAGCGAACGCGAGTGGCAGCGCGCGCTGGACTGGCCGTTCACACCCAATGCACCTGAACTCCCCGAGAAGCCCAAGGCAAGCGACGCCGCCAAAAAGCAAGGAGGGGGCATCGTCTCGTCCGAGATTGCCGAGAAACCTGGCGCCGGCTCCCCAGGAAAATGGAAGCCGATCCTTCCCGAGGCTTTGGGCATGATCGCCGAGGGGAAAAATCCCTGGGGCAGCTTCGTCGAAGGTCAATTAATCGACTGGGGCATCGAGTGGACTAAATCTCACCCCAATCCGATCTTTTTCTCGCAGCGCGAGCGGGCCGAGATTTTCTGCCGGGCCCTGCGACTCGCCGCATCGCCGAGCAGGCGGCTTCCGCTTCCTGGGAGTCTCGACCGCAGTCGGACGCGCAACTCCAGGCCGGCGACGCGGCTCGGCGCCAGGCCCAAGATGAGTTATTCGCCAGCGACCAAGATACTGACGCCGTCTCACGGCATTTGAACGAAGCCGAAATCGCATACGAGCGGGCCATCAAGTATGGCAAGGCGGTTGAACTGCTCGCGCAGATTCGTGCCGAATGGCCATTCCTGGGCGCCTGGAAAGTTCGACGCGCCGCCACTTCCGGCCTTAAAGAGGTCATCAAAAACGCCGAATTCATCGTCAATTTCTCAAGCAGAGTCGCCAAACTCGATTTGCGTCTCGATCCTTCGAGGTCCCGCGAAAGACTCACGGATGCCAGCAATTCTGATTTCGAGCGTGAATACGAGGCCGTGCGGCAAATCTTTGAGCAGATCAACCGCGAGTTCAAATCAGTCGTCGATGCTCAGCCCACCGCGAGTTCCTGGCGCGAAATCGATGAGTTGCTTCGAGTACCGATGATACCTTCGACGGTGCGCAAGCGGCTGGTCGAAACGGCGGTGATACGCTCACTTGAACATGGACTGATTCCACGGCCCCGCGCACTGCGATCTGCCGACGCCAAAGCCGAACTGAAGCCGGCCGACACCAAAGCCGACGTGAAACCGGCCGACACCAAAGCCGAAGTAAAGCCGACCGATGCCGCGCCCGAAGTAGAGCCACGCGAGCCCACTGGCGAGCCGGCCGACCAGGCGCCCGGCTTGGTTGCCTTTACCGATAGCGACGACGGCCCTGAGCCCGAGGTGACTGCGGATCCGGCGTTCTGGGCTCAGGCCGACGGCATGGCTCTGCTCGAGTGGTCTTTGCTCGCCATGGCAAACGTCGAGGGAATGCTGCCAGCGGAGCCGATGACCAGACAAGACAACGGGTCCCTTGACCAATTGCGTGAAGCGATCACGAGCGCCAGCCAAATCGATGGGACGTCCGACCCGGCAAGGGCATACGAGTATCATCGTAATCGCGTTTCCGCCCAACTTCGTTTCATCCGGTCTGCGCTAGTCGCATCGTGTACGAAGCGAGGGGACGCCTTGGACGAACTGCGAGAGCCGTGGGACGAGAATCACCGCAACCGTGTTGCTCTCGAACGTGCCTTGATCTCGCTGCCGCTGCCGTTGGTCCAGGAAGTCGTTACAAGCGTCCGGAATCCGCGATTGGCGAAACTTTCGGCGGACCTGGCAGCCTTCCAGTTACAGGCCCTCTTGCTCCGGCACGCACGCCGGCTCTTCCAAGACCTCGACACCAATCGAGCCGGTATCTTCCTCAAAATGGCTGACGTTATCGGAACTGCAACCTCCCAACACCTAAAGGTTCGTCAGAATCTCGGGAAAATGCAGGCAGCCAGGATCAAGATCAGTGGTGCGAAGGTTGTCGTGGGCGGCAATGTCTATGAAAACAAGATGGAAGTCTTGATCGAACCGGATCGGACGGTGCCCAAGGGCCGGGCCGTGCTTTCGTTTGCGCCGTATGCAAAAAAGGACCTGTCGATATTGCTCGACGATGCCCGTGCCAAGGACGCGGACGTGACGCTCGGGGCCGTTGTGCCAGTCGATCCGGATGGGCCGCCGGCGAAGGTCGGCTTCGTCGTCCAACGTGGAAACGAAGGTGACGATCGAGATCGCGTCGTCGACCATCGCGACCGTGTCGAAAAAGACCTCGCACCATTTCTGTTCTACCGCGGGCACACATTTCAGACGTCAGAGCCCATCAAGGTCGTTCTTGAGCCACTCAAAGACATCATCTATGTGACGCTGCGGCCAGATCGCCAGAGCATCCTCAATGGCGCCCGAGATCAGTTCCGTCTGCATCCCGGCGAAGGATATATCCACTACAACGAAGATCTCAAGTATGAAATTGGTTTAACCAATGTGACAAATACTAATCAAGATGTGTTTCTCGAGACCAAACTTGAACAGGATCCCGAATCCGAACAATATGCGCCGGTAAAACTAAAGGGCAAGGAAACGAAGTTGGGGGTCATCAAGGACTTGGTCCGCGGCGTGGACCTGAAAGAGCTCGGCCAGAAAGCTCTCAGAAGCCGCGAGGTGGGCCTGGGTCGACCAAGGCACTTGGAGATCACAGTCTGGGACAGTCCTGCTCGCGGCCGGCGTCTGACCACCAGGAGGGTCCGTTTTACCCATCTCGACGTTGGTGCCTATGCGGCGATGGGCCAGGTCTACTTCGACTCGGGCACTCAAAGGGTCATTTTGACGGTGAGACATCTGGGAACCGACCCGGGAAAAGGGTACATCGAAGACGTGATCGCGAGTATCGACCGCGTGAGCCAGCCCGCGACGACTCAGGGCGACAGCCTGGGACCTCCTACCAAGATCAGCAAGAATGACTTTTACGTGTTCTGGTTCGGCGTCGATCCCAAAACTCCCAAGGTCACTTGGTCTGTAAGTGTCGGCAAGAAAAGCAATGCCTTCGCAGGGACGCTCGCAATCAGCGCCGGCGGCGATGAAAAGGAAAAAGAAAAGAACGCCGAACCCCCGAAAGAGTGACGGCATTTCACGTGGCATTCGATCTGGTATTCAGATCAACTTCAGTTCGCCCAGCCTCGAGGACCATACGATCCTCCGGAGAAGCTGACCATGGGTGTTGACTCAGCAGGCTTGATCAAGACGCTCAATCCGACTTGTTTAAATGCGCTCGAGGCGGCCGTCGGCCTGTGCGTGTCCAGGACTAACTCAAGCGTCGAGGTCGAGCACTGGCTGGTCAAGCTGATCGAAGTGCCCGACGGTGACTTGACGCGAATCTTCCGCCATTTCGAGATCGATCCCGCGCGGCTGCTCGCAGACTTGACGCGGGTGCTCGATCACTTCCGCAGGGGCGATACGCGGACGCCGACGCTCTCACTACGGATCGATCAGCTCATTCGTCATGCCTGGGTGTTGTCGTCAATTGTCTACCAATCGCCCAAGGTCCGCTCGGGCGTGCTCCTGCTGGCGCTATTGGACGACGACGATCTGAGGCGGCTGGCACGTGAGGCTTCGCGCAAGCTGGGCGCGATCAAGGCCGACGTGCTCCAGGCGAACCTGATGACGCTGGTGGCTGGGTCACGCGAGGAGCCAGGTCCGGCCGCAGGATCGGTCGCTGGCGGTGGCGCGGGCACAAAACCGGCCCGCATAACCCAGACGCCGGCCCTTGATCAGTACACGATCAACCTGACCGAGCAGGCAGCGAAAGGAGAGATCGACCCCGTGATCGGCCGCGAGGCCGAAATTCGCCAGATGGTCGACATCTTGATCCGGCGCCGTCAGAACAACCCGATCCTCACTGGCGAGGCAGGGGTGGGCAAGACGGCCGTAGTCGAGGGGTTGGCCCTGCGAATTGCCCACGGCGACGTTCCCGCGGTGCTCAAGCACGTCGTGCTCCGCACACTCGACCTCGGGTTGCTGCAGGCGGGGGCCGGGGTCAAGGGAGAGTTCGAAAATCGGCTCAAGCAGGTCATCGCCGAGATCAAAGCGTCCCCGGTGCCGATCATCCTCTTCATCGATGAGGCCCATACCATGATCGGAGCCGGCGGCCAGGCCGGCCAGAGCGACGCCGCCAACCTGCTCAAGCCGGCCCTGGCGCGCGGCGAGCTCCGCACGATTGCGGCCACAACGTGGGCCGAATACAAGAAGTACTTCGAAAAGGACGCTGCCCTGGCCCGCCGTTTTCAGGTGGTCAAGGTCGAGGAGCCCGACGAGGATCGCGCGATCCGGATGATGCGCGGACTGACCGCGATGCTGGAGGCGCATCACGGCGTACGCATTCTAGACGAGGCAGTCGCCAGCGCCGTAAGGCTCTCGAACAGGTATATTCCGGCCCGTCAACTGCCAGACAAGGCCGTCAGCCTACTGGATACTGCCTGTGCGCGGGTCGCGATTAGCCAGAACGCCATTCCCCCCGCTGTCGAGGACTGCCGACGCACGATCGAACACCTCGGGGTCGAGATCGGCATCCTCGATCGTGAAAGTGCTACCGAGACGAAGCACGCCGAGCGGCTGACCGAGGCAAATAAGGCGCTAAAGGAGGCCCAGGAGCGGCTGACCGCACTGGAGGTACGGTGGGAGGACGAGCGGAAGCGCGTCGATGAGATCCGCGCTCTGGGAAAGTCAATCGAGCACCGTTACCTCGAAGAAAAGAAGAAGCCAACGGCGAACTCGCTCGACGGCAAAGGCGAAGACCAGCCGTTCAAGCCATCCGCCGAGCTGGCTGCCATGCAGGCCGATTTCAGGGTCAAAATGGACGAGCTGCACACTGTCCAGGGTGAGTCTCCGTTATTGCAGGTCTCGGTGGATTCGCAGACCATCGCCCAGGTAGTCGCCGGCTGGACGGGCATCCCCGTCGGCAAGATGCTCGCCGACGAGATAGAGACCGTGCTCCGTCTCGGACCCAAGCTGGCGGAGCGTGTCATCGGCCAATCCCACGCGCTCGAGGCCATCGCACAGCGGATCCGCACTTCGCGCGCCAACCTCACCGACCCACGACGGCCGATCGGTGTGTTCCTCCTGGTCGGGCCCAGCGGAGTCGGCAAGACCGAGACGGCTCTGGCGCTTGCCGATACTCTCTACGGCGGCGAGCGAAATCTAATTACGATCAACATGTCAGAATACCAAGAGGCTCATACAGTATCAAGCTTGAAGGGCTCGCCGCCAGGCTATGTCGGCTATGGTGAGGGGGGCGTCCTCACCGAGGCCGTGCGCCGTCGGCCACATAGTGTCGTTCTGCTCGACGAGGTTGAGAAGGCCCATCCCGACGTCCTCGAACTGTTCTTCCAGGTGTTCGATAAGGGCACGCTCGAAGATGGCGAGGGGCGCGAGATCGACTTCAAGAACACGGTGATCTTGCTCACCTCCAACGTCGGCACAGAGAAAATCCTCAAGCTGTGCAAAGACCCTGACACGACGCCGTCGCCCGAGGCCCTGTCCGAGGCGATTCGCCCCGACCTGCTCGGCGCCAAGTCCGAGCGGGGCGTTCAGATCTTCAAGCAAGCGTTCCTCGGCCGTTTGATCGTGGTCAGTTATTTCCCGATTTCCGACGTCGCTCTGCGCCAAATCATCCGCCTGCAACTTGGCCGGATTGGCCAGCGGATCCGGCAGAACCACAATGCGCAATTCAGCTACAGCGACGACTTGATCGAGATCATCGCCAACCGCTGCCGCGAGGTCGAGAGTGGCGCGCGAAACGTCGATCACATCCTGACGCGCACGCTGCTGCCCGAGATATCTAAGGCGATGCTCGGCCGGATGACAAAGCATGAGTTGATAAGCACGGTCCATGTGACGAGCAACGACCAAGGGTTGTTCGAATACTCTCTCCAATAGTATGTCGCGCGGCCTGCACCACGGCAACGACGCCATCTCGAACGGTGCTCTGAGCCAGCTTCTTTCGCCGACCTTTCACCGTGGTATGCCGTATGCACGGATTGTGCCACGTGTCTTTTATCGCCGCTCGCGCAACTTCGGCTGTCCAGGCCGCCCTCAGAAGGCACACAGATGCAGAAACGAATCAGGCGCGCTCCCGACCCATCCGCTCGCGACGAGAAACAAAAGGCCCGGGCCGCAGCCAAGAGGGCCAAACTCCACTATGTGGACGACTCGACGGCCGGTTTTCGCCGAGAAAAACACGGCCGATCGTTTCGTTACATCGGGTCGAGCGGCAGACCGATCACGGATCGGAGAATCCTCGAGCGGATCCGCGGCCTCGTGATCCCGCCCGCGTGGACCGACGTGTGGATCTGCAGGGACCCCAATGGCCATCTGCAGGTGACCGGCCATGACGCCAAGGGGCGCAAGCAATATCGCTATCATCCCCGATGGCGCGAGGTGCGCGATGAGAACAAGTACGACAGGCTCATCAGTTTCGCGGAGGCGCTTCCGCGGATTCGCAGGCGCGTGGCCCGAGACTTGCGCCGAAAACGCTTGCGTCGGGAAAAAGTCCTCGCCGCGGTCATCAAACTGCTGGAGACGACGCTCGTCCGGGTTGGCAACGATGAATATGCCGAGACCAACAAGTCGTTCGGGTTGACGACGATGCGCGATCGGCACGTGAGGGTTGCGAGAGGCAAGATTCGCATGGAGTTCAGCGGTAAGAGCGGAGTCGATCACGAGATCGACATACATGATCCACGATTGGTCGAAGTCGTAAGGAAATGCCAGGAGCTGCCTGGTCAGGAATTACTCCAGTACGTCGACGACCAGGGCAACGTACACGACGTTGGATCTTCGGACGTCAACGAATATCTCCGGGAAGTCAGTGGTGACGACTTCAGTGCCAAAGATTTTCGAACCTGGGCCGGGACGGCGCTTGCCGCGGAAGCGCTCAAGGAATTTGAAGATTTTGACACCAAAACTGCTGCGAAGCGCAACGTGACCAGAGCCATTGAGCGCGTGGCGGAACGCCTGGGAAACACAAAGGCAGTCTGCCGCAAGTGCTATGTCCATCCCGCGATCGTCGATGCTTATATGGATCGCTCGCTGCTCGAGACGCTCAAGAGCCGCGCGGAAACCGAGCTCCTCAGAGGTGTTTCGCGCTTGCCTGCGGAAGAGGCCGCCGTCTTGGCGTTGCTTCAACAACGAATGAAGCAAGCGATCAAGCACGATGCAGGTCGCCGCGCCCGCCGTGCTCGCTAAGACGCTCGGCGATGAGCAGGCGATTTCCCAGCCGGGTTCGCACCCGTGACCAGTCTTCCACTGACCCCCGTCATGATGTCGCCCGTCTCGATACCCGCGCGGGCATCTGGCCTAGCAGCGCCGCCAGCACGATCATTCGCGATGTCGCCCGCAGACCGCAATCCACACGGGAAGGCAGCCGCAGCGCACGTGTGTGCCAAGAGCCTCGATTTGGAGGCGTGCGCGTCGTGCGACGTATCCGCCGCGACCCTTGCCGTTGCACGGGCGGAATCTATTCTGCCAAGCCGCTCTGCTGTTGCGTCGATAATGAGCGCCAGGATGCATCACGCTCCACGAATCATGAATTGGATGATGGCGCCTTCGAGCCGGCGTCCCGTGTCTGCTGCATAATGTCGGCAATTTCCTCTACACGGTTTTCAATCTCTCCTTCGATCTGTCGCAGGATTTCGGCGTGCTGCGTTTCTTGCTCGAAGGCGCGACCGCTCGTGCCGTCGCCAACACCAACGCCCGACCGTTCGCAAAGAAGTCGCAACAACCGGAGAATCTCAGTCGTTTCCTGCTCGGCCAGCATGTTGATCTGCAAATCGAGATGATTGCGCCGCTCGTTGAGTTTCGCCTGGCGATTCTGGCTAATCATGAGGATCGGTGCGGCGTACGCGGCCTGAAATGCCAGGGCGAGATTCAAGAGAACGAACGGATAAGGGTCCCAGTGTCGGAAATAGGCGGTAATATTCAGCGCCAGCCAAGTCAGCAGAATGACTGACTGGGTGATGAGAAAAGTCCAGCTTCCCACCCAAGCGGCGAGGCGATCGGCAACTCGGTCCCAACGCGTGCGAACATGCGCCGCCGCCTTTTCCATTTCGGCGATAATGGCCACATTGCGGCGTGTCAGTTCTTCGATCGTCCGTTTTGGTTCCATCTCTTCGACCTGCTCGTTCTTCGGCCGTAAAGAGCACACCGATATTGCCTGCGATTCCCGTGGTCACGACCGACGTGCAGCCCAAATACTGCAGCAGTATGTCGAGGGTTGGCGAAAAAAAGCCCGAGTGCTTCGGCTTTAGAACAAAATAATCGTCGTCTTCGGGTATCAGGAACTCCGCGACCGGCCGGCCGCGGACGCCGCCGTTGAGGCAATGCTCAACCTGAGTCCGGAAATTGGACTGCGAGCGACCGAAATTATCATTGGCATGCCGAGCAAAACCGATGCCGCGTCCGGCATAAGTTACGTGCTCGGTCGTGTTCGTTCCTGGTCGAACACGACTGTTCATGGCGACTTTGATCTGCCCGATGAGAAGGTTCTTTTTCTGTCCGACACCTTTCCGACCGGCTTGCAGCGCTTCGGCGACCTCTTGCTGCAGAGATCGAGTCGAGCGGTGTGAATGCTAACAAGCGGTGAACGACGAATACGACCGGAACCTAATGCTTTGTCACAGCTAAAAATTGGGGTTGGGTCCTCAGGCAAAACTCAAAAAAAACCCGCCGAAAACTTGGGTAGCGCACCCTAGAATTAAGCTGTGACAAAGCACCAGGCGGCCCTGTGTGACATCGTGCGGCAGTTGACGCGCCGGCAACGGATCTTCAGGGCAGAGGATTGCCGCCAGTCACGCCGTAGGTCTCTCCAGTGACATAGCTCGACTCCTGTGACGCAAGGAATACGTATACCGACGCCAGTTCAGCAGGTTGGCCGGGCCGCCCCAGGGGAACGTGCTCGCCAAATTCCTGAATTTTACCGGAAGCTTGCCGCCGCTGGGCTGCAAGGGAGTCCATATCGGGCCGGGCGCCACGGCATTGACGCGGATTCCTTTTTCGGCCAACTGTTTGGCGAGCGATTTGGTAAACGCTACGGTCGTCGCCTTGGTCGAGGCGTAGTCCAGCAGTTGCTTCGAGGGCGAGTACGACTGGATGGAAGCCGTATTGATAATGGTGGCCCCGCTCGGCATGTGCGGGAGTGCCGCCTTGCAGAGCCAGAACATTGCGTAGACGTTCGTCTTGAACGTTTCGTCGAATTGTTTGGTCGTAAGCTCGAGTACACTCTCGCACGCCTGCTGATGGCCCGCGACGTTCACCAGAATATCGAGCCCCTTCAGAGCCGAGTGCGAGTTTTCCACTAACCGTTTACTAAATTGATTCATCCTGAATGTCGCCCGGGAGGGGGACGGCCTTTCTTCCGGCTTGCTCGATGAGCGACACGACTTCTTCCGCGTCAGGGATTTCGCTCGGCAGATAGTTGAGCGCTACGTCCGCGCCCTCGCGGGCGAACGCGATCGCGACCGCTCGCCCAATTCCCGAATCCGCGCCGGTGATGAGTGCCTTACGGCCGATTAAGCGGCCAAGCCCCTTATAGCTTTCCTCTCCGTGATCGGGCTTGGGGTCCATCCTCCGGGCCAAGCCAGGCGCCGGTTGCGACTGTTCGGGAAACGCTGGGCCGGGATACTGCGTTGTCGGATCCTGCATCTCGAACTGGTTTATGGAGCTGCTGATCGTTGCTTTTCACACCTGATCCGCTGATGATCGAGATCGGGTTCGCGACCGAAAGGGGCTTGATCCATGAGCCAACACATCGTTCTCCTTGGTGATTCGATTTTTGACAACGCCGCCTATGTGCCGGGCCGTTGTCCTGCGGTCATTGACCATGTGCGGAGTCGACTGCCTGTGGACTGGCAGGCGACGTTGCTGGCGGTGGACGGCAGTGTCATCGCCGACGTTTACCGCCAACTTGGTGCGCTCCCTCACGACGCAACCCATCTCGTGTTGAGTGCAGGCGGGAACGATGCCCTTTCGGAGGTAGGAACGCTGCAAGAAACCGTGAAGACCGTCGGACAAGGCTTGCGGGTTCTCGCGGAAATTTGCGAACGATTCGAAGGGAATTACCGCCGCCTGCTAGGATCAATTCGCGATCGCGGCCTCCCAGCCGGCGTGTGCACGATTTACAACCCATACTTGGCCGACCAGACAACCCGGAGAGAAGTCGTCGCGGCCCTCGGCCTCTATAACGACTGCATCATCCGCGTCGCCCGCGATTTCAAGTTTCCGGTGCTCGAGCTGCGGGCCATCTGTACCGACGCCGCCGACTTTGTCGCGCAGATCGAGCCGTCACTTCAGGGCGGAGCCAAGATCGCAGTGGCGATCTGCCGGTACTTTGTCGGACATGACTTCGGCACAAGGCAAACGGTCGTTTTCCCATGATCGATCTTTAGAAGCTAGGATGTGACCACCGTTCGTGCATCAGTTGCTCCGCTTGTTCCCGAAACCAAGGCGAACCATAGGGCGCACCTTTGTGTCGTAATTCAATTCTGGCCGAGCGATTGTTCTCTTTTTCCGTCCGGTACGCGGAGAATGAGCGAGGATCATGCGGCCAAACATCGGACTCTGCCGTCAGTTGGCAAGTTCTCCAACTCCTCGTCCGGTGGGTAGGGCTTAACCATGCTGCTAACAATCTCAACAACGCACCGGCCCGCCACCAACCTCGGTTATCTGCTGCACAAGCACCCCGAACGATTCCAGAGCTACGACCTCAGCTTTGGCAAGGCCCACGTTTTTTACCCAGAGGCGTCGGCCGAGCGTTGTCGAGCGTGCCTTTTACTCGACGTTGACCCTGTAGGAATGGTTCGTGGCAAGGGCCTCGGCGCAGGGCTGCTCGACCAGTATGTCAATGACCGTCCCTACGTCGCCTCGTCGTTCATGAGCGTGGCAATATCCCAGGTCTTCGGCTCGGCCCTCCAGGGACGGTGCAACGTCCGACAGGATCTCGCCGCCACCCCGATTCCGCTGGAGGCGCGGCTCGATGTCCTTCCCGTTCGGGGTGGCGAGCGATTTCTTCGCGCCGTTTTCGAACCGCTGGACTATGCCATTGAAGCGATGCGTCACCCCCTCGACGAGCGCTTCCCCGAGTGGGGTACCAGCCCATACTTCTCGGTGACGATCGGCAAGCTCACGACTCTTTCGGAGCTTTTGACCCATCTCTATGTCTTGATTCCGGTCTTCGACAACGCCAAACACTACTTCGTTGGCGACGACGAGCTGGAGAAGTTGCTGACCAAAGGGGCTGGCTGGCTGGCAAACCATCCTGAACGAGAGGAGATCACGCGTCGCTACTTGAAGTTCCAGCCAAGCCTCTTCCGCGAAGCTCTCGCGCGGCTGGAGCGGGAAGAGCAGCCGCCAGAGATGGAGGATGACGCGCATCGGCCTGCTGACCTTTCTGAACAGGCGCTGGAAAAGCCCTTGAGCCTGCACGAACAACGGATCGGCGCGGTCCTGGCGGCGTTGCGGGCAAGCGGCGCTAAGCGGGTGCTGGACCTGGGATGCGGCGAGGGCAAACTACTCCGCGACCTGCTCAGTGAAAAACAATTCGAGGAAATCGTCGGCATGGACGTTTCGATCCGCGCCCTTGAGACTGCCCGTGACCGGCTCAAGCTCGACCGACTGCCCGACCGGCAGGCAGCGCACATCAAGCTGATCCATGGCTCGCTCATCTACCGGGACGCGCGGCTGCAAGGGTTCGATGCCGCCGCCCTCATGGAAGTTGTCGAGCATCTCGACCCACCCCGGCTGTCGGCGTTCGAGCGAGTGGTCTTCGAGTTCGCTCATCCAAGAACGGTGGTGTTGACCACGCCCAACCGGGAATACAACGTGACATGGGACAACGTTGGAGCCGACAAATTGCGTCATCCCGATCATCGCTTCGAATGGAACCGAGTGGAATTCCAGGAATGGGCCCAAGGAATCGCCGAGAGGCACGGCTACATCGTTCGATTCCTGCCGATCGGCCCGGTGGATCGAGTGCTTGGGGCAGCCACGCAGATGGCGGTATTTGAGCGCGCGGAGGTCGATCATGGGTAGCTCGTACGGCGAGTTCGTGAAGTACCCAAGGACTCCCCACCTCTTCGGATCCAGAGGGACCGATGACGACAAGCACCTGGGGGAAGCCGAGTCCCGCCGCTTCCTCGCCGACGATTCGCTGATCGTCGAGGAGAAGCTCGACGGCACGAACGTCGGCATCCATTTCACGCGTGAGGGAACGATGGTGCTCCAGTGTCGGGGGCATCTGATCACCGAAGGTATGCACCCCCAGTACGACCTGTTCAAGCAATGGGGAGCCGTGAAGAGGCCGGTCCTGGAAGATCGGTTGGCAGATCGATTCATCCTGTTCGGCGAATGGGTCTACGCCCGGCACTCGGTCCACTACCGGCGGCTTCCTCATTACTTCTTCGAGTTCGACATCTACGATAAGCAAGTCCGGAGACTTCCTGAGCCTGGAACGGCGGCTGCGCATTGCTGGAAGGGACGGGCATTCACACGGTGCCTGTGCTCCACGTCGGGGCGCTTGATCGCGAGCAGCTCGGGGCCTTGATCGGTCCATCACATTTCGACAGCGAGTTTGAGAATCCGCTCACGAAGCGTACGGATGAGCTTATGGAAGGGTTGTACCTCCGAACCGAGGCGCATGGAGTGGTGACCGGACGGGCAAAGTTTGTCCGGGCCGAGTTCGTCGAGAAGGTCAAGCAGAGCGAGCACTGGCAGTATCAGGCAATGACGGTGAATCGATTGGAAGAAGGGGCGGACATTTGGTCATGACGTGGGAGCGAGCTCTGCACAACGTCGCCAAGCGACATCCTTGCCTGGGCAGACGACCAGCCTTGGTGTCGGGCGATGGCGCGAGTGCCAGCAGGATGAGGGGTGGCATTCCGAGGGGGATGTCTGGACCCACACGAAGATGGTCTGCGCCCAGCTCCCGCTGCTCGAAGAGTGGGCAGGACTCACGCCGCATGAGCGAACGGTCCTCCTGTTCACGGCGCTGTTCCACGACTCCGGCAAGCCGCTTACATCGCAGGTCGATCCGGGCACGGGGCGGATCACTTCGCCTAAGCACGCCGTGAAGGGGGAGCACCTGGCCCGGTCGATACTGCGCGATCTGGGGTGCGACCTAACGACACGCGAGGAGATCGCTCGGCTGGTCCGCTTCCACGGCCGCCCGGCGTTCCTCCTTGAAAAGCCCGAACCGAGTCACGAGGTCGTCTCCCTCTCCTGGCTGGTCAGCAACAAGCTGCTCTACCTGTTCGCCCTCGCCGACACCCGAGGCCGGACGACGGCCGAGAATGGGGCGTCCCGAGGAGAACCTGCACCTCTGGCGGCTTGTCGCCGAGGAGAACGGCTGCTTCGATCGGCCTTATCCGTTCGCCAACGATCACGCCCGCTTCCTGTTCTACCGGCAGGAGCAGCCGAACCTGCATTACGTGCCGTTCGAGGGTCATCGCTGCACCGTGACGATTGATGTCGGGCCTGCCAGGCAGCGGCAAGGATGCCTGGCTGGCGGCCAACCGCCCGGACCTTCCCGTCGTCTCGCTCGACGACATTCGAGGCGAACTCGACGTCGAAGCGACCGACGACCAGGGCGAGGTGATCCAGAGTGGCCCGGGAGCGGTGCCGGGAACTCCTGCGGTCGGGCCGGTCCTTCGCCTTCAACGCCACCAATATCCTGCGGCAGACCCGGCGACGATGGATCGACCTGTTCGCCGACTACGACGCCCGCATCGAGATCGTCTACGTCGAGCCGCCGCTGCCGGTGATTCTCAGCCAGAACGCCCGTCGTGACCGCCCGGTTCCGGAGGGAGTCATCCGAGAGCTTTGCGACAAGTGCGAGCCGCCGACCCTCGCCGAGGCCCATGGCCTCGTCTTCGCGTGCGACGGTGCGGGCGAATCCGACCGCCGGAAGCGTGCAGAGAGCGGGGCGAGGACATGACGATCAAGATCCCCAAGCTCAGCCTCGTCGTATTGATCGGGCCCAGCGGGTCGGGCAAGACCATGTTCGCGCGCAGGCACTTCAGGCCCACGGAGATCCTCTCGTCGGACGCCTGCCGGAGCATGGTCTCGGACGACGAGAACGACCAGACGGTCACGAACCAGGCGTTCGAGGTGCTACAGTTCGTCGCCGCCAAGCGGCTGGCCCTGGGGCGGCTCACCGTGATCGACGCCACCAACGTTCAGCCCGAGGCACGCAAACCCTTGGTGGAGTTGGCCCGTCAATATCACTGCCTGCCAGTGGCGATCGTTCTCGACCTCCCCGAAAAGCTCTGCCTGGAACGCAACAGCCAGCGAGCCGATCGGACGTTCGGCCAGCACGTCGTTCGCAACCAGAAGTCACAGCTGAGACGGTCTCTGCCTGGGCTCAAGCGAGAGGGCTTCCGCCACGTCTTCATGCTCGATTCGCCGGAGGATGTTGAGGCGTCGAGCGTCGAACGTGTTCCTCTCTGGAACGATAAACGCGATGAGCACGGTCCGTTCGACATCATCGGCGACGTTCACGGGTGCGGCGAGGAACTGGATGCTCTTCTCACCCGCCTGGGGTATGTGGAGGCGCGATTGGAGCATGACGATCCACTCTGGGGCGACCAAACGTTCGTCCATCCCGAAGGCCGCCGGGTGGTCTATCTCGGTGACCTCGTTGACCGCGGTCCGCGCATCCTCCAGACGGTCCGACTCGTCCGCAACATGGTGGTGCACGGCACGGCCTTGTGTGTGCCAGGCAACCATGACTTGAAGCTCGTGCGAAAGCTCCGGGGCAAAAACGTTCAGATCACGCACGGCCTCGCCGACACACTGGCGGAGATCGACGCGCTGCCAACCGACATACGAACGCGTTTTTTCACAGATCTCGCAGACTTCCTCGACGGCCTGGTCAGCCACTACGTCCTAGACGACGGTAAGCTCGTGGTCGCCCACGCAGGGATGAAGGAGGAGATGCAAGGGCGCGGGTCGGGGAAGGTGCGGGACTTCGCTCTCTACGGCGAGACGACCGGCGAGACCGACGAGTTTGGGCTTCCGGTCCGCTTTGATTGGGCGTCGGAATATCGGGGGAAAGCGACGGTCGTCTATGGTCATACACCGGTCCCGGAGCCCGACTGGTTGAATCGGACGGTCAACATCGATACCGGCTGCGTCTTCGGCGGAAAGCTCACCGCCCTGCGCTACCCGGAAAAGGAGTTTGTGTCGGTCTCGGCCACGCGAACGTACTGCGAGCCGGCACGGCCGTTCCAGCCGGCCGAGGAACGGGCACCCGCGCTTACGGCTCAGCAGGTCCACGACGAGGTGCTCGACGCTGAAGACGTGCTCGGCAAACGGATCATCCTGACCCGGCTTCGGGGAAACGTCACCATCCGGGAAGAGAATACCGCGGCCGCCCTCGAGGTGATGAGCCGGTTCGCCGCCGACCCGAAGTGGCTTATCTATCTGCCCCCCACCATGTCGCCCTGCGCGACAAGCCAGGACTCCGGGCTGCTCGAGCACCCGGCCGAGGCGTTCGCGTACTTCCGCAACGAGGGTATCGAGCAGGTCGTCTGCCAGGAAAAGCACATGGGGTCTCGGGCGGTCGTAGTTGTCTGCCGCAACGAACAAGCCGCGCGCGAACGGTTTGGCGTGACCACCGGCGAGTGTGGCATCGTCATCACCCGGACAGGTCGCCGATTCTTTGGCGACGCAGATCTGGAGTGGCGGTTTTTAGAGAGAGTGTGTGCGGCGCTCACTGCGGCCGCCCTGTGGACCAAGCTCGACACGACGTGGGTCTGTCTCGATTGCGAATTGATGCCCTGGTCGGCCAAGGCTCAGGACCTGCTGCGTACGCAATACGCCGCAGTCGGCGCAGCAGGGTCCGCGTCGCTACCCCGTGCCGTGGCGGCGCTGGAGGAGGCCGGTCTGCGTCTGCCCGGAGAACAGCGGGCAAAGCTCATGGAAACCGAGTCCCGATTCCGCCTCCGTGAGCAAAACACTAATCGGTTCGTGGCCGCCTACCGGCAGTATTGCTGGCCTGTGGAGACGCTCGCCGACCTCAAGCTGGCTCCCTTCCACCTGCTCGCCACGGAGGGCCAAGTTCACGCGGACAAAGACCATCTGTGGCATATGGAGACCTTGGCTCTAGTCTGCCGCGCCGATCCCGAAATGTTACTCGCGACCCGGTACGTGACCGTCGATGTAACTGATCCCGTGAGCCAGGAAGCGGGATCCGCCTGGTGGATGGAATTGACGGAGCAGGGGAGCGAGGGGATGGTTGTCAAGCCGCTGGTCTTTATCCACAGAGGCCGTCGGGGCCTCAGTCAGCCGGCCGTGAAGTGCCGTGGCCGCGAGTACCTGCGGATCATCTACGGTCCAGATTACACGTCCGATGAAAACCTTGTTCGTCTACGGTCACGTGGGCTTGGCCGTAAGCGATCGCTTGCCCTGGGTGAATTTGCGCTCGGGGTCGAGGGACTAGAGCGGTTCGTGCGGCGAGAACCGTTGCGTCGGGTACACGAGTGCGTATTCGGCGTGCTGGCGCTCGAGAGCGAACCGGTGGATCCGAGGCTCTGAGGCATTTTTCAAGTACGGCAGCGGCCGATGACGCGGAGCTCTTCGCCACCTACTACACGCTGGCGTCTCAGGCACGCGATGTCGTTCGGCTCCACGTGGACGGGCTAGCGGGTCCGGCGTCCCGAATCATCGCCGACGGTGTGGCGCACGGCGAATTCGTTGCCGCCGACCCCGCAGCGACAGGGCGGGCCATATTGTACGCGACTTCAAGCATAACTCTTCTTCGCCCTGCAGACGGCTGGCTGAGAGCCCAGTGGCGCCGAGGAGAAATCGGTGTTACAGTGGTGCCAGCGGATAAGCGCTTACGTGCCGAATCTTTTGACAGATAACGTAATCTCGAGGAATGGAAAGATGGCAGTGGAACTCGACCAGGACCTTGATCAAGCCCAACCACTCGTCGAGTCCAAGCCCGAGAGGGTTGTGAAGGCCCGGATTGCCTCGGTCGACACGCTACGCGGGCTGACGATCCTGTTGATGATCTTCGTCAACGATCTCGGTCCCGCTGCGCCCTCGTGGATGCACCACATCCAGCCGCCGAATGCCGACGGTATGACTCTTGCCGACGTCGTTTTCCCGGCGTTTCTGTTCATTGTCGGTGTCTCGATACCGCTGGCCCTCGAGCCGTGGAGCTTGGCGGGCCCGCGGCGATGGCCCCAGATCCGGCACATCCTCACGCGCACAGCGGGGCTCCTTTGCATGGGCTTGGTTCAGCTCAATGGCGAACGCGACCAAACACTGGGCGGGCCACTCTGGGAGCTGCTTGCGTTCACGAGTTTGATCTGTGCCTGGTGCGTCGTTCCACGCGAGAGGGGCACAAAGCGAACGCTGCTGGTCATCGTCAAAACCATCGGCTTTATTGGCCTAGGCGTGATGCTGGCGATTTTCCGCGGCAAGCCGCAGCCCGTCGATCTCGCGTTCTGGGGTCACGTCGACGGGTGGGTCTGGTTTCGCACGGAATGGTGGGGGATTCTCGGCCTGATCGGCTGGGCGTATCTGCTTGTATCGCTGCTCTGGCTGATCTTGGGTCGCCGGCGCGAATGGCTCGTGGGCTGTCTGGGGATCTTGATTCTGCTTCACCTCGCGATGCAACACGACGGTCTATTCAGCCGACTGGACGCCAAGACGTGGCTCGGCTGGTCGATGCCAGTATTCGAGACCTTGGAGAGCGCGATCAATCTCGCCAACAGTTATGTCGGACTCGGCGAAGCCACCGGTTCGCTGGCGGCAATCACCATGGCGGGCTGCCTGCTGGGAGCGATCCTGCGACGTCATAGCGACGTCACGATACCGTGGGACCGGCTGGCATGGGCCATGACGTTTACGATCGGCCTCTTCATCGCCGGATTTGTTACCGATTCGTTCGAGGGAATCAACAAGATCGCAGCAACGCCCGCATGGTGCCTCTGGTCGGCCGCGCTGACGTGTGCCACCTGGATGCTGCTTTATCTTGTCATGGATGTGAAAGGAATTCGTGGGTGGGACATTCTCGTGCGCCCAGCCGGCGCGAATCCGCTGCTCGCCTACTTTCTGCACCCCGTCCTGGTCGCGTTGATTGGAGTAGTCGGTCTCTACAATCCGCTACTCTCCTACCAAGGCTCGAGTAACCCTACGACCGCGGTAGCCGGCTCGCTCTGCATGGCGCTCACCGTATGCATTCTGACCGGACTCCTCGGCCGCTTGGGCCTACGAGTGCGCCTGTGATCGATGGCTGGGAACCAAGAAGGCCGTGCGCTTCGCATGTCGCCACTCAATGAACGTGCCCTGCTTCTACCGGGCTCGGCGAAGCACCTGGCATTTTGCGATATAGCCGGGCTAGCTCGACCATCAGCTTTTCGAGCCGAGCGTAATAGGCTTCTTCTCCGAGCTTGTCCTTCTGATCCCGCGAGCGCGGCCAGAGACAGCTCGAGTTGATCGCGCCGCTGGCGTATTTCGACAGGAATTCTCCGCTCGCGCTCGCTGGGAATAAGATGCAACTGGTGCGCCCGGGTTCCGTCGAGCGTCGCCCCGTCCTTGGCTCGCTTGGTCGCGCGAATACCGTGAAACCAGTTAGCCGGCGTTCCCAAGCGGTCGCCGTTATCGTCCAGAAGCGCGTGCTCGCTCGCCAGTTGTGAGTGAGTGCGATAATACTCGTCGACCCGGCTGCTGCCGGTCAAGAATGCCTCCAGCAGCGAAACCTGGCCGTCCTTGTCGAGATCGGCCCGGTCGTCGCCAATCGCCTCGGCGAAATGTATTGTCCGAATCGAGCGAAATTCATCTCGTAGCCCACTCTTGGTCGCCGTGACGACCACCCGGTTGTGCCCGAGAGGCGGTTGATGAAGGGGCCGCTGGCCGAGCGCAGTTGACGATGACGACAGGTCGCTTGAACGGCTGCCAGCCAGTCTGAGAGCTCGATATCGGTCAGGTCCGGTCCGCGCAGGTTGAACTTGGCCTCACGTCCATCGAAAGTTCCATGCCCGATCAGCACGATCCAGAGTGGCTCAGAGCTGACCTTGGCCTGCTGATCCAGAACGAGCTGCAATCGGTCATGATCGGTCACTGCCGTCTTCCGACAGATACCGATCCGGATCGATTCGGCCCCGGCCTCTTGAAGCGGCAGCCTGCCAGTGGTCGGCTGCCTGGCGGAATTGGCCGGGGTATTCAGGGGAGCCCGGAGCACCGACGACGATGACGACGCACGGCTGATCATCCCCACCGACCTGCGTCACACACAGACAAAGAGCGAGCAATGCTTTCATCATGTCGATCCAAGTATTCGTTGCTGAGAAACCTTTGATACGTCCATAACGCTCGCCGCTCGATCAAGCCGGCATCAGGCCAGGCCATTGACTCGGCGCAGGCCCCATTCAGCCGCCAGGCAAGCGATCGCGACCAAGAAATAAAGCGGGTTATGCCATAAAGGGGACGTCCACGGTTCGGTGATCGGGCGCGTCGCGGGATAAGAGGCTGGCGACGAATGAGGGAAGTTGCTCGCCGTCGACGACTTCGCCGTTGGACTTGGCGGCGATCGTTTCAGGAACTCGCGGTCCGGTTTCAGTCGGGCGAATTCGTCCGCCGCCGGCTGAGCCGCCCAGCCGGCTTCTCGATCACCGACAATGCTGCCGTCGGGAGCCGTCGCGGTCGGCAAGATCCGATAGGGGCCCGGCATCTTGGTGACGTAGGTCGCCGAATAGCATGCCGGCCTCGCGGCCGTCGGGCTCGGCCTTGAGTGGGAGCGTTTCGCCGCCTGGCAGTGTGATTCGGAGCGAGACATTCGCGTTATCGAGCGGGCGATACTCGGCGTCGCGCACCCGCACAGCCACCTCGATGGCAGGGCTCGACGATTCGGGCTTCGGACGCACGGAGACCTCAACCCGGCTCGGGCACGTCGCCGACCAGCCAGCGGACGGTTTGCCGCCAGGATCGTTCCAGGTCGCTCTCGATGGCGTTCTCGCGGCTGCATCCCCCAGCGCCAGAGACCGCCAATCATCATGGCGCCGACGTGGCCCTTGCCGAATTGTTGGGCCACGAGAGCGGGAACGGATTCGCCGCGGCGTCGCTCACCTCGGCAAGAACGACAGCACCTGGCTTGATTTCGCCGACGCGGCTGATCGTTTGGAACGCGGGCATCTCTGCCAGCCGCTTATGCTCTTCGTCTTTCGGTTTTTCGCAGTCGAACCCAAGGTTGCGAGCCAGACCTTCTTGCGTGAGAGCCCAGGCGATAATCCGCCTCGTTCGGCCCGGTGTCGGGCCGATTGAGATAGACGGGCAAGAGCTCGCCAATCGGCGTGCGGTCATACTTGCCGCTGGCGAACGAATCCGGGCCACCCAGCATCAGCAGCCCGCCGCCGCGCTGGCTGACGAAATTCCGTACGAGAGCCAGTTGGTCCGGCGTGAAAAATCCGGCTTCGAGATCGTCAAGCACGATCGCGTGATAACGGTACAGTTCGTCGGCCGCCTTGGGAAAACCATCCCGCAGCTCAACACCGTCGAGTTTATTCCCGAGCCGGATCAAGACCGGCTGGTCGGACCGCTCGGCCGTTTCGGCGTCGGGATGATCAAACCCATCGAACAGCGGGCTGGTCGATTGGGTGCGCGGAGCTGCGAAAGTCGAACTTGGGCTGGCGACTGGCGATACGCACCAGGCCGACAAGCTCGATCTGATCGTCTTCTTCGAGCGCGCGGCGGAGGAACTTGAATTCCCAGTCCGGGCGTCCGCTGACGTAGAGCACGCGATAGGGCCCACCCCCTTGATCGATGACGACCAGCCGGCTGTTGTTGGCGATTGTTTGCTCGTCGTCGGCAACGTTGTTGCCGTCTGCTGGCTTTCCCTTGCTGTCGTCCGAGCCGCTGAACGTACGGACTTGATAGAAATTCACCCCTTTTTTCTCGGGGCGAAACTGAAACCGAAAGCAGAGCGGCTTGCCGTCTCCGCTGGCGAGCATCTGCTTGCCGTTCCAGTTCCTTGCCGGTCATTGATCGGAGACGACGGCGACGATCGGCTCACCCCGCAAACCCGACCGCAGCAACGTCGGCCCGGATCACCGCGGGAGCCGACTCGAAATTGGTCTGGCTGATCGAGATATTGCTGACGCCCACGATCCTTTGCCACACCAGCGCGATGGGGGCACGACCGGATAGATCTTGATATCTTGGGCCAAAGCGGACCAATCCAAGTCACCCGCGTCGGTCTTGTTGCCATCGGTGAAGAGGAGCACGCCGGCCAAGCGGCAAGCCATGGAATCGCTTGGAAAGTGCTCCCAGAGATGTCGCCAGCTGAAGTGCCCGTGCCGTCGAAATGTCAGGGCGTCGAACCCATCGACGGCACGCAGATGCGTGTCGAAAGCGTAGCCACGCACGTCAAAATCCTGCCCGAGTCGTGTCCTCCAGGGCGCTTCCTGCCGGAGCAGGTCGCGCAGCCATTCGCCGCGGGTTCGGCCTGACTGCTCGTCTCGGATCCGCAAGCTCTGGCTGTTGTCGGCCAGGATCACAAAGGCGTTCGCCCCGCGCCGCGGCCGCGTGCCGGTCAAGAGTGGATCGAGCAGGCTGATTGCCAGAGCTGAGAAACCGAGCCACTTTCAGGATCGCCGCGGCGAGCTTGACCGACCGCTTTGTCGTCGCCCGGACGTAACTCCACACGCTAGCGCCGCCGCGACGCCGAGAAGCACCAGGGCCGCGTCATCCATTGGGGTGATCCCCAGATCAGGGACGGCATCGTCATTGACCGCTCCCCAACCGTTCGTAATAACGGCGCACGCCTTCAGCGAACTGAGGCGGCACAGGATCTCGGTCGATCGGGACCAGGGCGTCTGGCGACTCGCGGCGGCGCACCTCTTCGGCGATTCGGTCGCGCAGCTCATTGATCGGCTCGGCCACCAGGCTTTTCAACTTGTTCCAGTCGGGGACTTTGGAATGCCGTTTGTACTCCTCGCGGGCTCCGCGAGCCCGATCGCGAATCCGCGCTGCCTCTGCCCGCAATTCAGGGTCGTCGAGCAGTTCCTCGACGTCGCGCATCCGATCGGACCACTGACGAACCCTTCGCCGGTGATCGGTCCGCCGGGTCCGCCGCGAGTAGGCCCCGGCTGTTGGTCGCCCCCTGCTTGTCGATTGCGCGCCTCCTGCTCGCAATGAATTGGCCTGCCGCCTGTTGTTGGCCCTGTCCCTGCCTCTGTCCGTCTTGCGCTTGACCTTGCCCTGGCCTTGCTGTCCCTGCTGGCCTTGTTGTCCCTGCTGGCCTTGTTGTCCCTGACCCGACTGTTCGCCTCGTTCATCGTTTCCTTGTTCTTGTCCTTGTTGTTGGCCCTGTTGGCCGCGTGGCTGTTGCTGGGAAGGCTGACGTCCCTGTTCTCCCGGGCGACTGCGTTGGCGAGAGCCATTCTGGCTTTGCTGCTTCTGTTGCGCTTGGTCACCCGGTTGCTTTTGGTCAACGCCGATCATTTCGATCTGGTCGAAAGGATCGACGGTCTGATCTCCTTGGGCTTTGGGCGTCTGGCTTTGACTTTGCTGGCTGTTGCGCCCGCGTCTCGGCGTCTCCTGGCCGGTCGCCTGGGCGATTTCTTGGTTGACTCTGTCGGCGAGATCTTCGAGCTTCGGCCTGTGCCCGGCGCAGGGCCGCCGTTTCGTCGCCAAGACGCTCTTGGCCGACCGTTCGACACCTTCGCGCATCTGCTCGATCCCCTGGCCGGCGTGCCGGGATGCCTTGGCGGCGTCTTCGGTGACTCCCAGCTCGGCCAGTTGCTCGGCGGCCTTGAGCGCATCGGGGATCTTTCTGTTCGTTCGCCTTGCGGACCGTGTCGTAAAGATTCTTGGCCAGGAGCGGCTCGGTTTCCTCGGCGTCTTGCACGGTGGTCTGCATCTGCTCGAGCAGCTTGTCGAGGCTCTTTCTGCTGCTGGTCGAGCCCCTCGCGTGACCTGCTTGCGTTCGCCGCGTGTCGCGCAGCGAGGTCTGCGGGTCGATCCTTGGCGGCCTCGAGCTGTTCGGAGAGCTTTTTCTGATTCTCATCGAGCCGCCGCGCCTGGTCGCGCATCTCGGTCATTTCCTGCGAGAATCGGTTGGCCGCGCCCTTGCGCAGCTCTTCACGCAGGTCATTGAATTGCCGGCCGGCTCGGGCCCCTTCGGTGAGGGCCTGCGGTACCCGCCCTTGCTCGAGTGCCTCGGAGGCTTGACGGACGTGCTCGCGGCTTTCGTCGACCTGCTGCCGTGCGTCGGCCATGCGGTCTCGATTCTCTTCGCGCTCCATCCGTTCGCGCAGCTCGTCGGTATCGCGCAGGATCTGTTGCTGCTGATCTCTGAGCCTCTTGAGCTGTCGCTCGATTTCCTCGCGTGCCGGCTGCGTCTTGGCGGCCTCGAGGGCCGATTGCAGCTCTTTGAGCCGATCATTCACGTCGTTCTGCCGCTGCGCGAGCTCGCGCAGTCGATTGAGGACTTGGCCCGTTTCGCGCTGTTCTTGTTCTCGTTGCGACAGCCTTTCTTGCTGGGCTCGGGCCGTGCGCTGATCTTCGTAGCGGTTTTCCTCGTCGGTGAGCTCGAGTTGCTGGAGCTGCCGTTGCGAGCGGTTGCCGCCCGAGTTTCGGCCGCTTTGCCGTTGCTGCCGCGAGTTGCGGCGAATGACCTCAAATTCGCGTGCACGCAGCTTGAGCAGAGCCTGATAGGCCGCTTGTTCGGCGGCCAGGGCCGGGTTGAGGCCTGCCACCGACGACTTCTGGGCCACTTCAGCCAGGTGCTTTTCCGCATCTTTCATCGAGCGCGTCGCCTGTTCCAGGTTGGCTTTCGATGCCGCGTCTTGCAGACGCTCGGCGAGCTGGGCCGCCTGCTCGATCGCCGTTTTTTGCGACTCTTCCAGCACCTTGGCGTCTTCGGCGAGCTTGTCGGTCGGTTTGGCGACCGGTCTCGCGGCGGATCAGCTTCCAGGTGCCGTTGATGATCTCCTTCTGCAGCTCGGCCAGCCGGTCGCTCGCCTGGGCATTGCCTTGTTGGCCCTCTTGCTCTTCGTTCTCCGCCGATCCGCTCGGAGGCTGTTCGCCCTGGCGGAAGATCTCCTCGAACGGCCGGACTTCGGCAAAGAACATATCGCCGGATGTCCGCCGCGGCTGGCCGTCCGGGCCAATGTCCTCGGCCCAGAAGAAGTAGGTGAGAAGCTGGTCGGGCGCGGCATGAAGCGATTCGAAGTCGAGCATGTGCTCGGGGCGCAACTGCCGCGTCTTGGCCGCGGCGGCCGGCAGGACGATCTCCCGGGGCTCGCGGCCCGCCATGCTGTAGCTGAGGCCATGACGCACCAGGCCGAAATCGTCTTCGAGCTCGGCCTTGAGCTTGAGCTCTTCGAGCGGCGACACCTGCGACGTCGTGGGCCGGCTGAGTCATCTTGACGACCGGCGGGCGGTTGCGCGTCACGTTCGCGACGATCTCGGTCGCCAGCTTGTTGGTGCGCCCTTCCTGGTCGACCAGCTGGACCTTGAAACCGCCTGCGGGTCGGCGAGCGTGAGGGTCGCGCGATAGACGTGCTTGCCATCTTCGAGCGGCTTCGAGCTCGATCGCCTGGCCCTCCGCGTCGACCAGCCGGGCCGTGGCGACGTCTTTGTTCAGCCGGCAAAGCAAGGTCAGCTCGGTCCCTTCGACCGCCGTGACGTGGCGAATATCTTCGACGGTCTTGGGCTCGAGCGACGTGTACTGCGGGAAGACCAGCTTGGCGTCGGTACGCTCGAGCTCGGGGTATTCAAACACACGAACATGAAACGCTTCGCGTGCTCTTTCCTTGAAATTCGACGCGATACGACAGGTCGGTCTCGACCGACTCGACGTGGCCGGCGAACGTCGGATCTTCGAGGCTGCGGGTCATGCCGCGTTGCGCCGTCTTTTGCGGCCTGGTCGTCGACGACCAGGCTCGCCTCGGCCGGGACGCCCCCTTTGAAACGGGCGACGACCAAGAGCGGCGTGCCCCGTTCGATCTCGGTATTCGCCGGGATCGACCTGGACGTCGGCCGGCGCTGGCTTCGGACAGGATGGCCGTGCGCGGCTCGGCCTGCGAACGGGCCTGGCTGGCCAGCGCGATCGCCACGGCGATCAGGAAGCCGAGGGTCGCCGCGTGGGCCAGTTGCGAGACGCGGAGCTTCCAGGTGGGCACCGTTTCGTCCCAATCATGGGCGCGGCGGTGGTCGAGGGCCTGGCGAATGACGGCGGATTGCAAGAAACCCAGCCGGCCGGATGGCGTCGCCGCGTCTTCCTCGACCGCGGCCAGGAGGCCGGTCTCAGCTCGGGATGCTTGGCCTCGATGCGCCGCGCCACCCAGCGGGTGTCCCGCACCGATCGGAGGGCGGCGAGCGCGCAGCCGATCCCGGTCGTCGACCACGACACCGAGCAGAGCCAGCAGCCAGCCGTCCGAGATCAGCTTCTCGCCCGAGCGCAGAGCCGATCACCCACAGGCACACGCCGGCCAAGGCCCAGACGAGCCAGCAGAGCGTCAGCCCGGTCCAGAGCCGCGCGTGCCGGAAGCGTCGCGCGACCTGTTCCAATGCTCGTCGCAGTTCCGTGCTCATGTCGGTCAAAGCCTCCGCGCGGATTGAGCGGGGTCGATCGATGGTTCGCCCCGCCAGCCAGGTTTCGAAGATCAGGATGCCGATCGACCGCCAGGATCAGCCACCGCCAGAGTTTCTGGCGGTCTTCGAGCTCGGCGTTATACATCTGCCGAAGCTGCTCGCGGTCGACATTCTTCCGGGAATGGTTCGCCAGACGGACGCCGAACTGCTCGATCGTCTCGACGGGCAGCGGCGCGGTCTTGCTTTCCAGCGGATCAAGATTGACGGCGAACGACGACGCGCCCGCCGGCGTGTCGACCGTGTAGACGCCGGGCTGATCCGTTTCGTCGAAGAACGCGGTCTCGGCGAGCGATCGTCACGGCCGTCCCGTCCGGCTTGTGGACGATCGATGCTCTTGACCGGCTCGTCCGCGACGGGAAGCGGCACCCGGTCGCCGACGCGTTGATTGGCCGCGATCACTGGCCGCGGGTTTCGCGATTCCAGTAATGCCGACATGAGCGGCACGAATTTCGACGACCGGGCGAGCTGGCTGTCGGCCGGCTGCCAGCCGCTCGCCAGCACGACGAGCCGTCCTTTGCCGATGAGTTTCTCGATGACGGCGGCGTCGCCGTTCTCGAACCGCGCCAGCACGCGCGACTCGCCCAGCCGATCGGCATCGATACGCCGATATTTCCAGAAGCGGATCTTGGTGAAATCGTTGAACTGAGCCCCGGCCAAGACGCGAACAGCGGATGGTCGAAGGCGATTTCGCCGAGCATCACATCGCCACGCCGACCGCCGCTTCGTCGATCGTCCCACGGCGACACGCCGGCCAGGCCGGCGAGCGTCTCGGCCCGGCCCGGCAGCGGTGACCACATAGAGAACGGTGCCGCCATCGTTCGCGATATTCGCCGAGCCCACGCACGTTTTGGGGCGTTTCGGCCGTCACGATCACCAGTCGCGGCGGCTTTTTCGAGTCCCAATCCAGCGTCTCGGAGGGCTTGCGAGCAGAATGCGCACGGTTTCGCCGGGGACTGTCGACAAAGACGCGCTCGAGGTAATAGAGAAGGCCGTTCGGGATCGTCGCCACGATCCGCGCCGATGTATACGACAATGATCTCTTCGCGCGCGTTCATCGGCGAAATACAGACGTGTTATCGAAGCCTGCGCGTCTCCCCTCAACCGGAGCGTCTGGCGCGGCAAACTCGCCGGCGGCCGCGGCACGCGCACGACACGGCTTTCTCCCGGAGGGACGTAGACGTCGATCGGCTTGCCGGCGGCGGCTCCTTTTTCATCGACCCAGATCAGCTCGAACTTCTCGCGCCGGACCCGGGTTATTGACAACCCGGACGCGCCGCGACAGCGTCGGCTCGCCCGGCTCGGCTTCGATCGGCATCGGCCAGCACGCTCGAAGGCCCGCGTTCGAACCGGTATCGGCAACGGTCTTCAAGTCGAGCTCGACGTCCGAGGGCCATTCGAAGTCACCCAGCGCGTCGAGCCGGCTTCCCTGGGCAAGGTCGCTGATCAGGACGACGCGCCGCGGCATCCGGGCGGCTTTCTCGCTGGTATCGGCCACGTCTTCGATCGCGGCCACGGTGTCGACCAGGGCTTGACCCAGGTTGGTCCCGCCCCAGGTCGGCGCCAGGCGATCCAGACGCGTGCCGTGGCGATGGCCTGCCGCCGGCCGGGTCGAGCGTTGCCGATTCGTGGAAGCTGAGCAGCGGCCGGCAGGTCGCATCGAAGGCAAACACCGCCAGTTGATCGGTGGGCCGGCAGTCGGCGAGCACCTTGCCGGCCATGCGCCTGGGCCCGCGGCCACAGGTCGCCGCGGCGCATGCTCGCGCTGGTGTCGATCAGCAGGGCGATCCGGCGCTCGTTCGACGTCGCCGAAATCCAGCTGAGCCGCCTGGCGCAGAAACGGCCTGGCAAACGCAAACGCCAGAAGCGCAAGCGCGGCCGCCCGCAGCAGCGAGCAAGAGCCAGTGGTCCAGCCGGCTGCGCCGCGTCAGACGCGGAGGAGTCGGCGACAGGAACATGAGCGAGCTGAACGGAACCTCTCCCTTGGGCGAGCGGCGGATCAAGTGGAAGACGATCGGCGCCGCCACGGCCGCCAGACCAAGAATGTAGAGCGGCGTGAGGAAGCTCATCGAGCACCTCCCCGTGCCCGGCGCAATCCGGCGGCCCGGCCGCCGGCCGCGCCGCATCCTGGCTTTCAGCAGGTCGAACAGCACCAGCTCGAGCGGCCGGTCCGTCGTGATCGACTCGTACTCGATGCCCAGGTCGACGCACGACCGCTCGATCTGCGGCGGCGTGCGCGGCGAACCGGCGCAGATAATCCTGCCGCGCCGCCGCCGGGTCGATGTAGATCTCCCGGCCCGATTCCACGTCGTGAAACATCGCCGGCGTCGTGAACGGAAAATCGACTTCCGCCGGGTCGAGGACCCGCAGGACGACGACATCGTGCCCGCGAGAGCGCAGATACCCGAGCCGCGTTTGCAGTGACTCGGTCGGGGCCAGCAAGTCGGAGATCAGGATGATCAGCCCGCGCTTGCGCACCGTCGCGGCGATCTCTTCGAGCGGCTCGCACGAGATCGGTCGCCCGGCCTGCGGGCTCGCGCTCGAGGGCCGCCATCAACCGGCGGAGATGGCCCGGACGGTATCGGGCCGGCAGGTACTCGGTGATTCGATCCTCGAACAAGAGCACGCCGACCGCATCGCGTTGCATGGCCAGGAAATAGGCGATGGTCGCCGCCGCGGTGCGCGCGTAATCGCTCTTGCTGTAAGATCCGGATCGATAGCCCATCGACCGGCTGGTGTCGACCACGAGATAGCAGCGGAGGTTGGTCTCGTCCTCGAACCGTTTCACATAATAGCGATCCGAGCGGGCAAAGAGCCGCCAGTCGAGATAGCGCGGGTCGTCGCCCGGGCTGTACTCGCGGTATTCGCTGAACTCGACCGAGAACCCGTGGTAGGGGCTGCGGTGAATGCCCTTGATGAACCCCTCGACGGCGACCCGCGCCCTGCATTTGCAGGCTCTTGATGCGCATCAAGGTCTGCGGATCGATCAGCGATCGCGCCGGCACGCGCCAGCATCGTCGCGCCGCGGCGTGAGCTCGGACCGGAGGCTCCCTGACGTTCGAGCGATCGACATCAGTGATGGGGCCCCTTCACGTGTTCCAGCAAGCGGTCGATCACGGTATCGACGGCCACGCCGTCGGCCTCGGCCCGATAGCCGAGCAGGATGCGATGGCGCAAGGTGGGATGAACCAGCGCGCGGATGTCTTCGGGCTCGACGTGGAATCGCCCCCTCAAGAGGGCCCGGGCCTTCGCCCCCAGCACCAGCGACTGCGCGGCCCGCAGACCGGCCCCCCAGCTCACCCACTGGTTGACGAAGTCAGGCGCCCCGGGCCCGGGACGGCTCGCCGCCGACAGCCGCACGGCATAGCGCACCAGGTCTTCGGCGATCGGCACCTTGCGCACGACTTCATGAAACTGAAGCACGTCTCGGCCGTCGAACAACGGCTCGATCGGCTCGGTCTTGCGCGAGGTCGTTTGCTGGACGACCGCCACTTCTTCGTCTTCGGGCAGGTAATCGACGATCACGTTGAACATGAACCGGTCGAGCTGGGCTTCGGGCAGCGGGTATGTCCCCTCCATCTCGATCGGGTTCTGCGTGGCCAGCACGAAGAACGGCTCTTCGAGGGGATAGCGCACCCCGGCGGCCGTCACCTGGTGCTCTTGCATCGCTTCCAGCAGGGCGGCCTGCGTCTTGGGCGGCGTGCGGTTGATTTCGTCGGCCAGGATGACGTTGGCGAAGATCGGCCCTTTGACGAACTGCATCCGCCGCCGGCCTTCGCCGGTTTCTTCGAGGATTTCCGTGCCGGTGATGTCCGCCGGCATCAGGTCGGGCGTGAACTGAATCCGCTGAAACTTCAGGTGAAAGACCTGCGCGATCGTGCGGACGAGCAGCGTTTTCGCCAGCCCGGGCGCGCCGGTGATCAGGCAATGGCCGCCGGCGAACAGGCTGATCAAGAGCTGATGCGTCGCCTCCTTCTGGCCGACGATGACCTTGGAGAGCTCGCGCTCGATCCGGCCGCGGCTCTCGTGGATCTTCTCGACGGCCAGTCGCTCGTTTTCGTAGGCATCGACGTCTTCCGGCACGATTGTTCCTTTCAGACTTCGACCTCAGGGGGCCGTCTGAGGGCGGGGCGCGACACCGGCGTGTCGTTCAGTGGGTCATGGCATAGGTCACGATATTGATACCCATCGGGATAAGACTTCTTTTCCGAGAACTCATGGAAATACTCTTCGTTCTCGCCTTCCCGCTCCCAGCCGTCGCCCAGGTCGGTGTTGTGGCAGATGATCGCCATCAGCCGGCCCTTGTCGTCGTTCGATACCCAGGTAGTGAACTGTTTCGGAGTCCTGCCGTCCGTGATCCTCCCAGGTGATCCCCGGGTCCACTGCCAGGTGTGGATGCTCGGAACCTGCGGCTTCTCCTTGAGGCGATACACGCACCGAAAGATCTCATGATCGAGCGGTAGCTCTTTCGGGCTCGTACTGGTCCTCGGGAAACACGCTGCTTCATCTGTTCGAGGAAGTTGTTCAACTCGCAGTCTCCCCAGAAATCGTCGACCATCAAGAAGCCGCCATTGAGCAAATAGTGGCGCAGCGCGGTGCCTTCTTCCGGCGAGAACGACAGGCCGCCCGGTTCGATGATGTAGATGAACGGGTAGTCAAAGAGCCGTCGTCGGTCAGTCGCATCGTTGATCGGATCGGGGTTGACCTTGAGCGAGGTGAGTTGCTGAAGGCGGAACGAGAAGTTCAGGTCGCTGTCGGGAAAGTCGGTAGCCCAGCGCCACCGCAGCCATAGCCGCCGCCGCCGCCGAACCCGCCACCACCACCGCCGCCGCCGCCGCCGCCGAACCCGCCGCGACCGAACGAGTCATATTCGATTCGTCACAAAGGTAAAGACATCTTTCTTGAAATGCTTCGTCCACCTTCCAGTTGGGCACACCCGCGCGATCCTCGGGAATCACTCCCGGAACGATCGTCCGACGGCTCGCCGCCGACCTGGCTGGAATGGCTGGGCCAGCGACACACCGGCGGCGATGGCCAACACACCGAGGAGAGCAAGGAAGATCAGGCGTCGTCGTGTCATCGGTCGCTACCCTCGGGGGAAGGATTCGATCGCGGTGGATGGCCGGCGATCGGTGGACTCGTGTTCGACCAGCTCGAGCAAGAGCTGGTGGGCCTCGCGAAAGCGAGGCGCTTCCTCCAGCGACCGGAGCACTTCGCGGCGGGCTTCCTGCGGCTTGCCCGCCTCGCGCAGCAGCTTGGCCAGGTGATAGTGCACTTCGGCCGGGTCGGTGTCGTCGAGCAGCGCGACCGCGCGATACGCCGTCAGCGCGTCGTCCCGCTCACCGAGATGTTCGGCGGCACGCGCGAGCTGGCGGTGCGGCGTCGGAACCAGCGGATTGACCGCCAGGAACCGCCGCGCATTCTTGGCCACGCCGGCCCAGTCGCCGGCCGCCTCGATCCAGCTCCATCAGTCGCAGATAGGCCGTGATCGCGTCGCCGTCCCGCATCGCCAGCTCCTCGAGAACCTTGTGTTCGGCGGCTGGATCGGACAATCGCCGGAAAACAATCGCCAGCAGCAGGTAAGGGTTATCCGGTCCCACGTACTCCGGATAGAGGGCCTTGACGTCGTTCCAAGACTTCCTTGGCTTTCTGCCATTTTTCCTCGACCACCAGTCGCGCTCCCAGACGCCGCAGGCCCTCGAAAGCTCTGGGGATGCTTCTCGAGCCACGCCGCCACGGCCGCCGAATTGGCGTCGGCCGGCAGATCCGGCTCTTCCCAGGTCGCGCCCGGAGCAATCTTCTCGGCTCGCTGCCGCGCAAACTGTGCAAATTCTCTATCTAATTGATCTAGCGACATTTTCGTCCGACGCGGCAGGCTCTCGTTGATCGGATATTCCCGCACCCAGGTCATCCAGCAGGCCCTTCATGGCGGCAGGCCGAACCGCTCGACCAGGAAATCCACGGCCAGAGCGCGATTCAAAATAGGCGAATTGCAGGTGGAGTGGCGTCTTGGGAGCCAGAAACGCCGAGCTGAGCTGGCTCAACGGGGTCAGGGCATCGCCCAGGATCATCGCGCGAAAGTGCGGAGTTGAGCGCCATGCCCCAGGCGGGATCTTCCAGGCCCTCTTCGTAGACGGAGATTCCCTCACTCAGCCAGCGGGGCATCTTGTTGTGCGTTTTGCTCAGGGTGACCACATGGCAAAACTCATGCCACAAGACGGCCTCCCAGTTCGAGGGATGTTCGCCCTGCGACGCCGGGCTGTTGGCCGTGATCACGCGTCCGAAGCAAACGCCCAGCAGACCATCGGCCCCGGGCAGCCCGAACGTCCGCACCGCGAATTCCTTGTGCTGCGGAAAAATCTCGACGATCACCGGGTCCGAGATCGTGACACCGTACTTCTCGCACAGCGTCTTCCTGCGCCCGACTCAATAGCGCCAGCACGCGCGGGCCGTAGAGATCCGCCTCACGCTTGTCCATGCGAACGACGAAGCCGTCACCCTCGAGCGTGCGAAACCCGGCCAGCCGGTCGCGGAGCGTGACCAGGTTATAGGCGACCACGTTATAGCCATCCTTGCTGAAGATCTCGGCAGCGAGCTTCCAGCCTTCCGTCTCGTCGCCCAGCCGCAGCAGGTCCTGGCAGAGCTGGACCTTGGCGGGCAGGTAGTCGGGGTCCAGCGCCAGCGCCTGCTTTTGAAGCGCGGCCCCCTCGGCGAAGCGGTACTTCTGCGAAAGCTTGCGGCCGATCAGATGGTCGACCTCGGGGTTCGATGGCCACTGCGCCAGTGCCGATCGGCGCGCGGACGCTTCGCCCTCCTTGTCGCCGCGAAGATGCGCCAGCACCGCGCGGTAAGCCCAGGCTCGCGGCTTCGAGCGGATTGACGTCGAGCACCTGCTTGAGGATCTGATCGGCTTCCTTGTATCGCTCGCCATCGATCAGTTGGTCGGCCTTGAAGCAGCAGGCTGTCGCGCATGACGCGGGTTGATCTTGAGGGCTTCGGCCAGCTGCCTTGGCGGACCCGGCACGATCCTCGGCGGCGAGGGCGCGGGCCAGCAGGTAGTGAAACCGAGGGTCCTGCGCTGGCCGCCTTGGGCGCCTTGCGGAGCGTCTCGGCCGCCAGGGCGTAGTCCTCTTTTCGAGGGCCAGCTCGGCCGTGGCGTAATAGGCCTCGAGAAACTCGGGCTGCTGCTTGGTGACGACGTCGTAGAACTGATCCAGCACCTTACGCGCATCGTCCCCGCGGAGCAGGAAGAACCGCCCGATGGTGACGAAACCCTCCGCCGTGGCATACCGCCGCGCCCCGCTCTGGATCAGCCTGTCGATCGCGTCCAAGCTCGCCGCGGCATCCTGGTCTTGCCGTTCAAGCGATAGACGTCGCGGCCCAGCAGATGCAACGAAATGCTCGCGGGAAATCGCCGTCAGCGCCTCCTCGAGCGAGGCCATGCGCTTCGGGATACTTTCCCGTCGCAAGCTGGCTCTTGATCTTCAAATGCCGCAGCGGCTCGTTCCAGCCGTCACTGCGCGATCTCTTCGTCGACCAGTCGCAAGCACTCGTCGTAGCGCCCGGTTCGAAACAGCTTCTCGGCTTCTTCTCGATCCGCGGCGAACGCCCGGCCGCAAGAGCCGCAAAGCCGAGCGCAACCAAAAGACGCGATCGTTTCAAGCAGGCCGATGCAATGGTCGATCATCGCAAATCCACGGGCGTGGAGCCCGATTGCTGCGGTTGACGCCAGCATGCAGCCCTTCCGTTCCGAACAGCCATTGAAAGCAAGCCAGACGAACCAATAACTCGATTATAGTCCTGCCGCGAATCGCAATGCCAAGACTTTCCCCGACGTCGCTGGAGCGGTCACAATGATTCGCGTGAGCGGTTGTCATTCACGAAGACCGGAGGATTGCGGTGATGGCGATGTCGCGGTGCGTACGGGCGATCGGCATTGGTCTGCTGGGTTGGTCTCTGCTGGCGTCGGCGAGTCGACGTGCCGCCGGCGAGCCGCCCCGAGTCAGCAGCACGTCATCGTCTATCGGGAACCGGGCCGATTCGCGGGCTGGCCGGCCAACCATGGCATGTGGTCGTGGGGCGACGAGATCCTGGTCGGCTTCAGCCGGGGCTACTACAAGGACCGCGGACCATTCCATCACATCAACAAAGAGAAACCCGAGGAATTTCTGCTGGCGCGCAGCCAGGACGGCGGCGCGACCTGGTCGGTCGAGCAGCCGCCGCCGCCGCGGTGCTCTGGCCGGCACGCCGGGCATGCGCCACGGGCTCATGCCGCCGGGTGTCTTCGCCCGAGCAGCCCACCGATCTTCACGACCCGATCGATTTCACCCATCCCGACTTCGCCATGACCATCCGCATGGAGAACACGAACGCCGGAACGTCGCGTTTCTATTTTTCATACGATCGCGGCCACACGTGGCGAGGCCCGTTTAGGCTGCCGCTCTTCGGCCAGAAAGGGGTCATGGGCCGCACCGACATGATCGTGAACGGCCCGAGCGACTGCCTCCTCTTCCTGACCGCCTCGAAGACCAACGGCCTGGAAGGCCGGCCGTTCTGCGCCCGCACGACCGACGGCGGGCTCACCTGGCGGTTCCTCTCGTTCATCGGGCCCGGAACCGACCGGCTACTCGATCATGCCCTCGACGGTGCGCCTCTCCGCCGACCGACCTCGTGACGACCATCCGGCGGCTCGACAAGCCCAAGAGCTGGATCGATGCTTATGCGTCACACGACAACGGCCAGACCTGGTCGTTCCTGTCCACGCCCGAGCCCGACACCGGCGAGGGCAATCCGCCCAGCCTGCTCCGCCTGGCCGACGGCCGGCTCTGCCTGATCTACGGCCGTCGCGCCCGGCCGTACGGAATCCTGGCTCGCCTCAGCAGCGACCAGGGCAAGACCTGGAGCGACCCGATCGTGCTGCGCGACGACGGCGGCGCCGCCGACGTCGGCTACGTTCGGTCGATCATCCGCCCCGACGGCAAGATCGTGGCCGTCTACTACTACAACGACCGTAAGAGCCCCGACCGCTACATCGCCGCCACGATCTGGGATCCTGGGAAACCGTGAGTTGCGCGGCTATCTGTGATCGGCGAGACCTACTCCGATAGCGCCGCAGCCATCTCTTCGCGCTCGGGCGCCTTCTCGGCCGGCTGCTGATGACTTGCTTCGGTCTTTTCGCCACCGAATCGCTGGATGACGTAGTAGAACACGGGCGTGAGGAAAATGCCGAAGAGCGTCACGCCGAGCATGCCGCCGAACACCGCCGTTCCCAGCGATCGGCGCATTTCGGCGCCGGCCCCCTCGGCGATCACCAGGGGCACGACGCCGAAAATGAAGGCAAACGACGTCATCAGGATCGGCCGCAACCGCAGCCGGCACGCCTCGAGGGTGGCTTCGCGCCGGGATACTCCCGACTCCTGGCTCTGCTTGGCGAATTCGACGATCAGGATCGCGTTCTTACTGGCCAGGCCGACCAGGACGACGAAGCCGATCTGGGTGAAGAGGCTGACGTCCATGTGCGCCAGGCTCACGCCCGACGAGCGAGCACAGAAGGCACATCGGCACCACCAGGATGACCGCCAGCGGCAGCTTCCAGCTCTCGTACTGGGCGGCCAGCACCAGGAACACAAAGACCACCGCCAGGCCGAAGACGCCGGTGGCCGTGTTGCCCGCCTGCAGCTGCATGAACGCCAGCTCGGTCCAGTCAAACGCCATCGACCGCGGCAGTTCTTCCTCGGCAATCTCCTGCAAGAGCGCGATCGCCTCGCCGGAGCTGGTCCCCGGCGCGGGGTTGCCGGTGATGGCCGTGGAAGAATACATATTATAGCGCATGCCCATGACCGGCCCGCTGGTGTTGCGCACGTCCATCAGCGTGGCGAGCTTGATCATCTGGCCCTGGTTGTTCCTTACCTGAAGCTGGCGGATGTCGCGGGCGTCGCCGCGGAAGCTCTGATCGGCCTGGATATTTACCTGCCACGACCGGCCAAACTCGTTGAAGTTGTTGACGTAGTAAGATCCCAGGTAGACCTGCAAGCGTGTTGAAGAGCTCGCTGATCGGCACGCCCAGGGCCACGCATTTGGTCCGGTCGATGTCGAGATACAACCACGGCGTATTGGCCCGGGAGCTATTGAAAAGTCCCTGCAAGCCCGGCGTTCTATTGCCCCGCTCCACGATCTGGTCGCTGATCCGTTGCAGTTCCGCGAAACCGAGATTGCCGCGATCCTCGATGATGAGCTTGAAGCCGCCGGTCGTACCCAGGCCGTCGATCGGCGGCGCACCGAACACCGAGACGATCGCTCCTCGCACCTCACGCTGACAGCGTTCCTTCAGCTCGGCGGCGATCGCATCGCCCGTCAGCTTGGGCCCGCGGCGGTGCGAAAACTCCTTGAGCATGATGTACAACGAGCCGAGGTTGGGCGCATTGGCGTTCAAGAGCAGCGATTGGCCCGACACGCCGACCGTGTGCTCGACGCCCGGCGTGTCGCGGGCCAATGCTTCGATGCGGGCCATGACCCGCTGCGTTCGCTCTACCGAGGCGGAATCGGGCAACTGGACGTTCAGGAGCAGATACCCTTTGTCTTGCTGCGGGACGAATCCCGTGGGGGCATGGTTGAATTGCCAGTAAGTCAGCACCAGCAGACCGCCGTAGACCACCAGCACCAGCGTGCTGATCCGCAGCACGTGGCCGACGATCCGGCCATAAACGACGGTCATCTGGTCGAACAGGCGATTGAAGCCGCGGAAAAGCCAGCCCAGGACCGCGTTGATCGGCCGGATGAACAGCAGGCCGAACAGCCCGCCGATCACCGCCCCGGGAGCAAAATAGGCGGCGGTGATTGTCCACGACATCCAGAACGAGACCTCGGCGTCTTCGGCGGGGTCTGGTGCCGGCGGCAGGCCATACTGGCCGGCGAAGACGTCCTGGCCCAGCCAGATCGTGAGCATCCCGCCGACGATGGCGAAGATCCACCAGGGTAATGCCTCCCGCTTCAGCTCGTGACCATGGCTCCCTTCCTCGGTCTTGAAGATCATCACGGCCCGCGACGGCGTCATCGTCAGGGCGTTGATGGCCGAGATGATCGTCGAAACGGCAATCGTCACCGCGAACTGGCGAAAGAACTGGCCCGTGATCCCGCCGAGGAAGCAGCAGGGTATGAACACCGAGCTGAGCACGAGCGTGATGGCCAGGATCGGGCCGGTGATTTCCTCCATGGCCTGGATCGTGGCGGTCCGCGAGTCCAGCCCGGTCGCGATCAAGCGCTCGATGTTTTCCAGCACGACGATGGCGTCGTCGACCACGATGCCGATGGCCAGTACCAGCCCGAAGAGGGTCAGGTTGTTCAGGCTGAAGCCCATCGCCGCCATCACCGCGAACGTGCCGATCAAGGAGACCGGCACGTCGATCATCGGCAGGATCATGGCCTTCCAGTCTTGCAAGAACACCAGGACGACGATGCCGACCAGGATCACCGCGTCGCGCAGGGTATTGAAGACCTCGTTGACCGACTCGCGGATAAAGGGCGTCGTGTCGTAGACGATCTTGTAATCGAGCCCATCCGGGAAGCGGCCCTTGAGCTCCCTCATCTTGGCGTAGACGCCGTCGGCGGTTTCGAGCGCGTTCGATCCGGGCAACTGGTAGATGGAGACCGCCACGGACGGGCGGCCGTCCAAGCGTGCAGGACTGGTCGTACTGCCGCGAGCCCAGCTCGACGCGGGCCACGTCGCGCAGGCGGACGATGCCGGTGGCCTGCGACATGGGGCCGCCCTGGGTGTTGGACCCTCCCTCGTCGGTCGGGCCTCCCTGAAAGGTTGCAGCTGGTCTGGCCTCCCTGACCCTGGCTTCGAGCCTCCCGCCGCCGAGTCCATCCCCGGTTTCATCTGGCCGCCGGCCTTGAGGATGATGTCGCCGAACTGTTCCGGTTCGACCAGGCGGCCCAGCGTGTTGATCGTGAGCTGAAATTGCTGGCCCCGCGGGACGGGCTGCTGGCCGATCTGGCCGGCGGCGACCTGCAGGTTTTGCTGGCTGATGGCGGTGACCACATCGGTGGCGCTCAGGTTCAAGGCCGCCAGCTTGGCGGGGTCGAGCCAGGCCCGCAGGCTGTAATCGCGCTGGCCCAGGTAGGTGATGCCGGCAACACCGGGGAGCCGGCCCAGCTCGTCCTTGATGTAGATCGTGGCGTAATTGCTGAGAAACGTGCTGTCGTACCGGTCGTCCGGCGACAGCAGATTGACGATCATCAGCGTATTCGGCGACATCTTCTTGACGCTGATCCCCTCGTTCTGGACCAGCAGGGGGATGACCGGCAGCGCCAGCGACACGCGGTTCTGCACCAGCACCTGGGCCATGTCGGTATCCATGCCCAGCCGGAAGGTGACGGTCAGGTTGTAGGCGCCGTCGTTGGTGCACTGCGACGACATGTAGAGCATGTTCTCGACGCCGCTCACCTGCTCTTCGATCGGGGCCGCCACGGTGTTGCGCACCGTCAGGGCGTTGGCCCCGGGGTAGATCGCGGTCACCTGCACGGTGGGCGGCGTCACCTCGGGATACTGCGCGACCGGCAGCGTGAACACCGCCACGAAGCCCGCCAGGACGATGACGACCGAGAGCACGACGGCGAAGACCGGCCGGTCGATGAAGAAGCGCGAAATCACGACTTATGCTCTCCTCTGTGGGCACCGAGTTTCAGGTGAGGAGGGGGAGAATGAGCCTGGCGCGACAGCCGACGCCTGATAGCGGATTCTCTCATGAATCCCCAGGGCAACGAGCGCGGCCAGGACTCCGGCGGTGCCACCGAGCCCAAGCGCCCAGTACATACGACCAACGCCGGCCCTTGCGAGCTTTGCGAACAGAAAGCCCATCCCCGACCCGGCCAGACCGCTCACCAGGGTGGAGCCGACCCAGCGCATGGCCGCGGAGGCGAACAGCGACGTTTCACTGAGCCCGAGAATGACCGAGAAGAAGACCGGCGTGAGAAAAATCCCGAACAGCGTCACGCCCACCATGCCGCTGAACACCGCGATCCCCAGCGACCGCCGCATCTCCGCCCCGGCCCCGGTGGCCACGGCCAGCGGGATCACGCCGATGATGAAGGCGAACGAGGTCATCAGGATCGGCCGCAGCCGCAGCTGGCACGCCTCGAGCGTCGCCTCGTAGCGCGACAGGCCCTCCACGTGTTTTTGCTTGGCGTACTCGACGATCAGAATGGCGTTCTTGCACGCCAGACCGACCAGCACCACCAGGCCGATCTGCACGAAGATGTTGACGTCACGGCCCGTGTACAGCACGCCCGACCAGCGAGCAGAGCAGGCACATCGGCACCACCAGGATGACCGCCAGCGGTAGCGACCAGCTCTCGTACAGGGCCGCCAACGCCAGGAAGACGCTCACGACCGACAGCGCGAAGACGTAAATCGCGGTGTTGCCCGCCCGGATCTGCAGAAACATCACCTCGGTCCACTCCGCCTTCATGGATAGCGGCAGCGTTTCGTCGGTCAGGCGGTCGATGTCCTTGATCGTATTCCCGGAGCTGACCCCGGCCGCCAGGCCCCCGGTGATCGGCGATGCGGTGTAGAGATTGTAACGCGTGACGGTGATCGGGCCGCCGACCTCGCGCACGTTGACCAGGGTTCCCAGCGGGACCATCTGCGCCCCACTTGTTGCGGACCTGGAGCAGGTTGATGTCTTCGACCCGATTGCGATAAGTCGCCTTCCAACTGGACGGTGACTTGCCAGTGGCGGCCGAATTGGTTGAAGCTGTTGACGTAAAGCGAGCCCAGGTACATCCCCAGCGTCTGATTCACGTCGTCGAACGACAAGCCCAGGGCCTCGGCCTTGGTCCGGTCGATATCCAGGTACAGTTGCGGCGTCTGCGACCGGAACTCGCTGGACGCGGTGGCGAGTCCCGGATCTCGCTTCATCGTCGCCACGAGATCGTCTGTCTGGCGCTGCAGGTTCACCAGGCCCGCGGCCGCCGCGGTCCTCGACGATGAGCTTGTAGCCGCCGGCGACGCCCAGGCCGGGGATTGGCGACGAATTGCGCACGCGCGACCACCGCATCCTTGACCCGCCGGTGGAACTCTTTCCGCAGCCGCGCCATGATGTCGTCGGCGTACAATCCGGGGCCCTGCCGCTTGTCGAACGGGTCAAGAACGATGAACATCGAGCCGAAGTTGGAAGCGTTGGCCTGCAGCAGGAACGACATCCCGCGATGGCGACCGTGTGCGCCACGCCCGGCGTTTCCTGGGCGATTTGCTGGACGATGCGCCATCGCCTCCTCGGTGCGCTGCAGCGACGCCGAGTCGGGCAATTGGACACTGAGGATCAGCCGGCCCTGGTCTTGCTGGGGGATGAAGCCCAGGGGGGCGCGCTGGAAGACCCTGTACGTCACACCAGCTAGACCCGCCGTAGATCAACGAGCACGATCACGCTCGATTCGGAGCGACTTGCCGACCGTCCAGCCGTACACATCGGTCATGCGGTCGAAGAGCCGGTTGAAGCCGCGGAACAGCCAGCCGAGCACAGCGTTTACCGGCCGGATGATCAACCAGCCGACCACCAGGCCGACCACGAGGCCAGGTGTGAAATAGAGTGCGGTGGCGGCCCAGGACAACTCCTTGGCGGCTTCGGTCTCGCCGGCCAGCGGCCGATGGCGCCGGCAGGCCAAGCCGGCCCGCCAGGAAGTCCGGCCCGTACCAAAGAGTCAAGAGGCCGCCCAGCAGGCCGAAAATCCACCAGGGCAACGCCTCTCGTTTGAGCTCGTGCCCATGTTCCCCCTCCACGGTCTTGAAGATCAGCACGGCCCGCGACGGCGTCATCGTCAGGGCGTTGACGGCCGAGATGATCGTCGACACGGCGATCGTCACCGCGAACTGGCGAAAGAACTGGCCCGTGATCCCGCCGATGAAGCAGCAGGGTATGAACACCGAGCTGAGGGCGAGCGTGATCGCGATGATCGGCCCGGTGATCTCCTCCATCGCCTTGATCGTCGCGGTCCGCGAGTCAAATCCCTTGGCGATCATCCGCTCGGTGTTCTCCAGCACGACGATGGCGTCGTCGACCACGATGCCGATGGCCAGCACCAGCCCGAAGAGCGTCAGGTTGTTGAGGCTGAAGCCCATGGCGGCCATGACGCCGAACGTGCCGATCAACGAGATACGGGGACGTCGATCATCGGCAGGATCATCGTCTTCCAGTCCTGGAGGAAGACCAGGACGACGATCCCGACCAGGATGATGGCGTCACGCAGGGTCTTGAAGACCTCGTTGATCGACTCGCGGATATATGGCGTCGTGTCGTAGGCGATGTCATACTCCACCCCGTCCGGAAAGCGCGCCTTGAGCTCTTCCATCTTGGCGCGCACCCGGTCGCCGACATCGAGTGCGTTGGTCCCGGGGAGCTGGTAGATGGAGAGGCCCACCGACGGGTGGCTGTCGAACTTGCACGACTGATTGTAGTTCTGTGCACCCATCTCGACGCGGGCTACGTCGCGCAGGCGGACGATGCCGACTGCCGGCTCCCGCGCAGTGCTGTCGCCGGCCTTGACCACGATCGATTCGAACTGTTCAGGCTCGATAAGCCGGCCCAGGGTGTCGACCGGCAACTGAAAGGGCTGTCCGCTGGGGGCCGGCAACTGGCCAATCTGGCCGGCGGGTGCGTCGATATTCTGGGTGCGAATCGCGGCCGCCACATCCATGGCCGTCATGTTGCGAGAAGCCAGTTTCTGCGGGTCGAGCCAGACGCGGATGCTGTAGTCGCGCTGGCCCATGTAGTTGATGTCTGAAACCCCATAAACTCGCAGCAGCTCGTCTCTGATGTAGATCGTGGCGAAGTTGCTCAGGTAGATATCGTCGTAGCGGCCGTCCGGCGAGTAGAAGTTGATGATCATCAACATGTCGGGCGTCTTCTTCCGGATCGTGATGCCCTGGTTCTGGACGGCCGTCGGCAACAGCGGCATGGCGAGCGCGACGCGGTTTTGCACCATGACGAGCGCCGAGTTCACGTCGGTGCCGATATCGAAGGTGACCGTCAGCGTGTACGTGCCGTCATTGCCCATCTGCGAGGACATGTAGAGCATGCCCTCGATGCCGTTGACCTGCTGTTCGATCGGCGCCGCCACGGTGTCGGCCACCACCGGGGCGCTGGCACCGGGGTAGCTGATCGAGACCGCCACGCCGGGCGGCGTGATCCGAGGGTACAGCGCCATCGGCAGGAAGAAGAGTGAGATACCGCCGATCAAGGTGATGACGACGGACAGGACCGTCGCAAAGATCGGTCGATCGATGAAGAAGCGCGAAAGCATAGGCGGCGCTCCACTCAGTGCTTGCTCGGTTCCGGCGGTGATGGCGTTGCCTTCTTCGACGATTCAGCCGGCGACGGTGTTTCCCTATCTGATTTAAGCGCGGACGATCCTCGTTTGAATTGATCAGGTGAGGGCTCGAGGTCCGTTGCGCTCGGTTGGTCGAACGACGGCATGATCACCGTTTCCGGCCTGACGTCATCCCCGGCGCGCACTTGCTGAATGCACCGACGACCACCAAATCTCCGGCTTAGCCCATGCTCGATGACGCGCAGCCCGTCGTCCTGCAGCGGCCCGGTCGTGACATGGCGAGTCTGGGCCTTGTTCTCGTTGTCAAGCACGAAGACGTACTTGAGCCCCTGCGTCCGACCCGACGGCGCGATCGATGACCAGCAGTGCCGGATAGGGTTGGCCGATCGGCAGCCGGACCCTGACGAACATGCCCGGCGATAACAGCCGGTGGCCCCCCTTGGGCAGGGGGTTGGGAAAGACCCCGCGCACCAGGATGCTGCCGGTGGTGGGGTTGACCTGGTTGTTCACGAAATTGATCGTCCCTTGATGAGGAAACCCGTCCTCCCCCTGTAGCCCCATGAAGACTGGGATTCTGATACCCTTGTCGGGCAGCTTGATCTTGCCCTCGTTGACCGCCTTGCGGGTGCGCAAGAGCGTGGGCTCGTCCATCTCGAAGTAGACGTACATCGGGTCGACCGACACCACCGTGGTCAGGAGGGTCTGGTCCTGGTTGACCAGGTTGCCGAGACGTCAAATAATAGCGGCTGATCTGACCGTCGATCGGCGAGATGACTCGGGTGAACTCGTGGCTCAGCTTGGAGATCTCCATGCTCTTTTTGTAGGCGTCGACTCTTGCCTCGGCCTCTTCGACCACGGCTTGTTCCTGATCGAATTGCTGCTGGCTCACGGACCCCGGCTTCAGCATGTTGATGGCCCTGTCGCGCACCAGCGTGGTCCTGGCCAGCTTGAGCGAGGCCTGGTAGAGATCGACCTGGCCCTGAGCCTGGTCGAGCTGGGCCTTGTAAGGCCGGCGATCGATGACGAACAGCAGGTCTCCCGCCTTTACTTCCTCGCCTTCCTGAAACGGCATCTTGACCAGGTAACCACTGACGCGGGGACGGATATCCACTGAATGGACCGCCTCGGTTCTGCCGGTGAAGTCGACATAGTTGGTGACCTCCCGCCGGACAGGCTGGCTGACGGGCACCGTCGGCGGTTCGGCTTTCGCAACCTTCTTCGATTCACCCGACCGACGATGCCTTCTTGGGTTCGTCCGACTGTCACGAGCATCGGCCCGCTCGGGCCTGACCGTCATGCGCGGGCGGACTTGTTGCAATCCGCCGAAGACCACCCAATCATCCGGCTTGAGCCCTTGCTCGATCACACGCAGTCCGTCGTCCTGCGGCGCCCCGGTCGTGACCCGGCGATACTGGGCCTTGTTTTCCGCGTCGACCACGTAGACGAATTTGAGCCCCTGGTCCGACCCGACGGCGCGATCGATGACCAGCAGGGCCGGATGAGGCTGGCCGATCGGCAGCCGGATCTTCACGAACATGCCCGGCGACAACAGCCTGCGGCCGCCTTTGGGCAGCGGGTTGGGAAAAACACCGCGCACCAGGATACTGCCGGTAGTGGGGTTAACCTGGTTGTTGACGAAGTTGATCGTCCCCTGGTGGGGAAAGCCGTCCTCTCCCTGCAGCGCCATGGAGACGGCAATCTTCATGCTCTTGTCGAGCGCCTTGATCTTGCCCTCATTGACCGCCTTGCGAGTGCGCAACAAGGTGGGCTCGTCCATCTCGAAATAGACGTACATCGGGTCGACCGACACCACCGTGGTCAGGAGGGTCTGGTCCTGGTTGACCAGGTTGCCGAGAGTCAGGTAATAGCGGCTGATCTGCCCGTCGATCGGCGAGAGGACCCGGGTAAACTCGTAGCTGAGCCTGGAAATCTCCATGCTCTTTTGTGAAGGCCTTCACCCTGGCATCGGCCTCATCGACCACGGCCTGCTCCTGATCGAACTGCTGCTGGCTGACAGAGCCCGGTGACAGACGCGTTGATGGCCCTGTCCCGGGCAAGGGTCGTCTTGGCCAGCTTGAGCGAGGCCTGGTAGAGATCGACCTGACCCTGTGCCTGATCGAGCTGGGCCTTGTAGGGCCGAGGATCAACCACGAACAGCAGGTCCCCCGCCTTGACCTCCGCTCCTTCCTCGAACGGCATCTCGACCAGGTAACCAGTCACGCGGGGACGGATGTCGACTGGATAGACGGCCTCGGTTCTGCCGGTAAAGTCGACGTAGTCAGTGACCTCGCGCTGGACGGGCTGGCTGACTGGCACCACAGGAGCCTCGACGGCGGCGACCTTGGTCGCATTGGCCTGGCAACCGGCGATCGCGGCACAAAAAACGCAGGCTAATCCCAGAACGCAACCGCCACAGGTGCTCGACAGACTCGCGCAACACTCCCTCAAGTTGATCCGCACACCGATATGCATGTCGAGTCGATCTCCCGGCGAGAGAAACAGGGTGGGCCGCCTAATTCTATAGTAGCGTTTTTGTGGGGTCATCCGGTCAATCGCGAAAGCCCGCCTGCGGTGCACGGGTTGCGGGCGTCGAGTGGGGGCGCACTAGAGTCCGAATCCCGGCCGACAACACCTTTGACCCTACAGTACGAGTATAGCGTGAGTGCTGTAGCTGTCGAAGCGATCACCTGCAGAACCCCCCTCGTTCATCAATCGCCCGTGCAGCCTATCAGGATCTTCGACCTGCCACGTTCGGCTTCGGAACGGGTATGGCCTGAAAGTCCGGGTAAAGAAATCCTAACAATGCTCGGCGAAATAATTGCTTATTTCCTGGGACTCCCCACTACCTCCTAAGCTGCTCGGTGTTAATAATGACGCGATCCTCGCCGGGAAGCGGCCGCCCATGGGTGCGTTTCCGACCGGAAATGCCGACGGCTCACGGCTGGGCGCTGATTCATCGTGTTTGCCCCTGGAGAAACATGCCATGCAGAATCGTCGCAAGTTTTTGCTCACGCTGTCGGCTTGTTTGTTGGGAATGGGTTTTGTCGTCGCGTCGGTGCTCGCCGATGAGTTGCTCGGCGTGATCACCAAGGTCGACTATGAAACCAAGAAGGTCACGGTTATCGAGAAAGATAAGGATGACGAGATCGTGCTCGAGACCAACGCGGACACCGAGTACGTCACGAAGAACGGCAGCATCAAGGTCGACAAGGAGGTCTACGAGAAGCTGGAGAAAGGCATCGAGAAAGCCAAGGATGCCGGCAAAAAGGGAGTCTTTGCGAAGATATGCCACGAAAAGAAAATCATCACAAAGATCCAGAAAAGTAGAGGCAAGAAAGCCGCGAATTGAAAGTCAGGGCGATTGTTTGCTCGGCGGGCAGGGATGCCCGCCCTTCTGTTCACAGAAATTGCCGCGAGAGCAACATCACCGCGGAAACAAATCAGCCCGCGTTGTTCGGAAAAGAGCAATTCGCTCGTTCGCCCACACCTGATCTTGCGACGACAGTCGAGGAACACACGTCTCGTCGTAACGGACTCGGCGCCAGTATCTGCCTTCCAGGTAGACCTGCTCAAATGCGGCCTGGAGGTCGAGCGTTGGGTCGGGATCGTCCTGCGCGAGCGGAATTCTCAGTCGCGGTAGCCGCTGGCGAAGCGTGCGGGGATAAAGCTCGAATCGGTTCCGTGCAGACCATCGGTTGACGCAGCAGAGCGAATCAAATGGCTTGAATGGCTTTAGCCGCCACTCGGGAATGCAAAGCACGTGGCGGCCGTGAGCGAGCAGGTCGATCTCGATCAGATGGCATTCGCGCGCGAGTGTCTCCGCTTGCTTTGCCTTATACGACACACGACCGGGGCCGGCACTCTTGTTGGTCGGGCTGACGACCTCTATCAGCGCGACGAGCTTGAGTTCGTTGTAAGAGTCAAGTATTTCTACTCGCGATTCACGAATTTCGAGATCATCGACCTCGACAACAACTGCTGTGTCAGATTCCGGATCTGCAAGCGACGTCGGAAGTTCGGCATCGCTTATTTTTTGAATCCACACGTCAGGAACCCGCCGTTGCGGCCCCTCGATGAAGACACGTTCTTCGATCGAGGCGACGTAGCGCGGGTCTAGCTTCGGCTGAAGCTGATTCGCGATGGCTACCATCAGCCGCGCGTGCACGCTCTCCCAGAGCACGGGATGCTCCAGGTATGGGTCCATGCCTGGAAACGGACAGTTCATAGCCATCCCCCGCGGTGTAAACGGAAACCCGGTCGAGCATGCAACTTGTTCCCGTCTCGCCTGTGATCAATATCATAGCAATCTGGATGAGACTGGAAAGCGGCGGAAGCTCGCGTTATTCCAGCTCTGCAACCTTCGCCTTGACCAGTTCTTCGATGTCATGGATCGCCGCATCGGTTGCCTCCTGCACCGCGCGTTGTGATCCTCTCCCCGAGACTTCGATTTGCTTGCGAGCCTGTTGACGGATCGCTCTGACCGAGATCTTGGCCTCCTCGCCCAGCTTCTTCACATGCCGAATAGTTTCCTCACACTGCTGCACGCTCATTGGTGGTATGCTGACGCACACAGTCGTGGGGTTGAGGGCATAAGCACCCAGTCGTGAATCGGTCAGCGACTTGACGATACGCGGGACATTTGCTCGATCAAAAGGGGTGATCAGGATACGATCCCCTTGCGATTTGAGCGATCCAAGCCGGTTGATCGGCACCGAATCGCCGCGGCAGTCGACCCGGATCGTCTGGACTAAACCGACGCTGATCGTGCCGGTCCGGATGCCGCGGAGCTGGTCGCCGAAATGCTGAGCCGCCTGCCGCATTTTGGGCCTCCAGTCGTGCATGCTTTGTCCTTCGTTTGATCGGGGCTGTCTGCCGAACCGAACGACCTCTCGAAACATCTAAGCTACGCCAGGAATGGTGCTTCCCGAGGAGCGGCCGATGAGCACACTGCAACGACTCTCTGACCGTGGTCTGATCAAGCCCCCCCGCTGGCTGCCGGCCAGCGTCCAGTACGAGACTATAATGGGATCTGTTGCCTATGGCGTTTCGTCAGAGACCAGCGACGTCGATGTTTACGGATGGGCGATCCCACCAAAGGATGATATCTTTCCGCACCTGCGGGGTGAGGTTCTCGGTTTCGGAACCCCGAAGGCTCGTTTTCAGCAGTACCAGGAACACCATGTCCATGATGTTGATGCCCTGGGGGGCCGTGGTCGATCCTATGATCTGACAATCTACGGCATCATCAAATTCTTCAACCTGGCAATGCACAACAACCCCAACATGATCGACTCGTTGTTCACTCCCGTAAACTGTATTCTGCACTCCAGGAGAGTAGGAGACATCGTTAGAGAGAACCGGAAATTGTTCTTGCACAAGGGGGCCTGGTCGAAGTTCAAGAACTACGCCTACGCCCAGCTACACAAGTTGTCGACCAAGGTTGCCCAGGGCAAGCGCGCCGACCTTGTTGTCGAACACGGCCATGATACCAAGTTCGCCTACCACGTCGTCCGTCTGATCCTCGAAGTCGAACAGATCCTCGTCGAGGGGGACGTGGAGCTCCAGAGAAACAACGAACAACTTAAAGCAATCCGGCGCGGCGATTGGACCGAGGACTACCTGCGGGAGTGGTTTTCCGAAAAGCAAAGGGAACTCGAGCGGGTGTACTCCGAAAGCAAGCTCAGAGAATCACCCGATGAAGCGCGAATCCGTTCGTTGCTCCTCTCTTGTCTGGAAGATCACTACGGAAGTCTGGAAAGCTGTGTGATTGATCCCGATCGTGCCGTCGCCGCCCTCAAAAACGTTCAAGCAGAGCGCGAGAAGGTGAGGGACCTGCTGTGAGTGAGCGAAAAAAGAACGCGTCTGTTGCCGATATGCAGCTCCGCCAGGTGATTTCGCATCAGCCGTTTCCCCTCATTTTCGCCACACTAAGTGGGGCTCACCTCTATGGATTTCCTTCACCCGATTCCGACTTCGACTTGCGGGGCTGCCATCTCCTGCCTCTCAAGGAAGTCGTCGGATTCGATCACGGCCGAGAAACGATCGAATGGTCCGCGGTTAACAACGGACTTGAGATCGATCGCGTGACACATGACGCCCGCAAATTCTTCGGGTTACTTTTGAAGAAGAACGGCTACGTATTGGAACAGTTGTATTCACCCCTGGTTATCCACGAGACTCCCGAACATTCGGAACTGAAGACCATTGCCCACAATTGCGTTACGCGGCATCACAATCACCATTACCGGGCCTTTGCCGAAACTCAATGGCGGCTATTCGAGAAGGAACGGCCGCCACGCGTCAAGCCGCTCTTGTACGTGTACCGAGTGCTTTTGACGGGCATCCACCTGATGCGATCTAGCCTGGTCGAGACAAACCTCGTACGTCTCAACGAGGAAGCAAGGCTCGCGCAGGTCGTCGACTTGATCGCGCGAAAGCTGGCGGGTCCGGAATCATCCGTCCTCAACGACGGCGAAATCGAGTTCCACCGGCGCGAATACGACCGGCTGCAGGGCGTGCTGGAAGAGGCCCATTCGGTCAGCAGTCTTCCCGAAACGCCGACAGCCAAGTCTGCCCTGAATGATTTACTGATAAGGTTGAGGCTGCGGACAGTCGACGGTTCGCAGCCGTGAACTCGGCTTGCCGCTCTCGGCCGCGGCTATTGAGCCTCGAGAGAGGATTCGTTCGCCTTTTTGCAAAAACCTGGACGCGCCGACATCTCAGCAACAAGTATAGACAGAAATTGTACCAAAAACCGGGAGAACGCTTCATGGCCGGTGTGGCGTCACGCGAGGTGCTCCGAGATCTGAACACGCTGTTTCACTGCGGATCCATTGGGCAGCGCAGCGACGCGGAACTCTTGGAGAGTTTCGTCGCGGGGCGTGATCAGACGGCCGAGGCGGCGTTCGCGGCCCTGGTCGACCGTCATGGCGCGATGGTCCTGGGTGTCTGCCGCCGCGTTCTTGGCAATCAAGATGCCGCGGAGGACGCGTTCCAGGCCACATTTCTGGTGCTCGCGCGGAAAGCGGCGGTGATCGCACGGCGAGAACAGTTGGCAAGCTGGCTGCACGGCGTCGCCCGCCGGGCTGCGCTCGACGCGCGGGCCCTCACTTCCCGCCAAGCCGCGCGAGAAACGGCTGGGAGTGATGTTATACGTTGAGCCAGCCGACCACACCATGCAAACCGAGTTGCGCACGATCCTCGACGACGAACTGGCGCGGCTGCCCGAACGGCAGCGTGCCCCCATCGTGCTCTGCGAACTGGAAGGTTTGTCGCGCCGCGATGCCGCCGCGCGACTGAAAATATCCGAAGGAACTCTCTCCAGCCGGCTCGCCCGTGCTAAGGTACGCCTGCGGGAACGGCTGACCAAGCGAGGCTTTGCCTTGTCGGCCGTCACTCTCACTTCGATCCTGACCCAAGATGCGCGTGCGGTCATTATTCCCCCACCGCTCGTTGATTCTACGATTCGCGTCGCGACGCTCACCGCGGCCGGCTCGTCCTTGACCGGGGTCGCTTCGATGTCGGTCACAACTCTCACCGAAGGAGTTTTGAAAGCCATGCTGTTGGCGAAACTGCGATATGCGGTCCTGGGAGTGGCCACGCTGGCCCTCGTATCCACTGGCGTCGGCGTGGTAGCGCAGACGATGCCCGGCGCCGCCGGTCTCCACCGATCGGCTCAAGGCTGTCGAGCAAAAGCTCGATAGACTGCTCGAAGTCCTGGGCGGATCACGCACACCGGCACGCGCGGCCGGGCCTTTTCTTCCTGGGCGGACGCTCACGGGCAACCCTGGCGCTGCTGCGGTGAGTACGACGATCACCGCTGCGCCGTCGGCGACCGCGCCAGCCATCGCTCGCGGATTGAGCTCGTCGAGGTCGTCGTCAAGTTCGACCGGATCCCAAACGTTGGCGCGTGGCGACGTCGTCGGCCGGGTCGATCGCCTCGAACACAAGCTGAACGAACTCGAGCGCCGGTTTAGCGATCTTGAACGGCGGATCAGTTCGAGCGATGCGAGGACCGTCCCGCCTCCTGCGCCGCCATTGCCACCAGGTTCACCCGTCTCGGGAGCGGGTGATTCGCTCGTCCCACCTGGTCCGCCGGTAGCCTCCGGTCCGAATAAAGGTATAAATACCTCTGCAGATCTGGCGTTTCCCATCTCGCGAGGCACACCGGGCGACGGCCCCGCGGCTCTTCCCTCCCCCACCGACGATCTGGACCGTCCTTCCGATACCGAATTGATCCCGACGGCTGGCGCTCCTACCGATGCCCCTCCTGGACCGCCAGCCAGCCGGGTCGACAGTGGGGATCCGGCTTGAGGATCGTGAAAGGCGAAGAACGCACACCGGCCCGGGATGGGCCGGTCACTTTCAACTTTTGCGTGAAACCCGCACTGTCAGGCAGTCGGAGATTTGTTGCAATTGGGGGACCGTCTTTCCTCTCACGACGGATGGAGGGGTCCCTCATGCACTCCGGGCGTGCCTCTGCTCGCGCCCTATCGCCGGTCGCAGTCGCTGGTCTGGTTGGGATCCTTTCGATTCCGGGCTGCTGGCGAAGCGACGCACTGCCCGCCGACGATCCGAGCCGGCTGACAATCCAACTCCGTAGTTCGGCGTTCGCTGACGGCGGGATGATCCCCAAGACATTCACATGCGACGGCGCGGACAGGTCGCCCCCCCTGGAGTGGTCGGGCGTGCCGGCCTCGGCCCGGTCACTGGCGCTTTCTGCGACGACCCCGATGCCCCCATGGGTACCTGGTCGCACTGGGTCGTCTTCAACCTGCCCCCCGACGTCAAGGCTCTCAGGGAAGGAATTCCGGCCGAAGAAACTTTCTCCGTTGTCGAGGGAGCCGAGCCTGCCCGCACCGCTCGTCAGGGTCGCAACGACTTCGACAAGACCGGCTACGGCGGACCTTGTCCGCCGAGCGGGACGCATCGCTATTTTTTCCGGCTCTATGCACTCGATGCCAGGCTTGAGCTGCGCTCGACGGCCACACGGGCGGATTTACTCAAGGCGATAAAGGGCCGTATTCTGGCGGAAGGGCGATTGATCGGCAAGTATCAGCGCGGCGGCAAGGAATAGGCGGAGGAAACGACTGTGGCGAAGGTCTTGTTCCTTCACGGCTGGAACTCGAAGCCGGGGGGCGTAAAACCAACCTATTTGGCTGAGCACGGTCATACCGTGATCAATCCGGCCTTGCCCGACGAAGATTTCGCCGAATCGGTCCGGATCGCACAGGCCGAGTTCGACCACCACGATCCCGACGTGGTCGTCGGCTCGTCTCGCGGCGGCGCAGTCGCCATGAATATCGACGCAAGAGAGCCGCGCTGGTTTTGCTCTGCCCGGCGTGGAAGAAGTGGGGAACCGCAACAACCGTCAAGCCTGGCACGATGATCCTCCACTCCGAATCCGACGACGTGGTCCCGATCGCGCACAGCCGCGAACTCGTGACCCGCAGCGCACTGACCGCGACGGCCCTCGTCATCGTCGGTAGCGACCATCGTCTGTGCTGACCCCGAACCCCTGGCCGCAATGCTCGCGGCCGTCGAGCGATCGAGCTGACGTCGTTGGCGAGCGTTCGCCGATCCTCTCAATTCCCCTGGTCAGATTGGCCGGTTGAGGGTAAAAGTACGCCAAAAGCCGTCTGCATGCGGCGCTTTCCCTTCGATGGAAAGAAACCAAAGGTCGCATCAAGATGATAGCCAATGCGCGAACAGCCTTGGAGAGCGGGTGCCAATGCCAGGATGGCGGCGATGCATTGTTCTCGGTTTATTCGCCGCGGCTGTGTTACTCCACGGCCGACCGGCACAGGCCGCGGCTGAAGTCAAGCTTGGCAAGGATTTCCTCGACGGCGTTGTCGCGAAACTGCCGCCGACAACCTTCGAGAAGGCGGACAAATATCGAGGAACGGTCCACTCGTATCGGCTGCATCGCGATCGACCCGCGGACGCCGAATGTTCCTGATCGCCTGCCAGATCGAGGGGGAATTTCATCCCCCGGTGACCGGTCCGATCTCGGAGCGGGTCGGCCGGAGCCCGCAAACGCCCGCAGGATGGCGGAAGTTTCGCTTCGACGTGAAGGCACGGGTCAATATCGAGCCCGGGGTCGACGGAGCACCCCGGTTTCGGATCGAGATCGACGAGGTCAAGAAGCGGGAGCTGGACGGCTTTTCCGGGGTCGTCGCCAAGTTTCTGGGTCAGTACTTCGATGAGCTGGTCACGCAGATCGCCAGCGGCAGGGCGTCGCGCTTGAACAAACGCCTCAATGACGAGATCATCAAGCGCGTTGGCGTGTTCAAGGAATACGGCGTGTTTCGAGCGAATCGATTACGCGCCGTCGGAAGTGGTCCTCCACTTCGACCTGACGCGGTTCCGGTCCGAAGGCATCGCCGGCTACGTTTTCGCCGCGCAGCGGCCGGGGACCGTTCCTCTTTATCGTTGGCTCCATCCCCGGGATGGCTCCCACTACTACACGATCCGTCCCAACGCACCTGACCGGCCCAACTCCGTCAGCGAGGGGATCTCCTGTCACGTCTACGACCATCCTGTCGCCGGAAACAGTCCCGCTTTATCGCTGGCGCAACCGGCGCGACGACCTTCTACACGACTGTCACCGACCGGCGAAAATGCCGGCACGCGTCGGCTATCGGCATCATGGCATCGCCGGCTATATTCTATCGCGATCCCACGACCGGGGACCGTGCCGCTCTACCGCTTCTTCGACCCGGTCCGGCACCAACACTTCTACACGCTGCACCCGCATGCCGAATTCGCGAAGTAAGCTTGTGCGTGTAGTGAATCGACAGTTGATTTCGCACGTTTCACGCCCGCGCAATCGCATCGCACGGCTTCGATGACCCGAGCGACTTCTTCGTCGTGTCGTGTAGCAGGCACAGCCGAGCCGGACCAGACCGTGGTCGGCCAACCCAAGCCGCTCGACGACGGTCATCGCGTAGAAGTTACCGTGCGAGGCAAAGATCCCGCGGTCGGCAAGGAGCCGGCTGACCTCTTCGGCCGGCCGGCCCGCGACGCGTGAAGGCAAGCGTCGGCGTGCGCGGCGCGCTGGGCGGAGGCCCATAACAGCTTGACGCCTTCGATCTCGCTCAAGCCTTCCCAGAGCCGTTTCAAGAGCGCCGACCCACGTTCATGAAAGCGTCGAACACGGCTTGCAGCCGCTCACGCCGCGAGCTGGATGACCAGCGGCCGTTATCCGCCCTGGCGAGCGAGGCGAGATAATCCACCGCGGCCGCCGCGCCCACGATTCCCTCGTGGTTCTGCGTCCCTGTCTCCAGCTGCTCGGGCACTGTCTCGGGCGCGGGCTCGAGCTTGGGAAAGTCGAGCGCCTCGAGCCGCTCTCGCTTGCCGTAGAGCACGCCGACGTGCGGCCCATGAGAATTTGTAGGCCGAGCACGCCAGAAAATCGCAGCCCCATTCGCGGACGTCGACGAGCTGGTGCGGCGCATAGTGCACGGCATCGACGAACGAAAGGGCATTGGCCTCGCGTGCCATCGCGACGGCCCGGGCCACGTCGTTGATCGTTCCCGAGCGCATTGGACGCCGCCCCGATCGCCAGCAGCTTGACGCGGTGGTCGGTCAGGCAGCGGTCCAGGTCGTTCCAGTCGAGCTCGCCGGTCTCCGGGACCATGCGAACCTGGAGGATGGTGATGCCCCGTTCGCGCTCGAGCGCGCGCCAGGGGTCGATGTTGGCGTGATGGTCCAGCTCGGTGACGATGATCGCATCGCCCGCCCCGAGCCGACGTCCCAGTGGCCCGCGCCAGATGAAACGTCAACGTGGTCATGTTGAGCCCAAAGGCGATCTCGGCGGGCGACGCATTGAGAAAGTCGGCCATCGGCTTGCGCGCGTTGCCAGAGCGCCGCGTCGGTCTCGGCACTGGTCGGAAATCCCCAGTGCGTATTGGCATTGTGGTGAACAGATAATCCGGCCATGGCCTCGACCACGGCCGAGGGGACCTGCGTTCCGCCGGGCCCGTCGAAATAGGCGACCGCGATGACCATGATGAACTCGCTCGAGCGCGGGGAAGGCCGCGCGGATCTCGTCCGTCGAGGCAACGGACAGACCCGACGCGTGCTCGGTGGAAAGCGTCATGAGTTCACCTTCGATTCGGCCGTCGTTCGGGTTCAATCCGCCAGCTTCGAGCGCTCGGGCTGGCATCCTCTTGTCGTCTGGGCGAGGATGATTGCCTAGAATCGTAACCGCGATCAACCGTGAGAATCGAGGCTGGAGGTTCCGATGATCTGCGTCGCCGTCACCTACGTCATCAAACCGGGCCACGAAGACGAGGCCATCGCGCTCTTCGCCAAGCTGACCGAGCACACCGCGCCGAGCCGGGCTGCCGGATGTACCTGGCACACCGCTCGACGGCCGACCCGCGGCGGTTTTTCCTCTACGAGCAATACGACGACCAGGCCGCACTCGATGCCCATCGGGCCGCGCCCCATTTCGAGCAGTATGCCAAGGGAGGCTTGTTTCCCATTCATCGAAAGCCGCTCGCCGGAACTCTACGTCCCGCTGACGGATTGACCAATCCGCCCTTCCCGAGCATTGATCGGACGCACCGCATAATCCGATCGCGTCACCCTCAAAACGAAGGATCGATCGCCGATGCCATCCAGAACATGCCGAAACGGATCAAGCTGCCGCCCGGTCCGAAAGGGAGCTTCTTCCTGGGAAACACGTTCGCTTACCTGCGCGACCAGATCGGCTTTCTGGCTGCGCGGTGCACGAATATGGCGACATCGTCAGGCTTGCGGCTGGGCAACCTGACCACCTACGTGCTCGTGAATCCCGAACACATCGATTACGTTCTACGCTCACATGCCGACAATTTCATGAAAGATAAGCTGACGCGGTGGCTGATTCCGCTGGTCGGCGAGGGGCTCTTGACCAGCGAGGGGGATTTCTGGCGACGGCAGCGAAGACTGACCCAGCCGACGTTTCAGCGCCAGCAAATCGAGCGCTACGCCGCGGTGATGGTCGAGCACACCGAGCACATGCTCGAATCCTGGCACGACGGCCAGGTGCGCGACCCGCACGAAGACATGGGCACTCTGACGCTGTCGATCGTCGCCAAGACACTGTTCGGCAGCCGACCTGACCGGCGAAGCCGACATCGTCGGCGAATCAGCTCGAAGTCGTCATCAACCACTTCATGAGCCCGATGCGCTGGTTTCGGATCTTTGACTATCTGCCGCTGCCGTCGTCCCGGCGGTACTGGCGGGCGATCAGGCAGATCGACGAGATCATCTACGGCATCATTCGCCGCCACCGCGAGAGCGGCCAAGACACGGGCGACCTGCTGTCGCGACTTCTGGCCGCGCGCGACGAGCAAGGGGGCGGCGGCATGACCGACCGCCAGCTCCGCGACGAGGTGGTTACCCTGATTCTCGCCGGCCACGAGACGACCGCGCTGGTCCTGTTTTATACGTTCTACCTGCTCGCCCAATCGCCCGCAATGCGCGGATCGCCTCGCCGCCGAGCTACATGAGCGTGCTCGGCGACCGGCCTCCGACCGCCGCCGACGTTCCCAACCTGCGGTACACCGAGTGGGTCGTCCGCGAATCGATGCGGCTGTATCCGCCGGCCTGGGGCATCGCCCGCGAGGCATTGGCCGACTGCGAGATCGGCGGCTACCACGTACCCAAAGGGAACTCAACTCTTCATGATTCAGCGGCTGGTCCACCGCGATCGCCGCTGGTTCGACGACCCCGAGACCTTCAAGCCCGAGCGCTGGGACAACGACCTGATCAAAGCGCTTGCCCCGCTGCGCGTATTTCCCCTTCGGCGATGGCCCGCGCATCTGCATCGGCAACCACTTCGCGATGATGGAGGCCGTGCTTCTCCTGGCCACGATTGCCCGGCGATTTCGTCTCGAGATCGAGCCCGGCCAGACCCTCGAAGCTCATGCCATCGATCACGCTTCGGCCGCGTCATGCACTTTACATGCGGCTCAAGGCCAATGGGCGTCTCGCCGCACGATCAACCCGCGAGACTCATGAGCCTGTCAGTCACGCGCCGACAATTTGAGAAATTGCCCGATCCCCCTTTCCGCGAACAACGTGCAGCCAGGTGCGACTACTGGCCTGGTCTCTCGACCAGGCCAGGTCATCTCGCAGCGAACGATCGGAGTCGTTCCAACGCCGACTCTTAATTGGGGCTGGTTGCCGTGGCAGCAGCGGATGGGATCGCAGGCGGCGGAGGAATAATGGACCTCGTCGGCGTCGCTGCACCACTCTGATTCGCGCCCGGCGGGTTCGTCGGCACACTCGGAACCGGTGCCGCATCGTCCGCTGCAGCGGTCGCGGGGCCTGTGCCCGACGCGGGTGTGCTGGCATTCGCGGGACTGTTCGGGACGGTGAGCGTGGTTGGCGTGTACACGGGTGCCGTCGGCTGTGCCGTCGTCGTGGTCGGAGCGACGGTGTTTGTCACCACGCCTGCCGGCATCGTCCCAGCCGGCACGGCATAGGTTGTCGCAAAATAGTAAGGCGACGTATAACCGCCCATCACGTAATTGCCCGCCTGAACGCCGCGATTCCTGAACAGGCCGGTGGTATACGTCGGCATGCTTGTATAGGTAGGGTACGTATACACCGGGCTGTTGTAGCCGGGCATCGTTGTGTAAGTCGGCGTCGCCTGCTGCCGCCAGCGCTGGAACAGCCCGAACGGGAATCTACGCCGCACCGGCGCATAGGTCGTCTGGGCGGGGATGGTGGTGTAGCCTTGAACCGGTGTGCCATAAGTGGTCGTGGCCGGCACCGCGGTCGTTGTGTACACTGGCGTCGTCGTTTGATATACCGTACCGGCCGGTCCCGCGCGGTAAGTGTATACGGGATAAGTCGTGGTTGTCCCGGGTGCAGCATACGTTGTGGTAGGCTGCATGGGAGCCGTGTACGTACCCGCCGGCATCATGTTCGTAGCGGGCAATGTGGGGGTCGTGGTAGGCTGCGCCGTGGCGTTTTGATACACGTTGGCGGCTGCCGCCTGTACGGCGTTTGCGCCTGGCGGCTGAACTACCGGAATCCCTGTGGGCGCTGTGGGCGCCTGAAACTCAGCCTCGCTGGCAACGCCGCCCGTCTCGGCGGCCCAGGCAAAACTGCCCGCAGCCAGGACAACACAAAATCCCAAGATGCAACGCATGGTCGTTTCCTCCTTAATCGCTTGATCCTCTACCGAGGTTCGGTCAACGTGTCCACCATTGAACCGCCGGGCCCCGTCGGGGCTCGACGGTTCGGCAAACTCGGTCGTAGCGACGACTGCTCGATGCACCGTGGATTATAGCCTTCGCCCACTTGAGGGCAACAGGCTGCCAACCCGGACTCGCCGTCCGCGTAGCCAAGCCGAGCAGGGTTCAGTCGAGCTGTCTCAGAACCGCCTCGATCTCCTCGGCGATCGCCCGCTCGACCAGACTGCTGGCTTTCTTTTCAGTCATTGCCTGAGGATCTGTGAGAATCTTCATGAATACGCCGGCCACGTTACGATCGCCCGCCGCCATGTCGCTACGGAAGGCAATTTTCCCAGCTTGGTCGATCAGGATGACGACCGGGTAATCGGTGACACCATACTGCTGGGCAGTCATGCCGCGGGAGTGACGGTCGATTCGCACCTTATCGAGCGCGAAGATGAGCGGCGCTTGCTTGACAGCGATAAGCTTCCGTACTTCTTCTCCAAGTCGCTTCTCGTCTTGGTCTGGCCGATGGATGGCCCGGAACACGACACCGCGCGGCTCGTAAGCAGCAGCGAGCTTTCCAAGAGCTGGGAGCGCGGCGACGCTCTGCCAGAAATCGGTCCCCCAGAAATAGAGCACGATGACTTTACCCTGTTGGTCGGCGAGCCTGTGCGCTCGACCGTCGGACCAGGGGCCGACCTCCCATTCCGCAGCGGTTTGGCCCACTCTGAGTGGCTCGAATCGCGCCGCCAGAGCTTTGCGCAGGCATCGGGCTCAGGCTTTTCCTCCGGAAGTTGAAGCAACACTGGCTGAGAGGATCCCACCGTCACGTACCTGGAAATCCAGTAGACGATGCCGTCACTTGCATCCAACGAAGTCCGTCCAAGTTGAAGATCCTGCATAGTGAATCGCCCGTTTTCGTCGGTCCGGACTGTCGGGATCTTCGGGGATAATCCACTGTGTGGCACAGGCTTGCTGGTGCGCACGCGAGCCCCCGCCACCGGTCGCCCGCGATGATCGACCACGATGCCGTTTATCGAAACGCCGGGCGCCAGTCGGATGGGATCAATTACCTGATACTTCTCCGTCGTGCCCTCCTTGAGAGTGAGTTGCGGCGAAACGAAGCCAGCAAACCCTTCCTTCACCACGACGATCTGAAACTCAAATGGTTCGTCGTCGATCTTGCGCCGCGGGATGTCGCGCAAGCGATACCGTCCCTGCGCGTCTGTCGTCGCTTGGTGCCGGAGCTCATCCGAAACGCGATATCTTGTCGCGGCAAGTCCGACGCTCACCCCGGAGATTGGCCGGTTCTTCGCGTCGAGCACCAGGCCCGCCACTGCCCCAAAATCCTTGGAATTGCGATCCGGTAGCGCCCGCGGATCACGAGCCTGCCATTGTCGTCTACGGGCTCGATCTGGGCAGCGGCGAGAAGAGTGGCGGATTTTTCGCCCGTGTCAACAAGGCGGAAGCCGCGGACCTTACCCTCGAGCGGAATAATCCGCTGGAGCTCGTCGGGTCGAAAATTCGACTCCCAATCCAATCGTAGAAAGAGGTAACCAGTCTCAAGCTGAGATGAATTCCACGACGACTCCGACTCCCGCACGTAGCACGCGACTTCACGGGCGTCGCTTGGAAGCGCCAGGTGCATTTGACCGTTTTCATCGGCTTGCGCTTGGACTTGAAACGGTTCCCGTATTCCGGGGCTGTGGCCGGTTATGAACCCGGGAAATGGCCTTCGTTCCACGCCCTTCGTGAGCTGAAAGGTCCAAATAACGCCCTTGCGCAGCCGATACTCCCTGTTGATCACCGGCTTATCGGGTCCCAATGAAAGCGACTCGCTCGACCTCGGAGCGTTGGGAACCCAGTAATAGCCGATCGGCGGCTCTGCGAGCTGGACATCAACGCGCCCAGCCGGGAGGTCGAGAGCGAAGCTACCATCGGCGTCAGTTTCCACCATTTTCTGATTTGGACTCGGAAACTCGAAGATATCACCGGTGTGTATTTGCAGCTTTGCCCCCGCTACCGGCTCACCAGTGCCGGCAACCCGTACCTTCCCGTTCAGTCGATAGAGCATCACTCGCGGAAATGTCTGCGACTTGGGCGCGGAAGCGGGTGTCGAGGCTGGCGGCTTGCTGACGACCGGCGCGGTGTCGGTCTTTTCGTTATCGTCAATGAGCCCGGCAACGGCATTCCATGCCCAATAACGACCAGAAATGGCGAGAACTATCAAAACGCCCGCGATCTTGAGCTGGTTCAGCCGCATCGAGTTCAACACAGGTTTACACGACATGCCGTCCACAGGTTCACACCCGATTTTCCTTACGAATGACCAGTTTGAGCCCCGACCATGTGTCGTCGACCGCGCAAACCTTCATGTCGACCAAGCCGAGCGGCAATGCGACCTGGCGGATGGTGTCTTCCGTTACTTCGGACAACACTCCCGATGATTTCTTCGGCCACGAAACCCAGATGGAGCCGTTCTGCTTGATCTTGTTTTTATAATCATCCAAATATTTAACGAGCTTCGCCCGCGATTTGGTAAAGAGATGAACCATGTCAAGCTCGTCCGCGCCGCGTTCGACAAACGTCACGTTTGGCGGCAGAGGCGCGAGAAGTTGAGCGTAATCGCCCGGCGCATCCACAGCGCGAACGAAGGCTCCGGCCTGAATCCCTAGTTTCTTCGCCAGGGGCGTACCCGAGTATCCCGCCATGATTCGCAACCCCTCGTTGCTCACCAGGCAATGGGTTATTACCCGCCCGGCCAATCCGCGCGTTATTCTATCTCTTGAGTCGATCGCATGCTCGACAAATCTCGCCGATCGTTCGTCGCGAACGAGATGCGACGAAATGGATCGGGAAATCAAGCGCCCGGCCGCACTCCGCACAAGGATCAGATCGTGTTCGGTTTCTTCAAAGAACGACGGCGCAAGCGTCTGCGATCGGCGCCGTTTCCACGGCCCTTCCTGGAGATCATCGAACGCAACGTTCCCTATTACATGTGCCTTCCCGACGCCGATCGCCGCGAGCTCCACGGTTTGGTGCAGGTCTTTCTGGCCGAAAAAGTCTTCGAGGGCTGTGGCGGACTCACGCTCACCGATGAAATCAGGGTGACCATCGCCGCCCAGGCTTGCCTGCTCTTGCTCCACCGTCAGACCGACATTTATCCACGGCTGATCACCATCCTGGTCTATCCCACCGCCTTCATTGCCAAATCTGTTGAACCGATCGGCAGCGGTACGGTCCTCGAGGGGGACTCGATCCGTCTCGGCGAGTCGTGGAGTTCCGGCGTGGTTGTGCTGTCGTGGGATGATGTGCGCTCCGGAGCGTCCGACATCCACGACGGACAAAACCTCGTGCTGCACGAGTTTGCCCATCAGCTCGACCGAGAGGACGGGTTGATCAACGGCACACCGCTACTGGATCAACGCAGCCAGTATGTGGCCTGGGCCCGCGTGCTCAACGTCGAGTACGAGCGCCTGCGGCGCGATCGCTGGCTCGGCCGCACAACCGTGCTCGACGAATACGGTGCGACCAATCCTGCCGAATTCTTCGCCGTCGCCACGGAGTGCTTCTTCGAGAAACCCAGAGTACTTCAGAAACGGCATCTTGACTTATATGACGAGCTGAAACGGTTTTACCGGCAAGACCCTGCGCAGCTCTTACCTGCCAGACCCGGATCCGCATATGGAGATCTTACCGAAGCCAGTGTTCCTTGATGACGATCTCGAGTGTCGCCACGCCATTGGCGATGGCATGCAATAACATTGTCAAGTACAGCGATCCCGACGTATGGCGGATCGCTCCGAGGAAAAGCCCCATCACTGCAATCGTTCCGACACCATATACGTCGTACTGAATGTGCAGTGGTGCCCATGCGATTGCACTGACAATAATCGCCACAATCGGGCCTGCGCGAGAGGCGGCAATTCCTTTGTAGAGAAACCCGCGAAAGAGCGTCTCCTCCCCGACCGGCGCCAGTACCACAAGGGCGAGCAGCAACCCTGGCAACCACGCTCGTCGATAGAGATCCACCATAACGTCAGGAACAAGCGGGCGGCCCAACGTATACGACAGAAAATCGCTGCAGAAGAGCACAACGGCCAGACTCACCAAGGCAATCAGTGCCGATCGCGCCGGCGGCCAGCAAAGCGCCAGATAGTCGCGGATCGGGTAGCGACGGAAGTGGACAAGTAAAGCGACCAATCCCACGATCGCCGCTGTGCTTGTCAAGGTACCAACGGTAACCACATTGCCGTTGCTCGCGAGGTCATCGAATTTGTGCTCAGCGCCCGCGCGATTCGGATCGCCATGAAGGCGAATAGCACCGCAACCTGAATCACAATCAGCATCAGCACGCAGAGCAATGTCCAACCAAGAGTTGCCCACGGCCCCCATGGCCGAGGTCCCGTGTTGGGCTGCCCGAGCGTCGAAACCTCTGCGTTGTCCAACCCGCCGACTTGAGAGGAGGAAGGATCGAACGGATTGGTCTGGAGTTCGCTCGTCGAAACGTCGTCTGACCTGGCCGTTGACATCACCGAGCCTGCTATTTGAAGATTGGGGCAGCGTCCCTTTACAAAGAGGATTACCCCGATGACGATTCGATCGTATCAGACTGGCGACGAACACGCACAGGCCCGGATCTATAACACGGCCGCCGGAGTTCTGCCGTCGTTCAAGCCGAGCACTCCCGAAGAGATAGCGCGGCGCTACAAGCCCGGCGACCCGAACTCGACAACCAGGTACTACGCATTCGAAAACAGCGATGTCGTCGGCTATGCCGCCTTCGGCTCCAACGGTCGCGTCAGCTACCCGTGGTGTCTGCCCGGCGCCGAGGCACACCAAGAGCCTCTCCTCGAAACCGTCCTCGCCGCGATGCAAGTTCGCGGGTTGCCCGAGGCCTGGGCCGCTTATCGAGGCGACTGGGTTCCTGTTCTCGATTTCCTCCGCACGCACGAATTTCACGACAAGCGGATGATGATCAACTATATCGCTGAAGTGTCGCGACTCCCCGCACCCGATCGCCTTCCTTCAAATCGGCTTATCGAGCCTTTGAAACAAGACGATCTCCCTCAGCTGATCGCGCTTGGGAGCGGATTGTTCGCAGGCGTTAACGGGAAAGAGCTTGAGCAATTCTACTGGAGCAACACGTTCTATCGTTTCCCTGAGAGCCTGTTTGCATTGAAGGACGCCGAAAGCCACAAGATCCTGGGCGTGTTCCTCCTCGTGGTCGACAACCGCTTCGCCGATCCATCCAAGATCGATGCCGCCATGCCTTGTTTTCGTCTCGGCGCGTTCGGCACCGAGCGCGAGCGGCACAAGCGGGTGACGGGTCTATTTTCGTGCGTTTTCACGGATCCGGACGACGGGCAAGTGATGCTTTCCGCAGCGATGGGATCTCTTTCTAGCAACTCTCAACTGACCCACATCGTAGCCCAAGCTCCCTCCGATGCCGTCGCGCTTTGTGGCTGGTACGACCGCTTCTTCGAGCGGCAGGGGTTATTTCCCATCTTGTCCCGTCAACCTACGAGCTGACGCATCTCGTCGTATTCGCCAACAGTCTAACGTTGCAGCAGCCCGTTCGTGTCATTACGATGTTCAAGGAATATTCAACAATCGAGCAAGCGACTTGCAGCGGCAGATAACGATGCGAGGTTGCCATGCTACGAATCCTGGGGAGACCTGCGTCGGCATGTGACGGCACAAGCCGGCGCGAGGTATTGCGAGCCGGAGGGCTGTCGCTCTTCGGCTCGATGACGCTGCCTCGCCTGCTCCAAGCCGCCGCCCAGGGACCGGCAAAGCCGTCCGGCCAGGGCCAGGTCGATCATCCTCGTGAATCTGTTCGGCGGGCCCAGCCACCTCGACATGTTCGACATGAAGCCGGAAGCCCCCGCCGAGGTGCGAGGCGAGTTCCGGCCGATCGCCACCAGCGTTTCGGGTCTGCAAATCTGCGAGCACATGCCGCGGCTCGCCTGCTGGATGCACAAGGCAACGCTGATCCGGTCGGTCACGCACACCTACAACAGCCACAACCCTTACGCCGTTTTGACCGGATTCACGGGGGGCGACGACCGCGAGAATTACTTCACCAAGCGGAGCGACCACCCGGGGATCTCGGCCGTCTGCCAGTACCTTGGCATCGGCCCGCGCGACCTGCCCGGCTCTGTCTATCTGCCGGCCCTGCCCGGATACAGCCAGGGACTTCGCCGCGCCGGCCCGTATGGCGGCTACCTGGGCCGTCAATACGATCCCCTCTTCGCGGACTGCGACCCGAAATTTCCCCGCGAATTTGACCAGAATCAATCGTTTTACGACCCCGTCACGCCGTACGGCGAGCCGCGTCTGCCCTCTCTCGAGTCGGCACCCGAACTGACCATCGATCGGTTTCAGCGGCGCACCTCGCTGCTCGGCGAGGTCGATCGGCAGCTCGCCGGTCTCGAACGCTCGCGCAACTTCGCCACGATGGATCACTTTCAGCGCAAGGCGATCGAGCTATTGACCTCGAGCCGGGCTCGCGCGGCGTTTGACTTGTCGGCGGAGCCCGAGGAGACGCGGCCAGCGCTACGGCAAATCACTCTTCGGCACGAGCTTGCTGATCGCGCGCCGCCTGGTCGAGGCCGGCGTGACTTTCGTCGGCGTGACGACCGAATCGCGGGGCGCGGGCCACTGGGACTCGCACGAAAAAAACTTCTCGATGCTCAAGACCTTCAATCTGCCCAATCTCGATGAGATCAGCTCGGCCCTGATCGAAGATCTCAACCAGCGCGGGCTGCTCGAGACCACGCTGGTCGTCATCATGGGCGAAATGGGCCGATCTCCCCGCGTCAACGGCAAGGCCGGCCGCGACCACTGGCCCCAGTGCGGCTTCGCCTTGCTCTTCGGCGCCGGAGTCAAGGAAGGATTCGTTCTCGGTGCCAGCGACAAGATCGGCGCCTACCCGACCGAACGGCCCGTCTCACCCGGCGACCTGGTCGCCACGATGTACCACCTCCTCGGCGTCGATTCCCAGATGATGCTTCCCGACCTGACCGGCCGGCCGATTCACATCGCTCATGGCGGCACGCCTGTGGTGGAAATTTTTGCGTAATACCAATCCGCGGTTGCCGCGTACGCCCACCAATAACAAGCCCCGAGCAACTCAATTCCCTGGACTCGAACAATTCGTGACGCGCACGCTGTCCAGTACATGACAGAATCGCGTGATCTCAATCGCCCGAGGATCCTGCCATGGACACGTGGATCGTTATACTCTGGACCATCCTCGTCATCTGTGGGCCGCTGGCCCTCTACGGGCTACATCGAATCGGACTGTGGATGGAAGAGCAGGGCTACATCTATTATTGGCACAAGAAGCCAAAAGGGAGCGCGGCCGGCTCGTTCGTGGCCCTGCAAAAGATGATCGAGCCGCGGGCAGAATACGTCATTCAGGTCACGCACGCCGACCATAAACTTGGCAGGAGAAAACGTCCGCACAAGGTGATCCTGATCGCAGTAGGCAGTAGGCAGTAGGCAGTAGGCAGTAGGCAGTAGGCAGTAGGCAGTAGGCAGTAGGCAGTAGGCAGTAGGCAGTGAATTCGCGGTATTGTTGAGCACATTGTGTCAAGTATCTTTGCTCCCACGTGAGAATGACCTGCTACGTCGCGTCGATCTGCAAAAGCGTGTGGACCAGGTTTTCGGGCTGCTCGACCACTGGCCGACTCGTCCGGATGATGCCGGTCATTCCCGGTAATCCCTCGTCGGTCCAAGCTGGCCCCAGCGCTCTGGCCAGTGCAGCGGCGTCAGGTTTGGCCAAAACGGGGCGAACCACCGTGTCGGCCCAAGCATAATGAGGGCGTTCGTAGCGGTAGTCATACCGACCCCCTTCGCGCGCGAAGGCCAGAAGATAACGCCGCGCTAGGGGTAGGAACCATCGGGCGAGGAGTGCACCGGGGACCTCGGGTTGGCCTATCGCGTGGATCATCACACCGAGCTGGTCCCGGCGCTCTGCGCAACCCCCCGGACTCAAGCGCGGCCACCGCCGCCTGGAGGTCGTCCCATTCCCGGCCCCACAGGTCGCGTCGTTCATCCAGGCCACGGATCAATGCGGGCAACTGGGGAAGAACCAACTGATAGGCGGCTTCGTCATCGGCAGCGTTTGCAGCGAGCTGGCGAATCGCCGCATCTAGCCATAGGCCTCGATCAAGCGCCGGCCACTCATCAAAGTCACCCGACTCGGCCGCGGCGACCAAGAGCCGCGGTGGGCCATGGCTTCTTGCGGATCGAGAAGAACCCAGGCCGATAGGATGCCGTCGGTATCGAAGTGATTGTTGACCACCACGGCACTTGCCCATCGCTCACGCGCCTCCGGCGAACTCGCGAAATTCAAAGCGATCTCGGTCGACGTATCGGCCTTATACTGCGACGGTGTGCGGTTCCCTTGCCAGTGGGTCAAGTCGAGCGCGGCCCCAGGCACCAAGCCGTCGCAACTGATGGCGGGTACTTCCGCTTCGTAGGACTCTTCGACAAACTGAAAGCGGCGCGCGACTGTGGTCACTCTGCAGCTCCTCGTTCAGTCATCATACACCTCCAAAACCAGCATACACCAATTGTGGATTTCGCATCACGGCCGATGCGATATAATTGGGCCGGCTGCAACACGGCTCACTGGCCCGATCATGCCTGTTTCCCGCGATAGGCTGCTCAAGAATGCAATCGCTCAAAGGGCACCTATTGATCGCAACTCCCCAGCTCGAAACCACGATCTTCGCGCGCTCGGTGATTCTGATGCTGGAAGCAACGAAACAAGCCGCGACTGGCATCATCTTGAACCAACCGATCAACACCACGCTCACAGAACTGTCCGGCAAAGTCTTCGCCGATGATTTTGAGTGGAATAAGCCAATTTCGCTAGGCGGACCCCTGGCCAGCTCGCTCATGGTGCTCCACATCGAAGCAGACCTGGCCGACACACAGGTGATCCCCGGTGTCTACTTCACGTCCGAACCCGCCAAGGTCCACAAGCTCGTTGAGCAGCGGCCTGAGCCATCGATTGTCCTGGCCAATTATTCGGCCTGGGGGCCTGGCCAGCTCGACGGTGAGCTCAGGCGCGAGTCGTGGCTCACCCTCCCGGCCACTTCCAAGCGAGTTTTTTGGACAGGCGAAAAAGAGCTCTGGAAAGCCGTCTGGAGCGAAGTCCACACGAGGAAGCTCGCGCGCCTGCTCAGGATTCGCGAGGTGCCTGCGGAACCAGGTCTGAACTGAGCTGGGTGCTCGATTGCGACAGGATCTGGGCAGCGACCTGATTGGGATTGTATCCCCCCGGCAGGCGGACCAAGAGCTTGCCATGCCGGTCACATATCTGCTTCACATCCCCAAACGCGTGGCTCGACCAGCGGATCGCCAGTACAACCAAGGCGACATCCCGCCTGGCAATCAACGGCTCAAATGCATCGACCGCCTGATGTTCCTTGGTCTCGATCCATATCAAATCTTTCAGCCTCAGTGCTCGCCGCAACGACTCCTGAGCCTCCCGCCGGCGGTTTCCCCCGATCAACACGATACTCTTGCCTTCGAGCAACCGCGCAGCCACCGTCAGTTCCGGAGATGGTTCGTGCGCGACCGTTGACTTGATTGGCGCTGAACGAGCTGCCAGGAATTGGTCGATTTCGCGGAGAACAAGACGAAACCCAGATGGAATCTCGTCCAGTGCGGGAAGTTCGTCGATCACCGGGCGCAAGAGCTCGCGAATCTCACGATTACTGGGCGGAACTCCGTCCCTGACGATTTCGTCCACGACATTGATCAACGCCAGCCAGTGTTCATCACAGCTTATATCCATTTGAACGCGCTCGAGGCGATCGCGAATCCGATCGACTTGAGAGACCGGCAGCCGATGCTGCCTTGACGTTGTTGCGGCGGATTCGATGCGGCCAAGCAGGTCATACCAAGCGGCCGGATCCGCGACCTCATCGGCGCGCATGAAGCGCTTGATGTAGACATGGTGCCGGGCAGCAGTCACCTGCAACCATTCGAAAACTTCCAACTGGTCCGGGTCAGCGGTAGCGCCAAGACGTTGGAAAGCCCCTCTGAGCGCGGATTGCGCTTCGGCGACAAATGACAGTGGCCGCTCCAGAACCTTCTGGTTCCCCGGGTGCTCGTCGAGCATGCCTCGAACCAGTGCCAATGCCTCGCCTACCGCTTCGAAGCAACCGCCCACATTGTCGAGCAGCGAGATATCGGCTGGCGACGAGCCTGCCGCCGATTGCATCCAGTAAAAGCTATCGATGAGCCGGCCGGCCCATTCGACAATCATCGAGTCTGGCGGAGCATTTTCGACCTGGTATACGTTCCCTTCACGAGCCCGGCGCATGCGTTCACTCGCCCAGCGAGCCGCCTCGCATTTCCGCCGACAGCGCGTTTCAAAGTCGTTGATATCCTCGACTTTGCTCTTGTTCTCATTCAGGGCCTGCATGACAGCGCGGGAACTCCCCTGCGAAGGCGAGCGTCTTCCCAGGGTGAGTTCGATGCGCGGTTCTTCCGTTTGATGTGTGACAGCGGTCACGGCCTCGAACGGAGACGTCGCAGGCGTCGTTTCGAGCTTCGGTTCAGGCGCCGTCGTCGCCGCCAGGATCGACTCGGCCAATGCCCGGAGGTCGGCGCGGAGCTTGTCGTCTTGAGCAGCCAGGTCAATCAAGCGCTCGGCTTCTGCCTTGATCACCTTCATCAGCCAATCGGCCATACCCCCCTCACAACTTCTGATAAAACCGACAGATTGAGCCTGCCATGCGAGAGGATCTCGAGCGATCACTTCGACTTTGCCGCGCCGTCCAGCACGAGCAAGGACACCGCCTGTCTTGGCAGACTGAACTTGAGAGTAAGCCTGCCGCTCTGGGGATGCACCCATTCGGGGGACGCCAAAAGCGCGAGGTTTGACGCCCGCTCCAGCTCGGCGAATTGACCACGCGTCGGCCGTTGCGGTGAACCGATGCGCTTCCAGGCCTCGAATGCATTGCTATGGTCGCTGTCAATGCGGAAATGCTGCACCAAAACAGGACCGCCCGGATCAGCAAGTTGAGTCAAAGACAGCTCCACAACAGCCACGGGGCCTGGCAAATCGTCATCGTGGTGGTGCCAGACCATGACACACACCTTGCCGTTTTGCAGGCTCGCGAGTGCCCCAACGTCTGGCCGGCCCCGCACGCCATTCTTGCGGATCGCGTCGAGCTCGACCGCGCCAGCGCTAAGAACAGCAAGCCGTTGCCCCCTCATCATGCCGAACATGCGAAAAACGTTCAGCACGGGCAAGGGAATACCGTTACTCGAGAGCACCCGAAATCCGGCGAAATAAGGCTGATCCTCAAACTCGAAGGCCCACGTGACCGCTCCTTCCAAATTCACCCCATGCTTGTCTGCCAGAAGATACTCGCGCAAACGAAGCGGCCGTATAGCTGGCATAGAGGGTGCCATTGCGATAGCCGTTTTGCGGATAGATCGTCGCCGGGCAGGCCGCACAGCCGTCCGGGTCGGATTCGCCGATGATGACAGGCTTCTCCCTCAACTGGGGATAGCTCGCGACGATCGCAAAGCCTCGGTCGATCTCCTCGAGTTCGAGCGCCGATCCCGGTGCGCACGTGACCGTCCACGAACTCGGGCACCCCCTTGGCGTGAAATGCAATAAAGTCGAGCGGTGCACCTGACTTTCCCGTCGCATAGTTGGTGCCGCGCACACAGTGCTCGAGAAATTCGCGAAGAAACTTCCCGCCCCCGGCTGACCTTGGGCCGGCCACGTGAGGACCGCCGACCTTGGCGGTTGGCAACGCGCGCTTCACGGCATCGACTGCAAAATCATAAAGCTTGTGATACTCTGCGGGCGTCCCTCGCCAGTACAAAATGTTGGGCTCGTTCCAGACCTCCCAGTACCAGCGCTCGACCTCAGGCTGTCCATCGCGCTCGACCGAGTGCTGGACCCACTGAAAAACCAGTTCGGCCCACTTGCCATAATCCTTGGGCGGATAAGCCCAGCCCGTGGAAATCGAGGTTCGGCCACCGGGCGTCCACGCGTGTTTGTACGGTTGCGGGTGGACCGAGAGAGCCTGGGGCATGAAACCGATCTGGACGTAAGGCCGAACTCCTCGTTCGAGGTAAGTGTCAAAGATGTGGTCGAGAATCGTCCAGTTGTAGTGGGGCCGACCCTGCTCATCCTCGGTGTACACACCCGTCGATCCCCATTTGAGCGCAGGCTGCCCGTCGCCGGAAGTCAGCAGGTTGTGAACCCGGATATAGACGGGTTCGGGACTCAAAGATCGCAGTTGCCCGAGCAGTTTCTGACCGTCTTTCATGTATGTGTAGTTCGGTTCGTCGTAGCCAAAGAACCGCCAGATTGGCTTCAATTCTCCAACCGTCTTGCTGGCATCGACTTGGATAACGACCGGAAAAGAGCCAGCGTCTGCCTCTGAAGACGGCAGTTGCTCGCCCGCACCAGCTTCAACGGCCCCGCCCAGCAGGACGACGAGTGCCCCCAGACTGATCCACACCTCTAGCCTGACGGTCCCTAACTGGAAAACGATGCTTCGCGTCACGATGCAGGCCTCTCATCCGGATTGCGTCTTGCCGTTAACTTATCAACCGGGAGTTTGATCACCATTCCCACCGTATATCATGCCAGGTCGTCGGGATCAAAGCTGGAGCCCAGAGCCCGACACGTCGAATCAGCGGCCGCAAACCTTCGGTTAGGCGCGACCAACCAACAACAAAAACCGGCTGCCGCAAGTCATGCGGCAGCCGGTTTTCGTGAAAGGTCGCTTCACGGCCTCGCTCGAATGATCGCTTATTCGTCCGACGGCTCATCGAAGTTGATCGTGTCGGCTGCGATGGTCTCACCACCGCTGCGTGTGATCAATTGGCGGACCACAAGAGGTGAGATTGCATTTCCAAAATATCGGACCGAGCCATCGGCGAAGGCACCATAAAACCCGTCGTCGAACTGGCGGCCGAGCTTGGGCAATGGTTTCTCGGGGTCGTATGCGATGTCTTCCGGTTTCGTCCAGGGAACCGGACTTCCCGCCTCAACGACCATCAGCGTAATCGACATTCCGTCCGTAATGTCCTGAAGCTTGGGCCCGAACTCGTCCTCGAACAATGCGCCAGGTCCTGTAAACACCTGGTAGTAGGTCGACCCCCGCGGCTCGTCGGCGCGCAGACCGGGGCGTAGATCTCAGGCATCTGGTTGAGCAAAGTCCTGTTGTGCGGGCTGTTCCATGGCTCGTCGAGATGGAACTTGTCGTAGAGGGCTTGCTGCTCAAGATAGGGCAAGATCGCGACACGCCAGCTCAAGAGCGGCTTGCCGTCCTTGCGGATGGCCGCGGGCGCGAATCGCGTGTCACTGGTCGCTGCAGCAAAGTTGTGCATGGCGAGGGCGGTCACCTTCAAATTATTGACGTTTTGTTCACGCTCCTTCTTTCCGGCCTTCGGTCTGGACCCGTCCTTCTGGGTAATGGGGTCCTGTGCTGCGCTGACCGGCGCCGCAGCGGCGTTGTTGGCTGCCCCTGGTTCACGACCCATCGCGACGAGGGCGATTACCGACCCGGCCGATCCCGCAGTCAGAACCAGACCCGCGGCGATTGCGATTTTTGTCAAAGTCATCGTTCTCAGAACTCCTTCGGTAAGTTGAGCCACTGCGGCCGAAACGGCTCCGGCCGTCATCGTCTTGCCAGCCGCGACTTGCATCGCGGCCTTGATCGTCGTCTCAGCGAGCCCCACGGGCATCGCGGCCGTTGCCGATTGAGAGACAAGTGCCGCGCCGGCCAAGGCCGTGGAAAACGCCACGCCACGCCGGGCGAGCCGGACACGCAACAGATCGCGTGCCCGCGACACGCGCACACTGACCGTTCCTGTCGGACATTTGAGAACGCCAGCCGCCTCGGCGTGCGTGCACCCTTCCAGGTGGCACAGGACCACAGCCGAGCGATACTTTTCGGGCAGTCGACCGATCTCTTCATGAAGCGCCTCGACCTCCTCCAGCGGCGTCAGGTCCGGTTGAGACGTGGCCTTCATTTCCGCACTCCGCTCTACTTGTTGTCGTTGCCGCCGGGCCGCGACCTTGGCGCGCATCGCAACTCGCCGGGCTACGCCATAGAGCCACGGGCCAAGCGTCTCGGGTCTGCGGATCGACGCCGCCTTGCGCACCAGGATCAGGAATGTGGCCTGAAAGGCATCCTCGGCGGCATGCGCATCTGCCGAAATGCTCCGGCAAACACTCCAAACCAAGGGACCATGGCGCGCCACCAAGGCTGCAAACGCCGCCTCGGCTCCTTCGTCCCGCCGCGCCAGGAACCTGTCCAGAAGATCGCGGTCGGTCAAGCCCGTGGCCGAGCCGGGACCGAAAAGCGTCTCGAGCGACCGAAGGATTGAACCGTGCGAACCATCTGTCATTTTTCCACTCCCTGGTCCCATCGCCCTACCCCTTACAGTGCACGAATCGAGCGTTTGCTTTCAAATTTTTTTCGGCAAGGGCCTCTGACCCCGCCGCAACACCCGACCGGAGGTCTCCAGTGCGACCACCCACCTCACCAATAATGTCGCAACTTTGACGAAGTACCCGTGGACCCCCTTGTGTCACTCCATAAAGTCACGGCAAGAGACTGTCGCATGCGACAACTTCGACAAAGCGACGGGATTACCATGGGTTTGCTCGGATTCGGCATCGCGGTGCCGTTACTTTATTACGGAGTCCAAGTCGTCGCTGCCCCGTTCTACTCAGGTTTCAGCTTTCTAAGCACCACCGCCAGCGAACTGGGATCTGATGGCTCGACACGCCCGTCGATCTTTAACGCGGGCGCGATCCTCGTGGGGATTTCATCATTCATTGCCGCCGTCGGATTCTTGCGAGCGCTCCTGAAGCTCGGAGCGAATCCGATCCTGGCGTGGCTCACCTCCATCGCTGTCGCCGCGACCGGCGTATCGAGCCTTTGGGCTGGGATTTTCCCGCTCCCTGACCCCAGGCATGGCGGACACCCCGCGCTGCTATTCGCCATGCTCTTGCTGCCATTCGTCATGGCTACGACATTCTGGACACTCGGCACTTCCCGATCGCTCAAAGCCTACTTCGCCGCGACAATCGGCCTGCTTCTGGTGATGTTCCCTGTGATGATTGGGATGACTGGGCTCGACACGCATCATTATCAGGGGCTGCTTCAGCGCATCTTCGCGCTCACTGTTTTCCCCCCGGTCGCTGTGGGCGCCTTTGTCCTGGCGCGGAGGATTCTGATGGGAATACACAGGAACTCGGACCGTGACGAGCTTGAGCCAGCAAAACCGCACGGATGGCTGGAAACGAACAGCGACTGACGGCACTCCGGGGTGGGCGAACGGAATCTGGCATTCGAGTCGGCGGCCCCAGAACGGCCAGCGCTCCCGCGACGCACTGTCAGTGCTGTTGGAGACCTGCGCTCACGCCTGGGGGCGGGGTCGGGAGACCGGCGCCCGACATTCGCGCGAGGTTCGGTGAGGGTCTCTGACCCGAATGGCGCCAGGATAACCCGCAAGTCCCGACCACACAAGGTTGAGGCGTGAGCATTCTCGCATAGGTGGGTAACCCCCTTGCGTGGTAGTTTGGTGGTGTCTTAACCCAATCCGCCACCAATCCACCACGACAAGGAGGTCACCGTGGTTCAGTCTACTTCCCGTTCGACCGGCGGCCAAGCCGGCGCGGTCCGGGACCAGTTTGCGCAGCAAACCGGGCTTCCGTTCCTCGAGGTCTTGTCCGCCGCCGAGGTCGAGTCGGCCTGCCGCGCTTGGAACCACAAATGGAGGAACCGGATCTACACCCCGTGGATCACTCTGAGTATGTTCCTGTCGCAGATCCTTTCCTCCGATCATTCCTGTGGCGATGCCTTGGAACGCTTCCAGAAGTACCGCAAAGATTGCGGGCTGCCCCCTGTGGCGAACGACACGGCCAGCTACTGCGAGGCCCGCCAACGATTGCCGGAAGAGGTGGTCTGGGAATTGGCTCGTCGTTCGGGCCAATCGATTCATGACAAGGCCGACGCTCAGTGGTTGTTTGTCGGCCGGACCGTCAAGCTCCTCGACGGCTCCACGGTCATCATGCCGGACACCGAAGCCAACCAGGCTGAGTACCCTCAGTCGCGAAGTCAGAAACCCGGGCTCGGCTTCCCGATCGCGCGCATTCTCCTGATCATCAGCTTGGCCGTGGGGACAGTGCTGGAGGCTGCCATGGGGCCCTACCAGGGCAAACAGTCCAGTGAGCTGGGACTGTTCCGTCAGATCAGTGGCCATCTCCAACCCGGCGATATTGCCTTGGCCGACCGATTCTTCTGCAATTACTGGGTCATCGCGGACTCGCAGCGCCGCAGGCGTCGACGTCGTCTTCCGGCTGCACCAGACTCGCAAGGCCGACTTCCGCCGGGGACGTCGGCTGGGGCCGGATGATCACATCGTGACTTGGCCGAAGTCCCAGCGACCCGACTGGATGAGCCCCGCCGAGTATGCCGCGATGCCCCAGGAATTGAAACTCCGCGAGATCCGTGTCCGGATCAAGGATCGCACGAAGCGGACCCGCGAACTCGTGATCGTAACGACGCTCTTGGATGCGACGAAATATCCAGCATCTGCATTAGGAGATTTGTTCAGACAACGATGGCACGCAGAACTGGATATACGATCGATCAAGACCACGATGGGAATGGAGATGCTTCGGACCAAGACTCCGGACATGGTGCGCAAAGAGGTCGGGATGCATTTGCTGGCCTATAACCTGATTCGAGGCGTCATGGCTGAGGCGGCCCGGGGTCGCGACATCCTGCCGCGCGAGCTGAGCTTCAATGGGGCGCGGCAGACCGTTCGTGCCTTTGAGGAGACTCACCTCTATGAACCAAAGGCAGATCGCCGCGGATTTTCCGCTGCTGTTGGACCTGATCAGTCAGAAACGGGTCGGCGATCGACCGGACCGATACGAACCTCGTGCTGTCAAGCGCCGGCCGAAGCCCTACCGCCTGCTGACGATGCCACGGGCGGAAGCCAAGAAACGGATCGAGCGAGGAGAGATAATATATCAACGTATAAAATATTAATACTACGTATGTCGCCGCAAGTCCATGGAAGCCAATAGTATCGGTTATCCTGGCGCCATTCGTGTCTGACCCCGCCGACACGCCAGACCGAAGGTCTCCACGCCCACACACCAAGTGTCTGCGATGGGAGAACTGTTAGCTGAACCACAGTCCGCGCCGCCGGCACCAGCAGCCGCCCTTGGATCGCGGGCTCGATCAGCCCCAACACGTAAGCTCGCTAGCGAACTCTCTGCAGAGCATGCCGATACCGTTCCGGCAGATCTTTCCCATTGCGGTGAAACGCCACGTTGCGTGCACTCGCGGGCAATTCGACGACCTGTGCGAAGCGCTGTTGCGCCGCCCGAACACCGGTTCCCGCGACGTGGTAATCTGTCTGGTCGCGCTTGGCGTGGAAAGACCGGCGTCGGTACCGGCTGCGACTTTGCTGGTATTCGATTCGGACACCGTGGACCTCGCGGCCAGATCGCTTACAGAAGTCTCCTTGCTTCCATTCTTTGACTTCCCCTGCGATATAAACCCGTTTGATCTTCGGCATCAGGGCGGTGTTGCCACCTCGCGTTTGTTGCTCCAGGTCGTAGGATATGTACATCTCGCTTGCCCCGCCCTTGTACTTAGACTCGGTGGAGCGATAGGCGTTATTCTGGGTGACGGTCATGATTTCTTCCCCCATCGGTCATCGTAGTCGGCCTGTGTACCGATCTGTGCCGCCCGGCGGTTGATCTTGCGGGCGGTCTTCTTGAATTCGTCCTCGCCTACCTTTTGCAAAATCGACGCGTCTCGACCAAACTTCTCGTGCCATGACGGGGCATGCGTGAGCGTGATCAAGTAGCCGGCGCGCTTGTAAAGTTCCGTCAAGGCGGGCCGCGAGCCGGCGGCTTGGACGTCACGGCGGATGTCGCTAAAAACTCGTTTCATCCCCGTCTTGCTGTTGACCTCGCCGTAAATATGACGGTCGACTGCCATGATTGAGTCCCCCCGAATGCGCGGCAAGCGTTGGAGCAGAATTTCGCCGCGTGAGGTCGAAAGCTCCGTATCCCCTGATCAGCTCGTTGTTCGATCGATTTGCGTGCAAGATCGGCGCCCATTCCAGGCACCAAGAACGCAAAACGGCTGGGATCTGCAAGGGTGCATTCCCCAGCCGTTTCATGAGCTAATAATTCTCCGCACGCACGCCGTCAATTGTTAGGCTTCTCGTTTGGCTTTGTGTCGTGCGCCGCGCTGGCTTTGTCGTGTTCGGCCTCGGGCATGACAGTGATCGACATCGCGTAGCCGACAAACGTGCGATGGCGACCGTGTCGCTGGCGCATCTGCTGATTCATATGGACGCCGTTGCTCGCGTGTGAATCCTCGTGCATGCTGAACTGCACTTCGACATGATCGCCCACCTCGAGCTGGTCGAAACTGAGCGGCATGTTATCGTCCCGGCCCTGGGCTTGGCTTTCATTCCGGCGCTGGCCGGTCTCAGACGCCGGCGATGCGTGGCCGTTCTCGGTAATCTTTGTCCGGGGTGACAGCCAGGCGATGTAGATATTGTGCCGTCTTCTGGCGGACCGGCCCTGCGGATCGTTGTGATTGGACGCCGCGGACGAGCGCGCACTATCGTCGGCCCACGACATGACTGGCGACCCAACGATCGTCAAAAACGCGCCTTCGGTTCGCGCCGCAGTATTCGTCCGATAATCCAGCGTCATTTCTCCCTCAGCGGTGATCGCGGCGATCACTCCGCGGATCGTCTCGGTTTGAGAATTGCTCTGGGAGCGATTCTGTCCAGGCTGGCCCGCGCCTTCGCGTGGGGCTGCCCGCGCTGACGGATTCAGATCCCTGTCGCCGGCCGCGGCCGATGGCTGTTGCGCACCCACCCGTGGCGAGAGAGCAAGCATTAGAGCCAGCGCACACGCTGTCGCATGCCAAGCAAACTGTCTTCTCATGGCAAATTCTCCCCGTGTCGCAGATTCTCGAAGCTGTCACATTCACGCAGGCGCGCGGACGATCCACTGCGCCACGAAACTGGCGTGCAACTTCAATACCTTTTTGGCGTCGTTCCGTGCAGGGCCGTTACATTCCCGCATTCTGAACCGGCCTGGGCGGGAAGGCTGGCGCGGTGCAAATTTGGTTTTTAACTGGCCGTCCTGGCTGGCCTGTGCTCCTTCTTTTCTTTGCGCCGGGAAATCAACCACGAGCGCGAATGCAGCCGGCTTTCCCAACCGCGAAGCGGTGAAATCGTAAAGCCTGGGGCGTGAGCCCCAGTTTACGGCCCGCATAGAAACCTCCAAGCCCTGAAAGGGCGGCATCGATCTGGGACGTCGGCCCGGGGCTTGCGCCGCAGGGCTTTGCGATGTCGCCTCGCTTCGCGGGCTCAAAACACCCGCGCTCCCATCAACGAAAGTTGGATGAACGCCTTGGCGGTGCAAGATCAACTTTTCACCACTACTTCCGCTTCGTGTATTCGATCTGCATGACCTTCGCTTCCTTCCCGCCGGTTGGCGTGCCCGTCATGTAGAGCGTGAATACGCGTGACCCGTCGCTCTTGGTGGTTGTGACCATCTTTTGTGTGAGTTTGGTGTGATCGATCGGGCAGACGCCATCACCGATATATGTCATCGTTTTCGTGTCGGGGTCAAACGTTCCCTCGAGGACCGAGAGCGACGGACTGAACGAATCAATCCATGTACCCACATACTTTTTCTTGATTGGATCGTATCCGAACTGGCCACGGCCTTCAAATGCCATGCCCTCAAAGTCTCCTTTGAACACCGATGTCAGCCAGAGGCCCCCGGTCACCACGGTGTTGACCTCGACTCCTTTGCTGACCGATGGCTCAGATTCAGGGCCGTTTTTGTACGACTTTACGGTGGCGTCCCACGTCCCTTCCTCGGACATCAGAATCTTGTGTTCGGCCGTCGGTTTGGCAGGCATGTCCTGGGCAACGGCGAGTGAACCGACACCAACCAATGCTGCAACGAGGCAAAGGCGTTTTAAGAACATTTGCATAACGGAGCTCCTTGACTGAGGAATCGAGAGTTGAAACGACGCTGAGAGTATGTACGTCTGTTCCCTGTGTGTCCAGTGGGTTGTCGGATTTTTCCGAGGAACGCGTGAGAATCAAGGAGTACGATCACTCCATGTACTCCTTGAAATCTTCAAGTGGCGCGTCGAAGTCCGGCGCCATCCAGTGATTGGTCCCCTTGGCGCTTCCGGCCTTGCACGGCCACAGCTTTTTCGGGTCGGCGCGGGCCAACTTTGCCACGGGTTCGCCATTTTCGGTAATCACTATCTCGTCGCCTTGCGTGAGGCCGTGAACCAAGTCTGACAAACGGTTCTGTGCCTCTTGAATTGTGACTGTCGGCATGGCTTTGTCCTTTGCCCTGAGTACTCGCATTGTCGTTGTTTCCAGGCAACGCTGTGATTTCGCTGGCGATCTCTGGTTCGCCATTTGTTCTGACACTGCCTAACACCGATCAAGGTTCAGTCAATCGGATTTATTCTCATCGGGCGCGCCGCCGCTTCAATTATAGACCCAAATTTCCTCTTCAGGCGAGCACGAGCTCACACACGCGTTCGTCGTGGGGATCGGATTGTTGGAGCGCTCAGAGCCACTCGCCACGAACGGAAATGAGTGGCCATGCCGCCGTCCTTGGCAGCCGTCGAGCGTGTACCCGTCACTTCGGCGTAACGCGGTCTTACGTTTCACGACTCGGTGATGGAGTAGCATTGCTCAACTGCTGAGCATTATTCTGCTTTTCTGGTCAGGTTGACTACAGAGTGTACACGGAAATGATGAGCACTAACCGCGCTGGTTATCGCAGCAATCGTCTAAATTCGTTCGCCAGCCTGTATTTCCTGCTCTTCTTTGCAGGATCCGCTACGAGCACGAAGCCTTGCTCGACCCAGGCGGTTACAAGATTCCGAGCGGCACGTTCGGACAGGGTGAACAATTTCGCAATATCGCGACTGGTGACGGCATCGCTATGCCGAAACAGTACCAGCGCTTGCGCTGGCGCGGATCGAGCTTGCGCAGCCAGGGCGAACTGTCCTCCACACCGGGTCCTGCCGCTTCTTGCGCACGCTTGCGGACATTTTCGAAGCTGTCCGCCGTGCCTTCACAGAAGTATTCCACCCATTCGGTAATGTCCGCTTCGGCTCTGCCCACGTAGTAATTGTGCGAGGGACCGATGGTGAGCGCCTCGTAGTAGGCGCCAAGATTGCGCGCGTAATACTCCTCAAGCGAGTAAAGCCCTTTCAGATCGTACCTGCCGAGATGCAGGATAAGAGTTGTCAGTAACCGCGCGGTTCTGCCGTTGCCGTCATAATAGGGATGGATCGTGGCGAACTGGTAGTGCGCGATGCCGGCGCGGATCGGGCACGGCAAGCCTTGCACCTCGGAATCCTTGATCCATGCCATCATGTCACTCATCAGCTCGGGTACATCCTTGGCCTCGGGAGGCATATAGACGATAGCTCTGCTTTGGCCGTCGCGGATCACGTTCTGGCCGCTTCGGTATGCCGAAGGCTTCACCTTGCTGCGCCGCCCGCCATCACGAGCGCGTGTAGCGTCTGCACATGTTGTTCGCTCACGATGATAGTGCCCGCGCCAACCTGCTCGGCCTTGGCAAGCGCCGCATAGTAGCCCAGCACTTCGTTCTCGTCGCGATCGCGGCCGGGAAAGTGTTGTCGTTTCCCGATGACTTGCGCCACCTGTTCCTGCGTCAGCCGGTTGCCCTCGATCGTCGTGGAGTAATGGGTTGAAAGCAGGCGGGAACTTTCGCGTAATGAAGCCAGCACAGACGGTGTGATCGGCAGAAACTCGACGGCCTGTTTTGCCGCCTCGATGCGCATCAGGTTATTGGCAATTCTGGGCGTGATTGTGAATTTCGGTTCGAACGGCATAATAACGGCGGTTTCTCGGAAGTGCTTTGTGCCGTTATTATGCCGTTAAAGTGCCGTTAAAGCAAGTGGCGTTCTGATGATTCTGCGCCAGGTTTCGCGCGTTAGTATCGTATGCGCGGCGCTCTTCCAAAAGGGCGAGATAGATCTCGTGGGCGTCGCTGCCGAAGATTCGCGAGGTCATGTCGACATTTGGTGTCGGATGGGAGTCCGTATCGAAGATCCGTAACGCTTCAGCCATTTTCGGCAATCGGCCCCGTGGGACGAGAGCAGACAACCGTTGTCCAAACGATTTGGAATTTTCCGCGCCTTGTCTAGCCACCGCTTTAGGCTGGGCTCTCACGCTTCGTTGCCTTCGTTTCCTTCTGTTCGAGGCTTGCTTGCACCGGGCAGGGCAGCCCTTGAAATTCCGTCAACGATATCGATTAAGCACCGCTCGTAGATGCTCTGGAGCAGTCCCCGCCCCATGATCCCGCGCATGAGGGTGTCTGCGCCAATGCCCACACCGGAGAGCCTTTCAACTCTGGCGAATAGCGGGTGCATGGTAGAGAGTTCATCTGGGAACAGAAGGAAACGAAGGAAACGAAGGAAACGAAGGAAACGAAGGAAACGAAGAAAACAAACGAGTTCGAGCATTTGAATACGTCGATAATCTACGCCGGAGTGGTGTCCAGCAGTTAGTGCGGCCAGGCCGACAAGACCACAACTCGAAGGCCGATGGACGAGCCCGTCAAGGCGTCGGCCACGACCGGCTCGTCGATGTGTTTGCACTGATGACACCAATAGCGCGGCGGGCTTCGTCTAAGGCGGGTTTTGTCCCGAAGGCGTCGAGCGGTCGCGCAGCGACGAGGTGGTGTGCGTTCGTTGTCTGCCGATTTTGGCGCTGCCGGCCTCCGGTTCGCAACAAACCTTCCCTGGGCGGTCAATGAACTCAAGAACCCATGAATCATGTGATCTTCTCAAACGTCAACTTCAACAGATCGCTGATCGTGCGGATTGTCTGCGGCGCGGCCAGGTAGCCGATCCCTCGGTGCAAGTGCAGCCGGAGCTGCCGGGCCAACACCTCGTCCGAGGTCCCCAGCCCGTCGCGTTCACAGCGTTCTTTCAAAAGGGCAAGATAGATCTCGTGGGCGTCGCCGCCGAATACCTGCCAGGTCATCTCGACGTTGCTATCGGCCGGGATGTCGAGCGGTGCAGGGGGTGAGGCCTGCCGCAGGGACAGGCAAAATGCCCAGCGGCAGAGGACGTTCCAGTGCGGGATGCCCGTCCGCGTCTTGAGCCGGATCAGTTGTTCCTTGGCCTGGGTCGAGAGCCGGACCTGCTTGATGCTCATGCCTCACTCCCGGCGTCGACGGCCTGCGGCGTCTCCTCCCAGAAATAGCCTTCACGTCCGTGCGTGGCCCTCGTCTTCTCATCGTAATCGAGGTGATACGCGCGGGCGATGTGCGGCTGCAGTGCCTGGTAATAATGGCGATCGACTTCCGTGTCGGTCGACAGAATCAAGACCTGGTGGCTCGCGTGCGGGAAATAGCGCTCGACCAGATGGCGCCGATGCGCAGCGTCAAGCCGAGCCATGGGCGTATCAATGATCGCCGGCAGCGGGTGAGCCGATGCGCGGGCCAGTCCCCAGAGCACCGAAATGGCGAAGATCTGCTTCTCACCCTCCGAAAGCCGCTCCTTGGAGAGTGCGTGCCCCGCTTCGCTATAGAGCGTGATCGCGAATGACGACGGATCGATGTGGATGCGATCACGAACGAGGACCGCCCCACCCGAGTTCAAGCTGCCCCGAGATTTCTCAAAGTCGCGGTTGTTACTTTGCGTACGGGTGGTGTCCGCTGCTGTGGTTTGTCCTTGATCAGAATCTGCCGGGGCGAATCCGAGCATTCGGAGGCGAACTTCGGAACTCTGAATGCAGCACGAGGCTGAGCGAGCGTTACGCGCGATACGACAAACGACCGCCAGAACTTGGATTCGAGCCTCCCATTATGTCCCCATGATACTTTTCAACGCATCAAGGGCTTTTCTTCGCTGGAGCTTGTCGCTCTGGACCAAGACCTGAGCGTCGAAGGTTAACAGGCAATCCAGGCACGCGATTTCACACGTCTTATCGTGGGGCTCGTCAACGTACAGGGTTCGCGTCGCCTCCGCGAGCCAATCGCGGCCTCGGTCCAACAGTTCGCGGACGTGACCAGCCCCTCCGGGGACGTTGTCGTAGAGCACCGCGCCGAATCCGTCGCCTCCAGTCCTGATTGCCATCGAGCCAATTTCTCGACTGTCAAGTTCCAACATTCTGGCCCCGGCGATCTGCAAGGCAAGGGCCAGGGTCGTGACAATTGACTCATGATTAGGATCGCCGGGCGACAGGCATCCGGAAAAATCGAGAAGCAGCACGTCCGTTGTCTGCTTCGCAGCCAAGGTTCGATAGCGCAGGGGATTGACCGCCTCGCTCCTCTTCCAGCAGGGGAAATTGGGGGTGGCGCTTCGCAGGGGCGGATGATTTAGAAAATCCTGGCCAAGTCCTTCACGGCCCCTCGAAAATCCCTTTCCGTTCTTTAGCTCTGGCTCGCTGTCCGCGTAGCCACACTTTGAACAGACGACGAACCCGAGACGGTTCTCGCCGCGATGATAGACCAGAAGCTCTCCCGACTCGCGGTAGCGGGCTTCGAGGTCGCGGATCCCCGCATAATCCTTCGCCAATTTCTCATGGCCATTATCGGATTGATCCTGACTCGAGAAAGTCTTCGTGTGCCCGAAAGTCATGGTAGCGCGTTCGACCTGGCCCACAGATTTCGAAGTTGTGCTGCGGCGCGGCGTCTCCCAGGCTGCAGATGTAAAACCATGCCGAGGCAAGAGCATAGTTGCGGGAGTTGACTTTGGTCCGGCGTCGCATGTTGGGCACCTGTCGCACGTACCAGCGATTGCATAGTAGAAGTGGCCCTTCGTGCAAGTCGCATACGAACCGCTTAAGCCAAACGCCTCATCGACCTGCTGGCCGGTCCAGTGCTTCATGAGCCCGCGCGACCGAACAACCCTTCCGCCGACAAGGAGTTCCGAACCAGGAACGTACTCTCTCAAAGCCAGCAATCCTGGGCGTTCGAGCCGAAATTGATCCTCTTCTCGAATTCTCTTTGTGCGCTCGTCGGGAACGATTACTTTGAGCCGCAGCACTCCAATCGGAAATCCATAGCGTGGCAGGAATTGTCGGTCGGCCAACGTCTCGATCACGGTGGTGTGTGCGAGGGTCATCAGTTGATAGCGCAATGCGTTGGCGTAACCGCGGTCAGGACCTTGGTCTCCTGAGATGTTCTTCCAAGCGTCCAACAGCAGATCGTATTCGGATCGCCAATCTGACACGACGTCGGTAAAGGCTTTCGTGGCTTTCGATACGAAGAGTTTCCAGTCCTCTGAGACCTCGTCGAATTTAGTCTCTCTCGCCAGCCGTACGACCGTGTTCCTAGTTGGGACGCCGCCGCCATCGCCGAGCCAGTTAAGAAACTGGCGAAAATAGCCCTCCAAACCCTGGTCCTCGCGGGGCGACCACCATCCGAGACCCGTCGGTTGGCTCCAGGTGGGCACGAAAGAGGCAAAATCAGGCTTCGGCGATTGTGCGTCCCATTTCCCTGGCATGCCTCGCCGCAGAATTGGCTCATCGAACCGAACGCGTTCATCGCCCCAACCTTCGCCCCTGGTGGGTATACTTGTCGAAAGAACTCCCCGAGGAGGAAGGCGTGAAGGTGTCTGCGAACGATGCGTTCTCGATCGAGAAAGACGACTGGTTTCCGTAAGGGGCGGTCTAGGAAGCGGCGAAAATCCCTGAACACTTCGCGATCGAAGGGACGCGGGCGGGCATAGGTGATGACGATCGACGATCCGTCTGCCCGCCGACCGGCGCGACCGCCGCGCTGGAGGTAGTTGGCTCGCCCCGGAGGGACGTTGCCGAGCAGGACGGCAGTCAGGCCGCCGATGTCGATTCCGAGCTCCAGCGTGGTTGTCGAGCTAAGTACGTTACGCAGGCCGCGCTTGAAAAGTTCTTGGAGGCGATGGTTCTCCTCGGGTGCTAGCCTCGCGGTGTGCTCCTCGGCCCAGAGACCCATGCAAAAAATCTCATCCTGTAGCAATTCCCTTCGCTGACGAATTCCCGGGCCGAGCTCCAGCAGCAGTTTCGATCGGTCCGGAATCTCTTGCAACTGATCAAATCCCCTTTGAAAATCGCAGCCCAAGAGGCTTCGGTGCCATAGCTGTCCTGTTCTTAGACACCGATAAAGCTTACGCGGCCTACGCAGATAAAGGTTCTTAAACTTGAGGCGGAAGGCCCATGTCTTACCGCCAGCGGCGGTAACTCGCTCCTCAGCTTCCAGCCACAAGTGATGGCCCGCTTTCGCCTCATTCAGCAATTGGTGGAAGGCTGACTCCAGCAGTTGCTCCGCAAGACTCTCTGAGTCTCCCGCCTCGACACCCGCCTTTTGGAGGACCATTGCCACGACTCGCCTCCGGCACTGAGCGGCGGTCTTACCGATCAGCGGATTAAGTTTGTACCCGTCCTCCCGCGCGCTACACCACCGGCCGATGGGGGCACGCGCGAGGCCGTACTCCTGATCGAGTTCGTCATTGCCTAGTGTAATCGCACATCCGAACGGATGTCGTCGCAAAGGGCCGCGAGGAAGTCGGACCAGACTTGGCGAACGTTACCACGAGTCTCATTCGTCCCCAAGCTCCCTAGGAATGCTTCCACGGGCCCGAATGAAACGAGACCGGGGTAGACAACCTCGACTAGACCGAGAGTCTCGACCGAAAGGCTCGCTCGGCTCGGGCTGGCCAACTCCCGGCCCAAAGTGGGGAGGAACATCTTACGAACTTCCAAGGAATTCTCTTCCCATTTCTCCGCTGACCACGTTCGTGCTTCGTGATGGTTCCCGCCTTCCGCGTCTAGGATTTGTGCCAGCATCAACTGACTCTTCGGGTCTTGCCAGAGTTCGCGAATCCAGTTCTCAATGGACGATCCCTCGGTGGCCGTATCACGCTGTCGCCGCGCCGCATCAAGCTTCTTTCCCCAGTTGGCCCTCTGGGCTGGGTTCAGGCGAGGATCTCTCAGCTTTTCCTCCGCGCGTGTGACCTCCTCCTCGCAGTCGACCAATAAGGCGTCGTCAGTTTCGGGCAACGCATCCGCGTATCTGGCGTTTGCGGCGCGGACAAGCTGGGTTTCGTGCTGATACGTCAGCCTGGGCCCAAGGCGAGCTGCTTCTGGACGGCTATCACTAAACGCCAACACACGACGGCCCGCTGCCGGACGCGTCCCGTTGCTCAATCCGGGGTATTTCGGAAGCCCTGCAAGTGTTGTTTCAGCGAGAATGGATAAAGTCAACGAGGTCGATCCGGCGAATGATGACCAGACGCGGTTTGTAGATGCTTCGCAGTTAGGACATAGTTCGATCTTGCCCAACACCAGTGTGCCATCAATTCTTTTTTCACCCGAGAGGGGATTTAGCTTGACTTGTTCGACTATTGTCACAGGTCTTGTCGTCAGGCAAAGCACCTGAGCTCTGTCTTGTTGATCAAAACCGGCTGGTCGGGGCCGCAAACGATTGTCACGTTCTTCGGCCGCTAGGCCCCATTCCCCGCAGTTCTTGCAGTGCCAAAGTGGAAGAGCTGCGGCCCCGCATTCGGGACAGTGATCATGAATTCCCGCGAAGACCAAGCCGAGTCCATCCATTCGTCGGTCGTCACTCTGTACGGTACAGTTCGCATTCAAGCAGACGGATAGCCCTTCGCACGGTCGGACCAGAAGATGAAGGCGATGGGGGATCAGAGGATAGCTCCCTACTTGATCGCGGGCGACCGCTCCGAGTTTGAGCAATTCCAAAGTCGCAGACCGGTTTAGGTCGCTGTCGTCGTGCCACAGAAACGTGGTCAAGTCCGGTAGAGACAACCGAATGTGATCTGCGAGTGTCTGCTCCAGCCGATGGATAATCGGTGCATGCTCTAGTGTTTTTCGCAAGAGGATGGCCGGGCGGCTGTCCGAAATCTTCAGGGCGGCATCGACCTGGGACGAATCGACGAGCTTCGGTAGAAGCGCGGTCAGAGTCTGGACCGCCTCGTCATCTCTAGCCAAAGTAAGGCTCTCGCCGCTCTGGTCCATCACGAGCGTCGGCCTCTGGAGCCAGGGAGCCTTGCCAAGAACATCCGGTGTTGCCTCGACACCAGGTGCTCTGAGATCGCCGAGTGCGATCCGAGAAGGCCGCCCCACAATTACTTTGACTCGATCTCCGGCCTTGGAAAACAACGACGCTGCGAACGCTTTCAACTCCGTAACGTCGGCGGAGCCAATCGTCGCCGAGGTTGCTATTTGTAGCACATCTTGAGATTTTAGGTGACAGCACGCCCCCAACAATGTTGCAAAACCGTCCCTGATTCCCGACTCTGTCATCTCCAGAACGCGGCTCCGACCGAAGTACGGGCAAGGATGGCAGCCCTGCCTCGATCCCCATCCAAGGCAGGCTGACGTCCGCGGTCTCGGAGAGGAGGAGTCACCATGATCACATCCCCACGGAGGTCCACTCTCAGCCCACCTGTCACGCGCCATTTCGAGTTCACTCGGATTCAGGATCAATTGATCGCGCTTGCATATCAGGCGTTGATCCCGGTTGTCTCTCGGCCGCTGGAACGGCCGCGAGGTCGCGCTCGGCCATGCAACCAGCCGGCCACGAACCAGCCGGGTCTCCGATCCAAGGCCGGGGGAGCTTGACCAGCCATGACCAGATCACGATCTCCGTGTGGGGCTCTATGCCCGGGTCTCCGGCGACCAGCAGGCCAAGGAGGACACGATCGCCAGCCAGCTCGAGGCGATCATGCAGCGGATCGCGAGCGACGGCTTGGAATGCGATCCCGAGCTGTGCTTCGTGGACGACGGCTACAGCCGGGATCATCCTGGCCCGCCCGGGCCTCGAACGACTCCGGGACCAAGCCGCCGCCGGTGCCATCGATCGCCTCTACATGCTCGATCCGGATCGACTTTCACGCAAATATGCATATCAGGTTTTGATTCTCGAGGAACTCACCCGTTGCGGCGTCGAGGTCGTCTTCCTGCGCAATCCCCCGGGCCGCGGCCCCGAGGAGAACCTGCTGCTGCAGGTCCAGGGCATGATCGCCGAGTACGAGCGTGCCAAGATCATGGAGCGCTGCCGCCGGGGCAAGCAGTACGCCGCCCGCCACGGCTCGGTCAACGTGCTCAGCGGCGCGCCCTACGGCTATCGTTACGTCGGCAAGCACGAGGGGGACGGCGAGGCACGTTATCAGGTCGTGGCCGAGGAGGCCCGGGTCGTGCGGAAGATCTTCGAGTGGGTCGGCCAGGAACGATGCTCGATCGGCGAGGTGTGCCGACGTCTTCAGCGCGACGGCGTCCCCACGCGGACCGGCAAACCGGCCTGGGACCGCTCGGCGATCTGGCTGATGCTCAAGAACCCCGCCTACAAGGGGACGGCCGCGTTCGGCAAGACGCGCGCGGGCGCCTCTCAAGCCGCAGCGCCTCCGCCCGCAGCGTGGCCGTCCCGAGCAGCCCCGGCGACCCGTCTCTCGGGTCGATACATCATCGGAAGATCAAATCTTCATCGACGTTCCCGGGCTTGGTGAGCGAGGAGCTCTTCGGGGTGGTCCAGGCTCAACTCGAGGAGAACCGGCAACGCCGTCGCGACCGGCCCGGTGGCGGCCGTTACCTCCTCCAGGGCTTGGTCGTCTGCAAGCGGTGCGGTTACGGCTGCTACGGCAAGCCGGTGAGCCGGGCCGTCGGCCAAGGGCAAGGTCCCCTACGCCTACTACCGCTGCACGGGCTCCGACGCCTATCGCTTCGGCGGCCAGCGCCTCTGCTGGAACAAGCAGATCCGCACCGATATCTTGGACGCTGCCGTCTGGGAAGACGTGCGTCAGCTCTTGTCCGAGCCCGAGCGGGTCCGGGCGGAGTACGAGCGGCGGCTGCAAGGGACCGGAGACGGACCCAGAGCCGCGAGGTGGAGCATCTCAGCAAAGTTGATCAATAATGTAAAAAAGATGATTTCGCGACTGATCGATGCCTACGGCGACGGGTTGCTCGACAAGTCGGAATTCGAGCCGAGGATCTTGGCGGCGAGAGAGCGCCTGGCCAAGTGGGAGGACGAGTGTCGGCAGCGGACAGACGAGGCCACCCAGGAGGCGGAACTCCGGCTGGTGATCGGCCAGTTGGAGGAGTTCGCCAAACGTGTTTCCGAGGAATTGCAAGAGCCGGACTGGGACACGCGACGGGAGATCGTTCGGGCGTTGGTGAAGAAGGTCGAGATCGACGAGCAGGAGGTTCGCATCGTGTATCGGGTCAGTCCGTCCCCTTTTGAAGCGGGGCCCCCAACGGGTAGTTTGCAACATTGTTGGGGGCGTGATCGCTCCATTATTCGGCGTAGCAGAAGTGTGATTTCCGCCGCAAGGGTTCCCGTATACAAGTGCGCCTCGTCGAGTACAAGTGCGCAAGCCCGGTCCGAAGAAAACCGCGTCCTGCGGACGGCAGAGCATGTATTCAAGCATCGAGTAGTTCGTGACCAGAATGTCTGGCTGGGGTCCACGTTCGGCTTCCGTCCTTTTCCTGCCGTCGGCTGTTTCCAGGCCACGCACGCGCTGGCGCGTTCGGTAACGAGACTTTTCAATCTTGAGGTCGCCGATCGTACGTTTCAGCGTGCCGTAATCCTCGGGGGTTTCAGAAGTCATGTGAAATAATGTGACACGGTCCTGCCCTTCCAGCCATTTCTCGAGTCGCTCAACCTGATCGTTCACCAGGGCGTTCATGGGATAGAGGATAAGGCACCTTATGCCTTGCCCAGCCGGTTTCGCCTCCGAGAAGAGGTCATTGAGAATTGGGAACAGAAAGCTTTCCGTCTTTCCGGCGCCCGTCCCGGCGGTGATGACAAGGGCCGGGCGCGACTCACCATCCGCGGACCGAGCCTCCTCTATAGCTTCGAGCTGGTGCTTGTACAACAGTCGATCATGAGGCCAGACGTCGGGCTTATCCAATTGCTCTCTCAGTACGGAGTTAAACGAGCTGCCGAGACTCTCTAGGGTCTGACTCGAGGCGGTCGCCGGGGGCGCTGTCTCGACCCAAAGATCTCCGACAAGCCCGCCTGCCTCCGGCGGTCCGTCCCAAAGACTCTTGCAGATGTCCTGGAGCCGTTTCTCCTTGACGAAATGATCTCCCAGAGAAAAATCGACAAGGCGGGTCCGAATCTTTGCGGACAGGGCGATCGCGTCAAGTTGAGACATGGCGGGATATCCTACAGGTTTTCGATCTGCTGCTCGAGTCGCTGCACAAACTCGCAGGCGAGATGACGACTCAAGGCTGGCCCATTCTCCAGCGCTGAGGGTATGTTCGTGAGGTACTCATCGGCTTCGTCGTTCGTCATCTCCAAAAGGCGCTTCGCCTCTTCGATAACGAATGACGGAACGTCCTGGAGGCCGTCTTTCGGCAGCCGGCCGCGAAGCGACTCACTAATGGAACGAAGCATGCCTGTTGCGTCGCCACGGTGATTTGGCGCCACTTCGCTCATCAAGGCACGTACGACCATAATGAAAAAAATGGGATGAACCTCGTCCAGAGAACTCACCAAGGTAGCGATCTCCCGGCCTCGAGCACGCCAAGCGAGGTCTACTAATTGGTTCGCGTTAGCCGAAGTGACGGGCCGAAGGCGATAGAGCGCACCAATCGCTGCGCACCATGTGGTGTTGTTGTGGTCGTAGCGATGAGTTGCCATCGGGTGGTCGTCAAAGATCCACATGCGGGCGAACTCACCGAAGGCCGACTCCACAAGCTCATTGATCGCCGGGCGAATTGCCTCGTCCAGGAGCGGCAGTTTTAGCCAACGAATCAGCGATGCAATGTGAGACGTCTCGATTGCGTTGACTTCATGTAGGCCTTCACACCAAGTCTCCGTCCACCAAGCACCCACGCGATGACCTTCATAGGCAAGTCCTATCGCTCGGTATTCGCCCGCCCACGAAGGTAGGGTCACCGTCCACCAGTCGTGGCGTGGCAACGAATCCTCATTTTCGTGCGTCGGGATCAACCACTGAACTGCACCGGAGCGGTCCCACCAGATCACTTGGTGGCGGCTCGGGTCGACTTCTACATTCCGAGTTAAATTGAGTCGAAGCGTGCGCGATCCATCGTTCTCAAGACGTGGGCCGACCGCTTCGCGGACAAGACCCGGATCTATTACAGACTTTGCGAAGCACAAGGAATCATCAGTGAAATCGTTTCCAGGCTCGTAGCGTACGGTCAGCGGGCGCCATAACCGTGCAATCCGCGGATCAACTGGGCGTCGGTCGCAAGGCTCATCGCGACCCTGTTCCCCTCAAGGATTTTCCAGCCTGACTTGGGTAGATATTCCCACGCGTTGTGCGTATCGGGTGTTTTCGCCGGCACGGGGGGACGATGTAAAACGAAGGCGGAGTAACCTGGTCGATGCAGAGTCGGCTAAGTCCGCCTGCTGGAATGTCGTCCCATATTTCGCCGCGTCGAATTGCCGCACCATGTCCATTACATGTAACAAGTCTCCGAACGAGTTCGGAGTGCCCGCCGGCATCTTCGACCTGAGCGATTACTTCAATTCTTCCAGGTGGGTCAAATTCATTCTCTGGGTAGACCAGCCGCTCCACCGGCAAATGAAAAGGACCGAAGTTCGTTGAGCGTCTTGCCGGCGCCGGCTCATAGTTGTGGTCCAAGATCCGCGCCCGGTTAATCCTCAAGTCGTCTGGATGTCTTACTTCCAGAACGAGGGTCTCCGGCTGAATCCTAGGCGAACTGGTCTCAGCCGCGATCCGCTGAAAAGCCTTTGGCTCTGGCGTGGCCGGACGGTCAGGTAGAACCGGCCTCCACACCGTCATCCCGTTCGTCATCACCCGCGTTTCGGCGTGGTTGTCCGGAGTCAGCAGATACGCAACCGTCCGAGAGTCGGCAAGCACATGGAATTCGCATTTCGGCTCGACGGCGAAATCCTGGGCGACGAGGAGTGCGTAATTACTTCGCGGATCGAGGACGGAGCCATCTTTGATCGGCTTGCCACCGGGAAGTTTGTAGAGTGTGACGACGGGCGTGGGGTTCCAGCACTTGAGGACGTCTGTCCAGACGACCTCATCCCTGGCGTTCTTCAACTCGGCCGTCACCGTCCGCGGAAAACCTGAGAGCACGATTTCTTTATTCGAAGTGGTACGATAGAAGCCTTCCTCGTCCTCAACGATTCTGAGTACAGGCGAGCCAGCAACCCAGAGCTCGTATTCTACTTCGGTAAGGTGAATCTCTTCGAGCTTGCCGAGCGATGTTTTGAAATACGGAGGGTTAGGCTGCTGCCAAACGAATGCCGGAAGATTAAGTAGCTGAACGCGCGACTCCGTCATCAAATCGCGGTCCGTCTCGACGTCCCGATCGTTGCGGCCCTCCGATATTCTCACTAGGTCGTCGATCCAATCCGGGAGCACCCACGGTGAAGAACTGAGAAGTCTCTTTAACTCGTCCAAACCCACCAAAGGATCTGCGCCGTGCCGTAGTTTGAACCAGAGATTATTGAAAGACGGGCTTTTCATCCCAGCTCTTTGGCGCAGATCCCTGACGCCCTTTTGGGTAGGACCATAGCTGAGCCAGGTCGCCAGCCGCTTCAGCACGTCTTCGCGACTCAGACCAAACTGAACGCAAATGGTCATGAAGTAATTCTGGCCCTCGCCTGCTTCATCGAAAAAGTGGCGAAGCCCAAAACTCCTTGCCCCCGACTCGATCCCGTTCTTGAAAAGATTTCGAGGCTGATCATTGCCGTCGAATAGCAACGAATCGGCGCTTGAGAAGTAACGTGCTTGGCCGTTCGACTTCCATCGGACGCTCTTCCAAAACTTTCCCTCGGATTCCTCACGATGCGCCGACTCTGATGCGAATGCTATTAGCAAGAGCCCCAAGCCGGACTCGAATGAGATTCTCGCCCCGCTCGAGAGCTTGCGTCCCGTTGGATCGTCTGGCCTGCAGCTCCTCACCGTTGCTCCGGCAAGGGACCCGGCCCAAGTGGCCAACCAATCGTAATCCTCTGCAGTTAATCGCAGTTCCGCGATCGACCACGGATGAGAGAGCTGAAAATCATTCAGCGCGACACCACCCGATCGACCGCCTCGACGATTACCTTTCGAGGCTCCCCGTTGTTTAAGTCAATCGCAGCAAGAGTAGCCGGCATGCTATCACTCCGAAGGCTTGCCATGAGCTTGGAAAGGACCCGAGACTCTCCCAGAAGAATGAGATGACTCTTCGCGCGAGAAACCAACATAACAAAGCTCGGTGAAGCGATCTGACTTGGTCAGTCTTTCGTCGAGCTCGGCTACTATTACAACAGGCCGCTCAAGTCCCTTGAAACCCGCTATCGAGGTCAGAAGAATGTCGCCAGGTTTTGGCGAGTCTCCCTCCGCTATCAACCGAAAGCTTCCTGAATGGAGGCCGATCAGTGACGATTCGTTCAGTCGCCTAGGCGTCAGGACCACGAGGTCGGATGAGTGGAACCGCTCGACGATTCTCAAGCTATCGATAACTTCGGCGAGGGACGCTGCGCAGTTCTTCTGTCGATTGATATGTCTTAACTGCAATTGGCCGGCCAACAGGTCCCCGCGACCTTGCGGCTGTCGGACCATCATAGAACGCCTTGACTTTTTTAAAGATCATGCCCGGGTTTCGAACGTTGTCGTGCAGCGCAAAGCGGTTTTCTGGACGGATCGGCGGAGCTGCTCGCCCGGCGTCGACTCGCTGGTTGTCGTCCATGAATACGTAGAAAACGCCGTTTGCTGACAATGCCGAGTCGACAGCGATCCACCAGGTCTCCTCGAAATCCTGCCCTTCGTCGACGATAATCGCGTCGTAACGCATTTGAGGTGACTTTTCGAACGCCTGAGTCTGTGCGCTCCGCAAGATCCTCAATGTTTGGCATGTGTCCGGTCGACGGACCTGATCCAGGTGTGATGCCGATCGCTTGTTCGCAGAACTCCCGAAATGTTCGGACATGCACCGCCGGAACACAACGAAGTCGCATTTCCATATCGCGAGCAAGAGGAGCCTCGTGACAGAGCAAGAGGGTTTTCAATCCGCCTGTCGCCACAAGCCGACGGGCCTGCTCGATCGCCATGATCGTCTTCCCCGACCCGCGCACCCGTGGATCATGGCCCGGCGACGCCCGCCCAGGAAATCGAGTAGCCGATATTGTTCCTCAGACAATTTGAGGAGCATTTTCTCGGTGAACTCGACCTCCGCGCCGAAGGTGGGAAAGATGATGAAAGGCACGAGCAATCGTTCGATTAACGCCACCAGCGTGGGACCGTCATCGTAGGGACCCGCCGCCTTTAGCCCGGAGAAAAACAGCGCGATTTCCGTCAAGCGTCTGTCGAGTTCGATCAGATCGGACGAGCCGAGAACTATTGCCGGCGCCACGTCGACGGGAAACGTGACCGCAGTCGCCAATACGTCTGGAAAGACAACGGCGTGTCCCATCCGCACCCAGCGATTATTCCAGTCGTATTGGTCGAGGATTTTCTTGAGGAAGACCTTCTTGGAACGAACGACTTGGGAGATTGGGTCGATCTCGTGGTCGCTCCCACGGTTGTCGCGTGAGAACCACTGACGAGCCGGGCCGTCGTAACGGATCGCTCCACCTTTGATTTCGAGGACGACCACTCCGTACCTGGGATGACTGAGAATGAAATCGGCCTCACCGTCCATCGGCGGCCCGTTTGGGTTAGTCGATCCGAGCCAACCCACGTGGTAGTATGCGGTCCATTTCCGGCTCGAGTTGTCGCGGAGCGCGTCATAAACTAAAACTTCGGCTCGAAACTTCGGGTCTTCGCGGACGTCAAGGGGAAGTGATGGTGGAAACATGCGTGCCATAAACTGACCACCTTCTCGCCTCGAACGGCTTGCTGAGCAGACACAAGATAATTCTAGTGCGTTGTAATTAAAATATAATTCTGCACATTGGTGAACTCCGGGGCGTATCTCCCGGGTCTATGGCCGTTCGGCTGAAGAATATCGAGCTGGCACTATTTTATTCCTAACGTGCGAGCGCGAGCACGTGGAGTCTTAGGTAGACGTCGTGTAAGGACAAATTGAGCAAAATCCAATCAGCTAGGCCAAAAATGTAGCCTCTCGTTGGCCAGGCACGGCCACGGTCCTCGCTAAGGACAGGGGCTCCTTTTCGTCGTCGCCGACGTTCGGAATGTGGTCGTTGGCAGCCCAGCACCACTCCCGGGTACATTGGTCTGGCAACTACCTTGGACGCCGGAGTCCTCGCGAAACCGCGACTCTGACCGACTTCTTTAAGACTAATCGTCCAAGACGGCCATTGCAACCAAGGATCCAACTCCAGCCGTCGACGATATCCGAAAGAAACGGATCGCTAGCCGCGACCACGGTGGTTAATGTCGCCCGAGGAACTTTTTTCTTCGATGCCAATCCAGATGGACTGGGTCAGGGTAGGATAAAGAATCACTCGGCAACCGAATCTTCTTCCCATGATGATCGACGAGCGACTTCTGTTCGGGGCTGTCTTCTGCAAAATGGCCTACTGCGACGTTGACGGTATAGTCATCCGCGATTGTCCAGAGGCCTTCGTCAAAGAGCCAATGGGCGTTCTTACAGAGCGCTATCCCGTTTCGGACGTCGTTGTTTCGGGAGTCGGAGAACTGATGAATGTGCGCCGCGTCGACTATGCTCCCGGACGAGATGGTTAACATACGGTAACCGGTCAACGCACACGTGTAGTTATACAAAGACACTACCTTGAGTCGAAATCGGGCCTCACGCCCCCGCTGTTCCGCTTCTTCGGGAGACTGGTGCATAGAAGTGCTCGCGACTTCGTCCTCGCTCGGCACCGGCAGATCCAGAAGCGAGCATAGAGCCACACGCTCGTCAGGTGGAAAGTATTTGCAGATCAATACCCGACGCGCTTCCTCCCTGAAAGTTCGGTCGCCGAGACATAGCTCAAAATCCTGGTCAAAGACCGCATAACGTGTCAGTCGTCGGTCCGGGGACGGGTGTCCAGTCTTCGTCCGAGGCCTTCCAGAAACCACCGCTCTGCATGTGATGGAAAGGATATCGAACGTCGGGCTTTTGCGACCGGCGGTGCGCTACGATGCTCCAATAGGTGCAGAAACGAAATGCAAGCTCTGGCGTCAGCGGGAGCGTGCCCTGCGGTAACATTCCCTGCTCGGCCAGTTCGATGATCACGAGAAGCAGCAACGGCTTGTGAGGCGCCGGGCTTCCTTTCCGGTCGATCTTCAGCCTGGCGATTCTCGCAAGCCAACGCTGTTGTGTCTGCTCGTTCATCGAGTACTTTCCATTCGAGGATCAAAGATCATCGGGCATTCCGAGGGCTATTTTTACGGCGCTCTCGGAGAACCCTTGGCTTCGAACAGCAACCACGCGTCCGCGCTCGTTGATCGCGCAATCGTAACCGTCGCATCATTCTCCCATCAAATCCTTCGCGTGGACCGTGTTGAAAAAGACGAGTTGGCGTCCGTGATAGCCACGCCGGTAACAGCACGAGATCGCGGCCGATGATCGGGTCAGGGCAGCCGATAAACTCCCAGAGACCGCGGAGGTTGGATCGCGATATGGCTCGGTGAAGCGCGTGATAAGGAGCGATCACTGGGACGCGATTGCGCCTCGTAGTACCGACAACCTGCTCGTCTATCTGGCCCTCGGCCGATTCCGCCGCCGTCCGCCGATCTCGGCACTTCCGATCAGACTGCAACGCGATATCCGCGCCTTCTTCGGCAGCTATTCAAACGCGTGCCGCCTGGCCGATGATCTCCTCTTCCGGGCCGGAAGCGCCGATGCCGTCGACGGAGCCTGCCGCCGATCGGTGGTCGGCAAACTGCTACCAACCGCTCTTTACATCCATCGCACGGCGCTCGAGGCGCTCGACCCACTCCTACGTGTCTACGAAGGGTGCGCCCGAGGCTGCCTCGGCACTCTCGACGGACCCAAACTGATCAAGCTGCACCGCCAGTCCGGCAAGGTTTCCTACCTCGTTTATCCCGATTTCGAGACCGACCCGCATCCGGCTTTGGCTCGCAGCGTCAAGCTCTCACTCCGCACCCGCGAGATCGACTGCTTCGATTACACCGCGAGCTCCAATCCACCGATCCTACATCGCAAGGAATCGTTCTTGACGGCCGATCACTCCCTCCACGCCAAGTTCGCCCGGTTGACCCAACAACAGGAAAAACACGGTCTGCTCGACGAAACGGCGACGATCGGGACGAAGGACGGCTGGCAGGCCCGGCTCACCGAGAGGGGCTATGTGCTTCGCGGCCATCGACTCGTGCGGCGATCAACCACAGACGTACCGCGGAGCCAGCAAAAAACCGGGGACATTTAACCACCGAAAGCTCGGAATGGCACGGAAAGGGGATCCGCAAGCGGTGATGCTATGGCTCGAAGAATTTAACTATTTGCTGACAGCAGCTACCGGCGGCGGATAGACGTAGGCGCCCTCAACACCCATACCTCCGAATGACCTCCCACGAATGTGAATTGGTACGCGCGCTTTGGACCGTTCGCAAAGGCCCAACGCAGCACGAGCAAAAGGATCGTCAGTACCGATCAGTTTTATCTGAAACACGTCCAGATTCGGGTCGTCGATCATCCTGAACACCTTGGCCACCTCACCATAAACCACGTCAATGTTCTCATCCGTGATCTGGTCGGACGCTACGTACAGATACCACCCCGAGTCCTCGTTAACTTTGAGCCAGAATGCGGCCCGGACGGGGATGTGTTTGTCGAATTCATCGATGAACTTCCTACCTGCATCAATCTGTTCGTTCACCAATGGTTCCTGATCCATGGCAGCACCCCATTCGCAGTATCAGTGACTGCATTATAGAGTTTCTCGGCCTCGAGCCTTGTCTTGCGTCGGTAACGGGCGATCTCACTCCAATCTTTGACGACCTGCCAATTCCGCAACAAGCTTGAATTCACAGAAGCGTCAGCGTCCCGAAGTGGTTCTAGGCCCGCAAGTTTGACCAATTCCTCAATGTCGTGCGTCCAGCACTTTTCGGAGAATTTCTTCTCACGGAAGACCACATCCGCATGTTTTTTCACGTAGACCAAAACGCACGCCTTCAACCCACATTCGACTGCATACCCGGTCAAGTAGTAGGCCGCCGACCATCTCCTCGTGCCGAGCAGCGCCGCAGCGTCGTTTACCCGCTCTTCGGCGATTCGGTGCCATTCCGCCTTTGTCACTAGGATGGCCCCACGAGATGCAATAATTGACGCTTTGTATATTATCCAGTCTGGTGCCTACACACCAGTTCGACCGGTCGCGGTGCGGCAGCGTGATCGCGCCAATGAATACGAAATCGACAGGGCCAATTTGATCAAGCTGCACCGCCATTCCGGCAAGGTTCCCTACCGCTGTTTGTCCCGATTTCGAGACCGACCCGCACCGAGCGCCATCGTGGCGTCAGGCTCTCACTTTTCACCCGCCAGATCGACTGTTTCGATTACACGTCCAGAGCGAACCCACCGATCCTCCATCGCAAGGAGACATTCCTGACGGCCGATCATCCTCTCCACGCCAAGTTCCGCGGTTGACCCAGCAAGAGGAAAAATACGGTCTGCTCGACGACACGGCGACGATCGGGACGAAGGAAGGCTGGCAGGCCCGACTGGCCCAGAGAGGCTTTGTGTTTCGCGGCCATCGACTCGTGCGGCGATGGTCCACCGCCCCGAAAGAGCATTAGGTTGTCCGCGGCACGGGCGGAACGGAAAGGGAAGACCGGAAGCAATCAGGCAGGGGACTTAGATTCGGGGATCGCTTACAATGATTGCCGGGCCGACGATCAGTGATCGTTAGCCCGTGCCGATGTAAGCGAGCAATACAATCCGCAATGATCGCGGAGAATAGCCAGGCTGTTCCTGTCGGCCGGGAAACACGCTGACGTCTTGGAATACTAAGTCAGAGAAGAGGGCAACGCACAATGGCAGGGAAGCGAAAGAAGATCGGCCCCGGTGCCTGGAGAGATCGAATCGCTGTCGATCCCAAGATCTGTCACGGTAAGCCATGTATCAAGGGAACTCGCGTCATGGTCTCGATTATTTTGGATTACCTGCACGCAGGCGAGAGCCGTGAGGAAGTCCTCCGACAATATCCGTCAATCGAACCCCTGGATATCGACGCAGCGCTCGGATACGCCGCCTGGCTCGCCCACGAACCCACCGATTCTCTACCGCAAGGAGACTTTCCTGACGGCCGAGCATCCACTCCACGCCAAATAAGCCCGACTGACCCAGCAAGAGGCAAAACACGGTTAACTCGACGCCTTGGCAGCGATCGGGACGAGTGAAGGCTGGCGGGCCAGGCTGGCGGAGCGGAGGTTCTCACTGAAGGGCCACCGGATTGTGAGGAGCAATGTCGAGCGGAACGGCCCCGGTGGATCTCGAAGTTCCGAACCCCGACGACGCGGGCTGCTTTGTTGTTGCAATGGCATGCCACGACGAAAAGACATCGGCTTGACTGATCTGGCATATCCGGATACCGAGTAATCGCCGCGTCGCGTGCCAGCAAGGCATTGCTGCGAAGAGGCGAGACCAACCCGCGGCCCAAAATGCCGGTCTTGCCTCGTGGGATCGCCAATGATACTATTTGTGCGTACACTTGGCGGCCAACCACTGCCCCCCGCCGGAGACGACCATGAGTCGAGGCCAAACTGTCTTAATAGTATGTCGGATCTCCCCCAGTAGCTTCTCCGGGGAGCGCGTCTTTCGCATCACTTTGACCAACAACGCCGAGTACATCGGCATCTCGCCAGTCGATTACTGCCGTCGGCACGATCAGTCCACCGTTGGGTCGAACGAACCGGCTAAAGGAAAGTGGATCGACGGTTTTATCGAAGGTCATGGGCTTGAAAACAGCGGTAGTGAGGCGAAAGTCGCATTGCCCGACGGAGAGGTCATTACGATTCCCTTTGATCGAATTTCGTTCGTCGGCGAGCCTACAGAGACAACCTATGTACCTGTCGGATCGTGACCTCCACTGGGCCATAGAACGAAAGTTGCTGATCGTCCAGGCGCCCGAGGGTATCGCCCCGCCGAAGGTCGATCCTACCTCGATAGATCTCCGTCTCGACAACGTGAGTGAGGCGAAGATTTGGGATATTGAGCGTTTCAAGAATAAACATGATATGGCAGGCATAGGGGAGGCTGAACTTCACCTAGGAAGTTTCAAGTTCGCCGCTTTCGCCGAGGAGTACCTGATTCCGCCACCGAGTTACAAACCACGACACTACGATGAAAGAGTCTGCCGGAGGGGCGATGAAGTACTGATCCGCCCAGGCGGATTCTTGCTTTGGCAGACAAAGGAAAAAATAGGAACTCCCCAGCAGAATCCTCAATATATGTGTTTCATCGACGGTAAGAGCACACGTGCCAGGACAGGTATCCTCGTCCACCTAACTGCGCCAACGATCCATGCGGGTTGGAAAGGCAACGTGGTGCTAGAGATAGTCAACTTGGGGCCGTTCACTTTCGTGTTGCAGGAGGACGACGTCGTCGCGCAGCTCACCGTTGCAACAATCTCGAGTTCTCCCCAACAGACCCATGCGGAGGCTGGCTCGTCCACGATCGATCAGGTCCATGTGTCGACCAAGAAGCCGCCTGTTCGGCGCAAGAAAGCGAAAACAGTAAGCGTTCGATGTGTGGAATGATGATCGATATTCGGGAAATGGTAGAATGATTGGCCAGCGGAGGCCCTCGGGCGGTTCCGCCGTCGGCCGCCGATCTCGGCACTTCTGGTCGGACTCCAACGCGATAGACAAGCATTCTACGGCAGCTATTCAAACGCGTGCCACCTGGCCGATGATCTGCTCTTCCGGGCCGGCAGCGCTGAGACCGTCCACGAAGCCTGCGAAGTCGGCCGTGGGCAAACTGCTGCCAACCGCTCTCTACGTTCATCGCACCGCGCTCGAGGCTCTCGATCCGTTGTTACGCGTCTACGAGGGATGCGCCCGAGCCTAACTCGGCACGATCGACGGCGCCAACCTGATCAAGCTGCACCGCCATTCCGGCAAGCTTTCCTACCTTGTCTATCCCGATTTCGAGACCGACCCGCACCCGGCTTTGGCTCGCAGCGTCAAGCTCTCGCTCCGCACTCGCGAGATTGACTGTTTCGACTATTCCGCTAGCAGCAATCCGCCGATCGTCCACCGCAAGGAGACATTTCTGACGGCCGATCATCCGCTACACGCCAAGTTCACCCGGCTGACCCAGCAAGAGGAAAAACACGGTCTGCTCGACGACACGTCGACGATCGGGACGAAGGAAGGCTGGCAGGCACGGCTCAATTCGACGGGATTTGTGCTGCGTGGCCATCGACTCGTACGACGAACATCTACCAACGTACCGAAGAGCCGGCAAAAAACCGGGGAAGTTTAACCGCCGAAAGCTCGGAATGGCACGGAAAGGGAAGTTGGGAAGCCATCAGGCAGGGGACTTACATTCGTAGATCGCTTTCAATGAGCAGCGATTCGGCGGTCAGTGATCTTTAGTCCGTGCCGATGTAAGAAGAGCCACACAATCCGTAATGATCGCGAAGAATAGCCCGGCCGCTGCTGTCGGTCGGGAAATCCCCTCACATCTTGGAATACTAAGTCAGAGATAGGGCAACGGACAATGGCAGGGAAACGAAAGAAGATCGGCCCCGGCGCCTGAAGAGATCGAATCGCTGTCGATCCCAAGATCTGTCACGGTAAGCCGTGTATCAAGGGAACTCGCGTCATGGTCTCGATTATTTTGGATTACCTGCACGCAGGCGAGAGCCGTGAGGAAGTCCTCCGACAATATCCGTCAATCGATCCCCTGGATATCGACGCAGCGCTCGGATACGCCGCCTGGCTCGCCCACGAAGAAGAGGAGCATCCGCTGCACACGGAGGTCAGCAGTTGAGGTTCAAGCTCGACTTCCTCGTCCCGGGGAGCGCCGTGCGTCCCTCAGCGAACAAACGGCAGCATCCAGGTGCGCCTCTGATAGGCGGCGTATTCCTCTCCGAACTCATCCTTGAGCATCTTCTCTTCCTTGTGTAGCTCGGGTATGGCCAGCGGGATGAGCAGTAGACAGACAACGAAGCCGATCCAGCAGCGGAACACCAGGAACCATCCCAGCATGGCCAGAAAGGCCCCGAGATAACTGGGGTGCCGGATGTAACGATAGAAACCGGTCGTAACGAGGTAGTGTTGCTCCTGGGTGGTCCAGGGCGCCCTGAAGCGATTTTTCAGCGTAAACATCGGCCCGATTCGCAACACGCAGCCGGCGGCATAGAGCACCAATCCCAGGTACCGGACCACGTCGCCGTCGAACACCATGATGTCGCGACGGTCGGCATAAACCGGAAGAAAAAAAAGCGGCGCAGTAATCGCGATTGCGGCGGGTATCAGGATTCGCGTGCGACGATCTTCCCACTTGAGGCTCGTGAAATCCATCCCCGAAAACAAGACGGCGACGACGCTCGCGGCCGCGACCAAAAACGTCCCGGCCCGCGCCGCGTGTGCAAGCAAACCGCTCACGCTCCCCCAGGCCCAGACCGGGAGTGCAAAGATGAGCAGCGTCGAGACCACCAGCAAGAGCGTGATCCGGATGTCTGGCAACTGAGACATCACGATCGCTCCTTTCTTGGCGACGCACGAACGCAGGCGCCGGCGCGGAATAGATTCTAACTGGACGCGCTGATGGCATCGCGCCTTAATAGGTCAGGACTGCGCGAAACCAGGCTGCAAAGCCTGAACTACGACTTCAGCTTATATTATCCAATCTGGTGCCTGGGCACCAGTTCGGCGCAAGGCGGTCCAGCAGCGGGCTCGCGCCGAAATCGTGGAGTTCGACGGGACCAATCTGATCAAGCTGCACTGCCAATCGGGCGAGGTCTCGCACCTCGTTTATCCCGACTTCGAGACCGACCCTCACCCGGCCTTGAGTCGCAGCGTCAAGCTCTCACTCCGCACGCGCGAGATTGACTGCTTCGATTACACCGCGAGTGCCAATCCACCAATCCTCCACCGGATGGAGACATTCTTGACGGCAGATCATCCCCTGCGCCGGGTACGCCCGGTTGACCCAGCAAGAGGAAAAGCACGGCCTGGCTCAACCCCTCGGCGAGAATCGGGACAAGGGACGGATGGGAGGGCCGGCTGATCGAGAGAGGGTTTGTGCTTTGTGGGCATCGAATCGTGCGGCGAACATCCGCCGACGTACCGAAGAGCTGGCAAAAACCCGGGGACATTTAACCACCGAAAGCGCGGAATGGCACGGAATGAGGAACCGGAATCGGTGATGCTGTTGCTTTGCGACGTATACTACTCGCCCAGAGTCTGCGTCCAAGATTGCCGGTCGTTAGCCAGCTTCCGCTTGGCGTCTCGCGCCTTTCAGCATTGAACTTGAATTTCTTGACGCACGTGATTATTCGATCCAGTCGGGACAATCGTTGTTTTCTACTCGTCAATAAGGCCCATTTTCTCGCGCAGATTCTGCCTCATAGTGCATAATTCTCTTTGGCGAATTCTTCTCGGAGTCGAGTCATCACGATCGCCGAGCGCGGCCGCACTCTCTCGAATTGCCGCGCACGTTGCGTAGCCTTCAGCCTGTTCAACATCAAGGGTGTAACGCTTCAAGCCTCCGCGGTCCCGTTCGGCTGAGTGTCGTAAGCAAACCGAAATCGGACGAGTCGACGGGATCATCCAAGTTGTAGCGAAAAAAACCGCGCCACGAATCGACGCGCGGCGAGGAGCCTGTTGAGCGCCATGTGCTGGGAATTGTCGCATCGTTTCTTGCTCAACATTCATGAGGACAAATCATTTGTGGCGTGCGCCATTTTGCGAAACGAAGCCAACGCGAAGGAATGGACCACTGCGGACCGCGACCACGGCGACGCCGTCCGCGCGGTATGAGCGAGGTCGCCATCGATCGTAAGGCCGACCAAGTCGCGGGCAATGCGCCGAACGAACCCAATCTGCCACGACAGAAGGCAAATCGCGCCAAACGAACCCAGTTCCCATGTTTACGAGCCAAATCGCGCCGAACGAACCCAACGGCAAGTATTGAGGATTCTTACGATCATCGAGATCAAGTAACGCGTCGGGACTATAGGCTTCGTGCCAGGCAGGCGGCCAGATCGCCCATCATGTGGCTTTCCGGCTCGTCAGCCAGTAGATTATTAAGCGTGTGTTAAACAACGCGAAAATGCGACGTGTGACGCTTTTTGATCAGGAAGGACGGTAATCCTCGATGCGTTGGTTCTGGCGCGACAGATGCGGTGTCTTGATCGGGGTTGGCGGGATGTTGCTGGCGTTCGCGGCCCAGGCCCAGGAGACGGCCGCGCCGAAAAGTGGATCGCCGCTGGTGCTGCACGCCCGGACGCGCGAACCCGGTAAGTCCTCGAGCGGCTCGGCGGCGGACTCGTATGTCGTTAAAGAGAAGGTCGTCGAGTGGAACCCGTCGCTGACAGCGATCATCGTCTGCGATATGTGGAATCAGCACTGGTGTCAGGGGGCGACCCGGCGGGTCGGTGAACTGGCGCCGGTGATGAACAGAACGATCGCCGCGGCGCGCGCCAAGGGGGTTTTCATCATCCATGCCCCCAGCAGTTGCATGGACGCTTATAAGGATCACCCGGCACGGCGTCGCGCACAAGCCGCGCCCAAGGCCGCCAGCTATCCGCGCACATCAGCGAATGGTGCAACAAAATTCCGGCCGAGGAGAAGGGGATTTACCCGATTGATCAGTCTGACGGAGGCTGCGACGACGGGCCGCAGTGCCCTGGCGGGTCGCCGTGGAAATCTCAAATCGCCGCCATCGAGATTCGTGACGACGACGCGATCAGCGACTCCGGAACCGAGATCTGGAATATGCTGGAGAGTCGCGGGATCAAAAACATCATGCTCATGGGCGTTCATGCCAATATGTGCGTGCTTGGCCGGCCATTCGGTCTGCGGAATATGTCACGGACCGGCAAAAACGTGGTCCTGGTTCGCGATCTGACTGACACGATGTACAACTCGCGCAAATGGCCCTACGTGAGTCACTTCGAGGGAACGAACCGGATCGTCGAGCATGTTGAAAAGTACGTCGCCCCGTCGATCACTTCGACCGACTTGACCGGGCAGCCGGCATTTCAATTCAAAGCCGACAATCGTCCGCGGGCGGTGTTCTTGATTGGCGAGGACGAGTACAAGACCGAGACGACCTTGCCTGCGTTTGCGGTCAAGGAACTTGAGCCCCTGGGCGTGCGCTGCACGTTCGTGATCGCAGATCCCAAGACGCCTCATGATTTTCGTGGAGTTGAGGCTTTGAATGACGCGGATCTCTTGGTACTGAGCGTGCGCCGGCGGGCTCCCACGACCGATCAGATGGCAATCATCCGCAAATATCTCGACTCAGGCAAACCACTGGTAGGTATACGCACGGCCTGCCACGCCTTCGATGCGCGTGGCAAAGCGCCCGATGGGCATGCCGAATGGAAGTCGTTTGACCCCGACGTGCTGGGGGGTCATTACACGGGGCATCATGCCAATGACATCCATCCCGAGATCTTTGTTGCGCCCGGAATCAAATCCCATGAGATCATCCGGGACATGGAAACGCCCTTCAAAAGCCATGGTTCACTCTACAAGGTCGCCCCCTTGGCCGAGGGTACACAGGCACTCGTGTTGGGGATGATACCTGGGCAGCCCACCGAGCCGGTTGCCTGGGTCAATTTGCGCGGGCCTGCGCGAGTCTTTTACACATCGCTTGGTCACCCCGATGACTTCGAGATTCGCTCGTTCCGTGTAATGCTTCGTAATGCGGTGCTCTGGGCGCTTGATCGCCATGCGCCGTCGAAAGACGCAGGCAAGAGCGGCAGCGACAAAAGCCGCGCTGCCGCACTGCCAGGCAGCCAGCCCAATCTTAAGCATGACCAGGGTCCGCGGTCTGCTGGCGTTGCCTTGGCATCGTTCAAGGTTCCGGACGACCTTCAGTTCGAGCAGGTTTTGGCCGAGCCGATCGTTCGCCAGCCGGTTTCGATCTCCTTCGACGAACGGGGGCGGCTCTGGGTGGTTCAATATCTTCAATATCCATTTCCCGCTGGACTGAAGATGGTAAGTCACGACGGCGTATGGCGCGCCGTCTATGACCGGGTGCCGCCGCCGCCGCCGCGCCACTTTCGCGGTAAGGACAAGATTACCATTCACGAGGACACCGACGGCGATGGCCGCTTCGATCGCCACAAGACCTTTGTGGAGGGCCTGAACATCGCCACGTCGGTGGCGCGAGGGCGGGGGGGAGTGTGGGTATTGAATCCGCCGTATCTCTTGTTCTATCCCGATCGCAACAACGACGACGTTCCGGACGGCGATCCCGAAGTCCATCTTCAGGGCTTCGGCCTGGAAGACACGCACTCGGTAGTTAATAGCCTGCAGTGGGGCCCGGACGGTTGGCTTTACGCCGCGCAAGGCTCAACGGTCACTGGCCACGTGACGCGGCCGGGCCTTGATGCCGGCAAAGAACCCGTGCACTCGATGGGTCAATTGATCTGGCGGTATCATCCCGAAACGCGCCGCTACGAGGTGTTCGCCGAGGGAGGGGGGAATGCGTTTGGAACCGAGATCGACGCCAAAGGGCGCATTTATTCCGGACATAACGGCGGCGATACCCGCGGCTTTCATTATGTGCAGGGAGGTTATTATCAAAAAGGCTTCAACAAGCACGGGCCCCTCTCAAATCCTTATTCATTCGGCTATTTCCCCGCGATGAAGCACAATCGCGTGCCCCGATTCACTCATACCTTTGTGATTTATGAAGCCGATGCACTCCCTTCGAAATATCACGGCCTGTTGTTTGGCGTCGCCCCCCTATTGAATCACGTCGTCATGAGCGAGGTCCGTCCCGATGGCTCTTCCGTGCAAACTCACGATGTTGGAGTGGCGGTCTCGACGGACGATACCTGCTTTAGACCCGTAGACATCAAGCTGGGTCCTGATGGGAATCTCTACATTGCCGATTGGTACGACCGCCAGGTCAACCACTATCGCAACCACGAGGGACAGATAGACCCGGGCAGCGGTCGAATTTACCGGCTCAAGGCCCGGACGGATGGGACAGTGGCGACCCCTCGGGATCTCGCGCGGCTGAGCACGCCTGAGCTTGTCGAGCTACTGTCTGATCCCAACAAGTGGACGCGTCAGACGGCGCAGCGACTGATCGGCGATCGCAAGGATTCATCGATCGCGCCGCAGCTCGTGCGATTACTCAAAGAACAAACCGGACAGGTCGCGCTTGAAGCGCTGTGGGCCTTGAACCTGGTAGGCGGGCTCGATGAAGCACGGGCTCTCAAAGCCCTCGAACATGCCGACCCGTACGTGAGACTCTGGACCGTTCGCCTCAAGTGTGATGCGAATCGCGTATCTCCCTCAATTGCGGCGGCGCTGGCCGGCCGCGCCGCGGTCGAGCCTAATATCGAGGTTTTGCAGCCAGCTTGCCTGCTCGGCAAAGCGGCTGCCCACGCGCGACTCACTTCCTGATAGTGCGTGCCTTGCTGGCGCGCAGTGAAATCGCCGACGACATTCACTTGCCGCTATTGCTGTTGGTGGGCACTCGAATCCAAGATAGCAACCGATGCCGAGCCTGGTGTTGGGGCTGTTTGCAGATCATGCGACATGGAATCTGCCGACTGTCCAAAACGACAATAACGGAACGGCTGATGCGACGGTTCGCCGCGTCAGGGAGCCGGCGCGACCTGGCGACGTGTGCGCGGCTATTGGCGATGGCGCCGGGGCCGGAGCACATCAAACGACTGATGGCTGGGTTTGAAGCTGCCGCGGCCGGCAGATCGCTTGACCGGGCTGCCGCCGGAGCTGGCCAACGCCCTGGCCAAGTACAGCGGCCAATCCGTGACGCTTGCGCTTGCGACAGGGCAACCCAAGGCACTGGCGGAAGCAATCGCCTTGTTGGCTGACGATCGCGCCGATCACTCCAAGCAGCTTCAGTTCCTGCAGATCCTGGGTGAGGTGCGTCAACCAGCGTGCGTCCCGGTTGTGCTTCGGCTCGCCTGCCAATCTTCTGATAACGCGCTGCGCACTGCCGCACTGGCCACGCTGGCCATTTACGACGACCCGGCCATTGGTGCCGACGTCATCAAAGCTTATGCGCAACATGTCTGATGATGTTCTGGCGTCCGCACAGAGTTTGTTGGTCTCAAGACGAAACTGGGCGGTCCAATTTCTCGCGGCGATCGAGGCCAAGACGATCGATCCGCGCAGCGTCCCGCGGGAAGTCGTCGAAAAGCTCTTGCTGCTGGGCGACTGCGGAAATCGTCGCGCGGGCGACGAAGCTGTTTGGACCGATCAAGCCAGCGACTTCGGCCGAGCTGCATGCGCAGATCGACCGGCTGGCCGGCGTCGATTCACGCCGGTTCCGGCGTGCCCAAGCCGGGCCGCCAGATCTTCGACCAGCAATGTCGCGCGCTGCCATACGCTCTTTAGCAAGGGGGGCAAGGTTGGGCCCGACCTCACCACGTACCGGCGCGACGATCTGGAGAACATGCCTCTTGAACATCGTCAACCCGAGCGCGGAAATCCGCGAGGGATACACGACGTCGATCGTTGCGATGACCGATGGCCGGGTGCTCTCGGGCATCGTGGTCGAGCAAGACAAAAACGTCGTCGTGCTGCGGGGCAGCGATGGTAAGGAAGCGGCCCTTGCCCGCGCTGACATCGACGCAATCCGCACCAGCCGGACGTCGATCATGCCTGAAGGTCTACTCAATGAGCTTACGCGACCAGCAGGTGCGCGACCTGTTTGCTTATCTTCGGAGCACACAACCGCTGATCGATTGATTGTCGAGAAGTATGCCGAATGATTCTCAGCGCTTCGAAACCTACGACACGAGACGGCTCATGGTGACAGACAGTGATACGAGGCATCTAAACCTGAGCAAAAGTCACATCCAAATGGGGCGACGGGGCCTGCGCGAGCGATTAGAGGCCGCCGACAAACTTTACGATTGCGGCGACTTGCTGCGCATTGGTCTGGCTCCTCGAGTTGTCGAAACCAGCGAACAGTCGGTCCGGTGTTGCCTCTTCGATCGTCCGGCTCGCGGCCGAGCCGAGGTGGACTTCGGCAACCCGGCTGCGACGAATGATGGTTTCCAGGTTGCCAATGCTGAGCTGGCCACCGGCCATGATCTGTGATCTGACCACGGGCGCGATCGACCAGTTGTGCGAGCGTTTCGATTCCCTCCAGCGCTGTAGGACGCCCGCCCGAGGTGAGCACACGTTCGACTCCCAGGTCGATCAGGGTATCGAGTGCTTCGAAAGGCGTCGGCGTCTGGTCAAACGCCTTATGAAAGGTGACGCAGAGCGGCCGGGCCAGTGCGATGAGGGCCTGCGGTCTGGTCGCGGTCGATGTGCCGGCTCGGCAGTCAAAACTCCCAGTACGACGCCAGCCGCCCCCAGTGTTCTGGTGACCTCGATATCGTGCCGCATGACCGCGATCTCCGGTTCCGAATAGACGAAGTCGCCGGCACGGGGCCGTATCAAGACATGGACGGGAATGCTCAACCGCCGGCACGACTCGGCGATCGTGCCCGCGCTTGGGGGTCGTTCCCCCCACGGCCAGGTTGTCGCACAGCTCGATCCGATCGGCTCCGCCGGCTTCGGCGGCGAGAGCCGAGGCAACGATCGCCCACGCAGATCTCGACCTTTACAGCAGTTCATCATGATCAGATATATCCTCGCTCGTCGCCGTGGTGGTCGAGTTGCAGTTGAGCGTTCATTGAGCAAACTAGCGTTGGCAGAACTTTGGTACGAGGGGACTCGTTGTGGACCCTCGGGATTCATCATGCTCGCGAAGATGGCCCGATCACCCTCGGTTCGGTCGCCGCACTGCGGTTCGGGCCGGGGCGATCGGGCTGCTGGGGCTGGGAATGAATCACTCGATGGGCTGCGCGCGCTCGGCGGCTCAACTGGTCCTCTCCTCTCGAAGGCCAGGTCGGTCATCTACATCTTCCTGTCAGGCGGATTGTCGCAACTGGAGAGCTTCGACCTCAAGCCAGAAGCACCCGCGGAAATCCGTGGCGAGTTTCGACCGATCGCCACGAAGACGCCCGGGATCGAGATCTGCGAACATCTGCCTCGAACTTGCAGAGCGAAGCCAACTCTGGGCCCTGGTGCGGTCGCTGACGCATGGCTCGAACGATCATTCGGCCGGTCACCACATCATGCTGACGGGCCGGTCGGACCTTCCCTCGGGTTTCGATCCCAACGGCCCGCGGCCCGGCGACTGGCCCTCGATCGCCGCGGTTGCCGGGGCGCTGACCGTCCCGCGCAACAACCTGCCGCCGGCGGTCGTCTTGCCCGAGACGCTTGATTCACAACACGGGGCGGATCATTCCCGGCCAGTTCGCGGGCTTGATGGGACCGCCCAGCGCGACCCCTGGTTCATCGAGGCTTCGCCGTTCGACCCGACCGGCTACGGTGCCTACCCGGCGTTCGAGTTCGACCACCAAGACCGCGCCCAGCCAGCCCAAGACCAAGCGATTCCAGGCGCCGAGCCTGGGCTTGCCCGAGGGTTTCTCTCGCACGCGGCTCTCCGGCGAATGTCGCTTCTTGGAATGCATCGATCACCAGCGTGCCGCGCTCGACGCGACTGGCGGAGAATGAGCCGTTCGACCGGTATCGACAGGCGGCGATCTCGCTCTTGACGGACGTCAAGGTCAAGGAGGCATTCGACGTACTTGAGGCCGAGCCGAAAGTGCTCGACCGTTACGGCCGCCATGCCTTCGGCTGGTCGTTGCTCATGGCCCGGCGACTGGTCGAGGCGGGGGTAAACCTCGTTCAGGTCAACCTGGGCAACAACGAGACCTGGGACACGCACGGCAACATGTTCCCTCACCTGAAAGAGAAGCTCTTCCCGCCCACCGACCAGGCCCTCTCGGCATTGCTTGATGACCTGAACGAGAGTGGGTTGCTGGACTCGACGTTGATCGTGATGGCCGGCGAGTTTGGCCGTACGCCGCGGATCTCGACGCTTGCCAAGCCACTACAAGCTTCCCGGGCGCGACCACTGGGGCAAGGTCCAGACCGTGTTCCTTGCCGGTGGAGGGGTGGTCGGCGGCCGTGTCGTCGGCTCGTCCGACAAGATCGGCGGATTTCCCCGCTCCGACCCCCAGACGCCCGAGAACCTGGCCGCCACGATTTATCACGCGCTGGGATTGCCGGCGACGGTCGCATGGCACGACGTGCAGGACCGGCCGCATTATGTCTATCGTGGAGAGCCGATCACTGCATTGTTTTGACCCTAAGCCATTAAATTGCGTAGCAACTTGACCGCAAGCGGGTTACCATGATTATGAATCAAGTCGTGTGAGTCGAGCCGCTTCATGCCCGCCAGAAACGTTGATCACTCCACCGGAGATCCAGCCGTGACTGACCGACCTCAATCGAAGAGCTCCGAGCGAGCCGACGACGGTATCGTCTTCGTCCGCTTCGCGACGCGAATTCCTCAAGGGCTCGACGGCCACTGTGGTGGGCGCAGCGGCCGCGGCGGCGGTCTCGACCGGCTTGACCGTTCCCCTGGTCCACGCCGCCGGCAGCAGCACGATCAAGGTCGGCCTGGTCGGCTGCGGCGGCCGAGGCACCGGCGCGGCCGAGCAGGCCCTCACCGCCGACTCCGGCGCCAAGCTCGTCGCCATGGCCGACGCCTTCCAGACCGGCTCGAAGAGCACCTCTCCGACGCTCAAGGGATCTTCGGTCGGCTCACGGGTCGACGTCCCCAAGGATCGCCAGTACGCCGGCTTTGACGCGTACAAGAACGTCATCGACCAGGTCGACCTGGTCATTCTGACCACCCCGCCCCATTTCCGGCCGCTTCACCTGGCCTATGCCGTCGAGAAAGGGGTCCACGCCTTCGTCGAGAAGCCCATGGCCGTCGACGGGCCCGGCCTGCGCAAGTATCTTCAGGCCTGCAAGGACGCCAAGGCCAAGAACCTCTCGCTCGTCAATGGCTTCTGCTGGCGATACGACGGCCCGCGCCGCGAGACCATGAAGCAGGTCTTCGACGGCAAGATCGGCGACATCGTCGCCATCGAGACGACCTACAATTCGCAGGGAGTCTGGGATCCGCGAAAGACGCGCGAGCGATGCAGCTCCGACATGGAGTACCAGATGCGCAACTGGTACTACTACTGCCTGGCTCTCGGGCGACCACATCGTCGAGCAGGCCGTCCACGGCATCGACACCATGGGCTGGGTCATGGGCGACAAGCTGCCTGTCCGATGCTGGGGCGTCGGCGGCCGCCAGTCTCGCACCGATCCGAAGTATGGCAATATCTGGGACCATTTCTCGGTCGTTTACGAATACCCCAACAACGTTCGCGGCTATCACCATTGCCGCCACTGGGTCAACACGGCCAATCAGGTCAAGGACTACATTCTGGGCTCGCAAGGGAACGGCCGACGTCTTCGGCAATTCCATCACCGGCGAGAACAAGTGGCGCTATCGAAGCTCGAACGCAAGAAAGGCGACATGTACCAGATCGAGCACGACGAGATGTTCGCCGCGATCCGGGCCGGCAAGCCGATCAACAACGGCGAAGCGGCGGCCAACAGCACGCTGCTGGCCCTGATGGGCCGCACGGCCGCCTACACCGGCCAGGTCATCACGCCGGAGATGATTCTCAACTCGAAGGAAGACCTCAGCCCCCCTCGCTACGAGTTCGGCCCGCTGGCCATGCCGCCCGATTCCGGTGCCTGGCACCACCAAGTTCGCCTGATGCTCGCGCAGATTTAATCGGCTCTAAATCAACAGAGCATTTGTTTATATTATGGAGAATCGTTCCTCCGACCCTGGGTAGCGCTGCGCACAAGTCACGGCGCTAGCATCAGAGTTGCGCGATCGCACTCTTGCGCCGGAGCTGAAGAACCTTGGCGTCGGGGTCGACGACGATCCGCTCGGGCTCGAAGGGACAGGTGATCATGACGTCGCGTGACTCGCCCTTGCCGAGCGTGACGTCGCGCGTGCTTCGCGGTAGTCGGGGTTGGGCGATCCGTCCTTGGCGAACCGATCGCCACGCGTGGCGGCGACCTCGACGGGCATGACGTCCGGTGCCGACATTCTCGAGCCGGACGGCCGCCTCCCATTCTTGCCCTGCGCGGTCTTCTTCGGTTCAGTGCAGCCGATATTCGGGAACGACGACCTCGAAAAACCACTGATGAGTGAACGCGTCGAACGCGGCCGCGATCGGCGGCGAACGGCCGCATCGATGGCCAGGAAATCTTGGAGCACCGGGTGGTCGGTGTTGCCGTGATAGGCCTTGATGAACGCCTGCATGCCGGCCAGGGCGTTCGGTCGCGCCCCATCTGGTTCAACAGCATCCAGAAGACCCAGCCCCCCTTGTCGTAGGTCACCGTCGTATCGCCGGGCCGTTCGCCGGTGATCTTGACCAGCGGGCGCTCCGAGTCGGCCTGCCGGTCCTTGCCGTAGTTTGCCTCGAGTCGCTTGCAGAAATCGATCCGGGCGTTGAGGCCCTTGACCTGTTCGACGAGCAGGATCGTCGAGAAGTGGGCGGTTCCCTCCGAGAGGATGTTGCCTCCCGGGCCTTTGCCGGGCGTCAGGATGTTGCCCCACCACTGGTGCGCAGCCTCGTGACCGGTGATCTCGAAGGCGGCGTGGACTCTCCGGGCTGCTTTCCGTCAAGAAGCCGATCCCCTCGGAGAACGTGATGTTCGTCGGGAACCCCTGGGCGTAGCTGGCAAGGTTGGGGAACTCGCTCAGCTTGAGCTCCCGCCAGGGATATTCGAAGAACCATTGCGAGTAGTAGCGGCGGGCGGCGTCCAGGCCCTCGCGCATCTCGGCGATGTTGTAAGGATGGGCCGGGGTGATAGTAGATGGCCGTTCCCTGCCCGCGCTCGACCTGCCATCGGCCCGCGATCACATTGAAAAAGCTCACCGGGTGGTCGCTCTCCCAGACGACGGTGCGGCGGCCCTCCTTGACGGTGTCCGCCGTCTTGGTCCCCACCGAGTTGATCGTGAAGTCGGCCGGGCCGGTGATCGTGATCTTGGTTGTGAACGGCGCGCGGGTGCCGACGAACGAGTCGGTCTGTCCCTTGTAGAAATCGTCGCGGTATTCCTTGGGGTCGTGGCGATTCTCGTCGTCGATGCCCGCGTCCTCCACGTAGCCGAGAATCGGCACGATGGTGGGGCGAAAGCTGGTCAGCACCACGGCCGAAGGCAGGATAAACTCCATTTGGCCGCCGCCGTTCTTGCTGATTCCGCGAGGATAGGTCCCCTCGTGCTCAAACCCGATCCGCAACTTCTCGCCGGGAGCGAGGGCTCCCTTCGGCGGCGTGAAGATAAAAAGCCCCGCGCTGTTCTTGGGAGTAGACGGCTTTGTCGTCCATGGTCCAGGTCAGCTTTTCCCAGTGCGGGCCGGCGGTCAGCAGGATCTCGTCGAGCGGTTGGTCGCTCGCGATTGATCAGGTCGTATGTTCCCGCGACGTGATAGCGGCTTCGCTCGGGAAAGAGGTCGAGGTTGAGGTCCACGTGCTTCACGTCCGGAATCTTGGCGTCGCGGTAGGTGGCCATGTTCTTGCGCCAGTAATCTTTTTCTTGTTTCTTGGCCGCGCCCCCTTCGTGCCCCCAGCTCACTCAAGCGCCAGCCAGATGCCGGCGAAGAGCGGGAGCACCATCCAGGGGACTTTTCGTAGCGTCGCCAGCGAGAGCGTCCGCGGGCTCAGCCGCTGGACGACGCGGATCGGGTCCCACTCGCGGCGGCGGAAGAGAGCCAGGGTCAGCACGACCAGGAAGACCGCCAGGCCCACGGCCAGCAGTGCGGCTCAAGACTAGGGCCGTGCGGTCGTACTCGAGGATGCTGATATCGCTCCAGCGCACGGCGCTCCAGAGCGGCCAGTTGCCGACCCAGTTGATCTGATTGGTGAGCGCGCGATAACCCGTGAAACCACAGGACAGCCAGACAAACAGCATAGGTCGTGTATCGGTTTTGCGTGATCGCGTGCACCACCATCACCAGCGCCGATCCAGACCATGACCGTCGGCGTCAACAGCAAGCCCCAGACCAGGAAGAAACGGCCGTAGCTCCAGGCCGACCTTTTGCTGGATCAAGAGGACGATCACACCGGCCACGGCCACGGCCAGGACGATCACCAGTCCCACGGCGATCATGGCCAGCCCTTTGCCCAGAAAGAGCGAACTGCGTGCGGATCGGAGTCGCGTAGGCGATCGCGGCCAGCCGGGTCGATCGTTCCCGCTCGAGCGACTCGACCGTGTAGAAGAGGAGAAGCAAGCAGAGGCAAACCGCCAGATTGCCCATCGTGCTGACCGCGAACGTTCCGGACGTGATCAAGAGCGGCGTGTCGAGGAAACCCACCGCGACGAGCGCCGGGCCGAGCGTCTGCAACAAGATCAAGGGGGTGAACAGATAGAGGCCGGGGCTCGAGCGCAGCTCGGTCAGCTCGACGCGCGCCACTTGCCAGGCGCCCGCGAGCAGTCCGGGCCTGGCCGTGGTCATGCCCAGCGACGCGAGGGAAGCGTAGGCTGGGCCTGACGACGGCGACTTCCTCGGCTCGCTGCAAGGCGGCAAGGCGCAGTCGTGCGGCGGGAGGTAGCGCCGCGGAGCGTCGCCGGCGAAATGAAACCGCGCCAGCGCCACGGCAAGAAATCCGACGCCGACCAGAACAACCCGGCTGATCACGAAGCCGCGATCCAGCGGAATCGCCTCATTGTTGTAGAAGCTCACCCCACGGTCGACCTTGAGCCAGTTCTCGTTCAGCCAGCGGAACCCGGACGGGTCGATCCACATCAGAAGATCATTGAGCCGGGGGTCGAGCCAGTTCGGCGACCATTCCCACAAGAAGAAGCCGTCGACGAGCACGATCGCCACCGGCAACACGAAGACCAGGATCGGCCTGCGGCTCCATTCACCGACCGCGAACGACAGTCCCGCCAGGAAGACGATCGTCGGTACCGAAAAAAGCAACGCGGGCATGAGATAGTTGAGCACATGGAGCGGCCCGCGTATCTCATGGGCTTCGGAATTGGGCAGCACATGGTTGAAGAAGAGCATCGCCGCCAGGTGAAGCGCCACGATCATGCCGCAGCCGGCCAGCACGGCCGTGAACTTGGCCCAGATGTACTCACCCGGCCGTAACGGCGTGGCATGGATCAGCTCGCCCAGCCGCCATTGGTCGTCCTGGATCACCGTCATTCCCGCGGCCACCGAGACAAAGAAGCCGTAGAAGAGAGCGTCACGACCGCGAGCTGCATGGCGACGGCGAACTCGGAGGTGACGAACGCTTTGGTCCCTCCGACCGTCGAATCGCCCGACTGGATCTTCATCGCCCCGCTCGACATTCCCCAGGCGGTGAAACCCAGAATCAAGGCCCAGACGATAAAGAGCGGTCGGCGCACATGATAGGCGAGGTCGCCGGCGAACACGGTTCGAAACCGGCGGATGCTCGAGCCGAAGGTTTCGCATCATCGATCACCTCGCTCGGCAACGGCCGGTCGAAAGTCCGTGCCATTACTTCGCAACGGCCTTTGCGCCAGGCCACGAGGCCGCATCCTCGTCGAGCCCGTCGAGCCGAGCCGGTCTTGATCGCGACCAGATAGGCGTCTTCCAGCGTCGGCGCCACGCTCCACGAAACCTGCGGCGGCTCTCCCGCCGGCTGGTAGACGCGCACCCGGTTGCGCCCCTCGACCAGGTAGGCCTGCGTCACGCAGCGCTCGGGGTCGGCGAGCAGCTCGATGGTACTGTTCGGCCGAGATCGTCCCCTCGTGGATCGTCCCGTCGATCGCCTTGCGGGCCTCGGCCGGCGTGGTGTAGGCGATCAAGCGGCCGCCGCGGATCATGGCGAAGCGGGGACACAAGACCGCCACATCCTCGACGATGTGGGTCGACAAGAGAACGATCCGGTCGGCGGCCAGCTCTGAGAGCAGGCGGTAGAAACGCAGGCGTTCCTCGGGATCGAGCCCGGCGGTCGGCTCGTCGACGATGATCAGCCGAGGGTCGCCGGCAATCGCTTGCGCGATCCCCAGCCGCTGGCGCATTCCGCCGGAGTAGGTCTTGACTTTGCGACGGGCCGCGAACGACAGGTTGACTCGTTCCAGGAGCTCGCGGCAAAGCCCGCGCACGCCCCCTGGTGCGCTGACCCCCTTGAGGCGGAGCAGATACTCGAGCATTTTCTCGCCGGTCAAGTGCGGGAAAAAACCGAAGTCTTGCGGCAAGTAACCCAGCCGCTCCCAGATTCGCTCTGGCTGGTCGAGCATCGCCTCGCCATCGAGCGTCGCCGTGCCCGAGCTCGGCTCGAGCAGGCCGGCCAGAATTCGCATCAGCGTCGTCTTGCCCGCTCCGTTGGGGCCCAAGAGTCCAAACATCCCGTTGGGGACATCCAGGTCGACCCCCGCCAGCGCCGTCACCGGGCCCGGATAAATCTTCACCAGGTCGCGTATGACCAGCATCACTTCCCCTTTCGCCCGATCCGCCCTCGGATCGCGGTCTCAGTACGAAAACAAGGTCGCTCGCCGGGCGATCCGACACTGGAAAGCCCGCTGCCATAAGGCATATCCTGTGATGGCTCACTCTCGAGGTTCCGGACTCGAACAGAGACGGAAAGCCCGGCTACTACTCGACAATTCGTCGCCGTTCGACAAAGATTTCAGACAAGGGACCGAAGATTCTACCAACTCACCGGATCGGACGACAGCTGAACACGGGTCCTATTGACGGCCGTCGACCGATAGCCCGATCATGGATCGAGTGGGTTTCGCATTCCGTTCGCGAATGCGACATAACGCGATCAAGTAATATCATGAATTCCGAAGTGGGACGAACATCCGATGTCGACCAACGACCCTGAATTCTACCAGGCCCCCAAGTTCACGCCGGAACCTCCGCAGGCGTTGCCCCGGCAGCGCGGCTGTTTCTTTTATGGGTGCATCATCGCCAGCATTCTGGCTTTGCTGTTGGCGATCCTGATGGCGGTCATCGGTCTACTTTGGTTTACCGCTTTGTCGAACCAGCTGGTCGACGAGTATACACTCGGCACCGCGCCGCGACAGCTTCCCAAGGTCGAGATGCCGGCGGAACAGCGTCAGACGCTCAAGGATCGGGTCGAGGCGTTTCGCAAGGCCGTCGACGCAGGAACGCCCACCGAGCCCCTGGTGCTGACCAGCGACGACCTCAATGCCCTGATCGAAGAAAACCCCGAGCTCAAGGGGAAGATCTACGTCAAGATCGAGGGAGATGAGATCAAGGGGCAAGTCAGCATCCCAGCTCGACAAGCTCGATCCTCGCGCATGTTCCGGGGCCGGTACTTGAACGGTGAAGCCGATCTCAAGGCATCGCTCGAGGATGGCGTGCTGATCGTCACGCTCGACTCGATCGAGGTCAACGGCAAGAAGGCCTCCCGAGGAGTTGATGAAAGGATGCGCCAGCAAAACCTGGCCAAGGACGTCTACAAGAATCCGAAGAACGCCGAGATGATCCGCAAGCTCGAGAGCCTGGAAGTCAAGGATGGCAAGATCATCCTCAAGGTTCGAGCCAAGCCCGCCGAAAAGTCAGATTCCGCGCCTGCCAAGAAGGCGCGCTTCCGGTCGAGGTGGTGGCTCCCGCCCAGAAAGAAGAGCCGAGCAACCAAGAAGGCTGAACCTCCGCAAGACGACCGATCAAAGACCAAGCTCGAACCCGCTGCTGCCGGGTCAGCAGCGCCCAAGACTTGATAGGCAAGGCATGAGCTTTGCCTATCTATCGCCGAATTTGACTAATTACTTGAGGAATACACTATGCAATCACATTCTCCGATCGATTCTTGTCAGCGCCATCCTGAGCGCGGCGCTGGGATTGATCACGCTAGCGGCCGGCGCTCAGCGCGAACCGAACCACCCCAGAAGGTCGCATCCGTCGAGGGAATCACCGAATATCGCCTGGACAATGGCCTGCGCGTGCTCTTGTTCCCGGATCCGACGCCGCCCAAGGTCACCGTCAACCTGACGGTCCTGGTCGGCTCGCGGCACGAGGGCTACGGCGAGACGGGCATGGCCCACCTTCTGGAGCACATGGTCTTCAAGGGAACGCCGACCCACCCCGATATCCCCGGCGCGATGAAAGAGCGTGGGGCTCAGTTCAACGGCTCGACCGGCGTCGACCGAACCAACTACTTCGAGACGCTTGCCCGCCACCGACCAAAACCTCGAGTTCGCCATCCGGCTCGAGGCCGACCGCATGGTCAACAGCCCGATCAAGGCCGAGGACCTCGCGACCGAGTTTTCGGTGGTGCGCAACGAGTTTGAATCGGGCGAAAACTCCCCCATGCGCGTGCTGTCGCAGCGGATGGCGGCAGTCGCCTACGAATGGCACAACTACGGCAAATCGACGATCGGCAACCGCTCCGACATCGAGCGCGTGCCGGTCGACAACCTGCGGGCCTTCTACAAGAAGTTTTACCAGCCCGACAACGCCATGCTGGTCGTCGCCGGCAAGTTCGACGAAAAGAAAGCACTTGAATATATCACAAAGTATTTCGGCGCCTTGCCCAGGCCCGACCGCAAGCTCCCGGCCACCTACACCGAAGAGCCGCCGCAAGACGGCGAGCGGTCTGTCACGTTTCGCCGGGTCGGCGACGTGGGGTTGGTCGGGCTGCTCTATCACGTACCGGCCGCCTCGCATGCCGAGTACCCCGCGGTGGAGATCTTGAGCAGCATCCTCGAATCCGAGCCTTCAGGCCGGCTTTACAAGGCCCTGGTCGAGTCGAAGATGGCCACCAGCGTCTCGGCCCGGCCCTCGGCCACTCACGACCCGGGCACGATCGAGATCGTCGCCGAGCGTCAACACCAAGGACCCGGCGACCCTCGAGAAAGTCCGCGACGTCATGCTCTCGGTCGTCTTGACGAGGTCGCCAGGTCGGGCGTCACCCAGGAGGAAGTGGATCGCGCCCGCCAGAAGATCCTCAAGAATCGCGAGCTGGCCGCGGCCGATCCCAACCGCATCGCCGTCGAGCTTTCGGAGTGGGGCGCCCAGGGCGACTGGCGGCTCTATTTCCTCAACCGCGACCGGATCGAACAGGTCACGCCGGCGCAGGTCAAGGAAATCGCCGAGAAGTACTTCGCCACGAGCAACCGGACCGTCGGCTTTTTCATTCCGACCGCCAAGGCCGAGCGGACGCCGATTCCGGCCGTGCCCGACATCGCCAAGCTGGTGGACGGTTACACCGGCCGCAGATGCAAGTCCGAATCCAGCGAGACCGCCGACGTCGCATCCACTGGCCATCGAGGCACGGGTCGCAGCGGCCCGAGCCGATCGGCGGGGTCAAGCTGGCTTTCCTTCCCAAGAAAACCCGCGGCGAGTCGGTCCAGCTCCGACTGACCCTGCACTACGGCAACTGCCGAAAACCTCAAGGGCTTGAGCGAGGCCGCCAGCTTCCTGCCGGAGTTGATGATCCGAGAAACCAAAAGCTTGAATCGCCAGCAAATTCAGGACGCTCTCGACAAGAACTTCGCCCGGCTCGGTGGCGGCGGTATCATGGGCCGCGGTATGCGACGAGGAGGCGGAGGAGGCGGTGGCCTTGGGCACCCTCACGTTCATCGGTCCAGACCAGGCGCGCCAACTTCGCCGCCGTCCTCGAAATCCTCCGGCAGGTCCTCCGCGAGCCGACCCTGCCCGCCGGCGAGTTCGAGGTGATGAAGAACGAGCGGATCGCCGGCCTTGGAGCAGGGCCGATCCGATCCTATGGCGCCTGGGTATGAACCAGATCCAGCGCCTGCTATCACACGTATCCCAGCGACGACGTCCGTTACGTGCCGACCATTGATGAACACGTGGATCGCCTCAAGAAGGCCTCGCTCGACCAGGTGCAGATCCTCTATCGCGACTTATCTCGGGGCTGAACACGGTGAGCTGGTGATCGTCGGTGACTTCGAGCCTTCCGAAATCATGCCGATCCTGGCCAAGACGTTTGACGGCTGGAAGGCCGAAAAACCCTACGCTCGAATCGAACGCCCGTACCAGGCTGATCTGAAGCCCGAGCGCGATGACCATCCTGACTCCCGACAAGGAAAACGCCCTCTATGTGGCGGGCCTCAGCTTGCCGATCATGGACGACAATCCCGACTATCCAGCCCTGGTCATCGGCAACTTCATCCTGGGAGGAGGCGGACTCTCATCGCGCATCGCCGATCGCCTCCGCCAGAAGGACGGACTCTCCTACGGGGCGCGATCGATCCTTCGGCGCGAGCCCGCTCGATCCCAGAGCCGACCTGGTCGTTCAACGCGATCTATAACCCGGTCAACGTCGCCAAGGTTGTTTCGGCCGTTGACGAAGAGCTGCGTTCGGCTGCTCAACGACGGTGTCATGGCCGCCGAGCTCGAGGGGGCCAAGAATGGATACCTCCAGCAGCAGCAACAACATGCGCACGAACGATATGGCAATTACCGGTGCGCTTATCGGAAAATCTGTTCGTGGGGCGGACAATGCAGTTCCAGGCCGACCTCGAGCAAAAGATCAAGGACTTGACACCCGAGGCCGTCAACGCCGCTTTACGAAAATATGTCGACCCAAAGCGATTTTCGGTTGTGACGGCGGGGGATTTTAAGAAGTAGGTAGGCTGTTGCTCATTGCCTCGTGCCGGTTGCCCTTGACTCATCATGGATACGTTCCAGGGAAACTTGCTGATCGCATCTCCGGATTTGGCCGACCCCAACTTCGCCAAGACGGTCGTCTTGATCGCGGTCCATGGCGAGGAAGGTGCGCTCGGGTTGATCCTGAATCGTGAAATGAATACGCCACTCGCACAGGTCTGGGGACAGGTCAGCCAGTCGGAGTGCCTCCGGACCAAGAACGTTCGGCACGGCGGGCCGGTCAGCGGCAGCTTGATGGCTGTGCACGACCAGCGGCCACTCGCCAACCTCGTCGTGACCGACGACATTTACCTGGCCACCGAGCTCAATGCCATGGAGGCATTGGCGTCGTCGGACGACGGTCAGGCCTGCTTTTTCATCGGCCACTCCGGCTGGGGACCTGGCCAGATCGAAACCGAGATGGCCGATGGTTCGTGGCTCGTTCTTCCCGCGACAGCCGGTCACGTATTCGGCGATCACGATTTGAGCGTGCTCTGGAAAGAGTGCGTGATCGAAGTCGGCCGCCGGCAGATGCAGGCTGTGATCCCGACTAAGCATGTGCCGGACAACCCGAGGCTGAATTAAAATGGCTTCGACGTTTTCGAATCGTTGTTTTTCGCTGATGGATTTGGGGAGGCGGCTGGTTCCGGCGAAAGCACGCGTTCGGCGCTGGTTTTGCGGCGATCGGACGGAGTGAGCGACCGATTTAGCGGCCGCACATAATTGAGCTCGAGTCGAGATGTTGTTATCCAAGAGTCCTCCTGCCCTGAGGCAGAACGTGTGACGATTTCAACACCTATCGCCACCAATCGCCCGGTCACGAAGTCGAAATCGAGCTCAGAGGCACGAATCGTCCGTTCGTCGCCGTTGCCGGCGATCTTGCCTTGATTGAAGAGAAAAATCACATTGCCCTTGAGGTGGACTTCCATCGGCAGATCGGCTTCTTCGTACCACGTCTCGCCGCGCGGACCTTTGATGAATTCTTCAGGATTGACACGCTTGATCACGGCCTCATCTGCTTCTAACCGGATCTTTCCGAACTTCGGCGCATTGCAGACGAAAGTGATGCCTCCCCGGCAGCGATAAGTAATCACTCCATCGCTGTTGGCCGGTAGTTGCACTATCTGCAACTGTCGCTCGTCCCGGCGAGAAAGGGTGATCGTGCAGCGGGTTCTTGGGCTCGATCGATTTCAGGCGGCGAGATGTCGCATTGGTGTCCTTAAGACTTAGCGGCTCCGACCGGGGCCGGACTTCCAAAACTGGAATATCCTTCACTTCATCATCGGCTGTAACCGGAACCTGTTGTGACTTCTCGTTCGAGCCGCTCACCGGCGCAAGTTGCGCAGCAGGTAGTCCCAGGGCAAGCGACATCGCCAGAACCATTGCACCCAGTAAGCCGAGTCCTTCCGGCATGGTCAGTTTCATGGACCTTTCCTCCAGATTTAAGAGCCGACGAATCCTTGTCAACACTTGGCGATCAGCCATCGCCAGCACCAACCGACGATTCCGATGGCTCGAGCCGGACAACGTTGCCAGCATCTCCGCATACGCAATCGGACGGCCCAGCTGTTCGACGACAAGCTCGTCACAACATAACTCTCGTTCGAGCCGCACCCAGCTGGACAGCCACCAGACCACCGGGTGAAAGAACAGCACCGATTCCACAAGACGCTGTATCAGAGTCACGAGGTTGTCCCAACGCTTCAGGTGAGCCAGTTCGTGCAACAAGACCATCTCGAGCTGTTCGACACTCCAGCCGTTCAGAGCGACCGATGGCAGCAGGATCAAGGGCCGGACGATCCCAATCAACAGCGGCATGGCTAGGCGGTCGCAGATGCCCAAGCTCACCCGCCGTGCGATCCCCAGCGAATTGGCTCGGGCGTGGCAGCGCCGCAGTAGTTCGACGCTCTCCTCGAGCCGGCTCGTCCGACGCATTTGCTCCACGCCGATCAGGCCCAAAGCCAGCATGATCAGGGTCGATAGCGACCCGCAGAGCCATATCCACGGGAGTAGAGTAACGAGGGATTCAAGCCATGATCGCGTCGGGGCACCGTCGCGTACGGCCTGACTCATTGTTGGTCGGCGTTCCACCTTTGCCGACGATGCCAAGCTCGCCGACACTTCCGTCGCTGAAAGTAGCTTCGTGTTCGGTGACCCTGAATCCGGCTGGAAGATCTCAGCGAATATTAAGATCGGAGAGACCGACAGCACCAGCAAGAACATCAGAGCAACACCATATTGCGTTTCAGGTCGCGCCGTCTTCGAGAGCCGTCGCACGAGCGCGGCCATGAGTCCGATCACTGTGCCGACCCAGAGCAAATGCAGTATCGTCCAGCCCGTTGCAATCCATATATGTAAAGCACTTAATAAGTTCGAGTTCATGGATTCATCCCCTTTTTCTTGGGGGAAGGTTTCTGGTCCTTGTCTTTCCGGGTCTGCAAGATTGCCAAGATCTCGTCACGCTCGTTTTGGCCGAGCTCTCCCTCCTCAATCAGGTGAGCGACCAAACGGCGGGCCGAGCCGTCGAAGACGTGCTGAAGGAGTTTGCCCAGAAGCCCCGAGACTGCGGCCTTGCGGCTGACCCCGGCCGACCACAAGTAGCCGCGCGGTCCGTCCTCACGCTGGACCAGCTCTTTGGCGAGCATCATCTTGAGCATCGTCGCGACCGTGGTAATCGCGACGCCCCGGCGCTCCAGGAGCACCGCGTGTATCTGCCCTAAACCGGCAGGCCCGGTCTCCCAGAGAATCTTCAGAATCTCCAGCTCTCCATCGGTCGGCTGTTTACTCGGCGGTCGGGCCATCGCGACGATGCCTCATGATATAGATACCGTGCAGAATTTGTCCCAGCCCGAGTACTTCTATAGAAATAGAACAATGTGGTCAACGGTAATTTACCGAAGTTGAGTTTTCGATGTGGAGGATCATGTTGCCTTCAAGGAGGATTTGCATTGGTAGTTCTGCTGCGCCGATCCGTGTTTCACGTTGGTGCGGAGCCGACTCCCAAAACATGCGAGGTTTCGGTATGCTCAGCAAGCGCCAATATGACATTGGCAGGGCATCGCATCGAAAGGAGTCACCGATGCACAGGAGTCTTGCGTGTGCAATGGGGCTGGTCCTTGTCCTCGCGCTTTCAACCAGCGCGGCTGCGCCACCGACAGCAGCAGGCGGCCCCACGCGCCGGGTTTTGGACCTCCGCGTTCTCGAGCGCGACGGGGAAAAGCCGGTCGCGGGCGTAGCGATCCAATCCGTGACGGGCCGCACCGACAAGTTGGACTTCCGCGCCACGACGGATAACCGGGGCCGCTGCGTCGTCCCGGTCCCGCCCGGCGCCGAGAAATCGCACCATTTCGCGGTCTACGCGTGGAAGGATGGCTTCGTCCCCGTGCGCGTGTTGTGGGGGCATACCCGTGAGTTCGAATTCGAGGGCATCCCCGCGGCCTATACGTTGACCTTCGATCGGGGGACACCGATCGGCGGAGTCGTTCGCGACGAGAAAGGCCAGCCTATCGCCGGGGCCCGCGTCTTCCCCGCGTTCATCGCCAGGCCGAGCGATATGGAGTACTTGGATCTTCCTAGGGACACGAGCTTCATCACCGATGCCCAGGGGCGATGGCGCTGCACGATCCTGCCGGAATCCTGGAACACCGGCAAGATGGACTTTCGTGTCGAGCATTCTCGCTTCGTCAGCAGCGGTCGAATTTACGACCGGCTCTTGCCGATAAAGGACCTGCGCGCCCTGACGTCAGCGATCGTGATGGAGACCGGTTTCAACGTCAGCGGCGCGGTCACCGATCTGCGCGGCAAGCCGATCGAAGGAGCCACGGTCGTCTGGTGGGGCGCCGAAAAGGAAGATGGACAGGTCAGAGTAAAAGTCGGGGCGAGTGGACGGTTTGAATTCGAGAACCGTCCGCCGGGAATCTCCTTGATCACGGCCGAAGTACCGGGCCTGGCGACGGGGGTGAAACAGGTCTGTCTCGGTCCTCCCGACCCCAATCAACCGCTGCCCATGGTGCCGATAAACCCGATCTTCCCCATCGAAGCAAGACAGCCCGCCAACGACGCGTCGATTGGACCGATACCCCCCGCCGTCACGCCCGCATTCTTCGCCAGCGACGTCAAGCAACTCGCCAAGGACGGGCCGTGCGAGCCGCCAATGGAGTTTCGCCTGGGGCAAGGACGAACGATCCGGGGTCGCGTCGTCGACGTCAAGGGACGGCCAATCGCCGGGGCGCGCATCACACCCGAGTTCAGGGGATTCTTGGATCTGCTCGGCTGGCGGGGCGAGACCGGCGCCGACGGCCAATTCCAGTGGACGAACGCGCCTCTTGAGGTCATCGTCCTGAACGTGGAAAACCCAGCAGAAGGCCAGATGGTGCGATGCGTCGGGCCGGGTGCGCAAGATAGTGAAATCGTCGTGACGATGCCGGCCCCATTTCGCCTGCGGGGAAAGGTCGTCGACGCCGAGACCGGCCGGCCGATCGACCAGTTCCAGCTCATAAAGGGTACCGTCTGGACCCGTGATTTCGCGCCAAAAGATGACGACAGCCCGCCGAACTGGTCTCTCGGCCGGGGCGACACGACCGTTGGCGGGCGTTACGAGGTCCGCTTTCCCGCGCTGAACTTCTCAGATGAGATCCCAGATAATTGCTTCCTGGTAATCCGTATCGAGGCCGAGGGATATGCTCCGGCGATCTCGCGGAAATACGGGGCGGCCGAGGGGGAACAGACCTGCGACTTCTCCTTGCGTAAGCATCCGTGGATCATGGGGACGGTGCACGCTCCCGACGGATCGCCGGTCGCCGGGGCCGATGTCGTGGTCGCCATCAAGGGGCGGCCTGCGCCCCGATTCTACAACGGACGTCTGGCGCAAGGCTGGCAAGGGGATGTCGTCCGGACGGGACCCGACGGGCGATTCGCGTTCGCGAAGCACGACCACGGCGGCCGGATCATTGTGGTGAGCGATCGCGGCCTGGCCCAGCGAGCGGCTGAGGAACTGATGGTGGTCCCCGTAGTGACGCTCGAACCCTGGGGGCGCATCCGGGGACAGCTCCGGGTCGGGACGACGATCGGGCCAGGCCGGTTCGTCGGCGCGGTGGTCTCGGCGCCCGACGATCGCGGCGAACCGGTGGTATCCTTCTCCGCGCGGGCACTGACCGACAACGAGGGCCGGTTCTTGCTGGATCGGGTCGCGCCTGGCCACGCAATGGTCTTCCGGCCGCACTGGATCGCCGATGGCACTTCGTATCGCTCGCATCGCCAGGGGGTCGATGTCGCATCGGGTCAGGCAGCCGAGGTACTGATGGGGGGCGCGGGCCGGCCGGTCGTCGGCCGCTTGACCCGGGCCGCGGGCCTGCCGTCCTTTGATCTCAACTCTGTCACGGGTCGGCTCCGGCTGGTACAGCCGGACCCCGAGTTCCCCGCGGGCTTTGAGGAATGGGACCATGAGAAGCAGCGGGTGTGGTGGCACACATTCTACGCGACCAAACAGGGACGAAGGTACTACGAGCGGGCCAACGCCTACGTCGTGAAGGTCGAGACGGACGGCTTGTTCCATGTCGACGACGTGCCGGAGGGGCGTTACCGGCTGAATTTCGAGTACGAGACGAAATCCGTCGAGCTCATTCCGGAGCCGAAGAAGGTTACTACCAAGGTCGCCGCGCTGGAGGCGTACGTGGACGTGCCAGCCGGGCCCGAAGAGCAACCCTTGGACATCGGCGCGCTGACGTTGACGCCGCTTGTTCCGGACGCGGTCGACCGTTGACACGGCAGCAGCCATTGTCGCCGCTTCGCGAAACAGGGATCGGGGGCAGACTTCAGAAAGGCCAGCCTGATTCAATGAGAACCTGGCTTGCACCTTCAACACGTCGTCGATGCCAATTGGCGGATTGAGAGTTTTCTCCGCGAGTCGCGTGCTTCGACCGTGTAGACTGTAGTCTCGTGCGACGTCCGGGGCGCTTGCCCATTCTGGATGGAATTGATGGGGATCGAAGCATGAGCGTACGAACACATCGTGCCAAAATGATCGGAACTGTGGGATCGATGGCGATCGGGCTTGGCCTTGTCGGCTTTGCGCCAATGCGCGGCCAAACTCCAGAGCCAGCCGCGCCGGCATCGACCCTGCTTCCTGGCGCCGAGGATGGCTTCGTAGACTCCGACGGGGTCAAGATCCATTACGTCAGCCTGGGCAAGAAGGAAGATCCCCTCCTAGTAATGGTCCACGGTTTCCCCGATTTCTGGTACTCCTGGCGTGCCCAGATGCCCGCGCTCGCGAAGAATTTCCATGTCGTGGCGATCGACCAGCGGGGCTACAACCTGAGCGGCCAACCCGAAGGGATCGAGAACTACAAGACGGACAAGCTCGTCGGCGACCTACTCGCGGTGGTCAAACATTTTGGGCCTGGAAAAGCAGTGATCGTGGGGCACGATTGGGGCGGATTGGTCGCCTGGACCTTCGCCATGACTCACCCCGAGCTAACGGACCGGCTCATCGTGCTGAACTTGCCGCACCCGCGCGGGCTCATTCGCGAGATGACAACGAACAAAGAGCAGCAGAAAAATAGCCAGTACGCCCGCGACTTTCAAAAGCCCGATGCGGCCCGAAAGGTTTCCGCTGACATGCTGACCTTCTGGGTCAAAGACCCGGCAGCCCGCCAGGTCTATCGCGACGCGCTCAAGCGGTCGTCTATGGAAGGGATGCTCAACTACTACAAAGCCAACTATCCCCGCGTTTCCGTCGATTCCAGTGATCCGACCGCCGCCAAGCCTGCCATGCCCGACTTGCCGCGTGTCAAATGCTCCGTTCTCTTGATCCACGGCCTGAAAGACAAGGCCCTCCTCCCAGGTGCACTCAACGATACGTGGAACTGGCTCGACAGCGACCTGACCCTGGTTACGATCCCCGGCGCCGATCATTTCGTCCAGCAGGATGCCGCCGATCTCGTTACGCGTACGATGGTCGGATGGCTGGCGCGATGAGTGGTTGAGGCGAATTCAACATATGCGAGGAAGCTCATCGCCTGCAGGAATGTCCAGAACATACGTACCGTTGATCGCGGTGTGGATCAACACCAACCCGGGATCTTCGGATTGCACCCGGCCGATCGTGACGGCGGCTCGACCGTGGGAGTGCTGGCGTAGAACCGCAAGTGTCTTTTCTTCGTCCGTTGCCGCCACCATGAAAAGCATTTTCCCCTCGTTCGCCACCAGTAACGGATCGAGGCCGAGCATGTCGCAGGCGGTCCTGACCGGATCCGGCACCGGAAGCGATTCCGCTTCCAGAACAATGCCGGTGCCCGAAATGGCGGCAATTTCCGCAAGTGTCGCGCCCACGCCCCCGCGAGTGGGATCGCGCAGGCAATGCGGCCGGATCCCAGCTTCATAGACCGACGCGACCATGCCGCCCAGCCCAGCCGAGTCGCTGGTGAGTTCCGACTCCAAACCCAGTCCCTCACGCACCGATAGGATGGCCATGCCGTGGAGCCCGATCGGGCCGCTGACAATCACTCGATCACCCGGACGAACCGCCTTCGGTGTGGGCACCGGCTCATGAATCACCAGTCCAATGCCCGCCATGTTGATGAAGATTCCATCCCCTTTACCGTGCTCGACGACCTTGGTGTCGCCCGTAACCAGTTCGACCCCGGCGTGCTCTGCGGCCAGGGCCATCGATTGCACGATCCGCTCGAGCTCGGCAAGCGGAAATCCTTCCTCCAGAATGAATCCCGCCGAAATCCACCGCGCGGTCGCTCCGCACGCCGCCAGGTCGTTGACCGTGCCGTGCACGGCGAGTGAGCCAATGTCGCCGCCCGGGAAAAAGCGCGGGCTGATCACATAGCTGTCGGTTGTGAATGCCAATCGCTCGCGGCCAACTTGCAAGTAAGCGCCATCGTGCTCGCGGGCCAGCTCGGCGCTCTTGAAATGCTTACGGAACACATCCGTTAACAGCCTCTGTGAAAGCCGGCTTCCCCCCCCATGTGCGAGCAGGACCCGGTCGATGCGCTCATGCGAAGCTGTGCGGACGGAATCAGACCTGTCGCCCATCTGTGTCGGCTCCCTCAATCCTCGAATGCGGCGGCCCAGAGCTGCCCAACGGCCAAGCCACCGTCGCCGGGTGATATGTGCCGATGCGTCAGTACGCGGAAGCCGGCGCCGGCAAGTAACGATTCGACACGCTCGGATAAGAGCCGATTTAAAAAGCAACCGCCGCTCAAGACCACCGTCTCGCGGCCGACCGCGTGGGCGACTTCGAGGCATCCTCGGGCCAGGGCGTTGTGAAACCGAGCGGCCACGTTGCTCTTTGCAGTTCCACGTTCAAGCAGCCATCGCGTTTCGGCCACCCACGGACGCCAATCCAATCGGTAAAACGGGCCCGACCCCTCGATGATCTTGACCGCGAACTCTTCCGTCGCACGCGGGTCGGCCATGCCTTCGAGTCGCATGGCCGCCTCGCCTTCGTACGTGATGCGCGCCGGCAGTCCGAGAAACACGCCCCAGGCGTCGAAGAGCCGGCCGGCGCTCGTGGAACTTCTCGTCGATGTCGATCCGCGCAAGCCGGCGTCCAGCAACGCGTGCTCATTTTCCGAAAAGAGATCGGGGAGCAACGGTTCGCGCGCCTCGAAACAGACACCCGCAGCCGACCTGCGGGGTTCACGGGCCGCGCGGTCGCCGCCCAGAAGTGGAAACGGCCAGAGCGAGCCGATCCGCCGGGATCGAGCGCCATCGACCAGCAAAAACTCTCCCCCCCAGATCGTGCCGTCGTCGCCGTAACCGGTGCCATCCCACGCGATCCCCAGAACCGGCCCGCGCTCGCCGTACTCGGCCAGGCACGCGGTTATGTGGGCGTGGTGATGCTGGACGGCCATCACAGGCAGTTCACTCTCCCGGGCAAACCGCGTCGTAAAGTAGTCGGGATGGCGGTCGCAAACGATTCGCTCGGGCGTGACGCCGAGGAGCTGGCAAAAGTCGGCGACGGTCTCGCGATAGCGCCTGCGGGCCGCGGATGTTGCCAGGTCGCCGATGTGCTGGCCCAAGAGAATCTCCCGGTCCCTGGACAAGGCAATCGCCGATTTGAGATGGCCGCCCGCCGCCAAAAGCGGCGGCAAGGTGCGCGGCACTGCAAGCCGCACAGGCGCCAGCCCCCTGCCAACTCGGATCGGTACAGTCCTCCCGCCGATCAGCCGCACGACGGTGTCGTCGGCATGCCGCACGATCGGGCGATTGTTCATTAGAAAATGATCGGCGACTTCGGCCAGGCTGACCCGTGCCACGCCATTGTCAATTGGCATCGGTTCATCGCTCGCATTGGCACTGGTGGCAACCAGCGGCCGATCGACCAGCCGCGCCAACTCACGGTGCAGCAATGTGTAGGCTAGAAAGGTGCCGACGGTGCCCAATCCGGGGGAAATACCCTCAGCTAATGTGCTTTCCGGCCGACGATTAAGCACCACGATTGGGGCTACTGGACCGGATAAGGCCGCCCATTCGACATCGTCGAAAAGCAAATGCCGCTCAAGCTGGCGACGATCGGCAAATAGCACCGCCAGCGGTTTGCCTTCTCGCCTCTTGCGCTTGCGCAATAGGTGGACGACGTCGTTCGACGTCGCGTCGCACAGCAAATGGAAGCCGCCAATCCCCTTGACCGCGACAATCTTGCCACTCCGGATCCACTCGCCCGCCCGAGCCAGCACTGCCGCATCGTTTCCTGCCCGGTCGACCGTTCTGGGTGGGCCCCCGGCATCTTCGAGCCAGAGCCCGGGACCACAGCGGGCACAGGCAATATTCTGGGCATGAAACCTTCGGTCAGCCGGGCTGGCATATTCCGCCAAACAGTCAGGGCAGGGGGGAAAGATCGCCATTGCCGTCCGGTCGCGGTCAAACGGGGGAGCAACGAGCTGCGTGAACCGTGGACCGCAATCCGTGCAGCCTGAAAGTGCGTACGCGAATCGTCGGTCTGACGGATCCCGAAACTCCGATGCGCACCGGCCGCATGTCGCCAGGTCGGGTGTGATCGCGACCAGGACACTTTCTCCTTCGGAGTCGCTTTCGACGACCTGAAAGGTCCGGTCATAACAGAGTTCGACCGACTGCTCGTAAAGCTCATGGATCTCCGCCGCCGGAGGAGCCTGGCCACGGAATAGTGCACGGAACGCAGCGACATCGGCCGGCGTTCCCTCCACGTGAGCAACGACCCCCTGGGGCGTATTTTTGACCCATCCCGCCAACTGGCATGCCTGCGCCAGCCGGGCAACGAACGGCCGGAACCCCACGCCCTGGACTCGGCCGAGCACTCGCAGGCGCACAGCAACCGGCGGTCCGTCCTTGCGCCGTCCGGCGCCTGTCGGACGTGCCGCTCGCTCGTGGTCAATTCGTCTCGATCCGTACTTGGCGGGTCTGATGGAGGAATTCGCACTATTCGTCGATCCACTGTCAGGGCTGGGCCGACACCTGCGGCACGACCACGTGTCGTTGACATACGATCTTAACAGCTTTGGCGAAGCCGGACACCCCGAAAGACTTCGTTGTTATCGACGGGGTTGGGCGGGTGATCACGATGGAATGCCGGGAATAGAACGCCAGGCTCACCGGCGGTTTGCGGCCCGCAGGCGCTGAACCTCGAGCCGAAGGCTGTCGACGGTGTCTTTCAGCTCATCGTTCTCGCGCCGCAGATGTTCGATCAGCACTTCGGGAGGAACTGTCGGAATCTCTGTCGTGCCCAAATCCGTGCCGAACTCGTCGGTCGTCGCGCCCCCCTTGGAACGTAATTCGACGCGGCGGCGCTCAGCCAGAATCACCGAGCGGATCGCTTCCTCTCGAGCTCGCAGCATCTGCCGCCGCTCCCGCATGACCCACACCACCGGAGCCAATGCAGACGCCAAAACCGCGGTCGCGATCAAGAGCGACCGGACCGAAAATTGAACTCGCGCAGGGCCAATGCGTTTCATGATCATCCTTCAACTGTAATGCCTTTGTTTTGATGGCGAAAGGCGATCGCGGGCACTTGAGCGCGAAACAATCTTCGCGTTTCCGGTAGGGGGATTGACACGGTGACACGATGTAACCATAATGGCGACGCGTCATAGCCAAGGAGTTGCCATGAAATTGCCCGAAGAGCCGTTATCGGTTGCCCAGAATGAGATCATGGAGATCGTCTGGGAGGAAGGTGAGGTTGCCGCCAGCGAGGTCCGAGAGTTGCTCGCGGATGGACGTGAGCTGGCGCGAGAAACGGTACGCACTGTGCTCCAGAGAATGGAGGACAAAGGATGGCTCAAGCATCGCGTGGTTGGAAGGACATTCTTTTATTCCGCGGTCGTCCCACGGAACGCCACGGCTGGCCAAAAAGTTCTTGAACTTATTGACACAGTGTGCGGGGGCTCGCCGGAAAGATTGATGACGGCGTTGTTAGATTATCGGGGACTGTCTGCCGACGAGGCGGCCCGCATCCAGGCGCTAATCAAGCAAGCGCGACACTCCAAACTCGACGGGCGGAGCTAAGCGTCATGCCGACGTTCACCGGACTTGATTGCGCGATCATGATGGATGTCTTGATTCGTGTCAGCCTCGTGCTTATTGCCGGGCTCGCACTGGCGTCTGTTGCAAGGCGGAACGCGGCGTTGGGGCACGCTGTCTTGGTCGCTGGACTCGCCGCCGCATTCATCGTGCCTGTAGCGATGTTGACCATGCAGATCTTGCCAGTGTCGCGATTGCAGCTTGGTTTGCTGGAACGGATAGGGTACGACGTCCTGGGCGTGGTCACCACAGTCGGTTTGCGACCTCCCTTCGAACCGCATCACCTCTCCGCGGCCCAAAGCCACCCGGCCTCCGCGATTGTGCCCACACAAGGACACGAGGCTCGACTGGGTCATGCGGCCAGCGGGCTGACGCCGATCGACGGGCGAGTTGTGGCCAGCGCACTGGTCGGGACGTTGCTGTTGGGAGCGATAGCCAAGTTGACCGGGCTCGGGTTGTCGTTGCTGCGGCTGCGGCGGATCGTGGCACGGGCGCGTCCCATTGCCAGTGATCAAGTTATGAGTATACTCCGGATGATTCAAGAAAGAACTCCGATGCGATGGCCGCCACGGTTGGTGGAGAGCGCGGAAGTCTCCACTCCCGTCGCGGCGGGCGTCATCGGTGCCTATGTGCTACTGCCCGCGGGATGGGCAGCGAATCTGTGCAGGGACGAAATGTTGGCGGTCCTCTGCCACGAGTCCGCACACCTGGCGCGACGCGATCATTACATAGTGATTGTCCAAGAGCTTTTCGCCAGTGTGTTCTGGTTTCATCCGCTTGTGCATTTATACAACCGCGTGCTCAATCGCGTGCGGGAAGAGGTATGCGACAACCACGCTATTGCGATCGTGGAACGCCCCACATATTGCGAGGCCCTCTTGCACCTTGCTGTTGGCCGTCCCGCGACGTCGGTCCGAGGCGTCACTTCGATGTGGACGCGCCACTGGTCGCTCGAAGATCGGATTCGGGGCATTTTGGACAACGAGCGCCCCACGACGACTAGGATTTCGCATGTCGCCCGCTCAATGACCGCGACCATCTCGCTGGCGATTTGCGGCCTCGTTGCCTTGCCGCAACTTTTGGCTTCTCCTCCCGGGGGTCCGATCAAAATGGCGGCGTGGCCCCACTCGCTGCCGTCGAAGGAAGCCGGCCAAGTCGCGAATGAACTAACGAAAACGCTAACCAGGTCTTTTCCAGTTCGCGGCAAGAAGCAGCTTCGATTCGAAAACCTCGCAGGCCGCGTCGAGCTTGTGCCAGGAAAAGGTACTGCGGTCGAGGTCGAGGCGATTGTGCGCGTTGGTGACCTGAGCGTGGAAGACGGCAAGCGCCTGGTTGACGATATCCGATGGATTGAGGTGGCGGCCGAAGACGCGGAGACGCTTTGGGGCTTGGCGTTTTCTGACGGCCGATATAAGACGGTCCGCTATCCGGTGGCCGGCGAGACAAAGACAGACCCCACGACTGTTCGCTATCTCGATCGCGAAATTCGCCTCTCCAGACGCCGGGCTGAGTCGGTACCGTCTGTCCAATTTGACTTACGCATATCGGTACCACGCGAGGCTAACGTCGCCGTCCGCAACGCAGTGGGACCAATCGAAGGCGAAAATATCGCAGCTCCACTGGAACTGACGACGCACCATGGAGTCATCAAATTTGACAAGGTACGCGCACCGATCATTGCGACATCCGAGCTTGGGGACGTGCTTGTTTCCCGGCTGAATAGCAATGCCGTCGTTCGAACTGGAAGCGGTAACATCGAAGTCCGTCAGGTCACCGGAGGCCAGGTGGCTCTTTCGACGCGCACCGGCGACTGCCGCATTCTTCAGCCGCCCGATGCTGGATTCCATTTGCAATACACCGGCAATAGTCCGATCAGAATCGAGGAGCAAAGCGTGCAGCGCATCTCGACCGTGGCCGACAATCGATATATGGAATTCCTCTCGCGGGGGACTGGCGGACCAACCATTACCGTGACTGCGGGGACCGGAAATACCGTGATCGAGTCTGGCTTGTAGGCGCGCTCTAGCGCCGCTGAAAATCCAAGACCGAAGGCTTTTCCATCCCTTGACCAGGGGCCGCGGTCTCCGTGCGCCTCGAACTCGTGAATGAGGATATCATGCCTACGCGGCAGCCACTCTTTCGGGCTTGTCACCTTTCCTTGGCACTGGCTGCGCTCGCCGTGGCCATGGGATCAAACGGTCACACGGTCTGTCGCGGGCAGGTGATCGCCACCCAGGCATCCAAGCCGACCGTCGCCGAGCGGCTGACGTCACGGCGGGATCACTTGCAAGCGTTCGACCGCGAAATTCGTGCGATTGCCAGGCTGCTCGACCTCCCCGGCATGGTCGTCGTCGTTGCGCAGGACGGCAAGATCGCCCATCAACTGGAATGGGGCCATGCCGACGTCGAGTCGAATACGCCGGTGACCGTTAAGCACATATTTCCGATCGCGTCCGTTACCAAGACGTTTACTGCGACGCTGATCATGCAAATGGTCGATGAGGGGTTACTCAGTCTCGACGACCCGATGATCGACTATTGGTATCCTTCGTTTTTCCCGATGCGGATCACTCCGGAATATCGGATTCGCCATGTCCTGGGTCATACCGCTCAGGGCACTCCTGGGAGGACTTTCGTCTACAACGGTGGGCGCTACGGCTTTGCCTATGGGGTGTTCGAAAAGGTCGGTGGTCTGACGATGCAGGAGCGATTGATCCGACGAGTCCTCACGCCACTGAAGATGGAATCGACGATGCCCGGTACGGGCGATGAGCGCTACAAGCACTTGCGCGACAGGCTTGTGACGCCGTATCGCCACGATCCAGTTCAGCACAGACATATCAGGTCCGCGAATGAGCTGCGAATGGGTGAATTGTACGCATCCTCTGGCATGGCGAGCTCCGCCCTCGACCTGGTGCGCTATGCCCACGCTCTCGATACCAATCTTCTGTTCTCGGCCAACGCGCATGCGGCGATGACGCAGCCTGCTGTGTCGACCGACGGCGACGTACTACCGCATGCTGTCGGATGGTTCGTCCAGAATTACGATGGACAGAAACTTGTTTGGCACTACGGATACGGAGCGGCGGACTCAGCGCTCTGGTGAGAGTTCCGCGGCGAAATCTTACTTTTGTGGCGTTGGCCAATTCCGACCAGATGTCGGCGTGCAGTTTACTCGGCGACGGCGATCTACTGACTTCGCCGGTCGCCATTTCCTTTGTGAAGCACTTTGTGATCCCAGAGAAAGCCAAATTCGTGTCGCCCGATTTTGATGCGCCGGCGGCTGCGGTCGAACAGCGCCTCGACGAATTGCACAAAGTCGGCGCTCCGTCGATTTACCAGGATGAGGTTTTTGCGCAAGCGCTCGCACGCGACTACTTGAACAGGCAGGACGGACGAAGAGACTCGATCACGCCAAACTTGTTGCGGTGGCTGCTTCGGAATAATCGCCAGCGGTTAGAACGTGCCGACATCGCCACGCTGACACTGTTGTCGCGACAATCTGACCCAGACTTGCGCTCCGCCGCCAAGGTATCGCTCGGTACACTCATTGATCGTCAGCCCGAAAACCCCGGTATGCTGGCGGCGGCCATTCAATATCACGAAGGTTTTGGGGACAAGCGGTCTGCGCTCGATATGCGGCGACGGCTCGCCGAACTGAAGGGATACGAAGACGATTATCGAAAACAAGCAGCTGCTTTAGCGCTCGGCAACTATCTTAGCTCCGGCCAGCCGGATCGTGCACGGACATACCTCTGGAACGCGATGACGTGGTGGTTCAACTCCGGTAACGGAGGCGACCTTGGTGGCCGAGTCACTCGAGCGATCGACGATCTGCGGCGCACGCGCGGGGAGGCAGTCACGCGCGGATCGAGCAAGCCCCTCCGCCGCGCTGAGGCGCCCCGCTAAGAATCAACGCCTCCACGGGCCACAAAACAGCCTTTTCAGCCGATCATGTGACTCGTAACCTCCAGATGGTGTCGGCCTGTCCGACCCAGATCATAGGGGACTCAACGATGTTGAATTCATGCACAATTCGTTGCCGAGCGATTCTCTTCTGCCTGCTATCGGCGGTTTCGCCGGCATCGCTCGCCGACGCGGACGCCCAGGAAGCGAAGAAGTCGTCGAACGCGAAGCTGGTCCGGGCCGCTCGCCTGGTGGACGTGAAGGCGGGCAAGATTCTCGAGGCTCGCGGGGTCTTGATCGAGAGAGGCCGCATCAAGGCGGTTGGATCGATCGCGGACGTTCGGAAGCAATCGCCACCGGATGTCGAGGAAGTTGACCTGAGTGATGCGACGATCCTACCCGGCCTGATTGACTGCCATACCCACCTGCTCATGAATTACTCAAAGCAGATGGGCGACGACGTGAACATGCTGATGACGGTTGCCCAGCTCGGCACGACCCGGCGCGCTGCTCGGCGCGGCGATGGCACGAGAGGATCTGGAGGCGGGCTTCACGACGGTGCGCGACCTGGGCAATTCGGGCTTCAACGGCGATGTCGCCTTGCGCGAGGCGATCGAAGCCGGCTGGGTGGTCGGGCCGAGGATCGTCGCCTCAACACGAGCGCTGTCGGCCGCCGGCGGTCAGTTCGGCAGCCTGGCACCCGAGGCCCAGAAGCTGGTCGAGCAGGAATATGTGGCCATCAGCGGCGTCGAGGAAGCCCGACGCGCCGTGCGGCAGGCCATCTACGACGGTGCTGACTGCATCAAGGTGATCGTCAACACCGGCCCCCGCGTAGTGTCGCCAGAGGAGATGAGGGTCATCGTCGAGGAAGCGCACCGCGTCAAGAAGAAGGTCGCCGCTCACGCCGATGGCGACCAGGCGACGCGGATCGCCGCCCTTGCGGGCGTTGACTCGATCGAACACGCCTACATCGTGCCCGACGATGTGCTCAAGATCATGGCCGAGAAACACATCTTCCTCGTCCCCACCGACTTCCCGGCGGTTGACAACTACGCGACGCCGCCAGTTCCGCCCGAGATGGCCGTGGGTATCCAGCAATTTATCGACGCGAACCACGACCGGCTCAGGCGGGCGATCAAGCTTGGGGTCCCAATCGCCACCGGGTCCGACACGTATTTCCAAACGCCGGGGAAGACGCGCGGCCAGGCGAGTCTCGCGATGCTCCGCTCCCACGTCGCGGCCGGCATGACCCCAGGCCAGGTCCTGCGCGGCCACCGCCGACGCCGCCGAGCTGCTCGGCATGGCTGACCGGATTGGCACGATCGAGGCCGGCAAGTTCGCCGACCTCATCGCCGTGCCCGGCAACCCCCTCGACGATATCCGCGCGCTTGAGCACGTGAGCTTTGTGATGAGGGGGGGTGCCGTCGTGCATCGTCGGTGAACCGACCCGCTGAAATCATGCTTTGAACAGAGGCCGAAACACCTGTCCTTCGTTAACGGTCGGCCGTTCTGGCCGTCCTTGGTGGCGATAGATCAGCCTGGTGTGATCGACGCCCAGGGCATGAAGGATCGTGGCATGGATGTCGTGCACATGCAGCCGGTCTTCGATGGCATGAAGGCCGACGTCATCGGTCTTCCCAACGATTATCCCCGGCTTGACGCCGCCGCCGGCCATCCACATGGTGAAACCGTACGGATTATGGTCGCGGCCGTTGCCTTTTTCAGACATCGGTGTGCGGCCAAACTCTCCCCCCCAGATGACCAGTGTCTCTTCCAAGAGACCCCGCCGCTTGAGGTCTTTGACCAGGCCGGCGACGGGCTCGTCCATGGCGCGGCACGCTTTCGCGTGATTTACCTCGATGTCGGAGTGGGAGTCCCACTTACTCCCCGCTCCGCAGTAGATTTGAACGAACCGCACACCGCGTTCGACCAGACGTCGAGCAAGCAAGCAAAGTCGTCCGGTGGTTTCGGCCGCGGGGTCGTTCATGCCGTAGAGGCGCGGGTCTCGGCCGTTTCGCTGGCAAGGTCGATGGCCTCGGGAGCCTCGGCTTGCATGCGGAAGGCTAGCTCATAGCTTTTGATCCGGGCGTCAAGTTCCGACTGGTCGCGATGGGAAAGAAGATGCCGACGATTGAGACGCCCCAGCAGCTCCAGCTTGCCTGCCTGCCGCGCCTGCCCGACCTCAGCGGGCGTGCGTAGATTGGCAAGTGGCTCAGCGCCGCTCTCCAATCGCGTCCCCTGGTAAACGGCCGGCATAAAGCCTGGGCCCCAGTTTCGCGGGCCACCGGCCACCTGCGCGGGAAACGTCTTGCATCACGACAAACCCCGGCAGGTTTGCATTTTCAGTCCCCAGTCCGTAGCTCACCCAACTGCCCAGCGAGGGACGGCCGGCCAAGGTCGAGCCGGTATTCATTTGGCAGACGCCCCCTACGTGATTCAACCCGTTGGACCAGCACGAGCGAATCATTGCCACGTCGTCAACGCAGGTGGCGATATGGGGTAGCCAGTCGGAAACCCACATCCCGCTTTGGCCGTGTTGTTTCCATTGGCGCTTCGAGGCCAAAAGCGGTGCTCGCCCTTCGCCCATGGGAGTGATCACTGGCTTGAAGCTGGGTGGCAGCGGCCTGCCGGCCAGTCGGTGGAGCTCGGGTTTGGGATCGAACGTGTCGAGATGGCTGGGCCCTCCCTCCATGAAGAGAAAGATCACGCTCTTGGCCGTGGCAGCGAAGTGCCTTGCCGTTGCGCTCGAAGCCGGATGAGTGGACGGGGCCCCGGCAGTGGCGTCGCGAGTCAAGAGGTCGCAAAGGGCAAGAGCTCCAAACCCGGCGCCGGCCTCCACCAACCACTCGCGGCGCGTCGATGGGACGACTGTGTGAGCGCTGTTCGACGAGTTCACGGCCATGATAACTGCCTAATCTACATACAAAAATTCATTGGAATTCAAAAGAACATGGCAGAAGTCAACAAAGGCATCGCGTCTGGCTTGTTCGTTCGATCGATTGGCAGCGGGCGTGCAATGGCTCGCCTGTCGCTCGACAAACGATATGGTATCGGCGATTTCGTCGGGCGCAGGTCTGCGCCGAACGCCAGGCGGTACGCCCAAACGATTCGGTCGCGGTCGTCAGTCGAGAATGGCTCGAGTCGCTCGACTCGGGCGGCGAGGGCTTTGGCCCGTGCCAGCGTCCAGTTGCCATTGATCAAGAGCAAGGCCTGCGTGGCCGCGGTGGTCGTGTTGCGCCGCGGGGTCGTCGAATTGCCATCGGGAGCATCAAAAGACTCAAGAAATAAATCACGTGCGTTGCGGACGACTCGCGTGAGAACACTGCGTCGGGGTCGCGAAGTGGGCACGCTAGGTCCGCCGAGCGCAGAATCGAGCTCGCCACTGGCGGCCAGCATGGCGTCTCGAATTTCGTCGGCGTCTAGCCGTTCGACGGTCCGTTTCCACTGCAAGCGATTCTCGGGATCGATTCGCTGGCCCAGCGCAAGATCGTGGGAATTTCGTGCCGACGCCTGACGATAGGACGCCGACGTCAGTATGAGTCGGTGAAGAGGCTTGAGCTGCCACCCCCGCCTGAGCAATTCTGCCGCCAGCCAATCGAGCAACTCGGGATGACTGGGGGGCTCACCCATCCGGCCAAAGTCACTGGGCGTGCCGGCCAGCCCGCGGCCGAAATGGTATTGCCAGACGCGGTTGACGATGACGCGCGTCGAAAGGGGATTGTCCGGGCGGCTGAGCCAGCGAGCCAGGGCCAGCCGCCGACCCGTCGACTGTCGTGCCGCCGGTGACGGCTCGATGCGCGCAGGCCCAGGGTCGAGTAGCGATAGAAACCCTGGGTCAATCGCATCATTCTTGCGACCCCCAGGAACGAGCGTCGGAGGCGAGACAGGTCCCAGATCGGTGGCCGTCATCACCGGGGGCGGCGGGTCAGGCCGCATCGCGTCATAGTTCTTCAATGCCTTATGAAGCTCGTCCCACCGCGCCTTGACTTCTCCCTTGAGCAGCAACGGCACTTGTTCGTGCTCGTAGGCAATCTGGCGAAAAGCCAAGGGGCCCAGCTGCCGCTCCAGTAACGACCGTTCGGAATCCGGCCGACTTAGAATCGCTTTGATATCGTCGGGAAACTTCGCGGTCGCGCCGGCGGTTCCTTTGTCGCGATACGGCCGCTCGATCGCATCGATCTGCCGCAGGATTTCGCTCGCAGCTCGTTCCCACGCCTCGCGCTTCGCCTGATATTTGGCCCACTGGCGTCGGCCAGCCAGTGTCAGATCGTCGCGAGGCATGAGCGGTGTGAAAAACGCTTGGAGCCGATAGTAGTCTTTTTGAAGAATGGGATCGAACTTGTGATCGTGGCAACGGGCACAACCGACGCTCAACCCCAGAAAGACCTCACCGGTGACATCCGTGATGTCGTTCAAAATATCGGCCCATTGCCCGCGCACGTCGCGCTGGTTGTACTCGTAGGTGCCCAGCCGGAGATAGCCTCCAGCCACTCGCAGCTCGGGATTGTCGGGATCCAGCTCATCACCGGCAAGCTGCTCGCTCAAGAAGCGGTCGTAGGACTTGTCCGAATTGAATGCACGAACGACATAGTCGCGATAGCGCCAGGCATTAGAGCGAAACGCATCCTGGCGAAATCCGTCGGACTCGGCATAGCGAACGAGGTCGAGCCAATGTCGCCCCCAGCGCTGGCCGTAGGCCGGCGAAGCTAACAGGCGGTCGACCAACCGTTCGTAAGCACCCGGTGATTGGTCCGCCGCGAACAAGTCGATTTCGTCGATTGTCGGCGGTAGCCCCGTCATGTCGAAGGTCGCGCGGCGGATCAGGGTCTCCCTGTCGGCTTCGGCGGCAGGCGTAAGACCGTTTTCGACCAAACCCTTCCAGATAAATCGATCGATCGGATTGCGTGACCATTCGGCCGACGTGTCGGTTGCGGGTGACTCGACGGCCGGAATGTTAGGCCGGCGAACGGGTTGAAACGACCAGAGTGCACGGTCAGAAGCGGTAAACTTCGATCCGGACGGCTTGGTCAGGTCACGCGGCGCATGTGCCGCGCGATCGCGGCTGGGCCAGGGAGCGCCCAGTGAGACCCAACGCGTGAGTGTGGCGACTTTGTCGCCGCTGAGCTTGCCGGTGGGGGGCATCTCCAGCCCCGAGAAGTTGACCGCCTCGACAATCAGGCTTTCCGTGGGCTTGCCGGGCACGACCGCCGGCCCTGATTCGCCTCCCGCCAGGATCGCCTCCAACGAGTCGAGCCGAAGTCCTCCTTTTTGCTTCTTGTCGCCATGGCATGAGTAGCAATTTTCCGCCAGCAACGGTCGGACGTTTTGCTCAAAGAAGTGCTCGCGGGCGGCCTGGGCGTTGGAGTCGGGCTCGCCACCGCGAACCTTGATCGACACAGCGGTGCCTGCGACAGCGAGTCCGATCAACGCGATGTTCAAACGCTGCGACCACGGCCGTTGACGCGCCCTCATTGGCAGGGCCCTCGCGGTTCGCGTTGGATGACAAGACTCCGAGTGAGCCGTCTCTTGCCATCGGTTCGCCGGAATGGAATGTTCAATAAAGTTAGAGCATAAATCGTATCGGCTGAGGATTCAACGCTTTGAGGGATTCAAATGGCGGTCGAACGCAACCCGACGCTTGACCGACGACAAGGAATTGGCGGCCTGGTCGCGGAGCGACAGGCTCGGGAAGCCCGTCCGGATTCCTGAACGATGCCAATCAAACGACTGACTCAATCCAGAGGCGGCCCAACCATCGACGCACGATCCCGTCTTGACCTCTGTCCCGGTGTCAAGATGAGGTACGACGCCATATCCGAATAATCGTCAGTCCAAACCGAGGAACGCGCCGAGAGCGCCGCGCCTGCCAACGTGAGTCGTGCGCCAGTGCGCCGAGGTCTGACTCATTCCCGGCCATCACAGCCCATATCGAGGGCTGCTTGCCGGCCCGCTTCTCGGCATCGCTGACATCCAGATCGTACGCGATTCGGCAAACCAACCTCGCATCCTGGGCTTGCCGGCCCAACAGCGGGTCGAGGTCCAGGTAGCGATTCGACAAGTTGAAGACCAGTAAGCCCCCCTCGGAAAGCTTGGTGTGATAAAGCCCGATCGCCTCGCGAGAGAGCAGGTGCACCGGTACGGCATCGGAACTGAAGGCGTCGAGCACGATAATTTGATACGCATGATCGGGAGCACCTGCAAGACATTGCCGGGCATCGCCCAGGATGATGTCGATCGTGTCTGCCTGGGAGTCGCGAAGATACGTAAAAAACCTCGGATTTCTGGCAATGCGCTCCATCGCGGCGTCGATCTCGTAAAATGTCCAGTGCTGGCCAGGCCGGGCATAACTTGCCATCGTACCCGCACCCAGCCCCACAATTGCGACGCGTGCGCCCGGCTGATCCAACCGCTTTTCCATCGCGCCGAACATCCGCCCGATTGGGCCTGACCTTGTGAAATAGGTTGACGGTTGTCGGCGCATTTCTGGGTCCAGGCTTTGCTGCCCATGTAGCGTGCTTCCGTGAAACAGCCGGTTGACGTTAAGATCCGCGTCATGAGTCACGCGGACAACGCCAAAGAAGTTGCGCTCGATGTGCAGCAAGCGGCCGCCGACACCCGCGCCAGGCCGCCCGCCGCAAGAACTGCGGCGACCACCAGCGTGAATCGGATCGGTTTCCGCTGTGCCGTCACGCAGGCGAGAATCCCCAGCCCCGAGGCAACAACCAGCCCCAACGCGCCGAGTAGGGAATCTCCCAGCCCCGCCTGGTTGGTCGCAAACGACACCGCTAACACAAACACGACGCCAGCGAACAAGAAATCTCCCAGCCACTCCCGCACGCTGCGAATATAGTCTCGTATCGTGGGCAAGGGCGCGGCCAGGCACGCTAGAACGATCGCCAGAGGGTACTCGACGACCCGGTCGAACAAGTTTGGCGCGATGATCGCCGTCCAGATTCCGCCCAAGAGTCCCCCAAGCGCAATTGTGACGTAATAGAGCGACAGCCGCTTCGTGTCCGGACGCATTTGAGCCAGCGCACCATGGCATGCCACAGACCCCGCAAAAAACGTGATCAAGTGCAATGGAATCCAGTAAATGTGAACGAAGCCAGCGCTGATGACCAAGACCAGCGGCACGATCAAAAAAGGCAGCGAACTGGTGGCGAGTCGGACGAACGGCTCGGCCGACCGCGCGAAGGCCAATACAAAGCTCAGCAAGTAGAGAGCAAGCGGTATGATCCATGCCAGTGGGACCGAAGCGATATCGGTCGTAAGATAGGCTGTCACACCCAACAGCCAGCTCGAAGGAACGAAAACCAAGGCGAGCCATCGGAGCCAGATCGCAGGGGCGAGGCGTCCGGACGCTGGGACCCAACCAATAAAGGGATTTGCGCTACGGATTTCTCGCTGGCGATTCGCCCGCCAGGCCACGAAAACGCAGGCCACAAGAAGCGGCGATAGAACCAGAAATCCCCACTTCCAAAGCCGGCTTTGAGCGGACAATCCCAAGTTGGGCCCGATTATGGATGGATAGGCCAACAGTGCTAGCAGGCTCCCGGCATTGCTCGTTGCGTAAAGGAAATAGGGGTCGTCGGCCCGACGATGGCCAGTCAGAGCAAACGAGCGCTGCGTCAGGGGTGCTGTCGACGAGACCATTAGCAACGGAAAAGCGGCCGACCCCAATAAGCTAAAAAGCAAGACGGTAGCGGGGTTGTCAGTTGGCGATAATGTGCGATCGGCGCGGGGTTCAAGCACAATCGGCAGCATGAAATACGCGGGCGCCAGCAAGGCCGCCAACACCGACAGATATACTGCACCAACGCGCCCGCGCAAGTTCCACGCCATGCTCCCCCCGGCATACTGCCAGAGATAACCGGCCAAGAGCGTCCCCTGAAAAAAAACCAGGCTCGTGTTCCAGACGGCCGGAGTGCCTCCAAAGATCGGCAACGCCATTTTGCCGATCATCGGCTGCACCGTGAACAGGAGGAAGGCTCCCATGAACGATGTCAGGGCAAACAGGACCACTATTCCGGATTGCATGGACTGCCCACCGACGATTTTGAGCCGCGAACGCAAGAATTCACCTTGCGTCTGGCGTGCACCACCGAGTGCGCATCGAAGCGTTTCGTGGCTGGGGAGGCAAGGTTGCGACAAAGCTAATACAATAGCAAGTCTGAGCGCGGCGTAGGATGCCCGCACCTTCTTTTGGCTTAGATCAGAGGATCTTCCTTGTCATCACTGCACCGTCGGATCGCTAGCCGGCTCCGATTCCGCGATTATTGCAAGACCTTCCGTGACAGTTCCAGGCCGGCTTGGTCAGGCTCGCCCGAGCACACGCCTCCCAAGCACCGCTCTTTGGCGCGACTTTATCGCGAGCTTTACCGCCTGCTCGCGGACTTTCGCTTCGCGATTGCGCTCTCGCTCTTGGGGCTCACGATTGCTTCGTTACTGAAGTTGGTTCCGCCCCTGGCGACCAAGGCAGTTATCGACTACGTCATTCCCATGCGTCCGCTGCCGGCATGGATCGTGGCGTGGAGCCCAATCGCGCTGCCGAGTACGCCCAAGGCGCAGTTGATGGCAGTGGTGGCCCTGGTCTTCATGGTGTCGGTCCTCGGCAAAGCCCTGGCCTTGACGAGCCGCTGGCGCGCCACCAAGGCGAGCAAGAAGGTACAGGTCGCCGTCCGCCGCAAAGTCTACGAACATGCAATGCGTCTCCCTTTGCATCGGGTCTACCAGCTCAAATCAGGCGGGGCATCGAGCCTCTTGCGCGAGGATGCCGGCGGCGTGGGCGAACTCATCTTCAGCATGATATATAACCCATGGCACGCGCTCATCCAGTTTCTCGGGGGGCTCGTTGTCCTGGCATTCATTGAGTGGCGACTCTTGTGCTGCGCACTCGTCTTGGTGCCGGGGGTCTACTATTCGGACCTGATCTGGAACCGCCGAATCCGTCCCTTATTCCGCGACGTTCGCAAGAAACGCCAGGATATCGACAGCCAGACAACCGAGGTGTTCGGCGGCATGCGCGTGGTGCGAGCCTTCGGCCGGCAAAAAAGTGAGTCGGCGCGGTTCATGGGTGAAAGCCACTTCATGGTCCGCCTCGAGCTCTACGTCTGGTGGCTTTCGCGATCGATCGAGCTCTTGTGGGAATTCGTCTTGCCCATGGCCTCGGTCGCCCTCTTACTCTACGGAGGCATGGAGGTCATCGACGGCCGGCTCTCGCTGGGAGACCTGACATTGTTTCTGATCTACCTGGCGATGCTCTTGGAACCGATGGCCGTACTCGCCTCGAGCGTCACCCAGTTTCAGAACAACCTCGCGGGATTTGACCGCGTGCTCGACCTCTTGGCCGAGCAACGCGAGATGGCCGACTGCCCCGGCACGCGGTCCGTGTCCAAAAGCGCCGTCGCCGGCCAGATCACACTGGTTAGTGTCGGCTTTACCTATCCAGGGACTAGCCGACCGGTCCTGCGCGACATCAACCTCGAAATCGAGCCCGGCGAGACCATTGCGCTGGTTGGCCGGAGCGGCTCGGGGAAGACAACCCTTTGCAACTTGATCGCCCGCTTTTACGATCCGACCACGGGTGTAATTTCGCTTGACGGTGTGAACCTGCGCGAAATCGAGGTCGAGAGTTACCGCCACCTGCTCGGGATCGTCGAACAAGACGTTTTTCTCTTCGACGGCACAATCGCAGAAAACATCGGCTATGGCGACCGCTGGGCTTCGCGCGCCCGTATCGAACACGCGGCCAGAGTGGCCAATGCGGCCGAGTTTATCGACCGGCTTCCTGACAGTTACAACACCTTGATCGGCGAACGGGGCGTTCGCTTGAGCGGCGGCCAGCGCCAGCGGCTGGCCATCGCGCGCGCGGTACTCGCCGACCCCAAGATTTTCATTCTCGACGAGGCTACAAGCAACCTTGACAGTGAGAGCGAGACCTTGATTCAGCAGAGCCTGGGCGACCTCCTCCACGGTCGGACCTCGATTGTGATTGCCCACCGCCTGAGCACCATTCGCCACGCCGACCGGATCTTGGTACTCGAAGACGGCGCGATTGCTGAGGCCGGCAGCCACGGCGAGCTCATGGCCGGCAGCGGACTCTACCGCGACATGGTCGAGTTGCAACGAATCGAACAGGGCGATCAAGTCGACTGACCGCCCAACGTGCCAGTAATGCAAACGGTCGAGCGCAAAAATACGCCCGGCCGCCTGCCGCCAAAAGACAATCTCGACAAACGATCTTCAATACTGATCAGAGCCGATCACCTCGCCTCCGGCCCGTGTGCCGAGCCCCCACCACGCCTGGGGCGCGACCGAATTCTTGATGAAATGCACTGACCCATCGGCAAAGCATAGATTCACTCCGCCAGGGTGCAAGCTATTGGCCGACGCCGAACCATAAGGTCCCACATAGCCTGTGACGCCGTCTGTGAAAGCCGAGTCGAGCGAGTTCGTGCACGGGGGCGAGTTGGGGGCCGTCCAGTGCATGTAACTTGTCAAACTGACGTACGCCGGATTGCCGGCAAACATCTGCACGCCGACGGCCGCCGGATACGTGGCCGGTGTACTGCTCGAGACTTGGCACCCCTGCGCAAACAACAGAGCGGGATTTGTGGTGGAGAGCGTGACAGGGCTCACCGAGTTCGGGATCGCGGCATACGTGCCAGTGAAGATGGCACGCAGCCCCGCAATGCCGTTAGAGTAAACCGTCGCGGTCGTGTTGTACGCATAAGCGGACACAAGTCGCTCGCTGAAGAGTCCAGTATTCGATGTACCATCCGTGACCGACTGGAGACCGACAACGGGCAACCGGGCTGCGCTCGCATTCATGCCCTGTTCGACATCGTATCCTGGCACGATGGTGCCAGTGTACGGCTGGTATGCGGCCGGTCCACCGTAATTGCCGACATAATTGCTTACGGCATAGACGTAAATGTTCGTGCCTGTGTTCACGCTATAAAGCGGTAGTGTGCTGTATTCCGACGGGCAGAGGAGCGTGCTCACCTTGGCCATGGCCGCCGTTACCTGACCGAAATCCATGGGCGAAATATTAAAGTTCACAGCGTTGAAAATCTGGTTCTGCTCGAGCTGCGGGAAGAGAGCGTAGTACCAGGTAAATCCCCAGGCATAACCAGCGGTGATGGTCGGATTGCTATTGGCAGCCAGTGTTGGCCAGCTTGTCTGCGGCGGGAATACGTTGTTGGAGGTAATATAATTCTGGGCCGCCAACCCCAGTTGCTTCAAATTATTGACACACTGAGCACGCCGCGCAGCTTCACGCGCTGACTGTACAGCAGGCAAGAGCAACGCGATCAGTACGGCGATGATCGCTATGACAACCAACAGCTCGATCAAGGTGAATGCCCGATTTTCTCGCTGCATGATGACCCTCCAACAGAATTGCGTTGTGGAGACATTCGGCGACCGCGTTTTGCACTGCATGCCGGCCAAGTTGAAAGTGCGCAGGCAGTAACTCCCCCATGGAGTTCGATCACGCTGCAGTGATCGCCCCTGGTGGTCTATTTCTTATTCCGTCAGCACGACGAGCATTCGCGTGATCGGTTGATCGCGGACCGATGTTCGGACGGCCCGGCGACGACTCGGAATGCCCTGATTCGAATCGCTTAATTACATGAGTGTATTTAGCCAATAACAATCTCGACCGATGCGATGACGCACTTATGCGCTTTCATCGCTCGTGCGATTTGTCATTCGTCGAACACACCCGCAATAGGGAATGACAACCATCGGCACGGCAAGCCTCGCCGGTGCGAGCACGAGGCCGGCCGCGGCCCGACGACAGACCACAAGAACCTCGGTTCTCTCAGTTGCAGTGATTGGGCTCGGGGGTGGGACAACGAACGATCAGGGATATACTCATCCGCTCAAACTTCAGAAGTCGCGAATGGCGTCCAGACCGTCCCGTATCTCCTAAGTATTTAATATATCGGTGTCCTCAAGCGATTTCTACCCAAAAGCGGCACTCAAAAAGTGAATTTAAGAGCTTTTGGAGATCGCATTACGAGCCACGCCTCGCACTGGAATGTCCTAACATCAATCCCTGCAAGGATTGGCAACTACACACACCAGGGTATTTGGATCGGTTGGACCGGGTATCAAAAGATTTTTTCCCGAGAGAATTTCCGAGTTCAAGCGCGTTTGACACGGTCACATCATTCCGCCACACCCATCGTTCTGTGACGTGCTGGGCGCGGGATTGCTGTGCATTGCGCCGGTCGGATCGAGTGTGCCAGGCATAGGCCCTAGCGCCGGGCGTTCAGAACGACCTTGACTCCGTGGGCCGGTCGTAGCGTGATCGTGGGCAAAGGAACGATGTTGGCGTCGGCCGCGAGCTTGAGCCGGTACCGCCCCGCGATGGTCGCTAGGATCAGCGTCGCCTCCATCAGGGCGAAGTTGTTGCCGATGCAGATCCTGGGCCCGCCGCCGAACGGGAAATAGGCATAACGATGGATCCGCTGCATCAATCCCCCCTCCCACCGTTCGGGACGGAATGCCTCGGGATCCTCGAACCAGCGGCCATCGCGGTGGATGACCCACTGCGGCATGAAGACTGTCGTACCGGCAGGAATGGAATACCCTCCGAGCTCGACCAGCTCGATCGCCTCGCGGCCGATCACCCACACGGTCGGATAAACCCGTAACGTCTCATTGATGACACTCTCGGCATACTTGAGTCGCGGCAGATCGGCGTAGGTCGGCAATCGCTCACCCAAAGCCTGGTCGATCTCGGCATGGAGCCGGGCCTCTGCTTCGGGGTGTGCCGACAGCAGCACCCAGGCCCATGCCAGGGTATTCGCGGTCGTCTCATGACCCGCCATGAACAGCGTCATGACCTCGTCGCGCAGCTGCCGGTCGCTCATCCGCCTGCCACTTTCCTCATCCTGGGCGTGAAGCAGTATTGACAGCAAATCTCCCCGGTCCCCGCCCGCGGCTCGCCGCTCGGCAATCACCTTGGCGAGAATGCGCTCCAGCCGGGTAATTGCCCGTTCGACGCGGAGATTCAAAGGAGTCGGAAACCAGTGCGGAGGCGCAAGCAGGCTGCCGGTTCGCGCGATGAACGACCGCATGAGCGTCTCCATCGCCGCACTCGCACTGGCCGTATCACCGGCGATCTCTGCGTCAAACAAGGTCTTTGATACGATCTCCAGCGTGAGCCGCATCATGTCATCTTGAACGTCACGTACCTGTCCGTCGTGCCACGATTCAAGCAGCCGACCCGTGAAATCCACCATCAGCCGTCCATAAGCGGCAATTCGATCGCGGTGAAACGCCGGCTGGGCAAGCTTGCGCTGGCCGCGCCAGAACTCCCCTTCGCTGGTCAAGAGCCCCTGTCCGAGCGTCCGCCTCGTTTGCCGGAGCCGATAGTGCTTGATGAACTTGCGATTCTGGTTAACCAATACCTCTTCGACGAGGTCGGGATGGTTAACAAAGACAACTCGCCGGTGTCCAAACCTCGCTGAGACCACGTCGCCGTACTCCCGCGCCCAGCGCGTCATTGTCCCCAACTGGTCGCGGCCAAACTCCTTCAGGTTGCCGAATAACCACTGCCGCTGTGGTCCGGGGACGACGGCAGTTGGGGCATGCGCGATAACGGACATCTGCTGTCAATCCTCATCTGGCTTGGGGGTCTAGCTAACCTGCGTGTGGGCATTTCACCGCGTCGATCGTCAGTGCTATGATATCGTAATGACCAATCCGGGCCGCATTTTTTGGGGGAGATTGACGATGACGCTCAAGCGCGAGGGTTTGTCGCGACGGGGATTTCTCGATCGATCGCTGGGCGCTCTTACGATGGCGGGGCTGCCGCTCTGGTACGCCCGTGAGGTCTTGGCTGATGACCAAGAGAAAAATGCGGCCGCAAGCAAGCTCAAGAAGTCGGGACCGAACGACCAGATCGTGATGGCAGCCATTGGCGTCGGCGGCCAGGGCACCGGAATCATGAAACGGGCCATGAAGAAGCCGGGCGTCAAGTACGTCGCCGTTTGCGATCTTGACGCCGACCACAGAAAAAAGGCGTCCAAGGAGGTCGGCAGCGACTGTCATGAGTACAAGGATTTCCGCGAACTCCTGGCCAAGGAAGATCTCGATGCAGTTACGATCGGCACGGTCGACCACTGGCACGCCCTGACCTCGATTGCGGCTATGAAAGCGGGTTGCGACGTCTATTGCGAAAAACCGTTGTCGCTCACCATCGAGGAAGGCAAAGCGATGGTCAGGGCGGCGCGCAAGTATGACCGCGTATTCCAGACCGGCAGCCAGCAGCGCTCCGACAAGCGCTACCGCCTGGCATGCGAACTGGTGCGCAATGGCCGGCTCGGCAAGATACACACCGTCGAGGCTCGCATCGGCGACAATCCCATCGGCGGCCCGTTCAAGACGAGCCCTGTCCCTGAGGCACTCGACTGGGACTTCTGGAAAGGCCCCACGCCCGACGTCCCGTATATCAAGGAAAGATGTCATTATGAATTTCGCTGGTGGTATGAATACAGTGGCGGCAAGCTCACCGACTGGGGTGCCCACCACAACGATATCGCGCAGTGGGCGCTGGGAATGGACGGGTCAGGACCGGTAAGCGTAACCGCCTCGGGCACGAAGCCCTCGAACAAGCCTGACTGCTACAACTGCCACCCTCATTTTGTGGTGACTTATAAATATGGCAACGGCACGCACTTGGTCACAAGTAGTGATGGCGAAAACGGCAACCGATTCGTCGGCGACGGATGGATGGATCTTTGTCAATCGCGAGCGGATCGAGGCCAGCGACAAGTGGCTTTTGGACGAGCCGCTCCACGGCGAGGCTGTCCGGCTTTACGTCTCTGACGACCACATGGGCAACTTCATCGACGGGATCCGCACGCGCAAACGGCCGATCTGTGACGTCGAGGTCGGCTACCGCTCGGTGACGGTTTGCCACTTGGGCGCGATCGCGCTTCGACTCGGCATCCCGCTCGACTGGGACCCCAGGGCCGAGCGTTTCGTAGGTCCCCGCGCCGACAAGGGCAACGCCATGATCTCGCGCGAAATGCGCTCACCGTGGCGATTGGAAATCTGAGTCTGCTCGGTGCCCTTTTCGGTTCACGAACGAAATTCGCAAGGAGCAGTCAGAATGGCCTCGCGCTGAGCCGTCGCAAGCTCGCCCGGGCGTCGCGCGTCTCTCGCGCCCCTCAAACCCCAGGGCGAGCCGCTCCAAGGCTCTCCGCGCTTCCGGAGTGCCGATCTTCTCCATTACAGCGATCGCCCGAAGGCGACGTAGGGTATCGCCGTGAGCGAGTGGTCCCAGCGAGACGTCCTTGTTCGGATCGTCCGTCTTGACCGGCTTGAGCCGATCGGCGAGCAACTGCACGGCCTGCTCAGGCTCCCGGGTCAAAGCCCAGATCGCTTGATAGGCCCTCGCAGCATATTTGTCCAGCTCGGCCCAGAGCCGGTCAAGTTCAAGTGGGACGGGAGACGAACCGCGACTCGCAGGGGCCGGCTGCATTACGTCCCACACCATTGCTGTCGCGTCGGCGCTGGAGCTCGCGATCCTGTGCCCATCGGGGAAGAAAGCGACGCTAAAGACGCCGGCCCGGTGCCCGTCGAACCGGCGTATTTCACCCCCCGAAGCCACCTCCCACACGCGCACCGATGGGTCGTCGCTGGTCATGTCATAACCGCACCCAGATACCAGGAGCCGGCCGTCGGGAGAAAAAGCCGCGACAACGTACTTCGCATCGTGGTGCATGGTCACGTTGATCTCCCGGCCTGAAGCCAGGTGCCACAGCCGCAAAGCATCATGGACCCCCGCAGCCAGGAAACGTCCGTCGGGCGTCAGCGAGACCGACATGATCTGGGAACCGGGCGCTGCAATCTGGCGAACCGGCCGGCCGCCGGCTACATCCCACATCCAGATTGCGCTTCCATCAGTCGCCAACAATCCCATGCTGTCGGGCGTAAAACAGGCCCAGGCCCAAGGATGGAAGGGCTCGCCGCGCTCGTCCAGAAGCGAAGCGTGTTCCAGTCCCGTGGCAACGTCCCAAATTTTGCCCGACGCCGTGGCGAGCCGACCATCGGGCGAAAAGGCCAGCCCTCGGCCTCGACTGTTTGGGTTACCCACCAGCAGCCGAGGCAGTTTCTGCTCCGCGCTCATGTCCAGGAGGTGAATCGTGGCGTCGATGCTGCACGAGAGCAAGGATTTCCCGTCGGGTGAAATCGCCAGATCATAAATCGGCCTGGGATGCGAGCCGATAATCGCCAGCTCGCGTCCTGTGGCAGGGCTCCACTTTCGGATCGCGTTGTCATATCCTCCGGTGATGACCGAGCCATCGAAAGGCGAAACGACCAGGCAAGCGACGCTGGACCGATGGGACGGGGGGGAATTGATCTCCCGCCCCGTTTCCACTTCCCTGACTTGGATCATCATCCCGACATTCGAGGCGAGTTTTTTGCCGTCGGGCGAGAAAGCGAGCCCTCGTATGAAGGAATCTCGAGTGGGAAAGTGCCGAACCTCCGTCGCGGCGAGCAACGTCCCAGATGTGGATCTTCGCGACGGGGATCTCCCAGTCGTCCGGGGCCGGTTGGGTCAGAGGATTATCACCTGAAGCGAGAAACCTCCCGTCGGGTGAAAAAACGAGGGCGCCTTGCATCGGGCCGTCGACCTTGATTCTGCCCAATTCGTTGCCCGATGCCGGGTCGTAAAGGCGAATCGTCGCGTCACAGAATGGCGCTGCAAGTATCTTCCCATCAGGAGCAAATGTAACACTGTTAGCGTGGCCCCCCTCGACCGCTAGGCGTTGAACCTCTTTGCCTTGGCCAACGTCCCAAATGTGAATCGACGCCCGCTCGACGGCATTATCATGCTCGGGAGCGCGCGGCAACCCTCGAACGCCTCCCGCCACGCCGTCGAAGCGCATGCGGCGATGTTGTGGTTCGGTATCGTCGCTCGTCGCCGCCAGCATCCGGCCATCCGGCGAGTAGACGAATTGCATACTTCCCCGGAAATTGACCGTGATCCTTTCCAGCTCGTTAAACGTCTCGGCGTCGCGAAACCAGAGGGCGTTGTCGAACCGGGCCGTTGCCAGCGTCTTTCCATCGGGTGAATAGCCCATGAACAAAAAAGCTCCTTTCGGCATGGGAAGCGGCGAACGGTACAGCTCGCGGCCAGTTTCGAAATCCCAGAGGTGGAACGCTCCGTCGACAGTCCGTTCCGCGCTTGCGATCCGCTTGCCGTCTGGGGAGAGTGCAAAGAGGCGACTACCGCGGCTCGCCTTCCCGCCGATAGTGCGCAGTAGCCTCCCGCTCGTCGCGTCCCAGACGCGAGCCAAGCCATCGGATCCCTGCGATATGATGGCCTTTCCATCAGGAGTGAAGTCGACGCGATACACATTTTCGGCGTGGTTGAAGCGGTACGTCCCCAACCGGGCGACGGCGCCATCGGGGAGTGGATCGCCATAGAGGTCGACATGTCTTCGTGCAACAGGTACCCCCGCTTGTACCGCGACAATGGCGCTGTTTTTCCTTGGCAAGCCATGCCCCACTCCGGGCCAACCGAGATGTAATCCGATCCATCCGGCGCCGCCGGTTCCGAGAGCGAAAGCGAGGAAAACGCGCAGCGTTCGACCAGCCCGAAAAATCGCCTGTCTGCGCACGTTCGTGCCGGCCAGCACGGCTACGGTCGAGCCGGCGGATCTCTGAGTGATGACGCGGAGTACGGAGTCGACGAGCGTTGGGGCCAGTACCGCCGTAGCCGCTTCGCTACGCGAGTTGAGCAGGCTGACCGCGACCGCCGGGCACATACCCCGGCCGACCAGTCGACTCCTCAGTAAAGCACGTGCTCGGGCCAGATAGCCGCGTACCGTCCCGACAGGCCAGCGCAACGTCTCCGCCGCCTGGTCGTGTGTCCGGCCCTCGAAATAGCAGAGCACAATTGCTTTACGATATTTCTCCGGCAGCCTTGCCACCTCTTCGTGCAGGATGCAACGATCGTCGTCCTCGAGGCCGACTGGATTCACGACCTTGACGATCTCACCCGCGCGTTCAGCCGCCCGGCGTTCGCGCGCTCGCCGACGCATCGCGCTGCGGCGAGCTTCGCGTGCAGTCCGGTAGGCGACCCCGTAAAGCCAAGGTCCAAGGGAACCTCCCGAACGGACAGCGATCGAGCCCGCACGGCGGGCGAGGACCAAAAACGTCGACTGCATCGCGTCTTCAGCCGCGTGCCGATCCCCCAAGACACACCGGCAAACCTCCAGGACCATGGGTCCGTGCCACCGGACAATCGCCTCGAAAGCCAGCTCCGATTCCTCGCGCACCGCCGTGAACCGCGACAATAACTGATCGTCGCTGCAACCTGTAGCGCTTCCTTCCTCATACAATCGATCGAACTGCCGCGCGACTTTCTTCCATGTTACTTGCGCCATCGCTCAGTCGTGCTCAGGCTCCCTGTGATCGCCCCTTTCCTCATAACAAAGAATGGCCGCCGCGTCGCGGTGCAATACAATGAAATCAGTTTTCGAATACCACGCTCAACCGATCAATTCGTCCACGCCCGTTGGCTTATCCACGATGTCATCAACGGTCTTTTCGGGATTGATCGACGCCCACACGACCATGCCCAGAAGGGCGATCACCACGTAGATGTAGAGGGACGGGTCCCACTGGGCGCGGCCGGTGTAGCCCAGGCTCTTTCTCCAGTCAGCAAAGGTTCCGACGAAGGTCTGCGAAAGTATCCGGCCGAGACCGCCCATCATGTTCATCAGTCCGAAAATCGCCCCCAGGTGCCTGCCACTGACTTGTGTGGCGCAAGCCCACCACGCCGGAAGCTGGAGCTGAACACCAAAAGCGACGAGTGCGATGAACGCCGAGGCTAGCACCGTCGAGTCACACCAGATGCTGGCCAGAATCCCTACCGCGGAGAGCCCAGCGCCCACAACCGACTGCGCCGTCCGGCCCCAACGCCGGTTTCCTGTCTTTTTCACAAGCCAATCTGTAAACCAACCGCCGAGAAAAGCTGCGAGCGCTCCAGGAAAAAGTACCAGCGAGGTCAAGCGCCCTGACATGTCTTGTGAGGCGCCCCGTGCTTCCTGCAAGTAGGTCGGATACCAAGAATTGAGTAACTCAGACATCGCCGTCATCGTGATGATGGCAGCGCTCAAGAGCCAGATATTGGCGCACGAAAACACCCGTTTCCATGGGATTGGACCGTGAACCGCGCCCGCGTGATCGTGACCTTTAGCGCCGCTGCTTTGGCTATCGGCTGAGCCTTCTGGCGATGGACCAAGCAGTCGACCCGTGGCAATCAGATCGCGCTCAGCGCCGTTGGTCTTGGAATGTTCGGCCGGATCATCGCGAAACCAGATGTAGAAAGCGAGCGCCATCCCACGCCGATCAAGGCAAAGACGGCAAACGACCACCGCCAGCCGACCCAGTCGATCAACCATTGCGAGGTTGTGTATGAAGCAGCCCCGCCCAGCAGCATCATTGTCGTGACAATCCCCTGCGCCGGCCGCGAGACGATTCGGGAAACCAATGACGTAAGATTCGGGCGGAGTTGGGCAAAGCCCCCGCCTCGCCGGCGCCAAACAAAAACCGAATCGCCACCAACGATGCGAATCCTCCCGCCACCCCTGTCAGCGCTGTGAAAAACGACCACCAGAGCACAATCCGCGTCACGATCCGCCGCGAGCCGTACCGGTCGCCCCAGCGACCTGCGGGGATCTCGAAAAGTGCGTACGCCAGTGAGAAGGCGCTGAAGATGATGCCCTTCTGCGCCTCGCTGAGCCCCAATTCCCTCTTGATGATCGGAGCTGCCTGGTTGATACACGAGCGATCGAGGTAAAGGATGAAGGTCATCGCCGCCAAGAACGCGAGCACTCCATAGCGCACTCTCGTTGGTTGCTCACCGACGTCGGTGGGTGGTACGGCCCAAGGGTCGGTCGAGGCGGTCGGAGGCGCGGGCAGGTTTGTCATCAAGCGGAAACTCCCGGGGGCTGCGTCTTCTGGCTGTGAACGGCAGTGTTACTTCGCACTCTGACTCCGGGCCTTCGTCAGCACGCTCTCGATCGCGACCGGCTTGCCCCCCTGGCGCTTGCTTTCGTCCGCCGCCTCCATGAACGCATAAATCTCGAGCGTTTCCTCGGCGCCTACCGGAGGTTTGCCGGTCTTGAAGAACTTGACGATCTCGACCATCAGCGGCTCGTAACCGCCGTAGTCGCCGATCGGCAGATTCCCCTTTGTGCCAAAGACCGTCCCGCCGTACTTGTAAGGACCGTTGCGGATGCCGCGAAATGTCCCCACTCGCCCGCCGGCCCAAACCCCCGTCACGAGTTCGGTGCTCGCGGTCTGCGTCCGCGAAACCGACTGGCAGCCGGTCCCCAGGATCGTGAAAACTGTTTCCACGCCGTGAATCCCATACCAGAACAGGTCCGGGTGATGTTCTTCGAGAGAACAGGGGCCATAGACATCGCAACCGATGACCGTGCCGACCTTGGCATCATTGCCGATTGCCGCCACACCGGGTCCATACCGCAGCGACGAGGTCGAGAAGCAGGGAGTATTGGTTTCCTTGGCGAGTTCGAAGATTGCGACGGCGTCTGCGAGCGTACCGGCGACCGGTTTGTCGATAAACACGGGCTTATGCGCCTTGAAGACCGGCCGTGCCTGTTCCAAATGGGGCCGGCCGTCGACACTCTCCAAGAGTACGACGTCGACATTCGCCAGCAGCTCATCGATCGAGCCAACGATCGACACGCCATACTTGTCGCGCAGTTCGCTGGTAAATCCGGCAACGCGATCACGGCTGGAGGCAACGTCTGGGCTGCCTCCCGGATAGGCCGCCACGATGCGCACGCCCGCAAACTCGGGCTTCGGGTTGGGACCGTTCAATAGCTTCGTGAAGGCCGTCACGTGTGACGTGTCGAGGCCGATGATCCCGGCTCGAACTGGTTTTGGAGGGGATTCGTTTTGGGCCTCGTCCGCGGCAGCGTAACCGACCATCGGCAAGAAACTGATAACCAAAGATACCGCACCTATCTCGACTAGCCGGAATAACACCATAGGACCCTCGCGCTGCGGATCGGGAGAAGTATTGGAAAAGGAACTACCGCTCGTGGCGAATAGACCGACTATCATCGGCGCTGCTTGCTGCGGATGCAACGGACTGGCTTTCTCGTGCATCCTTAGCTGTAGGTGCACACACTCGCCCAAAAAATGGCGGTGGGGACGTGCACAGAGCTCGAATCTGAATGGATCGACGATCTTCCACGATTTTTTAAGTTGATTGAGGAAAGGTTTGTAAGGGGCGTGCGTTAACTATGTATGGGAAGTCGGGAGGCAGGGCCCTTTTTGGTCGGGGGAGGCGTTCCAGTGAACGTCGGGAGTCCATTCGATGGCAGACTCTGAAATCAATCACACGTCGCAACCTTTGGGTGTCGAAAGCTCTTGGTCGAGCGCGCCCAAACTGAGCAGGAAGGTCCGCGAACTCGCTCACCGCTCGTTTCATGCAATCCATCCCGGTCGACAGCAAGGTGAAGAGAACCAGGAACGAACGCAAGACATCCTTGAGGATCTGAGCGAGCTATGTGATCAGCTCGCCTGGCTTCAGCACAAAATCCACGCCAGAAAACTCGATACGCTGATCCCCTGGGTCGACGCACTCAAGCGACAGGTCGACGACCGGCTCGGCAACGTACGAAAGGCGGAACAATGATGCAGATACACACTGGCGACAATGCAGGACCGACAGCCGGGGATACGATATGTCGTTCATGGAAACATGGTGATTCCACTAGCTCGCATAGCTCAGCGCGGATTATCCTCGGGAAGGTCGAAGCGGCCAGGGCACGTCACCACTCGCGCGCCAACGACGGACGTAACACCATGTCAGATTCGGAAACACGAGGCTCGGTCATCTACGGCGTGTGCCAGCAGGATCCCGAGCGGTGGCGCGAGTTCGACGCCATCTATCGGCCAATGCTCATGGCGTTTCTGCGCAAACAACGGTTGAACGATTCCGACGCCAACGACGTCGTCCAGGAGACCTTCATCAAGCTGCTTGCCAAAATTCAGACCTACGATCGGACGCGATGCCGGTTTCGGAGCTGGCTTTTCAGCGTGGCCCACCACACACTCGTCGACTTTGCGCGTCGGCGAGCGAGCCGTAAGAAGGCTGTGGACGGATGGGTGATCCATGTGTTGCAGGCGACGCCGTCAGACAGTGTGAAGCTGGCGGAAGAATGGGTCAGGATCCACCGCACGAAGATCCTGCATCACGCGCTCGAGACTGTGCGCAATCGGACGTCGCCCCGGACGTGGGCATGCTTTGAGCAACGGTTGTTACGTGATCGCCCCGGTGCAGAGATCGGCGCGGAGCTCGGTCTGGAAGCCAGCACCGTTTTCGTAAACGCCAGCCGCGTCTTGAAGCGCGTTCGTGATGTCTGCCAAGAATTCGACGAGGACTTGACCAATGACGACGACTCTGGCCTGTCCGAATGAGACTGAGCTCCTGGCGGTGGCAATGGGAGAGCCCGTCGCGGCGGCGGTGACGGCACACGTTGACAGTTGCTCGAAGTGTCAATCGACGCTCGAACAGCTCCAGGTCGAACTGGCGCTGCTTCGCGCCAACCAGCCAAAGACCGCCGAGTCGCCCGCGACCACAAAGCTGCCGAATTCCGGTCATGCCGACGCGAACGGCTCAGGCGATCAGCCGGGCGCAACGGCGACCTGGGACTACGATGATCAAGCGGGCGGACCTGATGCTTCATCCGGGACCGATCCCGTCGACAACGACGCGGATCCCAGGTCCCCGGAGGCCCCACTCCCGGCCGCGATCGGGAAATACCTGGTCGTCGGCCGGTTTCCTCACAGCGGCCAGGCGGAGGTCTTTCGCGTCGTCCATCCTCAGTTCCAGCAAGAGCGGGTGCTCAAGCTTGCCAAGGAGGCGGTCGGGCCCGATGGCCGGTCCGAGATCGTCGAGGAGGGCAAGATCCTGTCCGAGCTCGAGCATCCGCATCTTGTCCGCGTTTACGATCTTGACTTTCTCGGTGATCGCCCCTACCTGGTGATGGAGTTTATCCGCGGCCGCAACCTCGAGCAATTCGCCGCGGAGGATCACGTCCGTCCCCGTCGTGCCGCGGCGCTGCGTGGCCAAGGTGGCCGCCGCGGCGGCCTTTGCCCATCGGCGGGGGATCGTTCATCGCGACATCAAGCCGAAAAACATCCTGGTCGACGAGGCAGGCGAGCCGCGGCTGATCGATTTCGGCATGGCGCGGCTGCGCACAGCGTGGTCCGACGACCGCAAACAGCCCGACGGCGGGACTTTTGCGTTCATGGCCCCCGAGCAAGCGCGGCACCGAATCGCCCGAAGACCGGCGGAAAGTCGGCCCGCGCAGCGACGTCTTCGCCCTGGGGGGCGTCCTCTATTTCCTGCTCACGGGCAATGCGCCCTTCCCAGGCCGGACCTGGGCGGAAGCCTGGGACCGCGCCCGCCGTTGCGACTTATGACGGGGGGGCCTTGTTTGATCGAAAGATCCCGGCCGGCTTGCGGCGCATCTGCTTGAAAGCCATGGCCGCCAAACCGGCCGATCGCTACCCGTCGGCCGAGGCATTGCAGAAGGCGCTGGATCGCTTTGTTCTTGGACCGAAGGTCCTGGCGGTCGCCGTTGGAGTGGCCGCATTGGCCCTGCTCGGAGGCGTCGCTTACACTCGGGTCCCGCCCCGGCCGGACGCCAGCCATTCGCAAAGCCCCTCAGTGGTCATTCACCGCACGGCGCCGGCCCCAGGCTCGTTGACGGGCGAGTTGATCGTCCGGGTCTGGTCGAAGGACCACGGCGGCAAGCGGGGCTTGAAGGTCGACGAGCCTGGTGCCCTGCCGCTCCTTCCCGGCGAACAGGTCCACCTCGAAGCCCGGCTCAATCAGCCAGCGTACCTGTACCTGCTGTGGATTGACGGACAGGGGCACGTCAGCTTGCTCTATCCGCGGCAGGATCATAAGTTCGGCAGCAGTCCGTCTGGAGAGTCGGCACGGGAGTCGGTGCAAATCCCGGAGGCGTTGGATCAGGGGCTGAAGATGAAAGGCCCTGGCGGGTTGGAGACGGTGCTGCTCTTGGTCCGTCGCACTCCTTTACGCGCCGACATCGACCTGGTGGCGTCGGTCGGGCCCCTACGCCCGTCGCCCTTGCGCAACGAGCTCGAAGTCGCGGTGCGGGGTGGCGACGAGGGCCAGCCGATTGAGACGCTCAGGGTGGCATCCACCGGGGCATCGACGAGGATGAGACAGACAAGATCGACGACCCGCTCTTGCAACTGATGGAGCGGCTGAGGACGCAGGACCAATTCGAGGTCATCAAGGCGGTGCGGTTCGCGTATCGGGGTGAGTGACGGCATCGTGAGTTGCAAGGGCGGAAGATCCGTCTTTCCTCGGAAAGGCCGACTGATGGTTCAATCCCGTTTGTTCGGTCACCAGATCTTGAAGGGTCGCGCTTGCGATCGTTCTGGTGATCTCGGCCGTTCTCGACCTGTCGACCACGCGGGCCCAGGGTCAATCTCGACGGTCGGTCCCCGCAACGGAGGCTCTCCGAGTCCGAGCGGGCCCGGCGGCTCGAGGAACGCGGCCGGATCCGGGCAGAAATGATGAAGCTTCCAGTCGACAAGCTGGATCAGGCGCTGGCGCTCGCTGTGAAGGAGCTCGCTGTCACTCGCGAAGTGCTGGGCGAGCAGCATGACGACGTGGTGGGCTCGCTCGAGATCCTTGCGAGATTGCACGAACTCCGTGAGGACTGGGTAGCCGCCAGGAAAGCCCTCGCGCAAGTGGTCGCCATCCGCCAGCGCCAGCCAGACCAGAAGAACTGGCGCATCGCCGACGCCAGACGCGCCCTGGCCGACCTCGATCGGCGGGTGGCAATCGCCCCCGCCCAGCGCCGCCGGCTCAAAGAGGCGGATCGACTGCAACGGATCCAGGATTCACGTCGCAGGCAGGGGAAGTATGCGGAGGCGATCGAGTTGGGCAGCAAGGTCACGGCGATCCGAGGCGAGTTGCTGGGCAAGAACCACCCCGATTATATCAATAGCCTTAACAACCTGGCCGTGCTGTACCAGTCAGATGGGCGACTACGGAAAGGCCGAGCCTCTTTTCCGCCAAGCCCTGGAGGTCCGCAAGAGGGCGCTGGGAGAGAACCACCCCGACTATGCCATCAGCCTGAACAGTCTGGCCGAGCTTTACCGGGATATTGGTGACTACCCGAAGGCCGAGCCGCTCTATCGTCGCGCCCTGGAGATAACCAAGATAGCGCTGGGCGAGGACCACCCCAGCTACGCTATCCGCCTGAACAACCTCGGACTGCTGCAGGAGGCCAACGGGCAGTATGCGAAAGCCTATCCGCTTCTCAGCCAAGCCCTGGAACTCCGCAGGCGGGTGCTCGGCGAGAATCACCCCCTCTATGCCGTCAGCCTGAACAATCTGGGACTCCTGTACCAGGCAATGGGTGACTATGTAAAGGCCGAGCCGCTCTTCCGCCGAGCCCTGGAGATCAAGAAGAAGGAGCAGGGCGAGAACCACCCCGACTATGCCATCAGCCTGAACAGTCTGGCCAGTGCTATACCAGGATATGGGTGATTACGCGAAGGCCGAGCCGCTGTTCCGCCAGGCTCTGGAGATCAAGAAACAGGCACTGCTCGAGAACCACCCTGACTATGCCGCCGGCCTGAACAACCTGGCTGCATTGTGCCAGGCCATGGGAGATTACGCCGAAGGCCGAGCCGCTCTTCCGCCAAGCTCTGGAAATCACCAAGCGGGCGTTGGGCGAGAACCACCCCAACTACGCCGCCGGCCTGAACAACCTGGCTACACTGTATCAAGACATGGGAGATCACCCGAAGGCCGAGCCGCTTTTCCGCCAAGCACTGGAGATCACCAAGCGGGCGTGGGCGAGAACCACCCCGACTACGCCACCTGCCTGAACAACCTGGGCCTGCTGTACGTTGTCACGGGTGCTTACGCGAAGTCCGAGACATTCCTTCGACAGGCGATGGAGATAACCAAGCGGGCGTTGGGTGGGAACCATCCAGAGTATGCCGCCGGACTGTACAACCTGGGACTTCTGTACCAGGAGACGGGTGACTTTGTGAAGGCTGAGCTGCTTTATCGACAGGCCCTGGAGATCACGAAGAAGGCGCTGGGCGAGCACCACCCCCGCTGTGCCGACTGCCTGAACAGGCTGGCGATGCTGTACCTAGCCATGGGAGACCACGCGAAGGCGGAGCTTCTGCTGCTCCAGGCTTTGGAGATCCGAAAAGGGACGCTAGGTGAGAACCACCTCGACTATGCCCAAAGCCTGGACAGCCTGGCGGGGCTGTACAACGAAGTTGGAGACTATACAAAAATCGAGCCGCTCCTCCGCGAAGCCATGGAGATTAACAAACGGGCGTTGGGCGAGAACCATCCACGCTACGCCAACGGCGTGAACGGCCTCGGCGCGCTATACGTACGGATGGGCGATTACACTAAGGCTGAGCCGCTCCTCCGCCAAGCGATGGAGACCCGACGGCGGGTACTGGGCGAGGACCACTCCGTCTATGCCAACAGCCTGAACAACCTGGCGGGGCTGTACATGGAGAAGGGAGACTACCCGAAGGCCGAGCCGCTATACCACCGCGCTCTGGAGATCAAGAGGCGGGCGCTGGGCGAGAACCACCCCAATTATGCCCAAGGCCTGATCGCCGTGGCCGGACTGTACGAACACATGGGCGATTTCGCGAGCGCCGAGCAATCCTACCGTCAGGGGCTGACTATCCTGACCCGTTGGAGCGAGGAATGTCTTTCGGGTCTGTGCGTACGCCAGCGCATTCGGCTGCTCACGGCGCAAGGTATGGGTTCTACATGCCTATCTCAGCCGTCGCACCGGCCGCCGAGATCAAGGTCGAGGAACTCTATCGCCACGTCCTGGCGTGGAAGGGCGTCGCTGAGGCCCGCCAGGACGAGGACCGCCTGGCCCGCGACCAGCCAGAGCTGAGACCAGACACTTGGGAAGCTCGAGCAGGCGCGTGCCCGCTTGGCTTACGTGGCCTTCACGAGCCCTTCGGCCGAACAACGTCAGTCATGGCTTCAGCAACTCGACGCGATCCGTGATCGCAAGGAGAACCTGGAGAGCGACTTGGCCAGCAAGAGCGCCGCGTTCCGACAAGTTCAAGAAACCCGACGGCTGGGAGCAGCCGAAGTGGCCGCGGCGCTGCCCCCGGGTAGCGTCCTCGTCGACCTCCTCGATTACAGCCACGGCAGCCAGCAAGAGGGAGGTAAAGGGCCGTACCGGTTTGAGAGACGACTCCTGGCGTTCGTGCTGCGGCGGGGTCAGGCTCCTCGGCTCGTGCCTCTAGGTGCTACTCGGCCGATCAACGAAGCGGTTTTGGCCTGGCGACAGGCTCTGGTCGCGGGCAACGCGCGCACCGATGCAGGCGGCTGCCCTCGAGCTGAGCCGCCGCGTCTGGGAACCGCTCAAGGCCCACCTGGATGGTGTCGCAACCGTGCTGATTGCCCCTGACGGTGTTCTCTCGTCCTTCCCCCTGGCGGCGCTGCCCGGGCGCAGGCCCGGAACCTATCTGCTCGAAGATCTGGCAATCGGCTACGTCAGCTCGGCGCACCGGCTGGTCGAGACGCTGACCGTGCCAAGTGAGGCCAAGCCCAAGCGCACCCAGGCTGACGCCGCTGGCCTGCTGGCCATCGGCGGCATCGACTACCAGGCCGACCCAGGCGGCGCGATGCCGGCCGAGTCGACACCGACTCCCAGCATTCTTCTGGAAGACTCCCAGCGTTCGGCCTTCGGGGCCCTTGCAGGAACCGGGCCGGAAGTGCGGCGCATCGGCCAGCTCTTCGACGCGGCGTTTCCCCAACAGCAAGCCCTGGTCTTGACCGGTGCGGCACCGACCGAGGGGGCGGTCAAGCAGCAGCTTGGCCAGCACTGGCGGTACCTGCACCTGGCCACCCACGGCTTCTTCGAGTCGCCGGCGCGGGTGGCCGCCCTGCGGGCCGGCCTGAACTCCGACAGCGTCGCGGCCGGGACCGGGGGGTCGGAGGAATCACCGTCATCGGTGCTGGCGCCGTTGCTCCACTCGGGCGTGGCCCTGGCCGGGGCCGCCCGAAAGACCGAAGACGCGGAGCCCGGCGCAGATGTCCGCTTACCCGACCGCGAAGACGGCATCCTGACGGCCGAGGAGGTGCAGTCGCTGGACCTGCGCGGCACCGAGCTGGTCGTGCTGTCGGCGTGCGAGACCGGTCTGGGCCAGCGCGACTCCGGCCAGGGTGTGATGGGCCTCCAGCGCGCCTTCCAGGCGGCCGGGGCGCGGGCGGTGGTCGCCAGCCTGTGGAAGGTGGACGACGCGGCCACGAGCGTGCTGATGGAGCGGTTCTACACCAACCTCTGGGCCAAGAAGATGCCCAAGCTCGAGGCGCTGCGGCAGGCGCAGTTGACGGTGCTGAACGACCCGCGGCTGGTGACGGCACGCCGAGCCGAGCTGGCCAGGCCGCGTGGCATCGACGAGAAGCCGGAAAAGCTGCCCGACGGCGGGCGACTCGCACCAGCCGCTGAACATTCGACGCGGAGTGATCCCTCCCTCTGGGCTGCTTTCGTGTTGAGCGGGGATGTGCAGTGAGCAACGACGTTGTGATCTGGCTCAACGACATGCGCGCGTCAACGGTTCTCTCGGAGCGATGGGCTGCGCCGTTCGTTGCTTGATCAGCAGCCCTCAGCGGACCAGATGAAAGCATCGCTCAGATCTCGACAAGGCTTTGTATTGCGGTCCCATTCACGCCGACTACATCGCGCGACACGAGAGTCACCACGCAGAGGGACAGCCGCAGCGACAAAAGCGGCCACGGTTAGTGTAAGGAACTGGCTGTCCGAGCGTAACGAGAAGAGCAAGGACCTCGATACCGAATCGAGTCCGCCCACACCGGCCCGCCTCACGATCTCGACATGCGCTCTCCTGAGGCACCCATTGTCTGCGAAAGCCAGCACCGTCATGGCTCGCTTCATATCGGCCACCTTGCAGTGGGTCATTCTCCCCTTGATCACGATCGCGATCTTCGTATTCGCCTGGATCATTGCCAGCTCGGCGAGGAGCGCCGAATTGAGGGTCTCGTCGTGGGCCGGTTTCTGGGCCGGTCTGTTGAGCTTTGTGATTTATGTCGTCAGTCAGCTCGCCCAGATTCGCGAACCCAATTTCCATTACGCAGTGCTGCCAGGCTTGCAGCTTCTGCCGTTGGGCTGGGGACTCACTACCGGATTTGTGTTCCTCTGGATCGTCCGGCATGCGGTGCCCACGCGCTTGGTCGGGATCATCACGCTCATGCTCGCCGGCTCCAGCACGTCGGCGGTCTTTACTTACATCTTCATCGACAGCCTACGTGTCTCGGTTCTGTACTGGACGCTCGGCACCGCGCTGGGAATTCTCCTGCACATCGTGCTCTTTCCCACGTCGATCGCGTACATTTTTCCCCTGGGCGAACGAAAGGAGCGCTTTCAGGCTGACGCCATGCGGAAGCCGATGGCGGAATATCTCGTGTCGTCCGGAGCAACAACAAGTGACGCCGGTGGGCCAGGGGAGCGGTCTTTCGATTCCCAGCCGCACGAGCACCTGGCCGGTTGAATGATGTGTCGATGCAGTACGCCGGGGGTCGGCGTTTAATTTGTTCCCGATGGTCGGCGTCTGATCTCCTCCCGGGGTGGGCGTTCAATCCCCTCTCGGGGTTCACATCTCCGCCCGGGATTCACATCCCGGGCTTTATGATACCGCCCCGGTTGGGGCTGGGGGGTGGGCCGAATGCATACGCGGGTTAAATCGGGCAATCTCCTCCCGGGGTTCACACCTCCTCCCGGGATTCACATCCCGGGCTTTATGATACCGCCCCGGTTGGGGCTTTGCCGGTGGTCGGAATGCATTGGCCCGTCAAATTGAACGACCCCCTCCCGGGATTTACATCCCGGGCTTTATGATATCGCCCCTGCGGGGCGAAACCGAAAAATCGCAGCGTCAAGAGCCCTGCGCGGGGACGGCGAAAGATCGTACCTCGCAATGCGTCGATCGCTCGCGGGTTCCGTCGTGGAATGCACGATCTCGTCCGCTCGCACGTCCCGCGCATGTCCACGCCGCAAATGTTAGGTCTTGTTGATCTGTGCGTATAGCGGTTGGGTGCTTCGCACCATTCCTCAATGAGCCCCAACGGGGCGACCTCCTATAGTGCGGGGCGTAAGCCCCCAGAATGAAAGAGAAACCCACACCATCGACATTCTCGTGTATGGAACCTCAAGGGGGTGACATCATATAGCTCGGGCGCGAGCCCCGAGGAACAAAGACCCGCGTCATCGGCATCATCACGTGCCAAACCCCAACGGGGTGACATCATACAGCTCGGGGTGTCAACCCCGAGAAACGGTGCCAACGCCTTGGGTGATTTCCGCCAAGAATCCCCGATGAGGTAAAACCGTCTCGCGCCGCACGTGCCTCCGTCACAACAATTACCCCCAAAGATACTTGTCATCATATTCGATCCCATGCTTGCTCAAGAAATCACGATATTCTTCCTCAAACGACCGAGCGCGGTGGTGCGCCTGTTGATTGGCTACATATACCCGTAGTGCATCGAGCTGAGACGAGCTCACCGAAAAGGCCCCATAATCGGCCTGCCACGCGAACCGGCCCACTCGCCCCTGATTTTCGTTCACCCATTTGGACGAATTCGCTTTGATGAGGCGCACCATCTCGGCGACCGACCGATCGGGTTTGAATTTGGTGATGAGATGAAGATGGTCGGGCATGCCGCCAATGCCAAAAAATGCGCCACCTTCGTTGCGGACGATTCCCGCGATGTATTTTTCGAGCTCATCACGGAAGGTCTCTTGGATGAGGGGTTGTCGATCCTTGGTGCTAAAGACGATGTGGAAGAGCAGATTGGTCAAGGTGGCGGCCATTAGGTGAACAGCTCCTCGGCGAGCGATTGCGAGAACGGGCAGAACGGGCAGGCGCCGGTGTTGTCGCTTCGGTCAATGGAATACGCAGAGGGTCGGCGTCTAATCTACTCCCGGGGTTCACACCCCGGGCTTTTTGATACCGCCCCTGTCGGGGCTCAGAGGGTGGTCCGAATGCAGAAGCCCGTCAAATCGCGCGACCTCCTCACGGGGTTCACACCCCGGGCTTTTTGATACAGCCCCTACGGGGCGAAATCCCAAAAGCGCTACTCCAAAAGTCCGGCGCTGGGACTTGGCAAGCGCGCCTCCCAATGCAGCGATTGCGCAACGGTTCCCACTATGAAAGACACGATCTCGTCTGCTGGCTCTTCCCTCGTAAATCCAGAACGGGATTGTAAGGTGTTGGTCCTCCGTGCGTATGGCTATTGGGTACGAGTCTGTCTCAACAGGGTCCGATCGATGAGAGGAAGCAAGAATCATGAAACGCACCGTCCTGTGGCTCGCGGCGACAATGACCCTTGTCTTGCCACTATTGGGATCCCATGCCCACGCCGCAGGTTCAGCCGATTCGGTCGTCAAGGTGTTTAGCCAGATGCGGCTGCCCAACCCCGTGCGGCCGTGGACCAAGCAAAACCCCATCGAGGTGATGGGTAGCGGCGTGGTCATCGAGCGGAACCGGATCCTGACCAATGCCCATCTGGTCCTCTACGCCGATGAGATCTTCGTTCAAGGCGGGCAGGGGGGAGACCGGGTCGAGGCCAAGGTTGCTGCGATCGGACCCGGGATCGACCTGGCCGTACTGACCCTTGAGGATGAGACCTTCTTCGCCAAGCGGCCCCCTATCGCCCGCGCAGCAAAGATCCCCGAAATCACCTCGCGGGTTGCGGTCCAGGGCTTTCCCGTCGGCGGCAACAGTCTGGCGACCACTCAGGGAACCGTGGCGCGCATCGAGTACGACATGTACGACACCGGTACCGCCGGCTTGCGAATCCAGGTTGACGCCGTGATCAACCCCGGCAACAGCGGCGGACCGGCCATGGTTGATGGCAAGATGATCGGCGTCATCCTGGGCCATGCCGAGAACATCGGTTACATCATCCCCAACCAGGAGATCGACGACTTCTTGACGGATATCACCGACGGGCGCTACGAAGGCAAGCCCTTCGTTTTCGATCAGTTCCAGTCCATGGAAAATGAGGCGCTGCGCAGCAAACTCGGCGTGCCCAAAAACGTGCGTGGGCTGATGGTCCGTGAGCCCAAGCGCCGCGATCCTGCGTACCCGCTCAGGGAGTTCGACATCCTGACCCGTATCGGTACGCATCAGATCGACAATGAGGGGATGATCCAGGCAGACGACAATCTCCGCCTCTCGTTCATGTCACAGGTGCCGAAGCTCGCCAAGGAACGGGAGAGTGCCGGTGAGCGTGCTCCGGGATGGCAAGACGATCGAGGTAGCTCTGCCAGTCGATCGCCAGAATGACTACCTGCTCCGCGGCTACGATGGGCGTTATCCGTCGTATTTCGTCTGCGGCCCGCTGGTATTCTCGCCGGTGGCTGCCAACGCGATCTCCTACTATTTCCAGTACAACCCGGCGCTTGCCGGCCGCAACAGCCCGCTCATGATCCGGCGCTCCGACCGGGCGCGATTCCCTGGCGAAGAGCTGGTCTTGGTCACCGCACCGTTGCTTCGCACGCGGATGACCAAGGGCTATGCCGATCCCTTCGGCCAAGTCGTCAGCGAGGTCAATGGGACGAAGGTCAAGAACCTCGCTCACTTGGTCGAGCTGGTCCGGACGTGCAAGGATGAATACCTCACCTTCCGGTTCGCCGAAGACTACTCCGAGACCCTGGTCTTCCGCCGCCAGGCGATGCTCGAAGCGACCGAGCCGCTCATGAGCGAAAACGGCATTCCCCGCCGCGGCACCGATGACGTGCTGGCCGTCTGGAGTGGCAAGTTTGCGAAAACCGACTGACGATCAGCCAGTTCCCGGAGACTCGCCGGATCACGGGACTAATACTCCTCTGGACGAAACTCCCGGTGGATGTCCTACTCAGTTGTGGGCGCCGGCTTTCCTAGCCGCAAAGCGGTGAAATCGTAAAGCATGGGGCGCCAGCCTTGAGTTGCGCACCGCATAGAAATCTCGAAGGCCTGAAACGGGCGGCATCGCTTTGGGACGCGGACCCGGGTTTTACGCCACCCGGCTTTGTGATGTCGCCCCACTTGAGGACTCGGAACACGAGCGCACCGATCAACGCAAACGAGATGAAGGCCCTGACACCGCACGGCCAACTTTTCGTTACCGCAGGGGGAGCCCGGCGGAATCTGGCTCGAACAGAGCCTCGCCCTCCCGGAATCACGCAAAACCGTTCAGGAACGAGAATCCCACCAGGAGGATGACGATGCCAGACCAGCCCTGGCCAAAGTCCCGGCGACTCCGGATCCGCGTCACCGTCCGCATTGTGATGGTCTTTGTATTGATCCTGGGCCTGGCGCTCGGCTGGATCATTCATCGCGTTCAAGTCCAGCGTGAGGCCGTCGCAGCAATCCGGCGAATCGACGGGTCGGTCATGTACGAGCAACAGTTGGTGCCGAGCTCCAAAGGCAAGCCCTGGTGGCCGAGATGGGCGGCCGAAATCGTCGGGATCGATTACTTTGACAGTGTCAAGTCGGTGTTCCTTGAGCTCAAGGATTCTGACCTGGAAAAAGAACTGGTCCACGTCGGTCGTCTCGGTCGTCTCGAGCAACTGTACCTCGCCGGGTCGCGTGTGACGGACACAGGCCTGGCGTCAGTCTCGGGATTGCACAGCCTCCGCAAGCTGGATCTGGACAGTACCGAAGTGACAGACGCTGGGTTGAGACACCTGGCCGCGCTAAAGAATCTCCAGTTCCTCGACCTGAGCCGAACAGGGGTCGGCGACGCCGGGATGTCACACCTGGGGCGATTGGCTGGCCTGACCGATCTATTCCTCACCGGCACGAAAATCGGCGACGCCGGGACTATCCACTTGGGGCGACTGACTTGCCTCCGCTACTTGTGCCTCGAGGATACCAGAGTCGGCGACGCCGGCATGGCGAATCTGGCGCGGTTGACGGGACTGCAGATCCTGCTTCTCCGGGGCACCCCCATCGACGACGCGGGCCTGCGATACGTCGAGGGCATGACTGGCCTGATGCGGCTAGAGCTCGGCTTCACCGGGGTGACGGACGCTGGACTCGTCCGGCTCGCTCGACTGCCTCGGCTTCAAGGCCTCGACCTCCAGCACACCAACCTGAGCGACGCCGGACTATCCTACCTGGTGCCTTTGCCCGGCCTGCGCTGGCTGAACATCAGCTCAAGCCAGGTGACGGACGCCGGCTTAGTGCACCTAGAGGGATTATCCTCGCTCAAGGAACTCGACCTCAGCCATACCGAAGTCGGTCAAGCCGGTGTCATCGTTCTAAAGACATTGACCGGTCTCCAGAACTTGACACTGCACGACACTCGGATCACCAATGCCGAGGTCGAAGAGCTGCGGAAAGCGATACCGAAAGCGACGATCCATCGCTAAATTCTCGACGGCTCAGCTCTATAACGCCCGAAGTGTGAACGGGGCTTGTGGCGCTGACCAATGCTGCGCATGATTGTGTATTCAGTTCACACTTTTGTGGTCGAAGCTGAACGCGCGCGAGATTTTCCATTGGTCGCCCGTTTTCTGCCACAGATGGACGAACCGGGACACCGTCACTTCCCGCTCATTCTGACCGCCTGCCGTCTGAAAGAATCGATGCGATCCCATCTCAATCGCGCCGTAGTTGGAAATGGGGTGGACCTCCAAGCTGCTCTCGACGAGTTCGCGCCTCAATTTGCTGTCTTTTTCGCTGAATTTCTTGCGAAACGTCTGAACGAGCACCTCCCGCGAGCGCGTGACGCCCCCCTGGTCGTGGTAGAACTCGACGTCCTCGGTGAAAAACTTGTCGATCGCGTCAATATCGAGAGCGTTAAAGGCCCCGAAGAGCTGCAGATCCAGGTTGCGAATGGTCTCGAACAGAGAGCTTTTCCCCGTCGTCCCGTTTGTGGCGGCGCTCGGATTCAGTCCGCCTTCTAGCCGCTTCGCCTCAGTTTTTCGGCCGTCGCGCGTCAGCACAACGTGGCTGATTTTTCCGTTCGGGTCCTTCACGAACGTGGCAGTGGCGTCTGTATTCGGCTTGAGGAAGAAAACGGTCTCCGACTCCGGGAAGAGCTCGAACTTGGCGTCCCCAGACGGCTGCGCCATGAGCTTGTCCCCTTCGCGGGTCACGGTCACGATCGTTTCGTGGTTGATCTCGTAACGGCCGATGTATTCGTCGTAGATCTTGGGGTCGATCTTGGCCAGCTTGTGCGCGATCGACTTATTGTTTTTCAGGCCCGATTTGCCAGTGATCAGGTAGGCGTTCAAAATGTTCTGGACCTTACTAGCGTCGTCATTGTTCACGAGGAAGACGTAGCCGATGCCGAGGTCTTTATACATCGCGGAGAGGCTCGTGAACCCGGTGTTCCGGCCACCATGGCCGAAGCGGGGGCCTTGCGGGGTTTGCTCGATGGAGACGCCCAGGCCAAACGACGATTTTGGGTCGTCGGGGATCGGCCCTTGCGAACGGAGCATGTCGTTGGCCGTGGCCTCCGCGAGCCCCTTGCCCTGGACGTACGCGATCAGAAACTTGGCATAGTTTTTGGCATCGACGTGCAGGCTGGCGGCCATGTTGGGCTGGCTCGGCCTCCCTTTCGCCATCGGCGAGGTGCCGCCATGGCCGGTGGCCGTGAGCTTTGCGATCTCATCGGTCCACACAAGCGATGCGTGCTCGATCCCCAGCGGCTCGAATACCTCCTCTTGGCAGAGCTGAACCAGTTTCTTGCCAGTCAATTTCTCGACGACCTTGCCCAGGTACACAAACCCTTCGCCGGAATAGGAAAACTGAGTTCCCGGGGTGAATTTGATATCGAGCTTTCCACTTCGCCAATTTGGGAACCCAGACCGGTGGGTCAGCACCATCCGCGCGGTGATGAGCTTGTAGCGATCGTCATAGGCGATATCCTCGTACGGGAGATAAGTGTAGAGCGGCGTGTCGAGCTTCAAGACGCCGCGATCGACGAGCCGGAGAACGATGTAGGCGCAGACGGGCTTGGTCATCGAGGCGGCCTCGAAGACCGTGTCGTCCGTCACTGGCTCCTGGGTCTGCGTGTTTCTGACACCGAGTCCGCGGTGATAAACAACCTTCCAATCCTTGATGACGGCGACCGACATCCCCGGGATCTTGAAATAGTCGAGATAAGCCTTCAAGACGCGGTCGAGCGCTTCCGCGTCGATCGGTCCCGCGGTCCTGAGTGCCCCCTCGTCGCCGATCAGCCCGGGCCAGAGAATCGGCACGACCTGTAGCAGAGCAGCCTTTGCCGGTGTTCCTGCTTTGATCTCGACATCGACGTGCGGCCGCACATCAACGCGGATGTCAGACGAATCAACGGCGTGGATCGAGTACGATCCTACAGGAAGGTTCGCGGCCTTGTAGGCCCCCGACGGATCGACGATCGCCTCGCGCCAGAGCGGCGCGGAGCGGGTCGACTGAATCCGGACCCGAGCAGGAAGGGTCGGTTCCGACGCGTCTTTCGCGGCAACGCTCCCCGAAACCTCGCCGAATTCCGTCTCCGGGCGGACGAGCATGAACTCGCCGCAGCGGTCGGGCATGTCGACCTTCTGCGTGCCCGGCCCCCAGGCGAGCCACGAGAATGAGCCGTCCTTGTCTTTATCGGCGACCGAGATATCGAACCCGATCACCCGGTCGTCAGCAACTTGGGTGCCGAGGTCGATCCGCCATTCGTAAATGACATTGGTCGCGGTCCGCGCCACGGCCACCTTCACCGCCTGGTCCGTGGCTCCCGATGGTCCTATCACCTGGCTCTGGTTCCCGTAGCGGGCATACTGGACGACCGGCGATCCGCTGCCAGCATGGGCCGCGTTGACGAAAACTTCGCAACCATCCTGCGCATCCCACTTGGCGACGCCTGGTCCGTCGAGCACGATCGAATCATCGCTCACTTCAACAGCGACATAAAGCGCGTGCTCGGCCGCGATGTACGCCACCCGAAACTTGGCGTTGAGGTCGTCCTTACCGGCGAGCTTGTCGCCGTATTCGACGCGGGCTATTGGGTACATCGCCGCATTCTTCGGCCAGTCGCTCAGGTCGCCGTCAATATTGATCCCTGTCGCCGGATAGGCGACGCCGACTGAACCGTTCTGGCCGTGTGCCGAACTCAACCCGAGCAATATCGATATGACGTACAGGGAAACAAGGTGCCGAACGATTGACAACGGTGAAGGCCGGTCGTTCATGAGTGCAGATTCCTGATCGTTGACGGTCGCTGGAGACAAAGACCTTCGCCGCGGGTTTGGATCGTCCGCAAACGTCGACGGTGGTTCGCTCTGGCGAATCCAGGGGTCGAGCGGTCGTACACACCCTACACAATCGTCGGGCGAGAATTTGAATGGAAAATCGCCGAATCGCAACGAATTGTTCGAGCGCGAACCCGACAGCCTCGCCACAAATCGCTCCAGAACCGGAATTTGCGAGGCGTTGCCCGCCGACTCACCTGGGCTACAGCCTCCCGAGCCCTCGGTGAAACAATTCTCGTTCGATTGGGTCCGTGGGCGTCTGGAGAGCCTTCGCTGTCATGGCTCTGGCGGGGTCGGAATACGTCTCTGGAGGATGTCTTCCATCCGCGTGCGAACGTACTCTTTCCCTTCCGGGTGCGTGAGGATGTAAAACTGGTCGCTCCGGATAGCGTCGAAGACCGCATCGGCGACTTGCCCAGCAGGCATCCCAGCCGCAACACCTTTGCGAAGTGCTTCCCAACGTGCACCTGCTGCTGGATCGAGAGGTGCCATCGTCACCAAGTGCCCGGGACGGTTCCGCTCTGACTCCATGATCCGTGTGCTGACAGTCCCCGGACAGAGCACGGAGACCTTGACTTTTGACCCGCGCTCGGCCAGTTCGTGGTAGAGCGTTTCCGAGAGGGTGACGACAGCATGTTTGGTCACCTTGTAGGCCCCCAATCCGGGACTCGATATGAGTCCTGCGAGGGAAGCGGTGTTGACGATGTGACACTCCGTGTCTTCCTCCAGCATGATGGGTACAAAGACGCGCACGCCATGAATCACGCCCCAGAGATTGACGCCGATGACCCATTCCCAGTCGGCGATAGTGCTTTCCCAGATGGGCGCAGCCGTACCGACGCCGGCGTTGTTGCAGAGCAAGTGGACAGCGCCAAAGACCTCAAGAGTTTTTTGCGCCAGTGCGTCGACGTCGCTGGCCTGGGAAACATCGGTTTGGACAGCCAGCACCGTCGCGCCGGAGGCTTTCATGCTTGCTTCGGCTTTCGTCAACGCTTCCAGTTGCACATCCGCCAGAACAACTTTCATGCCCTCTTGTACACAGCGATCAGCGATGGCACGTCCAATGCCACTGGCCGCGCCCGTGATGACCGCCACTTTGTCTTTGAACTCCCTCATCGCTCCTCCTCGTGCATTCGCATGTGAAAGCGGACTGTAGCCTTTTATCGTGGCCGCGGCTGAATGCCAATGCGCATCTTTCTGGACCTGCCTGTTTTCAGCTCTGGCTCCCAGGTACACAGCGGGCGCCGAGGCAAGCGCCCGTCTTGCCTGATACTCTCTTCCCTAAGTCATTCACTCGGTATGCAATGGAGTGTATCCTGACCTGCAACCCGCATCAAATCGGAAAAGATGCGAGCGGAGTGCCGTTATGACGTGTCCATGTTTCTTCTGTCTCGTCCTGGCTGCCATGGGGAGTGAGGTCGAGAACACGGAGAGCTCACGATGAATCGTCGGATCTTCTTGCGGTCGAGTGCCGCGTCAGGTCTTGCCGGCTTGACGACGCGCCGGGTGATGGCGCGCGCCGAAGAAAGTCGCTTCCCGAAGCCCCCACCATTGCCATTCCGCGATGAGAAAAGCGATCTCAAGATCACGAGGATCCGTGCCGTTCGGCTTGTTCCGACTCATCCCTTACCGGAGTATGTGCAAACGCCGGGAACCTGGAACACGTCTGAGGTCGAGATCGCCAACCCGCTGTCGATCTATCCGAAGTTCAAACCGAGGCGCTCGTTGTTCTACGCCGAGGATCTCGGCCCTGACACGGTGATGGTCGAGACAAACAAGGGTATCACCGGATTTGGTTACGGCGGACCCGGCGCGGCCTTCGTGGTCGAGCACCAACTCCAGAAACTTCTCCTGGGAGAAGATCCATTTCAGCTCGAACGCTTATGGGACATCATGTGGCGAGGAACTCTGTATTACAGCAGAAAAGGGATCGCGGTTCACGCAATCAGCGCGGTTGACAACGCGCTCTGGGATATCGTCGGCAAGGTGCTGAAGACCCCAATTTGTCGGCTCCTGGAAGGAACCGACAGAGATCGTGTCCCATGCTATTGCACGGGCAATAACATCGAGCAGGCGGTCGCATTCGGGTTCAAGAAGCTCAAACTTGCCATTCCTCACGGCCCAGCCGACGGCGAAGTCGGACTGGAGAAGAATGAAAGCCTGGTCCAGCGAGCCCGCCATTTGCTCGGCCCGGATGGCGAGATCATGCTCGACTGCTGGATGGCCTTTACCGAGGAATACACCGAGAAGCTGGCCGCGCGACTGGAGCCGTACCGGATCTACTGGATGGAGGAATGCCTCATGCCCGACGACTACGCCGGTATGGGGCGAGTCAACCAGAAGATCCAGTCAACTCGAATGGCAACAGGTGAACATGAAGCGACTCGCTACGGATTCGAGTTGCTGGCGAAATTCGATGCAGCGGATATCTGGCAGCCCGACATGCAATGGTGCGGCGGATTGACCGAACTGCGCTGGATCGATGCACTTGCCCGTGCTAGGAAGATCCCCGTCATTCCCCATGGCGGATGGCGGGGAGGTGCCGCTCACTTCGTGTTCGCCAACAAGAATACCCCGTGGTGCGAGATGTTCATCCCCTGGCCAGGTGGCCCCAAAGTAGTCTACGAGCGATTCGAGGAAGAGAACCACGTCACGCGAGGTCCGGAGGGCATCTACATGCGACCTCCGGATCGTCCGGGCTTCGGATTCGATCTGAAGCCGGCGTGATTCCGATTTACAATTGAGCACATGTATATCCTCTGTGAGGGAGAACTCGTGCGGCGGTTCGACACGAAGCCAGAGGAGGAACGACGATGAGCGGAGATTGGGACGGCATCATTCTTGGCACTGGCCACAACTCCCTGGTGCTTCAGGCCTACCTCGCGCGTTGCGGCCTGCGGGTCCTGAGCCTGGATCGGGCGATGGTCCCCGGAGGCGGGCTGGCCACCGTGGAAAACCCTCGCCTCCCTGGCTTCCGGCACAATACCCATTCGTTCTTCCACCGCGCCGTCACGATGATGCCCTGGTACCGCGACCTCGAGCTGCTCCGGCATGGGGCCGTCTATGTCGAGCCCGAGCTGAACGTCGCCTTGATCCTGCCTGATGGGCGATCCTTGGAGTGGTGGACCGATTTCGACAAGACCGTGGACTCGTTTGCGGACTTCTCCCTGAGGGACGCGGCCACTCTGAGGCGTTGGATCGAGGAGTTCCGGCCGATCGTTGAGCAAATCATCCTGCCCGAGGTGCAGTCACCCTCCTTGCCGCCCGAGCGCCGCAGCGAGCTGTTGCGTCGCTCGGCCCTGGGGCGGCGGTTCCTGGAGGTCTCGGCGCGCACGCCGCTGGAATTTGTCCGGGAGGAATTCGAGCACGAGGTTGTCCGCGCCGGACTGCTGTTCTTCAACGGCATGCGAGAGATCGACTTGCAGGCACCCGGATTCGGCCACTCGATTGCAGCGATTCTCGCTGGACGCCACAAGGCCCAGATGTGCCTGGGCGGATCGATCAGGTTGGCGGAGGCGCTGGTCGGGGACATCCGGGAGCACGGGGGCGAGATTCGCACCGGGATAGAGCCCCGGGCGATCCTGACGCGGAAGGGGCGGGCGGTCGGCGTGGAGCTGGCCTCTGGCGAGCGTGTCGAGGCCAGGGCCTTCATCGCCTCAGGGCTTAATCCGCAGCAGACTTTCCTGGATCTGCTCGACGCGGAGGCGGTCCCACCGCCGACGCGAGAGAGCGCTGCCGGCTTCCGCTACAACCAGATCGCGCCGTTGTTCTCCTTGAATCTGGCGCTCAAGGAGCCGCCGCGATACGCGGCCGCGGAACATCGGCCTGAACTGAACAGTGCCTTCATGGTCATCCTCGGCCTAGAGCGGATGGACCAGTTCTACGAGATGGCCAAGGCCCACCAGCAAGGAAAGATCCCGCCCCCGATCATGTGGGGAGCGTGTCCTACTTTGTTCGACCCCAGCCAGGCGCCTCCGGGTCGACACACGGCATTCATGTGGGAGAAGCTCCCCTACGCATTACACGGGGACGCCTCGAACTGGGACGCGGAACAAGAGGCGCACGGCCGCGCGATGCTGGCCTTCTGGTCGCGTTTCGCCCCCAATCTGGCCGAAAACGGAACTGTGCTGGATGCGTTCACCCGCTCGCCCCTGGACACCGAACGCGGCCTGCCAAACATGTGCGCCGGAGACTTGCTTGTCGGGTCATTGTCGTACGGACAGGTCGGCTACCACAGGCCGTTTGCCGGCGCCGGTCAGTATCGGACTCCTATCGGCGGCCTCTACCTTTGTGGTGGGTCAACGCATCCAGGGGGCAACATAACAGGCTTGTGCGGCTACAATGCCGCCGCAGTGGTCGCCGCCGACCTAAACCTGGACATGTGGTGGAATCCTCCCCAGGTGGAGCGTGCCTGGCCAACTGGGTAAAGCCCGGTCGCCCCGAGAAAGAAAGGCGTGGTATCCGAACTCCTGCCGGATGGGCCAGATCCGTCGGCTAATCAGGTGCGCTTGATCATGTGTATATGACTTTGATAAATGCGCAGCCTGGCCGTTGTCCAGGGTGTCGGACCTCTCAGGCTAAGATCGAAGTTCACGAGCGAACCCTTGCCCTGTCGGCGAGAGCGTCTAGCCCGACGATTTTCGCACGACCACTGGCCTTGCGGACGAGGTCACAGATCAGGTCGATCGTTTGGAATTCGGGGTCGGTGACGTAAAGACAAGAAGGGTGGCCCAGGAAGTCGTACACGGCCCGGTTCTCGATGGCCCATTCGACGCCGAGTCTGACCGTGTCCAGAAACCAGGGGAGCTTCCATCGGCCGTTGCGGAAAGCGCCGATGTCGCTGATCGGACTCATCGGAATTTCGACCAGGCCGTCGGGATACACGAACGGTTGGGCCTTGGGCTGGGCGGCAACAATGTCGTCGCGAACGTCGGCATCGGGGGCTTCGCCGGGACGAGAGTTTTTATGGCTGGGATAGACACTGCTGATCCAGTCGAAGCCTTCCTGGCGCAGCATCGCGCGGACATCGGGCCGTGCGCGGAGGCCGTCTGGAAAGCCGCCGGGTGTGCGGAAGCCGGACGGGCTGATTCCAATTCGAGTCCTCATCGCCAGATTCGTGAGCCTCACGTTGTCGCGTATAACATCGGCAGGAGTCCGACCGGCGATCAGCCAGGGGCTTCGTCGAAAGCGGAACTGGATGTCCTCCGGCTTCGTCGCGAGTACGTTGACGTGATCGTATGTGTGGTTACCGACGGGGTGTCCCGCCTCGACGATCCGTTTCAGCCAGTCAACGCTTTCCTGTTCGAAGACCCTTCCGACCGCGAAGCAATGCAGAACTCCTCCCTTGGCCTTCACACGACGACAGGCTGCGACGGTGTACTCTTTGGTTTCGTCGTTCAAGTTCCCCTTTTCAAAATCCCAGCGCATCTCATTGTGATCGGGAAAGTTTCGGCTCATTTCCAGGTCGAGCGTGATCGAAATGAGCGCCTTGTCCGCATCCGCCGCCTTGCGGTCGGGAGCTGCACTCGCCAAGCCCGTGCAGGCCGCGGTCGACATCAGAAACTGCCGTCGTGTCAGGCGAGAGGTTTCTTGCATTGGGGTCTGCTGCGTCGAAGAGTCTAATGCTTCTTGTACTGAACCCAGGAGATTTGGGTAATCAACTGATTGAGCGCCGCCAAAGACAGCGAGGCGTTCGTGGCGAACCGTGGCGTTGCGTTTCCTGGGAACGTCGCCAGGCTGGCGTCGCCGACGAGGAAGACGTTAAAGTCCTTCGACAGATTCTCGTATCCGGCTGTCGTTTTGCAGTAACACATATCGGTTGCGTAACCGGTCAAGAGGACGTGGCGAATCCGGTTCGACTTGAGGAAATCGCGGAGTGCGGAATACCCTTCTTTGTCAAAGACCACCACGTCGTCAGGCGCGACGTCGACGTCGCTGGTGACCGGGATCGGGACGTCCCAGAAGCCTGGGCCATTGTATCTCGGACCCGGATCGAGCCCTGGGAATTGGCGGAAGTAATCGGCGACAGGGGTGCTGGACGATAGCGACAGAATCGCCAAAAGAGATTCTCCCTTGTACGATAGAGCGGCGAGTTTCGCCTTGATCTCGTTCATGCCTTCCGCCCGTTCCTCGGCGGTCGGGATGTGTCGGAATGTACGGTACGCCTTTTTTCGGGACGCGTCACCGGGCCCGGGGAGGCTGAACATGACGAATGAGACTTTGCCGCGAAGCGACTTCAGAAACGGGTTGACGACCTCGCGTGTGTGACGAGCGGCGAGCCCGTTCTTGACGGGGGTGCAGAAGTCGCAGACCCCGTTCGGCTCAGGGGTCTTCCACCCCTGGCCGTCGTCAATCCCCCAGGGGTGAACCATGATGAGTGCGGTATCGGCCGCGCGGAGAGAGTTCGGCATCTCGATGATGCCCCGAGCGTTATACGAGAAGCGCCAGGCGCGAACGCTGAGATCGGCGTCAGTGTCATCGATCAGTTTCGGGGCCTCGAACCGAGCCACTTCGCGCACCGGCTCGACGAACTCGGGGTAGTCCGCCAGCAGCGGCTTGGGATCAACCAGCGGAGTGAGCCGGTTTTCGTAGACGCGCGACGAAAGGCCATCAGCCTGCGTTTCCGATACAACGGCCAATGCGACTGCGAGCCAGAAAGAAAGCGTCCGGTTGTTCATCTGAGTCTCCCACGTATCTGCGGCCTAGCGTGCCGGGTTTCTCAGGTAGGCGAAAAGGTCACGCACTTCTTGGGGCTTGAAATTCTTCAAGAGGTCGTCGGGCATGATCGAGGTCGGCAGCGGACGAAGCTCGTCGATCTCGTTGCGTCGAAGCCGGGAATGAGTCCCCTTGGCATCGACGAAAACGACGCCGGCCTCGTCCTGCGAGACAACGATACCCGTGACAACGCGACCGCCGGTCGTGACGGCGGCGTACTGAAGATACGGAAGGCGAATCACCGCGCCGGGGTCGACGATGCTCGCCAGGAGCGAGGCGGTATCGTTACGTGCGACGCCCGTCAGGTCGGGACCAACCTCGCCTCCCTCGCCGTTCATCTTATGACATGGCGTGCAGTGCGTCTGGAAGACCGTTTTGCCGCGTGCGGAGTCAGCGGAGCCTGCCCGGAGGTCGTTGGTCAGGCGACGCATCTCGGCGAGTTTCTCCTCGCGGTGTTCCCGGCTGGATGTTGCCCCAATGCTTGCGAACGAGGGCGTCGAGTATTGGGTTTCCATGAACGGCTACCATGCGGAGTTGCTCGACCGGCACGTCCGCTGCTGCGAACTCGCCGCTCTCGATCTTTCTCAGAAATGCGCGGGCCGAATCGGGCCGACCGAGCAAGACCTCGTGAATCCGGCTTCGAATCGCGGGATCGACAGCCTTGTACTGATCGAGAAGAACCTCCGTGGCTTGATCTCCACCAACCCGGGCGATCACGTCGAGAGCCGCGAACTGGATCTCGCGAGTCGACTCGTTCTGAAACAGCGCCAGGGCGACCGGTAGGCTCCCCGGGCCGCCGAACTCCGCCAGAGTACTTAGTAAGGAAAGACGGCGTTCGGTAGTCGATTCTGGAGCCGCTGTCTGAGCCACTAACGATGACAACGCCCCAGGTGTTCCGGCACGAACGGCCAAGCGTAAACGGACCAGGTCTGCAGTCTGCTCGCGCCAGGCGGCTTCAATGGCCTGGGCCAGGCTCGTGGTGAGGCGTTGGCACGGACGCGCGGTGGTCGTCGCGGTTCTCTCCGGGACGGCGACCGACTCGAACAGCCCCGCCATGCCCATACCTCCAAGGGTCGCTCCTCGACCGGCAAGGCCGACCTCGATCGCGGCGAGTGCGTTATTTTTGTGCTTCGCGGGAACGGTCGAGAGAAGTTGCGCCGCGGCGTCGTATCCAATCTCACAACCCTCCGCCGCGTACCGCCGCATGAGCAAGATCGCAAGCTCGCGGCGCCCCGGATCGTCCCATGCCTGGCGATCGCCAAAGAACTTCACAAGGCGGTCGATATGACCAAGCGCCCTCGGTTCCACGGACCACCAGAGCAACAGCGGTATATGCGGGTCGTCGCGATCGAGGCCACGACGGACCAGTCGCTCGACGACGGACAGCCCCTCGGAAGCCGGTAGACGGCGTGCCGAGGCGGCGAGCTGGGCCCGAACGATAACACTTGTGTCGGCTTGCGCCAGGTCGGCGAGTCGTGACGCAAGCGCTGGGGATATCGTCTGGCGATCCCCGAGGAGCCGGATCACCCAGGCGCGAACGTACTCCCCGGGATGGCCCAAGAGCTCGGCAGCCAAAACGTCATCGAATCCGCCGCTCACGTGAAGGCCCCACAGCCCCTCGCAGCGCCCGGCGCGGCTCGTCCTTCGTTCGTGCCAGGGCCGCGAGCGCTGGCCATGTTCCTGGGTCTCGGCGAGTCGCAAGCTGAGTGCGGGACCGCTCGGCATACCAACCGTTCGGGTGCCGCAAGAGCTCAACGAGTTCCGCACCGGTTTTTCGGCCGATGTTCAGCCCCTTCACAGGTCTAGTGCTATTCGCGTCGATCCGATAGATGCGGCCGTTACTTCGGTCCCACTTCGCGTCGGGATCCGGATGAGCGGTTCGTTCGTCGTGAAAGTCGCAGACGTAGACAGCGCCATCGGCCCCCTGACAAAGGTCGGGGCGCAGAACCAGGTGTCGCGGCTGTCAAGCAGCGTTCCGCCGTAGGTCGCCTTGAACGTTGAGCCTCGGCGGTCAAGTCGCCACCAGGCTGCGGAATGTTGCAGAAACTCGCAGCACAGGTAAGCACCTCGGAACGGCCCGGGCAAAGCGTCGCCGAGGTAAATAATTCCACCAGGCCGAGGGCCGGCGACCGGTTGATCGTAGAGGAGATGTTCGAAATAGCCGTAAGCATACGGGTTATGAAGAGGCCCGTGCTTGCCAAAGTTCTTCCGGAAGTATCCCCCCTGAACAGCGTGGTAGGCGAGGTCGTTACCGTTCGAGGCAAAGAACAGGTTTCCGTCGGCGTCGAAGGTAAGGCCGAACAGATTCCCTCCCCCCTCGCAGAAGAGCTCGAAGCGCTTGGATCGCGGGTCGTAACGCCAGACCGCTTGTTGAAACTCAACGCCGCGGACGTTGTTTCCCGACGTGCTACCTGTCACACCATAAAGCCAGCCATCGGGGCCCCACGTCAGATGGCTCGCGAGCGACTGGGCGTCGTCCATCCCGAAACCCGAAAGCAATACCTCAGGGTCCGCGTCGGGTACGTCGTCACCGTTGCGGTCGGGATAGAAGAGTAAGTAGGGAACCTGCAAAACGTAAACGCCACCGTGTCCGAAAGCCACGCCGGTGCACAAATTGAGCCCGGTCACGAAGTCTTTGAATCGATCAGCGCGGCCGTCGCCGTCGGTGTCTTCACAAATGGTGATCCGGTCTTCGCCCCGAGGGCCATTCGGGGGTGGCTCGGGAACGCGATCGTACATGGTTCGTGAGAAGCGGTCGACTTTGACTCGCTTGAGGCCGGCGGGATTCGGATATTGCAGATATTGCACCGTCCAGACCCGTCCCCGGTCGTCGCAAGTCACGACGATCGGCTGCCGGATATCTGGCTCGGCCGCAAACAGATTAACCGCCATTCCGTCCGGCACAACCATCCGGCCCGGTGCGTCGGTCGGACTGTAGCCCTGGGTTCGGCCCACTCCGGCCGCGAAATCGACAATCGCCAGAGCGAGCAGCGACGTGAAAAACAAACGCACAGGAGCCCTCACACAGGATCATCGGCCCCGAGACGGATTCTCAGTCTTCAACCATTGTTAAACCAGCCTAACGCGAAGTCACCGACAATGCGACACCGAATTCAAATGATCGCTTACTGATTTCGTTGGTGTGAACCTCGCGTTCCGTCACAATATGGGCCAGCTATGACACTCTGGCGTGACGTCCGGATCAGCCCGGAGGCGGCTCTTTGGCGTCTGGGTCGTCGCCGTTGTACGCCAGGTTGGGTAGGATGGCCTTTCGCCGGCGAGCCGCGAATATGGCAAGCACCTGGTTGGGCACGGTGCTGTAGGCGGTGACGACCCGGGCCTCTGGCCCGCGTTTGGAGGCTCCTCGGCGTCCGAGGTTGTGACCACGCTTCTCTTTGTCATCTTATGATAAATTGTGGGTAGGTTTCCAGTAATTGCAGGTACGACTCGAGACAGGAGGACCAATGTCCGAGATCCATGCCGGGAGTTTTTGACAGGGGCCGCAGCCGTTGCGGCTGCCACGACCGCAATACTTGCCGGGAGCGGGCAGGCCGAAGCCGGTCCGCCTGAAACTGGCGACAACCCGCCCGAGCCGATCCGTGGCAATCAAGGGGCGACACCCCTCGGCCCGAGAAACCCTGCTCGTGAGGCCCAGAGTCCAGACAGGCTCAGGCCGCCGGTGACGGACAGCGGCACGCTGCCTACCTTGCGATGGTCCTTCGCCGACAGCCACGTCAAGATGAGGGAAGGCGGCTGGTCGCGGCAGACGACGATCCGCGAGATACCCGCCTCCACAGACCTCGCCTTGGTCAACATGCGGCTCAAGGCCGGCGGGGTCCGCGAGCTGCACTGGCACAAGCCGGCCGAGTGGGCATTCATGCTCAAGGGCCGGGCACGGATCACCGCCATCGACGAGGAAGGCCGCGCCTTCCAGGATGATGTCAGCGAAGGGGACCTGTGGAACTTCCCGTCCGGAATCCCGCACTCGATCCAGGGCCTCGAGGGCGACGGCTGCGAGTTCGTGCTGGTCTTTGACGACGGTAGTTTCAGCGAAGACAGTACGTTCTCGGTCACCGACTGGCTCGCCCATACGCCGCGCGAGGTCCTCGCCAAGAACTTCGGCGTGCCTGAGCATGCATTCGCCGGCATCCCCAACAAGGAGCTCTTCATCTTCCAGTCGAAAGTGCCCGGTCCGCTCACCGCGGATCGGGTCGCCGGCGCCGGGCCGTTGCCCACGCCCTTCAGCTACCGGTTGCTCGCCCAGCAGCCGATCCGCACGAAGGGCGGCACGGTCCGCATCTCAGACTCGACCACATTTCCGGCTGCGACGACGATCGCGGCCGCGTTCGTCGAAGTGGAGCCCGGCGGCATGCGCGAGCTGCACTGGCACCCGAACGCGAACGAGGCGCAGTACTACATCTCCGGCCAGGCGCGGATGACGGTCTTCGCCGCCGACGCCACGGCGGGTACTTTCGACTATCAGCCCGGCGACGTCGGCTTCGTGCCGCGCAACATGGGCCACTACATCGAGAACACGGGCACGTCGAAACTTCAGTTCCTCGAACTGTGGAAGACAGGAAAGTTCGCCGACGTCTCGCTCCGGCAATGGCTGGCGTTCACGCCACACGAGCTCGTGCAGGCCAACCTGAAGATCGATCGGTCGGTTCTGGCGAAGATCCCAACCCACAAAACGCCTGTGGTCCCTGGCTGACCCCGAGCGTCGGGCGGCCCGCACAATCCGGGCCGCTCTTGCCGGTGATCCTTGTTTCTTAAATCGGTCGTAGCGCAACGTGACGGTACTACTATCGACTGATTGGGGCGAAAGTGGCGAGTGGACTCGAGCTCGGTGCTCCGACACGGTAGTTCAGCGGGGCCGGAGGAGTGTCACTTCCTCAGGCGAGGATCTCCTTCACGACACGACCTTCCACGTCGGTCAGCCGGTAGTCGCGGCCGGAGTGACGGTAGGTGAGGCGCTCGTGGTCCAGGCCCAGGAGATGCAGCATCGTGGCGTGCAGGTCGTGGAGATGGACCTTCCCCGCGACGGGGCGGAAGCCGAAGTCGTCGGTCTCACCATGGGTATAGCCGGCCTTCACGCCGCCGCCGGCGAGCCACGCGCAGAAACTTTCGGGTTGATGCTCGCGCCCGTGCGTATCGATGGGAGACGTGCCCGAGAGGTCCTGGCTCCACGGAGTGCGGCCGAACTCGCCCGACCAGACCACCAGCGTGTCATCGAGCAGGCCGCGCGACTTGAGGTCCTTGATCAGCCCGGCGACGGGCCGGTCCGACCCGGCGCAGCTTCCGGGCAGGGCGTCCCGGATGTTGCCGTGATGGTCCCAGCCGCCGATCGTCACCTGGACGAAGCGAACGCCCGCCTCACTGAGCCGGCGGGCGAGCAGGCAGGCCCGGCCGTGGCGATCGGTCTCCGGCTGGCCGATGCCGTACAGATCCTTGGTCGCTTGCGTCTCGCCCGAAAGGTCGACCAGCCCGGGCGTCTCCGTCTGCATCCGGAATGCCAGCTCGAACGACTCGATCATGCCCTCCATCTGGCGGTCGGTCTCGACCCGGTGGAGCAACCGGCGGTTCATCGTCTGGATGAGGTCGAGCCTCCGCCGCTGCACTGGCGGGCTCGACTCGTCATCGACCAGGTACTTGATCGCGGCTTCCTTGCCGGCTGTCACGTTCACCGGCGTCCCCTGGTGGGCCGCGGGCAGGAAGCCGGCGCCGTAGGTCCGCACGTCGCTATCGGGGTGGATCGTGATGAAGCTCGGCAGGTTCTCGTTCTCAGTCCCCAGCCCGTAGCTGAACCACGAGCCCATCGACGGCCGCACATCGATCGAGACGCCGGTGTGAAGCTGGAGCGTGGCCGGGGCATGGGCCTCGTTGTCGGTGTGCACCGCCCGGAGCAGGCAGAGCTCGTCGGCCACACTCGCCAGGTGGGGCATCAGGTCCGAGATCATCATGCCGGAATCGCCGCGGGGGCGGACCGGGGCGACCGGGGCCAGCGCCAGGTATTTATCCACGCCGATCGTGACCTTGTTGCCGTCGATCGGCGGACTGATCTTCTCGCCGTGCTTCCGGGTGATCAGCGACTTGGGATCGAACAGGTCGAGCTGCGACGGACCTCCCTGGATGAACAGGAAGATCACGCGCCTGGCGCGCGGTGCGAAGTGCGGTGCGCGGGCCGCGAGCGGGCCCTCGGCCGCCCGGGCGAGGCCGCTCATCATCGCCTGGAGAGCCACCGAGCCGAAGCCGCACGCGGCGGCACGCAGCAATTGCCGGCGATCGCAGCGGCCACTCGTGTAGGAGCAAGGGTTGGTCATGACGGATCTCGGCGAGGGGTGAATGGGTGATCGATGGTTGAGCGATGGTCACAGACGCACGAGGAATTCGTTCGATGCGAGCAGGGCATGACACAACTCGGCCCAGGCGCGAAGCTCCCGGGATGCGGGTCGCATCCCGCGGTCCCAGGTTGCGGATCTCGGCGAGGAACGCGGCGGAATCGCTGCGCTCCGCTGCCGTGATCGGTCGATTCAGCACACGGAGCCAGAGGCGATCGAGTCGTGCATCCTCGCCCGAGACGGCCGTCGTCCGCCGGGCCAGCTCGAGGGCCCGACGCTTCAGGAACTTGGCATTCATCAGGAACAAGGCCTGGGTCGGCACGGTGGTCACGGGCCGCTGGCCGGCGAACTCGCCCGGTTGCGTGAAGTCGAAGACATTGCGCACCTCCGCCGGGCCCGCCTGGGGACCGGAGCGGATGATCGGCAGGTAAACCGTGCGCACGAACTCCTGTTCCGGCCGGAACCTGGCCAGGCGGAAGCTGGGCGGATTGACGTCCCCCTTCCGCAGCCCTCCGGTGTTCTCCGGATACTCCAGGGGCAATCCGGGCCCACCGCCGCGCGCGGTGAGCGTTCCCGCGACGGCCAGCATCGCGTCGCGCAGCGATTCCGCATCGAGCCGGCGGCGATTCATCCGCCACAACAGTCGATTGTCGGGATCGACCGCGTCGGACCGGCTGTCGTGCGCACTGCTCATGGCGTAGGCACGGCTCAACACCAAGCTGCGGATCAGACGCTTCTGGGACCAGCCGTCCGCGACGAACCGCAGCGCGAGGGCGTCGAGCAGCTCCGGGTGGGTGGGCGTCTCGCCGCGACTTCCGAAGTAATCGACCGAGCGGACGATCCCCTCGCCGAACAGCCTTTGCCAGATGCGATTCACGGCAACCCGCGCCGTCAGCGGATTGTCGCCGCTCGCGATCCAGTCGGCCAGTTGGCGGCGGCCGCTCTCACCGGACGGGATCGGTGCCGGCCGGTTCTGCGACACGACCCGCACGAACCCTCGGGGGACCAGGTCGCCCAGCGCGTGGGCGTTGCCGCGGATCGTGATCCGCATGCCGCCCGGACTGGCGGAATCGTGCACGGCAAAAGCGACCGGCACGGCCGGAGTGAAGAACTCGGCATGCTCGATGTCCGTGGCGAGCTTCTTCGACGCGGGCCTCCAGATCTCGTCGCTCCTTCTCGAGTGCCTCCCGCGTCGGCCGGTCGATCACCGCTCTCCCTTGCCTTTTCCTTGACCCTGCAGGATCAGTACCGATCTCCCCGGTGCGTTGCCACTGCCCGCTCACGTTCGGCCTTGAGCGCTGCGATGGCTTTCCGATGCTGCTCGAGCCTGACTTTCCGCTCGGCTTGTTCCGCCGGGGTTTCCGGCAGCTCCGCGACCGTCGGCCAGCTCCATACGCCCCACTCGGCCTTGCGGACTGACTCGGTGCTGGAGAAGATTCCCGCCAGTGCGTAGTAGTCGCGGAGCGGGATGGGATCGAACTTGTGGTCGTGGCACCGCGCACAGGCCATGGTCAGGCCCAGGAACGCCTTGCCCACCTTGTCGACCTGCTGATCGACCACGTCGACGCGCAGCTTGGCCTTATCCGCCTCGACGACTGTCAGGTCGCCCAGCACGAGGAAGCCGGTGGCGATCAGGTTGCGGGCTCGTTCCTGGACGGTGTCGTACGGGAGTAAGTCGCCGGCGAGTTGCTCGCGGATGAAGCGGTCAAACGGCCTGTCGGCGTTCAATGCCTGCGATGACGTAATCGCGATACCTCCAGGCGTGCTCGGCGAAGATGTCGTTGGCCGTGCCGATCTGGTCGGCATAGCCTGTCAGGTCCAGCCAGTGCCTTGCCCAGCGCTCGCCGAACGCCGGTGATGCCAGAAGTCGATCGACGACTCGCTCGTTGGCCGCGCGGCGACGAGTCGTTGAAGAACTCGACGATCTGCTCGGGCGACGGCGGCAGGCCGACGAGGTCGAGCGACACGCGGCGAAGCCAGGTGTGGCGATCGGCGTCCAGGGCCGGCCGGAGTCCCTTCGATTCGAGCCTGGCGAGGATGAATCGATCGACCTCATCTCTGGCCCATGACGTATCCCGTACCGATGGCACCCCGTGCGTCTCGCGGCGGTCGGAAGGCCCAACGCATCGCGGCCTGACGCGACGTCAGCCGCCGGCAGGCGGCGCGACCGCCGGGCTCTCCTTGCGCGGGTCGGGTGCACCTGAGGCGATCCACTGGCGAAAGTCAGCGAGTACGCGATCCGGCAGTTTCTCATCCGGGGGCATCTCTGCGACGTCGCCTTCGTGGCTGAGTGCCTTCAAGAGCAGGCTGTCATCGGGCTTTCCAGGTACGACCGCCGGCCCACTCTCACCGCCCCGCAACAGGGCCTCGCGGCTGTCCAGCCGCAAACCGCCCTTGGGCGCCTTTGCACGGTCCGAATGGCACTTGTAGCAGTGCTCGACGAGCACCGGGCGGATCCGCGACTCGAAAAACGCCGTGGCTTCGTCCGCGTCGGCCCGAGCCGATGTCGCGACCACTGCACAGATCACGGTGAAAAAGTTCTGGAGGAAAACTCGCATCGATGGCCTGGCAGCTAATTCGCGGCGGGGAGGGGCAGCAATGCCGACAGCGATGATCAGCGTACTCTTTATTCCCGTTCATGTCCAAGCCCAGCAGAGTTCATCGAGGTGTGTCCCGATTTCGGCGTAGCCGGTCGAGCGTCGAACCAGGCCGGTGGAACCTCGAGATGTCCAAGATCGACGAGCCTCAGGGCTTGACCCTGATCGGTCCACGCCCCAAGGATGAACGTGCTGCACCGAAACCGCTGCTCGACCGGCTCCGCCCCCAAATCTCTGTCAGCTCGGGGGAGGCATTGGTCACACCGCAGCCTCGGCGTTCACGCTGCGCAATGCATTACTTTTGACTTGTGGATTGTTGGGAGAACCGTGGGAATGCTGATAGCAACACTGAGGAGGCTCTTGTATTCGATCTTGAGCCTCGCGTCTATTTCGCTCGCCACCGCACGTGTCGAGTGCCGGGGTGCCGAACTGTACGTGGGGGGTGCGACTGTCAGCATCACGCCCGATCGGCCGGTTGCGCTCGCGGGTCAGATGCATACCCGGATCGCCCGGGACGTAGAGAGTCCGGTGATGGCAACGGCACTGGCCCTGGAATCCAGGGACGGCGACAAGGTCGTCGATCAGGCTGTGCTGATCTCATGTGACCTGGTCGCGATCGATGCCGCGATCATCGAGCAGGTTCGCCAGCGGATCAAAGACCGGATTCCCGGCTTCGCTATCGAGAAACTTGTGCTCAATGCCACGCACACGCACACCGCGCCCGTCATGAAGGAAGGGGATTACGAGATCTCGAAGGACGGGCGTCATGCAGCCGGCGGAGTATGCGGAGTTTCTCATCGGCGCGGGTTAGCCGAGGCCGCAGTCAAGGCCTGGGAATCACGCAAGCCGGGACGAGTCGGCTGGGGACTTGGACATGCCGTGGTGGCGCAGAATCGGCGATCGGTCTATGCCGACGGCCGAGCCCAGATGTACGGCCCCACCGATCGGCCGGACTTCCGCGGCATCGAGGGTTCGGAGGATCAGGGCGTCGAGGTGCTGTTCTTCTGGGACCGCGAGGGGAAGCTGCTCGCCACGGCGATCAACGTCGCCTGCCCCTCGCAGGAGGTCGAAGGAGGCTCGGCCGTCAACGCCGACTTCTGGCACGACGTCCGCGAATCGTTGCGATCGCGGCACGGTAAAGACTCTGCTTGTGCTCGGCTGGACCGGCGCGGCCGGCGATCAGTCGCCCCACCTGATGTACCGGAAACGCGCCGAGGAGCGGATGCGGGCGCTCCGCGGACTGACCCGGTTGCAGGAGCTGTCGAGGCGCATCGTCGCGGCCTGGGACGAAGCGTACGAAGGCGCCCGCAAGGAACAGCACTCCGATGCGGTCCTAGCCCACAAGGTCGCGACGATCGAACTGCCTGCCAGAATCGTCTCCGAGGCCGAGGCCGCCGAGGCCAGGTCGAAGGTCGATACGCTCTCCAAGGACCCTCGCAACCGCCGGCTGGTGGTCTGGCACCAGGACGTCGTGAACCGCTTCGAACGGCAGAAGGCCGGCTCCGTCGATCCCTTGCGCGATGGAGCTTCACGTGATCCGGCTGGGCGACGTCGCGATCGCCACCAACGTCTTCGAGCTGTTCACCGAGTTCGGGATCCAGATCAAGGCCCGCAGCCGGGCGATCCAGACATTCGTGATCCAACTGGCCGGCCCGGGCTCGTATCTTCCCGACCAGTACGCGCCGCCCGGGGCGGGGGCTACAGCGCGATCGTGGAGAGCAATCTCGTGGGACCGGAAGGCGGCCAGGTCCTCGCGGATCGGACAGTGGAGCTCATCAATTCGCTCTGGCCTGAAAAATAGACTGGCGGACATGGCGTCTCCCGATCCGCGCGTTCAGTCCTTCAGAAAATTGTACGTTTCAGAGCGCGTCAATCGCGGCTGCTACCCGGTTCGCCGAGCGCGTGGCAGCGTCCATGCCCCACGGGAGATTGTCGGCGAACGAGCCCGCGAAGTGGACCCGGCCCACCGGCTCCATAAGGTTCGGCCAGAATTTCTTGAGCTGGCCGAGCGGGAACGGCATCCGCTCACAACCAAATGCCCACGGGTCTTTCGCCCAGTTGTGCACAATCGCGTGCTCGATGTTCTGCGCCTTCCCCGGGTAGAGAGGAGCTTCGGCTCCTGAAGCTGCGCCTCGGTATACCAGGTTCCTCCGATCCGCCTGAGCATGTTGATCCGGCGCGGGTAGGGGACAGCGGGGAGACCGAACTTCTCCACGTATTTCCAGTATTGATCGTATCCGGGCCTGGTAAAGTGCTCGGCCCCGACGTCAGCGTAGAGCCCGTCCGGCAGCGGGTCGTGGACGGTCTTCACGTGGCCGCCCGGTCGGCCCGACGCCTCGAGCACCGTAACCTCGTGGCCACGCTCCATCAGTTCGTACGCACAGCAACGCCCGCCGATGCCAGCGCCGGCCACGACGACTCGCTTACCTGCCCTGCGTACCGGACGTACCGATGCAGGGGATTCGTGTGCCGTAAAACTTGCGACGACTCCCGAGGCGGCAAGCTGGAGTGCCTCGCGCCGATTCAAGCTCTGGCATGGGCGATCATCCAGCGTGCGGAGCGGGTTGGCTTCTCTCATCTTGTGATCTCCGGTCGCGATTTTACCCGACGTGCCGACCGATTCAACCATTCCGTGGACGACGACAACAAGGTGATTGACTGGGTTTCGACGGCGCCAATCCGCACGCCGGCGATCCGATGCCTGCCCGCGTTCTCCAGCGGATTCTGGCGGCCTTCCAGCACGCCGGGCTCAAGCGTTTCATTTGACACCCAGACCTGAACCTGGGAGCCGTAGAGTGCAGTATCTTCTCTGGGCTCCGCGGCACCGCTGGCAAAAAGACCCTGGTGTGACCGCTTCCCATCGCGCAGGGTCGGGCGGCGGCTGGACCCGCTCGTACACCGGGTTCTTGGTGCGCGAGACGGTTAAGTGTCAGGATTCCCGTCTGAAGGACCGTTGCGATAGAGCAGTTTCCAAAGCTTGAGCAAGAGCGAGTCGCGACGGGTACGTCGAGCAACGAGCCGCTCGTGTGAGTAGTCGTAAAAGCCCTGTCCTGTCTTGATTCCCAGATGTCCCTCAGCCACGAGTTTGTCTAGGACGGCCGGCGCGATTGTATCGCTACGAATTTCGCCCACAAGATTGCGATATGTCGCAAGCTGGATATCGAGCCCCGCGAAGTCGTGAATTTCGAGCGGTCCCATGACGGCAAAACGAAAGCCGACCGTGCCGCGGATGGCCGCGTCGATCTCTTCCCGCGTGGCCACCCCTTGTTCGACGAGATCCCATACCTCGCGCTGGATCGCGACCTGTACCCGGTTGACGAGGAAGCCAGGCAATTCGCGCCGCACGTGAATCGGCATTTTGCCGATGTGAGTGAGTAACTGCATCGTGGCCTGAACAATCGCTGCGCTCGTGCGCGGACCGGGGACGACTTCAACGACCGGCGTTAAATGAGGCGGATTGAACCAGTGAGTCACCAGCGCTCGCTCCGGATGTTCCAGCAGCCGGCCCGATTGCGAGATCGGAAAACTCGACGAGTTGCTCGCCAGGATCGTCTCCGGAGACGTGATCCGTTCCAGGCGCGCCATCACTGCCTGTTTCGCCGCCAGATCTTCTGGAATCGCTTCGGTCAGGAATTGGCAGTCTGCGACCGCCTCTTCTTCGGATTCGGCCAGGTGGAGGTGAGCCAACGCGGGTTCGACCTGCTCGGGTCTGACCAATTCAGCGGCCACGAAAGCCGCCAGATTCTCGCGGACACGCTCGATCAGTGAGTTCCGGACGCCCGAGGACTCGTCGAAACAAGCGACGTCGTAGCCGGCCAGGGCGAATGTCTGTGCGATGCCGTGGCCCATCGTCCCCAGCCCCAGGACGGCAACTTGGCGGATGCTGTGGCTCGGTGTCATGTTCGGGATCGGCCTCCAACTTCGTGGGATCATGATCACGCTCGCGACAACGCGCCCACGTCGCCCCAGGGCGCGATTGCATCAATGTCGCTTGCCACATCAACGACGCAAGGCCCCTGGGCTGCGAACGCCTGCTCTAGTGCACCTGCGATCTCGCCAGGCTTCCGGACGTGGATACCCTTGGCTCCCATCGTCTCGGCCACGGCGGCGAAGCTGACATCCCGGAATTTCCAGAGATCTCCGTGATTTCGCTCCAGTTGCCCGCCGTACGCGTCTTTGTAGACATCGATCTCCATGTTCAGCGACCGGTTGTTGTTGACCAGCAGCACCGCGCTAATGTTCCAGCGCACGGCTGTCTCCAGCTCACTGAGGTGATACCAGAAGCCGCCATCGCCGGAGAACAGCAGCACAGGCCGCTGTGGGACAGCCAATTTCGCTCCCAGCGCCGCCGGCAGACCCCAGCCCAGCGAGCCCGCCGCGCGGATATAGCTTTGGCTGGGGCGACTCAGGTCGAGCAATCGCCCCGGTCCACATTCCGGCATGTCCGGTCTCGGACACCACAATTGCATCGTCGGGTAGGTGTCGGCTCAATTCACGGCAGATTCGCTCGGGGCGAATCGGGACAGCGTCCGACTCCATCTGCGGCGCCACTTGGCCCCGCCACTCGCGCGCCAGGGTCTGGACCTGCTCAACCCAACCGCGGCGATGACCGGCCGTGCCTGCGTCGCTCGACTCGATCAGCATGCGGAGTCCGAGCTTGGCATCGCCCCAAAGTGAAACGCGATTGGGATAATGCCGCCCGAGTTCCGCCGGATTGATATCGAGCTGAATGACCGTCGTGCCTGGCCGCGGCACGCGCCATTTGGCGGTGACCTGGCTGCCGGTATGACTGCCAATGAAGAACACCAGGTCCGCGGCGAGCACGGCGTGATTGGCGCTGTCTGCGCGTAGGTGCCGACGACTCCCACGTTGAGCGGATGGTCGCCAGGGAGAAGATCCTTGGCATTGAGCGAGGTGGCGACTGGAATCGCCAATCGCTCGGCCAGCTCGCGCAGCTCCGGCACCGGCGTCCGAAGTCCGCGCGCCGCCTCCGGCGACGATGATGGGCCGTTGTGCCGCTTCTAGTATTTGTGCGGCCTCCCGGACGGCTTGCGGATCGGGTGCGATTCGCAATGGCGGGACCTGGCCGAATTGCGGCTCGGCGATGACCTCCAGGTCGGCCGCCTCCCGTTCGAGCTCGCCCAGGTGGCCGGCGAGTTCCAGATGCGCCGGCCCCGGCGTGCTCGTCGTGGCGGCGCGGAATGCTTGACGCAGCGTGTCGGGCAGCCGCGCCAGCGTGTCGACGCGGGCGCTGTACTTGGTCAAGGGCTTGAAAAGCGGATAGTCCTCGATCTCTTGATACACGTGGCGACTGCGTGATTCCACGTAGGGACCGCCGGTCAGGACCACGAGCGGCGAACATGCGAGATAAGGATCGCGCAATCCCGCTGCCAGGTTGGCCGCGCCGATGCACTGGGCAAAGCTCACGCCGACGCGCCTGGAGGCCCGGGCGTAGCCGTCTGCCATGTACACTGCGGATTTTTCTCCATGTGTCAGGATCCGCTGGATCGGCGTCCGTCTGTCCAGTTCCGCCAGCGTGTGACTGAGGATCGCCGGCACGAAAAAGACGTGAGTTACGCCCTGGGCGTGGAGGCTATCAGCGAGGAACTGGGCACCAGTCAGATGCGGCATCGGTGACTCCGATCTGGGAGCGCATTGAGTGATCGATAGATCCAATTCATGGCAACGACTCGACATTGCCGCAGACGCTCAACGACTGACCGCTGATGCTGCGACCGGCCGGCGAGCAGAGGAATAAGACCATCGCGGCCACGTCGGCGGCCGAAACCATGCGGTGCAACGAAATTTGACTGAGATACCGGCCTTCCATCTCGTCGAAGGAAACGCCCTGGGCACCGGCGCGCACGGCGATCACGCCGCGGATCCGCTCCCCCTCCACGATGCCCGGCAGCAGAGCATTCACGCGGATGTCGTGCGCTCCCAGCTCCATGGCCAGGCTCTGGGTGAAGCCGATGACAGCCCATTTCGAGGCCGCATACGGCGTTCGCATTGGATAGCCTAGTCGGCCTGCGACGGAGGACACGTTGATGATCGAACCACCGCCCGCCGCCTTGAGTAACGGAACCGCGACCCGGCGCACAAGAATTGGCCCGTGATGTTCACCGCCAGTGTGCGCGACCAGTCGTCCGGAGAGATATCCTCGACTGCGGCCGTGGGACCGGCGATCCCGGCGTTGTTCACGAGCACGTCGAGGCCGCCGAGTGACTGCCGTACGTCATTAAAGACGCGATCCACCTGCTGCGCATCGGCAACGTCGGCCACAGTGCCGCTCATCTCCGGTTGTTTAGTGAGGGCCTGAGCCAGCAGCTCCGATGAGACGTCGCAGAGATGCACCCGGGCACCCTGCTCCAAGAGCGCGAGACCAGTCGCCCAGCCGATACCCGAGGCAGCACCGGTAACGAGGACCCTCAGCCCAACTTGACTCATGTGGTGACTTCTCCAACGGGTTCTTAAGAGGAGTATCGCGAGTCGGGCCCGAACCGCCACAGGACCACCCACGACAAGAGCGGTAGCCAACCGATGAATGCCAGCCCGACATCAAAGGAACTCTCGTCTTCCTGAAGCCCGTGAGAAACTTTCCTCGCCGGATTCACGTCGTCTGCCCGAAGGCGGAGGTCCGCACTTCGCACCGAAGCAAGCCACAGAACAACCCAGGACAACCCGGCGGCGCCGATCACCAGAAACGGCCGCCGCCAGCTTCCCAGCTCGTCGCTCAGAAGCAAGCCCACGACTAGCGGCGTGAGCATCGCGCCAATGGCGCCGCCACTTTGCAGAATGCCACTCCCCAATGCTCGCTCTGCCGGCGGCAATAAGTTTTGTATGGTCTTAATTCCGCAGCGCCAATTCCCGCCTTCAAAAAGCCCGAGTAACACGCGACAAATCAACAGGCCGGTGAAGGTATACATCATCCCTGTGGCGAATCCCATCAAAGACCAAATAGCCAACAGGAGCGGGTAGTACCATCGTACATTGACCCGGTCCGCAAGTATGCCCAGCGCGGTCTGGCCCAGGGCGAAGGCAATCCCAAAGCCGGTCTCGTCGTTCAAAGCGCATCGCTACTGCCGGGGGATGCGCGAGATGAACTCGACGATAGCGCCCCCCTTCGGGTCCTGGACGTAGTGGAACGTCCCCCAGCGCGTCTGGCCCTCCGGCCACTTGCCCGAGGCGATCGCCTCGAGCCCCAGCCCTCGGTATTTCTCCAGTTCCGGCCCGGTGTCCGGGATGCGGAAGGCGACATGGTGGAGCGCCTCGCCGTGCTCCTTGAGGTAGTCGCCCCACGGGCTCGGACTGTCCCCTACCGGCTCCATCAGCTCGATCATCGGCCGAGTCCCATGGACAAATGCCTGTTTCAGCGCCACGTCGATCGGCTTGCCATGGTAGGTGCGGTCCACCCCTTTGTTCGGCGGCAAGACGCGAATGTCGCTGAATCCCATTGCCTTCCAGCGCGCGACGGCTTGGTCCAGGTCTTTGACCACGACGCCGACGTGGAGCATCTCGGCGTAGGGATCGGCCGTGGTCTTGTCCTGGCCTGACGCCGTCAGGCCGGTGCCTCGGCCGGCCAGAACCCCAAGGCCGAAGGCGACGAGCAGAGCGATGATCATTTGCAGACGCATTGCGGTTCCTCCATGCGGCGGAACGGACCCAAACAGATCGATCGACAGACGACTTCCGGCGATCGGACACTACAGTCAGCCAGATTATACTTCTCGACGAGAGGCAGAGCCACGAAGAGGCGTTGCACGGGTTGCAAGGAGAGGAGGCAACCAGCTTCCCGCAGGCGATTGCCCTGGCGAGCACGTGGAACCCAGACCTGGTGGAGCGTGCTCTCGGTGATGGAGGTCGTCAACGGCTTCCAGAGGACGCTGGCCACTGGCCGCCTGAATGCATTCCTCGCCACCCTCCCCCACATGGAAATCCTTCCCTTCGACCAGGCGGCGGCTGAACTTGCTGGCCGCATCGCTGGCGACCTGGAACGGACCGGTCAACCCATCGGTGTGGCGGACACCATGATCGCGGCCATCGCCATCGAGAATGGCCTTGAGCTAGTAACCGGCAACACGTCAGATTATCAGCGTATCCAGCAGCTCGGCTATCCACTCACGCTCGTGAACTGGCGAATCTGAGCATACCGATAACCGTGGCTGGCACATAGTTATCATGCACACGCTCGAAGTGCCGCGGATTGACGTTTTGGCCATGGCCTCGCAACTCTAATACCGGTATCGCTTCTTAACTGCTCATGCGCGCGTTATGAACGGCCTCGGCCAAGTTGCTCAGGAATGGCGGATTTCCCGCCCATTATCTTGGCCACGCTCACTCACGGCAGCCGGATCAGGCTGTTGTGGAAGAAGCCGGCGGATTCGGGGTTGCCGGGGTCATGGCGGAAGGTCTCCCCATCGATCAGGAACTTGTACTCGTGCGACCCGGGGTCGAGCGCGATTGTCGTCGAGTAGTTCCCCAGGGCGTCCGGACCGGTCATGGCGAGAGGCCGTTCCTTCCAGTCGGTGAAGGTGCCGACCAGGGCGACCGACTTCGCCGGCGCTGCGGGGCGGTGGTGGAAGGTGACCTCGTACTGGCCGTTCGCGAGTCGCTTCGAGGTGGGCATGCCGAGGGTGAGGTCCTGGTCGGCGAGGGCGAAGTTGAGGTATCCGACGTGCATTTCATCGCGCGTTTGCTCACCGAAGGTGACGGCGCGTCTTGGATCCGGGTTGTTCGGATTCTCGGCCGAGTTGTCGAAGCGGGCTTCGGTGTGGAGGATCGTCCCTTCGGGCATCGGCTTGGGCTGGTCGAGGACGTAGAGGTTCTGCCAGTCGAACTCGTATCGGGGTACGTCGAGGATGACCTCGCGGCGGCCGTCGGGGTATTCGGCGACGAACCTCATCGACTTGCCCCGCAGGTGCATGTGCGGCAGCAGCGAGAGGAGCAACGAGGGCTGCGAGAACCGGAAATCGGCCCGCGAGACGTAGTCGCGCGTTCCGGGCGGGATCTGGAGGCGGAAGTTGAGCGCCATGCCCGACATCAGTTCTTTGTGGACTGTCGCCGGGTCGGCGAAGAGGAGGCCGATCCGACTCCGGTCGACCTGCTTCGTTCCCCGGGGGGTGTAGTGGAGCTGGAGGACGATCTTCGATCCGGCCGGGATGCGCTTGGCCACGCCGTCGGGCAGGACGCGGGCCGGCATGCCGGGTGCGTAGGCGGCGAGGAAGTCGCCGCCGGCCTCGTCGATCTTCTCGACACCGGGCGGCAGGACGTAGACGACAACGTGGTGGACGACCGCTGGGTTCCCCGGCCGGACCTGCGAGGCGCGGACCCAGACGTCGTGCGTTATCTTCGGGTCGATCTTGACGAGCTCGTAAGGCATCGATCCCTCGGCAGGGATCTCGATCTCGCGGGGCATTTCCAGGACAACGTCGGGCCGGGGGATCTGCCATCCCTCGACGAATTGGGGCGGCGGGGGTAGGTCTGCCGGGTCTCCTTCGGGCGAGCCGGCGGCGACCCAGTCGCGAATCGCCTTCTTCTCGTCGGCTGAAAGCCGGGCGTCGTTGGCGAACTTGCCGTGCTCGGGCGAGGCGTGCCATGGGGGCATTCGACCATCGATCGACGACCTCGGCGATCATGCTCGACCAGCCGGCCGCCTGGCGGTAGTCGGTCAGGGAGAACGGGGCGATCTCGCCGGGTCGGTGGCAGGTGACGCAGTGCGACTGGAGGATGCGAGCGACCTCTTTCGCGTACGTCACGGCGCCACCCTGGGCCGACTTCGTAACCCGGCCGATCCTGCAGCCGACCGCGTCCGTCCTCGGCGTCGCGACCGGCCGCCCGGCGAGGACCGCATCGAGGGCGTCGACCAGGTCGTGCCGGGTGGACGAGGGTCGATGGATGCCGATGGCGTACTGGTCGTCGACCCGGCCTCGGTAGACGACGGCCCGCGACACATCCAGGACGAAGACCTCGGGCGTCCGCTCGGCCCCGACGCGGTCGGCCAGGCCGTTGCCGACGTCCTTCAGCATCGGGAATGGCAGGCCATGCTTCTCGGCGAACCGGCCGATCGCGACCGGCCCATCCTGCTGGTTGGCGTCGACGCCGAAGAAGGCGACACCTCGCTTCCCGAAATCGCGGGCGAGCTCGGCGAGCCTCGGGGCATATGCCTCGGCGAGGGGACACTCGGTCCCGAGGAAGGCCAGGACGACGACCTTTCGGTCGCGGGCCTCATCGAGCGTGTGCCAGGCTCCCCGGTGGTCCTGGAGTCGGAAACTGACCGTCGGCTTCGCCGGTTCGCCCGGCCCGACTAAGCTGACCAGCGCCATGACCCCGACCAAACCCGTAGCGCCCATCGTCCGGCCCTCAATATTCCAAACCCGCTTCCCGAACCGCGGATCGATAATACCACAAGTGTCCGAGAGGTTCCAGAAAAGAAAACGGGGACATAGTGCTTTTACAGGTCAACAATAGCGCTATGTCCCCCTTTGTCTCCCCGACCACCTCAGACGGACAAGGGAACGGGAGTCGCTGCCTTCCATCGTGTCACTGCTCGCGGATCTGCACTTTCCGGAACTCAACCCGGCCGCTATGGCTCTGAAGTGCGATGTAACCCCTGCGAGGCTTGTCTTTCGGAGCCGGCACCCCGCCCGGCCGGGTCTTTACGTCCGCGAGTTCCGACTGGTCGGCTTCAAGGACCGTTTGCCCATTGAGCCGCACCAAGATCCGGGGACCGGCGCACTCGACCTCGATCGTGTTCCACTCGGGAGCCGGCCGCGCCGGGTTGGCGGTCGGGCTCGTGTACCGATAGAGTGACCCTGTCCCGTGTGCCGAAGGTGCGCTGCCAGCATCGTCGAGCAATTGCACCTCGTAGGCGGCGTACGAGGGGCGGGTTTCCCGCGATCGATTCGGGTCGAAGCGCTCCGTCCGGATACCAATGCCGCTGTTGCCTTGCGAGTTGGCTCCCTGCCTCGGGCTAAACCGGTACTCGACCCGCACGGTGAAATCGGAGAACTGCCGGCGGTCGTACCGGAGGAACCCGAACCCCTCTCCTAGACAGACGATCCGCCCGTCCTCGACAGACCACATCATCCGGCCGGTCTTACCCTTGGCGGGCCCGTCCACCACCCACCCGTCCAAGCTCTTCCCATCGAACAGGTCGTGGAAGTTCTCAGTCGAGATCGCCGGGACCAGTGTCAGCAGGAAGGCAAACGGTGCGAGCCGGAAACTTAGTCGCGACATTGTTCGTATCCTCTGTTTTCCCGCTGAGCGAGCCGAAACAGACCGGATATTACCAGCTTTCTCACCGTTATGTGGCAGCTCGCGATCCGAGCGGGTCGGCGGCGAAGATCCTTGGCCCGCTCGGAATCGGCTCAACGGAACAGCTTGGGCGCGAAGTCGTGCAGGTACTGGCGCCAGTTGATCCAGGTGTGGCCGCCGCCGCTGATGTGCATTTCATGCTTGATGCCGTGCTTCTCCATCGCCTCAGCCAGGCTCTTCGAGCCGCTCAACAGGCGGTCTTGGTCGCCGACGCTGATCGAGAACAGCTTGACTACCTTATTCAAGTGATCGGCACTCTTGAGATATGCCTCATACCGCTCCTCGAGGTTGCCGGCATTCCGGCCGCCGCCGACGGCACCGCTCCAGACGCCCACATAGGCGAACTCGTCCGGGTGGGTCGAGACGACCTGGAAGGTCTGGCCCCCGCCCATCGACAGGCCCGCGAGTGCCCGATTCTCCTGGCCAGTCTTCACGCGAAAATGCCTTTCAACGTACGGGACGATCTCGTTTAGCAGTTCGTTCGTGAACCGGTTCTGGGCTGCTCGGAATGCGGCGGTCGCCTCCGGGCTCGGCGGGGCACCGGGTTCGAAGCGCGGCATGTTGGCCGGGCGAGGCATGCTGCCGTTGGGCATGACCACGATCATCGGCACGGCCTTGTTTGCCGCGATCAGGTTGTCCAGGATGAAGCCGGCGCGGCCGACCGTGTTCCAGCCCGAATCCTCATCGCCGGCGCCGTGCAACAGGTAGAAGACCGGGTACTTGTCGCTCCCTCTCTCGTACCCCGGCGGCGTGTAAACGTGCATGCTCCGTACGGCGTCGAGCGTGCCGGAGCGATACCAGGCGATGTGAACCACGCCGTGCGGGACGTCGTTGGTTGTCTCGAACTCCGCCTCCGGGCCCGGGACGAGGAACATGCTTTCCAGGCTGTTGATGCCCTGCTTGATGATGGCGTTTTTCGGGTCGATCGTGCGGACTCCGTCGACATGGAAGGTATAGGTGTAGAAGTCGGGCCTCAGTGGGCCGACTGTGAGCGACCAGACGCCCTTGTCGTCCTTGGCCATCTTTCCGGCCGCGCCGAAATCTCCCGACAGCGACACATCGTCGGCCTTCGGGGCGTAGATGCGGAACGTGACCTTGTGGTCGGGACCAACCTCCGTCGACTTGAGCGTATCGTTGGGCGTGGGCTGTCTCCGCGGCGGTTGGGCCTCCGCGCGCGGCGATGTCAATGAGGCCATGACCAGCAAGGCCAGAACGGTCCCGGATAGAGACGTTGATGACAACATGTGTTCATTCTACTCAAAAGTTGATGGGATCGGCCGTAGGGGGAGACTTTTGCATCGATTCGCGGATCGGTGAGTCTGCCTCAGGATGGCCCACTCGTGGCTTCGGACAAGTTTTTCCGCGGGGAGAATCGGGCGTCATACTATCTAAGCGTCATCCGTGGACCGATGGCCCAATAATGTGACAGTGAATTTCAGTACTTCCGAAGGCGGCTCGCGGACGCCAATTGGCGCGGTCGATCGCACAGGAGCGCGCCACTCATCCCGCCGTGAACTCGGGGCCACAAACGGCTTACGGCATTTATGCCGCGACAGCTCATTAGCGCCGTCGGCGAAGTCGGCGACGAAGCGGCAGTGCTTCGCGTTGAGGGTCAGCCAGCGGCCGACGGTGGCCGGGGTGGCGCCGAGCTCATGGAACGAAATCGCCGTGGTCGCGGTCGACGCACGTACGACGCGCGGTCTTTGACTTGGCAAATACTCCGGCGGTTGATCAATGCGCCTCAGGCGTGGCCGGTCGTTACCTTGTCGAAAACCCGGCAAAAGTTTCCGCCGCCGATCTTGCCGATCTCGCCGGGCGTGAAGCCCTGTCGCAGCATCTCCGCTACGGCTGCCTTGAAAAATCCGCCGGACAGGCCGGGCCAGGCGGCGTTGGTGGATTGGCCGGGCCGGGAGGACATGATGTCGGTGTCGCTGCCGATGCCGACGTGGTCGATGCCGATGGCGTCCGCCAACGCCTTGATGCCCCCGACAAACTCGCCCATCGAGTCGGACAGTTTGGTCCACACGCCGATCACGCCGCCGGCGTCCGCGACCACGCGGGCTTTGTCCTTGCTGATCAGCCGCGGGGCCATCATTTTCGCCATGCGGGAGTTGTTGGCTGCCCGCGAGTAGAGGCTGGTGTGGGAGACGATCATCGGCTGCGTGGACACCTTAAGCGCGCCGAGCACGGTCTCGTGGCTGGCGTGGGCGAGGTCGACGACGATGCCCAGCCGGTTGCACTCTTTGATGACAGCCGCGCCGAAGGGGGTAAGGCCGCCCAGGCGGGGGGGCTCCGTGTAGATGTCGCCGAGCGGCTCGACCTTATCGCCTTTATCGTGCAACAATTGGAGGTGCCGGAGCCCGCGCTTGTACACCTCTTCCACCCGCTCGAGGTGCCCTTCAAGGAAATGCGCCCCTTCGATCGACTGGACGAGGGTCGGCTGGCCCTTGTCGTGTGCGACCTGGAGGTCTTTCAGGTTCATAGCGCGAGTCAGGCGGTCCTTTCCCAACAGGCCGTCGACTGCAGTGAGCCCTTGCAGGAATATGGCGTACGGCTCGCGGGCGTTGAAGTCGAGACGGAAGGCCGCGCAGACGGCCGTCAACCCCGAGCGCTTGATTTCCTCGGCCAGGTCAAGATTTGACTGTGACTTCTGTTGCTCTTTCCGACCCTGCTCCGGCCTTGCCCCCCCGGGTGTGACATGGTTGTGCATGTCGATGCCGATGGTGCCGGACAGGACCTCCGCGACCCGCGGATCCTCCTTGTCGGCCTGCGCCCGAAGCCATTGCGGCGCGAGCAACCCCGCGACGTTCGCCCCGACCGCTCGCGTCAGAAATTCTCGCCGCGTATGATTCCACTGCATGATATGACACTCCCGGATATGAGTGAGAGTTGGGATACGGAGGGCGATTCTCGAAAGTTACCCGAGAATACTCGCCTTGCAGCGTGGCGTCCATCATGCTGCGACAGGTTTCGGCATCGCCGATCCCCAGCGATGTCCTTATCTGAGAGATAATAACGACCGGCCTCTCCCTCGGGTGGTAAGAAAATCTAAAATCCCCTTCATCATTGCACCCCTGCGCCGATGACTCGCGCGGAATCGCAATGCGGCCGAGCCGAATTCGGTGCGATTGTCGGTTTCTACGCTCTTGCAAGTGCCTCCCCGTCGTTGAACAATCGTGGCACGGAATCCTCCACGCGACCGATCCGGCACGCCGTCGCGGGGGACGTGGAGCGCGGCGAACGCGGGCTCGACCGAATCCCTCCCAGCCAGTATGCACCAGTGCCGAAGGAGTCGTCGATCATGAGGCGAATACGAACGGGTCTGGTAGTCTTGAGCGCGGCCGGCATGCTTGGCGCGGCCGCGCTAGCCGAAACCAAGGTCGAAGTCACAAATGTTCATCTCTGCTGCCCCGGTTGCATCAAAGCCGTCGGTTCCGCGTTGAAGGGCGTCGAAGGGGTTACGGGCGTCTGCGACCCGAAGGCCAAGACTGTGACCATCACGGCTCCCGATGACGCCACGGCCCAGAAAGCCATCGAGGCCTTGGCCGCCGCGGGCTACCATGGGCACCTCGAGACCAAGGCCGTGCATTTCCCGCGCGACAGCGGTGCGACCAAGGGCAAGGTCTCAAGCCTGACCCTGACCGGCATCCACAACTGCTGTGGGGCCTGCAACAAAGCAATCAAAACCGCCGTCAAGAAGGTCCCGGGCGTTACGGGCGACACTGCCAAGCCCAAAGAAGACAGTTTCGAGGTCACCGGCGACTACGAGGCCACCGAGTTGATCCGCGCCGTGCATGCGGCCGGCTTCCATGTGAAAGTCAAGAAGTAAGCCGGGCCTGACGCCGTTGTGGTCCATGAACAACTTCAGTTCAGCGAACCAGACGCGTTGGTCGGCACGGGCTGATAGCTTGCCGAGACGAGATCGACGGGCCGCCGATGGTAGCTCGTGTCGGCGGCGCCGTAGTTTCTATACTGGCCGTCATAGTTGTGGATGCACAGCGTGTAACGGCCACTGCCAGCCGTGGTGCCGCTGACGTCGTAGATCGGGCGCGGTGACAGCGGAGGCAAGTCCGGTTCGCCGCTGTCCTTGCTGAGGAGACGGCGTCGAGGAGCGCAGGTCGCTCCGCTATCGGTGCGCACTGACCAAACGGGCTCGAGGCGGTGCGCATCACGGGCAGGAGGAACGGTCGATGTTGACGGAGTTGCAGGGCCTGAGCGTCGCAGCATGACTTGGCTCAACGGGGGGACTGGACTCGGGCCACCCGGAAGCCTAGGTCGGAAGCGGCGTGACGGGCCCTACCCCGGCCGCGAGTTCCGCAATAGCCGGAATGCGGGTGACAGAACCAACTCCCGCCGCGGAACACACGCAACGCCGCCTGGGCAGGCCCGGGCGGATCTTCCTTCGGGGATCGCTTGTAATATTCCCCGTCAAACCCATCGTTACACCATTCCCAGACATTCCCGTGCATATCGTACGACCCAAACGCGTTCGGCCGAAACTGAGCGACGGGCGCGGTGTAGACAAACCCGTCTCTCGCGACGATTGCCCAGGTCCAGCTCGGGTACCTCGTCTTTGCCGTCCCATCTGCGACGTTCGCGACCGATGCCAGTGATTCTTCGTCATCGCCGCTGAAATATTTCGTTGTCGTCCCGGCCCGGCAGGCGTATTCCCACTCCGCCTCGGTTGGCAGCCTGTAGGTTCGGCCCTCGGCCCGCGTGAGCCACTCGCAGAACGCCACCGCGTCGTTCCAACTCACGTTCACCACAGGGTGCTCGTCAGTCTGCTCGAATCCCGGGTTGAGCCAGGTGAATTTCTGGTGTTGCTCGAGGCTGTTCCCTTCTTCCGTCCAGCCCCAGCCGCCCTTGCCGTCCCTTTCCGCTTCCGTCCTGTATTTGGTCTCTTGGACGAACTCGCGGAACTGGCCCCGGGTGACCTCGGTCACGCCCAGATAGAATGCGCTGATTCGCACCTCGTGCCGGGGCTTGTGCTCGTCGTCAGCGTCCTCATCGGGCAAGCCCATCCGGAACGTGCCGGCCGGGACAAGGGTGAGTCGGATTCCGGCGGCTCGCGTTTTGATGAGGTCGGGCAACGTTTGGCGCCGGCCCACGACCAGCTGAGGTAAGACTCCGCCCGAGATCGGATTTTGATAGGAATTGTTTTGGTCAGCCGGGATGGCATAGACGGTCGCGTTCTGGTTCGAGGAGTTTCCGCTGCCCTCAGCCGCGACCAACCAACCCGGCGGGGGCGGTAAGTCCTTCGTTCCCTGCTTTGGCTCATCTGCCGCGAGAAGTAGTGCGGCCGCCACGACGATTGGAATACAGGATCTCATCGAGAGGTCCTTGGGATTATGATCCGTACGCATTTACCTTTTAGGGTACAACTGGCCACGCTTGAGCCTCCCTTGAAGCTGATTGATCCCAGTTCGATGCCATGCATCGTAGCGGCCTGGGCCATGAAAAGCACTGCGAAGCGGCATCGGCTTGAAACATACGGGATTGAAGGATCTTTTTCATCAACACGCTTCAAGTGGAAGACTTGACTCCCAGCCCGGATGCCTGCGTAAAAATCTTGGTACTTGAACTCGACCGAGAATCCCAGCTTTTCGGTATAGAAGCGGATGGAGGAAGCCATGTCCGTCGTGCGCAACTGCGCCACGATGCCGGTGATCGCCATGTGTTCCTCCAGTTCATGTTTGCTTCGCGTCCGACGGGTAAGGAAAGTAAAGCTCGTTGCGGTCGGGGTCCACTATGACCATGAGCCTGTAACCCCAGTGCCCATCTTTCACGTCCACGCCCCTTCCTTCCAGCTCCGCGCAAGGCATTGAGCACTTCGACATCGAGCGAGATGAACATGAGGCCCTTGCCCACCTTGTCGGGCCATTGCGAAGAGAGAATGAGCGAACAGCCCTGCCGCTCGACCTGAGCGACTCGAGCCTTTCCCTCTTCCTCATAACGCCATGGATTGCTGAACCCAAGCTGCTTCACGTAGAAATCGACAGATCTGTCTATGTCTGCCACGAACAGCACCGGCCGCGCAAACCACACGTCGCTCATAACGTCGCCCTGCAGGGTGGAAATCGACGGTTTTTCCCCGCCATACAGGTACTGCAAATTCCCCGCGGGGTCCCTAAGATACGCTTCCCGCCACTAGCTGATCAAGCTCCTTGATGAACGCGGCGAGGTCCTCGGCCAACGGCTACCTTCTTTAGCTCCAGCCGCTGTTTCGGCTCCTGAGCCGACGAGAGCGGCGGCACTGGAGAAGCGCGAGTGCGGTTAACAGCATGTACAGCGGCATCAGCCGCCACTGAAACCGTTGATGACCTCGGGGCGCGGCTGAGGCATGTCCACTCAGGGCATGTCGTCCTCCGTGCGGGTTACGCGTCTGGACGGCCTTCGACGTCAATGCTCGCAGCACCCCTCGAAGTCGTACGAACGCCGGCGCGGAAGCGCTTCTGACCTCAGAGCGCTGCTTCGAGGACGCCGCGCAGTTCCGCGTCCGAGAGCTTTACGGGGTTACCCCGCATGCTGCTGGCACGCTGGGCGAGCGGGATCAGCCGGCCGCAATCGGCGGTGGACAGGCCTGCCACCCGAAGGGGCGGGATCTTCATCTCGGCGCAGAGAGCGCGCACCCAGGAGACCCCACTCCACGCGTCTGCCCCGAGATCACCAGTCAAGGCCCGGGCGATTTCGATGTACCGCTGGGTGATGGTCGCGTTGCCCCGTTCGTCGACCGCGCGAATGTTGGCCTCCATTACGAAGGGGAGGAGCCGGGCGCAAATGGCACCATGGGCATGGCCGGTAGCCCCGCCCAAGACGCTGGCGAACCCGTGCACTGCGCCGAGCTTGGCATTCGCCAGGGCGATTCCGCTGAAAAGGGCGCCGAGGGCCATGTCCTCGCGGGCCGCGACGTCGGACCCATCGCGATAGGCCCTGCTCAGCGATCGTGCCACCCGCGTCAGCCCCTCGCGGCAGACGCCGTCCGTGAGCCGGTTGGCGGCGTTGCTGACGAACGGCTCGATCAACTGTGTCAGCGCATCCATGCCGGTGTAGGCGGTGATCACGGGCGTGAGCGAGAGGGTGAGATCGGGATCGACGACGGCCACCCGGGCCAGCAGGTGAGAGCTCCGCAGGCTCGCCTTCACCTTGTGCTCGGGGACGTCGAGCACTGCGTTGCGGGTCACCTCGGTGCCCGTGCCGGCCGTGGTGGGAACGGCAATGAACGGCACTCCGCGCTTGAGCAACGGCTTTCCACCTCCGGCCAGCTCCAGGTAATCCTGGACCTCTCCCGGATTGGCGAGCATGCCCGCCACGGCTTTGCCGGCGTCGATGACGCTGCCTCCGCCCACGGAGATCACCAGGTCGCAACCTTCCGCGCGAGCGATCGCGGTCGCCTGGTTCACCAAGTGCGTGGTCGGTTCCCCACTCACGTTGAAGACTACCGGGCGGACGCCAGCGTCGCTCAGCCCTTCGGTAAGCGCCTGGCGTCCCCGGCTGGAGCCTCCCAGGACCACCAGGGCGCGACGGCCGAGATCCCGGGCCAAGCTAGGGATCTGCTGCGACTTGCCGCGTCCGAAGAGGATGCGTTCGGCAGTAGCGAATTCGAACGTCATGAGATTTCCGCGTCAGGGTAGATCCTGTCGAACTTCACGCTGGATCGCGGTATGGCCATCATGTCGGCCACGGTCTCAGCCCACTGCCGGTAATGCGCCGTCTGCTTGTGCGCCGCCGGGGCAAGGGCGGAGCGATAGGCCTCGACCAGCACGAACCGCGTGGGATCGTCCTGCTGCTGCAGCACGTCGAACCGCGCGATGCCCGGCTCTTGCAGGCTGTTCCGCGAGTTCTCGATGCAAGCTGCCTTGAAGGCATCCACCTGATTGGGTTTCACTTGGATATGGACGTGGATGATCAGCATAAGACTTTAACCCACCTTGGTGAGATCAACAGGCTCATACGAGGATGTCCCGGCGCGAGTCACGCCTCGATCCCCTGTGAATTTCTTCGAGATTGCGGTTGTCCTCCTCACTCCATTCGCTGAGCCATTAACCGCGCCGGGTCGTGACGGGGAATGCTTTGCACAAATCTCCGTTATATCCAAGCGTTCCCCTCGCCCTCAAGTTCGGCATCAAGTGGGACCGGCCCAGTCCGGCCGACTGCGCCGGCTCATGCGAGAAACTGTGGCAAGCCGAACGTGCGCCCAACGTTACTTCTCTGGTCGGTTGATGAACAAGCCGGCCTTGTTTGAGCGCTCGACGTCGGCCGGGCAACAGGAATTGGTACGATCATCGCGCATTCACCGTGGTTTGATCTGTTTCGCCAGCGCTGCGTCGAACGAGCCGCGTCGGGTCTCAATTGCAACGCATGCGCTATGCCTTCGTCTACCTGTTAGCCAGGAAGTCTATACGGAAGTCGACGGAACTTCGCGTTCCTTTAATCACCGGCTTACCGACAGGCACCGGTGGACCTACGTTGATTCGATCTTGCCAATTGGCCGGTGTGACCGAAGGGCGCTTGGGACCTCCTAAAATGCTAGATGAATCCAATTCCGCTATAATGCCGGGCGTCTAGATCAACGCTGCAATGACGGCACAACCGTAACGGAGACACTGGATGACACTGTAATTGTGAGTATGCTCAACGGCAGTCGATGGATCAATCGTTTTGGCGGACGGGCCGGCGATACGCGGATGGGCGGCCCACCGAACAGGGACCGAGACGTTCGGATTGGAGCGCTTCGAGCGTTGCCTACGTTAGTTGAGTTCTAGCTCACTTGAATTGGACTCGCAACATGACTAAGGAGTTGAGCAACGATCAGTCTCCCGCGCCTCTCGGAACGCCTGATCGCGGTGTGGTTACCGGACTCCTTGATGCGGCTGCCCGGGGAGAGCGAGTGGCGGCCGATCAACTGCTCCCCCTGGTCTATGACGAACTACGTAAACTTGCTTCGGCGCGCCTGGCATATGAGCCTCCTGGGCAGACCCTCCAAGCGACTGCACTCGTCCATGAGGCCTATCTACGCCTCGTTGGTGACGACCCCTGCCAGGCATTCGATGGACGCAGTCATTTCTTCGCCGCCGCGGCCGCGGCAATGCGCCGGATCCTGGTCGACCGAGCCCGCAATCGCCGTCGACAGAAGCGGGGCGGGGGCCACCGGCGCGTCCAGATCGATCTGGAGGCCATTCTTGTCGAGCCCCCCGGGGACGATTTGCTTGCGCTCGATGAGGCTCTTAAGTCCATGGCGCGGGACGATCCGGTCGGGGCCGAGCTGGTCGGGCTCCGGATCTTCGCCGGTCTGACGCTCGCCGAGGCGGCTGAGGTTCTCGGAATCGGCAGTCGCACGGCCGACCGCTACTGGGCTTACGCACGCGCCTGGCTCTGCGATGCCCTAAGCGGCAATTCTTATCCGAATCCTTAATTTCGAATGAATTCCGAACCCGCCTGGCGCGGTGGAGCGAGAAACGGAGCATTGAATGAGGGAATCAATGTGAACGTCGCTTGTCGGAGGTGACCTTTGAGCCTCGCAGGACCGAAAGTCAAAGAGATCTTCGTAGCCGCCCTCGATCGCGTGCCCGGAGCGGAGCGCGACGACGTACCTGGACGACGCATGTCGAGACGATGTTGAGCTCAGGCAGCGTGTCGACGTGTTATTGCGTGCGCACGAGCGAGCGGGAGAGATCCTCGGTCCAGTACGTAAACCCGGCGTCGACTTGTCGACCGAGGCAAGGACGACCGACCCTCTGGCCACCGAACCCGCTATGACGCTGGCTGCCGACTCGGGTGCCACGGCGGCCGACGCCACGGTGGACGAAATCTCGGTGCAGAACCGGCAGCCCAGAGGCGCGAACATCGCTGAGACCGGCGGGGCGGTCGGAAACGGTCTACAGCGCGGCGAATACGTTTGTTACTTTGGTGATTACGAGATCCACCACGAGCTAGGCAGGGGCGGCATGGGGGTCGTGTACCTTGCTCGCCAAGTGACGCTCAATCGTCAGGTGGCCTTGAAGATGATCAGGGTCGGCGTCCTCGCCGGCGACGTTGAGCTCCGCCGGTTTCAGAACGAGGCCGAGGCCGTCGCCCAGCTCGACCACCCTGGCATCGTCCCGGTCTACGAGGTCGGCGAGCACGAGGGGCAGAAGTACTTCTCCATGAAGCTCGTCGAGGGGGGCAGCCTGGCCGATCGGCTCGACGACTACAAAAATGGACCCCGTGCCGCGGCCAAATTAGTCGCCGAGGCGGCCGAGGCCGTCCATCACGCCCATTTGCGGGGCATCCTTCACCGCGACCTCAAGCCAGCCAATATCCTGATCGACGACCAGAGCCGGCCGCACGTCACCGACTTCGGCCTGGCCCGCAAGGTCGAGGGAGACAGCGAGCTGACCCAGTCGGGCGCCATCCTTGGCACCCCGGCGTACATGGCTCCCGAGCAAGCCTCGGGCCGACGCAGGGCGGTGACGACAGCCAGCGACGTCTACGGCCTGGGTGCCATCCTCTATGCCCTACTGACCGGCCGCGCGCCGTTCGGGGGCGACAGCGTGGTGGAGACCCTCGACGCTGTCCGTACCCGACCGCCTGAGCTACCGTCCAGGCTCAATGCCAAGCTCTCGCAGGATCTGGAGGTCGTCTGCCTGAAGTGTCTGGAGAAGGACCCGCAGCGTCGCTACCCCTCGGCCCAAGCACTTGCCGAGGACCTGCGCCGTCACCTGGCCGGCGAGCCGATCCTGGCGCGCCCGGTGGGGGCGGCAGAGCGGGCCTGGATGTGGTGCCGGCGCAACAAGGGGCTGGCCGCTCTCGGCGCGCTACTGATCGCCTCACTAATCGCCGGCACAGGTTTCTCGCTGGCCTTCGCCGTCCGGGCGAATACGTCGGCCGGCCTGGCCAACCAGGAGGCCATCCGCGCGAACGTGCAGGCCGAGGAAGCTGGGCGACAGCGCGACTGGAGCGAGCGACTTCGCTACATCGCCGAGATCAATCTCGCCCAGCGGGACTGGGACGCAGGTAACGCCGAGCTTGCCCGCAGCCGTCTGGCCGACGTCGCCCCCGAAAGGACGGGGGCAGGTGACGTGCGTGGATGGGAGTGGTTCTACCTCGATTCCGCTTTTCGTACCGAACTAAGAGAATTCCGTATCGACGACGATCAGACGTGGTCCGTGGCCTTCGCGCCCGACGGCCGCATCCTCGCGTCGGCCGCAGAGAGTGGGGTTCTGCGGCTCTGGGACGTGGCCTCCGGACGCGAAATCGCCAAGCTCCGTGGACATCACGATCGCATCTGGTCACTGACGTTTTCGCCCGATGGCCGTATTGTGGCGTCGGCGGGCGCAGACGGAACCGTTCGGCTTTGGGATGTATCCTCCAAGAGCGAAATCGCCACGCTTCGGGGCCATCAAGGCTGGGTCCTGGAGGTTGCATTCTCGCCGGACGGCCGGTCGCTCGCCTCTGCCGGAACCGACTACGCGGTGCGGCTTTGGGACGTGATGTCACGCAGGGAAACCGCGAAGTTTCAGACAAACCAGTCATTCACCAGCGCCGTGATTTTTTCTCCGGACGGTCGTCTTATCGCAACGGCGGGCTCTGATGGAGTGCAACTGCGGAACGTCACATCCGGGCGCGAGACCGCCACGTTCCGTGGACATGAGGGTCGTGTCGAGTCACTCGCGTTCGCGGCCGACGGCCGAATCCTGGCATCGGCGGGTGGCGACGGAACGGTTCGGCTCTGGGATGTGTCCACCGGGCGCGAATCCTTTACACTTCGGCAAATTGGTCGGATTTCGACTGTGGCGTTCTCGCCGGACTGTGGAGTCCTCGCCTCAACGGGTTACGACGGTGCGGTGCGTCTCTGGGACCCCAGGACGGGCCGTGAGACTGCCGTCCTTCACGGGCATCAGTCTGAGGTCTACTCCGTGGCATTCGCTCCAGACGGTCACATCCTCGCTTCCGCGGGTGCCGACGGGTCCGTGCGGCTCTGGGACGTCGAAGCGGGGCGGCCGTTCGCCAATGTCAGCGGAACCGTAAGCGACCCGTGGACACTGGCGATCTCGGCCGATGGTCGATTGCTCGCGGCGATCAACGGGGACGGGATGGTTCGGATGTGGGACGTCGCCTCGGGGCGTCGAACCGGCAAGCCGCTTCGAAACCGAAGTTCGAACCGGAACCTATGCGGGCACGCTGGCGTTTTCTCCGACTGGAAACGTACTGGCGACCGCGTCGTCGACCGGTGACGGTACCGTGCGGCTGTGGGACCTCGCAACCAGTCGCGAGTCGGCGGTGCTCCGCGGACACCGCGGCGGAGTCAATCGCGTCGCTTTTTCGACCGATGGCCGGTTGCTGGCCTCCGCCGGAAGTGACACTTCGATTCGGCTCTGGGAAGTCTCCACCGGCCGTGAAGTGGCCAGGCTTAGCGGACACACGAAATGGGTTATGACGGTGGCGTTCTCACCAGACGGGCGCCGGATTGCTTCGGGTGGAGATGACGGTACTGTTCGGCTCTGGGACGTCGCCACCGGAAGCGAAACAGCCGTGTTCCGGGCACAAGTCGAACGGATCGTGTGCGTCGCGTTTGCGCCAGATGGCAGGACCCTGGCCGCCAACGGCCAGATTTGGGACCTCGCGTCCGGACGCGAAGTGGTCAACTTGCGAGGGCACCAAATGGCCGTGGCCTCCGTCGCGTTCACGCCCGACGGTCGCCATGTAGCTACGGGAAGCTGGGACGGAACGGTACGGCTCTGGGATCTCAAATCGGGCCGTGAGCTGGCGGTCCTCCGCGGACACAACGACAGTGCTGTCTGGTCGATCGCATTCTCCGTTGACGGTCAAACGCTTGTCTCGGGCGGCGGCGGCCTTCTCAGAATCTGGGACGCCGCTTCGCTGACTCCTCAGCGCGCGGTTCAACGTGAGGCAATCGGGCTAGTCCGCTTCACCACCCAGAAGGTGGGCTCTCTGGCCGACTGCCGTGATCGGATTGCCCGCTGCGCGACGTGCTCACAAGAGGTCCGGCAGCAAGCTCTGGCCCTGGTCGACGGTTACTGGGCGTCAGAGGTACAAGATCGTGCCGAGAAGCTCGTCGCGCCGCTTTTTGCCGATGGTCGCCTCCGTGATGAAGCTGAGCAGTTGCTCCAAAAACGCGAAGGGCTCGCCGCGAATGTCCGGGAGCGAGCGCTCGAGGACGTGCGGGTCTGGCCTGAGTCAGCCGACGCGCTCAACGACGCGAGCTGGAGTGTGGCGCGAGCAAGGGCGCGACACCTCCGATTACCTCTTGGCTTGCCGCGCCGAGATGGCGTGCCGGTACGATCCAGACTTCGGCTGCTTCGTGACCACCATTGGCGTGGTGCAGTATCGAATCGGCCGATACCGCGAGGCCGAGGACACACTGACTCGTTCCTACGCACTCAATATCAACTTGATCCCCCCTGACCTTGGCTTTCGCAAAGTTGCTGACTTGGCCTTTCTGGCGATGGCACAGCAGCGGCTCGGCCAGTCCGACGCGGCCCGCCAATCCCTCGCTCAACTCCGGAACACGATGAAATCGCCCGGATATAACTTTGACGCAGCAGAGAGCGCCGCCTTTCTCCGCGAGGCCGAGGCTCTGATCGAGCTCGACCCCGTGTTCCCGGCCGATCCGTTCGCGCCGTGAGGACCGCTAATAGGTACAGGCCATATTACAAAGACTATGCTCGAAGGGTTTCGAGGCCGGTTTCACGCGGTGCGACGTGCGATCTCCTGTTTCTCCCAGCTTCGTGGGGCTGACAGCGACCCAGCTGTCGAAGACAAGGTGTTGGGGCGTGAGTAGCAAAGGAACATAAACCTGCATATGGGTTACGGTCGCGTTCTCCATATCTGAAGCGAACGAGCCGATTCGTGCTGTTCTTCAACTCATGCAGAGCATCGACGGAACTCGTGTGCTATGCTTCGGCAGAACGCACTTGAAGATACTGCGCCCATAGATTGCGTTGCGCACGCGAAGTCACCATGAACTTAATAGAGCCAGGTCAATGACGGGTGGCTCGCGCCCATGACGTACCACCTTGAAATTCCAACCAAGGTCAGTTCGTTTGATTCGCCATGTTGCGCGTGAATCTCATTCGTGTCGGCGTGTTCTCTCCGAGAACGAAAGGGTGTTTGTTCGGCCGATCGAAAGACACGCAATGCGCCGTGTTCGCGTGCGAGTCGATGTTCGAAACGTGGTGAACTTGACGGCTTAGGTTGGCGGGGTTGCGAGGTGGTTGGCGCGATTGACAAGCTGAATCGTCTCAATGCAGTTCATGGTGTTGATCTTCCTCCGGAAGGAATCTCCAAAAGGCCGACTTTCCTGCTCAAAGTACTGCTTGAGGAAGGCCGGTTAGCTTCATTACTCAGTGTTTATGACTGGGTTCTGAAACAGAAATCCTCCGCCGGCTGACCTTTCGATGTTGTCTTGCCCATTCCAGTTATCCATCGAGCTCCTCGGAGTCTTCCGCCCAAGCCCCGAAAGAGCGCCGCATTTCGATCGGGAGCATCGCGTACTCGCGCAAGGCAGCCACAGCTGTCGGCGTCAGCTCAGGATGCGCCTGAAGCAGCTCCGAATCGGTCTTGCGAGCCTCTAATCGGTCGACGAGAGCATCGGCAAGGAGCGTCGTTCCTGTGACAACGAACTTACCACGTCGAACGGTCGGGTCCACATCGAGCTGCTCCAGCCACCAGGGCAGTTCCGGCTGATCCGTTTGAGCCGCTTCCCGCATGATCGGCCGGATCTCGACCGAAACCTCTTGGCCGTGATCCAGTCCAGGCTCACTGTCCAGCTCGATGGTCTTGCCGTGTATCACGCCGTGGATTGTTGCCATTATCGGTATCCAGCAAAAGGCTCATACGAGGATGTCCCGGCGCGAGTCACGCCGCGGTCCCGTGTCAATTTCTTCGAACAGTGAGGTTATCCTCCTCAGTCCGTTCGCCGAGCCATTCATCGCGCCGCGATGTTACACGGGATGTTCTGCACAAATTTGCATCGCACTCAAGCGTTTCGCCGGCCCTCAAGGTCGGCACCGACTGGTACCGGGCGGCCGAGCTAGGCCGCCTGCGTTGGCTTATGCGGGAAATTGTGACGAGCCTAACGGGCGCCGGACGTTTCCTCGATCGTCTGTTGTTTAACCCGCCAGCCTTCGTTTGACCGCTCACGTCAGACGGACGGCAGGAATAGGTCCGATCATCGCGCGTTCATTGCGGTTTGATCCGCTTGGCAAACTCTGCACCGAACGAGCCGCGTCGGATCTCAATTGCGATGCATGCGCTATGCCTTCGTCTACCTCTTCACGAGGAAATCCATGCGGAAGTGGACGGAAATTCGAGTTCCGCGAATGACCGGCTTGCCCACGAGCACCTTCGGATCTACGCTGAGTCGATCTTGCCGTTGCGGATTATGCCCCTCGCGCGAGCAGATTCGGAAAGGTAGTTCGCAAGCCTGCTTGATGATGAGCAACACATGGCGACGTTGCGCCATCAGCCTTCGGGCTATCGCGCTTTTATTGCTCAACCGACCCGGCTGAAAATAATGCCCTGACTTGATTGGGAGGTTGAATAAATCGGCTCAGGGGCGACTTTGTTTGGTGCTTAGCACTGGGTCGCGCTTTGATCGCGTCGGTCCGGCGCACCTCCGTCGATCCGACCGGCCGGGTCGTGCGCCAGCGCCCTCGCGATCCCGATCCGCTGTCGTTGGCCGCCACTGAGCGTAGAGATCCAATCGTGCGCCTTCGTGCCCAGGCCCGCCTGGTCGATCGTGTCCCGCGCCGGTCCTCTTTCGAGAGGAGAGGCCTCGCGACACCTTGCGTTACCGACGGGCCAGCCGATCAGGACGTTCAACGAATTGCCCAGCGTTCCCCTCGGGCTCACTTGCAAGGCGAGATTAGACCAACCCGCAATTGGGATCCTGCAATGCTTCCGTGAAGCCGCCGAGAATCATTCGATCCCGAGCTTTCGCGACCGGAACGGTCCACTTGGGGCGACGAAGCCGTCGAGCATCGGGTTCGCCGCGGTATCGGAGGCAATCCCCGACGGGCCGGCGAAACGGCGGGGCGGTGTCCCCTGCCCGGGTGGCACCGCCGGCGCGAGCGCATAGCTGCGAGGGGCCGAGGGAAGAACTCTACGTCAAGATTTCGTGAAACATTTAAGAATATCTTGATCTCCGACTCTTTATCAGCAACTATATGCGCGTTGAAGACGGCGCGGCCGACATGCTGGAGCTTCGACGAACGGACGCCGGGAGGCTAAAGTGGTGTACGACTGCGACTTGATTGTCATCGGCAGTGGGGCGGGGGGCGCGACCCTCGCGGCTGCCTGCGCGGGCGCTGGGAAGTCGGTCCTGCTGCTGGAGCGGGGTGATCGATACCCCGCCGACGGCCCCTCCCACGACGAGAAGGCAATACTGATCGACAAGGGGCCGTATGACGATCGCGAGGTCGACGTCAACGGCAGGGCCAGGCGCCTGTACATGGGCGGGATCCTCGGCGGGGGGACGAGTCTTTACGGCGGGGCCCTGCTGCGGCCGAGCGAGCAGGACTTCCAGCCGGGGAGATACTACCGCGACCGGATCCCCCGCGCGATCTGGGAGTGGCCGATCTCCTACGACGACCTCGAGCCGTACTATACGGAAGCCGAACAACTCTACGGCGTCGCGGGCTGCGGGGACGACGATTTCGCCCCCCTGAAGAAGCCGGCCCGCGGCTTCCCGGGAGCCCCGCTGCCCCTGCATCCGCTCAACCAGCGGCTCATGACGGCCAATCGCAAACGCGGCCTGCGCCCCTTCCAGTTACCGCTCGCCATCGACTCGTCGCGCTGCCTGCGGTGCAGCGCATGCGCGGGATATGTCTGCCCCACGGGGGCGCGTGGCTCCGCGGCCCAGCTGCTCGAGTCGGCCATGAGCCGGGGCCAAGCCCTCAAGGTCCAGACCCAGATCGAAGTGGAGCGGCTGGTGAAGGAGCCGGGCACGGGGTCGACCTTGATCTCCGTGCTTGAACGAGCCACAGGCCGTAGACACCAGTACCGGGCCCGCCGCTACGTGCTCGCCGCGGGCGCCATCGGGTCGTCGCTCCTTTTGCTGCGTTCCGGGATAGCCCATCCCTTGATCGGCCGGAACTACATGCTCCACCTGGGCGCGATCGTGGCCGGGGTCTACCCCAAGGCGACCAGCGCGGATTCGTCGTTCGTCAAACAGGTTGGGTTCGCCGACTTCTACTTCGGCACGAAGCGGTTCCCCCACAAGATGGGCGTCGTGCAGTCGCTCGCGGTGCCCGGGCCGCTCACGGCTGCGAAGTTCACCCCGCTGATGCCCCCGCCCTTGCGCCAGTTTCTCCGCAAGCACATCCTGCCGCTCGTGGGACTCATCGAGGACCTGCCCAATGCCGCCAACCGCGTGACGCTGGGCCCGGACAACCAGGCCAGGCTCGCTCACCGATACTCCCGATATGACCTTGCCCGGCGCAAGCACCTGAAGCGGCAGGTCGCGCGGATCCTCAGGAGTTCCGGGGCGGTGTACTGCGCCTCGTGGCGGCGTCACTCCGACGAGCACGTCGCCCACCAGTGCGGGACTCTCCGATTCGGCCGCGATCCCGTCAATGCCGTCCTCGACCCGGATTGCCGCATGTTCGCAAATCCCGACGTGTTCGCCGTGGATGGGAGCTTTCTGCCGACATCCCTGGGGGTCGGCCCCGGTCTGACGATCATCGCCAACGCCCTGCGCGTGGCGGCCACGGTCGTCGCCGAACTCTGATCGAGGGGCACACCCGCCATGAGTATCACGCGGCGATTGTCGATCCGCCTGGAGCAGATCCGCCAGGCTCGACTCATCCACGGCGGCCTGGCGCAGTACGGCCTCGCGGTTCTGGCGATCAAGCTGTCACGCATCCCGATCCCCTCCCGGCGGATCCGGCGGCGGCTCTTCCAGGACGAGCACGTCCGGAGGTATCCCCCCGGCCTGAACGAGGAAGAATCGGAGCGTCCCCTCGAAGATTACCCGTCCCTCAACGCCCTCTTTACCCGCGGCCTACGGCCGGAGCTCCGGCCCATCCCCGCCGGCACGCCGGCGGTCTTGAGCCCGTGCGATGGTCGGGTCCAGGACGTCGGCCGCGTGGACGGGGGCAAGCTGCTGACGGTCAAAGGGATCGAGTATTCGCTCGCCTCGCTGCTCGCCAACGGCGACGCCCGGCCGTTTGAGGGCGGCCTCTTCGCGATCATTTTCCTCTCGCCGATCGATTGCCACCGCGTTTTCAGCCCCGCGGACGGCCGGCTCGAATGCGTCGTGCACGTCCCGGGCTCACGGCTGCTCGTCCACCCGCCGTTGCAGCGGCCCGAGTACCCGGTGTACACTTTGAACGAGCGCATGATCCTCCGCCTGTCGTCGGATGCCGGGCCGTGTGCGGTCGTGATGGTCGCCGGTTGGGGCGTGGGGAACATCACCTTGCCCCTCGCCCCCGGGCTGCGCGCCGGGTCGAGGTGGGTCGAGTCCTTCGGCTGGGACTCGCCGCCGGCAGTCGCGCGAGGGGACTGGATCGCGACCTTCGAGCTCGGGTCCACGGTCGTGCTCCTCACGTCGCCCTCGCCCGGCGCGACGCCTTTGGTTACCCCCAACGAGAAGGTTCGATATGGACAGCCCCTCTTCAGGCTCACCGAGCCCTCCCACGCTCGCTGACCGGCGGGCTCTGGCCGTCGAGGCCCGCCCGGCACGACCGGCCTGGGAGGGCCGCGACGACCTCATGCTCGTCGCGGCCCTTGGCGACCCCGTCGCATCTGACTACGCGGCATTCGTGGGCCGGGGGACGCGGGGCGAAGCCGTTCTAATTGAAGGCGTCACAGGCCGCACAAGTAGTGGCTTGCCGGTCCGGACTCTCAAGCCGGAGGAGTGTGCGCACCCGACGCCTGACGATGTGATCGGTCGCGACCGGGTCGACGGCTTAATCGTCTTCGTCGGGCCGCGCCTGTCGTCGGCCAAACGCCAGGAGCTGGCCGGCCTGGCGGAGATGGCGCGTCGATGGTCGATCGGATTCGTCGGCATCGTCGGTAGCTTCCGGGTCCACCTCGACGACCCCGACGCCGAGGAGGCCGAGCGGTTCGCGCTGTCGCGGTTCCGGAAGGTCACCCCCGAGTCACGGGTGGTCGTCTTCCGCCCCGGCCACCTGCTCGTCCCGCACTCCGCCTTGAGCCGGGCCCTGCGGCGTCTCGCCCCGCTCTCGTCTTTGATCCCGAGGCGGCTAGCCACCTGCGTCCTCGAGTCATCGGAGCTGTTCGCCACAATCGAATCGGAGCGGCTCGAAGGGGGCCGAAGGCCCGCCGAGGCCGACACCGGTCGGATCCTGGGCCGCGATCGACGGGCCTTCACGCTGCTCGGCGCGAACACTCCCTGGAATGAACTGCTAGAGCGGCACCGAAGCGGCTCGCCCGCTCAAGCCTTGTCATCGGGGGCCGCGACGGTCCTTTCCTGGTTACTCGTCGGCCAGCTGATCGCGCTCGTCGTGACGTACCTGGCGAGGCTTTCGCCGAGGGTCCGGCAGTGGCACGTCCCCACTTTGAAACCGCGCTCGTTCCGCGAGCTGATCTCGCTCTGCCACGCGGGCAACATCCAGCGCGTCCGGGTCGTTGGGTACAACAACGGCGTGAATCACTTCGGCCATCGCTACCCGGGGAAGACAGTAGTCTCGACGGTTCGCTGCCGCCGCACCGTCCGCGCCGGGCGGTGCCAGCTCAAGGCGGATTGCGGGGCAACCGTCCACGACGCAATGGCCTGCCTGGCCGAGGGCGGCGAGGAGCTCTACGTACTCCCGAATTACTCCTACGTCTCCCTGGGGACTGCCTTCTTCGTGCCGATCCACGGATCGGCCGTCGATTACGCGACACTGGCGGACACGATCACCCGGGTCGTGCTCTACGACCCCGAGCGCGACCGCATCATCTCCGCCGGACGGCACGAATCCGACTTCGCCGAGAACGTCTATAACCTGCGATCTTCGGCCGTGGTCCTGCGCCTCTATTTCCGCGCGAAGCCGAAGTCGCGCTACTACGTCCGCCGCGAGACGCTGTCCGGTGCGACCGCCGCTGACCTGATCGACGCCCTCCGCGACCTCGAGGCCACGAACGTCGAGATCCGCCAGGGCCACGCCGCCAGCCCGAGGGTCACGGTCTCCCGGTATTACACGGACCTCGAGGGTACGATCGGCGCGGCGCTGGAGTTACCCCGCGACGCCCTCGGCCGCCTCTGGGATCGCCTCGAGGAGAACCCCCTCACCTCGTTCCTCATGCACTCCCTGAGCCGGCATGTGGCCTGGCATACAGAGCTCTTCTTCACCCCGGCCGAGTTCGAGACGTTCTGGCGCACGCATGCCCAGGTCGCCCTCCGCAAGATCCAGCTCCGCTACATCCGACGCGACGGGATGCCCCACTCGCCCTTTCGCGACGAGGACCGCATCTCCGCCGATCTCTTCCTCTTTCGAGCAGACAAGAGACGATTCGACGCCTACACCGCGAGCACGCTTCCGGCCGTACGGTACAACCCTGGCAAGCACAGCAATTAGGCTCCGCATGCATACCTCGCCGCCCCTCGCCGCGACCATCGAGTCGATCCTGCACGAGCGTGAGCCAAACTTCCTCCGGCTCTATCTGAACCCGCACGTCGCCCAGACGTGCCTCTGCCTCGACCGGTACGCCCGCACGACTTGGGCGGGTGGCCGCGACGAGGACTTCCAGTCGTTCCTGGCCAACGGCATCGAGGAGGCGATCAGCGGCGCCCTGAAGCTCTTGCGGTGCAACCGGGTACCGACCGATGCCCTGCCGACGGGGCTGATCCTCGACCCGGCCGACCGGCTCGAGGGCTTCGTCTCGGCTGAGTTGGCCGCCGGCGGCCGCGTCGCGTTTCTACCGGACCTCCGCGTGCTGGGCGGCGACCTCGACATCGCCTCGTTGGCTACCAACGCCTCGCGGATCGATCCCCTTGTGCTGGTGGCCGCGCGGGGCCGACTCTTCGAAGAGCATGCGGCAGCCATTCGCGAGCTCATCGTGCGCCACGAGCCGACGGTCGTTACCTGCGTCGATCGCGAGGCCCTCGACACGCTCCGGCGCGAGCCGGGCCGGCTACTTCGCCAGATCGTGCCCGACGTCGTCGTCTTCGACGAGTCGTTCGTGAATCACGCGGTGCCGTTCGCGGCGTTCACGGCCCGGCGGTCGATGTTCGCCGTCTGGAATCGTCCGGGCAATGGGACGTTCCACTCGACGACCTTCCAGCCCAACACAATCTCGGCCCGGCATTTCATGAACTGTCTGGCCCAGGCCGATCCCGATTTCTTCGACCGCCACGCCGGGGACCTTCGGGGCCTGCTCGAGGACCCGACCCGCCGCGGCAACGCCTTCCGGCGCCATTACAACCCCTCGCTGCTTCGGCTTATTCGGGCCGCCGGGTTCGAGACGACCGAAGTTCGCGCCTCGGGCTCGTTCGTGGTGGTCAACGGGCAGCCGGTCTTCGACGCCGTGGGCGGGGTCGCTTGCAGCATGCGCGGGCATAACCCGCCGGCTTATCTGGATGAGACTATGTCGCTCGGGATGCCGCGAGGCCCGGACGTCGAGGCGGAGCTCTCCGACCGACTTCGGGGCCTCACCGGCCTCGGGCGCGTCTTGCCCGCCGTCAGCGGCGCGAGCGCCGTCGAGAACGCGCTCAAGCTGGCCCTCGTCGCCCAATACCCAAGGCGACACGTCCTCGCGCTCCAGGCCGGTTTCGGGGGGAAGACCCTCTTCGCGCTGACGGGCACGGCGAACCCGTCGTACAAGAAGCAGATCGGCCCGCTCTACCCCGACGTCCATTACGTCGATCCCTTCTCCCGGGATGCCACGGCGCGGATCGACGCGCTCTTGGAGGCCCACGAGTTCGCCGTCGCCCAGGTGGAGCTGATCCAGTCCGTCGGCGGCGTGCGTGCGGTCCCGGACGCTGTGATCCGTCACCTCGACGAAGGCCGGAGACGTCGCGGCTACTTGCTCCTCATCGACGAGGTCCAGACGGGGATGTTCCGGACCGGGCCGTTCGTCCGATCGCGGGCGCTCGGCTTGAGCCCGGACCTGCTGCTGCTCGGCAAGGGCACGTCGGACATGATGTTCCCGTTCGCCCTGACCCTCTACTCCGATGCGGTGGCCGACCGGCTCGCCGAACTTGGTCCGACATTGATCAATGCGATCAGGCGGCGATTCGATTACGAACAGGGGTATCGGGCGGTCGTCAATATCCTCCGCCTCGGCGAACAGATCGGCATGACCCGACAGGTGGAGGACACGGCCGAGTTGTTCCGCCGCGGGCTCGTCGAGGGCCTGGCGTCGAGCCGAAACGTGCGCGACGTGCGGGTCTTCGGCCTGCTGATCGGCATCGAGCTCGACACGACTCGATGGCCCCTGCGATGGCTCGGGAAGTGGCTGGCGGCGCTCGCGCTGCTCGCCATGCTCCGACACCCACACTTCCCGGTGCTCGCGGGCTTCTGCCAGTATGAGCCCAACGTGATCAAGATCACCCCGCCGCTCGACGCCGGGCCCGACGAGATCCGCGCGGCCTGCCGCACGATCGTCGAGGTGCTGAACGCCCCGCTCCCCAAGGTCCTCGCCGCCGGCCTCGGCGGCCTCCTCAAGCCGTCACCGATCCGGAAGAAGGGAAATCATGCGCACGACCACGACCCGGCCGTTGAGCTTGCGGCACGTTGACTTCGACGAACTATACGCGCGTCACCTCGGCCGACACTCGCAGTTCGGTATCAACGTCGCCCACGTGCTAGCGCTCTACGGGCTCTGGTTCGGTGTCTATGCCGCGCTGGACCAGGCAGCCCGCCAACTCGGCGCGCTGACGACGTTGCCGATCCTCGCGGCGATGGCCGCGGCGTATCTCGCCGTCGTCGGCCTCAACGCCCCGCTCCGCGTCATCGCCGCGACGGCGGCCGTCCTGGCCGTCTTCGTCGCGAGCGTGCTCGCAGTACCAACGCTGCCGGCCTGGTCGATCGTCGGGTTCATCGCGATGGTCCCGGCCTTCTACAAGTTCCAATCGTGGAACCACAAGATCTGGACCTCTGCCGCGGACATGTCCGAGTTCAACCGGCGGTTCCCGCCCGGCCGCGACCTGAACCTCATCCTGCTCGTCTACGAGATCCCCATCTGCCTCAACTACCTACTCTTCCACCGGGAGGATTGGCGGCCCTGATCGACTACCGCTTGCGGCCGAGGGCGACCACGATGTTGTGCCGGTCCTCGACCGGGAAGGCGAGGCGGTCAAGCACCCAGCGCTTCAAGGGCCCCGCCTTGTGGAGCCCCATCGATTCGAGGAGCGGAGTGAGCCAGCCGCCCCGGTAGCCGAACTCCATGAACTCGTCGAAGTTCCGGAACGACAGGGCCGGCTCGAAGGTCTCGCCGCGGCAGACGTCGAAGCCGTGGGCGTCCAGCGTCTCGGCCACTTCCTGGAGGTTCGCGGGGTTGAGCACCGACTCGTCCATCGTGCGGTCCCCGGCGCCGGTGAGCCTGCGGAGGAGCTTCGAGTCGCCCTTGGCCTGGAGCGCCGGGTAGGCGGCCCTGGTCCCGCCGATCAAGGACCAGTAGCCGCCCGGCTCGACCCGCCGGGCGATCTGCGGCGCCAGGCGGGCCATCGGTACGAACCCGGTGACGAAATGCGTGCACACGCAATGGAACGCCTCGCCCGGGAAATAGGAGGCGAGCTCGCCGGCATCACCGACCAGGGCGTCTAGGTCGGGGAGCCTCTGGCGGGCGACATCCAGCATGTTCTCGGCCAGGTCGATCCCGAATGGCAAGATCCGATCGCCGGCCCGCGCCTTGAGCTTGCCGAGGAAGAGGCCCGTCCCCATTCCGAGGTCGAGCACCCGCCAGCGCCGCTCGGGGTCCAGCAGGCCCTCTTCCTCGAGCTGCCGGACCCCGAGGTCGAGCGAGCGGCCGATGATCCCCTGGGGGTCGAGATCGTAGTGGGTGGCGACGACATCGTTGTACGCGTGGTGGACGGTGGTTGCGCTCATGATGGGGGGGCTCGCGGCTGGGAGCGGTTAAGCGGGTGCAGGCTCGAAGGCCGAGCTGCTCTGCTCGGCCAGGGCGAGGGCCTCGGATTCGGAGTCGGTGAGCGGCCAGTATTGGAGGCGGATCTCTCCCCCTTTGACCGCGACGAACGGGCAGGGAGGGTGCTCGGTCCACGTCCCGCTGTTGACGAAGACGACGCCCTGGCTCCTCTCGAGACCGGGCAAGTGGCTGTGGCCGCAGGCGACGGCTCGGTATCCCCGGGACCTCGCGTAACGGACGGCCCCCCAGCGGATCGACTCGCTGCTGCGTTGCCAGCGCTTGGAGACCCGCCGGACGAAGCGGGCGGCCTGGTGGGGAGCCCACTTCTGGATGTAGTAGAAGACGCCGCAGGCCAGCTCCGTCAGTAGGCCGTAATTATTGACGAACCGGTCGAACTGGTCGCCGTGGAGGATCAGCAGGCGGATCGCGTCGTTTTCGAACTCGTACTCGTCGAGAACCTCGACGCCGACGATGTGGCCGACGACTTCGGCGGGACCGTCGTGGTTGCCGCGGACCCAGATCAGGCGAAGGTCGTCGCGATCGGAATTGCGACGAATGACCTTCAGGCAGGCGAAGTGGCGCTTGGAGAGCCGCTTGAAGTTCAAGTCGTCGAAGATGTCACCGTTAATAACCAGCTCGCGCGTATTCTCGACTGCCCATTCGAGGAACTCCTCCAGCAGCGCGGCCTGGCAGACGTCGCTCCCAAGGTGCAGGTCGCTGATGATCAGGCAATCGTAAAGCACGCCGGCGAGCTCCCGGCCTGGCTGGGGGTCGGACGGCATGATCCAAATCCTTTCGACTCGGCCCAGGTGTCGCCTCGCTCGGTCGTCGGATTCCGCTCGGTCGCGATCTGGAACCCTTCCCTGCCCTCGAGGACGCTCGGCCGGGTCGGAGCACGATCACCGGCCGTTCATGGCACTACATGAATGTGGGTACTCAGTATGCCCGCGTGCAACCGTAAGCACAAGCGGTTGTTTCAATATTCATGGGAGTTTCACCCTCGCTTCGCAGACCCTGCACGTTCGAGGGCCCAACGATCGTGTTATGCCCCCGAATCGCGCCTGATCGGGCGTCTCGAGGGCCGCCCCAGACCGGGGGGGCGGAACCTGAGCACGACGCCAGGTGGAGAGGGACGCGGATCGACGGGCGGAACTCCGCCACCGAACAGGTTTTCGCGACGCCAAGCCATCGCGAAGAGCCCCCTCCGGTCGCCCAGTGGCCAGTAGCATTCCAGCTCGTCGTGCGAGTCGAACGTGGGCCGGCGTGCCTGCGCAAGGGATTGGGACCGGGACCGAGCCACGCGGTGGTGGCGACATGCCGACCCGGGCACCCAGAGCGATCCGATCCGTAATCACGCCTCACTTCGATGGGCTAGCGCGTCGGGCCGACGACGCCGATGCGCTCTGTGGGGTCGCCGCGTCCCACTGGCGGCTGGATCGGCTCTCAAGACACCACGCCTTGTTGGCTTCTGAACGACTGTCACCTCAGATCCGTCAACGTGTACCTACCTGGACTTGAGCTCCTCGGGTGCCTGGCACTCGGACTGCGCGAGCTGCTGGAGGGCGATGTTCTGCTCCTTGAGCCGCTCCTCGGCCCGAATCCGCTCGGTCACGTCCCAGAAGATCCCCTGGATGCCGATCGGCTCGCCGTCGGGGCCGAGGATCGGTGTTTTCATCGCCTGGACGTAGAGCGCCTCCCCCTTGGGGGTGGTGTGCCGTTCGACAACGTCGATCACCTGGAGTGAATTGGGCCGTAAAGCCCCGCCGCGGCCCATCGGCACTCCCGCGCGTTCGAGGGCCGTGGCCCCCAGCGGCGAGAGCGCACGCCTATTGGTGCAGAAAACGCACGTGTCAATCGGCGGTCGGAACCCGTCCGCTGTCGCTCGAGCAGGTTGCCAGGGTAACCGCTCCATCCCCCCGGGATGTGTGGTGCACAGCCCATGACTCAAGCTGTCCGGGGGTCAACGATGGCCTTCAGCGGACGGTTCGCCAACCCTTGTCGAAGACTCAGGCGTTTCATCTGAACTGACTATCGACAGTTTTCCTGAGCTTTGCCACGCGCAGCTCGATCCTCGCGATAGCGACGTCGACCATCTGGATACTGCTAGCCACTAGGTCGGGCGTGATGTCCAGCCATTCACGCGACGATGCCGCAAGATTCACCAGCATACCGAACATGATTGCATATGAAATAAAATCAATTAAGCGAGAGGGGCATCTCCGGCGAAAAGAGAGCCCTGGGGACGACGACCCGTTTCTTTTCCGTAGTTTCTTTCTACCCGTTACTTGATCTTCAACCGCCCGGTATTCAGGGAACCAACCAGTCTACCAGGAGCAGACCTGGGACATTCGCATAATCGGACGTATTGTGCGTCACCATGGTCAATCCGTGAGCCAAGGCCACGGCCGCGTTCAGCAAGTCGAGGTCAGGACTGGCGAGCCCATTGTCCAAGTGCCACGCCCGGACTTCACCGAATTTGCGCCACGGTCTCGTCAATCGGCAGAACGATCACCTCTTTAAGAAGCTCGTGCAGGGTCTGTAACCCCGGGGCGCCGCTTTGGCCCGCCCAACCCACGCAAACAGCTCGCCCAGCGTTACCGCCGAAGTGTGCAATCGGCCGCCGTACTGAATGAACCGACCCTGAACACGAGGGTTGGCCTTCATTTGAGCCGAACATATATCGGTATCGAGGAGGAAGCTCACTCCTCGATCTCCCTGCGCGGCAGCTTCCGTTGCTGGCGGGTCCACTCCAGGTATTTGTCGAGTTCCTCCGCATCTTCAGCCCAGCCGCCGAACGACCGCCTCATTCCCTCGGGCACGCGGGCATAGCGACGGACGGCATCCAAGTCGTTGGGAGAAAGCTCCGGGTGCGCTCGTCGGAGCTCCTCATCGCTACTGCCTTGTTCTACAAGTTCAACGAGATCGTCGACCAACAGCCTCGTCCCCTTGATCACAAACTTCCCGGGCCGGACCGCAGGGTCTACCACAAACTGCTCAAGCCAGGCAAGACGCTCGTCCACAGGACGTACGTCGACAACGATTCGCTGCCCTTCTGGAAATCCAAGCTCTCGTTCCAGCTCGATGGTCTTGCCGTGAATTACGCCGTGGATTGTAGCCATTATCGGTGTCCAGCAAACGGATCATACGAGGATGCCCCGGCCCGAGTCACGCTTCGATCTCGTGTGAATTTCTTCGAATGTGCGGTTCTCCTCAAAACATTCGTTGAGCCATTCGCCGCGCCGGGCCGTTACGCGGAATTCTCTGCACAGATTGGCATTGTACTCAAGCGTTTCCCTGGCCCTCAAGGTCGGGAGCGAGTGGTACCGAGCGGCCGGGCCCAGAAAGTAGCGCCCGAGGCTCATCTTACTGGTCGGTGGAGATGGTCAGCAGACTGGCAAAACGTTCCTCGGATGGACGAGCGATTGGATAGCCTGAAGAAAGGAGTCATTATCACGCGGAGCGCCGTGACTCGGGACGAATCACCGGCCTACAGACGGCAAGGAGTTGTTCTTCATGAGAATCTGCGAGTGTCCCTCAATTTTGCTCAGGTGCGTTCGGGCCACTCGTCGCGATTTTGCTCTGGCTGTTCTGCACGGGCGTGATCGAGAGGCGGCGGCTCGAGCGCTTCCACTGCGCGACGGCAGTTGTCACCGTCCCGGCCGCGGGCTTTTTGGCTCGGCAGATCGCTCTGAACAACTTCCGGCCGCTCGGCCAGTTCGCGGCGGGCTCGCAAGGGGCCGCCTGGGTCGAGCATTTGATCGGTGCCGCGCTGAGTCTGATGCTGGGCCTCGCGGCTGGCGTTGCAGTCAGGCGGCTCGAAGAGGCCCGGGTTTGGGACCTCGCGCCATTCTTCCCGGAGCGCGGTCGTCGGGTCGTTTATTGCGGTCCCGATCGAGTTGGCCACCCTCGACCAAGAGTTGCTGACGAATCCGAACTTCGACGGCCGCCTCACTGCCTTGGGCGTCATCGCAGCCGGGTTCGCAATCGGAGCAATCGTCGAAACACTCCCGTCGCGACAGCTTGCTGCGCTCCGCTTGATTTCGAGGCACTCGTCACCCGTTCCAGACCTTCCACGGGGCCTTGTTTCCGGCCCACAGACCTTCCAGAAGCCTGTGGTCGCGGAGCGTGTCCATGCACTGCCAGAAATCGTCGTGGCGATAGGCCATGAGTTGCCCGTCGTCGGCCAACCGCTCGAGCGGCTCGCGCTCCCAGCTCGTCTGATCATTGGCGATATACTCGAGCACGCCTGGCTCGAGCACGAAGTACCCTCCGTTGATCCAGCCTTCGCCGGCCTGCGGTTTCTCGCTGAACCTGACGATCCGCTCTCCCTCGAACTCCAGCCCGCCAAACCGCGCCGGCGGTCGCACCGCCGTGGCTGTCGCGAGCTTGCCGTGACGGCGATGGAATTCCACCAGGGCGCTCACGTCCACATTCGCGACGCCGTCGCCATAGGTCGCCATGAACGTCTCGCGGCCGAGGACAGGTGCGAGCCTCTTGAGCCGGCCGCCGGTATTCGTTGCAAGCCCCGTGTCGACCAGGTTGACGATCCAGTCTTCAGGCTGGCCGCCGCGGCGCATCACGTCGCCGGAGGCCAGGTTCACGGTGAAATCGCTCTGAAGCTTGGCATAGTCAAGGAAGTACCGCTTGATCACTTCACCTTTGTAGCCCAGCGCCACCACAAACTCGCGGAAGTTGTGATGAGCGTATATTTTCATGATATGCCAGAGAATCGGGCGACCACCGATCTCTATCATCGGCTTTGGTCGCGTCTCGGTCTCTTCGGTGAGGCGAGTCCCGAGACCACCCGCAAGGATGACGACTTTCATCAGAATTTTCCCCGATAATAATCAGCCAACTCGTCCCAGGCTGCCGACTCGTCCCAGCCCAAAGCGTCTCCGTCGGGAGGCTCCGTGTTGATGCGAACGCGTGGCTCAGTGAAATCAAGCTGCTTCTTAATGTCGACCGGGCAGGAGAGCCCTAGGCGAGGGCGCATCTCGTGGGCCACCCGCAGCGCGAAAGCGCCTTGGCTCTCAGCGTAGCCGCTGGGATTTATCCGCGCGAATCCGTCGGCCGGAACCGCGAGCGCGAATCGGACGTAAACCTTGGCCAGCAGAGAGACGTGAATATTGTCCCGGACATAGGCGGGGCTCGAGCAGGCCGGCGTCGCGCCAGCGAGCCAGTTCTTGATAAGATAGGCGGTAAATCGTGGTTCCTCGTAAGGACCAAACGGGTTCGGTAACACGAACTTGCCCAGGCCAACGCCCGCCCGGCCGCAATAGTAGCGAAACATCTGGGCCGTGAGTGTCTTGGAGAGCCCATAGGGCGAGAAGTCAGGCAGTCCCTGCGAACCGGCCCCTTCGCCTCCCTCGAAGTAACTCCCGGTCAGTAGAATTCGGCGGCAGCCCGCCGCCTTAAGGGTCTCGAGCACGCGATCGAGGTTTCGAGTGTTGTTCCCTAGCGCTGAGACTGCGTCGAAGCCGGGACTTTTGTAATTCGTGACGTCGGCGGCGTGGTGCGCGAAAAGATCCCAGCGCTCCTCTGCGATCAGGCTGAGGAACCGCTCATCACCGAACGAGCAGCCGTGCACCGGCCGGCACGCGTCCGCGACCAGCGCTACGCGACGGCCGCGGAGCGCGTCGGCGTACTCGTCGGCACGGCTACGGAAAATGGCAGTGACATTGTGGCCGCAGGCGGCCAGCTCTCGAATAAAATGTGATCCGGTGAAAGAGCTGCCACCGGTGAAAAGAATTTTCATGATCGGAACACTCGTCTCAAACGGATGCCGTCAGGTGCCACGCTGGATCGAAGTCGCGGTAGCCTCGATCCTTTTCCGAAAGCACGGCCGGCGCGGCCGGCCACGCGATCGCGAATCGGGGGTCGTCCCAGCGGATGCCTCGCTCACATTCCGGCGCGTAGAACTCGTCGACAAAGTAGAACGCTTCGGTATCTGCGGCCAACGTGAAGATGCCGTGGGCGAAGCCCTTGGGCACGTACATCATCCTGCGGTTCTCGGCGGTGAGCTCGGCGCCGAAGCTCTGGCCGAAAGTCGGTGAGCCGGCCCGCAGATCCAGGATCACGTCGTAAAGTGCGCCCCGAATGCAGCGAACGAGCTTGGTTTCGGCCTTCGGGGCAAGCTGGTAATGCATGCCGCGCAACGTATGTTTCTGGCCGCTCAGGGAGTTATTGGCCTGCACGAACCGCGTCGCCAGCCCCTTGGCGCTGAATTCCCTCTCGCAGAACGCTCGGGCGAAAAAGCCGCGCTCGTCGCCGCGCTTTTCCAGGTCGATCACGTACGCCCCGGACAGGGGCGTTTCGGTGAAGTTCATGGTGTCTCTCGCTTGCTGGTTAACCGAGGAGGCTGAAACGGCTTTTAATCGCGCAGACGGACGAACTGATCGCCCTCGAAATCCCGCCTGTTGAATCCGTGCTCGACCATCTTGCGGTGGAGCTCTTCCATGCCGCTGGCCAGGTCATACTGAAGGCGAAAGTCGGGGAGCAGCTTCCCGAGCCGATCGAAGTTGACTCGGTAGTTCCGCGGATCAGCACCTACCTCGCCGGTGTAGACGACCTCCGCCGCGGGAATGAGCCGCTTGACCTGGTCGCCGACGTCGCGAACTTGGTAGTTCTCGCGGTTGCCGCCGACATTAACGGCCCGGTCGTGGATGGCCTCCTTGGGCGCCCGAGCGAATGCGGCGAATGCCCGCGCGATATCACGGCAGTGAATGAGCGGCCGCCACGGCGATCCGTCGGACTGGATCCGAATCTCACCATAGGACATCGCCGAGGCCAGCAGGTTGTTGACCACCAAGTCGATCCGCAAGACCGGCGAGTGGCCATAGGCTGTGGCATTTCGCAAGTAGACCGGCGTGAACGACGCGTCGGCAAGCTTGGAGACGGCCTGCTCGGTTTCGATCTTTGAACGTGCATAGGCCGTGAGCGGGTTGAGTGCGTCGCCCTCGTCCAGATCAAGCTTCTCCCCCTTGCCGTAGATCGAACAGCTTCCGGCGAACAGAAAGCGCGGCACGCCGGCATGCTTGGCAGTCTCGGCCAGACGGATCGAGGCATCGCGGTTGATCTCGAATGTCAGTTGAGCGTTGAGCTCACCCATCGGGTCATTGGAGATCGCCGCTAAGTGCATGACGCAATCGCACCCGTCCAGATCGCGGGCCTCGACCGTTCGCACGTCCTTCTTCAGCTCACGGTCAGGCTCGACAAGGGGTTCCCAGTTGCAGCCCTCGAAGAGGCCGAGGTCGCAGGCAACCACTGTGTGGCCTTCACGCTTCAGGACATCGACCAGGTGAGACCCAATGTAGCCGCGATGCCCTGTCACGAAGATTCTCATCATGTGTCCTTGATACGATAGTTTCGGGATTCGTCGCCACAAGAAGCTTCGGAATTCCGATCGCGCCGGCACACCCGAACGTTCGGATTTACGGGCAGGGCCGGGGGCTTGCGAGTGGTAGCCGATTCATGAACTGGCCATGGTTGGGCTTTGCGCCGACTGGCGCATCGCCGGGTTTTCGACTACGGGGACAGTGAATCCAGCGCGGAAGACGCTGTGGCGGAACGAGTCGCCGAGCAGGTGCGGGGGATCGGTGTCGGGTTTACGTTGAAGCCGTCGCCGCAGTCGCCAAGCCGCGTGCCCGAAGATGAACGCCGCGTCTGCCAAGGCGGTGTAAAACGCGCCGTGATTTTTCAGGAAGAACCTGCGCCTCGCCTCGTGCCAGTAGGCCGGAAGGCGCTTCGGCGCCCGGTTGCCTGTAACCCCGGTCGACGCCCCGCCCAGGTGTACAATTTTGCTCGCAGGCACATACCATGTCTCCCAGCCGGCGCGGTCCGCCCGCAGGCAGATGTCTTGGTCGTCGAAATAGGTGTACAACCCCTCGTCCAGCAACCCAATTTGCTCGAGGACGGCCCGCCGGATGATCAAGCTGGCGCCGGAAACCCACCCCACGCGAAACGGGCCGTCATGCTTGGGGAGGACGAGACGCCACGGTGAAAGCAGCTTTGAGACGATGCCCAGCCGTAAGCCTCGGTCGAACTCGGTGGCAATCCCCTGGAATCGAAAGGGGGTTCCCTCGACGGCGCCATCCGGCGAGACGAGCATGCTTCCGGCGATGCCCGCGCTGGGATGCGCGTCCATGAACGAGACAAGTGCAAGGGCGCTATGATTGGTAACAGTGGTGTCGGCGTTCAAGAGCCAGACGTATTCTGGTGGGTCTTCTGACCGAAGCGATGGGCGGATGACGGCATTGTTTCCTCCGGTGAATCCCCGGTTGGGGTAGATAACTGTGAGCTGTGCCCAGGAATCCCAGCCGTTGTCGAGGATGGCCCGTCGGAGTTGCTCTTCGGCACCGTCACCGGTCCCGTTTTCGCACACGGCGACCCGGGCACCCGGGACCGAGCCGATTTCGCCGTTGAGCGATTGCAAACACGCGATGGTGAGGTCGGTCACGCGATAGGTGACAATGACGACAAGCAGTTTCATTGGCTTTGGAGATTGAGGCGTCTTGAGTTTTGCCGGCCGGGTGCTCGAACAGACTTATCCTAGCTCACTGCATGCTCCGAAGCCAAGTTTGTGTTGTCGGGAAGCTCAACTCACAACAAGCAGTCGAATTCAGCCCCGGGTGCATGCTGGGACCGTCGTCAATCATTTCGAATCGTTGCACCCTGTAGTTGGCTGCGCCAAGCGCCGAACCACACTTTGTCACCGATGGCATCCGTGACGGGACCTCTACAAACATAGCCGACTATAATCGCCGGATTGCGGCCGAGTGCTCGGCGCGTCCGCATTCTAATTCCTGGGTCGTCCGTTCAGTTGGTCAAGAGTACTGGCTCGTATTCACGGAGCTTGGCGGCCAACGTTTCGGGGATGATCTTCGTCTTCAGAAAAACGAAGAACTCCTCCTTTTTCATCTCCAGCGTTCGCAACGACGACTTGAACGATAGCTTACTGAGGTGCTTGCCGTGGTAGTCAATCGTCAATTGTTCAAAGCCGTATCGTCGCCAAACGGTATGATCCCCTTTTCCCCTTTTCGTTGGCTCGAAGCCGAGTTGCCTCAACGCCCACTCCCACTCCCTTCTCGTCGGCGTTTGGAAGTTGATGAAAGAGCGTTCCTCGTCGAGCGACGAAACGATGTAGATCGGTACCAAGCTCTCGGCTCGGAGGAAATAGTTGTCTGGCAGGAAAGCGAAGAACGGGATGGGCTCATCCTTGGGACGCACGCTGCCGGTAGCGATCTGGTTGCAGAGGTAGTTCATGGCCTTCCGGCGGGCAGAGGACGTACGTCCGACACGAATGTCACTCTCCTTGTCAGCGTCCGTCCAACCCTTCGAAAGCTCGTAATTAGTGTACCCCGGCGGCTGGTGATCAAAAAACGCACAGGCGATGACGCGCGACCAGTCGGCCTTTTTTCCACGGTACTGGTCACTAGGGTAGAGGTCGTCAATGAGCTTCTTGACCACCCGACTGTTTAGGACGGTCGAGTTCGCCAACGCTTCCTCCAAGCAATCGTCCGTCTTGTAAGTCTCACGGTAGACTTTCTCGAGGTACGAACGTATACTGCCTCTCGGCGATAAATCTCCGCGTTTAGCGCGAAGCTTTCGATTTTGAAATGCGCCATCTCGTGACGGAGTAGCACCTCAAAGGCGACCTGCCTGAACGAAGCTTTCGCGTCCGGGCTCGGCGGTCCGTACGCATTCCGGTAAGCGTGCTGCAACAGGCCCGCCAAACTGTCGACACCATCCTCCGAGATGTAGATACCCCACTTGGCGTCGGACCAACAATCCTCTGGGAAAAAGTGGATCGGAAGATATGTCGCGTAGGCCTCGACACCTAGCACGTCGATTGGGTAGTCCGGCGGCGACCTGTCTGGTCCATCGTCTTGGTCGCCGTATTCGCCCTGCATTTGCTCGGGATCAATACGATCAAGTGTGAAATCCCCGACATGGCCTTTGAGGACATCTGCCCCGCGCCAATCGAGCATGCTCTCAAGGCGGTCACGCATTTTTCCGAGGTCGGATCGGACATCTTCCCGGCCGTGGTCTGGCTCGCCGAACACGGAGCCGAGCCGACGCAGGTACAGCGCGGCGAGAAAGCTCTCTGCGTCACCGTCCAAACGCTTCTTGGAGAGGTTCTTTGTAGATTCGTACGCAAGCCCGATGTAATGGTAGAGCAGGCGATTATCAAGTTGACCGGTCGCCTTGTTGCGCATTCCTCAACGCCTTTATCGTCGAATTGCGTTCGTCGCATTCGGTGACCGTTCCTGCGCGTTTCGCGGAGGCGTGACTCGAGCCACTCTACGAAAATGTAGGACATAATCGACACACCCAGTGCTACCCCAAACTGCTGGCGTGACGATTGTTCGTTGGCGGGTCGAGCAAAGTCTGATAGGCATCGCCGGTGCTGATCGCTTGGGCCATCCGGTCGTAGATCTCCAGGATGACCCGTTTAGTTCGGTATTCACCGTGCGCGGCCTCGTCTTTCTTCCGGACGACTGGGAAGTTGTCGAGGATGTAACGCGCGTCGTCGCGGGCTGATGCCGTACAGGTGGAAGAAGGCGGCGTCTAGCTCGCACCGGAGCAGGAATCGTCGGGCATTGTCCCAACGAAACGGCGGGCCGTCGTAACCGCAGTCGCGGGCGAAAGGGGCGAGGTCCCGCGCAGTGTAGGTCAGTTCGAGAACTCGCGGGAGGAACCAGTCAATTAGCTTCGACTTGTACCAACGCGATTCGCCGTCGTAGGCCAAAGGAGGCAGGATGGGGAACTGCTGCATGATGAAATACTTAAGTGCAGTCCCTCCTATCTTTTGCCGAGCACAATAGTCGAGGACGAAGGAGTTGAGATTCGCCAGCAGACACATCGCGTAGCGATACTCTGATGGGGTAGGTAACATCAGGAGGAACTTGTCGCCGACTGCCACCTTGGGAATAAAGCTAGCGATAAGGGTTCTCGTATCCGTATTACGACAGATGTCCCGCCAGCCGAGCAACCACTGCCGGTTCCATTTTCCTGTCAATCGGCCTTCGACCTCTTCGGCAGGCACCCAGTACCACGGCAGAGTCACGCGGTCTGGATCGGCGTGTTCGCTTTCGTCGAGTTCGGGGAGCTTACCCTGGTTGGCCTGGGAATCGGTCTGGCCCTCGTACGTGCCAAAGCGATGGTCGAATTGGTGTACCATCTTGGCCTCGTATAGAGGCAGGTAAGTCCGCTCGCGCTGGCGGTAGATGTTGCCCTCCAGAGACCAGCCGTCGGCCTCGAGTTGTTCACGGGTGCGGAACAGGCCGGAGTCGTTGGCCATGTCCAACATCCGGAGAAAGCTAATTCCCCACGGGTTCTGCTCGGGCGTTTCCTCGCGGATTAGGACTGGCACGCGGCGATAGATAGCCTTGTTGATCGCGGCGTCGCGCTTGGACCGGAAGATCGGGCACGTCCCCGTGTTGGGGTTCATCAGCCGGATCTCCTCAGCTGTGAGGGTGAAATGGCGGTCGGATTCTTGGAGGTGCTCAATGCGGCGGGCGAAGTAGACGAAATCGGCTTTGTCGTGCGGCCGCTGTCGCCCGGTCAACGTTATGAGACAGAACTTCGTCGAGTGATGAACTGCAGGAAAGAGAAATTCTTCGTTCTCGAAGCTATGCAGACTCACGAGTGTTTTTGTCTGGATCAGACCTCGAAGAAGACTTTCGTTGTGTCATCGCTGGCAATCCCGGACGGGACGATGCATCCGACTCTGCCGTGCGACCCGGTGAGCTGCCGGTTCAGCTCGGCGAAGAGAGTGTAAGTGTTGATGTCACCCCGACCGCAGAGGGGAAAACGCCCCGAGCTGCGGGCAAAGCGGGACTCGCCTTCCGCCACGCGCCGGTCGTCCTGGAACGCTTGATAGAGAACTGGGTCGTTCTCTGCGAGACGGCGGATCATCTTACCGCGGGCAGCCGCATTGGCCGCTTTGGCGATATCGGGACGCGTTTGGGCGAACCACTCCTGTTCCTGGATCTTGATCCTTTCCCACGGCGGGTTTCCCAGTACGACATCAAATCCGCCGTCCCAGCCCAGGACCTCGTCGTCGCCGATCTCTTCACTCGCCTTGGGCTGAAATACGTTCAGGAACGCCAGATGCCAGTGGAAGAAGTGGTAGCGACCCGCCAGCTTGGCGATCTCGTTCTTGACTTCGCGCGAGACCACGTTGGGGTTGTTCTCCAACTTGCGAAAGGTCGACTCCGTCAGCGTGACCCTCGGTTCGAAGGGAGGCAGCGAAGACCTTGGGAATCACGAAGGCCGCGCACCATGCGTCTGCAAGCAGCCGCGCAAACTCATAGGGCGTCGACTCCTTGAACTCCCGGTAAGCCTGTTCCTTGGCATGGAGAGCCTCGATCGAGTCTTCGTCCATGGTGTCGATCCGGGCGAGGGCGGGGGCGACGTTTGAAAGCCGGATGAATTCCGACTTGGCAAAGAGGTCAAACATCGTCGTCTGCCGGCCGCGCTCGTCTCGGTTGTGCTTACGATAATCGCGGCAGACGGCCTTGTCGTCCCCTTCGATCGGCTCAAAGGCGGCGTCGGGGATGCCTCGTTTCAGGAGCGCCGGGGTTGCGCCCAGAAGGCTGTTGCCTTGTTGGATGTGATGGTCGAGGAACGAGAGTGGCTTGCCCGGAACGAGCGCCTCCATCCAGAGTGCGACCTTGCACAGCTCGACGGCGTCGGGATTGATGTCCACGCCGTAAAAACAGTGGCCGATGACGTCACGAATAGCCTTGCGAACTTGCTCCGGCGACGGTTCTTGATCGCCCGTCCGCACAGCCGCCAGCTTCTTGGCAATCCGATGGGCGGCGGCGATCAAGAAGTGGCCGCTGCCGGCGGCCGGGTCGCATACCTTCAGTTTGAGGATCGCCGCCTCAGGGTCGGGTTGCCTCGCAGCCTCGGCGAGAACCGGGTCGAGCGCCGAATCGAGCAGGCACGCGACAAGGCTCGCAGGTGTATAGTAGCTCCCTGTCGTCTTTCGTTCGTGACCGGCCGCCGTTTTCAGCTCGAAGGTTCCTGCCGTAGTATTGAGCTCGGGATGCAGCTCCAGGAGCGACTCGTAGATGCTCCCCAGCTCTTCCGAACCGAGGTTCTGGTAATCGACGGCGCGACGACTACTCCCTTCGATCGTGAAGGCCAGTGCCCGAACCGCGTCGAGCAAGTTGGCGTTGGCCAGATCACAACCGGCCAGGTCGGCCAGGGCATCTCGCGACCAGAGGAAACTCCCCAGCGCGGGCAGAGCCAGTTCGACACAACCCTTGTCGCTGCCCAGTTTCTCCATCACCAGCCACAGGCCGCGGTAGAGGTCGACGTGCCGCGTGCCGCGCCGCGCTCGGCGAGCCGTCGCAGCCGGTCTGTGGCGTAATAGTTCTCATACCGCTCTCACGCCACCGGCTCGGCGCCAGGGTCGAGCAGCAGGTCTCGATCCTCAGCCACGAACAGGAAGAGCAATCGATAAACCAACCGGAGAAGCTGGCGATAGTAATCCTGGGCGTTCAACTCGCCAGCTCGCAGCTTGCCACGTAGGGCCACATTGCCCGGATACGACAGGAAGCCCCGTCCTAGCGCGACGATCGCCGCCTCAACGCCCGCGCGAAGCTGGTCAAGTGCGCGTGTTCCTTGCTCCTGAGCAGCTTTCGACCACTTCTCCAGCCAGCACTCGGCGGGGCGTTCGGCTTCGACCCGTGACTGGTGGCAGAGGAGCCAGAGCAGCGCGACATCGGCGTATATCTCGCCGGCCATCATCGATTCCAGGTCGAACTCGACATAGGCCTGGCGGGATAGGCTGGCGTTATCGCGAAGAACCCTCAATCGTCGACCATTGGACAGGAAGCCCCACAGGTGCTCGTCCGACTGATTCAGCAGTTCCTGGACCAAGCTGTGGGGGCTCGTCCTGCTGGCCCCTGTAGTGCCGAGTTGACGACGATCGAGGTCAACGTTGAAGCCGACCAGGTGAATCGGCGCGTGCTGCCAGTTGTGCGAGCATGCGTATGACTTGCCGTCGACCTCGACGGCCTTGGCTGGGAGCAGGCGTCCGTAGCCGAGTTCCTGGAAAAGCGGGAGCAGCCACTTCTCGCGAGTGGCGCTGGTCGCTGAGTCGTTCGCAGGCAGCTTCGCGAGCAATAATTGGAAGCCAGACCACACACCGACGAGCCGATTCCAAGACCGATTAATTGCCTCGTTGAGTTTCTCTCCCTCGGCAAGGTGATAGGAAGTCGGGCTCAGACCGTCCAGTCCCGAGTCGCGGGCGACGATCCGTTGGAGTAGGTCGGCCGGCAGGATCGATCCCTCGGTGAGCACAGTAGTAAACAGATCACGCCGCCTTGATTGCACGGATTGAATCTCAAAAGGTGCCCAAAGAGCCCCGAAGGGGCGGTCTCATAAAGCTCGGGCGCAAGCCCTGAGAACAGGCGTCAGCCCCGAGAACAGGCGCGAGCGCCGATGAGAGGACCCAACATCATCGATTTTTGCCGCAGAGGAACCCCGTAGGGGTGACATCATATAGCTCGGGGCGCGAGCCCCGAGAACAGGCGCGAGCCCCGAGATTCCGCGTGAGCCCGGAGGCTCGGAACCTACATTATCATTGTTGTCCGCCTGAAACCCCATCGGGGTGACATCATCTCGCGGCGACGTTCATCCCCAAAGGTACTTCTCATCATATTCGACACCATGCTTGTTCAAAAAATCACGATACTCCTCCTGAAACGACCGGGTGCGGTGGTGCGCCTGCTGATTGGCCACATAAGCGCGGACTGCATCGAATTGCGACGAACTCACGGAAAAGGCTCCATAGCCCGCCTGCCACGCGAATCGGCCCGGTTCACCATGATTCTCGTTCACCCATTTGGAGGAATTCGCCTTGATCATTCGAACCATCTCGGCGACCGATCGATCGGGTTTCAACTTCGTGATGAGGTGAAGATGGTCGGGCATCCCGCCGATGCCGAGCAGGATACCACCTTCGTTGCGGACGATCCCTGCGATGTATTTCTCGAGCTCGTCACGGAAGGCTTCTCGAATCAGGGGTTCTCGATCTTTGGTGCTGAAGATTATGTGGAAGAGCAGGTTGGTCAAGGTGGCGGCCATGGCGTGAGCGGATCCTCAGCGATCGGTGTTGGGGCTGACGCCCGCTTGAGTCATTACAAGATTTAGGGTTCGCGTGTGGGGCTCTGATATTTCCTCTGGGGTTTACACGCCTATATGATGTCGCCTCTTTCGGGGCTCGGGGGGTCGTGGTTGAGAATAACCAAATCGAAACATACGACCACCTCTCCCGGGGGTTTACATCCCGAGATTTGTGATGCCGCCCCTTTCGGGGCTCAAGGGATGTTGCGGAGGCGTGGCCGAGTCGTAGCGCGCAACCTCCTCCCGGGGTTGACACCCCGGATTTTATGATGCCGCCCCTTTCGGGGCTCAGAGCGTGATGGGAGAGCATGGCCGAGTCGTAACACACAACGACCTCCCGGGGTTGACACCCCGGGCTTTATGGCGTCGCCCCTGTCGGGGCTATGAACTTGGTGATGGCAATGGTCGCAATCTCTTACCGGGGTTGACACCCCGGGCGTTATGATTCCGCCCCTGACGGGGCTCAGAGGGTGATGGGAGAGCGTGGCCGAGTCGTTACACGCCTCCGTCCGGGGTTTACACCACGGGCTTTATGATGACGCCCCTGACGGGGCTCGGAACACGACCTATCCCTCCTCCCTTGGTTTGGGCAAGAAGACGTAGATACCCAGTACGTCCGGAGGTAACTTCGGCTCGACCCTTTGGTTGGTTCCCTTCAAGCGAGACGCCTTCCGAACGCGACGGTGGGCTTTGAGTAGATCTTCGCCGCGCTGCTTTGCCACCTCGTCAAGGTGAGGGGCAATCAGTTCGTAACCATCGACCACTTTGCGAACAAAATCGACGGCTTGCTCGACTGGGACGTTGGCTTCGGGAGCGGCGTCGAGTAAGGCCGCAACGTGGTCGTCGCTGAGCCACTCCGCGTTTTGCGGCGAGCCTGCGAAGGCGACAATCTGGCAATCCTCGGCCAACAGCGCAGTCTCGTCGTCACCTTTGCGGGTGATAATGTGATAGCGAAACCGTACAAGTAGAAGAGTCGTCCGCCGCTCGACTCGTCCCGTACGAATAACACCGGATCGCCGGGCAACGCCGCCGGCACGAGGGTCCAAGGCGGTGTCCATCACGTGAGTCGCGACTGCTTCGACGGCGGCATGGGTCCGATTCAGATATTCCACTCCCTCCGTGACCGGGAGCTCGAACCGGGCGAGTAGGACGTTATCCTCGGCGTCGATCCGCTCACGGAGGGCGCGAGGCACTTCGGCGAGCTCGAATCGGATTTGGCCATTGCCGCCGTCGGTGATGACGCTCCGATGGAGTCGGAGCGCTTCGCGCATGAACCGGGCCACATCGACCCCCGAGCCGATCGCCGCGCGGATCGCTTGCAATTCTGGCAGCACTTCGTCGGGCTTGATCGTCTCTTGGGCAAACATCGTGCGAGACCGTTTCTCGCGGTCGGCGGTCGCCTCCCATTCGCTGAACAGCGTTTCCTTTTGAGTTTCGAATTCGCCGAATGGTAGGAACGCTTGGTGCTCAGTAGTGGCCTTTTTTCCCCGCAAAAGCAATCCTTCGACGACAGCCTCGATCACCTGGTTGGTGTTGGCGGGCACGGGCACTGAAACGCCCAACGAGCTGCGTATCGCCTTGTGTCTGCGTATCAAGACATCGAGAACCAGCCCGTCGATCTGGTTGTCCAGACCGTAATAAGTGACGACGCGGACGATCTTCGTGGGCTGGGCGTAGCGGTCGACCCGCCCCTCGCGCTGCTCGTGCCGCGTGGGGTTCCAGGCAAGGTCGTAATGGAAGACGGCGTCAAAGTGCTCCTGCAGGTTGATCCCTTCGCTCAGGCAGTCGGTGCATACCAAGACGCGTTTTGGCGACTCGGCCAGTTGCAGCACTCGATCCTTGCGTTCGGCGGGGGGCAGGGCGCCAGTCACGGCCGCGACCTCAACCCCTTTGGGTAGACGGCTTCTCAGTTCCTGGGCGAGGTACTCGGCCGTCGGGATGAACCGGCAGAAGATGATTGGCCGATAGCTGTCCTTCAGGAGTTCCTTGATCAATTTGGCGGCTTTCTTGAGCTTTTCGTCGTGCGTCACCGCACAAGGCGTCGGCCTCGCGTGCCAGGGCGAGCAAGCGACGGTGCAGGCTTTCGTCCTCGCCAATAGCGTCCGGCTCCGTTGGGTCGGCGCCTGGTGTCATGTCGAGGCGACTCGGCTCCCTCATCGTCCTCGAGGTCGAGCACAGCACGCCGGCCGATCTCGTCGGCGTCCTCGGAAGTCTCGGCGCTAGCCACAGCGGACCGGCTTCGCAACGTCGCTGCCGCCGCCGCGGGGCTCGAGGCCATCGACCGCAGCAGTGCCAGGGCGGACCACCAGCGAACGCGCTGGCGGTAGCGAACGCCGCCCTGGTCATCCTGTACTGACTCGCGGGCAAAGGCGAGTACGCGGTCGAAAAGTCGCTTGTATTCGGGCGAGAGCTTGTAGTTCGCCTCGGATTCCGCGCGGTCGGGGAACGGTGTGTCAGAGTCGAGGTAGAGGCGAATGTCGCCGCGCCGGCGCTGAACGAAATGTTGCGCGAGCTTGCGGCGATCCGGCTCGCGCTCCGTGCCGGTCAGGTCGTGCGGCAGCTCGGCGAATTCGGGCTTGAGCAAGGCGAGTAGCGACCGGAACGCTTCCTCCTTGCCGCTATGGGGCGTGGCCGTGACCAGGATCAAGTGGCGTTCCTGGTCATTGGCGAGCCCCTTGAGTAGTTGGTTTCGCAGATGACGGCCGGTCCAGGCTCCTCCCGGCGATGCGCACGTGTGTGCCTCGTCGACGATGACCAGCTCGGGGCAGGAACGCAGGAAGTCGCTGACGGCGCCTGTCTGACTTGATCAGGTCGGTCGAGACGATGAGGTAGGGGTAATACTCGAACAGCGACTGGCCCACGCTCAGGTCGCGCTCGAGCCGCGTGACGGTGCTCGGCAAGAACAGCTCGGCCCGAATGTTGAACTTGGTGCGCAGCTCGGCCTGCCATTGCTCGGCCAGGTGAGGCGGGCAGAGCACGGCCAGTTTTCGTGCCTCCCCGCGGTCGAGCAGCTCGCGGGCGATCAGGCACGCCTCGACCGTCTTGCCGATGCCGACGTCATCGGCGATCAGGAGCCGGACCGGATCGAGTTTCAGTGCCATCAGGAGCGGGACCAACTGGTACGGCCGGGGCTCGACGGCGAGCTGGGCGAACGAACGAAACGGGCCTGCACTCGAGCGAAATCCAAGTCGGACGGCATCGCGCAGCAGCCGGCACGAGGTGAAGTCGCCGACCTGAGCCGGATCAGGGAGGTCGAACCGCGCCGGCTCGACCCGTTCCAGAGGCAAGTAAATCCCGGTGACTTCGTCTTCGGTCCCGCCGAGAGGCCGAAGCACAAGAAGGTCGTCGGTCGATTCGGGCAGCACCACCCATTCGCGTTCCCGCGCCTTGACCAGCGAGCCGACGGCAAAGCTCATGCTTGCCTCCCGGCGCCGAAGATGCTGGGGTAGCGGGCCAAGATCGCAGCCCAGTCATCCTGGTGGCCGAAGCGGATCACGGTGAAGCTCAGGTCCTCGAGCCGTTCCGTCACTTCGAGGTCGCGACGGTGTCGATCGGGATAGGAGTGCACGGGGCCGTCGATGTAGATGACACGTGTAATGGCCGGCGTAGACGAAATCGGGCCGCGTTCCCGCCTGGGCGAATGAGCTCCTGGGCACCCGTTGGCAAGCGGTGATCGCGTGCATCGAGAAAGCGAAGCCACGCTCGCTCGAGCTCGGAGCCGGCCAGACGAAGCAGTCTCTCGAGGTGCTCAGACCGGGCCGAGGCGACTGGACCGGCGGCCACATGGGCCTCCGCCAACTGCTTGAGAATCGGCTGGATCAACTGGCGATCGAGCAATCCGTGGTCGGGCTGGTTGGAATAGCTCATCATGCAGTCGTAGCAGGCCGCTTCGCAGTCCTCACGAGCGCCCGGACCGCGCCGCTGATCAGCACCCGTGACGGGGTCGTAATGGCAAATCCGCAGTGCTTCGCTGGCGACCCCGCGCAGAGCCTGGGGATCCTCGACAAGCCGCCGAAGCACTCCGGCGCCGCCTTCGGCCGACTCGTAGATCAAGATCAGCCGGCGCTTGTCGCGGGTCGGTAAGGGCTCGATTGCCAGCTCGCCGTCTTCGAGCTGATACCGCACCTGGATCGCGTTCTTGAGGGCAGCCTGGAGGGAGGCGATGATTCCGGCTTCGTAGCTCTCGTTAAATTCAAAAAGCAAGGCGTTCCGCCGATCGTCGACATAGGGGATGACCAAGGCGGTGCGCGGCGTCATCGGGTCGGGCTCGTCTCACTCATCGGCAACTTGCTCGCTCCGCGCCCAGTAGCCTCGCTCGACGTCGAGGACAAATCCCAGCCGTTCCTTGACCTTTCGCCGGTTCTCGCCCAGGTTGATCCGCCAGAGCGTCGCTGCCTGACCATATGACAGTCATCGCGACTTCGTTCGCCGTCGATGTTCGACTACGGCGGTTCGGTAAGACGGGCGACCGCCTTGCTCGGCGAATCGCACGGCGGTCTGGATCTGGTAGCCCAGCCGGAGCCGTTCTTCCTCGTCGCAGTTGATCTTTTCGCGCCGTTTGGTCGAAACGTTCTGGAGTCGGAAAAGCGATGGTATCGGCGGGGCCGAGCAGCGCCTGGCACCGCTCGCAGCAATCCGGGCCGGCGCCATCAGGCACCGGATGAAGATAGCCGCATTCAGGGCAGAGCTTGATCTGCTCGGTGGGCAAGCGATCGCTCTCCTCGACCGGCAGGATGACCCGGTTGATCTGGTAGCGTGAGCCCTCGTGATAGAGGATCGACCGCGGGCCAAATTCAGAGATCGCCAGGAAGCGGCGTCTGGACACAAACTCATCGCGGGTCTGCCGCGCCCGACGAGCCGGGATATAGGCCGACAGCGGGAGGCGAGGGAAGTTGTAGCCCGGCAGGAAGCCCTCGCTGGCGAAGTAACGATAGCTGTAAAAGTCAGCCTGGGCAATGTTGGTCGCCTCGGTGAGCAGCTCGAGCTGCGACTCAGCCTCGTGCCGCAGCAGTTTGGCTCGGTCCTTGTCTGTCGATTTACGTGAAACATCGCCGATGATGCGATTCTGGAGGTCCCGCTGAGCCATCGCCGAACGGTATAGCCCGCGCCAGCGGTCGCAGGCCGCGCTGAAACGGTGCAAGGCCTGGTTGAGTGCCTCCTCGAGCCAGGTTTCGGTGTACCAGTCTGAGCCGAGTAGCTCGTCTTCGAGTGTCGCCAGGACGCGGGCGGCCCGTGCCCTCGCCCGGTGTCGCGGTGCTTCGGTGCCCAGGTTATCGCGAACTCGGTCAAGCAATGGCAACTCCGGGTGCTTGCTGAGGTCAAGGATGTCCTTGAGCGATGTACCCAAGCCTCAGGCCCGTCTCGGCCAACCAGATCGCGTGGACATGGGCGCGGATGAGATCTTCATTGGCCAGATCCATGCGAGGCGGGGTGACAGCGCCGGCGACCATCAGGGCCGGGCGCTTGAAGAAGTACTGGTCGTGCGGGCTGCCAGTGGCGCAATAGGCAAAAACGAGTGCGGGTTGTCCGCTACGTCCGGCGCGTCCGCTTCGCTGGGCGTAGTTGGCTGGCGTCGGGGGAATGTTGCGCAGACTGACGACTTTGAGCTCGGCGATGTCGACACCCAATTCCATCGTCGGCGAACAGAACAACACCGGGAGCTTGCCGGAGCGAAACCGCTCTTCGCGGTCAAGCCGTTGCTCGTAGGGAACCTGGGCGGTGTGCTCGCGGGCCTCGAGGCCGAGCAAGTCGCAGCGGCGACTGTGCGGTAGAAATCGACAAAGTACGGGTTGGTGCGCCCTCCCTGATCGGGAAGGCTGGGGACTGCGATCGGGTCGTGGAACGCCCTGGTGCCGTCGCCAGCGATCCAGACCATCGCCGAGGCGGGTACCTGGTAGCCGGCTACTTCTGCCAGGGGTCTTGGGCCGATCGACAATCTCGACAAGGCCAGCGACCCGGAGGGCTTCCAACAAGTCGCGGATGACGAGCACGCGATTATCCAGGTCAAGCTGCCGGAAGACGCTGGGAAACGTCGTTCGGCGGCCCAGATACTGGCCAAACCCGCCCCGCGGAGAGAGGTAGATGTTCTCGCGGTCGTCGTTGTTCCCATGGTGCGGACCGGGGTAGAGGATGGCGGCGTAGTCAAGGCGACTCGTTCTCATCCAGACCCCAAGGAGGTTTGAGCTTCTGGCTGCTCAATTGTTGCATCCGCTCCTGGGCGGTCCGTTCCAGATAGTCGACCTTGATCGCTAGCGACCGCCGCATGAAATCGAGCAAGACCTTGGCCACGTCGCGGCGGGTGGCGGGTCTGGCGCCGGCCAGCGCGGCATGTTTGTCTGCCCAGACATCCTGGGCATCGCAAACATCGTCGAGCGACTGATAGCGAATCTCCAGCAGCCCGCATTGCTCCAGGTTGGGCGCCGTGACGCGCCAGCCCCTACGCAGGTCGCGGTAGAGCCGATAGGCCAAGACGTCTCTCAAGGCACGCTTGGTTTCTGCGGCCGCGGCGAAGCGGACCTCGGGCTCACTCGCGTAGAGCTCGACCGGTAGGTTCAAGGCGTCGAAGACCTTCTGAGGCAGGACCTCGTGGGTGATACCCTCGGAGTCCGGCATTTCTGGCCGCTTTGTAGAGCGCCGACCGTAGCAGGCCGATCTCGACAAAGTCGTTGAAGTGGCCAGCCTGGAGACTGGCATCTTGTCGGTTATCGGTGAAGCTCAGGAGCTTACGGGCACGCTCAGGCAAATCGGTCTCGCGCCGGAGTTCCCGGATGGTCGTGAGCGAAAGGATCGTGGTCGCCGTGCTCCTCCCCTCGGAGCTGAGTGTCGCTAGCTTGCCGAAATCGGAATGGAGCCGAAAACCGTACGACACGCCGCAATGCAAACAGAATCGAAAAGGCGCGGGCAGGAAATGACAGTGGACACCCTTCTCCGCCTCAATTGCGTCGGTGCCGATCTGGATCGGAACCGGCAAGTCTTTCCGCCTGCTCGGCCGTACGCGCAACGTGCCCCGGTATTCTTCGAGCCAGTCGTCCGGAAGTCGGTCTATCGACAGTTTCTGGATCGGCAGGCCACGGCTCGGCTGCACTCACATGAAGATATCCGGCTCTTTCATCCGCGTCGGCCTGCAGATCCGTCGATGCTCTTGGAGTAAAGACACGTAGGCCTCTTTCGGGGTCGGCCGTCATTCGAACCGAGTAGTACTCCTGGCCGCATTCGCGACAGAAAACGAGCGGAAGGAGCACGCGGTCGCGATCGCCTGGGACGAACTGCTGGCCTTGAACTGTAATGTATCGGCTGGTCTCGGCCTCAATGGTCGCGTAGGCCGTGTCGCCGCGACTGACAAACTGGTGGATCCGGAAGGCAAAAGCGGGAAACCCCGTGTCCGGGTCGGGGCAGAGGTAGCCGCCGAGCAAGCCCTTCTGGATTGCCGCAGCACACCTCTCCTCGGTGACGCCCGTCAGCGCCGACAGATCGGCGGCGACACCATTCTTGCCTGAGATGCTCCGCGGTCGAGCACGAACTAGCCGACCAGTGCCGTCCTCGTTTCGCAGGCCGACGGTCGACTCGATTCAGATCGACAGCGGATCGGCGACGAAATCCAGATAATCGGATCGGGGGCTGCCGGTCGGGATCTGAAAGCCGATCTATTAATTCGCCTCGGTATTCGGGATCATTCAGATTGCGATCAGGAGTAGCCCGGCGTAGCGTCTCGCCGATCACGTTCTCCGCTCGGACTTCGGACCCGAAAAAATTCGAAGCGACTCGAGCGATCTCGGCCCTTTGTTCTTCGAAGGTTCCCGCGCTGGCCAGCGTGGCGGATGTTCCAACACACTGCAATCTATCGGCCTCGAAGCGGTCACGGACCCGCCGCACCAGCATTGCGACATCGCTGCCCTGACGTCCCCGGTACGTGTGCAGTTCGTCGAGAACGAGAAACCGCAATCCCTTGGCCGACTGCATGAGATTGAGCTCCTCCGGCCGCGTCAGTATCAGTTCGAGCATCACATAATTTGTCAAAAGGATGTCGGGTGGATTCGCTACGATCGCCTCCTTTTGCTCGCGGCTCTCTTGTCCCGTGTAGGTGGCGAATCGAACTGGGACCTGACCAGCATGAAAGCCTCGCTGGATGAATTACTCCAGCTCGCCGTACTGGCTGTTAGCCAGGGCATTCATCGGATAATCGACAATCGCCGATATCCCGCCGCTTGAGCCTTTTCGCAAAACGTAGTCGACAATCGGGACGATGCACGCGAGGCTCTTTCCAGATCCCGTTCCCGTCGTCAGGACATAGTTGTTTCCGCCGCGGGCAACGCGGATAGCTTCCTCCTGGTGACGATGCAGTCGGAGTGGCTGGCCAGAACTGTCTGCGTCGGTCTTCTTGATGCGGAATATATCGCGGCACGCGGCGTGCAAAACGCCGTCGTCGACCAGCTGGTCGACGGTCTGACCCGGCTCGAAGGAAGGGTTGAGCTGGATGAGCGGCTCGGGCCAAAGCAATCCCGAATTGAGTTCTTCCTTGACCTTCGCGTCGATCCGGGCATCCCTGATCTGGATAAAGCTACGGATGTACTCGGCATACGAGTTGACAAGTTTGCGTCGCAGATCAAAGACGTCCATGGGTCCTCCTCGACTCACGGTTTTTCGGAAGCCGAGGTTTTTCCAAGGTTTCTCTCTTCCCTGCTAAAGGGTCGCCCCGGACTACTTAACGTCGCAGGCCAGTTTCAAGATACCATTTGCGTGCTTGACTACAAGCAGGCGTTGGGCAAGCGAGGAAGGTCGAATGCATCACCAATTATTCCGATTGTTAGCAAAGCTTCGAATTTGGCGGGATAATCCTGTCGTCTCGGTAAGAAAAACTGGGAAAAGATTGGCATAGCCGACTTTCATATGATATTCTGTCCATTAGGTGGCGTTCGCGTGCTTTCCGGCGAAAACGTTGCCGGCACCTTCCGCATTATCCCCAAAAATGTGAGGGGTATGTTGATCGGCCGAACGAAACCATTTTCGCGGTAGATTCTCATCAACGTCGCCAGGACGCGTGCACGTACGCGGCGACCAGCGAGCGAAATGCGCAGAACGAACCCATTTTCGCCGATGAAACTCGGCACAATCGTCACGAAGCTTACACATCAACAGCAGGCAGAATGCGAAAGGCGCCAAACAAATCCAATTTCGAGCTTGGCACCCAGCACAATCGTTAGCTGCAGTACATGCAAACCGAGGGCGCCGAACGGAGCGCACCAAACGAACCCGATTTTGGGCAGTACGCAGCGAATAAAAATGTGATCGCAGCGTACAGCGCTCACTGCATTTTGCGAAACGAAGCCAATCCGAAGTGTAAACCGAAGCATACAATGAAGTTATGAATGGATTCCGCGTTTGAATCGGCTCAGGAACCATTAAAAGTCCGACCACAATTGCGAGACGACTGACCGCCATTGATGACCCCGCATTAGGCGGTTTCGCTCACGACAATGCAACGAGACGTATTCCAAAACGAAGGCGTTAGCGGCAGTGCACAGATCGCCGCTTTGCGGTCATGGCCGATTCAACGAATCGATCGAAAACGCCAATCGCCACGATTGTGACGGAGACTGTCACGATTCGCGTTGGGAGGTCCGATCCCTCCCGCTCGCAGCCGAAGCCAAGTACGATGGATCGGACTTATATCAGCACCTGGCTCTTTGGATTCGAAATGTGCCGGACTCTGCTCACCGAGGTGAATCCGCGATGACACCGCACGATCGACGTACCTCAAAGCGTTTGCAATCCCGTCGCCGGCTTCTGGTCTCGATCTCGCTCGTGAGCTTGGCTTGGATCTGCCTCGCGACTCCCAGTGCGCAGGCCGCCTCGGGTCCGACACTACAAATCGAGGTCGACGCGCGCGACTTGCCGCGCCGGCTCTTGCACACGCGCATTGTCGTGCCGTGCCAGTCGGGTAGCAAACTGGGGCTCTGGTATCCCAAGTGGATCCCTGGTACCCATGGCCCCAGCGGCCAGATTCAGGATGTCGCGGGACTGCGCTTCGAGACGCTCGGCGGCAAGACCATCCCTTGGCGCCGCGATGATCGCGAAGTCTATCGCGTCGAGTGCGACATCCCCGACGGCGTGCGCGAAGTCGTCGCGCGGCTCGATGTCATTTGCAACGCGCCCGCGGTCGAGGCATCCGGACACCTCAGTTACGGCAACAACTCAGTGGGGATGATCAACTGGAACACTTGCCTGCTCTATCCCGACGGCCCTGCGTGCGATGACATCATGGCTCACCTGAGCCTGCGGCTGCCGCGCGGCTGGCGGTTTGCCACCGCGCTTGCAACGGAAACTCCACGCGATGCGCAGGCCCCCAAACCGGCTGGTGAAGCACCTGTCGCATTCAAGACCGTCCCGCTCACCGACCTGATCGACAATCCGTTGATTGCCGGCGACCACCTGCGGTCCATTCCGCTCAGTACTGGACCCTATCCGCCCGCCTTTCTCGATCTGGTTTCCGAATCACCGGGTGCGTTGCGGCTCGGACCCAACGTGATCGACATCTTCAGCCGGATGGTGCGAGAGGCTGGCGCACTTTTCGGGACATGCCATTACCCCGATTTTCACATCCTGGTGACGTGCAGTGATGACTTTGGCTACCACGGGCTGGAGCACCTCGCGTGCAGCGTCAACGGAGTGCACGAGCGGGACCTGCTGGACGACACCAGGCGCAAAGGCTGGGTCGCCAACCTTATCCCTCATGAGTATGTCCATTCCTGGTGCGGTAAGTACCGCCGGCCGGCCGGCATGTGCACGCCGGATTTTCAGACTCCGCTCAAGACCCGGCTGCTCTGGGTCTACGAGGGGCTGACGGAGTACCTGGGCGAAGTCCTCATGGTCCGCTGCGGTCTGGAAGATGTGAAGGAGTATTCCGAAACACTGGCCGCAACGATCGGCTCGCTCGCCCACACCGAAGGCCGGCGATGGCGACCACTCGAAGACACGGCGGCGGCCTCGCACTTGCTGCGAGGCCATAGCCCCAATTGGAACGAATTGAGGCGCGGCCAGGACTATTACTCGGAAGGAGCGCTCGTCTGGCTCGAGGCCGACGCCATCATTCGCGAGCAGTCCGAAGGCAAGAAAAGCCTCGACGACTTCTGCCGCAAGTTCCTGGGGACCAACCGTGCCGATGTCTCCGTCGTTCCGTACGAGCTGCCGGAGATTGTCTCGGCGCTGCGTGAGCTGGCTGACTTTGACTGGGAATCATTCTTCGCCAAGCGGGTGTCGCAGCCGCAAGAAGCGCTTCCGCTCGACGTCGTCGGCCGGTGCGGGTATCGCCTCAAGTATGCGACCGAGCCTCCCAGTGGATCACCGATCTCGCGACACCGGGGCGGCGTCTCCGCCGCGATTCGCTGGGACTCTCTTTCAGTCCCGAAGGCCAGATCGTCGACGTCGTGCCCGGTATGACCGGCGATCGCGCCGGGCTGGCACCGGGCATAACCGTCATCGGCATCAACAGCAAAAAGTTCAGCCAGCAGAGACTGCTGGACGCCTTGGCAGACAGTGTCGCACTGCGGAAGATCGAGCTGCTCTTGCTCGAAGGGGAAGATTTCCGCACGGTCACGCTCGACTATGCCGATGGCCCTCGATACCTCGTAATGGTTCGCGATGAGTCAAAGCCCGATCTTTTGGCCGAGATCCTCAAGCCTCGAACCAGCCGGCCCGCAACGGCCGCGGCACCGCCGGCAGGCGCTGGAGTAGATGCTGCGCGAACACGCACTCGAACAGGTGCTGGTTCCAGATGACAACACTTTCCGTGGGCTCATGCCGACGAAGACTTCCGTGAAAATAGGACGCATATTGATGCGAAATGCTAAGTGGTCAGTTGTCAGCCTGGGATTCATGGCGGTGATTGCAGTCGCGGCCGATGACGTAGGTGCGGTCGACAAGAGCGCGAGCAGCAGCCCTGCGCCCAAGGGATACATTTGCTGTCGTGCCACGGCACCGATCCGGATCGATGGACGCCTCGACGAGGACGCATGGAAGCTAGCACCATGGACTGACGACTTCGTCGACATACAGGGAGACGCTCGTCCGCAGCCCCGGTTTCGGACTCGAGCCAAGATGCTCTGGGATGACAGTTACTTTTATGTTGCCGCGGTGCTCGAAGAGCCCCACGTCTGGGGCACTCTTACCAAACACGACTCGGTCATCTTCCAGGACAACGACTTTGAGATCTTCATCGACCCCGACGGCGACAACCACGAGTATTACGAGCTTGAGATCAACGCTCTCAACACTGAATGGGACCTTTTTCTCAAAAAGCCGTATCGCGACGGTGGTCCGGCGATCAACGAGTGGGAGGTCCCAGGCTTGAAGAAGGCTGTCCACGTCGATGGAACGCTCAACAACGCGAAGGACACCGACAAATCGTGGTCGGTCGAGTTTGCGATTCCCTGGAAGGTCTTGGCCGAGTATGCCCACCGACCAGCGCCCCCTCGTGACGGCGACCAGTGGCGCGTCAATTTTTCGAGGGTGGAGTGGCTGCACCAGATCGTTGACGGCCAGTATCGCAAAGTGCCAAACACTCCGGAAGACAACTGGGTCTGGTCTCCTCAGGGGGTTATCGACATGCATCGCCCTGAGCATTGGGGCTACGTCCAATTCTCGACCGCCATGCCAAGTGAAGCGACCTTCCGCGCCGACCCGGCGGCGCCGATCCGCGATCGTCTCATTCAGGTGTACGATGCCCAAAAAGCATTCTTTAATCAGAACAAACGCTGGGCGGCTACGCTGGGCGAATTGGATCTTGCCGATTCGCCAGCGACCGTCAAGTATCCGATCACACTATCGCTTTCGCCTGCCGGCTATGAGGCGACGATCACGTTCAATCCATTGGGAGTGAAGCCTATGACGTGGACCATTCAGCAGCATTCGCGGATTCAGTCGCGCCAGGCGAACTCGCCCGAGCCGACATCCCAGTCCGCGCCGAAGTAGCCGGCGGCGAGCAAGCCTGACTCATTCTCCGCTTGCGATGGGGCACGCAGGAGCAGGCAGTCTGGATACGCAACGCCTGAAGTGAAATACAGCAGCCGCTGAGTCAATCGTAGGCCGACCAAGCCCGAGCCGGCGACGACCCCTACGGCGGCCCGGTCGCTGCCTGACCGAGGTTGGATAAACAGACACGCGAGGTCGTCGCCCGAGACCGTACGCTGGCCGATCTGGACCTGTCCGCGGCGCACCTGGACAGGACTCTTGCTCAAGAGCACCGGCCAGGCCGCATTGCATTCGACATGACCGTAGAGGATCACGTTGTGGTCGCGAAACTCATCCGCTCGATCAGGACTCAGAAACTCGGTATCGGCGACGATGTCGACGGAACCGTTGCCGCGATACCAGAAGGTCTCGGCGTCGAATCGCGCCTTGGCCAGCGCTCCACGCGTTTTCCTCGGCCGTCCCCTTCGTACCGACGACGAAGATCATATGATTACGAAACGCTTCCTTGAAAGGGCCTTGACGAGAGGGGCTTTTCTGGGCGGCTGGCGCCGGTGCTTGCAGCACCGACCATTTCGTGCCTGCCCGAGCCAGCCAGATCCGGCGGCTGCTATTCGAAGGCGACGACGCTGCAGGTGGGATCGTCATCGATTGACGGTCAAGCTCCATCACGAACGGCGCATCGGCTTTGGCGGCGGGCAGGGCCTGGCCCACATCGAGAGAAAGCCGTGCGACGTTGTCTGTGGTGCCGTGAATACGCTGATGCTTCTCGTCAAGCTCGAGATGGATTTTGCTGGGAACCATCGACTTGAGCTGGGCCTCAATGGACGCCCAGTGTACCCGATTCGACACGGCCGGACTGGCAGTCACAAAATCGATCCGGCGCACTTCGGCCGGTGGTGGGATCGTGTGGCTAGCGAGGAATGCAAAGAGGGGCGGCCAGTCGACACAGAGACTTCCCCACCAGTGCCCCGCCCCCGGCTGTTCGTGATAGGCAAAGTCAGGGTGGAACTCTCCCAGAATCTGTCGCATCTGCCGAGCTTGATCCACCGGTACGTTGTCATCGGCATCGCCGTGCAAGACGTAGACGCCGACGGAAGCGAGATTGCGCAAGGGCCAGGGTATCGCTGGGTGCCGTGGCTCGCTGGACGAGTTGCTGGATCGGCGGGGCGCTCTCGGCGCGCCGGGCTCCCGCATAAGACCACATGCTGATCCAGCCGGCGCTGGGAGCGATCGCGGCAAACCGGTCAGGATAGGTCACCCCCAAGTGCCAGGTGCCGTGCCCACCCATCGAGTGGCCCGTCAGGTAAGTCCGGCGCGGGTCAGTCTTGAACACCCGCTGAGCCACATCGAGCACCTCGATCGCATCGATCCGGCCCCAGTCTTCCCAATCAAAGCCGTAGGGACGGCGATTGGTCGGTGCGATGATCTGCAAACCCGATTTGGGGGCGTAGGCCTCCGCTTGGCCTATTGCTTCAACACCTGCGCCGTGGAGGGTGAGCACAATGCCAGGAGAGGCCGCCGATGTCGCGGCCGTTGTCGGGAGCGCCGGCACGACCGCATAGTACTGCACACTGCCATCGATTGCGCTTCGGAACGTGCGCTTGTGCGTTGCGCTGGTTGGCGAACGCGCAGCACGACCGTGGTCGAGTCGACGATCCTCCACAAGTCGCCGCCGCCGTCGTGTGTTTTTTGATGGAGCGTGAGATCGAGCGGCGCGTTCTCCATATGTGGCGGCATCGTGCCGCCGATACGAAAACCAATCTTGCGTGCCGACAACGGGACCAGGGCCGGGACCGGGGTTCGGGTTTCATCTTTACCAGCAAACCTCGCCACGATTGCCAGGTCATCGCGCCACGTCTCCGCTGCGTTCACGATGACAACAGCCCCCTCGCCCGATGGCGTCTCCCCCGCGATCAGGTCGGGCATTGTCGTATCGGCGGTATTGAAGAATGCAGAGGCCTTGGGAAGGGTCAATCTGGCTTTGAGCCGGTCGCGGCCGGTCTGAAACAGAAACTGGTTCTCCCCTTTGTGCAGCCGGACGGGAAGCTGCATGAAACCGGTTTCGTAAATGTCACCGCCGCGCGGTTCGTTGGCCGCATAGACCATCGCGTGTCCCGATGCCTCGAGCATCATCACACGATCGTCGGCCGAGTTGACGGTCAAGGCGAGATAGCCACCGCGAATCGCAGCGCCGGAGAACCAGCCGTCCGGTCCCACCTTGACAGACTCCCAACGCCGGGATTGACCTTGCGGAGCGGTCACGAGATCGCCAGCCTTGGGCATCGCCCACGTCCCGGCGACGATTTGGGCGGCAACCGGATCGATGGCGACTGCCGCTCGGCGCTCGCGGTTTATTCCGGAAATTGCGACTCCTGCGCGCAGCTCGATCGGCCGCCATCGCTGGCGATCGCGGCCGGCGTATCGTTGACTTCGGTCCGCGCGCGGCTGCGGTGCAGTTTGACCGAGCGCTATCGAGCTTGTGAGCACGGCAGGATTCAACAGGCGGATCATCACGGACCAGACGGTTCGCACAGTTCAGACCTCGTTATTGACCACGCAACGACATCACTCGGCGAGCCGGCGATAACCGCCAGCGAAATACAAGAGCGGCTCGCCGCCATGGTGTTCGCCGGCGACGATTTCGCCGACGAAGATCTCGTGATCTCCACCGGGCAGGATCTCGACGACCCGGCAATCGACAAACGCGAGGCAATCAGTCAGGATCGGGGCGGCGGTCGCCGCCGTGGTGATGTTCGATGCCGGCGAAGTCCTTGGGCCCCGGGGTCGCAAACCGGCGCGAGATTTCTTCCTGGTCCAGCCGCAAGATGTTCACAGCGAAACAGCGGTTTTTCTTGAGGTAATCCAGCGAGTGGGCCCCCTTGTCGACGGCGACCAGCACCAGAGGCGGATCGAGCGAAAGGGATGCCAATGCATTGGCGGTCAGGCCATGGAGACCGGCCTCGCCGCCGGTCGTCACGACCGTGACGCCCGTGGCGAACTGGCCCATGATCTTACGTTGTTTCTTGGAGTCGAATGTCATGTAAGAAGCTCACTGGCTCGCTCAAGAACGCGCGCGACCGCTCACGGCGAGCTGTCGTATTCACAGGATCGATCCAAGGCCAACGCGTGTTGCGCTCAGTCAGCCTACGTGATCGGGGTGATTGGAATTGTACACGCTCAGCCAGCAAGGCAAAGGGTGAGCCTCGGGACCCTCTGTGCCTTTTTACGTCGATCGCAGCCGGCGCAGGCGGTATTTGAGGCCCGTCACGAAGAAGCATGCCGAGGCGACAACGCCGAATATCAAGGGTGCAAATCGAGGGAACCACACCATGGGAAAGACGGCAAGAAAGGTCACAGCCGCCTGCGGGTAGTAATCGCCCGAGAGGATGCCCGCCTTGATCATGAACAGCATGCCGTTGGTGACGGCGATCATCGGGGCGAGCTTGAGCAGCGGGCAAGCCCAGCAGCCACTCGACCAGGAAGATCAGGTTGATCGAGACGATTCCGGCACCCCAGACGTGGGCGAGTTGGCGTTCGACAAAGCGGATCGGGCCGCCGCGGCGGCGCAGCGCCCAGAAGAGCGCCGCCCAGCCGCAGAGCCCGACAGTGAAGATCGATACATATGGCCAGCGTGCTGTGACGCCTGCGAGGTAGAGCGCAGTTGGTCGTGCCGAAAAAGACCAAAAGGGCAACACTATGGTAGATCCAGAGCAAGCCCCAGTTTTCCAGCACAGCCGCATGATGCGTCTCGCCCATGAGCCGGGCGGCCAGCCCTCGCAGGCTGGTCGAGCGGGCCGACACGGCATCGCCACGCAAGAACGATTCGAGATCGTCGGCGAGGGCTGCGGCCGACGGATAACGCAAACTGGGAGGCTTTTGCAGGCACTTGAGGGCGACCATCTCAAGGTCGGGATTGACACGAGGGTTCAAGGCGCGTGGCGCGATCGGATCGTGCTCGAGGGCCAGCAGCATGGTTTCGATCGGCGTGGCGGCCTGAAACGGCGGGCGGCCGGTCAGCATGTGATACAGGATCGCGCCAAGCTGTAGACGTCGGCGGTAGCCCCCAAAGGATCTCGCCGCACCGGCGCGATGCTGCCGGCCTGCTCCGGCGGCATGTAGCTCGGCGTACCCAGAAATGCCCCGGAGGGTGTGAGCGTGGGATCCACGTCGATCCGCTTGGCCAGGCCGAAATCGCTGACATAGGGGTTTCCCTGGCGATCGATCAGGATGTTCGACGGCTTCAAGTCGCGGTGCAGGACGCCACGATCGTGGGCGTAGTGGATCGCACGGCAGACCGGCACCAAGAGCCGCGCGGCATCGTGCTCGGACATTGGGCCGTCGGCCAGTTGCGTGCGCCAGCGTGGTTCCCTCGATGTATTGCATGGTGAAGTACGGATGTCCGTCGCATTCGCCGACCTGAAAGACCGGCACAATGTGGGGATGCGCCAGTCGAGCTGCCGCCAGCGTCTCGATCCGAAACCGCTCGAGATCTTGAGGCGTCGAGGCAGGACCCCGCAACAGCCGCTTGAGCGCGACGATCCGGCCGCGCGCGATCTCGCGGGCCCGGAGACACGACCCCCATGCCGCCGCGTCCCAGCTCTTCGAAGAGCTCATAGTCGCCAAAACGGCCCTGCGACGAACCGGCCCGATCATGGTGGGCTGGCTCGCGATGGCCGGCGCGGCAGCCTCGGTCGCGGGCGGCCACGCTGCCGTATTCGGACCATCCTTGCGTGCTTCGCCAAATTCACACGCACCAAACCCATTCCGAGCCATTTCCTCGGCAATCCAGACCGTTGCCCACAACGAGCGGAGATCGGCGTTCAATCGCGGGTGCAGACTTGCCAGCCGCTCCAGGTCAGGCTGTTGTCCTTGCCGCCAAGCGTCGGTCAGCTCCTGCAAAAGCAAAGCCAACAGCGACTCGTCGGCATCGGCAAGGTTCGCCTCGACGGACTGGCCGGACATCATGCTGTCTTCGGGCGTTGGCATGAATGCAATGGCTCTCGCTTAACCACACAAAGAAGGCGTCTCTGCCAGCAGAGCCCGCAACCGCCGCAATGCGCGGATGTGCCGCATGCCGGCGGCCGCTTCGGAGAGACCCAGAGCTTGCGCGGCCTCGCTGTTGGAGAGCTGCTCGAAATGCCGGAGCAAGATGATCTCTCGATCGTCATCGACAAGGTGCAGGAGCGTGGTATGAAATCGCGTCTGAAGCTCGCGCCGCAAAGCCGCCGCCGCCGGAGTCAGTTCCGAATCGCGCAGTTGCGCGGCCAGATCGAGCGACGAGCGATCATCAAACGAGCCGCCGTGCGCGTACAACTCCTGCTCGCGATTGACGGTGCGTCTCTCCGTACGCGCGGTGCCGCCGATGAGCGTCGATCACGTGATCCCGTGCGATCTGACGCAACCAGAGATGAAACGGCAGCACTGGGTTGCGGAGATAGTCCTCCAGCCGCTGGCTGGCTCTGATCAATACGTCTTGCACGACATCACTGGCATCGACTCTGCGGGCGACCGCCTGGTCGAGCCGCAAGCTGATCATTCGCCGCAAGGCAGGACGGTATCGCGCCCAGAGCTCGCCGGTTGCCGATGCGTCGGCCCGGGCAATCCGGTGCAACAGATTTTGTGTTTCACCGACGTCGGGCCACATCAGTTGATCCAAGCTCTTGGCAGATCAAGGTTTTCATCGGGCCCCTCACAGTTGGCCACCGGCGCCCTTGGCCGGTGGTGCCAATATAACAGCCCGATCGACCGTGAATCCATGTTCTCTACGACGGGCGGGACCCACTGTTCCGATCGCACCTTTTTTCGATTGCCGGTTAATGAAGCGAATCTCCGGCGGTTCTTGTTCATGAGAAGGGCTGCCAGCGATCTTATCCCGGAAAGGCCGGGACCATGGCGGCCGCGCCCGATCCGAGACCCGTGCCGGAGACTCGGACAAATCAAAGGAGAATCGTCATGAACACCTACGTTGTCGGAACCTACATCACGTATCTGATCGTCAGCATCGCGCTGACAGTCTGGGTCGCACGAACGCTTGTGAAGAACGGCCGCGTCTTCCTCGTGGATTCGTTCCTGGGAAATGAAGCGCTGGCGGATTCGGTCAACCACATGCTGGCCGCCGGGTTTTACCTCGTGAACGTCGGCTACATTTCGCTCGCGCTCAAGTACGGCGATAAGCCCGCCGACCTGGCACAGGCGATCGAGAGCCTGAGCACCAAGGTCGGTCTGGTGCTCCTGCTGCTGGGCGTGATGCATTTCTTCAACCTCTACATCTTCGCGAAGATGCGGCGCCGAGCCTTGCTACGGAATCAAAAGCCGCCGGTGGCCGCCGAGCAGTTTCTCGAGCCCGTCCAGGCATGGAACCACTGATCTGCACACGCGAAAATACTAACCCGTTTGGGGGCGCACGGGCGGCTGAGTGGAAGAAATCGCCAACGGTGAGCGGCAGCTGCTCTGTCTCACGTGCGTACCGAGGAGCTGATTCATGGACCGCCTTTACATTCTCTATGATGCCCACTGCGGCCTCTGTAGCTGGGCGAAGCGGTGGCTGATGCGGCAGACCATGCTGATCGACCTGAGGTTCATTCCGGCCGGCTCGGCCACGGCGCTGCGGCTCTTTCCCGGCTTGAACAGAGCCGGTGAGCCGCCGGAGGAGCTCGTTGTCGTCAGTGACCAGGGGGCTGTTTATCGCAACGGCAGCGCGTGGATCATGTGTCTTTTCGCGCTCGAGGCTTATCGAGATTGGGCCAACCGGCTGGCACATCCGCTCTTGAGACCGCTGGCCCGCCAGGCGTTCGCACTGCTTTCCACACAGCGGGCGAGGATCTCGCACTGGCTCTCACTGGCCAGTGAGGTTGAGATCGCGGAAACCTTGAGTCAGGTCAACGCCCCCGTTTGTGCGTCACAAACCTCGACGCCGGCGGTAAGTTCCCCGTTATCCGCTGGGGAATCGCCGTCCGACCGACCATCACCTGACGGCGCAGGTGACGGGTTCTGGAGAGCGGGTGATGCTCAGGGACCAATACGCCTCAACGATTATTGATCGGAAGATCGATTCCCGTCCCATGTGATAGACTCGAGCGTCCGGCGTGAATGGGTTTATCACTGCGATCGGGGATCGATCCGTTTCCTGGCGAACCAACTCGATATGCCGTTCGTATTGCGAGATGTTCTTTTCGCCGACAATCTTTTTCAGGGAGCCAGAATCGTTCATGAATCAGAGCAGTAAACCCTACGTCCATCTGCCGATCGACGCCGTGGACACTGTGGTCGTCGACCTGGAGGGTCGATTTGAAACCGACCTGTACGACCGTTATTCTTCGTTCGCCGAGGCCTGCGATGCGGCCCGATCCAGCATCGAGATCATGCTCGATGAGGGCGACTACGATGGCGACGATCATCGAGACGAGTTAGTCAGTATGCTCGACCTTCTCGAGATGTGTTCTTCCTTTGAGGATTTGGCAATTCGGCCCGTGTATCAGCGCATTCTCGAAAAGCTAGACGTTGTCACGGCGCGAGCGGCCTGAGCGGCGCTATTGGCGCCGCCGCCATGAACCGTAGACCTGATTTCAGTTGACTCCGTTGCTTAGTCTGGATCAGAGTGCGAGTTGGTTGTGCTCTCGGATTTCCATCGATTGTTGAGCCCGAGACCCTCGCGTCAACGAATAGGCGACAAGTCCGCCTGCGATCGCGCCGCAGAGGTGGCCGTCCCATGAAATCTCGGAGCCAAGACGAGGCAAGATCCCCAGGACCAGGGACCCGCCGTAAAGGCAACCCACAAAAAGCGCGATCAAGAGGGGCACGATCCGTAATTCCAGGAACCCGGAAAGGATCAGGAAGGCAATCAATCCCGAGATCAAGCCGCTCGCGCCGATGTGCACAGCCGGCTGGCCGAATATCCATAGAAACAGGCCACCCAGGACAGAGATGACAACGACCACTTCCCACGACTCGGCACGAGAACCGGCCAAGAGAATCAACAGGACAACCAGCGGGACCGTGTTGCTCAGAATATGCGCAAGATTTCCGTGCAAAAACGGCATTGCCGCGATCCCTGCGATCCCACTGAGTTTGCGCGAATAACACCGTACTTGTCCAAGCCCGGGAATACCAAGCTGACCAAGAAAACGGCCCAGATTAATCCGATGAACACGACCACGCCCCTGATCTCTTGACGGATGGTGTGTGAAGCGTTTGGCATCGGTATCCCCAGTTTTCACATTAGTCCATTCCAAATTCGTGGGCAAACTTCGACTGCAAAATACGGCTACTATTCTTTTGAACGGCTTCGGCGATTCGCTCTCGCAAGCCGAAATCATAGTGATGGATCAAGAGTGCTGACAGGGCCGCAAGTGCCGTCCGCTCCTGGTCTTTTGCGATTATTTGCAGCAAGAAATCAGTCGCCGTCGGGAGGCGCAAAATAGCCATAGCCAGAAAGATCTCTTCATCAAGCACGATCGGACGACGTTGCCAGCAGGTTTTGAGCAAGTCGAAGGCCGCGGGCAACCGCGATCTCCCCAGGGCGATGATCGCTGCTTCGCAATTCGCCATGTCTCCGGAATCGAGAAACCGCGACACAAATGCGAGGTTTTCCTTCAACTCGAAATTGAGCAGACCGAACAGGCATTCCGAGATGACTTCCGGGTCTTTGTCGCCGATCAGTGCCTTCAGGCGAAGCACCATGCTCGCGGCCTCAGAACCGTGATATCCGAGCGCTTGTGCCACGGCGATCCTGACCTCTCTGTGCGAATCCACAAGCGAATCGACGAGCAGAGGGAGGAGATCGTGGTAGTCAATCCGCACAGCGCGAGGACAGCGAGCGCGCGAAGGGCGCAGCCGTGTCTTCCGTCCCGCCCCACACTGGCTCGAGTTGCACGTGGCTGGCAGCGCGGAGATACAAGTCAGCCTGCTCATATCCTAGCTTGTCGAGGCTTTGAATGACGGCGACCTTGGCGCGACACAGCTTGTCGTTCTTGACGGGATCGACCAGGAACCGCTCGAAGGCTGCCTTGAGATCAGATTGCATTTCAGCGAGATTCTGGTCGCCGACGATCGCCGCCCCGGCTGCGACAATTAGATTTGACTTGTCGCGCAACGCAGCCCGTAACTCGGCCGCAATCTCCGCGGTCAGTTGTTGGTCGCGCAGGCGACGAATCGACGAAAGCCTGTCATCGACTGTGGGGCGCTTGCCCATGCGAGAGTTGGCTCCGCAAAGTCAGGGAATCAGGCTCGTCGGCTTCATGGTTTCACGCCCCGTTTTTGATAGACCCGGACATAATCGATCTCGTAGCGCTGGGGAAAAATAGCGTCGTCGATCCCCTTTTGGCCTCCCCAGTCACCGCCAATGGCGAGGTTTAGGATCAGGTACTGGTAATTGTCGTAAGGCCAGGCATCCTGCCCAGTCCCGTCATTGCGGTAGATGAAGTACTTCTGGGCGTCGACGAAAAAGTCAATCCTCGCTGCGTCCCATTCGACGGCATAGACGTGAAACGCCTGTGACGCGTCCGGGATCATGACCTTGTCGCCCTTACCAGTATTCATGACGTGGTTGTACTTTTTGGTGTGAATATTCGCGTGGACGACCCCCGGCTCGAAACCGACGAACTCCATGATGTCGATTTCACCACAAGTGGGCCAACCAGCCTTATCGATGTTCGTGCCCAGAGTCCAAATGGCCGGCCACGTCCCCCGTCCAGATGGGAACTTCGCGCGAACCTCGATTCGCCCGTAAGTCCATGCAGCCTTGCCGCGCGTCGTGAGGCTTGCGGACGTGTAGTCAGCGTCCGAAGGGTCGCTGCTCGCTCTTGCATTACGACGCGACTTGCTCGCGCGAGTAGACCCCGGCCCGATGTACCTCTCTCGTTTCGCCTCGATGATCAAATTACCATTTTCCACCCGAGCATTTTCCTTGCGAGCTCGCGTGTATTGCTGCTTCTCGTTGTTGCGAGTGAAGCCAGTCTCGTAGTCCCACTTGGCCAGGTCCGGTAGACCGGGCTTGTCGAACTCGTCGCACCATACGAGCTTCCAATCCGCGGCGTCCGAGCTCGATGCCGCCGATAGTACCAGCAAAACTCCCATTAATGTCCACATGGATTGCTCCGAAAGCTTTCTGACATGATCTAGCTCCGAAGGATCTCAGCCATTTGGTTATCGATCATTTCGACCGTTCGTATTTTCGGGTCCATTGACAGAAATGGAAAGTGCCGCCCGCTTTCACCTTGAACAAACTGGCGGCAAAGAGGTATCCTAAAGCGACAGATACGTATTGAAGATGCGTTTTGACCCTGTGGTCCAACGGTTTGAATCGTCGGATGGCGATCACTCTTTCACAGGTTCTTGCCATCGCACTCGGCGGAAAGCGCTCGACGCCTCCGCCATCAGCCACATCTTTCGGATCGATCGGTGGTGGAAGCCGCCGTTGACAACTTGGCGACGGACTGCACTGATCGGATCGACCGGAACCACAATCAACACTGTCTTTCTCGTTTCATCACACACCTGCACCGGGGAATGTTTCTGATAAAACGCCTGATAATGCAGTCGATGGCGTCGTTTTACGCATCATGTGCTAAAGTCCATAAGACGCGACCCACATCGATGAGCCAGGCAATGAGAGTCATCTCCTCGAGGTTCGACACACGCAAAGGTGAGTGCATCCATGAATTGGAACTGGCGTTCTGGCAAGTCGGCAACCTTGGAACAGGCACCGAGCCGAGGCGATCGTGAAAAGCTGCGAGCACTGATCGATCAAGCAACCAGTGACAGCGTCGACGAAAGCGATGAGCACGCTGGTTTGCTGAGCATGATCCGCGAGGAAGTGGTCTGCCCATTCCCGGCGAGGGTTAACGGCGAAGAAGTAGACTGCGTCCGCTTCGAATGGCCCAGGAACGGCTATGGTCTCAATGCCGTTTGCATGGCCAAAGGCAAAACGATGGTCGTCGACATCGCCGCAGTTGACGTGATTGAGCCCCTTCCCAAGGGCCACGAGTGGATCGAAGCCTATTTTGCTTGGCGCGACCTGGTGAACTGAAGGGTTGCACCAAGGTTAAAAACGCGTAATGACTACCCAATCACAGCGCGGGATTCGGAGGGTCGGTACCGGTCAGAGTTCCTGTACGGTGGGTGATGCCGACCCTACGAATTACTAGATGCGTTGTTGTTAACCCCTCAAGTAATTGCCCCACCTATCCCGTGCAGGCGTAACAGTCGTTGCCCGGGCTCAAGTCAGCCGATCAGGCACCACGAACGGCGCGCGGTAGTGCCGGGTCAACAACTGGTTCGCCTCGGAATCGCCGACGAACGACTCGGTCGTGGCATCGAAGGTGAGCCTGCGGCCAAGCCGGTAATTGAGGCCATCGAGCGCCACACTGTTATCTTTGAGGTGCTCCTCCATGCGGCCAGCGTCTCGTTGGCTTCCTTGTCGTCGCCGAAGGCCTTGGTCGTCTTGTTGAACGGAACTTCCTGACCCAGCCGGTACGAGATATTCGCCAGATGGCAAAGCGCGGCGGAATAATGCCCTTCGAGGATGTCGGCGTTCAGGTCCTCGACCTTGCGGCTGCGCACGGCCGCGATGAAGTTGCCGAAGTGGCCCCGCCCGGGCCCGCGCTCGACTTCGATCTTCACCAGGCTCGCCAGCGGACACAGGCTTGGTTTCTCCCTTGGGATAGAACTTGCCATCAACGATCATGCCCTCTTCGAGATGGGCGATGTTGCCCACTTTTGACCCGTGGAAACCTTTGGTCTTCAGACCGCGGACCTCGAAGATGAGCTGGGTGTCGCCGTAGTCCATGACGCTGATCTGGGTATTGGCGGTTTGGCCCTGGTCGTGATAGCCGAACCGGCCGCCCAGGCTCAGTGACGGTCTTGGGGAACGTCGCGCTGGCGGCGTGCCCGCTCGAGCTCGCGGCCGGGATCAGCCAGCGGGCGATGTCCATCTGGTGGACGCCCTGGTTGCCGATATCGCCATTGCCGAAGTCCCAGAACCAGTGCCAGTTGTAATGGACCAGGTTGGCGTGATACGGCTGTTGCGGGGCCGGGCCGAGCCAGATGTCGAAGGCGACCTGCTCGGGAGGGGTCGTGATGGGTTTGACGCCGATGCTGTCGCGCGGCTTGTAACAAAGGGCCCGCGACACCAAAAGCTTGCCGAGCTTGCCCGACTGGATCGCCGCGGCGGCCAGGGCCCAGTCGTGGCTGGAACGGCTCTGCGTGCCGTGCTGGACGATCCGGTTGTAGCGCCGGGCGGCCTCGACGGCGATCCGGCCTTCATGAACGTTGTGGCTGCACGGTTTTTCGACGTAGACGTCCTTGCCCGCCTGGCAGCCCCAGATCGTGATCAAGGCGTGCCAGTGATTGGGCGTGGCGACGGAGATCGCGTCGACCGCCTTGTCCTCGAGCACGCGGCGGATGTCTTGAACGGTGGCCGGCGCGCGGCCTCCCTTCTTCTGGATCTGATCGAGCCGCTTCTTGTACGTGCGGGTATCGGGATCGACCAGATAGGTGATCTCGACGCCCGGCATTTTGACAAACTCACCGACGTGGGCGCCGCCTCGGCCGTTGAGCCCGGCGACGGCGAGACGGACCGTGTCGTTGGCGCCGATGACCCGCCCCGACGACTTGGTCCCGCCGATCGCGAAACCCGGCCCCCACCCCGGCGGCAGCCAGAGATCGATTCATGAACTGGCGACGACTCAGGTGTGACTTCGACATCGCTCTGGCCCTCTCTCGATGAACCGCCCGCTCCACCGATCCCACCACGTCAAATCTTAAACCAAGATTTAACACGCGATCATTATGCGCGGGTCAGCGCTCGATTCCCAGTGACCTGGCGTGCGAGAGCAGCGTCGACTGTCGAACACGGGGCAACGTCGCCGGACGCTGGCCACGATCGCGAAGTTCTAGTCGACGTTGTTGTGACCGTCACTCCCGGCCAGTCGTCGGTACGGAACGGCGTCAAGGGCAGGCCCTCGGCACTGTAGAGGTTGCAGACCGGGTTGTCGGCCCAGGCGTAGCGCACGGCGACCGGTTCCGACACCTGTGTCCGACCAGACCTCGATCGTGGCGGGGCCGACGATCTTCGCCTTGGCACTGACGAACTTGTGATCGCTGCCGGCGATGGCAAACCCGCGCGGCTCGTCGACGTCGAACGGTCTTCAGGCCACGACCGACGTGGTCGAACTGGAGCACGATCTTGTTGCCGTGCTTCTCCATCGCCTTGTAGGTCGGGCTCTGGAAGGCGATCTTCACGCCGTAGTCGCGCGCCAGCGCCCACCGCGCCAGCCGGTTGGCGACGTCCTGCTTGTTCCTGGGGTGGATGTCCTTGCCTTCGCCGAGGTCGATGATCACCGCCTCGCCTGTCTTGGGGAGTTTCAAGGTCATGGTTTGCGCCTCGCGCAGCTCGGCCCAGGCAGCTGTCTTTCGGTTCAGGCGTCTCGGCCATGAAGTCGGCGAGCTGGACCCAGTAGAACGAAAAATCGCCCTGGCCCCACTCGTCGCGCCAGCTCTTGATCATGAGCGGGAACAAGTCGCGATATTGATAGGCCCGGCCGGCGTTTGATTCGCCCTGATACCAGATGACGCCGCGGATGCCGTAGCCGATCGTCGGCTTGAGCACGCCGTTATAGATGTTGCCCGGCCGGGCGTTTCCCCGCATCTGGTCCTCGAGGGTTCTGGGGGACGCGGGGGGGCTGCTTGCCCTCGGCCTTGGCTTTGTCGCAGCGGTCTTCCAGTCGGCCAGTTTTGACTCGTACTCAGTCTTGGCCTGGGAAGTCTTTCTCGAGTTTTTCCCATCGCTTGAGCAACGGGGCATACTTCTCGTCCGCGGCCAGGATATCGCGGCGAATCCAGGCCTCGCACGCCGAGCCGCCCCAGGAGTCGTTGATCAGGCCGATCGGCACGTCCAGCATCTGGTGCAACCGGCGCCCGAAAAAGTAGCCGACGGCCGAGAACCCGCCGACCGTATCCGGCCGGCACGGCTGCCACTGCCCATGGAAGTCGTTCTGAGGCTCCTGCGTGCCGCGGTTGGGAACCGTGATCAACCGGATCGAGGGATACTTGGCCGTCGCGATTTCGAGGTCGGCGTCCTTGGCGGCGGCGACGGACCACTGCATGTTCGACTGCCCCGAGCAGATCCAGACCTCGCCCACGAGCACGTCATCAAGCTTGAGGGTGTTCTTGCCCTCGATGGAAAGGGTGTGGGGCCCGCCGGCCGGCATCGGGTCGAGCATGACCTGCCATGAGCCGTCGGCGCCGGCCTTGGTCGCGTGGCTCTGGCCGCCGATCTTGACCGTGACATCCTCGCCAGGCTCGGCCCAGCCCCAGACGCGGTCCTTTTGATCGCGCTGCAAGACCATGTGAGACCCGAAGATCGCCGGCACCTTCACATCGCCCCGGGCCGCAGGTTGCGATCCCAGCCAAGAGTGCAGAGTACCGCGGCCAGACCAGGCCGGCCAATCGCCGAAAGATCGCATCGCACCGCATCAGTTGATCCTCAATTCCAAAGTCAGTTCATTTTCTTTTCGTCAGACCCTCAGGCGTGCAGAGAGTCATCATGCCAGAGAAAAGGCTCTCAAAGAAGACCCTGCCCGGTAATCTGGCGGCAAGTCGTCGATCAGTCAGCGATCGGGCGCCGGTGTTCGCTTAACCAATTCGAGCGACTTCTCGATCAGGATCTCGCCCGTCATCTCGCCGAGCGACGTGCGCGAGACGTAGTCGTAGCGGGGAAAGCTCTGAAAATCGACTTTCGTCAAGATATAGCCGAAGGCTTCGTTGGTCAGGCCAAACAGCAGGTTGTTCTTGCCGTGCATCTTGCGCTTGAGATAAAAGCCGATATTGGGCAGGGCCTCGCCGGGGATCGTGAGGATCTGGGCAGTGCCCAGGTTGACCAGATTGATCCGCGCATTGATCGACTGGTCGTCGTTGTGCGGATACTTGAGCGGCGAGCCGAGGATGACGCCCCACATCAGCATCGAATCGACCGGAAAGCGCACGTTGATCGAGTCGCAAAAGAGCGCCGGATCTTTCTGCTCGGGGCGTCTTTGATGATGCGTAGCGCTTCCGTCGGCCATCAGGTGGCCGATCCGCAGGCATTCGTCCCAGGAGCGCGAATCGTTCCAGTAGCCGCGTTGCTGGTCTCTCGGCTGTGTCCAGGTCGCGGTTGTCGGCCGTGACCATGCCCCCCTGGGCACTGTTCATGAACAGGGCCGTGCCGCCGGCCTGTGACTCGATCTTCTCGCAAAGCGGGCCGACCAGGTCGGGGCTGAGAATGCCGATGTCGTTGCCGAGAACTTCCGGATGGATCGCGTAATTGACCAGCGTGGCGATCGTCTTGCCCTGCGGGACTGACGGCCTGGATGACGCTCATGCGCCGGTCGTAGAGATCGGGGGCATAGTAGTTGTAGGCGATCTTTCCCTTGGGCCTCGCCCGTCGCGATCTTGATCCAGGCCGGCTGGAGGCGATCGATGGCCTCGTTGACCGCTTCGGCGGCCTTGTCGCAGACCGAGTCCATGTAATTGAGGTCGCCCGTGTGCCCCCCTTTGCCGTCGGGAAACGCGTAACAATCGGGGGCGCTATGGGTATGAGTCGATCCGATCAGGATGTGATCGCCGGAATGCGGCTCACTTTCGCCCGCACGCGATCTCCCAGCACGGACGGAAAGCCAATCAGATCGAGGGACACGACGGCCACCGAGACATCTCCTTTTCGAAAGACGATCGCCCGGGCCGTGATCTCGCCCCGTTTCTCCCGCGTGGGATTGGGCTTGCCCATTCCGCCCGACACAGGCAGGAGCGGATCGGGCGTGATCACGCGCACCGCGGCCCCGACCTGAATCTCCGCTCGAACGGGGGGAAGCACCCAGAGCGCCACATCCAGACGCACACCGCCGAAAATCGTCGCATCACGGCCGTATCTCCCGGTGAATTCACAGTGGCTTAACCTTCACGTTTCAGCTGGCTCGCTTGACCTCCGTGGCTGGCAATTGAGCCGACTTCTCGACCCAGGAGCGGCACACATCGAGAATCGCCGAGTTAAACTCATTTTGCCGCCCCAACCGGCCGCTGAAGCTATCGAGCCGCGAGGCGGCGCGGCTAAACCTGTGATCGATGCCATCCATCGCCAGAAACGTTCCATGACCAGGATGGTTTCGATTGAGGTTCCGCGCAATCAAAGCGTGGTCATCCTCGTTGGAAACAAAGTCCGCTCTTCCCCAGATCGCCAGTACATGACCCCCAAATGACTCCCACGGAAGACTCCTCGCAGTTCACTCGCGTTTTCCGTGCATTCGGAGACAACATGGCGCATGTCACGGCCAATGGAGCCGTCGCGCCGGGCGCATGGTCCCAAATCGGCACTCCCACCGTAACCTAACGACGCTCCGAGACGCTGTCCAGTTCCTGGCTGCCCAAGTGCGTGAACCGGAAGGCGAAGACCGTTGACCTTGAGAGCATCGGTATTTCGTGCGAGACTCAAGACGTATCGCAATTCACCAGCGCCCGAGGACCTTTAAGGTCATGAGCACCTTCATCAGCCCTCCTCGCCCTGCACTTATATACCCCGAAAACGATGGTCGGCCCATGTCGGAAAACACATTGCAGTTTAAGTGGATTGTGACGATCGAAGGGGGACTTGATGCAATCTTTGTCAACGATTCGAACGTGTTCGTGGCCGGTGATCTTCTGTGGTATCCCGTCGAGGGGAACCCGAACATCCGTTCCGCGCCCGATGCGATGGTCGTGTTCGGACGCCCGAAAGGCAACCGTGGCTCTTACAAGCAATGGGAGGAAGGAAATATCCCACCTCAGGCGGTCTTCGAGATCCTCTCACCCGGCAACCGCGCCGGAGAGATGGAGCGCAAGTTTCAGTTCTACGAACGATATGGAGTGGAGGAGTACTATATTTACGACCCTGATCGCGGTGATCTTGTTGGTTGGCGGCGCGTGAACGATATCCTGGAAGAAGTACCCGTTATGGCCGGGTTCCAGAGCCCCCGCCTCAAGATTCGTTTCGAGCCTGGTGAGGGACCCGACAATCTCAAAATCATCGGCCCCGACGGCGAGCCCTTTCTCACGTATGCTGAATTGGTCAAGCAACGCAGCGCCGACCGCCAACGTGCCCAGGAGAAAGCTCGACTTGCAGAGGAAAAAGCTCAGCTCGCAGAGCAACAAACTCGACTCGCAGAGCAACAAGCCGAGCGCGCCGACCGCTTGGCTACGCAGTTGCGCGAACTGGGGATTGAACCAGATTAGATTGAGACCGTTCAAAACTGAGACCACTTTGAACCGCAATATCACGATCGCTTTTCTTGTGCTCCTGCTCGCGAGTCGGGCATGGACGGCGGATGAGCTGACGCAGCAGGGTCAATCAACATCTGCCGAACGAAAGCAATTCCGCGCGGGCGCTAGTGCGGTTGACATCGCGCCGGCGACATTCCCGGTCTTAGTGAATGGTGGCTTCCTGCAAAACCGAGCTAACCGGCTCGCGGACCCGATTCGAGCCAAATGTTTGGTCCTTGATGACGGATCAACACGGCTGGCGATCGTGGTCGTCGACAGTTGCATGTTGCCGCGCGAGTTGCTCGACCGCGCGAAGCAATTAGCCCAAGAAAAGACTGGTATTCCAGTGGATCGGATCTTAATCTCGGCGACGCATACCCACTCCGCCCCCGCCGCAATGGGTGCCCTGGGCTGTCCCGCCGACGCCATTTACGTGGCACGACTGCCGGGATGGATCGCCGAGTCGATCGATCGTGCCACAAAGTTGCTCGAGCCGGCCCGAGTCGGCTGGAACGTGGTCGACGACCATGAGCACACATTTTGCCGTCGCTGGATCCGCCGTCCCGATAAGATGCTCGACGACCCATTCGGTCTGCGGACGGTCCGCGCCAATATGCATCCCGGCTACGAAAACCCCGACGCGATCGCGCCCGCCGGACCGGTCGATCCAGCGTTGACGGTGGTCTCGGTCCAGTCGCGCACTGGGCGGCCGATCGCCGTGCTGGCAAATTACTCGATGCACTACTTTGGAACGGAACCGGTATCCGCCGATTACTTCGGACGCTTCGCAGGGGCGCTGGCGAAACGAATCGGCGCCGAAGCTGTCGATCCTCCGTTTGTCGGGATCATGTCGCAAGGAACCAGCGGCGACCAAATGTGGATGGACTACGGCCAGCCCAAGAAAGACCCTGGAATCGATGCGTACGCTGACTCCGTCGCCCGATTTGCTCAGGAAGCGTGTCGAGCGATCCGCTATCACGACTGGGTTTCGCTCACGATGGCCGAAACACGGCTGGTGCTCGGTCGCCGAGTGCCCGATGCGGCGCGTCTGGCGTGGGCGAGTGAGATTGTCCACCGCATGGCCGGTCGAGACATTCCTAACAGCCTTGCGGAGGTCTACGCGAAGGAAGCGATTTTTCTGCATGACGAGCCGCAGCGCGAGCTCAAACTCCAGGCGATCCGCATCGGCGACCTGGGAATCGCGGCGATACCCAACGAGGTGTTCGCCATTACAGGCCTGAAAATCAAGGCTCAAAGTCCACTCACGACAACAATGAATATCGAGCTAGCCAATGGCTCGGAGGGCTATATTCCGCCCCCCGAACAGCACACGCTGGGAGGGTACACGACCTGGCCGGCGCGGACTGCCGGGCTCGAGGTTCAGGCAGAGCCGAGAATTGTCGAGACCGTACTCGCCTTGCTCGAAAAAGTCGCCGACAAACCGCGCCGGACACCGAGCCCGATTCACGCGCCATACGCCCGGTTGGTCATCGCTTCCAGGCCAATTGCTTTCTGGCGGCTCGACGATATGGAGGGACCAACAGCGCTTGACTCGAGCGGCAATGGCAGACAAGCCAGTTACCAGGGAGGTGTAGCATTCTACGTGCCCGGAGCCGACTTGGCCGGACTCTCGACTGCAAACGCCGAAAACCGAGCTATGTATCTTGCGGGCGGACGGCTGATGGCGCAGCTCCAGAGCAGGGGTGGGAATTACAGCGTCGAGCTCTGGTTTTGGAGCGGCTTGCCGGCTGACGCTAATTCGAGGGGTCAACTCCTTGGCATTCGCCGCGAGGGGATTGCTGATAACGTCGGCATCAAGGCAACGGACGCAACATCGCAGCGACTATTCTTCGCGCAGGGCCAAATGCCGAAGAACGTCGTGACCGGTAACACCCTCATCGCGCCTAGAACTTGGCATCACCTGGCGTTGGTCCGTGCGTCCGACCGCGTTAATCTCTACCTTGACGGTAATGTCGAACTGGAGATTAAGAGCGAGGCAAGCATCTCGGCGAAAGCCGGGCTCGAATCGCTGTCCGTTGGCGGCCAATCGGATGGTCTCGCGCACTTCGAAGGGAAGGTCGACGAAGTCGCCGTTTATGACCGACCACTGTCCGCTCGCGAAGTCGCCGAACACGTCCGCGCGGCCCGCGGGCCAGTCATGAGAGATCGCTGACGAGAATCGTTATGGTTTCGGGGCCAAGGCTTGTGTGATAAACGCCTTTATGGGCCCTTCCATCAATTTGAGGGCCAACGGTACGGTACCGTTGGCATACACTTTCTTGTCGTCGTGCGAGAGCTCGACGTCAAAGCCCGGGCCGGCCATCCGCACGGACCCCCGATCCTCTGACCAATCAGCTCTGTGAATGTATTTGCCAAATCGTTCCTGAGCGGCGGAAATCGCCTGCTCGAAGTTCGCACGGGCCGTCGCCGGATTCTGTCCATGGTCCACCGCAATATTCAGTTTTGCCATCGGAAAGCCCGGTCCAGCTACAATCTTGACGGACGTTCAGGAATGAAATACGTTGGCCTGGCGGCGTTGAGCGTCGAAAAGAGTCTGGTGTCGACGAAATTCCAGGCTCTTTATCTCAACCTAAAATCAAAATCAAGAAAAGAGAGGGGGGGAATTCGATGGCACGCGGGCTAGGACTCTCGGCGTGGTTTGCAGTGATCGCCATGGTGGGCGTTCTGGCTTTTACGGAACGGACTCTTGGGGACGACACACCGGATAAGGCGAAGCCCGGTGTCGATGCGAAGACCGCATTTGCCCGGCTCAAAACCCTGAAGGGCACCTGGAAAAGTAAGATTAGCAGCGACGACCAGTCGCCCGATCACAAGGAAAAGGCGAAGCACAATGGGCCAGAGCCGCCGGTGGTCTTCTCACTCACGGGAGCTGGCAGCGCGCTCGTGGAGACGCAATTTCCCGAGACAGGTCACGAAATGGTCTCGGTTTACCATCTCGACGGCGACGATCTGCGAATGACCCATTACTGTGCCATGGGAAACCAGCCGCGGGTGAAGCTCGACCGGGCCCATTCGATGCCTGACAAGCTCATTTTCGTTTTCGACGGCGGGACGAACCTTGACCCGGAAAAAGATCATCATATTCACGGATTATCCATCACATTTCTCCCGGATGGCAAGGTAAGTAGTGCGTGGGAGGGGTACGCGGACGGCAAGACGGCAGGGACCACGACATTCTTGATGAGCAAGCAGGAAAGTTCTGTGGCCCCCCATGCGAGCCCTGCGAAAGCTGGCGCAGATCACTGAACCACAGCATTTAGTGCCTTTTCAACTGTTCGAGTTTCGTGATCATTCGCCCTGGCTAGTAGCACCAATCTGTGCTGAACCAGGGTGATTCACTTATTGACAGCATTCCGCGCTTACGGCACTTGTCCGCGGCGCAATAGCCAGTGCCGCTCAGACTCCGGTACGGAAATTGCGTCAATAGAGCCTGTTTCCCGCAGCCGCGCCGTGTGGTCCGGGTACTGAGCCAAAGGTAGTCTCGCGCCTACACGGAGTAGCGACTCCGGGAGCTCTCAGGCCGATGCCACAAACGCGACGTCGCCCGTCCCGGCCGGCTCGGACCGTCGTCAAGCGGAGAAGCTGGCGATATCGATTTTTATCGGTTGTCACCGGTTGGAATCGTTATCAGGTCGCGCGAGTAATAGGCGGAGTGATCGCGGTCTGGTTGATCGGGGCCTGGGCTCTGTATCTCATCGAAGGTCACACCAACCCGGCCTTCGAGTCCTTTGGCGAGTCGCTGTGGAGCGTCTGGGTTCTCCTCTTCAGCGGGCTTGAGGAATCACCCAAGACGCCGGTCGGACGCGTGTTCGCGATGGTGCTCTTGGTCGCAGGGGTGGGACTTGCTGGACTATTCACGGCCAGTGTTGCCTCGCTCTTGGTCGAACGCTACTTGCGGAGACGAGACGTGTCGAACTTTGAGATGGACGATCACCTGGTGCTTTGCAATTGGGCGCCGCGCGGGCTCGAGTGGATTCGCGAGGTGCACAGCAAAATCATCACGCAACCGCGTCCCATCGTGATCATCCACGATAACCCCGATGAAATCGATTTGCCGGATAAGCAAGACGAGCCGGCATTTAACGACGTCTATATCGTCAAGGGGGATCCGACGAATGAGGTGATTCTCCACAGAGCCACGGTGGCCAAAGCATACTCAGTCGTCATTTTGAGCGACGTACGCGAAGGCAAGCACGCCGACGGCAAGTCGATCTTGACCTGTATCGCGGTCCGTCACATTTGTCGCGGCGATCAGGTGCCGAATATCGTCGTCGAGTGCCAAAATCCCAACAATCGATTCCATCTGCAGAAAGCAGGCGCCAGTGAGATCGTCTCGTCAGACTCATTGGGGCTGCGTCTGTTGGCACGGTCGGCGCTTTTTCATGGGGTGACGCAGTTCTACCAAGAGCTGCTCACTGTCCGTCGTGACAACAACGAGGTGTTCCTGCTACCGACGCCGGAAGAACTGATCGGTCGGGATTTCGTCGAGCTCGGCGACATGTTCATGAAGTACCGCAATGATCGCCGATCTTGCTTGTTAATCGGCATTCAGCGCGGGGACGAGATGCTGATTAACCCGATCGGCGACGAAGCTGGACCGCTGCACGCTGGCGACCAGCTCATCCTTTTGAGCCGAACTTTTCCTGGTAACTCTCCAACGCTCCCTATCGGCACCGGGTCCGCATCGCCGCGCGATGAGAAAGAGACAAAGTGAACCCGCGACGACTTCCCCGCGTCGTGGCCGACGGACCGTTGGACGCGACGATCAAGAGCATGCTTCACGACGTCGTTGAGATCCTGCCCTGGTCGGTGGCCGTCACCGGGAGCGACGAGCCGGTTGACGGTTTGTACACCTACGGCCATCCTCCGGTCGACGGCGCTATGCTCGACCGGCTTCACGGTCTAAAGGTGATCAGTAACTACGGCGTCGGCGTCGACCACATCAAACTCGAGCACGCGGCGGCCCGGGGTATCCCGGTGGGAAATACGTCCGGCGTGCTCGAGGGGGCGACGGCCGATCTGGGTTTCGCGCTCTTGATGGCCTCGGCGCGGCGGATTGTCGCCGGAGACCACTACGCGCGATCGGCCGAGTTTATCCATTACGACCCCGGCTACATGCTGGGACGCGAGGTTCACGGCAAGACGTTGGGAATCATCGGGATGGGCCAGATCGGCCGCCGAGTCGCCCGGCGAGCGATAGCCTTCGACATGAACGTCCTCTACCATAATCGCCGCCGGCGCGAAGACGTCGAACAGGCATTCACGCCATCGGTACATTTCGCCGGCAAGAATGATCTGCTGACTACGTCCGACTACGTGATGCTCTGCGTCCCACTGACTGACGAGACGCGCGGCTGCATAAGTACACCTGAGCTCGCGCTGATGAAATCCGACGCCACGCTGATCAACATCGCTCGCGGGGCGGTGGTCGACACCGAGGCGCTCACGGTGGCGTTGGCACAAAACCGCATTGCTGCCGCCGCCCTCGACGTCACCGAGCCCGAGCCGTTGCCGCGCAACCACCCGCTGCTGGCCATGCCCAATGTCATCATCACTCCCCATCTTGGGAGCGCGACGGTTGAGACGCGGCGCCGCATGGCCGAACTCTCGGTGGCGAACCTCTTGGCCGGACTTCGTTGCGAGCCGTTGCCGTCGCCGGTCGCTCTTGTCGCAACCAGACAGTGAATTGCCTCTCGCAGCCGGATGGCCGTATACTGTAGAATCGTATAGTCCACGCCAGGCCGGACATTGCAAAGTGCTGTCGCCTGAGTGCGTGCCAGAGCGGCCCGGCTTTTTACCATGGCGATAACTTTTCTCCACGCGGCGGATATTCACCTCGACAGTCCACTCAAGGGCCTTGAACGATATGAGAACGCGCCGGTCGAGCGGATTCGGGGAGCAACTCGGCGTGCTTTCACGCGTTTGATCGACCTCGCCATCGAGAAACACGTCGATTTCGTGCTGATCGCCGGCGATCTTTACGACGGCGATTGGCGCGATTACAACACCGGGCTTGTATCTCGTGCGTCAGCTTGGCCGGTCTGCGGGAACAGAAGATTCCGGTCATCGTCATCGCCGGCAATCACGACGCCGCCAACAAGATGACCCGAGCGTTGCGGCTGCCCGAGAATGTCCGCTTCCTGGCCCACGAACACCCCGAGACCGTTCGGCTCGAGGACCTGGGCGTGGCGATCCACGGGCAAAGCTTCGCCAAAGCCGCCGTCATGGAAAATCTGGCGGCGGCCTATCCCGCGCCCGTGAGGGGCTATACCAACATCGGCCTGCTTCATACCGGGATGGGCGGAATGGATGGCCACGAACGCTATGCCCCTTGCACGCTCGAGGAACTTCGCGGTCGAGGTTATGACTACTGGGCTCTCGGGTCATATCCACGCTCGCCAGATTCTTGTGCAAGGAGCCGCTGGTCGTGTTTGCGGGAAACGTGCAAGGCCGGCATATCCGCGAGACCGGGCCCAAGGGATGCTTGCTGGTGACGATCCATTCCGATCAGCGCGATCGAAACTGTCTTCCAGCGGCTGGACCAGGTGCGGTGGGAGAGGGCTTGTGTCGAATGTCGCGAGCTCGAAACCGAGTCGGATATTCTGGGGGCGAGCGGCCGAGATGTTCGATGGCTTGCTCGCATCCGAGCCCGACCCCGATGCCATGCTGGCTGTCCGTGTGAGTCTCGAGCGGCTCGACCGCGCTTGCATGGCCGACTGCAGACTGACCCCGAGCGATTCGTGGCTGAGATCCGCAGCCTGGCCACCGAACGGGGCGGCGATCGGCTCTGGATCGAGAGGGTCGAACTGGACACCCGGCCGCTTCGAGCGCGGCCTCATGCCCGACGGGCCCGTTTGACGAGCTGCTGGAAGTCATCGAACAACTCGGCTCTGATCCCACTTCCATGAATGCCGTGGTTGACGAGCTGGCCGAGCTGAAACGCAAGCTGCCGGCCGAGCTGACCCAAGACCCCGACGGCCCGCGGCTTGACGATGCATTGTGGTTGCAAACTCTCTTGGGGCAGGTCCAGCCGCTGCTCCTGGACTTGTTGATCAAATCAGAGAGCATAGATAGCAAATAATCATTGATATCCATGAAATTGTTGACATTGAACCTGAAGGCGGTGGGGCCGTTCACCGACGTCGTGCTGGATCTTTCCGCGGGCGAACAGGGTCTGCACCTGATCTACGGCCCTAACGAGGCGGGCAAGACGTCGACGTTACGAGCCCTGTCGCACTTGCTCTTTGGCTTTCCGCAGCGGTCGGCCGATAACTTCGTCCATCCCAACGAGCAGCTTCGCATCGGGGGAACGCTGCGGCACAGCGGCGGCGAGGAACTCGAGATTATCCGCCGGCGAGGGCAACCGAAACACGCTTCGCGGGCCTGACGATTCGTCGGTCATCGCCGACGAGCATCTGGCCCGGTTCCTGGGCGGCATGAACCAGGAGACATTCGAGACGATGTTCGGCATCGACCACGAGCGGCTGACGCAGGCAGGGGAAGAAATCCGCACCGGTCAGGGGCAGCTCGGCGAGATTGCTGTTCGCCGCGGGGGCCGGGTTGGCGGGCTTGAGCCAGGCACAGAAGACGCTTCATGAAGAGTTGGACGAACTCTTCAGGCCAAGGGGCCAGAACCCGCGGATCAACAAGGCCCTGACCGAGCTTCGCGGCGTCCAGGACGAGCTCAAACGGCGCCAGTTGTCGAGCGAGGAATGGCTGAAGCACGACCGTGCCTATCACGAAGCCGCGATCGCAGCGGAACAGATCCGGGAGCAGGTTCGTAAGTCCCGCGCAGAGCAGGGGCGGCTGAAGCGGATCAAATCGGCGATGCCGCTGGTGGCACGCCGGCGCCGGCTAATGCAGGAGCTCGATGAACTGGGGGACGTGATCCGCCTCCGCGACGACTTCGGTGACGAGTTTCGCAACGCGCAAGATCAACTTCGCCAGGCCGAGCATACGATCGACCAAATCGCGCAAGACGCCCTCGAGGAGATCACCGGACGATCTGGCCCAGCTCGACCCACCCGGATGATGCTGGATGCGGCGAGCGAAATCGAATCGCTCCAGGAGCGATTGGGTGCGGTGGAAAAAGCGAGCCAGGACCGCGTTCGACTTGAGAATTTTCAACAGGACGCCGAGCACCAGGCGCAGGCGGATCCTCCGCGACCTGGCCCGCACGATCGATCTGGATGAGGCTGAGATCGCTACGGCTCCGAGCTGATGAGCCGGCCATGATCCGCGGGCTGGGACAGCGGTTTGCCCAACTGCGCGGGCAGGCTGAAGAGGCACGGAAGACGATTGCCCGTCATGAGAGATCAGATCAAGCAACAGGAAAAGGAGTGGGCCGACCTGGAACAACCGCGGACGTGGAACCGACTCCGCCGGGCGGTCAGCCAGGCTCGCAAGGCCGGCGACCTCGATGCGCGGCTCGCCGAAACTCGCGTGAAACTCGCGCGAGCGGAGAAAAAAGCAAAGACCGCCCTGGCCCAACTGCCGGGCTGGAGCCGTACGGCAGAAGAACTAGAACATCTGGCCGTCCCCTTAAGTCCCACAATTGAACAGTTCGAATCCCAGCTCCAGGAAATGACAAGACAGCAGCGTTCACTCACCGAGCGGGTGGCCGTGGAGGACGACTCGATCCGTCAGCTCGAGTCCCGGTTGCAGTCTCTCGAGCTCCAGCAAGACGTGCCCACCGAGGAAGTGCTCGCGCGTGCGCGGCAACGGCGTGACCATGGCTGGCGATTGGTCAAGGCCGCCTGGCTCGACAAAGAGCCCACGGGCCAGGACCATGCTGCGTTCCTCGTCGAGTTTGCCCCGAACGGGACACTCGCGTCCGCCTACGAACAAAGCGTCGAGCGCAGCGACGCACTCGCCGACCGCTTGCGCCGCGAGGCCGATCGCGTCGCCCACAAGGCCGAGTCGCTGGCCCAGCTCAAGCGACATCGAGACCACTCGCGCAGCGCTGCTCGACGAAGCCCGTGCGCTCGACGAGCGGCAGCGTCCACCTCGTCGGCGAGTGGAACGAACTGGTCGATCCGCTGGCGATCGACGCCCATGCGAAAACGCCCGCCGAGCTTCGCGCCTGGCTCCGCCAGCGCGAAGAGGTGGTCCAGCTTCTCGAAAAGGTAGAGGAAGTTCGTCAAAGCCTTGAACCGCTCGAACACGCTCTCAATGCACACCGACCGGCCTTGATCCGAAACCTGGACGAGGTGGGCGAACTGCTTACCAGCGTGGACGCCGACCTGGCCGAGGTGCTGGAGCAGGCCGAGGCGGTGATCAAGCGGCAAGATGACCTGTCGCAAAAACGGGCGAAGCTGGAAACCAAGCTCGCGACGGCGCAGGCCGAGCGGGCAACCGCCGAGCTCTCGCTTCAGACCGCCGAGGCCGAGCTGACCGGCTGGCGAAGCGAATGGTCTGTGATGATGGCCCGCATCGGGCTGGAAGCGGACGCTACCCCAGAGCAGGCGGAGGTGTTCCTGACCAAGATCAGCGAATTGCTTGAAAAGTTGAACGATCGCCGCCAACATCCAAAGCCGGATTCGCGGCATGGACCGCGACGCCGATGAGTTCGCACGGGACTTATCAGAGCTGGTGTCGCGATTAGCCCTGGATTTAGCCGGTCGGCCGAGCGCGGAACAAACGCGAGAGCTGGCCCGTCGCCTGCGGGACGCACAAGCAGACTTAGAGAGACGTACGGCGCTGATCCAGCAGCAAGAACGCGAGGAGGAAATCCTGCGTGTCGCCGAAATCGAGCGTGAAGAAGCACAATCTTGCCTGGAACGGCTCTGTAAGGAAGCGCGTTGCACTGAGGTCGACGATCTTGCCGAGGCGGAACGTCGATCCCTGCGTTACGCCCAGCTCGTGGCAGAACTTGCAACCTGTGAAGAGCGTCTTGCGCTTGACGCCGCTGGGACAGCTCTCTTTGCTTTCGCTGACGCAGTCGAACATGCCGATCCCGACGCGCTTGAGGCGATGATCGACGAACTCGAGGGCAGGATCGGTGTCCAAGAAGAAGAGCTCAGAAAACTCGATCAGGCCATCGGCGCCGAGCGGGGTGAACTCGCCCGCATGGACGGCAGCGACTCCGCTGCACTCGCCGCCGAAGAAGTGCAGACGCTTTTGGCCCGGGTTCGAGGAGATGTCGTCCGATACGCAACCCTCAAACTGGCTGCGAATGTGATGAATCGTGGCATCGAACGATATCGTGAAAAGAACCAAGGACCGATCCTGGCGCGGGCTGGCGTGCTATTCGCCAATTTGACCGGCAGCTCGTTCGCGCGGCTCCAGATCGATGACGATGGCAATGGCCGATCGGTTCTCAAAGGAGTCCGACTCGACGGCCGGCTCGTCGACGTCGAAGGCGATGAGCGACGGCTCCCACGATCAGCTCTACCTCGCCTTGCGGCTGGCGAGTCTGGATTCGTGGCTTCATTCGCATGAGCCCGTGCCGTTCGTGGTAGACGACATCTTGCTGAATTTCGACGACCAACGCGCCACCGCCGCTCTTAAGGCTTTATCCGAGCTGTCGCAACGAACCCAGGTTTTGTTTTTCACGCATCATCGCCATATCGTCGACCTGGCGTGTACTCATCTGCCGCATGAAGACGTATTTGTTCATAATCTGCCCGGGCCCGTTTCAAATTGACGGTTCGCGCGTTTCCCGCATGCTGTGATTCCATGAACTCGCTGGCAGTCCCTTGCCCATGTGCTCTGGATTGTCAATGATTTCTCGTTTGTTGATTGATCGCGAAACGGTCAGCTCCAGGCGCTTCGAGCACGTATTTGCCCCGGCGAAACCGTTATGATGATGCACCGCGCTTGGTACGAGGCCAGCCGCGAATCGACAAGTTGTAGACTGGAGACTTCATGAACACTGTTCCCAACGATAATTTCAATCAACCCGAGGCCGTTCGTCCACAGCGCCTGACCTCCATCGACGCCTTGCGTGGCTTTGATATGTTCTGGATTACCGGGGGTGACAGCCTCGCTCAGGCGCTGGCGAAGTGGTGGAATACACCCGAGAGCAAGCGCATCGCCGAACAGTTCGAGCACGTCGTATGGGAAGGTTTCCGATTCTATGATCTGATTTTCCCGCTATTTCTGTTCACAGTTGGCGTCGTTTTGCCGTTTTCATTGCGCAAGTACCAGTCTGGCGGACAACCAAAAGCTGCCGCGTTCGGCCGATTGGCGCGGCGCGTTGTGCTGCTCTTTTTGCTCGGGCTTGTCTACAATAACTTTTTGCAATTTCGATTCGAAAACCAAAGATACGCTGGTGTCTTGCAACGCATCGCGATCTGCTACGGCATTGCCGCAGTCATTTTCCTCCTGACCAAGGTTCGCACCCAGGTAATTTTGTTTGTCGCAATTCTGCTGGGCTACTGGGCCCTACTGGCTTTCGTTCCTGCGCCGGAGTCAAAACAAGCCGGCGATTATTCGGTCGAGACAAACCTGTCGGGTTACCTCGACCGACAGTTCCTGCCCGGCAAAATCAACAGGAATTACTATGGCTTTGGCGACAACGAAGGCTTGCTCTCGACGATCCCAGCGGTTGCGACCGCGCTATTGGGAGTGTTGGCCGGCAACTGGTTGCTTGTGGACCGATCAGGCTGGATCAAGGGCCTCGGCCTGGCAGTAGCCGGACTGGCCTGCCTGGGATTGGGCACACTCTGGGGCCAGGTTTTTCCGATCATCAAAATCCTGTGGACCAGCTCGTACGTGCTTGTGGCCGGCGGATGGAGCTTACTGCTTCTGGCGATCTTCTACACTGTTATCGATGTGATCAAATTCCGCGCTTGGGCGTTTTTTTTCGTCGTGATCGGTGTCAACGCAATTACCATTTACATTGCAGGCAGCTTCATTCCCTTTGACTCGATCTCTCAACGCTTGTTCGGAGGCATCGCTCGGACGTCGGGATCGTTTGGGCCTGTGGTCGTGTCATTGGGGGAAGTGGCAGTTGCATGGTTATTGCTGCTCCATCTCTATCGCAACAAGATCTTTTTGCGGGTCTGATTTAACAAGATTTTCTGTGAGAATGATCAATGCTATCGCCGTGTGGGGCGTGGGGTCATAATTGCTTCGGAGGCGCAGGATGGGCAGACAAGCTGGCCTTGGCGGGTGACACCGAATTCAAACGTCGGGTGGCGGCAATCGGGGCAAACGGCGGCCTCGACGGTTTCGACGAGCGGATCCCACACCCACTCCTGTCGGCCGACAATTGGCGCCGTGCCAGACTTGGTGACCGCCACGTGGAGGAGGACCTTGGGTTGATGGATAACCAGCAGGTTAAGCAGACGTAGGTTGACCTTCAACTGGCTCTTTCGCCGCAGCTCGGCCCCTTGCAGCTCTTCCTCGCGCGTCAGCGAATCAAGCCGCGTGAGAAACTTCGCGGGGTCGCCTTCCCGGTTGCGAGCTTTCTGAGCCTGCTCTTCAACCTCGGCACGCAGGTCACCGTAATACCGGCTGATACGTTCGAGCTGCCGGTCCAGCCGCTCGTGCAGCTCACGGTGATAAGTGTTCGCCATCGCCGAGAGCGTTCGAACCACGCGGTCGCGGGCGATTGGGTACGCCGTGCGCAGGCCCCGGTGCTGTGCCTCGGCCAACGGTGACCACGGCTTCTCGGCCAGGTGCGCACGGTCCAGCAGTCGGTCGAGATGGCGCACCTGGCGGCCATGGTGCACGTCGACGGCCACAGTCAACAGGTCTTGCTCTTTCTGATCGCTCACAAACGTCGCCTCGAACCAGAAAACAGCCTGGGGAAAATGGAGGGGCCGCGACTGCTCGAGCTTCAGCTCGAACCCGGACGGCAACGTGACCGCGCGGCGAAGGCGATCTTCCAGACCCTGCGGTGCGAGGTTCAAGCCAACAATGTAGAGCATGATGTGCCGGCCCCGATTGACGGCATCGGCCAACAGGCGGTCGACCAGCGGGGTCCCGTAGCTGGCGAGCTGTGCACCGGGATGTTCAGGGATCGCCTCGGGATCAAAGACTAGTCGGACGATCTCCGGCTCTCCGGCGGCGGTCCGGCCTGGCAGCATCAGGTCGTAGACCTGCGGCTCGATCTCGTCCCACAGGCCACCGGAGACTTCCGCATAACCGCGGAGAAACTCTTCGAGCGGCGAATGAGAGGGTGCAATTACGATTTCATGAGTGCTCATCGATTGTGCGTACTCCTTGGACGTACTAATGCTCATTGATCGGGCGCGAACCGGCTGCCAAAGAGCTTGTCATCCAGAGCTCGCTGCTCGAAGTAGGCTCGCTTGGCTTCGAGCAGCCGGTCGCCCAGGTCGTCAATGCGGCGGGCGAAGTCGTCTTGGTCCGACCGATTCGGCCCACAGGTCGGCGACCACGTCGGGGAACTCGCGTTCGTCCTCGAGGTTGCCCAGGATCATGTCGACCTCGCCGATGACCAGCTCGAACATATTCAGCTTGGCCTCCAGGAGATGGAGCACGGCGGCCTCGACAGTGTCGGCGGCGACCAAATTGAAGACATAGACGTCGTGGGTCTGGCCGATCCGGCTGAGCCGGCCAATCCGTTGTTCAATCTTCATCGGGTTCCAGGGTAGGTCGAAGTTACAAACGGCGTGGGCGAACTGGAGATTGCGGCCCTCGCTGCCAGCCTCGGTGCAGAGCAAGAGTCGGGCGGACCCGCGGAACTGCTCGATAGCAGCTTCTTTCTCCAGTCGCGACAGCCCACCGTGGAACACCGCGACACCATGTCCGGCTGCTCTGAGCCGCCGCTCGAGCAGCTCTTGGGTGGCTCGGAACTGGGTGAAGATGACCATCTTGTCGCTGAATTCGTCGAGCAGGCCAAGCAGCCGGTTGACCTTGGTGCTCTCGTGCTGCGCGATCGCTCGTTCGGCTAAGTTCTGCGAGCCGAGCCCGATCGCGGTCCGCCAGTTTAGGTTGCTCGGCGATTTTGCGGAGCGTGCCGGCGGCCGCCTGGCTCGAGCTGCCCATCGCCATCTGGAGGCTCAAGAGCGCCATGCGGTTCAAACCGGCGCCATCTTTCCCTTTGTCTTTGCCTTTTCGCGCTAGCTTGGCCTGGTCCATGCGAAGGTGATCGCGCACGAACTCGGTCACGTCCTGGTAGAGGGAATGCTCCGGCGGAGAGAGCGAGATGCTTTCGGTCCTCGCCCACCGCCGGGTGAACTGCAAGCCCACCGTACTCCGGCGATTGCGGATCATCACCTCCGCCAGTAGCTCATGCAGCTCGTCCACGTTGCGCGGGGTCAGCTTGTCGCGCTTGTCCATGAAGTGGCGCTGAAATTGCCGCGCCGTGTTCAAGAGCCCCGGCTCCAGAAGTGTGACCAGGTTGAACAGCTCCTCGAGGTTGTTCTGCACAGGGAGTCGCGGTCAGCAGGAGGATGAATTGCTTCTGGATTTCGCTGGCAAATTTCCAGGCCTGCGTATTGCGATTGCGCAGGTGATGGGCCTCGTCGACAATGACGATGTCCCACCGCCTGGCCAGGATCGACGACTCGATGCGGCTCGCGCTTGGCCGTATGGATCGAGGCGATCACGCGGTCGAACTCGTTCCAGGCGGCCGGCCCGCGCTCACGAAACGAAGGATCGTCGTGGCTGATCAACTCGATCGAAAACTTGCGCCGCATTTCCCCTTGCCACTGCTCGATCAGCGACGGTGGCACCAGGACCAGCACGGAACGAGCGAGCCCGCGGATCATCAGCTCCGACAGGACCAGCCCAGCCTCGATGGTCTTGCCCAGGCCGACTTCATCGCAGAGCATGGCCCGGCCGCGGAATCGCCGCAAGACGGTCTTGGCGGTGCGGATCTGGTGCTCGAGCAGCTCGATGTCGCGAACCAAGGGGAGGGAAATTAGCCGGTCAAACCCGGCATGGGTCGCCAGCCGAGCGGCCTGGAGTGCCAGGTCGAATGCATTCGAGACCGGACCGCGACTCGCTTGCCTCCTGTACGCACCGACCAGTCATGCGGGTCGAACAGGATGGGAACGCCCTGGTCCGTAACCAACTCACCATTGGAAGGAACGGGCGATCCCGGTTCGGCGATCAAACGGAATTGGCCAGGTGCGCGATATTCCAGCCACAATGCGTCCGGCTGAGTTCGAGGCGATCTCTGCCAGCTTGGGCACGATGAGCGAATTCTCCGCAGGCGCAATCGACCGAACTCCAGTGGGTGTCCCGTCAGCGTCTTCGATCTGTTCGATCGCGAATCCGTCCGGTCCCAATACCGCGGGGAGCCTCAACCGATCGGTCGATCCGACCAACACGATTTCAAATCGATCTCCCGGCTTCAAATCCGCCATCATGGCCGGCGCACCCAGAATAGAATTACACATGTAAACGATAGGCAGAGAATTCCGAATTCCTGATCACTCGCGATGCTCTCATGGCGATCCGGCACCGTCGCCAGCCGGTTTGAGACCGAAAAGCAGGCGTTCGGCGTTCTTGAAGTAGAGCTTTTGGAGCACTTCCCCTGGCAGGAACACACCATAGATCATCCAGAATCCCTGACGATGATGTCCGCCAGCCGGGTCAAAATACTCGTCGTCCGTCTCCAGGAACCGATAATAGATCCGGTAGGCGTCGCGGTTGGGCACGGTATCGGTCCCGAACATAATGCGATCTTGATATTTGAGAAAGAACCGGCGAGCCGTGTAGGGCTGGCGGCCAAGCTCTGAGATTCGGGCATCGATGTCAACGTACATGTTGGGGTAAAGGTCAAGCCAGCGTCCGACCTCGGCCAAGTCTTCGCCGTCATTGGCCATGTGGGCGCAGATGAAAGTGGTATTTGGGTGGCGGGCGATTGCCCGAATCCGCTGCGCGTGCAATTCGGCACGATTGGGGAAATCCCGGCCGTGGAATAACCACTCCGGATGCTGGTTCAATTCGTGCCACCGTTCGTTGAATCGATCGAGCGGAGTGAAAAAGGCACCGGGGTCGCCGGTGTGAATTTCCACTGGCCGCTTGTAATCCGCACACACCTTCCACACCGCGTCGAGTTTAGGATCATCAACGGCGAGGAACTGACCGTTTCTATAACGGACTGCAAGCCCGAGCACTTTGTGAAATTTCAAGCCTTTGGCTCCGGCTTCGAAGCTCGAGCGCAGCCGCGCAGCTTCTCGATCCGACCACCCTGGCTCATCGAGCCCTGAGAAATCGATAAGGGCGTAGGTGAGAAACCGACCGGGGTGGGCGTCATCGAGGGCGCTAATTGTTTCCTTCAGTCTGTCGCCCCAACCACCGTCCAGGTTGACCACCGTGCGAACGCCGGCCGCATCCATCTCCGCCAGGTAGCGACTGACTCGTTCGGGCGTAAGGGTCGCTTTGCCACCGCCAAGATGGTTGTGCACGTCGACGGCCGGGAAAGCCGGCTTGGAAATCGTTGTCGCCCTGGTGACCAGCATCGATCGCGGTTGCCAGTCGCGGAGTTTCAATTCCCTGATGTCGTTCCCACCCTGAGCCAACACGACCTCTGGAGCAGTCAACAAGATCGCGAGAAAGACGAATTTCGCTCGCCACATGCCATACCTCACGTCCACGAGAGCTTTGGTTCCTAACATCAGGACGACCCCAGCTTGGGCACGGCTCGCGGGTCGGTCAAGCATCCAAAATATTCGGTGCTCAAATGGCAATTATCTTACCCCCTTGACAGCCACGCGCCTGTGACCTAATCTCAACTCAGACAAAACGACTGAAAGCTCAGACAAAACGACTGCGAGTGGGGAGGAACATGGGACGGCCTGCCCAGGATATCACAGAATCGGAGCTAGCTGTTTTGCGGATATTGTGGGACCGAGGGACGGCCACGATCCGGCAATTGACTGACGTCCTGTATCCCCAGGGCGAGGCGGCTCAGTACGCCACGATCCAAAAGTTGCTCGATCGGATGGAGGTGAAGGGCTACGTCCGCCGCGATCGAAGTCTGTACGTCCATGTGTTTACGGCCGTACTCGACCGAGACGAGTTGATCGGCCGCCGATTGCGCTCGCTGGCTGAGATGCTATGCGACGGCTCGCTCACGCCGTTGCTCACGCATCTGGCGCGGGCCAACGATTTGACCGATGAAGACAGGATAGCGCTGCGCGCTATCGTTGAAGAACCCGACCCGATTCTAGAAACACCGGATAAATCGCGCTCGCGAGGGCTGGGAAACCGCCGTAACGGCGCTGGCAGTTGACCTTGAGGAACAATGCGCGGAGGCCAAGCGACGATGGAATCTCTTCTACATATCCTACTCAGCAACGCGCTGGCCGCCACCGTTCTGGCTGTGATTGCAACGTGTGTAGGCCGCTCGTGTCGCCGTCCGGCGCTCACGCACAGTCTTTGGCTGTTGGTCATGATCAAGTTGATCACGCCGCCCTTTGTGCCGATCGCGATGCCTGGCGCCTACTTCGCAGCGCCGGCTCAGTCTGTCGCGAACTCAGCCGACGATGATCGCGATCCAGGCCTTGTTACGCAGGCCGATATTGGGTCAGTCGTATCACCAACCGACTCAATCGCAATGATCCTCCCGAAGTCTCGACCGCGCGAAGAATCAGCGGTGCCGGCGCAGGAAATAGAAATTCTGAAAGGGAACACCGGTGATTCGCGACCCGTCAACGGTGTTGTCGCAGAACCACGGCTCGCCGTCGGCCCGCCGGCGGGCTGGGAGTGGGAATCTTTGATCTTGGCAGTGTTCCTATCAGGCGCGGTCGGGTGGTGGACACTGGCAGCGGTGAGAATCGTCCAGTTTCAGCGCGTGCTCTTGGAGTTGCAGCCGGTGCCGGAGGAATGGCAGTCCCACGCCGACCTTATGGCTGAGCGGATGGGATTGAGCCAGTGTCCGCGATTGTGGTTGGTGCCGGGTCGTGTACCGCCGATGCTCTGGGCGATCGGCGGCAAGCCCCGGCTGTTGGTGCCATCACAGCTCTGGGCAGCAATGGATGAGGACGAGCGGGCGTCGCTCGTCCTCCATGAGCTAGCGCATCTGAAGCGGCGTGATCATTGGGTCCGCTGGCTCGAACTGGTCGTGGCCGGGTTGTACTGGTGGCACCCGGTCGCTTGGTTAGCCCGCCATGAATTGCGCGAAGCTGAGGAACAGTGCTGCGACGCCTGGGTTGTCTGGGCGATGCCTCAGAAAGCCAGGACTTATGCGTCGGCCCTGCTCACAGCCCTTGAATTCATCTCGGGTGCCCGAACCGTTCCAGTTGGGGCGTCAGCTACCAGTGGCAACCGGCATGTATCCTGCTTGAAAAGGAGATTTCGAATGATCGTGCGAGACAAAACCCCGAAGAGCCTCTCCTGGGCCGGCCGAATCGCAGTGCTCGGATTAGCTGCGTTATTACTGCCTCTGGCTCCAAGTTGGGCAAAGATTAAGACAATTGTTCCGATCGAACCGAATCAGCAGACTGACGTTGTCCGGCCTGTGCGTACCTCGGGCGCATTCGGCGGGCGGCGTTAGTCGGCAGGCTCATGAGACCGTCGACTTGCGGATCGCTCAAGATCTGAAAGATGATTCCGACATGGCTGTCCTTGCCACGCAGATTAAACAGGCCCAAAAGAATCTTGATGAGGCAAGAAGGCAAATCAATTCGGTAGCGCGTAAAGGCCGTGATCCTGCGACTGTTGCAGCCGAAAGGCACCTAAGAAAACTGACAGAACTTTATGACGACCTTCGGAACGCCAAACGTGAAGAGCTTATCGCCCAGCGATCGAAGGATAACGCCAAGGATGACGACGCCAAAGATGAGAAAACTCGCGATGCGGTCGAGCGGTTCCAGGAACGGTTGACGGACCTGATCGGCAAGCTCGGCAAGGAATTGGGGCCAGTCGCCGAGGAAGTCCGCAAGGCATTGGAGCGAGCGGTCGGTGAAGTCCATAACTCGCTCGAAAAAGAGGGCTTGTCGGCAGAAGAACTCGGTAAGGCGCTTGAGAAGTCTCAGGACGAACTGCGCAAGGCCTTCGAGAGTGGCGGACCGGTGAACGAGGAACTGCGGGAGGCAATTGAACGCTCGCGCAACGAGGTGCAGGATGCCGTGGAACAGGCGCGGGACTTGATCAAGGATCAGGTCGATGCACTGCGGCAAAACTCGGATGAGTTGGCTCAGAAGGCCAAGGACAACCTTGCGCGTGCGCAGCGCGAGGCAGAGCGTAGCACTGAGCGTAGCCAGGACCGCCCGGACCGAAATGAGCTGGATAGTGCGCGGCGAGAGATCCGCGAACTGGAGCAGCAATTGCGCCGTGCGACGCGTCGAATGGAAGAGCTAGAGCGCCGCGAAATGCGTCGGGCTCCCGGGCCGCGGCGAGAGCCGACGCCACGTGCAGCGAGACCACGTCAAGACTCGTCAGCCCGTCCAGCGGAGCCTGCTCCACCGGCAGATCCTGCTCCGCCGGCCGAGCCCGCTCCGAGAGCAGAGCCTGCTCCGGCCCAAGCACCAAGACCGCCGGTTCCTCCGGCGACACCATCCCACCCAGCGCCGTTTAGAGACCGACGATCGCAGCCAGGCAATCGACCTGTCCCACGCGCGATGCGCGGTCCTCAAGCGGAAAATGACAAGCGGCTTCAGGATCTCGAGGCGAAAATGAATCAGCTTCTCAAGGAGCTCGAGAGCCTTAAGGATGAGAAGTCGCCGAAGTAAACCGACAAATTGAGCTTCGGCTGCATTAAAGTCAGTGACGCTGGCATGCGGATCATCGCCAGAACCGGGTCGCATCTGCGGCCACGGTTCTGGCGTTTTCGCGTTGGCCCTGGTCGACTTAAAATGTCTCCCTCGGTGATGCCGGCGAATTCGTACAGCGCGGCCGAGTCGGGTTCGGGCTTGACTCGCGCGGGCCAACAGGGCGTTATTGATATCATGAAAGCAGTGGCCTCGCGTTGGCCCCCGCAGGCGATTGTGTCTGACAAGAGGTTGAGGAAAAGCCATCAAGAAGGTCATTGTTATCGGTCTCGATGGTTTGGATTTCCGTGTCGTCTCACGGCTACTCGAGGCAGACCAGCTCCCGAACCTGGCGAGATTGAAAGAGCAGGGCGGCTTTGCACGGGTCGCGACCACGCGACCGGCCCAAACGCCCGTCGCATGGTCGACGTTTGCGACCGGTACAAATCCAGGCGGTCACGGCATCTTCGATTTCCTGCGCCGTAATCCCAAGAGTTACTTGCCCGAGCTGGCTCTGAATCGCTATGAGCAGAAGAACGCGTTTCTACCGCCGAAGGCGGTCAACATGCGACGGGGCATGCCGATCTGGCAAATCCTGGCGGCCGCGGGCAAGAGCTCTACCGTCCTACGCTGCCCGTGCACGTATCCGCCGGATTCGATGCGCGGCCAGATGCTCTCAGGGATGGGTGTTCCTGACCTCCGCGGCGGCCTGGGAACTGCCACGTTTTATACCACCGACGGGGCCGTCGTTCCTCGCGAAAGCGAGAACGTGGTTCGGCCGCAGCCCATTGGCGACCATGTTTTCACGACGCATTTAATCGGTCCGCGCAATCCCAAGGCAAGTGGCGACCTACAGATCGAGGTCGGTTTACAGGTTGATCCCCTGGGCCGTCGATTAACGGTTCAGTCCGAAGGTACGCCGCGCGAACTTGAAGTGCGACAGGGGGAATGGAGCGATTGGCTACGGGTTAAGTTCAAGGTCGGGCTGCTCCAATCGATCCGGGGGATGGTGCGGTTTTATCTCGTAGGCTGTGAGCCCGAGCTCGCCTTGTATGCCGCGCCGATCAATTTCGATCCGCATTCGCCCCCTTTCATGATCAGCGAACCTCCCGAATATGCCGGAGAGATTGCCCGACGCATCGGCCTCTATTACACGACAGGCATGGTGGAAGACCACGCTGGACTGAACAACGAGCGGATCTCGGAACAAGCGTATCTCGACCAGTGCGAGATCGTGTGGCGCGAGCGTGAAAAGATGATGCTCGACGAATTGGAGGCGTTCAAACAAGGGTTCTTCTACTGCTTGTTCGACACGCCGGATCGTATCCAGCACATGTTCTGGCGATTCACCGAACCCGACCACCCGGCTAACCGGGGCCAGCCCCCTACCGCCGAATTCGCTCAGGTCATCGACGACTGTTATCGCCGCTGTGACGCTGTGGTTGGTAAAGCACTCGAGTTCAATGACGACGAGACTTTATTCATCGCGCTCTCGGACCACGGATTCAACACTTTTCGTCGCGGCGTTCATCTAAATACATGGCTGTACAATAACGGCTTTCTCGCATTGCCGAAGGAGTACAGCCGGGCGAAGCCGCGGGAGATCTGCTACGGCAGGTCGATTGGACGCAGACCAAGGCCTACGCACTCGGATTGGGGGGGATTTACTTGAACTTGAGAGGTCGAGAAGCAGAGGGGATCGTTCCGGCCGAAGAGAGTGATGCGCTCAAACTTGCATTGGCGAGCGGTTTGACCGGCTTGCCGGACGCCGAGCGCGGCAATACGCAGGCCATCCATCGCGTACTACCACGAGAAATGATCTATCATGGCCCGTACATGGAGGAGGCCCCAGACTTGATCGTCGACTTTGCCCCTGGCTACCGGATCTCGTGGTCGTCATCCATGGGTGGCGTCGCCGACTCTGAGTTTGAAGACAATGTCAAAAAATGGAGTGGAGATCATATCATTGATCCTGATCACGTACCAGGCGTGCTGTTCATGAACCGGCCATTCCGTGGCGAGGGGGCGCGGCTTTTGGACCTCGCACCGACAATTCTGGCGGCGCTGGGCGTTGCCAAGGGCCGGGCGATGGAAGGAGAGTCGCTCCTGCCATGAAAATTCTCGTTCTTGGCCTGGATTGTGCTGCTCCGGAGCTGCTCTTCGGCTTCGAAGACTTGCCCAACATCCGCCGGCTCATGGAGGTGGGTGCGTATGGCAGGCTCGAGAGCGTAATCCCACCGATCACCGTGCCGGCGTGGATGTGCATGGCGACCAGCCGCGACCCCGGGTCGCTGGGTATTTACGGCTTTCGCAATCGAATCGATCATTCGTATCTCGGGTTAGGCATCGCGTCCGCGCGATCGATCACCGAGCCAGCCATCTGGGATCATCTGGCGCGTGAAGGGAAGCGATCGATCATCGTGGGTGTCCCTCCCGGCTATCCCCCGCGGCGGATCAACGGAATTTCCGTGAGCTGTTTCCTGACGCCGGATACTGAGAAGAGTATTTTTACTCACCCTCCGGAGCTTTCGGATGAAATCCGCCAGCTGGTGGGCCGTTACCCGGTGGACGTCCAGGGATTTCGAACGGATAACAAGGCCTGGCTGCGCGATGAAATCTTCGCCATGAGCCGAACGCAGTTTCAGGTCGTGCGGCATCTGCTTGAAACCAAGCCATGGGACTACTTTCAATTTGTGGATATCGGGCTCGATCGGATTCACCATGGCTTCTGGAAGTACCACGACCCGCAGCACGTGCTGCACGAGCCTGACAGCCCATTCCGCGAAACAATTCATGAGTATTATCGCCACATCGACCAGGAAATCGGCCGCGTGCTCGAGCTATTGAACGACGACACGATGGTTCTGGTCGTTTCCGACCACGGAGCCCAGCGGCTCGATGGCGGCTTTTGCGTCAACGAGTGGCTGGTGGAAGAGGGACTCTTGGTGCTGAAGAGTTATCCGGCAGAGGTCACTCCATTTTCCAAGCTCGACGTCGACTGGGAAAAAACCAAGATCTGGAGTGAAGGGGGCTACTACGCCCGCGTTTTTTTCAACGTCAAAGGACGTGAGCCCCAGGGGGTGATCGAGCCGGCCGATTACGATGCTTTCCGCGACCAGATCAAGGCCAAGTTCGAGTCGACAACCGACAAAGACGGCAAACCACTAGGAACTTTGGTCTACAAGCCTGAAGAGATCTACCACGAAGTCAAGAACGTAGCACCCGACTTGATTGTCCACTTCGGTGCGCTGTACTGGAGATCGATCGGCGGTGTCGGCTATTCGACGATTCACGTACTCGAAAACGACACCGGTCCCGACGACTGCAACCACGCCCAATTCGGTTCGTTTATTTTGGCGGCCTCGAATAGTCCGTTGCAGGGTGAAGTGACTGGGGCTCATCTGCTCGATATCGCACCGACCTTGCTCGAACTGGGAGGTTACGAGATCCCGTCCTTGATGCAGGGACGGTCGCTGGTGGCGGGTCAGACGCCACGGGGAACCGGAGAACAGGCATACGATCCGGACGATGAATCGATCGTTCGTGACCGTTTGAGCGGGCTGGGTTACATCGGCTGAATGTTGATCCTGTGAAGGGTTTTGAACCCGTCTACGATGATCGGACACTTGAAGTGTTTCCTGCCGGGTGAGTATTATTACCCGTTGAACTTCACAAGGATCGTGGTTTCAAAGTGTTCGCACTTCAGTGAAATCGGCCCGAACTTTGGTTCTCCTGGCCGCGGATATTTCTCTTGAGCAGCAAGATCGTGATGAAACTGGGTACATACCAGCGGCTGACGCGGATAGGCGGCTTCGCCTTCGCGCTCATGTTGGTCCAGGCATTCGATTTGTCCAACGCTGCGCAAGCCAGCTGCAGCCACTTGGTGGGAACCCAGTCCGGTCCACTTGTGAGCTTGGCTTTGCTGGACGACTTGATCGTCGCGGAATCTTCGTCAACGGTTGCACACGCATCTCGACTTCCTGGTAAGCAACCAGCGCCAGACCCTCGCAAGCCCTGCTCGGGAATGAGTTGCTCAAACCCAACTCCCTTACCCCCCTCCGCGGCTGTTGCCGAACCCATCGGGGGCGACCAATGCGTCGAATTGACGTCCGTCGTCAGCCTCGAGGCCACGCCGGCCCATGCCGTGACGGTCGATGATTCTGTCGGGCTCTGCCAACGACGAGCACACTCCATTTTCCATCCCCCGCCATTCTCAAATTGACGTCGCGCGACGTCACAGGCCAAGGCGGGGTTCGCCTGGATTTGGCCTTTCGGCAAAAGAGCGGAATTGCGTCGTTGTGATCGGTCAACTGTCCGATTGCTCGCGCCTGGGTCCGCTCGCGAAGATTGTCAGCGTGCGCTGACGTCCAACGAGATTCGTCACTCATTTCCTTCTACCATCATCCAGTTCGCGGAGATCCTGCGATGAAACATCGTCGTTTCGCATTTACGCTGATCGAGCTATTGGTGGTGATCGCGATCATCGCCGTTTTGATTGCGTTGCTCTTGCCAGCCGTACAGTCGGCACGCGAAGCGGCGCGACGGATTCAGTGCACGAATAACCTTAAACAATTCGGCCTCGCGTTGCACAATTACGTCGATGCGCTGCAGAGTCTCCCTTTCGGCAAGGGGGATAACTACATGACGGAGCTTATGACGGCGCCAACTTATGCCCGCTGGTCAACTCATAGCCAGATTCTGGGGTTCTTCGAGCAGACGCCGCTCTTCAACGCGATTAACTTCAACCTGCCGCCGGAAACGCCATTCATGGACTCATATAACATGGGGTTCATGATGGCCTTTCAGGATCCCAACCGCGCAAACGCCTCGGTTTGCCGGATCGCGATTTCGGCGTTCTTGTGCCCGTCAGATTCATCGAGCGCAGCCGGCCCGCCAGGCTGGGACGGCGGCAACAACTACTTCGGTAACGAGGGATCATGGCTTTGCGACGCCTGCCAGCAAACGCCCAGCACCACGGCGCCCGGCTATTTGCCTCAAGGGCCGCTATACAACCGAAGTTGTGTCAACCTGTCGAGCATGACCGACGGGACGAGCCAGACCGCGTTCTTCAGCGAGCGTCGGCGCGGGCAAGGGGTTCCTGACGTCAAGAACGACATGTACATGATGAACAATGCCGTCACTCTCGATCAAACGTGGCAGTTTTGCACGAACCTCAATTTGACAATGGCAATGCCCCTGACGAACTGGATGGGGGCAACCTGGTCAGTCGGTGATATGACATGCACCACGTACAACCACGTGGCGACGCCGAATTCGCGGACTTGCGCCGGCATGGATTCGACCATGATGATGAACATGTCGATGGCGAATATGGCCGTTCAGCTCCCTCCCTCGAGCTATCATCCCGGCGGGGTGAACGTCTTGTTCGGGGACGGTTCGGTTCGGTTTATGAAGGAGAGCATCGCTCTGACGGTATGGCGGGCGCTGAGCACACGCAATGGCGGCGAGGTGGTAAGCGGCTCGGATTACTGAGTGCTCTACCCATTACAGAAATTCGCAAATGAGTCGTGCTCGCACACGGGGATTGATTGTGATCGAAGTTGACGATGTCAGTGCTTCAGGGGGGTCAGGCCTCGTGCGCCGGCTGGGATTGGCGACCGCAACGGCGCTCGTCATCGGCGAAGTGATCGGCGTGGGAATCTTCCTGGTTCCCGCGGGCATGGCCAGGTCGCTGGGTTCACCAGGCTGGCTCATGGTCGTGTGGCTGACGATGGGGGCCGGCGCTATAGGCGGCGCTCTCTGTTACGGTGCACTTGCGGCACGATACCCGCAGGCCGGTGGCAGCTATGTCTACTTGAAGGAAGCGTATGGACCGCGCATGGCGTTCTTGTATGGCTGGCTGTCGCTGTTTGTGACCGACCCAGGCCTTACCGCCATGCTCGCGACCGGGCTGACAGACTACGTCAAGTACCTCGTTCCTCTTTCGACGTGGGAGCAGCGAGGAGTTGCCGTCACTGCCATCATGATCTTAGCCGCGCTGAATATGTGGGGAGTTTCACTCGGTTCTTGGACTCTTCGCGTGCTGGTGGCACTCAAGCTCGGCCTTCTGTGTTTTCTAGTCGTTTGGGGTCTGGCCGGCGGACAAGGCGATTGGTCCAATCTCATTCCGTTCTGGGTCCAACGGCCAGGAGCCGATGCGCTTTTACCGGCGTTGGGTTTCGGATTCGTCGGGGCGTTCGTCGCGTTTGCAGGCTGGTGGGACGTTAGCAAGCTCGCAGGCGAAATACGCGACCCAGAGCGAAATTTGCCGCGGGCACTGATTATGGGCGTGTCGATCGTCACGGTGGTGTACGTCGCTGTCAGCGTTGTGTTCCTCTATCTGGTGCCACCCGATCGGATCGCGTCGGATGACACGGCCTTTGCAGCTTTGGCGGGCGAGGCCCTGTTGGGACGAGCCGGCGGAGTCTGCTTCACGTTCATCGTCATCGTGTCAGTGGCTGGGAGCCTGGCAGCAGTCCTCATGGCCTTTCCACGCGTGTACTACGCCATGGCGCGGGACGGGTTGTTCTTCGCGAGCGTTGCGGCCGTCGACCCGCGCCGGGGCACTCCGACGCGGTCGATTGCGATCCAGGCCGTGCTGGGCTCAGCATTGGCATTGTCCGGAACGTTCGACGAAATCCTCAACTATTTCATGGTCCCGACCATGGTATTCGTGGCCTTGACCGTCGGCGCCGTCTTTTTGCTTCGGCGTTCCTCGGCATCTGCGCCTGCACTGAGGACGCCAGGCTTTCCGATTTCTCCGCTACTGTTCCTGATCCCGATCGTGGCCTTGATAGCCATGAGGATCCTGCGCGATCCTAAGCAAACGTCGATCGGTTTGTTAATCCTTCTTGTCGGAGTTCCCGTGTCCCGATCGGTAATGGCGCGGCGCCGGTCCACAGGTGACACTGCTATAACTCCCTCAACGTCCTGAGAGTCTTACGCCGCATTAACTTTCGTAATGAAATCCTGACAACAAACCGAGGAACCAAAATGGCCTGGATTCGAACCGTGCCCATGGAAGCTGCGGACGAGAGCTTGCTCAAGGCGATGGCCGACCAGCGCGCTCTCTACCCCGTCGAGTACGCTCAGCCCGTGCAGGAGCTCGACCAGGGACTCCCCGGCATCGTCGCGTCGCACACATTGATTCCGCAGGCGCTTCTACCACGCGTTTGCAACATTTGGGGCCTTGATGTCGCCCGACCTGCCGCTAGAGCGCCGGCAACATGAGATGATTGCCACAATGGTCTCCTTGACCAATAAGTGCCATTACTGAATTGTCTCACACGCAGAGTTTCTGCGTCGGGTTACCCTGGACGACGCTCTCATCCAGGCGCTTCGCGAGGATTACACAAAAGCACCAATCACGGCCGCAGAGCGGGTCATGGTCGATTATGTTGTCAAGCTCACCAAGGATGCGACCAAAGTGTCGCCACTGGACCACGAACGGCTGCGCGATGCCGGTTTTGACGACCGTGCGATATTACAGATCACTTTGATTGCGTCGTGGTTTAACTACATCAACCGGGTTGCCGATGCGCTGGGTGTTGGCCGCGACTGAATGGATTGCTCTGGGCTGGCTATCGGGTTGTTAACTCGCAAGGAGATCTCCGATAATAAGGCTTGTGCCCCGACAAGCAATTCGACGATACCGCCGCATGAGGCAATAACGCCCGTGGAACGAGCTGGCTTGAGACTCAGTCTGTTTCTAACGGTGGTCTTCCTCGCTGGTTTTTCGCCTTCGACACTTCGCGCAGAGGCCGATGGGCATCCAGGTCTCGAGCGTGACGTGCTTCCGCTGTTGAAGGCACGCTGTGTCAAATGCCACGGACCGATCAAGCCCAAGGGAAAGCTCAACTTGAGTAGCGCCGCGCTCAATGGCGCGAGGGGGAGCGAACGGTGCAGTGATCGTGCCTGGCAATCCGGACGAAAGCACCGTCTGGGACTTGGTCGCAAACGACGAAATGCCGCCGGAGCCCGACGAGCCTCTATCCGATGAGGAAAAGACGACGCTGCGGCGCTGGATCCAGGAAGGTGCGAAGAACTTGCCCAGCGCTCTTAGAGGTCAAGCGTACCGCTAAGGGCAGCGACCACTGGGCATTTGCGCCGTTATCAGGCTCGCTACCCCCTTTGGTAAATGATGGACGACCGATCCGCAGGCCGATCGATAGCTTCATTCAGAAGGCACTCGAAGACCAGAAGCTCACCTTAGGGCCGGAGACGGATCGCGCCACTTTGATCCGCCGGTTAAGCTTCGATCTTACGGGCCTACCCCCGGGCCCCGAGCAAGTCGCAGCGTTCGTCGCTGATCCCGCTGCCGATGCCTACGAAAACCTGGTCGTGCTGCTGCTGGCCGCGCCGCGCTATGGAGAACGCTGGGGCAAATTTTGGCTGGATGCGTCTGGATATTCTGATTCGAACGGATATTTCAGCGCCGACACGGACCGCCCCCTGGCTTACCGCTACCGTGACTATGTTATTCGCGCGTTCAACGCGGATCGACCGCTCGACCAGATCGTCCGCGAGCAACTCGCGGGTGATGAGCTGGCCGGTGATCGAAAAGGCTCCGAAGCCGATTCCGTGACGATCGAATTGCTGATCGCGACTCATTTTTTGCGGAACGGACAGGATGGCACTGGAGAAAGCGACGGCAATCCGGATGAGGTGCGGGCCGACAAGTACGCCGTGCTCGAAGGAGCAACCAACATCATCGGTTCGTCGCTTTTGGGACTGACTCTCCAATGCGCCAAATGCCACGATCACAAGTTCGAACCTGTCACGCAGCGGGAGTACTATCAGCTCCAGGCGATCCTCTATCCGGCATTTAACCTCGAGCACTGGCTCCAGCCCAACGATCGAGTCGTGATCGCCGGACCGCGCGACGAATTGTCACGGTGGCAGATCCATGAAAAAGTGATCGATGGCCAAATCGAGGCGCTCGAGCGCCATTTGGGATCCGGAACAAATGCTACCAAGACGAAGGACGCGCTCGAACGTGTCATCAAGGCGGCGAACGCCCAACGCTGGCCAAATCCGTGCCGCATCGCATGGGTCGGCGACGTGTCGGCCACGCCGTCTGAGATTCCTATCTTGGTGCGGGGAAATCTCACCATTCCCGGTCCCAAGGTCGGCCCCGGTGTTCTTGAAGTCCTGACCGACCCCGAGAATCAATATGCACCTGCGCCGCCGTTTGCAGGTTCCAGCTCGAGCGGACGGCGGCTTGCGCTGGCACGCTGGCTTACGAGGCCGGGCTCGCGGCCGTCCGCGCTTCTGGCGCGAGTGCTGGCCAATCGGATCTGGCAGCAGCATTTTGGCACAGGTCTGGTCGCGACATCCGACAACCTCGGTTACACCGGCTCGGCGCCCACCCATCCGGAGTTGCTCGAGTGGCTGGCGGGCGAGCTGGTGCGCTCAAACTGGAGCGCCAAGGCACTGCACCGCCTGATCGTGACTTCGAGTGTGTATCGCCAGTCGAGTTCGCCGCGACTTGATGCTGCGCGAATCGATCCTGACAATTACTTGCTGAGTCACTACCCCCTGCGACGGCTCGACGCCGAAGCGATGCGCGACGCCATCCTCGCCATCACCGGTGAGCTGGCTGACCGCCAAGGCGGGCCGTACGTAGAGACCCATCGGGATGATTCCGGTGAAGTTGTGGTCTCGGACTCGCCCGCAGGCGCAACCCGTCGTTCGGTGTATCTCCAGCAGCGACGGACGGAGATTACCAGTCTGCTCGAACTGTTTGACGCTCCCTCGATCGTGACAACTTGCACACGCCGCGTGCCGTCAACGATCCCTTTACAGTCGCTCAGTTTGATGAACTCTGACTTCATGGTCACCCAGGCAGGGAAGCTCGCTTCGAGGCTCGAACACGAATGCAAACCCTGCCTTGATGACGGTGCCAATCAGAACTACTACATGGAACGAGCCTTCCTATTAGCACTTGGCCGCTTGCCGTCTCCCGGCGAACGAGATTCGGCTCGCAAATTCGTGGTAGCTCAACCGTCGCGTTATCCGGGCCTGTCTGAATCTGAGTCTCGCCACCGTGCCCTCGCTGATTTCTGCCAGATGTTGCTGGCCAGCAACGCTTTTCTTTATGTCGACTGAATCTCGTGATGATGATCCCAAGCCGACAGCTAAACCATGCCGTGTTCCCGTTGAATCGCCGGGCATTCCTGGGCCGATACGCTGGAGCGATCGGGACCTTGGCCCTAACCTACCTGTTCGAGCAAGAACAAGCCGCGCGGGTGGCACCACGGACCAGCGCCAGCGCACCTCGGCGAGCGCGACCTCAGGTAGCAATCGCCAGCCTCGCGCCACATCGGTGATCAGCCTGTTCCAGCACGGCGGGCCGAGCCAGATGGATCTCTTTGACCACAAACCCGTGCTCACAAAACACCACGGCGAGCCTTACCCGGGCCAACTCGAGATTCATTTTGACAAGCAAGCCGGCAAACTGCTGGCATCGCCTTTTCGCTTCCGTTCCCATGGTCAATCGGGGATCGTGCTCAGCGAGTTGGTGCCCCATCTTTCGGGAATTGTAGACGATCTGACCCTGATACGGTCGATGACCACCGAATCGGTCGATCACGAGACGGCGCTGCGATTGATCCATACCGGCAAGATCCTCACCGGACGGCCGACCTTGGGCGCGTGGGTTGTGTACGGGCTGGGAACGGAGAACCAGAACCTGCCAGCCTACGTGGTTTTGTCGGATCCTGGCGGGTTGCCCGTTGACGGTGTACGTAACTGGGCAAGCGGCTGGCTGCCAGCGATCAATCAGGGTACTCCTTTTCGATCCGGCGATGCCGCAGTGCTCAACCTGAAGAGGCCTCCCAGCATCACAGCCGAGGCACGTGACTATCAGCTTCGCTTCCTGCAAGACTTAAACCATGCCCACTCCAGGCAGCATCCTGGCGACACCGAGCTAGAAGCGAGGATTGCTAACTTCGAGATTGCTGCAGCAATGCAGACAGCCGTCCCTGAGGCGCTTGATGTATCGAGGGAATCCATGGCCACCCGTCGTATGTACGGCCTCGATAACCCGAGCACCCACGAATACGGCACACGCTGTCTGATCGCTCGGCGTCTGGTCGAGCGAGGTGTACGGTTCGTACAACTGTTTCTAAGCGGTCAACCGTGGGACACGCACGCGAAAAACGCTCATACGCTGAAATCACTGTGTGCGCACGGATCAGCCCAGCGCTGCGTTGGTCAAAGACCTCAAACAGCGCGGGCTTTTGAACGAGACAATCGTACTTTGGACAGGCGAGTTCGGGCGGTTACCCATCTCCCAAGGAGCAGACGGCCGTGACCATAACCGCCATGGCTTCTCACTCTGGCTGGCCGGCGGCGGGTTCAAGCCGGGGTACGTCCACGGCGCGACCGACGAGTTCGGCTACAAGTCCGTTGACGCAACGGTGACGGTCCATGACCTCCAGGCTACACTCCTTCACGCATTGGGACTTGACCACCGCAGGGTGACCTATCCTCACGAGGGTCGACTCGATAGTCTGACTGACGCCGAGGTCACCCACGCCAAGCTTGTGCCTGAGCTGCTTGCATGATCATTTTATCGGCTGGAAACGAAACTTGGAGGACGTCCGCCAGTGGACGGTAAAGGGTAGTGGGCGCATTCGTGATCGGGCTGACCGACCACCTTGAAGGACCAATAGAGCAGCCTTCCGCTGCGATTTTTGACGAAGTGGCCGACCTGGTCCGGCTCGCAGATCAACTCGGCGTGGACTACGCGTGGTTTTCCGAGCATCATGGTCACGCGCACTGCGGACATCTTCCTACCCCCTTGCTCTTTGCGTTGCACATGGCCGGGCAGACGCAACACATCCGCCTCGGTACAGCGATTATCTGTTTAAACCTGCACCATCCGCTCCATGTAGCGGAACAGGTCGCGGTCGCCGACGCGTTGACAAAAGGTCGAATTGCCGCGGGATTCGGCAGCGGCAGCACCCCGGAGGAATTTCGCCTTTTCGGTCTGGCGGAGACCGACGACGATGAGCGCCATGGGCGCTTTGCGGAAGCACTGGGGCTCATTTGCTCAACCTGGAGCGGATGTAGTACCGGCCGCGTTGCGGGAAAATCAGAGGTAACTCGCTACTTTTCGGTCCCACCGCACCATTCGCTGCCGGTCACGTCGAAGGACTTACTGCGGCGTTCGTGGGTGGCGGTTAACAGCATCGGTTCGGCCACAATCGCCGGTAGGTTCAACTTCAACATTCTCTTCTCGCACCTCCGAACGCCGGCGCAATACAAGCAATACCGCATAGCTTACAGGGCGGCCGGCGGGACAGGAATGATTGCCGCCAACCGACCGATCTTTGTCGGCCCGGACGATGCGTCTGCCCTCGCAAGTGCGGAGCCGGCATTACGAACCCTCTGGCGGCGATTCCGGCAGGAAGGAAAGATTCCTGCTGATACCGTAGAACCGGATCGGCCCCAGGATCTGTGTGGGCATCCAATCAACTTCATCATCGGCGGACCCTTGTCCGTCGCGCAACAGCTCGGTGAGCTGTACGACCAGGTGCCGTTTGACGTGGCCAACGTGGAAGTGCGGTGGGCCGGGTTGTCACACGAGTTGGTGCGCGAAAGTTTGCGGCGGTTAATGGAGGACGTTGTGCCGATCGTCGCAGACGACATCCCACGGAAGAGAGGCGTCGGGGCTCGGGCGTTCTAAACCTAAAGCCAGAGGTGATTCTGACCGATCCACCTCGAAGCCGGCGATGTCGATAAAGATGATCTTCGGAACTCGGGCGTCGTGCTTGGGCTGTCAAGTCAAGCCCGTGAGAACGCCCCCGCCGCAGAGGTTCGGGTTACCGAACCTCTCGATGTGGTGACCCATGCCGTTGGCCAAGGCCAGGAGGAGCCGGTTGTGCGGCACCTTCTTGTACTTGAGCGAGCGGCCCATCTTGAAATCCAGGCCGTTACCCACGAGAACGAAGGGAATATCGTTCAACGTGTGCGAATTGCCCTTGCCGAGTTCATTGGTCCAGATGATCAGCGTGTTGTCGAGCAGGTTGCCGCCGCCTCCTGGTTCGGGCGTCTCTGCCAGCCGCTTCGCCAGATAGGCCATCTGCTCACAATACCACTTATTGATCTTGATCAGCTTTTCTTGAGACTTCTTATCGCTGTCGGGATTGTGAGACAGCTCGTGGTGGCCCTCGGTGACACCGATCCAGCGCATCCGGGCATCGCCGACCGAATTGGTGATCTGCATGGTCGCCACGCGGGCGAAGTCGGCGGCGAAGCTATTGACCATGAGGTCGATCTGCATCTTGCTGATCTTGGGCATGTTGGCGTTTTCGTGCTTCACTCCCGGCTCGATCTCGGGAACCGCATGGCCGACGTCCCGGCTGCTCGGGGCTCGCTCAGGTCCTGCTCCATCTCGCGCACGAAGGTTGCATGCTCTTCCAGCAGTCTTCGATCTTCCGAGCTGACGACCGAGCCGACCTTGTGCAGGTCGTCCTGGAGATCGTCGAGGATGCTCTTCAGGCTTTCCTGGTCCTTCATGCGGCCGTACAGCTTGGCGAACATCTGGTAGGGATCATCGATGGGCGCAATCGGCTTGTTCGGCCCGGCGTAGACCATGCGAGTCCACGTATCGGCGCGATCCGGAACCATCACGCCAAATTCGAGTGAACCGAAGCGGGTGCGGGTTTCCGACTTGCTCTGCAGGGCATTCTTGATCTCCTGGTCGATCGAGAGCCCCTTGGCCCAGCCTGCCGGCGTGTCGGAACCACCCTGAATGTTGCCGGGAAAGAGCTCGATGCCCGTCAGCAGACAGCCCATGCCGCGCATGTGGTTATCGCCATCACCCCGAAGCTGGTCGCAGACGCCATGGAGAATCAGCGTGCGATCCCGAACGGCTCCAGCGGCTTCAAGCATTCTTTCAACTTAAACGACGGCCCTTCTTCATCGGGCCAGAACGCGGACGGGATGACGCCGTTGGGGCTGAACATGACGACCAATCGCTGCTTGCGCCGCTGTTGATTCGCGAATCCCAGGCTGGGCAAATTCAGGATGAATGGGAACGGCCGCTGCGCTAATGCCCAGGTCGCGGATAAACTCGCGTCGATTGCTACGGTGCGGCCATGTCATGTCTCCGGAAGGCGATTGGCGGAAGCAGGCGGCTGTAGTGCGGCCTTGAGATTCACGGATACTCAAAGTTTACGACTTTACCCCATGCGACGTCAAAGCCGACGTCGCCATGATTTCTACCATCAGCTTCCGCAAGATTGAAATCATTGGGCGGCGAAGAATCGCCTCAGGTCGGGAAGCGTTCGGGGACCATAGGCACGGACCGGCTGTTTGACCAGATGAGTGGAACAACTGCTGGACGATGGCGGTGTGCGTCTCTTCACTGCCGGCCAGAAACGCCGCGAGCTCTCGGACTCCGTCAAACTTGACGATTTCGCCCGTCCGGGTCTCGTAGGAGCCAGTCGCGTCGATCGGCCGCCCTTTCTCATCCTTTCGGTATCGACCGACCGCGTCGAAATGCTCCAGGGTAAATCCAAGAGGATTGATCATGCCGTGGCACGACTGGCACGATTCGGCTTTGGTCTGAAGCGTCACGCGCTGGCGGGTCGTCAGGTCGGGATGGAGATCCGGTGCCAGCGGAGCGACGGCCTCGGGCGGTGGCCGCAGTACGCGGCCCAGGACACTCCGCGCAATGAAAACTCCACGATGGATCGGCGAGCTACTCGCCGTGTAGGCGAAACTCGCCATCAAGTAGGGGTGCGTCAGGACTCCGGCACGCTCGCGTGGATCCAGATAGACTTTCTGAAACGGCGCGTCGCGGAGAAAGATCGGCGCCATAAAATTGCGCCAGGCGGCCATTCAAATAAACGTAGTCCGCGCGCAGGAGCTGGCGGAAATCGGCCGCCTCGCTGCCAATGACGTCTTCGAGAAATAGGTCGAGCGACGTGCGCAGGTCGGACGCAATCACCTCGTTGAACTGCGGATACCGCTTGGGGTCCTTGGCAATGTCGGGAACCTGGTCGACCTTGAGCCATTGCAGAGAATAACTCTCGGAGTTTCGAGCGGGCTCGAAGATCGCCTACCATGCGCTCGGCCTGGCTGGACGACCTGTTCGCGGTTCGCGAGCTGACCGGCTGCGGCGGCATCGAGCAGCGGTTGGTCGGGCAGCGAGTCCCAGAGCCCGAACGAGAGCCGGGATGCCACGTCATAGCCGTCTGGGCTGCTGCTGCCAATCTCGCGGTAAAGGAATCGGGGCGACTTGAGAACCAAGAGGACAACCCGCTTGACGGCAATTTCCGGGTCTCTTGGCCTCCTTGAATTGGCGGTCGATGAAGAACGTCTTTTGCTCGTCGGTCAATGGCCGCCGGAATGCCCGCTCGGCGAATCGGCGGCAGAATTCACGGAGCTTCGGCTCACGATCAGGTGCGTCTTGCCCCACGCCGGCCAATTCTTTGAGATGGGCGGCGATGTAAGCCGCGACCTCGATCGCCGCGTCCGTGGTCGGCTTGATCCCAGGCCTTGGAGATCGATCGTTCCCCGCTCGTAGCCGACGCTCCGGTCGTCGGGCGGAAACGGCGTCTGCAAGACAAACGTTTCAGGGACCGAGTTTGGCGAGAGATTTCGCCGGGGAATCACCTCGAATGCCCGTCGCGGGAGCTTCCACTCCAGGGCAATCGACGAGGTCTTTTCCTTGGACCGAGAAAGCTCGAGCTCGCAGGGGATAAACTCGCCCTCCCAGAAGATAGACCGACCCCCGATACTCGGTGTCATTGCCCGACTTGACCAGGGCGTCGATCAGTGGCCGGACCTTGTCGTTGACCCACAGTCGCGTGGCATTTTCCGTTCTTGACGAGGAACTCGTATTCGCCCGTCTCCGGCGCAAGCAGCGACCCTTGCCAGTTGGCCCTGAACTCTTGCGAGAATCCGCTGAAGGCCGAAAGGGGAACCAGGAGCACCGGAAACCTCTGCCAGCTTTTGGCGATGTCCTTGAGCGCGTTTTGCTCGGGGATCGGGCTACCCGTGCCGAAATCGAGATGAATCTCCGGGTCGACTCGATTCAACGAGCTACTGCCACCGTTGCTGTTGCGCCTGCGTCTGCCTCTGCTCGAGTACTCAGCCTTCAAGCCACGCTGTTGATCCCAATGCCCAGGCGTCTGTTGGAAGCTTCCGAGCAGGTCGGCGATTGCGTTCTTGTATTGGCGAACGGTCAAGCGCGAAAGCTCGATCCGGGGGATTTGAAACTTGTTGCGACCTGCGCGGATTTGGAGTAGAACGACTCGTAAATATAGGCTGCGACTTTCTCGGCATCTTCGCCCACGCATTCGCCAGGGGCATCCTCCGGCATCGTCTTGGCGATCAGCCGCGACGAGGCCGGCCACTGACCGCTCTCCTACGAGCGGCCGCGGATAATGATCATCTGTGCCTTCACCCATTGACCCGTGACAAGAGGCACATTGCTGGCGGTAGATTTGTTCACCAGTTCGAACGGGACCTCCGTCCGCCATGACGGGTAGAGCAAAAAGCACGAAAAACAAGACCCCAATCCCGGCAACGCACGTAGGACCGGCGATCGATTGCGAGTCGGACTTCATGGTGAACCCACTCATCAGACCAATTGAAATTGAGTGTGCAGGCGTGTGGATCGGCACTCGTCAAACAGGCGGGAATAACCGCCAACTCCAGGCCGAGAAGACTAGAAGTCATCAGCGGCTATGGAACGCGGCAGCTGCGTCAGTTCAATAATTCCAGCGGAGAGATTCAACAAACTTTTTACAATTTTAATTGATTGCGTCGATGTCAGCAAGTCAACCGTTTCCTGCGGCCCCATGATTGGTCGTGTGAATTCGCTTTTCACGCCGAACGCACGGTCGCTAGTTACGGCCCCCTTTGATCCGCTCGGGATGGCAGTATGCCTCGTCCACGACGATACGGTCAGAACTATCGCCAGCGTAGACCCAGATCATAGCCATTGGCTCTAAAGTCAGGTTGATAAAATAATGGCAGCGGCCTTGGGGGATGAAGGCTGCAGTGTAGTCCGCAAGGTCGTAGCGCCGGCCCTCCACAATGCACGTCGCCGCTCCCTGCACAATAGTTATCGACTCGTCGAACTCATGGCGATGACAAGGAAGGCGTGCACCGGGCTCAAATAGCCCATATCCGCCGCAAATTCCGTGGCCACGTTTATCGTCACCAAAAAGCTCTTGAAATCGCGCCGATGGCGCTAACTCGAACCGGGCCGTCGTATTGTTACGGATCAAGCTTTCGCACCCCAATTGACCGGTCGCACTAGTGGGCTGCTCACCTGTGATATATCGGCCGTTCACCCACGTTTGGTCGGGCGTTGATGAGGCCAAGGCGATGTGAAGCACGGACGGACGGACTGCAGAGAGATTGACCACACGGCGTGGGACGTGCGGTGAAACGGTCATAGCATCAAACGGTTTGAGGCGATAACTCCGATCCTCAACGTCGACTGATGCCTCACCTTCGATCAACACAATCGCCTCAGAAAACGGCCTAGTGTAGAACGGATAAGACACCTTCGCGCCCAAAGTCAAAAGAGCCGTAAACAAATTGTGCGCCCGGCACTGGGCGGAAACAAGCGGACATACATCAACCCCAGGCACAATCACAACCACCTTGCCATCCGCGGGGCGGTGAATCGACTCGCGACGGTCGTCGGCAGCCCAGGTTTGGAGAGTCGAAGTGGTCATGAGCGAAGCCAAACTCGAAAGAACCAAGTGGCACAAATCCCTGCTCATTCGCGATGAGACAGCAAACAGATTGATACAAGCGCAAGTCTAACTCGTCCAAAACGAACAATCAACTCAGCTGTCGACTTTCGAGAGGCGGCGTCTACAAGAGGCCAATACACCAACATAAACTAGATAAATATATCATTTATATGTTCATGTGCAGTACTTTTATTTATTCATATTTATTATATCTATATTTATTAAATATCTTTGTTTTCTATACTGTAAATTCTCGCACACTATTAGAGAAACCGTGTTTTAAGCGCATATGGATTATTAATATACAATATTTCTGAGAATTTAGTAACACTTCGAATTGGCGGAAAAATCGGAAAAATCGTCAAATTCGATCTTTTACGTCTTGCCTGATCTGTATAGATTAACTAATGATTCCACGGAAGATCGGCGCATGACCCGATCGAGAGAGGTTTCAACATTGACAGAGGGATTTACATCATGGCTGTGAACAAGACCGCAGGAGTGACGAAGGTGAAAGCTGGGTCTGCCTCGAAGAAGGCCGCCGGTCTCAAGAAGGCAGCTCCCACGAAGGCCAAGACCTCACGACGGCCGCTTCCAAGAAGGCCGAAGCCCACGCTCGCGTCCGAGAAAACTGCCATCAAAGAAGGCGCTCGCCCAAGAAGGCTGCGGGCCCCAAGCTGACCGCGACCGCAGCACGAGCTGCTCAAGAGGGTCGATCGCCCACAAGGACTGCCAATGGCTACCATACCGCCAAAAGCCCGAGCACAGGGTCCTCGAGACCCTGCTCAAGCACAAGGTGGTCAAGAAGGGCCCGAAGCACCCGGAGACGAAGCTACTTCCACTACCAGGTTTCGACCATCGGCAAGAAGTACCTGGAATCGTCACCCAAGAGCTGATGCGGCTCAATCGACTGGCTTGGTTTTTGATGAGGGTATCGCCTTGATCTCGTGATCAAGGCAATACCCTTCTTTCAGTGCTGTTCGCGCCTGCGATGCGCTCAAGCCAATCTTTTGTACGACGTGTAAGAGCCGGCGCGGGCCGCGTACGTTCCTCGAGAGCTCGCATTGTTGGCTCATCGAAGGGCTGAAACGAGCGAGCGATACGGGCGTTGTCGTCGACCTCGGCTGGGCTCGAGCAGCCGATGACGACGGTCGAGACACCGGGAAGGCTCAAGACATAGCCCATGGCCTCGGCCGAGGTCACCGGACGCGATTCTGCCGTCACCCCGAAGCAGTGCGCCGGCGGCATAGACCTTCATGCCGATGACGCCCATGCCGCGCTTCGCCGCCTCGACCAACACGGATCGGGCGAACGACAAGCGATGGACATCGGCCGCATTGAGTGCGACGAGCACGGTATCGAAGTCGAACCGGCTCATGGCTTCGAGCAGGATGGCCGGGTCGTGATGCCCGGTCAGGCCGAGGAACCGGACGCGTCCCTCGGCACGCGCCTGGACAAGCGCCTCGAGTGCACCGCCACGGCCGAAGATCATCTTGAGGTCGCTCGGAGTTCGCAGATCGTGCAGTTGCCACAAGTCGAGGTGGTCGGTGCGCAGCCGCTTGAGGCTTTCATCGAGAAGCCGGAGCGAGCCATCGCGGGTGCGGTCGTGGGTCTTGGAGGCAAGGAAGACCTGGCTGCGGCGCTCGCCCAAGGCGGCACCGTAGTAGTCGAGGCTGCTGGCGTAGGCGGGGCGGTGTCACAGTAGGTTACCCCATGGTCGAGTGCCCGGTGGATGACGGCGACGGCTTCGGCCATGCGGCCATGAGTGCGGAGCACGCCTTCGCCTCCCAGGGCAAATTGCGTCACGTCGCAGCCGGTTTGGCCCAGCGGACGACGAGGAATCGGAGGAGAGGCAGCTGCCGAGTTGCTGGCATGGGTCGTTGTCGCTGAGATCGTCGTGGACATGAGCATTCTCTTCGATGCGAACGGCGGTGCCGATCAGACGAATTGCAACTCGACGATCGAGCAGTCGTCGACGAACTCTTCCCGGCCCTGGATCTCACGATCGTACGCGATCAGGCGATCCATTTTCGAGTCATTCGGCGGCATCGTGAGGGCCCTGTTTCATGAACTCGATGAAATCATTGAACGGCCACATCGTCTTGTCGGTCCGCTCGATTTCATAGACGCCGTCGCTATAGAGAAAAAGCTTGGCGAATGCGCCGAGCGAGGTGCTGGCGGTCTGGAACTCGAGGTCGGGGACCGCGCCGATCATCGGGCCGCTGGCCTCGAGGACTTCGAGAACGGCCTGGTCGGCAGATGGCCCGTTGAAGAGGAGGGCCGGCGGATGGCCCCCTCCCGAGTAGTCGATCCGCCGCGTCGGCTTGTGATAGACGCCATACCAGATGGTGAAGAACAGGCCGTTCTGCTGGTCCATCTGGAAGGCGTTATTGAGTGCGCCCAAAACCTGGCCCGGCAAGCGAAAATCGGTCTGAGGCAGCGCCTGCGATCGCAGAGCGTTCATGGCCGAAACCGAGAGCAAGGCCGAGCCGACCCCATGGCCGCTGACGTCCAGCAGGTAGAAGGCGAAATGGTCGTCATCGAGCCAGTGGTAGCCGAACGAGTCGCCCCCTAGCTCGGCCGACGGGATGAATCGCCAGTCGGTGATGATTTCCCCCTTCTTGAGCTTGTCGGGCAGGATGGACCGCACGTAATGAGCGGCCTGCTTCATCTCATTGGCCAGCCGGCTCTGGCTCTCCAGGAGCGCCTGGTAGGCCTCGTTGCGCTGAAGCAGGTTGATATAGCCTTTCGAGTGATAGCGGATCCGCGCCAGGAGCTCGAGGCGGTCGGGAAGCTTGACGATGTAGTCGTTGGCCCCAAGTGCGAACGCCTCGGCCTTGACGGTCGGCTCTTCCTTGGTCGAGAGCACGATCAAGGGGGTCTCCCGGGTCGGCTCATGGGCCCGGAACGTCTTGACCAGGGTCAGGCCGTCGATATCGGGCATGACCAGGTCCTGAAGGATCACGGTGGGCTTGAGCCTATCTGCCTCTTCGAGGGCCTTGGCGGCGTCGCGGTTGTAGTGGAAGACGATGTCGGGCTCGCCGGCCAGCATGCGGCGCACGGCCTCACCGATCATGGGCTGGTCGTCGATCAGCAAGACCGTGACCTTGTGCTGGGTCAAGACGGGTTCGGTGCTCATGCGCGAGGCTCCCGGCAGGTCGCGTCAGTGTGGACGTGGATTTCAAATCCGCAAAGCGAATGACTCATCGATTTCTCCGCGGGGGTGGCCGCGGTCGTACCTACGCCTGCGAAAGGAATTGGTGCTCATTGGGAACGAGCCTGGCGATCGCCTCGGCGATGCGGGAAAGGGGCAGGATTTCCTCGGCCGCGCCAATCTCGGCGGCGGCCTTGGGCATGCCCCAGACGACGCTCGACGACTCGTCCTGGGCGATCGTCCGCCAGTTCAGGCCGCGGAGCTTGAGCAGCCCCGCCGCGCCGTCGCGCCCCATTCCCGTCATCAGGGCGGCGACACCGGGCCTGGGCCAGTTTTTGGCGAGGCTGGCGAAGAACACATCGACCGATGGGCGGTAACTGACTGCCCGGGGCTCGACAGAGTAATGCAGCCGGCGATCCTCGCCCATGATGAGATGATCATCGGTGCCGGAGAGCAGGATATCACGGGCGGCGGGCTGATGTCCCTCGACAACGAGTGTCACGCGCCGGTGCGCCTGCTCGGAGAGCCACTGTCCCAGGCCGGGGCAAATGCCGCGTCGACATGCTGGACGATGATGATCGCGGCTTCGAGTGTCGCGGGGAGATGAGCGAGAACCTCGGCCAAGGCGTTGGGACCGCCTGTCGAGGCCCCCAGGACAACCAGGGGCTCAAGCGACCGTCGTCGGTGAACGAATGGTGCACATCGATGACGAGGAACTGCCATGTCGCGATCGCGCGTTCGGCCGCTCCGCCGGCTTGCCGATCAGCTTGCCGATGATCTCGATCTTGTGCAAGAGCAGCGCAGCGCCGGTGATTTGCCCCCGAGGGCCCAAGTGTCGGCGTATCGAGTGCATCGAGCGCACCGTAGCCCATCGCCTGGTAGACTTTGCTCAGGTGACCGGTGACCGTCGCGGTGACCACCAGGATCGCACACGGTGATTCACCCATGATCCGCCGCGTGGCCTCGACCCCGTCGATCCCCGGCATGAACAGGTCCATCAGGATCAGGTCGGGCCGGTCCACACGCGCCAGGGCAATCGCCTCGGCACCGTCGCTCGCCGTCCAGGCAACCTCGTGTTCGGACGATGACAGCACCACCCGGCGCAATGCCTCGCGGGCCAGACCTGTATCGTTGACGATCCCGATTCTCATGAAAGGCGACTTCGACTCCAGCGAACCAACCGATTGAGCCGGTCACTGTAAATGAGAAACCACGATGCATGCAAGCGGCTCTTGGTCAAGCCGCCTCGCGTCATTGGTTCATTGTACATCGTTGTCTATTCATTGTAACACGTCAACTGATTTGAGCGTCATTCCCGCGGCTCGCCGATCAAGTCGGCCACGGTTGTCAGGAACGTCTGGTCATGGAAGCTGCTCTTGGTCAGGTAGAAGTTGGCACCGGCGTCGAGCCCCCTGATCCGATCTTCCTCGCGGTCTTTGTACGAGACGATCACCACCGGAATCGCCTTGAGCCGAGCATCGTCCTTGATGTGCTGGACGAGCTGGATGCCGTCCATCCGCGGCATGTCGATGTCGCTCACGACCAGGTCGTAGTGGGCGCTGCGGACTGCGTTCCAGCCGTCAACGCCGTCGACCGCGACATCGACAGTGTAACCACGGTTTTCCAGCAACTGCCTCTCCAGCTCGCGGACCGTGATCGAATCGTCGACGATCGAGGACCCGCTTGGGCGCGCGGACCTGACGCTCGACCTTCCTGAGCGGCAAGCTTGCCGAGCCGGCGGCCAGAGAGCAGGTTGTCGATCGAGCGGATCAGGTCCTCGACGTCGACGACCAGCACCGGCCAGCCATTTTCGAGCACCGAGGAGCTATTGATATTGGGCACCTTTCCCAGCCGCGCATCCAGGGGTGAGACGCGCAGGTCGCGCTCGCCCAAGAAACCGCTCGACCACCACACCGAAGCGATGGCTGCGGTCGCTGGCAACCACGACCGGCAAGAGCTCACCGTCGCGTGCAGACATGGTCAGAGGGCAGGTCAAATACTCTGGTCGCCTCGACCAGGCCCACGGGCTGATCGTCGAGCATCGCGTGTTGTTTACCCTCGAGCTCGCGCAGGTCATTGCGGTCGAGCATGAAAATGCGATCGATCCGGCTCAAGGGAAAGGCATACGGCTCGCCGGCGATCTCGACGAGCAAGGCACGGATGACAGACACAGTGATCGGCAACTGGAGCACAAATCGCGTTCCCTTGCCGGGGCGGCTGGCAACGCGGACCGAGCCGCGCACCGCGTGCACCATGCTCTGAACCACATCAAGCCCGACGCCGCGGCCGGAGACCTCGGTGACGTGCTCCTTGGTCGAGAACCCCGGGAGGAAGAGAAAATCGAGCAGCTCGGTCTCGCTGAGCCGGGCGGCCACCGCGGCGGTGGTCAGCCCACGCTCGACGACCTTGGCGCGCAGTCGCTCCAGGTCAATGCCGCGGCCATCATCGGCAAGGACGATCTGGAGCATCCCCGCTCGATGGCGCGCCTCCAGGCGGATGGTCCCGACCGGGGGCTTGCCGGCTGCGCGGCGGTCGTCCGGCGTTTCGAGACCATGGTCCAGTGCATTGCGGATCAGATGGTTGAGCGGCGCCTCGAGCCGATCGAGGATGTCGCGGTCGACGCCGGTGGTCTCACCGACGACCTCAAACCGCGCCTGCTTGCCGAGCTCACGAGCCAGGTCACGAACCAGGCGTGGGAAGCCGCGCACGCCATCGGCCAGTGGCCGCATCCGGCTGGCCAGGACTTCATGATGCAGCCGGCTGGAAACGTCCTCGCTGACACGGGCAAACTCCTCAATCGCCTCGACCGTCTCACCCAGACGCTGCAAATCCTGGGCGGCTTGAGCCTTGGACTTGGCCAGCAGTTCGTGCTCGGCCGCCGGGAATTGTACAATCCCTGGCTCGACAGGCGATCTTCAAGGAGCTGCAACGATTCCAAGAGTCCCGTCTGCCTCCCTTTCAGCCGCCAGAGGGAGTCAACGAGCGGCGGAAGCCGGTGAGTCTGCACCAAGGCCTCGCCCGCCAGGCCCATCAACCGGGTCAGGCTCTCGGCCGTCACTCGCACGACCCGGTCACGGTCGCGATTGGCAGTCGCGGCTCGCGGTGAGGCTGCTCACGACCTTGATCGTCCATCGAGGCCCGTGAAGCGAGATGGGCGAACTCACATCCAGTTGAACTGTCTGCTCGTGCGGCGTTCCCTCTCCAGCCGCTTCTACCGGGGCTTGGATCTGACGAGTGTCGAGAGTACTAGATGAAGTGGGAAGGTAGACAGCCAGATCGTCGGGAGCGAGACATCGTCTCATGGCTGGACGATGGAGGAACCTGCGCGTGCTAACACGCTTCCCTCCTTGAACCGCCGCCAAGTCGGCTACCAAGGCATCGATGAGCGGCGGCGTGCTCCGATTGCCAGCCTCGATCTCCGGCTCATCGATCTGCGCGATCTGAACAAGCAGATCCACGCCCTGGAGCAGGATGTCGACATGCTCCGGCTGAAGGACCAGTTTCCCTTTCTGCGCCGCGACGAAGCAGTCTTCCATCGCATGGGCGACCCGCACAGCGGCATCGAGACCGACAATTCGCGCGGCTCCCTTGAGCGAGTGTGCCGCACGCATGAGCGGCTCGATCACCTCGGGCGCGGCCGAAGAACCCTCGAGCGCCACCAAGCCCGCTGAAAGCGTGGCGGTGTGGCTCTCGGCCTCCATGCGGAAGAGCTCCATCATCGAGAATCCGCTGAGATCGCCGCTCACGGCTCCAGACTCCGCAACGCCGTGAAGACCCGCTCTTCATCGAGCAAGCCGACGCTGCGCTCTTTCCAGGAAAGAACGGCCTGGCTGAATCCGACGGCCGGGTTGACCAGCGTCGAGGGAACGCCACGCCACTGGCTGCGCGGCATGTGTTGAACACCCAGGACTTCATCAGCCGCAAAAGCCCAGTTCTCGGCCCGGTCTGCGGTCGCGCAAGCACGACCAGCCGCGCCGGCGCAGACGGAGCGGTCACACCCAGCAAGCCGTGGAGCGAGACGCAAAGCTGAACCTGACCTTGCAGGTTCACCAATCCCAGGAAGACCTCGTTGGTCCGATGGGGAACACTGTGGACGGGCCGGGGTGTCGTGACCTCGGCAACGGTCTGGGTGCGAAAGGCCAACCACTCCAGTCCCGAGCCGAAAGATCAAAACGCTGACCTTTTCCTCGTGGAATCGGGCATCGTTTTCGTCTTCTTCATCTCCGTTCGTCGCGCCGCATCTTGCTCAGCTGAGCCGTGCCAGCCAGCGGGACCAGCCTGTGCAGATATCCCTCAGGGGCGGGGCGGTCGAAAAAAGTCCGCGCTGCAGCGGCAAACACCGGACAGTTCCGACAATGAATAAATGAGCTCAGCTCCGGAGCAGGTTCGATCGCCGGATACACCGATATGGCTCCAGCAGTCACCGTCGCCCGGCCTTGCGGCTCGAGAACAGCGCCTTCCAGGGCGGGACTGGCAGCGATCGGCGATCGTCGTCCATTTCAGTCGCCCGCTTCGCTGGACTTGGTCACTGGATCGCTCGGCTCGGCGACGGAAGCCAGCGGCCGCGTCATGGTCACCGCGGCGTTCGGCCAAGAGCGCCAAGGCCAGGAGCGCTTCGTCATGCATGGGATCGAGGTACACGGTTTTGTGAAAACAATCCTCGGCACGCTGACGGTTGCCGGCCGCCTGGCAAATCATTCCCATCAAATAATAGGCTGCCGGAGAAAAGCCCTTGAGACTGAAGGTGTCGTTCGCAGGCGGCAACGGCCTCGTCAAACCGCCCTTGGTTGGCCAAGTCTGCAGCTTGGTCCAGCAACGGCGGCTCGTCGGACCGGCGATGAAGCGTTCACTGCTCACGTTTGCGTTGCGATAGAACGCATTGGCAGGCGAAATCGACGAAGGTACGAGGGGCCGGCGTGGCGTTCGGCGAGCTGTGACAACCGACGTTCTGAGCTCAGACGGCCATGGCAATCGAGCCTCGCGAGTTTCCGCTTGGGCTGTACGCCCATAAACAAAGCAAGCTGGGATCGCCAACCGCGATGAATCTTGGTTCGCACCCGAACAAGTCAAGCCGGTCGGCATGGCCGATGAACAGTAGACCATCGGCCGCCAGCAGCCGTTCGATCGATGCCATACAGGCGCAGTCGCGCCCTGGCTTCAAGATAGATCAAGAGATTGCGGCAAAACATGACGTCGTAAGGAGGCGATCCCTCGAGCAGACTGGGGTCGAGCACACTGGCCTGGTAGAATTTACGTTGTAGCGCGAATCGAGGAATCGAGCTCGTAGCCCTGCGGATGCTCGCAGAAAGTACCGCGCCGGAAGCCGAGGTCGGAACCGCGGAAGGCATTGGACGAGTAAACTCCGCGGCGGGCAATTGCCAGTCGACGGGCACTGATGTCAACAGCATCAATATGAAACCGTCGGTAGGAAGCCCGAGCTCGTGCAGCGTCATGGCAATCGAGTATGGCTCTTCGCCGCCGGCACAAGCCAGGCTCAGAATCCGAAGCGGTGGACGGAGTGGATCGTTCAGCCAGCGTGCACGGACGTATTCGCGAAAACACTGGAACGGCCGCTCATCGCGGAAAAACCAGCTCTCCGAGACCACCACTTCTTCGATCAACGCTTGCAGCTCCGACTCCGACTGTACGCAACCCAGTGCTCGTATGCACCCATATCGTCCAGCCCCAGTTCCTTCATTCGCTGCTGCACCGCGCGCAAGATCAGTGGCGAGCCCACCGAGACCGGGTCCAGCCCGATCCGGCCCGCCAGCAACTCGCTCGATTCCGCTCATGCTCAGCCGCCATCGCGACTCCGATTTCAGATTCACGCGGTCAATGTTAACGGTTCGGATCTCGAATCCAACGCCGCACCCTCGGCCGGACAATGATGACGGAAGCGAAGCCTCTCGAACCTTTTCGACCACGATCAATTGAACGATCCCCTGATCGGTCTGGACGATGGCACCCAGGTAGGGAGCCTCGGGCACAGACGACGGGAACGGGCGATGATCTGCTCGGGCTGCGCGTAGGTCAAATCACTGACATGCTCGGCGACCAGTCCCAGAAGACTTGCGGTCGTGCGTGTCCGGGTTGCGCGAGCCACCGCTATCTGCACGCGGCGTCGTCTTCGATCCTGGCTTCGATCGATTCTGATCACCGGGTGCATCATTGACCAGGATAATGCGAGTGCTGAGACAATCCCGGCAGGGGGCTACGTCGAGTAACAGACCGAGATCGATCACGGGAACGACTTTGCCACGATAGCCAAGTAGCCCGGCCAGGAACGCCGGTGCATGGGGGATCGGACGAAGCTCGACTCTGGGCACGAGCTCGACGACCCGTGCCACATCAATGGCGTATCGATTCGCGCCAGCGGTAAAGGTCAAGAGCAGCATGGATTTACGCCGGGCCGGATTCAGGACATAGACGTAGGAGATGATGACGGAACGCTAAGAGTGGGCTCGATCGGGACCAAGGGTGAATCCGGAGACTTCATCCTTCAGCCCGCCCACCGCTTCGCGCAGGCGCTCGGTTGCCTTGTTGAATTCACGGATCGACACCGAGGTCTGGTTGGCCGCCTTCGCTCAGGCGGGACATTGCTTCGCGGATCTGATCGGCTCCTTGCGACTGGACGCGCATGCCCTCGGTTACCTGATCGAACCGCTGGTGCAGGCCCTGAGCACCGGTGATGATATGGCCCAACTGGCCGCCGATCTGCCCGACCTCGCCGACAACCTTGCGGACTTGCTCGCTGAACTTGTCCATCTCCATCACGCCAGCCGAGACGCTGTATTGCATCTCCTTGACCATGCGCTCGATATCGAGGGTCGACACGGCGGTCATGTCGGCCAGGCGGCGGATCTCGCGGGCGACAACCAGGAAGCCTAGCCCATATTCACCGGCCTTCTCAGCCTCGATCGCCGCGTTGATCGACAGCAGATTGGTCTGATCGGCAACCTTGGTGATGGTGGTCACGACCAGGTTGATATTGGCGGCACGCTCGCTGATAACCGACAACTTGGAACTGATCGAGCCGGTGGACTCGGCGAGCTGCCGCATGGTCTGATCCATGCCCGCCAAGCTCTGCTGGCCGGTCGAGGCCATGCGGGAGGTCTGGTTGGCAACCTGGTTGACCTCGTTCATGGTCTTCAAGAGTTCCTGGCTGGTGGCCGAGATCTGGTTGACGGCGGCCGCGGCCTGGTTGGTCGAGGCGCTATAGTCATAGACAGCCTGTTCTTGCTGGCGGGACGTCGCGGCGATCTCGGTGGCGGTTGATAAAAGCGTGATGCTCGAGCGCTGAATCTTGCCGATCAGCGAGCGAAGGTCCTGAATCATCTTGCGGATGGCCTGGAGCAACAGGCCCGCCTCGCCCGGGGCCTGGCCGTTGCACGTAACCGTGAGATCGCCAGAGGCGACCCGATCGGTCACCATCGCGGCTTCACGAATCGGCCGCGTGATTGTCCGCGCCAGCCAAAGCGCGACAGCTGACACGAGCCAAAACCGTCGCCGCCAGCAGAACTGTCAACCACCAGGCGCTGCTTGTAGACCAGCGCGAATGCCTCGTTCGATATCTTGCTTGACCACCATTCCCCAGCGGTACGAGGGAAGATACGACCACGCGGCGATGACTGGCTTGCCGCGATAGTCGATGGCCTCACCATAGCCGCGTTGCCCTTGCACGGCTTTTTGCATGGCGGTCGACTTGTCGCTGCCAATTCTGCACCCGATACTTGAATGCCGCGTCGGGTTCATTTCTTGGCGGAGCGACAAATGTCAGTTCGTCACCGCTGCGCATCACCACCATCGTCTCGCCGGTTGCTCCCAGGCCGCTATAGTCGTTGAAGACGCGAAATACTTGCTGGTTGCCCAGCTCCAGAGCCACAAATCCGATGATCAGGCCCTGGACGGTTAAACACCGGACTGGCGATGAATGCCGCTGGCTCGCTTCGGCCTGGGTACATCTGATAATCCGAGACCTCGATTTGCAGCAAGGTGCGAACCCGGTCAAATACCTCGGCCAGCTCGCTGTCCTTGAGCGGACCGTTCAAGAGGTTGGAACCGATATCGAGCTCGGTCTTGAGCTGAAACAGCAATGTTCCATCCGTGTCAAAGAGATAGGCATTGGAATATCCGAACGAATCGACGAAATTTGCCATGAATGGGCGTACCGATCGCGCCAGCTCAAGATAGGCCGGTGAATCGAATCGACTCCTTGCTGCCGGACCTCCTTTCAGCTTCGGTATGGCGTCGACAATAGCGGGGTATCGGCTCGCCACGTTCAAATCGCCGCGGCGCTCGCGCATAAACGTCTCGAGCTGAGTCGTCTTGGCATCGGAGATCGCCAGCAGCCCTTGGCGAACGGTTCTTTTCAAGGACTGGTTGGACAGGTACGAGATAATGCCCGTCAGCACAACGCAGGGAATCAGCGAGAGGCACAGAAACCAGATCACCAACTGGGTCGTGATGCTGATCCTGGAAAGTAAAAACGAACCCAATCGCAAGGTCATGGCTGGTCGTACCTGAACGAATCGGGAAAAGAATGGCATCGCAGTCAATCGGGCAGCTTCGAGCTTATGGCTGCCGGAGGATGAGACATCGGATGCTTTATCAGCGGAGCCGGAGGCTGATCCAGGCGTGTCTCCACCGCGTGCGACGGCTCTACGCGGGAACCTGGGTTTGCCCAGCCTCCCCAGTTCCGATACAAACCATCCAGAAACGCGTCCCACTCCGCATGCGATCGCGAGGATAGGATAGGGAATCGGCCGCACAGGCTTTTCCGATCTCCAAACCAGATCAAACTGTCCGTCGGCCCGAATTTGACCGACGTACACCGGCCGCCAGGTATGCTGGGTCTCGTCGTCCACCGATACGATTCCCTCCGGCGCATTCAGGCTCTGATGCCGGATGGCCTTGAGGACATCGGCAACTTCTTCAGACTCTGCCTCGACAACGGCTTGTGCCCAGAGGTGCACGCTGCAATAGGCGGCCTCGATCACGTCACTGGTGACGCGGTCGCGCACCGTAGAGTTCGCCTTGAATCTTCGGACAAACTCCCGGTTTTCGGGCCGATCAATCGACTGAAAATAGTCCCAGGCCGCATAGTCCCCAACCATGTCGCGAAGCGGGAGCTTGCGCAGCTCATCTTCGGCAATACTGAAGGACAACACCGGCGTGCGTTCAGGCACAATACCCGCGGACTTGCAACCGCTGGTAAAAAGGCTCGTTGCTATCCCCCACGACCGTGCTGATGATCACGTCAGGGCTTGCCTTCTTGATCGCCTCCAATGCATCGCTCACATCAGCACTCCCAAAGAGGATGTACGACTCGCCGGCGCACTCGGCACCCAAAGCCTTGAGCTGGTCCTTGATGATCTCGTTGACGCAGTGTGGCCACACGTAATCCGAACCGACCAGGAAAAACTTCCGGGCCTTCAAGGACTCGTAACACCAGCTCACGGCTGGAATAACCTGCTGGTTCGGGGCCGCGCCGGTGTAAACGATGTTGGGGGACTGCTCCAAGGCCCTCATAAGCCATCGGGTAAATCAGCAGATGAGACCGCTGCTTCTACCACCGGCTTGACGCTTTTGCGGCTGGCCGAAGTCCAGCAACCGAAGATCACGCTGACTTTTTCCACATCGATTAACCGCTGAGCTTCGCGGGCAAACGTCGGCCAGTCGGAATGGCCATCGGCGATTACCCACTCCACCTGGCGTCCTAGGAGACCTCCGCTCTGGTTGATCTCCTTCAAAGCCATGATCTCGGCGTCGATCATCGATTCCTCGCTGATCGCCATCGCGCCGGTTTGGGAGTGCAGCAGTCCGACTCGGATCGGCGACTCGATCCGGCTGTAACCCCAGAAAACTGCCCAGACCGTCACCGCGCCAATCGGTGCCAGCACCATAAGCGCGGTCAACCACCGCTTCATGGCTCTTCCTTACTGGTTGGCATCATCCAGGAGCTGGCTTCTGTACAAGCGTATTGTAGGAAGAGCGCTCTCGCGATGCTGAATATGCCAAGATAAGTGTCAAACTAGTGCCTTGTCAACCTGCTATTGATAAGTTCCGGGGACTTCCGTCCACTACTGGTGGTTTTTACCAGGATTGTGGGACGGAGTCCAACCATGAACAAGAGGTTCATCGTACGATTGTCGGTCGAGGAACGCGCCCAGTTGGAAGCGATCATCGCCAAAGGCAAGACGGCCGCACGTAAGTTGACTCGGGCGCGAATTCTGCTGAAGGCCGACTGTAGTAGCCTTGGTCCGGCATGGTCAGACGAGCATATCAGCGAGGCTCTGGATCTCGGATTGATCACGGTCCACCGAGTTCGCCGCTCATTCGTCGAGGGTGGCCTTGATGGTGCCCTCGTCCGTCGTCCCGTACCGCGTCGTCCGCGAATGCTCGACGGTGAGCAGGAGGCCCACCTGATCGCCCTGGCGTGTGGAAGCCCGCCGGCAGGTCGGTGCCGGTGGACTTTGCGTCTCCTTGCGGACAAATTGGTCGAGCTCGGCCAAGTCGGGAGCGTCTCGCATGAGACGATCCGTCGGACTCTCAAAAAAACGAGTTGAAGCCGTGGCTGGTTAAGATGTGGTGCATCCCGCCCAACGCCAATGCTGAGTTCGTCTGGAAGATGGAGGACGTCCTCGAGGTCTACAAACGTCCTTACGACCCGCTTCGACCCGTCGTCTGCATGGACGAGACGAGCAAGCAACTGATCGCGGAGACTCGGGATCCACAGGACGCGAAACCGGGTCAGCCACGTCGCGTAGACTATGAGTACGAGCGTAAAGGAGTGGCAGACCTGTTCATGTTCCTCGAGCCTCTGCGTGGCTGGCGCCGAGTGTGGATTACGCCACAACGCCGCAAGGTGGAGTGGGCGTGGTGCGTCAAGCAACTGCTGGACGAGAACTATCCACAGGTGGAGCGTCTGGTGCTGGTCTGTGACAATCTGAATACGCATACCGGCGGGGCATTGTACGAAGCCTTTCCCGCCGCGGAAGCGAGGCGATTGTGGGAGCGGTTGGAGGTTCACTATACGCCCAAGCACGGCAGCTGGTTGAATATGGCGGAGACCGAACTGAGTGTTCTTTCTGGTCAATGCCTTGACCGCCGGATCGACGAGGTAGCAGTGTTGCGGCACGAAGTCGGAGCTTGGGAGAGCCATCGCAATCGGGCGGAGGCCAAAGTGCGGTGGCGGTTCACAACAGAGGATGCCCGGATCAAGCTGGAGAAGCTCTACCCGGTGTTCGAGTATCCCGATGACCATGGAAATCCGCCCGAGCCCAACTTATCAAAAGACGTGTGACAGCCGTCGTGTACGTTTGAATCGTGATAAGTTGCCTGCAAGGGCAACTCATCACTTTTCGCGAGACGAGGCACTAGATGCTATCCGCAAAGATTATAGCCGATCCAGAACGTTCGAACGGTTAATGGATCGAACAGAGGTCGCCATTTCTTCGACATGATCGGTGTGACTGATCCGTTCCCTGGTTGAGAGACCCGTGCCCGTCACCTCCCCGAAACTGCAATTGCCGATGTATCACGCGCAGGATTCGCCCAGTTGCCACCCCAGCGCTCAAACAGTTCGTCCAAGAACAAATCCCATTCCTCCCGGGTTCGGGAGTTGGGGTACGGAATTGGACGGACTGGTTTGTCCGACGACCACGTAATATCGAACTGGCCATCGGCCCGAATTTGTCCAATGTAGACCGGCCGCCAAGTATGCTGAGTCTCGGGGTCGATTGAGATGATTCCTCCTGGCGCATTTAAGCTCTCGTGCCCGATTAGTTTCCGCACGGTGACCGGATCGGCCGATTGGGCCTCCTCGACCGTCTGAGCCCAGAGCCTTACGCTACTATATGCCATCGTAATGGCATCACTCGTCACCCGGTCGCTGCCATACGTCGCTTTGAACTTCGAGACAAGCTCTTGATTTTCGGAACGGTCGAGGCTTTGGAAGTACGTCCAGGCGGCGTAGTCTCCGACCATATCCCGAATCGGAAACGAACGTAGCTCTTGTTCGGCAATTCCAAAGGCCACCAGCGGGACACTTTTGGGACCGAGACCGACCTCTGCAAGCCTCTTGTAGAAGGGCAAATTCGTATCGCCGGTCACCGTACTGAGAATGACATCGGGCTTGGTCTGCCTGATCTTGTCGATCAAGGTGTCGACGTTCAACGTGCCCAAAAGCAAATACTCTTCGCCAACAACCTCGGCACCCAGCGAGCGCAAACAGTCGTTCACAATTGCGTAAACGCCCCGAGACCAGATGTGATCGGAACCGGCAAGGAAGTACTTTCTGGCCTTGAGATTGTCGTAACTCCATTTGACGGCTGGAATAATATGCTGATTCGGGGCAGCACCGGTATAGACGATATTCGGCGATTGCTCCAGTCCCTCGTAAGCGTTGGAATAGAAAAGTAAGTGATTGTGCCGTTCCACGATCGCCTTGACGCCTTTGCGGCTCGCCGATGTCCAGCAGCCGAAGATTACGCTGACCTTCTCCGTCTCGATCAGGCGCACCGCCTCATGCGCAAACGTGAACCAATTAGATCGACCATCGGCGATTACCCATTCAACGCGCCGACCCAAGAGCCCACCCCGCGCGTTGATTTCGTCCAACGCTAACACTTCCGCATCAATCAATGATTTTTCGCTGTTCGCCATATCACCCGTTTGGGAGTGCAGAAGTCCAACACGGATTGGCGCGGCGCGATCCAGCAGGCCCGCAAGACGCGCACTTACGAACGTCCCGAGAACAACTGCAATGCTCAGACCGGCGAACCAATGTTTCATCGCTCAACGTCCATGGCTGGCGGACCAAATTCGCCCAAGCCTCGGATGCTTTCATTCACCGAGCCTTGCATCACGTAGAAAATACGATCGAACCGTCAAATTCTCTTGGCTCTCTTACGATTATACCGTACTTCTCGAGACCGATTTCATCTCGCGAAACACAACCAATTCAAAGCGGTCCGCAGAGCGTTCGGCGGCTTGTTCCGCTCGACCGCCTACTCCTCGTACAATTGGTCGACTGAGGCGCGGTTAAGTTAAGACACAGAATTCCGGAGATGGCGAAGGGCTCTTGGGGTCAACCTTCAACGAGCGATTCACCGCAAAGGGCGTTTTGATCATGACCAAACGGAAGTTTTTCAAGCTATCCGCCGCAGTTCTGGGCGCAGCTTCCGCGGGACGGCTCTTTGGCGAAACGCGCGATCAACCCACATCCGGAGAGCCGTTGACTAACTGGGCCGGAAACTACCACTACGGCACGGACAACTTGCATCGCCTCTCATCAGTCGAAGAAGTTCAGAGATTCGTCAAGGAGCACGAATCGCTCAGGCTTCTCGGCACCCGTCATTCCTTCAATGGAATCGCTGATAGTGTCCGTGCCCTCGTCTCCATCAAGCCGATGGATCGTGTTCTCAAGCTGGACCCTGATGCACGTACCGTGACAGTCGAAGCGGGCATAACCTACGGCCAGCTATGCCCTTATCTCCACGAGCGCGGCTTTGCGCTGCATAACCTGGCGTCATTGCCTCACATTTCTGTCGCTGGCGCATGCGCAACCGCAACGCACGGTTCGGGGGTCAAGAACGGAAACCTGGCAACGGCGGTATCAGCCCTCGAGATCGTTATGGCCAACGGAAATGTCCGAACCCTTTCTCGCGAAAAAGACAGCAATGAATTCCATGGAGCCGTTGTCAACCTGGGTGCGCTCGGAGTCGTAACCAAAGTCACCCTCGATGTTCAGCCTACCTTCCTAATGCGTCAAGACGTTTACGAAAACCTGCCGCTGGCGCAATTGACTGACCAGTTTGAGAACATCGTGTCGAGCGGGTACAGCGTGAGCCTTTTCACCGACTGGCAGCACAAGCGGGTCAACGAGATATGGATAAAACGCCCAATCAAGAACGGCGAAAGGTCAGATGCCCAACTCGAGTTTTATGGAGCAACCCGCGCGACCAGGAATCTTCATCCGATCACCGAGCTCGACGCGCAGAACTGCACCGAGCAGATGGGCGTGCCGGGTCCATGGTATGAACGATTGCCTCATTTCCGAATGGGCTTCACTCCAAGCAGTGGAAAGGAGTTACAAGCCGAATACTTCGTTTCGCGTCAAAATGCGGTCGAGGCTATTCTCGCCATCGAGCGATTGCGTGACCGCGTCGGTCCACACCTACTAATCTCGGAACTGCGTACAGTCGATGCAGACCAGTTATGGATGAGCCCTTGCTATAATCGGCCCAGTCTGGCCATTCATTTCACCTGGAAACCAGATTGGGATGCGGTGCGCAAAATGCTGCCCGTTATTGAGAAGGAACTGGCTCCGTACAATGTCCGCCCTCACTGGGGGAAATTGTTCACCATCAACTCGGCGCAACTGCGAGCGAGCCATGAAAAAGTGACGGAATTCAAAAAACTGATCCAGGAATTCGACCCCGGTGGAAAGTTCCGGAACGCGTTCCTGACGGCGACCTTGTACAGCTGACACGCACATCCAGCATTTGCCGATCTGAAAACGGAATACGGCATGCCAATGATCATCACGCCAATATGGAACGTCTTGGCGCCATTGATCAATTGCCTTGCGATAGAGGGAAAAGGATTAATATGACAGCGCCTGTTGATGACAGTTTGCGCGGTTGACGACGGGGCTTTGCCATTCGATGGCCGTAACGTTTCGATGCCCGTGAGCAAAAATGGACACCTCCTCAAGTGGGTCGACAAGATGGCGCACCTCATGCAGCCGATGGCGATCCACTGGGTAGATGGTTCGCGCGAAGAGTATAATGCGCTTTGTTCGCAGATGGTTGAGCGGGGCAGCTTCATCAAACTCAACGAGGAGTTATGGCCAGGTTGTTATTATGCGCGCTCCGACGCGAGCGACGTTGCGCGGGTTGAAGACCGCACCTTTGTCTGCTCGCTCTCAAGGGAAGCGGCGGGCCCCACTAACAACTGGGAAAATCCGTTCGAAATGCGCCGCACGCTGAAGAAGTTATTCAGCGGCTCGATGCGTGGACGCACGATGTACGTGCTGGCGTTCAGTATGGGCCCGATCGGATCGCCGATGTCACAAATCGGAGTGCAACTGACCGATTCTCCCTACGTCGTCGTGAACATGCGAATCATGGCACGTATTGGCCTGTCTGTCTTTGCAGAAATCGACAACAGTGATAAGCGAGTCGTGCCGTGCGTACACAGTGTCGGTGCGCCGCTCTTGCCCGGCCAGCTGGACGTACCCTGGCCCTGCAACAAAGAGAAATACATCGTCCATTTCCCGGAGACACGCGAGATCTGGTCTTTCGGTTCCGGTTACGGTGGCAATGCACTACTTGGCAAGAAGTGCTTCGCGCTCCGAATCGCCTCCAACATCGCACGCGACGAAGGCTGGCTGGCCGAGCACATGCTCATCCTCGGTGTTGAGGATCCGCACGGTGAAAAGACATACGTAACCGCTGCATTCCCGTCCGCGTGCGGCAAGACAAATTTCGCTATGCTAATCCCGCCGGCGGGCTTTGAGGGCTGGAAAGTGTGGACGGTAGGGGACGATATCGCCTGGCTCAAGCCCGACGCTTACGACTGCTTGAGAGCGATCAATCCCGAGACGGGCTTTTTCGGCGTCGCACCGGGCACATCATGGAAAACGAATCCGAACGCGATGGCTACGCTATCGCGCAACACAATTTTCACCAACGTCGCGCTCACGCCCGACGGTGGCGTGTGGTGGGAAGGCATGACAGACGAACCACCCGAGGAGTGCATCGATTGGCAAGGAAAACGCTGGACACCACGAATCGCGAAAGAAACCGGGGCTAAGGCCGCACACCCAAATTCTCGATTCACGGCCCCGGCCTCTCAATGTCCGACCATAGACCCAGATTGGGAAGATCCAAACGGAGTGCCCATTAGCGCAATCATTTTCGGAGGTCGTCGGGCAACAACCATGCCGCTTGTTTACCAGGCGTTTAACTGGAGCGCTGGCGTTTACCTCGGAGCGACTGTCGGCTCAGAAACCACGGCCGCTGCTGGAGGAACTGTCGGCAAGGTTCGGCGCGACCCCATGGCCATGCTTCCCTTTTGCGGGTATCACATGGGCGACTACTTCCGCCACTGGATCCGAATGCAACGCGCGCTCGCGGAAACGCCTCGCATTTTCCACGTAAACTGGTTCAGGAAGAATGCACAAGGAGAGTTCATCTGGCCCGGATTCGGTGAGAATTTACGTGTGCTGAAGTGGATCGTTGACCGCGCCCATGGTCGCGCTGCGGGTAAGGAGACGCCGATAGGCTGGGTACCACGCTACGACGACATAGAGTGGCGCGGTCTTGATTTCCCTAAGGACAGGTTCGATCAACTACAGGCATTCGATCGTGCTGCCTGGCAGGCGGAAGTTCTGGCGCACGAGGAACTCTTCCTAGAACTGCACGACCGTCTACCGCCAGAGATTGTTTACGAGCGTGAGCTATTGATCTGCCGGCTCTGAAACAGCCAGTTGGAGCATTCAGTCTGCCGGAAAACATTGATCGAATCGGACTGTAAAGGATGCGTCGATGCTTTCCATCTTCTGTTCACCCAGTCGGTACACTCAGGGCAGGGGAGCGACTGCCGCCTTGGGGCGCGAAATGGCCGCTCTAGGACTTGCGGGCCCCGCGCTTCTAATCGCGAGTAAGACCGTCATAGCTCGGCTTGCAACTACATGGAAATCGAGTCTGAACGAAGTGGGCATCCAGCATGCGATTCATACCTTTGGCGGTGAATGTTCGCCGGCGGAAATCGAGAACATCAAATCGACGGTCCGGCGGTGTACATCTCTTGCTATCATTGGTGCTGGCGGCGGCAAAGTGATCGACACCGCGCGAGCTGTCGCTGCCGATTTGGACCTACCCGTAATAAGTTGCCCAACCGTTGCCTCAAGCGATGCCCCTTGCAGTGCGCTTTCCGTCATTTACACGGATGAAGGTGTTTTCCAGGAATATCGGTTCTATCGCAAAAACCCTGACCTTGTTCTGGTCGATACCGAGGTCATCGCTCAGGCTCCGCCACGTCTGCTGACTGCCGGCATGGGTGACGCATTGGCAACCTGGTTCGAGGCAAAGACCTGTGTCGCCGGATCGGTTCGCAATATGCGAGGCGGCGGTTCCACGGTGAGTGCTTTGGCACTGGCGGAGCTTTGCTACCGAACTCTCCTGGCAGATGGAGCCATGGCGCTCGAAGCCGTTTCTTCGCAGGTCGTGACGCCCGCCCTCGAGCGGCTGGTCGAGGCAAACACGCTACTCTCAGGACTCGGCTTCGAGTCATCAGGATTGGCGGCAGCTCACGCCGTTCACAACGGATTGACCGCTGCGCCTGAGACTCATGCCTACTTTCACGGTGAGAAAGTGGCGTTTGGGCTCCTGGTTCAACTGGTTTTGGAAGGGGCTCCTCGCCGTGTTTTCAACGAGGTGCTGACCTTTTCATCCGAAGTGGGGCTGCCGATTACGCTGGCTGACATCGGCTTACAAGGAGTGCCGCGCGACCGCCTTAGCCCGATCGCTGAGCGCACTACGCGGCCCGGCGAGACGATCCACAATGAGCCGTTTGAGGTGACCGCACAAATGGTCGTGGATGCCCTGTTGGCCGCCGATTCGCTAGGAAGAGCATGGAGGCAACAGCAGACACGGATCACGTGCTAAAAATCAAAACATCAACCCAAACAGTGATCTGCTTATTTCGCCGGCGACTGAAGTTGCATGTTCGTATCAAAGTTTAAGTCGAATTGGCCGGTCTGATCGACGCCTGCGCCCGAAAATGTCATGTTCCCCTTGAACTGGATTTTTTGGCTCGCGCTTACGACGTACCCTTCTTCACGGTCAAACAGGATCATCCCGTCTGAAGATTGAATTTTCAGGTCGCTCTTAACCACCTTCAACGGCAATTTTGCTTTCGCGTCTGTGTCGTATTTGACGTCAAGCACCTTTTGGCTGATTTTTGGGAGATTTTTCTCTCCCCTCTTCTCAGTCCCGACGTACTCGTATTTCTTACGAATTGTGAATGTCTTGCCATTGATCTCGAGCATCTCGGTACGCTCCCAGGACTCGCCAGCGTGTGCAGGCACATCGGGCAAAATACGAAGCGTTTGCTCAAACTTTGTTTTGAGCCTATCAGCACCAATGGCGCGTTCCGAACTCTTCTCGCGCGATCGAATCGGTGAGCCGCTCGGCCACCTCGACGAGCTTTTCGGTTCCTTCGATCGACCTGACCTTGGACTGTTTTTCGAGCACAGCAGTGTAGGTAAGCGTGTTTTGGAGTTTAAATACATCAGCCAGGAAACCGAGCTGTGAGTTGTCGATCTTAATACTCGGGTTGCTCGAATCCAGAGTGAACTTAATGCCGTCCGGGACCGTGTACTCCGTGCGCAAGAATTGAATCGTCACATCAACGGGCACGGTCGAGTTATCGCGGTGCTTGCCGACGCTTTGGGTGGATAGCTTGGTCTCTCTCAGCACGCTCACTTTCTCTATGCCACCCATCAGTGTCAAAAGTTGACGCGTCCTCGTTGTCGACTTGTAAACCAGCTTTTGTCCCTCAGGAAATTTGAACTCAAGTTTGACCTGCGCCTGCACATTCGGTGACCCGACCGCCACTTGCAACGCCACAACTAAAATCACGGTTAGTCTGATCCCACCCCGGTAATTCGTCATTGCAACCTCCTCAGGCTGAGTGCTACTCCCCCTGAGATAACCTACCATGACGATCCAGTCGTTGTCTCGCATCCCATCGGATGAAGCCCGCTTCGGAGATCCACCGTGAATGGCCAGTCATGAGGCGTGCGCCATGACCGGCCGGTGAGATACTCCGTACCATTCAAACGGAACGCGCTCATCGCGTGTATTTAACTTTACTGTGAGACCACGAGCGTGGAACGAATCACGAAGCACAAGAAATGTATCTTGGGCGGTGAGAACATCCGGGAAGCTTAGCCATCCCACAAACCGACCATCTTCAATGCGGGAACGAGCAGCGACGACAGACTTCTGGCCGCGTAAGCTCCCAAAGAGTTCGATTAACGTGCGTAGTGTTTCACCTGAGGACGTAAACTCAGCCGCTCGGTCGACCAATTCATGTGGCGGCCATGAGATCACCAGGCAGACGCTCAACGTGACGTCGTCTCCTTCCTGGGTAGATAGCAACCTCCGTGACCCCTCTTTCTCGAACCGCGTCCAGATCAGCTCCACATCGACGATACGGATCTCGTCTGGTTCAACGATTGGCGATTGCGCTTCAGGCGGTACCGCTGCTGACGCATTCTCAGCGGCTTCCTCATCGGGGTATTTCCCGCTCGCTCCGTTTGTCGACTTGGCAGCGTCAGCGGTGGACACCCATGGTGAGTCCGTTTTGTTAAACTGCGAATGCCCAGTGGTACTCCAATCTCGCGCGTGGTCGCGCTGCATTCCGTGTGTAGCATTTGCTACCGTTGTTTGTGCCGGCGTCAAGGCGACCGTCGTCTTCAAAACCTCGTACGCCCGCGTGACCATCCGAAACGCCCATTCATCACCACCGGCATCAGGATGATGCTTTTTTGATTTCGAACGATACGCCTCATGGATATCATCCAACGAAGCTTCGGAACCTACTCCCAGCACAGTTCGGGGATCCAACGAAAACGAATGATAGGCCATCGGAAAAAGTACTCTTTCGCTTAGATAAGCTCACAATTGGCGACTGACCATTATCAGCTGTTTCCGTGCGGAAAAGCTGCATGACGACGTATTGCGATGCAAATAATCTGCCAACGGATTTTATGTCCTCTTGAATTTCGGCGGAACAAGATCTATCCTCCAAAGCCAGTTAAACAATTGTCATTCAATTCTTGCCTCGGTTAAAAGCACGCCAATGGAGCTTGGTTCTCGTCGGTTCAATCGACGCCACCTCATTCGAATTGGTAGCTTGGCTTCCTTGGGGCTGACCTTACCAAGGTTGCTTCAAGCGGAAGCCGAAGGGGTGGGTGCATGCGACTCGCTACGCGGCGCAGCAGAAAGGCCGAAATCTTCGTTCGTGTATCCTCATTTTCCATTACGGTGGACCTAGCCACATTGATACGTTCGACATGAAACCAAAGGCCCCGGCAGAGATCCGTGGCCAGTTCAACTCGATTGCCACAAACGTTCCCGGTCTGCGGATCTGTGAACTGCTGCCGCAGACAGCGATGGTGATGAACCATGTGGCCATCGTTAGAAGCATGCACCACCCGATGACCAACCATAATGCGGCGGCGTTCACGGCTCTCTGCGGTCGTAATCCTCTCAAGGGAGATCTGGAACTGCTGGGCAACGATCGAAACGACCCACCGTGTTACGGGTCAATCTTAAGCTCAACCTTGCCTGATCAGCGTGGACTCCCCAAATTCGTAGCGCTCCCTCATGTGATGTACAACGTAGTCCAGCTCCCTGGGCAAATTGCGGGCTTCCTTGGCTCCGCGCATGATCCGTTTCAGGTAAACGCAGACCCTAGTGCGGCCAATTTTCACCTTGATGAGCTTGATCTTCCCGGCGGCTTGTCAATCGAACGGCTCGACGATCGGGCGTCGCTTTTGCACAGGCTTGATGCGGGTCGTCAAAGGGCTACTCAGTTAACAAGATTGGCCGGTGCACCTGACCAGGCCGAACCAGCAACCATTGCTTCCGACCAAATCGACGCCAGGTCTGGGCCTGATCCGTGTGATGTTTACACTGAGAAGGCGTTGCGCCTGCTTCACTCCCCGGCGGTGGCACGGGCCTTTCGGCTGGATTCAGAAGATCCAAAACTACGCGCTCGTTACGGCCTGAGTAAGCTTGGCCAAAGTGTGCTCTTGGCTCGGCGTCTTGTCGAAGCTGGCGTCCGTTTCGTCACCGTGTATGATGGCCAGCACAATGGCCAAGATGCCAATTGGGATGCTCACGCAAATGTGTTCGGTCGGCTCAAGAATGACCTAGTTCCACCGGCCGACCAGGCTTTTGCAACACTGATCACCGACCTCGAGAGCCGTGGGGTACTCGAAGAGACTTTGGTGATTGTGATGGGCGAGTTCGGCCGCACGCCTAAAATAAACGCGACCGCCGGGCGCGACCACTGGCCTCACTGCTACAGCGTTATTCTGGCGGGAGGCGGAGTCACGGGGGGCACTGCCTTCGGCTCTAGCGACAAACTAGGTGCATACCCCGACACTGATGCTGCTAGCCCAGCCGATCTGGCGGCGACTGTATTTTGGCGATTCGGCCTCGAACCAGCTAACGAGATCCGAGACCTAACCGGTCGTCCCTACAAGCTCGCTGACGGCCGCGCTATTCAGGCACTCTTCTCCATAAGTTGAACCGGAAAATACTGCCTTCAGCCACGCATGCATGAAACAAAGATACGATCTTGCGTTTCTGACCATCTCGGTGTATTTTACTCGCGATTATTTCCAGGCCAGTGCTCTTTTCGAGCGTGATGCATTTCTGAAAATCAGCGTACAAAATGAAGAATCCTGTCGTTTGTCGGCGATGAAGTTTTGCCGGAAAGTATTTGATTTCCCATCAAGCTGAAGCGGACACCGCGTCGATCCAAGCTTTCGGTCGCAATGGTGGACGAAGACGTCCAAGCTTTTGAGACATTTTGAAAACGGCGTCGGTCTTCAAAGTCAGTTTGCTCGCAAGGCTGGTGGAGTAACGACAGGATGTCGATCTCCGATTCACGCCGCTGGGCTTATGGGGTTAGCAACCCTACTCGCCGAACGGCGAGATCTCACGCACGACTACGACTACTAGCGACTGTCGAGAACCTCGAAAAACGGTGGGCAATGAGCGCGATTCCGACCGCAACCCCAGCGATCCAGATGATCTCGGCGACGACCATGGATTCGAAGAGTGTTACGATCGACTACCAGGTTAACGAAACTACCAGCACCGCCGACCCGATCCAGTTTGGAATTTATCGCTCAAGCAACGGCCAGTTTGATTCCAGTGATTCTTTGGTAGGCACATTCACCTTGAACTCCCCAGAGACCTCTTCTGCACAGGGCAACGCGACACTCGATCAAAGCGGCCAGCTAGCTGCCGCAATTGGTACTCATCAGCTCACGATTCCCTTGCCACAGGGCTTAGTGCCCTATCCCGAAAAACCGTATGTGCTCGTTGTCGCAGACCCGAGCTCACCCTCTGCAATGACGGCCCCACAGCAATCTGCGTCGTTTCGTACCTACACCATCGGGATTGTCACCCATGGTGGAATACAAGATCCCAGCTGGAGACACGGCCCACCCTGGGAGATCGAGACTGCTTATATGATGAGGCACGAGGGATTTGATTCAGTCATTGCATACAACTGGGTGCTCCAAAGCAGCACACCCGGGGCGGCAATCAAGCAGTCGCCTAGATTGGCGCGAATGATCCTCGGCGTCGCCAGTAAGTTCCCGGCCTCCGCCCCAGTCAACCTTGAGTTTATTGGCCATAGTGAGGGGACGGTCGTCAATACTTATGCCATTGTTGCTTTGGAACCCAAAATGACCCCGCAGCTCATGGCGGGCTATATCCAGGACATCCTGCTTGATCCTCACGCAGCCAACAACAATGTCCCTGGACAACAGATGAGCTTTGGAGGTGCGCTCGGCGGGCTTGCCAGAGATATCGTCACCAACTACCAGGCGGAGGCCAAGGATCCGCCCGTTTTTATTCCATCAGTGGTTGATGAAGCCCAAGTCTTCTTCGAGCATTCACAGGCTACAGCTAACGGGATCTATAACCTCTGGGGACAAGTTCCCGTCAAGAGCGACGGACCGGTCGTCCATTACTATAACTTGACGGACATGGGTGTAACGCACTCGGGCAAGACGGGCGTCAATTACTGGTTCAGGGACTTCATCGCCCCGACCTTGGGGAGTCAAGCTCCGCTGATTGGCGAGCTGGAGTTCAATGGACAAATCGATAACAGCCAAGTGCTCACGAATAACTCGATAGGTCAAAGTGGCCTTTTGCAGCAAGCCGGGCGTGCTCGAGCAAATCGTGTATACGGACCAGCTCAGGTCGTGCAAAGTAATCAGCCAGAGTTTTCCGGTACGGCCGCAGCTGGCTCGACCATCCGGCTCTATGTCAGTCCGGCGGCAAAGCCAATGGACTTAGCGCTCGCTGGAATAACCACGGCGAACAACACTGGCCAGTGGGCGCTCACTACTCGTCATCCGCTCGCAAACGGACAGTATCGCACCCTAGTGTCAGCCTTCTCCCGCTCTCTAGCAACCCGGCCCGGGTTGGCAATTGTTCCCACCCAACCGCTCGGCCGTCTGGTCATTGACACCTCATCAGATTCGTGAAAGCATATCTTAGTATCGACAATGCGGCCGGTTTGGCTTACCGTTCGCGATAAACGACACCTCCTTTCATCACCAGTTTGATCTGCCGCAAGACCTTAATATCGTGAGTCGGGTCTCCTTGAACGGCAACCAGGTCAGCCAGAAGCGACGGCTTGATCGAACCCACTAGATGATCGACGTGCAGGGTCTTGGCAGCAACTGAGGTTGCAGATCGAATCGCTTCGACCGGTTTCATCCCATAATCCACCAACAGCTCAAGCTCGCGCATTCCATCGCCGTGGGCAAACACACCCATGTCGCTGCCATTTGCGATCGTCACGCCAGCCTCAAGAGCCTGCTTGAACAACATCCGAGCCCGCTGAAGGCGAGCTGGCTCTGGATCGATGCCTGGACGATAACCACGATATCGGGCAGAAGCTTCAAAGGCTGTTAGCGTGGGGCAGAGTGCAACATGCCGCTCGGCCATCAGTCTCAATACCTCAAGGTCGCCACCGTCCCCATGTTCGATCGTCGCGACACCAGCCAAGGTTGCTCTTCGCATCCCTTCCTTGGACGTTGCATGGGCCGACACGGGAATACCCGCGGATCGCGCTGTCTCTACGATACGAGTGAGCTCCTCCAGCGAAAATGAAGGGCGTACGCCTGCCCCACCCATCGCAGCGTCGGCATAGACCTTGATCCAGTCGGCACCTTTGCCGATCTGATCCCGAACAACCCTTATCAGCGAATCGACGCCATCGGCTTCTTCAGCTCCCTGGGGAATGTGAAATTCAGGAGCAAACCCCTTGGGGGCATAGCTGCCAGTTGCCACAATAGCCCTTGTGACCACATGCATACGCGGGCCAGGAATAATTCCTTGTTCGACGGCTTGCTTGAGCCCGACATCCGCATATCCTGCTCCCTCTGTTCCCAGGTCACGAATTGTTGTGAATCCAGATAGTAGCGTGCTTCGCAGGTGATTGACGGCACGGCAGACGCGCAGCGCCAGGGCTTCCTTGAGAACTTGATCATCCCACAACGCCTCGTCGTAAGGGTGAAGCAAAACGTGAGTGTGAGCGTCGATCAACCCAGGTAACAACGTCGTGCCAGGCAGGTCAATCACGCGGGCATTTTTGGGAATAGTAACCTGCGCAGCTGGGCCCACTGCCTCAATCAGTTCACCGCGTATGATGACGATCCAGCCATCGTGAGCGGTAAGTGCGACCCCGTCCCACACCCGAGCTGCTTTGAGAGCGATCGGTGGCATTAGTGCGCCCTTCGCGTACCGTGGGCTCTGCTCTGATGTCTGTCGAGCCTGCGTCGACTCTGTGATACACATGAGGCTAGATGCCACAACTATTAGAAGTCGCCGGTTCATCATCCTGCCTTTCGCCTCGCCCGTTATAAATCAATTGCTATCGATTGCTATCGATTGCATTAGGTTTTATGGATTTCCGAAGCGTTGGACCCTGCTGTATATGGATCGATAATTAGTGCACCTGTGGCGACAAAACCGGGAGTGGTGCGCGTCATGATATGGAGTCCATGGCAGAGCGCCGTCGCCGCCAATAAGCTTTCAACTACGTCAATCACAAACCTAGCCTGATGTGCTCGCGCAACAATCTCACCCCAGAGTTCAGCAGTTTCCTTATCCAGCATCAGGATTCGGTCGCCAAAGGAGTTCTGGAAGCCCGAAAACCACGCACGTAGGTTTCGCTTCTTGCGACCATCAGGCAGCAACGAAATCGCTCGGGCAACTTCGCCAACGGTAAGTGCGCTAACATAAAGATCATCATCCGAAAACAAGGCAACGGCTGCCTTCACACCTGGATGGCTTCCAGGTCGTCGGAGGTCCACAAGCACGCAGGTGTCGAGCAAAGCTTTCACTCGTTCAAATCTCTGCCAGCGTTGGAATCGCGACGGAGATCCATGCCTTCGAACGACTCCCCTTGGATCAAGTAATCCTTGAACCTCGGGCGATGGCCCGTGAGTCGCTCGTAGTCTTTCTCCGAGAGGATGACAACAGCATCCTTACGCCGACGGACCCGTTGTGGGCCCAACGTAAGTGCAAGCGTAAATAGCTCGCTAAAGCGGTTCTTGGCATCAGCCAGTCGCCAGTCCATGCTGCCCCTATAAATCTAGACAATCTAGCTTTTTTATCGAGAGATTGGCGGAATGTCAAGGATCTGCTCGATGGAAAAACGAACAGGCTGCTGGTCGCTTCCGGGTGCTATTTTGGGCGAAAAGGACGGGAAATGGTCACCAGTTGTTACTCAAACATCAAGGCGTAAGCAATGAACTGAGGAGCACGGTGAGCTCGTTACCGAGGGATTCATTGAGGCACGAGTAGACGCTGTCTGGGCAGCCTCCACCACAAAGGAAGGTCAACAATCGTGGAATGTAGCGCACGCCGAGATTGACCTCAGGGTTAGCGGCAAGATGCGCACGCACTACGACCAAGCTGGTAGAATAGGTGATCCCAATACGATTGAAAATACCATTCTATGCTTCGAACCAAGGCGCATGCTCGCAATTCAGGTGACTAATCCGCCAGAGAAATTCCCCTACAAGAATGCTATCAAGAACCTCTGGACCGTATTGTATTCTAAGGATCTCGGGCCGTCACGCACTCAACTGAAGCTTGTCGGACTTGGCTATCGCAACGAAGAAGAGTCGAGGAAGCTTCGCAATTTCTTTGACAAGGACAATATCTACACCCTCAAAAAACTTCAGAATAAGTTCTCTGACAAAGCGCGGATGCCCTTAAAGTTCGAGTGAGTCTGGTGAGAGTGACATAAGTCCGGTCTAATCAAAGAAAAGCACTCACGAGCTCTCTGAGTATGACCTTTGAGACGATCGGAGTTACCATTTAATGGATAACACGCAACAGGATCGACTCGAGAATGCCGCTCCATCAACAGAGCTGATCGAATCTCTCGTCCTCGAAGCGATCACGAGCCAGCAGAATCTCGAAACAGCGCTCATTTCAAACGACGTCGTGACCGGCCGGCCGATTGATACATATTGCGATAGCCGGCAACTCGATATTCATTCGCGAGTAATACTATTTACGCAGCTTATCGATATAATTCATATTAAGCATCAATATGCGAGAATTCACGGTGCTCTCAATCCGAAAAACATAGTCGTCTCGGATTCTGGGATCCCGACGCTTGTAGAATGTGGCAGTTCCAAGCACGTCCGATTCAACAGTCACAATGATGAAAATGGCCCCGATCCTTCAGCTGAAAGCCTCGAATACGCGAGTCCAGAGCAGGTGACGGGCGACACGATCACAACGGCTAGCGACATTTACGCACTCGGAGTAATCCTCTATAGAAACCTGAGTGGCCGCTGGCCCTACCAGCTTAAAACCCACAGCACTTCCGAAATTGCGCAGGCTATTTGCCAACAGATACCTGAGAAGCCTAGCGCAGCAATCCTTCGCCGCGCAACGGCGCAGACAACGTCAAGCAAAAGCTCATCTCTCTCAGCAGATCCAATCAGCTTATCTCCGGCACCCCCGGAATTCGCTTCACCAAGTGAATCGTTAGTTTTATGTAGTCCAGATGAAATTGCGGCGGCTCGCGGTCTTTCCACCGGCCGGCTTAAACAGCTTCTCACTGGCGACCTCGATGCGATCGTATTGATGGCAATTTGCAAAGAGCCAGAGCGGCGATATCCCTCCGCCAAACATTTCAGTGATGATCTACGTCGATACATCAATGGCTTGCCCGTACAGGCACAACTTGACTCGTGGATTTACCGTTCGCAGAAACTCATCCGGCGCCATCCAGCTACAGTTGCAGCAGGACTGGTCTCACTCCTAGTAATCGTGCTGGGCACCATCGGTATCTCGACAAGTGCCATTTCCGCACGACTTGAGCGTAACCGCTCCCGACAGTCCTTAGAGAGCGCCCTTGAAGCCGTCAACAATGTCTTTAGCCGAATCTCGGAAGAAGCACGGTTCGATCAGCTGCCATTACGCCCTCTGCGCAAGTCGCTGCTTCTAGACATCAAACGCTTCTATGAGGAATTTCTCCAGCAGCACAGCGATAACGATTCGCTTCGGACTGAATTAGCCCTGGCTCGTACACATGTTGCAAAAATCGCCAGCTTAACTAACCAGCGCAAGGAGGCTGCCGCTCATTATCGACAAGCACTCACAGTGTGGGAGAATCTGGTCACCGAACAACCCGATAGCCAATTCTATCGCAGCAACGTCGTCCAAACGCTTATTGAATTGAGCGCCGCACTCATTCCTCTCAAAGGCCGTGAGAATGAGGCTGCCTCGATAAATCGTCGTGCCCGAGAGCTGATCGAGTCGGCTAATGCTAACTCTTTGCCATCAGCGGCTCAGCTTCATCAGTTGAGCTTGACCCTGCAAAATAGCGCTGAGATCCATAAGCTTCTGGGTCAAATGGACGAGGGTATCGAAGACCTTGAACACGTCATAGAGATCAAAGCGCGGCTAGCAGAGGAGAAACCTCAATCACTTAGTCACACGGTCTCGCTGGCCAATGCTCATTCCACCCTTGGCCAGTACCATGCTGATCGTGCAAGTGATCTGATTGAAGCACTCCAATCCTATAGCGAAGCCATCCAGCTCCGTGAAACGCTTGCGCGAGCATCCGGACCTGATCGACCAATGCATTCGGCTAGCCTCAGATTTAAACAGCCTAAGTGCCCTCCAGTGGAAGTTTAAACAGCTAGATGCTGCATACGAGAGCCTCGACCGTTGCTTAAAGATTTCCGAACGTATTACTGAGTCTTATCCTAATTTGATCAGCTTTCGCGAAACTTTAGGTGCGTGTTACAACGCAATGAGTGACTTACTACGTCAGCGCAGTGAGAACGCCGAGGCTCTTGTTTTCGCTCGCAAGGCAAATACGCTGTTCAAGAGTCTGATGACTCAAGACCCCAACAACGCAAACTGTGTGCTTGGTTTGGCTCAAAGTCACAATCTTATCGGTCGCTTGCTCAAGGAAGATGGCCAGTTTCTCGAAGCCATACGATCGTTCGGGCGTGCCGTTGACCTCTATGAAAGCCTACCTCAGATCGATGCGAGCAATAGCCTTAACCTGGCGTGCATCCTGGCTCTGTGCATCCCGCTCATCGGCATGAGTGACGGATTGCCTGGGAGTAGTGGCAGTCCCCAAGAATTGAGCGGAGTTGACAGGCAGCGTCGTAAGATCTACGGTGACCGGGCTATTGAAGCACTCCGAAACGCAGCTAAAAGTGGTTCGCTTGATATAGAAATGCTCGAGTCCAATCCCGATTTCAATTCACTTCGCGCTCGGGCCGATTTCCGCCTTTTCATCCATGAAATAGACGAAAAACGGCCAAACACCGAAAACCAAAACGGAACGTGACGTAAGTTCAGATTCAAGAATCAGTCAAGCTTGCGCCGCCGTGCGGTCGATCAAATTGTGAGATAACCAGGTCCATAGCAAACCGCCTTGAGCTGACCACACTAAAGGTCACGAGGATCATGGATCGGATCAGGAGGGGGGCTTGGCCGTTGCTGCTTGCACTTACGGTAGGCAATTGGATGTTCGGCTGTGGCCAGATCCTGATCTTTCCAGCGCCAGGTTTGCATCTCCAGGCGAGCTTGGATCATGTGATTCAATCAAACTGGAGTCCCACAACCTGCAGTCTCTTGGCCCAATTGGGGCTAGAGCAGGTCGCTAAAAATCACCCTCGTGAAGCCTTTGCTAATTTGGAATGTACAATCCACAACAGGCGCAATGATGCCCAAAGCTTTCTTGCCCTCGCTGAATTGGCCGAGCAGATCAGCTGGACGACGGAAGTCACGACACGTGGTGATGGAATCCGATGGTCGCGCGATGCAGCAGTCTATGCAATGTTCTGCTTGAAAGCGTTGGGGAAAGACCATGTACAGGATGGGATATCATGCGAGCCAATTAAATTGCATAACCGCGCCGTCATGCGTTGTCTCCATCTAGCACAAACTCGTCAGCCAGCGTCACATAATAACTGGCCTACTAAACTGACCAATGCGGGAATTGCGCTTTCTTCACCGGTAGCTAGCTGGACAGCTCTTGGATTTGAGTTGCTCCGTCCGACGACTGAATTCTTCGTTGTTGAACCTGGCCTTTCTGGACGACGTGGTGGACTTGGAGTTCCCCTGGTTGCGCACCGGCGACTTGAAGATTCTGAATTGGATACATGGAAGCCATATGGTCCGCGAAATGTCGTATTTGCTGCCACCGCCGTGATCCACCCAAACGGATGTGCTGTAAACTGGCGCCAAGAACCAGTCGAACTGGTGCTTCACGACCCACTGCATGACAACGGCATTAACGTAGGCGATTCGCCGCTGCCTATGGGCGCCGACGTCATTATACCTTTAGCCTTTCGGTTAGCTCAGTATCCGCTCAGGAACTACGAGTTTCTCGGTGTTCTCGACCCCGAGTTCTACATGGCTCGTGCTGGCGTTTACGCACTTGATCCCTATCAACCTGGGAAGATACCCGTCGTACTTATACACGGTGTCTGGTCGAGTCCTAAGGTTTGGGCACCAATGCTCGCCACCTTGCGTGCTGATCCAGCGCTGCGCAGCATATCAGTTTTGGGTCGTGCTTTACCCCTCTGGCTACGCACTTCCGCTTGCGGCTTGCTCCGTGCGCCAGTCGCTGCGCGAAATCCGCCAAAGATTTGATCCCCATAAAACCGACCACGCATTTGATGAGATGGTTGTTCTGGGCAAAAGCACCGGTGGTCAAGTGGCAAGAATGCTGGTCGAACCAAGCGGAAATGCTCTCTGGAACGCTATTTTTACTTCACCGATCGGCCAAATTCGGACTTCACCTGCATTGCGCCTGAGCTTCTAAATACCTTTTTCTTTGAACCTGAACCCTATGTTCGACGGGTTATCTTTTTAACCACATCTCATCGAGGAAGTAAGTTGGGTGCTCAGCCAGGAGTTCGGCTGACTATCCGACTGATACGGCAAAATAATCCACTTCGTGTGATTTGGGCTGAGATCGAGGCTGCTAATAGCCCGAAAGTGTTTCAGCCTTCCTTTCGACGCCATGTGCTCAGCAGCACTGATGGGCTTGAAGCAGAAAACCCCATGCTCATGGCGCTCGATTCTCAGCGGATCGTGGATGATGTGCCGTATCATTCAATCATTGCCAATATTCATCACCAGAGAGCTCCCGAGGACAGTAGTGATGGCTTTGTCCATTATCGAAGTACACACCTTGACGGCGCTGTTTCCGAACGTATCGTTCATGCTGGCCATTCCTGCGAGGCTAACTCTGAAGTAATCGACGAAGTTCGGCGAATATTGCATGTTCATCTGGCCGCGTTGAATTGCATCACAAGACCATCTGTCAAAAACTCGGCTATCCTTGAAGACACCCTCAATAACAATCAGTTCAATAAAGTCCTTGATCGAGCAGACACCAGCCTGCGTTCGCTTGAAACGAGTGCCAGCTTGCCCTAGCATAAAGGAAGAATGCGATCCCTCTTCCCAACTGGTTGAAGCGTTCGTGAGCTCCAAATGCCATCACGGCGTTAAAACCGCAAAGATGAATCAGCCAAAACATGGTTGGTCGCCGGAACATCGAGGCCTGTAGAATATGCCTTCAGTTCCATCCCCGTCGAACGAGCCTCCTCCAGTTGAATCCGATCCCCGTTTTCCGTCCGGACCCTGGCAGGGGTTCTTCTTGATGACCCACCTACCTGGCCGTCACAGAATGGAGTTGCACCTAAGCTTTCGGCAGGGTGCCATGGAGGGCGAAGGCCGCGACATGATCGGGACATTCCTGATCCGGGGTAAATACAAAGTCGAGGACGGGAGGTGTACATGGACAAAGCGATATATCCGCAAGCATGACGTAGCCTATCAAGGGTACAACGAAGGAAAGGGCATCTGGGGAGTTTGGGAAATCCCCCCGTCTTGGCGAGGTGGGTTTCACATCTGGCCAACGGCAATGGGTGATCCGACCTCGCCCAAGCTTGCTGAATCGATTGACGTGCCGACAGAAGCCGTCACTGATCCTGAGTTTGAAAAGGTTGATCTCGCAGAGCCAGAGCCGGTTGGGGCATCGGCAGATATGCGGCACATCATCAGGCGCCAGCAAGCCTCGATCGTCGCACTCGCGAGAGACAATGCGACGCTAGCCCATACTGTTCGACAGTCGCGGTTAGCCAGTACCGCCAAGGTTCGTTACTTCCCCAGCGGCCATGCATGCCGGTAGGCACGAGGGGTTCCACCGATAAGCCATCGTCGTAGGTCGTCTGCCAAGTGTTGGCAGTCGCGATATCGTCGATCAGGGCTCTTTGCCAAGGCCTTCAGGCATATCGCGGCGAGGGACCGAGGGACCGAGGGAGCGACAATGCGAGGTGAAGGGGGAATATGATGGATCGTGTGGAATAAGACATACGAGGGAGGTCCGGAAAACGGAAGCTGACCACATAGCAGTTCATACAACACTACACCTAAACTATATTGGTCACTCGCCGGCAGCACGTCTGTTTGTCCTCCTTGGGCCTGCTCAGGCGCGAGATACGCCGGAGTCCCCAAGATCATGCCAGGCGGTAATGCTACCTCACCTGAGTCGGGGCGGTATGCAATGCCAAAGTCCATTAAGTAAACAGCGCCGTGATTGTCCACCCGGATATTAGCGGGCTTGACGTCTCGGTGAATGATGCCCTCCATGTGCGCGTATGCAAGCGCCTCCGCAAGCTCTGCGACGATCTGTGCAGCCCGGTGACAGGCAATTGGGCGATTGGTCAATTCTTCGGCCAAACTATGACCGTCGATCAGTGCCATGGCGATGTAATGACGCTCGCCAGCACAGCCAGCCTCATACACCGGCACGATTCGCGGATGCCGTAGCCGAGCAAGCGCTCTGGCCTCGCCCAAGAATCGAGTGATTGCCTTGGCTGTCTTGAGAACCCCTTGGCGTGGTACCTTCAGTGCGACGTCCCGTTCCAAGATGGGATCGTACGCACGGTAGACCACGGCGTGCTCACCTTCGCCCAACAAACTATGAATGCGAAACCGCCCCAAATCAGACTCCATCCCCATCGAGGAGTCAGTCCGGATCAATCCCGAGACACTCGAATTTGGAAACTTTGTCGTCGTCGACCATTCAGAATTCGATTTGCCAGAAGACAAGAATGGCTCGATCAATACCTCACTGCTGTCGTCTGGCCCCAAGTTGCACTTCCACTCTCGATCGTGCTCGCTTGAATTTCCACCATCCATATCAAGAGCACTTACCAAGATCTCGTCACTCTCTGAAGGCAATGTGCTCCGTGGCTGACTGTGGGTCCATCCGGAGATCGACGAAGTCCCATGATAGGTTTGCCGTGATCGGAAACCTGATCGGCCAATTCTGAGCCGGGGTCGTCCGACAACCGCGGTCCATCCTGCATCTGCTGCGCTGCTCGACGCGCAAGGTAGTTTTGCAAGGCAGTGCGGACATCGGAAGATCCGACCGAGAGGGTCGTCGCCAAGATGTGAAAAGCGGCCACATGCCGCATTAGGACATTGCATGATAGCTGTCATCATGATGTCTCCTTGCACGTCCCTGTCTCCGACATCGCCACCGACGATTGTCGTCGGTGACGAGCCATCATCGCGAGGTTCCATCCATGGATGGCTACAATCAGACAATCATGCGCAGAAGCTCGATAGTCGCCATCCCATTTCTCGTTCATGCATGGAAGGTCTGCTGATTGGGGACACAGGCGAAACTGCAACGATGCACGAGCAAAATTTGTCCCTACTCCTATAACGCCTCTAACCGATTTCGCAAACACAGATCTTCCAAAGATTGTTGCCTGCCTGTCCTTCAATCCGGTATGTACGATATGTTCCGCAAAGGTTCGCAACAACAATGGGTCTTTTTTATACAGCATCTCAGTCTAACTCTTGCTGATCGTGCTTACTTATCCGGCAGGGTCTGCAAAACCCGACCGTGGATGTATGGGGCTTACCTGTATCGCCCTCTTCTTCATGGAACTAACCTCAGGTTAGAGTAAAAGCAAAGTAAGTCTGATTCTGATCGCGATCGCTCAATATCGACAACACCAAGAACCTGTGGACCGGCACAAGTAGCTTTCAATAATTATATGTTCGGATCGAAGTATCTGAAAAGCAAAAAAATTATGAGCACAATACTTGATAAGATCGTGAGTTCAAAACATGCCGAGATTGCTGCCGCACGTTGTCGATTACCATTAGAGGACCTCTTACCGCAAGTGAGCGATGCCGCTCCCGTCCGCGACTTCTACGCAGCGCTTCGCGGCTCCGGTGATATTAAGCTCATCGCCGAGATCAAAAAGGCCAGCCCATCGGCTCAAACTATCCGAGCTGACTTTGACCCTGTCGCCATCGCACAGATCTACCAACAACACGGTGCGAGTTGCCTGAGCGTACTCACAGATGCTCCATATTTCGCGGGTTGTCTTCAGTACTTGACACAGGTGCGTGCACAGATCTCAATCCCGGTCTTACGCAAAGATTTCCTGATCGACGAGTATCAGGTGTTTGAAGCTCGGGCAGCTGGTGCTGATGCAATTCTCTTAATCGCCGAGATCCTCGATGATATTTCGATGCAGCAATTGTTGAACCAGGCGCGGGCTCTCGGTATGTCAGCACTGGTTGAACTTCACGATGAGTCTAATATTCCCCGAGTTCTAGCATCAGGCGCTGACCTGATCGGGATTAATAACCGAGACCTGAGGTGCTTCACCACTGATGTTGAACACACACTTCGGCTTCGTGATCGGATTCCCACAAATGTCCTTTTAGTAAGTGAAAGTGGAATTCGAACTCGACGCGACGTGGAGCGACTACAAGCGGCCGGTATCTCTGCTATTCTCGTTGGTGAATCCCTGATGCGTGCTCCCGACTTGGGACTGGCTGTTGACGAGCTTTTGGGTCGAGTGTCCGAGGGACCGACCGTTTAGTAGACTTGTCTTATGACTTTAGTGTGGCTGCTCAATAACAAAGCGGACGCGAAATCTCATCGGTTAATTCGACCCTAATCTGTGCTCGTTCAGCCTTCCCTGACCGATCAACATCAAATTCCGCGTATAGACGAATAAGCCCATTGTCTGTCCACTGATGATCACGGGATCTCGGCGCGAGATCGCATAGGCTAGCAATGCCGCTCCACCGAGCAAACTGAGCCACCAAAACGCATTCGGTACCACTGAAGCTCGCTTCTTCTCCGAAACACACCATTGCACGAGAAAACGTGCGGTGAAAAACACTTGACCGATGAATCCAACGAGCAACCAAAACGTGAAATTCGACACAGCTCAATCCTCCCCAGATCGACGCGCGAAGAATCGGGGTAAGTTAGCTCTCCACGCGAAGTCAAGGGTGTCTCGATTTGCTGTCTCCACTCGATCCGAAGTTGCAGACACTTGAAAACGTACCGTGCGTTGCATCAACCAAACAACTCCCACCAAGTCGATGAGTACCTGAAGGGACCGATTTGCAAGAGTATAGTGCGATCGTCCATGAGATCGCGGACGATGATTCACCGGTACTTCAACCAACCGACAGCCCTCGCGCTGTAAAAGCGCGCAAAAAATCGATGCATACCCTGGAACGTCGGCATGCATAAGCCCACAGAACGGGGAAAAATTCGCACTGAGCACCCCGCATCCCGAGCGGAGTAGCCTAATGCCAAGTTGCGTACCCAGTTCGCCAAAAGGCTAATTATTCGTCTGAACCAGAAATCCTTCCGTTCGATCCGCCAGCCCAGTACAGCGTCGTTTCCCGGCAATGCTATCCAGAGCCTTACCAGATCAGCTGGATCGTTCTGTAAATCCGCGTCTAGAGTCGCAATCCAATTCCCCCGAGCGGCACGAATACCAGCCATTGTTGCCGCTGTCTGCCCAACTTGGTTTGCTGAAGCAAACCACCGCAACTCCGTGTGAACCAACGCCAGATTCATCAATACTAATTGCGTTGAGTCAGTCGATCCATCGTCCACGATGATGATCTCGAAGTCGTCCAACCCGTCGGTGCCATCCCGTAAACGATGTAGTGCCTGTGTGATCTCGTCAACCAGTTGAGAAAGGCTCTCGGCCTCATTATGAGCTGGTATAACAACTGACAGTACGGACTCCGCCCGGCCCGTTTTGCTATTAAATTCTGCGGCCGATGTTACTTCCCTAGCACGCCCTCTTGCCTGAACCAAATCGTCCATAGAGGTCCCTAAGTACGACTGCTCAGACCAGCTATTTCGGAAAGGTAACATACCTGGCCTCCTTGCCATCCCCTCAAAAGGCAGAGCCGTTTACGCTCTCCCGAATTTTGCGTCGCATGCTAACTAATACACTCAAACTATTGGATGTCGTCTAGGTTTCGGAACTGCAAGCGCTTAGTAGACGTGAGCAGAACAACAGTTTCTCGAGATTGCTACAGACGTCTATCCCAAATCGCCAAAAGTCAATAGACTCCAACGTAGATTGATTGTGCCGCAGCATTGATGAGTGCATGTGAAACCATTGTGGACAACTTCGTACGAGTTTGCTAGCCTTCGCCGCTCAAACTTGCTACCTCAAGAAAACAGCATGCACCAATACAGAAGATTACAGACAAGGATCTGCAGGTATGCCTGTGATAGAGGTGTGTAATTCCGCAACTCAAATAGTTACTTTGACTCCCAGCCAACTTAAGCCTAACCGGTTTAGCGTATCAATTTACGGCGACCCCGCTGCTGAACTCGATGACCTACTGCCTAGCATCCGCGAAAACGGAATCCTCGTCCCGCTCGTGGTAGTTCGCACACGAGAGCATGAAGGCTGGGAAGTGCTTTCTGGACACCGACGGCTCGCGTGTGCGCTGGCACTTGGCTTGCCTGAGGTCCCGTGTGCGGTTCAGCGAGTAGACGACGACGTAACCCAGCGACAAACGATTCTGGAATACAATCGCCAACGCCGTAAAACGTTCAGTCAGCTCATGCGTGAAGCAGACGCACTTGAGGAACTCTGGCAGCCGGCTGCGCGCAAGACGCTTACATAATTTGCGCTCACGTCCGACCGCAAGTGACGACTCGCTAAAAGACGCCGATTGTCGGGATTCCGACGATCGATGCAGGCATGATGCGCGAGATATGGCGACCGACAAAAAAACCTCCGTCCGCCAAGGCCTTCAAGGACGGACCGATGTCGCTATTGCTCGACGGCTCGCGATGGGCGGCAAGGACACGTACCGCCAGGCTCGTACAATTTGGCAACTTGCACAAAAAGGCGATGTTCGCGCTCGGAGCAGCCTTAATCAGTTGGATGCTGGAACCAAGACCATTCATGCAGCCTACAAAGACATGCGCCGGCGCGATCGTTATTCAGCGGGTTTTCGCCCAACTCCCTATGACGTTTGGTCGTTCCGGCACGATCGTGCCTTTGGTATTCCTCATCCCGGGAGCATTCCGTCAGCAATAGTTGCCCATGCACTCTACTACTTTTCGCCGCCAGGTGGACTAGTAGTTGATCCTATGGCCGGTGGTGGAATAACGGTTGATGTCTGCTCATCTATGGGGCGCCGTTGCCTGGCCTATGACCTGGTGCCTACTCGTCCAGATATCCAAGTCCATGACATTCGTGATGGTTTTCCCCAAGAAGGTGCTGGCTGCGATCTTATATTCTGCGATCCTCCCTATCACACCATGTTAGCTCGCCATTATGTACAGGATGCAATTTCGAGCGCACCCTTAGCCGAATGGATGCTATTTCTCCAAAACTTGGCAGAACAAGCCTTTAAAAATCTTCGACCGGGGGGATACCTGACATTGCTATTAGCTGCCCAAACCGAGAAAGACCTCCCTCGAGGATTTGGCTATCTCGATCATGCATTTTTGGCCTTTTCAGCTGGTCTTCGCGCTGGTTTTCTTCCTATCCGACGAATTAGTTGTCCGATGGAAGGAGCCTATCTCCCACAACATGTACGGCAAGCGCGCCGGGATGGTCATTTGTTAGGTCAGGTTCGAGATCTCTTGGTGCTTCGTAAGCCACTGCAACCCGCCGAATCCAATTTCGCTATCCTGTTTCTACAAGACCCTTCTCTACAGAGTTCTTCCTGTGCACTAGGTCTAAGGTGATCGATTTTCTTCACTTCTCACGCATGCCATTTTGGCAGTCCTCCCTCCCTATGATTTCACCACCTGGCATGTGTTGTGAAAGCCTACGGCGAGTACATAGGGCGAGATGAGTGCAGTATCTTGGCTCAGAGTAAGATATTAAGTACATCCTACTTATGCGGGTCCCCACACGCCAACTCATAAACCTTTCCCCGTATGAAAGGGTTCGACAGCGTAGGATTACGTTCGACAATGGGTTCCGGAAGGAGCGTCAGCGCTTGTTTAAGAAGGCAGTCAAGTTGCTCTGGCCCGAGTTGTTCTAGTACATAGGAAATCGCTGCCTGTTCCGCGATGCGTGTCCGGTTTTCATGAACTGCGCCTGTTGAGCTTCAATTTTGCGGCGCTGATCCTCTAGCTCGCGCCGTCGGAATTCAAGGCGCGTAGCCACCTGAGGCAGCAGGTCATAACCATCTTCAATCCCAGCCCTTATATACCCAGGACCGTTCTGAAGTTTACCCTGACTTTGAAGATACAACGCGTTAAGGAGGACTTTCGCAACGGCCTCTGGATCTTTCTGTGCAATGAGCCGTTCCGCGAGGTCGGGTGAAATGCCGTGGTTGGTTAGTAATTCTTGTAAATCAACCGCAACATGAAGTCGGCCCTCGGCTGTAAGCCGAAAAGGCGTTCCCGGAATCGGGATTGATGTTGTTTCATCTTTTGCTACTGAATCTCGTTTGGGCCCAGGCTTCGGGCCTGATAGATCTGTAGACTGGACCGGTACCCATCCATCTTTTAGACCACTCTGCGCCATCTCCTCTAAGAATTTTTGACCAGTTGGGGCTGGATCTTCTAAAGATTCTAGACCGGTAGTTGGCGTCTGAGCTCCCTTTCGAATTGTCGAGTTGCGGCGATGTAGCGGCCGCTGTGGCGCTTGCCGGATAATGCGGTACGCGGTTGAGCGCCCTTTTGACTTGCTGGTAGCTAAGATTCCTATCTCACTCAGTTGCTCAATTGCGGTTAAAACCGTTTGGCGACTTAAGCCGGCCTGCCGTGCGATTGTGCGAATACTGGGGTATGCCCAGTCTGTCCCAAAATCGGAGTACAAGCCGATTACCAAGTAAACTTTGATAGCCGAACCACTGAGCGTCTTGAACGCTTCGGAGCGAAGTAAATCGTGCTCGACCCGGAAGAAGTAGGATGACAGATTCATAGCCAGCTGTTACAGAAGTCAATTATCCAGTAAGCGGTTTCTGGTGGGGGCACGGTTCGTAGCGGTTAGCTAACAACGTGAAATCGCACAAGGTCACAAAGCTAGTGATAGATTGCTCTTCTGGCAAACATGGATGGCATCTACGTGAAAATTCAAGCTGTGACTCCAGCGGGTGGATTGGAGACGTAGTAGGTCTTGACTTTACCGCGTTGATGAGTCGTCGAAACCACCAGACCCAAGTCCTCAAGCCGCGCAAGACTTTCAATCACTGTTGGGCAGGTTAGTTGCGTTCGCTGCATCAGAACGCTAAGGCTAATGGTGACGCTGCGGTCGGGCACCCCTCCGCAGGCTTCAATAACGGCCAGGTAGACTTTGATCGCCTCGCCTCGAATGCGGGCTAAGTAACCACGATCGAAAAGAACAGTCTTGACCCAATCATCCTGAGTGGGTTCAGGCATCGGGGCCGACATGATTCAGCAACTCTCATTGTGAAGAGGTATTCCATAGCTCGTGATTGCCTTGCGAGCTGGTCACATCCAAGCTTACTGATACGCAATCACGCATGCTAGCGCTCGTTACCGAGACTTGGGTGATTAGCCCCTGGGTTAGCGCTTTGCCTCCTGCTGAGATTTTCCACAATCATAGTGTAACATCCGCCGAGTCGCTATCGACTATCGACGCTCTTGGTCGGTTTACTCCAATTTAGGGCTACTCTCAAATGTATAGACAAATAATATAGCAATATCTTGTTTGATATTAGTTTTAAGCTTTTTCCGGTAAAAATTTAGGTAGGGAGTTGACCTGGGGAATTTTCCAGCTACCATTGTTTTTGCTTCGCTAAAAATCAAAGCCATACGACGGCCGGGGCGAGTTGCTCTTATGCACTTTCGCACCGGCCGATGGTGTCGGTGGACGAGAACAGGCAAGGCGATGCCGCTCTGGGTCGAGCGCACTGGCTAGAGCATTTCGGGCACTACCTCCCGTTTGAGCCGGCGGCAGTTCTTTGACAATTCGGTCGATTGCATTCGTCAGCCAAGACGAGACGAGATAAGCATCAATTCGTCGCGTCAAATGACCCTTGAGGGAAGCCGGCGTGCGAGCGATCAATCCTGTAATGCCCGGCCTGGGTGGTCCCCAGGCTGTAAAGCAGCGGGATGGCTTGCAAGGACCGGCACACGTTTCGGGTGGGACGAAGTGAGGATCTTGGCTGCGAAAGCGGCCAGGCAAATTCGTTCGGTCCACCAGAGATGAAGTGCGACCAGTTTTTTTCCTCAACCCTTTGGGGTGAGGATCGGAACTTTGCAGAAACCCCTCGAATTTCGAGAAGTTTCAGCGAGGGACCGACTCATTTGTGAAGGGTTTGATCCTGGCTCAGAATGAACGTTGGCGGCGTGGATTAGGCATGCAAGTCGAACGGGCCTGGTAGCAATATCAGGTCAGTGGCGTAAGGGTGAGTAAGGCGACGGCAACCAACCCCATGGTTGGGCATAGCCGCGGGAAACTGCGGGTAATTCCCAGCGATGTTCGTGCCGGGCATCCGGCGTGAACCAAAGTTAAGGCGCCGTGGGACGGGCCGTCGTGGTATTAGGTAGTTGGCGGGGTAATGGCCCACCAAGCCTCTGATGCCTACCGGGCGTGCGAGCGTGGCCCGGCACACTGGGACTGAGACACTGCCCAGACTCCTACGGGAGGCTGCAGTCGAGAATCTTCGGCAATGGGCGCAAGCCTGACCGAGCGACGCCGCGTGGAGGATGAAGGCCTTCGGGTTGTAAACTCCTGTCGAGGGGGAGGAAGGCGCAAGCTTGACCTATCCCTGGAGGAAGCACGGGCTAAGTTCGTGCCAGCAGCCGCGGTAAGACGAACCGTGCGAACGTTATTCGGAATCACTGGGCTTAAAGCGCGTGTAGGCGGATGGGGACGTCGGTTGCTGAAATCCCCCGGCTCAACCGGGGAACGGGCACCGAAACGCCCTGTCTGGAGGGACGTAGGGGGACCTGGAACTTCCGGTGGAGCGGTGAAATGCGTTGAGATCGGAAGGAACGCCCGTGGCGAAAGCGAGGTCCTGGACGTTTTCTGACGCTGAGACGCGAAAGCTAGGGTAGCGAACGGGATTAGATACCCCGGTAGTCCTAGCTGTAAACGATGGGCACTGGGTAGAGGGCTCGCCGATGGGCTCTCTGCCGAAGGGAAACCGTGAAGTGCCCCGCCTGGGGAGTATGGTCGCAAGGCTGAAACTCAAAGGAATTGACGGGGGCTCACACAAGCGGTGGAGCATGTGGCTTAATTCGAGGCTACGCGAAGAACCTTATCCTGGGCTTGACATGCACGGATTAGCCGGCGGAAACGCCGGTGACACCGCAAGGTGGAACGTGCACAGGTGCTGCATGGCTGTCGTCAGCTCGTGCCGTGAGGTGTTGAGTTAAGTCTCCTAACGAGCGAAACCCCTGTGGTCAGTTGCCAGCGCGTCATGGCGGGGACTCTGATCAGACCGCCGGCGTTAAGCCGGAGGAAGGCGGGGACGACGTCAAGTCATCATGGCCCTTATGCCCAGGGCTGCACACGTGCTACAATGGGACGGACAGAGCGTTGCCAGGCCGCAAGGCCGCGCCAATCGCAAAAATCGTCCCCCAGTTCGGATTGCGGGCTGCAACCCGCCCGCATGAAGCCGGAATCGCTAGTAATCGCCGATCAGCACTGCGGCGGTGAATGTGTTCCTGAGCCTTGTACACACCGCCCGTCAAGCCACCAAAGCGGGGGGCATCCGAAGTCGTCGGAGCCGCAAGGCAGGCGCCGAAGATGAAACCCGTGATGGGGACTAAGTCGTAACAAGGTAACCGTAGGGGAACCTGCGGTTGGATCACCTCCTTTCTAAGGACCTCCTTGGAAAACTTGGCCTGAGAGAAAACGCTTGGGGAACTTCGGTTCTCCAAGTCCGAGCAGAAAACAGATGGGTAACCATCGGCCTTTTGCGCGGTATCAATAAGGCCACATCGGCACCATCCCGCATTTCGGGAAAGATCGATAGCCCGCCGGCTTCCCCCGAGGGTCAAACGACTGTAAATGCAATCGACCTCCCCGCTGACCGCGGGGCGGGGCCGTGGTTTCACGGCCTCACCCCCTGGCCAGACCAGGAACGACCGGTGTCGTCAACCGCCTACCAGGCGGAGATGCGGCGCAGGTTGGTGCTTTTTGACAATCCGGTGGTTGGTCACACACGAAACACACACCCGCGTGATGGGGGAGTGGAACGGATTCGTCCGGTCTACTTCGACCTCACGCAAATAGGGTGAGTGGCAATCTCCACTACAGTACAGTTAGAAAACGGCCTCGCTCGACGTGATGTCGCTCGAGGCCGAGTCAAAGAACCCTTACGGATACTAAGAGAAGCAAGGAAGCCGGTCGCCGCGTCGCGAGACGCTGTGCCGGCAGATTCCCTTGCTGTGATGAATTGGCCGTCGTATCGGTTGCCAATGCTTTTTTCGTGGCTCAGGTTTGCCTGATTCATGATGGAAAGCGGCGGTCCGATCGGCGTGGTCAAGCTCCTAAGGGCGCGGGGGGGATGCCTAGGCGTCATCAGAAGATCGGGCGTGGAAGGCTGCGATAAGTCCGGGGGAGCTGCCCAACGAGCGTCGAGCCCGGAATACCCGAGCAACCCAGGGAACTGAAACATCTCAGTACCTGGAGGAGAAGAAATCAACCGAGACTCCCTCAGTAGCGGCGAGCGAACGGGGACCAGCCCAAACCGGGCGGGACACCGCCCGGGGTTGCGGGGCCGGAGTCGTGGAATGGATCGATAGGAGCCGAAGTCCTTTGGAAAATGGCACCAGAGCGGGTGATAGTCCCGTAGGCTTTCAGGAAGTCCTCCTATCCGGTACCCAAGTAGGGTCGGGCACGTGAAACCCGGCCTGAATCTGCGGGGACCATCCTGCAAGGCTAAGTACGCGATGACGACCGATAGCGAACCCAGTAGGGCGACCGAACGGTGGGAAGAACCCCGATCAGGGGAGGAGACTGAACCTGAAACCCCGCGCCTACAAGCGGTGGGAGGGCATTGAGCTTTTGCTCAGCCTGACCGCGTGCCTTTTGCATAATGATCCGGCGAGTTACCGTGTCCGGCCCGGTTAACCCCTTCAGGGGGGGAGCCAAAGCGAAAGCGAGTCTGAAATGGGCGAATTGGTCGGGCGTGGTAGACGCGAAACCAGGTGAACTACCCATGGGCAGGTTGAAGCGGCCTTAACCGGCCGTGGAGGACCGAACCCACCAGTGTTGAAAAACTGGGGGAGGACCCGTGGGGAGGAGTCAAAGTCTTATCAAACCTGGAGATAGCTCGTTCTCTCCGAAATGGCTTTAGGGCCAGCCTCGAGAAGTATGTCAGGGGGGTAGAGCGACGGAATCCGCCCGGGGGCCTTCCCGGCTACCCGTCGGAACCCAACTCCGAATACCCTGATCATGGACCTCGGGAGTCAGAGTGTGGGGGATAAGCTTCATGCTCGAGAGGGAAACAACCCAGACCGCCGACCAAGGCCCCCAAAGCGACGCTCAGTGGCAAAGGAAGTGGGATCGCGGTGACAGCCGGGATGTTGGCTTAGAAGCAGCCATCATTTCAAAAGTGCGTAACAGCTTACCGGTCGAGCCATCCTGCCGAAAATGACGGGGACTCAAGCGTCGTGCCGCAGTCGCGGATTTTAGGTTTACCTAAAATGGTAGGAGAGCGTCGACGACCGCAGCGAAGCGGCACCGATAAGGAGCCGTGGAGCGTCGTCGAGTGCGCATGCCGGAACGAGTAACGACAAGACGGGTGGGAAGCCCGTCCGCCGAAAGCACAAGGTTTCCTGGGGAAGGTCAATCCGCCCAGGGTCAGTCGGGACCTAAGGCGAGGCCCAAAGGCGTAGCCGATGGACAGGCGGTTAATATTCCGCCACCCGCGCGGAAAGGTTGAACCGGTTGGGGACGCCGGAGTAACTCAGGTCGGAGTGCTAGACGCCTCCGTGCCGCAAGGCCGACAGCTTGATCTGGAAGCCTGAGAACCGTCCGGCCACGAAAAGCCAGCCGGGGACGATCCGCACGGCCCGTACCGCAATCCGACACAGGTGTGCTAGGCGAGTATCCGAAGGCGTTCGGGAGAACCCTCGTGAAGGAACTCGGCAAAATGACCCCGTACCCTCGGTACAAGGGGTGCTCCCTCGGCGACGGGGGAGCCGCAGAGAATCGGCTCTAGCGACTGTTTATCAAAAACACAGGACTCTGCCAACTCGCAAGAGGACGTATAGAGTCTGACGCCTGCTCGGTGTCGGTAGGTTAAGGAAGCCGATGATCGCAAGAGTAGTTGGCGACCGAAGCCCCGATAAACGGCGGCCGTAACTATGACGGTCCTAAGGTAGCGAAGTTCCTTGTCGGGTAAGTTCCGACCTGCATGAATGGCGTAACGACTGGAGCACTGTCTCCACGAGGGACCCGGTGAAACTGTAGTCGTGGTGAAGATGCCACGTACCCGCGGTTAGACGGAAAGACCCCGTGAACCTTTACTGCAGGTTGGCACTGGTCCAGCGTTATTTCTGTGTAGGATAGGTGGGAGGCAGTGAGGCGGGGGCGCTAGCCCTCGCGGAGCCATCGGTGAAATACCACCCTGAAATCACGTTGGTCCTCACCGGTCCGTAGCCCGGATCGGGACCATGCTCATCGGGCAGTTTGACTGGGGCGGTCTCCTCCCAAAGAGTAACGGAGGAGCGCCATGGTACCCTCGGCCCGGTCGGCAATCGGGCAACAGGAGCGCAAACGTAGAAGGGTGCCTGACTGCGAGACGGATAGGTCGAGCAGAGACGAAAGTCGGCGTTAGTGATCCGGCGGTGCTGGATGGAAAGGCCGTCGCTCAACAGATAAAAGGTACTCCGGGGATAACAGGCTGATCTCCCCCGAGCGTCCCTAGCGGCGGGGAGGTTTGGCACCTCGATGTCGGCTCATCGCATCCTGGGGCTGGAGAAGGTCCCAAGGGTTTGGCTGTTCGCCAATGAAAGCGGTACGCGAGCTGGGTTCAGACCGTCGTGAGACAGGTCGGTCCCTATCTGCCGTGGGCGTAGGAAACTTGAGGAGAGTCTCCCCTAGTACGAGAGGATTGGGGAGGACCGACCTCTGGTGTGCCGGCTGTCCCGCTCGGGGCATCGCCGGGTAGCCAGGTCGGGACAGGATAAGCGCTGAAGGCATCTAAGCGCGAAGCCCCCTCCAAGATGAGGTTTCCAGCAGAAATGCGTAGGCTCCTGGAAGACGACCAGGTCGATAGGCCGGGCGTGCACGGCGGGCGACCGCTTCAGCCGACCGGTCCTAACAGCCAAGCAGCTTGACCACCCCGATCGGGGCGCTGCAACACGGCCCCTTGGCCAAAAGCCAAGAGGCACAACCCAGCAAATCGATCGGCGTGCCATCATCCGTAAGGCTTTTTTGACAGTATGTCGTGGAGCAAGACCCACTCATCACAACAAACGGTTTGTCGCTTCGTGTGCGACCACCCTCGGAACCATGTGCCCGGCCCGGCTTGACCGCCGGCCGGGTACATTTCCGGCGACCATACTGGCGGGGTCACACCCGTTCCCATTCCGAACACGGCCGTTAAGCCCGCCAGGCCCATGATAGTGCCTTTGGCGCGAAAGTCGGTTATCGCCGGAATCCTTTCTGCCAATCCGCCCCGGATCGATCTCCTCGATCCTGGGCGGATTTTCTTTTGCGCTTGGTGCGATCTATACTGGCAATCTTGATACGACCGACAACAAGCTCGATTCAGCGTTGGCTGGCAGTAATACGTGCGTGCCGTTTTTGAAGTGAGAGAGGGTGGCGCCATGCTGGGGCGTGTGCTGGTTCTCTCTGCCAGTGCGGGAGCAGGCCACCTTCGGGCTGCCGAAGCCATCGAAAAGGCGATTCGACATCCGTGGTCTTGCATCAGATGTTCAGCATCTCGATGTGCTCAAATACACGAACAAGGTATTTCGCCACCTCTATTCCAAAGCTTATATCGATTTGGTCAACAATGCACCTGAGGTCTTGGGCTGGCTTTATGACCATCTTGATAATCCGGCCAAAAACGACCCAATTCGTCTCGCCTTTGATCGACTAAATGCTAATCCTTTCATCCGTTATCTCCAGCGCTACCAGCCTGACGTTGCCATCTGCACGCATTTTCTGCCGTCAGGGATCATTTCCTCACTGAAAGGCGAAGAGAAGGTACAGGTATTGAATGCCGTCGTTGTCACAGATTTCGACGTTCATGCCATGTGGCTTTGTCGTCACGTTGAGCAGTATTTCGTCGCCATGGAGGAAACTAAGGTCCATCTCAAGGCGCTGGGGGTTCCAGAGTCGCTTGTCACGATCTCTGGTATTCCCATTGATCCAGTCTTTGGAGAACCGAGCGATAAGAGAGCCATGCGGCGAAAACACGGCCTGGAACCGGAGCAGTTTACCATTCTGGTTTCTGCGGGTGGATTTGGCGTTGGGCCGATTGGCTATTTGATGCAGGCTCTGGCGCAACTGCAGCACCCAGCACACGTTATCGCAGTATGTGGCCGTAATGCCGCATTGAAGGATGAACTTGAGCATACGATCGAAAACATCAACCAAAGCTCGGTAGTTTCATTCACGCTCTTGGGTTTCACGAGCGAGATGGATGAGCTCATGTCCGCGGCTGATCTATTCGTAGGCAAACCAGGGGGACTCACGACTTCAGAGGCCTTGGCTAAAGGCCTTCCCATGGTGGTCATTAACCCAATACCAGGCCAAGAAGAGCGAAATTCCGATCATCTCCTCGAGCAAGGAGCCGCGATTCGGTGTAATAATCTTCCTGCCCTGGCTTACAAAATAGATACGCTTATCGACACCCCAGGGAAGCTGGAGCAGATGGAAAAGAGTTCACGCGCGATGGGAAAACCAGACGCAGCATTTGCTGTGGTTGACCGGCTTGAGGTCCTGTGTAACTCACGCACAGGCCTGGGTGAAAGTTCACAAAGGCATGCAACGCTTCATCGACGCTAGGCAAAAGCCCCGTAGCGTCGGTTAGTCGTCGAATGGCGAGTGGTGCGGATGCGGTGCCAGGGAGACAGTTTATCCACGAAGTGGCAGTGCAACATCACTGACTTGACGGTAAGGTGCGTGATGGAAAACTACGCGATTGAGATCGTACTTGCTGGAATGACGGTTAGTGCGCTGGCGTGGATATGGCTGCTTATCCGTGCTTTTCGCCAGTCCATTTGGTGGGGCTTGGGAAGTTTGTTAGTTCCACCGGTGGCCCTTGCTTTTTCGTTACGTCAGCCCCCCAAAAGCGTTGGCCCTTTAGTATTGATGCTCTTGGGTGGCCTCGCGGTGGCTGGGCCTTTATCCTATTCCTTGCTCTCACCAGTCGACTTAGAACTACGCGCGAGACTACAAAACGGTCCCAAGCTATGGTCACTTGGTGGGAAGCTGCTCCAGAGCGATGGCGCTCACGAATGGATGGCTACCAGGGCTTTTTACATGCAACTCGGCGGGATTTCTGTAGGGCTAGCTGCCTGGTTTTGGCTCTTAGCACGTGCATTCCGCCAGAATTGGAGATGGGGCCTGGCAAGTATGGTCCTGCCACCGGTGGGACTAATCTATGGAGGTAAGCACCCCAGAAAAGGCATTCTACCGCTCCTCTTATGCGCGTTGAGTTTCATCGTCGCGGCTGCACCAGCAGTTTACACTCTCTGTATACGGCTTGACCTTGGACCGAGGGATAAGCTGGTCGATGGGCAGCGACATCTTACATTGACCGGCTGGGATCGCACGGATTATTCCCTACTGAGGCTGGAGCCCGATGTCGCACTACTTCAAATGGCAAACCCGGATGTAACCGACGAGACGCTCGAATCCCTGAAGGAGATGAACGCACTGCAGGAGCTTGACCTCAACGGCACACAGGTGACTGACGCAGGGCTAAAGATTCTCAAGGACCTTCCCTCGCTCACTAAGCTGCGATTGGCTCATACGAAAATCACTGATCAAGGATTTCATGACGTACTTTCCGCGAAGGAGTCACTTATGCAACTCGACTTGAGTGGCACTCCAGTCAGTCTCGCGACTACACAGCACTGGCGCGAGGCCAAGTCGGGGCGGCGCGTTTTACAATGAACATGACCAAAACGGCGTCTTTCGGCAAAAACTCGGGGAGCAACGCTCATGAGCATGTCACTTGACGTCACAGCTTCCGGCAGTGTACGGAACGCTTTGTTTCTCGCGCGAGCCTGCGATCTAGCCTATTTTGCTGAACCAGAAGGTCCCCAAAAATTTCGCTCGGAATTGGGGCTGGATGCAAAGCTCATTAGTGCTGACAACACAGAGGTCTATATTGCTCAAAATGACCAGGTCATCGTCGTTGCCTTTCGCGGTTCAGAGGCACCGACAACGCTGGATGGGCTAAAGGACTGGCTCCTGACCAATGCGAACAACTATTTAATCCTGCCTGAAGGGCAAAGTGGGACGGAATTTGCAGCTGCTGGTGTCGGAGCGAGATTTCATCGTGGCTTTCTTGAAGCGCTGGCGATGATTTGGGACAAGCTATTTGCAGCCATTGATCAGGCCCAAAAAACCAAAGAGCGGCCACTGTGGATTACCGGCCATAGCTTAGGGGGAGCATTGGCACTATTAGCCGGGTGGCGGTTTAATCGCAACTTCATATCCGTGAATGAGATCGTCACTTTTGGCGCACCGATGATCGGTAACGATACAGCTGCAAAGGCGTTTGAACAGCAATTTACAGGGAAAATCTTCCGTTACGTTGACCTCGAAGATGTTGTTCCGCACCTTCCCTCGGTGAGCTTGCTTGCGAATGCATACACTCACTGCCTCAATGAAGTACCTCTTACTGCGGCGGAAGCCGCTGCCACTGCTGCCCTAGAGACTCTCAAGCAATCAGTAGGAAATGCCACCGAAGGAGGCATCATGGACGATGCGATGGTCGATCGGGTCTGGGGACTGGTGAAAACCCGGATCGCCTCACATATGATCGCCAACTATCAGTCTAGGGTTGAGGCGAAGTGCAAGGATCTCGCTTGAGCTCATAGATAGAGCTTTGTGAGATGTGATCACGCTGGATTTTCCGAGCGTATAAAGCATCATACGTTAATATAGTCGCAAATATGACCCAGGATCAACGCAGCTCGACAGGATCGAGAAACATGCAGGACTATGAAAAGCTTGGGCTCTTTTATCTTGGCAAGAGATTTGACCAAAAGCAGAAGCAGGTCGCGTCTGACCTGTTGCTGTATGAGTCCAAGCACTTGACTACCCATGCAGTTTGCGTGGGAATGACCGGTAGCGGTAAAACAGGACTCGGAATCGCGTTGTTGGAAGAAGCGGCAATCGACGGTATCCCGGTGATCGCAATTGATCCCAAAGGCGATATCGCAAACCTGCTTTTGACCTTTCCCAGATTGTTGGCCGACGACTTTCAGCCTTGGGTCGATTCTGATGAGGCGGCACGACGAGGGCTAACTACAGAGCAATTTGCTGCCCAGACGGCCGAACAGTGGAGTAAAGGCCTGGCGACTTGGGATCAGGATGGTGAGCGGATTTGTCGGTTTCGCAACGCGGTCGATCTGGCGATTTATACACCTGGCAGTACTGCTGGCTTGCCGTTGACGGTTCTGCGGTCCTTTGACGCACCGCCACCAAGTCTGGTTGGACAACCTGAGGCCTATCGCGAACGAATCACATCAGCAGTGTCTGGTCTATTGGCGCTTTTAGGTGTGGTTGGTGATCCAATTTCAAGCAGAGAGCACATCCTTCTTGCGACGATCCTCGATCACGCATGGCGCAAAGTACAGGATCTTGACATGGCAAGCATGATTCAGGCGGTTCAGTCACCACCGTTTGAAAGAGTTGGTGTCCTCGATCTAGAAACTTTCTTTCCAGCGAAAGAACGATTTGCACTCGCCATGAAGCTTAACAACCTACTGGCCTCGCCAGGCTTTGCTGCCTGGCTCGAAGGCGACTCGCTGGATGTCGGTGGCTTCCTTTATACATCTAAAGGAAAGCCCCGGCTTTCGATAGTGTCGATTGCGCATTTATCCGAGAACGAGCGAATGTTTTTTGTCACAATCCTCTTGAATGAGTTACTGGCCTGGATTCGCACTCAGCCGGGTACATCAAGCCTTCGTGCTATCCTCTACATGGATGAGATCTTTGGATATTTCCCCCCGATCGCTAATCCGCCTTCAAAGCTTCCAATGCTCACCCTGCTCAAGCAGGCGCGCGCATTTGGTCTAGGGGTAGTGCTGGCGACACAGAATCCAGTTGACCTTGACTATAAGGGCCTGTCAAACGCTGGGACCTGGTTTCTGGGCCGTCTGCAGACACAACGCGACAAGAGTCGCGTACTTGAAGGACTCGAAGGGGCGTCGACCGTTGCAGGCCATGGCTTTGACCGCAAGCAGATGGACGAAATCCTCTCAGGTTTGGCCAACCGCGTCTTCGTGATGAATAACGTCCACGAAGATAAGCCAGTGGTGTTCCAGACCCGCTGGGCAATGTCGTATCTTCGAGGTCCACTCACCCGCGAGCAGATCCAGCTGCTGATGGCACCCCGAAAGCAGCAAACGCAAACGCTCGGGACATCCGTGCCCGTGGGATCAAACGAGCTTGGTTTAAGTTTGCCTTTGCCTTCAACATCGACTTCCCTTCAGCCACAGCCTTTGTCTGTAAATGGCACACGATCAGTAGTCCCGCCGGATGTACCTGAGTTTTTTGTACCACGACGTGCACGTCCTCAGGCAGGGGAAACCCTGCTCTATCGCCCGGCGCTTTTGGGTGTGGCACGTCTCCATTACGCTGACAAGAGCGCGGCGATCGACTATTGGGAAACACTGGCCTTAATTCGGCGAGTTGATAACTCTCTGCCAACGGAAGTCTGGAACGAAAGTGAGGCGTTCGATGACAGCGTACCGGAGCTGGTCAAAGCTCCTGAGGCGGGGGCGAGCTTTGGCTTCTTGCCCAGCGAGCTGTCCAGGGCCAAGAACTACAGTAATTGGACGAAGGCGTTGAAGAACTATCTCTATCGCGAACGGACTCTGCGCGTGTGGACCTGTCCTGGGCTCAAGCAGGTGTCGCGGCCGATGGAGACCGAGCGAGAATTCCGGCTGCGGCTCGTGCAAACTTCACGCGAGAAGCGAGATCACGGCGTCGAGATGTTGCGGACCCAGTATTCACCGAAGCTGGAAGCGATTCAGGAGCAGATTCGCCGCGCCAACGAGCGACTGGAGCGAGAGCAGGCACAAGCAAGCCGAACTTCCTGGGATGCCACAATCGCAATGGGCAGTTCCGTTCTGGGGGCGTTGCTCGGTCGCAAGTCCCTTAGTAAAACCAACGTGTCGCGTGCCGCTGCCGCCGCGAAAGCAGCGAGTCGTGCAGCTCAGCAACGCGGTGGCGCCAGCCAGGCCGCCGAGTCGCTCGAATCCTTAAGGCAAGAATACACCGAACTGCAATCCGAGTTCCAGGACCAGATTGCGAAACTGGATGCCGCGCTACGACCAGAATCCTTGGTGTTTGAACCATTGCCAATTCGACCGAAGAAAAGTGATATTACCGTCGAACGGGTTGTACTCGCCTGGATGCCATACCATGCCAGCGCCGAGGGACGACTAGAGGCGGCCTACTGAGAGCATCGCAAGCGACTTTATCGCATATCAATTACCGTGGTGCGTTAGTCGCCCTTTCCGGTTTCGAGTAGCTTTCTAGCCTCGGCAATCGACGCGCGTTGGGTGTCCGAAATCTCGGGATATTCAAGGTGCAGTGATTCAATGGCGTTGGTCATAATGCGTGCGACCAAAGCACGACTGACCCATTTATGATCGGCGGGGATAATGTACCAGGGAGCCCACTTCGTGCTGGTTGCTGAGATGGTTTTCTCATATGCATTCATGTAGTCGCTCCAGAAGGCTCGCTCGGTCATGTCGGCAAACGAGAATTTCCAGTATTTTCGCGGGTCGTTGAGCCGCTTAATCAACCGCTTGCGCTGCTCATCCTTGGAGATGTGTAGAAAGAACTTGAGGACGACCGTACCGTTGCGAGTCAAATGTCGTTCGAAAGTGTTGATATCAGCGAAGCGATCAACCCAGAGATCGTCGTCAACCTTGATATCAGGAATGCGCTGAGCCGTGACGAGTTCAGGGTGCACCCGAACAACCAGGACTTCCTCAAAATAGGAGCGATTAAATATGCCAATACAACCACGCTGCGGCAAGGCTTTGGCGTAGCGCCAAAAATAGGTATGGTCAAGCTCTTCGGCCGAGGGATGTTTGAAGCTATAGACCTGGCAGCCCTGAGGATTAACGCCTGACATGACATGTTTGATCGTGCTGTCCTTTCCGGCGGCATCCATTGCCTGTAGGATGATCAAGACCGACCAGCAATTGGCAGCATAGAGCAGATCCTGCGCTCTAGCGAGTCTAGATACATCTTGAGAGAGCACGGTCTTGGCATACTTTTTCCGCTCGGCTTTTGGGAGTGATACATCACCTGACCAAGTCGACTCATAGTCTTTCAGACGAATTTGCTTTCCTGCTGGCACCCGCCATTGGTCGATGATGTCATTAGTCGCGACCATGGTTCCTATTTCACTTCTAGAAAGCTTTGAAAAACGCCGTTAGAAAGAAGAAAAGTCGATTTTCGGCGCACCCTGGTGGCAAGCGGTTTGGGCTATGAGAATCAAGCATAGCAAGCATCAAAAGTAGGTGCTAGCAACTGGAAGAACAGTCCCTCGAAACTTTATGCGTTAGCTTTATGGTCCCCTCGCTGCTGTGCCTGCTGGCACTTGCCACCCGTATGACCTTGGCCCCACGTGAGCACTCCTGTACAATGGCAATAAGATCAAGTCAACCACGGCGTTACGATTTGAGGCTAGTATGAGCCGCAACGAGGCTGGAAGTTTCAATGCGTTTCCAGCACCCGTTTCGCCAACGTCGTTAGTAGAAGCCGTACACTCCGGTGCCACACAATTCGCGGCAAGGCGTTCTGTATTGGCCGTGCCGATGGGCGAATGGCACCGCTGGATGACTGCGCACGGCTATCCAACCTATCGTGCGCGGCAACTAATTAACTGGATCATCCAACGGAGGGCCAAGTCATTTGAAATGATGTCGGATTTGCCCAAACGGTTGCGATTAGAGCTCGATGAACAATGGAAGGTTTTCTCGACCTGCATCGCATATCATAGCGTTGCAGCAGACGGCACTGAGAAACTCGTTCTGGAGAGTTATGATGCTCGACGGCTCGAGTGTGTCTTAATGACCGAGGGCCCACGGCGAACCGTTTGCTTGAGTACTCAGGTTGGATGTGCGATGGGCTGCGTCTTTTGCGCCAGCGGGCTCAATGGGGTCGAGCGAAACTTAAGCGCCGAGGAGATCCTGGAACAGGTACTTCACTTGCGAAACCTCTTGCCCGCTGATGAGACGGTGACGCACGTTGTCGTTATGGGAATGGGCGAGAGCTTGGCAAATCTCGAAAATCTGATTTCTGTGCTGGATCGGCTCTGCTCGGCAAACGAGGGACTAGGAATCAGCCAACGGCGGGTAACAATCTCGACCGTCGGACTGCCCGAGAAAATCCTAAAGCTCGCTGCGCTTGATCGGCAATATCATCTGGCCGTTTCGCTCCATGCACCGACCGAGGAGCTGCGTAACACCTTGGTTCCGGTCAACGAGTCAATTGGGTTGACTGCGGTGCTCAGAGCGGCTGACGCGTATTTTGAGCAAACTGGCCGTCAAGTGACCTACGAATACGTTTTATTGAGGGGTATTAACGACCGATCTGAGCATGCATATAGCTTAGCTAGGCTCTTGGCAGGCCGTGGAGCCCATGTGAACCTTATCCCGTACAATCCAGTAGTGGGCTTGGGGTTTGATCGACCTGATCCGGATGCCGTCAGACGGTTTGCAGCTATAGTTCGGAGCGGCAACGTGAATGTGACCATCCGGAAGACCAAAGGCGGGGCTATCGATGCTGCCTGTGGCCAACTTCGCCGTCGTCTTGATTTAAACGGTACGGTTAGTAGCGGTCGGCGCTTAAATTCTGATCCCGAGCTCGACCGGACTGCCGGTCGTGAAACGGCGGATTCTGCCCACCGCCCGACGATTTCGACGTCATGACGCACTGATTGGGTGATTCTTCGAGGGAGGATTCCCTGGTGGGCCAAGAGGCCGAGAACCTGGAACGACAACTGGAGGCTCGCGACCCGGACGTACGGCTCATGGTTCAAGTCCGCGGCGACATTGCGGGTGCTTTCGAGACCTTGGTCGAGCGGTACCAAAACCGGTTAGTGGGCATTTTGTTCCACCTCGTCGGCAACCGCGAGGAGGCAGAGGACCTGAGCCAGGAGGTGTTCCTCCGGATCTACAAGGCGCGTAAAGGTTATCGCCCCAAGGCCAAGTTCTCAACATGGCTGTTTACAATCGCCAATAACCTGGCGCTCAATCACCTGCGCAGTAAGGGACGGAATCGCAGCGTTCCCATCGGTAGTCCTGTAACCAACTCGGAAGCGGTCGCCTCAGTGGCGCAGCAACTTTCAAGCCGGGAGGGAACACCCTCGGCCCAGATGCGTCAGACAGAACTCGCCGATCTCGTTCGCGAGGCACTCGCTGTTCTGAATGAGGACCAGAAGCTGGCCGTCCTGCTCAGCAAGTTTGAGGAAATGAGCTACGCCGAAATTGGTGACGTAATGGGCCGGTCATCATCAGCGGTCAAGTCACTCTTAGCCCGGGCTCGCAACCAACTTCGCGAACAGCTTGAACCCTATCTTCTGACCGGCCAGCGCGGCTCCTCGGAGCCATCGACTTAGGAAATATGTTCATAGAGTCGCACGATAATTTCAGATTGTCAAGAATGATTTCGCTACACCTGTTGGATTTTGGCGACCGATATACGTGGTCAAACACGACGTGTAAGAAGATCGTGGGCTGTTTGTCCTCACTTAGGGAAGCGTTCGACGCTTTGGTATTTCCATGGACGTGCCCTGCCTGTGGAGCAGAGGGGTCGGGTAGCCCATTCTGCCTAACATGCCGGCAGGGGATCCTGGAACAGTCAGCACGGGCGGCACTATTCTCATGTCCGCGGTGCGCCGTCTCAGTTGGTCCATTTGCCGATTTACGTGGGGGCTGTGCCGAGTGCCGGGACCGATCACTAGGATTTGACTCGGCCCTTGCGCTTGGGCCATATGAAGGGACAATTCGCGCGTTATGTCTACGGCTCAAGCATGAGCAAAACGCGTGGCTTGCTCCTCTGCTCAGCGATCTCTTCGTCGAAGCAAGACGCGATGCGATCAGCCAGCTACCGGCAGACGTTTGGGTTGTACCGGTCCCACTACACTGGTCGCGGCGATGGTGGCGAGGCTACAACCAGGCTGAGGCGTTAGCTTCCGGCTTGGCACGACGACTCGATCTTACACTCCACCAGTCATTGCAACGCGTGATCGCCACGAAGCGGCTTGCCCACAAGGGGCGAACTGCGCGGGCGGACATTATGCGTGGGGTATTCCGCGCGCAAAGGTCACAAATTGGCTGGACGCACTGTGATTTTGGTCGATGACGTGCTGACGACAGGCGCGACATGTAGTGCGGCGGCCAAGGCACTCAAGAAAGCCGGTGCCGCTCGGGTGATTGTCGTTGTCATCGCACGTGCCGATCGGAAAACATTGTAGGTCAACGTCACATGCCAGCCACAGTAAGCATCGACGGGATGATCCGGATTGGCACTCGTGGAAGTGCCCTCGCACGGTGGCAAGCGGAATGGGTTGGTGAGCGGCTGCGTGGATTGAACTCAAGGTTGAGGATTGACGTAGTCGAGATCAAGACGCAGGGAGACCGCGATCGTAACTCGCCGCTTTCGTCCATTGGCGGTATTGGTTTGTTCACCAAGGAAATACAACGGGCGGTTTGCAATGGTTCAGTTGACGTGGCAGTCCATAGCCTGAAGGATTTACCGACAGTGGGGCCAGATGACTTGGTGCTGGCGGCAGTACCCGCGCGTGATGATGTGGCTGATGCCCTGATCGCACCTGAGTATCGGACCCTTGAGGGTTTGCCCACGGGCGCACGAGTTGGCACTGGCTCCCCAAGGCGACGTGCACAATTGCTGTTTTTACGTCCCGACCTTGAAATCGTGTCGATCCGTGGCAATGTCGAGACCCGGTTGAATCAGGCTCTTGATGGACAGCTTGACGCTGTGCTGCTTGCTATGCAGGCCTGCGGCGGCTGGGATTGGAACGGTACGTTACGCAGCGACTTGCACCACCTGCCTTCTTGCCTGCTGTGGGGCAGGGAGCTTTGGGAATCGAGTGCCGGCGCGATGATGTCACGACACGGGCCATCATCGAGTTGCTCGATGACTCTGTTACCCACCGCGCAGTACAGGCAGAGCGGGCTACGCTAGCAACGCTCGAGGGAGGGTGCACATTGCCGATGGCAGCGTGGGCCCGCGACGTGCCTGACAATCGAACAGGACACGGCGGTCAGCTTCTCGCGCTTGATGCCATAGTGTTTGAACTTAACGGTCGCGATCGCGTGTCGGTTGCGCTTCAAGGTGCACAAGCAGACCCTGATGAATTAGGCCAGCGCGCCGCTTTGGCGCTCCTTGAGCAGGGTGCTACACTTTTCCTCGAACCGCGACGATCGGTTGACGGTCCAGAGGTTTGAAGTTAACACTTTTTCACATTATCGGCTGATACTTCTGACCGCTGTCTCTTTAGTGACCAGAAAAGGAAATGAGGAAAGTCGGTTTTTGCGATGAGCAATAACATACGGCTTTTGATCGATTGTCCGGATCACAAGGGTCTGATAGCGGCCATATCAAATTTTATCGCTTTGCAAAGTGGCAATATTATTAGCACTGACCAATATGTGAGCGATCTGCCGAACGCGATTTTTTTCATGAGGCTGGAGATTGAAAGCAAAGGATTTGGCCTCGGTCGAGAGGAGTTCGATTCTGCATTCACGCCTGTGGCGCAAGCATGAGATGAGCTGGCGAATCAGTTTTAGCGATCGCCCCAAGCGAATGGCCGCTCAGGCCGTGCGATGGCGTCTCGAAGACCGAGTTTTGGTGGAAGGAATCCGGACTGTTGTCTTTGAATGATGAGACTTTGACGAATTTTGCCGTTGTATGCACCCCACTGAATCAGCGCCAGACAAAAACGTCTGCGTGGAAGGCAATTCGAGTCGATATCACACGAAGGGAAGCATTGCATCCTTTGGGATACGATCGCTATTCCTACGACGTTGATATTGACCAGGGAACCGATGGCTAACTCGACGGTGGGATAAACCTGCCGGAATCAGCCGGCCATATCGGTTATCGCGTGGCAGGTAGGATGGCCTTCCTTGATTGCGACGTTGCGCACACCAAAAGAATGGCCCAGACCCGCGGTCGTATGGTTTCGCGCCCACGTCCGCGCCCACTTTATGTCGGGTAAACCGGCCGGTACCGACGGGCACCAGCCAAAAGCCGCCTGGGTGGGATTGGGTCTGGTCACACTTGTGATCTTAACTACAGGCGTAGTTGCTTGGGTCTCAATTTGGTGGGTGCCGGCTTATCTGTTGCTCATGGTCTTGATCTTCGTCACGCCCCCGCGGTTTCGCCAGCCGCTGCTGGCAGTCGAACCGGACGAAGAATCTGCCGATGAGGCAGCAACTGATCTCACCAGCAATCTAAGGATCGATTCAGCCGAGGAGGGGGAGTACACCCACCTCGGTGTCGAGCGGATCTTAGGTCTATTGGTGGGTGAAACAGCTGCCGAATTCGCTGATTCTCGCACCGATTTTGCGAGTTCTGCTGTGAGTAGACCTCGGCGGAGCCGCGGCCGGGCACGCAGAGTGGCCAAACTGGCTGCTGAAACAGTGCCTGAGTCCACACCCGCAATGTGGATTCGAGTTGGACCGGGTAAGTTTGTCCGAGCCGATACCCACATCCATTCGTCAGACCAGGCCGTTGCTGAAGACCCTCTCACGGATCCGCTGGCTACAGACGTGTCTGGGGAGGATACATGTGCACCAACGGCACCTGCCGTTTTGGGGCTGGAACAATACTGTCTCCCGCCGTGGGCGGTAAGTTTCACTGGCGACGAGATAGCTATTGCATCCAATGACCTCGTGCAGCGCTCGGTCACCAAAGAGCACGGTATCACACCCTCTACCTTTGGTCCGATAGTGCAGGTTTCAACCTCAGCTAACGGTCTTGAAAACGATGGATTTGGAGCGGCCAATGAGCCGCAGGTTGATTCCGTTTCAGGTGATGATCTCGACGCTAACACGTCATGTCGCGCTGTAGATTCGGGACGCCGCATTCGACAAGCACGGACGTCGAGTTGCTATGTGGGTTTGGTCTCGCGACGGATTGCCAACGCGATCCCAGATGCAGACCAAGCGTCACCATGGCGCAATGTCCGACATGGCTCCGTACCTCGAACCCAATTCCGGTCCTCGTCAGTGCCGAATACGCGCTTACAGCAAGCAGCGCGCCGCGCATTTGGCCGACTTCCTCATATTCAGCGCCCGCTGCGACCTCGGTCGCCGCCAGACCGCTAAGACCTTACCCGAACCACCGACTGCCGGCCACGAGCCACTGCTCAGTCGCCTGTGGGACGTCTACGGCTAGGAGAACCAGACTAGGGCGATCGGACTGCACTGCAATGATCATCTCTTCAGTCTCCGGCCTATCGAATTACAGAATGAGCATAGCGTCTCCGTAACTGAAGAATCGGTAACCACAACGAATCGCTTCGGCATAGGCAGCTCGGGTCAGGTCAAGACCTGCGAAGGCGCTGACCAAGACAAGCAAACTGCTGCGGGGAAGATGGAAGTTGGTGATCAGTGCGTCAAGCCCGCGGAAGATGTGTCCAGGCCGAATAAAGAGGCGGATTTCACCGGAGAATGGTCGCAGTCTATCACCGGCAGCAGCCGCTTCTAACGTGCGTGCAGAGGTAGTTCCAATCGCGACAATCCGGCCACCTTGTTGCTGCCGAGATTGAAGCATGGTGATAGCCTGTGCGGACAACTCGGCCAATTCAGCGTGCATAAAGTGATCCTCAATCTGCCCTGTTACAATCGGACGGAACGTACCCACACCAACGTGTAGCGTCAAATCGACCCAACTAATACCCCGAGTTGCCAGTCGGACAAAGAGTTGATCTGTAAAATGGAGCCCGGCAGTCGGTGCTGCGACCGAGCCAGGACGTTGAGCGTAAACGGTCTGGTAGTTAGCCCGGTCAAACGACAATTCATGCCCGTGTCGAATATAAGGTGGCAGCGGTGTGTGACCAAAGCGCTCCAGGACCGATTGAGTTTTATCGTCGTCCCCAGCGCTTAAGCAGGGCCTGACGATCCACGAGCCATCCTCGCCCTGAGCTTCTAAGATAAGATACAGGCCATCGCCAACAATCACGTGCTCCCCCGGTAAGGGTCGTCCTCGGGTTGTTGCGAGCATCTCCCAGGTTCCACCGGGCTGTTCACGGAGGAACAAGCCCTCCCACTTACCACCGGTTACTGCACGGTGACCCCAAAGCCGCGCTGGAACGACCCTTGTATCATTTCGTACAAGCACATCTCGGGAATCTAGGAGTTCGGGAAGTTCGGTGAATGTTCGGTGCTCCCAAGAGCCTCGACGGCGGTTGATTACCATTAGCCGAGCAGAATCGCGCGGCTCGATTGGATGCTGGGCAATCAATTCGGTCGGTAAATCGAAGTCAAATTCCGATGTGAGCAAATGCGCGGTACCTTCGCAAACGCGACAAACAAAGAGAATGTACTGGCATAGCGAACGAGCAGATCAATTGGTGTAACGTGGAAAACAGAACGAATAGCGGATACAAAGGGTAAACTGTTTGAAGCATTCCGCGTTGATTTTTACTTTATGGTGACTGTCATGGAACTGGATCCGAGCGAGCTTCAATTTGATCCTTCTTGTAGCCTGACCAAAGTAGGGCTGAGCGGTTTGTTATTGAGCCGCGATCTGATCTTCATCACGAAGATTAAAGGGACCGCCGCTAGTCTGGGACACTCCATGCTCGTGGCAGGGACCCAGTCGCAGGCCATATCAATGATCACGACATATCGGCCGCCGGTCGTACTGGTCGATTTGACCGCTGGTGAAATGGCTGCATCTGCGGCCTTGAAGACCTATAAGGAATCGGCAGGTGCAGATGCGCACCTTGTTGCCTTCGGCCCACACGTTGATGAAGACGCGCTCGCCGCGGCTGAGGCCGCCGGCTTTCATGGCGTTTTGCCTCGCAGCGTGTTCACGGCTAAGCTGCCGGAACTCCTTCGACGGTATTTCAGTCACGGCCCCGGGAAAAATGGCTAAGGGAGCAAGTCATCCAAACATCTTAGACCGTACTGGGAGACCGGCCGTGGCCATCGCGGGCGTGCTTAAGCTCGATAGGTTGAGGGTAGCGGGTGGGCTCACTCGACGTCATTGGAGGAATGATAGGCAACAGCCTAAATGACTCCTCGACAATACGGGCAACCCCTTCAGCAAGAGGAGAACCGAGGAGCAGGCGAAATTTTTCCATCAGTTCCTCAGCTCGCTCCAACGACGCACTGCGCCCCACGAGCGCGGGCGGTGTAGGAATTGTTGTTGCGGCATTTAGCGTCGGTTCTGCATCCAGTTCCGTCGAAACGGGTGTCGTCTCGAGCAAAACCTCGAGAGGGACGCCGAGGGCTCGCGAAATTCGCCGCAAAGTCCCCGCTTGAGGTTTGCTCGTGTTTCCTCTCTCAATTTGATAGAGAGCGGTCCGCGAAATCTTGGCGCGGCCGGCTAACTCATCGGGTCCCCATCCCTTTGCATAGCGAAGATCGCGGATTCGTCGAGACAGGTTCATTTACGCCCTCGCTTCCAGTTGAGGTGGACGACCGATCGAGATACACATGGTGGTTGCGGACTCATCAGAATCGGTGTTAATGGCGGAATCAAAGGTCAAGAAAATTTTGAGTGTTGTTTAAGATTGACCATCGTCCAAAAGAAGCACAGCACTCACACTTTGACGATCTCGTAAAAAATGGCGACTCGCCACAGGCAAGATTCCGCGAAACTAGAGCGTAATTGGACAAAAGAGATCGATCGACGTGAAATTTCAATGCCGGAACTCTTAATGTTAACAATCCTAGTTTAAACAAAGGAAATCAGCCAGTCAAGTTATGGCGGATATGATCTGATTCCGAACATGCTAGATTCAAGTGTTTGTCTGGCTTTAAGCGATAACACCAGCTTCCAATCTAGCTTTTCTCAGAGGTCAGACGACCGTTCCGACTGAGCGGGCTTGATCCACAGCGTTAAACACCATCTTAGAAATCGTATTGGCGAAAAATAGCCGGCCAAACCCTTGTCATTGCGTTCAAACTTGGTATATTCATTGTGCCATTGCATTGGCGCTAGCGTGTATGGTTTTGATTTTTGGGAAGTCTGTCGGTTCCATAGTGCAAGTCTCTCCAATGTTCATTTTTGCAGATACAGCCCTTAAGACAAGTGAAAGCGACGGATTGCTTGGTTTGGGCGGAACGGAGTGATGATTCGCGGACTGAGGCAGTCATGAGACACGGCCATTAGTTGCGATGCTGATGATCTAATGGCAAGTCAAAACCTCCTTCGATCCTATTCGGAGATTATGACAACACTTAAGCTCTTGCCGTATGACGATGCTCGACGGAAGATTTCGATGAAAAATGTCGTCCAAATCAACCATCAACCACGGGCCACGTGACCTTGTAAGGTCACCCAGGTTTCCGAGCATCACAATTTAGCTCCGGGATGTGAGCTAAGTTAATCTAAGTGCGAGCGAAATCACCCAGATCATCGAACATCATGACCTCGGGATTTGCGATGAAGCATCTAAAGGACATTGAAGAGCAATTCTGGGCAAAGACCAGTCGTGCCCACCCCTCAGCGAAACGACCACTGGTTCCAGTTTACCGAGTTGGCGAATCCTTCCGAAGGGGACAGTATTCCTGGCCTGAGGGGGCTCAGTTTACGTATAGCCCCGGAGGACATGAACTCACTCTCTTTCGCTCGAGCATTGACGATGACGTTACAAACGATGTACGACGCGGTCAGGCCGAACTGGCGCTCATCGTCGAGCCGCCTCTGATTGTGCTGACGTATCGCTTTGGCTCGTCGATTACATGGAATGATGTTCCCTATTCCTGGCATTTACAACCCGTAAGCTGGCGTGTTATTCCGACAGTAGATCCGTCACCTGAAGCCCGGGCTCTCCTTTGGATTACACTAGTCGGAACCGAAGATGGACTTATTCACGCACAGCGTGGCGTAACTCTGTCTCCCAGTTTCACCCGTACCCTTCATAGTGCAATTCGGGCTCAGGCTTTGATGCCGTTTGATCCACGTGAATGTACGTCTGCAATCTCTAAGGTGTTCCTCCACCACCCAACAACGAGCGACCGTTTACATCTTGCTCAAGCACAAACGATGGGCAATGAGTAACTTCTCGTGGTTTCTCAGCTGCCGTCCGATAGGTTCCATTCGCGGTGAGTGCAGTTTTTCGCGGTCATGATCAAGGTAAGCTTTTCCGACACTGGGGAAGTTTTAAACCCAAAACTCCCGCCCACAAACGCTCGTAGGCCACAACGGTCGTTGCGAGCGAGAAATACTCTTCGACGCGAATCCGCCCCGCTTGACCAAATCGGCGGCAAGTCTCGGGCGAATCGGCAGCTTGGATAAGCGCGTCACTTAGTGCACTGGGCTCTCGGGGCGGAACAAGCCAACCTGTCTGACCAGGGACGACTAGATCCTCAGTACCTTCGACGGCTGTTCCGATGATCGCGCAGTCGGGCGGCCATGGCCTCCAAGACCACGTTCGGCATGCCCTCCCAAAGCGAGGTGTGGACAAGGATATCTGCAGACTTCAGTAAGCCAGGGATATCATCACGTCGGCCTAAAACGCGGACTTTTTCTTGCAATTGAGGGTGTTCAGCGAGCTGCTGCAACAGCCAGCCGCGTTGGGAACCATCACCAGCCAATGCGAGGTACCAGCTAGGCCGCTGGCCTATCACTCGTTCGGCGGCGCTCAGCAGGTCGGGTAGTCCTTTTTGAGGATCGAGTCGGCTAACCCAGACAGCCAGGTGTGCCTCGTCCGGAACTCTGATCGAGGCCCGCGACACGGGCTCTACGAAATCGAACGGCTGGGGATCAATTCCGTTGGGGATGACTGTCAGCTGCGCAGGGTTAAGCTTGGCGACTTCGCGACTAAAGCGCAAGACTCCACGGGAAACACACACCGAGCCAGTGGTTAATGGAGCAGTCAGCCGATCAAGGATCAAATGCCAAGCTTTTTTGTGTTCGGCAACGCGCAGACCGCCAATCACCCAAGGGTGACCTGCCCAGGGTGCAGCCAGTCTCGTTGCTAAGTTGGCGTGGAACATAAAGCTCTGGACAAGTTGTGGCCGGAATTCGCGTAATCTGCGTGCTAATCGTGTGATAGCTCGCACCGGCTTTCTGCGCTGGACCCCCAGGCATTCGCAGCGCACGTCCGCTTGGCGCAGGACTTCGACAAGCTGTCCTGCTTCGTCGAGGCAAAAGACGATCGGCCGCCACAACCTACGATCAATACGCGTTACCAGGGCTACGAGTGCGCGTTCGGCTCCGCCAACATCTAGGTCAGTAATAACCAGCGCGAGGGCAACTGGTCGGTCCGGCCACGGACGAAGAGATTCAGCGGTTAAGGCAAGACGTTGTTTCAGGCTCTGTGGCACGGCACTGTCGTACTGCGTCCTCGAATCAATACCATCAGTTTCAAGAGATCCTATGCAATTTCACGATGGAAACCGCTGTTCAATCCAATCCGGGGTTAATGTCGCTAGCCCCTCAATCACCGCGTCAGCACCAGCTTGCCCGAGCTCATCTGGAGCATATGTGTTGGGCACACCAACAGCGAGCATTCCAGCGCGTTTCGCTGCCGCAATCCCAGCCAGACTATCCTCCACAACCAAGCAGTTAGAAGCGGCCAGATCGAGTTGTGCCCCCCCCCCTCTTATATTCTTTGGCGAGTGGACGTTCCATGTGCATGTCCGGAGAGCTTCGAGTGCTAGAAGGTAGCTCGTAGGGTCGGGCTTGCACTTCTCAGTATCCTCGGCCGAGATAATGGCAACAACTTGGTCGCGGCAGCACAGATGCTGGAGTGCATGCTCGATTTCCGATCGCAACGCGCCTGAGCAGATTGCCACCGGCCACTTTGCCGCCGTCAAATTTAGTGTTCTCGCGGCTGCGGGGAAGTATCGCAACCCCTGGTTAGCGACCTCGATATATCGACGTGCCTTCTGTTCAATCATTTGATCGAGCCGCTCCCTGCTGGCATTCTGACCGGCATCCAACAAGGCGGACTCGAAACATTTCCGGTCATCATACCCAAGATAGCGCTCGTGATAGTCCCGCTCGGTGATCACAACGTCTTCCTGCGCAAGCATTTCGCAGAACAGGGCAAAGTGGACTGATTCATCGTCCACCAGCACTCCGTTGAAGTCGAAGATCACTGCGCGGATACCTTTCATATCGCCCCCGGTCATATCGCCTCCGGGCCCCGCTCGCCGGTCCGGATCCGGATGCAATCATCGAGCGGGAGGATGAAAATCTTGCCGTCGCCGATCTTGCCGTCTGGGCCACTCCGCCCCGCTTCGAGAATTGCGTTCACCGTAGGTTCAACGAAGTCTTCGTTAACGGCGATCTGGAGCTCAATCTTACGTAGCAAGTTGACCGTAACTTCGTGTCCGCGATAGACCTCGGTATATCCTTTTTGCCGCCCAAATCCCTGGACGTCCATTACTGTAAGGCGAAACACTTCAACCTTGGAGAGCGCCTCCTTCACAGCCTCGAGCTTCGTGGGTTGGATGATAGCGATGATGAGCTTCATGGATGCTCTCTCAACTCTTGGTTTCCGTTCAACCTATGGTGCACTCATTCCAGAGCTATTAACTGGAATGTATTTGGATTGTCCAGAACGATGATCGACGCCGTCAACACGACCCTGGACCCCAATCTAAATCCTAACAGAACGAATAATCTTTGATGGCTTTGTGGTTTGAAACAGTTTGCCGTCCCAAGAACAAGCGCTTCATTTTCTTCGTTGCTTGAATGGCATTTATGCGGCCTATTTTCATACCAATGATCGCTTTATCCATAATCCATGGTTGGCCAGCACAAATCGATGCGGAAAGGCTCCGTACTATTAATTTTTTCGGCGCGATCTAAGCTGGAATCACGACAAGTATTATTATGGTTGCAGAGGCCGACTCTATGAGCTTGCGCGATGATCATGATAACAGCCGGCATGGCGAGTCCAGGTTCGATCCTGAGTTCTTGTTAGGCATGGCTAAAAGAGGTGACGGAGCAGCACTGGGGCGGTTGCTGGAACGTTACCGTAATTACATGGGACTCTTAGTCCGGTTACAGGTAGGCCGGCGGTTACGCACGAAGGTAGACATTGAGGACCTGATTCAGGAAATTTGGCTGGAAATCCACCGCAAGATTGCGCTATTTCGAGGAGGGTCAGAGCGGGAGTTTCTGACCTGGGTTCGTCGGGTAATTGGTGCGATTTTGGCTAATCAAGTACGTCATTACCTGGGCACGAAGTGCCGTGACCTGCGACTTGAACGTGCGCTAGCCGATGACCTGGACCAGTCATCACGGGCCCTTAACGACGGTTTGGTTGCATCACAGAGCACTCCCAGCCAGCAAGCTGTCCGACGCGAGCAGGCGGTTATTCTGGCTGACGCTTTGCAAGACCTTCCGGAGGATTATCGCGAAGTCATCATTTTACGACAGCTCGAGGGATTGAGCTTCCCGGATGTTGCCCGACGCATGAGTCGGACCGAAGACAGCGTCAAAAACGTGTGGCTCCGGGCACTATCCCGGTTGCGGCGCACACTGGAGGACCTCCGATGACCCAGGAATCTTCTCCGAACATGCATTCCTTACCACCAGCGGATTGCCAGGGAAATGTGGAACAACCCTCTTCGGCAATCGGTCTTGAGACCACACGTCCGCTTGGGCAGGCGGACACAAGACGGAACATCCGACTCGGCACGCATTCTATAGTAGCCCTATCTCAGTCCTTGGGAGTGCAGGCGCGAAATGATCCCCGCGTACTGGCGGCGCTTGAGGCTTATCTCGAAGCAATCCGGATGGGGCACCCTTGTTCACGCGTCGAGTTGCTCAACCAGCACCCAGAGATCGCTGGGGCATTAAGTGAATGTCTTTCTGCGCTGGAATACGTTCAGGCGGCTGCCCCAGTACTTGCAGAGTCGCCGCCCTGTTCTCCAGCGCTCATTTCCACTAGCAATCAGTTGGGTGATTATCGCATTCTCCGAGAGATTGGCCGCGGGGGCATGGCTGTCGTTTACGAAGCCGAGCAGATTTCATTGGGCCGCCGTGTTGCCCTTAAAGTCTTGCCATTCGCTGCTGCGATCGACCCGAAGCAGCGGCAACGTTTTCAAATCGAGGCCCAAGCCGCCGCACAACTGCACCACGCTCACATCGTGCCGATCTTTGGGCTCGGCTACGATCATGGAATTCATTACTACGCCATGCAATTTGTCGAGGGCCGCAGTTTGGCGGCTATCCTTGACGAGCTTCGTTCTTTCAATTTGGCGCTTGCAACAACCGTTGAAAAGCCGACGCGTCTGGATCGGGAGTTTTGCCACAACGCTGCGCGGCTGGGTACAGAAGCAGCCGACGCGCTTGATCATGCCCACGGTCTGGGGATCGTTCATCGCGACATAAAGCCGGCAAACCTCTTGATCGATCCCGACGGATCGCTTTGGATCACTGATTTCGGCCTTGCTCGCTATCGAAGTGATCTTAGCCTGACTCACACCGGCGATATGGTGGGCACACTTCGATATATGAGTCCCGAACAGGCCCTTGCTCGGCGTGATGTGGTTGACCAGCGAACCGACATTTATTCTCTGGGCATAACACTCTATGAGCAGTTGACGTTGCAGCATGCATTCGACGGACGTGACCACCAAGAATTGCTACGTCAGATCGCGCTTGATGAGCCAACTCTCCCGCGCCGTCTTAATCCAGCTATTCCCCGCGACCTGGAAACGATCGTCCTCAAGGCAATGGCCAAGGAACCGTCGCACCGCTACACGACTGCGCAAGAACTCGCTGCCGATTTGAGACGGTTCTTGGAAGATAAACCGATAAGACGCGGCGCCCCGGCCCTCTGGAGCGTGGCTTGCGATGGGCCAGACGCCATCGGGAGCTCGTGGGTACAGCTGGCGGAATCCTTGCTTTGGCGCTAATCGTCAGCACGATCGTGGTCTGGACTCAAGCCCGAAAAACGGATGCTGCCAATCGCAGTCACCATGCCTACATCATTGAGACCTTTCCTCTGCTCGACACGCTTGCCATGGATTCGCTGAGGCAAGCAACCATGGTTTTCGCCGGCAAGACCGATCCAGAAAGTCGGGAGCAGGCCATCGAGGTTTATCAACGGCGCTGGCAGTTTACAAGGACGCCAGCGAGCTCCCGCCCGCAGATTTGGAGTCTGCGCGATCATCGCGCGGGCCCATAGCCGCCTCGGATTCACTCGATCAATCCTCAATAGAGCCGACACAGACAAGGGAAACGCCAATTCCCGGCAGTTGAAGCAAGCGGTGGCCGATTATCGCCGGTCGCTTACGCTGTTCGAGAAATTGCATGCCGAATTCCCCGATGACGCGAAAGTACGCCGATGCTTCGCGGAAGCAGAGGGAATGTGGGGTTGGGGCTGGTTTCTGGCCTTCACTCAACAGACGCAGGAGGCTGAGCCGCATTACCGTCGATCAGTGGAGCTGTGGCGCGGACTTGTTTGCCGCGATCGAGGCGCTCCTAACAACGGCGTTGGAAACGTGCGATCAAGCGAAACCGTTGCGAGCGAATTAAGCGACCTAAACTCACTGGCGGTAACGATCCAAACACTTGGCACTATGCTCGAAGATCAAGGCAGAGGCGCCGAGGCAGAGGAATTGCGTCAACAATTTGACAACGATATCGAGGTTTTGGCGGCACGATTCACCGATCCCCAGCAACGGCAGTTTTGGGCTCGGGAATTCATGCATGGTGGTGCCAAAGCTTTGTCCTTAAAGGACGACAACCGGCTGAGCGCTTCATTGTATTTTCGACTTGTCACGATTTTCGAGCCAGCGAACGACGAAGCACACAATAATCTCGCGTGGTCGATGATGAGCTTTGCAGGTCCCAGTCCTCTGCCCACAGCACGGGCGTTGGCGTCGGCTCGAGCAGCCGTTGACTTGAAACCCAGGAATTGGATGTATTGGAACACGCTGGGTGTAGTGGCATTTCGCTCCAACGATTGGAAGCTTGCCGCGTCGGCGCTAGGTAAATCGATCAGCCTTAACGACGGCGGCGGAGCCATCGATTTCTTATTTCTGGCAATGACCCTGTGGCATCAGGGAAAGACCGACGATGCACAAACCTATTTCAAGAAGGGTGCGCTCTATCTCAAAAACAATCCGGGCGATCCTGAGCTGGAGAAGTTTTACAGAGAAGCATGGAACTTGATCAAGCCACCCAGTCCAACGCCTGAAACTGAGCCGAGCCAACTCAAAACAAACCCGGGCACGACCGAAGCTGCGCAAGAAACTGAGTCGCCTGCTTCAAGAAGCTGTAGTCCGATTTGCCTTCGATTCTGCGAGCAGGGATCAATAGCACACCGAATTGTTCTTGGTTGATGCAAGCGGCATCGAAGCTAAGTTTTTTACCGCTACATTGCCTAAGCACCGTCAACGAGCGAATAAGTGCTGGACATCTCCCGCTTCAGCTTCCCGAGAGTCACGAGCTCTTCCCAGATGCCTGGCGGGTGCCCCGTCGGAGGCGTGATCCCGGTTATCCCCGATTTCTTTCCACCGCCTCGGCTTAGACCTGACTCATCATCCAATCGAGTTAGTTTCAGCCGCTTTTTGAAGGCCTTTAAAGCGCGCTTGCGTTCTTCTTCTGTCGCCATGCTAACCTCGTCACGCGATGGTCGATCAGCCCAGGTAGCATCGTCCTGCAATGATCTCATCTGAGAAGTTCATTTTAAAGAGCGATCTCTCATAGATCGATCTGGGTGCCGACCTCGACGATTTGATCGGCCGGCATGCCGTACCGCCGCTCCTCATGGACCGCGTTGCGGCTCAAATAAGAGAAGATCGATTCAGGAACCCGGCTGATGACCCCTTCATCGCTCGCCACGATAGTCTCATGGCCGATATAGTATGTGGCATTGTCAAAGTCGAGTGGAGCGTGCTCTGCTTGGGACACGTCGCGAAGCACCGGAATAAGATGTGGCTCCTCCATGTAACCGAACGAGACGATCAACCTGTAATATCCGTCGCCCAGATCGGAGAACTGATAACGTGAATCATCCGACACTACCGGGATGGATGCCTTCTGCACAGTCAACAAGACAACTGCCTCATGGAGAGATCGGCTGCGCTCGACATGATGCACTAGGATTGGCGGCACGTGGTCAGGACTAGGAGCCAGAAATACCGCCGTGCCTGGAACTCTTGAACAGAGCCAGCGGCGGATGAATGGTTTAGCGGCTTCGAGCGTTGGATACCTGGTTGAATACTGTTCCATAAGCGCAGTCCGGCCTCGGCTCCAGATCAGCATGCCGGCGATCAAGGCGGCCCCGATCAGCATCGGTATATAACCACCTTCAAAAAACTTAAAGAGGTTAGCAAGCAAGAATGGTATGTCGACGGTGAGGAAAAGTGCAAGAAGCGCGCCAGCACGCCACTTGCTCCAGCCCCAGGAGTATCGCACTACGATGTAGTAGAGGATTGACGTTATCGCCATCGTGCCGGTCACTGCGATGCCATATGCTGCCGCTAATCTCACAGACTCACGAAACGTCACCACAAGCAAAACGCAGCCGACTGCAAGCAAGCTATTTACCTCGGGGATGTAGATTTGTCCCTCGCAAAAACGTCCATGCCGTACGAATCGGTCGAATGCCAAAATGTCCCATGTCGGCGTATAACGCTTCGCCCCCTGTCACGGCCAGGGCGACAGAGCCAAGAATGAGCATCCTGTGGAGTCCATTTCGGATGAAGAACAAAGCGCCATGATGGGGCGAAAGCGCAGTCAAAATCTCTGGCTTCTGAATGACGTGATAGATTCCTAGCCCTGCCATCGTGATGAACCAGACAGCCATCACTGGTCCAAAGAGCTTGCCGATGTCCCCAGTGCCACGTCGCTGGATTGCAAACAACGCAACCAAGATGCCGCAGGTGAGGGGAAGGACCAAAGGCTCGAGGTTCGGACTGGCGACTTTTAGCCCCTCGACAGCGCTGAGAACCGAAATCGCCGGGGTAATAACGCCATCCCCATACAAGAGGGCGGCACCGATTACGGCCAAGAGAGCCATTCCGGTGACTTTACCACTATCGGCTGCGCTCTTTCGGAAGCGTTCTGGAACAACTGCCAGCAACGCGAAGATCCCCCCTCACCGTCGTGATCCGCACGCATGACGAAGATCAGGTACTTGACCGTAACAACCAGGACAAGTGCCCAAAACATAAACGACAGGATTCCGAAGAGATCGTCGGGAATCTTAGCGTTCTGACCGCCGGCGGCGTGCAAACATTCCTTCAACGTGTAGAGAGGACTGGTTCCAATGTCGCCGAAAACGAGAGCTGCCAGGCTAGCACCGTGGCCTATTTCATGTGTCGGCGCGGTGAAAGTCGCGGTCGAGTGTCCCATTTGGGAGTCTCTCACGTGTTGCGAAGCCATCAACGGGTCCTTGCAGAATCGTAATGGGGAGATCGGCCGTGTACCGATCGTCGCCGATCGCGACCTTTATCGCCATGAATGATTCGATTTGGAAGAGCGTATTCGGCGCTACGATCTTGCAACGACGATTGAATTGGGTGAGTTGCGGAGGGACTGATTGGAGCGTCGGCTGGTCCATGGCTTTGGATGACATGAGGGATCAACGAACATCATGATAAGCAACAGCCCATACCAGCTTGCGGGTTACTGGCTGCTCCACGGACCAACCAGTTCCGGGTTAGCACCGGGCCTGGGTCGGGACAAGGATGGAGCTTGGATGGTGAAATTGCGTGGCTCTAGCGACTTTGCTCTTACCTTCGAATCGATGACAAACGTAAGTTTTTCCGCGATTGAATCGGAGTCTGCAGGGGCGAAGAGCAACCAACTGCTCAGGTCAGTGACGGCGTTTGAGAATGCAGGAGTTCCCTCGCTGGCTGAAAGGACGATCCAGTAACGCCCGAGAATGTCGTATTGGTTACCTTCACCCTGCCAATTGACCTGAGACGAAGGCGACGCCACGGGTTTGCAGGCCAAGATCGCCGTTGCCTTTACGGCGCAGTGGTTCACCTTCACGTGAATTGGAGACAACGATGGGCTCTTCGTCACGTCAATCAGACCAGCACCTTCAAATGTACAGTCCTCGAGAATTAGGTGTGCTTGGGAGTTCTTTGCCAGCGCTACCCCTCCCGCGTCGATATGAAATTTCACACCCCAACCATAGCCTTCAACTAGCTGACTTTGAGTTTGAGCTGGATCAGAAGCTGAAACGATCATCGTTTGTTGAATGTGCGTTGGTGCGTTCGTCAAAGCAGCAATCTCGATTGCCTTGTCGAAGCCTTCAAACCAACAACGATTGAGATTCAGTTTGCCCCCGTTGGAGAAAATCGCACGCGACCCTTTTCGGATGGCTGCGCTGATAACCTTAAACGCGCATCGTTCGATTCTTGCCAAACCGGCGGCCGTTATCACAGCTGGTGCGTCCGAAATCGCTGCAGGTTGTTGATAGTTGACTACGATGGTCAAGCCGGAAAGCTCAAGCGATACAGCTGAGCCAGTCATCAACCATGACCTGGCGTTGTTTGGTTCGATCTCGATGACGGGCTGAATTCCCGGTGCGGCTTGGATTCTCAGTCGTCCGCTGCTGGAACTGAAGTCGAGGATCTGATCTCCACTCAAATGAATTGGTTCACGGTTCCGCAATTCGATCCACCCGCGGGTGCCAATGGCGGTTTGAGCTGCTTCCATCAGCTTTTCAGCAGGGAACGCTTGCACATTCTCACTATCGTTTCGAACGACGATTTGTTGTTTGGCCCCGGGTGTCGTTCTCCTGAATTCAGGACCCGTCGCCGGTTTGGATTTGGGAATTGCGGTTGAGCCTAAGGTGAGGGGAACCCTTGGAGGAGTCGCAAATGGATTGAGCAATGCCAGGAAGCCGACGACGACGAGCATTGTCGTTGTCAGCATGACTAACATCCAGAGTTGAACTGGAGCCAGCCGGCGGTGCAGCTTCCCGACACCGGCGGCTGATACCTTGTCGTTCGTCCTGGGTTTTGGCTTCGGTCGCGTCAGTCCATCACTAAGTAAGGGTTCGGGACCAAGGTTGACCAGCAACGGGAATTCTGGATCGCTCGTTTCAGCGTTGCTGATAGAGCTCGGCAGACCGGTCCCGGCTTTGACCGGACTGACGGAGGAACTGGCATCAGTATGAGCTATCGGATCAGCTCCCGCTCCATGCGATCCAGCCGCTTTTTGGGCACGAATCGGGACGGGCTCTTCTGCATTCTGACGCGCCAAGCGGATTTTGCCATCGGGAGACGGCGATAAAACCGACGAGAAATCAGGGCCAGGCTTGGCTCCGAGCATTGCCATTTTTTTGTCATTCCCAGTGGTCGCAATGCCGTCGACATAAGGCTCGAGCGCCTGAACGACCTGGATAGGAGTGGGATATCGCTCGTCGGGCACCTTCCGCATCATTCGCTGAACAATTGCGACCAGGCCCGTTGCTATCCCTGGAACTAACTCGTTCAACGGTGTCGGCTCTAGAGCCTGGTGTGCGAACAGTTTTTCGGGCAGACTCGGGCTAGGGAAAGGCACCCGCCCCGCGCACATGTGATAGAGTGTACATCCTAACGAATAGATGTCGCTGCGAATGTCGGCAGAGTGAGAATGCCGCGCCTGCTCGGGCGCGACATAGTCAAACGTTCCAACCGTGGCTCCTTCTCGGGTAACATGGTCTTCGTCGGCCAAGTCAATCGCGAGCCCGAGATCGGCGAGCTTGGCTGTTCCATCGCGAGTAACGAGAATGTTGTATGGATTAACGTCGCGGTGGATCAGACCCTTGCGGTGAGCATGCTCCAGTCCCAGGGCGACCTGTCGGACCAACCGCACGGCGGTCACGGGCGAAATCCGACCTTGCTCGGAGATCAAGGTGCCAATGGTTTTCCCCTCGATATACTCCATCACGAGGTAGTAACGGCCGTTGGATTGACCAAAGTCGTAAATGCGTACGAGGTTTTCGTGCTGCAGCTGAGCACCGACGCGAGCTTCTCGCTGGAATCGTGCGATCGATCGTGGGTTATTAACCCGCTCTGGGGATAAAATCTTGAGCGCCACTCGGCGGTTGAGCCGCATATCCCGAGCCAGGTAAACTCGTCCCATTCCTCCCTGACCGATCAAGTCCATGAGCACGTAGCGATCAACCTTGTATCCGTTGGTGCGGCCGGCAAGAAGTTGTTGGGCCTGCCATAAAGTCAAGGCTTTCGCTTGAACCGCCTGTCGCGCCAACCGGCGATCGATATGCTTGGCCTCCTCGCGCTTTGCCGGTGAGATTGCTTCCCAGCAGGCTGTCAGTGCCTGAGCGTCCATGAGACCGCTCAGAAGGCTCGATTGCCAGAATCGCGAGGCTTGAGGATCGAGCATGGGGCATCCTGAAATTGCTGTGCCTTCACGCCCAGCGTACCACAACGACGTGGCCGACCAACGAATGCACTGGGTCATCGGAGGAGGCGATGACCCTAGACTGACACCCAATCCTGCCCTTCGCCGTCGACCAGCGAGAGCAGGAGCGAGCGGTCCTTGCTGCGGGATTCGCCGATGGCAGTGACATAGACGGCCGGGTCGTCTTTGACGGGACACTCGTGCTCGCAGATGCCGCAGCCGATGCACTTTACCGGGTCGATATATGGCCGTTTGAGCTCGATGGTTGCGCCCCAGCGGTCGGTTACCTCGACGTTGCGGGTGAAGATCGCCTTGGGGCTGACCGGGCAGACTTCCTCGCAGACGACGCAACTGGTGTCCATCGCCCAGGGAAGGCAACGGCCTTGGTTGTAAAACGCGGTCCCGGTCTTGATTGGTCCTTTAGCCTCGAACGGCCCAATGCCCAGCTTCTCGACGATCGAGATCTCGCGGATAGCTCCGGTCGGGCAGACCTGGCTGCAGAGCGTGCAGTTCAGCTCGCACCATCCCATCTTCGAGATCATGATCGGCGTCCAGAGTCCCTCGAGTCCCGCCTCGAACAAGGCTGGCTGCAACACGTTGGTCGGGCAGACCCGAATGCACTGGTCGCACTTGATGCATCGCCGTAGGAACTCATCCTCGGCGACCGAGCCGGGGGGCCGGATCACGCCGCGCTGGAAGTTCTTGCGTACGCCCCCCGAGAGCCGGGCCATCGGGAAAGAAGAACAAGCCAAACAGTCCCGAGAGGACCAACTCGCGGCGGCCGACCGCCGGATAGGCGACCTCGCTGGCCTTGCGAGGCAGAAACCGGAACGACAAGGCGTCGTGCGGGCAATCTTCGATGCAGTTGAGACAGACGAAGCACTCGCTCTTGCGCAGGTCGCCTTGCGGATCGGACGCTCCCTCACAACTCTTCAGGCAAAGTCACAGTCGGTGCAGCGAACCGGGTCACGGTCGATGCGCCAGAGGGCAAACCGGCTGAAAATTCCCAGCAACGCCCCCAAGGGACAGACGACCCGGCAGAAAAACCGGGGAATCCACCAGTTGGCCACCAGGAAGCCGATGAAGATCAAGCCCACGATCCACGCTTGCCAGTACTCGCGAGGCTCGGTGTAGACGCTTTCGGTCGCCTTGTGCACGGTGGGCAAGACGCTGGTCGTCATCGAGCGGACCGTGAGCGCGATCGGGTCCAAGAGGCCGATTTGCAGCGAGCTATTGCTTCGCTTATGCTCTTCGGCGGCACGGGCGATGCCGGTTCCGATCGCCGCCAACGACGCGTGACACACCCGTTTGCCGTAATTCCGCCCCGTTGTATGCCTGCCACATCTGGCCCGGTGCGTCGATGGCCGTGGGAATGATCCAGAGGCTGGCCATCGCGATCATCACCGCCAGGATGTAGTACTTGATCGCGTAGATCTTGCGATATCGGTTGACCTCGATCATCTGCTTGGTGTTGCGCCGGTTGCCGATCCAGCCGAAGAAATGGTGGAGAATGCCGAATGGGCACATCCAGTTGCACCAGACACGCCCCAGCATCATGGTGACCGCGATGATCACCAGGCCCCAGACCAAGTTGCGGTAGATCGTATGGGTCGTCAGTGCCGTGGCGACGGCGACGAGCGGCGTCGCTTCCAGAAAGAGCGACACCGGCCACCCTTTGAGATAGCGCAGGTCGGTGATGAAGAGGAAGAACAAGAAAAGTCCCAGGAAGAGGACTTCATACGCGCGGCGGATCTTAACCATTCGGTCCCTCCGGAGGGGGGATTAACCGATTTTGGATGCCTTGGGGCAATCTTGCTTCCGCAGTCGCGGACCTGGTCTAACTCGGAGTCGGTCGTGCGGTACTACGAGAATCCAAAGCTCAGATTCGTCGGCAGCACTGCTTCGATATCGGACCTTATAACCTCGATCGCCCGATTCATACCGTGATCTCCTGCGTCCACTGAGGCCGCCAGTCCACGCCCAGGCCGCGGGTGATGACTTTATCGAGGTAGATGATCTGATCGCGAGGCCGCTCCAGCAGCTTGGTGACGCACCAGCTATCGACGGCCGTATGGTCGGTGCCGATGACCATGGTGTCACCCCGTTTGACGTCATTCAGGCTGCCGCCGGTCGGGCCATTGCGCATCAGCAGTTTTCGCCCGTCGGCGATCACGAACGACGGCTTCATCATCAAGGCGAAGTCGGAGATGATCCCGTGGATGTTCTGGTGAAACTGGTTGCGCGGATTGCCGAGCAGGCCGTACCAGTTTTTCATGGTGACGGTCGCCTTGCAGAGGTTGTGGTCCTTGACCGGTGAGATGCCGATGACTTTGGTCGCCTCGCGGAACGGGCGGTAGAACATCCGCCATGTGCTGGTAATCGTCTCGCCGCCGACATAAAGCTGCTCGAAGTAGCTGTCTTTGGGCAGCATCAACTCGGCGCCGGCGCGGATGGCGGCCTCGCCGACCTTGGTCTTGTAGAAGCAGCTCTCGGGGTTGTTGATCGGGTTATCGGCGACGATGACCTTGCGAGCGCCGGCACCGAAGCAAAGCCGCGTCACGGCCGAGACCGTGTCGGGTTGGGTCGTGGCGGCCAGATCGGGGTTCTTGTCGAAAGCGACATTGGGCTTGATGACGACGACATCGCCCTTCTGGATGAAGTGGCTGACTCCCCCCATGGAATCAAGGGCGGCCTTGACCATGGAAAACGCCTGCTCCTCGCGAGCCTTGAGCTCTTCTTCCTTGGAAGGGTGGTCCTCGGCGCGAACGGGACGGGAACGAACGACGACCAGGCTGGGTTTGCCGACCGCCAGCTTGACCGAATAGTCCTTGAGCCGCACCGGCGGCGGCGGCTTGACCCCCTCCATACCCCAGCGATCTTGAAGCAGCAGACCGCCGGCGACGGCTCCGCCGGCCGCCAGGGCATAACCGCCGACCTGGGCGGCGAACTGCCGGCGGGAAAAAGGCTGGTCCGCCGGGTTCACCCCGCCAAAACGTTCCAGGTTCTTCAATTGCGTCCGGGTCAGTTTTTCGCCCATCGTAGACCTCGGTTAGAGAAGAAACGTGTCACCGGGAAGTCCGCGAAGTATAAACTCGAAGTCATGTGCGGAACCGACTGTCATTCACATGTTTAGCTACTTCGCGCTATCGAGGGTCGGCACCAGTGGCCGGCAGGCTCTTGGCCAGATGCGCGGGCAAAGCTCTCGGCCGGCGGAGCGCTCGTGGCGCCGTTGGCTCCAGCCAAAGTGTTGCCCTTGCGGAAAACGACGTCGACCAGGCCGATGTTATTGCTCATGACCATTTCATCGGCTCCAGCGGCGGTGAGTGTTTTGACTTCGGCACCATCTTTCTTGACGCCGGCAATGTATTTCTCGAGTACCGCCTTGGCCTCCTGTGCGTCGCGGTAGGGACGAAGGAAACCCTGCCAGGCATCGTTTCCTTCCTTGTAATCGGCCATGAACACGTCGGAAAGAAAGCTGTAGCCAAAGACATCCTGGGCAACGTACTTGGCGTCTCCCTGCCGGTTCGCGGCCGGCAAGAGGGCGAAGAACGTCGCGGGGGTGACCTCGGCTGGGGTCGGTTTGGCTGCAGTTCGGCCGTGGCCGGCGTTGACTCGCCTTCTTGGCTGGTGCCTGCTCTGCGAAGGCGCGTCGCCAGGTGCCGTTAGTCGGTCGGTTCGTGCTGCGGCGTAGGCGCTGGCTGCGCAGTCGCGGCGTGCCGGTAGCCGTGGCACCTCCGGGCTTCTGGCGGGCGGCGACTCGCTTGGCCAGGTCCAGCGCAAAGCGCACTGAATTTGGGGTCGTCCTGGGTCGAGACGATCTGGGTATAGTACCGCCCCGAGTAAAACAGCGTGCTGCCGGCGGTGGTGTAGCCCTCATTGCCGATCGGGACGGTTTTGAACTCGTCCGGTTTCTCCGAGCCGTACTTGCCCAGCGCTTTGAGGGGATCGGCCATCTCGAAGATGTAAAGCTGAAGCTCGTTCGAAGGGTCGCCCGTCGGGTGATAAAAGGCGTAGGCCATGCCCTTGACTCCATACTGGATGAAGCTCTCGGCACGGCCGTCGATCTTCTCGTAAAGGTTGTCGGCGTTGAACGATTCCAGGTGGTGTTCACCCGATTTGCCCACGGTCCATTCGGGCGGCAGATCCGCCAGTGGCAGCATGGCGGCGATCTTGCGCTGGGGCTCGGGCACGGTGGCCAGCTCGGCCTCGATCTCGGCCGGGCTCAACCCAGTTGCCGTTGTCGCGGCAGCACGGTCGGGGCAGGGGACGTGCGGCTGGACCGGTCGGTCAAAGCGTGGCGCGAACGCATCATGCCTGGGTTGTTCGCCGAATCCAGCCGCGGCCATCGCTCGGAGATCGACAGGCGGCGCGGTGTAATCGAGGAGTTGCTGCGGGCCATCCACGCCGACGCTCTTGCGCACTCCGGCCAGCGTCTGCAACACGCTGGGGAAATCGCTGCGCCACGGCCGGCGAAGTTCCGGCAACGCTCCGGAGCGCCAGCATGGCCTCATCCAGCTTTCTTGACGTTCTCGACCAGATTCTTCCGTTCGAGGGCCAGCCGTTCCATCTCTTGCTTCACCGCCGCGTCGGCTGTCTTCAGGTTCTTGAACTCTCTCCCTTGTTCCAGAACCGACCAGGTTCGATTGGGGTCGAACTCGTAGCGGTTGCGGTCAAACGACCGGCTCTTGATCACCAGGGCCGCGAAAATGGCCGGGATTGCCATGACGAGCATCATGCCGGCAACGATCGACGAAAACTCAGGCCGTTGCATGATCCGCCCGCGCCGGGCCTTGAACCAGTCAAGCCGCCCCAGAACCGCAAAGACCAGCGGTGTGTGGCCAGTGCGACCAAGGCCGCCGAGAGCGCCAGGACCAGGAACGGGTCGCTCCACAGCTCGTCACGATATTGTGCCCAAAGACCTGTCACGTTCAGCTTGCCCCTCTGTCTGGTCCAAGTACTGAGGAGTTTTTTGGTCAGGGCGCCAGACTCGCCGCGAGGATTGCCAACCAACAAGGGAGGAAAGGGATCGGCTTTGCGATCACCCGCGGACGATTATAGCAGTGCGTGGAAGGCGGCCGGCAACGATTTCAGTCGGAGGATTTCGTATGTGAATCGCAGGTACTCCGCCAGAAATTCGACCGAACTTCGGTGTCACAGAAACAACGACTCGACAAAGGTATCGGCGTCAAACGGCTGGAGGTCGTCCAGGGCTTCGCCAACGCCGACGAATTTGACAGGCAAGATTCATCGTCTGACGCACGGCGACGACAACGCCTCCTTTCGCCGTGCCATCGAGCTTGGTCAGGATCACGCCGGTGCAGCCGATGCTCTTGGTGAAAACCTCGGCCTGGCGAATCGCGTTTTGGCCGTTGGTGGCGTCGATGACGAGCAGGACTTCGTGCGGCGCTCCGGGATGAGCCGCTGGATGACGTTGCGGATCTTCTCGAGCTCGCGCATCAGGTGCGTCTGGGTATGGAGCCGCCCGGCGGTGTCGACGATCAAGACGTCGATATGGCGGGCCAGTGCCCGCTGGCAGGCATCGTGGGCCACGCTGGCCGGATCAGCACCAGGTGCTCCCTTGACGATTTCGCAGCCGGCTCGGTCGGCCCAGATCGAAAGCTGGTCGGCCGCCGCGGCGCGGAACGTATCGCAAGCGGCCAGCAGGATCGTGTTTCCCTGATCTTTGAGATACTGCGCAAGCTTGGCGATCGAAGTCGTCTTGCCCGAGCCGTTGACTCCGGCGATCAGGTAGACGGTCGGCGGCTTGGGAGCGACTCGAAGTGCTCCCGGCCTGGGATCCTCCAGCAGCCCTTTGAGCTCGGCCTTGACGAACTTGATCAGGTTTTCGTCGGCCGTCTTCTCGGAGTATGCCTCGCGCACTCGGTCGATGATTCGGGTCGTCGCGGCCACCCCCACGTCCGCCTGAATCAGCCGGCTTTCCAGGTCGTCGAGAAACGACTGGTCCACCTTGCGGCCGAACCATGAGCGGATATTGAAGAGCTGGGCCGTCTTGGCCAGGCCCTTCTTGAGCCGTTCCAGCAAGCCAGTCATTGCCATTTCCGTCCTTCGGCCGCGTGCAGAAAGCCGACCCTGAGATCTCGGCTCGACGGTCGAGACCCGGATTGCCGAATTCCCGATCTCCTACTCGAAGCCTATTCTACCGATTCGCTCGAATCATCCGTAGGCGAATTCGATGCGGCAAGTCGATTCGCTGAGCTCAGCTGACTGGCTTGCGAAGTCGTTCCAGGTCATCTCGGGGCGTGGTGATGGCGCCGACCCAGCGGCCAGGGCGGTCGGCGGCGTGGAAATCACTGCCGGCGATGCCGACCAGCCCAAACCGGTCGGCCCAGGTCCGCAGCCGCTGGCTCTTGCCGTTCGAGAAGCCTGGGCCGTCGACCTCGATGGCGTGCAAACCTTGGTCGACGAGTGCCCGGAGCTTGGCTTCTCGGAGATCATGGGGAGGATGTGCCAATGCGGCAACACCGCCGGCTCCCTGGATCAAGGCAATCGCCCGGCCGCTGTCGAGCCGAGGTTTATCCACGCAGGCCGGGCATCCGTCTCCGAGAAAACGTGCGAAAACCTCGCGCGTACTGGCCACTTGACGCGTTCGTGTCAGATAGTCGGCCAGATGGCGCCGGCCCAGGCTGGCGCGGGGAAGACACGCCGAACGGCGTCCAGATCGATCGAGAGCCCAAGCGTTCGCAGTCGCGCGGCCATGGCCTCGATTCGCTGGCCTCGACCGGCGCGGAGCGACGCCATGGCCTCGAGAAGATGCCGGGTCATCGTCTCGGATGAAATACCCCAGGATATGAATCTCACGACCATCGTGCTGGCAGGTCAGCTCGACCCCGGTGACGAGCTCGATGCCCCACCGGGCGGCCTCGGGCCGGGCCACTGCCAGGGCGGAGACCGTGTCATGGTCGGTGATTGCCAGCGCCGCCAGGCCGACCCTTGCCGCGGCGACAACGACTTCGCACGGCGAGCAAACCCCGTCGGAATGCGTCGTGTGTACGTGCAGATCGGCACCGTCACGCCGGTGCCCTGGAGACGATGACCGAATCGCCGCGGCAGCTCTACGCGGGTTTGGTTTCATCCGGCGGCTGGCTCGAGAGGCGATGGTTGCCGGTTCGGAGCTCACTGGCTCGCCTCGGGTCTGGGTGCTGGGCTCGCTTCCTGGATCTGGTATTGCAGCACCCGGTCGAGGATGCCGTTGACGAATCGGCTCGACTGGGCGGTGCTGTACCGCTTGGCCAGCTCGAGTGCCTCGTTGATGGCGACCTTGGCGGGTACCTCAGGGCGGAACAGCATCTCGTAGGCCCCAAGGCGGAGGATGTTGCGGTCGATTGCGGCCATCCGGTCCAGCCGCCAGTTCTCGGCGACCTGGGAGATCATCGTGTCGATCCGCGCTTGATGCTCCTGGACGCCGTCGATCAGCCCCTCGGTAAACTCGCAGAGCTTGCGGTCCTCCAGAAGCCGCCGCTGGATGAAGCGGCGAATTTCATCGGCGGGCATGCCGGGATTCTGCTCGACCTGGTACAAGACCTGGAGAGCGACTTCACGGCCTCGGGATCGTCGCGTCATGATCAGGTAGCCTCACCCTTCGGGATACACGCGGTGATCGATGTTTTTCGGTTCACCTCGCAAGATTTCATCATACGCCACGGCGGGCTGAGCCGGAAAGATCTCTCCTGAGCGCATTCGGCTCATCGATCAGGGGACACCTTGCCGATGAAGATACCAAATGCGTACGGCGCGGGCGTTGTGATCGCATCGCCGCCGCGGATTGCCAACGACCGGTCCGGCCCACCACGCTGTGCCGCCGCATCGAATTAGCTGCTCATTCTTCCCTCATCGGCCATTACTAGTCGCGTCGGAACCGGCACGGAAAGGATTTCGGTTATGCTCAGACTCCGTAATGCGGTAATGGCCCTGGCGATGGGTGTGTGCGGGATCGGGTGTGCTTTCTCCAGCTCCAATGTTGCGCATTATTCGATCTGGCACTGTGATGAATGCGACGATTTCCCGACGCCGGCATATGGACCTGGTTACTCGATGGTGCCCGGCACGTACACTGGCCCAACGGACCGAGAGTCTGCTGGTTCAAACCAGCCATCGACTGCGATTCCGGATTCAGGCTCGGTGCTGCCACCCCAGCAGCAACCCAGTGGTGCGGGGCCATCAAGGACGATCACGCCTCCAGCTCCGCCGCCGGCTACACGCACGGATGCCTTGCCGTCATCGCCGGCTTCTCGGTTGAACGATCTGCCGAATCCGGCCGCCAACCCGTGAGTCGGAACGCCGGTCTCGTGACATGGAAAGGAATTCGCTATGGCGAGGATCGCTCGTGCCGTGGCGGTCGTCATGCTGGTGATCGCCAGCCTATGTGCGACAGGTTGCCTGCATACCTGGACACAAACATATCACGACTATCCTCCGTCAGCGTGGGAGAATCCCCCCAGCCCCATCGTCAGGGTAATCCGAGCGACGGCTGAAAGTTGGCGCGGCTTCGACCCGCGTGGCTTCTTGTCGGAAATCACTTGTGCGGAAGCTGTGCGCAGAACTGCTTTAATGCATGGCCGCAGCTCGGCGACCGAACTGTAACGATCTGCCGGGTCTTTCATGAGACAGCGCTGGACGATCTCGTCGACGCTTTTGGCAAGCTTGGCGTGGCGTACAGAGACCGACTGGGACGATCGAAGGTGGCTTGTGCCGAGAATGCTGGTAACTTAAAGCATCGAGCGATCGGCCCTTGAATGGTAGACTGCCGGTGATCATCTCGAAGAGTACGACACCAAAGGCATAGAGATCGGCGCGGACATCCACTGACCGCGCGATCGCGAGAACTGTTCCGGGGCCATGTAGGCTCCCGTACCCAGCCGAACGCCCGTGCGGGTCAGCCGCGGGTCAGAAGTCTCGACGGAGAAATCGACTCGCTCCTTTCCCTCGCGACAGTGGTCGAGTGCATGAGGATCTTGCGTGCTCTTCAGTTCGATCGTCGAACGGAATCGGCGTCTGCGAGGAAGAGACAGTTGGAGTCTTGGCCGTTACCCAACGGCTGGCGGCCCGCCTCCCGGGTCGTTGGGGAACCGGCGAGCGCCTCGCCGCACTTGCATTGTTCGCCATAGGCGTTGTTGCCAATGCTGCTCGCACGCGTGTTCCGATCTCGCGGATCGGTCCAGATGATCGGTTGAGAACACGGTCGGCTTCGGACAAAGGGATTGATCCGTCAGGCAGCTCAGCGTGCACGGCCACCATTTCCTCGGAGACCCGCGCCAGGCCAAAGTCGGTGATCTTGAGCGTGCCGTCCTCGGTAACAAGCAGGTTGCCCGGCTTGATATCGCGATGACAGTGCAAGCCCTGGCGCAGGGCATGTTCCATGCCCAGGCAAAACTGAGTGGCCGAACCGCAATGCCCGCACAAGATCGAGCCGGGGCGTGCCGATCCATCGGCTTAGCTCGCCCCCCTGGATCAGCTCGAGTACGACGTACGGCCGCCCTTCGATGATCTCGACCGAGTGCGCCCGGACAATATTTGGATGTTCACCGAGTTGCACCCAGAGCCGACATTCTGCGGCAAACCGGCTGATCCGGATACGACTGCCCAAGAGTTCGCTGCGCAGCGTCTTGAGCGCAACCACCTGCGGGCCCGAGCCCACCCATCTGGTCGTTGACCACGTAAACCAGGCTCATTCCCCCTTCGTGGACGTCAAAGACCTGGAATCGTCCACCGATCCAGTCGCCTACCGAGTAGGCGCCCACCATGAGGGGACCTCCGAAGAGTTCCATCTAGTTTTAATCGTTCCGTCGCATTTCCGCCCTTGTGCTGCGCACGACCCCGAAGAGGCGCATTGCTATATTATACCGCACGGGGCAAATGGCTCGCCGAGCTCTACGCAACTTCTAGGCCTGAGCCCGTCGCCTGCAGGCAAACCTGGCTAAGCAAAGTGCGCCCATTATCATGAGAATGGCCGTTATGGTAGGGTCGCTGACGGTCGAGCGTACGGCATTAGGACTGATCGATCCACGACAGAGACAGTATCAACTTGGCCGAAGGGCATGACGGAACGATCGTTGACCCGAGACAAGGAGCTTGAACTTACATGACGACCATGTCGACGAGCAGGTGCGACAATTTGGCACGCTGCATTTACAGCGCTGGTGTCGTTTTCCCTCGCCTTTTCAACCGGGGCTGCGAGCCGCGGAAAATAGTCAGGAAGATCAAGGCAAGAACCGGACGATGAAGAAAACCGAAAGCGGACTCCAGTATCTTGATGAAAAAGTGGGAACGGGAGAATCGCCGAAGACCGGCCAAACTTGCATGATGCACTACACTGGCTGGCTCTGGGAAAGGAACGCCAAGGGGAAGAAATTCGACAGCTCGAGGGATCGGAACGAGCCCTTCTCGTTCGATATCGGCAAAGGTGAGGTAATCAAGGGATGGGACGAGGGAGTCGCCACCATGAAGGTCGGTGGCAAGCGACATTTGCTCATCCCTCCAGATCTCGGCTACGGTGCCCGAGGCGCCGGCGGCGTGATCCCGCCCAACGCCACCTTGCTCTTCGAAGTGGAGTTGCTGGGGATCTCGGCCATGAAGAAGACAGACAGCGGACTTGAGTATCGCGACATCAAGGAAGGGACGGGAGCGTCACCCAAGCAGGGTCAAACTTGTGTCGTGCATTACACCGGCTGGCTATGGAACGGTGCCACCAAAGGTAGGAAATTTGACAGCTCGGTGGACCGCGGCAAGCCCTTTCCGTTCCCTGTCGGTGCCAGAAGAGTCATTGCAGGCTGGGACGAAGGAGTCGCCACGATGAAGGTAGGCGGCAAGCGAGAGTTGCTTGTCCCACCGGCTTTGGGTTACGGGGCTCGAGGAGCCGGCGGTGGCGTGATTCCCCCGAATGCCACCTTGCTTTTCGAGGTTGAGTTGCTGGAAGTGAAGTAACACGCCACCAAGCGGTAGCGAGGCTGAATCATTCAAGTCGCTGGCGGCATCCGCATCGCTCCAACCGAAAACCCTTCCTCCAGAACAAGTTAGCCCGCTAGATCGTTAGCGGGCTAAGCTTTTCCGAACGCCATCTTTCTAGTCGTTGCTTTAGGCTGCCGACCGCTTACTCGGGTTGACCGTATTCATCCATTCGGTATTAATTGCTCCCGACTTGAGCACATCCCCGATTCAGATCCGCAACATTTCTTCGCTCCGTCGAGTTTCCCAACGGCCGCACCCACGTAAGGCGCGTCCGATCACCGCTTGCAATTCACGCTGTCGTTGCCAAGGAAGGTTTCCTTGATGCTAAGTACAGTCTGCCGGCGCATTCGCGCCGACGTCTCTGCGTGCGTTTGGCCGTCTTGGTCTGCACGGTTGGCACGACTTGGCCAACCAGGTTAGATGCCGCGAAACTCGACACGTACCTCACGGCCGAAGACCTACCTGGGCGCGTTGTGCTCGACCAAAACGGCCTCGAGCTCATGCTTCCGACCGTGCAAGATCGACACGTTTCGTGGCCAACTGGCTCGACGGCTACGTATCTTGCGATTCCTCTGAACGGCGGTGAGCATCTCCCTAGCGGTCTTCCGATCCTCGATGCCGCAGGGCAACAGGGGGAGACAATGGTTGGGCCGCTCAACTTCGACGCGCTCTTCAAGTCGAAGCTCGATGCGACTCTCGACGTGTCGAGACTGGCCATCGTCGACACGCCAAGTCGCAACTACCTGGTCGAGTTCCTACCAGCTCAAATCCGTTCGATTTCGAGCAAACAAAACGCCGGCGGTAGTACGAGCAACCCGATAAATGAGCTCACGCACCTGCTGAACACCGGCTCAAGCCAGTGGAGCAAGTGGACCCAAAGTGGCATGAACGAGTTGGAGAGGTTCCTCAATATTAGCAATTCTAAGATGTCGAGTTTCAAACCGAGCCTGAACCTCGAAGCTCAGCTGGTGGGATCACCACTGGCCGCACCAATCCCCGAGCCGAGCACTTGGTTGGTCTTTACCGAGTTGATTGCCGGCGCCACCGCGTTGAAATTCGTGGCCAAAAAAATCAAGGAACGGGATGGCCACCGTCGAAAAAAGGATAAGGCCATGTCGTGTCTCGCCAACCCGACCATCCTGCGAGCCACGCGCAGGTATCACCTGTCCGCGGGGGCGCCATGCTTCTTTTCGACCTGCGGGAGCCAATCAACGCGTTGAGCCACGGCATCGGTATGGTGCTGGCGCTGCCGGTCACCTGGGTGCTATGGAAACAGTGCGGTGAGCGACTTTCAGCCGCCCGTGGTGATTCAGCGTCCCACTCCGCCCGTTATCATCGGATTAAGGCGCTGTGCATTCTCACTTTCGGCATCACGATGATCATTTGCTACGGCGTCAGCGCGACATTTCATGGTGCGCATCTCAGCGGTGAGCCGCTTCACCGGCTGCAGCGGCTCGACCATGTCGGAATTTATCTGTTGATTGCCGGGACTTACACACCGGTGGCCTGGGCCTTGATGCGCGGGTCTTGGTCGTGGGGAACACTCGCGACGGTTTGGACGATTGCGGTACTATGTGCCGCCCGAGTTTGGTGCGGGGGTGTGATGCCGATCTGGGTTTCGACTCTGCTCTACCTGACGATGGGATGGGGAGCATTATTTTGTTACTTTGAGCTCGCCAAGACTTATTCCCATCGAATATTGCTGCCGCTTCCGCTCGGAGGAGTTTTTTACAGCGTCGGGGCGATCTTGAACCTGATGCAGTGGCCCGTGATTTTGCCTGGCGTATTCGCCGCTCACGAACTCTTGCATTTCCTGGTGATCGCCGGCAGCGCGTGCCATACTTTTTCATGGTCAAGGTCGGTCGTGCCATCCCCGCGTCTGCCCGTACGCCGCGCAAGCAACGGCATCGTCGCACAGGTTTAGCACCGCGCCGACAGATGGTGCCGCGAGGCGGGAACCGTGCTTGCCTCACTTCCTCACTCATGCGGCGTCGCAGTCAAACGCATTTTCGTTAAATAAACTTAATTGACACGCAATAAGTACGTCCTAGGTTTCATTCGATGACGCCGATGCTCAATTATGCGCGTCGGGCCATGAATGCTGGGCTAAACTGATCATACCCACGCCGACACGCCTGCTGATAGATCACACCTTTGGGAGCGTCCCGCCATGACACCTCGCCGGATGGAACGCCGGGAAGCCAACACGGCGTCCCCTTTGCAGATTTACTTGCACGACATCAACGACACGCCCCTGCTTTCGGCCCAGGAGGAGCGGGAACTGGCCGAGCGAGTGGCCATGGGCGATCCGCTCGCCCGCGAGCATATGGTGAAGGCCAATCTCCGGTTGGTGGTCAACATCGCGCGAGGATATCTGGGCAAGGGGCTGAACCTGGAAGACTTGATCGAGGAAGGAAACCTGGGTCTGATGCGGGCGGTCGAGGGATTTGACGGAACGATGGATACGCGGTTCAGCACTTACGCCAGCTACTGGATCAAACAATCGATCCGCCGCGCGGTGATGAACAACGGCAAGCCGATTCGGCTGCCGGCGTACATGGTCAGCCTGCTTTCCAAATGGAGGCGAGCCACGGCCGTTCTGGCCGAACGGCTGGGCCGGGCCCCGACGCACGAAGAGGTGGGCAAAGCTCTGCGGCTTTCCAAGAAAAAGATGGGGATTGTCGCCAAGGCGATCCGTGTCAACAACCTGACGCCTCACTCGGAAAACCTCGAGGACGACGGGCCGGCGCTCGACGATGTCTTGACCGATGACCGCAACAAGGGGGCCGAAACCCAGTTGATCGAGGCCGACGACCTCGACCGCATCTTCGAGTATCTGGGATCGCTCGAAGATCGCGAGGCCACCGTCATTCGCATGCGGTTTGGCCTCGACTGCTACAACCCCATGACCCTGCGCGAGGTCGGCGAGAACCTGGGTCTGACCCGCGAGCGCGTCCGCCAGCTCGAAAGCCAGGCTCTTCAAAAGCTGATGCATGCCCTGGCCGAAACGGGTGGACAGATCGGGAATTGACAGACTGTTCCAGTACTCTCAGCCAGTGTTAGCGGATGCGAGCGGCATCCATCTCGAAGCCCCTCGGCGAACCTAACTTAGGTTCGACGGGCGGCTTTTTGCTGCGCGTTTACCGTTTCCTTCTGTGGCCGTCTGCACCTGGTCGACAGCAACGCACCTCTGCGTGGCTCACGCACAGTCTCGCTTACCACATCAGTATGCCGTCAGTGGATTCCGCTCGTAACATCTCAGCTGTTCTGCCAGAAATGATTTCGCTCGAAATCGATTTTACGCTGTTCAGCGTGGTTATTCGCGAATTCTCCACCTGACCGGATCAGTCCAACCGCACGCTGATTACGGTCCGATTTTCCGCAAGACCCTTGTTTGAGAACGGGTTCAATCCAATATTTGGACGTCTGGCCGCGAAGAACCTGTGTGGCGCGGTCGAAAGCCGAACTCGAGCCAAACGACCGCCATTCACCACGACACGAGGCGCCGAAGATTACGGGTTCTGGGAAAAGAGGAGAACTTCAACATGGTCTGCTCGATGGTCAAGAAGGGTGTGCTGGGGACGGCGCTGGGTGCTGGGACGTTGTTCCTGGTGTTCGGCACCTCGGCACCGAGCTACGTCAAGACGGCCTTCCACAAGGTTCGTCAGAATGTCAAGGAATCGGTCGATCCCCAGTTCGAGATCGATCGGGCACGTCAGGACATCGAAAACCTGAAGCCGATGTTCGATCAGAACAAGGAAACGCTGGCCCGCGCCGAGGTCGAGGCCGAAAACCTCGAGAGCGAAGTCAGCACGATGCAGGCCAACCTCGACAAGGCGAAGCAGACGATCCTGTCGATGCAGCACAAGCTCAAGACGGGTGACTTCCGCTTGACCGGCCACGTCATCGACACGCGCGGATAACATCAAGGCCGACCTGGCCAAGCGATTGGACCACTACGATTACACGTCCGACACGCTGAAGCAGAAGCAAGAGATCTTGAGGGCCAAGCGGAAGATCATCCAGGCGGCCCACGAGCAGCTCTCGAACCTGCGGCAGCAGAAGTCGACGCTTCTGGCCAAGCTGGCCAACATCGAAGCCCGGCTGCGTGTCCTCGAGGCGACGCAGACCAAGAACGAGTTTAACTTCGATGACGGCAGCACGCTGTCTCGCGCCAAGCAGACGATCTCCGATCTGGAGAAGCGGCTCAACGTGATGGCGCATCGGGCCGAGATCGACGGGCGCTACGGCGACCTGGATAGCCCGTCGTCCTACGTCGATCCCCACCGCGACGTGGTCAAGGAAGTCGAAGAGAAGTTTGGCGAGTCCACCCAGCCGGCCGACAAAGCCGGGCGACAAGAGCCTTTGATCGATCCGAGCGAACAATCGTGACACGTGTGGCATAGTGACCAGTGGCTAGTGACAATCGAGTGCAATTCGGCTTTACTGGCCACTAGCCACCTGACGGTGGTTAGTGGCGAATGGCTGGTAGTCGGTGGCGAGTGGCTGGTGAAGGACCCTGAATGGGCTCCTTGACTGGCCACTGGCCACTGGCGATCAGCCGCTCAGGAGATCACAATCCCCATGGTCAACCCGGGCGGTGAATCAACCATGTTGGGACATTGGCGCATCGTTTTGCGGCAGGCAGAGGAAGCCGCGCGGGCGGGGCGGTTCGAAGAGGCGTATGCCTTGGCGAGTCGGCCCGACGTGACGGATCATCATCATGCAGTCCAGTTCCGCAGCCGGTTGGCGCTGGACTTGATTGCCCGGGCAACGCGGCGCGGGGCGGTCGACGATCTGGCCGGTGCCATCGAAGACCTGAATCTGGCCGAGCGGATCGGGGCTCCTCCTGATTCGCTGGCCGCGGCTCGTCTCAGCCTGGCCGACCGGGTCGCCGACGAGGTTCGCGTTGACCTGGATGCCGGCGAGCCAGTCCGGGCGCTGGAGCGGATCGAAGAGCTGGCTCGGCACAAGATCGGCGGTCCGTCCTTGCGGCGGACCCGCGAGATCGCCGAGGCCTGGCAATCGGCGCTGGCCGAAGGGCGGCGCGGCGAGTTTGGCCGGGCGCACGAGCAGCTTGACCGGGCCGAGCGGCTCGCCGCCGGTGCCGGCGCGATCGCCGCCCAGCAGGCGGTGGCCGCTGGCCAAGACCGAGCTCGAAAACCGCCAGAAGGGGGCCGCGCCCAAGGTTGAGGCGCTCTATGCGGCACTTTCGGAAGGAAAATGGCCACAAATCCTCTCGGCGGCCGAGGCCGTGCTGGTCAGCGTGCCCGAGCATCCGGCAGCGCGGCAGGCCCGAACGCGGGCCTGGCAGCAAATCGCGGCGATCGGTCCCGGGAGCCGCTGCCCAGTGGCCCCAGCGTGGTGCCCGAGCCGCGCAGGCCGCCGCCATGGTGAGACGAACTCCGACGACGCGAATCGGCCGAGCCGGGTCGTGTCGCCGAGCCCGAGGGGATCGTCTGGTTGACACGCCGCGGCAAAACACGAGGCGGGTTCCGCTCCTCATGTATCCTGGTGGAAACACACCGTTCGCCGGCTCTGCACGCCCCGTCCGACCGTGATCACCGTCATCGGCCCCACCGCCGCGGCCGCTGGCTCGGGTTGACGCGGCCGGCCCCAAGGGCCGTTTCCTCCTCTGGGTCGATGCCGTGGGAGGGTATCTCGTCTGCCTGGACGATCGCATCGTCCTGGGCCGCGCCGGGCCTGACAGCCATGCGGATGTCCCGCTCATGGGCGACCTGTCGCGAAACCACGCAACGCTCCTGCGCAACGGCGAGGGCTATTTGCTGCAGGCCCATCACGCTTCGTTCGTCAATGGTAAGCCGGTCGTCGACCAGGCCGTGCTCCACGACGGCGACGTGATCCGCCTGGGCTCGACCGTCGAGCTCGAATTCCGCCAGCCCAGCCCGGTCAGCGCCACGGCGCGGCTGTCGATTCTCAGCCGGCATCGACTTCCCCTGGCGGTCGACGGCGTGCTCTTGATGGCCGAGACGTGCATCGTGGGTGAGGCGCTTCAGGCGCACATCCCCGCCCCGGCCCTCAAGAACCCGGTCGTCCTGTACCGCCAGGCCGGCGCACTGTGGTGCCGGGCCGTCGGCGCCTTCGACGTCGACGGCCGAACCTGTGCCTCCCGCGCTCCTCTGACTTTGCAATCCAGCGTTCTGGGCGACGGTTTTTCGTTCAGTCTTGAACCTCTGGGAAATCAGCCGGTGTAGGAAGCGAACTGTTATTGTGGCAGGCTGGCTCTGCTGGCCGAGGCTCGGTGTCATGTGATCGAGCACCGGCCGATCAGTCAGACGGTCATCGGCCGGTCGAACCGGCTTCTCTGTGGGAGTTGTACAACTCATGACTGCGACGGCTGAAGAAGTGCCTGGCGCGGACTTGAACGATCAGTAACCGCATGGCCGAAACGGTCGCATACGAGCCAGAAACCTCGTCGGAATCAGGGCCTGAAGACCCCATGGGAAGCTCAGACATGCCTAAAGCCAACCCCACGCCCGCCGGCACATGGTCGCTACACCTTCGGTTCGGGAGCCCGGCCGCTCGATGGCTATACGATCAAGCGGGCCATCGGCCGCGGCGGCTTCGGCGAGGTCTATTACGCCACGTCCGATTCCGGTAAGGAGGTCGCACTCAAGCTCATCCTCCGCAATCTCGATGTCGAGCGGCGCGGAGTCATGCAGTGCATGAATCTGAAGTGCCCGAACCTGCTCACAATCTTCGATCTGAAGACCAGCGACTCGGGCGACACGTTCGTCGTCATGGAGTACGTCGCCGGTCCCAGCCTGGCCAGTGTCTTGAGGCAATACCCCGCCGGGCTCCCGATGGCGGAGGTCCGTCACTGGCTCAAGGGATTGGTCGAAGGGGTCGCCTACCTCCACGACCATGGAATCGTCCACCGCGACTTGAAGCCGGCGAATCTGTTCATGGAAGAAGGGATCGTCAAGATCGGCGACTACGGCCTGGCCAAGCTGATCACGCCCAGCCAGGGGACCGAGCACTCCGAGAGCATCGGCACTTGCCACTACATGGCCCCTGAGATCGGCTCGGGCAAGTATCACAAGCCGATCGACATCTATGCCATGGGTGTGATCCTCTACGAGATGCTCACCGGGCGCGTGCCGTTCGAGGGCGAGACGGTCAACGAGGTGCTGATGAAGCACTTGACGGCCCGGCCCGACGTCTCGAGTGCTGCCCCAGCCGTATCAGGCGATCGTGGCCAAGGCACTGGCCAAGGACCCCAACCACCGGATCAGCCGGGTTTTCGACCTGCTGCCTCCCGAGGATGCTCCGCGGACCCCCGAGGTCCGGATCATCGGCGATGGCAAGGGAGGGCTCGAGCGCGGCGGCTTCGCCGCCAGGACGGAGACGGCAGTCGGCCGGCTCAGGACGACATCCTGCGGATCGAGGCCGAGGAGCCGATCTTCTACATCGGTCCGGACACCCGTCCGCCGATCGCGCAGGCTCGCAACTTGATCGCCGAGCGGATTCGGGCGAACTGGGAGGCTCTGCGGCGTCCTGCCCGGTACCGATCGTCACCATCGGCCCGCGCGGCAAATCGGGCGGTTGCTCCTCAGGCTGGCTCCCGCTGCAAAATGGTGCGGTTCGACAGGCCGCTTATGCTCGGCCGAGTTGCCAAACAGCCGACACGGCGAGGTCGCCGCCCCGCCGCCGGAGCCGCCTCCGCTGGCCAGCGGCCGGGTCCGAACAGCCGAACTGGCGGCGTCGATGCTCTGGGCCGCTCCGCTCGTGGCGCTCTTGACCGTTCCCGCCGCCGCACTCTTCTGGGCATCGATCTATCGAGCGATCCACAGCAACTGGCTTTTCTTTACGGGATGGCGCTCCTGGGGACGTGGACAACCCTGGTTCCCAACAAGTTGATCGAGGCCCGCAAAGCTCGACGGGACCAACCGGCGCCTGATCGCCTGGCCGCCGGGCTTCTCGTGGGCGGCGGTCGGCCTCGTGCTGGCTCGGATGCTGACGGCTCGACTTGAGCCTCAGACGAGCGTTTTTCGATAACTCCCGCAACCTTAGTCCGGTCTATTTCGGGGTGTTGTACGCGGTCATGGGGGGATGGTCATCACTCGTGGTTCGCGACCGGGTGACGCGGTTCCGAATCATGCCGGTCGTGGCCACGGCGTCTGGTGGCGGCTGCACTCATGCCGCTTTGGCCGTACACACGGCAAGACGGGATCGCCGATCGCCGTCTTGATCGCCGCGACCGTTCAATTGGTCAGCCCCTGGAATGAGGCGGCCTCGCTCTACACACGTTACGTCCGCGCCACGGAAAAGCAAAGACGCAAAGGTCAAGTCGCGTAGACTCTGGCAAAGTTTCGGAAAGCAGTAAAGGCGTGCAAACGCCAAGAGTTTGCGGGAATTCTGTTTGGGTCTTCACTTGCCGCTAGCCAAAGACAAACGGACCGCTGGCCGCCAGGGGATGGGACTGCAATGAAACGCTTGTTCTTCTTGATCGTCCTTGTGATGCTGGTGTCGTGGATCTTGGTATCTCGCCGCACAGGCGTCTCGCGGCCCGCCAGCCAGCCGAGGCATGGCCACAAGCAAATCTATGCACGCGAAAACGCAGGTGAAATGGCGCGTCGGCGTGCGCTCGAGAGCCGCCAGCAGACTCGCCGTGCGCTCGAAGAAGCCCGCGAAGCGCTCGCCGAGGCCAAAGATGAAGTTCGCCAGGCCTTGGGCGACGCCCGCGCGGACGTGCGAGCGGCGTTTGACGAAGTGCGAGTGGCGTTGGTCAGTGACGATGACCCACCTCATGCGCGGCGTTCGGACAGTGCCCCGAAAGCCACGGCATGCGAAGAAGTTGATGGGCTCCCTGTGCCGATCGTGCCGGGAACCCGGGTGACCGAGGCCAAGGTCACACCCCCGATTCGTCCGCAACCCCCGGTGAAAGTTCATGCTCAATCGCCCCCGGTTCCGCCGAATCCGCCCTCTCCAAGAGCTCCTGCACTTGCCGCGGCAACGGTCGCTGCAAGCGCGTCGGTGCCGCAGACCGTGACCGGGCGGCTTTCGGCCACCCAGGAGCGTGCCGTGGCTGATGCTCGTCATCAATTGCGCGACAGGATGGCCAGCTGGCTCGATCCGGAGGTGCCCGCGTCTTGGTCGCCTCCTGCCCGAATGCTCGATGCCATGATTTTGGGCGAGCCGCTCGTCAAATCGATCCAAAAGGACTACGGCGAGATGTTTGAAGCCACGCTCACAGTCGACGCTTCACCCCAGCGCCGCACGGCTTTGATCGAGGCTTACAATCGACAACTTGTCGAGCGGCGGCTGGCGAGCCTAGGCGGAGCCCTGGCTTTCATCTTGATCTGCCTGGCCGCCGTTTCCGGCTACATTCGTGCCGACGAAGCGACCAAAGGCTATTACACCAATCGACTGCGAATGCTTGTCTGCCGCCGGCGTCGGAGCGTCCGGCGTGATCATTTACCACATGGTGGTCTGATCGCCTGGCTCACTGGCCCGAGCCGGTGCATGAAAGTCAGACTCGGCTCCATTCGGAAGCTCAGGACGCGGCGGGGACCCAGCCAGCCTGATTGTGCTCGAGTGACCGCGGCGAGATCGAGCTGTTTCCGCTTCATTGCGCTGTACAGATCGAGATATTACTTTGCGGTTCATGTCTTGATGGGCAAGGATGGAGAGGATAGGCAAACGGCCCCGGCGATGGGTACAATCGGGCGTGGAAATTAGTCTGGGAGCGAAAATCCGTTCCGGGGCAGACTCAACCGATGGCAGTTACAGAGACCGATACCCTTCTGGTCCGGCATGTGCGCGCGGGCAACGCCGAGGCCTGGCGCCAGTTGATCGAACGATTCGAGGGGCGGTTGCTGGCGTTTGTCGATAGCCGGCTTCGCGATCGGGCGGCCAGCGAGGACGTGGTGCAGGAGACGTTCATCGGTTTCTTGACCAGTCTGCCGCACTATGACGAAAAGCGGGACATGGAGGCGTACCTGTTCTCGATCGCGGCGCACAAGCTGACGGACCATCTGCGGAAGCAGGGACGGCGGCCGATCGACCAGTTCGGCTCCGACGATCACGGCCGGCCACTCGACGAGGTGCCCGGCGGCGGTCGAGCCGCCTCGAGCATCGCACGGAGCGGCGAGCGGCGCAAGGCCGAGGAACGACACCTGACCGAGGCGATGGGGCAGCTGGTACGCGAGTGGCTGGCACGGGCCGATTACAACCGGCTGCGCTGCATGGAGCTTTTGATCGTCAAGGGATGGGCCAATAAAGACGTCGCCGAGCATCTCGATATCACCGAGCAGGCCGTGGCCAGCTACAAATTTCAGACGATCGCCCGGCTCAAGGAAATGGCCCGCCGCGCCGGGCTCTCGCTCGACGAGCTGGGCGGAGGTTGATCGATCATGAGGGGTGACGTCACTGGCAAGGGGAAAGGCAAGGACGATGCCGAGCGGGCCGTCGGCACGCACGGCCGCGGGCGTGAATCGGCCCCGTGCCGGTCCCGATCGACGACGTGATCCTGCGCGACTACCTGGCCGATGCCTTGTCTCCTGAGGAATCAGCCCGGGTGGAGAAGGCCCTGCGCGACTCGGCCGAGCTGCGCGGCCAGCTTGAAGAAGTCCGCCAGAACCGAGCCGACGGTCAACTGCACACCCTGGGTGCCATCTGGCTCCGCTCCCGCTTGACCTGCCCCAGCCGCCAGCAATTGGGGAGCTTCTTGCTCGATGCGCTCGACCCCGAGCTGGCCTCGTACTTGACCTTTCATCTTGAGGTCGTCGAGTGCCCGTTCTGCCAGGCCAATCTCGCCGACTTGAAAGCCCAATCGCAGACCGCAACCGCCGGTCATGCCTCCAAGACCCGCCAGCACCGCATCCTTCAGTCGAGCCAGCATCTGCTGGGCGAAGACAAGCAGAGCTGAAGGCGGGAAAGACAAATCGCCTCTCCGAGTCAGGGAAAACCCGACTCGGAGAGGCATCTCATGAGGCGTTACTGGGCGATTTCGACCAGCCCGCCGCGATTCTCGAATTGGCCGCGATTCAGTGCGTGCTGCCCACGGTCTCGAGGCTCTTGGCGGCTTCGGCGGAGGCGGCCAGTTCCTCGCCCATCTCGCGGAGCTCCTTGCTTTCGGTCTTGCTCCGCCAGACGGCCCAGGCGACACCGGCGATGCAGAGTATGCCGACCAGGTAGAGCCAGATCGGCCCACGCGTCTGACCAATCGAGGATCGGGCACGATCGACAGGAGGGCGACCATGTTCATCACCTTGATCAGCGGGTTCAAGGCCGGGCCGGCGGTGTCTTTCAAGGGGTCGCCGACGGTGTCGCCGGTGACGGCTGCCTTGTGGGCCTCGGAGCCCTTGCCGCCGTAGATGCCGTCCTCGATGGTCTTCTTGGCGTTGTCCCAGGCGCCGCCGGCGTTGGCCATGAAGACGGCCAGCAGTTGGCCGACGATGATCATGCCGGCCAGATAGCCGCCCAGGGCTTGTGCTCCCAGGAAGATCCCCACCAGGATCGGCATCAGGATGGCCAAAAGCGCCGGGCCGATCAGCTCACTCTGGGCCGTGGCGGTGCAGATGTTGACCACACGACCGTAGTCGGGCTTTTTGGTTCCGGCCCAGATCTCCTTGTCGCGGAACTGAACGCGGCATTCCTTGACGATCAAGAACGCCGCCCGGCCCACCGCCCGGATCAGCATCGAGCTGAACAGGAATGGCACCACGCCGCCGATCAAGGCGCCGACGAAGACCTTGGGATAAGCGACCGAAAGCTTGCCCGCCTCGACGGTGTACTGGTCCACGGTCATCTGGCCGATCTTATCTTCGCTGCCGACGGCCATCACCGCGATAAAGCTGGCGAACAAGCTCACCGCCGCGATGACCGCGCTGCCGATGGCGATTCCCTTGGTCTCGGCCTTGGTGGTGTTGCCCACTGCGTCCAGGTCGGCCAGGATCTGGCGGGCGCGCTTGTAGTTCTCCTCGCCCATCTCCTCGCGGTCGTAGCCCATCTCGCCGATGCCGTTGGCGTTGTCGGCCACCGGGCCGAAGACGTCCATGCTGATGGTGTTGCCGGTCAGGGTCAGCATGCCGATGCCGCACATCGCCACGCCGTAAGCCACGAAGATCGGACGTCGCTCCGGCGTAAATCAAGACCGAGAGCAAGATGGCCGCCGCGATGACCAGCGTGGCCACCACCGCCGACTCGTAGCCGACGGCAAATCCCTGGATGATGTTGGTCGCATGGCCGGTCTGACAGGCTTTGGCCAGTGACTTGACCGGCTCGTACTGGGTGTGGGTGTAGTAGCTCGTGACCTTGTTGAGCGTGATGGCCAGGATGATGCCGATCAAGCAGGTCCAGGCCGGTCGCATGTCGAGCCAGTCGGTGCCGAAGCCGGCCCAGAACGGCAGGCCGCCGTTGACCAAGCCGCCCAGGGCCTGTGGGTACTCCTTGTAATACTCTGGGCTAAAGTGCAGGTAGAAGAAGCCCAGGACCACGAAGCCCACGACGCTGAAAATCGAGCCCAGGATGAATCCGTGGTGGACCGAGTGGAGTGCCTCGTCGCTGGTGCTGTCAGGGCCGGCCTTGACGGTGGAAGTGCTCCAGATCGAGCCCAGGACGCCGATGGCCCGGACCAAGAGCGGGAAGATGACCCCCTTGTGGCCGAAGCTGGCGTAGCCCAGGATCATGGCCGCGACGATGGTCACCTCATAGCTTTCAAAGATGTCGGCGGCCATGCCGGCGCAGTCGCCGACGTTGTCGCCGACGTTGTCGGCGATCGTGGCGGCGTTGCGGGGGTCATCCTCAGGGATGCCGGCCTCGACCTTGCCCACCAGGTCGGCACCGACATCGGCCGCCTTGGTGTAAATGCCGCCGCCGACTCGCATGAACAGTGCCAGCAGGGTTCCTCCGAAGCCAAAGCCCAGCAGGACTTCGTAAGCACGTTCACCGTAGGCCATGAAGATGAGCGTGCCCCCCAGGAGGCCCAGGCCGTCGGTGAGCATGCCGGTGATCGTGCCGGTGCGGTAACCCAGTTGCAGAGCGGCACCGTAGCTGGTCCTCGCAGCGGCGGCGACCCGCAGATTACCCCGCACCGCCAGGCTCATCCCCACGAAGCCGACCAGCCAGGAGAACGTCGCTCCCATGAAAAAGGCGGCCGCCCGGCCAAGGGCCACCTGCTGGGTCGACTCGGCCGTGGCCCAGAGCAGTCCCGTGAGCACAACCATCAACGGGGCGATCGCCTTGAACTGCCGGGCCAGATAGGCGTTGGCTCCCTGGCGGATCGCCGCGCCGACCTCGCGCATTCGTTCGGTGCCCTCGTCGGCACCCACCACTTGATTGACCAGACCGAGGGCATAAACCAAACCCGCGATCGCGATGCCCAGGACAACCCAAAGCGAGATTTTCTCCCAGATGCCATAAGCCGGGTCGGTCGTGAACCCGAAGTAATGGAACTCTTTCTCGTCTGTGGGCAGCTTGTGCCGCAGCGGGAGGTTGAGCCGCAACGGCCTGAGCCAGCACTGGAGCAACGTCCTTCTTGGCCGCCTCTTGTGCCGGCAGCCGCGCGGGCACTGCGAATGCCGCCAGTGCGAGAGTCACGAACGGAATGAATCGCCAACGTCGCATGATCCTTATCTCCAGGTTCAAGGGTTGTCACATCCTCGGCGAATGACGGCTTGTCAGATGCTCGAAATGGCACCGCGACGGTTGTCGGGTGCTCGGCGAGCACTGTTGCATCAGTCAAAGTGGTAATGGTCGATGAGGGAGCAGATCGGATCAAGATCGAGGCAGCCGCAGTGCTCCGCTCATTCATTGCCGCCGGCGATCGCACGGGCTCGGGCGCGGAGATCGATACCCTCACCGTCGGCTCAACCAGCCTGACCGATCCCGGTCGCCTACCGTTCGGCTGGCGATTCGAGACTTCGAAACCAATCGCCCCGCTTTACCCCGCGATTAAACACGACCACCATCCGCCGGGAAAGGGCCTAGCGTGTAATTCTCACCACAAACTCACGGGGGACATACAGTAACATAGAACGGAAAACACATTCAACCGCGGGCACGGTCTCGTTGAATGGTACCGACCGGATTTCGTGCATGAATGTGAGTTATTCAGACGCCAGACACCGCAAAACACGAGGTCGAGCGGCTTAGCCGGCTTCAGAAACCGGCACTCGACGCGGGAAATGGCTCACGTCGATGTAGAGATAGGAGCCGCCGGTGGTGGTTGCCAACCGGCCCAGCGGGGTTCGCTGCCCTAGCTCGGTGCCACGGCCGAACTCGACCGCCTGAATTCGCGTCGATCCTACTTCCGCGAGAATCTCGTTGACATCATTATTGCTCATCAAATCCGCGTCGGTCAGAAAGAAGATGACCTCGGGTTTCAGCTTCAGTGCCTTGCGCAATGCGGACATGTGGTCGGTTCCCCCATCGGGAGCGATCGTCGCCAGTTGGGTCTGCACCCGAGCTTTGTTGGGCGCCGTCGCCGCCATTAATCCCCTTTTGCCCTAAGCGGATCAGTCAGCATCCGCGCATTGGAGGTTATAGAAAATCACGGCAAACTGGGCGTCTGGCGGAAGTTGGCTAATGCTGGCAAGCATTTCTCGCTTGGCAACCTCCAGGGAGTTTCGCGTGGCCATGCTGCCGGAACAGTCGATGACATAGGCGAACGAATGGGCGTGGTCGCGTGCGCCGAAGAACTGAGTGCCAGGTCCAATGCCGCGGCCAGCACCGCCACCGGAACCACCCCCCGCGCCGCCCCCGCCGCCGGAACCTGAGCCGGGAATCAGTCCCTGACCGATTGTCTGAGGGCCAGGTAGGGCCCGCTGAAGCGACTCGCTCGGCTTGGGCTGCGAACTGGGTAAGATCTCCGCCAGAAGTGTTTCGGCGACCGGATCACGGGTCGCCACCTTGAGGGCTTTGTTCCATCGGATGGCTGTGACTAATGGCAAATCGCTCATTCCTCCTATATCACCTAGAGCCACCGCCACCTTGGCCAGGTGAGCTGGGGACCTCGGCCCGGTTGTCGACGGGGTCGACCTCGGCGTAGAGGGCCTTCGGACCGGTCGCGGCCATCGGCAAGGCGACGGTCAGAACAGTCGCCGATGCCAGCAGCACCACCAGTACGTGGAACAGCGCCGAACTCGCCAGCGACCGGGGGTCGGTCAGGGGGCTTTCGCCCAACGAAAACGGAATGTTTGATTTGGGCATGACATGATTACTCCGCTCTAGTCGCTGCCACCGGAAATTGTCACATCCCTCAACAGTGGGTCAAGCCCATACCCAGAGTCGATGGCGTGGAAATCTCAAGGCTGGCCGCGGCTACGGTGGACGGACTGGCCATGACGAACAGTGACAGCTCGAATCACCGGAGACTATTGACCCTTTCGCGCGGCCATCGGACACTCAAGAAGTGATCTTGGGCATCTTGGGTTGTGGTCGTCGCGCTCAATATGAAGAGGGAAAGGTCGTCATGCAGCGTCTGTGTACCCTGACAGCTGTGATCTCAGGCTTCTTGTTCGGGATGGCGTCAGCCGATGAAGAAGAGATCAAGTTATCCGACTGCCCCAAGGCGGTACAAAAAACGTTTCAGTCGGAGGCGAAGGGAGCAAAGATCGAGACCGTCACCAGGGAAAAGGAAGGAGATGCCGAGGCGCTCTACTGGGCTGAAGTCGAGCTGGGCGGCAAGGCGTACGAGATTGGCGTGTTGGATGACGGCACACTCTCCGAGCTGAATCTAGCCGTCAGCGATGAGAAAATCCCACTCGAGCGTTGTCCGGCCACTGTCCAGGAGACGTTCCGTAACGAGGCACTGGGCGAGAAGGTCCACGAAGTCGGCAGGGATGTGAAGTACGGGGTCAAGATCTACCAGACCGTCGTGAATCACAAAGGCAAGTCGTATGCGGTTGTCGTCGCCGAGGACGGAACGCTCGTCGAAAAGGTTTTGGTCATCAACGACGAGGAGGTCAAGCTGTCAGACTGCCCGGCCGCTGTGCGGTCTTCATTGCACGCGCATGCAAACGGCGGTGTAATCGGCGATATCACTCGCTCTAGCGGAATTGACCGGCCGACATTCGAGGCCGAGGTAAAGATCAAGGATAAGATCTATTTGTTAGAGGTTGACGACACCGGGCTTTTGATCTCAAAGTCGCTCGAAGCGGGCGAAGATTAATCGGTCGCGATACGGGCCCGCACGTCGAGATCAAGTACTTGCCAGTTCGACTAATCGCCACCGCTCGACTAGCGGATCGAGAGTGCAATATTCAGCTCGCGGATAGCTTGTTGGACATGCCCACTTGCCCGCGAGTGCCCATTGGTATACGTCCCCTGGTTTGCGAGCTGCATGTTGATCCCCTGCAGTCGTCGCAGAGCCTGCCCCATCCGGTTGTCTGATTGCGCCTGCGACATCCGTTGCCCTTGAAGCGCCCCGGCGCCGGCACCCTGTCGCATTCCGAGTGCACCCGCACCGGCACCCTGTCGCATGCCGAGCGCCTCCTCCATTGTTCATGCCCGACGCAAAGCCCATGCCGCTGTAGTTCATCGATCGGTGCGAAAGCTGCCGGATCGCCATGCTGATTGCGTGGATCGCCCGAACGCGGTGGCCCTGGTAGTCATGCGCGACGCGTGTGAGGCTCGCACGGACCGACATTAACCCCGCGATCACTCCCCGATTAAGTCCCTGCGACCGACCATAGCCGTAGCCTTGGCCATAAGAGCGGTTGCGATAGCCCGTACCGTAGCCATAAGCGCGATATGAGCGGGCACCACGACCCGTGCCGTATGTGTAGGCATTCGGCACCAGAGCACTGGACCCGGACAGCGTCGGCATCGTGCCGATCGGGGTTGTACCGCCAATTCCGACGGTCGAATTGCCGGTTCCACTTGTGGACGTGAGATTATTCCGACTTGTAGTGCCGTTGGCAGTGGTTATGGAGTTAGTACGAGCATGGGTGCTGCTGGCGAGCGCGGCAGCGTTATTGCTCGCGTGGATGCTGCTAGCAAGGGCCTGGGAATGGCTGGCGTTGGATTGAGAAAGTGCCCGATTCGTTTGGGCATGCGTGCCGCTTGTTGATCCGTATTTGTATGCGCTACTGCTATTATTGGACGTGCGGCGCGTCGCTGCCATTGCGCGGGGCATACGGGCGGGCTGATACGCAGGCTGGCGTGCCGAAAAGTGGGGCGCGCGTGCGCCACCGCCCGCATGGCCGCCACCATGGCCGCCGCCGCGACCGCCGTGTGCGCCTGCCTGTGGCACGATCAAGAGACCGATCGACAGCGCCCAAGGAACAAAGCCGCGATTCCAGCGAACCATGGTGATCATGGAAAGGCAGCTCCTGACGATGCATAAAAGCCAGCAAACGCCGCCAGTGAACGATGCGTTCACGCAGGCTTGGCGTCTATCAACCCTCTCGCTCATGTAGTACCAGCATATAGGATTTAACCCCTCGGCGTTTCGGAAGTATCGCTGGTTCTACGTTAGCCGGTGTTAATTGTCACGAATATCGGGCTAGGTCTATCGGAAAGTTTACGCGAGATGCTGGAACTTTAAGTGGGCTCGCGTGCTTTAATGGGAGGAAGAATCGTCGCTGACCAACGAGGGCCTGACCAGTGCCATATGAACGGAGCGAGGCCGTCGTGCGCCATCTCCACACGCTGTTCAACGTGGGGGTGATCGCTGGTTTGACGGATGGTCAACTCCTCGAGCAGTTCGCACGCCAGCGTGGGGAGGCAGCGGAGGTTGCGTTCGCGGGGTTGGTCGAGCGGCACGGGCCCATGGTGCTGCGCAGCTTGCCTCGAGATTGTCGGCAACAATCACGACGCCGAGGACGCCTTCCAGGCAACGTTTCTCATCCTGGCGCGCAAAGGCCGCGCGCTCTGGGTAAAAGACTCGCTCGGTCCTTGGCTCCATCGGGTCGCCATCCGTGCGGCGATTCGGGTCAAGGTCACCGCAAATCGGCAACGGGCCATCGAGCGGCGAGTGGCCGAGATCGCCGAGAACCGCAGTCGTTTGGAAAAACTGAGCCAAGATGATGTCGGCCAGGCGCTCCACGAAGAAGTCGACCAGTTGCCGTCCCATTACCGACTGCCGATCGTATTGTGCGATCTAGAAGGCCGTTCTTACCACGAGGCGGCCCGGTATTTAGGATGCCCGGTCGGGACAGTCAGGAGCCGGCTGGCACGTGGGCGGGAGCGGCTTCGTGGCCGCTTGGTGCGCCGGGGACTGGCTCCCGCGGCCGAGCTGGCAAGCGCGGCAATCGTTTCGAACGCGACGCCCATGAACGTGCCGGCGGCGCTATTGGAATCCACGATCCAGGCAGTGGTGCGTGGTCATAAGGCAGGGTCGGCGACGGCCGGGGTGGCGGTCTCGGCCTCCGTATCCGTAATAGCCGAAGGAGTGCTAAGAGCCATGCTGTGGACAAAGGTCAAGACGATGATTGCATTAACTCTCGCTGCGGCTGTGACCGTCGTGAGCCTGGGTTTGCTCGCACGAGGCGCTCATGTTGGCCCTTGGCGAGGTCGTCTCGAAGAGGCTGACGAGACTGAGGTACAGGCGACTGCCGCGCCACCCGCCGCGCCGTCGAAAACCACCCAAGCTCGCGGCGATGAAGCTCCTTCGCGCCCGCGGTCAGTTTACCAGGCACCGGAGCCGCTCGTCGCATTCTCGAGTCAGACGAAAGCTTGGGTCTATAACTCGGAGACCAAAACCTGGCACACGTACACAACTCCCAAGGGCGTCCAGGTCTACCAGGTTAGCCCAAGTGGTTCGCAAGACTTCGTTGTCCTTGGCCTTTACGGAGAGGTGATCACCGAGGTCGCTGCCTTCTCTGTTAAATCAGGGAGATGGATTCGGTACGCGTTAATTGAGCCCGCACGCAGTAGTCTCACCCCGATCATGAGCAATGATCTCGCGGCCTATTTCGTCGGCCGCCACGCCTACGCATTCAGTTCCTTGACGGGAAAGTGGAGCACTCAAGTCCTGAGTGAGCCCGTTCGGCAAGGAATTAGTCCAGCACTCTTGCACGGCGACGGCTTCTTGGTCCATACCGCCGGCCGTCATGCCTACGCCTTCAGTGCTCGAACAGGACATTGGGCGGTGCTCGAAATGGAGCAGGGAGCCGCAGTGGCCGCCCATTCAGGCCCCTCCGGCACAGCCCTCGTCAGTGGAAGGGACCGCCTCTATACCTTCGATCCCAAGACCGGCCAATTTCAGGAAATCAAAGCCATTGAGGATTGAATTGCAATGCATTTTTAGTGATCGTCACCGTGCTCAATGAACTCCAGCGTCGGATCGGCCTCTCGTGGAAGGATCGCCCTCCGAGGCGAGCCGTGCGGACTCGGTCGCCGTAACTGTGAACGTGAATACTGCCATGCCAGCACTGCGGCGATCAGCATTGTCATCGTCAGGCCGAGCAGCCAGCTTGCCGGCTCGCTAGCCTGTGGCATCGATCCTTCGGCGGAACGCCCATGGAGTCTGGCGGCGCTGGCTTGCGTAGTTTCCTGTGCTTGAACCGGCGGCTTGTCGCCTACAACCATGGGGGCCAATCGAGGTCCGTCCCCTCCGGCGTAACGGACCATCTTGAGAAAGGTGCCGGTGAATTGGACCGTTTGACCCGGCTCGGGGCTCTGCTTTGATGTGGAACGGTCTTCCATACCGTGGCCAGCCACGGGCAAGATGTCCGTGCCACTTTCGTGGGGAGCAACCAGGCAGAAGGGGTCACCGGCGGGTGAGACAATCCACACCTCCGCCAGCGCGGGGAAGCTGCCGATCGGTCCCTGGCGGAAGATCCGTTCGACACGTCCCTGTACCATCACCCGGCGGCCGCGATAGGTATCGGGGCGATTCCAGAGGTCCCGGAAACCCACACGGGCGGGCGGGTCGGACGCCTTGGCATTCTCTCCGGTCACCTTGCCCGAAAGGGCTGCACGATATGCCGTCAGGTCGGCCAGGGTCAACTGGTGCTGGGTTTCCGAATCGTCGGCGAAAGTCACTATGGAACATCCGAGCAACAGAACGGTCGCCCCAAGGTACGGTGTGCGGAAACAAGGCACGAATTTCATCGCGGGCTCCCGATCGGGCACGACTCTTGCTCAGTGCGCGCGGCTCTCCGCCACCGCCGGGGATCGGAGGCGTGGCTCCTGGCTGGGTCAGCCGGATTGCGGCGACGCCAGCGGCCGAGCAGGTGGCAATGATCCGGGCCGCCGGCTCGTAGCGCAATCCGTCGTCGGCGACTAAGCGAACGCGAAGAGGTCGGCCGTCGAGTAGCTCGGCGTAGCGGTGCAGACGCTTGCCGAGCGTAGTCAGATCCGGCAGCACGGCTTCGCCCAGGCGGAGTGCCTTGAGGTCGCCCAAGTCGTCTGCCTCGGCGCGGACCAGCAGGTCATTTTCCAGGTCGCTATCGACGATTCGCGCAGGGGTTGGATGGGCTTCGCCGCGAGACGCGGCTGGCAAGGCCACCGGTGTCGCGGGCAGGTGCAGATCGAGATGCGTCTCGGCCGAGGGGGCCTTGAAAGTCAAAATGAAAAAGGCCAGCAGTTGAAATGCCATGTCCAGCATAGGCGCCACCGGGAATGCGACTTCCTCGGGCGGCTCGGGCCGATATCGCTGCGCCCGCGGCGAGGCCGGATCGGCCACCGCCGCTGCCGGCGATGACTCTGCCTCCGACAGGAAGAGCCCCATCCCTAGCCCGGCGCCCGTGCTCATGAGCGGTTCCTCCGCAAGACCACAAGGCTGAAGTGCGCAAAGCCTTTGTCTTGAGCCTCGGCGAGCGCCCGCCGGACGGACCCGTACGGTGCGGCCCGATCCGCCCGCAAAATCACGACGGTCGGTAAATCGTCGCTGGCTGCCGCCGGCTCGCCGATCGTTTCGAGCCCGGCGCGGCGGGTCTTCGCCTGGTCGGCCCACCAAGCCGTTGCAGCGTCGTCATCGAGCGCGCGCCCTCGACCAACAGCTGGCCTTGGGCGTTCATCGCGACGCCCAGCCGGTCAAACGTCAGTTCTGACCCGGGCAACGCAGCGGGGGCCACCGGCAGCCGCACGGCTTTGGTCGCACCCTCGAGTCTTGTGCCGAAATGAACCAGCATCATGAAAAACGTGATGAGCTGAAGCACCACGTCTAAGAGCGGCATCAGATTGGGAGTGAGGATGCTCGAGGTCGCGGTTGAGCTGCGACGATGGGGCATGGATGTCTCCTTTCTCACGACTCCGACGCTGGCAAGGCGGGGCGTGGAGCGTTGCCCCCTGTTGCTGCCAGTGCCGCACTGACAGCGAAGGGGTGAGGGTGCGCCGCAGACGCAGGTGCCGACCCGTGATTGACTGATGGGCCAGGCATCGTCTGCCGCACTCCTGGCACGAATTGCTCCAACAAGGGCTCGGCCGCAATGCCCACCTCGAGAGATAATCGCGCAATCCGATTACGAAACATGGCGTAAAAAAAGATTGCTGGAATCGAGATCGCGATTCCTTCGAGAGTTGCATACAGAGCCGTCGAGATACCGGCCGCGAGCTGACTGGCCTGGGGAGTCGCGCCTTCTTGAGCGATAACGTGAAATGCCATGATCATACCATAAACCGTGCCAACTAACCCGATCATCGGACCGAGCGTTCCCACAGTCGCCAGATAGGTTGTACGATGCTCCATCTCCATCGTTTCGTGTTCGTTGGCCAGCTCCATGGCCCGCTGGGCATGCGAGAGCCCAGCCGGCAATTTGCGCACGCCACTGGACAGCACCTTTGCCAGGAACGACGGATTGTCAGCCAGCCGTTGATACGCTTCGTTATACCTTTTCTGTTCCAGTGCGGTTTGCGTATCGCGCATTAAATCGACAGGGACCGCGATGGTCGAGCGATAGTGTAGGCCCATCCAGACCACAAGCGCGATCAGGTAAAACGACATCGTCGCGATCACGAGAGTCACGACAATCACGGGAGTCGAGGCGTGGGCGATCGACGTCAAGAATGACTCAGAAGTCTCGCCACGAGTCGTGCCTCTACCGTCAACACCTGCGTCCGCTCCATCCTCAGTGTTAATCGTCGCGGTAGTCACGCCCGGCGGAGCTGATGCACGCGTCGATCCTCGATCCTGGGCAGCCACCCGCGCCGCGGTCAGGCCGTGCGGGTCGCACTGAAGCGCGCCATAGACCGCGGCAAACATAAGTGCCCTACGAATGGACCGGTTCCCGATACAGCGTACAAGCCAATGACCGCACGATTTCAGCATGAAACGCAAACCTCCTGCTTGCGTTCAGCTTATCGCATCACCGCGCGACGAACAACGCGACGTGTGTGCGCCGAGGTCTTTTCCCGGGTCAGCTCAAGTTATCGCACTTCGCCGCGAGGATAAGATCGGCAAGACGGAGAAACTTGATCACACGCTCAAAACCTTTTCAATATTCCGATTTGAATCGAGGCATTCGGCCACACCGCCGGTGGCGTGGACCGATTGGCGGAACTCGGCATGATATTGGTTTGTGCGCTCGGCGTAGCGGGCAGCGGCGGCAAGGACGGCATCAATCGCGGCGCCGTTCGACCAGTTAACCAGTTCGGGCCAGTGGTCCTCCTTTTGGTCCAGGTTCGGGCCTAGCGCCAGCCGTCCGCCGCGGAGGTGCGACCAGGCCGTCAGCAGTCCGGCGGTCTCAACTGCATCGCGGAGCTTGGCCGGTTGCCTGCGGAACCGGTCGAGGCTCGAACGGTTTTCCTCAGGAATCATCTCCCGAATGCGACACGCGAATGGGCCAATGTGTAATGCATCGAGTCCGGCCGACGGATGGCCCTGAAGGGTAGTCTGAGCGTGAACGACCCGCTGCGCTTCGTCGCCACCGTAATCGGGCTGGGGGGCGATTGTGCAGCCCACAAGGGCCGACGGCTCGACTTGTTTGATGTCGACAAGCCGGTAGCCGTTTGGCGTACCTTCTCCCTCGAGTAAGGCCAGGTAGCGGCGGACGCCCAAGCTTCCCACGCCGGCAATTCGGCTGGTCACGTCGTGGACACGAAACTGGTCGGACATGCCCAGTTTTTGGCCGTGGGCTTCGACGTCCGTGCGGATCAGGTCGAACCGCTTGGGCGAGATCGCGATGTGCCTGTCGGTGCGGCGGATTTTGGGCGGGGCATTACTTTTGCGCTTGATGTTTTTCTCGAGAAGCGCTTCTTGAATACCACTGGCCGTCGACCCCAAAAGTTCCCAGATCGCTCCTCGGCCACTGTGGGGTGCAACTTCGCCGGCTGCCCCGGCGCTGGTCGCCGCGAGGATCGCTTTGCGGTAGTGTTCCAAGTATTCGAGGGCCATACTTGTGGCGTGCGTTGGCGAGAGCCTCCATTGCTCCGCAGCCAAGAAGATGCTGGTGGTGCACCGAACCAGGTCCAAGCTACTCGATGCGATCATCGCCTCGTCGAAATCGTTGATGTCGTAGCGGAAGTCCCCCTCCGCCGTGCGATAGGCGCCAAAATTCTCAAGATGCAGATCTCCGCAAATCAAAATATCTGGCCCGACCTCAGGAGGCTGCAGCTCGGGCCAATCGCCGACGAAGAGATGATTCGTCCCCCGAAAGAATGTGAATGGATCCGCCAGCATTCGCTTTATCTTCAGCCGCAGCAGCTTGGGTTTTCGTCCTTGGTTCGCGCGAACGATCGCCTCGAGCACCCCACACTTGGTTTGAGTCTGGGTCATGGTCGGTCTCTTTTCGTTCTCGACGGATAATCGGCTATGAGCTGCGACCTGCGTTCCTGGCCGTCGTTGCCATTATCGCAAACAACGACAATTCATTGTGACAAGTAATGGTCGCTTTTGCTAAGCCGGCGCGGCGGACACGGATCAGCTCGAGAGCGAATTGGAGCTCGTCGCCGTTGAAGTACTCACTCGCTGGAATTCTGGCGGGTAGGAAGGTCCACTGAAGCGATTTGATGTGCGGAGAATCTTGAGGAGGGAGGATCTATGTAAGGAAGGAATCAATCGAGCATGATTCGAGGTGTCGGCGTACCTTCGTCAGTCGAGGCATTCCTCGACACGCTGACGCAGGGCCGTGACGTACGCAGCCAGGTCGTCCATGTTCTGCGCGAAGCGCTCGTTGGAGCTGGACGATCTGTCCGTGCACCTCGTCGAGTGCTTTCTCCGAGCACTCTGCTCCGCCTGCGTACTCGGATGCGGTTCTGTCCCTCGCGCGTACGAGCCGGAATGCTCGTATCGCCAGTTCGCGGAGCGACGCGCTCAACTGGGCGGGGTCGTGGTCGCCAATTCCCTGATCCCTTCGGGGAAATCTTCGAAAGGTCGTTTTTGTTTGTTTCGTGATCATCTGCGGTCCTCGCGGGTTAATAGTCCTACTTGACTGTAGGTCAGCGGCGTCCATCGTGATTGGTAATTCGTTGCCTCGGGGTAATTCTTGAATTCGCCGCCCAGGCGGAAGCCAGCGCGATTGGTCCAATCTACTGATCAGACGCATCGGCAGGGCCTAGGTTCACGATTTCCGCTGGCCGGTGTGCTTGCACGGCGCAAACCGTGGTGAAACCATGTCTAAGGATCTCGAATCCTGCTCAGGCAGACCGCTGTGACAAAGCAGGTTTGTGCGACTGTAGCCATTGGCGCGCTACGGCGTGGTCATCGAAGGGGGTGACGGTGTCTGCGAAGATTTGGTAACCTTGGCGCCCCTTGCCTGCAATTAGCACTACGTCGCCGCAGCGGGCGTCGGCCAATGCGGCTTCGATGGCTGCCTGACGGTCGGGCTCGACGCGAATTTTGCCGGGACGTCTGAAGCCGGCCAGCAGGTCGTCGAGGATCTGATTAGGGTCTTCCGTTCGGGGGTTGCTCAGCGTCAAGATCACGCGATCGGCACTACCCTCCACAACTTCTGCGAGCCGGCGGCGATCGGCACGATCGCCGCCCCCCTCAGCGCCCAATACAACGTGAACGCGTCCCGCGGCCAACGCCCGCAGTGCGGTCAATGCCTGAGCCACTTCTTCGGGAGATTGAGCCGCGTCAATGCGGACGTCGAAATCCTGGCCCTCGCCAACCGATTCGAGGTGGCCAGCGACGCACTGAACGGCCTCAAGTCCGGCGACGACATCGGCCCGATCGATCTCGAAGGCCCACGCCAACGCAGCCGCAGCGAGGGCGCAAGTAGCTACGCGGGGTCCGATCAGCGGTAAGTGTATAGCTGCCTCACGGTCGAACCCGTGAAGTACCAGCCGAGTGCCCGAGCCATCGATCCGTTGCAACCTGGCACTCACGTCGATGATACCGCTCGAGGTGGGCACTGGTTCCATAGCGAAGGCAACCCGGCGCGCATCGAAGTTGATCCCACCAAGAATTTCGGCATGCGGATCGTCAGCGTTGACCACCGCGATGCCGCCCGGCACGATCTGGCGAAAGAGTCTGGCCTTGGCCCGGCGCTTCTGCAGCACGACTTCGGGCGGGAATCCAACGGGCGCGGCGACGTCGGTCACGAGCGCTGCGTGGAAGGCAATGCCGTCAAAGCTGCGGTGCGCCAGCCCCTCGCTCGAAACTTCGAGGATAGCCCCTTTGCAGCGGCGCTCGACCATCGTAGAGAGCAACGCCGCAACGCCGCATGCGCCCGGCGCATAGACCCCAGGTTCGTGGTTAAGTCGATTCAGGCCTGAGATCGACTCGCCACGACCGATGCCCATGCGCATCGCACCGGCCCCCGTGGGGAATCCAGCTCCTGCCGGGCGAACAGCGACCCCATCATGAAAGCCCAGCGACCCGGCAAGTGCGCAGCGATCACCTGCGGCTTCGATGATTGAGTGCACCATCAACGCCGTGATCGTTTTCCCGAAGCTACCGGTCACTCCGAGCGTCACGAGTTTTCGTGAGGGGTCCCCGGCCAGTGCCTGGCAAATCCGCGCGTGTGCCGCCATTGCATCTGGAACGACAACCTGGAGTCGACCGGCAAGATCGCACGGCCTTTCGAGCACCACGCCCGCTGCCCCGCGTTCGAGCGCCTCACGCACGAAAAGATGGCCATCGTAACCTGGCTGCGCCTGCGGGGCCGCGACGAAAACCTGGCCCGGCTCCAGCCGGCGGTGATCGTCGGTGCAGCCAGAGACATTCCAGTCCGCACATCCCACGAACTGGGCCTCGGGCAGCAGCAGCCTCAGGCTGACCGAGGGAATCCCATGTTGGGGCAGACGGTCAACGAACCAGCGCGCCATCGGCATCCGCCTCCTTGCTTCGCCTTTGTCTCGCTCGCGGCCGTTTCTCGCGGGGATCGGACCAAACAAACACCCGCGTCTTGGCTCATCCGTGAAGGAGAGCAGACGTTGGTACGTGAGTTCCGCCCCCCTCTAATCGATCACCTAGCCGCAGCCTGGATCGCGATCAAGCCGCGACCGCGATCCTTCCATTTGCTTCAACCTTTTGCGCTGGATGCCTCGCCTGAAGAGGCGGCATTGTTGGCCAAACCGGAGAAAAAGGCAATGCCAGTGTGAGCGGCCGGCGCAGCAATCCTCGTAACCGAGCGATGACAGTCGGCCGAGGCAAGCATCAACCCTAAACCAATAACCAACAGTAAGGCAGGCACGAACAGGTTGCCGTAAGCTTGGGCAACGAGCGGCATGGGAATCGCCAGCGCCGGGATCAAGACGACTATCACAATCCAAGCAATCTTGAGTTTGTGCCATCGTTCGGTCGGCGCTTCGCTCAACACCAGATGCAAGCCCAAAGTTAGCGGATAGATCAGCCAAACGTAAGCATAGTTAAATGATAATGGGGAAAACATCACGGTAAGCAAGGTCACGAGGGCAAACTCAATGGCAGAGGTTGCTGGTGTCTGACGATTTTTTGGCGGCATCACGGCCACGACAAAGGCACACAAGCCCAGCATGGCGGCGACCGTAATCACAGTCACAACGCGGAAATTCAGATCCGTAACGTTGACTCTCCACGCGGCACGGAGCGCAGCTTCAGCGTCCTGAAGGACATCATCCCATCGCGAGGTTGGTTCTGTGGTCGGAGCGCTGCCGATCACGAGGCTCGCCTCGTCGCTTGAGGTACCGGATTGAGCCGCCCGTGCACCTGGCCGGACGGACGACTTCAAGAACGAAGGTAGATCCGTGGAAGGGTCGACTGCGAGCAGTCCCTTGGTCGGCCGAGGGCCCGCGCTGGCGGCCCGTGCTCGTCGCGATAGAACCGACTCACCGTCGGCCGGTACATCTCGGAGCAGCCTGTGCATGAAGGCCATAATCGACTGGTTCTTATAGCTGTAAGATCGAAACGGCCGCTGGGCGATACCGTGAGAGTTGTAAGTAAAAACCATACCCCGCGACCACACGACGAGATCATCGACGGTCTGGACCGGTGTGCGAAAAGGCAGCGGGGCAATCAGCAGCCACGCGGCTAGCACGGCCAATGTCGCTGCCGTTGCGGTCCACATCCGCCGGTAGACAAAGTAAGCGATCGCCAAGATCGGAAATGCCTTGATCGCCGCGGCGGTGGCTAAGAGCGCACCGGCCCCGATCTGCCGTCCGAGCCGAAGGCAAGCAAACGAACCCAAGAGAAGTGCCAGGAGCAGCAGGTTGGGCTGACCCAGCAGGTAAATGTTGTAGACCAAAACAATGATCGAGAGCGACGGCACGATGACAACCAACGGATGTCGTCGCACCCCGGGCCTGACCGCCAACCAGAGCGACAGCCATATCGAGGCTACCCACGCGACCGAGTTCACCAGGAGAAGTGCCGCAAGCGAGCCGATCGGTCCCAACATACTGACCCAGGCCAGCATCGCCGCAGCCGATGGGGGATACATAAATGGAAAGAGGCGGCCCGATTCCGGTTGCGGGTAGATATCGAGCCCCTGTCGAACAGCCAAACCCACCTGGTACCAGAGTCCGTAGTCCTTGGTTGGAAGCCCCAAGTAATAGTTGGCGATCGGGAATGCAGAGAAAACGAGGATCGCCACCGCAAAGGCGGCCCACCAGCTGCGCTCAATCCGTCGCCATTGGTCAGACGTGCGATTTAGGTGCGCACCGGTCCGAGCGGCGAATTCGGGGGCATCACCAGCCTCGCCCATACCTTGATCGCGCCGGACCGATGGGCGGTTACCAGGTGCCAGTCCATTGGCATCATTTGACATCATGTCAGTCGGGTCTCCCTGTTTACCGATCCGGCCGCGCGAATCCTAACCGAAAGCGAGGAAACCACCAAGGTGAAAACGGCGTCGCCGAAAACCGGAAATCCGACGTGAGCCGGACACGCAACCACCGGCCAAGCTACTGCACGCGGGGCTTGAAGCGGCGCGTCAGCACGCGGTCGATTTGATCGGGGATTTCCAGACCAAGGGCATACAACTCGTGGTTAAGGTCGGCGGCGTTGTCGAAATTGAGCTGATGGCCTTTGGGTGCGTGCCAGAGGACATAGCGTTCGGAATTCATAAAGTCGAGGTGAACGATGACGAGGCTGTTATCCACATAGATCCACACGGCCACAAGTGGCTTCGAGGAGGAGCCCTTGGTCCGGACCGTGGGTGTCGAGAGCTCGATTTGTTTGTTGGTCATTCCTTGGATGGCGATCTGACCGGCGGCGCGGCCGCGTATCGATGGAATCACGAGTAGCCTGTACGGGCCGATCGCAACGTGGCGATGGCTGGCTGGTTTGGCACCGGGCCGGGCCGGTGTCTGGCTCTGAAGCGCCGCAAGTGCCTCCTTCCAAAGTTCGTGAAGCTCGCCCTGAGAGAAACGAATCGGGTTGGGATCAGCCAGGGGCAGTAGGCCTGTTGCCTCTTTGGCTTCAACAACAAGTTCAGCCAGGTTGACACGACTATCGTTCAGAGTGGCGGTTAATCGGTCATCGTCGTTCGGCGCGGCTGGTGCGAATGGGTCGGCTTCATCATCGAGCCTTGGATTATCGGTGAAGAGGTTCAGTTCATTGTCGAGTTCAGCGACCAGCGGGGCCGGCACCGACCGGTTGAGAGCCCGGTCGAGTACCACGCCGGCATCGGGAACGCGCAGCCGGCCGCAAAGGTAGTCCCACACCGATTCGGTTCGCGTGCGGATCCGGCGGTGCCAGCGGGCACGTTCGATCAAGGGGTAGACAACTTCCGGCCACAGGGCCGCGCTGGCCGGGTCTCGATGGGCGTTGGTCGTAGCGTAGCGCAGAACCGCCGCGCGGAAATCGACCTCGTTGCGCCAGACCTCGGCCACGCGGTTCCACCGTTCGACCAAAACATCATCAACTTCTTCGCGGGCCGGCGCGATCAAGCTCAGGTCTTCCAGCTTTTGCGGCATTAAGCCTGGGTTGAGCACACCCTTGGAGTCAACCATGTTTTTTTGGGCATACGCGCTTGCCTGCGCGATGGCCTTGCGCGTTTGGCGGAAGAGTTTGCGTTTGGCTGGACTCTCGCGGCAAGCCAGATACTTGGCCACCACGATCGGTGACAGGATGGGACGGACTTCGATCTTTTGATTCAAGAGCGTCGCCGCATCGCGGATCGCGTCTTCACCGGCGCCGGCCAAGATCGCGTAGGTGGCCGCGAGGAGCAACCGGCCGCGATCGGCGTTGCGAGGCTCCAAGGGTCGGCGCAGGAACAGGCCGCGGCGCCGCGAGCCGCTCATCAGGTAGGCGAGATAGTGGCCATGAAGATAGCGCTCGTCCGGAGACAGCAGAATCGGCTCGGCCAGGACGACCTCGAGCATCCGGCGGGCCAGCGGAGAGCGAATGAGTGCGGTTACGCCCCCGGTCCCGCCGACTGTGGCAATGGCGAGGGAGCCAGATGATGAGGGGGCATCCCCTGGTACCCGCATCGACGGAGACGTGTGGATGGTGGCGGGCGAAGGCGCAGATTCGGCCGCGTGCGTCGGATGCGACTCGCTCGTTACTGGGCCGGTCTGTGCAACAGTCGCCGACGCACTGGCACTCGCGACCGCCGTCAACCCATTGGTCCTGTGGATCGACGGCGTGGGCAGAGGTTCGGTCACTCCGGGCGCCGTCAAGCCAATTGTCCCGGTCAAGTTCGCGCCGCCAACACCGCCTACCGCGACGGATGCGGTCGACGCACCCCGTCCGGATCCTTCGCGTTCACGAATCCGCGCGACCTCCTCACGCAGTGCCTCAGCCGCCATTGCTCCGGATCCTGGCCGCTCGTTGGGCCGCTTTGCCAGCAGCGTCAGGATCAGAGCCTCGAGCTCGGCGCGATCGAACGGTTGCGCGAGCGAGGCCGTTCGGGATCGGACAGGTAGTGTTGGGACATGACGGAGGAAGACGACCCAGTAAACGGCACGCTGCCGGTTGCCGCCTCGTAGACCATCACTCCCAGCGAATACAAATCCGTACGATAGTCCAGCCGGCTCCCGCGCGTCTGCTCCGGGCTCATGTAATGCGGCGTGCCTCGAATGATTCCTGATTGATCCCCGTGGGCGGCGATGATCGACAGCCCGAAGTCTGACAGCTTGGGCGTATCGCTCGCGGTCAAAAGTACATTCGCTGGCTTCACATCGCGGTGGACCACTCCCTGGTGGTGCGCGTAATCCAGGGCGTCGGCCACCTCGGCGAGTATGTTCAGGCGATCGGGCAACGACAAAAGACGCCACCGTTTTGAATAGCTGCTCCCGCTTACCTCCTCCATTACCAAAAAGTAGGCGTCTTCGGCCCGTCCGAGGTCGTAGATTCGCACGACGTTTTCGTGCAAGAGCCGCGCGGCGATCTGTGCCTCTAACTTTAGCTTTTTCGCGACCTCTTCACCGCTCTGTTCCTTGAGAACCTTGATGGCGACCTTGCGTTCCAAGATCTCGTCAGTGGCGGAATAGACCGCGCCCATGCCTCCGCGGCCGAGTTCCTTGTTAAGGAAAAACCTCTGGTTGAGCGTCGTACCGATATCGATCACCGTGAGGCTCCCGCCACCATTAAGGTTTTCTCCGAATCAGGCGCTCCGCACCGCGTTTTGCCACGCGGCGATTTATGCTCGAACGTTCGTTCGGGCAAAAATGCCGTTGTCACCCGCATGTAAGGATAATGCTAAGATCTGGCGAGGATTCACACAACGATCCATACGCGATTGGTCCGAATTGGATCCACGCGGAAGCCCCGCTCTGTTGCAATCGGCTCGCCGTAGAGTCGATTGACGCTTTCTATCACTTTAGCGTCGAAGATGGGCTATCTGCCAGTCACCATTGGCGAGCGTTTCACGGAGGTAATCGACAAGTTGCTAGTGAAAACCAAATCCATTTCCGCTCTACTAGCAAGTAAGTGCAAGGCAAGTTGATCGCGAGGGAGATAATTGTGATGGCGGGATTTGGACGTTTTAAACTGACCGATGCGCTACCGGAGCAAGCCGCGACGGTCGAAACATCAACAGTCTCCGGGCGGCGGTGCACGCAGCCTCGGCCGGCGCAGAGGGCAAGGGTAAAGGCAAGGGCGGACGCAAGACCGCAAATGCCAAGGGCAAGCCTTCGCTGGGGAGCGGCCTCGCTGCCGAGCAGGTTCGTGAGGCCCGGGAGAGCAATCAGGCCAAGAATGCCGAAGGGTCGATTCGCGATCGGATGGTCGACATCGGCCGTGGCAACCAGCAAGCGGGCCGCCAGCGCGGCCAAATGAACGAACGACAGTCAGTCGACTTCCGGGGCAAAGCGTCTGTGGATCTGCGGTCTGGCGAGAAGGTGGTGGTTGTCTTCGGGGCGGCGCGAGGAATCGGCGCGGCGATCGCCAAGGCGTTTGCAGTCGAGGGTGCGCATGTCGCGGCCATCGATCGCGACCCGAGTGTCCACGAGCTGGCCCAGCTCAGTTCCGCAGTCTCTTGGCCTGGTGGCCGACGTGACCGACTACTCTGCCGTTCGCCAGCGCAGCCCAAGAAGTCGAGGAACGAATTTGGGCCGGTGCGACCACGTTGTCTTCGCCGTCGGCATCGGTTCGGGCAAATTCGGCTTTCCGTTCTGGAAGCTCGAGCCTGCCGACTGGGAACCCGTGCTGAAAATCAACTTGATCGGCGCGGTCAACGTCGCACACGCGTTCGCCCCCGCGATGGCGGCCGCGGGACCCTTGAGATGCAGAGACAGAATCCAACAACAGTGAAAGCGCGCAGCTCGTCGCGCTCGATGCTCTTTCTTTCGTCAGTCGCTGGCCAGATCGGCTCGCAGACGGACCCACCCTACAGTGCTGCCAAGGCCGCTCTGATCAACTTCGCCCAGTGCGCCGCCAAGGACCTTGCCCCATTCGGCGTACGGGTCAACACGCTCTGTCCTGGCATGGTCCAGACGCCCCTCAATCGCAGCGTCTATGAAGCCTGGGCGAGAGAGCAGCCGGAATCCGAGCGGTCAACCTACGAAGCCTGGACGGCCGATAAGATCAAAAAGCTCGTACCTTTAAACCGCTGGCAACAGCCCGAGGACATCGCGGCCATGGCCGTCTTCCTCGCATCGACCCAGGCACGCAACATCACCGGCCAGACGATCAATGTCGACGGCGGCTACGTGATGCATTGGTAGCACAATCGTCGGAACCGAGCCGGGACGCGGTGTGAATGTTCGGCGATTCTCGTTTGAAGCAGTTCCTCTTTCCACGATTTGCCGATGAAGGTATGATCGCGGCGTGAGGACGCCAGGACAACGAATCACGGAGTGATCGACCATGGCACGGATTACGCTTGGCGCGGAGCGGTTCGGCACGGAAGCCAGCAGGCCCGAATATCGGGGACTCGAGGCAGGCGATATCCTGTATTTTCCCGTTTCTCCGCCGCTCTTACCTGACGAAGACCGGGCTTTCCTGGTGACCCAGAAGCAAGTCGAACGCCTCGTATCACAAGAACATCAGCTACCGGCCGCTGGAGGACCGATTGAAAGGGGTCGACCAGGACGACTCCGCCCAACGGGCACGTGTCCACGAGATCATGCGTGGTTACTCGCAACGTGCCATCGCATTCATGTCGACATTTTTGAACCGGTATGCGGGGAGCTGGAAGATCGACTTCGCGAGTTTTCGGCCGATCGAGGAATCGGGCCGTAAGGTTGCCTTGCATTCCCGCAACGACCTGCTGCATTTCGACTCGTTTCCGACGCGGCCGTCGCACGGCGACCGATTGCTGCGGATTTTCACCAATATCCACCCAGAGACAGGCGCGGGTCTGGCTCACGACGGACCACTTTGAAGCGCTGGCCGGCCAGTTCGCGGAGCGGATCGGGCTGCATCGGAAGCCGGGTGCTTTGGATCACTGGAAGCATCTGACGGCCCGAGCCGCGGCCAGCCTGGGTCTGCCGGTCGTCGACCGTCCGCCTATACGACCGCTTCATGCTCAAGATTCACCATGCCATGAAGGAAGACGCCGGGCTTTCAAGAGACCTGCCGCAAGAGACCGCTGGGAGTTTCCCGCCGGCTCGACCTGGATCGTCTTCACCGACAGCGCCAGCCACGCCTGCTTGAGCGGCCAGTATGCCCTGGAGCAGACCTTCATCATCCGCCGGTCGAGCCTGGCAGCTCCCGAAAAGGCCCCGATCGCGATCCTGGAGAAGCTGGCGGGACATCCGCTGGCGCGAAGTGCGTAAGCGACCTTGAAGCAAAACTCGATTCGTGTAGGCACGCGTTGCGGCCGAGCACGCGCCTGTACCCCGCTTGCATTCGCCCATGCGCGGCCCGAACGAGACGAAGCATTGCCATTAGAATGTCATCTCGGCAATCCCGCGTCTGTACACCCTACCGCGACACGTGTATACTAATCGTTTCTCAGGTTCTGACCGAAGACCACGACGGTCGCGGATTCGAGTCCGCGCCCTTCACCGGAGACCACTCAGGATGGCCGCGACGGACATCGTGATCCGAGGCGCGCGCGAGCACAACCTACGCGATGTGTCACTGGTCTTGCCCCGGGGCAAGTTGATCTGCCTGACGGGCGTGTCGGGTTCCGGCAAGAGCTCGCTGGCTTTTGACACGCTCTACGCGGAGGGCCAGCGCCGATACGTCGAGAGCCTTTCGAGCTATGCTCGCCAGTTCCTGGGGCAAATGCCCAAACCCGAGGTTGACCGCATCGACGGCCTGAGTCCGTCGATCTCGATCCAGCAAAAGACGGGGGGCCGGAACCCGCGATCGACGGTCGGAACGATCACCGAGATCAACGACTATCTGCGGGTGTTTGTACGCCCGCGTCGGGCAGGGTCATTGCCCGAATTGCGGTCGGCCAGTGACGGCCCAAACGCGGGAACAGATCCTGGCCCGCGTGATTGAGGAGTTGCCGGCTGGGACAGCTTTTCTCGTGCTGGCACCGGTGGTCCGGGGCCAGAAGGGGGAATACAAAGATCTTTTCGCCGAGCTCTCACGAGCTGGGTTATGTGCAGGGCGAGGGTCAACGGCCAGGTCGTCAATCTGTCCGACGATTTATCACTTGACCGCCAGATCAAGCATCAGATCGAAGCAGTGATCGACCGGCTCAAGGCGATTTCCAATCCCACCGCCGCACAGCGTGGGCGGTTGGCTGAGGCAATTGAACAGGCCCTCGGGCTGGGTGAAGGGACTGTCATTATCGCCGCCGAGGGACGGCCGGATTGGCTGCTCTCCTCGAATTATGCGTGCACCAACTGCGGGATCGGATTTGATCCGCCCAGCCCGCAACTATTCAGCTTCAATAGCCCTCAAGGGATGTGTCTGGCCTGTGACGGCCTGGGTATTCGCCACGACTTCGACCCCGACCTCTTGGTCCCCGACGCCGGCGCTTTCTGTCTGGGACGGGGCAATCGCGCCTCTCGGGCCAGTCAACCAGGCTGGGCGGTGGCGGCGGCATCTCTTCGAAGGACTTGCAGCCAATCTCGAGGCCGACGCGGACGGCCCCGCCAAAGGGACGATGCTCAAAGGGCCATGGCGAAATCTCGACGACAAATCACGGCGTGCGTGGCTTTATGGCACGGGCGACCGGCAGATCGTCCATCGTTGGAAGAGTCGGCATAAGGTCTGGTCCCATGCCGAGAAATGGGCGGGTGTCGCCAACGAATTGCTGGCGAAATACCGCGGTGCGTCCGGCGGTCCGGTCCGCAGCCAGCTCGAGCCATTCATGCGGAGCATGACTTGCCCCGAATGCTCGGGAACCAGGCTGAACGCCCGCGCGCGGGCAGTCAAGGTCGGCGGTCGCACTTTGGTCGAGCTGGGGGCAATGCCCATCGGCGAGGTCGCCCGGTTCTTCAACGCACTGTCTGAAGTCACCCCGGGTGACAACAGCTCTTCGATCAATGTCGTTCCACTCGATGCTGTCTCCAGGACTATCGGCGAAGAACTGCTTAAAGAGATTCGAGCGCGGCTCACATTTTTGATTGACGTTGGCCTACACTACCTCAGCCTCGACCGTGCCGCGCCCACCTTGTCCGGAGGGGAAGCGCAGCGAATTCGCCTGGCCAGCCAAGTTGGCGCCGGGCTGGTGGGGGTCCTTTACATTCTCGACGAGCCGTCGATCGGATTGCACCCACACGACAACGACCGATTGCTGGCGACGTTGCGTCGGCTCGCCGAGCTGGGCAATACGGTCGTTGTCGTCGAACACGACGAAGACACCATGCGCGCCGCCGATCACCTGGTCGACTTTGGGCCCGGGCCCGGTGTCAAGGGAGGTGAAGTCGTCGCTCAGGGGACGATCAACGACCTGGCACAAGCACGTGAGAGCCTGACGGGTGCGTACCTCGCGGGTAAAAAGGCGATCGCGATTCCGCCCATACGCAAGGTTCCCGATGGGCGATTTCTCACGATCAAGGGGGCTACGCACAATAACCTCAAAAACATCGACGCGACTTTCCCCCTTGGGCTTTTTATCTGCGTGACAGGTGTGTCCGGCTCAGGTAAGAGCTCGCTTGTCGGAGACATTCTCCGCGAAGTCTTGCGCGCGACCTCAACCGGGCGATCACCGATCCGGGCGCATACGGGCATCGAGGGGCTCGATCATCTTGACAAGGTAATCGACATCGACCAGTCGCCGATCGGTCGAACTCCACGTTCCAACCCGGCGACTTACATCAAGCTCTTCGACCTGATGCGCGACCTTTTCACTCGGCTTCCTGAGGCAAAAGCACGTGGTTATGCGCCGGGCCGGTTCAGCTTCAATGTCTCCGGAGGCCGGTGCGAAGCCTGCGAGGGAAACGGCTCGAACCGGCTGGAGATGGACTTCCTCGCCGATGTCTGGGTTACCTGCCCGGTCTGCCAGGGTAAACGGTTTGGCCGCGAAACGCTGCAAGTTCGGTTCAAAGGCAAGAGCATCAGCGACGTGCTCAACATGGACGTCCAAGAGGCACTCGAGCACTTTGCCAATATCCCCAAGATCGCCCTTATGCTCCAGACGTTGCATGACGTGGGTCTGGATTACATCAAGCTCGGTCAGCCGTCGCCAACCCTCTCCGGCGGCGAAGCTCAGCGGATCAAGCTTGCCCGCGAGCTGGTCAAGAAGGGAACCGGCAAGACCCTGTACATCCTTGACGAGCCAACCACCGGTTTGCATTTCGACGATGTTCGTAAGCTGCTCGACGTGCTTCAGGGATTCACGGCCGCGGGAAATACTGTGGTCGTGATCGAGCACAACCTCGACGTCGTGAAGACGTCCGACTGGATTATCGATCTGGGGCCCGACGGAGGCGCAGGCGGTGGCCGGATCGTGGCTGAAGGATCTCCCGAAGTCGTCGCCGAAGTGGCCGAAAGCTACACCGGGCAGGCGTTTCGCAGGGTCATGGCTACGAAACGTGAAAACGGCAAAACGCGGCAGAAACCCAAGGGCGTCGCTCTCTCGCCCGCGAGCAACAGCGGTCGCAAGTCGTCCGAGGCGGCGCTCACCTCGATCCAGGTCCGGGGCGCCCGCCAGCACAACTTGAAAGGGATCGACCTGGATATCCCCCGCAACAAGATGACCGTATGCAGCGGTCCCAGCGGCTCCGGAAAGAGCTCGCTGGCGATCGACACGCTCTATGCTGAGGGCCAGCGGCGCTACGTCGAAAGTCTATCGAGCTACGCGCGGCAGTTTCTTGCACCTCTCCAAAAGCCCAAAGTCGAACGAGTGACCGGTCTCTCGCCTGCTATCTGCATTGAGCAGAAAACAACAAGCAAGAGTCCGCGCTCGACGGTCGGCACTGTCACTGAAATTTACGATTACTTGCGCATTCTGTTTGCTCGGCTCGGCCATCCGCATTGCCCCAAGTGTGGCATACCTATCGGCACGCAGACAGCCGACGAAATCGTCGAACGGGTCTTGCATTTGCCCGAGGGAACCAAGGTTTATGTGATGGCGCCGATGGATCGACGCGATGGCGAGCGCTACGAGGCGCTGTGGGACGATCTGCGCGCTTCGGGATTTGCCCGCGTCCGAGTCGACGGTCAATCTGTCAGCCTCGACCAGCCCCCCAAGTTGAGCCATCGGCGCAAGCACAAGATCGAAGTCGTGGTGGATCGCGCGGTCGTGCGGCGGTCGACTCGTTCACGGTTGGCGGACTCGATCGAGTCGGCCCTCGACCTGGGCAAAGGGGTCGTTCACATCGCGCGTGTCGGAGACGAGGCCAGCGAGCCGAATTGGCCGGTCGATCGCTATAGTCAGCATCGGGTATGCGATCGTTGCGGCCGCAGCTTTGATGAGCTGGCACCGCATCATTTCTCTTTCAATAGCCCGCTCGGTTGGTGCCCGATTTGCCAGGGGCTGGGCATTCAGCAGGGAGCCAATCCGGCCGTCCTGGTGCCCGACGGCCGATTAAGCCTCCGCCAAGGAGCAGTTGCCGTCTGGCCGGACTTCGCCGACGTCCCGCTCTTCGCCCGAATGATCGAGGCGTTTGCCAGCTCCGAGCGAATAGATCTCGATACTCCGTTTGACGACCTCGACGGGCGAAGCAAACGGATCGTTCTCCACGGCGCCGGAGAGACATGGTATTCGATCGAAAGTAACGGAAACTCCCGGCCATTAGGGGTAAAATCAGCGACCAAGGCAACATCGTCGGCGAAAACCGCGAGCCAGATACCGACGGCGCCCGGTGGCTTTTCGTTTCAGTACAAGGGGTTGTTCCCTGCGATCGAAGAGGCAGGGCGAGTCTCGTTTGTTTATCGATTCAAACTTCAGGGAATGGTGGATGATGTTCCTTGCGCGGGCTGCATGGGAGCGCGGCTCCGTGACGACGCAGCGGCCGTCCGGTTCAAAGGTTTCACGCTCGACCAGATCACGCGCTGGCCTTTAAACCAGGCCTTGGCGTTCTTCAAGGGGCTCGCGCTCGAGACCGATGAGCGGCACATTGCCGGCGACCTGATGCGCGAGGTCCGCGATCGCCTGACATTTCTGGTCGACGTCGGCCTTGATTACCTCAATTTGGCCCGCGGCACTCCGACGCTATCCGGCGGTGAAAGTCAACGAATCCGCCTGGCCAGCCAGATCGGCAGCGGCTTGACCGGCGTCCTTTACGTGCTCGATGAGCCGACGATTGGTCTGCACCCGCGCGACAACGGCCGGCTGCTTTCGGCCTTGCGGCACCTGCGCGACCTGGGCAACACGCTGGTACTGGTTGAGCACGACCGTGAAGTCATTGAAGCGGCCGACCACCTTGTCGACTTCGGACCCGGCTCGGGAGAGGCAGGTGGCCGGATCACAGCGGCTGGGACGACCCGTAAAGTGAAGTCGACGTCGCGATCGCTCACTGGCTCGTATTTGAGCGGCAAGGCCGCGATACCCGTGCCAAGTAATCGTCGGCCCACGGATCTTGACGAGGGCGGTCGCGCAATCACAATCCAGGGCGCGCGCCAGCATAATCTCCGGAACCTCGACGTACGTTTCCCCTTGGGTGTTTTCACGGCCGTTACGGGAGTCTCGGGCTCGGGCAAGAGCTCACTGGTGGAGGATATCCTTTGGAAGTCGGCCGCGAAGGAATTACACCGGGCACAACTAACTCCGGGTGCCCACGATACCATCAAAGGGCTGGAACTCATCAACAAAGTGATCAGTGTCGACCAGACGCCATTAGGGAGCACTCCTAGCTCGACGCCGGCAACTTACTCAGGCGTGTTCGACCTAATCCGCGAGTTGTTTGCCAAGCTTCCGGAAGCGAAGGTTCGCGGATACTCGTCGCGCCGGTTCAGTTTCAATCAAGCGGGCGGGCGGTGCGAGGCGTGCGAGGGTGCGGGACAGAAGCGAATCGAGATGCACTTCTTGCCGGATGTCTGGATCGCCTGCGATATATGCGGCGGTGCGCGCTACACGGCGGAGACACTGGCCGTCACCTTTCACGGTCAGACGATTGCCGATGTGCTCAACATGTCAGTCGCGGCCGCGCTCGAATTGTTTATCAACGTGCCGCGGATCCGCAAAATTCTCCAGACGCTATTCGATGTTGGCCTGGGCTACCTGCCGCTTGGTCAAGCGGCGCCGACGTTGTCCGGCGGCGAAGCCCAGCGAGTCAAGCTCGCGGCCGAGCTTGCCCGACCGGACACTGGAAAAACCCTCTACATTCTCGATGAGCCTACCACCGGGCTGCATTTCGACGATGTCCGCAAGCTGCTGGACGTGATCCATCGCCTGGCCGATCTGGGCAACACGGTCGTCGTCATTGAGCACAACCTCGAGGTGATCAAGACGGCCGATTGGGTCATTGACCTGGGTCCGGAAGCGGGTATCGGCGGAGGGGACCTCGTCGCCGAGGGCACACCCGAGCAAGTTGTCAAGAACCGGCGCAGCCACACCGGGCGGTTCCTCAAGCCTGTGCTGGCGGCCGGGCCGCTGGCTGAGCGCCCGAGGTTTAGTCTCAAGAGCGAGCGCGCGGGCAGGAAGAAGATCGACGTACAGGGAAAGCTTGGGGCGAAAAAAGGCGCTCAAGCCACGCGAGCAATGGACGCGAAAAAACCTCGGCGGCAGTCCGAAGTTGCTTCTGAGGCCCAAGCGCCTTGGGAAATCGACGGCCGCAAGTGGCACACGCGCGACCGTCTTGCCAAGAACGGCCGGCCGGTCCGGTGGGACGGACGCATCCTCGAACGGATCGTCGACCAGGTCGAGGCCCTGGGCAATTCCCACACCGACGCAAACTCCGGCCGAGGCTTTGCACCCACAGATTGGTCGCAGCGCAATCTCGTGAAGATCCACGGGTCGGATGAGAACAAGATCAGCTTTCCGTTCTTTCACGCAACGACGACATCCGAGTGGGTCATCACGATGCGGTTTTTTGTGCCGCAGAACACGTTTCGTGCGCGGTCGCTCGAAAATGAGCTCGACCTGATCCCGTTTCACGAAAGCGAAACGCCCGTGCTTTGTGACCAGCCGCGATTGAAAGTTACCGAGATCGGCCCGTTTCAGGAAATCACAATCGTCGGCCACGCCGCAGAAGATTTCGAGACGCCCGCCTTCGATTCCTTCTTGCGCAAAGCTGTTAGCGCTTTTCTGCATATCGGGAAGCCAAGCAAGCTCATGAGAGCGAGCGAACTCGGTTGAAGTTTGCTATTCCGCGCTTCCAGCGCGATCGCCGTGCTTGCAATTACGAGGGCGCCGCTAATGGGTGGTGAGTCGGAAGATCGCGGCCGACTCACCTGGCAATTGGAGCCGGACACCGCCGGTCGTCGCGAACCACTGAGCCTCGCCGTACACCGATTCGAGCGGGCCAACAATTTCGGCCGGGAGTGACACGTTGGCCGTGGTCTTCCCCGTGTTCAAGGCGACGATCACGCGGTCGGACCCGTGTTCGCGCAGGTAGACATAGTTCGACTCATCGACGAAGAGGTCCGTGAGATTTCCTCGTCGCAGAGCAGGGGAGGCCTTTCGGACCCGCAGGACTTCGCGATAGGTGGCGAAAATTGCTTGTTGCGGAGGCGTCCGTCCACTGGCGGTGAAAGCGTCGCGCGAATCGTCGGGGAAACCGCCGGGGAAGTCACGGCGGTCATCCATATGACCGGGCATGCCGATCTCGTCCCCCCAGGTTATTTGTGGGATGCCCCGCGTTGTCAGCAGGAAAGCGACCGCGAGCCGCAGCCGTTCGTCAGTCATGTCCGGTAGCGCAGCGAACCGCGCTGTGTCGTGATTGTCCAGGAACGTCACCAGCAGATCGGAGCGTGGGTAGAGCCCGTCGCGCCGGAGAGCCTGCTCCAGTGCCTGCGCAGGAGCCCGTCTCGAAAACACTGCGATCGCTGCCTGGTTGAGCGGGAAGTCAAAGACGGTATCCACGCCAGGGTCGACTCCATCCCAGCCCGGTCGTCCCCCCTGGAAGAAGGCCAAGTCGGACGCCTCGACGACCCACGCTTCACCTACCGATCGAATCCCGGGATGAGTTGCCTTGAGACGCTGGCTCCAGTCTCGCCAGAAGGTACGGTCAACCATCGGGTACGTGTCAAGCCGGACTCCGTCGGCCCCAAACATCGTCACCCACCAAAGCGACTGCTGGATCGCGTAACGGCTCACATGCATTTCACGCACGTTAAGGTCGGGAAGGATTCCGAAAAACCATCCGTCTGTCAGACCAAGGCGATCAGTCTCGCGAGCATGAGGGTTGGTCAAAGTGTCGAAACGGAAGTTACACGCGGGTGGGCGTTCGAGCGGACCATGAAACCAGTCGATAGTCGGCTGGTGAGCGACCCAGCGGTGTTTGGGCCCGGTGTATCCGAGGATCTGATCCTGGATGACCTTGAAGCCAAGTTTATGAGCTTCGTCAACGACCGCGCGGTATTCGTCCAACGACCCGAAGCGCGGGTTGGTGTCATAAAAATCGACCGGGCAGTATCCGTGAAAGTCAGCCATCTTGCGCGGTGTTCCTCCGAGGTTCGCCGCGAACCAGGTCGAGGCAGGGCGGTACACCGGTGTGAGCCAGATCGCCGTGATCCCCAGATCGGCCAGATAGGGGAGCCTGCCTCGAATGCCCGCAAAGTCGCCGCCGTGGTACGCATGGGTGTCGCGACGGTCGAACAGTCGATCACCGCCCGGCAGATCGTCGTTCTGCCGATCGCCGTTGGCAAAACGGTCGACCATGACCAGATAGATCACGTCGTCCGGTCCAAACGGCTCGGGCCGGCGGACAGGCCGATCGACCAACTCCCACTCGCGCGTGAAAGTCAGCCCTTTGGCACCGATCTCGATCTGACAGTGCCCCGAGCGTGCTCCTCCAGGGATTATCAGTTCGGCAAACAAAGAGCGGCCCTCGCGCCCGGCGTCGATTCGACCAATACTGATGGGACCGCGCGCGACGCGGACGAGACCGTCGTCGAGGTTCGTTCCCTCGATCAAGAGCATGAGCGATTGCTCATGTGGTTCGACCCACCACGACGGAGGCTCGATGGTAGATACGCTCTGACCCGAAGCGCTCGAGTGCGCCAACATGATCGCGAAAAAGAGTGCGGCCAGATAAACGCGCTGGCAAGTGCTCATCGGCGGCACACTTTCTCACTGATGCCCGCCGGTCGGCGGTTGGCTGGAAAGCTGCACGAGAGCCTCGAGCGCGCGAGGCTTTTGCTCTGGTCGCAGAATCAGGTAGCGGTGCTTCCCCTCTGCATGCCCATCGAATCGCGTGAAGCCATCGGCCTCGACGGTGACGGTTCCGCTTGGGGAAACGTCGAAATAGCCATGATCGGGTAACACGGCGTAGAGCACACTCGTCAAGTCCCAGGTCGGCCGGTTGTGCGGCGGCGGGTTGCGGCGGATATAGGCTTCGGCGACGGGATGATGACGCACGTAACCATAGTCACGCTCGATGCTCACGGCCGGGTAGGGAAGAGCGATGCCGATCTCGAAACCACTGAAGACCATTGCTGTTGGCCATCGTTCGGCTAGTATGCGGGCGCTTTTGATGTCTTTGACGACATTGTATTCCAGATAGCGGCCGTTTCCGTCGATGGGCTGAAACGCCCCCGCCATGAGCGACACCAGTTTCACTTTGCGCTCGACTAGCTCGCGGCCAGTCAGGTCTGAAACCTCATCACCGGCCGAATCGAGCAGCCTCGCCAGATTGGTCGAAAAGCCAACCTGGACGATCACGACGGAATGATCCGCCTGACCCGCCAGGGTCGCACGCAACAAAGCCGTGGCGTCCATTGCCGACTCTTTAGAAGCCAGATCGTGTCGATAGCGAAAGCGGCCGCTCTCCTGTTCCGTGACCAGCGATAGGAACTCGCTTTTCTCGATCACTCCTCCCTTGCCCACGACGCCGATCGGGATGTCACCGCGTTCGTAAAAGGTATTGACCGCGTCCACGAATGGTGCAGCCAACTCGTGGTCGACGCTGATTGTGACCGCCAAGAGCTTGCACATCCCTCGTGCCTGGAGAGAATGAATCATCCCCAGCGCCAAGACGTCGTCGCAATCGCCGCAGATATCGGTGTCGAATATCAACGGTACGCGCTCGGCGGCAGTTGTCTGCACCGCAGTCGATCCCAAGAATAACAGGCTGGCGATCGCCACGATCAACCGCTGTACCGTTCTATGCATCATCGGCTCCACGCAGCACAGACGACATCGGCCTCGATTCACGTCGAAGCGTGACCACGTTGACGTTGTCCTCAGACCATCAGTTGTGGGATCACCTTCGCCGGTTCGACGCCCGTGAGGCGCTGGTCGAGACCCTGGTAGCGATATGTGAAACGCTTGTGGTCGAAGCCGAGTAGCTGCAGCACGGTTGCGTGGAAATCGCGGATGTGGACAGGGTCTTTGACGATGTTGTACGAGAATTCGTCAGTTTCGCCGTAGATCGTGCCGGGCCGTGCGCCACCGCCGGCCATCCACATCGTGAAGCAGCGCGGATGATGATCGCGACCGTAGTTATCGTGCTTCAAACCACCTTGCGAGTAGATCGTCCGGCCGAATTCGCCCCCCCAGATCACAAGCGTTTCGTCCAGAAGCCCGCGCGCCTTCAAATCGCGGATCAAGCCCGTGCATGGCTGATCAACGTCGCGGCACTGGCTGGGTAGACGGCCGCCAACGTTGAAGTGGGTGTCCCAGTTATTGTGGTAGATCTGGACGAATCGCACACCCCGCTCGATCATACGCCGCGCCAGGAGCGCGGAATGACCGAACGTGCCTGGCTTTTTCGCCTCCTCGCCATAAAGTCTGTACGTCGAGTCCGGTTCGTTAGTGATCGCGGTGAGTTCCGGGACGCTCGACTGCATGCGGAATGCCAGCTCATATTGCTCGATGCGGGTGTGCGTCTCTGGGTCGCCCACAAGCTGGTAATTCATCTCATTCAGTGCCTTGAGCCCGTCCAGGGTATCGCGGCGCACCTCGGATGAAACGCCCGCCGGATTTTGGATGTAAAGGATCGGATCGCCCCCGCTCCGGAACGAAACGCCCGCATGTTTGCCGGAGAGGTAACCCGACGACCACAGTCGAGCCGAGATGGCCTGTAATTGCTCGGTGTTGGTTGGTTTCGCCACCAGCACGACAAAGGTCGGTAGGTTGTCATTCAGCGACCCCAGGCCATACGAGACCCAGGCTCCCAGACAGGGGCGGCCGGTGACCTGGTTGCCAGTCTGCATGTACGTGATTGCTGGCTCGTGGTTGATGGCCTCGGTGTGCATGCTTCTGATGAAACACATTTCATCAACCATCGTCGACGTGTAGGGCAAGAGCTCACAGGTCCACATGCCGCACTGTCCGTGCTGGGCGAACTTGTACTTCGACGGTGCAATAGGAAACCGCTTCTGCCCCGAGGTCATGGTCGTCAAGCGCTGGCCCATCCGAATCGAGTCGGGCAGATCCTTGTCGAACCACTTGCCCATCGTAGGCTTGTAATCATACATATCCATTTGAGGAGGCCCGCCGACCATGTGCAGATAAATAACCTGCTTGGCCTTGGGGGCAAAATGAGCCAATCCAGGCAGGCCGCGACCGCCGGTGGGAGTGGGCGAAGCGGCAACGCCGGCCTCGGCGGCCGAGACGAGCCCTTCACGCCCCCAAAGCGCCGCCATGGCGGCCCAGCTGACTGCGTTGGAGCCTCGACTTAAAAACTGCCGGCGCGTCTCGTATCGAATGTAGTCATCCCAGGGGTGCATAATTCGCTCCCGCTTAACCACTAGCCATCGGTCAGTAAGACCGATGGCTAGTGGTTATTTCGTCAGAAACTCATCCAAATTCATAAGTTCGTTAGTAAGCATTGTCCAGGCGGCGAGAGCTGAGGGATCGATGGAGGTATCCGCCTTCGATTCGCCGACGGCGAGCAACTCTGCGGCCTGGTCGGGATGCGACTGGTAGTTGGCGCAGAGCCGGGCGAGCGAACTTTGGATCACCGCGGCCTCCTCGGGACGTAACGGTCGGGCCAGCAGGCGAGTGGCGATATAATCCATGCGCTCCAGGGCGGTCGAGCCGGCGTGTTTGAGGGCTCGCTGCGCGAGTGCTCTGGCGGCCTCGACGAATTGAGGATCGTTAAGCGTCACCAGTGCCTGGAGCGGCGTATTCGTGCGTTCGCGGCGGATCGTGCAGACCTCGCGGCTCGGTGCGTTGAAGACTTCCATCGAAGCCGGGGGAGCGCTTCGTTTCCAGAAGGTGTAAAGGCTGCGGCGGTACAGGCGGTCCCCGCGATCAGCATGGTAGAAGTGCGTGTTGCTCTCGGGCATCGCAACGGCTTCCCAGACTCCCTCGGGCTGGTAGGGCTTAACGCTCGGTCCACCGAGCTTTCCTACCAAGAGACCGCTGGAAGCAAGGGCGGCGTCGCGAATCATCTCGCCGTCCATCCGAAACCGTGGCCCACGCGACAGCAGGCGATTGTGCGGATCTTTCTCGCGCTTCTCAGGTGTCAGCGCGGCGGACTGTCGGTACGTCGATGACTCGACGATTAGCCGGAACAGCTGCTTCAAATCCCAGCCGGACGTACGAAATTCAACGGCCAGCCAGTCCAGCAGTTCGGGGTGCGAGGGGGGCTCACCCGTCACGCCGAAGTCGCCGGCGGACCGCACCAAGCCAGCGCCAAACACCTCCTGCCAAAAGCGATTGACAACCACACGGGCGGTCAGCGGGTGCTCAGGCGCGATCAGCCAGCGCGCCAGGCCCAGCCGGTTTTTGGGAAGCTCGGCCGGCATCGGCGGCAGTACGCCGGGCGTCGCGGGTTTCACTGGCTCGCGCCGTTTATCGTATTCTCCTCGATGGAGCACGTAGGCCATTGCTGGCTCGGTGCGCTCGTGCATCACATGGGCGTACGTGCCGCGCTCTTTGATCGCCGTCTCTTCCGCCATGAGCCCCGCCAGCTTGTCGCGCAAGTCACGCGATGCCGGATCGATGACGTGGCGCCACCAGGCAAAGACGCCGTCTTGCTCGTCGCGAGGCTGCTTTTCGACTGGGATTCGGGCGAGCGCAGCCGCACGCGCCGCGCCGGCGAGAACGCCCGCCTCGGCGGATGTGAGTGCCTTGTCGTAGATCCGCAGTGAGTGAACGGCCACGCCGTCTAGTCGGGACGATGTGTGCCGCTGGCCGAGCTTGAACGGCACTTCGGTCCGTATCGTTTGCTTCAAGCCATCGGTTTTGACTTCAACCTCCTGCGGCTGCCCGTTGAAATAGATCTTCACGCCAGCGGCTCTGACTGAGCCGTCGTATGTCACGAGCACGTGAGTCCAAGAGTTGGGCGGAACTTCCTTCTTCGATACAACCTTGAGAGCTTCCGCGGGCCACTCGTGGACGAGATGGGTGCCGATTCGTCCCCCTTCGAGCGACATATCCCATCCTCGGTACTTGCCGCGATCTTCCATGCGGGCCATGACCGAGCCGCGCAATCCCGCCTTGGGAATCTTGATCCATGCTCCAAACGCGAAGGCGTGATCCTTGTCGAAGTCGCCTGTGTCGGCCGATTCAAACGCTTCGCCGGCTCCGGTGATGGCGCTCATGGGAATATTGATTGCGGCCAGCCGCAGGCCGGCGGTTGGGATCGTCGACTCGAGTGCTTTTGGATCGGGACCGGCCAGCCATTTCACGAAATCGGCACGGCCAGACTGCTCGCGGCTTTCGATCCCTTTGCGGACCGCGGCAAGCTCGGCGGTGACAATCGGCCAGCGCTCCCGATCAGATTTACTGGGGACAAAGACGGTCGGCGGCGTGTCCTTGATGTTGCCGTCCATCGTCGGCTGGGTCGTGTTGTTGAAGAACGCGGCCAGTTCGTAAAACTCGCGCTGGCTGATCGGATCGAACTTGTGGTCGTGGCAGACAGCACAACCCGCTGTGAGGCCCATCCACACCTGGGAGACCGTCTCGGTCCGATCGCGCGCGTACAAGACCGTGTATTCTTCGGGGATGACGCCCCCTTCATTGGTTGTAGAGTTGCAACGATTGAAGCCCGAAGCAACCTGCTGGTCGAGAGTGCTGCCGGGCAAGAGATCGCCGGCCAGCTGCTCGATGGTGAAGCGATCAAAACTCAGGTTGCGGTTGAAGGCACCGATGACCCAGTCACGAAAGGCCCATGCCTCGCGGAAGTTATCGAAGTGATAGCCGTTGGTGTCGGCATAGCGGGAGTAGTCGAGCCAGTACCGCGCCCGGTGCTCGCCCCAGCTCGGCGAATCGAGGAAGCGGGTCACCAGCGATTCGTACGCGTCGGGTGCAGAATCCTGCACAAAGGCCTCGACGACGGCGGGCTCGGGAGGCAGCCCCGTCAGGTCGAGCGACAGCCGCCGCGCGAGGGTTCGACGGTTCGCCTCGGGTGCCGGATGTAGACCTTTCTCTTCGAGTTTGGTCAGCACGAATCGGTCGATCGGATTGCGGACCCACGCCAGGTCGCGGACGGCCGGCAACGCGGGCCGCTTGGGGGGAATAAGCGACCAGTGCGGTTGATACGCGGCCCCCCCGGCAATCCACCGCTTGAGTATATCCTTTTGTTCCTGCGTCAGTTTCTTGGTGGTCACCGGCGGAGGCATGAGCTCTTTGGGATCTTGGGCATTGATCCGCGCGACGAGTTCGCTCTCGTCAAGGTTGCCAGGTGAAATGGCACCGGCCTTCATGGCGTCGTCACGGCGATCCAGCCGCATTTCGGCCTTGCGGGCGGCGCTATCCGGACCGTGACAAGCGAAGCAATTCTCCGCGAGGATCGGCCGGACGTCGCGGTTGTATTCCAATCTCGGCGTGTCGGCAGCCGATGCCGGATTGGTGCCAAGAGCCACGAGCGTCAAAACGATTGTTGTCGTGCCCGTAACGGTGGCAAAGTCTTGCGGGACTGCGTTGCGGAAGCGAGTGTAATGCGCTTGCCACCACGTTAGGCGCTCAGGCATTCGTGAGTTCTCCTGGCAAGATTGCGCGACGACTAGGCGGGAGGGCCGTTCGTAGATTTTGTACCACGGCCACCGTCATTATATCTGGAACGCCGTCCCATTGCGACACATCGCGTATTACCACCATGGGTTCGCGACGGCTGCCTTCAACCGGTCGTACTTGACCTGTGCCACTTGCTCGGCGGCTTTGGCCTTCATCACTTCGGCCGTGAGATCCTTGACCGTCTTGTCCTTGGTGTAGGTTTCCAGCCGGTCTCTCGTTTGTCGCAACCGTTTGAGCCTCAGACGCGCCTGCTCGAACGCTGGCACGTCGCCGTCGGATGAATGGGAGGCACTCTCAAGATCGGACTTCGCCAACGCGATCGCATCGTCAACGGTCTGAAGATCTTGCTTGTAAATGCCCTCCGTGTATTCGAGGACGGCGATCTCGGCCACTTCACGCGTACGCCTGGCGTTAAAGCAATTAGCCAGGGCCACCTGCAAGGCGGCCAGCCTGTGATTCCGCTCGATGCGCATCACAATTCCCATAGACACCAAGCTGGCAATGACGATCGAGCACCATCAGGCTCGCGATGGTGAACCGTGGGCGGGGCAGACGCATGGTCTACCTCGGTCAGTACGCGTCGGCGCTGACGACCTCGCCGCCGCTCCGTGTGCCCAGAGCGTTCCAGGTCGCCAGACCAACTGAGGCTTTGAGGAACCGGACCGACCCATCCAAGATTAACACGTTCGCGCCGCCGGGGTGAAACGAGCTGGGACCGATGAAGGAATCGACATTGCCGAACGCCGCACTGATCGCGCAGGCCGGCTGATCCGGGGGCATGACGTGATAGTACGGTCCACCGCGACCACTATCCTGAAGCGTCCAGTACTCCCCTTTGAAATCCCAAAGAGGCGTCATCGACGCGGTACACGCGCGGACATCGTTTAGCGGTCCGCCGTTGGTGTATTGCGCAATCGAGTACACCAGATTGAGTCCCGGAGTATTCTGGCCCGACTTGCCTTTTACCCATTCACTGAACGCGGCCGTGTTGCTCGTGCCATCGGTGACGCTGGCAAGACTAACCCTGTTACCGTAAAACGCATTGCCTCCGAGCCACCACGCCACGCCATTCACCAAACCGCCGTAATTCTGCCGATTCACGCCGCCGTTGATCGCGTAGTTGACGCACGTGACCTGTGCGGTGTAGCCGCCCGCAAGAGGCTGTGAGCTCCCCACATTGGAATCCGATGGGCAAAGATAGCCGGGAATATTCGTTGCCATGACTGTTGTGTTGGCCGGTACAGAGTTGCCGTTAAGCACATCTCCCAACTTAAAGTTATAGGCGTCATAAACTGCCCGCTGCTCCAGGTAATTGGTGAGCCGGAGATGCACCGATGCCGTCTGGGGCACCAGCCCGCTCCCCATCGAATTGCCCGTGAGATCGACACTCCCAACTGGGGGAATGACGTCGAACGTCGAAATGTAGTTGTGGATTGCCAGGCCAATCTGCTTGAGATTGTTGGTGCACTGCATGCGGCGGGCGGCTTCGCGTGCCGCCTGCACCGCCGGCAACAAGAGGGCAATCAGCACGGCGATGATGGCGATCACCACCAACAGCTCGATCAGCGTAAATCCGGAACGCTTTGAGCCCATCACAAAAGCTCCTGGAAAACAGATCGATGCAACAGTCTGCCTTCCGACGCGTTCAATCCGGCTCAGCCCCACGACCGATTGCAGGCGGGATACAAGCCGGGCGATTCGCACGAGTTTTTGGGGGAAACAGCGTCGTTGACATTCCTTTGTACCCATTGCCATCGCGCAATGATACGGACACGCAAATCGTTGCTCCGGCAAAAACCGACCCATACCGCGTGGAGTTAAGCGCGCACACTTGTCGCTCGCGAAATTCACCGATTCAGCGCAAGTCATTGCCGCAATTACAGTTGGGCGTGTCGCTTGAATAATCGGAACCGGTTTCTTAGTCATAATTCCTTACCCAAACAACAGTTGGGCGTGTCGCTTGAATTATCGACATCGATCGCACAACCGGACTTTCTTGACGTATCTCTATATTTTCTTGATAGTTACAGCGTGTCGCCTGCGCGATTGGCATATCATGAGTTTTCGACACATTTGGAATTGGTCATGACGATCCGTCTCCCGTTGTGGCCGCGCTCGAAGTCGACCGACAAGCCGTTGAGGCGAAGTTGTGGCGTGATGCGGCGGAGTTCATTGGAGAACGCACTTGTGGATTTGGGCCAACGGGCCGAGGCTGCGACTTTCTTGCCAACGACTTCGGTGAGTGCTTCGTAGAGTGTGGCCGGCGTGCCCACCCAGCGTCGAACGTGGGAAACGGCCACAAGAACGGCCGATCCGACGGCCGAATCGTCCAGCTCCATGGCGGTCGCGTTCTGGCGGTTGGCGTTGTAGTCCGCCAGAAACGTCTCGGTTGGCGAGCTCAGCCCGGTTCCCAAGGCGACGCCCCACTTGGCGTAATCGGCCATGCGCGGCAAGTCTGCGCAAGACACCGACGGGAGCGCCTGCATGCCTCTGACAATCAGGTCGAGTACCCCACCAAGGATGCGCGGATAGTCGGCCTCAAACGACCGCCAGAATTCATATTCGGCCCGGCGGTTGGCAGATACGATCGGCGGGAGCTGCAAAAACACACATCGGTCTCTCAAATCACCGCGGCGGACGAAGTCTTCGATTCCGTTCAATAGCACCGGCCGCTGGGCATGGATGATGCTGCGCTCGTCGTTGGAATAGAGTGCCCGACCCGAAAAGCCGCCACCAAAAACGAGCTGGCAAAGAGCATCCGACATCCAGCCCGGAATCGCGGTCAGATTATCGTAAGCGAGCAGCCAGCCATCGAGCGCTGTGACCATCAAATCGCGGGTGCTCTTCGGTTCGGCCAGGAGAGGACATACGTGCGGATCGATCAAAAAGCGCATTATTCGTGCGAGCGTGCTCTTGGACGAGCCCTGTTCGCCCTGAAGGACCAGGATCGGATAGGGGCCAGTCGGCCGCATCGCGGCAGTTAGCCAGGCAATCATGAGACGGAAGTCCACATCGGTGAGGTTGACATAAGGCCGAAGCAAATCGATCGACCCGTCCGTGGTGGGCACCGGCAAGGGCAAAAGCCCCTCGGGCCGGCGGAAGTGGACGCCAGGCCGTTCGATCATCGACCACCCGTCTGTGCTGATCTGAATCGCGCGCCCGCTGGAATCGCCAAGGTCGAGGAAATAGTTCGAGCCATAGTGCGGACCTGGCCCGTCATGGCCAACGCGAATGAAGACCGACGGCGTCTGCCCGTCAAACCGTGCCCGGGCTTCCAGCAAACTGATGACCCGGCGAATCGCCCACGGAGAAGCGGGTGCGCCCCGATAAGAAAAGTAGCCGTCAATCAGCCAGTCGCGAAACCCCGCCGACTTGAGCCCGTACATTTCCAATCGATCGCCCACGGGAACCTGGGCATGAAGTCGTCCATCGGCCGAACGATACGTCCGCGCACTCGATGCGAGCCGCAAAAGAATGTCCACTGTTTTGTCCGTGTCGACAGCATTGCTATCGATTCCATCCCGGGGGAATTCGATCATCGTACTTCTGGCTCACGATAGGGAATTTATAAAGGAATTGTCGGACCTCGTATGCCACCAGGCCCGGTGGTTGGTTCAATTGAGACCGCCGCCCGAGTGCACGGTTGACTCTTTGCACAAAGATCGGCAGTGAGCCGGATCAAGTTGCATATTAAAGCGTTATTTGGTTTTTCGTGTCTCGACGGATCATTGAGCCAACATGGCGGGCAAGCGGCCATGTGTTGGACGATTGATTTGACCGGGCCATGACGTTGGTCTAGGTTTGTGCTTACCTACGTGGTGACAATGTGGTAACGGTGATTGAGGACGAGTGGGAGGGGGGTCCGATGATGGTCAAGAGGCTCAGACCGATGGGAAACAGCTATGGCATCATCATCGATCGGCCAATTATGGATCTTCTCGGGATCGAGCCTAATACGGAGCTGGAGTTAACCGTCCAAGACGGCGGTCTCTTGCTTCGGCCTGTCAAAGAGACCAGCGATCACAAGATGCGGGTTCGTCGGTCCGCGAACCGGATGGCTAGCGTGCACCAAAAGGCTTTGAAAGAGCTTGCTGAGTGAATCCTGAATTCCTTGACATCGATGATGTCCTGGAGATTCACGACTCTCACATAGCTGAACATGGTGGATCGGAGGGACTTCGCGACCGAGCTTATCGCGCATGAGGCCGCTTCTTTGCAACCCAATCGTGTCAAGACTCCGGTAATAAAACGATGTCCATGGAATTCACAAGTCTTCAAAATAAATCACGCAAGTCTCAGTTGCTCTCCACGTCTTGCTAGCAAGGAAAAACTGCGATAATGTGGCTCGCGATTGCGTGAAGCAGTTGGACGAAACTGCCTGTCAGATCGGTGATGGCGCGCCGAGCACTATGATATGACTACGGGGTCCAGAAACTCTTGAGAGACGCACGTACATCGGAGCCGATGCAATGGCGCAACTATCCAACTCGAATGCCCGAAGTGCGGTTTTCAACCGAAAACCTCCGGCGACGTCGCGGCCGAGAAGGCGATTGGCTGTCCCCGCTGCCGCAGCCTGATGGAAAGCACGCGACCCGCGAGCGCGATCGAGGAAGAGAATACGCCGAACTTTACCGATGACCTTGAACCGATTCTGTCCACCAGATCGGCTCGAATGAAGATGGGACAAAAAAGGCATCTTGTATCAAACAGGCCTCCCCCCTTCCATCAATCGCGATCGTTCATCGCAGCCGTGTGTGTCGCGGCCGTCGCATTGGTGGTTCTGGTGCTCTTCAGTTTGTACAGGGATAAAATCGATGAGTTGGGTCGAGGCATGAAAGACATCCGAAAAAGCAGGGAAAACTCAGTTCAAAACAGCTTGAGTCCCAAAGCGGGGAAAGCGAAGGGCGGACAGGCGGTTGCTGGCAAGAAAAAGGGGGGCCAAGGGCCAGTTGATGCGCCAGCCGAGACACAGGTCGGAGATCTGGTGGTGAGCGTGACGACGGCATCACTCGCAAAGATCGACGGCCAGGGAGGCACTCAATGCCTCTTGCTGAAGTTACGAATCACCAACACATCCCAGATGCCCATCACGTTTGTGAGTCGGTCTCAACCGCAAATTCCAGTCGAACTCCGCGTGGCGGACGGTAAAGAGTATAAGCGCCTCGGCCCGCTCGAACCGGTTGAAACGGTGATCGATCCAAAGCGGTTGTTTCTGGATTCCGTTGCCTTCGAGGAACCGCCAACGGGTGTCGAACTGGATTTGAAGATACCGTTTCCCGGCGGGGATCGGCCTGTTCACTTTCGATTGCCCTCAAAGTTCATTAAGCGAACCATGGACGTCGTGCGCCTTGGCAGCCTCGCGCAATAGCCGGCACCTGCAAGCCCGCGTTGCAACGGCACGACGCTGATATGACTATGGGGGCGATAAATACTTGAGACAGCGCACGTTCATCGGAGCAATTGCGATGGCGCAAACGACAAAGCTCGAATGCCGGCACTGTACTTTCCGAACCGAGACCACTGATGACATTCCGCAGGGGAAGTCGATTGCCTGTCCGCGCTGCCGGCTGCCAATGGAAATCATTCGTCCAGCCGGTGCGAGCGGAGAAGAGAATGCCGCGAGTTTTACCGAAGACATTGAACCGATTCTGTCGACCAGGTCGGCGCGAATGAAGTCGGCTCAAAAAAAGAATCTCGTATCGAACCGGCCGCCCCCATTCCACCAATCTCGGTCGTTCATCGCGGCCGTGTCGATCACCGCGATCGCACTGGGGGTTCTTGTGCTCGGTATTTTATATCGGAATGTGATCGGCCAATTGAATCGAGGGATGAAAGAGATACGAGACAATAGGGAAAATAGAGTCGGAAAAAACTTGCCTGCAATACCGGGCAAACCGAAGGCAGAACCGGCCAAACCCGACAAATACCGCGACGCCGGAACGGACTGCTGTCACCAAGGAAGATCACGGGCCAGTTGTTGCACCCGCCGAAAAGAAGGTCGGAGATCTGGTGGTGAATGTATCGGCCGCGTTTCTCGTGAAGGTGTATCGGGGCAGCCGGGACGAATGCCTGCTACTCAAAATCAGAATCAAGAATCAATCGAAAACCCCCATTACCTTTGTGAGCTGGTCTCAGCCGCAAAATCTCGTTGTCCTGCTCGATGAGTCGGGAAAGCGCTACAACCGGCTTGAACCACTCGTGCCGGAACCCGCAGTGATCGACCCGGATCAAACGATTGTCGACTCGGTGGCATTCGAACAGACGCCGCTGGGGCTCGATCTCGATCTCGAGTTGCCAGTCGCCGGCCGCCAGCATCCTGTCCAGTTTCGCATACCGGCCCTGCTGATCAAGCGGACCATGGACGCCGCTTTCAATCAAGCGCCAGCGCCAGAGCAAATCCTCGGTGCCCCGCGGCCCGCGACCCCAGTGGCCGATTCCAATCCCACGAACCCGCTGCACGACGAGGTGAATGCGGCTTACCAGGAGCGTATCGACAAATTGAAGGTCAGAGTGCGGGGCAAGAACGGAAATGAGGCGGTTTTATTGATGAAGAGGGGGAAGACCGCGATCCTCAATTCGCTATCTGAGAAGTATAGCCTACCAGTTAACGAGCTTCGACGACTGATCGACGAGCCGTAGCTACGCCGCCATAACTCCATGATTTTTTCGCCATTTTGTGTCCGGCAGACCCGATTTCGGCAATGGTCCATTGTCATGAACCGAAATCCTCCTTCGCGGGTGCCGGGGTGTTGTCATGTCTAATGGCGAATCGGTGACACGTTGGTTGCATGGAATCAAGGCAGGAGACAGCGCCGACATCCAGCGGCTCTGGGATCGCTATTTTCAGCGACTGGTCCGGTTGGCCGGGGCGAAGTTACCTGGCCATTGCCGGCGTGCTTTCGACGAGGAAGACGTGGCGTTGAGCGCCTTCCAGAGCTTTTGCGATCGCGCGGGCCGAGGTCAATTTCCTCAGTTGAGCGGGCGGGACGACCTCTGGAGGCTGCTAGCAACGTTGACGGTGCGCAAAGCCGCGCTAACAATGCGTCATCAGACCCGTCAGAAGCGCGGCGGGGGACACGTGCTGGGTGAGTCGGCGTTTGTGGTGCGCAACTGCGAGACCAAAAGTGCCGGCGGAATCTCCGAGATCATTAGCCGGGAGCCGACTCCCGAAGACGCGGCTCGGTTCGCCGACGCATTCGACGATCTGATCGGCCGGCTCTCAGACCAGACACTAAAAACTATCGCCCTGCGCAAGCTTAAAGGTGATACTGTAGAAGAGATCGGTGCGTCTGTCGGAGCGTCGACCCGGACCATCGATCGTAAGCTTCGGCTGATTCGTGCCATCTGGGAGGAGGCCAGCGGATGAGTTTTCGCTCGACACTCGATGCCCCGCTAGCGGCGGCCGAGCTGCACGAGATCGACGCGATTTGCGACCGCTTCGAGGCCGCCTGGCGCGCCGGCGGACGCCCCGACCTCGCGTCGTTTTTATCGGACGCACCAATCGGCGGTCTGCCCCTGCTCTTTTACGATCTCTTAAACCTCGAACTGGAATTCCGGGCTAAGTACGGCGACACGGCCGATCGGAATCAGTATCTGGAGAGGTTTCCGGAGTTCGCTGAACAAGTCGATGCCGTGTTCGCGGTAGGACGACACGACGACCTGAACGCGACTCGTCTGCGTAAGCGAATGGACGGAAGCGGTACAACGGTCTCGTCTGCCGGGCCGCGTGGTCCCAGTATCGAAGGATCCCCCTGGGATGATTTCACGCTGGGTACGCGTTCAACGCCGGTTGTGCCCGGCTACGAAATCTTGGGCGAGCTGGGGCGCGGTGGGATGGGCGTCGTCTTCAAAGCCCACCAGATCGCGCTCAACCGGGCCGTCGCCCTCAAGATGATCAAGTCGGGCGGCTTTGCCATCCGACAGCGAGCTCTTGCGGTTTCAAAACGAGGCCGAGGCGGTCGCGCAGCTTGACCACCCGCACATCGTGCCGATCTACGAGGTGGGCCGGCACCTGGGACGCCATTTCTTCAGCATGAAGCTGATCGCGGGAAGCAGCCTCGACAAGCGGCTCGGCGAGTTTGCCACCGATCCTCGGCGGAAAACCGCCCGGCTCATGGCGACAATCGCCCGGGCCGTGCACCATGCCCACCAGCGCGGCATCCTCCATCGCGACCTGAAGCCGGCCAATATCTTGCTGGACGAGCAAGGCGAGCCTCACGTCACCGACTTCGGACTGGCCAAGCGAATCGAGGATGACGGCGAACTGACGGAATCGGGCGCGCCGGTGGGAACGCCGTCATACATGTCGCCCGAGCAGGCAAACGGAGACAAAGGCTCGCTGTCGACGGCAACCGACGTCTACGGCCTGGGCACGATCCTCTACGCGCTTCTGGCTGGGCGAGCACCGTTTGCCGGCACGACGCTGCTCGAGACGCTCGACAAGGTGCGGAACAGTTCGCCCGAACCTCCTTCGCAGCTCAACAACCGAGTGCCGCGCGACCTGGAGATCATCTGCCTCAAGTGCCTGGAGAAAGAGCCCAACCACCGCTATCCCAGCGCGCTGGCACTCGCCGAAGACCTCGATCGCTGGCTGAGCGGGAATGCCAATCCTGGCGCGGCCGGTCGGCTCGCTGACTCGCGCCGCCATGTGGTGCCGGCGCAACAAGGCGCTGGCCTCGCTGGCAGCGCTTTTGATGCTGGCACTGGTGAGGGGGCCTGGCCGGCGTCACCTGGAAATGGCGCGAGGCCGATCACGAACGGGCCAAGGCCGAGGCCGTCAACGACCTCTTGAACCGGCGGCTGCTGGCCCAGGCTTCGCTCGAATTCGATCCGCTGGCCAAAAACCTGACCGTCCGCGAGCTGCTCGATCGCGCGGCAGCGCAGCTCGGCGGCTGGCTCGATGGCCAGCCCGAAGTCGAGGCCAAGATCCGCGAGACGATCGGCGGCGCCTATCTCTCGCTCGCCGAATACGAGCCAGCCGAGAAACAGCTCCGCGCCGCGATCGCGGCTCGACACACAGCCTTTACGGCCCGAAGCATCAGCGACACGTTGCGGGTCAACAATCTGCTGGCGACGCTCTTCGACCAGACCAACCGCGGCGCCGAAGCCGAGCCGCTCTTGCGGCAAAACCTGGACGACTGCCGCGCACTGCTCGGTCGCGACGACCCGGTGACTCTCGACGCGGCCGAACGCCTGGGGACCATCCTCTGGCACGTCGGCAAAGCGGACGAAGCCGAGGCGGTCTTACGGAAAAATGTGGACGATCGCTCCCGTGTGCTCAAGCCCGAGCACCCCGACACGCTCCGCTCGACGTACCTTTTGAGCCGCGTGTTGCGCGAGCTCCGCAAGTTTCCTGATGCCGAACATTTCGCCTATCTCTATGCGCATAGCGTTCAGTGCTCCCGCGGTGCAAACCACCCCGACAACATCCTGGCCCTCACCAATCAGGCCGACGTGTTGCACGATCAAGGCAAGCTCGCCGCCGCCCTGCCGCTTTATCATCACGCGGCCATGAAAGCCGAGCACATCCTGCCGCCCGGACATCCCTCCACCCTGGCGGCGACGGAGACTTACAAACGTGTGCAGAGCGAGATGGGGCAAAAACCGGCCGCGCCGTGATCAGAATTTGCGTCTCAAACGACTTCCTTTCCTGCCGCTCGTAAGATCGCCAACAGCACAGACTCGGTTTCCTTTAGGACATCGTCATTGCTGACCCGAAGCACCTGAAGTCGCTGTTGCTCTCGGAGGAAAGCCTCTCGCTGGGAATCTTCCCTCCCCCGCCCATCATGACTTCGCCCATCGACCTCGACGACGAGGCCGGCCTCGTGGCAGAAGAAATCAACGATGTAGGGACCGAGCGGCTGTTGGCGGCGGAATTTCAATCCGGCGAGATTCCCTCCACGCAGGCGGTTCCAGAGCATCCGCTCGGGGATCGTCGCGTTTCGGCGCAATCGCCTTGCGTTTTCGGTGTGCGGCGGGATCGGACGTCCGTCGGATGAAGTCATCGATGCCTTCGATGAATGTTTTATACTTCTTGCGCGAGTAAGCGATGGGCAGGGCTTTTTCACTGGAGCAGGAATCTGTCTCCACGCTCTCATTCTCGGCGATTGTCGTTCTTTCATCAACCCGCCCCTGGCTCCCCGCTGGCAGTGTCATGGCTCTCACGCTGGCCATGGTCTGGCGTAGCGAGTCATTCGATCGAGCGGCTGTGTTGCTGCAATCGGCCCCTCACCCCAGCCCTCTCCCCAGGGAGAGGGAGCTAGTGGTTTCCCGAGCGATGTGTGAGTCTTTTCGTCCCATCTGGCCGCCATGGGTCACCGCCGGCCGGCCCGGATCGCTCTTTTTTTCAGAAAATCGGGAGGCTCGGGCCAGCATGTCTCTCTTATCCTGTATCGAGAGGCGCGAGAAACGAGGAACTCTGCCCACGGCGGGCGGATGCGCAGGCGAGGATGGAGTCCATGACAAGCGCCAGAATGGTAGAGGCCTTGCGGCACCTCCGTGACCTGTTCAACGACGGGACCTCCGTCGGTATGGACGACGGACGCCTGCTGGCCCGTTACGCCGACGCCCGCGACGAGGCGGCCTTCGAGGCACTGGTGGCACGCCACGGCCCCATGGTCCTGGCCACATGTCGCGCTGTCCTGCGAAACGAACACGACGATGTCGACGCCTTCCAGGCCAACTTTCTGGTCCTGGCCAGGAAAGCTCGAATGGTCCGCGCCGGCGACGCCCTGGGCGGCTGGCTACACCGCGTCGCCTATCGTGCGGCCGTGCAGGCCAGAGCTGAGTCGCGGCGGAGGCGCCACCGCGAAGCAGAGGCGACGGCAATGGCAACCCGCAATGCAATCCATAACGAGCTGGATCCCGACTTCGCGTCCGTCGTGCACGAGGAAATCCACCACCTGCCGGATCGCCAGAGGCTGCCGGTGGTCCTTTGCGACCTTGAGGGCCTGACGTATGAGGAGGCGGCCCGTCACCTGCGTTGGACCGAGCCGACATTACGGCACCGGCTGGTCAAGGCTCGGCAGCGGCTGCGGGACCGATTGAACCGCAGGGGCGTGACCGCGGGGGCGGTCGGCATCGCACTTGCCGCGCCGGCAACCGGCGCAATGGCTGCGGTCCCCGCGGCACTGGCTCGGTCGGCGGTTGCGGCAGCGATGGGCGGAGTGTGCACGGCGACGACTACCGCCCTGGCGAACACCATCATCAGGAGCATGCTTATGACCGGTGCCGAGACGATCAAAGGGTTCGATCGGAAGCTCATGAGCTTCCGTACGCGGCCGCAATACTGGAACGTCGGCAATTACCACGCCGTGGCAGAGCTCACCCTCGACCCCAAGGCGAAATCGGCAACGCTAGACGTCCAGGTCGATACCGGCCGCACGATCGCGGTGGCGCCCGTCGACCCCGAAGGCCGGCCGGTTTCCGGAACGAGGGCGTCAGGCGTCAGCGACCTGTTCTCCTCGACCGAATACGCCCAGCAATGGAGCACGATCGAGATATACGCCCTTCACCCGTCGCGGCCCCGACGCGTGATCGTCAGGCACGCCGGCCGGAAGCTGATCGGCTCGGTCTACCTCAAGGGAGACGAGGCCGGCCCGTTGACAATCCAGCTTCAGCTATACGGCACCATCACCGGGCGCATCGTCGACGAGGATGGCCGGCCTCGCGGAGGGCTCGGGATTACAAGCATCGGCGGCTCGATGCCAGCGCGGCCCGCCGAGCAAGGCATTCCTGCCCGGCGGCAATATCGGCGGCGGCATCCGGGTCGGCCGCGACGGCCGCTTCCGCATCGAGGGCCTCGTCCCGGGTCTCAGGTATGGCGCAAACGCATCGGAAGGACTCACTTATTTCGGCGAGCTGTTCCACGACTTGACCGTTACCGCTGGCGAAGTCAAGGATCTGGGCGACCTCAAGTTAGTTCCGCCCAAGGGGGGTAACTGAAGAGCCTCTAGCAGACTCGTTCGATAAAGCCCGTGCCGAGCCCACCATCGCACGTCGGGAATGAGAAGCCCAAGGCGCCTCTAGTTCAGTTTGCCGTCCATATTTCCCCCTTTGTCACAGTTTGTATCGGCTTCGCTCCAGGGTCACATAACCTGGGAGCCAAGACGTGAGTTCTTGGCTCGATATTCTCTTCGGCGTGGTCAGCTCGGGTGGTTAAGGCTCGTCCGCCCAGCCTCGCGGGCACGCCCTGAGACGTCGCAAGCCCCTGCCAAATGGATGACAACGTCAGACCACCCCGTTTCAACTTGGACCGTGACCCCCGCCTATTCGATGCGAAAACGCATGAATACACGCATGTCCGAGGCAGCGATGGTCGGTGCCCGCAAGAGAGTGGGGATATCTGATGCCAGGGCCACGATCATTTCGTGATCGCTGGACGTCCGCTCGGCGGTCAAGTCGCGCCGGAAACGGTCGTATTGCTCCTCCTCGTGGCGTACTGCCGCCACGGCCCCTTCCTAGCGCCGCGCAACTCCCTGGCCACCAATCGGTTTTCCGGCTCGAGCTCGTGACACTGGCGCACTGCACGGTCGGCCTAGTAGCGAACTCTTTCCAGCCGCTGTTGCCAGCGGCGGCGCAGTCCCTCGCGCTCGCGTCGACGTTGGGGAATAAAGGACCCTGGGGTCAACGGCTCTCGCGACTTACAACCCGATCGATAACGCGTTGGCGAAGGTTTTGGAACTGGAACTGCGTCGGCTCGAGTATCGGGGGCACTTCTGGCACCACGATGGAACTTTGGTTTGATTGGGCGAAGATGGCCGATTGTGACTGTCGCGACGCCTGTTCGTCGAAGCTCGACTGGCTCGACCTGAAGTGGAACGGCACGCCGAAAGAAAAGGGCACCCCATTTTCTCTGACGGACTGAATCGCTCGTTGAGAGTAAGACGCTGGACCAGCGCGGTATACGGGTGTCCGCGATGGAGGTCTCTTTCTCCGCATATCGGCCCAGTTACGTGACGCGATCCGAGCCCGATCATTCTCAGGCGAGATGGCGGAATCCGCCGCGGCCAACCATTATTCGAAGATCCGATTCGACTCGCGACAAACGGGTCACGTTCGCGCACAACTTCCGACCACGGGGAGACGGCTGACGGCGCATTGCCTTTATGTTTTGCGTTTCCTTAAGCTTAAGTTCCTCTGCATACGTGTATTTTGCATTTCTTTACATTCCGTGAGCGTTGGGCAACAACACATCATGAATCGCAATATTGCAGATTCCTGAAAGTCATACCGCCTGATGTGCCGAGAACACGCATCAGGTTCGATAAGGAAACTTCCTCGCCGAACTTTGCTGAACACGTCTTACGGCCCCATTTCCCAACAAGGATAAGTCTGGGTGGCGCAATCCTATGCGGGACCGAATGGATCGAAGGAGGTTCGATGATGAGCGAGCAAGATCCGACCGGCGGTGTGCAATCGAGACTCGAGCGAAGCACACTGCTGTTCGTTCACATACCAAAGACGGCCGGGACGACGTTTCAGACGATCCTGAGGAAACTGTATAGTGAACAGGATCGGTGCGAATTGTACCCAAGTTGGTGGGTTGCCAAGGCAGGGCTTGAGTTGCATACCAAGCGGGACCGATTCCGCGCCGTGGGAGGGCATTTCACCTATGGAGTTCACGCAAAACCCGAGATCCGGCCATTCCTCGAGGACGACATGCACTACATCACAATTCTCAGGGATCCGGTGCACCGTGTCGTATCAACATTCAATCATCTGTTGAGCTCGGACTATCCGGAACATCGAACGATTATAGCGAAGCATCCGACGCTGGAAGCATACCTCAAACATAGGTCAGCTCGAAATGCGCAAACATGGTTCATTACGGGGTGGAAGAGAAAGCCCATCCAACGCGCACCCAAGGCCGCGGTAAGTGCCGCGATCGAGCTTATGCAAGACCGATACAAGGCTGTCGGAATCACCGAGCGCTTCGACGAATCGCTAGTTCTCTTCGCGAAGAAATTTGGCTGGGGCCTTCCGACCTACGTGCCCCAGAATCTGGCTCGCTCGCGCGTGTTGCGACTGAGTGTCGAAGACCTGGATGACTCGCTGATCGAGCGAATTCGGGATATCAATCGCTGCGATATTGCAATCTACGAGCATGCATGTTCGATGTTCGATGCAACTTGGTCCAAGCATCCCGCGCTCCGCTCGACGTTGCGAGAATATCGATCGCGGCTGACAACAGTCGCGTGACGTCCATTCTCCCGAAAGCGAAGAACTATCGGTGGCGTAACGGCGTCATCTTTACGGATCGATTCTGGCCGCGAGGATGTCGCTCGAGGGCGGCGCCGACGAGCTCTGGCCGTGGAAAGTCGGCGACGGTGCTTTGCACTAGCGGTTCATCGGTGTGACGAACCGAGATCTGAACCGGATGTCATTTTCGCACGACGGAAAAGTTCTGCATGCGATCGGCGATCAAGACCGGCTCGTTTCCGTGCATTCATCGATGAAAGAAAAACGCTTGTCTCCGGCAGTAACGACCGGACCCTCCGGTTCTGCGACCTGGCGACGGGACGCCAATTGAAAATGCTCCCGCATGACGGCTCGCTACCGTCGCTCTTGCTTTCGATTGAAGTCATCGATATCAATAGCGGCAATCTGCGTTTCAGGGCTTTTCCGGCAATACCGAAGGCAGTTCCCGCGTTCAGCCATCGGAGCATCGAGTAAGTGGAATTTGCACCCGATGTTAAGAGCCTCGTGATCCTCAGACGAAGTTCCGGCGAGAAGATCGAACTCGCCAAAGGTCCTCGCGGCAGCGCCGGTACTTCTAGTCACTGACCACTTCCGTCGTCTTGAACGGCCTACCGATCAGGCGTTCAAACTTGGCCAGGGCGTCGCGCCAGAGGTACAGCCCCCACACGGTCGGGATGATGATGCCGATCAGGCCAGTCGCGGCAACCGCGACTGGCCCCTCGTGGGTTTCGATATGCATCAACTGCAAGGCTGGGTACACCGAGTATTGGTAGGCGTTGCGGACATCGCGGTAGGACACGAGCGATAACCAGGCAACGAACGAGATAACCGGCAGGATGGATGGCCCCTGTGGCCAGACCGATCGTCCAGAGGGCGAATAGTGTCGCCAGGATCATGCGCATCCGCCACAGGGCCGCTAGCATGTTGCTTGCGAGGATGTCGCGCGGTCAGCGGTGTGGCGATCAAGCTGTCCCAGGTCTCGCGAGTTCGCTCGCGGATGATCCCCTCGATGGCCATTGCCGCCGGCGAACAACGTGATCAGGAAGACGAGTGGCGTCGTGATGAACCGCAGATACAGGTTGAACTCGGTCCGAGCGAGGTCAGCCGGCGGGTTGACTTCCGCGCCCGACATGAAGAACCGGATCACCAGGTTCCACTCCGGTCCCTCGGAGCTGGTGATTCCCGAATGGTAGCCAGTGCGCCAGACTTCGATCAGGGCGGGACGGGCGAAAAAGAAGGTGAAATACGTGAGGATTCCATAGATACCCAGATAGATCACCAGACCAAATGCCTTCTGGAGCGACCCCGCTCGGGCGGTGTGCATCTCCCTCCAGAGAATCGGGTCGTCACCGACCGGGGGCTTGGGCCGCCAGCGCCAGCCGGGACGGGTGAGCCGCGCGGCCACGCTCTGGCTGTTGCCGCTCACGTTGACGCGATAGGCCCAGCGCAGGCGAGCGATCGCCCAGATCACCAGCAGGGTACCTCCCGCGATTTCCAGACCACACATCCAGGCGACGACTTCCCTGAGCCCACTTGAAGGTCTGACACCGCCGGCGATCTTGAAAAGAACGCCGACAGGGCTGCTGGCCAGGACCCACGCATTCGCAGTCAAGATGAAGCGGGGCAGGCGAATTCCGATGCTGGGAAAGACCAGCGAGGCAAAGAATGGTCCGCTCAGCCAGGCGATCCACCAGCCGGTCGTGGCGGCGCGGGCGACGCGGACGTTGGTCGCTCCTGTGGAGACCCATGATGGCCAGCGCGATCATGAAAAACGCGGTGGTAAAAAGGCCGGCATAGGCCAGCAAGATCAGCCGGAGATCGATGCCCTCCAGCGGATGCACCAGCAGCATGATCGGTAGACCCGCGGCGAACCCCGCGACGAGGAAGGTCATGGAGGCCGCCAACTTGCCCAGCACGATCTCGGCGTTCGAGAGCCGCGTAGCGAGCAGGAAGTCGAGCGTCCGCCGGTCTTTCTCCAAAGCGATACTCGGCGCGGCCCACTCCCAGAAGACGACGAAAATCACGACTATGTGGGCGATCAACAACCAGAGAAACGCCTGGAATGCGACCCGGGCCATCATGTCATGGTCCGAGACCTGTCCTTGATCCCAGTAATACCGGGCGCCGAAGGTTGCCAGGACGATGGTCAGCAACATCCCCGCGAAGAAGCGTCGGTTTCCCCATAGACTTGTCTTCCGCGTGGCGGCCAGCAACTCGCGGTTGAGGATGGGTGTGATGTCCAAGGCGGCATCCTCGGGAGAGGCTCGTCATCGGGTTTCGCGGCCACGGTCACAGTACCCTACCACAACTGTCAGAGATTATTCAATGGATCACCGTGAACGCTTTCCCACAGGTGACAGTGCCTCGCTTCCGGATCGCTTGGCTCTTGACCGGACCGTTTCCGACCGCTCCGATAAGGCTTCAGGTTGACCAGAGGATGGACCGAACTGATTGTCCTGCCCGGAGCCGGCTGAATCTCAGAGTTGAATTCGACTCACACCCCAGCTTCTTCCTTCAGCCGCAGGTCGGCATTGAGGTACATCTGGGTCGTCTCCACTGACTCGTGCCCCGGCCGCAGCGCGATGACCGAGCGACCGATGTCCGGCTTATGCCGTGTCGTCTTCGCGAGAGGCGAATCCAAAGGCCGAGGAAACGGCCCGAAGAACCAGATCACCGGGGTCCCAATCGGCGTAATCCGGAAGTCGGCATGATGAATCCGCTCGCGGACGAGTACGCGTTTCTACTTCTCCAGGGCTGTAGTAGGCCCTCGCAGCCCCATGTAACGCGCATCCAGCCGTCGCAGCCATTCCAGATTGGGCACGCCGCCGACTGTTGCGCGGTCGTCGAAATGCAACACGCGCTCGCTGTCCGTCGTGAGGTTTGGCCACACAGGCACGCCATCGCCGTTGGGATCACCGGTCTTCGCGAAGTTCGTCCAGTATGTTGCCATCAGATTGGCAAGGGCACGATCCGCGTTGCTCCACGGCCACGACTGCTGGCTTAGATGGTCGAACACATAAGGCAACTCGGCCCAATGTCCGGCCCGCCAGTCGGCAAACGGACTATCCTTGGGATACGGCGGCAAGTGGGCGAAGTAGTAGGAAAACACCTTGGCTCGCCCCGTCTTCGCTTGCATTTTTCCCCACGTCCACATATCCCAGCTAAACCGCAGTTCGCGCTCGAAGTTAGCCCGAGATTCGCGCGCTTCTTTGTCGGTCGTGGCTGGATAGGTTTTGATGTATTCATCTGCCAGAGCGCGGACGACCTTGCTGCCCCAGGCGTTGCCGACATCTTCAACAAACGTGGCCAGCCGGATGGTCCCACTCGGGATCAGCGGCCGGGCATCGTCGGCGTTCGAGCCGATCAGAATGGGCACGTCGTTTTGTCGACCCGCCGCGAACGCAAAATACGGCTCCTCTGGCAACACATACCCATCGATAATCGGATGCATCGTGCCCGCGATCCCGTTCTTCAGGAACTGCTCTGGCTCAAGTTTGCGCAGCGCCTCGAGAGACCTGGCGGCGAGATCGGAGGCCAATTTTACGCCTTTCTCTTCAGCTCCCTTCAAGAACAACCCCTCGGGGGAACCGGTTGCGGCGGGAGGGACCAAGTACTGCGCCGCTCTGGCCGATTGCGCACTGGAAGAGACCACGCGCCAGTGGTGAGGCCATGAGTAGACTGACCGACATCGATCCTGCGGATTGACCCCAGATGGTCACTCGCGCCGGATCCCCGCCGAATGCCGCAATGTTCCGTTTGATCCACCCGAGGGCTGCAATCTGATCGAGTAATCCATAATTGCCGGAGCTGTGGTATCCGGATTCGCGACTCAGTTCAGGATGAGCCAACCAACCCAAGAGACCAACACGATAGTTGATGGTGACAACAATGACGCCACGTGTAACAAGCGCGTCACCCCAATAGAGCGGCATCGAAGCGGATTCCTGAGTAAACCCCCCGCCCGGAATCCATACCATCACAGGCAGATTTTGTCCGCTTGACTTTGCCGGTGTCCAGATGCTCAAGGCCAGGCAGTCTTCGCTGACCGGCTCGGCCGGCGACGCCGGGACCGAGGCCCCCGACTGGATCGCAATCGGGCCGAATTTGTCAGCTCGCCTCACACCATTCCACGGCAGCGCGGGTTGCGGCGCCCGCCAGCGCAGCTCGCCCACCGGGGGCGCCGCAAACGGGATCGACTTGTACACGGTCGATGAGCCACTTTGAATACCTTCAATTAAACCAGTTTCGATACGAACTGGTTGGGCCCATGCGTGTGAGTGCGGCGTGAGAAAAGCCAAGACGGCTAGTGCATTCAAGAGTTTCATTTAGGTTCCTAAAAGCCAAGTCGTTTCCGCGGGTGAGAATAGAGGTGATTCGTAGAAGCCTGGAAACTATTGGCTTGAGCGCTCAACTCCCAAAGCAGACTTGTCTCGATCGCTGGCATCATGGGCGCCGTGCTCGTACTCGCCGTCGGATTCGCCGGTCTGAGTGCCGCTTCGGCCCTCTGGGCGAGTGCCGTGTTCACCCTCGCCGTGACCATGCTTGCCGGCGCCATCCTCGGGGCGATCACGTGCCGCGGCCCGTCTCGGATTGCGTGGCTGGGCTTCGCTGTGTTCGGGTGGACTTACGTTCCGGCGACTTTCTGGCTCTGGCCAGTGCCGAACGGCGTTACCGCTCCGCCCTTCTTGGCCAAGGCGTTGCTGGACTACTTCCAGCGTTCTTTGAACACTGCGACTGTGATGTGGATCGATCCCGGTCCGCCGGGTGCGATGAGCACTGAGCTCCCTCCGACGGTTATGACGAAGATCCCTGGCACCGCGAACCTTGCAACGATGGCCCCATTCACCGGACGAGTGGCCAATCGGCTTCACTATCGGCGGATCGGCCACTCGCTCGTGGCGATCGTCCTCGGCCTCTTCGGGGCGTTGCTGGGCACCCTTCTCGCCGCCCAAAGCAAGGCGGCCGATGGGCAACGCCCGATCATGAGACAGCAGGCCGGGCCATGACTCGCCGGATGTCGCGCGACGTCGGACCTCGATATCCGCCCGTAGTCGAGTACCTACCCGCTTGCCGCAATTCCCGCGCCTGTTTCCTTTGTATGTGGTGTCTTGGCCGCCGCGGGGAAGACCTTGGGGTCTTCCAGAGCCTTGCGCACGGCTTCGAGATCATTTGCGATCAGGTCGTGCGCGAGAATTCGTCCATCGGGACCGATCAGGAACGTCACGGGGATCCTGCGCCGGCGGTCATCTCGGCCCATCATGTACGTGTTCGGAAACTCCCGAACCTTGTACCTTGCAGAAACACCGGTGCCTTCCTCGCCCGCGAGGCCGTGTATCCAACTCAGTCCGTTCTCCTTGATGAACTTGGTGGCGTTGCTGGCATCCTGGCTGCAATCGAGGCTGATGAGCACGAACCGCAGATCGGCGCCGAAAGCCTGCTGCACTTCCTTGAGTACGATCATGTCGTTTTGGCCCTCCCAGGCTCGCCAGAAGTTGAGCAGGATGAGTTTCCCTCGAAAATCGCCGAGCCTGAGCCGCCGGTCCTTCTCCGGAGTGCCAATGCGTTCGACGTCAAAATCCGGCGCCGGATCGCCGACCTTGAGGGCGTCGAAAAGCTTGGCGGTGATCGTCCCCAGATCGAGCGGCTCGTTCGACCGGCCTGTGGGCATGTCGGGTACGGTGAAAGGCATGTTTACCTTGCCAATCACCGTTCCCGCTCCGCGCAACCGGGCATTAGGTTCGGCATTCACTGGGAAGCTCAGGACCCATTTACCGGCGGGGACGTCCTCAATACGAAATCGACCATCCTTGTCAATCTTCGACGCAAACCAGCCGCCTCCGGCGCCGATCTCTACCGGATCATTGAGAGTCCAGTCGACGGGCGATTCTGGTGTCCCGTCGATGACGATCCGGCCGGTCACCGGTCGGCCCTTGCCGCCTATGGTTACTTGCACGGTCTGGCCCGGCTTGATATGCACCGACTGCGGCCAGCACGGCGTGCCCCGTGTGACGCCGCCACTTAACTCCACCGCCAGGATGCGCGCCACAAGTCCCGACCCCGGAATCACCCGGTCGAATCCGAACCGTCCGCGGGCATCGGATTGCGTGGAATAGCGGAGCCAGACGAAGAACCCGCCTTTTCCCTCGGGTGGGAAAGGTCGAAAAACGACCTCTTGGTCCGAACCCACTCGAGGGCCGATCCGCACACCACCCTCGATCTTTCCCCACGGTTGGAGGACGAGCCTCGACGACTTGGCGAATTCGTCGGACGAGGCGTCGCCATACCCAGCATCACTCACGGCGACCAGAACGAATTCATTAGCCAGCGGGGGCAGCGTGAATCGGCCGTCGGGCCCGGTTGCGACCGTCGAAAAGTTTCGGCCGCGCTCGAAGCGGCCTGAGTTCAAACTGACCGGCGTCTGCCTTGTGGCCACCGCAACCTCAGCGAGTGCGGCCGGCTTGCCATCCGGAAGAAGGACGGTCCCCGAAAGCCCAGGCGTACGCTTCAGCGCGAAGTCGAAGGTCTGCGAACCCTGATTCGGTTGAAAGGCTCTCGACACGGCCGGCTTGTAACCGGGGGCCTCGATTCGGATCAACGCGCCGTCGCCGGCATCGCCCATCCGCACTCGGTACTGACCGCCCATGAGCTCGATTCTGTCATTCTCAGACCAGTCGATTTCGCCCCGTCCTTTTGACCATCGCCCCGGGACGAGATGGGAATTCGGCAACAGGCGGCCGGTCTCGGCATCCGTGACGCGGCCGCTGATCACGAGCTCTGGATGCAAGACGATCGTGTGCTCGCGCTCCGACGGAGCCAGTATGGGGTTGACCCACATGTAGTCTGCCCTGCCGATGCTGTATTCCACAGCGTCCTTGGGCGCGCTCCGCCACTCGAATCGGCCATCGTCGTTCGTTGTGGTCCGGAACTCGATCGATCGATAGCCGTGCCAGCCGTTGGCGACGACTCGCACGCCGGTGACTGGCTTGCACTTGATGTCAACGACACGGCCGCGGAGAACAGAGCCCGGTTCCGTCAGCCGAATTTCGACAGGCGCCGTCCGCTCTTCGATCCGCAAGTCCTTGATCAAAGGCGCAAAGCCTTCGGCCTGGATCGTGATGATCGTCGGGCCGGCGATGCAGTTTTCCAGAATAAACCCGCCTTGCGTATCAGTCGTCACTTTCGACGGTTCGGGCCCCCAACTGCTGGGGCCGATGACGGCCCCCGCTCCGCTCACCGGCCGACCTGCGGCGTCGACGACGTGCCCCTTAATCGTCAGCCCCTTTTTGAGCGTGACCACGCTGTCGAGGTCGCGTGACACGCGCGTGCCGTTGTGTCGATGGCGCGGGTGAGTCACATTCGCCCATAGCTCGGACAGGTCCAAGGGCGCGACGTCGATCCGCCATCGGCCCTCGGCATTTGTCGTGACTTCGCCGATCGTGAACGCGCTATTTGGGCGATCGGTTTCGGTCGGCGGACCGTGAACGTTTACCGTGGCACCGGCGATGGGTTGCCCGGCTTCATCGCGCACGATCCCGCCGATCGTCGTGCCCGGCTCGAAACGCAGCTCCTTGGTTTCGGGCAACTTGATCGGATGACGCTGGTCGTCCCAGAGAATGTAAATAGGCACGAGCTTGGCGCGCGGGCTGTGAGTCCGATCGTGTTGACGGTCGCTCCTAAAGCCCACTCCATTGTCGCTGTGCCATCTTCTGCCGTGAAGATCGTCGCCTCGTGAACCCTCTCGCCGGAGCGAACCCAGTATTCGATGGACACGCCTTCGATGGGTTCCTTGGTCTCTGCCGAGACGGCCCGGATCGTCAGTTTCCCGTTGGCTTTCTCATCGGCCGGCAAGACTCTCGGGGAGACCTTTGCCGGTTCCGCGCTGGCTGACGACAGCCTGCTCTGCCCGCGTGAACCCAAAGCCGCCGACGAGCACGACGACCACGCTCGCGAAAGAGAGCGCCGGCATGACACGCCGCCAGGAGAGCGGGGCAGGGAAGACGATCCGGTTCAGGGCATCGATCCGGCGGCGGACGTCTGAACTGCGGGCCATGGCCAGCCCGTGGACAGTCGATGGCCAGGCCGCGCGCACGGCAAGCCGTGCAAGGACTCTACCGTACGAGACGACATCGCCGAGCAGGTCGACGGCCACGGCGTCGCAAACGGCGTCGCATGCAGCCACATGCGCCGCTCGAATCCGCCAGGCCAGCGGGTGGAACCAGAACAGGATTGAGGCGAATTGAGCGGCCAAGTTCCAGGGCAGGTCGTGATTTCGCGCGTGCGTCAGCTCGTGGGCAAAAATCGCCCGAAGGTCGTCGGACCGCAGGTTTTCGCACTCCCGTTCCGGGAGCAGCAGGACGGGGTGCACGATCCCGGCCAGGCAGGGAGTGGCGACCTCCGAAGTTTGCCGCAGGCGGACAATACGATGACTTCCCAGACGGTCGGCGATTGCCAGGCATTCTCGAACCATCGCGTCGGGAACGGCCGACGACCGTCGGACGAGCCGGGCCAAACGCAGGCTGCCCACGATCAGCCGGACAGTAAGTACAAGGACGCCGGCCAACCAGATTGACCACATCCACGGGTCGATTCGAGCATCCCAACGGAATTCCTGGGACTTCGCAGGAGCCGGAGCGCTCTCGCTGTCGGTGACGACCGAGGGAGCAAGACTCGGCGCAGGGCGGATCGCGTCGATCCGCTCGCGAACCGGGACGAGTGCCGGCGCAGGTCGAACCGCTCTGGCGGCGGAAATCTCGGTCGATCGCGCAATTTCCGAATGCGAGTCTGTCGGACGCGTCTCGGCCGACTTCCGTTCCCCAGTGACATGTTGATACGTCACGATAGGTGGGCACGCTGAGAAGACGGGCATCACTGCCAGACCGACGACCGTCGAGCGCCAGAGCGCGACGCGCCATCGAGGGTTTCTGCGCATGAGCATGCCATGCGCCACCCACGCCAGGGCCAGCACGATGGTCAACTTGACGATCAAGACCAGCCCGATCGAGACCTCCCGCAAGCCCAAAGAGACGTCGAGCCAGTTCAAGAATAGGTTCATTTTGGGCTCCCCTCCTGCGGGGACAGGGCCCTGCGAATCGCCTCCGCGAGCGCGCTGCCGCGCAAGTTCTTCGCCAGGATCCGGCCGTCGGGGCCCACGAGGAACGTCGCCGGTATGGCACGGACCTTGTAGCGATAACCAACGCCCATCGACAGGTCGCCGGCAAAACCGTGTGTCCATATCAAGCCGTTTTCCCGAACGTATTCCTTGGCCGGTTCGTCCTTCTGATCGCAGGCCAGACTGATCAACGCGAATTGCGGCAGAGCGCCAAATGTCTTCTGGATCTGCTTGAGCCCGTGCATCTCGGTCAGCGAAGGGCCGGACCACGTTGCCCAGAAGTCCACAAGGACGAGCTTGCCTCGATAGTCGGCGAGCCTGAGTCGATCGCCCTTGCCCTTGCCGGCGATCCGGGGCACGGCGAAGTCCGGCGCCAGGTCGCCGACCTTGAGCCTGTCGAACAGCGCGGCGGTGATCGTCCCCAAATCGAATGGCTCGTCCGTCTGGCCTCTGGGGCTATCGGGCACAGTGACGCTCATCCGGACCGAGCCGAGGGCCTCTCCGGGCTCAAAGTCCTGGGGATTGGGCTTGGCGTTGACGGAGATGGAAAGCTCATAGGTGCCCGGCGTGACGTCGTCGATTCGGAAGCGGCCGTCCTTGTCAAAGTTCGACCCCAGGCTGACGACGGCGGGCGGCGTCTTTTCCCCTTCGCGCTTCGTGCGGGTTATCATCGCAGGCCGATTGTGCGACCATTCGATCGGCGCCTCCGGAGTACCATCAAGGACAACCTGGCCGGTGACCGACCGTCCCGTGCCGCCAATGCGCACCCTGGTCGTGAGCCCTGGGAGGATATCCACAGTCTCCCCGCCGCAGACCCAGCGCTGGCTGAAGCGACCGTAGTTGGTCACGAGTGCACGCGTCACCAATCCGTGACCGGGAATGACCCGGTCGAAGGAATAATGGCCGTGATCGTCGGTCTTGGTATCATATTGATACAAGAAAACGCCGTGCGGAAGGCCGCCTTGACGCCGGTTGGGCGAGAACGAGATCTCTTCATTCGCCTTCGGCCGGCCACCGGCCATCACCTCTCCCTCCAGTCTTCCCCACGGTTCTAGTATGAGCTTGTCCGACGTCGCAAAGTCCGTTGGCGAGCGGGAGACATAGCCGGCGTCACCGACGGCGATGAGCACGAACGCGCCGTTTGGCACCGTGAACGCAAACCGACCATCGGGACCGGTCTTGGACCGGGGCGCGCTCGACCTGCTTTCGAGGTGACCACCCTGGAACAAAACCTGGTCCGTCTCGGTGGCGAGGATGACGTCGACCCCTTCTGCCGGCTTACCGTCTGGAAGCTGGACAATTCCGGAAAGCGTCTCGGCACGGTCCAGGGCGAAGTCGAATCTCTGTGCCCCTTCATGCGGGCGGAAGGCACGCGACACGGCCGGTTTGTAACCCAAGGCCTCTACTTTCACATACATCGTGTCGTTCGGTTCATCGAAGGCAGTGGTGTACTCCCCTCCGGACACAGTCACTGTCTCTCGACGACTCCAATAGATATGTTCCGTACCTTTAAATCCGACCCCGTTGATGATGAGGCACTTCGGCAGGGCCTTGCCCGTCTCGGCGTCTGTTATCCGGCCTGCGATCGCAAGCTTCGGCAGCAGAGTCACGTTTTGCTCTCGTTCCGAAACGATCAACGGGATTTCTCGACGTGACATAAATCCATCCTTGCCGATGTCAAAGAACACTGCGTCGCGTGGCGCACTGTGCCAGACGAAGCGACCCTGCGAGTCTGTCTTCTCGCGCAGATCGAGCGTCTTACACTCGCGCCAGGTCTGCGTGAAGACGAATGCGCCGTCGACCGGAGTTCCCCGTGTGTCGACCACCCGGAGGCGGAGTACGGCCGCTGGCTGCAACCGAAACTCGATGGGCTCGAGCCGCTCGTTAACCCGGACCTCGCGGATATCAGGTGCGAATCCCTCGGCCTGGATCGTCACGACGGTCGATTCGTCGGCACACTTCTCGAACACGAACTCGCCACGAACGTCGGTTGTCACAGTTGGCAGAAGGGCGTCCGACCTACTACGACCCAACACCGCCTTGGCAGCATGGACAGGCCGACCCCCAGAGTCGATGACCCTGCCCCTTATTCGGTATCCAGCCGGAGCATTGCTGGCTCTGGAAGTCGCGGGGCCAGCGGTTTGCGATGGTCCAGTCTGAGCGTTTGGGAAGATTTCGGTGTTGGACAGTGCTGTAGTGCGAGTGAATCCCAAGCCGCCGACGAGCATCAGAAGCACACTGCCAACGCACAAGACGGCTCCAACACGCCTGCGGGACAATGGGGTTGGGAACACTTTCTTGTTTAAGGCATCGAGCCGGCGCCCTACGTCCGAGGTTCGGGCCATGGCCAGACCGTGGGTTGTTGTTAGTGAAGACGCCTGCACCGCCAACCGCGCGAGCGTCCGGCCGTACGAGACCACATCGCCGACCAGGTCAGCGGCGACGGCGTCGCACACGGCATCGCACCCCGCTGTATGCGCCCCCCGAATCCGCCAGGCCAGCGGGTGGAACCAAAGCAGGATCGAGACGACGTGAGCTCCGAAATTCCAAGCCAGATCGTGGTTTCGCGCGTGTGCCAACTCGTGGGCGAGAATCGCCGCAAGATCTCCCGCCCCGTGTTCAGAACCCGCCGATTCCGGCAGCAGCAAGACAGCGCGAACGATTCCAACCAAGCAGGGGGACGAGAATTCGGAAGTCACCCGCACGGGGACAGCCCGATTACACCGAAGGCGACGCGCGATCGCCTGGCACTTTCGATCAATCGCTTCAGGAGCCTGCGACGATCGGCGCACAAGCCGGTCCACGGCAATGCCCGCCACAATCAACCGGACCGTGAGGACGATGACGCCGGCCAGCCAGATCAATCCGGTCCACCAGCCCGCTCCGAACGTCCATCGCGCGGCGGCACGCTCGGGCTTTCCAGACCGGATCGGCTGTGGGCTCAACGAGTTCGAAGCCCGATGAGGGTCCTGCCGGGTCGAAGCGACAGCTGGGGCCATTGCTACCGCAGTATTGCTCGCCTCAATCGAATTCTGCATCGGGAGCGCACGAGCTGTCCCGCGCTCTTTTTCAACTGTGATAGCGTCCGCGGGATCGAAACGATACTCCACGATCGGAGGCGCCGACGATAGCAACGCCACGACCGCGACGCCGATCATGGTCGCACGCCAGAGCACGACTCGCCAGCGGGGGTTGCGGCCCGAGAGCATCCCATGCGCCAGCCAGGCGATGGCAAGCACCACGGTGCACTTCACGACCAGGATGAAAGCGATCGAGTCGCCGGCAAAGCTCAGAATCGACCGAGGCAAAGCCGCAAAATCGCTCATTTCCGGGTCCTCCTGGTGGGGGGCGGTGCGGAATCACTTCCGTCGGCGAGCTGTTTGAGTTCTAACAGCTCATCCTCGCTGAGCCGCTCTGACTTGATGATGTTCATCACCAGCGCCTGGACCGAGCCACCGCAGTATGTGTCCACCAGGTCGTCGAGCATCGTCCGAAACGCCGACCGCGATCGGGTTAAGGCCTTGTAAAAGTAGGCTTTTCCCACGAGCCGACGAGTGACGTGCCCCTTTTCCAGCAAGGTCGCGAGATACGACCGCAGCGCTGGATTTTTTATCGGCTCGGGAAAGCGAGCCTGGAGCTCGCTGGGCTTTTGCTCGCCGTGTTCCCACAAGAGCCGCATGACCTTGAGCTCGCCCGGCGTGAATCGCGGCATGATGAGTCACTCCCTTTGTAATGATCATCGACGTGCAGATCATACTGCATATCGAGCGCGGGAGTCAACTGCCGAGTGCAGGATGAACTGCATATTGTTTGTTGACCAGGTCGGAGAGAGTTGCTGTTGTTGGAGTGGCGAGAAACTGCGACGATTGTCGTTGGGCGCAACTAAAAGACCCGCAATTGCGGTGCGCGGCATGAATCGGGTTTTGGAATGGATATGGCTTGCTGGATGGCTCACGAGACCTTTGGCCATGACAGCTCAAGAATAACTCGGCTCGTTGCCGCGCTTCCACTTGATGTTGCAGCCGATGCTGGGTCGCTGGTCGTCGCTCACCGGCTTGCCAGCGAGCACGGCGTCGAGGGCCGACCTCAGGTCTTTGCCGGTGACAGGAACCGGGTTGCCGGGGCGGCTGCTGTCGAGCTGACCTCGATAGACGAGCTTTTGATCCTTGTCGAAGACGTAGAAATCAGGCGTGCAGGCCGCGTTGTAAGCGAGGGCGACTGCCTGTGTTTCGTCGTAGAGATACGGAAATGTGTAGCCGACGTCCGCTTTTTCCCTGGCCATCATCGCAGGACTGTCGTCGGGATGGGTGGTTACGTCGTTGCTGCTGATGCCCACGACCGCCACTCCTTTGCCTTGATATTCCTTGCCCAGCCGGGCCAGCTCGTGGCGAACGTGCTTAACGTACGGACAGTGGTTGCAAATGAACGCGACCAGAAGCGCCGGCGCCCCTTTGAAGTCGGTGAGCGACACGGTCTTGCCGTCGGTATCGGGGAGCTTAAATGTGGGCGCTGCTGTGCCGAGCGGTAGCATCGTCGAGGGTGTCAATGCCATGGTTTTGGTTCTCCCCGGGGTCGTCACATGCCTTGGGCCAAGCGATACGATTACCAATCGTAACGCCATTTTCAGATTGTCGCAAATTGGCGACTGTGTCATTGATTCGAGATGTGCGCCAATGGCGTACTGCTGGAATGCTTGGGTTCCCAAGTTTCGTGATCGCGACCGAGTTGAGATAGGTCCCAAATGCGGATGTCGTTGTCGCCGTACCCTGCGGCCGCAATCGAGCGACCATCTGGCATAAAGGCCACGCTCAAGAGGCCGATCGACTGCGTGTCCATAGCGGTTTTCAGCTCGCCCGTGGCAACAGTCCAGAGGCGAAGAAAACCGTCGCCACCGCCCGTGGCCAGTAAGCTGCCGTCGGGCGAGAACGCGAGTGAGTTGGTCCCCAGTCGATGTCCGGCGAACGATCGTGCCAACTTCCCCGATCTCACGTCCCAGAGCCGAACGTGTCGCTCGTAGAAACTCGCAGTTGCCAGTGATCTGCCATCCGGCGAGAACATGACTATCCTCAACGGACCATGGGGCCAGCGAAGTTGCAAGGTGCGCACCCCCGTCTCGAGATCCCAGACCGTGATCGATGCGTTATCGCTGTCGTCCCCGCTCGCGAGGTACCGGCCGTCTGGCGAAAAGGAAAGGCTGAGGATGGGATGTTCACTCTTCAGCGATATGGTCGCCTTGTTACTTTGTTCCAGGTTCCAGAGCACGATGTCTCCGTCGCGCTGCGGCGCAAGGGCAAGGGCCCGGCCGTCAGGAGAGAATTCGATCGTGTTGATCGACTTGACCGGCACCGGTAACGCCTGCTCCTTGCCTTCGTTTGTCAGGTCCCAGATGGTGATGCAGCTCCCGCCGCTGACAAGGTATCGGCCGTCGGGAGAAAATGTCGTCGTCCGCGCGTAACCGCCGCGGTTGAACAGCGTGGTGTGTCCCCACTCACTGTTCGCGTCCCACAACGCTACATGTCCTGACATGTCGGTGGTTGCGAAATTGACTCCGTTGGGAGACACTTTGAGAGACTTGCCTCCAAGCCCCAGCTCGCCGTGAAACACCCGCATTGCCCTATCCTCTGCCGGCCGTTCGCGGGCCATGAACCATTCCAATGCCAAGATCACCGCTACAAGCCACGCCATGCATTTGAGACCGTTCCATGCCAATCGTGCCAGACCGGCGCGGAGCATTGGCTCGGACTCGTCCGCTTCGTCCGTCTCGTTGACTACCCGCGAATCAGCCGCGCGTCGCAACATGGACCGGCACCCCGTTTTCAGGCCGTCGTCTATTTTCGCGCAAGAAATTTAACCAAATTGTAGAACATTGATTTGAACGATGTATTTTTAAGGAATTCGTTGTATGCGATGTCTTGGCAACGCGGAAGCGAGGAAGGGAGGGAGGCGTCGGCAAAAAGCAAAAGGCCGACCGTACGACGCGGCGTGCGTGGCGGCCGGTGCCCGCGTAGGACGCTGTGCGCACTGAACGCCAATGTTTACTTACAATCGGATCATGGACCTGCGGATGGCTGGCGTAGTCGGCGGATGTAACTTTTGCCATCCAAAGGCAGGACGGATTTCCTGGGGGCTGTCGTAAATCTCACTGATCCGCGTTCGCGCCAACGTATGCTGGTTTCAATCGGTCAGGCCGGCGCTGCGGCGTGCGAAAATCGACGAGCTTGGCCTTGGGAGACGGATGGGCTTTTGATAGGTCTTCGCCAATGGCGATTCGCAGGGCCCAGAGGTCGCGCGGGCGGAGCCGGCCGTAGTCGATCGGCCGGCGTCTTCGCCGCCGGTGAATCCGGTCCCCTGCCGTGTGCCGGCCAGATTCAGGGTCGCGCGCACTTGCTGGCCGACGGCCCAGCGCGGCTCGTTGTGCAGTTGCGACCAGAGCGTGAGATACTCGACATCCTGCTGGCCGCGACGATAGGCCTTGAGACGGATCGAGGGATTGGCAGTACGGACGCGCGGGAGCGCGGCCCTTTGAAGCCGTTTGCGGCGGATAAAACAGCGACAGCTCGTCGGCCTGAGTCCACGATTCGGCGGTTCCGACCGTTTGCCAGGGAGAACGCCGTCGGCTCCCAGCGACCAGGCATCCAGGCACCACGCGACCGGCTGGAGGTTCGAGCCCTCGACCGGGTTGGTCGAGCCATACTCGAGCACGATCTGTCGCCCAGTGCGCTTGCGCTCGAAGACCAGCCGCGGATAGTTGCGCATCGCGCTGCTCGACGACATTGTAGTCGAGCAGGCCGTCGAGCGTGTCGCGCCGCCATTGCGGCCGGGAGATGTCGGCGCGGAAGACCAGCTTGGGCATGGCGGCGGAAGCCGGGCGCACTTCTGGTAGCGGCCTGGTTGATCCCTTCGTGAAAGGCCCGGGCGAAGTAATGGAGGGCCCAGTAGTCCTGGAAGTTGGCCGGCTCGTCCAGGAGCCACGGGGAAGACGCGCGTCGACCAGCCGCGGGCCTTGAAGTTGTTCTTGTTGTTGAGGAAGCCCTGGAAGAGCGTCTCGGTCCAGCTCTTGCCTGGAAGTGCGCGGCGATCTGCTGCGCGGCCGCGACAAACGCCTGGCGATACGATTCGGGGAAAGCACGGTCGGCCCAGTAATCGCCGTTGTAATTGCCTTCCATCGGGCTGGGCCAGTTTTCGTGCAGCGGCAGGTAGAAGCACTCGACCGGCACGCTCTTGCGAGGCAGGTCGGCGAAGGCCGAGCCATCCAGGAGCGGGCCAAACCGGCGGTCCCAGGCCGACCAGTCGAAAATCAGGCGGCTGCTGTCCCACGACGGGGCACAGCCCTCTGTTACGATGCCGTTTTGGTTATAGGGAACCCGGTTCAAGACCGTCCGGTGCCGGTGGGCTAGCCGGTAATAGTCGCGTTCGTTCTCAGGCAGGCCGTAGCAGTTCATCTCGGGCAGGAAGCTGAGATGATCGGGCAGCGTGAAGTCCCAGACCGTGAGCTCCACTGGCAGACGCAGAGATTCGTTGCTCGACGGACTGCTCAAGGTCAACAAGCCGCGATGCACGCCGGCCGGCAGGTTGTGCGGAACGTAAACCTCCACGTGCAGGCTCTGGCTCTTGACCGCGGGGGCACGGCGATCGGGAAGTTCAGCGGCACGATCGGGTCGGGGACTGGGCCGAGCTTGGTGGGAACGTGGTAATACCGGCCAAGTTCGACTTGGATGGTCTGGCCGGCGGCCCGTCGAAAATGAGTTTGGGCTGTGATGATCGCAGCGGAGTTGCTTCCTCCGAAGCAAGACCTGGAACGCGACGAATTCGTTGCGGGCCGCGTGCAGCGTGATCGGTGCGGTTGTCGGCGTTCCAGAGATGGTTGGTGGCCAGGTAGCCTCGGAATTCGGGGGGAATCAATTCGCCGGTCGTCGGATGAACCTTGTCGAGCTCGTCAATGATCGCGACCTGCATGCCGGCGATCCGGGGCCATGCGGTGACTGTCGAATTGGGCACGGCGGCCGGTGCCGGCTTGGGCTGGGGCAGGGGGGCTGGGACGAGGCTCGAGACCGTGATTTCGGCCGTTGCGGCCGGCCCGCGATTGCCGGCCCCATCCACGGCCTGCACCGAGAGCCTGATGCGTCGCTCCGGCGTCAAGTTTCAGGTCGCGGAGATGCATCTCGACCGCTCGCCCGGCTGCGGCCGCGAGCGGGATCAGCTCGCGCGGCACCTGGCGGCCATCGAGCGTCACGAAGAAACCGAGCGATCCCGGCGCGGACCGTCGTCTGGCGGCGTGATCCACGAGACAAGAGCCTCGCCGGCGGGTAACAAAGCCGTCCCCGGCTCGACCCGAAGATCAGCTCGGGGCATCCGGCGGCCGGCGGTCGTCCGGCCCGAGCTCGATCGTGAAATAGGGAGCGCTCGACCGGTTTTGCTCGCGGCTATAGACAAACCGATTGGGAAAAATCCGCAGCGTGAACTTGTCGCCGGATCTTGTCCATTCCGAGCCGGTGTCGTCGAAGACGCAGAAAGCCATGGCTCAGGCCGGCCACGCGGGCTGCGACGACGCGCGGGTCGACCGGAATGTGCTGCCAGCCGTCGGGATCCGGCGGCGAGGCGTCGGCCATGCGCCACAGTGTGCCGCCATTACCCAGCACGACATGGCAAAGGTCGCCGCCCGCCGATCGACCACGGCAGGTCAGGATGCCGGCGGTGGCGGAACGTCGACCACCCGGCTGAACGGTATAGCTGGTGCCGGTTCCCTCGAACCACTCGGCCCCGACGCTGCTGACGGTCACGCGCTTGAGCGGTTCGTCGCCGGCCTTTTTCAGGTGCAGCACGGCCGATCGGATCGTTCGCCCGACGAGGGGGCTCGGCGTCGATATCGACCAAGCTCATCTCCTGGATGCTCTTGAGCTTGAGCCGGGGCGCGCCGCCGTTGTTGCCGTCGGCTTCCGGGCCAACTTCCGAGACCCAGGTGTCGCGCGTGACATCGAGCCGCAGGGAAGCGCGGCTTTGGCCCTGCGCCGTGGGCTTCTGAGCAACTTCAGCCCGATGACCATGAAGAACAGTAGATACGTGCAAACGGCGGTATTTGCCATAGGAGTGGCACCCTGGCTCGCTGTGAGGTGACAGCCACGATAGTGATGAATGGAGATCATTCAAAACGCATCCATGCCCCACTCGCCGCCGTGCTCGGGATTGCCGATCAGCCGTCTGTCCCTTGGTGTCGACGACCCAGTCGAGCGATTCCAGTGGGATCTGGCCGATCAAGACCGGATATTCATCGCCGATCTCGCCGACGTCCAGGGCGCAGTCGCGACCCTGGATTGTCAGCCGCACGGTGCCGTACATGCGGCAAGATGGAAGTCGCCGCCCAGACCGCGCGAGTGGCGTGTCCGGAGGGGCTCCAGCCCAAGTGCGGCGATCATCCGTTTCGGGAGCAAGAGTGTGGTTGCTCCGGTGTCGACCACGGCGTCGTGGACCTCGATCCGCCGAACTTGGTCGTCCGGCAACAGTCCTTTCTTGACACTGTACAGGTCTTCCAGGTTTTCGATCTTCGCGGTCACCAGGACCTTCCCCATCGTGGGTGTCTCCATGATGTTCTACTCCTTTCCCAGAAGGGCAGGGTCTTGAAGCAAAGTCTCGCAACGAAGAATACGTTCGCCAGACTTCGATCATATCCTCAAAAACAGCTTGCGCCGGTACATCCAGAACAGGATCAGCCAGAGCACCAAGAGCACGGCCGCGCCGTGAAGAAGCGGCTCGTAAGGCTGGCCGACGACCGTGAACGGTATCCTTCCCCAGGTGGATGGTCAGGTTCCGTGCGATGAAGCCTTCCCAGAGACCGGCCATGCAGTAAGCCGCGATCGAGTTCATGCCGATGACCCGGAGCGGAAAGGCCCAGAAACGCACGCCGATGACGTCGAGCACGGCGTAGAAGCCCGCCAGAAACAGGAAGCACCAGCCGCCGCTAAAGAGCACCCAGCTCGGCGTCCAGATCCGCTTGACCACCGGGCAGATGCCCAGCTCGCCCAGGCCCCAGCCGGCCGCCAGGCCGATGACCCCTGCCGCGCAAAGCCAGAGGACCTTGGCCCAGCCCGGCCAGGGCGCCGCAGGACTCCGCCCGCCAGTAGGCCCAGGATCATCGTCGCCAGCGTGGGGATGAAGCTCAACGTCGCGTAGCCGCCGCCGTTACGCGTGAACGGCCGCTTGCGGGGGAACAGATTCAAGAACCACGTGTCGAACGCCCAGGCCAGGTTGCTGTTCTTGTCCCAGTGCGCCGCGAACCCGGTCGGATGGTGCGGCCAGTCCGCCGGCACGCCGACCGCGTCATAGTCAAACGCCGGAGCCGGGGAGCGGATAAAGGGCGAAGGCCCCCCAGTAGCCGATCAAGGATGACGCGCCAGCGCGGCCCACTGGACTCGTCGTGAGCAGAAGCGCCAGCACGAACAGGAACGTGTAGCCCAGGCCGATCTGGCTGAGCGTGTCTTCAAACGTGAAATTGGTCTGCGAGCTACCTGCGCGACCTGAGAAAGACACCCAGGAAAACCAGGATCAACGATCGCCAGAGCGCGTGTACCGTCATCTCAAGCTTTCGACTGCCCTCGCGCCAGCCGGCCGGCCAGCGAGAACGGCAACGCGACGCCGACCAAAAACGAGAACGACGGCTGGATCAAGTCGTGCAGCGAGCAGCCGACCCATTCCACGTGCGACTGGTGATGGCACAGCAGCTCCCAGAAGCGATTGCCTGGAAGCTCGACTCGCCACCTGGCATAGATTGAGAACCTCGGCCATCATCAGAAACATCACGAGCCCGCGGTAGGCGTCGATCGACGCCAGCCGATCTGGCGGCAAAGGGGCCGGGGCGAGGAGGGGCGTCGATTCTATATCGGGCTGTGTTTCAGGCTCGATGGAGTCGTTGCTCATGAGAATTGGCCTTGCGTTCAGTAGGTTGCAACAGTGCGGCGCTCAATGACTCGCATCCGAGCGCCAGACCGGTTCGGTTCTGCTTTCGGTCAGCCTAATCCTATCCGGACAAGAGTTATTCCGCACTTTGCCAGCTTCAGAGACGCCGATCAAGCCTCTCGAAATCGGCCACATGAGGGTTAATCCACAAATAGCATTTCCGTCATGAATTCTATTGACGTCTTAAGCCTCATGGGTACACTTTAGATATGGTTAAGAAGCCGGGTCCGACGTGGCAGCCGGAGGGAGTCGATTATCGCCGGGTATTGGAGGAGCAAAATCCGTGGCACGATTCCGGCGAGGTGCCGGCTGCATGGGCAAAGGACGTTGTGCGTCCGCTTGCGAAGCACTTGGCGACGCGATTGAAAGTCGATGAGCCCAGGCGATTTCAGTTGATCATCGGTCCGAGACGTGTCGGCAAGACAACGTCTATGTACCAAACCGTCAAGCGTCTCTTGGCAGATGGGATTCCCCCCAAGGCACTCTGGTGGCTCCGCCTTGACCACCCTCTGTTGATGGAAATTCCGTTAGGAAATCTGTGCCGATTCGTGCTACGAGAATGGCCTGAGGCCGCGCCGAACCGACCTGCATTCCTCTTCCTGGACGAGCTAACATATGCAGGCAACTGGGATTTGTGGCTAAAGACGTTCTATGACGAAACCTGGCCTGTCCGGATTCTCGGCACGTCGAGCTCCACTGCCATTTTGAGAAATCTGAGGCAAGAAAGCGGTGTCGGACGGTGGGAAGAACAATACCTGGCACCGTATCTTTTTCCTGAGTACCTATCGCTTGTCGACCACTCTGTCGAACTTCCTCTCGAGCCCTCCCTGGCCGAAACGCTCGACGCGTGTATTTCCGCAAAGGTTGACGTCAAGGCATTAGCCCTGGACCGGCGTCGTTTTGTGCTGACGGGGGGTTTTCCCGAACTCTTGATTGCCGATAAGGCCAAACCCGATCTCGACGAAGCCTCGCGTTTGCTGCAGTCCCAGCGCATTCTCCGGAATGATGCGGTGGAACGGGCGGTTTATAAGGACATCCCGCAAGCGTTCAGCGTTAGTAATCCGATGATGCTCGAGCGGCTGCTCTACACCCTGGCCGGCCTGGTAACGGAAATTCTGTCACCCGCCACGATTTGTCAAAGCCTCTCGGGACTTTCTCAACCTACCTTCGACCGCTACTTGAGCTATCTCGAGCGAGTATTCCTTGTCTTCACTTTGCCTAATTACTCCGGAGCTGAGCCTTCGATTCAGAAGCGGGGTCGCAAGCTTTACTTCGTCGACGCCGCCGTTCGCAACGCGGCGCTTCAGCGCGGGCTTGCTCCTTTGACTGACCAGGGCGAGATGGGTCTTCTGCTTGAGAATATGGTCGCCGGGCACTTACACGCCTTGGCACAAGAGATGCCGGGTAGGCTCTACCATTGGCGAGAAAAGAATGCCGAGATCGACCTCGTATTTGATCACCCGGACCAACCATTAGCGTTTGAGATTGCAATGTCGGGAAGGCACCACCGAAAAGGGATCGCCGAGTTTGTCGCGCGGTTCCCTCGTTTCCGTGGAAGATGCTACTTGGTTGCCCCAGACCAGGAAGCAAGGCGACCGCAAGACTCTTGGGGCGATGAAATCGGTTCCCTTCCTCTCGATCTATTGCTACTTGCGGCGGGGGTCCAAATGGAACGAGAACTGGTCAATCGGTTGGTTGGAGGCACCTCGTAGATCGGCAACGTGATACGGACGCACCTTCAAATTCCGTACAGCTCTTCGTACTTTCGCCGCAGCCCATCGATCAATGGGCGGTGAGAGGGCTTTGATCCGGTGATCTGCTCGATCAAATCTGCGGGGCGATAGCGCTGGCCCTGGGAGTGGACCTTAGCACGCAGCCAACCGAGTAATCCTCCGTAATCCCCACGTCCGAACGGCTCGTCCAGACCTCCAAGATCGGTCTGGGCTTGCGCATAGAGCTGGGCGGCATAAAGGTTGCCCAGCGTATATGTGGGAAAATAGCCGATCAGGCCTGCACTCCAGTGGATGTCCTGGAGGCAACCCTCGGCGTCGTTGCGCGGGGTCACGCCGAGCGTCTCGCGATATTGTTCGTTCCACGCTGACGGCAAGTCGGCAACGGCGAGGTCACCTGCAATGAGCGCCCGTTCGAGCTCGAAGCGCACGACGATGTGCAGGTTGTAGGTTGCTTCGTCGGCTTGAACGCGGATCAAGGAGGGGGCGACGTGGTTGACAGCTCTATGAAATGCCTCCAACGTCACGCCGGCAAGCGCCTCGCGAAAGATATTGCGTGCCATCGGGAACCAGTACGACCAGAACGCGCGTCCCCGAGCCACCGCGTTTTCCCAGAGCCGCGACTGCGATTCGTGCATCCCGAGCGAGACGGCTTCCCCCATGGGCGTGCCGTAGTGCCCTGGATCGAGCCCTTGCTCGTAGAGGCCGTGACCGACCTCGTGGAGGATGCCGAAAAACGCGTCGCCAAAGTGGTGTTCATCGAACCGCGTTGTGATCCGGCAGTCACCGGGCCCAATTCCCGAGCAGAACGGATGAGCGGTCACGTCGAGTCGGCCGCGGTTGAAGTCAAATCCTATTGCCGCAGCAACCGTCTCACCAAATACACGCTGCCGCTCGCGGGGGTAAAAGCGCTTGAGAATTGCCTCCCCGTGTCTATTCGAGGACACATCAACCTGAGCGCTTTCTTTATTCTTACTTTGAGATGCTTCGCGGATCACCTGGACCAACGGAACCAAGTCGTGGCGCAGGTCCTGCAAGAGTGTGGCCAACTGGGAACTGTTCGCCCCAGGTTCGTACTCGTCAAGTAGCGAGTCGTAGGCGGGCGGCGGGCCGTTGGCGACGTCGGATGGGTGAGGCCACTCGGCCTTGGTTTGGCTGGGGATGCTGCCAACGCTTCTCACGGATGAATCCGTCAGGCAGGCCGCCTCCTGTCGCTTGAGGTGGACGATCTGTTCCAGCCAGGGACGGAAGCGGCTGAAATCACTCGCAGAGCGCGCGGCGACCCACTCGTGTTGAGCCAGCGAAGTGGTACGTGCCAACTCCTCGACCAAGGCCTTTGGCAACCGGATCTTTCGGTTAAACGCCCGGCGCAACTCGCGCACATTGACCGCCGCGACACTGTCGATCGAGGTTACCAATGGGGAATCCTCGACCACGGACAGCAGCTCGCTAACGCGGGGATCGGTCGCACGCTCGTGGTAAAGGCCGGCCAGCAGCGCCATTTGGCCGCTGCGGTGCGCTGCCCCGCCACTTGGCATATACGCTTGCTCGTCCCAGCTCAGGACAGCAGAGCAAGATCCTAGCAATGACAGTTCGCGCGCTCGAGCTATTAATTCGTCGTATGCGCTTTGGGGATCAATGCTCACGGCTCCGAGGGGCCTTTGACAAGGATGAATTGGTGCCCTAGCAACGATGCAAACCGACGCCAGTGCTGATCATTGGCTGCGATTCTTTCGAAACGAAGTCGATCTTTCGCCGGCGGTTGCGTCACATAAAAAAAGAAACGGCACGAGGGGCCGTGATTCCCCCCTGCCGTTGCAGTTTTGACACGGGCCACCGCCGCTTGACGGTCGCGAGCGGTTCGCCCCAACGAAAATGACTGCTGATTGACGGGTTGGCGGATCTCTTTATTTCAGGTCAATCGCCGATGGTCCTTTGAGCCGTAGCACCAGACGTCTGTTGACCAGCGTGACTTAAATCAAGCGATTGGCGTTCGCTTGAAAAAGCGACGGATGGCCAAGAATCCGGTCATGCCGATACCAAGCAACGCGATCGAGGCCGGCTCGGGAATGGTAGTCGAGGTAGCGGTTACGCCCGCGGTGATCGTGCCCTTGGCCCCACCAGATACGCCTGTCAAGTTCGCGCCGGCAAGGCTGACGCCTGGATCACTTCCGGTAAACGTGAAGTCAATTTCCCCCGCGTTTACCTTAGTGAAGTTGATGGTCACGACGTCCCCGGAGACGGAGCTCGTGATCCCAGTAACGGTGGTCGTTGGGAGAATCGTAATCGGCGAAGACGCCGCGCTCGAGTAAGTGATCTCGATGTCACTCGCGGTGCCCGTACTGGGCGTAACCGAGAAACTAACCTCGGTCGTGACCAGAACCGAACCCGCCTGGCTGGCGCGGTCAACGCCAAGCTAGCGAGCAGGCCCGCGGCCAACGAAAGGAAAAGCGAACGATTCATCAATCAAGTCTCCTAGAAAGTTACGCATATCGCGCGAACGCCGACGTGCTTTTCCGCCGGCCTCGCAAACAAAGCCTGACTTCGAAGGCAGCACAGCACCTTTTTGTTTCCAATAGGAGCCGGACGCCGGGACGAAAACAACGGCAGGACGTCCGGGCATACGTCCTAACACAAGAACCGCCACTTCAACCGACGCCCGTTTTCGGTGTTGGCTTGATCGATTCCATCCGGAGCGAGTTTGATCGGAATCCAATCCAGCGGCTTGGCAGCTTGCTGATTACTTAAAGTCACATGCCTGTTGATCTTGTTGTCGCTGAAATTGCCAAGCGTCTGGGCATATCTCTGTCATTTTGTGAGCGAGACTAGTCAGATCGCTGGCGTCATCCGTTTCCGCGTTAAGGAGTCGAACTCTGCGAGGAGTGTAATTCCCCGTCATTGTTGGCTTACTGTGCTAATACGCTTCGTACCCAACTTTCATGACACCTCTCGCGCGGTGGCCGGCTTCAAATCGATTCGGCGTGTCGTTGACGGGAGAGAAAACAACGATTCGCCAAATTGCGGAGCGATAGTATCAGGTCTGTTCGTGCGAGCCAAGCCATTTGACAATCAAAAACCCCTCGAATCTCGTCTTTGAGAGTTCCCAGGACGTCGATCAACGACTTCATGTTTAGCTGATCACAAACTAGATTTCAAACAAAAAAGTCGTTTGTTCCCAAAAACCAACGTAAGCGCTTCAAACAATCACAAAAGCGAGCGCAAAGCTTCTTATCCGCTATATTTGTACACTACGATGCGTTGAAAACTCCTTTTAGAGCATTAACAGCTCTGACCATCGCTGGCTCCCGACGCAAGTCTCCATCGCTGTCGCCGCAGAAGTACTGAGCCAATGTCCTGTACACCTTCACGCTCACTCTTCATAACAATTTTAGATTAAAGATGTTAAGTCAAATTGATTCGGTCCGCACCGCCGATCTTGTTCAACGCTGGACTGGAGGGTGTACCGACACAAGTTCCAGCGAAGTCCGCTGCCACGGCGACGTGCGCCAAGCGTCACGTTCGGCAGGATACGTATTGCTTGCGGCCTGATGTTGCATTTATTCGACACCAGATTTGGCCTGTTGATCAAAAGCATCATGCTGCAGGCAAATGCATCACGGTGTTGCTCCCATGCCTGCCACCGGCCCGGTGCTCTGGAGCCGGTTAACTCTTACGACGCCTTCATTTCCGTCGGACGGCGCTTAAGGCCGTGCTCGCGGTCTTAAAGCCCTGCTAGCAGTAACGATAAAGCGTGATCGCAGTTTGGCAGCGAGCCCGTCGGCGCTCGTTCCCCGTATGTACCCCACTACCCATAGGGTTGCACTTCAGTTCAGATGCTATCCAAGAATGGCGTTTCTTCTGGCCGAGAAGCAAGTGTAGATTATTCTTGGAGTCGCCAGCGAGCGACACACGCATTTTCGCATCCGCGCTTGCTAGCATAGATTGGCGAAGGAGTTGGATCTTGAGACAGCCGCGTCGTAATTGGACAGGGTGGGGTCGTTGTTGGTCGACAGGGTACATTGAGACTGCGGATAAGCGGAGGCGTCTGCCCAGACGGCTCAATCTTAAACCACTCGAGCCGCGCCGCCTGCTCGCCTCGATTATCACCGAATACCCGGCGCTGTCCAGCGGCGCGAATGGCGAACCCACGCAGCTCACCTTTGGATCCGACAACAACCTCTGGTTCACGCAACCAGCGGCCAACGAAATTGGGATTTTTGACCCCACGACCCACAGTGTTTCCGAAATAGCGACCACCGTCGAAGACGCGGATCCACCGGGAATCACAGCCACCTCAGGCAGCGGCGGGGCTATCTGGTTCACCATGAGCGCGAATTTTCAGCTCGGCAAGATTACGGTCGCCCCTCCACACAACCCCCTCGCTTTCAAATACCAAAATCCCGCCTACTACCCCGCCGCGGGCATCACTTCGATAGGGAACAATATTTGGATTACGGTGCCCGAGGTCAATGGCGTGGAGGTATTGAACTCGACCGCGTCCCCCCCAGCCTTAAGCCTTTTCTCGCTTGCACCCGCAAACATCAACTTCTCTGGTTTCGAATCACAGATCACGGCGGGTCCGGACGGGAACCTGTGGTTTACGGAACCCGGCGGGATCGGAATCTTTAGCCCTACGTCCGACACCGTGATCGGCCAAGTAAGTTTGCCGAATACTGGCGGCGGTACGCAGCTTCCCGCGGCCATTACAGTCGGCCCGGATGGCAACATTTGGTTCACTGAATCGGTGCCTAACTCGGGTGGAACCGGCTTCGTGTCGTCGTCAGTTGGAGTGATCAACACGACTACCCAAAAATATGTCACCGAGTTCGCGACACCTGCCACGTCGCAACCGACGGGAATCACCTCTGGCCCGGATGGGAACATCTGGTTTAGCGAGAGCGCGGCGGGAGCGATCGGCATCGTGAGCGTCAACAGTAAGACCGATCCGACACAGGACAATCTCGCTCCATCACTTGCGATCCCCACCAACGTGGTGACTAATCCCGATCCTCAGGGCATCACCACAGGACCCGATGGCAACATCTGGTTCGCCGATAGCGCGGGCGCAATTGGCGTCGTCAATTTGAGTGCACTTCACTTCGTCGTGACAACTCCCCCACCCGCCAATACCACGGCCGCAACAGGATTTACTCTCGGTGTTTCGGCCGAGAATGCCGCGAACGTCGTGAATCATAATTTCGCGGGCACCGCTACGGTTGCGCTATCGGCTAATCCCGGCGGCAGTACACTTGGCGGTACGCTCACCGCGGCGGCCAGCAATGGAGTAGCGACCTTCCCGGGGCTGACACTTAATAAGCTGGGCAACGGTTACACATTACAGGTGACCGCCTCGGGAGTCACCTCGGTGACGACCAGTGGCATCGACATTGTGCAAGCCGTCTACCCGGCCGTCGCCGATCTAGGTTTTCAGTCTCCCTATGTCGGCGTGGGAACCAGTGGTGCGTTTCAAATCGATCCGACTGGCTCGGCCTGGACCTTTATCGGGCTAGCAGGAGTCGCTGGAAACGGCAGCGCCTACACGTCGGGCAACCCGTCGGCGCCGGTGGGCACGCAGGTTGGTGTCATCCAGCAAAACGGCGAGATCAGCCAAACGATCAACCTGGCGGCCGGGACTTATACGGTGAGTTTTGCCGCGGCGCAGCGCGGTAACTACAATGCCAGCAGCCAGACGATCGAAGTATTTTTCGACGGCACCACGATAATCGGAACGTTCACACCGAGTGGAGCCGGCTACACCACGTTTACGTCCAGCGATTTCACGGCGACGGCAGGCGCGCACTCCCTGAGCTTCGTAGGGCTGAACCCAAACGGCGGCGATAACACGGCGTTGATCGCCGCCGTCGGGCTCGGCATCGCTAACAGCATTCAAGATAGTGGCTTCGAGAGCCCTAATGTAGGGGTGGGGCCAAATGCCTTTGCAATCGCCCCGACTGGTACTCCCTGGATCTACATAGGGGACGCGGGAGTCGCTGGCAACGGCAGCGCGTACACCGCGGGCAACCCGTCAGCGCCGGAAGGCACGCAGGTTGGCATCATCCAGCAGAATGGCATTATCGTCCAGGCGGTGAAGCTGACGGCCGGGACCTATACGGCGAGCTTTGCCGCGGCGCAGCGCGGTAACTACAATGCCAGCAGCCAGACGTTCGAAGTGCTTTTCGACGGTACCGCGCTAATCGGAACGTTCACGCCGAGCGGAGCCGGCTACACCACGTTTACGACCAGTAACTTCACGGCGACGGCTGGTGCGCACACCCTGGACTTTGTGGGCCTGAACCCAAATGGCGGGGACAACACGGCCTTGATCGACCAGGTCGTATTTGGCATGGCGAACAGCGTACAAGTCGGTGGCTTCGAGACCCCAAGTGTGGGTGTGGGACCAAGTGCCTTTAGAATCGACCCGACTGGTACTGCCTGGACATACACAGGCGACGCGGGAGTCGCTGGCAACGGCAGCGCGTACACCGCGGGCAACCCGTCAGCGCCGGAAGGCACGCAGGTTGGCGTCATCCAGAAGACTGGCAAGATGAGCCAGACGTTGAGCAACCTGGGGGCCGGGACGTATACAGTGAGTTTTGCCGCGGCGCAGCGCGGCAACTATAATGCCAGCAGCCAGACGATCGAAGTGCTGCTCGACGGCACCACGGTACTCGGAGTCTTCACACCGGCCGGCACAAATTACTCAATCCTGACGACAGGCCCATTCACCGTCACCACCCCCGGGATGCACACCCTCGCATTTGTCGGCCTAAACCCAAGCGGTGGCGATAATACAGCTTTGATTGACCAGGTGGCTCTCAATCAGCCGGGCCTGCAGATTGTGGCCTACATTCAAGATCCCAATTTCACGAGCCCCAGCGTTGGTTTCGGAACGAGCGCGATTGCGGCCGATCCAGCCAACTCGCCTTGGACGTTCACCGGGTCGGCAGGTTTGACGGGCAACGGGAGTGCGTTCACGTCCAGCAATCCGCCGGCGCCGGTGGGCACACAGGTCGCCTACATTCAGCAGAAGGGCCAGATCAGTCAGACGATCAACAGTCTAGCTGCCGGGACGTATGATCTGACGCTGAGCGCGGCCCAGCGTGGTAACTTCAATGCCAGCACCCAGACGTTCGAAGTTGTCGTCGACAGCACGGTCGTGGGAATCTTCAACCCGAGCGGCTCCGGTTACACGATGTTAACAACAGGCCCATTCACGGTCGCGGCCGGGACGCACACGCTTAAATTCATTGGAACGGACCCGAGTGGCGGCGATAACACGGTCTTTATCAGTCAACTCGCCATCAACACAATCCCCCCTCCGGCTGAACCGACCGTCAAAGACCCGAATTTTCAAAGTCCCGGAGTGGGGGTGGGCACCAACGCGACTCAAGGCGATCCTGCGGGTTCGCCATGGACGTTTACGGGGTCGGCGGGCCTGACAGGCAACGGCAGTGCCTTCACCGCCGGCAATCCGTCGGCGCCGGTCGGCACGCAGGTCGCCTTCATCCAGGAATTCGGGCAGATAAGCCAGTCGTTTACCCTGGCTGCCGGGACCTATACGTTGAGCTTTTCCGCGGCGCAACGCGCAAACTTTCAGGCGAGCAGTCAGACGATCGAAGTAAAGCTCGACAACGAAGTCATCGGGATGTTCACACCCGGTGGTATCGCCTACACGACTGAGAAGACAAGTTCGTTCACTGTTGCTTCATCCGGCTCGCACACCCTGACATTCGTTGGTCTGGACCCGAATGGTGGCGACAACACGGCCTTCATCGATCAAGTCTTGATCGCTACTGCGTGAGACCTGGGGTTGAGCGGCCACGCGGTGTCCGGAAAAAACCGCAGGACGCGGATCCCGCCCAGCGGTTTCCACGGCCAATCGTTTCAGCAGTTGTTCAAATGATTTGTCGACGGCTAAAAAGAAACACCGTCCACTGCGCTCGAGGAAGGGGTGGATTCGGCCGGGTCCTTGTCGGCGTCGTAATCGAGCGCGGTGCGAAGGCGAATTCCCGTGTAATGGCGGACGCGACCCAGCGGAGTGCGTGGTCGGATCGTGGCCAGCGCGGGAATGGCCGCGTGGAGATCGCGACCGAACGAGTGCTCGTCGCCAACCGCGTCGCGGCCGTGCTCATGGCACCACGAACGCCAGGACTCGTACATGGCGGGAACTGGACAGGTAGCATCGGGCTCGATGACGCAACGATCGCGCAGGAACGCCGCGATCGGACTGGCCAATTCGTCCATGGTGGCCACGAGCTCGCGAGCGGACCGAGGCTGCAGAAAACGGCCACGGCGATTCAACCGTTCCCAACCGGTGATTGCCCAGCGGAGGATTCCCGGCAACTCTGGGCGGAGGCGGTCGAAGAGCGCCATGTCTTCTTGGCCGTAAAACGAACGAGTGAAACGTAAGATGATCAGCCGTCCCGCCAGAGCACCGCAGATATCTCGCAGCCTGGGGAGTTCGTTTGAGATCAGCACGAACCGTGTGGTCAGCTTGCCGGTCCAGGCCGGCATATGCTTGCGGTCGATGGTCTGGTCGTCTTCTCCGCTGATCGACAGCAGGCACTCAACGATCGCGGCATTATCGGGGCGGCTCGAAAGGCGGGCGTCGGGAAAGACTGCAATCGGTTTGCCGATGAAACTCGATAGGCCAAACGGACGGGCCAGAGTCGAAAGAGTTGGGTTGACCACACTATTCGAGCCCGCAAGCGCTTTCAGAACCCTGGCGATCGTTCCGCGGCCCGAACGCTTCGGCCCGACCATCATCAGGATCTTTTGCTGCCTCGTGTCGGGGGTCAGTAAATAACCGAACCATTCCTGAAGCGCCGCGATACTCTCGGCGTCGGTCCCCCAGATTTGCTCAAGGAATCGCAGCCATTCGAGCGGTGCCGGCGCCGTCGGCTCGAAGTCGTACTCGAGAGCGTAAGCGTTGAAGAATCGCGGGCTGGGCGGCATGACGCACTGTTTCGCCGCCATCAGCGACGGCAGGTGAACGAGGGCGTTCTTGGCGGGCAGTATCTCATTGGCTGCCCATCTTATTTCCCCCTCGGTCGGCTCCGACATATGGGCTGGGGCGGACACGCCATGAGGCCAGGCGGGTAACCAGGCAGGCTGCGTTGGGATCTGACGGGTCGGCACCATCAGAAGGCTCGCAAGGGCTTGAAGGGTGTCGCTCACCAGGCGGCCAGTGACGGGGATGGGCCGCGGTAAGGATTTTGACCGCATTTGCCCTGAAGCAGTGCGGCCTGCGATCTGGCCTTCCGCGGGCACCTGGTTTTCCTCGGAGTTCTCACACCCCAATTCCCGCAAGGCGAGTCGATAGAACTGGTCGAACTCCTCAGCGATCCATCGCGTTAGCTGTGCGCGAATTTCTCCTCCGGGAATGGGGTGGTATGCGGCTCCATCCCACGCGTGAAATTCGTCACGCCAGTAACGAAGTCCCACTCCTCCCTTGAACACAAAGACCGTGTTCAGGAATCCGTGCGCAAGCCGGTGCGGATTGGCTTCTTGGCCGTCGGGGCACCTGCGCGATCGTGCCGATGGCAGGGCGGGAGTCGGATTCCCCAGATGAGAAGGGGGTGATGTGGGGCCACCGGCGGCCACGCCATGGGCGTGATCACGGCGCATGAACTTGCTGGCGACGCGGGGCCCGCGGTTGGTGAGATATCCCCTCGGACGTGAGTCTGCGGCTTCGATGGCGTCGGCCAGTTTGTGTTCCAGCTCGGCCGGCGACCAGGGAGGGATACAGCGCTCGTTCCACTCTAGCAACAAGCGCTTGGCGTCGTCGATGGAAAGGTCGAAGCCCTGAACAAGGATGCAAGCGGCGTGGAATGTTCGATCGTGGCCGCGCTCGCCTGAGACGGCCGGCGGGACCTTCGCGAGATAGGCTGCAGCACGGGCGAGCCGGTCGTCATGCGAAGAGGGGGATGTGAGAGAAGCGGTGCCGGCATCAGCTGAAGAATTCGGCCTCGAATCTAGTCCCTGGGCCGGGGATCGATCCGATGCGCGTCGATCGCCGTCCGCGCGTTTTGAGAATGAATTGATGCCGGTTCTAGCGTCAGACCGCCGCGACAGCGAGGATCGCGTTTCACCGTCGCGATCTGCGTTTTCTCGAGTTACATTTTGAAGTCTCAACCAGGCGCCGAGGTCCAATGGGGAAAGTGGCTCAATCGGCGTGCGCCGGTCCGGCGTTCGCAGGCTCCCGGACTCACGGTTCCTGGGAGAACTGTCCATAGTTCGGGAGAACCTCCGTTGCGATCGATCCGTCTCGCGTGCACTTGAATGCTCCGCGGTTTCCGCATTGATTCACCCGAAGGATTCCACGCGGAACAGAAAAAATCCAGCGCCCTCAGGCTGTTGCGCACGACCAACAGGAAGTTTTCGCGGATTTCGACGATGATCGCGATTGATCCCGAGGCTCCAGATCGGTTCGGTCTGCGTCCTTTGGCGCCGAAAAAGGGATCCAGGCAGCGACTCTTAATTGCCGTTGCAGGAGATTCCTCCGCGCGTTCCCAATGGCGGGGTCCGCATTCCTGGACGGGCTTACCGAGATCTTTCGAGCCGTTGTGTTCCAAATCCGTCCAGGGTGACACGCCGCCACGGTCGATCAGGCCGATCGGATCCCTTAACTTTCAAGGTCCCGGGAAGGCCGATCAAGCGAGCCGGATTCGCAGTCGCCGTATCGATGCGTACGATGTTGTCGCTGTACTGTCGGTCGAGAGTAGCAAGTGCTTCGACCAACAGGGCGGCATGATGCGCGTCGTTGGGATAATCGGCGAGTCGCACAAGAATCCAGGCACCATTCCCCGAGCAGCCCCAAGCGCCGCAAGCCGCCAGCTCGGGATGGTCACCGAGTATGGCGTCGCGTCGCTTGATGGCGGTGAGCAATTCGACGTCGGTGCTGCTAATATCGGCTGGTCGAATCGGATCGATGTCTAGGTAAAGCCAGCGAAGGCAAAGTATATCGTCATCCCGCGTCGCGTGGCGTGAGCGAGACAGCCGGTTGTCGGACCTGGCCAACAAGTCGGATCGCACGGGGTTAATGGTCACGTATCCCGAGACGCGGCGCAATCGGCGGGCTTCCTCGATCAACCGCTGATCGTTGTCGAACCAGCCGGCAAGCGTCGATCCAACGAATCCGCTGTTGATCTCGGTTCCACGACAGACCCGGCCCCAGCGATCGACCGCGGCGCGCAGAACGCGCATTTCAACACAACCCGTTCGAGGCGTCTGCAAAAGTTCGAGGAACTGTCGCGCGGCGCCGCGTCGAATTCGACACACCGATCGCCAGCTCGAGCCGACGGTCGATGGTAAGATTGGCCGGTCGAGGGTTTGTCCAGCTCTGATTTGGCCGGTACCTCGTTTGCCGTGACAAGCATTGTCGTCTCCCTCCGTGTAGAGCCGGCGAACCGGATCAAGCAGCGACAGAAACGCAGGGCCGTCCGTGCTGTCCGGTAAAGGCGCCCGATGCGAGGCGACGTAGGATGATCGATTGTCCCTCGCAGCCAAAGTCTGCGCAGCAAAGGGAATGGATCAGCACCCTCTTCAAGTTGGCTCGGCTATTCGTTGGCCCAGAAACGCGCAACTTGTCGAGGGCCGTTCTCTCGACCTGGCGAATGCGGTGGACGGAAAGCCCGCAGTCTTCTCCCATCTCGAAGTACGAGCGTTGGAAGTAAGAGTCAGTGGGCCGAGATTCGTGGTCCTTCTCTTCGGCACCGGAGCCGGAGGGGGGTGTCGTCCGATGTCTCTCGTCAGCGGGATCACTTCCGCGTGCCGTTCCCCGAATGCGTCGGTCGGAGGTCGGTTCGCCCAAGCCGAACCGTTCACAGATCACCCATGCTTCAAACGGGCTCAAACGCTGCAAGGCCGCATGGACGAGCGCTCGGTCCTCGTTGATGACGAGGTCCTCTGCCGGTGCGGGCTCGTCTGCCAGAAACAGATCGCCGAGTCTCAAGTAGATGTTTTGCTCGTTCTGCGTCAGTCTGGCTTGAATGAGCCGGCGTGGCGTAACACCAAGATATCTAGCGACATCGTCTAGACTGGGTGAATTCGCCCCGATTGCGCCGCCCACAGTCGCTTGCTGCGTCCGAAGCTCGCGGACCGCACGGCGATAGCGCAGCCGCAGGATGTGTGATTCTTCGGGAAGCTGGACCAGTGAACTGTGGCTGGCAAGCTGCGCACGATGAAACGCCGAATCCAGTAGGTGGCATAAGTTGCAAAGCGGGCCGTGTGGGTCGACGGGTCGAAGTTCCGCGCCGCGCGAATCAACCCGAGGTTTCCTTCCTGGACCAAGTCGTCTAGAGGGACACCGCATCGTTTGTAGTATTTGACCGCGCGGAGCACCAGTGCCAGGTTTGCTGTGATCAGTTTTTCCGTCGCATCCGCATCTCCGGCCTTGATTCGCTCTGCCAGCGACCGTTCCTCGCTTGCAGAAAGATGGAGAGCCTTGCAATGGAGTTCGGTTGGCTTTGAGCGCCGCCGCGCGGCCCCAAGCGCTATTACGATTACGTCGGCCATGACCCGGCTCGGGTACGCTTTCGGTTGTACACCGCTCTTCCTTTTCGACCATCCGGTCGTGATGCGCGGGCTCGCCGATAGGCATGATTTCCAGAATGCGGTTCGGGCTCATTACTGTTCCTTCTGTGAACCGGGTGCACGATCGACGCCGATTGGTCTGTCGCTCGCAACGAACCCACGAAGCAACCGAGCAAATTCGCGCATCACCAAAGCGGTTAATTTTTTGGCGGCCAGCATGATCAGCGCCTTGATTCAAGACCAATTAACACGACAGTCGGTGCCACGGCGATGAACTCGCCCTTTCACAACCGGAAGCCGCCAAGCGCCGTCACGGAGCGCCTCGACCGCGGCTCGCGCCGTGCGAAAACCTGTGCTTCGTGGTGTAGCCCCGAGGTCCTGTGCGGGACGCAGATACCAGAGCCCGGCGTGGTGGCCGGCACGGAACTGGTGACCGAATCGAGGCGAATACACCACGAATTGCTCACTCGTCGCGCGGTCGTGAATCACAAGAGCGCCGTCCGCCGCTCTGGGTTCGACGTGATGCCGTGGCACGGGCGTGTTGAAGACCGGACGTAGCGTCAGCATCGAGAGCGCCTCCGCCGATCCCGGATATGTGGGTTGCCTCCGTCGCCCACTGGACTTGCATATTTGGGATGCGGCTACAGTAGCCGTATCCAGCGGAAGCGCAGGCGGCGGAAGGCATCGAGATACGGACAGCGGTTTGGAGGCTTCGGATGCTGGTCGATCGGGTCGTGCAACCGCACTCTGCAACGAGGCGGATGAGGAGCTCGGCGGCGAGCTTTTATTCATTGTCATGGCCATCCTGAGCTAAGCGCCTGCGATCGAATGTTTTGAGACCTGAAGCAATCCCAACCTGGAGTCTTCGAGCCGCTGTTCCTTTCGATTCGGCCCGCAACGCAAACCCCGAGGTCTCCTCTCTCACGCTACGGTCTGGGTGCCAGATGTAGGTCCGTGTATCCTAAAACGCAGCGATCGGCAGCTAGTCTTCTTCGCATTCAATCCCCATCGTCTCCCTGTGAGCAGCGACCAACGTTTGCTTTGCGCAGTCGGTTGATGGAGTTGCGGCGAAGAGCCCCAGCGCGTGAATTCAACCCGGGCACCCGCGACATCCGAGGCCGATCGAGCCACTCGCGCACGTGCCGTGCCAGCACATCCAGATCGTCGCGGTTAACGTACCGCCCTCGCCCCTGTTGATGGATTTCCAGACCGTGCCGTCGCGCCAGGTTCAACAGCAATTCCGGATAACCGCCAACATGCACGCAAGCCGCCGAAAGCGAAAGTCGTTTCTTCCCGCCCATCGTTGGTTACCCACCTCATCAAAACCTCGGCATTCGCAACCGGCGCGTGACCCACATAACGCTGGGCTCGCTCAGAATCAAGCGAGCCCAGCGCATGAGAGCTCAGCCTGGTCCGACTGGTCCCGAAGGCGGGATGGGCGGCCACCCCAGTGGAGGCTCTGGCCCCGGATTCGGAGGAGGAGGAGGTTCCGGATCTGGAAGTGGCTCGGGATCATCGACTGCCGCCAATGTGCCTTGTTGAGCCGCGACGATCGGCGCGACAACGAGACCGCCGACGGATAGAGCGGTTGGGCTGAGCTTTAACTCAAGGAAATCAAACGAGTTAAGCCCGCCAAATAAACTAAACTTTCGCATTGCATGGTACTCCTCAGCACAGGGTCAAGGTGTGATCTTTCACGGATAAACCGAACCGAAACTGCGGGTAAGAACCGAGCGTGACCGCGCGGTCTTTCCTGCGGTTCAACGTCGCCTAACATCGATTACGGGACCGCTCACTTAATAAGATCTTCAAATTGGGGAAATAAATTGCATAAAAGTTATTGTATGCGTGGGTTTTTGGGGAGGAGAGTATTGTGACAACGCAATAGGCTGGCGCCCGGTTGTAGGCATACTTGATGTGCAGTAGCGCTAATATGGGCAGTTGCAAGGACAAATGGCTGAGCAACGTCTGGGACTGCAGCCTGGGGTCGTGTTGCAAATGAGGGATGCAAGCTAGCAAATAGTTGTTTGTATCAACTGGGTCAACGGGCCCGAGAGCGCCTTGAATTGTTGGTGCGCTTGGACGAGGCGGACGATGAATGGGTGCGATTAGGCGAAGTGAGTCGTTTGGAAAGCGAGACCCGCCAGAGTGCCATGGCGGGCGGCCTACTTGGTGTGGTTTGACGCTTGGCTTCTTATCAGTCGGACAGGTCCCGAAGATCGGCTCGCACGATTCGGCTAACACGTTCGCAGGCGGCGATGTGCATTAAATCAAACGCGAGCTGGACGCGTCCGGATGGATCGGTATCGTGTGACCGGAGTTGCAAGAGTGGGATTATGGCTCGTAGCCAAAGCCGTTGCTGTGTCTCTAGGTCGAGCGCCTCGGCGACCATATCGTCTGAGTTGAGGATTTCGTCGTCGTCATCGTCGGGTCTGTGTGGGAGATCTGCACTCATCGGTCATAGACTCCAGGCGGTATTCCACCGCCGCAGCAATCGAGTGGAACACGGTTGTGCGAGACTGGGAATTGGGATGGCGCGGAATTTGTGTTTCGCTCGGGTCCGGCGGACGGATCAATTGATGGCGGCAGCGTGTGCGACTCGCGGACGATGACCGTAGCGTAACGTGGGTCGTACTGCGGACACACGGGATCGATCAGCTCGCAGTAGCGCCGTACGAGGAAACCAGCGCACGTGACTTGGTCGGCGACAGGGCAGCGGACGCATTGTCTTTCCGTCTTCACGACAGGATGCTCACGTCCTTCTAGAGGGTGATCGTGAACTGTGTATATCCGCTGCTCGTGATCGTGGGACAACTGGACGATGTCACACCAAAGGTTACTGCGAATGGCGAACACGAGTAGCTGGATATGATGAGCCCGAGGGGCGCATTGCGAAGATTGCTGCAGTACTGTGTAGTGCCTGGACCCGGACAAGATCCACTAACCCAGTAAGTCACCTGCAGCTCAATCTGACCCGAGGTGCAGACCAGTATGTACTGTAGACCATTCGAGCAGGCGCTTTTCCACGACGGTGGTGAGGGCGTGTAGGTAAGATTCGTTGAGCCATTGCCAGAGAGGATGTTGATCCAGGAAACGATCAGGTTTTGTTTGGGAATAGAACAAGGCGAGCACGTAACCGCGCCAGTTGAGCCGGTCCCGCTTCGCTCGGCGACCCAGCGGCCGCCGACCATGTATGCCGACATGATGTCGCCAGCCGAGGGAGTCGATCCCAGCACGTCAACGACTATCGTCTGAGAGCTGTCGATGGTCGGCGACGCGGCTCCTCCCTCGACCTCGGCGCCATCGAGCTCGACTGGATGGGCAAGGAAAAAGTGATCGGGCGAAGACGGCATGGAGCCGCCATCAAAGATTTGAACGAGCCGCCGAGCGGTTGCTGTGGCCGGTGATGCAATTGCGCGGTCGGCCGAACGAACGAGTGCCGCGTATCGGTCGCGGAGGTTCCGGTTTGAATGGCCGCCATCTCCCCGGCCGGAAATTCCAAATGGCAGTTGTGATGATCGATCCACAATCCAATTCTTCCACAGATTATTATCCGTCGTATCTGAAAACCCATCTGCCGCCTACCGAGCTGGCCACGACACGAGTCCCAACCGGCGGGATCATGCTCCCTACATTGAGCGCGTAGACGACCTGCGTCGTGTCCGCAGTGTAGGATGCCGCACCTCCCTCGACTTCGTTGCCGTCGATTTCGGTCGGGTTGGAGGCGAAAAAGGACGCGGCCGTCGACGGATAGGTGGATATCGTCGTCGTGGTGAGCAAAAGGGCTGCGGATCCATCGGTCAAGCACGGAACAACGCGATCGAGGACACCCGTCAGCGCTTTCTGACGTTCGCGTTCGATTCGGGAATCAGCCAAGTTGAGGCTCCAATCGCCGGTCGGCGAGTTGCAGCGTCGTAGACTGTTTGCCTTCCTGAAAGTCCCAGGTGAGGCCCACGACCGACGGGTAGCTCGGTGCCTCGCCCTGTTCGATCCCGGCATTGACGTACAGCGATACATCGCGACCGTTGATCTGCGAAATTCGGTCTCCAATCTGCACATAATCGACAAACATCGGGATAGTGACCGCGGCGGCAAGTGGCGGGAACTCATGTGCGGAACGAAGCTGGCAAGCGTGTGCCAGCGCGGCATCGGAGTCGTCCTGTACCACCTGGTCAGTGCCTGGTGATTGATTGAATGCCGAACTGCCGTCGATGACGTCAAAGTGGAAATGATCGCGAGCATCGACGCGGCGAAGGATGGTGGACGACAAGAGGTGAAGCGTCCCGGCGCATGGCCGTCGCTTCGATACCGTAATCAGCCTCGACGACAGTGGTAAGCCGGAGCCAGAACCTCTTCTCGGACTGTATCGTGGTCGAAGGATTGCTCATCGACGTGATCCCGTGCAGGACACCGGTGGGTTCTTGCGCGGCTATCCCGGCAGGTGGCTTGCCGATGAACCAGGATTCGGGATCATCGACGGTCACTTCGATGCCAAGCCGATCTTCCATCAACGACCAGCCTCCGTCGATCTGCTGCCACGTGCCCGAGACGGTGTCCCAGACGCAGGGGGAATCGGGACCGCTATAGTCACGCGACACGGCAAGCTGGGCCTTCAACGGCTTGTTATTCAGATCCTTCGAGAACAGCGTGTTTCGTCCTGGCCGGTAGCGTCGAACGTACGTCGGGAGATTCTCGGGATTGCCATTAGGAAGCTGAAAAACGGAGGAAAAGTCGATGGGATCTGTCCCCCATTGGCTCTGCGCCAGGCTCCAGTGGCCGTCGCCGCATTCGTCGGCGACATAGTAGCGATACTTGGCTCGAGTCGCAGCAGTTAGAGTTGGAGGCATCCAGAGCGTTGTTACGAAACTGAACGCGGTTGGCGGCGGTTCCGTCGCCCGCTTGAGGCTCGAAAGCCGGCGCCAGAATGACCGAGATCTCATACCGCTGCGGTGCGGTCTCGATGTAGAACGAATTGGCGACAGATTGATAGTCAAATGCCGCGTGCAGTGCGGCGACGTTGGCCAGGGCGGTTGATAGGCTGGTCCCGCTGGGCGGGAGTAAGATCTGCTTGGGGTCGGTCGGGCCTGCGGCGTCTTTGCGATAGACCTCGAGATAGTCGTACTGTTGGTCGTTGGCGTCGTTAGCACAGACCCAGCGCATGCCGAAGCCATAAAACCTCAAAAGCTCGGCAACGACTTCGGGCCATGGTTGATTGGTCGCGTCGTAGTCGCGAATCCTGTTGTGATCGGTCTGGTAAGTCTGGGAGTTGCTGGGATCGAAGAACTCCGCTCCTTGAAGTGGCCGACGGTTTTGAAGCAGTGCGTCGAGAGCCCCGAAATCGGGATTGTCGACGAGAGAGCCGAGCGTTGGCGTGTTCCAGTTCGCCAGGATGTAGCGTACTGCCTTGGAGAGACCCCAGAACGTCCGCGGGTCCGGTGATCCGGTCGACATTGGGGTCGAGAAATACGGGATACGGGCTTTCGCCACCAGCACCGACGTCATAGCCGTCGGGAGTGCAATTCGGCAGGTAACCGCCGATTGCCCGGGTCCCGGTGCCGGCCGGATTGAAGCGAACGGGAAGATCCGTTTGGACGTTATTTCCATTCTGGGGATCGTCGGCGTCGCGCTCGGTCCGGCCTCCAATCGGCGTATTCCAGCAGAGGATTGCCACGCCGACCGCGACAAACGTCACACTCTGGCTCGCTGGTGTCAAGTCGGTCTGAGGAACCCGAGCGAAGCCATGGAACAGCACCCGATTCGTGTTGTCGGGGAATAACGCGAGCACGACAAGTTCATCGTCATTGGCAACGACGTACGGTGACGGCGTCACCGTCAGCGGCCAGATCTGATCGAACTGCGAAGGCCAGCCGTTATTAACCGCCGCCAGCTCATCAAGAATGTAAGAGAATCGGGCGGCCGGTGGTTCGATCCCCTCCTTGTATTGAATCTGGTCGCAGCGAACATTGGGTAACAGCGAGTAACCCTGGCCGTCGGCGCGTCGTAGAGAAAGACGCCGATCGGAATCGCGGCGAACGCAAGTTGCGGGGGGTACGGATTGTAATCGAAGGAGCCAGCCAAGAGTGCACCCGGTTGGAGACAAAGATTATGTTCTGACGGCCATTTGACCGAACGGATGTGCGGGATATTGTCTACAAGCGCCCATGTAGCCCTTCGGACGCGATCCGCGAGCGGGATTCTGGGTAACGATGTGCGCGGTTTACGAGCTTGTCTCGAGTCGTCGCCAAATCGGGCTGATTACTCTACGCGGCCCGGCAGAGAATTGAACCACACGTATAAAAATCTCAGCCATATGGTTCTCAGGTCCTACGGGCATGATAATCGTACGTCATTCAACTTTTGCCGGTTCGACCCATTGAAGCCTTACATTGGTCAGCGTGTGGCGGCCACGGGAGTGTCCGTTGGTGAGCTTGATTGTCGTTCTAAGCGGGAAATGTCACGGCCTTCGGCGGATGGGAAGTGCAGTCTAAAATCCCTATGAAAGATGACAACTGATCGTTGTCTGATTCTTGATTCCCCCAGTGGGGCCCGCCGCGATGAACGAATCCCAAGCCGGTGCGTTTGAGCTAAAGCAGACGATCGACGCGTGGGACTCAGACTATTACCACCCGATCGCCGAGCGTTACTACGACCTAGCTGTGCGCCGGATGCTGGAGCTTTTGGGCACCAAGCCGGGCGATACAGTCCTCGACGCTGGCTGTGGTCCGGGTGTCCACGCGATCCGGGCTGCCAAAGCGGGCCTTAAGGTGAAGGCCATCGACCTCTCCGAGACGATGTTGGCCGAGGCTCGCCGACGCGTCGAGCGCATGGGCGTGGACGACTCGGTTGAGTTCGCGCGCGAGGACCTGAAACGTTTGAGCTTTCCCGACAGCACGTTTCGCTACGTATTCTCCTGGGGCGTAATCATCCACATTCGCGACATCGAACGGGCGCTCGACGAGCTGATTCGCATTGTCGCTCCCGGCGGCCGGTTGGCGCTGTACGTCACCAACGCGTCCGCCTGGGATCACAAGCTCGAAAGCGCGGCGCGGTTCGTGCTCCGCAAACCGCTCAAGGGACTGGAGCTGCTGCCGATGGGCCGAGGCATCTGGTACGACTGGCGTGGCGAGCGGCTCTGGGTCTGGTCGATCGACGCGAAGGCTCTCACCCATTATTTGGAAGCGAGGAGGATGAAACTTATCGCACGCGTCGTTGGCGAATACAGCGAGATCCAGTTGCGGGTGCGAGGCCCAATTCGCAATTTTTTGCTTCACGGGAACAACCTTGCCTACAGGCTCGGACTGCCGCCGGGTCCGGCGTCCACCAACCTATTCGTATTCGAGAAAACTCTCTGACTTTGGCTTGCGGCAGCCCCAGCTAATTTGCGGCTTTGCCAGGGGCCGATGCTAGTTTATGTTGTCCGTCGTTAATCACGGGTCTGAGGGGTATACTGGGTTTCCCTCGATGCGAAAATACAGATTAACTGGTGCACGTTGGCCGATGCATCCCACGAAATGAGCGAGTTGCTGACAAAGACCAACGCCTCGATCACCGAACCGTACGTTCTCTTCGTCTGCGTCCCCATCGAGATCGACGATCAAGGTCGGCGCTGGACGATTGATCAATGGGCGAAGGACCTAGCGTTGCACCTGGACTATCTGGACGATTTGACGCTGGCCAGCCCCGCGACACCAAGAACATCGGAGGATCTGGTGTCGCTGGATGACCCTCCTTTCGATCGATTGAAGTTCGTCGACCTCCCGTGGGCCACCTCGAAATGGCAGGCGCTCAAGACCCTTCCGAGACATGTTTTGCAGTACTGGCAGGCCATTGGCCGCGCTCGAATAGTCCACGTTGGCTTCGCGGGCTGGCCGATCATTCAGGCCTGGCTTGCCATCCCTCTGGCCAAGCTTCGACGGAAATTTGTCCTGGCCAATGTGGAATCGTCGCCGTGGCGGGCGTCAGTGCCGGGACTTCCGTGGCACAAAAAACTATGGAGCCATCTGGGCGAATACTTGACACGCTACTGTCTTCGGATATCGGATATTCGGTTTTTTACATCAAAATCGTATCTGCAGCAGTTGCTGCCCCCCCAATCTCCCCGGGCATATGTGACCCCCGCGACCTGGCTGAATGCGGATTGGATTCTCGGGGATGAAGAGGCAGTCGCGGCATGGTCGGCCAAAGACGGCCCCGTCCGGCTGCTCTTCGCCGCTCGTCTAATCCCCGATAAAGGGGTTGCCGTACTGCTTTCCGCGATTGAGTCGGCGTTAGCGGCCGGAGCGGATTTCAGAGTGTCGATCATGGGGGCAGGTGCTTTGCTCCAAGAGTGCATTGACTTCGCGCATTCGGACGTCGGCAAAAAGTGCGTGCAGATCCTGGAGCCCGTCACTTACGGAAAACCCTTCTTAATGCTGCTGCGTGGCTTCGATGGCGTGCTAGTGCCATCCCTTTCTGATGAACAACCTCGAATTCTCTACGATGCTTTTTCACAGGCCGTCCCGGCAATCGGCAGTGCGACGGGAGGGATCCGTGAGGTCTTGGAATCGGCTGTGTCCGGGCTGCTGGTTCAGCCGAACGCCAGCGCGCTTGCAGACGCGCTGATCTGGGCCGGCCAGAATCGAGCGGAGTTGCGAACCATGGGCCTTCGCGGGCTCTCGAGCGTGCGCGATTCGACCCACGAAGCGATGCATCAGAAACGACATAAGTTGTTGCGCGAAGTTCTCGGCAAGGGAAAATAGGTCCCGGAGTAGAGGAGGTTGATATTCGGCCTCCTTACGATCTGGGAAACTGGCTTCCGCACTCCATGCTTCCGGCGGAGCGCAAGAAACTCCTGCAAATTGCACGTCAACTTCCCAGGCCCAACGCTCTGATCGCGGCATAGACTGCGTTTAGCATGGTCTGCTCGTTGGTGGTGTAGCTAGCTCCGGCCGTGGCCGCGCCCAGGGTCGGCTGAACGACCGGTGTTTTGCCGAAGAAAGCGAGCTTCTGAGTCGCGGCCGTGCCGATCTGGGTGCCGGTCGCCGTACCCAAGGTAAGGTTTACGCCATCGTCAATTGAGCCGGCGACGTAAAATGCGACTCGGGCGTCGACGATGCTTGTAATGGTCGATGGTCCCGCGACGACGGTTGCCAGCCGGACGTGCGCCGTTAGCGGAAAGCCGCTCGTATTGACCACGAGGATGCCGGAATTCGTGAGGTCTAGATAGAGATAGTTGGTCGACGAAGCAGTCATGGCTGCGGATACAGACCCGGCATAGTTGCCGATCGTACCGTCTTGCTTTAGATAGTTCCCAGCCGCCACATGAACATTGAGCGTCGCCGATGGTACCTCAGTCGTAATGACCGCGAGCGCGCCCACGGGGGCCAGGGTATCCAGAACCTGGGCGTTTCCGTTTACCGCCACGTTCCAGGTCCGATCACCCGGGGCAGGCATGGCGAGCTGAACGTTCGGAGTGTACGTATTGGCCATATTGCAATTGTCCGTGGTAAGTTGTCCGCGGCCCGTTTTAACGCTCCAAAGTCCAGAGCCGGCGTGGCGGCAACACAAGCCCCACAACGGACCACCTACAGCGGCCTATGATGGAGAGGCGTTCCAAGCCAACGTAGCTTGTTTCGTTGTGCTGCTGTACGTGTAGCTCAACCGGGTCATGTCCGGAAATGGTGCGGGCGGCAACGGCGGCGCGGCGATCGTGACGGCGGCGGTCTGGGCCGGTCCTTCGTTGCCGGCGGTATCGAACGGTTTGACGCCCCAATTCCAGGTGCCCCCCGAGAGCGGCTGAGAGGTCCAGGAGTATGTGCCGGCCGACTGGCCAAATCCTCCCTGGCCGAATCCGCCGTAGCCAAAGCCTTCGGTAATGATTCCGGCGACATACGCTGGCACTATCGAGAGCACCGTCGTGTAGTCGATACCAGCACCGGGGGTATGCTTCGCCGTAAATGTGAAAGCCAGCGATATCCACTCCCAGAAATGTTCCCCCAAGCCAGGAAAGCGTCACCTGACGTGCCGGGCTAGAGGGAAGCTCGGCCGAGAAAGGGATTTGGGACTCTCCTACTTCGACCGTCCCGATATCGATCCTCGCGATCGCCGTTGGCAATGGGATCGAGCACGACAGCCCGACGCCGCTCCAAACCAGTTGCTGATTCAGATATACCTGATAAATGGTCCCAACAGGCGCGATGGAAGTCCACGACAGCAAAAGCTGGGTGCCGTACTGGACGGGTGGATTGACGCTCGTGATGCTTGATTGGCTGAAGCTCATTGTCGTGATAGGCAGAAGGCAGCAGGCAGTCGATTCGCGGAAAGCAAAGACAGAGTACGAGAGTTAATGTTTTGACGTTTTTTGCCCACTATTCACTCCCTCAGGTCAACCCCTCCATCACGAGCCGATAGGGTAAGCACCAACCCCCGCCGGCGAGTGCACGCGGCCCCATCGAGGAAGGCGTGTACTCGCCGCGAAAGATTACGTTTGGCCAGATTCGGCCACGGTTATCAACCAACGTGTGGGTTAAACCGTCCGCGAAGGATAGAAGGGTCGCTTCAACTGCATTCAAAGTGGCGATCGTCGGCGCTGACAGCACGCCGCAGATCACGAACCGCCGTCCGCGCGTGCCCCCGAACAGGGTCTGTTGGCCGTCGATCCCAAAGAAGTGATTGACCTGCTGGGCGTTCGGGTGCGGGTTGTGCATCACGTTCACCGCATTACCGAAGATCGAGTTGCCGTCGAGAGTGGTCATCGGTCGTTGTCACTTGTGCGAGGTCAGTTAACAGCCGGCTCGGGCGCTCTTGCCGAGAATAACGAATGCCGGCTCGAGGTTGGCGGGTAGCAATCGAGTGGACAGTACCCCGGGCTAGCTCACGAAATACGGAATGAACCGCGGTTGACAGGAAGCGCTGGCAAGGCGGGGTGAACCGATCCGCGAACCCTTTCCAGCTCGTCGATGGATCGTCGTACCGCGGTTCTGAGCCGCTCGAGCTCGTCGGCGATCGCCATTGCGTCCTGCGCCGAGCCATTTGCGGCGGTGGTGGAGAAATGACCATCGTCTGTATGCAATCCGCCGACTCGATCAAGGGTCATATGAGGACTGCTCGGATCGCCATGCTGATCGCCTTGACCGAAGACGTCGCCAAAGCGGCCCAAGATCGAGCCGAACCCGAAAACACTGGCTGTCCGGTCGTGCGGGATCTCACTCGGTATCATCCCCTCGAGCTGCGCTGCCTGGTAGGCAGGTCGTAGCGATCTCGATGGATGATCCTGACCAAAGTTGCGGGAGTGGCCTGAGCCCAGTTCCCGTTCGATGGCGTTTGTTTCGGCCAGGGAAGTAACCTGCTCAGACATTAAGGTGTTGCCCGGGTCGCTCGCGAATTGAACTTCTCGGCCGAGACTCAGGTACTGGTGGACAGCCGGCTTGAGTTGACCGTGGAGTGACGCGGTTAACATGGAAGCGAGCTTTGCGATTGGCTCGGTGCTGTCGCCGCGGCGGGAAATCTCGCCTATCCCAGCATCGCTTCTTTCGTTGGCGATTGCCGCTCGCTGGGAGCGATGCGAATCTAATCGCTCGAGTCTTTCGGCAACGCCGGCATGAGCGGCGATCGCCCGGAAGCGATCATAGGGGGGTGCGAAATGCCCCATTGCACTCAATTGTCCTTCGGAATGCCGCTGGCCGAAGTGCGCAAGCTGAGGCTGGGTTTGTAGGGGTCGCCCGGATTCGCGAGCGATTTCGGCGCGCTCTAGCCCTGCTTCCCGTGCCGCAAATTTGGTGAAGCGATCGGTTGACTCTTGAACTGACCGAAGAAATGTCAAGGGCATGACTGATGGGGCAAGCGACTTCTCTTCGAAAACCGCCGCCCGTCGCCGTGTTTCGTCCCCTAGAATTCGTCGCCGACTGCTATCGCTTTCGCCTTGCTGTCTCGCCACGACATCCAGCGCATGATCGAGCGCGGTCGGCTGCGCATGAACTTCTCGCATCGAGTCAACAACCGTGTCTTTGATCATAGTGGATAAGGCTTATGCGTTGAAAGGTTATATTAATGCGGTCAAGCGTCCGGCAACTAGATTATGAGGGTTGGTTTCCGAAGAGCCGCTCGTACAATGTCGCGGCACCCAATCGGCTGTCGAATCGCTCGACGATCGTCCGCCGCCCGGCTCGGGCAAGAGATTGGCGATAGGTCTTGTCTTCCATTAAGCAACGGATCGCAGAGGCCAAGGACCTGGCCTCATGAGGGGGAACAAGTAGGCCGTTCTCGCCGTGGCTGATGATCTCGCCCACACCGCCGGCAGCCGTGCCGATGGTGGCCACTTCCATCGCCATGGCCTCCATATAAACCACACCTAGCGGTTCGGCAAAACTGGCCAAAGCGAACATGTTTGCGTGACGCAACATCTCGATGATCTCGGTCTCACCAAGTGAGCCGTGGAATGTAACTCGTTCCGACAGTCCGTTCTCGGCCACCGCCGTCTCCAGGGACTGTCGCTCCGGGCCATCACCGACGATGTCGAGCGTCACGTCCGATCCTCCGTCGACCAGCAGTTTTATCGCCTTGATGAGCACCGCGTGCCCCTTGGAAACATGGAGCCGGCTGACCGTCAGAAGGCGCGTCGGAGCCATTCCTTGGTCACGCGGTTCGGCATCCGGGACCCACTTGCGTGTGTCAACGCCGATCCGCCCTAGTAACGCTTGGGCTGGTGTGAGCGACGGGTAATCGCGACGAAGCTGGTCGAGCAGCCAGTGGGTGATGGCGATGGTGAATTCGGCGTCCTCAAACTTCGCCTTCATGGCCCCGCCCCAGATCTCGATGTTGGCATTGAGAGTCATGGAAAACGGGATGCCGGCCAGCCGTTTGGTCATCATGCACAATATTGCACTATTTGAGCAACTATGACTATGCAAATGCGACACGCCGAGGCGAGTTGCCTCTTGGGCTAGAACACATGAGGGCACCAGCAGCGGCAAGACTGTACGCCAGGGCGGCCGACGCTCTACAGGCAGAGTAAACGCGAGTTTGATGCACCGCATGAGACGGACCGGGCGACCGACTGCCCAAAATAACGCCCTGAGTGCCCGAACCGCGCTAATTGGCCAAAGGTAGATCGTGTCCGACTCCGCGGTAGCGGCAAACTCGCTTCGTGACCGATCCCGCTCAGGCGGTCGCCGTGTCGAGAAAACCTGGATTTGAACTTCCCACTCTCTGAGATGGGTAATCTCCCTGTGAACCCATATCTGCGTTTGGCCGGGATATTCTGGTATAACGTAACCAATCATTGATTTGATCCAAGCATGTTGTTACCGTTGTTCGGCTGTTTTGCCAGGAGGTTTCTGATGATCTCTGATCCCGTTGATCGCGAAGGTACGAACTGGTTGCCATAGAGGCTCTTCTTGCTGACGCTGTGCTTGATCAAATTGCGGTTGAGTTCTTTGGTGCCGCTGACCGAGTCGTGCTCTAGTGGGAAGCTGCGCAGGTGCGGAGAGAAGTTGTTCACGGTGACCATATAGTTCCGCGGTCGCCGCGATGGCCCATTACGGTGGCTATAATGGTGTTAACCACGACACGGTGGGTTTAGGAAACAATGAAAACGAGTCTTGTCATGAGTGTATCTTAACGTTCAGCTCGCGTCTGGCGGCTTTCAAAGAGCTGCCGCCGAGGTCCCGGAGCCTTCGGCAAGGATTGATCGGGCCTCGTCACAGAAGACGGTTATCTCGGGATGGCCCGGGTAGTCTTTCTCTGCTCGAACCACCGCTCGGCCGAGATCCATCCGGGCTCCCTCTAGGTCGCCCTGCCGCGCGTGTGCCATGGCCAGAAAGACTTCGTCAAAGGCCGTGCAACCGCCGAGCGTCTTGGCGTGATCGAGGGCGGCGATTGCCGACGCGTCGTCACCGGCGCGATAATGGGCCGCACCTAACGTGTTCCAATAAACCTCGTCAGTGGGGCACTGCTCCACCATCTGCCGAGCCATCGCCACGGCTGATTTCGGGTCACGTTGGGTCGGATCGGGGTGATTGGCCCAAAGCCAGGCCAGGTCGTTGGCGCAGTCGCACCACAGCCGCCGCAGCTCGGTGCCACCTGGCTCGGCTTCCAACAGGCCGGTCAACGCGTCGAGGGCGTGGCGCCAGGCGGACTCCGCCTCGTGAAGGCGCCCTTCTTGCTTGAAAGAACGTCCCAGGGCGCGGTATCGCTCCGCCATAATAGTCTGGCCCCTGGGCGGACTCGCCCCGGTCGCTTGAACGCCGAGCGCGGCTGTCCGAGGCTTGCCTTGGCCAACGGCCTTTCCGTCGCGCCTCGCCATCGTCGTTCGGAACTGATTCGGCTCCATGGCAATGAGCCCGCCAGCCAGCGTCAGGTAGATCATATTTGGGAAAGCATTCATCAGGCAGTCGACCATGTACAGAGTGAGCAGCACCGCGGCGAGCGAGCCAGCCGCCACCTGGGGATGCCCCCATAGCCGCGGCGGAAATCGCCAGACGAACAATGCCGCCGGCAAGATCAGGGCCAGGTAAAACAGGGTGAGACCGACGAATCCCTTGGTCCCCAGAAGGATGATCCACAGCCCGTCAGTCGGAACCGCTTGCCCCCTGTTGACACCCGTGTTGAAAAAGGCTGCGCTGCGCCCCCAGAGGGCCCATCCGAAGACCGGCTGCTCAAGGGCCTTGGTGATGAGCACGTTCTCGCACATGAAGCGATATTCCAGCGAATATGCACGCTCCCGGCCGACTATGGATCTCGGACAAGGTCAACAGCCTGTTGGCCTGACCACAGGTTCGTGGCGCGGACCGCGACATACACCGGCCCAATGATCAGCACGCCCGCCACTAGCAAACGCGTGCGGAAACGGGTTGATAACCAGAGGACCATCATGCCAAAGACGAGCAGGGCCAGCGCCCGGTCGAGCGGCACAGGATCGTTGTGATCATCAAGATCGGCAGGAGCACCGAGCCAAACGGGCACTGCCCGATTCTCTTGATCGCGCCGCAACGCCACAGCCACCAGCCCGCCAATGACGCGGCCGTCATCCACATCCCCAATTCGAGACCGGTGTAGAAGAAGACATACGGTCGATAGCCGCCCAGCCGTAGCCCTCCCCAACCCCCCACGCCATAGAAGGTGCGCAGGAGGTGTGGGCTCATCCGCATCTCCCAGAGGCAGGGGAGGACGTACGCGAGGCCACCGATTACCATGGCGGTGGCAAAAAGACGCAGGCCGTCGGCGTCACCGAAATACAGCCGCCCCAATAGGTACGGCAGTCCCCAAGTCATAAACACTGCTAACGAGTTGGACAGGCCGTCGTACACTCCCAGCCCGTTCTGAAGCGAGGAAAACAGACCAGAGAAGCAAAACAGGAGCATGGGCAGGTCGAACCACCGAGGGCGGAACGACACGAGGCGAACGGGGTCGAAGATCAGCGTAGCGAACACGATTCCGACTGTCGCCGCGGTGTCCTTGGAAAAATCGGGTAGGGCAGCGATTGGAATAGCGATAGGGGGCAGCAGCAGCCACGCCCCGACCACGGCAGTCGCCGCTGCCGCGCGCCGGCACGGCAGCAAATAAAAGAACTACAAATGGAATCCAGCCCAAGAGGGCGATAAGAGCAAGCGGCGTCACGGCGGGTCACTCGGGCCGGTGAAAATATCTACGTCAAAGCGAGGGCGCATGGTGACGGAGGCACGACGGCCGTGGCTCGCCCCGAGGGTATGCCACCCCATACATTCTACAATACGCTCATCCGCACCGCAAAGCAGTTTGACTTCGGAAACGGGCGGCAGCACATCGACCAGAGGATTCAGAGACTGGCAAATCTTCAATAGAATTGCACCACCGGTAACTCATTGCGATCGATCATCTGGGGCTGTCCGAGATTGATTCGCAACGTTGTGTATTGCAGTGCTTTATCGCTCAGTGGCCGGACTGATTTGAGCTCAGCCGAGGATGTCATTCGGCACCACTCCAAATTGCGGAGCAACGATACTGCGGCTATAGCACGGGCGCATTCAACGGATCGTCGCGGGTAGTCCCCGGCACGCGGGCTCAGCAGTCACCCGAGTAGGTCTTGGAGACCTTCGGTAATTCGTTCCCATGAATTCATCACCTGGGTTGCTGAAAACCCAAACGGCTGAATTGCTCAGTTGTTTCTCATGAGCGCAGGTCCTACACTAAGTGACGTAGGTCGCTGGATCATTCCACGGTACCGATCGAGCCATCAACGGTGATCTGTCCAGAGCGTGATAATTAATGCGTGTCCTTATATTGGCCGACGATTGTAACCCGGAGTGGCCCTCCCTGCCCGTCGTAGGTTTCAAGCTCGTCCGATCCCTTGCTGACCACGCCGACGTAGTCGTTGCCACCCACGTGCGGAATCGCCCCAACATCGAGCGAGTGGGGATGGGCAAGTGCGAGGTGGTCTACCTAGACAACGAGTACATCGCCGCGCCGATGGCTCGCCTTGCGAAAATCCTCCGCGGGGGCGACTCGGTCGCCTGGACCACGAACGTCGCGATGAATTACCTTCCCTATCTGGCCTTCGAGCGAGAGGCGTGGCGAGAATTCGGGGGTGATCTCAAGTCAGGGCGTTTCGACCTTGTCCACCGTATCACCCCGATGTCCCCGACGCTTCCCAGCCCGATGGCGAAGTGGAGTCCACGACCATTCGTGATTGGGCCGCTGAACGGCGGCCTGAAATGGCCTGCCGGATTCACTGCAGAGCTTGCCAGAGAGCGTGAATACCTCACTTACGCCAGAAGCGCCTACCGACTCCTCCCCTACAGCCGAACTGCCTTCAAACGCGCCGCCGCAATTCTAGCCGCGTTCGACCATACGATCAACGACTTGAGGACGACCGACGGCAGCCGCGTGTTTAACGTCCCCGAGGTTGGGTTTGACCCCGAACTTTTCTCATCTTCCCCCGAGCGACAATCGGGCGGCCGGATCACGTTCCTCTTTGCCGGTCGGCTCGTACCTTACAAGTGTGCGGACATTGCAGTGGCTGCCTTCGCCGCAGAGAACACGTTGCGACAGCACCGACTCCGCATCATCGGCGATGGCCCCGAGCGGCCGCGTCTCGAGCAGATGATCAGCGAGAACCACCTCGAGAACTGCGTCGAGCTTGTGGGCCAGGTAAAGCAATCTGAAGTCGGTGAGGAGATGCGCCGCGCGAACGTCTTTGTGTTTCCGTCGATCCGTGAACTTGGGGCCGGTGTGATCGTCGAAGCAATGGCCTCTGCAATGGCCTGCGTCGTGGCTAATTACGGTGCGCCCGGCGCACTCGTCGGCACCGACCGGGGCATCACGGTGCCTCTCGGCTCGAAGAACGAAATGACTGAGAATTTCGGGCACGCGCTCGTACGTGTTGCTCGGTCGCCGGGAGACATCACGAGGCTGGGTGAGGCGGCCCGTCAGTTCGCAATGACGCACCTCACCTGGGATGCGAAGGCGAAAGAGATTGTCGAGATTTACAAGTGGGTGCTCGGCCAGAGGACCGATCGCCCCAAGCCGATGCTTTGATGGGCCGTGATGTGGAATTAGAAGAATGCCTCCATGGAATCCTGCTGCTGGGCTTGGATCAGGCCGTCGACCCATGCACTGGCTGGCGGCACGCGCCCCGTCGCAACCTGGAAGGATGCGATGCCGATGGCGTCTTCGAGGTCGATCTCGTCGGTCTCGCCCGCCATCCGAGCACAGAGTCTCAGATAGCGGGCGAAGGTTTTGGGGCGATACCCATGATCGCGTTACAAAGCTGCTCCCAGCGCTCTTCACTGACCGGGTCACCGGGTTCGAGAACGATCAACTCGGCGAAGTTGTCGGGCTCGAGGTTGTAATTCGCCGCGAGCAGACGGACGGCGACTTCGAACTTGACTCTCAGCCGTTCGGCCGGATCGGCCTCGGCGACGCCGAAGAGGATGTCGAGCTTGTCGTCGAATTCGGGGCCGAACGAAGGGCCGCCGCCGATCTCGACCCTGCCGTCGACGAATCCGTGGTTTGAAGCGAATCCGTGGCTTGGGAAGCGTCCATTCTTGGCCGTCGGCCAAAGTGACCTTGAGCCCCTCGCTGAACCCGGGCTTGCGCAGGCTTTTCTCGTCAAGCAACATTCATGGCTCCTGTCAGGTCGCGGTGATCGGGGTTAGCCGTCGGCGTACGGAGGAATGGTCGTTTTCTGTACGTCCGATGGCCACTATCCGCTCATCACATGATGTTATTCTGAGACCAGGTAGCCAAATTCGGTACCGTCGGGCTGAAGTTCCCAGCGATAGCGCGGCTGGCCATCCCGAGGGTGGTCCTTGGGGAACAAGATGGTGTCGAAGATCGACTTCGAGACGAAGAGCTTGCCGTTGACCTTGGAGTCGGATGTAGGCACGCTCGCCTCGCGTGCGGTCGACATCGAGAACTGGCTCGGCGATATCGGCGATCGATGCAACGCGATCAACCATCCGGGTACCACGCTTGCGGTCCTCGGGAAGCATCAGGGCATCGGGCTTGCCGGTTCCTCGGTCCATAGTCCCTGGTCCTTGGTTCTTGGCGTCCTGTTCCCCGCCACAGCCATGGCATCCAATGCCAAGGACTAAGGACCAGGGACCAAGGACTCAGTTAAACGCGAGTAAAGGAAAGAGGATTCGTCACGCCGTCGGACGAATAGGCTTGCCAAGTGCCCGTGACGGTACCGAACTGAGCGTGCTGGGCGGAAGTATCGGCGTTCTCGAATACAGCATTGATCATCGTAAAGACGACGGCGCCACCGGTCGCTCCCTTGGCATCATTGAGGGTAGCCGACAGTGTGTTGGTCGTGCCGGGCGCGATACCCATGACAGTGCCAACGTCGGCCGTCGTAAAGGTGGCATGTGGCTCGTTGGTCACATTGGCGATGATCGTGCTGTAAAGGTCGGTGTCGCCCTTGAATTTGAGGAGCTTTCCTCCCAGCCCAAAGCCACCAGTCGTGACGCGGGTGATCGCGGTGGAGCCGAAGCGTCACGGATGCCCAGTTGATTTGTGCCTTTGTGACGCTCATGGCTTGGCCTTTCAACGGTCAGCAGTCAGCGATCAGCCAGGGAGGATAGAGAGCTCCCTGACTGAAGGCTGACCGCTGGAAACTATTCCGAGGTGTCGTAAGAGTTCCAACCTTCGACGATGTAGTGATACAAAAAAACTGCCGTGATCTGACGCTCAGGTGCTGCTGGCTTTTCCCAGCGCCACGATGTGAAGTTCGTTAACTGTGGCAGCGTTAGCCCAGCCAGGCTCTGGCCGTTGAGAGCGTTTGCGGCTGTGTCGAATAGAAGCTCAACCGCCTCGTCGCGGAGCTGTGGGTCTTCATGGCGGTAGAGGAGTGTGATATTGACGCGACTCGAGACGAGCAGGCCGCCCGCCGGGGCGTAGTCCCAGCGATCGACTTGCTCGCTCGAGGATGGATCGATGGCAGCAACCGCCAGGTTCGACGCCCCAGTTCCGTAATCCTCGGGCATTCCCCACAGCCAGACAGCGTCGAATGCGCCGGTCTGGATCAGTGCCGTTTGGATCGCATTGCGGACGTCGCGGTCGCGGGACATCAGTTAAACCTCGTTTTCGGTCTTTGGCTGCGGAGACCACCGAACCACTTCTTCGTCATTTTCTGAGGTATGGTCGACACCGATAGCGACAATGGCGATCCCGTGATCGTTCCGCCGTCAGAACTTGTGAGCGTCAGAGTTTTTGTCCCACTCGAGCCTGGAACATAACCGAAGGTTTGAACAAGAGCCGAGTTTGTGATCTGCAGACTCGACGGGTAGAAAGTTCCGCCGCCGCCGCCATCGCTGAACGTAATCGTGTCGTTGGGAATTCCAGACGGAGTCAGAGCGTAAGCGATCGCATATCCAACGAAGCCAACCCCGGGGCCGGTTAGCGTGTAATTCACATGCGATACAGGCAGCGAAACAGGGCGCCGATGATCGGGCCGCCATCAGCTGACGTGACCGTTAACGTTTTAGTTCCAACAGACGCTGGGGTATACGAGAACGTTTGGGTTGCCGATGACGCCGTGAATGTCAGGCCTGTGGGGCCAAATGTTCCGCCAGCCCCGCCGTCGGAGAATGTAATTGTGTCTGTCGTCACGGAGTTTGGCGTTATGGCATAGGCCGCCGCGTTTCCAACGTATCCGGAAGTTGGCCCCGACAGCGTATATGTAACGGAAGGGCTGCTGGCCGCCGCATTCCAGTCGACCAACGCCGCGCTGCCGGGATTGCTATTGTTCTGGGCGTATCCCTGGCTATGGCTCGCGTCCGCCCCGGCCGGGCCGCCTTGCGGGGTGAAGAACTTGTTGCTCGTTCCGACATTATTCGGGGCATAATGACTCTGGTTGATTCGGAAATTGCCACCGCCACTATGCCAGCCGCTGCCGCCGCCGATTGAAGTTTGATAGATCGAGCTGAACTGGCTTCCGTGGAGTTCTGTAACTCCCTGGTTCTGCCACCCACCTGAGATACAGATGAGGCCTGCTCCCGAGTTGGCCACCAGCGGATTGCCCACCTGGCACGCCACGCCAAAGCACCATGTCAGATCGTAATATGCCGGGTGATTGTACAGATCCTCGCAGGTGTAGTTTATGATGGGACCAAGCTGGGTCACATCCAAGAGTTCGGCCGTGTTGCCCTCGTAGCAGACCAGGTCGACGCCTGTCGGTAGATTCGCCTTGTGGCTGCCGAAATACGATTGATTGTTCGGGTAGAGGCAGATGTCAAATCTGGCGATTTCCAATAGCGCCCATGCGGGCCAGTTCCCAGGATTCGTCACGGTAACGTCGCCTGCGGACGCCATCACGGTCGCGATCGCGGCTTGACCCTCTGTCACGCCGATGTAGGGAGCAATCGCAATGTGCGTGTTTGTGGTCGGGATGCTGAAGGTGGAGAGCGTGTTCTTGATCCCGCTTGTGATGCCAGGATTAGACCACTGGGAACCATAAACCCAATGGAACTGATCCGCCGATCTTCCATTCGCAATCCATGCCGCCTTGGCGACGACCTGAGCGTCGGCGCTCATCAGCGCGTTGGCCGTGGTGATTCCGGTAGTATTCTGTTGGCCTTTGGCGTACGTGAGGAAGGTCGAACTGGAAGGGTAATACTTCGAGAACAGACCAACCGTTGCGTCCCAGAACGTGCCGTGATACTGATTGCCGCCCGTGTTCCACGGCTCGTTAAAATACTCGCAGTAAATTGGATTTGTCGGCCCAAGATAGGCGCACGTCCGGTTCATGATCTCGGTAATGAGCGCGTGGCTTGCCGTCGGTGGAAAGTTGAGCCAGTGAATCGCCCCTGGAAATCGAGCCGTCGCCGCTGCCGCGCCTCCGTACGGCACAAATTGGGGCGAGGAGGGGACAGCCTAGCGTGCAGGTAAACCCGGAGAGCGCGACCTCGGACGTCGAGTTGATGGTCCACGTGGTACCGTCGCCGCCGTTCATGATCCAATTGAACACAAAAAATGTATATTCGCTTGTGACTCCCACGCTAAGGCCGCCGTTGGTGAAATTCTGCGTACTAGGGCCGGCGGCCGTGGTCCAGGGAAGAGATGCGGTTCCGTTGAAATATGCGATCTGGCCAGTCTTCAAGCCGTGCGGTGCGGTGCATCGAAATTCGACCAAGGCACCGCCCGGCGAGGTGGCAAACATGAATATTTGCCCGTTGTCGTTTGCGCCAAGCGGCCCTTGTGTCATATCGAGATAGGGCAGACCGGTGGTCCCGTCTACGCCGGCCGTCGCCCACGGCGCTGTTGAAAGTAGATGCGGCGATGACCAGGCGTAGGTGCCACTCGACGCATTCGTATTCATGAACCGAGCATAATTTATCGTGACGGTGCCGGACGGCAGGTTGCCCCCCACATTCGGAACGGATGCCGGGAGACTGCTGGAATACCAGACGTAGTAACTGTCGAGGTCGTCCGGTGGAAGATCGCTGGCGTCGCAATAGTTAGGATCGCACGACTGGCCACCGAATTCCGACATGTACCGAAAAACCGGAATGACAGCGCCGTCTGTGTTGGTTCCGGCCACGACGTAATTATCGTCGATCGCGAATGCACTGCGGTCGATCGTGCAATTCGGGGGAAATACTCCTGGATTCGTGATCAACCATGATCCGGATGTCGACGTTGCCGACAGGTTGATCCCCATTCCGCTGTTGAGTCCGGTCTGCGTCACGGTGTACGTCTTGGTGACGGTCGTACCGACCGTCGTGGTGTTCGCCAGAGTACCGGAAAACGATCCGGTCCACGCGGCCGTAATGCCGCCATCACTTGTATTGCTGGTGTCGTACACTAGCGTCCATGTGCCAGCCGGGACGGTGCCGGTTCCCGACTTCGCGCCGTTTCGCACCTGAAATGGAATCAGCGTCGTGATGGTGCCGCCAGGCGTCCACGAAACGGGCGCATGTGTCACAGGGTCGAGTGTGAGCGACGTTGTACCCGATCCCTTGGCCCATCCGAGGTTGCTCTTGTACTTGTTTGCCAGAGGAACAGGATAGGAGGAATCGCCGCTCGTGGCTGCCTGGGGAAATAATCCATACTTCATCGTGGGCTGATCTGTGAAGCCACGGAAGTTAGCTGTCGGGCCTTCGAGCTGCCCCACCCAGTTCGACATGACAGCGTTCGTAGCTGATGCCGTTACCCCGAGATTGGTCGAGAGCCAACCGGACGGAGCGGAATACGTGACGACGTCGGTGGAAATTGGTCCCGGACATGATCGGAGCACATACTGCGCCCGTGGCTCCCGTGATCGTGATCGTCGGAGGGCCGGTGAAGTCGGCGCTGCTCGATGTGACCGTCACTCCCGTGATGTACGTCCCGACGTTCAGCGTAATGCTGGCCGCCGACCCTACCGAATCTCCAGCCGGGTAGATTCCGGTTTTGGAATACGAGGTTCCGGAATAGCCGCCGCCGATCGCGTGGGGAGCGGCGGAACGAGGCACGACGGATGTCACGATACCGCCCGCTACCGTGATACTGGCGGTTGCTGGGATGCCGGTCGGAGCACCGGGGAACCCTGATCCGATACTCCACCCTGAGTAATCGTAGACCCCGTTTGTCAGCCCGCTGCCAGCCGAATTGATCGTATAGGATGGGATTCCACTGGCCGTGTTGACGGTGCCCAAGACGAGGCTCGTTCCGCCTCCTGACGCCCCGTCCCACGATGCCGAGAGAGCGCCCGTGATTGAGCCGACGCTGGACATTGGCAGCGAGGTAACGCTCCCGCACTGGAGAAGATAGTGCACCGCATTGGAAGCCGCCGCCGTGTCGTCCCAGGCTGGCCCGTTGGCTGAAACGGCGACACCGTTGACCTCGAACGTCGGGCTATTGTTGATCGCCGTGATGACGGCCTGCGGCCAGTTCCCGTTGGATTGACCGGTCGCGCCGTTGACGACGAATGTCGGAACGCCCCACTTCGAGACCATGGCGGCAGTCACGGTTCCGACGGTGACTAGCGAGAACGGTGAACCCGAGATCGTCGCGCCGATCCTGGCTCGTCACTCGGATACTCTGTGTGCCGGACGCCGATGGCGTATAGGTAAAGGTCTGGGCCGCCGCCGAGTTCGACCATGTCAGGCTCGTATGATTGAACGTGCCGCCCGCGCCTTCGTCGTTCATGCTGAGCACGTCGTTCGTCGCGGCGCTTGGCGTCAGCGTGAAAGTGGCGGCCTGGTTGACGACGGCGTTCACTGGCCCGGTGAGCGTGAAGGGCTCATAAGATCCGAGAGGAAACGGCGACGCTCCGACCACATAACTGTGGCTGCTCGACAACGTGATGGTCGCGAGACCCGTGATTGACGGAGTGAACGTGAATGCCTGCGAGCTTGAACTCGCGCTAAACGTCAGGGTTGTGTGCGATAACGTGCCAGACAGATTGGACGATATTGTGACGACGTCGGTGACGTTCTCGGTAGGAGTGAGTGTGAACGATGCGGCCGTGCCGACCAAAACGCTTATCGGACCACTCAATATGAAGGGCGGAGGAGTTGCGAGGAGCGAAGCGCCTACCGTTGTCCAGGTGCCAGACTGACCAAGCGTCAACGACGCGGAGACCGGACTCGAAGCTGGATTAACCTGGTCCTGGAACACAATCCCGGCCTGGCCTCCGGTCGGAGTTTGCTGTCGGAGGGTCCAGCCCGATCCAGGGCTCGATGGCGACGTGATCGAGAACGTCCCCATGTTCGCCGCCATCACGACAATGTCAGGCTTCGTGATCGCTAGCGACGCAAGCGTGACGGCTGTTCCCGCGGACGTCGCGGAGTTCACATGGTAGGCGTCGACAGTGATTGTCGATCCCGGCGGCGGGCTGTAGTCGGAGACCACCATGGTGCTGGCGTGCGAGGCGTTCCAGGTCCCCGTGATTGTGATCGTGCCGCCGGTCGTCACCTTCGCGTACCATAACTCCGTGGCGTTCGCGCTGAATGCTAGTTCGGAGGCGATCTTGGTGTAGGTGTTGCCCAAATTGTCGACGAGCGAGCTAACGGACCCGGCGCTAAGCGTGACTCCCACTACCAGGACGTCACCCCTCGCAACGTCGGTTGAGTTGCCGATCGTCACGTTTGCGGAACTCGAAGCCGAGACTGTGTTCTTGATGGCCGACTGGTTCCAGGTCCACGCGAAGGAGGCCGTCGTGGTATAGCTCGCGGGACTACTTGTGATCGCAGCCCCGAGTGCCGATGTGGCCGAAAGCGTGAATGCGCCAGCGCTCGAATTCGTGTAGGTGAACGGAACCGGGGTGGTGCCGCTGATCGTGAGGCTTGACGGCGTGAACGTTCCTCCGCCACTTGCGTCCGACAGCGTGATCGTGTCATTGACCGCAACAGATGGCGTGATCGTGAAATTCGACGACGCGACACTCTGCCGGCCCGGTGGTCGGGCCGGCTAGCGTGTAGGATAACGCAGCCTTGACTGCGCCGACCGGCAGCGTCGCAGCCGTGATCGGCGTCCCGAAAATATCTGTTGACGGCGGCGTGATCGAATAGCCGGTCGATATATTGAGGCCGCCCGTTAGAAGGCTTGAGCCCGACACCAAGCTGTACGCCTCAGCCGCTCCGAAATGCAGCGATCGTGACCGTCGGAATCGGCGATGGCTTCAGGCACGGATTCGACGTGAGGCTAAATCCATTCGCTGGGGATTCTTGGCCGCTCGCACTCCGGAAGCTCGCCAGCGTCGTGTAGGCTGTCGAATTGTACGTGCAATTAAAGCCGGTTCCGCAGAGATAAGCATTTCCCTCAAGAACAAGACCCGAGCCGCTCGGAATGTTGATCGTCGTCGAGCCAGACGGGGTAACAAATAGATTATTAAGGATGACCTGGCCGCTTTGGGCGGCGGTCCCGATAAGCAGTGCTGGCTGCGTCGAGGTGAGCTGGATGACCGTGTTGTTGTAGACTTTGCATGTGCCAGCGCCCGTAACGACGATTCCGCCGCCGTAGTTACTCAGGCCATTGTCTGCGAAAATATTGAACGCCGCAACGTTTCCGGATACTCCGTTCGCGTAGCACAGCAGTCCGGTCCCATAGCATCCGGACACAAAGTTATACATGAACGTTGAATTATAACACGATTGATCGAAATCGATTCCGTTTCCGTCGAATGGCCCTGGAGAATAGACATCCAGGACCACATTGGAGTTTGCTGTGATTTGGGCCGAATCGAATACTCCGATTCCGTCGGGGCCAGCCGTTCCCAGGCTATTATTCCAGTTAAACCCAACGCCGCTTATATAATTATTATTCGCTGTCCCATTGTACGCTGATCGAAAGTATACGCCATTGCACACCAGGTGCGGAGTTCCGACGATGTTGCTTATACTGTTTCCATCCATGTGTACATTGACAAATGCGTATGTCGTTGAATTGCCGTTGCCTGGATAGGTCTGGACACCATCCCAGACCATGTTTGTAATCGTGTTATGGCTGAACGTGAGAAACCCCGCCTTGATTCCGGCCGTTGCGCCCGACGTGTTCCAGGCTGTAACGCCCGCCTGGTGATTGCTGAGGGTGTTATTGCTGGCAGTCCAGTTGTAGAAGGCGTTGTTCGCAGAGGAATTAACGAAATAGATCAGCGGGACCGGGGGCGCGGCATAGGCAGCTCCGGGACCACTGCAGTTGATGTTGGTTACGCTGGCGCCGCTGCAATTGCTGAACTGGATTGCGGCCGAAGTGAGCGAGCTTTGCGGTATGTTGGCCTGCCCAGTCCCATAGCTCGAAATCGAGAACCCGACGGTCGAACTGAGCGGGAGGAATGTGTCTCCGCCGTTCAACAGGATCGTGTCGCCGAATACTGCGACGCTGGCCGCGTGCGCAAGCGTCTGAAATGGCGCAGAGGCCGATTCGCCGCTGTTGGTATCCGACCCCGCGTTTGCGACGTAATAGGTCGTTGGAGCCGGCATTTCGCTGAACGACCACGAAACCGACTGCGTATTCCGTGATCCCGGCGAGGGTGGCGGAGGGAGAAATCGGGTTTGTGGTGGTGTTTGCCAGGTACTGAACGAGATAGCCGAACTGGGTTCCAGCGATAAAGTCGACATTCTCGACTGCAGTATAACCCGCGCCCGGAGTCCACGGCGTGCTTGAAACGTTCCCTTGGACCGCCAGGTTGATCAGAAGCGTGTTCCCGTAGGTGGCGGCATTGCTCACTGTTGCTGGGCTGCTCGTGCCGGTTCCCTGGCCGGTCGAGAAAAGTTGCGGGGCCGCCCCCGCGAACGAGACCTCCATTACCGCGATCGACACACCGGAAATAGAGCTGCTTGCAGTGACCTGGAAGTTTGTTCCACCCTGCACAGGCCTGCACATGAAAGCCTGTGCGCAGAAATAAGTTCCCGCCGTTCCTCGCTCGACAACCTGCCCCGGATCTTGGGCGACATAACTGTTGCCCGACTTGTTGTCGGAAAGCGTGAACGTCGCGAATTGCTGCGTGTTCACGTAGGCGCCGACGATCGCGATAACGACGTTGGACGTCGACACAGACGACGTATTCAAGGTCGCCGTGACGGACGCCCCGGTCGTTATATTGTTGGCGAACTGGACGACGGAAAATGACATCGTGTGCTCTCAGATGCGGGATGGAATAGGCACCAGGTCCGCGATTCGCGCTAGCCGATGATCTCGATGAAGCCGCTGGTAAGCTGGAGGTTGTTGCTAGTGCTCGCCGTGCCAAACTGCACCTGTAGATCAAGCGCGAGCGAGCCGGTCGTGTTTACCGTTATCAGGCTGCCGTTCGCGGACGTGCCCGCGCCCGAGCCGGTAAATGCCGTGGGTGTCGAGGTACCGGCGGAATTGTTGATCAGCCACATCTGGCCGGCGACCAGGATCACGGAACCTGAGGAGCCGACCGCCGGAAAATAGAGGGTCAGGCCAGCAGGCCCCGTCGCCCATGCGCCGTTGGTTACTGCCGTGGCAGCTACGGGGTTGACGCCGCTCGAAGCGATCGTGGTACCGCCGAGGAGAATCTTCCAGCCAAACGTTGGCGTCGAGGACGTGACACCGTAATTGCCGGCCAGGTAGATACGGATCGCCTGTCCGGCCACGAGCGAATTCGCCGGAATCGTGAGGGACTGGCCCGAGCGGAACGTCGCGCCAGTAAATGCCGAAGTGAATGCCGTCGTGTTTGTGATCTGCATTGCCCGAACCGACAATATTCACGAACGGCCCAGTCGTGTAGCGAACCGGGGTAGCGGTCGGGAGGAGTATGTTCCCGTTCCACGACGGATTCGCAGCAGAGCCGCCGGTCTGGAGCGGATTGTTCGCCGTGCCGGGCGCGAGTTTCGTCCACGCCGACGAGCTGCGATAAAGGATATCGCCCTGTGTGTTGTCGATCGCAGCATCGATCAGCGAGGTCAGTGTCACGGCGCCGGGCGCCGCCGTCCCGCCGGTCGTATTCGCGAGCAGGTTTAAGGTCGCGATCGTGCCAAACGACGTCGTCGTGCTGCCGGCCGTGGTCGTGACGGCGCCGGTGAGAGCCGGCAGCCGCGCGGCGGCGAGTGTTCCGCTGGTGATATTCGCCGCATTCGTCGTGTCAATCGTGGCCGAAGGGGCGAAAGCTGTCCCGTTTGTCTTGGCGACAGTCACAGCGCCCGTCGTGGTGTTGATCGTCGCGTCGCCATTCGCCGTGAAACCGCCGAACACTCCGCCGTTGTCGTACTGAATCTGGCCGGAAGTGCCGCCCGGCGAGCTTCCGCTGCTCGATGAGCCAGACTGAACCGAGTACCAGCTCGACGGTGACGAGGCCCAATATGACAGGCCATTGCCGGGCGCCAGCAAGACGGGCAAGTTCGCCGTCCCAGCGTTGATCGTCCCGCCGACCGGCGGGTAGACGTTGAGAGAGTTCGCGCTGTCATTGAACACTCTGATTTCTGACGGGGCCATGCCGTGTGGCAAGATCGCCCCGGTCCCGGCCGGAACGTTGGTGAATTCGTGCCACGAGTTGTTCGTGAGGAGAAAGGCCGTACTCTGTGTGCTCCCCAGCGCGGCGAGGCCGGTCTGAAGCGACGGCGTGATGCGATGGCCGACGGTGTTTATAGACATGGTCCTTGGTCCTTAGTCCGTGGTCCTTGGTTCTTGGTGTCCGAGCCCCCAGCCAAAGCCAAGGCACCAAGTGCCAACGACAAAGGACCAAGGACTAAGGACTGGTTAAGGAGTAGAAGTCGCGGTCGCGGTCAGTGCGACCACAGCAGCGGGCCCCGTCGCATCGGCAGTGACGCTGACGGCGCTGGTGTTCGATTCCTCGGCAGTCGCGTTAAACGCTCGGACACCGATCGTGTAAACCATACCGTCGATGAAGCCGGTCAGATCCGATACGAACGTGTTTGCGATTCCCGCCGAGAACGCGACCGTCGCCGCTGGGGACTCATAATCAGGGCTGCCCCCTGTGCCGGTGTAGACATTGAAGCCCGTTGGCGCGGTCGGGCCGGCAGATTGCGGGTAATACCACTCGACGCGGATCGAGCCGGCGGCTTGGGCGAATGCGCGAAGTGCCAACGGCGCGAGCGGGCGAGCGGTGATGTCATTGCCATTTGAGTCGAGGGTAATCGAGATAGCGCAGTCGAGGTTTTGGTCTTCGAGTCCCGAAACCGTATCGTACGCGCGAACGCTGAATGACCACGTGCCGGGAAACGTGAGTGCTCCGGAAGTCCAGCTCAGGCCGCTCGATGTTGCAATCGCCGAGGAATAGTCGATCGGATCGCCGGCTCCTGAATTGCCGTAGACGTGGTATTCAATGCTCATTGTCGGCAGTGAAAGCTAGGTAATTGACAGGGCGATTGGCAGTGTGTGTGGAACTACATGCGCCGACCGCCTTCCGTCAGCGCGAAATCTTGCACGAAAAAAGGGTTGATGGCTCGGCCGAGTTGCCGTACGGCCCCCAACGAACTTGGACGCGCTCGAGGACCTGGTCGAGCTCGGCCTGGATCAGTGTGATCTTGCGAGCCCAATCACCCTTTTCGCTACGTGCTTCCTGTGTATACCGCGACAGCAGCACGGAAAGCACGGTTGCCATCCGAAGGTCGCGGAGGTCGAAGACCCATGAGCTAGCCCGGTCGACAATCGTTTCGTCGATGCCAAAACGGCGCTTGATGTCGAACGAGGCCTCCTCGGTCTGTGGATCGAGTGTGTTAATAGTGAAAGTAACTCCAGTCAGTCCGGCAGACGGCGCCGGCGGGTTGCCGACGTTGAGGTCTTTGTGCAAACGCCGTAGCGTGAGCGACGATCCCGAGACCGAGTCGATCGCGAGAAGAACGCCGCCGCCGGGATACTGCGTTTTGGGCGCTGAAAGCCAGACGACCTGATTGGGCTGTACGTTGTTCGCGGCGAAGTTGGTGGCCGTTGACGTAAGGACCCATTGTGAGCCAGCAGCGAACGCCCCATCGATGCCGTACGCCATCTGCTGCCAACTCGGACAAAGCGTGATAAAGTCGCCACCGGCGCGGACAGCGATGTCCTCGTCGGTTGCGTACACGGGGGTTGTCTGCGGTGGGAGATTGCTCATTGCGGCGTGTACCTGCGCTCGACGAGACGGCGCACTGCAGCGTAGAGAGAGTTGAGAAACGGACCGGCAGTTTCGACCGCGACCGGACCGACGTGGCCCGTCATCTTCTACTTCACCCGCGACTGCGCATCGTCGGCGATTCGACTGGCGCGTGCTATTCCCGGCCCAGAGGCAAGGAAGGGATTGACCGGTACGGCACCCTTGCCCGGTTCGACTGCCGAATCAGGTTGTGATGTGTAGCCAGGATCGCCATCCACGAGCCTTACGTTGGCGGGGATGACGGGCGACGCGCAACGCGCCAAGTCGGCCGAGCCGCCGGCGTCACCATGCATGAACCTCGAAAGATTTGACGTCGTAACAGGCGATCCGGTGCCGGACAAGGGCAAGAAGCCGTTGGTTCGGCGGTCGCCCTTGAATTCTCCCTCGTTGGGGGGCTTAACGACACCCCGTTGTCTGTCTGGCATTTTATGAGTCCTTTGTCCAATGTCCTTGGCCTTTGGTGTCGGCGTCCAAGGTCTTCACCGAGGCCTAAGGACCAAGGACTGATTACTATTCCGAAGATAAAAAGTCGGGCTGGAATTCGGTGGTCAATTCATAGAAGTAGTGGCTGGTTTCCTGGAGGTCGGGCCAGGTCACTGCGATCAAAATGTTGTTCACGCGAATATGGAAGCCGGTGACCATACCGGGAATGTTCTCGCCTCTGAGCCGGTGATAGACCCGCTCGCCGAACTCGAAGGGAAGCCGGACGGTCTTTTTCGGTGAGTCGCTCATGGCCAGGTGCGCTGAGTAGTACCAGAGCCGATGCCGTTGGTTGTAGGCTTGATCGTGCCGGCATTGGCATCGATAAGAGTACCGATCTCGTTGACCAGAGTCGCCAGCGTCGCGAACGCCGTCCCGACGTGGCGCAACTTAGTAATCACTCCACTCCAGGAAGCCGGGTCGCCGCGTAGGTAATCGTCGACCAACTTGCCAAGCGCCCTGTATACGTCGGCGAGTTGGCCGTCTTTTGCTGCACGGATATATTGATAAGCAAAGTTTATTGTGTATCCGTTGGCGTCGGTGTACGAGAAAGCTGTGGAGTTGCGAGTCGGCGGCGGCACGGCATACGAGTTTGTTGGCCGCGCAGCCGATGCGCTAAACGTTGTTGCGCTAATGCCAGTCGCATAGAGCGAATACGGGCCAGCCGCCGACCCTCCGACGGCCCCAAGGTAGAGGTTCCGCGCCGAGTTGCCGGGCTGCAGGGCCGGGAACGTGAACTGCGGGACATTGCCGGCCGCAACGGTGAGCTGCAAGCCCTGTGGACTGGGCGTGGTTTCGCCAGTTCCATCGGTCTCTGTGAAGACGAAATAATAAGTGCCGGCGGCCAGCGATCCGCCGGTCGATCCACCACCGGTCGCCGTCGCGGTTGCGGCAGTAGTAGGGCGCTCGAACCGGGAGCGTTCGCTGCGATCAACCGCTCGAGGTGGCCCGAAGCACCGGCCGCTTGGAGCTGGGCCCAGGTCGTGCCGGACGGGATGATATTGGGTGCAGGATATGCCATGTGTCAACCGCTTTCTGAGAGCGCCCGGTCGAACACTTCGTCGGGCACGCCGACCGTCCCGTCGCCGAGCGGCAAAGTGTTAAGTGTTTCAACATCAACCAGGACCAAAAACGGCCTTTTGGGCGGCTCGACGCAAAGTTCCGCGTATGCCTCGGCAAGCATCGCGTCGGCCGTCGCAGCAAGCATGTGGAGTTTTTGTAGCTCGAGCTCGACTTGGCCCAGGGTCCCCTTAATCTGGTTGCGCTCCTGGAAATCGAAAACGGGCTTGCCTTTCTCTTTGCGTACCTTGTGATAGCGCTCACAAAGTTGGGCCAGGAGCACCGCGCAGCGATAAATCTCGGGGTTGTTGCGGGCCCGGTCGGCGAGGACCTGCGTGATTCCCAGGCGCCGGGCCTGGTCGTTCAAGTAGTGCGGCGTACCGCGGAATCTCCACATGGGGGATGAATCTCGGTTAAGAGGTTCCCGCGCGGAAGCGTCTTCATTTCCGCGTTGTCAGCCAGCGGCGAGGCCACTACGGAGATGTCGGGAAGGGTGGCGTGTGGTGGGTGGAGCGTGGCGGGAAAAGACCGTTCGGCTTGATCCCACCACGCGTCACCCGCCACGCGCCACGTCTACTAGTTCGCGCTGAACGCCGTGATGCCCTCGACCCAGGCGTGATGACTCTCGTTGACGACCTCGATCGCCATTTCGGCGATCCAGTCGCCCTCGACCATGTCGCCCCGGTTGCCGCGCAGGTTCCAGTACGGATTCCGCTTGTTGCGGATGTAGACTTCGCTGGACTGGTCAAGCGCGATCGCGGTGTACGGCCGCAGAAGCGGCGCTTCGACGATCGTCACGCCGTGCAGGAACGGTGCCTCGAGCACGTTGATCGGCGTGCCGAAGACCGTCTCGCCGGCCGGAACGCGCTGAATGGCCTGGCCCCAGGTCGCGAAGCCGCTCATGAAGTTGGTCGAGACGACCAGCAGGTCGGGCTCGCCGCCGTTCTGGCGGGCCGCCTGGAGCGTGTCGCGGATCAGGTCGGTCGAACCGTACGCCGACGCGTTGGTCGGGACGCGGTCGGGTTGGCGTTGCCGCCGATGTTGTTGGTCTGCAAGATCGACGCGCAGGCCGTTCATCTTCGCCGTCGTCGCCGTGTCGGGCGTACCGCTGTCGGCGTGTCGGGGCCTGGGCGATCCCGTAGTAGCAGCGATGTCTCGATGTCGTCGACCATGTTCTGGAGCTGCACGGTCATGTTGAAATCGAAGGGCGTCTGGATGCCGCCCGGCATGACCTGTGCCCGGGCCGTCTGGGCCGAGCCGCCGATCTGCACCGGGAACTGGAACGTCTGGCAATACTGCGTCCGCGGGAACGCCGATCGTCGTCAGACCGGTCTGGTTGACCTCGGCGCCGTTGCGGCTGTTGCCGATCAGGTTGACGGTCGAGCCGTTGGCAACGCTCGCAAGGGCCGTGGTGCCGGCGGTGCCGCGAGTCACGTTGAACGGTCGTCGAGCTCGTCGGGTCGCCGCTGATCTGAACGTACTCCGTGTTGCCCGTCGCCGAGTCGACGAGCTGGAGCACGTCGTGGTTCATCAGGAACGTCGCGTCGGCGATCGTGATCGCGGTCTGTCGAGTTCGACGAGACGGCCGCGCCGAGCGTGGTCGACCGAGCCCGGTACTTGTGGGTGTACATCAGGAAGTCGACCCGCTCGACCGGAACATAGGGCAAGCGGGTGACGAGCGGGTTGCGGTTGGCGAACCAGTTGCGGACCGCGACGGTGACGTCGTTGCGGGCCTCGATGCCGGACTGGTAGGTGCCGAGAAAACCTTGAAGAAAGTCGGCCATGGAGTCGATACTCACTGTGTTGCAGCGTTCGCGGTTCTCGTGCCGCTGCGGGGCACGGCCGGCTTACCCTCGAAGGGTGTTTGGAAGACAAAGGACGAGTGACAACCGACCGAAAACTATCAGCTTGACGATGACCATCGAACGCGAATTGAGACCCATGGGGCGGCCGGATTCAACCGCGGATCGACTGGCTGATCTTTTTGAATCTCCTGCATCTGCAGGATGATCGCCTCGCCGAAGTTCTTGGGCTGCGTCGGGGCCGCGACGTTTGCCGGCGACGTCGGCGCGATCGTGTGGGCGCCCGTTGAGCCGGCAGTGCCGCCGCCAGGGTTCGAGCGCGGATGAAATGCGCGTACTCCGGTCGGGCGAGCTGGGCCTGCACGAAGTCGCCGACCGATTGAAACGTCGGCGTACGGACCGTGAAACTAGTCGCCGTGCTGGCTCGACGATGAACTGATTCCGCCAGAGCTGAGTGAGCTGCTCGGCGCCGCCCGGTACAAGCGGCTGGCGACGCGAGGACGCGCGAAACCTCACCATCGAGCGCATACCGCTTTGCGCGTTCCTCGACGGCGGCGCGGGATGATCGTTCGGCGTCGAGCTGCTTCTGCGCCTCTTCGCGCTGGAGTCGAAGGGCATTCTCGATCTCGCCTTTGGCAGCCAGCAGCTTGACTTGCTCGGCACGGGCTGCCTCGTCGCGCTGCGTTGTTCGGCCTCAAGCTGGGCAAGCCGGGCTTGGACCGACGTAAAGGTTTGCAGCTGCTCGAGCGGGATCGTGACGGTCTGCGGTTGGGGGGCCGCCGCCGGCGGTGTCGCGGGTGGAGTCGCGGCTACCGCCGGGGCGGCTGGGGTCGTCGGGATCGCGGACGTTTCGGTCGACATAAAGTCCTCGGTGAGAGATCAGGAACAAGTCTTATGTGGTTTCGAGCCATTAAGTGGCGTTGGCCCAAATCGCGGCGTCGTTCGGCCTTTCCAGTTCGCACCCAGAGCCGACGACTCGCTCTCGAGGTGGAGGACGATCACTTCGGGGACGAGCTGCCGGTGCCGGCGATCCCACTGAAGGGCGAACTGCACGTCGGTGCGGGCAGCGTCGCCATGGTGGAGCGGGTAATTGCGAAGGTGATAGCCGTTGTCGATGATCGCCGTGCCATGGAACAACTGGAAGAAGCCGATCGGCACGTACCCATGAATCTTCGACACCCAGCGCGAACCGACCTGGAACTTGGGATGAAACCAGTGGCCGCATTCATGGGCGTGATTATCCCAGGAACCGGCGTATTGTTTCAGCCGTTGCCATTCGTCCCATCCGACAAGATTGCAGCGGTCGGCACCGTAGATCATCCGTTCGTCGAGATGGGCGCATTCAAGTAACTTGCGGAACTTTCGTGGTAAGCACAATGTCGGCGTCAAGGTGGAGGACCCAGTCCTGCGCCCCGATCTGGTCGAATCCGCGCTGGATCATGCGGGCCTTGTTGAACGGCCCGTTGCGCCGATGATCGTCGGACAGAACGTGGTGCACCGAGTGCTTGCGGCAGACGGCGCGCGTCTCGTCATCATCGGGCGACGTGACGACGACGAGATCGTCAATCAAGGGGAGGTTTTCGGCGATCGTGGCAGCGAGAAAATCGCCGTACCCGACGCAGACGATGACAACTTCGATTCTCATCGCGTGCAATACCCACCGCGACGAGTGTCGCAATCAAGAGGAGAAGAACGGCGTTGGCGCCGACCAGCGCGATCACCAGGTAGAGAAGATTGAGAAACGTCACATGATCCCAGGAATAGTGCCACTGACAGCCGTAGCGCCACTTTGTCCCGTCGGATCGTTGCCGGCAAACTGCTCTTCCGAACCGTTGCCTTCGGTCGCCGAAGCCTGCGACGCGATCGACGCGTCGGGCATCTCTCGGACCGGTTCGCTGAGCTGACTTTTGGTCTTGACCAGGAGCTCAATTTCGTCGTCGAGCGCCGCGTATTCGTCGTCGTCGAGTCCAAGTAGAAGCTGGCGAATCGTCGCCTGAATCAATTCGCGCTCGGTGTTGGGTGCGTTGCCACAGTTAGCAAGGACGAGCTGAAGCTTCGATGTGCAATCGATCAAGTCGGCGGCGTCGTGCAGCTCGAATCGCGACGGGTATAGAACCTTGATCGCATCGCGATCGTCGCGCTTCACGGAGCTGCTCGCGGAGTGCAATCAAGGCGTATTCGGCGAGGAACCGCTCGGCTTGCGCGAAGGACTTGGCGATCGACGTCAGGAACTTGTGACCGGTGTGCGCGTCGAGCTGTTTCTGAGATGCCGCTTTGACCGACGGTGCCCGACGAGCTCGTCCCTGCCGGCTTGATAAGGCAGGCGCGCCGATCCTTCATGTCGACCAGGTCTTCCTTGTTCCTCCGTAGCGACTCGGCAGGGTCCTTCGGAGGCGAGACGTACTCGAAGCCCTCGATAGGCGCCACTCTCCGGTATTTCTCTTCATCGGCAGCAGATAGCCTGGGCCAACCGAGAGAGTGTTGTCGGCCTTGCAATAAGTCTTCCGGACCGGAAAGGAACGGATGTGCCTGAAGCGTGTCGGAAAGAATCAGCTCGGAGTCGCGGTTATAGTATTCGCGCTGATACTCGGCGATCGCCTCGTAACGCGATTTGCCGACAGTGCGGGTACGGTGCTTTTTCTGGTCGATCAGCCGCACGATTGGCACTCGGCCGAAATTGTGCGGCATCCGGTCAAGGACTTCCGAGCCGTCAAAGTTGTATAGGATCGACTCATTGATCCGCCAGAGCCGCCAGCGGACGTAAGTCCGCCGCCACGTTTCACCGATGTCGCCAGGATCATCGGGGTCGATCGCGTTGCCGTTCTTGTCGTAATCCATGCGGTCGGCCGGGTCGACGTATTCGCGGACGAGGCATTCGACGTATCGGCCTGCGGCGTCGGTCCGCCACCAGACCATATTCATAGGCAGGATGTACGAGGCGACGACCTTGTCCAGCCCGAGCCGAAGCTCGTCAGCTCGCGTCTTGACGACGTCGCCGACCGGCGCCTGCGGGTGATCGAGGCAAACATCGATTGTCACCCAGCACGAGCAAGAGCGGCGCAATCGTTTCGCGCATGTAATCGTCGATCGGCATGCCGCAGCCATCGACGTCTTTCCACCACGCCTTAAGGTCGTCGGGTCCTTCACGGGCAACCTCCTGGTCGTAGACCTTCCCCAGATGGATTTCCATAGCCTCGGCGACGAACTCGGGCACCGGCGTTCGTGCTCGGCGCAGCTCGTAATCATCATCCATCGCTGTTGCGGCTGGGTCGGCGGCGAGCATGGCCTGGGTAAGGGCCACTACCGACCGCGGTCGACATCGCATCGATGTTCGCGAGAAATCCACCGAAGCCCTGGTTATAATTGCGGAAATTGCTGCGGGTCCGGGTATTCGCGCTTGTGTCGGAATAGGTTTCGGCAGGGCAGGCCGCGACGGTCGGGGCCATACACGGCATTGCGGTAGCGGTCGCCTCCTTCGAGCGAATCCATCAGCCAACGCCAGCGGATCTGATGTTCGAGCCAGTCAACGTGACGTCTCTGAACAATGAGCTTGCCGTCCAAAGCGCCTTCTTTCGGTGCGAGCCGCCTAGGCGGTGTGTCGCCAGCGATCACGGCTTCGCCGTCATTGCCGCAGCCGGGTTTGGGATTCGTGCGTTTAAAGATGTCAAAGGCCACGGTCACAGTCCCCAATTCGTATCGGCAAGAGCTTTGGTGACCGATTCGAAGAATCGGATCACAAGTGGAATCAATAGGACAATGGCTAGAAGATAGAGGGCGAGGTCGAGCCAGGAGAATCTCATCAGTACGCCCTCGACGCGTGAATGGTCCGGAATGCCGGCGGCGGCGTGCGGCCCTCGGGGAATTCGAGCTTGAGACCGCCAGCGAGTGGATCAACAAGATCTTCATGCGGGTGTTGCGGATCGGCCGCGTAATCCATCCACTGACTGTTGAGTTTGGCGCGAGCGTAGCACTGGAAAGCCGTGATCAGCCGCCTGCAACGAGGATGAATCATCAAATTGACGGTTCCATCGGCCGACCTGAGAAGGGCCTCAACGAGCTGGAGCCCGTCAGACTTCTTTCCCGCCGGCCACGACTCAAGGCGATTGCGGCCCTGCACGCCAGCCCGTTCGTATTCGCCGCGTACGGTTGGCCCGACAGCCGTGCGAGCGTTACCGGACGGATCCATGGAGACTCGCAGCCGGCTCATTCCGATGCCGCAGAGTTCGCGAGTTCTCTCGCGTATCTCCTGGCCGTTTGTCTCGGCCGAAAGGCCTTCGGCAAAGTAGTCAGCGAACACGTTCACCTTGTAGCCCTGCCCATCGAGACGCGGCCGAACCTGAAACCAGACCGCGCCCGTGTGAACACCAGGATCGATCGATAGATGAACTGGATACCAAGGGTCGTATTCGGCCATGGCTTGGATGTTCTGGGTCTCATCGAAAGTCGTGAACCAGAGGCCGGCCGCCCTTGGGCGGAGACAAAGATAGTCGCTCTCGAAGACGCGCGGGCTGACAGCCCTGACTTTCTGAATGAGGCTATCGATCGTGTAATGCCCAGTTGACCGCTTGGCTTTGGGAAGCCCCAACGGATGCGAGTCGCGGTCGGAGTGACACCACTTGACAAGAGGGCATTCGGGACATTTCTCAAGTTCGGTGCCGCTTCGTTCCTGTGGGCAGCGTTCTAGTGCCTCGAAAACGCAAAAAGTGTCAACTGGAAACGCCCCGTCACGGCCGCGTTCCATCAACTCGGCCATTGGGCCTGCAACACGATGCCACGTCGAGGTCATGAGCACGCTGGCCTTGTATCCGCGCACTTCCATGGCCATACCCATGGCGGCCTCGCGGATGTCTGGCTCGATTTCATCGACCTCATCCAGTTTCAGGCTCGGCACATGCGGACCACGTACCGACGTCGGGCTGGCTGCAAGGAGCGAGACAGTGCTGCCGTTATGGTAAATCACCTCACTCTTTAGTAAACGGGCTATGGTATCTGCATCTGTGCCAAGTAGACCCCCGCCGTCTCGAATTGCCTCCTGCAGGGCTTGATAGATCTGCTCCGATTGAGCCAATGACCCCCCCAAGATCCGCGTTGCGTGGCGAGCATTGAAACGGCTCGCAAGATGAGTGTCGATTGCGGATAGGAAGCTCTTCCCGCTGCCGCGCGGACCATGCCAGAGAGCCAATGAAGGGCGCTCAAGTACCTGGCGAGCGAAAAGGTCAAAGGGCGCAGAGTGACCGGCGCAAACTCCCCGAACTGGAATTCGGACTCCCGTGAAACGCTGCACCCAGTACCATAGGTGACGTCGAGTCGTCGGCCGGAAATTGCGGGCCAATTCAATCGAGTGGGGGATCGTCGCGGTCGTCATGGGTCGCTTCGAGGATCCTAGACGCTATGCGTTCGTCGATTGCGGCAAAGGGTTGTGTATTTCCACCCCCCGATCCGCGTGCCGCGCCTTGGCCATCGATCAGTGCAAAGATGTCCTGGAGCGCCCGTAAATTTCCCTGCAGCGCGTTATTGATCAACTTTTGAACAACGAGCTGAGCTAAGGTTTCCGTGCCGCCCGATACCGTATGGGCGAGCCGGCGAAGGAGCAGTGCCCTCAAGCCCTGCTGTCCCCCGTCGTAGAGCGGGTCCGGCGGACCCCAGTCAGCGGCGCACGTGAGGGTGGTATCCATAACATGCTCTGCTTCGTCGCGATCGACCTGTACCCTTCGCGCCATCAGTCAACACCTTTACTCAGCCGTCGCTCTGTGTAACGTGCACCGAGGCGTGGCGTATCCAGTGGACGCCCCAACCCACCGTGCGTTGTCTTGTTTCCTCAGTCGTTCCGGCCTGCCGCTTCAAACACGCTGTTGGGAACCTTGGCCACGGCGTGACGCAGTCCGACAACGCTCGCGCTGCCGAAGACCAACGTCAAGGCTTGGAGAATGTCTGTAACGCCCTGGTTATAGTTCTTGGATAAGATCGCTCCGACCCCTGTGACGATCGTAAGGATCGCCGCGGAGTAAGTCTTGTAGCCATTGATCAGGTCGATAATAACTGTAGATGCATTCATTTGATGAATTCCTTGACTAAGATGGAACTGAGCCGCTCTTTATTGGCAGATGGTGCTTGCTGAGAATCTTTGAACAGTTCGAACCGGTCGTGCGTCGCCGAAAACTATGAGGTCAACCCGTCGGGCCGCTGAATTCTGGACTTCCTCATTTGCGTCCACGGCACCAGCAAATCGCGAACGACAGCGTTTTTGGGTTTTGGCGATCCGAGCGATGTGGCTCATAATCCACTATCCCCGCCGTTCGCAAACGATTTCGCTTTGACGCCAGGCGAGGGGCGGACTTCAACGGCCCTACGGACCAGCATGTCAATCGCGGCGACGGCCAATTGGAGTGTCGCGACCGTTTTCTCGATGCCACGAACCGTTTCCGTAGTGCTGTCTTGACTCTTCTCGACGGCCTTCATTGCAAGGATCGCATCGCGTAGTAACAAGTTTTGCGCCTCAGTTATGCGCGTCACCTGGTCTTGAAAACTTCGCTGCGACTGCTCTTGCCGATCGCTCAGTCGGTCCAATTGATCTTGGAACTTTTTCTGAGACTCAGCGTGATAATCCTTGAAGTCTTGGAAGAGTCGACTTTGTTTTTCGCTCTGATCCTTGAGGAAGACTAGGAAATAGTAGGTAACAGCGACCGCTGCGCCGGCCGCGCCCAGCGAGCCGAGGAGGCTGGTGATCGAGATGCCGACCGTGCTCGGATCAATAGAATTTGCAGCTTGGGCGACGAACATGAGATCGCTCACGGTGATGCCTCCGGTGCGCTCGAGGAATCCAGGGCTGTCTTCAACTCGCGGAGGGCCGTTTCCTGCTCGGCTACCCAGAGACCTGTCGTCCGCATGCGTTCGAGATGGTTCAACTGACCGCGAAGCGCGCTCACGGTTCCATTTAGATCGTTGATCGCACTGTCCTTTAGTCTGATGACTTGTTCGAGTTCCAGTGTGAGTTGGCGGAATCGTTCCGGAGTCAGGAGATTCAAGGCAAGTCGCGTCAGCCAGGGGAGCCACATCAAGTTGGCGATAGACAGGAGCGCCGAGATAGCGCTCAGCAAGGTCAAGAGCCGATAGGCCGGCCACCAAAGAACAGCAATGTTACAGATGTGCATACACCCGCAGATTGCAATCAAGGCCGCAAACGCTACGAGCGCCCCGCCACAGTTCATATCACGGTGACGCTTTTTCCAGACCACCATCAGGCAGCCTGCAATAAGCAAGTGCGCCAGTGCGATAAACCCGGTTGACGCAACATAGACTTGCATGAGCGGCTCTGACAACAGACCGCAATCGTCACGCGGCGCAAGCGGGTACGCATCGATTAACGCTTTGATCCAACCGACGAGCATGGGGATGATCTCATCATTTGGCAGCCGGCAAGAGGACGACCACACGCCACCTGAGCGTTCAAGGGCATGCTTAACCGCGTCACTTCCTCATCGCCGCCGACTGCCGGCCATCGAAAAAGCCATTACGCTGCAGAATCGTACTTCCAGGCCGGCGGCAGGTCGCGTTTCACAAAGGCGGGAGCCTTCGATAGAGCCCAGCTATCCCCCTCGCCAAGAATGCTCTCGACGGCCTTTTGCTCGGCCCAGAAGGAGAAGCTCGGTTGGTCAAGGGCCATCGGCCCGCTGGGCGAATCGGGCCCCCAACTCTGGAGGATGCATGCCCCTGGGCGATCGAAGCGCAGCCCCCCGATGACCATGCAGTGGCCCCAGGTGCCCTGCGCCGCAAAACCCATCCGAGTCACGTGTCAGATTGAATCCCTGGTTTGTGCAGATCGTCACTGGATAGCCGTTGGTGATCGCGGCCACCAGGTCGTCCCAGGTCGAGACCAGGGCGGCCGAGCCTAACTTGTAGGGTGTGGCCTTTGTCTCCAGATCGTGGGGCGGGCCCGTCCGTCCCCACTCCTTGGCGCGATCACCCGAATAGCTACCGTCAGGACCAAGCATCTCGCGAGAAACCATCCCGATCGTCGTCATCGCCTTGACGGCCGCTGCCCCGTACGAACCATCGCCAGTGCCCAGGATGCCAGCGACCTGTCGCGATGTCGCGTAAATGAATTCGGTGTCCGTTTCACGGTACTCGACAGCTTCTCCAAGTCGAATCTCAATGCATTGGAGCAAGTCGTTACCGTGGCCGTGGCCGAATGAGACGCAATCGCCGATCTGCTGGGCCACGTAATCCGGATACTTGCCCAGCACGTCGTTCCACGCCTTGTAAAGCAAGACAGGATCGGTCGGTGCGACGAGCCCGAAAAGGTGTGGCGCGGCCTGGCGCAAAGCGGAAAACTGGCGGGCGAACGCTTGCTGGGTGGCGTCGCAGCCCAGCCAACCGCAGAGAGACTGATAGCGTCTTTCGTCGCTCATCATAGGTCCTTTTAGAGGGCAGTTGTTCTGGCTTTGCGATGAAGTGTGTCAGCCCACTATCGTGTCGAGACGACCTGGCACCGGCACTCGAGCGGACCCAAGCCGCGGCTGCCTCATTGAAGACAATTTCCGCACGGTCCGGCTACTTTCGCAGCCCCAGCGACAATCCTCTCCAGGCGGCGGCCATGGCGGACCGTTCCGCTGCCGTCAGGTCGGCGTCGTTCACGCTTTCCGCGACGATCTTCGAGAACTCTGGCGTGAGCACATGATCGTATAGCTTTGTACGGTTCGCCGACCAAGTTTTTGACACTGTGTCGAGGGCAGCCGAAATGCCACCGCCAGCGTCCAGTTGCTTGGCTCCTTCTTCCCACGCCGCGGCGTAAGACTTGCCAAGCTGCGGAAGATAGGCCCTGCCGATGGCGGCGAACTGCTCGTTATATGGGGAAGCAGGGTTCGGGCCGGGTTTACGGGCGCTGCCAGTCGGGCAGCAGCGAACAAGGCCAAAGCCGCGCCCACCGCGCTCGAAAGTGCGACAGTCACGAGAGTGCGCCTGCTCGGCAAGAACGACGTAATTTGATTGAGCGACATGAGGTGTTGCCCACAGATAAGACCTTAGACTCGAGCGTCGCGCGAAGTCTAAGGGCGGTGAAAGCGGAGCGATCGATGTGGCTGCGTATACACAAAAGTGAGGAGCGTCGCGGGATTCCGGCATCAGGAGGGATGCGCGCCGAATACTCTTTGGCGGCGTTGTTTTCGTGTTTCTCGAGCGGTCTTCTTGGGTGCCGGAGCGGGCTTTGGCTCGGGAGCGGGTTCCGTGAGCGGGTCGCGCTCCAGCGCGGGGTGGTCATCCACGCCCGAACGATGGCATACCATGCAGCAAAGAACCGAGCCGGGTACGATTGGCCGCTTGTGGCCGCAGGCAGAGAGGGGCGTGTATGATCCTATCGGGAAAAGGGGAACCAATCGCGGCGGTCGGATAGCCGTGCTGTTGGCACTGGATTTCTCCTGGGCCTGCGCCCGATCGAGTCCGAATTCCACCCTCTGGACGGTCACCCCCTCGCGCATCGCGATGGCCTTGGTGCTGATGCCGTGGCGATGGTCCCAGAGCCATATATATTCCCGAGCCATAACTTGCAGACTCATCGTAGTACGGCTAAGTCGCGATTGCTTTGTTCTGGTACGCGTTCTCTTGGTGACGTCCACAGCGCTCGCCCGACGTTTTCGACAGGGTTCGGTCCCCGTCGTATTCGCTGGATCCCTATTATCGGTGCAATCGTTATCCCGCTGCGGGTGAGCCGAGTGAAATTCAAAAGGGAGAGATTCATCGAGGTTGCTGACCATGGTGCCCCATCCTCAGGAGTTCCCTATCCCGTCTCTTACTCCCTTCCGCTTCATTCGATGTACTATATACAATATACCGGGTTTTGCAGATTTCGTTAATGCAACTATCCGAAACAACCGGAAATGTCGCGGCCGAGAGCCTTGGGGGATTTGGAGATAAAATCTTTTCCAAAAAAAAATTTTGGAAATATTGGGCGGCGCGAAACAGGACAACGTGCGCAGACAAGATTTCGGCAGCACATGCCATAAGGCGGGTGCAGGCTGGAGGTACGAGGCGCGCTTAGTCACGAAGCCTGCGCTAGGCTTTGGCCGTCCGGCAATCGTGTCTCCATGCTCGAGCGGGGCACGCGAGAGGTCGTGGGACGCCGCGCGGCCTCGATTACGCGCACGATCCACTCTTGGGAATCGGCCGTCCCGATCGGCGACTGTCGAACGTTCCTCGTGAACGATCAATGCGAAATCGACGGTTAGATCGAGAACTTACCGAGAGATCGAATGGGTAGCGCTTGGGTTCCAGTCTCTATCTTTCGAGCAGTAAGCAGGTCTGGACGCCGTAGGCCTCTTGAGCGACGGAAAGGATGCGAAAAAGACGGCCCCAATGCTGGCGCACGTAGTCGATGTCATAAAACACCATAACTGATCTGGGCCCTCTGTACGCTGTAAACATAGAGAATTTTCCGTCTATGAGATTCGTTTTTTCCTCAAATGCTTTTAGCACATCCGATAGAAAAGGATGGCGTTGAGTCGTTCGCACGAGTTTGATTGTATTAGTATCCATTAACGTTATATAGATCCTACCGTTCGGACGTGTCACCCTACGCAATTCCAACAGCCACGCGTCGGCAAGGTCCGCAATATGACTAAAGACCGATCCGCAATAGATAAAATCGAAATAGCGATCCTCAAAGGGAAGATGCGGGAAAGTAGTCGTAACGGCAAAGTGGAAAGGCGGACTCAGGTGTCTCTGACACCAGATGATGTGCTCCGCGCTGATGTCGACGCCCCAGATTTCGCACTGGGCGGCGACGTCGTCAAACGCCCGGATCATCCTGCCGGCGCCACAGCCGAAATCCAATATTCGATACCCTGCCTTTATTGGAAAGTCCGATTGGCCCAACAAGTCTCTCATGGCTCTGACATGATTACTTGCACCTCTAAGAAACTCCTCGATCGAGTCACCGTATCCTTGCCAAAGGTCTTTAGGGGGGACTGGTAGTCCTTTGCTTCCGGATGTCTCGGGTTCATGTATCGGATCGAGAACGTAGTCGAGCATGCCTCCCTGATATGGAAAAAACTTCGCGGCCATAGCGGGTTCCTCTATCAGTCGGGCCCCGAGCGATGCTAGCGAGTCATTGATCTTGGCCGGTAGGTTGCTTGAACTAGCAACGAGCATGTTCGCCGGTCGTCGCAGGCACCGCTTTACGATTTCTTTCAACCCATTCATCGGCAGGCACCGTTTGACCGCGCAATCTCTCGTGATGATGATAATCGAGCGTCAGCCGGGAATCACCATCCTGTAGCCCTTGAACGACTTATATTACGACGAACTTCCAGCTCCAGACCCTCGACGTCGATCTTGCAGGAGTCGGACGTGCCGAATCAACCGATCAGCTGGTCGAGAGTCGTGACCTCGACCTCCGTCCTCATGACCCAGTCGTCACACCAGTCCGCCCACAGCCTGTGGCGGTCGGGCAATTCGCGTCTTCATGCTCGAGCGGGGCAAGCGAGAGATCCTGGGACGCCGCGCGGATGACCCGGCGACATGAGCGTTTTGAAGCCGATTGTGCGTGCAGATCCGCGGTGTTGGGCGTACAGACGACGGATGAGTTGCTGACAGGAACGATGCAGAACCATGGCTTACGGCCTGCAAACAGCCAGGATGACATCGGGCGGCCAGGGGAAGGCGGCGGGATCCAACGGCTTGATTGTGAAATCAAATGGATAGCTCCTCCCTTCGGCGGAGAATTCCGGGGGCCGCGGCGCACGGCTTGCCCAAGAGTTTGCGGACCGCTCGCCAGATGCGGTGTCCTGGGCTGTAGTACAGCTCGCAGAGGTTCTCGAACAGGTGACGCTCGAAATCGATCCGCACCAGCCGCTCGGGCGTTTTCCACTGGCCAAACAGTTCGAGACGTTTGAAGTGCGGCCCCAGTATCTCGCGGAACTGGGCCTCGGTGAACTCCTGGACATGAGACTGATTGCGGATCCTGCCTGTCTCGTCACGCAGGGTCAGCGCGCCGTTGGGGCTGCTTATTACGAGTACCCCCTCGCTCGTGAGGTGTCGCCTAGCTCCCTCCAGGAAGCGGTCGGGGTGGGCGAGGTGCTCGATGTTCTCTAGATTCACCACAACGTCAAAAGGGCCGCCCAGGTCCCTTGTTTCTGACAGGCGCTCGAGGTCCCCTTTGACGAAGCGAAGCTTGTCGCGTTGAAAATGTCGGTTCGCCTCGGCCAGCGCCACGTCAGAAATATCGATCGCTGTGACGTCCGCCGACCCCCCGTCAATGAGAAACGCGGCTCCGTAGCCGGCACCGCAGCCGGCGTCGAGGACGCGCTGGCCCGTGCAATATTGGGCGGCGAATGCGTAGCGCTGGATGTGATTTGAGTATCCAACGAACAAGTTCGTGTTTTCGAAGGAGATCCGCTCGCCGCGATCGGAATAGGTCTGGAATTGGGTCTCGTCTTCGAGTGCGATCCGCCCCTCCGCCGTCATGGTTGTCCTCCTAAGGCCTAATAGATGCAAAGGGCGTCGTTTTCCGCCTCCTCCCGGACGGTGATCGATCATTTAGATCGCGGCGAGGTTAGCTCGCCCGATGGTGAAATCGCCGTAAGCCCATGGGAAGATTGGTTTTTGGCTGTCAGAACAGGAGCTTGCGCCCTGGGACGATCTCCCGCATCGGCTAGCATCTGCAGGAGCGTCAATTCGGGGCTTGGATCATGGAGTGCCGTCGCGTCCACACGAGCATTCGCTCCCAATTCGTGCCACCGGTCCCTAGCAGCCCAGGCTCGCTCCATCGCCGCGGCGAACGACGTCAGGGTGGTCGCCTCAGCCACGAACCCGTTTCGCGGTTCGGAGACCCACTCCGCATTGCCGCCCACATCGGTGACTACGGCCGGGCGTCCCCAGATCATTGCTTCGACCAGAGTGATCGGCGTTCCCTCGCAACGCGAGGGAAGCACCAGCAGGTGGTTATCATTCCAGATTCCACGGACATCGGACGCGTGGCCTCGGAACTCGACGTGGTCGGCGATCCCGTAATAATTTACGAGATCCTTCAGGTAAGTCCGGTGACGCTCGTCCCCGTAGAGCCGCAGGACCCAATCGCGAGGCCGCCAGCGCGCGTCGGCAAGGACAGCGAAGAGCAAGTCTTGCCCCTTGTCGCTGGCGTCGAGTCGCGCCACGCTGGCGAACCGGGCGGTCCCCGGTTCGGGCCAGGCCACCGGATCGCAGTCGGGGTCGCTTATCGGATTGCGGATGACGGAAGCGTTGGGCAGATCGGACGCTAACTGGCAAGTTGCGGCCCAGCGGTTCCGCTCGGAAACAAACGCGACTCGTTTGGCCGCAGTGAAGAAACGCACCATGCGTTGGCGATAGTAATCGTCGGGGATGACCCATTGATTCTCATAATGCTGATGGACCACGACGACATAGAGGGCTTAGATTCGGGCCACGAATCTGTAGATGTCGCGCCGTGTCATGGCGTCGGCGAAATTGCCCAAGTTCGTGCAAACGGCGTCCGGCCGCCAGCGCACGATGGCGGGAAGAGGATGCACGAGACGCTCGAAGATGCGGCTCAAACGGCGCTGAGGGTTGACACCCCGAAGGAAAAGAGTCGCGCCGCGGTCCCTGAGATCAAGGATCGTCGCGGGCAGATTTTCCCAGCGCTTATAGACGACCGCTACCTGGTGACCTTTGTCCAAGGCCGCGTGGCGCTCTTGGTCCATAGCAACTCGCTGCCGGCCCAAGGTGCCCCCGACATTCGAACTGACGAAGCACAACTTCATGCGCGAACCTTTCCTCCTTCCCTCCGCTGACCAAGCAGGGGCGGTTTATTGATGCAACAATTGCTTTCTAATTTGCCTTTTGTTCATGCACGATCATGAGTTCACACAAAACTTTCTGGCGATTGTTGGCAGTTCTGGATCTGACTGTCAAGGCAGCTCCACAGACCCATCCTCAATCCACCTCTTCGGCGGGCCGATCGTTGAACGAAGCCTCCGCGCGGTGATACGATCTCGGTAACACGCCCGACCAGGCTGGCCACCTGCCTTGTTTTATCTCCTCCCAAACTGCGCCCCCTTGCCTAGGCCTACAGAATGCCCTTGAAACAAACGCCGTGCCCGGCGGTTTCACCCAACCCAATGAATCCGAAAGGCTGCCGAGGCCGGTGAAAGGGCAACCCCCTATCTCGGCCCTTCGCATAGATTGGTCCTCGTTGTGAGAGTGCGATCAGGAGGCACCGCGGCTGCAGCCCGAGGAGAGTATCTTTGCCGTCTGCGCGGCGAGATTACGGAGATTCGGGCCCTGGAAAAGACGTACCCCTAGAGAAGGCATTCGTTGGAGGACCGACGTCTTCGCACTGCTCGATGGCTCAACCACACTGAATCATATCCGGCTAACTGACCCCAGATTGTCGATGAAGTTGGATTCAATCGCTTCTTCTCGATCTGCGATATCGAAGGGGCGGAGGCGGATTTGGTGGGTCATGAGTTGAGCCTTATTGCCGATCGCGCGGCCTTCTTCCTGGCGGGGATCCATCCCGCAGTATTGGATGACAGTGGTGCGCCGGGTTGTTCAGGACCTTATGGGGCACTCCTCGACTTGGGCGACTATTATGCCGCCGGCGACCGCCAAGGAAGCTTGGCTTTTCCCGAGCTGAAGGATTGCGAATTCCAGAAATAGTCGTCAACACGCAAACCCTGCGCGGGCCACAATAGCCCCCTATGGTCCGCAACCAACGGAGGAATGCGGACCGACGCAAACGTTTTATTCTCACCATGTTGGGCAGTCTACGCTCGACTTGGTCCATTTGGTCCTGGTAGGTCGACGACAATGAAAGCGTAAGCTGAAAGGTATTGGTTGAGAGACACACCGGCGCAGAATGTGAGGTGGAATATGCGAAGCTGATCGGACCGCGGACCACTGCGGACCGGTCGGACGAGCCGAGAAACGCAAGAGCCCGACGCGGTCCCCTACGTCCCGGAAGAATGACAAAACTGGCGTGGCCAATAAAGTCGACGAATGCGCTTCACCCGGCAATATCGCGATGGCGATTAATCTAGGAACAATGCCCCTGCACTTCCATCGTTGGCTCGCCTATGAGTGCTCGCCAGCTAGTTTTCCTTGTGCCAGCCCAATTGCCTCTGGAGGAACGCGAAGGTTCCTTTGCCGTTAATTGAGTGCGGTCCGACAAAAAACTCGATGGAACAGCGGTCGCCGATGCCGAGCTTGGCATCGTACAGGTAGAACACCTTGGCAAACTCGTACGCGACGGTCTCGTCGGGCGCGACGCCGTCAAAATGACCCCGTTCGACCATGAACGGGCGTGGGGCAATCAGAGTGGCCATCTCGGCGTAGTTGAATGTACTTCCGAGGTCGAACTCGAAAATCTCGTATTCTCCACCCCACACGTAGCTGTAGGAACTTTGAGTGGAGGCATTCTTCCAGACCCATTCATTGAAATCAGCCGAGCAGATCGAGAGACAATAATTCTTTACCAAAGGCGGAATTCGCATCGCTGACTTACCGCCGTAGGAAAGTCCGTAAAATGCGATCCTGGCGGGGTCGACACAGGGCAGGCCTTTGAGCCAGTCGGTAATCTGCTGATGCTGGGGAACGATCACCGAGAACAGGGTTTTTTTGAGGGGGTTGGCTTTGCGTTGGAGACTGCGAAAGCGATCGTGAAAAATGTAGAGATTTTGAGGCGAAAAAGTGACGAATCCCTGTTCGGCGAGGCGAACTGCGAACTGGTGATACGGACCATCGACCTTCGGGTCGGCGACGTCCCGCGGGCGTCCCTCCAAACCGTGTTGGCAAACGACTACCGGTCGTTTTTCTCCTTCCTTGATCCCCTTGGGAACGAGCAGGATGCCGTAGGCGATCACGTCAGGGAACACGTCCATGACGACCTCGAACCCCGTGAATTTCGGTTCGTCGTAGATCCGTCGCGAACGGACGTTCGCGGGCAGGAGGGCCAGGTCGAACCGGCCGATCACGTCGGTGGCGAACAGCTCACGATAGGGCTCGACCGTCTTCATGAAGGCGTCCATCGAAGAGACGTCAAGATTCTTCATGAACTTGCGACGGACATCGGCGCTTTCAACTAAGAGCTGCTGGTTATGGCGGTCCAATTCGTGGAGCTGACGCTGCTGACGGGCCTTGACGTCGACAGCATTCGTCACAGCGGTCCCGCGAGGCAAATCGGAATCTCGTGACAATTTCGCGTCGCGATCGAGCTCAGCCAACAGCTTCCGCAACGCCTCGTCGGTCCCGAAAGGGCCGTTTCCGCTCGGGCCGCTCGTCACCAAGTCGATCCGGGACGCGGGCGTCAGTTTCTCCACGAACTGGCGTGCTCGAGCGACTTCGGTCTGAACCGTTTCGATGCTGGGAGTGATGAGCCGCCCGGGCGCGCCACCGGTGCCCGGCGGAATGACCAGCTCCGGGCCTTTCGCCGCTTCGATGATCAATGTCCGCGGCGCGATCATGCTGGCGACCTCGGCGTCTCCGAATTGTTCCAGTAGGCCGAAGACGTTGCGATCGATGGGCTGCCGCCAAACGTCATTCCGATCATCGAAGTAACCGCTCACAACGACACTATCGATCCGGGGGTCGAGCGCCGCCGTGTAAAGCGCGATCGCCCCTCCTTCGCCGTAGCCGAAGACTCCGACGCGACCCTCTGCTTTCAACTGGATCGTCAGCCAATTGATAAGCGCCTTAACCTTCTGGACTTCGTAGCCGATCGGATGCCGGCCCAACTCGAATGCCGGTCGGTAAACGTATTCTCGGTTGGTAAGGATCGCCCGCCCGTTCCGCGCAATGGCGGTTCGGTCGATGAGCGCGGGCACGATCACGCGGCAACCGCTCTCGACCAGCCTGCGAGCCACCTGCGATACCGGTAGTAGTCCCGGCATTAATCCCAGCAGTTGTTCGGGCGACTGGTCAGCGTCGGGGATCACGATGACATTTGGAATGCGCTTGACAGAGTGGTTGTTTGGAATTGCTTCGAGTCCTTCAACGGCGACGTCGCCAAAGGCTGGCCAGCGCATCGTATAAACGCTGAATTCCGCAGCCTGGAAAACCGTGGTACGGCCGCTGAAAACGTTCAATTGATCACCGTTGTCGACCCACAGCGGATCGCGCATTCCCAAAATATGCGCCAGCCGGCGACGGTTTGGCTCGACCGATTTGTTGTATGCCGTATGGGAGGAAAAATCCCGCTTCCAGGATTTCGCACGGTTGGCCGTCGACTCATTGATCTGCTTCAGCAGAAAGCGGTCGACGCCCGCGACCAGCTCGCTGGCGATGTCGCCCGTCATGGTCAGCGGTTTTGTGCCGGTCAAAGGGGGCCCCGTATCGTCAAACGCTGCCAGCGACACGGGATAAATGGCGGGCAATAAGATGGGAATAACCCAGGCACCCCAGCGAGGTTGATGTCTCATCGAAGCGTTTTTCCGGAAAGAGGTACAGCGGTGCGATCGACTGCCACTCGTTTAGATTATCATTAGCTAATACATGTTCTTTTTTAATTCTGTTTTCCGTATCTTCCCTCTACGTTTACTGCGATTTCTGCGTGGCCGTCAACCCCCCTGAGCCGTCCACGCGCTGGGGGGCTATTTCATCGAGTGGCGGATCGCCTGATACTGGTGCGAGCGTCTTCGGGCAGTTCGAGAACTTGCCCGTCGATTAGGTGGGTCGGGTCGTTGATGAGATCGTGGTTTAGGTCTAGTATCTCGCTTGAGCGGTGGGAGTCGCCGAGCGTGTCGCGAGCAATCGAGCGAAGGGTATCATACTGGCGAACCTTGTAGACTGGGCGGCCAAGCGGTGCCAAACCGCTTGCGCGGGGGCGAGCGGCGGTCCGAGTCTCGGGTTCATTGTTGTCGTTGTCATCCCCTTGCACCTGATATGCTCGGTGGCCAACGGGGTCTGTATCACGGTCTCGTCGCGTTACGGCCTCGGGTGCAGGCGGATCCAGATCGGGGTCGGTCCGGCTCGATCGGTGCACTGGCACGCCGTCTGCCGAGCTTCGATTCGTCCGCGTGGTGGAGACCGGTTCCTCACGGTTAATTGAGGCTGAAGATTCCGATGATTCAGCCAAGTCGGCCGAGTCAGCGCGTGAGCGGTCGCTCAAAGGGCGTGTCGCTCCACGAACCGCCCTGGGGGCAGGGGTACGAGGTGGGTCAATGAAGGCCGGGTCGAGGTCTTCAACAGGTGGTATCATAATTACGTCATTAACTGTAAGCTTATCTATTTCTGGATGTTTGTAGGCATTTGCTTTCCATAGGGCTCGATAATAGCGTCCCGAACTGTAGTAGAGGCGCGAGATTGTCCAGAAGTTTTCATTGCGTTCGACGACGTGGGGCACCGATTCCACGCGTTCGGAGGCCAGCCGCGTCCTGGTTTCCGCCGCATGATAGACGCCGGCATTAGCGCTCTGGCTGTTTTTTGGCAGCTCTTGGGCTGCCTGATTTCGTGGCGACTCTTGCTCGAAACTCACGTCCTTGGCGGCGTGTGCGCCAGCGTCACGCACTGCGATTGGGTCTGCCGAACTTCCACTGGCGGAAGCGCGGCGCGGGGCGTCTAGTTCGTCAGGCGCGTCGATCGTCAGCTTGCCGCTATTGGGCACCGATACCCAGCCCGCGCTCGTCAATTCCTCGAGCGGGTTAGGCTTGACTTTTGTTTCGGGAACAGGGCCCATCGGGTGTCGTCGTTCACCTTGCGCGCCTGCGAGTGTGTTCTGGATACTTCCCTTTTCGGGCTCACGCGATTCGGTCGTCTGGGTACGGCTGGAATCGGGAGCCTGTGACTTGGTATCCGAACCCTGCGTATTCAAGGCGGGGGGCTCGATCCGAGAATCGGGCGAAGGTACAGGGCTCAGGGGCGGTGGCGCTGCCGTCAACGGTTGTGCCAGAGCGCTTTGCGTTTCAGAAACGGCCGCTCCCAATACCGGTGCCGAGCTTTCGACGGCAGGCTTGACTGGAGTCGACGGCTCGCTGCGAGGTAGCATCGACTCATCACGTGATTGGACTATTGGGGTGCCTTCGGGCGTATGGGCAGTGCCAACGGTTGCTCCGGCCGCTATGCCGACCTCTTGGTTGGTCGGCTGCGCGCCGTTCGAGTTTGGGGGTTCATTGTTTGCCGAGTGGGGCTTGATCGTCGGATGGTCAGCGTTTTCGGTTGGCACAGATTTGCCTTCGACTTGTGATTCTGGACCAAAAATGGGCTGGGCCTGGCGCGTGTCATCGTGCTCCTTCGGATCAGCGTGACCTGAAGCGCCTGGCAACGAAGGTTCCCTGTTCGTTGGCTCCGGACCAATAGGGTCGCGAGCGGATGCCGGGTTTGATGGCTTCTCGTCGCCGACAGGTTCAAGTGCCGCCGCAAGTTGCATCGGGTCGCCTGTGGGTGCCGGTAAGGACGGCGGCTCCCCTGATCGGTTGGGTGCAGGCGAGAGATTGGCTGTTGTCGCGGGCGCGGGTGCGGGGGCCATCCCGACGGGATCAGCACTTCCCAGGTTGTCCTTGATTGGAGATGCGGACGGCAAAGGGGCTGGCTCAGGGGGCGTTTGGGTTAGCAGAGTGGCGGCCGCATGATCGTGCTCGGGTGCTGCCGTGGCCGGTGGCTCTGATTTGGGCAATTCCACCAGTTCTCCAGGCGAGTTGACGTTGCCTGGAGCCGGCAGGTGCTCCTGTCCGGATGCCGGCGCTTCCGCGACGTTCGGTGGTGGCGAAGAGGCGTCATTGACTGCCGTGGCCGTGGGTGCAGCTGCGGTCGACGATTTGTCGGAAGGAGAGCCCACACCGGAGCTAGCCGTCGCGTCGCCGTGCGGATCCAGCTTGCTCGAATCTTTGGCATTCGCAACGTGGCTGTTGTCGTTTGCGGCACTGTCCTTACTGACCTCGTTTCTCTTGGCAGCCGCAGCACTTGTGCCAGCATCTGCCAGAAGATTAGTGGCATCCCCGGGAATGCGCGCGGTTACCGGTGGCGCGCACCCTTGCCGGACCGCAATTGCGTATAAAGGACCGCGCCCAGAATCACGATTGATGCCCCTGCGGCCAGCGAATGTCGGGGATAGCGGCTGGCTACGTACAGCCCCCCCTTCGCGAGGGCCCAAAATGTGCCCGACGCCAGCGCCAATACCCCTTTTGCCATGCGGCCCAACGCTGGCAAGAGGGGGGACCACGCGCGTCGCCCAATGTTCCGTGATTCTGGCGTTTTGACGCCGGCGCCGACGGCGTTCGTCTCCGTGGCATTCTCGGCCGATTCGCCGGCGGGTCCGCCCGGCCTCGTGGCCCCGATGATTACTATGGGTTCGGGCATCGCTCCACCACCCTCAGTTTGGCGCTTTGCGCTCGGGGATTGAAGGCCAGTTCCTTGGCCGTCGCGGTTACGGGTTTCTTGGTCAAGACGGTCAGTTTGGGATTTCTTTTAAAGGCCCACTTGACGCGGCGGTCTTCCAGCGAGTGAAAGCTGATGACAGCCGCTCTTCCGCCCAACGCAAGCAGGTCGGGTATCATTTCGAGTGCGGCGTCGAGCTGGCCGAGCTCATCGTTGACCGCAATACGCAATGCTTGAAACACCCGGGTTGATGGATCGATATGTCCATGCCGCGCCCGACCGGGGATGCTTCTGCGCACCAGCTCTGCCAAATGGCCAGTGGTCTGGATCATTTGACGCGCGCGGTCTTCAACGATCCGTCGGGCGATCCGTCGGCTGAATCGTTCTTCTCCCAATTCAAAGAACAACCGGGCCAACTCTGCCTCCTGCAAGTGATTGACCAAGTCGGCCGCGCTGGGACCAGGTTCATCGCGATCGAACCGCATATCGAGCGGCCCGTCGACCGAGAAGCTAAACCCTCGGTCGTTCCAGGCAAGCTGATCCGAAGAAAGGCCCAAGTCCAACAGCACTCCCTGTACTCGGTCGATCCCGTGTTCATCAAGCACACGCCGCATCTCTCGATAAGCCGCGTGGACTAGCGTTACTGGCAATGGCGATCCCGCCGCCCTAACAGCCGCTTTCGCTAGCGCCAGCATCGCCGAGTCGCGGTCCAGCCCAATCACTCGTCCGCCCATTCCTAGCCGGCGAGCCAGCGCCACGGCATGACCACCGCCTCCAACGGTCCCGTCGACGATGATCGAATTCACTGCTTCGCGGGGCGTTAGCCACGCCACGACCTCTTCGACCAAGACAGGTTGATGGATCGGTCCCATGGCGGCTTTCGTGGCCGAGCAAGGGAGACTCAGGGAGCAGCCGGCCGTGATTCGAAAATGAAATGAACTGTCCGCGAATCTAACTGAACCGCGACCGCTGTCAAGGCTGGAAACGAAGAACGTACTCAGCCAACCATCGATTCAGAAGTGCAGTCCAGCGGAACTTCGAGCAAAAGCCCCGCGCATCGTCTTCTATCGGCACGCGTCCCACGGATCTTTAGCCCTGAATTTGACAGAGCTGATCTCCGGAACCGGGACCACACAGCAAGTGACCGGAACTGTGGGCCACATTTCAGCCCATAAACCGCCGGATCAGTAGTGCAGTATTTTGGCCGCCGAAACCGAAGCTGTTTGAGAGCGCGATCTCGATGGGTTGCTGCGCGCAACGTTGGGGACGTAATCTAAATCGCACGCCGGGTCGGGCGTCTCGTAGTTGATCGTGGGGGGAATGATGCCGTCACGGATGGCGAGCAGGCAGATGATCGCCTCGACTGCACCCCCCGCGGCGACCATATGGCCAGTCATGCTCTTGGTGCTTGATATCGGAATTCGGTACGCACGGCTGCCGAACGTTCGTTTAATGGCGAGGGTTTCGACGGAGTCGTTGCTCTTGGTGCTCGTGCCATGAGCGTTGATGTAGTCAACGTCTTCCGGGTCGAGACGCGCGTCGACAAGGGCGCCTTGCATGGCCGCGACGGCCCCTCGGCCTTGGTCGTGGCTGTCGGTAAGGCGAAACGCGTCGGCAGTCGAGCACTGGCCTATGATTTCGCCGTGGATAATGGCGTCTCTGGCCTTGGCGTGCTCGAGCTCTTCCAGGACGAGCATGCCGCATCCCTCGCCGAGCAAAAACCCATCGCGGTCACGGTCGAACGGCCGGCTGGCGCGCTCGGGCTCATCGTTTCGATTCGACATCGCCGTCAGCAAGACAAAGCCGGTGACGCCGAACGGGTGGATCATACTGTGGCTACCGCCGGTCAGCATCACGTCGGCCGCGCCGCGGCGAATCACTTCGACCGCCTCGCCGATCGCCTGAGCGCTGGCGGCGCACGCGGTGAGACAAGTGGCGTTGTAGCCCTGGGCCCCGAACGCACCCGCCAGGTAGCTGGCTGGTGTACCCGGCTCTTGCTCGGCTTCACGGGTCTGGCGCAGGATGCCTCGCCCTAGACCCGTGAACAGCGCCTCGTCGACTTTATCGCTGCTCGTCGATCGATTCACAAGCTCGACGAAGCTCGGGAAATCTTGCTCACCTTCGCCCGAGCCAAGGTAGACGCCGAATCGGCGCGGGTCCACACCGTGCGAACCGGACAATCCAGCGTGCTCCATCGCTTTCGTCGCGGCGGCGAGAACAAATTGCGTTGCGCGGCCATAGTCACGCCATCTCTGGGCATCGGTGCGATAGTCGGCGAGCGAAAAGCCCTTCACCTCGGCAGCGATCCTGGTCGCGAACGTGCTGGCGTCGAAGAGGGTGATTTGTCCCACGCCTCCCTGTCCCTTGAGCAAGGCTGCCCAGGTGCTATCGACCAGTTTGCCAACTGGCGTGACCATTCCCATCCCCGTCACCACGACCCGACGCCGAGCACTCATCATTCTCGCCTTTAAAGATATCTTCCGACCGCCAGGCAGAATTTATGACCACCGAATCCGAAAATTGTCGATAGCGCGCGGTCTACCGACCAATCGCGGGCGATATTGGCCACGATGTCAAGGTCGCAGCTCACGCCGACGCCATTATATGACGATCGTAATTTAATTACAAGTCAGATCGACGTCGCTCGCCACAAGCTTAGCCTGGCTCCGCTCAAAACAAAAAAGCTGCGGCGCGTTGTCCATTCGTTGCGCCGACGGCGATTCTCAGGCAGGACGACGTGCCTCACCCACTTTTTGTAATTGCAGCTCTCACTGTGCCATCGCCTTCAGATGTGGCTGATCGGGTTTTCCAGGCGACGTCATCACGGCCGAACACCTTCACAGGAGACGAGTCAGTGACCACTTTGCGCACAAACTTGGGAGGAATGACTGCTGTAGCGGCGACCATGGCGGCGTTGCCCGCGATCGCCGGCAACATCACAGTTCTCAATGTAGCCGATTCCCAAGGCTACCAGTTCACCAAGCTCGACGGGCCGACGCCAAACGGCGGCGGGACAACAATGAACGAAATTTCCACTAACGGGTTTCAAGTTCAACCTGAGTTCCGCGATGAACAACGTCGGCAGGGGTACGGCGATTGCCGATCCGACGATCCCGACGGTTCCGGGCGAACCCGGGTAGGGGCGTGCAGAGCCCAACTGGTTGGCCACGGCGGCCAGCGGTCCAGGACGAAGCTTCGCTGACGCACCACGAGGCCTGGCTTGCCGAAGTCTGAGCTAGATGGCGTCGTTCATTCTGATCGCATGCTCAGTTCGTGAGACCGGAAAGTGCGTGCCGCCGATACGCTTTGGCCGACCAGACAGACCTGCCCAGGAGCGAAATTCGGAAAATTCAAAAGACTCTCATCTTCTGGCCGCGGGAGTCCGAAGAGATGACTAGAGATATCAAACCATGAACGGGCAACCGGCGGGACGCGGCAGATTCCACCGAGGACATATATGAGCTAGCGGCCTTTACTGGGCCGCGCCATTGAACTTTTGTCCTCGGGTTGGTCGCTTTCCCTCTGATTTTGGACTAGCTACTGCCGACTTGCGACACACCTTGACTTGGCTGGTTCGAGCGACGCGATAAGCCAACAGCCAAACGCCGACAGCGATCCAGGCACCAATTGCGCCCTGGCACGCTGACCGATCGGCGTGACTGCGGCCGCGCGCTCGAGAATGGGGCGAGATCCATGTGCGGGCTGCTGTTGAAGTGCGCTGCCCTTATTGTGATGATTCACAGTTTTCGGGTAATTGGCCGGATCGCTGGTCCGAGGTGGAGCGGGCTGGCGCTCGGATTGCCGAGTACGACAGCGATCGTTTTGATTCTGTGCGGCGCCGAGCGCGGCAGTTCGGCCGCAATTGACATGGCTGATTCTAGCCTACTGGGACTCGCCGCAGCCGTGGCGTTGCCGCTCGCCTACGCCCAGGCGGTGCGTCTGGGCTGGCGTTTTTCAGCGTCTTTTGCGGCGGCGGTCGCGGGGTATTTCATCATTGCCACGGGCGTCGGTTGTCTACCGGCGATCGGGGCGCTATCCCGGATCAGTATCGCGTTCTTCGCGATTTTAGCGGCCACTCATTGGGCGCGCCGAATTCCGATACCGGAGTGCGCGAGCGCTGGCGCATCGCTTTCAAAGTTGCAGATCATGGGTGTCCGCACGGCCATTCCAGCAATCTACGGCTTGGTGCTCGGCATGGCGCAGATGATGGCGGGCCCGAGCTGGGCGGGTCTTGTGAGCACGTTTCCCAGCATGTCGCTGGTCGTGCTGGCCGTGACTCATCTTGAGGCCGGACCGGCCGAGACGAGCCGGATCGCCAAGGTCTTGCCTGCGGGCAACACCAGTACGCTTGCCTTCCTGGCTGCGTTTCGTCTCATCGGCCCAACGGTCGGCATGAGCGGCGGAACGATTGCCGGATATGCGGCTGCCTTGCTCGCCCTACTTATCATCGAAGGATTTATCCGTCCGCCCGCGTTGTTCTATCACAAGCTCACTGAGGCGATGTCGATTTGGCGACACGACCGTACGGCCTGGAGGATTATCTGCCAGGCGCGGCTTCAACGGGCGGTCTTTCACGCCGAATCTCACTTTCAGAGAGGGCCACGGTACCTTATTCGCAGACGGCCGCGTCACCGCGGCGAGTTTGCACCTCTGTTCGAGACCCTGGCTTGCTAACGTGACTTCGTTGCTCGCTTTGTGATCGCTTGTTTAGACAACCTCACAGAGGATTGTAATGCCCCAATTAGAGATATGTCATTGATCGCAAAAAAGCGCCGCCCGGATTCGAACCGGGGATGAAGGTTTTGCAGACCTCTGGTGACCTCGACGTAAAGATTTGCAATGCAATGAGTTCAGATCTTATAAATGAACGCCTATCCCTTAATTTGCCCTTCGAGGGAGAAATCCCGCATGACCTGGTTGCCCTCATCCAGGCTTGGAGTCAGCTACCCGAGGTAATCAAGGCCGGGATCATTGCGTTGGTTAACGCTTCGACATGCTGCGAAGACTAGACTCGTGGAAATGTTCGCCGTCTTGGCGTGCCGGTGATGAGCCTGTTGCACTCTTTCATCATCTCTATTTGGGCGGCTTCGATCTGGGGTTACATTCACGCATTCAGCTCACTTTGCGGTGATTGAGCAAATGCAAGCGTGAACCGCAAAATCACTCAGGGGCTTGTCGTAGGCTCTAACAGCGGGGAATAATGTGCGTTGTTCCGGGAATGGGTAAAATCGGAGATGTCTGTTTCCGTTGTCCCAGCCGGAGGCTGAGTGCGTACCATAATCCTTTGTTCAGATCCGAGGCGGCCGCCTTTGTTGATCGTTGGTTGAGAACTTCGACTTGAGAATCGATTGTCGGTTGGCACCCGTCTTTGTTCGTGTCAATTGATGAACCCCGGAATTTGCCCTCCGTAAATCTATAGTGCTATGGAACTTGACAAAAAAGCCGTAGCTCACTTGACTTTGACTGTTCTATCAAGTAAGATGTCCTCAGGACATCTTACTTGATAGGTAAGGTTGTTTCAGTGTTGTTGAAGACATCTGCGTCCAACATATTGCGAGAGCTGGCTGTAAGTCGTCGCCGAGTCGTTGCTGACTGGCGAATATTAATCTTAGCCCGGCGGATCGCCCACGCTGAAAATGCTCAGCTCCCAGATGAAAGTAAGGCCGTAGCGATACGCAAAGAGTTGGTTCGGAGGGGCGACTTAGTTCCGGTGGAGGGTGTCTCCGATGTTTATATCGTGGACGTCCCTTATGCAAATCTGCTGGAGATCTCTGAAGAACAAATAATTCAAGAAGCTAACCCGTGGGCCATTTTTGGCTTTCTCACAGCAATGATATATCATGGGCTTACAGACCTTGCCCCGCGAGAGATTTATGTCATTACGATCAAACACGAGGGCCATAGGACGCGGCTCCCGCTCGGCACCATGCCAGATGATTGGGGGGATATTCTCCAGATCCCGTTTGCGAGCCACCCAAAGAAGGTGAGAAAAGTCCCGGTTCATTGGACCCAGTTCGCCGAAGAGCCACGCTTTGGCGTCGATATCGGCTACAGCATGGGGGTTCCGATCTATATCACCGACGTCGAGCGAACCCTTCTCGACGCTCTCCGCATGCCAGATAGGTCGGGTGGCATCGCCAAGGTGCTCCAAGCATGGTCTTCAGCCGAAGATATGGACATAGATAAAATGACAACGTATGCTGAAAAATACGATAACCAAATTCTCCTTCAGCGGGTGGGCTTTCTGCTTGAGAAGCTAGGCAAGACGCATCCTAGATTTGAAAAATGGCGTGAGGGACTAGGACGTGGAGGATCAGCAAAGTTGGTGGCCAGCAGTCCGTACTCGGCTACCTACTCGCCTGAGTGGAACCTCTCACTCAACGTTCCACCATCCGTCCTCACTATACTTGAAGGGAATTGAGGTCCGGTTGGCTATAGGCAACTTTCCGACCTCCATTGACGAACTCGAAGATTGGCGACGACAGCACAAAACGACAATGGAGGACGCACGACGACGGCTGGTTCAATTCGTAGTTCTCGCATCGATGTCCTCGTCGGCTGCGTTGGTTTCCCGTGTTGCCTTCAAAGGCGGAAATGCCCTCCAATTCATGCACGGTAACCTGCGGAGCACGCTCGACCTCGACTTCAGCGCCGATGCCGATTTCCCAGACAACGCCGACGCCATTAAGCAGCTAATGGACAACGCGCTAAGGACGACGGAGCAGCGTTATCGATGCAAGGCCAAGTGTCAGAGCTGCCATAGGAAGCCGCCCGGCCTCCACAGGACGAAGCCGACATTACGAGCTCAAGGTCGGGTATCAGTTCGCCGGCGATAAATACTACAGGAACTTCGAGGAACGACAAAGCTTCAAACAAGTTGTGACGCTTGAAATCAGCTTGAATGATGTTCTCTGTGAGACCGCTGAGCATCGGCTGCATCCATCTGCGAAGCCGTTGCGAGTCTGCACGCTCAACGACATAATCGCGGAAAAGCTGCGAGCTCTTCTACAACAAATTCCTCGTGACCGTACCCGTCCCCAAGACGTGTTCGACATCGCGTCTATGGTTCGCCTTCATGGAAGCACTTTGGACCTGAGCAAGGTGTCGACGTACTTAGTCGAAAAGTCTGAAGCCAGGGAAATTGTTGCGGCGAAAAGCTCGTTCAATGAGTCGGTGAGAGAGAAAGCCTTTGTTAATTACCAAAAAGAGATTAGGGACAACACGACAGCCTTCATCCCATTCGATGAAGCATGGAATGAAGTATTGCTACTCGTATCTCGGCTAAGCATCCCTGACTGATCTCGTCCATGGGCCTAAGGCGGAGATCCGGCAAGTCTGAGCCCGAACGTTCATTTTCGCCATAGAACCGGCGACGACACCGACCTTTTGGGCGCTCACTTGTTTCGCCGACCCGATTTCAGAACTGGACGATTCGTTGCACTGAAGACGTAAACGAGGGTCGAGGCAGATGCCGACCTGGCCGCCGTCGTCGACGCGTGGGACGGGTTGCCCGAGGCGATCCGGCAAGCGATGGCCGCGATGGCACGGGCGACCGTGAAGCGAGGGGACGTCGAATGAACGCACGGTTTTCGGCCCGTCCCAAGCCCCGCATAGTGACCACCCCGAGCAGGAACGATGCCAAGCAATCCTGGTCCACCAGTTCGCTTCACATTCGCGTATCATTTCACCTGATTGCAGGTTTCGCGACTCCGATCAGGCCCTCCCTGTCTCGTATTTCAAGCTCCCCGCGATCATTGATCACGTAATGGTCGCCGGCCTTGCTCACCTCTTGCCGCACGAATCGCCTTCCTGGAATGACTTCGACCAATTCCCTTCCATGGCCGCGCCGGCTAGGACTGGTTCTTTCTTCGAGGTATTTTGATTCGCCTGTTTGGTAAATCGTGTATAAGGTTCCTCCCATTGCTTCTTCCACCCACCGACCGATTAGTGAATCACATTCCGGCTGCGGCGCCGACAAAAGCGCCCGCTCCTTATCCGGAGTTAACCCTAAGATCACAACGTCGAGGGTTGGACGAAACTCAGCGCTGGCCCACGGATCATCATATCCATCCCCCATTTTTGGCCCGTTCCCAGGCAGGTAATAGAACAGGTATGTGAATTCGTACCGTGTGGTTTCCTGAGACTTCAGTTCAAGAGCGATTTCGCGTAAGACCTCTGGTGTGACTTTCATGTTCAGTCGGACGCTTAGGCCGTGCTTTATCGGCGGCTCGAAGAGTTCATCGATGACAGGATAAGATACTTCGACTGGAATCCTGGAATTGCGTTTCGTAGCTTGGCGAGCGGCTTCTGCCTGCTTGATTTCTGCTTGCACCGCGCGGTCTAAGCGGTCTCTTATTTCGCAGATAACAACGACGTAGCCATGCATTTTGATATCGGCGGTCATCGGGTCGCCAATCACCTTCAAGATTTCCTCGCATTTGTCCAACGCGGCGCGGGATTGCCCAGATATCACCAAGCCATCGATTTCCAGCTTTAACTCGTACACGCGTCTGTGAAATTCTTTGGTCTTATGTTCATAGATAAGAAAGCCAAAGAAAACGGCTAAGATGGATACCGGAATCACCGTGCCGATCACCACGATCGGGTCCTTCCAGAACGGTCGTTTGGCCTTGGCTTGCTGTTCGGGCTCCAGGCTTGGTTCGTCGTCATGCACAGACGGCGGGAGCGGCGGCGGCTGCGCGTCCACGAGTTCGTGGAAGACCGGAATGCCTTCACGTTGGAAAACGAACTCTCGCCGGCACGATGGGCAGATGGCGCGGCGGCCCTCGTACTCATCCCGTGCCTCGAATCGCTTCCCGCACTCACAGACCGCTCTGATCGACATCGATCAATCTCGCACTATGGATTGTGGCTCAACCATCCATGATAGCGTTCGCGGGTGGCCGCACAAGGCTGTCCTCTCAGCACGAACGTGCGAGAGTATTGGCTCACCCGCATCAAACGCGCGTTGGCGATGGTGACCGTCTTGATGGTGAGACGTAACTCGATCATTTTTTACTCCCGTCAACTTGGAAATTCTTGACCGGTTGGGCGATTGATCTCATAATATTATGCTTATACTTAAACAAGGTGCCCGACTTTGAAACTCGGAACTTTAAACCGTGTTCGTCTTTCGGAAAAAACGTGAAAGTGGGTTCGTCAGTCGACGGGAGTTCGTAGAGATCATTGATCGACGAGTAGCATTCTGGGTATTTCTTTTTGAGGTCTGGACGACTCGTCATCAGATAATATTTGCTATCTCTTTTGTAGATGGTGGTGACGTGGATTTCTTCCTGCGCGATCCAGCTACCGATCAACGTGCTGTTTTCCGGCAGGGTCACTCTGAGGCCAGCAAGAACGCGGTCTTTCCCCTCCTCAAGTCCCAATATCTCAACTTCCAACGTGGGATTGAAAAACGCGGTCGCCCAATCGTCTTTGCCATCCCAGTACTCTGGCAGATAAAAGTAGATGAACGTTCTCTGGTACTGCTCGATTTCCTTTGCCTTCATTTCAAGGGCGATCTCGCGCAGAATTTCCTTTGGAACCTTCATGTTGATGGCAATGTTAACGATGCGACTAATGGGCGGTACGCGCTGTTCGTCCATTACTGGATAAGAGACTTCGACGGGGATCTTCGGATTGCGCCTAGGGACCTGAGCACCGTCCGCTGGGATGAAGCCGGAGACGAGCGCTAGCCTGGCGTACTCGACCTCATCGGGTATTGACCGGTCCTGGTCCGCACGCTGCCGAACGACCGCCCAAGCCAGGAATCCAAGGAACACCGCCAAGCCGAGCAGCGGTACACCCCCGCCGTAGACGATGATCTTGTCTTTCCACCAAGGCCGTGATCCTTGTAGCGAAGGATTTTCTTCGGCAATGACTTGCTCGACCACGCTCGCCGGTGACGGATTGGGCTCAACTAGCGGGGGGACTTGCTTGGGAGCGATTGGTAACGGAAACACAAATTCGCGACGGCACACGGTGCAGATCGCCCTGCGCCCCGCGTATTCGTCGCGTGCCTTAAACTTCTTTCCGCACGTGCAGTGAGCTGTGATCGACATCGATCGTCCCTTCGTCAGGAATCGGTGATGCAATTACCGTTCGATGATACCGTTCTCCGGATGGGCTGTAAGGATGTTACCGGATTGAGAATTACCGAATCGGTAAAGTAAAGAGCGAACGTGCCGACCTCGGAGCGGGCTATACATGCTGTTGCGCAGGCGCGTAGTAGCCTCCTTCATGGACGTTTCCATCTCGAAGTTTCAGTTCTCACAGCGTCGTTCTTGGGATATCATCGATGATGATGGGTCGGCTCGATGATTGGCCAATCGCGAGCCTTGCGGACCTGGGTGGGTCATGGCTTCCCCTGCGTGGCCCACCTTGGTTCGACCCGCACAGGGGATAGAAGATTTTGGACCCAGAAGACCTTCGCGCGTTGGTGACTCCCTACAATCGAGTCGATGGCAGTACGTCATGGTTCGACTTGTTAGATTTCAGCCGCGTTTATATCGAATCTAACGCCGAACCGTCCAGTGCACTCGGTCCGTCGAACTGGTTGATGCGAATCACCGATGGCACTACACGCAACGTGGCTTGGGTCGCGTACAGCCAACCATTGAAACCGATCGATTGGGATCTCGTGCCCAATCCTCCCGAATGGGTCGTTCATGCCGTATCGTCCCGCAAAGCAAGTTTGCCGGATTTCGATCCAGAGATCGTGATCGATCGGCCTGAGTGCAGAGAGTGGGTGCCCAACCCGTCCCACACGCTATTCAAACCTGCGGAAGAGGCCGGTCGGGTTGATTACATTGAGGTTACGCTCGACCAAGTTCTAATTTGGTGCCGATACCATTTCGTGATCCCTCCGGAAATCGTCTTGAAGGATCTTGCGGAACGACGGAAAGCCAGTGTCGACGCGAGTCTGGCCCCTCGGGAGACTGAAGAATCCGACGCCGTTATCGTAGGGACAAAGGCGCGACCCTCAAGCCGAAAGGTCCCGCGCGGAAGACTCGATGAGTTTGCCGTCATCGAGATAAAGAAGAACCCGTCGCTCACGGACGACCAGTTAGCCGAAATGCTCGAATGCAACTCGAACACACTTCGCAACCGCAAGAAATGCCCCTTGCTGGCCGCCGCGAAGGCGATGATTAAAACCGAGCGCGATAGGTTTCGAGATGGGTCAAGCTGGCGGGATCGCCGACCCGACAACGATGACGACTAGGGAACATTTCGGGAACACTTCGGGAACACGCCAGAAAATCTTTTCCCGATAGAACAAGCCCGAACCGCGATTTCTCGGGAACGCTTCGGGAACACTCCGGCATTGGGTACAGGCCGCACGTCGCGACCTGAAACCAATGGAGAGTGTTCCGTGAGAAAACCTACCGAAAGACCGGCACTGATTGCCGACGACGATGCCGTCAGATGGTTCGCCCGACTAGAGCGAGCACTCGGGAAAGGGGATTATCCCTTTGCCGCGATAGCAAGGGATCGCCTGCACGAACTCGGCTGGGTAGTCGAGCCCGTCCAAAGCCGATCTACGCCCAAAAAGGACGCCACCGGGCAAAGGGGTGGCCATGTCTCTTGACCATCGTCCCGCCCTCGCCGAAACGCCAGAGCGAGTGGCCCTGGCTGACATCGTGGCAAAGCTAGTTGCAATTCTGCCCGGACTGAAGGCCGTCATCGAACGTAAGCCGCCAGTCGATCGCATGGCCTTTCGACTCGACGAAGTGGCCGACTCCATTGGGATGTCTCGACGCGCCATCGAGCGAGAACGGAGCGCCGGTCGATTCCCGTCGCCTGACTTGCATATCGGAAAGGCACCACTCTGGCGTCCCCAAACAATTTCTACCTGGCTCGATTCCCAGAAGGGGGGACGCCGATGATTCCGACCCTGACTGACGCTTGGACCCTAGCTCGCGTGGTTTCTATGGAGTCCCCGGAAATCGACCTGACGGGTTTATCCGAGAGATTCCGGCCTGTGATAGCGATACTGGCCGCTGTGCCCTTTGAACATCGCCAGACCGCTCTTACTGTTTTCGCAGAAAGATTGCCCGACCCGGACGCTGTTATCTTGGCGATAGCTCAAGCCGACCCTAAGGAACCGCCCCCGCTACTTGACGCGCCGAAGCGGTTCGCCACGTGTGCAGATGTCTCGAAACTGGAAATGGACGTCCCGTGGGTCTGGGAGGGGTGGTTGCCATCGGCCAGGGTTGTTGGAATCGCCGCTGGTGAGGGAGTCGGCAAGACCCGAGTCGCGATGGACTTGGCACGTCGCGTTTATCACGGACTTGCGTGGCCCGACGGTCAGCCTATGACGATGCCGCCTAAATCACCGACGCTTTGGGTTGCGGCCGATGGACAGCAGGGCGAACTGGCCCAGGCACTCCCGCTGCTCGGAATGCCGCCAGAATCGTTCATTTTTCCAACGCCGCCAGAGGAACCGTACGGAGGAACGTCACTTGATGATAACGAAACCCTGGAAGCGCTCGACGAAGCGGCACGGATTCACAAGCCGGCATTCATCGTCGTTGACTCTCTGACCTATGCGACTCAATCCGACATCGGCGAGCAACGTTCGATCGCCAGACTGAAAGAGCCGCTGGTCCGATTGGCACAGAGGCAACACGTTGTCGTGATGCTCTTGCTGCACGTAAGCAAAGAGGGCCAAGCCCTCGGCCGACGCATCAGAGGAATCACGCGAACGTTGATGCACCTGGAATGCCCCGATCCTAGTCAAGCCACGCGATTGCGATTGTGGGTTGAAAAGAGCTATGCCGCCAAGCCGCCGCCGTTGGGAGTTACCATCGGCGAGTCAGGTAACACCTATGACTCCAACCCGCCGACCCGAGTGGAAACATCCAAGGGTGGTCGACCGCCTGAAGAACGAGAAAAGGCCCGCCGTTTCATAGTCGACGCCCTGACTGCACAGAATGACGCGATCGGGAACGAGCTATGCGGCCGCTGGGAAAAAGACCACGCGGGAAACCACAGAACCTTCTGGCGAGCGGTCAAGGATATGACCGTGGCTGGCGATTTGGCCACCGAGGGTGGAAAGGGCACCGGCAAGCAAAAGATCCTGCACTTGAACGGCCAAAACCCGAGTCCCTAGGGTATTGGGTTCTGTCCGATGGCCCAGGCATTTGGACAGAACCCGACAAAACCGGTTTTGAGGTTACGTCCGAACGATGGGACAAATCCCAGAACCACCGGGGAGAGAACTTCTGTCCGAAATTGAGGCAAGTCTGAATGGACGCTTCCGATGGATATGAAAGCGACCGCAAATACCCGGCAAGAGGCCGCCCGAGGGTACCGGATCAACTGGTCGGAGATCCGCGACCGGATCGACCTGGCCGCCGTTGCGACCAATCTACTTGGCCCCGCCCCCGGCCGCCGTGGCGGGAAAGGCCGACTGTGGTGGCGGTGCCCTTTTCACGACGACAAGAACCCGAGTTTCCATGTCAACCCTGTCAAGCGAACATGGAAGTGTTACGGTTGTTCTGAACATGGTGACGCCGCCGCCCTTGTGATGAAAATGAAACAATGCGGGTTTCCCGAGGCCGTTTCGTGGCTTGCCGAACAAGCCGGCATTTCGCCACGATCGAGCCGAACTACCTCGGCAAAACCGACCGGCCCGAGGCCCCCGCCCGCCAGCAAACTCGCCAAGCCCCCGGACGCCACGCAGGAGCGGTCCGCGGGATTGCCCCTGGCCGATGCCTTGAAGCTGGTGGAGGCTGCCGCCAAGCGCATCTGGACGCCCGAGGGAGCGAACGCTCTGGCATATCTCAAAGCCCGTGGACTAATCGAGGGGACCATCCGCGCCGCCCGCCTCGGGTGGACGCCTGAGGTATCGCTTCCCACCAGTGACGGAAGCCGCTACTGGCGAGCGTCCGGCATCGTCATTCCCTGGCTCGATGGCGATCGCTTGGCGATGGCCAAGATCCGCCAGCCCGAGGGGAAGCGTCCGAAGTACGCTGAAGCTTACAGCAGCCACCCGACGCTCTTTCCCACGCCCTCGATCGTTCGACCTGGCAAGCCACTGGTCATTGTGGAAGGGGAGTTCGACGCCCTGTTGCTGGGTCAGGCCCTCGGGGACTTGGCCGTCGCCGTGACTTTGGGATCGGCATCGTGTAGGCCCGAAACCGCGATCCTCATGAGGCTATTGGCCGCCGCCCCATGGTACATAGCGACCGATGCTGACGATGCTGGCGATGCTGGCGACCGCTCCGCCTCTGAATGGCCCGATCGAGCGATACGAGTTCGGCCACCTGCCCCGTGGAAGGATTGGACCGAGGCCCACCTGGATGGCATCGACTTGCGCCGCTGGTGGACTGACCGCCTCGCGGGGATCGAGGTCCCCGTGCGTTCAACGTGGGAAGAGCTGGCCTTAAGACGTTGGGGACCTGCCATTGGCGACCCAACTCCCGGCGTCGTCATTTATGCCCCCCCCCGAGGCCCAAAATTGGCGTCCATTGAGGCCACCGTCGAAGGAAACCACGTCAACCTGTCAGGAGGTTTTGGGGCAAGTAAGTTTACGCTGATCGCGAGTGAGGCTGAAGGTGCTGAATCCTAAACCGTCGAGGAACGCACAGCAGTGTCCTGTAAGACGCGGCTGGTTTCGCGGTGATCGGCTTGTACACCATCACGGCAACGCCGGATCTGTCCACAAGGGAAACCCCGATGGACAAAATTCAGAAAATCCACTATCGGCCAGTTGACATATCGGCCGATTGGCCGATAATAGAAAGAGAGGAAACAAGCCGTCTTTCAGGGGAAGTCGATCATGAACGTCATCGGATACGTAAGAGTCAGCACTGAAGAGCAAAGCAAGGAAGGCGTGAGCGTAGATGCGCAGATTGCCAAGATCAAAGCCTACTGCCTACTTTACGATCTGACCCTGATTGACGTCATCGTCGATGCGGGGATATCCGCAAAGACCCTGAAACGCCCTGGGCTGAACGATGCGTTGGCGACCCTGAAGAGTAAGAAGGCCGACGGAATGGTCATTACGAAACTCGACAGGCTTAGCCGATCGGTCAAAGACTGGAATCAACTGATCGACCTTTACTTCGGCGAGAAGGCCGGAAAGCAACTGTGCTCGGTTGGCGACCAGATCGACACCCGTACCGCCGCTGGACGATTGGTCCTGAACGTTCTCATGAGCGTTGCACAATGGGAAAGGGAAGTGATCGGTGAGAGAACTGCAGACGCGATGCAATATAAGAAATCGCAAGGACAGCGGGTCGGAGCGGTCCCTTTCGGGTGGGATCTAGCGACCGACGAAATCAACCTGGTTCCGAATGCACAAGAGCAGCAAGTTATCGCCGAGATCAGCCGCCTTCGGACAGAGCATTATTCGCTGCGTGAAATCGCCGAAGAACTTTCTCGCCAAGGGATCGTCACGAAAGAAGGGAATACCTCATGGAGTCACCAAGCCGTGGCAAAGATCCTGACTCGCAAAGTCGCCTAACGGCCGCGTGCGCCAGGATCGCTTCTATCCTGCGGTTGCGCGGACCGGCTCGGGTCGCCGCATTCAAGGAGTTCATAGTCCGTGAGCAAGAAAATGAAACCAACACGCGGGAGCCCCGCCACGATCAGCGATCAGCTCCGGGCCATCATCAAGGATAGCGGAAAGACCGCCTATGCCGTTGGCAAGCTGGCGGAAGTCGATCCTGGCGTGGTTCAACGGTTCATGACCGGCGAACGGGACCTGAGGGTTTCAACTCTGGACAAGATTGCGGAAGCGCTGCGTTTGCGATTGTGCCATGATGGTGACGAATCAAAAGGAGTGACGTGAAGTGGCATCATTTCGGAAGAAGGGCAAGGCGTGGTATTACCGGTTTACGGACGGCGATGGCAAGCAACGTGAACGGAAAGGTTGTACCGATCGCCGTGAGACCGAGGCGATGGCGGGTGCCGCAGAGGCTGAAGTTTCCAAGATCAAGTCCGGCTATATCGATGTCAAAGACACAGTCATTCGCGACCACGAGCGACGCCCTCTTGTCGATCATATCGCCGACTGGCAAGCCGATCTTGTTGCCCAAGGTCACACGGTCAAGCATTCTGAACATACGTCTAACCGCGTTCGACGATTGATCGCTGCGATGCGTGGATCGGATGTCGCCCTGCAGGACCATCGACGACTGCCACCGAACGAGCGCGGCAGATGTCGCCGGCAAGATAGCCGACGCCATCGCTCACACCCGATTGTCGGATCTAAACCGCGAAAAGATTCAAGACGCGATCGCCAAGTTTAAGGTTGCCAATTGGTCACTTCAGTCATGTAATCATTATCGCGCCGCAGCCAGAGGCGTTCTCGACTTGGGCTTGGAAGAACAACCGAACTCGGGAGGATCTTCTCCGTGGAGTGACTGGATTCAACGCCAAAGAGGACCCGAGACACGACCGGCGAACCATCGCTCTTGATGAGCTGCGACGGCTCATTGAGATCGCCGCGAGCGGTCCCGACATCATGGGGATGTCTGGTCAAGCAAGGGCGCTCTGCTACCGCTTGGCCGTAGGCACTGGCCTGCGTTACGAAGAAATCGCCAGTATCACATCCGCATCATTCGATTGGGAAGCCTCCACGGTCACGGTGGCGGCCGCCTATACGAAGAACGGCGATACCGCCGACGCTGCACACTCCCTGACGACTTGGTAGACGACCTAGAAGCCTACGTGAGCCCATTGGATCATGGGACGCGGGTCTTCGCACTGCCCACCGGCAAGGGAGCGAAGATGCTTCGACGCGATCTTAAGGCCGCAGGAATCCCTTACCGCGATGTTTCTGGTCTGGTGTTCGACTTCCACGCTCTTAGATGCGAGACTAGCAACGCTGGCTGACGCTGCCGGGGTTTCTCCGCGGGTCGTCCAGAAGATGATGCGTCACTCCTCGCTTGAGCTCACGGGACGCTATACGAGGCCGCGTGCGGTCGATATCGACGCCGCAGCATCCATGCTCCCGATTCTGAAACCACGACGAGCGACGAGCCCGAGGCGCTAGCCGCAACTGGTACGGATGGAAAACCCATAAGCCAACGCTTTTCCCTTCATTTGCCCTACGAAGGGGACGGATCGGTGCAGGACAGAGTCGGGTGCCAGACGTGATAACCGACTCGAATGCTCCGACAATCATGTTGCGTTCGAGCCTAGAAAATGCGGGTCTGGACGCGCCTGGACGGCTTGAGACGGCTGCGGGGGATCAAAAGGCGCCGCCCGGATTCGAACCGGGGATGAAGGTTTTGCAGACCTCTGCCTTACCACTTGGCTACGGCGCCAGGAAACAGAGAGGGCGACGCTGAATCTCCTGGCAATGGCTCCTTCCCGCCCGAGGCGAGGAAAATCGACTCTAACGTGGCCACGCCCCAGCGGCAAGGTCTCTTGATTGGCTCTTGATCCGGTCCCATTTCCGCATCGCCCGGCGTGATTCAGGTAGGGCAAACTCCATTGCTTGCATTTTCTTGGAGAAACGTTTAACACGGACGGAACACGTTGTGGCGGTTTCGGCTCGGTCTGCCAGCGCCTGCCAAGATCTCACTCGGGAGTTCCCGGCGATGCGGAGCTTAGTCGGCGGTTTGGTCGTGGCTCTGAGTCCGCTTGGTCTCCTGGCCCAAACTGGGCCTGAATCTGACGGATCCAGAAATGCGCCAAAGGAAGTCGACACCATCTTGGCCACCCATTGTGTGAGCTGTCACGGGCCCGACCAAAAAAAGGGTGGGCTCGATTTGAGCCGCCGGGTCACAGCGTTGAAGGGGGGAAAGAGCGGGGTGGTGATTGTACCTGGATCACCAGAAGAGAGCCCTCTCGTTGACAAAGTGCTCGACGGCGAGATGCCTCCCAAGGGAAAACTCGCCCCGAGTCAAGTCGCAGCGGTTCAGGCTTGGGTCGCGGCCGGCGCAAGCTATCTCAACGATCCGATTTCGCCGCGTCGCGCCAGTGCGGACTGGTGGTCGTTGCAGCCAATTCGTCCTGTTTCGCCCCCCCTGAAGCAAACACATCGCGTCCGAACGGATTCGGACAATACGCAAGATCCGGTCCTCGCCGGTTGGATTAGTAACCCCATCGATGCGTTTATTATGGCTGAACTGAGTGCCAATGCCCTTGCGCCCGCTCCTGCGGCCGATCCGGCTAATTTGATCCGCCGTGTGACATTCGATCTTACCGGTCTGCCTCCGAGTCCCGAGGATGTCGATGCTTTTGTCGGCGCGGCTGCCATTAACCCGCTCGCCTATGAATCGCTCGTGGATCGGCTGCTGGCATCGCCTCAATACGGTGAGCGATGGGGGCGACACTGGCTGGACGTCGTCAGGTTTGGTGAGAGCCACGGGTACGAGACCAACCTTCCCAGGCCAAACGCATGGCCATATCGCGACTACGTTATTCGTGCGTTCAATCGCGACACGCCATTCCCGCAATTCGTTTTGGATCAACTTGCCGGTGATATGCCGACTTCGTCGGCGCTCGAGCGTGGGAAGGTTCAAGGGCTGGATACAACAGACGTCGACGATTGGATTACCCAGTCGGCGACAGGTTTCCTGGTGGGAGGGACGCACGACATCGTCGGCAATCAAACGGTGGAGGGGATGCTGCAGCAGCGTGCCGACGATCTGGATGACATGATCACAGCGACCAGCACAACATTTCTGGGTTTGACGGTTCAGTGTGCGCGATGCCACGACCACAAGTTCGACCCGATCGCGCAAAAGGACTACTACGCGATGCAGGCAATTTTCGCGGGAGTAAGTCACGCCGAGCGAGAGCTGACCGCGCCCGATCGCGAACGACGTTCGCACGAGTCGGCGGCGATCGAGACCGAGCTGGCTGAGCTCGAACGACGGCTCGACGGTAACGAACCGCTCGCCCGCCCCGATCTTGATACTCCTGTGCGACCCATGGTCAATGCCCGGCGAAATGTCGAGCGTTTCCGGCCGGTGACGGCAAAGATGGTACGACTCACGATCCTGGCAACCGCAGACGGCACCGAACCGTGCATCGACGAAATTGAAGCCTACACCGCTCGTACGTCAGATTTGACGAAATCTCCCGTCAACGTTGCCCGGTCGTCGGTAGGTGGCGAAGCGTCGGCGTCATCCGCGTATTCCGGATCGGCGATCCACAAGACTGTCCACTTGAATGACGGACGCGTCGGCAACGGCAAGAGCTGGATCTCCAAAACACCAGGCAAGGGCTTCGTGACGATTGTTTGGCGCGAGGCCGCGCTGATCGACCGTGTGGTCTGGGGTCGCGATCGGGAAGGGATCTACCGAGATCGCGTTGCAACCGAATATTACCTGGAGGCGGCGCTCGAGCCAGGCCGTTGGCAGGTTGTCGCGTCGTCGCTAGATCGCGTGCGGCACGATCCAAACGTTTCGACATCCCAGCCCGTGCAGATGGCTTCCACTCTGCGCCGGAAGTCGTCCGCGAGCGAGCCGAATTAACACGACGGCAAATCGAGCTGCGTGCGCGACTGTCGCAATTAGGATCGACGTTCAAGGTGTACGCCGGCACGTTCAGTCAGCCAGGTCCGACGCATTTGCTGATCCGCGGTGATCCGACGCGTAAGGGACCGGAAGTGCAGCCATCGACGGTCGCCGCGATCTATCCCCCGCTCGTGCTCGATCCCCACGCTTCCGAAATCGAGCGTCGTGCGGCACTGGCGCGGTGGATCGCCAATCCGAGCAATCCGCTGCCGGCGCGAGTGATGGTCAATCGTCTTTGGCACTACCATTTCGGCAGAGGAATCGTGGCGACCCCCAGCGATTTCGGCTTTAACGGAACGCGGCCATCGCATCCCGAGCTATTGGATTGGCTGGCGTCGACGTACATCGCCAATGGCTGGCAGCAGAAGCCGATTCATCGTCTGATCGTCACGTCATCCGCCTATCGCCAGTCGAGTCGGCTCGACGACCATGCGGAAAGCGTCGACCGCAACAACCGCCTATTATGGCGTATGACGCCCCGCCGGCTCGAGGCCGAGTCGGTTCGCGATGCCATCTTGGCGACGAGCGGTCAGCTCGACATGCGGATGGGCGGTCCTGGCTACAATATCTGGGAGCCGAATTCCAACTACGTGGCCGTATACAAACCGCGTGCTGAGCTAGGCCACGACGCGTTCCGGCGGATGGTTTATCAGTTCAAACCGCGCAGCCAGCCCGACCCGACATTCAGCGCCTTTGACTGCCCGGACGCCGCCCTCGTGGCCCCAAGACGCAACGTCTCGACGACGGCGCTTCAGGCGCTCAACTTGCTCAACAGCCACTTCGTGATTCAGCAAGCGACGTATTTCGCCCAGCGGCTTGAGGCCGAAGCCGGTCCCGACCCAGGCTGCCAGGCCGATCGTGGTTTTCGACTGGCATTTGGCCGCGAGCCATCTCCCTCCGAGCGCAACGCCGCAATCTCCCTCATTGGCTCACATGGCAGCTCAGCCTTTTGCCGGGCGCTGTACAATGCCAATGAGTTTGTCTACGTTCCATAGATCCGGAAGGACGGGACAATGGAGACGGCAACTGTGGGGAAAGTGATCGTTTCGGCGAAGATTGAAAATGTGTTCGAGCGGATATGTTCCGCTGGAGCTTCTCGACTTCGTCGTGAATCCCAAGGCTCAGTCCTTGATCGGTAACCCCGAGCACGGCGGCGAGTTCATGTTCGATTTGTTTTGATTTTTTTCGGACGAACGACATCGATCCACCCCCGCCAACCGGCTCGCTCCGTATTGACACAAGTATCGACATCGCCTTATGATTTTCCCGCAGTGGTGGCGGCGCTCCAAGCGAGTGGAGAGGCCGTCTTCTGGCGGTCGGCTCGACGCTCCGGGGTTACCCCGGGGACCATGGTTACCGGATCATTTCGGCGCGTGACGCTGAGTGCGCTGATCGCGCACAACCCGTCACGCTGGACAAGACGGGTTGGAGCCGCCACCACTTTTCGATGAAAGCTGCGAGCAAGCCTTGCTGATTCATGGGCTGGCCGAGGCATTTCTGGCGGGACCCTGGGATCTGGAAAGCCTGGTCGAGCGGGGTGGGCGTGTGCTGGGCCGCCGCTATCGCTGGCTCCGCCCTCTGGCGCGGCGCGTTCTCGTGCCTTCACCACGAGCACCGCGGCCCCGTGTCGCCCGGCTGGCCGGTTTCTCTGGGGAAGACGAGGGCTTCCGTAAGGCGCGTGAGAAACAGACGCTTCGTCTCCACTTTGCGCTTTGGCCGGCTCGGACAATGGCACCAGCGCCGGGGCCGCCGGCATCCTGGCCGGTGCCGGCGATCACATCGCCTGCCGAGCTGGCCAGATTTCTCGAGCTCGAGCCCAGCGAGCTCGACTGGTTCGCCGACTGCCAGACCCGCGAACGGATCCGCGACGTCGAGCCGCTTCGCCATTATCGTTACCGCTGGGTGGCCAAGCCATCCGGCTCGCTTCGCCTGATCGAGGCCCCCAAGCCGCGGCTCAAACAGCTTCAGCGTCGGCTGCTCGATGAGATCTTGCTCACATCCCGCCGCACGAGGCTGCGCCACGGTTTTCGGCCCGGCCGGTCGGTGATGTCGTTCGTCGCGCCTCATGTCGGGCCGAACGATCGTGCTCAAGATGGACCTCCGCGACTTCTTCGTTTCGATCACGAGCGCGCGGGTCATGGCCATTTATCTCACGGCCGGATATCCCGAGCCGGTGGCCCGGCTGCTGACCGGGCTTTGCACCAACACGGTGCCGCTTGTGGTCTGGAACCAGGCCCGGACCGCTTGAACTCGATTCGGCCCGTTCGCCCACAGGCTGGCAGGCCCGGCGACTGTATCGGCAGCCGCATTTGCCCCAGGGGGCTCCCACGTCGCCGGCTCTGGCCAACCTGGCCGCCTACCGGCTCGACGCGCGGCTGGCCGGCCTCGCCAGGGCAGCCGAGGCCAGCTACACGCGTTATGCCGACGACCTCGTTTTCTCGGGCGGCGAGTCGTTCGCGCGGTCGATCGGCCGGTTCCTGATCCACGCTGCGGCGATCGCCCTCGAGGAAGGCTTTGCCGTCCAGCACCGCAAGACGCGGGTCATGCGGCAGGGGGTCAGGCAACGCGCAGCCGGGGTGGTGATCAATCAGAAGATCAATATCAGCAGAGATGATTACGATCAGTTGAAGGCGATCTTGCACAACTGTGTGCGTTATGGTCCTCATGATCAGAACCGCGCCGGCGTGGCCGACTTCCGCGCCCACCTCGCCGGGCGCGTTGCGCATGTCGCCCGGCTCAATCCCGCGCGCGGGGAGAGGCTGATGCGGTTGTTGGAACGAATTGCCTGGTGATCCGACAAACAGCGTGTAAGCAAATGCCCAATCAGACCATCGTCACTCGTTGGCCGCCACTTGCTCGACCGCCGCGACTTTCTGGCGCATCTGGCCACCGGCATGGGCGGAATCGCGCTCAGTGCGCTGTTGGCTCGCCGACGGTCTTCTGGCTGGCGCGACGATGCCGCCAACGGCAAGTTGCCGACGTCGGCCCACGACGGCCGCTCAGCCAGACAATCCTCTCGCCCCGAAACCGCCGCATTTTCCGGCCAAGGCCAAGCGGGTGTTGCACATCTTCTGCACCGGGGCCGTCAGCCATCTCGATACCTGGGACTACAAGCCCGAGCTCTGGAAGCGGAACGGCCAGCCGATGCCCGGGGTCGAGAAGCTGATCACGTTTCAGGGGGAAAACGGCAACCTGGCCCAGAGCCCCTGGAAATTCAAGCCGCGAGGGCAGACCGGCAAGTATATCTCCGACCTGTTGCCTCACCTGGCCGAACTGTGCGGACGACCTGTGCTTCATTCACTCGCTGACGTCGAAGACCAATACCCACGGGCCCGGCGAGATGTTCATGAGCACGGGCTTCACGCTCGAAGGGTTTCCCAGCACCGGCGCGTGGGTCAGCTATGCACTGGGGACCGAGAACCAGGACCTGCCCGCCTACGTGGCGATTCCCGACCCGCGGGGCGACCCGCAGCAAGGGCCGGCCAACTGGACCAATGGGTTCTTGCCGGCCGTGTATCAAGGGACCGCGTTCAACGCCAGCCGGCCGATCAACCACCTCGAGCGGCCGCCGGAGATCGCGCCCGGCGACGATCGGGCCGCCCGCGACTTCCTCCGCTTGCTCAACGATGAACACTTGAAACAACATTCCGGCGACACCGAGCTTTCCGCCCGGATCGCCGCCTACGAGCTGGCCGGCCGGATGCAACAAAGCGCCCCGAAGTCGGCGACCTCTCGCGCGAAAGCCCGGCCACGCGTGCCCTCTACGGCCTCGACAGCCCTAATGCGCTCATGGCCGCCTTCGGCCGCAACTGCCTGCTCGCCCGCCGCCTCCTGGAGCGGGGCGTGCGGTTTATCACCCTCTTCAACGGTGCCTTCGCCATGGGCGAAGGCGTCCTCAACTGGGACGGACATCGGCGCATTCAGTCCGACTACAACCGTCACGGACCGATCCTCGACCAGCCCGCGGCTGCGCTCCTGGCCGATCTCAAGGCCCGCGGACTGCTCGATGACACGCTCGTCGTCTGGACCACCGAGTTCGGCCGCATGCCCACCTTTCAAAAGGGAACCTCCGGGCCGCGACCACAACCCCAAGGGCTTTACCGCCTGGCTCGCCGGCGCCGGCGTCAAGCATGGGTTCAGCTTTCGGGGCGACCGACGAGTTCGGCTACCAGGCCGTCGAAAACGTGGTCGACGTTCACGACTTCCACGCCACGATCCTCCACTTGCTCGGCCTCGACCACGAACGGCTTACCTATAACCACAACGGCACATCACGCCGGCTCACAGACGTTCACGGCAGTAATTCGCGGGGTGCTGGCCTAATTTCTGGACTCCACGACCGCGCTGACACGCGCGAGAACGGGAGCGCAATAGTGGCAAACGACGGCGGGGCGGCCGAGTGGGATTTTGTCACTCTGGTCGCTTGGTGGAACCTGTATGGATTGCCGGTAGTACTCGTGGTTGCTGCCAGCGCCGTTGCACTGCGCCGCCGGTCTGGTCCACCGAGGAGTCTCTGGCAAGACCGTTCGCGGTCGATCCGCCGTATCGGGCTGATCCATGCTGCTCTCGCGCTGCATTCGTTGATTTCGCTCGTTCAAGAACTGTTGACGCTACGCACGATGGGCATCCCTGGGTCGCACATCGGTCTCGTTGGGTCTACGATCAGCACACTCGTCAACCCGGCATTGGCATGGGGACTGCTGCGTTGGAACCAGGCGGCACGCAGGTTTGCGATCGGCTGGTACGTAATTCTGTCGGTGATTGCCGCCGTGGTCGTCGCGTGGATGTACCGTTACGGCGTGGACGTTGATCCGGCCACCTGGCCCGTTCAACTCGTGTCGAAGATCATGCCCTTTTTTCTGTTGTTCGTCATGCTGTTGCCGCATACAAAGCGACTATTCGCCAAGGACGCTCGGTCGAAGCTCTTGGATCAGCCGGGCGACGGTGAGGTTGCGCTTTCGCTTACTCACGAGCCGGCGGGCTGGCCGGTTGTTTCGCTTTTGACAGTGTTCTTTCTGATCATCGTGTGCTCAAATTTAGTCGTCGACCTGGCTGATTGGGGTTATCGCGCGGTTTTCGAGTCCGACGCGATTTCTTGACGCATTCCCACCCATCTCGTAGCCTACCAAGAAGTTGAGAACGCCCTCCGACGGAGTCTTCTAACATGGCCGCGTCGATATTGATTCGTCTCATCAGCCTTGTGCTTGCTGTACCGCAAGAGGACGCTGCATCCACCAGCGTTATCGCGCCTGGAGCGAAGCTCGAAAAGGTCTGGGGTGACGGTTCCTTCACCGAAGGAGGTGCGCTCGATCAAGATGGCTCGATCCTGTTCTCCGACATCGGCAACCGAATTTTGCGTTTTGACCCGAATACCAGCAAGACCACGGTCTTTCGCGAGCCAAGCGGGCGTGCCAACGGTTTGATCTTCGACGCGCGCGGCGGCTGATCGTCGCCGAGGGCGCCAACACGGGTGGTGGTCGGCGCGTCTCGATCACCGAGCGCGACGGCATGATTCGCACGCTCGCCGATAACTACGATGACAAGCGATTTAACAGTCCCAACGATGTCGCTGTCGATCGAGCAGGGCGTGTCTACGTTTCCGACCCTCGTTACGTTGGCAACGAACCACGCGAGCTTAAATTTGAGGGAGTCTTCCTGATTGATTTCGATGGGTTTGTCACTCCGCTTATCACCACGGCAATAAAGCCGAACGGACTCGCTCTCACCTGACGAGAAGACCTTGTACGTATCCGACAACGGTGCCCAGCGGAGGGTTCTGATCGCGGCGGATCGAGCTCCATCCGGCAAGGTGAGTCGCCCGCGAGTCATTCATGACTTCGGGTCCGAACGGGGTATCGACGGCATGACTGTCACGACAGACGGCCGGATCGTCGCCGCGGCAGGCTCCCGCGACAAGGCTGGAGTTATTGTCCTCTCACCTGACGGCAAGATCCTGGCCTTGATCCCGGTCCCTGAAGACCCCGCGAACGTCGAGTTTGGTGGCGCAGACGGCAAGACCCTCTACATCTGTGCCGGCAAGAGTCTGTATCGCATCGCCACGACCATGACCGGGCACCATCTCTGGCCGCCGCGGAAATGACAACAGGCCCAGGGGCGTTGCCGAACGATCCTCCGGATTGTGCTGTCCACCGCGCACCGCGGGTCAGCTTCGCCCGTTCGGCGCGGCTCGGCACTACTCGCCACCTATTGCTTTCTACCCACGACATTCACTCCGCTGCCGATGATGAGGTTGTGTTCGTAAGCCCAGTTGTAGAGCCTGCCGTTCTTGGCCGGAGCGAGTTCGACGATATCGGTAAACCCTTCGTCGGCAAACCAGCGCTTGAGCTCGTCGATCGAATGGTGCGACTGGAAGCGCGGTGCGTACCAGTCGAAATTGTCGCATACGCGCAGGGTCCAATCGGGGTGGTTGGAAAAGTTGGCGAGCTTGTTAAGGGTGCGGTTGAGTATGGGGATGCTGCCGACTGCACCCAAGCCTGCGCAGAGGGGCTCGAGCAATCGGGGGGAATGCGCGTTGTGACTGCGGGCACCACTGTTAAGCCATTCTTGGGGGGGCGTGTTGCGGCGGTAGAGCCATACAGCCAGACGGCCTCCCAGTTTCACCCGGCGAGCAATCTCGCCAAAAGCACGCCTGGGATCGGGCGTGTGGTGCAAGACGCCGATCGAGTAGACCAGGTCAAAAACTCCCTCCGCAAGCGGCAGGTTGAGGAGATCTGCCTGGAGAACCAAGACGTCTGGTAGGGATTCGCAGAGCAGTGCCGCTTTCACGACCGCCGAGCTCAGATCCGCGGCGATGACGCGCGCGCCGTGGGAACCGACCAGCCGGGCATAACGGCCGCCGCCACACCCGGCGTCCAGCACGAGCTTGCCTGCCAGATCACGCGGTAGAATCCCGGTCTTGACGGTGAAAGTCGATTCGTCTTCTTCGTCCCGCGCGACGTCGTACCGGTTCCACTGACGGCCGAAACTTGCGGCATACGACTCGGTTTGACCCGCCAGCCGGGGGATTCCCGCGACGATGGGCACTACGGCGTCGCATTTGGGGCAGGTCAATTGTCGCGAGGGGTTTCCGGCAACTTCCAGATTGCTGCCGCGGCAGGCGGGGCAACGTACTAGATCCAACAAGGCATGATTCATTCTAATAGTATAGCAACAGAAGGTGGGTGCATCGCATGTCCGAGCGTGAAACGTGGATCGATCGACTGCAGCGCCGGGTGGCTCGGTGGTGCGAGCAGGGACTGGGCAAGACCTGGGTGGTCGCCGTTTCCGGAGGTGGCGACAGTGTGGGTTTGCTCCGCGTATTGCATCAACTGGCCGGGCCGCTCGGCTTGCGATTATCGGTAGCGCACCTCGATCATGGCGCGCGGGGCGATGCGGCGCGTGTCGACGCCGCATTCGCGGCGGCACTGGCAGCGTCACTCGATTTGCCGTTTGTGCTGGGCACATGGCAGCCGATGCGCAGCGGGCATTTTGAGTCTGACGCCCGCCGCGCCCGTTATGATTGGCTAACCGCGGCAGCCCATGCCTGCGGTGCCTCGGTCATTGCGCTTGGGCACACACGCGACGATCAAGCTGAGACGATCCTCCATCGCATCATCCGAGGAACTGGTCCGCGCGGATTGGCTGGCATGCCCCGAACGAGGATCCTTGCCTCGAAGCCACGGATCACCCTGACACGTCCGTTGCTCGGGGTTTCGCGGCACGATGTCCGCGAATATTTGGCGGAACTGAATCAGCCGTTCCGCGAGGATGAGTCCAACGCCGATACCACACGAACCCGCGCCAGGCTCCGGCACGATTTGCTGCCCAAGCTGGCCGAAGAATACAACCCTAACGTCGCGCTTGCGCTGGTTCGGCTGGGGTCGTTGGCGTCGTCGCTGGATAAAGTCGTCGCCGCAGGCCTGCGTGCTTTCGAGCGAACGGTGGTTGTCGCCAAAACATCGGATTGCGTCGTGCTCAAGCACGGCGCACTGCGGTCGATCCCTGCGTTTCAGCGCGCGGAACTTCTGCGCCGGGTGTGGCGCAGCGCCGGTTGGCCTGAATCAAGCATGTCGGCACGGCGATGGCGGCGACTGGCGGCCTTGGTTCAAAACGACGAAATTCCGAGGGCAGAGGTCGGTGCCCGCGTGGAAATCTCGTCCGAGCAGTTGTGCTTGGTCCTGCGCCGGCTGCCTGCACCGGCAACATCATCCTCGACAACAGACGCTCCGGCAGCTATCCGTCTCGCAATACCTGGGCTGACCGCCGTACCCTGGGCAAGTAGCGCGATCGATGTGCGGATTGATTCCAGCCTGATAAATCCCGGTGTCGAGACAATCGACCTTGAACGAGTTTCCGTCCCTTTAGTCGTTCGTCCGGCGGCAGCGGGCGATCGGTTCGATCCGTTGGGAATGGACGGCCAGACCATGCCGTTGGCGGATTTCTTTCGAGGACGAAACGTACGACGCGAGCTCCGGAGCCGCGTCCCGTTGGTCTGCGATCAAACCGGCATCATCTGGGTTGTCGGCCACCGGATCGCCGATCGGGTCAAGGTCACTGCAAAGACGGCGCACACGCTGGCCCTGCACTGGCGTAGGGGCACGACGGATTAGTCAGGCGAAAGATTGTGAAGGTCTGGGAACAGCCGGTCGAAGAAGTGCTGTCGGCGGGCCTTCCTGTCCTTCCGCTGGCGCCGGTGTCGCGTGTCGAGGTGGAAAAGGTCCCTGAAGTGTTGGTGGCGGTTTCGGCGCGTTTAATCAGTGAGACGAGCCCAGAGCAGGCGGCGACGCTGTGGGCGGCGACAAAAGTATTGATGGGACTGCGGTATTCGAGCGAGAAAGTGGAAGAGATGGTTAGGGGGGTATCCGCAATGATCTTGGGGATTCGGGGCATCGAGGAGTCGTCGGTCTATCAGGATATCTTCGCCAAGGGCGAGGCCAAGGGGCTAGTTGAGGGCCTCATTGAGGGGCGAATCGACGGCCGTGCTGAGGGCCTCGCTGAGGGATTCGTCTAAGGCAAACTTGAGGAGGCCCGGCAGGCGATACTGCAGTTAGGCCGAAAAAAGCTGGGTCAGCCCGATGACAGGGTGCGCGAGAGAATCGCCGCTACCGCCGAAATCGATCGACTCAATTCGCTGTTGGAACGGATCCTCGACGTTGCGAGCTGGGATGAGCTGCTGAAATCGCCCGACTGAGCCGCGACGGCGGCGCGGGCGTGACAAAGGCTCGCGTGGAATCGCTGACCTCGTCATTTTCCAGGCAGTACGGCGTTCGCCGAACTCGGGGCAGCCACCACTTCTTCAGCCTCACGAAAGAGCATCTGGGCCTCTTGATCGTGGACGAATTCCGAAGTCTGAACGAGCTTGCGTAGTTCGTCGAGAGCACTCTGTGCGCGAGGGATGTCGCCAAGTTGTTGACTGGCCATCGCGGTGACGGCGAGGGCGAGTGGACCTCGATTCCGACCTGCCAAGGGCGTCGGGAGCGTAATGGTTCCAATGGTTTCGAGCGCCCGCGCAGGCTGCCCCGCGCGGTACAGCGCGAGGGCAAGGGCCCGGCGGTACTGAGCGTGCCGTTCCGCATCGTCGACGACAACCTTGCACGCGGCCTCGAGCCGGCGTACGGCCAAGCGGTAACTGTCGGGCTGACCGCCTGGCCGCAAGATGGAAGCAAGCGCGGCGTCGTAAAGTCCCGAGGCATTCTCGGTGCGGCGGTCGGCGATCTCGAGCGCCGCTGCTCGAATGGCCGGGCTCAAGCTCTTTTCAGCCCTGATCGCATCGACAACATCGGCCTTGAGCAGGTATCTTGGCGAACAGAGATTGAACGCGTTCGACCGCCGCACGGCGCACCGAAAGGCCGGCGGCTCGTTTCGGCGTTCGCGTTAACAATGCTCCAACGTCTTGGCTGAATAGTCGATGCTTCCCGACACGATCTGGCGGCCGTCGCGGCTGATGGCCAGGCTGACGACGCCGCTCGTGTGTCCGCGCAGAGTGAAAACATCGTCGCCAGTGGCAATGTCCCAGAGCTTGAATCGTCCGGTCATCACTGGCCGTGGCCAGCCGCCGGCCGCCGGGAAAGTACGCGACGGCGTAGACCAGGCTGGTGTGGCCTTTCAGGTTGGCTGTCTCGTGCCCGGTGAAGGAATCCCAGAGCCTGACCTCGCCGGCGTCTGGTCCAGCATACATGCCGCCCACCGATGCGATCGTTTTGCCGTCGGGTGAGAAAGCCAGGTCGCGCACGCCTTGGGAGTGTCCCGAGTACACGCCGAGTTGAGCACCTGTCGCCACATCCCACACCTTGGCCAATCGATCGTCGCCCGCGGAGGCGACCCGGCGGCCGTCTGGTGCGAACGCGATGCTGTTTGCACTTCCCGCGTGGCCTTGAATGGTCCGAACACACGTCCCGTCAGCAACATCCCAAAGCCAGATGGTTCCATCGCCGCACGCCGTGGCCAAGAGCCTGCCGTCGCCCGAGAAATTCGGCGTCATTGACCGGTGCGGAATGGCCCTCGAGCGTTCGCCGCGATACCCAGTTGCTGGTGTCCCATAGGTTGACCGACGTACCGATGGCCGCTGGCGGCCAGTGTCGTCCCATCGGGAGAGAATGCCAGCGCGATGTGGCCCATCATGCTTCGCGGGCCGATCAGGCGGTGCAGTTCTTCGCCCGTGCGAGGATCCCAGATCCGGACGTTGCCGTTATGGGCCGAGGCGACCCGGTTGCCGTCGGGCGCCAGGGCCACTGTTCCCGACCCAGCCGGTGCTGTTGCGGAACGTCACCTGGGTATCGGGGGCCGCGGCGGGCCAGAGCTTGACCGTGCCATCCTGGCTTCCGGATGCGGCCAGAGTGCCGTCGGGCCCAAACGCGACGCAATGGACAAAGCCAGTGTGTCCGTGAAACGCGGTGTTTTCGCCCCCTCCGGCCAGGTCCCAGCGCCGCACACTCTTGTCTTCGCTTCCCGAAACAAGCTGGGTGCCGTCGGCCGAAAAGGCCAGGCCGCGGACGAAGCCGCGATGGCCGATCAGCGTTTGCAGATGTGCACCAGTCGTCACGGTCCCAGAGCCGGATGGTCTTGTCCCAGCCGCCGGTGGCCACGCCGCCGGCCGTCCGGAGAAAAAGCGACCGCGTAGACGAAGTTGACGTGTCCGCGCAAGCTGGTGCACGATCGGCCGGGCGGGATTCGACAGATCGCAGATGTCGGCAACATCGCGGCTGGCCAGCGCGAGCTGACGGCCGTCGGGTGAAAATGCCACGCAAAGCACACCGCCGGGTCCGCCGGTGATCGGCTGGCCGATGGGCTCGCCGGTCGCGGCGTCCCGCAACCGGGCGAAACCGACCGCCGTCGTATTCGTTAAACGATCCGCAGCCGCTGGCGATCGATCGGCCGTCGGGAGAATACGCCAGGCTGAGGATCTGCGCGCCTCGTCTCCGGTCTCTCCCACAATTTGCGGCCGCTCGGGATGTCGAAGACGGCCAGTACCGCCTCGCGTTGTTCCTTGCCGGTGAATCCCCATGCTGCGGCAAGTCGGTGCCCGTCCGGCAGAGAACGCCAGGGCCTGGACCGCCCTGGTCAGACCGCGGAGTGCGAAGACCTCGGCGCCGGTGTGGACCGACGCGGACGATCAGCTCGCCGGTTGGATTCGCGCCCGGGAAGCCCCACGGGCCCGAGCCGAAGCCAACAGCGAGCCGTCGGGTGAAAACGCCACCGACCAGACGTCTTGACCCTGGCTCGAGCCCGAGAAGCGTCTTGAGCTCCGAGTGGCCCAACCGGCTGGGCGTAATCCCATTCCCACTCGCGGAGGTCGGCCGGGCATCCAGTCCAAGAGCTCGTCGGCCAGGGCGACGTTGTCGTCGAGGTATTCGCGATACGCCAGATTTACTCGGCTGACCGCGTCGCGGCGGCGCAGCGACTCGGCTTTCTCGACTGACCAGCTCGCGTTGCTGCACGGCCGCGAGCCGCTGGGCCTCGGTCTTGCTTCTGCTCGCGGCCCACCACAGGACGATGCCGGCCGAAAGTGCGGCCACCGCCGTGAGCAAGAAGCGCCGCCGCACCGGTGACGATCGGCTTGTGCCGCCGGCCCCACCGCGCCAGCCGCGCCGGTACTGGCTCGCGATAGCATGTGACCGGCTCATCGGCCAGCCAGCGCTCGATCTCACCGGCAAAGTCCTCGGCTGAGGCATAACCGATGCTTCGGGTCGCTGCGCCATCGCCTTCAAACAAACTGCCTCGAGCGCAGGGGGGACCTGGGCGTTAACTTTCCGGGGCTGGGAAACTCGCCGAGCCGAACGCGGTCGATCAGGGCCGTGACGTCGCACCAGACAGTATTCAAACGGAGTCTTGCCGCAAAGGAGCGTGTAGAGCACGGCCCCCAGGCTATAGACGTCGCTCGCCGGGCCGAGCTGGTCGAGAAGTCCGCTCGGCTTGTTCGGGGCTCATGAAAGCCGGCGTGCCGAACGCCGTACCCGCCGCGGTATCGGTCGAGCTAGAGATCCCGATCGGCGCTGCGCCAGCTCCGCCGCTTGCGGAATCATGGCCGGTTACCCTGCTGCTCGACGGTCCCGGGAGGTCGCCAGTCTCCTGCCTGTTTGTCGCTTCTGAGAGCGCATCCGGCGCGGATGCACTGGTGCATTTTCAGGGACGGGCGAGCGACCGAGCACCTTGGCCAGGCCCCAGTCGACAACGAGCGACTCATTGAAGGGGCCCGAGCAAGATGTTGGCCGGCTTGAGGTCGCGATGGAGCACGCCGCGGCTGTGCGCATAAGCGACGGTGTGGCAGACATCGGCGAACCGGTCGAGCAACTGCCGCAGCTCGAGTGCGCGAGCCGCGAGCTACGCCGCGACTCCGGTGTCAGCTCGATGATAGTGCCGAATCGCCTCGTCCAGGCTGGTTCCCTGCACAAACCGCATGGCATAAAACGGCCTGCCGTGGTCGTCGACGCCCAAGGCGTAGACCGGCACGATTCCCGGATGCTCGAGTCGGCCGGTGACCTCGGCCTCGAGCAAGAACCGATTGCGGCTGTCGGCGTCGTCGGCGCGTTCGGGCTTGATTTGCTTCAAGGCCACCTCGCGCTGAAGCTCGGCGTCGAAGGCCACCGAGACCTTGCCGATGCCTCCCTGCGCGTGCAGGCGCAGCACGTGAAACCGCATGCCCGTGGATGTGGTTGCGCCAGACTCCATCCTCCATCGGCCTGCGAATCGTGTTCCGGCTCGGGTGGGATGCTGGGGTCGGCGTCGGCAAACGAATCTTCTTTGCGCTGGCCGGCGGCCGATTCGGAGGATGTCGCTCCCGATCCTGGTCCGGTGTCACCACGCTTGACGATCGACGCCACCGTAGGATTTGTACTCAAACCCGCGTCGCGATTACCCTTCTTGGTGCGATCCCACGCCACATCCGTAGCCCTTTGTCGCCAAGAGTTGAAAATTGGCTGTCGCTTAGAGCCGTTGACGTGCGATATCCGAAAATTCGGCCCCAGCCATCATTCGGACAAATCAAACCGGCTCGAGTGGCCGGAATTCACAGCTTTTCCGATTAGGTCTATCGTAGCAACTCGATTCGGCGCGGGCCATGGTTGACCCAACCCAGCTCGGAAATAACCACCGTTCATCGCAGGCAAATAATCGCGTTGGGCCGACGAATTAAGATACGACAGGATCTGCGATCGCTACAGAGAGCCCGACCGACCGAAACTCCGACCGAGGGGCGCACTTGCTCTCTTATTGGAAACGCCGCAAGTGGCGAATTTTACTTGCGGGAATCATTGGTGTAGTGATCTTGGTGAAGGTCACGGGCTGGCTCATCTGGCTTCGCCAGCCGCCGGACCTTCGGGAATATTTCGCGGTCCGAGCAGAATGGCAGTCGACAGCAGACCCGATCAGCCTGGCAACGAAGGAGCGTCTGACGAGTCGCTGCCTAGTTCTACTGTGTCTTCAATTTCTGAGCTGGTTCTTCAATGGCGGTAAGATGTTACGTGAACGATAACGGTAAAAGCGTGCTTGTTCGTTGCGCTGTAACCAACGCGTGCTCCGGCGGCAAAGGGAAACGTTCAGATTCGTCTGCAGGTAGGCGTCGATCAGGCCGGCGATCAACTGCCGCAGTTGTGGAAACGTCAACGCGGGGGTCTGTATTTTTTCCCCGCCGCGTCTCCTTGTTCAGGAACCACGCGGCTATCAGCGACAGGGTTTGGTGATGATGCCAGCCTATCCAGTTCCTCACCTGATAGTCCGCCAAGCCCGCTTCCCCTTTGGCTCGCTCGATACACTCCTCGACCCGATGAGCCGCCTTGGTCACCCTGGCGAATTCCTCCAGCGGCACCTGGGCGTCCGCATTGGACAAATAGTAATCAAGCTTGTAGGTGTTATCCGCTTGGCGTTCTCGAGTCACAAACAACAGCTCGTCCGGACCGGTACCACCGGTCTCGGTCCGTGCCTGAACCCGAATCTTCACGGCTTGGATCACCAGCGGCCCTTTCTCCCCGTCACGTACATCAATCGTGGTCCAGGCATCCTCAGGCAGCTTTTTGCACCAAGCATCTACTCGTATGAAAGGACTCCGGGGACGTGGTCCTCGTCCCGAGTACTCCGGCGGTGGTGCGTCGAGGTCGCGAATCAGCGTGTTCGAGGGGACCGCCAGCAGATACCGCTTGCCGAGGTTACGCAATTCCAGCCGAAAACCAGAGGGACGGCCCATTTCGTCATCACCCGCGATCCACATGTGTGGCAGTACCCCTCCGCATTCCTCCAACATCTCCAACGCCAGTTGATGGCGAGTACGAAACTTGATCGATCGGGGCACGCCGGCTTCCTTGCGACGCCGAAGGTCCTTGGCCCATGCTTTCGGAAGATACAAACGTGTATTAACGATCGCATGTTCCTTCCGTGTGACGTATGCCATATAGACCCCGACCTGGCAGTTCTCAATTTTGCCGAGACGACCGCACCATTGCTTGGCGACGCCAACCGATTTATCGCCTTTCTTGGGAAACGCCGAGGGGTCGAACACGATCACTCCTTCCGCTTCGCCCAACTCTATGCCGACCTGAACCGCGAGGGTGCGCAGCAGAGGTTGATGATCCCAAGCTGTTTGTCCGACGAACTTCTGAATTCCCTGTCGGTCTTGGTCGTACAGGTAGGCAATTCCCTCGCCAGTTTTGTGCTTCAGTCCGGACATCAAGCCCGTCGTGTACTCCAGAGCATGCTGCTTTTTCGAGGATCCCGACAAGCTCTGCAAGAAAGGCTCGAGGAAAAGACGCACCCGAGGCAACAGATCCTTGAGCAGCTCGGGAGAAACCTCGGCTTGCTCCATCATCTCGTCAAACCGCCATTCGAATCGTCGGTCCATGACATCCATCCTCCATAGAGACCTCCGTGACCGAAGAGGATGTCACACAACCTGTTAAAATTCGTCAAGCCCGAGATACAGTAGAACTACGCACTCGATGTTAGAGGATTGGTGGGCGAGGCAAGACCTGCCGGCCGCGCTCAGCGTCCGGGCGTGGCGCGAAGTACCGCCAGTTTCCGCCGCCCCTCTCACGACGGTATCATCGCGGCGGTGCTCCTGTTGGCGGAAGCCGGATAGTGGATTTCTGCCTCCGGACTCGCAGCGGGTTACTCAGTGCCCAAATTTTTCAGTAGCAACTTTCGAATTATCGATTCCAGTTGCTCCGGGCTGGTCACTTGCGTTGACCATTACCTCCCGACTCTCTCCGAGAAAACCCGCCGCTCGCGCGCAGGTGCTGGTGTCGTTCCTGGCACTGACCGGCCCGATCAAGGTGTCGAAGCTGACCAAGCGGCACGTCCGGCTATTCATCAAGCCGACCTGGTCGGCTTCGACCACGCGTTCGGCAATTAAAACGATCCTCGCCTGCCTCAACGTTGCAATGAAGGATGGACTGATTTCTGCCAACCCGGTCAAGGACGTCGAGAAACCGGCCTGGGAACGCCGGGAGCTGGTTCTGACAGGGGGATGAGCTGGCCAAGCTCCCTTCCGCTGCCCAGGAGCCGTTTAAAACGCTTTCGACGGCCATTGCCGGTTCCGGGTGCAGGCCGGGCGAAATCTGTTCGCTGAAAGTCGAGGATTGTTTTCCCGATGACTCGGTGTGGCTGGTGGCGAACAAAACCAAGAATAAGACCGGCTTCGAAGAAGCGGCCGATCTACCTGACGCCCGACCTCGTCGAGCTGACGCGAAAGCTGATCGGTGATCGGACCAAGGGGCATTTGTTCCTGAACCTGTACGGCAAACCCTGGCAGACTGACACGATACGTTGCCGGTTCCGCAACCTGCGGGAGAAGCTGGGGCTGTCAAAAGGCGTCGTTCCCTACGGCACGCGGCACCGCTTCGCGTCGGATGCCATCAACCGACAGAAGATGGACAGCCTGGTGGTCGCCCGGCTGATGGGGCACAGCGATGCCCGGATGCTGCAGAAGACGTATTTCCGCGAGGATACGGAGGCAATGGTGGAGGCGATGAAAAAGGCAACGGGGAAGTGACGGACGCTTGAACTAGAGTAGAGCGTAGCCAGGCATTGTGATCCGCATCGACGGTTTGGCTGGCGTTGACAGCCAGCAAAGACTCAGATCACCCAGTAGCAACGAGAGGCTAGTGTCTCTGGCCATAAGTAATGCCCGAAATTCATCGAGCGTGTTCTGCAAACCATCGGCGCATTTTCTGATTCGTCCAGGTCCATTCAAACGGATGGGCATAGCGTTCGTTGTACTCCGGCCACGAGGCGGCAATATGGGCGATGAACTCCTCCCGATTCCTCCACGATCCTCGCCTCAGGTAGTGGTAGCCGAAGGCGTTGTTGAGGATCTCGGCCTGGTCGAGCCAGGACGCATGGGCTGGTGTGAACCGGGGATGCCACCACCCGCGACAGGACCGCAGATATTCTTGCGTGAGCCTTGCTGTGTGGCTGGGATCGCCGTCGTGAATCAAGTACACGCCTCGCAGGTGATGATGGCGACTCCGGAATCTCTTCAGTTCTTCGATATAGTGCATTGCGTCCTTCGTTTCGATGCACGTCGCCTCCATCAGGCCGCTGTGAACGATCAGGAAGTTCAGAATGTTGACTGTCCCATGCCGAGTGTATTCGAACTCACGATGTTCGATCGATCCGGGGATCGAGCGACGAATCGGGTGGCGTTCCAGAACCTGATGGTTCGGTATCTCATCGGTGCAGATCACACAATAACCCTGCTTTACCAGGCGGTCAGCATTGGCGTAGCACCAGAGGACCTTCTCAGCCCGCTGCTTGAACTGAGCATCCAGGCGAGCCGTCCTCCAGAAGCGAGTCCGATGAGGTTGCAAGTCGACGTCGTGCAAGATCCGGCGGACAGTCCGCCCGCTGACGGCTGGCACAATACCGTCGGCGACAGCCTGTCGGCCAAATCTTCGCTGGTCCAGTGGGTAATGTGTAGGCCCTTGGCCACGGGCTCCAAGCAGGCGAGTTCGACGATCTGGGCACGTTGCAGGGGGGGAAATCACGATCGGGCGTCCCGACCGCGTGGGTGAGTCCAGGACGCCGGATAGCCCCAGGCGTTCGTAGCGGCGGCAGGTGCGACGAACGGTCGATTCATCACACTGTGTCAAGAAGGCTAGGTGTTCGGTCCGGGCTCCGTGCAAGATCCCCAAGAGAATGCGGGAACGCCGGACCTGATACCAGGGCCGCGTCTGGCTGCAAGCGATTTGTTGGAGGAGCGGTAGATCGTCAGGAGCGATCTCGATCGGACGCGGTTTTCGGCCACGCATGGGCTGAGCTCCTTGCTGAAAGACGACTCAGCTTCCAGCATAGCAGCGGCCCTCGAATTTCAGGCATTACTTATGGCCAGGGACACTAGGCGTTCATGCCTGCGCGAAAGACCGAGGACGAATACCGATTTCTCGCAGAAAGGCGGCGATTTGAGTGGCTCGGTCCTTTTCCGCGCAACACCAAGGCATCGACGGTGTGGCGTTGCGTGAATGGGCACGCATTCCATGCTTGCTATAACAACGTAGACCAAGAGATGAATTGCACATTCTGCGCGAGAGAACAGGGTTCGAGAGCACCGGCACACTCAAGCCGCCTATCATGCGCTTGCCGAGCGTCGCGGGATATTCTGGTTAGGACCGCCGGTAACCTCGGCGCTGGCCCCGACCGTTTGGGAGTGCGCGTTCGGGCCATCGCTGGCCCGCGCGGTACAACTCAATACAACAAGGTCAGGGTTGCGGGAAGTGCGGCCATGAACGGCGGGCGGCCAGGGTCAGACGACAGCCGGCGGAATACCATCATCTTGCGGCGGGTCGAGGGCTCATATGGCTGGGACCGATCGTCGCCTCGGGCAAAGCAAAAACGGAATGGCAATGCGAAAACGGGCACCGCTGGTTCTCGACATTTAATTGGATTCAACAACGAAAGAAGGGATGTCGCCGATGCGCCGGTCTTACGGCGTTGACGTCTGCGGATTTCTGCGTAATCGCTGATATAAGAGGGCTTATCTGGACCGGCCCGGAGTGCGTCAATTCAAGGACGAAAACCGGCTGGAGATGTTCCCGAGGTCACGAATGGGAGGCGATTTACACCTCGATCAAGGGAGGAAGCGGCTGTCCTGATTGCTCGGGGAATATCCGCAAGACGATTGAGGAGTTCAATCACGTCGCCGAGGTGCGCGGGTTCTTATGGCTCGGTCCGGTCGTGCCGAATAGCAAGACAAAAACCGAGTGGCAATGTCCCAAGGGGCATCGCTGGTTCGCGCCCTTCAACGCCGTCCAGCAGGGAAACGGATGCTCGGTGTGCTCGGGACTCGCGCCAAAAACCCCCGCCGACTACGTAGCATTGGCAGCGGAACGCGATTTTCAGTGGCAAGGACCGGAGGTCGCCAACACGAGTGCAAAGTCGGGATGGCTGTGTCCTAGCGGTCATTTCTTCTCGGCCTCCTACAACACGATAGGCGCCGGGCACGGTTGTCCATCGTGCCTGGACATGGTGAACGGCGTAATGGTCTCAAAAAATCAGCGGCTGCTCTGTGACATGATTGGCGGCGAGCTGAACGGAGAGCGGATCGGCCGTTTCGTGATCGACGTGACAAAGTGTATCGACGGAATCAAAATTGCCATTGAATACGATACGTGGTTTTTCCACGGTCCCTTGAACGCGACTGATCTTCGGAAGGATCGAGCGATGCTGGCGGCCGGTTGGCGCGTTTTAAGAGTCCGGACAAACGCTAAACTTCCCAGCCAGGCTCAATTGGAAGACGCATTGAAGCGGATCGTCAGTGGAGAGCTTTGGGTTGACATCGAGCTGGATGACTGGGGGACCGGCCGCGTCAGCGCCGTGGCGCGTCGATGAAGAGGGCGACGGGGAAGTAAATAGAGATCGAACGGATGATTGGTACTGAGGACGGGAGGTTGAGCCGGATAGCGGAGGAGGATTTTACGGCATGATCGCCTTCGTCTGGCTGACGTAAATGACAATGTAACCCGGATATGGAGCGCTTACCTTTTGGTCAATCTTGTCGATCACGCCTTGTACTGATAGTCGTGACCCGCGATTCAGTTTCTTGGCCTGTTCCAGCAAGATGCTTTGGCCTATCACCAGCTTTCCATCGCAATTATCTAGCCTGTATTCGGGGTACTCCGCGAATCGTACCTTAACTTCGATATTGTCCTTTTCCATTTGCTTTGGGAGGCAGTCAATCTCGACAACCTGTGTCGTGATAAGTTGAACGGACACAGGCCAAATCACCTTTTGCCCGATCATCGCTTTCATTAAGCGGTTCCATGACTGCTCAAGTTTCAGATTGGCGTTATAGGCATCCTTCCGTAATGGGTTGTTGGCCTGTTCGGCGGCGGCAACTTCCGAACCGTAACGGACTGGCGTTGCCTGTTGGATTAGCCAGCGGAACGTAATCTCGGGATTTCGCGAATCGAATTCCAGCTCCACCGGCGGGTCAGCCGTCTGGGGAGCGCCGCCACATCCGGCAGAGGCGCAAAAAACTGCGAGGACAAACCAACGACAGCAAAATCTATGCGAGCTTACGGCCATTGCTGCGTCCTCGAAGGAGCATTTAGCTGATGACCATCATAGCGAACATGTGTTGGAGAGTCAGCGAATTGCAGTCACGCCAGCTCACGGCTTTGGGCGGTAGTCGCGCGGATCGATGCAAGCATCGTATGTTGTTTTGTCAATGGGACACCAATCCGTGTGATTGATGCCGCGTCGATTGGTCGCGGTGGCGCTGATCAGGGAAAGCACTGGCGATCTTGATCCAACGGTTCTGGAATCCGGCGACCAGCCGGATGAGGGATGCAAGTTCACTGAGGTCTTGGTCCTGGCTGAAGATCAAAGCAACATCAAGACGGTTGCGATGGGCGGCGTCGAGCGCGTCCAGAGCCAGTCGCACGTCGATCCCCTTCTCCTCGCCGCCGAGGAAGGTATGACTGCCGAAGCCGGGAACCTGGATTGTCTTGTTGCGATAGACCAGCGGGCGGCTATAAACCCCGACGCCGCGCCGACCCATCATGGCCAGTTTGTTGGCCCAGAACCCGTGCCAGAACGCGTTGTCCGCGGCCGATGGCACGCCCGGTGTAGAACTGCACTCGCTCAAGCGTCCATCCTCGTGAGGTGCAGACGGCCTGGGCCAGCTTCTGCACGTCATAGTTCGGGTAGGTATATCCGAAGGCGTTGCGGACGTTGTGAAAGAGGTTTTGTCCGTCAACGAAGGCGATCGCGCGTTTGACGGCTGGTTCGGCTGGCATGAAGAGTCCAAAAAATAACCCGACTGAGGCCTTTCGGCGGGTCAGCCGGGTAAGAAGTAATCCAAGTATCGTCCTATTTCGGCTAGGAAATCAAGTCAAAAGTGTATGCCTCGTGCTCGTATCCATCGGCTGGCCCGTTTTCATCTTCAGCGCGACCAGCACACGTTTCCGCCCGATGGCACCGGTCGCAGCCCTGAGTCCCTTCATGGTGACGGCGGTGTTTGTCAGTAGCCACAATCTTTCGAACTCCCAATTTCCGGGAATACATGTGGGACGTGACGCTCTGGGACATCCTCGTGGCCGTCCTGGCGCTCGTTCTCCTGGAATAGACCGCGCAAACATTCGACCGATGCCTGGGCCGCATGCCCGAGCACAGCACTCCCTCGACGCCCATCCCGCGGAGAATCCCCCGGAGTATCACGCCGTCCAGGTCGGCGCCTGAAGCCGGGGCGAACACCTTTCCACGCCGCGGAACCGGCCCGAGCCCTCCAGCACTCTCTCGCGGACAGTTGTCGTGGATGGTAGGCTAGAGCCGTCAGGTTCAGAGGGCGGGCCTGGATCGGAGAACTGTCGTGCACTTTAGCCTGGGGCCGGTTTTCCTCGACGAGTGCTCGACCAACTCCCGGCGCTGGCAGGCGTACGCGATCCGATCGTTCAGCATCGCGGCCTTGCTGGTCGCAGTGGGCACGATCGCGGCGTCCCAGGGCGCGATCGTGGCAGGAAGGTCGGTCCAGGATTACGCCCAGCTCGGCGAGTCGTATTTCTACACGATAATCGGTATGGGGCTGGCCCTGGTGATGCTGGTCGCGCCGGCGGCGACTGCGGGGGCGATCTGCGTGGCTCGGGCGCGGGGCACGCTCGATCACATCCTGGTGACCGACCTCTCGGACGCGGAGATCGCCCTGGACAAACTGGGCACGCGACTGCTGCCGGTGTTCGGCCTGGTGGCTTGTTCCTGGCAAGTGATGGCCATCAGGTCGGCGCTGGGTGGCGTCGACCCGATCGCACTTGTCGTGGCGTTCGGGGTCATCGTGGCCGTCGGCCTGCTCGGCTGCACGTTCGCCTGAGGAAGGTCGGGGTCAGGAAAGGTCTTGGTCAGACCGAATTAATGGTTCTATCGACGGCTCTCGCTTTCTGTCGGGCATTCGGCCTTCCCACGCCTACAGGCTCTGTGACATTTATGGACGGCACGACGTCCATCAGACCAGCCGAGTGCCTTAATGCTTCAAGCATTCGCACCTTCTTGTTCTGCACGTCATTCACCAAAGGCGAAGTTGTGATGACGGCCGTTTCAGTTTTATCGATACCCGATCCCTATTCGGACAATTCTAACAAAGTCATCTACAAGCGCCACTGCGTTTTGCAGGCGGTCGACGACACCCCCAAAAAGGCCCGCCTTAATTAAGGGCCATCGTGTATCGAGACGTTTTAGCTCTTCTTGGACCTCGCTTATTGCGGTGCCATTCACAATGTAGAGGCCCACCGGCCCCCATTCCTTGGTCCACGATAAGTTACGATACCCATTTTCATAGCACCAATCGGCAAATGCGAGTGCCATCATGTATTCGAACCTTGCGAAGGCGTTCAGAAACAGTTCGGAGTCTGGCAAGATATCTTGGAACAAATCTTCTATCGCCGACGCTACGTGAGGACTTATCCCCAAATCGGAGCGACTTTGATTTGTCATAAGCGCATGTTTTGCTATTGCGCTGAAGCTGTTGTGATTATCTAGGCCGAAGAGACTAACCATTATCGGCATAGTCAGTAAATGATTCTTGAAGCGGCCCGTAGTCAGAAGTCGAGCGATTGTTGAGTAACGCTTGCCCGCGAGCGACGCGATTCCACATCCGTAGAAGAGCAAGATCGCGGGATAAACCGCAATTCCACTCTTCCTTGGTCGTTCAAAGCCGGGGGTAGCACTTCGGGCTACGTGTTCAACGGCCTGAGTCCAGAGCTTTCCTTGGGACCGCGTGCCCCAAAAACTGCCGGTAATGAGAAGCCTGAGCAACCTATCAAACTGGACATCACAGGCCGCTATAAATCCTATGGTCTCATCATCATAGACGTTCTTGTAAAAGTGCCCTGGGTGCCGGGAAATGGCAGAGACAGCAGACCTGACCTCTTCCAGAACGAAATCCGCGAGTTGGATTCGGTATCGGTCCTCCGCGAGGTAACGCTTAAGCGTTGCCACTGCAACGGGGGTGGCCACCGGATGCTGAGCACTGACATCAGCCAGTGACGCGACCTTCTCGGCAAGCTGGCCGAAGAAAGTATCCGCATCCTTCCCTACGATCACCTCCGCCTTTCGCCGCTGACATATCCCCTGAGCCGCCCCTTTAACATCACCGTAGGCGGACCAGAATGTGCTAAATCGTCGGTTTGGGCACCGCTCGATGGCGGCCCTCAACGCCGTGTCCCAGTCCGCCGACCACCCGCAGACTATCAAGCCGTATTCGTCAAAGATTTGGTCTAAGAGCCGGTTCATCGGCACTTCGTACTCAGCCAATTCCGCCCGCGTATTCCTGAGCCGAATGTCCAGGTAGTCGCCATGGACCTTGATAACGCTACAGCCGGAGTGAACCAACGCCGCCGACCCTTGCACCGCCTCGGTTGACGAAATAACCGTTGGATTGACCCCTTCCGCCTCGAGTGCCTGCTCGAGGAGGTGATCAAAGTTGGTCGTTACGATGACCCGTATGTAACCGCCGATGACTAGCCGTCCGATTGCCCGGTGAGCGGCGGTCGGTACTTTCTTACCGTCTTGACGTTCTTGTTCGCTCGGCTCGAAATAACTCCGGAGAAGCCGCCCTCGCTCAGTCGAAGTCTTCGCGAGCGACTCGACCAGGTCGGAATAATCAGGCTCCTTACCATACGTTTTTTCGTACCAGCCCGCGGGATAACCCGCCAGCCGACCAGCTCAAGGATGTCAATTTCGGCCGACCCAGTAATCGTCTGGTACCGTTAGATGTCAGGATTGTCCAACCGGATTACGAGGCTCGACCTCTCAACGGCATCTGGGCGACCGCACCATTCCTGCACAACGGCTCCGTGCCGACGCTCGATGCCCTGTTGCGAAAAGCCGGCAAACGACCACCGACTTTCAGTGTTGGCAGCCGCCAATTCGACACCAAGAAAATCGGCGTGCTTGATGTTCCGGGTTTTCCCAAGCACGACACGACATTGCCTGGCAATTCCAATATCGGCCACGAGTTTGGTTCGGAGTTGAGCGAAGAGGAACGGTCGCAGTTGGTGGAGTACCTTAAGTCGATTTGACCGATGGCCAGCTTGAGGACCAACAGTGAATCCGCACACTTTTATGAAGATTTATCAATTCGGGTATGAGCAGTAATCGAACAGTTATGGAAGATGTTCCATAACTGCTCTTATGGAAGGTCCGTAGTTATGGAAGCAAGATCGTGATTGGAGCCTTTCTCGCCGCATTCTCGATCCCGATCACTTTACATAACTAGCGGCCGCAGATGGGAGTCGCAATCGCTCCGAAAGCCGGTGTAAGTCGCTCGGCCCCCGCCCCGTCGCGGATAGGGTCTCCCGGTGAGCGAGCCCTTCAGACAGGGCGAAAAAGGCCGTCTCGGCAGCCTGTGGCATGCGCCAGAACGGGTAGACCTTATTTGGCTTACCGGTCCAGACCACGGAATAACCGGTGCATTTGATACAATCCCACGCGATCAGGAAGGCCCTATCTCTGGGAGGGATGCCATGAAACCGCCCCGCATACCCATCTACGTGCTGTTGATCTTCGTGGCTGTAGTCGCACTCAACCTTGCCGTTCTACCAGCCTTCTCAGGCTATCCTCGTCTTGGAGCTGCGGTCATCGGGATCGCACTTCAGGTCGCGTGCCTCCTCTTGGTTTGCGGCCGAGGCCGATCATTCTGGATTGGGTTCCTGGCCACTGGCTCATTGAGCATGGCGTCCTGCTTCTTGGCACTCCCGCCCCGGGACTGGAGGCTCGTCACCACCGCGACACCATCAGGCGGGACAATCACAGCTGGCGTCCCTGTGTACCCAGGCTCGATGATGTGGCAGGTGTGGGCGAGCTACGATCGGCTCTTGGAACCACTCAGTCCTTATTTCGCACCTTACATCCAAAGTGCGGATCTGTCCCCGGTGACCTATTTCGCCCTCGTGGCGACGGCTGCCTTGATCGAGTCTCTACCGCATTGGTTGATCGCTTTGGCCGGTGGTCTGGCTTCGCACGCTGCAATCCGTAGGCTCCGGCGATCAGATAGGGTATGCCCTATCTGACATTGGGCGGTTCCCAGACCACGTGTTGACGCCCATCTCGGCGGTCCGATCCGGCGGAGGTAAGAGGACACGCATGGCAACGCCGTGCGCTTTCGAACTGCGGCAATCCCCTAACGGATCGATCTGGCTATGGCATAATAACTTGAGTTGCGGGAAGGGCTGTCGTATCCGATCAATGATATCGTCGTCATTGGGCCCGCGGTGCATATCCTTCCGGTTCGCTGTGCATGTCCTTCCGGTTTGTCCTTCCGGTATTGATCGCATTCGACTTCGACACGTTCATTTCCTGCAAGTGAGTCAAGCGCTTTGCTTGCCGCTCTCAGCTCTCACTGGAGAGAGAGGGACGCGCGAAATGAACACTGTCCCAAAGGGTATGGTCAGCACCACGCCGCTGCTTAGCAGAATTAGATGAGTAAACCTACCGAAGTCGCCTCCTCGCCAATGGACTTCATCGTAGAGCCAGTGTTCACGCTCCTTGGAAAATGGCCAATCTTGAGCGGCAGGCTGCTCAGTCATGTGATCGCACAAAAAGTAGAACAGCGTCACCAACTCATTATCAAGCCGCACGGCAAGCGTCGCCAGCCCGTACCAGAGCGGCCATAACCGAGGAGGGCCTGGCGAGTCCTCAAAACACCCGATGCTCAACGGATGTTGTTGTTCCTGCCGCTGTAGAATCTCACCGTCGTGAAGGCAAAGCCTTGACAGCTCGACTACCTGTGATGGCATCTTCTCACGCAGCGTAGCCAAGTGTTGATGATACCTCGCAATTGCCGCTTCCCATTCCGCATCCGCAGCTAACGCTATCTCGTCGTCCCGGGAGTTGTAGCGCCGGTATAGCTCTGGTGTGAAGAACAGCATGCTGTGCTCAGAGGGCATGTCTGTTTGCCGTTTCGTAAAAGGTATGCCCCGTTGGTGGTCTCGGGTCCGGCTGATAGTGTGGCAATCCATTTTGCCCCGCCCAAGCGTGCGGCCCACAACGCTTGTAAGGCCCATTCGCGTTGTGTTCGATATCGTGCGCCAGATTCATGTTCGCACCATGCTGCGGACCGCACACTACCACATCTTGTCCTTGTCCACGCAAGGCTTCTGCATGCGCTTGCGTGATAACATTTCCTCTCCTTACTGCGCCGCTCGGCAGCAGAGTTGCTTCACGGATCACGGGTGGGGGCGGTGGAGTGGCCGGAGCTGCTGGCGGCTCAGCAGGCGATTGGGCCGACTTCTTTTTTGTTTTGCCCGCCACAACCACCCTTTCGTCCGCCGCCCCGATCCCAGCGGCGCATCCCTGTGGCCCCATTGTATCGACTTTACCCATTACCCGCCACGGCGGTCACCACGCACCGAGGCTCGCAGTCGAACAAACCGTCAGCGGGTTTCGGGATCGGGGGACACCATGGATCGGGGGACACCATTCCTAACCCGGGATCGGGGGACACCATTCCTAACCCGGGGTTCGCCGGGGATCGGGCGACACCATTCCTAACCCCGGGTTCGCCGGCACGCGCAAGTCTCGCACTGCACGCTCCAGCCGCCGTCGCGTCTGATGGTAGCAAAGATTCATCGACCAAAGTCAGCGCCTTGGTCGCGTCGGGTGGTCATAGGATCACGTTCACGCTCACTTACGTACGCGCGGCCAGCAGCCGTCGTCAAGCCTGCCCGCGCACCGTCGTCTTCCGAAGGCTCGTCGACTAGTGAACAATCAATATTGAGAGCTTCCGAAACTTCGACCATCGGAGGGCTTTCAATGAAAATCGACGTTGCCCAGGTTCCGCTGGAAGAGATACTGCCGCTGCGCGAGCTCTGTCGCCAGGAAATGAACTGCCAGATTGTGCACGACTCTCTGCCTGAACGGGGGTTCGGCAACGTTTACTTGTTGCGCGTTGATGGCCGCGTCGCGGGCTACGGGTTTGTGATGGGTTATCGCGGCGAGCCCAAGGACATGATCCGCGAGTTCTTCGTGCTCCCTGCCTTCCGGCGTAGCGCGCTCCCGCTCTTCCGGCATCTGATCGCAACAAGCCAGGCCCGACGGATCCAAGTCCAGACAAACGACATCCTCCTCACACTCATGTTTTATGACTGCGCCACCGACATCGCGAGCGACACGGTCGTCTTTTGCGATTCCGCGGCCACAAGTTTGACCGTCTCCGGCGCCACATTTCGTGTAGCAACCGAAGAGGACAAAGAGCGGATATTTGAACACAAGGCGGAACCCGTTGGAGACTGGTTGATCGAATATGCGGGTGCCATCGTCGCCTCAGGTGGGATTCTCTTTCACTACAATCTCCCGTACGGCGACATCTACATGGAGGTGGACGCGCCTTGCCGCCGGCGAGGCTTCGGCAGCTGTCTGATCCACGAGCTGAAGAGGGCGCGCTGCGAGATGGGCAGGATTCTCGCCGCGCGGTGCAATGTCATGAATACGGCGTC
>CAWKNT010000035.1:0-121691 GCA_963850935.1 uncultured Isosphaeraceae bacterium
ATCGCTCTCACCTGACCGGCAGCGTTGGCTGTCTGCGACTCACCTTGTAGTTGAAAGCTGTCCCCGAATCCGAACGAGTTCTGAACCGACAAAAGATCGTTCGCAGCATCATATACATAGGACGTTGTAATATGGGTTTTTGGCACCATTGGCCGCGTCTGCTCGATCAGTCGGCCGCCTGGGTCGTATGTGTCGAGCAGCTCCGCCGAAGCCGTACCCCCCGCTGATTGCGTGATCGTTCCTAATCGCAGCGCGTTGTCATAGACGTAAGACGTAATTCCCTGACCCGTGGCACCGCTTCCGCTCAGGCTATCGGTGATGCTAAGGAGGTCGTGCGAGGGATCGTAGCTGTACGTCAAGGTGACCGACGGCTGGCCGGTGCCCGGACCCGACGTCGCCTCGGTCTTCAAATTACCACCGTTATCGTACCTGGTATGTTTGGGAGAGTCGCACGTGATTAGTCATCGGTTATCTGGATCGGGCCCATGGGCGCAGGCTTTTCCAAGTCAGTTCAGTACTCGATCTTGCCTTGCTTTCCGGATGCGACCGGCGATGCCGGGATTGCTCAAATTCTCACTCTCTCGCCTGCTGCCAGTTCATTTTCTGCCTACGTCGAAAGAGCCACGCCGATTTTGCCGATGCTCTGTCTAACCGGATGTAGGGTTAGACGATCACGTTTCTCCGTTTTTCTTCTTCAACCAAAACAAGGCCTTCCCCAGGGGCCGATCGTCTAAGGGCCGCTCGATTACACTTATGGGTCTTGAGCCCGCTGTCGTATCTGAGCCCTTACGACCAATCCGGTTGAGCTTCGAGCTCGAAGAGGTAGGTGTCGATTCGGCCCACCGGCCACCTTCACGTGCTTAACGCACAAGGGGGCCACCCCTGGGATAAGTGCCTCATGGAGTTTATTCGCCATGAGCTCGGTCAAAACTCAACCCAAAATCAGGGACAAGGCCAAACGCGCCTCCGCCCCTCGTCCTCGCGACCAACAGCAACCGCGATTCGTCGGCATCGATCTGCATAAGGAGACCGCGACATTTCACATACTCTCGCATGATGGTGCGTCGCTCAAATCCGGTTCCTTTCGCGTTGACCCCGACTCCATCCGCGAGTTCGCCACCCTTCATCTCCGTCCCACCGACAACCTCGCAGTTGAAGTCACCAGCAACACCTGGGCCTTCGTCAGACTCGTCAAGCCCTTGGTCGCCAACATCGTCGTCTCCAACCCCATGAAGACCAAGGCGATCGCCGAGGCCAACATCAAGACTGACAAGGTCGACGCCCGGGTCCTTGCCCAGCTCCTCCGCTGCGACTACCTCCCGAGCGTCTGGGTACCCACGCCCGACATCGAGGACAAACGGGCCCTGGCCGCCCGACGAACAGCCCTGGTCAATCAGCGTACGGCCATCCGCAACAGAATCCACTCGGTACTGGCACGCCGGCTGGTCAAAGCACCCGCGGGAGGACTCTTTACCGAAAAAGGACTCTCCTGGCTCAAGCTCGTTGAACTTGACCCATTGGACCGAGCCTTGATCGACGCCGACCTTCGCCTCCTTGAGGCAATCGCCCAGCATTCCATGGCGATAGATCTTATGATTATAAACGAATCCTATGAGGACCCCGATGTTCAACTCTTGATGACCTTGCCTGGGGTCGACTACACGATCGCGCTGACGCTCAAGGCCACGCTCGCCGACATCACACGCTTTCCCGAACCCGACAAGGCGGCGAGTTATCTGGGGCTCGTCCCCAGCGTGAAGCAGTCGGCGGGCAAGTGCTACAACGGGCCGATCACCAAGGCAGGTTCCAGTCAAGTGCGCTGGCTCTTGATCCAGGCCGCGCAGAGCGTGAGCAGGCATCCAGGACCACTGGGGGCCTTCTTTCGCAAGCTCGAAAAACGCAAGAACCGCAACGTAGCAGTGGTGGCCACTGCAAGAAAGTTGGTGACGATAGCGTGGCATATGCTCAAGAATAAAGAAGCTTATCGCTATGCCACGCCTCGATCCACCGACGCCAAGCTCTCGGGGCTGAGGGTGCGTGCCACGGGAGTGAAGCGCAAGGGAGGCAGCCCCAAGGGAACCAAAGCTGTCTCCAAGCTGGGAACAGGCGGAAGCCGGACGATTCCTTCGTTGGATGAAGTTTACGATCGCCAGGGCATGCCGAGCCGCAAGCCGCTCGCCGAGGGTGAAAAGCGGATGGTCCGTCAGAGCGGAACCGAGCCATACGTCACCTCGCTGGACAAGCGACAAGTCGTGCCCAGGAAGTGAGAAGTGAAGAGGCTCCGGTAGGATCAGCGAGAGAAAGACAGGTAAGCAAGCTCAGCTCCGGCTCGACAGGAGGTCCCCCTCCCGCCTCCACCATCGCCTCGCCCCGCCAAGTTGAGGGCGAGGCGATGGCGAAGGCGGGAGGGAGGGTTGGAGTTCGTACTCGAAAGCGTTTCGAATCCACGGCGCACCGCGTCGCGCGGCCTTTGCTCACTCACAGGGCACGTGGCCAGTCCACGCGCTCAAGCCGCCGTGCGCCGGCCGTGCTCGCCACGCGGGGCAACCCAGCAGGGCTGCACTTTGAAAAAAAAGTGACTTCCAGGTTGCCCCGAACAGAGGTATCCATATGTGGTGATTCCGCCGTCAGGTGTTTTGACCGTCGCCTGGCGATCGAGTGCGTCGTAGGTCGTGGTCGTGGTATTATTATCAGCATCGGTCGATGTCACCTGGTTGCCGGCCTTGTCAAATGTGAAGGTCGTCAGCCCTGCAATCGCCGTCCCGGCCGCGGTGGTCATGCCGGTTTCCCGGTTCATGGCGTCGTACGAATATGTGGTCACATCATTAATTTGCATCGGTGACCGACAGCACCTGGCCGCGCTGTGTAGGCCGTGACCGTCACGTCGGAATCGGCGTTGGTCATCGTCGTTTGCCGGTCCTGCGAGTCGTATTGATAGCTCACCAAGGTATAACTCGAGGTCCCCGCCGGTGCGGGGGCGGTCTGGGCCGTCAGCATGCCGGGCTGGGTGGCCGAGTAGGTATACGTTGTCACGTTCGAAAGCGCATCTTCCTTGACCGTATTATTGCCATGCGCATCATATGTGAAAGTCGTTGTCCGGCCATTTGGTCGGTTATCGTCGACGGCTCGGCGAAGCTGTTGTAGGTGCCATAGGTCGTGGTCGAGTTGTCGGGGTAGATTTCCTTGGTGATGTTTCCCTGTGAGTCGTACGCAAACTGGTTGATCCGATTGAGCGGGTCGATCGTAATCGTCGCCAGGCCATTGGCGTTTCGATCGGTGGTGGTCACGTTGCCCAGGGCGTCGGTCTCTTGATTGGTCAGGCCCATGCCGCGCCAGTCGGGGCTGTCGGTGGTCACGTTGGTGAGCGGATCGGTGTAGGTCGAGCCGACCTCGGCGAGCAGTTCCGACGGCGCCGGGCTGCCCGTCGTGCCGCTGTTGGTCCAGCCCTGCACCTGGGCCGGCGAAAACTCTTCGGTCGTGCTGTCGGCGCGGGTCACGGTGCCAACTCTTTCGGCCGAATCGTAGGTGATCGTGGTGATTTTGGTCGGCTCGCCGGCCGATGACGGCTCGGTGACGCTGGTCATCCGCCCCGACGAGTAGCTAAAATCCCACGTCGAAGTGTCAGGATATTCCACGGCCGTCAGGTCGCCGCTCGAGAGGGTGAAAGTCGTGAACCTGAGAGCCGGGATCCTCGATCGATTGGAGTAGGTTGCTGCCGTTATAGGTAAATGTTGTGGTTTTAGAAAACGGGTCGGTGATCGTGTGCAAGCGGCTGCTGGTGTAGCCAAATGTGGTCGTCAAGCCATTGCGATCGACGGATGTGGTCTCGAGCCCGCCCGAGCTGAAATTCTGCTGGGTGCCGTCGGTCAAGGTGCGGGTGTAGGTGCCGTTGGAGTTGAGCGTCAGGGTTGAAAAGTCGCCGGGCGGGCTGGTGTAGGTGCCGCCGCCCCCGCCAAAGCTTCCCGAAAACCACTCGACGGTGCCGCTGCCATCGTCGAGGATCACACCGCCGGTGGCGGAGATGATCTTTTCCAGCCCGCCGACCGTCCAGCCGGCTCCCAGCGCCGAGAAGGTGGGATCTTCTGCGGCGTTCTCCACGGTCGCGTTGCCGGTGTAGGTGAACGTCGTGTTGGAGCTGCGGATTTCGGCGATCGTCATCGTGTAGGGATAGCTCCCCGTGTCGAGCGTGGTCGCATTGGTGGCCTGGAGGCCGATCTGCATGATGTCGCCGGGCCGGAGTGCACTCGTGCTGTAGTAGTACGTCGTTCCCGCGGTCCCATCGAAGGTCAACTGGGCCGAGACCTGCGTCGGCGTGCTCAGGCTCGGGCTCAAGGCGTGCTCGGCCACAATGATCGGCAGCGCATTCGCCGCGAGCGAGTCATAATTCAGTGAAAGTGCGGGGACATTGGGGTTGTAGCTGGGCATGTTGATCGACGTCTCCAGGGCGCCGGTGTCCTCGACGACCGAGACATTCTGGCTGGCGAACGCAGGCGCACTGGCCTGGAGCAAGCCGGGATCGAGCGTGGAATTGTTCCAGGTGGTTCCACCGGTCGCCGTGCCTGTGCCGGCCGGAACCCAGAAGGTGTAGGTCTGGCTGACCTGGTTCAGACTGGGATCGGTGACCGTGAGCGTGACCGACTCGGACGAGGCCGTGGAGATGGTCGTATTCCAGTCAAACGTCAGGTCATAGGTACTTGCGCCGCTGATGGTAGTGGCGCTGGTGAGGCCGGTCGTGTTCCAAGAGTAAGTGTAGGTCCCTGTGGCCGAATCGCGGACCTGCGCGGAGGTCGACGCTGCCGCCGGGCGTTGCGAGCTGGTCGAAGCCTGGGACCATCACCGAGCCGTCGTTGTAATCCAGGGTCTTCAGCTCGAATGCAGGACTGGTGTCGGGCATGACAGGAACTACCGGCTGCGGCGCTTTGCTCGGGCTACCGTGCAAGCCAGCGGCCAGCGCATTGCGGCTGATGTTGGGCCCAGCGGGACCGGGAGCCGCCGGTTTCGGCGCGGCGCCCAGGCCCAGCGCCGAGAGAGGGCGCCGGAAGCCGCGGACGACGAGGCCGGCGCGCGAGCGGCTTTTGCCGAACCGCCAGAGCCAGGCGTAGCCGCCGCGATCAGACCCGCCGAAGGTCCGCCGGAACCGCCGCGCGGCGGCAGAGCGCCGCCGCCGGTGATCGAACTCGCGGGCACCCACGGCGCCGACAAACTGATCGTTTGCGCTGAGCCCGAGGCCGTACCGGCAAACGCTGCGAGAGCGCCGTCGGACTGGACCGGCCTTGGCAAGCCGCTGTTCGCCGTGGGGTCTTCCACCGGCGCCGATCCGCCAGCTCCAGAGGGAGGATCTTGCACTGGCGCAGTGATCGGAACGGAGCTGGCCCCCGCGTCCAAAGCCTGTAGGTTGGGACTCGGGCGATTGAGACCGGTCGCGCTTGGCCGCGCGACGGTTCCCATCGCTCTGCCAATACTATCCGTCTGCATGATGCCGATTTGCGCCAGGCCCCGCAGCGCACCGGTCGCCAATGCCATGACATTGATCGGTTCCGTGATTGTATGCTTGCGCTCAAGCCGATCCGGATTCGCCTTGAGTGCCAGGCGGCGCGGCGCTTTTCGGTAAAGCTCATGCGGCGACGGCTCATGGTGCAGTCCTCGTGAGTGGCGGACGAACAGATCTTGATGCGATTGAAGGGCAACGCTGCGTAGAGAGCAGGGCGTTCGATACCGTACCGCACAGCCAGCACGCGGACCCCGAGACAGGTGCATGCACCCTTATGAGTTCAAAATTTCGAACGCAATTACGATGAGGCAAGGCCTCGGTTGACCCCGTTGCGGACACATACTCGCAACAACCCGAACGCGGAAATCGTTGCATCCGCCGGCGCGGTCCTACCGATTAAAGCGACTTACGGAATACAAACCCTCTACATAATATAAGGGGGTAATACTTGAAATTGCCCGCCAAATTTTTTCAAAAAACTTTACACTTCGGACCATGCGTGCATGAGTTGGCCGGTTGTGTCTTTGTTGCAATCGCGTCTATCGTCCGTGGTACCCGACCGTGGTGAACCACGAATCCGATCCGTTCAAAGTGCCAGGTGGGATTCGGTAAAGGCGCCGCTACGGTGCGTCGAGGGCCGAGTAGTGCACGCGGATGTCCTGGAGCTTGCGTTCGACGGTCCTCACAGAGAGATCGAAATGGTCCGCAATCTCCTCCACTGAATAGCTTTCCAGCCGCATCTTGAGAATCTCGCGACAGATCGGGTCGCTGAATGACATGAAAAGCACCTCGACATCCATCTGCATCATGGCCAAGGCTTCGTGTGACGGCAGGCGAGAGTAGAAAGCATCCAATTCGGCCTCAAGCAGCGATGGCATTTCTGTCGTCATTGATTCTTCATCGATCCGGGCATTTTGACCGCGGCTCGGATCGGGCGGTGCGCGACGCGGTTTCGGATTGCGCTTTTGGGCTTTGGCGTAGTCGCCGATTCTGCGGATCTCTCGTCGTACCTGCAGGAAGAACTCCTGCCAGAAATCGGCGCTGGTTTGGATCGTCAGACGGTCGCCTCGGCGGGCGCGGTCGTACATGGCAGCAAGGGCATCGTCGACGGCTTCCTGACCTTCATAAAAGGTATCGTACATCCGCAGTCGTCGCAGGTAGAACGATGCCCGCTGCACGAGCAGCGTGTTGTATTGCCGCAAGAGTCGGTCGAATGCTCCACTGTCGCCTCCGGCGAGACCGCGAACGAGGCCGCTCGAGAGCAAGGAGAGCGATTCGTCACTCATCGTTGGCACCTTGTGCTTGATAAAGGCGCTGTAAGCGCATGGCCGCTAAGCCCGAGGCCGCCTGAATCCCGACCGCCGCGCAGCACCCTACATGACAGTTGGCGGAGCGCGCACATCGAGACGCCGGGCCGTCCGTGTGTCATTTTCGTGAGGTCGTACGACGGTCGGTTCTGGGACGCGATTCCTCGACGAAAGCGGCCATTCGTGCATCCTTCGCACACCGCCATCGGCTCGGCACGCAACGGAAAGGTGAACGATTGCGGGTCAAGCCAATCACTAAATTGCAGTCGCTTAACTAGTCGATTCCGACGGCGAACGCAAGCCTGTTCCCGGCATTATTTGTCATTATTACATATCGATAACTGTTTAATACTTTCTCCGCGCGCTTTCCGCGTAGCTGTCGGCTGGTGGATGCAGGCTGCGGGTTGCCACACCACGGACGCGCTGGACTAAGAAAAATCACGAACTGTAATTGATACGTAAGCGTGCAGCACCGTTTACTTGTGGCTGAAGCATTTCAATGGCCTGGTTCTTGACATAAAAGGATCAAACCATCGACACTGGCGGGTGCTCTCTGCTGTGCGGTATCAATGAGCGCGTAGCTCAGTCGTCTGGTGCCCGCTCGACGAACCCAAACGCGCGGGTTCCAAATTCCGGCAGGAGGGATCATGAAAGCCATCACGATAACCGGGACCGGCGGCCCGGAAGTTTTGCAGATCCGCGAAACGCAGGCGCCTGAGCCCAGGGGTGAGCAAGTGCGCGTTCGGGTACGGGCGTGCGGCTTGAACCGGGCCGACCTGATGCAATGCCGCGGCTATTATCCGCGCCCCCGGGAGCACCGGCCGATATTCCTGGACTTGAATACGCCGGCGAGGTCGATGCGCTGGGACCGGACGTCGTCGGCCCGCTTAAACCGGGCGACCGCGTATTCGGAATCGTTGCCGGCGGTGGACAGGCCGAGTATGTGGTGACGCACGAACGCATGGCGGTGCCGATCCCAGCCAACCTCGATTTTGTTGACGCCGCGGCGGTGCCCGAGGCGTTTATCACTGCCCATGATGCGTTGCTGACCCAGGGGCGCCTTGCACCCGGCGAGCGCGTGCTCGTACATGCCGTCGGTAGCGGCGTCGGGACGGCAGCCATTCAAATTGCTCATGCCGTGGGGTCAATTGTCTGGGGTACTGCGCACCGCAGTTAAGCTCGAGCGATCCCGGACGCTCGGGCTCGACTACGGCATCGACAATTCGAGTGGCGGCTTTGCCGAAGTCCTGGCGAGCCAGACAATGGGCAAGGGCGTCAATGTCGTGATCGATCTCCTGGGAGGGTCGGCGCTTGCGGGTAATATCGCCGCCCTCGCTCCCAAGGGCCGACTGGTCTTGGTCGGCCTGCTGGGCGGAATGAGCGGACCCCTCGACCTGAGCGTCATGCTCCGGAAGCGGATCACGATCGTCGGCACGACCCTGCGCGCGTCCGCTCGAGGAGAAAATCGCGGCGACCGTGCGGTTCGCCAGCGAGGTCGTCCCCTGGCTTGAGCGCGGGCTCGTGCGTCCGGTCGTCGATTCCATTTTCGCGTTCGAAGATTTCGCTGACGCTCAGGCGCGGGTGGAGTCGAACTTGGTCTTCGGCAAGGTGATCCTGCGGCTCTGAGCGGCCAAGATTCGCTCGTTAATCGGCGAGGCTCAGTGAGGTATCAAGGCCTGGTGAAATGCCGCCGAGGCGCTGCCGTTGCGGCCGGCGACCTGCCCGTCTTGAATCTCGAGGACAAGGTCGTCGGGTGTAATAAAACGGCGGTCGTGGGTCACGACGACAAGAGTCGTCTGGGACGACTCTTGCAGGCGCCTGAGAATTGAGTAAATCTCGTCACCGGTTTTCGAGTCGAGCTCGCCTGTCGGCTCGTCGGCCAAGACCAGGATCGGCCGCTTGACCAGTGCGCGGGCGATCGCCACCCGTTGCTGCTCGCCGCCTGAGAGCTGGTAGGGGCGGTGGTCGAGGCGTTCGCCAAGTCCGACTTCCGTCAGCAAATCGACGCCGCGCTGGCGCAGCTCGGAAGTGACCCCGCGCGGCAAAAATGGCACCAAGACGTTCTCAAGAGCCGTCAGGTTGCTGATCAGGTTAAACGACTGGAAGATAAACCCGATCTGTTCGCGGCGATAGACATTCTGAGCCGCTTCCGACATCGTCACCAGGTCTTGGCCATCGACGATGATCTTGCCCGAATTCGGCCGGTCAATCGCGCCCAGCAGGTAAAGCAGAGTGCTTTTACCTGAACCACTGGGACCGACGATAAACGCGAACCGACCACGTTCGATCGGGCAACTGATTCCACGGAGCGCGTGTACCGACCTGCTGCCGCTCCGGTAAGATTTTTCAACCTGTACCACCTCGATCATCACCAGCCCTCAGTTCGTTAGTGCGAGCCTAATCGAATGGCGTCCATCGGCATCAGCCGGGCTGCGCGCCAGGCGGGGTAAAGCCCTCCCAGGGTGCCCATCATGACTGACAAACCAATTCCCAACGCGAAGAGCAAAGGAGTCATGCCCAGGTGAATTCCCCCGGAAACAAACCGGTTGGCGACCATGGTGCCGATCCACGCCAACGCGCAACCGACCAGGCCCGCAAGTAGCCCCAGATACGCACTCTCGAGCGTGACTAAGGCGAGGATATTGCCCTGCGACCAACCGTTGGTCCGAAGGACGCCAAATTCGACGAACCGCTCGGTCGTGCTCATGAGCATCGTATTGATGATCCCGACGATCCCGACCGTGAGGGCCAGGCTGACGGTGAGCAAGAGAAATGTGTCCACCTGACCCATTAGCGAGCTGAAATTGGCCTGGGCTTCATTCATGCTTCGTGCGTCGAATCCGGGATGTGCCTTTTCGATCGCAGCTGCCAGGGCACCGTTGTCGACGGGGTTATCACCCTCGACGTAGATGCATGAGATCGAGTCTTTCGGTTCATTCAGCACGGTGCGTGCCATCTCGATGTCCATGATGATGATGACGTCAAGAATCATCGAGCCTGTCTCGTAAATGCCGATGATCTGAAACGGTTTGCCCCCAATTCGCAACGTGTCGCCAACCTTTTTCGGGTTGCCCTGGGCATCGGGATGCTGGCTGGCGATTTTCCGGCTGATCACGATGTTGGGCTGACCTCGATCGCCCGGCTCGAGAAACCGGCCTATCCCCTTTTCCTTGAGGGCTCGCGGAAAGATTGCGCTATGCAAGTTTTGATGGGCGATGATGTCTTGACCCGCCACGACCGGCTGGTCAAACAGCGAATTCATCATGTTTTTACCCGAGATCAGGCTGCTGACCAGCATCCCCCGCCCCTCGATGGTCGGCGCGATCCCCCAGACCTCCGGAGCGATCGCGCGAATGCCGGGCACCTTCCTCAACTCATCGACCATGCTGGCCGGCAAATGGCTGAAAACCGGGCTGGGGACATTTTCGCGGAGGATGATCAAGCCCTCGATCCGTGAGAGCGTATCGCCGACCAGGTCGCGGAGACCGTTGGAGAGGCAACAAAGGCCAAGCACCCCCAGGATCGGGATCGATAGGCCCACGAGCGCCAGGATTGTCCGCAGCGGGCGCGTGAGCAGGTTGCGCCAAGCAAAGTTACCCATGATTTATCCATCTGCGAGGCAGGGCATGAACGGCCGACACCTCCGAGTGTCGGACGGCTCGATGGAAGCGTGCAGTTAACAGCATTATAGTCAATTCAGGCCGAACTTGATGCCGCCTGGCTGTCGTTTTCCGTCGGCGGCAGGGACGCTGGTTCCGCGGTGGCAGTCGGATGCTCGGCCGGATTGCGATGCTCTGGAGATTCGACAACGTTCGTTGCAGATGCAGCCGTGGGCGCCGCGGGCGGCGGTTCGGTTTTCGCTTCCCATAGTTGCTTGAGCTGACCGAACGTGCGGAGCGGCACGGTACCTGCCAGGGCATCCTTTGATAATGGCGGAGGTGGAGGAGATGGCCGAGATGAGCGGCCCTGGGGGCGTGGCGAAGGGCCGTGATCTTGGCGAGGCGGGCGGCCGCCAGGTCCGGGCCCTTGGGGGTAGGGACCGCGGGGACCGCCGCGTCCGGGCGCTGAGCCGGGTCCTGGACCATGCCCATGTCGAGCGGGTCCTCGGCCGGATCCCGGCGGGCCGGTGCTGGGGCCACCAGTCTGGTCTCGATTGTCCGAATAGCGCGGAGCACCAGGGCCGCCAGGGGCGCGCCCCGCGTTCGCGGTCCGGTCGTCTGGCCGGGGTTTCGGCGAGCACGGCCACCGAAGGAGTGCCGACCGGCGGAGATGTCAGAGCGGACCCAGCAGGCCGAGGGGGTCGGTTGCCGCCGCCGTCACCGCGTCGTCCCTGCCCCGGACCCTGCCGATTGTCTCGCTCACGATCGCGGGGATCGCCGGGTCCCGTACCGCGCCGAGATCCACCCGTTTGAGGACCGCGATGCCGCTCGGTTCCCGGCTTGACCATCGTCAGCGAGACCCGCTTGCGCTCGTGATCGACTCCCATCACCCAGACGTCCACCACGTCGCCGACGCTCACCACATCGTGCGGGCTCTTCACATATCGATTGGCGAGCTGGCTAATATGCACCAGACCCGAATCCTTGAGACCGATATCGACGAACGCGCCGAAGTCGACCACATTCAAGACCGTCCCCTTCAGCTCCATGCCTGCGCTCAAATCTTCGATCTTCAAGATACCCTTCTTGAAGATGGGCTTGGGCAGATCGTCGCGCGGGTCACGCTCGGGTCGACCCAGGGCTTCGACGATATCTCGCAGGGTGAACTCGCCGACCTCGATCTCACGCGCCAGTTCGGCGAGATCCGCATTTGCCAGCTTTTCGCGCAACTCGGGTTGCCGATCCCTGTCTCGCACAACCTCAGGAGCGAAATCGAGCTTTGCCAACAGCCTGATCGCGGTTGCGTAGCTTTCCGGATGAATCCACGTCCGATCGAGCGGATTCTCGCTGTCGGGGATTTTGAGAAATCCTGCTGCCTGGGTAAACGTCGCCGGACCGATTCCCTCGACGCTCGTGAGCAAATCGCGGTTGGCAAACGGACCGTGTTCCTTGCGATACTCGACAATCCGCCGGGCCGTGAGCTGATTGAGGCCCGAGACGTGCCGCAGCAATGGGACGCTGGCCGTGTTCAGGTCAACGCCTACAAAGTTGACGCAACTCGAGATGACCGACTCGAGCATTTCTTTGAGTTGCTTGGGACTGACGTCGTGCTGGTAAAGCCCGACGCCGATATTCTGGGGATCGATCTTGACGAGCTCGGCCAGCGGGTCCTGGAGCCTGCGGCCGATCGAGATGCCGCTGCGCAAGGTTGCATCGTAGTCAGGGAGCTCGTCGCGGCCGACCTGGCTCGTGGAATACACGCTGGCGCCTGCCTCGTTGACGACGACGTAGGCGAGCTGTGCCAGGATCGGATCGGCTGGGTGGGGCTTGGGAGGTTCCTGCGGAGGCGGAGGCGCATGCCGCGGTTTCGGCGGTCGCGACCGTTCAGACTTGCCATGTCCACCTGACTTGGGCCCCTTGGCGGGCTGAGTGACGGCGGCCGAGGCGGCGGCCTCGCCTAGAGCGGGCTCTGCAGCGGCCTGGCTGGCGGGCTCGACGGCGTCCGTTGTCTGTCCAGCCGCATCCGTCCCGGCCTCGGCCAGTTCGGGCTCTGGAGTCGGCACTCCCTCTGATAAAACAGTGGTCTGGGCGTGATGCTCGGGCCCTGGTACGGGCGATTGAGCCTCGATCTCGGACGCCGTTGGCTGGTCAGGTGACTCGGAAATCGCCACGGCCACGCCCGAAGATTCGGCCGGTTCTGCTGGCACGCCGCTCCCCTCGGCTTCAGGACCGCCACCGCCGTTCATCCCGGCATTCGAACCGCCTTCGGAAACGGGCGATGCGTTCGCGGGACTTTCGATTTCGGCCTCGGGTGATGTAGCGTCGGGCGAACCGCCCGAAATCGGCGGCAGCATTTCCAGCGGTGTCTCGGACCCAGCGGTGATGTGTGGCTCGGCCGCGGCATGGGCTTCACTCATGGCCGATCCCTCCGCAGACACTTCGTCATGTGCGGTCGGGGCAGCTTCATGATGTTCGCCATGGGTCGAGTTGTTGTCGTAGGGCGCTCGCTCGCCGTCAAGGCTTTCGGCGGCAACCGCGTCCAGCGGACGCTGATCGTTCTCTCCACCAGCCTCTATTCCCGGTTCGCCAGAATGAGCCGCGGCATCGTGCGTTGTGCCATGCGCGGGTTCGTCTAAAGTCGCCGCGCCGGGAGCCCGTTCCGCAGCGTCGTCGGCAGCTTTAACGGCTTCTTCGCCGAGCGTACTGAACTTGATGCCTTCGGCGATCATCTCGGCGACCAGCTCTTCGGTCTCACGGCAGGCGGTTCCGTTGCCGATGGCCACGACGCCCACGTGATGCTTGCCGACCAAGTCTTTCAAGGAAACCTTGGCATCGGATCGCCGGTTTTGAGGGGGGTGGGGATAAATAACCGTTTGATCGAGCATGTTGCCGCCGGGATCGAGCACAGCGACTTTACAGCCGGTTCGGAATCCAGGATCGATCGCCATCACGACTTGCTTGGGGATAGGGGGCTGCAGCAAGAGCCCGCGCAGATTCTTGGCGAAGACCTCGACGGCGTGTTTCTCGGCCGCTTCAGTCAGATCGCGGCGAACCTCGCGTTCCATGCCCGGCAAGATTAAGCGGTCGAGGGCGTCGATTGCTGCTGCGCGAAAGAGCTCGGCGTGAGGATGGCCGTCCAGGGGGAGCTGACTGACAAGAACCCCTTCAAGATCGGGCCGGGATACGTCGAACCGGACCTTGAGCGGCCCTTCCTTGTCGCCGCGATTGATTGCCAGGATGCGATGAGGTGGAATCTGCGCGACAGGTTCGGAGTAGTCAAAATAGTCCCGATACTCAAGCCCTTGCCCTTCGGGAATTTCGGCCTTGCTGGTGACGATCTTGCCGGTCTTCCAGACGACCTTGCGCACGGCATCGCGCACCGCGGCCATCTCGCTGATCGCTTCCGCGAGGATGTGGCCGACGCCTTCGAGTACCTTCTCGACGGACTCGAGGCCCTTTTCGGCGTTCACGAACTCCTGTGCCGCCGCTGGCAAGTCGGTCAGTGTCTCGTCTCTGGTCCAGATGCGAAACGCGAGCGGTTCTAACCCGCGATCGCGTGCTTCGGAAGCCTTGGTCCGTTTTTTTGGCTTGAAGGGAAGGTATAGGTCTTCAAGCCGCTTGGGATTGTCGGCTGCTTTGATGGCTGCGGACAGGTCAGGATTGAGTTTCCCCTGGGCCTCGATCGCCTTTAAGATGGTCTCTTTGCGCTCGGCCAGCTCGCGCAGCCGCTGCACGCGCAGCTGAATTTCGCGAATCACCACTTCGTTCAAATTACCCGTGCGTTCTTTGCGGTAGCGCGTGACGAACGGGACAGTGTTGCCTTCGTCCAGAAGCTGGACGACGCTCTCCACTTGCACACGCCGGATTTGCAGGTCCTGCGCAATTCGCCCCAGGTCGACCTGAATCGGGTTGTCCATGGGGATTCTACTCTGCACCAGGTAAGACTTTGGCGGCGACGATGTGGCAGACCGGCCGGAGAATCACCAGAAACCCTCACCGCGACGACAACCGACTCGTGATGCGACGACAAAGCGCACGAAGACACCTAGCGATGCAACGAGTTCGGTCACTTTAGATGATCGATCTCGCAATGTCAAGCGCAGCGGAAGCGTTGCCATCGACCAGCCTGCACCATTTGTTTCTGCTCGATTTCCAACCGTCGTGACATCAACATTCGATGACCCGTGTGCCGGTCCGCCCCCCATTCTCCGCAGCTTCGGCCATTGACCAGTGTCACCAACGACTACTAAACTTGACGGACGATGGCGACTTTTCGCGCACGCTTGACCGAGCACCGAGAGGGCCCTCATGAGTTTTGGCGAGGATGATGGCGGCAGCGAGGTTGAACTCGAAACGCTGCACGGGCGGAGCTGGCCGACGGTCACTCAATATTCCGTCTTCCTGGAAAACCGAGTCGGCCAGTTGCTTGACGTCTATCGATCGTTTCAGGGTTCGCGGGTCAAAATCGTCGGCCTGACCATTTCCGACTCGGCCGATTGTTCGATTCTCCGTCTGATCGTGAGCCATTCCGAACAAGGCCGGGAGATTTTGGTTGTCAACAAGCACGCGTTTGCCGAAAACGAGTTGTTAGTGGTCGAGCTCCCTGCCGGCCCCCAGTCTCTTGCCGACCTGTGCATGGCCCTTTTGCAGGCGGAAATCAACATCCATTATGCGTATCCGCTGCTCGTGCACCCACGCAACCGCGCCGCCGTAGCCATGCACATCGACAACGTCGAGCAGGCCAGTGTTACCCTTCATAATATGGGGTTCGAGGTGCTCTGCGAGGCGGATCTCGCTTGAACTGAGACTCCACGCTCGCATGATTGCGGTTGGAAACGCGGCACCAGATGGATTTGACTTCGGGGTCGAGCAGACTCATGAATCGCGGCCTCGAGGACAAGCTGGCGTGGACGGAGCCTGACGCCGACCTACCGCGACTCGAGCGCCTGACCGACCAGTTGGCCACGGAAGACGCCCAGGCCGATGCGCACGGTGATTGGCCTGGCGACCTTTGGAACTTGGTCGAGCGCGCGGGCGCCACGCGGTGGTCGCTTTCCGACGAATTCGGCGGTGAAGGATGTGCCCGTCCTCTCTTGATCCAGCGGTACGCGCAACTGGCCGGAGCGAGCCTCACAGCTGTTTTCGTGTTGTCCCAGCATGACGCCGGCGTGCGACGGCTGCTCGCCGCACCCGAGAATGATGTGGCGAAGCGCTGGCTCGAAGCAATCGGCGCGGGCCGCGCGTTCACGACCGTGGGTATCTCACATCTGACGACATCGCGCCGGTTAGGCGCCCAGCCCGTCAAGGCTATCGAGGTCGCCCCCGGGAAGTATCGCTTCGATGGCACCATTCCCTGGGTCACGGCCGCCCAGCGCGCGGACGTGCTCGTGACCGGCGCGGTCCTGGACGACGGCCGTCAGATGCTCTGTGCCCTGCCGACGGATCGGGCCGGCGTGGCCGTCGGACCGCCGTTTCCTTTGGCGGCCCTCCAGGCCTCGTGCACGACCGAAGTGGTGCTTGAAGGTGTCCGATTGGACGATTCCGAACTGCTGGCCGGGCCGGCGACCGACATCCTTTCAAATCCCGGAGCGGTCGGTACCGCCGGGCTTGAGACTTCAGCACTTGCCTTGGGGCAAGCGCGAGCAGCTCTCATTTCCTTGATCGAGCTGGGCCCCGAGCGCACCGACCTGGCCGAGCCGCTCGACGCTTTATGCGACAACTGGCAAATGTACTGGCGCCATCTGATCGCGCAGGCACGCGGAGAGCCCGACGCTCCGCCCGCAGGCCAGATCCGCACCCAGGCGAACTCACTGGTTCTCCGAGCGACGCAGGCCTACCTGACGGCACGTCGCGGCACCGGCTTTCTCCGGACCGAGCCCGCCCAGCGGTGGGCACGGCAAGCGCTCTTTTTCTGGTCTGGTCGTGCCCGACGCCCGTCGCCCAGGCCGCCATTCGTGACCTGGCCGGGTTGTGTCAGGTTTGACTTTGATCATCTCCCGCGCCACGTGACGAGCGTCGACATGATGGACTGTCGATGCCGTTTCTCAAGAACGGGGAAGCCCGGGCTGCGGAATGGATGGGTTCCACTGGATCTTATGGCACGGGCTCCGACGCCTGACGGCCAGCCGCCGCGAAAAAACGCGATGAGTCTAAATCGGCCAAAAGTGCGTCATCGTCGTCATCAAATTTGGTTAAGTGTACCCAAAGTATTGTTCCATAGATACTTATGGTTGTGAACTTGGACTGGCGTGTACTCGTGTGTTCGTCATCGTTGGTCATCGTTCGTCATAGGGGCTGTGCGATAGTTGCTGTTCGCAACCGGTGACACGTGAACGCTCGCAGTTCCCGACACAGCTGGCACAGGCCGTGATCCTTGGCCTGGCTGGATTCTGCCACGTGGAGCGTCGAAGATCCCGTCTGCTGCGGCCGATTCACCAGCACGCGTCTGCATTCGGCCAGAATGCGCACGGGTGTCCTCCCTCATGGCAGCACTGCGAATACATCGGCAGCGACTTCGCGGGTACGGCCCACCGGCACAAGTTCTGCTTCGGTGCGGTACGCAGTCAGTTCCTTTTGAAGTGCTCGGTACCGCTGGCGAGCGGGCCAAAGTCGACTACGAGCGGCGGTAGGGGAGCAAGAGCCGTGTCGGCTGGGTCGTCGTCCGGATAGGCCGGCGCATCCCAGTCGAGCCCTATCGTCGCAAGTTGGCGGCGAATGGCCCGTAGGTCCCATACATGAACCGCGGGTCCCTCTTGGGTGGTCACCGCCAGTTGCACCCCGTCGGGGCTGAAGGTGGCCAAGGTCACGCCGCAGGAGTCTGGGCTTTCGAGCCGAGCGACCGTGCGGCCAGACTCTGTCTCGACCAGGCGAAGCATGTTGTCTGCATCCTGAACCAGCAGATGGCGTGATTCGGATGTGAAGCAAAAACCTGTACCGCCGATTTGACGCTCTTCGACCCAAGTGCCAACGGCCCAGAGTCGGCACGGCGCGGCGGTCGTCATCAGCCATTTGCCATCGGGGCTGAACTTGACCTCAGTGCGATCGTCGATCGGCAGATCGGCCACGCGTGTCGCGTCGCGCAGCCGCCAGATCTGAGCGCCCAGATTATAGCTCCCAGTCGCGAGCCATTGTCCGTCAGGGCTGACGGCGACGGACCTGCAATCGTCGAGCGGTCCGATCTGAAAAATGTGTTCGCCGGATTGGACCTGGGCATGCGTCCCGTTGCCCAGAGCTACGATCTGGCCCGAACGGTCCTCGTCAAGGCCCAGACCATTGGTCGGAAACTCAAGCCGGCGCGGCGGGCCGATTCGGAATATATTCTTCTCTAGGTCGAGCTGAATCGGCCATCGCCACAGGCCGATAAATCCTGTGGTCAGCAGGTCACCGGATGCCTCGAACATCACATGTGGGGCATACCCGATCGCCAGATTGAGAAGTTCTCTTCCGCTAGCAAGGTCCCAGAATATAACCCCTCCGTCAGTGCCCACGGCCAGCAGCCGGCCATCGCGCCGGATCGACGGTGTGATCAGAATGAACCGGCGATCAGCAGGATGAGTAAACGATCGGTATTCGAGGGCGGGATCGACCGCGTATCTTGTGAACTGGGTTTCGCCCGTGATGACAATTCGTCCATCTCGGCTAAATTCAGGATACTGGGGCCCGCCGGTCAAGCTGAGAAGCTGACGGCCCGAGACCGCATCCCAGATCCGCAGCCGCTTTTCCAGACAGGTGCCGGCAAGCAAGGTGCCGGCGGGATGGAAACCTACGACGATGCCCTTGAAGGTCGAGCCTTCAAGGGTTGCCTTCCGTGTGCCGGCGGTGTCGTAGAGGTAGATCTTCAGATCATCGTTCGCGTAGGCCAGAGTCGCGCCGTCGGAGCTCCAGGCGATGTAGCCGTTGCCCCCCGAGGGCAGCGGGAAGGACACGACAACCTGGCCTGTGTGCGCGTCAAGAATACGGCACGCGTTCTGCGCGGCGTCCGTGTAAACGACCGCGATCTGGGCTCCGTCGGGACGAAACTCCAGATTCCCAGGCGCCGGTAAAGGCCAGCGTTTGTCGAGCCGACCAGTCGCCAGGTTATAGATCTTGAGCTCGCGATCGTTGTTATGAAACAGGGCAATGCGCCGGCTGTCAGGACTGAATCTGGCGGAATACCCGTAGACAGGTCCAGGGTCGGAGAAGACAGCCGCGTTCCGGTTTATGTCCCAGACCGTCAGGGCAAAGCCCGGAGAGTTCGTCGTCGCCAGGTAGCGGCCGTCGGGGCTGAAGCTGAAGACATGGATCTCGCGATCGCCCATGGCCTTGAAGCGGGCAACCTCGTGGTCGTCGGCGACGTTCTGACCCGGATCGTCCCGATCGTGGAACCGCAACGCATAGCGGGTCATCGTCGGATCGAAAGCACACCATGAGCACTCCCGGCGGACGGTCGATCACTCGACCGGTCTTCCTCAAGTCTGGCAGGGCGAGACAGGCGATCGCTTGATCGCGGAGCGTATCGAATCGCTGCGGCTGCAGCTTGAGCTCGCGCGCGATCCCGGCCGCCTGCTGCAGCGCAAGAAGACTCTCGAAGCGCTGTCCCACCTGGCGGCTGAAACGCGTGGCTCGCCCCTGGGTCGTGAGCGATTCGAACAAATTCTCACGCGTCTTGCGATCCGAGCGGCTGATCTGGTCGCGCTGAGCGCGAAAAGTGAAGGCCGCCACGGTCACGCCGATGGCCAATACCACGGTCGCCGCTGCGGCGACGGCGGCTGTTCCGGCGACGAAACGATTGCGGCGGCACCAGCGCCAGGCTCGTTCTGCGCCGCTGATCTGCCGCGCGACGATCGGCCGTCCGTCCAGGAACCGCCGCAGGTCCTCGCCGAGTGCCTGGGCGGTTTCATAGCGCTTGCCGGCTCTTTCTGAAGACACTTGAGGCAAATCGTCTCGATGTCGCGCGGCACGCCCGGCACCAGCCGCGAGGGAGGGACCGGCTCGGTGGTCTTGACTTGCTCGAGCGTCTCGAGCGCGGTCGTGCCGCGAAACGGCGGCCGGCCGGTCAGCAGCTCGTAGAGGATCGCGCCCACCGCGTAGACATCCACGGCTGCGCCGGCCTCTTTGGCCCGCCCTTGGGCCTGCTCGGGTGCCATGTAGCTGGGCGAGCCCATGACCGACTCGCTCCGGGTCAGAGCCGATTGGCTGTCCAGCATCTTGGCCAGGCCGAAGTCGCCGACCTTGGGCGTGCCGTCGGCCGCCAAAAGCACGTTCGACGGCTTGAGGTCGCGATGGACGATACCCTGCCGATGGGCCTCGGCGATCGCCAGGGCCACTTGCTCGGCAAGGCGAGCCGCCCGCTTCGGCGGGCCAGGGCGTGCCGTCGAGCTGCTGGTCGAGGCTGCCCCCGGCGACGTATTCCAGCTCGAGGAAAGGTAAGCCATCGGCGTCGCCGATGTGGCGGATCTGGACGATCGAAGGATGCTGGAGCCGGGCGATCGCCTCGGCCTCGGTCACGAACCGGGCCACGACTTCGGGACCGGCATGAAGCGCCGGCCAGGATCATCTTGAGAGCGCAGGGCCGGTTCAATCGGACGTGGCGCGCCTTGTAGACGACGCCCATGCCGCCGCGGCCCAGCTCGTCCTCGATTTCATAGCCGGCGACTGTCGGCAAGCCGTGTCGCCCGCGCTCTTCGGCCGAGGCCGTCGCGCCCGCCGTAAGACCGATTGGATGGTCGGCGAAGCCGGGCTCACGGGCGATCGAGGCTCCGAGCGCGCGATCGAATTCGCAATTCGTGGCATCGGTTAGCTCGTCCAGCGTCTGCCGGCAGGCAACACACTCTTCGACATGGCTCTCCAGTGCATCGAGTTCAGTGTCGACGAGACGGTTATCCAGCAGTTGCTGGAGCCGGCCGCGGTCTGGGCAAGTTGTCATTCGATATCTACCAACTTCCGGATCTCGCGCCAGATCATCTCTTTGAATTAGGTTTTCGCCACGTGGACTCGTATATTTTTATCACGAGCGACGCTGATACGGAAAATAAGATTATGAGTGGGCTTCGGTTTCTGAGAGCCGCGAGTAATGACTTATGCAGGACTCGTCTGACGGTCCGGGCGCAAGTGCGCTGACGATCAGCGGACACAACGCGAGCCGGGTTTTCTCAGCTTGACCACGCATGGCAAGATGCCCGAGACCCCCCGTCCAACGACTGGATTTCATATCCAGTCGCGTCGCATCGAGCGTGCGGAAGGGCCGTTTTTCCGCCCCGTGTGCCCCCATCCCCGGGCCGGCACGCACGCAAGCCGTCTCTCAGGTTACGGCGGGCGCGAACACATCCGCCATGCTGGCCGGGCTCATGATGCCCTGCTGGCTCATCCAAGAATCGGCCTTCTCCAGTTGTGCTCGCCCTTGATCGCCCCCGAGAATCTCGCCTAGCCGGCGACGCGACGCCGCGGCGTAGAGGTTCATGTCGACGGCTTCGAGGTGCTGCACCGCCAGGGAGAACAGGGTCACTGCTCCTGACCTGTCGCCACGGGCGGCGGCGACACCGGCCTTGATCGGGAGCGACAACGCTCTCGACCAGGCCACCCCCTCGCGGTGTAGCCGCCGCGCGTCGCTCTCGGCGGCATGCAGCAGCGGGCCGGGGTCGCCCGCGCCAAAGGCCGCCGCGAGCGCACAGCGGGCCCGGCGCTCGTAGAAGAACACCTTGATCTTTTGCATGCGCATGCGGTGCGATCGGAAAAGCGCCGGCGCGTACCGTGTCGTGAGGAAGTTCCAGGCGCCGGCGCCATCACCACGGTACAGCCTGATCTGGACCTCCGCGCCGAACCACTCGTTGTGCTGGAGATAAAATCCTTGCTGCGTCCCGGGGTCCAGGGCCTGGTGCAACGTGGCCTCGGCCCCTTCCGGGTCGTCTGCGGCGAGACGGAGAGTGGACATGAGGAAGGTGTTCAGGTTCGTCACCATGTGGCGGTCACCACGTTCCAATGCCTCTTTGAGGACGACTGGCCAGCGGCGGCCCAGCTCGGGCAGCTCGCCGCGGAACTGGAGCGACCAGAGTGAAAAGAGAATCGACCAGTCGGCTTCGAAGGTAATTCCGGTGCAACTGCGTGCGGAAGATAACTCCGGCACGGTCGAGAAGCTCGCTCGCCCGCTTCCACCGCCCAGTCAGATACGCCACCGTCCCCTCCGCAAGGAAGACCCCGCCCCGCAAGTGGGGGTTCTCGAGCTGCTGCGCGATCTGCTCAGCCGCTCGCACGAGCTTGGCAGCACGGCGCTCGCTGCGGCCGCCCGTGGCCAAGACGAAGCCCGACTCAAAGCACAGGGACCGGCCAATCCGATAGGCATCGCCCGCTCGGAGTGCCAGTAACAGACAGCGCGCCTGAAAGTCCGCCGCCCGGATCGGGTCGAGGATCCCCAGGCCAGTGGCCGCCGCCCAGCAGATGTCAATTCGCGTCAGGTCTTCCGCGGAAATCTGGCTGGCGTCGCGCGAGTAAAAACGGAGTCCTCGTGAGCGGAGCTTAATTCGATTCAAGATCAGGGACAAGATGGCGTGCCGGGGCGTGGCCGGAAGGGTCATCCCGACCGCTTTCAGGACCGCACCGAGTTGCGTCAGTCCCTCGTCGATGTGACCACTAATCAAGTACTGTATGGCGGCGCACCGTCGGCGTTCGAGCGTTTCGTCGGCGGTGGCACCGACGGCCGCGGCGAGGTATTCTCGCGCCGCATCGGGGCCGCGCCCGGCATTTGCCAGGGCATCCGCCAGCCCCACCCGGAGCCGGCGCTCGTCGGCTTCGTCCCCCGGTCGCAGCTCCAGGGCCAGGCGGTACAGCTTGGCGGCGCGGTTGAAGGCCAGGGCCTCTGCCGCCTGCACCGCCGCCTGCGCGTAATACATCCCCGCCCTCGTGTGTTCCCGAGCACCGTGGAAGTGGACAGCCAGCACCTCGGCATCGGCCCGGCCCGAGGACTCGAGCACCTGCGCGAGGCTTCGGTGGTGGCCCTCTACCACCGTCGGTGCGATGTGGGCGACCACGGCTTCACGGACGCGGTCGTGGTAGGTCTCGATTTGGTCGCGCTCCGCCAGGCCTGTGCTGCGGATCAGCCGGCCGGACCGCAGGATGGTAATTGCCTTTTGCTCGCTGGCAGCCAGACTAGGCGGCCCGGTACGCGTCCGCTTGGTCGAGCGGCCGGCCCGAAACGGCGACGACCTCCAGCAGACGCCGCGCCTCATCTGGCAAGCGCGTTACGCGCGCCCAGAGCACCTCGTCAAGGGCCACCTCACTGGCCCCCGGGACCCGGTGCAAGAGGCCGGTATCGGCCTGGACATAACGCACGAGCTCGGCGACGAAGAACGGGTTACCCCCCGACTCGCGGGCGATGGCAGCGGCGTGGCCGCAGGCCGCTTGGTCCTCGCTGCCCAGCAGGTAGAGCGCCAGGTTCTCGGCGTCCGCGGGCTCCAGCGTCCCCAGGGCCAGCACCCGGCGGTCGACGCTGGGGCTTCCCCCGTCGTGAACTTCGAGGATTGCTCGCAAGAGCGGGCTTGTCGCCGCATCGTCGCTGCGGTAACAGCCCAAAAGGAGGAGCCTGTGGCGCGTCGGGTGGGCGGAGGAGCTCCGAGAGCAGAAGCGCGCTGTCGGAGTCGCCCCATTGCAGGTCATCGATCGCCAGGACCAAGGGACGCCGGTCTGCCAGGCGGGCCAGGAGCTCACGCAGGGCGCGGAAGGCGCGGCGCCGCAGCTCCTGCGGGTCGGGGACAAGGGCTGTGAGCCGTAGCGCCATCGCCACGGCCTCGGCCTCCGCCAGCGTGGGAAAGACCCGGACCAGGGATCGGATGTCGCGGGGCAAGAGCACCTGCGCCTCCAAAAGCGGCAGGCGCTGCAGGTATCGACTCAGAGCATCGACGACGCTGTCGAGTGCCTTGTAGGGCACCGACTCTTGCTCGTAGCACCGGCCCGCCAGGACAATGGCATGGTCGCGCCCGATCAGTTCGTCGAGGAAGCGCCGGACGAGGGCCGTCTTGCCTACCCCCGAAGGGCCATGGATGTAGAGGGCCACGGTCCGGCCCCGGCCCACATCGGCGAAGGCGTTCTCCAGTGATTCGAGTTCTAGACCGCGGCCGACCAAGGGCGCGAACTGATCCGGAGACGTCGGCAGTGAGACGGAAAGCCTGGGCTTGCGCGTCTTGCTTCCGAGGCGGCGGAGCACATCGCGGCCCGTTGGTCGCGCCTCGGGATCGCGGCGGAGTAGGTCGACACACAGCGCGTTCAAGTCGGCGGGAAGACCGGGCACCAGCTCAGATGGGGCGGGCGGCTCGAACCGCTGCTTGTCGACCAGCATTTCGTGGGTCCCGCCCAAAAAGGGGGTGTGGCCGGTAAGCACCTCGTAGAGCATCGAGCCCGCGCTGTACCAGTCGCTGGCCGGGGAAACGGGCCGTCCCGCGGCCTGTTCGGGGGCCATGTAGGCGCTGGTGCCCAGGACGTATGGCAGCAAGCTCTGGTGCAGCCCCGAGGCCCCCAGGTCGGCGGCAAGCCCGAAGTCAAGAATCACGAGACGGCCCTGCCCGGTCACCAGCACGTTCGAGGGTTTCAGGTCGCGGTGGAGCTTGCCCGCCTTATGGAGGACGGCGATCCCCTCGGCCAGTTGCAAGAGGGCGATTCTGCAACCGGGCCAGGGCAGCCGGCGAGAGGCTGTATCCGCGATTAGGTGGGACGCCGTGGCCCGCCACGACCCACTTCGGGTCGAACGGTCCGGTGTCGCCGACGGCATCCTGGGCTGATCCGAGATCGCCCGGTAATGATGTGCTCGGCGGTCCGAGGTACTCGGTCGTCTCCGGGAACGGGGCTGGTGGATCGGTCCCCGATCGCACGAAATGCCGGAAATCGACCCCCTCGATGAGTTCCATGGTGAAAAACCAGATCGGCCCCTCCGTGGCCAGCTCATAAAGCGCCACGAGGTTGGGATGCGACACGTCGGCCAGGGCCCGGAACTCTTGCTTGAAGCGGAGGATGGCCGTGGCATCGGGCCGCTTGAGTATCTTGAGGGCGACCGCCATGCCGCGCTTCTCGTCGAACGCCCGGTAGACGATCCCCATGCCGCCACGTCCCAGCTCGTGCTCGATGCGATAGCCACGCAGCCATTGCAGGCCGTCGCCGGCTTCTATCGGCTCTTCGGCGTGAGCTTCGAGCATGTGCTTCAGGGCCACCTCGTGGCCGCGCTTGGTATAGGGCGCGCCGACAACGGCCCTCAGGCCACATTCGTCTGGTTGGAGAACGCGAAATTGTCGGCCGTCGGAGCTGTCAGCACCGACGGCGTCGCCCGCGGCGCGAATGTGGCCCGGGTCACCGCCGCGCTGCTGTCTCGGCTCCCAAACCGTGGACTCGGTCAACAGCTCCAGCACCTGCTGGCAGGCGGAGCAGCCTTCGACGTGCTGCACCAGCTCATCGAGTTCGGTGTCAACGAGACGGTTATTCAGAAGCTGCTCGAGCCGACCGGGATCGGGGCAGGTTGTCATTCGATCTCCACCGACTTCCGGATCATGTTTATTGCGCCGACATTGCGCCGCGTAGGTCCGATCACAAGCGTAACCGAAGATAAAAACAAAAAAAACTGTTGAGCCGACTTAGGTTTTTGACGGACCAGGGTAATAACTCTTAGAACGCCAGACACTCGGATAGGACGAGTTGGCGAGATGACCGTCATTTCGCAGTGCGGCCGAAGTAGGCGGGCATGTCGGAGGGATGATTGTGTTTGAAGACCCTATCGAGTTGGGGGCTGATCAGACTCTCGGTCAGCGCAAGCGCTTGAGTCCGCGCGGCCGACAAGTCCAATTGGCCGTATTCAACTGGCCGATGGTTTTGTTACTCACTGCGATGGTCGCGGCCGTCGCCTGCTTACCCGGCACGTGCGATCAGTTCGAACAGATTCCAGCAAGGAAGACTTTGATCGGCAATATGGGTACAGTGCGGTCGATCGCATTCCGGCACGACGGCGCGATGCTGTCGTCGGTTGGGGCTGATTGCTTGATGGCGATCTTGAACCTGAAGGCGCAATCAAGATCCATGCGAACACCACGTCCCTGGCTCGGTCCGATTCGCTGCCTTTAGCCCAGACAACGGAGTTCTGGCGCTGTCCAGCCCGACGGCGACGGTATTCGTTCACGATCTCGTGGACCACGAGTCTCGGACGCTCGACGACGACTCTGCCTCGACGGCCCGAGCCGCCTGCCTGGCGTTCTCACCGGACGGTACGAGTCTGGCTGTGGGCCAGGAGGACGGGAAAATTTCTTTGTGGGACGCCCAATCAAGACAGAAGCGGTTGACGCTCGCCGCGCACGAGGGTTTTGTCGCAGCCCTGGCATTCGCGCCCGACGGATCCACGCTGGCTTCCTCGGGCGGTGACCGCACGACCCGAATCTGGGAATTGCCCGCCGGCCGACCACGGTTCAAGATCAAGAGCCCGGCACGCACGCTCGCCGCCCTGGCGTATTCTGCCAACGGCCGCCTCCTCTTCTTGAGTGATCAAACGAAACCGGTCGTATGGATCTGGGATGTGACGACAGGCGTCGAGCGTCACTCTCTCCGCGGCTTCGCGGGAGCGGTCGTCGCGGTTGCGGCCAGTCCCGATGGCACAACCCTAGCCGTCGCCGATTACCAAGGAGGGGTGACCTTCTGGGATATCGCGACGTTCAAGATCCGACCAACGCGGTTGACGCACGTAGGCGTTTGCGCGCTCGCTTTCGCACCGACAACAGTGCGCTGGCCAGCGGAGGATTCGACGGAACCATTTATCTTTGGGACTTTCTCGTTGTGACCGGCGATTGATGTGAAACCACGTGGATCGCACGTGCGCGGGCGGTCGCACTGCGAAAACGAAAAAATAATTCAGCCGCCTTAGGTTTTCGATTTCTGACAGTAATCACTAACGGAGAACTCGCCAGAGAGCCTGGCTGAGCCACACGATGACGATGGCACTGATCCAACAGACTTGACACGAGATACCGGCGAGTCCCTCGCTAGCAAGCGCAAGTTTCAACAACCTGGCCCCCGGGCGCTCGGTTTGCGCGCTGGCGCTTGCGCAGTTCTTTCTTCGCGGACCGCATCCAAAAAAGGAGCTTCACCTTGGCGATTTCCACTTGGCTTTCGGGGACTTTTTCGCACAGCCAGGCCCGGCGCGCCAGCGCCGCAATCCGGCGACAACGTCGCCCCAGCGCCGGCACAGCTTTCGGCCCGGTCTGGAAGCTCTCGAGATCCGGCTTACATTGAGCCTGACCACGCTGGCTACGTTCGGCGCATACCCCAACGGTTACGACGCGGTCGGCGGCGTGATCATGGACAGCAGCGGCAACCTGTACGGCACCACGGCGGGGGGAGGCGCCAACCGCGACGGCACGGTTTTCGAGGTGGCCCAGGGCAGCGGCGCGATCACCACGCTGGCTACGTTCGACGGCACCAACGGGATGACGCCCGAGGCCAGCCTGATCATGGATAGCACCGGCAATCTGTACGGCACGACGATCGATGGAGGCACCTCGTGGAACGGAACGACCAATGACGGTTATGGCACGGTTTTCGAGCTGGCCAAGGGGAGCGGCACGATCGCCACGCTGGTTTCGTTCACCGGCATCAATGGCAACGGTGAGGACCCGCATGGCGGCGTGATCATGGACAGCAGCGGCAATCTGTACGGCACAGCGGTGTATGGCCACGACAGCCCAGGCGCGGTTTTCGAGTTGGCCCACGGCAGCAGCACGATCACCACGCTGGCTTCGTTCGATAGCACCACTGGCGAATACCCAGTCGGCGGCGTGATCATGGACAGCAGCGGCAATCTGTATGGCACAACGGCGGGAAACTCCGGCTACGGCACGCTTTTCGAGCTGGCCCACGGGAGCCGCAACATCACGGTGCTGGCTTACTTCGACACCACCCAAACCTCCGGGACATACCCGTATGACAGCCTGATCATGGACAGCAGCGGCAACCTGTACGGCACAGCGTCGCATGGAGGCGGCCAAGCAGAGAACGGCACGGTTTTCGAGTGGGTCCACGGTAGCCACCAGATCACTACGCTGGCTTCGTTCAACAACACCGACGGCAGACAACCGGATGCCAGCCTGATCATGGGCAGCAGCGGCAATCTCTACGGCACAACGGCATTGGGAGGGGCCTCGGACGGCGGCACGGTATTCGAGCTGGCCAAGGGCCGCGGCACAATCACCACACTGGTCTCGTTTAACGGCGCCGACGGTTCCCAGCCGGAAGACGCTCTGATCATGGACAGCAGCGGCAATCTGTATGGCACAACGGATATTGGAGGCGCCTCGAACGGCGGCACGGTTTTCGAGCTGTCAGGGGTCGACGCCCTGCCGGCTTTGCAGATCAGCGGTTTGCGTTTCTCCAGCGGCGCCGGCGCGTCTCGGACATTCACCGTCACCGCCCCGAATGCCGTCGGCACCACCGACAACGGCCATGCCGGCACGGTCGACTTCACGACTAACGACAGAACGGCCAACCTGGTCGCGAATGCCACGGCCCCGGACATGGGAACAGATCCGTTCAGCGGGTTAGTGCCGCAAAAGAAAGGTAAGCCGTCGAGCACGGACACGCTCTTCAGCTCGATGACGGGCAGCTTGATCGCGGATGGTTCTTGACATCCAGCGCTCAGTCAGTCAATCGCGGACCGTATCGAAGAAAACGCCGCAATTGCTGAAGAAGGCCGGCAACGCCAAGGGATAGCATCCTGACGACGACCTGAACACGTCCACAAAGAAAGTGGTGAGTGAGTCTCACCGCCAAACAGGAGCTTGACCGAATCGGCAAAGCCCCGGCGCTCGGTGTGCGCGCCGGAGGCGCTTGCTCAGTCTTTCCATCGCAGACCGCATCGAACAATGGAGCTTTACCATGACGACTTCCTCTTGGCTTTCCTGGCCCTTTTCGAGCAGCCACTCCCGGCGCGGCCCGCGCGCTAACCGGGCGCGCGCCGGAGAAAGGCCCGCCTTGTTCTGGAACCGCTCGAGGCCCGTGCGCTCCTGGCGAGCTACTCCGCCGCAAACGTCTCGTCCTTGATCGCCGACATCACCGCCGCCAACACGGCCGGCGGGGCAAACACCATCACCCTGACGGCCCCTACCACTTCGCCCTATGCTTTGACGACGTGGAACAACGATACTTCCGCCACCGGGTACAACGGCCTGCCTGTCATAGCCGCCAACGACAACCTGACCATTGTTGGCGACGGCGATACCATCGATCGGCACTCTCTATTCAGTTTTCGCCTCTTCGACGTGGCTCCCGCAGCCTCGCTGACCCTGCAGAACTCGACGCTGAAGGGCGGCTCGGCGGGGGCGGATGGTGGCGCCATCTATAACCAAGGTGCCCTGACCATGAACGGCGTGACCGTGCAGAACAATACCGCGGTTAGCGCGGGTGGCGCCATCTATAACCTGGGTGCCCTGACCATGAGCGGCGTGACCGTGCAGGACAACACCGCGCGTAACGCGGGTGGCGCCATCTATAACCAAGGTACCCTGACGATGAGCGGCGGGAGCGTGCAGAACAACACGGGTCCGGAAGGGGCGGGTATCTATTCCAGCGGAGCGCTGACGTTGGAAAGCGGCACCATTGTCGAGCACAACCAGGCCCTCGGCGGTGAGGGTTATATCGGTGGATATTATGGATGGTCAGGCGGGAGCGCGGAGGGCGGCGGGGTCTACGTTGCCGGCGGAACGCTCACTCTGACCAGCGCGACCGTGTCTTTCAATACCGTTCAAGGCGGCAACGGCGGCTACGGCCCCGACGGTGGCGGCAACGGCGGCAACGCATCCGGCGGCGGGGTCTACGTTGCCGGCGGAACGGCCACTCTGACGAACGCGACCCTCTCCTCCAACACGGCTGTGGGCGGCTCTGGCGGCGGCAGTGCTACGCTCGGCGGCAACGGCGGCAACGGCTTTGGGGGCGGGCTGGAGGTGAGCGGCGGCACGGCCACGCTGACCAGCGTTTCCCTGTCCTCGAATACAGTTCAGGGCGGGAAAGGCGGAGCCGGCATTATCGGCGGCATCGACGGCAACGGCGGCAACGGCTTTGGGGGCGGGCTGGAGGTGAGCGGCGGCACGGTCACGCTGACCAGCGTTTCCGCGTCCTCCAATTCTGCTCAAGCCCCCTCGACGGGCCTGGGCGAGGGCGGGGGCGTGTACATTGCATCCGGAGCAATCGTTTACGTCGACGCCTTCACGCTGGCCAACGTCATCGACAACACCGCCTCTACCAGCTACCCGAATATCTTCGGGACGTACATTGAGACGTAGTCGTTGAGGTGCGCAGCCGGCCCCGGAAACAGAGAGGAACGATGCGGCCGTTGAGCCTCGCCGCGAGCCAAGTGTCTTACCGGACCCGCCGGCTCCTGGCGCTGAACCTGCGCACCGAGGCCCCCACGGCAATCCATGAGCCGTGAATAGGACCTTTTCAGCCAGCCCTGGCAGTGGAGCCGCGTCATGGAGCTGCGGCAACCTCGCTTTCGGACCGAACGGGAATCTCTACTTCGACGTCTGGCCTACGCCGAGCAAGGTCGCCACTCTCTACGAGGTGAATACCACGACCGGGCCGCGACCGCGGCGGGCTCTGGCCTGGGTACGTCCGACCCCCTGGCGCTGGTCTCCGTGGGATCGACGCTCTATGGCTTCGACACCTTCATCCCCTCCGCTCCGTCGATCTTTACGATCAACACGACAACAGGCGCGGCGACCGAGATCGGCACGGTCTCTGGCCTGCCGACGGGATACACCCTCGACACGTTGGCCTCTGTACCCGAGCCCTCCGCGATCACCCTCCTCGGCACTGGCATGCTTGGCCTTCTGGTTTTCTCTCGGCACGTCCAGAGAACTTCGTGTAAGGGGTAACACCCGCGCAGGGGCGCAGGGCTCAGTTTGAGAACCAGGTGAACGGGAAAGAAAGGCGGCCGGTGAGGCCCTCGCCGCTAACCAAAAGTCTCAGGGGCCCGGTAAGCCCCGGCGCTCGGTCTGCGCCGGGGACGCTTGCTCGGTCATTCCGTCGCGGACCGCATCAAAGAATGAGCTTCATGCGAAGATCTCACGCAAAGATGCAAAAGGCGAGACGAGTCAAACGGAACGCGTCACGCAATCGACCTAGACGAGAGGACTTGAGCACAGTCTCAGGATCCAGGCCCGCGGAGAATCAAGGCACGTCGAATCAGCCGCGACGGGACTGAATCGCACAACCAGGCTGCGTTTTCTACTCTCAATCGAGCCGGCTCAAACCATGCGGGAGCCGCGTCCAGGCTGATTGGCTCGTTTGATTGTTCTTCTATGTACGAATTTACATGCGAAGTGCCTGTCCATTCGCTGACGTCCGGAGCGCGCTCGCCGCCGTCGCGTGTAATCAAGACTTCGCGCCCTGGTTCCAATCTCCAATTAGTGGTATCAGACAACTCGTCCAGAGTCTGCTGGCAGGCAGCACATGCTTCTATGTGTTGCTCTAGCTCATCGAGTTCGGTGTCGACGAGACGATTTTCCAGCAGTCGCTCGAGTTGACCGCGGCCGGGGCAAGTTGTCATTCGATCTCTACTACCTTCCGGATCATCCTATAGTTCTGGCTTGGGCAAGGCGGTTTCGGATTTGAGCGTAATCGAAGATAAAAGCAGAACAAAGAATTTAGTAGGCATAGATTTTTGCCGGACCGGGGTGATACTGCGTTCAATCGTAAGTCCTGGCGGGGCGGAAACCGCAGTTGACAAAGCGGTTCGCCGGGGCGTACCAGATACGGTACGCCGAGCGGACGTACGCCGAAGGGTTGGTGAACGAACCACCTCGAAGCAGGCGAGGAATTTCATTTATTATTTCATATGATTCTGCAGTCGTCTGATCCGCGTTGGCGGCTGCCTCCTGACACCACTCAGACATGTTTCCCAGCGTGTCAAAGAGGCCCAAGTCATTGGGCAGCAAAGTCCCGACGGGCCAGGCCCGATCTTTGCCGTTGGCCTGATACCAGGCATAATGCCACAGGTGGCGCTCCGAGGCGCCGTAGTGGCGGCTGGTCAGAGCCCCGGCGCGGGCCGTATACTCCCATTCCGCCTCGGTTGGCAAGCGATATCCATTCAATTTCAAGGCATCGGCCTTGATCCGCATCCCGTGAGCGTACTCGCCCGGCTCGTTGGGCTCGTAGCACTCCGGTAGGTGCTCCTTCTGGCTCAACCAGTTGCAATACGCCGCGGCCTGATACCAGGTCACTCCATTCATGGGACCGTTGGGGTCGGGGCTGTAGCGGTCGACCCTGGTGTGGCTGACTCCGGGGTTCTCCCTCACAAACGCCTGGTATTGCTCGACGGTCACCTCGGTGGCGGCGATCGCGAACCGACGGTGGATGTCGTGCTGGTGGGGCGTCTCATTGTCGAACCGCTCCGGCTCGCTGGGCGGCGACCCCATGCGGAATGTGACCGGGCCACCGACGATCACCAACGTGTGTCCCTGGCTATTGACGTACCAGCGGCGGTCGCCGCGGTCCTGGCCCTTCAAACGGGCATCGATCGTCTCGAGCTTCTCGCGCTGCTTCCACTGCCGCAAGGTCCAGGCCGATGCGCCGTGGATGCCAGCATCGAGGTCGTGCTCGTAGAGCGTGACGAGCCGGGCGATCACGGGCTCGCGTTCGCCGGGAGAGAGTAATTCGGCCCCGTACGTCCCCAGGGCCAGGATAAGCGCGCGCCGCGTCGAAGTCTGGGAGTCGAAGAGGATCGCGTCCATCCGCCGGGTGGCGCGAGTTGCGTCGGGGCTCGCGGGAGAATTCAGCTTATCGAGTTCGGCCATTATCGCTTTCGCGTCGGCGCCTAACGGGCTCAGCCAGCTCACGATCAAGCCGCGCAGCCGCGGATCGGCGCTGTGCCGCAACAAGGGCCAGACATCGCCAGAATGACCCAGCCGGACCAGCGCCACGGCCGCCCGCGCCTGCCGCTCGCCCAGTTCGTCCTTGGCTTGCTCAGTGTCCGCTTCCTCCTCCCGGGCTGCGTTACTTTTCGGGAGCTGGGCCTGCAAGAGGGGGACGATCTTTTCGGCCAGCCGCTCGGCAATCGGGAAGAACGCCAGGAACGCCTTGGAATCGGCGGCCATGAGCAGGCGGGCGAGGCGGTCCGGTTCGTCGGCGGCGTAATCGACGAGGAGGCTGGTGGCCAAGTCGTGCTCGGTCTCGGAGCCGTCCTTGACGAAAATCCTCTCGAGAGGCACTGCGAGCCGGCCCCGCACGGGGCGCAACGCATCGAGCCAGACGCCGAGGAAGGCGGGATTGACCTTGACCAGCGCCTCGGCCACCTTGCCGCCGAGCTCCGACCAGCGCGGGCTGTCGGGGTCGTAGGGCGCCAGGGCCGCGGCGGAAGTCAGCAAGCTGGGATCGCCCGGCCCGGCCTTCTTCAGCTCGGTCCAGAGCATCGGGATCAGCCGGGCTCGGTGCGGCGCCAGCGCGGTACGGAGCACTTGCAGCTCGGACGCCGCGGCGCCCAGCAACCGCGTCGCGAGGTAATCGGCCTGAGAGGCATCGACAGGCAGCAGGGCCAGGCTGGCGTGTAGGCGCTCACGGGTCGACTCGCCCGAGTCGTGGAACAGCCGCCGGAGCCGCCAGTCGGCCCACCGGCGATAGCCCGAGAAGCCGTTGATGACTGACGGGACGTCCGTTGTCCCCGCCGCCTGAAGGGACTCCACCAGGCCCGCCGCACGGAGGTCGCCGTAGGTCTCGATCCCGACCCAGGTCGTAAGGGCCAGCAGGGCCGCCGCGGCGGACGGCCAGGGATTACGGCGGCACCATCGCCAGGAACGCTCGATCGCCGTGCTCCGCCGCGCCAGGATCGGGCGACCCTCCAGGTAGCGACACAGGTCATCGGTCAGCGCCTCGGCGCTGGCATATCGACCCCACGGCTCCTTGTGCAGTCACTTGAGGCAGATCGTCTCGATGTCGCGCGGCACGCCCGGCACCAACCGCGATGGCGGAACCGGCTCGGTCGTCTTGACCTGCTCCAACGTTTCCAGCACAGTCGTGCCGCGAAACGGCGGGCGCCCGGTCAACAGCTCATATAGGATCGCCCCCACCGCGTAGACGTCCACGGCTGTGCCTGCCTGTTTCGCCTGACCCTGTGCCTGCTCGGGCGCCATGTAGCTGGGCGAGCCCATGACCGACTCGCTCCGAGTCAATGCCGACTGGCTGTCCAGTATTTTCGCCAGGCCAAAATCCCCGACTTTGGGTGTGCCGTCGGCCGCCAAAAGCACGTTCGACGGCTTGAGATCGCGATGGACGATTCCTCGCCGATGGGCCTCGGCGATCGCCGTTGCGACTTGTTCGGCATGGCGAGCAGCCCGCTTGGCGGTCCACGGCGTCCCATCGAGCTGCTGGTCGAGACTCCCCCCAGACACATATTCCAGCTCGAGAAAAGGCAAGCCATCGGCGTCGCCGATATGGTGAATCCGAACGATAGAAGGATGCTCGAGCCGGGCGATTGCCTCGGCCTCGGTCACAAACCGGGCCACAACTTCGGGACCGGCATGAAGGCCGGCCAAGATCATCTTGAGAGCGCAGGTTCGGTTCAATCGAATATGGCGCGCCTTGTAAACGACGCCCATTCCGCCCCGGCCCAGCTCGTCCTCGATCTCATAGCCGGCGACTATCGGCAGGCCGCGCCCAACACGATCTTTGGCGGCGGCCGTTTTGCCGGCTGTTAGATCGATTGAATCGACGTCCGAACCCGGCTCGCCGCCGTCGCGAGTAACCAAGGCTTCTCTCCCTGGTTCCGGTTCCCAATTCGTGGCATCGGTTAGCTCTTCCAGCGTGCGCTGGCACGCGGCGCAGCCTTCCACATGCTGCTCTAGCTCATCGAGTTCGGTGTCAACGAGACGGTTGTTCAGAAGCTGTTCGAGCCGACCGCGATCGGGGCAGGTTTTCATTCGGTCTCTACCAACTTCCGGATCTCGCCACGGATCCCGTGAGTGCAAACTTGTTCAATGTAAGCATAACCGAAGACGCGGGCAGAAAAAATTAGTTCGGTCGGCTTAGGTTTCCGAGGGACGACAGTAATGACTTCTAGACGATGTGCCGCATGGTCGGGCGAATTGGCCATGCGGCGATGATTTCACTCGATGGCAACAGGAGAGAACACCGATGGCGCGTTTTGACTGGTCAAGGATTCTGAAGCGGCAGGTAGGAATTGGATCACAATCTCGTCGCAACGGTGCACGAGTCACCAGGACGCGTTTCCTGCCCAGGCTCGACCCGATGGAGGCTCGCACCCTCCTGAGCACGTTGTTGGTAAGCAACCTGAGTGACAGTGGCACTGGCTCTTTGCCCGTGGCCATCGCCAACGCCGGCAACGGAGACATCATCGACTTCGCGCACGGGCTTCACGGCACCATCACGCTTGCGAGCGATCTGCCGATCAGCCACAGCGTGACGATCAACGGCCCAGGAGCGAACACGCTGTCCGTCAGCGGCAACGATGCGAACCGGATCTTTGACATCAGCGGCAGCGCCGGCGTGACCATCACCGGGCTGACCATTACCGACGGCCAGGCAACTACGGGGGGCGGCATCCTGATGGAGGACAGCTCTGCCCTGGCCATCAGCAACTGTAAGCTGACCGACAACGAGGCCCTCGGTAATGCGGCTGGCGGTGGGTTCGGTGGCGGCATTGAAGACAACTCGTCAGGAGCGCTCTCCGTCACCAACAGCAGCTTCAACGCCAACACCGCCTACGGCGTCGGTGCCAACAGTCCAAACATGCCTGGCTACATACTCGCGCTGGGGGGGGCCATCGACGTTTCTTATAGCAGTACCAGCACGGCCACGATTGGTAGCAGCACGTTTACCGGCAACCAGGCCTTAGGCAAAAGCGCCGGCGCCAGTGCAGGTGGAGGTGCGCTCAGCAATTCTTCCAACGTAGGTGCGACCATGACCGTCACGGGCTGCACGCTTAGCGGCAACTCAGCCATCGGCGCAGCTGGCGGCGACGGAGTAACCAACTTTGGCTCCGGGCAAGGGGGTGGCATCAACGATTTCGCGAGCTTGACGGTGAGCAATTCGACGCTCAATGGCAACCTGGCCCTGGGCACGCCTTTGGCCCCAGGCGCCGTCCCATCACAGACTGTCTCGAGCGGCAGTGCGACTGCCGGCGGCGGCATTTTCTGCCTCCCCATCTATGGCCCTCCCGCCACCGTCACTGTTGTCAACAGTGCGCTCGCCGGCAATCAGGCTGTCGGCGGCGCCGGAGCGCCCGGCAGCGCCGGCAGCATCGGGGAAGGGGGCGGTATCTCGTTAGTCTTCGTCCCCTCGGCCCAGGTCACTGGCTGTACGCTCATTGACAACGTCGCTCAGGGGGGGGCCGGCGGCACCGATTCGGTGGGCGCCCCTGGCGTGAGCGGCGGTATCGACCTCGCCTTTGGCACGGTCGTGACCGTCAGCAACAGCTTCCTCATCGAAAATCAAGCCATCGGCGGGGCCGGAGGCTCCGGGTCTACTGGCGGCGACGGCGTGGGCGGCGGCATCAACGTCGGTACGGGCGTCATCTACGGTACCACGGATGACTGTTCGTTGACTCTGACCGACAGCACGCTCATTGGCAATCAGGCCAAGGGTGGTGCCGGCGGCTCGGGGAGCACTGGGGGCAACGGATGGGGCGGCGGCGTCTCGGTCCTGGCGGGAAGCTCTGCCGCGATCGATGCCACATGGATCGCATTCAACTCAGCGCTCGGTGGCGTCGCCGGCAAAGGCGGCACCAGCGGCGAGGGCATAGGCGGCGGCCTCTACATCGACGCTGGTGCGGACGTAACACTCACCAAGTCGACGGAGGTCATATTCAATTTTGCTTCGACCAGCGATGACAACATTTTTGGGACTTACACCAAAAGTTGAACATCGCGCCGCCTGACAATTGGCGACGATATCCTCTGGCCGGCAGGCGAACGACGCCTGGCCGGCCAGGTTCGCATTCAAGCTCGAGAAAAGCGGAGCATCCAGTCGACTTTCGCCACAAAGAAATGTAGAAACAATTTCTCAAATGCTCAGCAAATTCATTCGCAGCCGCGAGTGAAAACTGATGAATGGTGTAGGGGCGGCTGACGATTCCACTCGGGAATTGAGGCCACAAGTCAGCAACCAACCGCGACCGCCTCGCGCCAATGGTCCATCGGCTAGAGAGCCGCGAGACGTCCGGCCGTCTTCTCGTTAAGTCGAGACGATCCGGTTTGACCGGCTCTGCGCCGAGGTTTGTCGATTCCTTGACTCAATCACATTAGAAGACATCGGTCTGGGAGGTCGTTCGATGACGTACTCATATAACCTGAAACGCGATCCAGTTCAAAGGTCGGTTCGCAGCGGCCGCCGGCCGTGGCTCGAGCTACTGGAAGACCGGATGCTGCTCGCGACGTTTACCGTAACCGACACCGGCGACAATATCAGCGATACCGGCTCGTTACGCTATGCCATCACCCAGAGCAACCTGACTGGCCCTGGTCCCAACACCATCGATTTCAAAATCCCTGGAACGGGCGTGGAGACGATTACACCGGCGTCGGCCCTGCCGACGGCGACCGTGCCGGTGACCATCGAGGGCACCACGCAACCGGGCTACAGCGGCAAACCGCTTATTGTGCTCGACGGGACGAGCGCTGGGTCGGGGACGAACGGATTGGACTTGAGTGCCGCCAATAGCGCGATCGTCGGGCTGGCGGTCGACAACTTCGGTGGCGATGGGATCGTTCTGGCCGGCTCGGGCGACGTGATCACTGGCTGCTTCGTCGGCGTCGACGCCACCGGCAAAGTCGCCGCGGGAAACGGCGGCTCTTACGCAATCTTATGCGCGGCCGACAGCATCACAATCGGCGGGACCGCGGCCGGCGCCGGCAACGTGATCTCGGGAAATAGCGGAGAGGGACTCGTGTTCCAAGGTGACGGCACCGGCGACGTCGTGCAAGGGAACTTGATCGGAACGGACGTGACCGGCACCAAGGCCCTGGGCAACCATGGCGATGGTATCCGCGTCCAAGATCCCTCGGGGGTCCTGATCGGAGGGACCGCGCCCGCAGCGCGCAACATCATCTCCGGCAACGGCGCGACCGGAGTCACGATTTACACGGCGTCGGATCTCATCCAGGGCAACTACATAGGCACCGACGTCACGGGCACGGTCGCCGTGCCCAACGAAGAGGGGGGCGTGGTGCTGGCCGACGCGGGGTCGGGTGTCGCCACGGGCAACTCGACGGTCGGCGGGACCGCGGCTGGTTCTGGAAACGTGATTTCGGGAAACGGTTCCACGGGCATCGCCATCCAGACCAACTCCAACGTCGTCGAGGGTAATTTGATCGGCACCGATGTGACCGGCACCGTTGCCGTGCCCAACGATGGTAACGGGATAAGCATCGGTGCCGAGCCGGGGGACGTCGGGTCCGACAATACCATCGGCGGGTCAGTGGCCGCGGCACGAAACGTCATCTCGGGCAACACCGGCGGCTCGAGCGGCGTTGGCGGTGTCCATTTAAGCCTCTCCGGGTCTGGCAACGTGATTGAGGGAAATTTTATCGGCACCGATGTCACCGGCACCAAGGCTCTTGCCAACGTTGGTGACGGGGTCAGTACCGACGGCAGCGCGGCCGGCGTAACCATCGGTGGGACCGTCGCGGGCGCCGGCAACGTTATCGCCGGGAATACGGGCAATGGCGTCGATGTTGGGGATATCGACGCGCTGGTCGAGGGGAACTTTATCGGCACCAATGCGACCGGAACCAGGGCCCTGCCCAATGGCGGCGACGGGGTCTATGCCCAAAACGGCGAGGGGGCGCTCCATCCGATGACACGATCGGCGGAACGACAGCCGCGGCGCGAAACATCATCTCCGGAAACGCCCAGTACGGTGTCTCCATTCCCGGTGGCGACGCCACGGCAGACCTGGTAGAAGGCAACTTTATCGGCACCGACGTCACCGGCACCATCGGCCTGGGCAACGGCTATAGCGGCGTCTTTATCTCCGCGCAGTCCAATACCATCGGCGGGACGGCCGCCGGCGCGGGCAACCTGATCTCGTCCAATGGGACCATACCGACCACCCCCTCATACGGATACGACGACGGCATCACCATCGACGGGGGTGCATATGGCGCCAAGGCAAACGCCGTCCAGGGCAATCTCATCGGCACTGACGTCACAGGCAAGGCCAACCTGGGCAATTCTGCTAACGGCGTGGACATCACGTTTGACTGCGACAGCAATACGATCGGCGGATCGGCCACGAATGCACCGAACGTCATCGCCTTCAATGGCAACGACGGGGTGCAGGTCGTCGTTAACAGCACAATGGACACGATCAGCCGGAACTCGATCTTCGGCAACACCAACCTGGGCATTAACCTCCACAACGAGAACGGATCGGCCGGTGGCAACAACCTGGAGCCGGCGCCAGTGTTGACCTCTTACACCACACTCGCGAGCGGCAGCATCCAGACCGGTTGGACCTTGGGCGCCGCGGCATCGACCTCGTTCACCATCGAATTCTTCGCGAGCGCGCTGGGCTCATCGAGCGGTGTGTCGGAGGGCCAGACTTTCCTCACCAGCATGCCGGTCACGACCGGCTCCTCGGGCAATGCCAGCTTTAGTGAAAGTCTCACGCTGCCGGCCGGTGAGACGTTCGTCACCGCCACGGCCACCGATCCCAATGGCAACACGTCGCAGTTCTCGCTTCAGGCCACGACGACGGCCTTGACTTCGTCGCTCAATCCTTCGACCCTTGGCACGAATGTCACGTTCACTGCGGTCGTCGCAGACCCGGCGACCGGCACTCCGACCGGTACGGTGACGTTCACCATCGACGGCCAGGCGGAGACGCCCTCGGCGCTGGCGGTTGTCAACGGCGTGGATCAAGCGACGATTCAGCACTGCGGCGCTCACGGTCGGCCCACACACGATTACTGCGGCCTACAGCGGCGACACCGCGTTCGCACCGAGCGCGTCGGCCCCCTTGACCCAGAACGTCAATCCGATGCTTCTGGCCACGTCGACAAGTCTGAGCGCAGCCACAAACCCGTCGACGTTCGGCGAAAACGCGACATTTACCGCTGCGGTGGCGCCGACGGCCCAAACTGCAAGCACGCCGACCGGGACCGTAACCTTCACAATTGATGGTCAGACCGAGCCGCCCGTCGACCTTGCAGTGGTCAACGGCGCGGATCAGGCTGTGTTCAGCACGGCGACGCTCACTGTCGGCCCACACACGATCAGCGCGGCCTACGACGGCGACAGCACCTTCGCCTCGAGCGCGGCCTCTCCCTTGACGCAAACGGTCAACGCACCGACGACAACGACGCTCCGCACGTCGATAAATCCCTCGGTTGTGGGCCAGGCCGTGACGTTCACAGCGACGGTGGCTGGCCCTGGTGGCGCGGGTACGCCGTCGGGATTGGTGAGTTTTGTAGAGGGATCGACGATCCTGAAATCGGTCACTCTAGACGCTTCCGGTCAAGCCAATTTCACGACCGCGACGCTCGCTCTGGGTTCGGACGCGATCACCGCGGTCTACGCCGGGTCGGGCAACTTTCTAGCCAGTTCCTCCGCTCCCTTGATGCAGGTGGTCAATCCCCTGCCGCTCCAGGCGACCACGACGCAGGATCGCCTCGTCGGCCGATCCCGCGACCTTCGGCCAGGCCGTCACATTCACGGCGATCGTCGCTCCCGCCAGCGGACCGGGCACGCCCACCGGCACCGTCACGTTCTCTATCGACGATCAGGCGCAAACGCCGGTCGATCTCCAGGTGGTTGGGGGCCAGGACGAGGCGTTTTTGCCGCCGATCACGGACCTTTCCGTAGGCCCCCACACGATCACCGCCACGTATAGCGGAGATCCGAGCTTCGGCGGTAGCGCGGCAATGCCCCTGACGCAGACGGTCAATGCGGTGAAGAAAGTCGCTCCGCCGGAGCTCGACGCCACCGCGACGCGTCTGCAGTCATCGGCCGATCCGTCGACCGCAGGCCAAACCGTCGTCTTCACCGCCACAGTCGGCCCCGCCTCGGGACCGGGCACGCCGACCGGAACTGTTACTTTCACGATCGATGGCAAAGCAGATTCGCCGGTTTCTCTCACCGATGGTGACGGCGCAGGCCAGGCGACAGTGACCCTGCCGACCTTGGCGGCAGGAACTTATACGATCAGCGCGTTGTACAATGGCGACTCGAACTTTGCGCCGAGCGCTTCGAGCACGGTGACGCAGGTCGTCGACGCGTTGACTGTTGTTCCACCGCCGGTCATCCCCGTGAGTGCAGAAGGCCCGACCATCGTCTCGGTGCTGCGTTACGGTTATCATATGATGCCTACAACGCTGGTTCTGACTTTCGACCAGGCGCTCGACGCGATCACCGCAGAAGATGCCAGCGATTATCGCGTCATCGGCCCAGAGGGCGGAGTCATCGGCATTAAGTCGGCGGTGTACGACCCGGCGACGCTGTCGGTGACGTTACACCCCACACAACGGATTGACATCCATTACACTTATACGTTAATCGTCGACGGGAACGCACCGGGCGGTTTAACCAACAGCCAAGGCCAGTTACTCGACGGCGCGGACGACGGCCAGCCGGGCAGTGACTACCGCGGACCACTGACCTGGCGCAACCTGGTGCTCGATCCGCCGGCGCCGAAGATTTCTCATCTGGCCAAGAGTGGGACGCCAAAGCTCAAAACCAGATCGGCGCCGGTCAAAGCGATCAGCCATTCAGTTGCACCATTCACACGATCGGTTGCCTTCCGGCGGTAGTGGGTGTGCGTTCCACGAGCCGCTTGAGGTTATCACTGGGCGGGCAGTGATTCATTCGGATCCTTCCAGCTTGCGGATCTCCTGGCGGATCATTGCTTTTACTTCGCTCTTGGCGACGTAGACCCGCGCGACTTTCATCTCGAGCTGGGCGGCCGCGGCGGCGCCGGAACACCCCTCGAGTGCCGTCAGCCGGAACGCATCCCAGGTCCGCGCGGCCACGCGCGGCCGCACCAGAATCATCGCCTGGTCCATCAACTCGCGGTGAAACTCGTCCTCGAGGTGCCGGACCAGGTCGTCACCCGCCTCGAGGCTCTCAAAAAACTCACCGATCCGGCTGTCGCCGCTGGCGACGCCCCCGCGTTTACGCTCGTCGACCAGGTCACGCCAGGCGTGATGCGTGAGCGTCTTTAGCCATCCGCGGAAGCTCCGCGACGGATCATAGGCAAACGTCGCCATCAAACGACTCAGCTTCAAGAGCACGGCCTGGGTTACGTCGTGGGCGTCTGACTCCTGGAGTCGCCAGCGGCGGCACCACTCAAGGATCTTGGGCTGATACCGCGCGACGAAGTCATTCCAGGCTGCCTGGTCGTTCGGATTATGGCGAAGCCGTCCCAGCAAGGTGACGCTGGTTTGCGATGAGTGGTCTGGGGGCACGCGGATCCTCTCCGATTCGCATTAATCGCTCTTACCAAGACCTGGATGCAAGCGTGTTCTATACAAGCATAGCGGAAGTCTTAATCGAAGAAAACGACACGAGTTGACTTAGGTTTCTAAAGATCGTCGGTACAGGTTTATAGATAAGTCACCGCTTGGCTGCCAAAGCCGGCGACACGGACGACATTCGCGCCGACTGGCTGCGGCTATTGGTTACTTGCGCGTAATCGTGCCGTTTCGGTCTGCGCCAGCAGCCGTTTGTTCGCTATCGCGGCTGCGATCAAACGCGATCCTTCTATGCGCTGTCGAAAGATCGGTGGGCAATGAGATTCCGCTACCGTCCGTCCGAAGACCCAGGTCCAGAGCAATGGAATGGAGGTAAACGAGCGTGCGTGGGCGGGCGTCCATTTTTTGGGACGATTTCGAGAATCAGCGGCACGCTTGTTATGCTCGCCATTTTCGCGGCAGCATCGTTCGGATTAATCTTTCTTGCCGGCATAGTGGCTCGAGAAGATCGATCCGCCGGGTCCGACGACGAACCCGGTAGCGGAATGATGATTCGCTCTGAAGTGATCCGCCTGTATCTGCCGCGGACGTTGATCGAGCTGGCGAAACGCCAGACGCTGCCTTCACGGATACTTACGCACGACGATTTGCGACGGATACTCGAAGTCCGTCGCCATAAGGATTTGTGGTACGCGCTCACGGTGCGAGGTCTTCAAGTCAACGGCGAGTTTGTCGAGCTCAACGTTCGTGAGAAGACCGTATTTCGAATCCGCGCGGTTTGCGGAATTCCTGGACGTCGTTGCCGCGGCCACGGAGAACCCGCCCGACCTCGCCAGCCGCTTCACATCGGCCAAAATCACTGTCATCCCCGACGAGCTGTCGGAGCGAGACGCTCGCGAGGTCATATCCTTGCCAATTCGCTGACTATCACGTCCGATTCCAAACCTCGATGATCTCCGCGCTTCCATTGGCTTCCCAGCGAATGCGTTGGCGTCAGACCTGCGCGACCAGACGAGGATTTGACCGATTCCCACGCGACTGACCCCAAAGCCCCTATTCCGCGCTTGCCAGCGAAAAAAACAGGTTCGATGTGATTTCAAACCACGCGTTTTGACACCGACGAGTTCGTGGCTTCTATTTCCATTAGGCTCCCATCCGGGTCAGTTATCGTCGCCTGAGGGAACCGCTGGATAGCCAAAGCTCGATCCTGGCGCCTGTCTGGCCCTTGTGCCAGACCGCGTGAGCGACGGCTCTTTGTATTGCCGGCTCCGGCTCAAACATCAAACCGCTTGCTTTTCCTCTGAGATAACGATCGGAGATCGCTCATGGTGCGCACGCGCTTAGGCGGTTGGATGTCAACGAGTTAGACATACGGAAACACGACAAATCACACTCTTATCGCGTGGCGCAGCGTCGCCGTACGTTGCTCGCCGTCGAGCTCCTGGAAAACCGGATCACGCCGTCACATGTGGCGCTATTCGCCGCGACGCTTCCACATGCCGCAGCCGCCAAGATCACCCACGCGACCGCCGCGGTGAAGCATGTCGTTGCGCCCAAGGTCACTCACGTCGCCGTGCACACTGTGGCCGCGAAACGCGCTCCAGTCGTGGCCCCCGTCGCGGCCACGACGTTTGTCGTAAACGCGCCGACCACGGCGATTGCTGGGACCCCCTTCAATGTCAAGGTCACTGCCAGGAATGCCAAAGGCAGCGCAGTCACCAACTATAGCGGAAATGTTGCGTTCACGGCGAGTGACGGTCAAGCCGTTCAGCTCGTGACGGCGCACCCGTTTACGAAGGGCGTGGCCGTGGATACCGTTGTCCTCTATACGTCAGACGGGTTGACACTTACGGCATCTGCGGGTGCGACAAGAGGCACGAGCGCCGGCATCAGCGTGACGCCCGCGGCTGCCTCTGCGTTCGTAGTCAACGCCCCCTCGAGCGCAACGGCCGGAACAGCCTTCGGCATCACTGTGACGGCCAAGGACGCCTTTGGCAACATCGTCACCGGCTTCAACGGCAACGTGGCTCTCACCAGCAGCGACGGACAGCCTGTGAATGTCGTTGGTGAGGCGGAGTCCGGCCCTGGCACGACGTTTTTTGCCGTCACTCTCAACGCCGCTGATACTGTGGAGCTTTCGGCGTCCTCAGGGCAAGCCACGGGCACAAGCGGCCTCATCAACGTCAAGCCAGCGCCAACTTTGTCGTCGTTCGTTGTCAGCGCACCTGGCCTGACGACGGCCGGCATCGACTTTGATGTCGCCGTCACGGCCTTCGATAACTACGGCAACGTCATGACCAGCTTTGGCGGTAGCGTGGTTTTAACGAGCAGCGACGGTCAGGGCGTGCATGTCCTGGCGGGGCCCATATACGATAATGGCACGGCCTTTTATACCGTCGCTCTCGACACGGCGGACGAGCTTACGCTCACGGCCGCCGCGGGGGCAGTCACGGGCACGAGCTCCAGCTTCATCAACGTTCCGGCGGCTTTGTCGACATTTACCGTCAGCGCACCTCCAACGGCGACCGCGGGCCACGGCTTTAGTGTCGCCGTCACGGCCAAGGACGCGTACGGCAACACGGTAACCAGCTTTGCCGGAAGCGTGGTTTTGACCAGCAGCGACGGTCAGACCGTGAATACCTCGGCAACCCCGGCCTTCAGCAATGGCACAGTCGTTGTTACGGCCACGCTCAACAAGCCCGACACAATCACCCTCAGGGCGTCTTCGCAAACGATCTTTGGCACGAGCAGCAACATTGTCGTCACTGCCGCTCCCGCCACAGGTGATTGGTTCAGTCAGAACTTGAGTGATCCTGGACTGCAAGCATTGGCGCGAGCCGATTTCAAACGCGATGGTTCTCTTAGCTACAGTGATATGCTTGGTTTGTTCGCGGAAGCCGAAAACGCCGGCCCGATCACGAGTGCCGAAATGCAGTCGTTGCAGACCCTGGTCAGTCCCGGTGTAGCAGCCGCCCTCAATGTGGCCAGTTCCGTTCAGGGCTTGGCTTTTAGCGTCGTCGACGGTGATCCGGCCAATGCTCAGTACCAAGGTGCGGCCCTCGGCAATCTCCAGGTTGGTAACCCCGCAAGCCATTTGCAGGAACTTGTCGATAAGTGGTTTTTGGGAGAAGACACTCCGACAATCGACATGCAATACCTTAGTGGCTCGAACGTCAGCTATTCAGTCGCCAGCGGCACTCTCTTTAGCAGTGGCGGCCCCAGCTATAAGGACGTGTATCAAGGAGAGGAAGGAGACTGCTGGCTGCTCGCATCGTTCGCCGTGACGGCCGCCCATGATCCTTCCGTTATCCAGAGCATGTTTACGAGCGACGGCACAGAGATGGAAAACGGCGTTCAAGTTCAGGTCTGGACGGTCCGGTTCTACAACAACGGTGTGCCAACCTATCTCACAGTGAACAACGAACTGCCGGCCAGCAACGGCGCTTTTGTCTACGCGGGGGGCTTCCAGTCGATCAGCAATCCCAACAACGTGCTCTGGGTCGACTTGGCTGAGAAGGCATACGCCCAGCTCTGCGCGTCCGGCTGGAATAACCGGCCTCAGTCGAACGCATATGCATCATTGAACGCCGGCAGCGCGTCGACCGCCCTGCCGGTCATCACCGGCGCCCAACAAAGTTCTGCCGACCCTTTCGCAAATGCGTCCAGCTTTATCAATGCGATCAATAGCGGAGACCTGCTCACACTGGGCTCTTATGGAGACAACAGCGCGCTCGGGATCGTGGGTGATCACGATTACGGGGTGCTGGGTTACAATGCCACCAACCAGACGTTCACGCTCTTCAATCCTTGGGGTTGGAACAATTCCAACGCTCCGGGGATCCTGAACCTTACGTGGACGCAGCTCACGCAGAACTTCTACTTAGACGGCAATGGTAACCCGCTCAGCTCTGCATCGGTGTCGCAGGATGGTTCGCAATCACCGCCCACTGGGGAACCGATGGGCGCCACCGGGGCCAATCGGAGCCATTGACTTCGGTTCCAGCGACAACTCAGGCCACGGGATCAAGGGGTCAAGCGGCCATTGGAGTGCTTGAAAAGCTCGAGTTCGAGTTCGCCGCCCGGATGGCAGGTCCGGTTTCCGCCTTCTTTTGCGAGATACAACTCGTGGTCGGCGATCTGGACGGCGGCCGGTCAGGGTGTTTCGCGCGACTGGAATCTGTCAGCTCGCAAATTCGCAGAGCGATCGCACATGGTCCATGCTGCCGTCATTGGCCCAGCCGTCGAGCTGCGCCGTGTCCTTGAGCTGCTGGCCGCGGCTGGCGGTCGACGGCCAGGAACGCACAGTTGAGGTCGGGGAGCGAGCTCATGTCGCCCCAGAGCTTCTCGAACTGAGTGACCGGGTAGACGTCTTCCTGTCCGTGGCCCCAGCGGCGCTTCACGTCCTTGATCGTCACATACGTGGGAATTCGGGCTGCCATCGCCCGGACGGCGGCATCGATTCGTTGCGGATCGTGACTTGAGCACCTCGCGTGAGAGTCCAAAAGCGGCGAGCAGGCCGTCGATCTTCACCCAGGTCGTGAGGCTGTTGTAATACCTGAGTTTGAACTCGGTGTCCTCGCGGGGCTGCGCCAGTCCCTCGAGCAAGTCGGAGCCGGCCGGCGACCTTGGCCAGTCCGCCGCCCCGGTCGTCGATCCGCCGCGGAATGACCTCAAAGCTCAGGCTGGCACCCGACTCGACCACCAGTCCGAGCACTCCCGGCGCGACCGAACGCGCCCAGCGTATCGATATTGTGCACCAAGAGCCATTGCAGGTTGGGGTGCTCGTCCAAAAGCTGCGCCAGCAAACCATTGCGAAGCAGGTTCGGCACTTCGTAAAAGTGTCCCGGGGGGTTGAACCGCTGGATCGGCACGTTGTCGGTGTAGTCGGCTCCTTCGCCCTGGCTCTTGGCCCAGTCGAGGATGGCGCGGCGGCCGGCGTCGCGCACCTTTTCCTTGTTGTCGTCGAGCTTCTCGTGGCTCGATTCCTCCCACAGAATACGACAGGTCGCGCGCCATCGGAATCAATCGCTGCCCGATCGACCGGCCGCGGGATAAGTAAACAGGCCCATCATGGCCATAGTTTAACGTTGACCGGAGATGACGTTCGATGGCCTCGTGCGTCAGGTAGCTGGTTGTGACGATGTGCGGGATCGTGGTCCTGAACTCGCGCTGGGCTTTGCGTGTCTTGGCGAGATGGATTTCGAGGAAGCTGCGGTGCCGGCCGCCCAAGTCGACGAACGGGTTGACGGCTTTGACGACGCCGGCACCGGTTGTCCATCGACTGCCGACGCCGGCGGCAAGCGTCACCACGGCGACTTCGCCGCTCTTGAGTGCCGACTGGCCACGACCGACTGTCGTCGCCGCGATCGGATCGGCCGCCAGGATCAACTCCGAATCGTCGACATCGCGAATGTCCAGGTCGACGGGTAGCCGGTTGCGTGCGAGCCCGATCCGGCCATGCTGCAGGTCATCGCGCAATTGTTCGTGCTGGACCGGATCGAAACCGTTATCACGGCGGATGCGGGCTGCCTCGGCGTCCCATTCGGCCCGCGATGAGTCGTCAGCTGACCGCGTCACGGGAAATAGATGGTTGATGGTGGTGCGGAAAACGCGCAGACAGTTCGCTGGTCTGCGGGCATCGGTTGGCGAAGTGGTCGACGTCGGCCCGACGATGGTAAGGAAGATTGGCAATCCCCTGTGCGACCATCCGCGGAACCTGGATCGTGTAGTAAGGCGGGGGCATCATCGCGCTTGAGTCAGCATCGAGCGTCGCGATCGTCCCGTGGTCGTTGATTCGGAAGTCGTAGACGACTGGCTCCATCGCAAATGGGAGAGCGTCATCGAGCGACGCCTTGGCACGCTTCATGATGGCGGCGATCTGATCCTGAAACTCCTGGTGTCGGTGCGGCGCCACGAAAAAAGCCATGCCGCCCCCCGACATGCCGCCGAGCATCAGGAAGCCCCAAAAATCCTCGTCAAGGGCTGCACGCGTTTCGCGGATGATCGTCTCGGTGAACTCGTTCGTGACCCAGGGGATGATTCGCTTTAACGGGCCATTCCAGTTCTGCGTCGTCAAGCTGCCGAGACGGCGGGTGTCGGCCTCGGTGACACTGGCCTGGATCTGGTCGAAAATCGCCAGGGCTTCACGGCGGGCCAACCACTCATCGTGTCCGCGCAGCAGATACTTGGTGGTGACCATGTTCAAGATCGGTCCGACATTCTGGGCCATTCCGCCGTGGACGAGTACCAGACTTTTGGCAATCGCGTCGGGGAAGGAACCAGAGACAGCGGATTTCTTGTTGGTCGCTCGTTGGCCTGCGGAGGTGTTCAACAAGGTATGCGAAGGTAGCAGCCGGCCGCGGCTAACGCCCCATTCGGGGTCTCCCTCGCCCGCGGCGACACCCTCGATCAGCTTGATGCCCGGAAAAATTCCGCCCGAGTCTTGCCAGCCGCCCCCCGAGCCCCCGAGCCATTCGCCCAGGATCGCCCGCGCAACCACGACTTGGGCTTCTTCGGGCTCGAGTGGGCCGGTCAGGTTGCGCGTCTGGCCGGTCGCGCGCATCAAGAGCGTGATGAGCGAAGCCAGCAGGTTGGTCGAGACCGCCAGGCGCGACCCCTTGGGGATGTCGTTGACCTTGCTCACGATCTCCAGACCGTATCCCGGCCGGACGACCCGCGCCAGCAAATCGGCTAAGCGGGTGTGCGTTCCCTCGAGCGCAGGCGGGACCAAGCCCGAGGCGACGACGGCCGCCTTGATCAGGCCCAGGTAGTCGTTGCCAAAATTGAACAGCTCTTCCAGACTATCGACGTCTTTGCATGCGTTCAGATCAATACTGGTCAGTCGCAGGATCGGCTCGGTGATCACCCGCACCCGCGACTCGATGGGCGGGACGGGAGTATGGTCGCGGCCGTGGACCCCGAGATCGACGGAGATATTGAGCACCCGCGCCCCTTCGGGAAAATCCATGCCGAGGAAAAAGATGTCGGACCAGCCGCTGTGCGAGAGGTCCAGCCGCACCGACGTCTTCTCGACCAAGATCGGGAAGAGCGATTCCTCCGACTCGCGCAGCGAGCAATCGAGGATGGATCCGGAGCGGATGTTCGTCGGCCCCGCCGACGCGAAACATCCAGCGGTTGCCCCGGCAACTCCGAACCGAGCGCCGCACCTGGTCGGCGAGGGTCTGGAACGCGATCTGCTCGTAAGCCCGCGCAAGCGCGCTACTGATTGTGCCATCGGGCCCACTCGCTTTCATCGCTTCAAGAAAGCTGGCGATCGCCGGTTCATAGCGCCGCTCCATGAGGTCCATGAACCCGGAAAACGGGATCAGGCCCGCTTGACGAATCTCCGGGGCGTCCTGGATGTCGAAGCGATAGAGAGCACTCAAGAACAACGATGCCCGCACGCGCTCGTAGAGGTTCTGGCAGTTACGGCGAAATTCTTCCAGCTGCGCGCATGCTTCGACCTTCTCGGCAAGGCTCGTGCCGGCCACCAGCTCACGCACCGACCGGTCTCGGATCGCGGGATCGGTGTGGGTTATCGTTTCGATCAAGAGCTGGCCGACGTGAGACATGGCATAACAATCTGAGGATTCCCGTGAACGAGAGCGACCGGCACAATCATTGATCGCTCGGTCATCTCGCCGTATTCCGCTCGATCCGGACCATCGATTCGAGCAGGAGCGCCAGCATTTCTTCGCGGTCGACGCCCCCCATGGCCAGCGCGATCTGGGCCTCGACCACGCCGAACTTGACCCCCAGGTTAAACCGGGAGCCTCGCGTTTCGAGTGCAAGATAGCGCTCTTTTGCGCGAGGGAATTGAGCGCGGTCGTGAGCTGGATCTGGCCCAGCTCGCGGACGTTTTCGCGGACGAGCTGATCGAGCAATTCGAAGACAACGGGCGTCAGCACATGCATGCCGAAAAAGCAAAGGTAGTGCCCGCGCGCAGACCTGGAACGTGGAGCCGGAGCTCGGCCAAGGTCGGGTTGGGTTTCTCGATGATCTCGTCGATGGCGTAGATGTCAGGATGCTCGGGCTGACGCCGGCCCGTGAGCGTTCCATACTGATGAATCAAATGTTCGCGCGTGGCCTGTACAGCCGAGACCGCGCAATTTTCCGCGGACGCCAGATCGATCAATTGCCGAGCGCACCGCCTTGGCTCAGCGGAGAGATAGAGATGGTCGCCCAAAAGCAATAAAAACGGTGAACCTCCCACAAACGACCGCGCGCACCAGACCGCGTGACCATAGCCCTCGGGTTCGGGCTGGACGGCAAATTGAAGCCGCTGCTTCGAGATTGACGATGCGGCGCGCCTGTTCCTCGGCCCAATCGAGCCCCTTGTACGTCGAACGCAGATTGGCGGCATAGTTGCGAAAGTGGCTGCGATAGACGTTTTCATCGCCGGGGGCGCTGACGACGCAGATCTCCTCGATGCCGCTTTCAAAGGCTTCCTCGGCGATGATCTGCAGGACGGGCTTGGTGACGCCATCGCGGTCGACCAGAGGCAGCATGACTTTTTGCACGGTGTCCGACGCCGGATATTGCCGCGCCCCGCGGCCGGCCGCCGTGATCACTGCCTTCGATATTTGCACCGAGCGTTATCCTCTCGCGTTGCGGGATTTTTCCCATCGCCTGGCGGCGGTCTCGAACCCGTCGGAACAGCGGTATTCCCTTGCGGACGAGACGGTTAGAGACTAGCGAATTCACCGAGCGTCCGGCAACCCCGGTCTCTTGACAGGTCACGCCGTAGGTGAATAATCAATGTAGCCCAAGGCGGGACACTGTTTCCTATTGGGGATGTAGCTCAATTGGTTAGAGCACCGGCCTGTCACGCCGGAGGTTGCGGGTTCGAGCCCCGTCATCCTCGTTTTTCTCCCAAGGAGTTACGACGAATCTTCGTTTTTTGGACAAGCGGTGTCCGAGAAACTTGTCCGAAAAGTTGCCGCGACCCAGCCCCAAAGCACACCTCGAGCGATTCATTCGCCGGTCAGTGTGCGACGGCCTTGAGAAGTCCAGTCGTGGACGAGGACCTCCTGCACGGCCTGGAGAGAAAGCCTCCTGTCGTATCTGGATTCACTCGGTAGCTGGCACTTCGCCCGACGCGATCTGCCGTGCTTAGGGGCCGGCCTGTTCGTGCCTACCAGGCTTTGGTGATGGGAGTGGGCAGCCCAACCCTCATGAAGAATCTGGCAAAAGATTGCGAGAGTGTTCACGGTACGGTGGTAGCAACCGCAATCTCTTCGCTCCTCGCTCGGCGATCAGTGTATCGAGGAAGGCACGCGGCACCGTATGGACGCTGTGGAAGTCAACGATTCGGTGTTCCGTGGTGATCTCGCCCTCCTGGAGCGAGTCCATCATGAATAGGTTCCACACATAGCCATTCTTAATATCCTCACAAAACGCGGCCCAAGCCTTGTTGGTCGGATTCTGTTTTTTGGCGTTCTCGGCTTTCTCCCAGAACGGCTTGTACTTGGTGAGCGGACGGCACGGGCAGAGGACCACATCCGAGACCTTGCCTTGTTCCAGGTCGCACGCCTGGGTCATGACCACGACGTCGGCTTTGATCCCCCTCGCCGCCTTGAAAAGGTGCTCGCCCGACGCCTTCTCACCTTCGGATGCGTCGTCGGGTTGCCACTTGAGCAATGGGCACTCAAGGATGATATCACCTTGAGTCAAGCTGACGTCAGGACCAACGACGTCGTACCAAGGGTTATTCATCTTCGTCTCGGACCCGTCTCTCGCTCGTGACTCCTTGGGGTCGCCACTCATCGAGCTGTTCGGGGCGGATGTCGATGGACTTCGTGAAAAGAACCTCTTCACGGAACTCCAGAGCGTAGACGCCACGCCAGGGTCGAGCCTCCTCATCGTTCTCCTTCCCGGGCTCGGTCGCAGCGCTCATCTGGGCTTGTCCTTGGTCCGGCTCCTCGATGAGGAAGAGCCTCAGCGCTTGTTCGACCACGGCTTGCTCGTTCGGGAACTGGCCGTTCTCGACCTTCTTCCTCAGAAGCCGATGAAGGTCGTCTGTGAGAGCGATGTTCATCATTGTAAGTCCTACCAACCCTGGGGATTCGGAGAGCCCCTGCGCGTGATCTAATCTCCTAGCATACCGCACGAGCGCCTGGGCTGGCAAAACCAGGGGCTTGACGAGTTCTTGGGAGGAGGGTGTCGTGCTATCCGGTAAGGCGTCGCCAGCTTTACGCGGTGTAGCCATTTTCTTCTGTCATGTCATATAGCATTTCAACCATGATGAGAGACGCTGCGTCACGGTTGTAAAGGTCCTCGGTATCGCTAAAACTAAGAATCAGGTTGTTCTCCATCTGTTCGCCGGACTGAATCGCCTGTGCATGAATCGACGCTATTGCAGTTTGCAACAACAGTCAAGCAATTTTTTACTTGAAGCGCGACTGAATACTCAGTTCAATGACTGGTTTTTTAATACAGCGCGTACCACATGCTACTACTCCGGGCTATTTGTGCCATCTCTCGGCGCGGTATCCGTGCGGCCGGGCGGGCAGCGCTGCTCGCCGAGGAACCGGAGCCGGATTGAAAGCCGCAGATCACCGTCTTGAATTCCCCGGTGCCCGTGACCGGGTCGAACTGTCGGCCGTTGTATGGTCTGATCTCTTGGAACTGCTGGGTCCCGGCCTGTCGGCTCCCGGGGAAGTCACTCGAAGTTGCGTCGGTCTGTTGGCTCTTGGCGGGTTGGAGGCAATCGGCTGAATTCGAGCTGGTATTGGACGGTTGGCCTGATTTCGGCCTCTCACGGTTCTCGGCTTCCCGGGGACTGGATGAGTTGGAACGGGTCGGGTTGGTGTCAGTGGCTCGACGTCCGTGGAAACCTAATGCTGTGACCATTTTTTTTGAATTGCGACAGCGGTCGGGACGAATCCCGGCTTCTTGCTAACCTAGATCGGGTAGAGCTAAGCGGGTTCTGAGTATGCGAGCCTGGAGTCCAAAAGATGAGCGGACAAGCGGGTGGACGCGGCTATCTCTTCCAATCCCTGATCTGCGTTTTGGACATTCTCAACGATAACGAGAGTTGGACTGACGTTTCCATCGAACCGAACGTCGGATCAGAAAAGGTCGATATCCATTTGAGACTGGGCGACGGCCGATCCAAGGTGATCCAAGTCAAGTCGTCCCAGAATCAAATCAACAAACCCGATGTTGAATCGTGGGCGAGCGACTTACGGCAGAGTGTGAAAGCGGCCGAGTATGAACTGCGTTTGATCGGTCCATGCAGCGACAGTGTCCCGAAAATGCACAGCGTGGAAGGGGTCCGGATTCCAACGCCGCACAGTCTCAACGTCACAGGCTTGATTCAACAATCCGCCCATAAGCTTGACGCCTACTTCGAGCGGAAGGGGACTATGCGAGTCCCTCCCTTCGTCCGGGAGTTGTTGATCGAAGGGTTAGTGACGAGAGTATCAACGTTTGCAGCAGAAAAAACGACGCTTTCCCGCGCCGGCCTCGACCGTCTCCTGAGTGACTGGGTCTTGGAGCTGTATCCGCAAGCAGTGTCGCAAGCTGTCGAAATGCAGTGCACTGCCGTCTGGAATACTATCTACGTTCCCAGGGGCGCGACTCAGGGCCTGATGAGAAAACCCATCATTTCTTCAATCACACTCGTAAATGATGGTATTCGGACATGTGTCATCAAGGGGCTTCGTCTTGTTCTCTCTCTCGATGGCGAACGATATCTGTATAAACCATCATTCCTGGTCAACCTGAGGCAGTTGATCGGCGATCAAGCGATCTATGGCGCCACCTACAACGTTGGATACTTCTCAGAGTTCGCTATTCCGCGGGGTCAATCGTACTCTTCCGACATCCTCTTCGAAACCCTACCCGGAGGGCGCTTGGAATCCTAACAGTTGGGTGCCTGGAACGTACGGCGTAGAGCTATTCGGAGCTTTTGCCGATAGGGAGTCCTTCTCTTCGCTACGAACGGGGTTTCTGGATCTCGGGGGAGACGCCGTTCAAGACATACACGGGCACAGACAGGCGATAATCAGGTTTCGTGAGTCGGAATTGGAGCTTGAATGACTAATGGGCGGGGCGGCGAAGGGAGCGTAGGGTAAGAATGGCATGGAAAACCATCAACGGCCGTCGATACTATTACAAGTCAGAGCGAGATGGAAACAGAGTCAAACCGACGTACTTCGGGCCCGGGGAGATCGGTACGCTCATGGCCGAAATGGTTGCTCTTGAGCGGATGGAGCAAGCGGCCGATCGGGACGAACTTCAGGAGCAACGGGAAGAATTCATGGCGGAGGAAGCGGCCGTCGCGGAATGGCTCGGCGGGGTACAGGCCGTGGCCGACGCGGCGATCATTACGGCCGGATTTCACAAACACAAAGGCCATTGGCGGAGGAAACGGAAATGAGCGAACTTGCCACCCGAACCGCGAAACCTCCGGCCGTCTCCAAGAGGAAACCTCCGGCTCCGGGCCGGGAAACCGATGACTTGGTGAAAAGAGCGGCCAACGGCGACCAGAGCTGTCTCCCGGCGATCCGGGACTTGCTGGCCGATGGCTGTCGGGGCGAATTCTACCGAGACGCGTTCGGCTCATCGGCCTCATGGTTCCGCCAAAGCGTCATCAAGAAAGCGGCCGGAGATGATGTCCTGATTCAAGAGGCGATCGATCAAAAGCTCGATGCCGTCCAGTCGGAGTTGGAGGGACCAAACCCAACCCCGATAGAGCGATTGTTGGCCGAGCGCGCCTCTCTCTGTTGGTTCATCGTCAATTCCTTCGAGATGGCGTACGCCAACGCTTCCGGGTGGAACATTTCTCAGGCGGATCTCCAACATCGCAAGATCGACAAAGCCCACGCTCGGTTCCTTTCGGCGATCCGCAAGTTGGCCCAGTTCCGCAAGCTGGCGTTGCCTACTCTGCAAGTGAATATCGCCAGGAATCAAGTCAACGTGGCGGAGACCAAAACGTGAGCGAGTGGCCGTCCTGTCACCCTCGCGGCTCCGGCCGTCAACGCGTTGGCCGGGGCCGAGTCTGACGGTGCCGACGTTGCGGGTTGTGACTCGGAGGCCGTGGCCGAGTGGTCGCGGGATGATCCGGAGTTCATCGCGGGATTAATTCGGGCCAAATCGTTCCGGCGGGAGCGGGTTCGTGCCGACGTCCTGTCTCTGGCCTCCGACGCGATGGCAACTCTCCGGGAGTTGGTCTCCGGATCCGACGTTCCACCCCCCGTGCGGCTCCGGGCCTCTCTCGCAATCCTCCAAGCGGCCGACGCCTTGAAAGTCGACGAAATCGGTCCGACGGCGGCGGAGGCCGTCCAGGCCAACATCGAGCACAAGCGGTTCATTGATTCGCTTGGCTGACGACTCGGCCGTTGAAATGATCCAGACTGAACAGACTTCGAGCGCGGCAATCATGTTGGCCGAATCGGTCTCGCCTTCCTGGAAAAGTTTCCTACGGTTTAGCATGCGGGGGCTGCTCGTATTTGTGCTGGTGATCGGGGCTGGTCTGGGATGGATTGTCCGCGAGGCCCACGTCCAACGCGATGCCGTGGCTGCGATTCAAGGGGCGGGCGGTGCGGTCAGGTATGATTGGGAGTGGCGCGATGGGAAAAACATACCGGGAGGAAAACCGTGGGCGCCAAGATGGCTCGTGGATCGGATTGGAGTCGACTATTTCGGCCACGTCACCGCTGCTGTCTCGCACCATATGTCCGCCGCGACATCGGATGCAGTCATCGCACAGGTCGGACGTCTCACCCGAGTACAGTCTTTGAATATCCACGATTCGTCCATTAGCGACTCCGGGCTGGTGCATCTCAAGGGGCGTAAGAATCTAGCCGTCGTCTTGCGTTATCGCACTCCGGTCTCTGACGCTGGGCTGGTGCATCTGAAGGGGCTGACAAATCTCTCCTACCTCCAGCTTGATGGTACTCAGGTCACAGATGCCGGAGTGAACGAGCTGACGCGGGCTTTACCAAACCTGAGGATCATGCGCTGATTCGATGCCCGTCCAAGCCGCCTAGAACAGTCCCTGTCGCATCGCCAGGCGTCAGGACGTCTGATCCATCGGCCGGGCCTCCCTGGCGATCCTCCAAGCGGCCGATGCCTTGGCGGTCGAAGAAATCGGCCCGACGACGGCGGAGAGCGTCCGGGCCAAGATTAAACATGATGCGTGCATCGAATCGCTGGGAGGCTAACCGCCAGACGCAGCAACGGCTAGCCTGTGCAACCGGGCCTCGGTGGGCAGTCTCCCGCCAGACGTTGCCGCTCACACAGCCAATCGTTCTCGGGGATTTAGCCTCGGCCAGCGTGTCTTCTAGTCATGGACAGCGTGTGCTTCACGTTCCCTTTTTTGCCCCAAGTCCCATAATTCTTTGGCCCTGTGTGTCTCGAATCGCTCGATTTCTGCAGAATACTCCCGATGGAATTTCTTGAGCCGCTCGACACGGGCTCGCACGAAATGGTAAACGACGAACGAGACGACGACGAAGAGTACCAGACCTGCCCAAGCCCAAATCCAGAACATTTGGAATCCTTTCGCTTATCGAGGGAGAGCCAACGGCTGGAGTCCAAGCAGAGTCACGATTTCGATTTGCCGTCTGGCGAATAGTGACGGACTAGAAACTCGAGTTGTGTGCGATGAAATTCGACCGCCATTTTTCGGTCAATCACTGACCGCGCACATTCTTATCACGATCTCAGCCACATAGCAATATCCGAGCGACGTTAGGCGGATCTCGGCTGCCGGGATCGCGGAGGCTCCGCATCGGTCGATCCGCTTCCGGTCCGGTCGGTCCCGGCGTCACCGGGTCAGCCGTTGCAACCACATCGTGGCCCATGGCGGGCTACCATCGGGCTCGATGGCTCCGTTCCCGACCGTGCGATCTCTTCCACCCCCGATGCCTCCAGCGGCCTGGTATTGCCTCCCTGCCGTTGCCAGGAGTCCGGACGTCCGAACTCCGGCAGTGGGCCTGCATCGCGCTCTAGCGGCGTCCAGAGACCTCCGGAGGGCCCGACGGAATGTTTTCTCGATTACTACCGGATTTCTAACGGGACGATTCCCGGAGACCCCTGTAATCCGTGTCCCAAACCACTACCGGATACTACCGGCATGGTCTCCAAAATACCGCGTTTCTCCGCAATTTTTGGAGACGGTATGAGAACGCTTGCAAACTGTCACTACGATGCTAAGATCCCCTTGGCCATAGGGTGAAACCGGCTTGCCCTAAATGGCAACAGGTCGCCTGTCACGCCGGAGGTTGCGGGTTCGAGCCCCGTCATACTCGCTAGACTTAGCCAGCTCCCTGCGCGAGCTGGGCGATCGCTTGACGGATTTCCTCGCGAATCTTGAGGACGAGTCTGCGTCCGACCTGTCAGAGCTGGCTCGACTTTCGCGATCGGCCACCGATCAAGCCACCTTGCTTGAACTGGCCAGGACATCCCCGCACGCCGACGCCTGGTTCAGCGACGACTGACAGAGGCCGCAGACAGCGAGGGTGTCACGCCGTATCCGAGGGCTTCTTCTATCGTCAGATCTTTGGCGGCCAATAACGCGCGCGGCCCCGGCGCAGGTGGAGAGGCGACGGCGGCCTTGCTTTCAAGCCCGTCGTTGCCTCCAGTCCGGAATTGCTCGATCAAGAGCCCAGAAGTGGGAGACCCGCCAAGAGCGAGTCTCCAATGCCTGAGCAGGGTAATTTGGGCCGTCAGGGCACGACCCAGTTGGTGTTGTTATTGATGACGGTGTTCCCGTTGAAAGAATCGTGGCTGCCCGTATCGAAGATGCCCCAGGTGTTGTACTCGATCGTGCAATAGTCGACCGAGTTGCCGGAAGAGCCCACGGCAAAGTACACGCCGCTGGCCCCATTGCCTTCGAGGGTGTCGGATACGATCGTGTTATAGGTCGAGTTTGCGTCGACCTCGACGCCATTGCTGACGTTCCAGATGATCGTGCAATCGTCGACCGAGTTGTCGGAAGAGCCCCCGGCAAAGGCCACGCCGTTGGCCTGATTGCATTCGATGGTGTCCGACTCGATAGTGTTATCGTTCGAGCTTGCGTCGACCTCGATACCATTGTTGCCATTGGTCGAGATCAACGAGCCGGTAATGAAGGTGTCGGACGCCCCGTTCGTGATGCACACGCCGTCAACCGTGTTCGACCAGATGGAGTCACCCTCCACCATGTTGCCGGCCGTGTCCGGGCTCGTGAGATACAGGCCGTAGTCGTTATACGCGATCGAGTCGTCGACGACCGAGTTGTCGCTGGCGCCTTCGTAGATGGCCACCCCACTGCCCTTGTTGGGCAGGTGGAAGATCGCGCGTCCGGATACGGATGTGCCGAGGGAGTCGCTCTCGACCGTGTTAAAGTTTGCGCCCGAGCCGAGGTCGACGCCGTCCACCTGGTTGCCCGAGATGATGTCGCCGAGGGCGGTGCTGGTCCCGCCGATCACGTTGTCGGCCGCCCCGTTCAGGATGACGACCCCGCTCCCGTAGTTCGGCACGGCGGCTGAGCCGGAGGCATTGGTGCCGATATAGTCACCTGCCACGACGTTGCCGTTGGTTCCCGGGTCGGTGATATACACCCCGTTGGAGCCGTTGCCCGAGATTGCGTCAGCGGCACCCAAGTTGGTTCCGGAGCTGACGGAGCTTGTCCCGCCGATTGTGTTGTCGCTGGCACCGCCGTAAATGCCCACACCGCTTTCCGAGTTGGGCAGGGCAGTGGTGCCGCCGGCATTGAGTCCGATGTAATCACCCGCGACCACGTTGCCGGCGGTTCCGCTGCCGCTCAAGTGGACGCCTTCCCAATTGTTGCCCGAGATCACGTCGCCGTCGCCGGCTGTGGTCCCTCCGATCGTGTTGTCAGCCGCCCCGTTCTGTATCACCACCCCGTTCCAGTTAGGCACTCTGTACGCGCCGGTCGGGTCGGTGCCGATATCGTCACCTGCGACGATATTGCCCGAGGTCCCCGAGTCGGTGATATAAACGCCATTGGAATCGTTGCCCGAGATGACGTCGCAGGAGCCGGAGACGGACCCGCCGATGACATTGCCGCTGGCGCCAGCGTAGAGGCCCACTCCGCTTTCCGCGTTGGCCAAAGCCGAGCCGCTGGTGCTCACGCCGATGTAATTCCCTGCGACGACGTTACCCGACGTCCCGCTGCCTACGATGTGGACGCCTTCCCAGTTGTTGCCTGAGATCACGTCGCGGGCGCCGATCGTGGTCCCGCCGATGGTGTTGTCGGTCGCACCGTTCTGAATTACAACGCCTTCGAAGTTGGGTAAGGCGCGCCAGCCATTCGGGTCGGTGCCAATGAAGTCGCCCGCGACCACGTTTCCCGTTGTCCCCGAGTCGGAGAGGAACACACCGTTCTGTTTGTTGGCCGAGATGACGTTGCCGGCGCCAGCAGTGGTCCCGCCGATGGTGTTGTTATTCGCGCCGGCGAAGACGGCCACACCGCTGGCCCCGTTACCCAAAGCCGCTGGGAGTTGGGCGGCGTGCCCCCCATGCGAGGGAATAATCGGAGTGATGCCGATGTAATTGCCCTCGACGACGTTGCCGGTGGTCCCGCTGTCCACGATATGGACCCCATCCCAGGTGTTGCCCGAGATCACGTTGCTTTGGGCGCCGACGCTTAAGGCGCCTATGGTATTGTCGGTCGCCCCGTTCTGGATGAGTATCCCGTCGTAGTTGGGTAGCGCGGCCGAGCCTGTATTATTCGTGCCGATGAAACTCCCTTCGACCACATTGCCGGCGGTGCCAGTGTCGGATATGTACACGCCGAAGCTGCTGTTGTTCGAGATGACGTCGTCGGAGACGGTATTGTTCGACGCGCCATCTGCGATGGCCACCCCGCTCCAGGTGTTGGCCAGTGAATGACCCGCAGAGTCGACACCTGTTGTCCCGGAGGGATCGGTGCCAATCTCGGAGTCCACAACCGAATTGTTCGAGGTCCCCGAGCCAGCGAACACGACGCCGTTGCCCGCTTGGCCTGAGATGACGTCGTTGCCCAAGCCGTTGTTGTTGGCACCGTCCTCGAATTCGACGCCGAAGACGCCGTTGCCGTGCGCGAAGTCCCCCACGCTGTTCTGAACCAACCCGATATCGTCATTGACGATCGCGACATTGCTGGCCGCGTCGACCAGCATGCCGCCGCCCGAGAAGTCGGTGATCGAGAGCCCGTGGAATGAGCTCCCGGACGCCGACGAAGTCACGTCGAGGCCGACGGCGCCCGGCCCGGCCAGCGAACCGTCGATCTGGATAAGCGTCTGCTGGCCGTCGTACCCCGGCTGGGTGGTGGCGTCGATCGTCACCGGCTGGGTGAGCGCGGGCAAGGGCGAGAGCGGCTCGATCGTCTGGACGCCGTTGCCGGGGATATCGAAGTAAATCGCGTTGGTGGTCCCGGGCGTGTCGTTGGAACTGACGATCGCCTGGCGCAGCGAACCAGCCCCGCTGTCGTTGGCATTCATGACGGTGAACGTCGAGAGCATCTGGCGGCCCTCGAGGTCTTCCAAGAGCGGCCGGCGCCCAGCGCCGCGCGGCGCTTGGAGTGTCGCGAAGGGTACGCCTGGCTCGCGAACCGGCGAGGCTGGCGTTCGGACGGTCGTCGGAATGGCAGAAACATGGCTCGCTATCTCCTCTAGTTGGGGGTGCTCGAATCAAGCGATCTTTGGCGCTCGTAGATTCGTTACGCGGAGGCCGAACCTCCAGGAACCGCGCGGCTCCTCGGTTGGTTCACTGATCCGCCGGATTGGCTCGGCCTCGAGGAAGGTACTCTCTCCCTTCGCGAGGCATTAGATCATAAATAATTGATCTTAATATGAGCCTATTTGTGAATTGCTATTGCGATGATGAACACGACAGAAGAGAAATGTTTTTTTTGGGCTGGCTGCCGCCATGAGTAGGCGGACAGAAGCGCAGGTGCATGAGATGCGCTAGTGCGATAGGTGGGGAACCGATCGCGTTCCTGGTCCCGGCGGTCGCCGAGTCGGTAGCACCGATGCTCGAATTGAAACAATGCCGCGCTTGATCCCTGGGGTTCGCGCCCGTGGGACTCTTGGCATGCGTTTCGAACGAAGGTCTATCCCTCTACAGTCGCGGCGTTCCAAACCTGACGGCGCCTTGAAGAAATCCGCGGCAATTTTCATTTGGAAGGGGAGATGGGATAATGCCGTCAGGTTTTGCGCTGTGGAGGAGTAGAAATGGAAGGCGACGAAGCGCAGCTGAGCACGCGAATCAGTCTATTAATCCGCGTGCGGCAAGAGCCAATCGACGAGGGGGCCTGGAATGAGTTCGTCGAGCGTTATGGGCCGCTGATCTGGACCTGGTGCCGGCAATGGGGGTTGCAGGCGGCCGACGCCGATGACGTCAGCCAGATCGTCCTCTTGAAGTTGGCCCATCATCTGCGCAACTTCGTGTACGACCCGAGCCGCCGGTTTCGCGGCTTCTTGCGGACGACCGCCCATAACGCCTGCAAGGACTACTTCGACAGCAGGCAACGCGCAGTAGCGGCGAGTGCCGACGCGGCTGTGCACGCCGTACTCGGGTCGGTCGAGGCGCGCGAGGATCTGGCGGCGCGGCTCGAGCAGGCCTTCGATCTGGAGCGGCTCGAGATGGCACAGGCGCGGGTGCGAGAGCGGATCGAGCCGCACACCTGGGAGGCCTTTCGCTTGACGGCCCTCGAGGGCAAGTCCGGTGCCGACGCTGCCGCCGTGCTGCACATGCAAGTCGGCACCGTCTTCAAAGCCAAGAGCAAGGTGCAGCAAATGCTCCGCGAGGAAGTCAAACGCCTGGAGAGGGAAGAGACGAGATGGGAGTCTGCCCCAGCCGTGCCGAACTCGAAGAATTCCTGACCGACCGTCTGCCGGCGGACAGCGACACCCGGGTATCGATTCATCTCGAGTGTTGCATGGCTTGTCAGCAGGTCCTGGAGAGCTTGACGGCTGCTACCTTCGGTGACGCGCGACGATCCCAGGCGGACGCTGCCGCAACCGTTCCGGCCGAAGGGGAGGGGAAACGACATTACCCCTTGCCGACTCGCATCGGCCAGTACTCCGTGATGCGCGAGCTGGGACATGGGGGCATGGGAGTGGTCTACCTGGCAGAGCAGGCCAGCCTGCGACGTCTGGTGGCCTTGAAGGTGATTCGCCACGGAATCAACGCAAGTCACGAGGAGCTGGCCCGGTTTGGCGCGGAGGCCGAAGCCGTGGCCCGCCTGCAACATCCTAACATTGTGCAAATCCATGAAGTCGGCGGCCAGGACGGCGTGAATTACCTTGCGCTCGAATACGTGAACGGCGGCAGTTTAGATCGGCAGATCGCGGGTACTCCACAGGAGCCACGGGCAGCGGCCCGGCTGATCGAAACGCTGGCTCGTGCCGTCCATCATGCCCACGAGCGCGGTATCCTGCACCGCGACCTGAAGCCGGCCAACATCCTCATGAGTGGCGAGTGGACAGGGGCGCGTGGCGACGACCAGACAGACATCCTTTCCCTCGTCCATCGCCCATCGCTCATTGCCGCTGTGCCCAAGATCACCGACTTCGGCTTAGCCAAACGCGTGGAACTGGGCGACGCGCGCACTCAGAGCGGGCTCGTGTTGGGTACTCCCAGTTACATCGCCCCGGAACAGGCGTCGGGGAGGCCCGAAGATGTCACTCACTCCGTCGACATCTACGGCCTGGGGGCGATCCTCTACGAAATGATCACGGGCCGGCCCCCGTTCAAGGGGGCAACGGCTCTATCCACGCTCGAGCAAGTCACCTCGCAGGATCCTGTGGCGCCGAGCCGTTTTCAGCGGCAGATTCCGCGCAACCTCGAGACCATCTGCTTAAAGTGCCTGGAAAAGCGGCCGAGCAAGCGTTACGCCACTGCCGAAGCCCTGGCGGAAGACCTGAATCGTTTCCTTTCTCATCGGCCGATCATGGCTCGGCCTGTCGCCGTCTGGGGTCGGGTCTGGAAGTGGACCAGGCGCCGGCCGCTGGAGGCCAGCCTTGCGGCGGCCGTCCTGGTGGTCGCGGGGATGGGGCTCGCGGGGATCCTCTGGCAGTGGCGCAATGCGTTGGCCGAACGCGACGCCGCCCGCCAGCAGTGGTACCGGGCGAACATGGTGGCGGCAGCGGCGGCCCTGCAGGCGCACAACAGCCTGGCCGCCCGGCGCAGCCTCGACACTGCGCCGGAAGAATTCCGTCAGTGGGAGTGGCACCACTTCCACAGCCGACTGGACAATTCCTCCAGGATGCTCACCGGGCATCAGGGACCGGTCCTTGGCGTTGCCTTCAGCCCGGATGGACGTCGGCTCGTTTCCTTCTCTGAGGACCACACGGTGCGTCTGTGGGAAGCAAAGACGGGGCGCGAAGTTGCCGTCGCCCGCGGACACACCGGACCCGTCGAAGCAGTGCGTTTCAGCCCGGACGGGCGCCGACTTGCCTCCGGCAGCGACGATGGTACCGTGCGGCTTTGGGATGCTCACTCCGGCCTGCCACTCGGCGTGTCCCGAGGCCATGCCGGTCCGGTGCGGGCCCTGGCCTTCAGCCCGGATGGCAGACGGTTTGTCTCTGCGGCCTTGCCGCAGGATGACCATTGCCGACTTTGGGATGCGGAAACCGGAACAGTCGTAGCGGTGTTGCCCGCGCCGGCGACCACCCACGGCCTGACCTTCACTCCCGATGGCGCCCGCATCGTCTGCTGTCGGAATGAAGTCATCAATATTCTGGACGCAACCACTGGCAAGGAGATCGTGGTGCCGCAAGTCGTGGGCGGATACGTTTTTTGCTGTGCCGTGAGCCCCGATGGCCGGCGGCTCGCTACGGGATGGGATTACCCCGACAATGCGGTCCGTATCTGGGACATAGTCAACGGCGAACTCCTAACAGTGATGACTGGCCACAGAAACCGGGTCAGTTCTGTGGCCTTCAGCCCGGATGGCACGCGCCTCGCCTCAGCCTCCCAGGATCAGACGGTGCGGGTCTGGGACGCAGCAAGCGGAAAGTCAGTCGCCGAGCTGCGAGGGCACACCAGTCACGTCACTCGGGCAATTTTCAGTCCGGATGGCACGCGCGTGGTTTCCACCTCGCTTGACGGCACATTGCGCTTGTGGGACCCGACCGGCGGCGAACCGATCTCCGTGCTCCACGGCCATGCCAGCGATGTTTGGGAGTGCGCTTATAGCCCGGACGGCGATTGGCTGGCATCGGCCTCCTCGGACCACACCGTGCGGTTGTGGGACATGGCGCTGGTGGAACGCGACGGTGCGCTGCGCGGCCACGAAAGCTTCGTCTACGACGTCGCCTTCAGCCCGGACGGTTTCCACATCGCCTCGGCCGCCTGGGACAACAGTGTCCGGTTCTGGGATGTGACCACCGGCATCGAGACCGCACTATTCAAAGGCCCGGGCCGCCGCGACCCCAGCCAACGGCGGGCGGAACAAGGCTCTGACGCTTTCGATCCGGGAGCCTACATACTTTCGCTGGCATTAAGCCCGGATGGGAGCCGGTTGGTCGCGGGCTCGCGCGATGGCAAGTTGCAATTCTGGGACCTGAGAGCAGGAAAATTGGAGCGCACGGTGCAGCTCCCCGGCCACGGCGTCGACTCGCTAGCTTTCAGTCCGAACGGCGATCGCGTGGCCGCGGCGCTTGGGAATATCGTTCCGGGGTTAGGCGGTGAATCCAGCGTGTGCCTTCTCGACGCCCGGCGCGGCGAGTCGCTGGGCACTCTGACCGGCCATACGGACGGCGTGCTCGCCGTCCGCTTTGATCCCGACGGCCGGCGCCTCGTGTCCGCGGGCTTTGACAAGACCATCCGAGTGTGGGATGCCACCACCGGCAGAGCGCAGGCCGTTCTGACCGGCCATGGCGATACCGTTACCGCCATTGCCTTCAGCAACGACGGCCGTTTACTCGCCTCTGCCTCCCGAGACCGCACGGTCCGGCTCTGGGCCGCACACACGCTCCGGCTGCTCGACACCTTGCCGCACGCGAGCGTCGTGTACGCAGTCGCCTTTAGCCCGGACGGCACGCGTCTCTCCACCGGCTGCGAGGACAATAGCATTCGTTTATGGGATGTGGCCACACGTCACGAAGTGGCCGAATTGCGCGGCCACACCGCCTACGTTCACGCCATTGCCTTCGCCCCGGATGGGACGCGCCTGGTTTCGGCATCCGGCGACTTCACGATCCGCGTTTGGGATACACTGTCGCCGCAAGAGCGATTCTACAACTCCCGGCGATGAAGCATCTTTCGCACGCCCTCGTAGAACTCGATTGATCCAAATTCATATCGAGTTGCTTTTTCTGCTGGGAGCAAAGCCTGTCGGCAAAAGTCCAGGTCGGAGGTATTCTACGATGGTTCAGCGAACGCCGGCCGATGCGGGCGTCGGTGACGAAAAGATCGGCTCCCAGGATGGATCGAAAACTCAATGGCCTCGTTTTCTAGCCCACAATCGGTCGAACCGGCCTGGAAGAGGTACCAGGCCGGCGAATTGCAAGAGGCAGAGCAGATTTGCCAGCGGATCGTTCAGACCGATGGCAACCGGTTCGATGCGCTCTATCTTCTCGGGCTCATCGCGGCTCGGACAGGCCGGGACGATCTCTCGCGCGATTACCTGGACGCCGCCGTGCGCTTAAAGCCTGATTTCGCCGATGCGTTCAACGTCCTCGGCATTGTGCTGGTCAAGCAGAAAAAGCTGCCGGAGGCGGTGGACTGTTTCAGGCAGGCGATCTGCGCCAAACCGGACCATGCCCAGGCGCACGGCAACCTGGGAAACGCCTTGCGGCGAGCTGGGAGATCTCGATGCCGCGGTCGCTAGCTTAAGGGAGGCCATCCGCCTCCGGCCGGATCTGGCCGAGGCATCCAATAACCTCGGGAACATTCTCCAGCAGCAGGGGCAATTGCACGAGGCGGAGGTCCATCTACGGCGGGCCTTGCAACTCAAGCCCAACTCCGCCGAGATCGCCTTCAATTTGGGGCTGGTGTTGTGGAAGCTGGAAAAGATAGAAGAGTCGATCGCATGCAATCAAGTGGCCGTTCGACTGAAGCCAGACTACGCCGAGGCCCACGCCAATCTTGGCAACGGTCTGACGGAGCGAGGACAGCTCGATGAGGCCATCGCGGCGTATCGCGCTGCGCTCCAGCTCAAGCCGGACGCCGCCGACATTCACAGCAATCTCATTCGGGTCCTCCACTATCACCCCGATTACGACCTGCACGCGATTTGGGAGGAATGCAAGCACTGGAACTCTCAGCACGCCGAACCGCTCAGGAGAGATATCCGACCGCATACCAACGTGCCGGATCCCGAGCGGCGATTGCGGATCGGTTACGTCTCGCCGGAACTTCGCGGTCATGTCGAGTCATTATTCACGATCCCTCTCTTATCGAACCATGACCACGACCGATTCGAGGTTTGCTGTTACGTCCAGTCGACACGCCCCGAAACGCTGACCGAGCCGGTGCGGCACTATGCCGACCTATGGCGCAGCATCGCTGGGCTCTCCGACGCGCAGGCTGCCGAGCTGGTGCGTCACGACCAGATCGACATCCTCATCGATTTGAAGGTGCACACGGCCGACAACCGGCTTTTGCTCTTCGCCCGCAAGCCGGCGCCCGTGCAGGTGTCGTGGCTGGGATATCCCGGAACGACCGGGCTAACGGCGATCGATTACCGCCTGACCGATCCTTACCTTGATCCGCCGGGGCTTTTCGACGCGTTCTCTGCCGAAGAATCCCTGCGCCTGCCGGACACCTTCTGGTGCTACGGCCCGCAGACCGACGAGCCGCCGGTCAATGCGCTTCCCGCCCTGGAGTCCGGCGCAATCACATTCGGCAGCTTGAACAATTCTTGCAAGGTCAACGATCAATGTCTGGCGCTCTGGGCCCGGGTCCTCAGGGCCGTGCCGAGGTCGCGTATCATGCTCCTGGCTCCGCGCGGCCCAGCGCGGGATAGGGTAGTGGCGAGGCTCGTCGATCAAGGGATCGCGGCGTCGCGCATTGAATTCGCTCCCAGGCAATCACGGCCCGAGTACTTGAAGCTCTACCACCAGATAGACGTCGGTCTGGATCCTTTGCCGTACAACGGTCACACGACCAGCCTGGACGCATTCTGGATGGGTGTTCCGGTCATTACGCTGGTAGGCAAAACGCCGGTCGGACGGGCCGGTTGGAGCCAGTTATGTAATCTCGATTTGAAAGAGTTGGCCGCCGAAACACCCGAGCAGTATGTCGCGATAGCGGTCCAGCTCGCGAGCGATCTGCCCAGGCTCGAGGACTTGCGCCGCACGTTGAGGCAGCGGATGCTGCAGTCGCCGCTCATGGACGGCGACCGCTTCGCACGCAATATGGAATCGGCCTACCGAGAGATGTGGCGCAGGTGGTGTCGAGATCGGCGGTCAGGTGTTCGATCGTAAATTCTTTGCCGACTGCGACTGGCCATTATGCAAATCTGTCCTCTTGCTCAATTCGTCGCGGATGAAGCTTGTCACGCGCTATGAGTTCATCCCAGTCGTCAGGAATCGGAATCGTTCGCCCCGGATACATGGCGATAGCCATCAACACGAGATAGGCAGCGAACGCACTACCCAATACAAGCAGCTCGTCATGCGTAGCGTTGGGATCCCCGTGTGGCATCAAGCGCGAAAGGATCATGAAGCAATCGAACAGGACCAATGGTAGGATGCCAATGCAGAAGACAAAGAACTGGAAGCGTTGCACGAGATCCGAACATTTGTTCGTCGTGATGTGACGCCATCCCGCACGAGCACGGAGTAAGAACGCCGCGACAGGCAGTGTCACAGCGGTGATCTCCATGACTCCGCGCCGGTTCGGGAAGCAAAAATCGATCAACGTCGGCGCCAAAAACAGACAAAATGGCAGTATGGCGTCCCAGGAGATAACCCTGATAAACCATGAGCCATAATTCACATGCCCAACCGACATGGGCTATCGGCTCCGCAATACATTAGCATCTCAATCTTAACGGCACGCAAGTCTCCGATGCCGGGCTGGCGCATCTGGAGGGACTGATCAAGCTTTCGAGCCTCGAACTGTTGGACACTCGGGCTTCCGACGCGGGAGTGCAAGAGCTAAGACAGGTTGTTCGGAGGCTGCGAATCATTCGGTGATTTACACGTCGAAATTCGCAACTTCTTCTGGTCGCTCCTATAATAGTAAGGGTGGTCGCCAGGTTGCGCCCGCATATGCGTCTGCTTTTTGTCGCGGGATCGATGCTCGTGCTCAAGCCTGCGGCCCTACGGATTCGATCCATCGGAGGATTCATGAGCTCGGCGACGACAGATCGTTCGTCGAAGTATGAACGATCCCAAAGCGAGTGGTCTTGAAGCCGGGACGTCGCTGGCATGATAATTCCACCCTTGGCCAAGACCGACGAATCTCCTAGAGTCATCGATCATGGACTATCTCGAGAGCATCAGCCAGCATCGCATCGCGCCGCCGGCGGTCTCCGGCGACGAGAAGGTCGCCGACCTGATCGACGCGACCTTCTCGAGCTACAACGCCGGCCGGCTGCGCGAGGTCTGCAAGGTCTTCACGCACAAGTTTCTCGAGCCCGACTGCACGATCGGCCTGACGCTCTCGGGCGCTCTCACGCCGGCCGGCCTGGGGATGAGCTGCCTGATCCCGCTGATCAAGGCCGGATTCGTCGACTGGATCGTCTCGACCGGCGCCAATCTTTATCACGATACGCACTACGCCCTCGACCTGCCCTTGCACCAGAGCCGGCCCAACCTCGACGACCTCGCCCTCCGCCGCCATGACGTCATCCGGATTTACGACATCGTCTTCGATTACAAGACGCTGCTCGATACCGACGCGTTTTATCGCGAGCTGATCCGCGATGAGTCGTTTGCCCGGCCGATGGGGACGGCCGAGTTTCACCATCAGGTCGGGCGCTATCTTCATGGCCGTGCCGAGAAGCTGGGCCGATCCGTCGCCCAGCCTGCTGGCCGCGGCTTTTGAAGCCGACGTGCCGATTTATACCTCGAGCCCCGGCGACAGCTCGATCGGCATGAATCTGGCTGCACTCAGCTTGCAAGGCGGCAAGCTCCAGATCGATACGCTCCGCGACGTCAACGAGACTGCCGCCATCGTCTATGCCGCCAAGCGCGAGGGGGGCAAATCGGGCGTCCTGATCCTGGGCGGAGGCAGCCCCAAGAACTTCATCCTTCAGACCGAGCCTCAGATCCAGGAGGTCCTCGGCCTTTCCGAGAGCGGGCACGATTATTTCCTTCAGATCACCGACGCTCGTCCCGACACCGGCGGGCTCTCGGGCGCGACCGCCAGCGAGGCGATGACCTGGGGCAAGGTCGATCCCGAGACGCTTCCCGATTCGGTGACTTGCTACACCGATTCGACAATCGCCTGCCGCTCTTGACCGCCTACGCACTCGCCCGCCACGCCCCGCGGCCGTTGCGGCGACTTTACCAGCGGCGAACCGACCACTATGAAACGCTGCGGGCCGAGTATGAAACCAAGCTGCTCGAACCAAAGCCGGACTCGCCCACGCGTGGAGCGGCTCACTGAGCGAGGCCTCCGGCAATGTCATTGGGACCGAGCCGACTGAACGTGTCAAGCAACCACGCCACTCGTGTCATCGTCGTCGACCCCGACCAGCCCGATCCGACCGCGCTCGATCATGGCGGCGGAGATTTTGAAGCAAGGGCGGGCTGGTCGCGTTCGCGACCGAGACCGTCTACGGGCTGGGAGCGATCGCGACCGATCCCGATGGCGGTCTCTCGGATCTTCGCGGCCAAGGAAAGGCCGGCGATCAACCCCGTGATCGTCCATGTGGCGGGCGTCGCGCAGGCCCGCGAATGCGTCGCCGCATGGCCTGCGAGCGGCACAGACGCTGGCCGCACGATTCTGGCCCGGGCCGCTCACGCTCGTCCTCAACCGGTCCGCGAATCATCCCCGACGTCAGGTGACGGCCGGCCACGACACCGTCGGCGTGCGCGCTCCCGCGGGCAAGGTCGCACGCGGCCTCATCGAACGGACCGGGCCAGCCGATCGCCGCACCGAGCGCGAACCGGGCGAACCGGATCTCGCCCACCCGCGCTGAGCATGTGCTGGCCGATCTCGACGGTCGCATCGACCTGATCATCGACAGCGGGCCGACCGCTCTTGGCCTCGAATCGACGGTGCTCGACCTCACCATGCCGGCCCCGCGACTGCTCCGGCCAGGACCGATCTCGATCAAGCGAACTGGCGAAGCGCCCTGGGGAGCAGCGTGGTCGAGCACGTCTCCACCAACCCGACTGATCGACCTGTCGAGCCCCGGACAGATGCCGGTCCACTATGCGCCCTCGACCCCGTCGTTCCGTGTCGATTCGACTGGCGGAACTGGGGAGGAATGGGTAATTGTCGAGAACATGGCGTTAGTCGTGATCGGTGAGCATGCCACGATCTTCATCATCGTCCGCGGTTCGCCCGGCACGCTCGTCTTGGAAACGCCGGCGAAGGCGTCGCGACTGCTCTACGACGATCTTGCACCAATGTGACTTGCTCGGTTTGCGATCGATCGTCGTGCTCATGCCGCCAGACGAGCCCGAGTGGCGGGCGGTTCGCGATCGGCTTGCTGCGTGCGACTCGGCCGCTTGACGGAGATCGAGATGAACGTGCGGACGATCAAGATCCAGCTGCCCGAATCATTGACGGTTCGGCGGCGTCATGTTTCGAAGAGTCTTCGCTGCGATTCAAAAAGAGAGAGGTCGGGCTCGGGAGGAGGCTCGGGAAGCCCCAGATGGAGATAGGCCGCTGGCGTGGCCTGGCGGCCTCGGGGAGAACGCACGACGAATTCTCGGCGCAGGAGGTAGGGCTCGACTTCGTCTTCGAGGGTATCGACCGACACATTCATGGTGGCGGCCAGTGCACTCGACGCCGGTGGGCCCGCCCGCGAAGACGCGGATCAGGGTTTCGAGATAGCGGCGGTCTTGCTTATCGAGTCCCTCGGAATCGATCTCTTGCATGTCGAGGGCGTCGCGGGCGACCGAGAGACTGATATGCCCGTCGGCGCGGGCCAGGGCGTAGTCGCGGACCCAGCGCAGGCGCGCGTTGGCGATCCGAGGCGTTCCGCGGCTGCGCGCGGCCAGCTCCCACGCGGCCTCGGCGACGAGCGTCGAGTCGCAGCTTGGCGGCGTTGATCGTGATGATCTTGGCGAGGTCGTCGGCGTCGTAGAACTCGAGGTGCTCGTGCATGCCGAACCGCTCGCGCAGCGGGCCCGAGAGCATGCCGCTGCGCGTCGTCGCTCCGATGATCGTGAATTTCTTGAGGGAAAGATTGATGGTGCGCGCCGACATTCCCTCGCCGAGCACGACATCGACCCGGAAGTCTTCCATGACCGGATAGATGAATTCCTCGACCGCGCGGGGCAGTCGATGGATCTCGTCGATGAAGAGGATCGAGCCTTCCGACGGCGTTGGTCAAGAAGGGCATGACGTCCATCTTCTTGTCGAGGGCCGCGCCGCTGGTGATGTTGAGCTCGACGCCCAGCTCGTTGTGCAAGACCGTGGCGAAGGTCGTCTTGCCCAGGCCGGGGGGACCGTCGAAGAGGATGTGGGGCAACGGCTCGCCCCGTTTCTTGGCGGCGGCCAGGCTGATCGCGAGACGCTCGGCGACCGCGCGCTGGCCGATGATCTCTGCAGAGGCGCTGGGGCCTGAAGCTTCTCGTCGACTGAATCGGCCGCCGGTATTTTCCGACGTCCGTTGTCGGAGAGCCGCCGCGCCGGCTTTCTCCCGGCTCGCGTCAGTGGAATTCCCTTTGATCGTCGGCTCTCGCATCGATCCGTCCTTGTTTGTCCTGACGATGAAACTGCGCAAGGATGGCGCTCTTTTCGTCGCGACCTTGCCGATCCTGCCGATTGGCCGCTCCGATTCAGTGCGAAGCGATCCACGCGGCCAGCACGGCAGACACTTGAGTAGAGAAGCTCGGGAATCTTGAAGTCAGATCGGAATAAGTGGTTCGACTTCTTCTCTCTTCTATCTATCTTTCTCTGTTTTCTTCGTTAACTCTCTTCATCTCTTTTACCGATTTAGCAAATAGATGGCTTCAATCATATCGGCCACGGACTTGAATTTCTTTTTTCCGGTCAATGACGCGGTCGATCGCCTGGCGGGCGTCGCTCTCGGAATGACCGACCGAGAGGAGCGCCGCGTAAGTATCGCGAATCACGTCGGGCTCGGCGTTGTCCGGTGTGCCGTTGGCTTCGCCGGCCGTGGCCGCTGTGGATTCGGGGCTGACGATCAAGGCGAACTTGCCGACCTTGCGGCGCAGCTTGGCGACGATCCGCTCGGCGGTCGCCTCGCCGATGCCCGGAAACGTGGCGAGAAGCTTGACGTCTTGGTCCTGAATCGATACGCGCCAGTTCGCGAACCGGCCGGACCATGGCCCGCAGCGCCTTGCGCGCACCAACGCCGTCGACCGAGCAGAAGATGTCGAAAAACTCGCGGTCGATGGCGGACGTGAAACCCACGAGCCGCGGCGAGCAGGCGGCTCGCCATCGATCCGCCCTCTATATAGAGGATGGTGTGGAGCGAGATCGGCTCGCCCAGCTTCGACTGGACCTGCCGCCGCGTGTGCTCGGGGATCAAGACCTCGATCTCGAACGGATCGACCAAGAGCGTCAGTGACTCGTCGGCGACCGTCTGCAAGATACCGCGAACTTTCGTGAGCACCGCGGCGACCATCCTTTCCGAAACCGATCTATAACGATGCTCTGATACCTTTGTTCAGACATTTTGCCGCAACGACAGACGGCGTTTCAAGCCGAGTCGAAGGGCGCGGCGCTGCCGGTGAGTCAGCGCGCGATTGCTTCGATCGATCGACTGAGAGCGAGAATGAAAATCAAAAATTCCAAGGTGTCTTACCAAGATTTTTTCGCTCAAGATTTTGCTCGGAAAAAAAATTTCCTGTCGCTTGATGGAACATACACTTCTCCGTGTTTGACATGCTGCGATGATCATCACACCTGGGTATCGGTCTGTCGCGGAAACCTCTAAAAAAAAGGAGAAAATCGCGATAATATAAAAACCACAAGTGCTTATGTATTATCATTTAATACATATATAAAAGTCGTTGTAATATTATTTGACAGTAGCATCCAAGCGGAATTCCATGTGATCCGTAAAAAAAAAGACCATTTCTTGCGAAGTTCCTCTTCCAAATGTTGAAAGATTTGGTATGAATTGGCGCAGGGACCGGTCGATTCATGCCGGTCGGACTCAAGCAAGTATGTCTTTGAACAACGAGGTGATACGATGGCGTCAAAAGCAAGCTCCGAAGAAGGCCGCCGCTGCAAGCCGCCCCGCTCCGAAGAAGGCCGCCCCCAAGAAGGCCGCCCCCAAGAAGAAGTGAGGCCGATGGCCGCCGCCGCTTCTTGGCGGCGGCGGCCAGCTCCGATCGCCATGCGGCATGGCATCGGCGCTCCCGCCAACTGACGTGCAACAGGATGTTCAAGCGGTGGTTCATGGAGACGAGCGGAGCCGGCCCTATTTGGCAATGAGGCCAAGGCCAACTTGCGAGTCTCCGGCTCCAAAAGATACGAATATAATCCGGGGCGATTTCGACGGAGTGTGTCGCCCCATCGTGACCGAGCTTGGTCATACCCTTGGGATCGAGGGTGTTTTCTATGTTGCCGGGATGGCTCTTCCGTTTGCTTTGGCTCGCCACGGCGAGCTGCCCTTGGCGAATGCCCAGGTTCTCGTTAACATGCCGCCAAGCCATGGAGCGCGTACTCCTCGAAGCCGAGATCAAACGCGGCTCCATTCTCGACATTCAATGGATGCGGCGCTCGCGGCTTCGCATTACAAGCTGTTCGAGGACGACATCGAGCAGCCGATCGTTAACTCGCGCGAAAGACAGGGCAGACGGTCATGGATGACGCGTCACTCTCGAAAATGCGTGGGATCGGATTCCTCTTGCTCAATTCGGCCATCGTGGCCGTTGCCGCAATCGGGTGTTCGACCTACATCGGAACGACTTCCAAGAGCTTCCTCCGTCAGGCTCGCGAAAACCCCGATCCCAACATTCGCTACATCGCTTATGCCAAGCTGGGAGTTCCCGCAGCGTATGAAAACCAGGCTCAGAAGGATGAGGCGATTCAGAGTCATGATCGCCAAGCTGCAAGAAGCCAAGGAGCCCGTCGCTGTTCGCGCGGTCATCGTCCGCAGCCTCGGGCAATCTGGGTGATCGCCGTGCACGGCAGGAGATCATCAAGGCAGCCAATGATGTCGAGAACGCCGTGATCCGGGTCGAGGCCTGCCGGGCTCTCGGCAAGGTCGGACTGCCGGAAGACGCCACGATCCTCGCCAGAATCATGACCGTCGACAAGCTCGAGGATTGTCGGATCGCGGCGATCGAAGGCTCGGAATGCTCAAGGCCAAGACGTGCGGATCTACAGGATTCTCTTCGATGGCATGGACCACGACGATCCCGCGATCCGGTTCGAATGCCTGCGGGCGTTGCGGGCGATCACCGGCAAGGATTTCGGGGTCGACCCAGCCGCCTGGCGGCGTGCGCTCGAGCCGACTCTCAAGGATCTGGCCGCAAAGTCCACGAACACAGCCACCGCCACGGTTCCTCTGGCGCCGCGCTAAAGCCGCTGGCTGTGGCTCTCACTTTGTTCATCGGTCTCTCTCCGCGCTCAGCCAACGCCCGTGAGGGTCGATCACCATTCCGTCTCAACTCGCCATGGTTCGATCCGGGCAACCTTGCGATAATGGGCTCTCTCGCGTGAACCGGCGACTCGGCCGGAGTGTCGGTCAGTGCGCGGTCACGCGAAAGACTTGTCCGCCCGACGGCGGCCAGGGCACGGAGAGCGCGGTCGTGAGGGGACATGGACACGCACACGCTCGAGCTTCTCGACTTCGACAAGGTCCGCAGCACTGGTCGCCGCTCGCGCGGCCTGCTCACTGGGAAAGCACGCCGCCGCACACGATCGAGCCGAGCGTCGATCCCGGCGAGATCCATGACCGGCAGGCTCTGACGACCGAGATGGTCGAAGCACTCGGCTCGGGCTTGAGGCCTCCGTTCGGCGGGCTGCACGATATTCGCCATCTCGCGCGACGAGCGCGAAGGAGAAGCGTGCTCGAGGCCGAAAGAGCTCGCCGAGACGGTCGAGACGCTGCGAGCCATCGGCAACCTGGACGTCTGGCTGGCGCGGGTCGGCGACCAGTTCCCCGCCTCGGCGGTCTTCGCCAGGAGCGTGGGCGAGTTCTCGGGGCTGTGCCGTCGCCATCGAGGGATGCCTCGACAGTCGGGGCAAGGTGCTCGACACGGCCAGCCGCCGACTCTCTGCGTTGCGGCGCGAGATCGGCCGCGCTCCAGGAACGAATCCAGGAGACACTGAGGCAGATGCTCCGGTCGCCCGAGATCCGACGGATTCTTCGCTTTCCCAATTTCACAATGGTCGGGCATCACTACGTTTTGCCCGTCGCCAAGGACCACCGCGGCGAAGTGCAGGGCTCGGTTCTCCGCACCAGTGCCAGCAACGAAACCGTTTACGTCGAGCCAACGGCGATCAGCGAGCAATCGGCCCAGCTTTCGTTCCTGCGGGCACGCGAGGCAAAGGAAGTGCGCCGGATCTTGCGCTGGCTCTCGGCGCAGGTCGGCATGGTGGCGGAGGCCTTGCTGCGGACTCTCGACACCATGGCGGAGCTCGACCTGGTTCACGCCCAGGCACGTCTCAGCATCGATTATCGGATGTCGGCTCCGCAGTTCAACCACGAGGGAAGGCTGGTCCTCCGCGCCGCCCGCCACCCGTTGCTCGAAGCGTTGTTTCGGGCGAACGATCCGTGGCGCCGTCACCGGAGCGATCCTCCGCCGCGACCGACGAACCAGACCGCGCAGGCCCTGCGATCGAGCCGCTCCCGCGAATTGCCCATTGTGCCGACCCGCTCGACGCCGGCGTATCGGCAATTGCCAGCATGTCCCAATCGCGTTCGGTGACCCCGATCGACGTGAATCTCGGGGCTTCGATTTCACATCCTGGTCGTGACCGGACCCAACACCGGCGGCAAGACGGTCGCGCTCAAGACGGTCGGCTTGCTGGCGGTCATGGCTCAGTCCGGCTTGCACGTCCCGGCCGGCGAGGGTTCGCAGTTGCCGATCTTTGACGACGTCCTCACCGACATCGGCGACGAGCAGAGCCTGGAGCAGTCGCTCTCGACCTTCTCGTCGCACGTCGGCCGAATCAGAGAGATTCTGGGCCGGGCGACGGCGCGCTCGCTGGTCTTGCTCGACGAGCTCGGGGCCGGCACCGACCCGACCGACGGGGCGGCGCTTGGCCGCGCGATCCTCGACGAGCTCGACCGCATCGGCTGCCGCGCGATCGTCACGACGCACATCGGCGACCTGAAGACCTACGCTCTCTCGAACCCCGATGCCGAGAACGCCGCCGTCGAATTTGACGACGAGACGTTCCGGCCCAAGTATCGGCTGCTGATCGGCGACATCGGTGTATCGAATGCGCTCAAGATCGCGCGGCAGTTGCGGCTGCCCGAGCACGTGGTCGCACGGGCGGAGGCGTACCTGGCCCAGAGCCGGAGCGGCGGAACACCCGACTGGGAGGTTCTCCTGCGGCTGCGCAAGGAGGCCGAGGCAGGCCCGCGAGGCGGCGATGCGTGGCGCAGGCCGAAGCCGAGCGGACGCGCGCAGGCCCTCGCGGAGCGCCTGGCTGAATTGCAAAAGGAGTCGCAGAAAGCCGACGCGATCGCGGCAGGCCCGCGCTCGACTTCAGCCGGGCGACCGCGTGGTCGTGCCACGGCTCGGATACGACCGCCCGGGCCGGCTGGTCAAGCTCGACCCGCGCAAGAAGACCGCCGTCGTCGCGATCGGCCATGTCACCTGGAACGTCGCGATCGACGAGCTGATCCCGCAGGCGAGCCGCGTGCCTGCACAGGATTCGCCGCGGCCTTCCGCAGTCGCCCCCAAAAACTCAGTCACGCGTCCGCCGAGTCTTCCCGAGGACGACGACGTAACGAGCGCAAGCGGTGGCCAATCCAGTCAGGATTTGGCGTCGATCCCGGGCGGCCCAGGCGCCTTCAGGAACAAGACGCCCAGCGGTGGGACGCGGATCGAGAGGTGGAACGGGCGGCCGGCGTGCTGGTTCGGGCACACCCCAAGCGCCCCCTTGGTTGCCGACGTTCGACCCGCCATAGATCTCGGAATCGCGTGTTGAGGATCTCCCGGTAGTAGCCGCCGGTGGGAACGCCGATCCGATAATTCTCGCGCACGACCGGCGTGAAGTTGCAGACCACGACGATGGCGTCTTCGGGATTCTTGGCCCGGCGCAGAAACGCGATCACGCTGTTTTCCCAGTCGTGCAGCTCGAGCCATTCGTACCCTTGCCACTCGAAGTCGACCTGGTGCAAAGCGGGCTGCGCCTGGTAGAGCGCGTTCAGGTCGCACACGAGGCGGAGGATTCCCTGGTGGTCACGCCACTGGAGCAGGTGCCAGTCGAGGCTTTCGTCGTGGTTCCATTCACGCCATTGCGCGATCTCGCTCCCCATGAAGAGCAGCTTCTTCCCGGGGTGCCCGTACATGTAGCCGTAAAGCAGCCGGAGATTGGCGAATTTTTGCCAGAGGTCGCCCGGCATCTTGTCGAGCAGCGACCCCTTGCCGTGCACGACCTCGTCGTGCGAGAGGGGGAGGATGAAGTTTTCACTGAACGCGTAGATCATGCTGAAGGTGAGCGCAGCCGTGTTCGTACTTGCGATAGACGGGGTCTTTGGAGAGGTAGCGGAGCGTGTCGTTCATCCAGCCCATGTTCCACTTGAGGCTGAAGCCCAGGCCTCCCAGGTAAGTCGGTCGCGACACGCCCGACCAGCTCGTCGATTCCTCGGCGGAGGTGAGGACGCCGGGATGTTCGGCGATGGCAGAGCTCGTTGAGCCGCTTGATGAAGTCGATGGCCTCGAGGTTTTCGTTGCCGCCGAAGATGTTGGGGACCCACTCCCCGGCCTTCCGCGAATAGTCGAGATAGAGCATCGAGGCGACGGCGTCGACCCGCAGGCCGTCCAGGTGGTAGCGATCGAGCCAGAAGAGCGCGTTGCCGAACAGGAAGTTGCGGACCTCGGGCCGGCCGTAGTTGAAAATCTTGGTGCCCCAGTCGCGATGCTCGCCGAGCCTGCGGGTCGGAATGCTCGTAGAGATGCGTGCCGTCGAAATAGCCCAGACCGTGTGAATCGTTGGGGAAGTGGGCGGGGACCCAGTCGAGGATGACCCCGTAGCCATGCCGGTGCATGGTGTCGACGAAGTAGGCGAAGTCGTCGGGCGTGCCGAACCGCGAGGTCGGGGCGAAGTAGCCGACCGGCTGGTAACCCCAGCTCCCGTCGAACGGATGCTCGGTGATCGGCATCAGCTCGATGTGCGTGAAGTGCGTGTGGTCGAGGTGGGCGACAAGCTGGTCGGCCAGCTCGCGATAGTTGAGAAATCCGTTGCCGTGCTCGCCGCCTCGTTTCCATGAGCCCAGGTGAACCTCGTAGACCGCGATCGGCTTGTCGAGGCCCTGCCGCTCTGGCGCGGCGGCGAGCCATTCGTGGTCATTCCAGGAAAACTGGGTGACGTCCCAGACGACCGAGGCCGTCCTGGGCCGAAGCTCCGCGGCGAAGCCGTAGGGGTCGGACTTGAGAACGAGATAGCCGTCGTGGCGGCTCTTGACCTCGTACTTGTAGACTTCGCCCTGGCAGAGGTCGGGAATGAAAATCTCCCAGATCCCCGTGGTGCCGCGATTGCCCATGGGATGCCGGCGGCCGTCCCAGTGATTGAAATTGCCGATGACGCTGACTCGCTGCGCATTGGGGGCCCAGACGGCGAAGTGGACGCCGCGAAAGCCCTCGATGGGTTCGGATGTGGGCACCGAGCCGCTCATAATTGCGATAGTGCGTCCCTTCGCCGAGCAAGATGCAGGTCGAAATCGGTGAGGACCGGCCCGAACGAGATAGGGATCGACAAAATCCCACGAATGTCCCTCGCGGTTTTCCACCCGCAGCCGATAGGGGAACCGGCTCTTGCTGGCCGGCGAACCGGCGCCACGAAAAAACCATCGGGGTGAATTCGCTCCATCGGCGACCCGCTCACCCGGCTCGCCGTCGCGTCAGATCGACGACCCAGGCCGACTTGGCCTCCGGCAGGAAGGCGCGGACGACCCAGGCATTCGTGCCCGCCGCGTCGGCGGGCAGCTCATGAATGCCCAGGACCGCGAACGGGTTCCAGTGGTTGCCATGAACGATCAGGTCAATTTCCGACTGCGACGTCGTGGGTACCGGACTGGTCAGCACAGGCATTTTTGTAGACTCGGTGTGATGTCGTCGTCCCGACGTTCACGCGAACCCATCGTTCGACGAACGCCTTCATACTTAACGACCGGGCCAGCTTCCTCGCAACCATGAAGCCAAGAATGACAGATCGGCGAGAATATTGCTCGCTCAGGTTACCTGGAGCATGCGCTCGAGTGCGATTCGTGCCCAGTGAGCCGTCTCGTCGGGGACCTTGATGCGGTTGACCGGCGTTCCGCGGACCAGGTTTTCGAGGCACCAGGCCAGGTGGGGCGGGTCGATCCGATACATGGTCGCGCACATGCAGACCATCGGCGACAGGAAGTGGATCGTCTTGTCGGGGTTCTCGTGGGCCAGGCGATTGACCAGGTGCAGCTCGGTGCCGACGCCCCAGGTCGAGCCGGCGGGTGCTGACGAGATGGTCTTGATGATGAACTCGGTCGAGCCCACCAGATCGGCGGCGTCGACGACTTGCATCATGCATTCGGGATGGACCAGGATCTTGCTGTCGGGAAACCGGTTCGCGGAATTGCTTGACGTGATCGGGCTTGAACATCTGATGGACCGAGCAGTGGCCTCTCCAGAGCAAGACCCGGCTGGCGGCGATCGCGGCTTCGGTGTTTCCGCCCAGCGGTTCGCGCGGGTCCCAGACGGCCATCTGGTCGAGGGGAATGCCCATGGCGCGGGCCGTGTTGCGGCCCAGGTGCTGGTCGGGAAAAAACAGGACGCGCCTGCGCTTGGCGAACGACCAGTCGAGCACGGCTCGGGCGTTGGAGCTGGTGCAAACGATGCCGCCGTGCCGTCCGCAGAAGGCCTTGAGGTCGGCGGACGAATTAATATAGGTTACGGGGGTGATGTCGTTGGTGTCGACGATCATCGGCCGAGGTCTTGCCAGGCCGCCTCGACCGATTCGAGGTCGGCCATGTCGGCCATGCTGCACCCGGCGGCCAGGTCGGGGAGGTAAACCTCGACCTCGTCGCGGGAGAGAACATCGGCCGTTTCGGCCATGAAATGAACGCCGCAAAAGACGATCGCCCGGCAGGTCTGGCTGCCGGCGGCGAGCTGGCTCAGCTTGAAGCTGTCGCCCGGAGATCGGCGAAGCGGATGACCTCGTCCTGCTGATAGTGGTGTCCCAGAATCAGGAGCGAGTCGCCCATTTGCTGCTTGACCGAGGCGATCCGCTCGCTCCAGCTCGACGTCCGGCAAGCTCACGGTAAGGCTTCAAATCGCAGCGGAGAGAGACTCGAGTTCGCGGTCGCAAGGGTTGTCTGGGTCATTACTTCGGTACGATGGGCAAGAGATCAGCGCCGATCGACCGGCCGAGCATCGCCCGGGCACGCATTCGGTGACGACATTCGCGTGGCGAGCCGGCATCGAGAACTGTCCCGATACTGGACCTCCACCGTATTATACCGTTGAGTCGAACGGTGACGAGTGTTTTCGAGCGTCACGGGACCATCCCTGTCGCGTGAGACTCATCGAGCACGAATCCATGAACGTGGGCCGGGCGCTGTCGCGGTCGGGACGGGTCTTCGTGGTGGGATCAACGTGGGCCGCGGAGACGAAGCTGATGGGTGCCGTCTTGATCGTCGATGATAGCGCGGCGGATCGCGCCTTGCTTCGAACGATCCTCGGCCGGGCCGGCTACACGGTTTACGAGGTAGCCAAGGGAGCGGAAGCCGTCCAGAAAGCCAGGGAGGTCCGGCCGCACATCATCATTCTCGACGTGAACCTGCCCGATATGAACGGCCTGGCCGTCTGCCGCGCCATTCGCGCCGACCGCGAGATCGCCGGCGTGCCGGTCTTGATGTTGACCGTGCGCGACGACGACACCGACGTCCTGGCCGGCCTCGAGGCCGGGGCCGACGACTACGTCGCCAAAGACTCGGCCGGCGCCATCGTGCTCGGCCGCGTGCGCCGGCTGATTCAGTTTCGCCAGATGTCGAGCATGGCGATGCTCAATCAGCAGCTCGTCCAGGTCGGCCGGCTTTTGGCCGGGATCGTGCACGAGATCCGTGGGCCGCTCGCGGTGATTCGCGGCAGCGCCGAGCTCTTGCTCTGTACTGAGTCCCCCGACAGCGAAAACCATCAATGGATCGATGCGATCCTCCGCAATTCTCAGTTGCTTCAGCTCCGGCTCGATCATCTGGTGGCGACGGTGCGCAATAGCTCGTCGCACCCGCAAGACATCGAGCTGCCGCCGCTCGTTCGCGAGTCGGTTCAGTTGTTCGCTAAAGGGGCTGCCGCCCGGCAATCGGCAAGATTCGAGATTGAAATCGCCTGCGACGACAAGGTTCCGGCGCAGTTCGGATCGACCCCGGCCGGCTGATGCAGGTCTTGTTCAACCTGCTCGGCAATGCCCAGCAGGCCCTGGCACGGCTCGACCGAGCCGGCCGGATCGTTGTGCGCGCCGGTACGGCACGAAGACGAGGGACGGCGATGGGTTCGTCGTGGACATCGTGGATAATGGGCCCGGGCATCCCCGAGGCGTTCATCGATCGCATCTTCGAGCCGTTCTTCACAACCCGGGACGACGGGACGGGCTACGGGTTGTACCTGGCCGCCGAGCTGCTCAAGGAACAATCGGGCCGGCTCACGGTCGTCAACAATTCGCGAAGGGGGAGCCACATTCACGATCTGGCTCCCAGCAGACGGATCGGCTTGCCGAATCCGACGCAGTTCTTCGTGGTTCGGCGCCGTAATGAGCGAATCGTCCGGTGCGGGAGACAAGGGTGTCTTACGAAAATGTCGCTGAATCTGAGCAAGGCCGACTGAGCTCAACGCCGACTACTCTGGAGAGATCGCGATCATGCCGGAGCCGATCGCTCGTCCTGGCCACGCGGGCTCGGCCTGCTCGTTGGACGGCCGCTCTGCTGATCAGCCTGCGTGGCTCATGGTCGTGGTCCTCGCGGTAGCCAGGCTGCGGCAGACCGAGGGTATCATTGTCGCCATTGCCGCATTGGCGGCGTCGGCGATCACTTCGCGGTCACTGGCTCGAGCCGATCGAGACCGCTGGCGAACTCCGATCGAGAACATGACGCGGTCTGTCCGCGATCTCACGCCAGAACCGCGATGTCGATCGTTCCGCTGGCGTCGGAGCCCGAGCTGGCGAGCTAACAGGCGAAATTGCAGGTCTCGCAAAAAAGCTTCGCAATCCGTCGAGCAAGTCACGGCCAATCGCGCCTGGCTGCGTCTCAATCTCAGGCGGCAGCCGCCACCGGCGCCGTCGAACCGCATCCCTGACACGAAGTGGGCTGTTCGACGCGCCACCGTCGTCGTCGGAACTCACCATTCAAACGCCGATGCCAACCATTTCCGGCGATTACTCGACGGCCGACATGGTCAATCGGCTCGACCCGGTTGGGTTTCGCTGGATCGAGTCGAGCACCGCCGAACAAACTTGCTGGGATGGACACTCGCGGAGCTGAGACACAAATCGTTTCTCGATACGGTTCATCCCGACGACCGGGGCCGGGCCGAGGAGACGTTTGGCCTGGCCTTGCTAAGGGGCGAGGCCTTGGGGCTCGTCGTGCGCATGCGAACGGCCTACGGCAAGACTCGCGCGATCGAAGTCAACGTTGGCGCCCGCTACGGCGCTAACCAGAAGGTCACGCATCTCCGTTGCCATCTCACCGACGTCACCGACAAGGTTCGCGCCGAGCGGGAACTCCGGCTGCGCAACGCTCGAGCTCACCCAGGTCAACGAGCAATTGCGACAGATCAACCGCGAGCTCGAAGAGCTGAAGAATCGATACAGCGACCTCTACGAAAACGCGCCTGCCATGTACTTTAGTCTCGACCTGAACGGAGTCGTCACCGAGTGCAACCAGACGATGCTGTTAACGCTAAACAAAGCACGCAACGAGATCGTCGATCATTCGTACGAGCGCGTACTTGATCGTCCATCGTCCGATGGTTTCGCAGCGCGTTTTCGCGAATTCCTCGAGAAAGGCGTGGTGGAGAAAGAAACACGCTGGGTTAAATCAACTGGTGAACAGATCGATGTTTGGATCGTCGGCTCGGTCGTCCCCGGTGCCAAGAATTCGATCGACCACGCTCGTTTTGTGGCACAGGATGTGACCGCGAAGCGCCGCCTGGAAGCCGAATTGGGCGAAAAGAATCAGAGCCTTGCCAGAGCCAACGACGAACTCTTTCTGCGCAACCGTGAGCTCGATGAGTTCGTGTACGTCGTCTCGCACGATCTTCAAGAGCCGTTGCGCACTTTGACCGCCTTTTCCGATTTCCTCTTAAAAGACTATGGCGACCTTCTCGAAGGCGAGGGACAGGAATATGTGCGTTATATTGTCGACGCGTCGCGGCGGATGCGGGCCATGATTCATGGGATGCTCAAGCTGTCTCGCGTCGGCAAGGTGATTGGCACGTTCACCTTGTTTGATTTGGACGAACTCATCGCCGAAATCAAGACCGACCTGGGAGAGCTTTTTCGCAGCAAAAAGGCCACGTTACGGGTCGTCAGTCCGCTGCCACGGGTCTGGGGTGACCGAGATCGGATCAGGCAGCTACTGGCGAATCTCATCACCAATGGCATAAAATACAACCAGAGCTCGGATCCCTGGGTTGAAATCAAAGGGTACGTTGGGGACGTTCCTGAAACGCCGGACGCTGAAAGCGGTCCGAAACCTGAGCCTGATGTCACGATTGCCGTCTCAGATAACGGAATCGGGATCGATCCGCAATTTCATGCGACGATTTTTCAGCTCTTCAGGCGGCTTCATACCCGCGATGAGTATGAGGGTACGGGCGTCGGACTGGCCATCTGCAATAAGATCGTTCAAGCACACGGCGGCCGGATGTGGGTTGAAAGTGCCCTGGGACAGGGTTCAACGTTCTATGTCCAATTGCGAAGTCGAGGGTCGTCGCCGGTGACGACTCAAGCGGTTTCCGTTGCTGCGTCGGCTCCTTCGAGCGAAGCTGGCGCCTCTCAGGTCTCTGCGGATGAACCCAACCGACGCTGAGTTTCACATCCTGTTGGTCGAAGATAGTCGAGCTGACGCCAAGATCATCGAGCGCGCTCTTCGTGAATCACAGGTGGCGCATCGGCTGACCGTCATCGCCGATGGCCGTTCGGCGCTTGATTATCTATTTGGACTTCGGGATGAGAACGTCTCGCCTGATCGCGAACCCGACTTGATCCTGCTCGACCTCAATTTACCGGGTATCGACGGCTGCGAGGTGCTCACGCAGATCAAGAATGACCCTATGCTGCGGATGATTCCGGTGGTGATCCTGACGACTTCCCATCGCGAAGAGGATGTGCTGCAGACCTACTTGGCGGGTGCCAACACGTATATAGCCAAGCCGGCGGAGTATCCCAGTTACCGCGAACTGGTCGCGACTTTGCGGCATTACTGGGTCGACACGGCTTTGAAAGTGCCGTCGCCGATGTTGCGCAAGCTGGCGGCCGACGCGAGTAAGGACTGAATCGACGCCGATCGGTAAAGGCCGGGGCCAGCTCCGCAATCTCGAAGAATCTTCGTGAGGGATCTCTGCCGAGCGGGTACTACTCTAAGGAGACCAACAATCGGGGAGATCGGCAGAAATGGCGGCCAGCCCAGCGGGGAGTGTGCACCGGCAGATACACCGACTGTTCAACTTGGGAGCGGTCGGAACGATGCCCGACGCGCAGCTCGTCGACCAATTCGCCACGCGGCGCGATGACGCTGCGCAGGCCGCCTTCGAAGAGTTATTGAACCGACACGGCCCGATGGTGCTCCGCGTTTGCCGGGGCGCCCTTCATGACGCGCATGATGCAGAGGACGCCTTTCAGGCCGTCTTCCTCGTACTCGCCAACCGTGCCAGGTCGATACGTCGTTGTGAATCAGTGGCGAGCTGGCTCTTCGGGGTCGCCCAACGCGTGGCCCAGCGAAGCAGGCGAAGCGCCACGCGCCGGCGCGTGTTCGATCAGCTCGTCGCGTCGCGGACCTCCGAGATTGATCACCCAACGGAGAACGATTGCGATTGGGAGATTCTCCACGATGAGATCCATGGGTTGCCCGAGCAACTTCGCGCTCCCATCGTGCTCTGTTACCTGCAAGGCCTGACATACCAAGCGGCGGCGCAACAGCTCGGTTGCTCGGCGGTGACAATTCGCGGCCGTCTGTCCCGCGCTCGCAAGCGGTTGCGTGAGCGTCTGACCCGTCGTGGCGTGACCGCCCCGGCCGGTCTTCTTATCGGCGGCGCGGTTGACCAGTTCAAGGCGGCCATTCCGGAGTCGCTGATCCATTCCACAAGTCGTATCGCGCTGGGATTCGCCGGGGGTGAGACGGCAACCGTATTGGCGCGGGGAGCACTGAACTCGATGTTCATGAATCAGCTCAAGCTCGTGACGGTCCTGATGTCCGTCGTACTCGTGGGTAGTTACCGCACCTGGCAGGCCCTCGCCGCGGTCGAGAAAATAGGCCAAACCAATCCCGCCAAAAAGGCGCTGACCGTACAGCTCATCAACCCGCCGGTACGGAACATCGTCCACGTCCTCAGCCGGCCGAGCTTCATCGAAGCTTTTGAGCGCACCTCGATCTATCCCAAGCTACCCGGCTATGTCGAAAAGACGATTGTAGATATCGGCGACAAAGTGAAGAAGGGCGACGTGCTCTGCACGCTCCTCGTGGCCGACCTGGTCGAGGACCATGGTGCGAAGCTGGCTGATGGCCGGCTCGATAAGGAGCGGATTACGTCGGCCAGCAAGATCGTTAGCGCGGCGGATGCCAGCGTCAAGGCGGCCAGGGCACGACTCGACGCTGCCGCGGCGGTCGTGGTCCAATACGAGGCCGATGTCAACCGCTGGGACTCGGAGGTCGAACGGCTCAAGCGCGTGGTCGATTCCCAATTCCTACTGGAGTCAATCAACCGGTCGAAGGCCCCCGCCACCACGCGGGACGCGGCGATCGCGGCCATACACGAGAGCGCAGTTGCTCGGGACGCGGCCAGGGCGGCCATTGGAAAGGTGGAAGCAGACTTGCTCTCTTGCCGAGCCTCGCTCACCAAGGCCAAGGTCGAAGTTTCGCTCGCCGCCGCGGCTTTGGCCGTGGCTGAAAGCGAGGACCAGCGAATCAAGGCGTGGGCGGATTACCACATCCTGACCGCACCGTACGACGGCGTGATCGTCGCTCGCAATGCGAATACCTTCGACTTCGTCCAGCCTGAAACGCGCACCTCGACGGCCGAAAAGCCGGCTTCCCGCTCGCCCCGCGGCGCCGCTCTACGTGATCGACAAGATCGACGTGGTCCGTGTCTGCGTCGAGATTCCCGAACAGGATGCCAGCCACGTGCAAGTCGGAACGCAAGCAAACGTGATAACCAAGGCATATCGGAACAAGCCAATTCCGGCCTGCGTCACGCGGACCTCATGGGTCGCAAAGGTCAAGCCGCGTGTGCTACGTGCCGAGATCGACCTGCCCAATTCCGATGGCAAGCTCAAGCCCGGAATGTATGCCACCGTCGAATTGGTCACGGAAAGCGCGGCCGTTCGCGCAATGCCCACTGCCACGATTACGTCAATGGGCGATAGGACCAGTATCTAGCGGACTTAAGTAGTGCTCTCCAGGTCAGGTCGGGGACAAGACAAGCGGGCACGCTTTCCGCCCGAGCAACCAGAGCGCAAGGTGCAGTTCTTAGCAACGGGTTGTGCCCAACTTGAGCCCGACGAAGTCGCGGACCTGCTGGGCGATCGCCAACTCGGTCGGGAGCCGCTCCATCGAACTCGCGCCATAAAAGCCGTCCGCTAGCGGGGGTATTCTCCAGGATGAATTGCGCATCGTCCGGCGAAGCGATTGGTCCACCATGGCAGAGGACAAGCACATCGGGTCGAACGGCCTTGACGGCCTCCGCAATGCGTCTCACTTCGCCCACGCAATCGCCGAGCGTCTTGGCGGTCTTGGCGCCAATCGAGCCCTTCGTGGTCAGGCCCATGTGAGCCACAATGATGTCCGCGCCTACGCTGCGCGAGCAGCCGGGCCTGTTCTGGGTCGAAGGCATATGGCGTCGTCAAGAGGTCAAGCTCGTGCGCGGCCGCGATGAGATCGATCTCGTGCTCAAAACCCATGCCGGTCTCCTCGAGGTTGATTCGCATCGTACCGTCGATCAAGCCGACAGTTGGGAAGTTCTGGATACCGGCAAAGCCCATGTCTTTCAATTCACGGAGAAACAGGTCGCGGATCATGAACGGATCGGTCGCACAGACACCGGCAAGCACCGGCGTATGATTTACGGCGGTGAGGACCTCATGGGCCATTTCCTTGACGATCACATTGGCATTGCCGTAAGGCATCAACCCGGCGAGTGAGCCCCGCCCGGCCATGCGGAAACGGCCCGAGTTGTAGATAATGATCAGGTCGATTCCGCCGGCCTCTTCGCACTTGGCACTGATGCCGGTCCCGGCCCCGCCGCCGATAATCGGCAGGCCGGTGGCAACCTTTTTCCGAAACCGCTCCATGATGCTTGTGCGTGATTCGGCCATTACGTTGCCACCTTGGCAAGTGCGAGGTTTAGAGACCAAAACTCTTCGATCAGCGCCTGAGCAAATTCGGGATCGTTGATATGGAGCGGCAAACGGCGGATCAAGCGGTCCGGTCCGGGCGTCACAGCCGATTCCAGCTCGTCGAAGAGTGTCGCGTCGGCCTCGGGATCGTGAAAAGGCTGACCCGGCGCATCGAGCGCGGAGATGCCTATCTCCGGGATCAAAATTCGGAAATGGCCTGACGCCCTATTGAGCTTTTCAGCGATCCATCGGGCGCAGCAGCGATTTTCATCAGGAGTTGTGCGCATCAATGTCACAAATGCGTTGTGAACATGAAACCGTCGGCCCCGGAACTTTTCCGGCACCGTGTCGACAGCCCCGAAGTTAACCATATCGAGAGCGCCAAGTGAAAGGACAAACGGGATCTTGGCGTCGATGATTGCCTCGAAACGGTGCGGGGCGCATGGCAGGATGCCGCCGACGACGCGATCGGCGACTTCGGTCGTCGTGATGTCGAGAACCCCTTGAATCAGACCGGCCTGGACCAGCTCTTCCATGGCTTGTCCGCCGATTCCCGTGGCATGAAATACCAGACAGTCAAAGCCGCGCGCTTCCAGTTGTGCGCGGACGGCCGACACGCACGGCGTTGTCACGCCGAACATTGTCATTGCAATCGTCGGTTTCTCGTCGATGATCGCAGCCTGGTTTTGCACCATCCCAGCCATGGCGGCGGCGGCGTTGCCGAGCACTCGTCGCGAGATAGCGTTGATTCCAGCGACGTCGACCACAGATGGCATGATCACGATGTCGCTGCAGCCGATGAACGGGGCCGTGTTTCCGCTCGCGACTGTTGAGACCATGAGCTTGGGCAGTCCCACAGGCAAGCCGCGCATCGCGGGTGTGATGAGCGCAGTGCCGCCGCTGCCGCCGATCCCGATCACGCCGGCGACCTCGCCCTCTTGATGCTTTTGGCGCAGATAGCACACCAGCGCCTCGCTCATGGCGGTGATCGCCTGGGCGCGGTCGGCGTGCGAGAGCGCCGCCGAGCGGCCGCTGGCAGTAGGATGAAATGCAGCTACGGTCGATCGGTCGACGTCGGCGGGAATCTCGGGAGGGCATTTGGTACCGATGTCGATCGTCACGACAGCCACACCCAGTGCTCGCAGCCGCTCGGCCAAGAAGGCCAACTCGGACTCCTTCGTGTCCATCGTGGCGACGGCGTAAACCATTGGGCCCATCTTGCCACTCATGTAACGACCCCTCGCTGCAGCCATTCCTCTAGCCGACGCAATCCTTCGGTGATACTGACGCGGGGCTCGTAGCCCAGGTCACGTCGGGCCGCATCAATATTGAACCAGTGCGTCGTCGAAAGTTGCCGTGCGAGAAACCTCGTCATTGGAGGTTCTTTGTGCCGACCATGACAACACGTAGGCCAATTCCATGAGCCCAGCGGCGGCGAACGCCAGGGGCCGCGAAACTGACCGCTCAACGGGTGCCAGTCCCGCGGCCTTCAAGAGAATGGTTGATCATATCCCAGAGAGGGATCGTTTCTCCCTGGGTTACAAAGTAGATCCGGCCTGCGATTGGTGAGCCCGCCTCGAGTCGATCGGCGGCGAGGAGATGGGCTTCGGCGGCATTGTCGATGTAGATCGGATCGATCAGAGGATCGCGCCGGCCGATCCGCCGGAGACGGCCGCCGCTGGCACGCGCGAGGATCCGCGGCAGCAGGTTGTTGTCCCCAGGACCCCAGATCAGGTGGGGCCGAAGCGAGATCGTCGCCAGGCTCGTCGCGTTGGCGCCGAGGATGATCTGCTCGGCGCGTGCCTTGGTCGCAGGATAGGCGGCCTCGAAGGTCTGCGAATAGGGAACCGACTCATCGACACCCTCCATATCCAGTCCATTGAAAACCACGCTGGGAGAGCTGCTGTAGATGATTCGCCGCGAGCCGTGCGCTCGGCAGGCCGCGATCACGTTGTGAGTGCCCATTACATTCGTTCGTTCGTATTCATGCTTCGAGCCCCAGATGCCCGCCTTGGCCGCGGTGTGAAAGATGGTCTCGGCAGCCAGCGACTGCACGCCCGACCATGGCCGCGTCGGCGATGTCTCCCTGTACTTGCTCGACCCCAAGGTCGTCAAGATGCGGGTACCGTCGCCGGGCTCAGGCTCCGAACTCGCAGACCGCGCTGCAAAAGCAGCTTGATCAGGGCCGTGCCGAGGAAACCCCCGCCGCCGGTCACCAGCACCTGGCCGAGATCCGCGGCACTCATGGCAACCTCCTCGATGCCCAGACGGCCAGCTTTTCGCGGAAAATCTTGGCGTTATGGCGAATATCAACGGGAAAGGATGGGTGAAATAGAATCGTCTTGATCCTCAGCGTGTATGAGGGAACGCCGCACCGCGCTCGAGCAGTTCACGCGTTATCTGGCGGCTGCTGTTCTGAACTAAGCCGCACTGCGGGCTCGACGCAGATCACTGGCACGACATGGCCGTTGCCGCTTGACTCCGACCAGGGCCGACCGCGCGACGGCAGGGTGGGTGTTGAAGATCGGCTCGCAGGGGATGGTGAAGAGCGTCTCCTGTTCCAGAATAACCCGGTGCGACTTCCGCCCGCAAAACCAGAGCCGCCCTTGGCTGTCGCGATAGCCGAGGTCGCCCATGCGATGATAAAATACGCTGCCCGTCAGGGTCGGCGATCTTGGCCAGCCTGGTTGCCTCGGGTCGGTTAAAGTACTCACGTGTCACGACCGGGCCGGCCACGACGATCTCGCCGATCTCGCCGTCGGGCACGAGCAAGTCGTCGGACCAGATGGGAATGGGATCGTCGCGGATCTCGATAATCCTGGCGTCGATTCCCGCGACGGGCCGGCCGACGCAAACGCCCATCCCTTGTCGGTGGCGTGGCGGGTTTCGCCCAGATACCTCGCCGCTGCCGATCGATGCGACCGGCAGAGCTTCGGTCGCTCCATAGGGCGTATAGATTTGAGCCGGCTGGTCGAGCAGGGGAGTCCAGTCGTTCCAGAGTTGCCGCGGCGAGACCGGTGCGCCTGCCGAGATCACCCGTTTCAAGGTCGGCAGCCGCTTGGAATGGGTCTCGGCTCCCTGCGCGAGCCGGCGCAAGAGGGCGGGCGAGCCAAACAAGTTCGTCACGCCGAAATCGTCGATCGCCTCGAAGATCTTGGCCGGATCGACCCGGGCGGGACGCGTCGGATCCATGTCGGGCACGATCGCCGTCATCCCAAGCGCAGGGGCGAAGAGGGCAAAAAGAGGGAAGGTGCAGAGATCGATCTCACCGGGCTCGATCGCGTAAAGCGAGCGAAACGATTCGACCTGCGCCTGAAAGATGGCGTGTGTGTAGACGGCGCCCTTGGGGGGGCCGGTGCTGCCGCTGGTGAAGAGGATCGCCGCCGGTCTCGTCTGGAGCTGAGCAAGGCGATGACCGGAGCAGGGTCGAGTCCGAGTCCCTCGACCGCGAGACTCGGCGCCCTGCGCCGCAGGTCGTCGAGCGTCTTGAGCCCTGACCCGAGCACGCCGGCACTCGCCCGGCGCGACCAGGATTGTCCAGCCGCACGGTCCTGCGCCCCCAGCCGAAGAGCCGCCGCGCCAAGAGTGCCTTGGGAATGCCGATAAAGACCTCCGGCTCGGCCTCGCGGCAGCACTGGCCGAGGTTGCGCAGGCCGATCCCAGGGTCGATCAACACCGGCACGACGCCCGCCTTGAACAGGGCGAAGACCAGCGAAAAAAAGTCGAGGCCGGGCCGGACCATCACCACGGCCCGAGTGCCACGGCTCGATCCCCACCGCCTTGAAGCCCTGCGCGATCCGAGTTGCTGTCCTGGTCGAGCTGCCGGTAAGTCAGGTGCGTGTAGCGAACGCGGCCGCCGCGGTCTCGGCCGTCCGGGACGACCACGGCCATGGTGTGCGGCTGGCGCATGGCCATCCGGCTCAGGTGGATGGCGATGTTCGATCGCTCGACGAGGGCGGAGGTTCGACTCAACCGACGTGCTCCTCGATGGCGGGGTGGGCCGCGAGAAAGGCAGGCACCAGGCCGTTGATCGCGTCCGCTTCGTCCTCGAAAAGGTAGTGGCCGGCCTCGGGAAATCGGTGCACTTGCGCCTCGGGAAAATAGCGCACCCATTCGTCCAGGAAATGGTGGTCGAAGACAAAATCTTTCATTCCCCAGAGAACGAGCATCGGCACGGAGCGCAGCAAGTGGAGGCGGTCCTGCACCCACGAGACAAGCTCGTAGCTGCGGTCGCCGGGATGCAAGGGGATGTCCTGGACGAACCGGAGGATGGCGATGCGATGGCTCCAGGAATCATAGGGAGCGACGTAGGCCTTCACGAGCTCGCGAGTCATCGGCTGGCCGCTTGCAGCCGATCCACGCGGTCCCCTGGCAGAAGACGATTCAGTCCCCTGACCAGAAACGCCCCCAGCCGCGAGTCGCGGCAGATCGCCAGGGCTCGCGGCATCGGCTTGGAGGCGGGCTTGTGAAACGCCGCCGTATTGCTCACGACCAGCCGGGCGATCCGCTCCGGGTGCCGCGCCGCGTAGGCCATGCCGATCATCCCGCCCCAGTCGTGCATGATCAGCGTGAGGTCGCGATCGAGCCCGAGGTGGTCGAGCAAGAGCTCGAGGTCGTCGACCCGGCTGGCCAGCGTGTAAGTCGTATCGCGAATCATCGGGCTTATCCGACATGCCGCAGCCGATGTGGTCGGGAACGATCACCCGGTACGAGCCGCGCAGCGAGTCGATCAAGTGCCGGTAAGTAAAACGACCAGGTTGGGTTGCCGTGGAGCATGACGACCGGCTCGCCGGACCCTTCGTCGATGTAGTGGAGCTTGAGCCCGCCGCGGTCGAAGTCGCGGCCGGGGTGATCGGTCAGGAAGCTCTGCAAAATCCGAGTTCAACGCCGTGATCGCTCCCGTGCTCGAGGTTCACCATTCCACGCCGAGCATCATGCAATTGAGCCCGCTGCCGATCCCGAGGAACGCCACTCGGTCGCCGGGTTGCAGGAACGCCCGATCCTCGGCCAGGGCGGCCGTCAGCGGCAGCGAGACCGTGCCCATGTTGCCCAGATAGGCGAAGGTGGAAAAATCCTTGGATTCCGGGATCGCCGAGCGATCTTGAGGATCGTCTCTCGGTGCGACGAGCCCACCTGGTGGCAGATCACCTTGTCGACCTGGCCGTCGACCCAGCCGAGCCGCCGCGAGAAATCCCGCCAGGTCTGCTTGCCCAGCTCGACGCCATGAGTGAGCACCGACGCCGCGTCGGTCGAGGTGAACTGATGAAATCGGCCGATGATCAGCCCGGCTCGGTCGCCTCGATGCCCCAGCGGCAAAGCCCGTGATGCTGGGGCGCCGTCCGAATCGCCCCACCCAAGCAGCCGCCGACCCTTCGATGCCGAGAGCGAGCCGTCGGTGAGCAAGACCGCCACCGCGCCCGAGCCGCCGGTCAGCGTCGCCAGCGAGCGCTTGAAGAAATCCATGCTTCTGGATTCTCGAGCATCTGATCGATCACGATGTCGTTGATCTCGCGCGCGGTCTCGCACGACACGACCATCCCCGCGCGAATCTGGCCCAGCTCGATCCGGTTGGCGATCTCGACCATGCCCGTGAGCACGCCCAGGCAGGCGTTGCTGACGTCGTGAATGACGGTTTGCGGGCCGACGCCCAGCAGCGCGCCCACCCGGCAGGCCGTCGCCGGCTCGAAGTGCTCGCGGCAGACTCCGCCGTAGATCAGGACATCGATCTGATCGGCGGCCGACGTGCGACGCTTCGAGCGCGCGGCGGGCCGGCCGCGAACGCGCCGTCCGAGAGCCGGTAGCCGTCTTCCCACCACCGCCGCTCGACGATCCCGGTCAAGGCTTCGAGCTGGCCCGCCGAAAGGTGCAGCGCGCGGTACAGGTCCGTCGAGCCGATCCTCCAGCTCCGCCGACGAAACCACGACCGGGGCAATCTCATAGCCGATGGAATCGATGTAAACTTTCGAATACTTCATGAAGCGACCAATGCCAAGGATGTCATGACAGGAAGTCGAGTTCGTCGCCAGTCACGAAATGCGGCTAACCGCCGGCCAGACGGATCGAAAAATCGTTCATCTGGTAGATCACTTTGCCGTCGACTCCCAGGTGCCCGTCGGCCACCAGCAATCGAGCTCGATCGTCGCAAGACCTTGATCTCGGCTTGCACCGTCACACGCTGGTTCGTCGGGATGATCTGGCCGCGATAGCGTCCAGCGATGGCTGTGCCCAAGGCCGGCGACTCGAACACCGCCTGACGGACCACCGCCCCAGCGCTTCGCGGCCACGATTTTCAAGCAGTTGAAGCAGGATTCCAACCCCAGCGATCCCGGCCAGACCGGGTCGTCGAGGAAATGGGCCTTGAAAAACCAGGCAGTCGGATCAACGCGCGTGCTCCCTTGAACGACGCCCAGTCCGTGCGGACCGCCGTCCAGGACCAGCGCGTCGACCTGATCGATCATCCGCCAGCGCGCGTCGGGGAAGGGCGCACCTGCGGGAAACGCGAACGAATCGGCGTCGGCGTTGCTCGTCCGCCGTCAACTGCGTACGGTGCGGCATCGCGGATGCCGACCTGTTGCGTCAGCGCGTCGGGATGGAAAAAGCCGAAGTCGGCGCTGCCGTCGTAGACCAGGCCATCTCGGCAATGGACGGCGAACTCGTAGTGCTGGAGGATCATGCCGGCCGTGCTCGAGATCTTGGTGACGCGAATCTGCGTCGTGAGCGTGCCGGTCTGCCGCGTGACGGGGAGGTGCTGGCGGCCGGTCCCGCCGAGGTTGCGAAACTTGAGATCGCCGTCGCTCGTCAAGGCCGACCCCATGTAGGCGGCCATCCAGCCGCACGCCTGCAAGCGCGACTTCGAGCAAGACGGCAAACGGCATGCGGTCCTGGCGATCGGCCGTCGAAATACCAGGCGTCGGCAACGACGTCAAACTGGGCCTCGGCCGAGCCGCCGGCCGCCATCACCCAGGGTTCCGCGTCGATCCGCGTGATCCGGTCGAGGAACTGGTAGGGGGGACCAGGCAGACGCGCGATGAACCGCCCTTCGTCAAAGACCCGGTACGGCTCGCCAAAGGCGACCGACGGTTTGCCGATCGCGAACGCGAGGATCCGGTCGTGGTCGAAGATCGACAGCCGGTGTCGGTCGTTGCGATCGCGCGGCTGCTCGACCTGTGATTGCCCATTCCAGAGTCGCTCGAGCTCCTGCCGTCGCTCGTTCCCGAGAGTTGAAGCGCCATGTCGGTGACCTCGACGATCGGCTTGCCGTCGGCCAGGATCAGGGCGTCGGCGATCGCATAGGGCTCGGGCCGGTAGCCTCGTTCCTTGATCGTGACTTCGTAGGTGACCACCCGCGTCGATTCGACGATCTGGCCCCGGCACTTGAGCCGGTTCGCGATGCCCGGCACCGGTTCAAAGGCGCACTCGTCCGCGCGAGCCGATCCAGCCCATTCGCATCATGAAGATCCGCAGCGTGTGCAGGCAGCACTCGTACATCAAGCGTGCCGGGCATCACCCGATCGTCGACGAAATGGCAGACCATGAACCAATCGCCGGGATCGAATGTCGGCCTCGGCGCGGATCAAGCCGAGGCCGAACGGGCCCCCCGCCGGGTCGAGGGCCGCCACGCGGTGAACCAGGCGTCATCCGGCCGCCGGGCAGCGGCAGCGGATCGTGCAGATCGCCGCCGATCGAACGGCGGGCCAAACGCCGTCGCGAGATCGCCGCGCCGCAGGGCATCGACCTTGGTGCTCATCGAGCCGCGCAGGCGCCATCGGGACCAGGCTGCGCCGCCGTCGCCGAAGCGGCAACTTGTCGGCGGCCGACGTCCGAAGTCGCTGGGGCACGATTCCCTTGCCCGCGGCCAGCTCTTCGGGCGTGAAGAAGCCCGCACAGCCGTCGCGCATCGTCAAGAGCGGCTCGCCCGCGACCGTCGCGTCGAACTGGAACCGGAACAGGATCGTCTTCCCCTGGCGGAAAAAATTCGTGATCCGGATGTCGTAGCGGATCACCGCACCGGCGGCGGGGAGCCCGCGGTGAAAGGTCACCGTCGCGTCCAGCAGCCGATAGACGGCCAGGCCCTTGGTCTCGAAGTCGACCCCCAGATAGCCGCAGAGGAACAGGTCGGCCTGGCCCGCCTCGATCGCGATGCACGGAGCGATCCGGCCGCCGTCGAGATACCAGGCGTCCGGCTCGATCACGTGCTCGGTGACCACCCGCCCAGCTTGCAGCGACCGCGGCTGGCCCTCGATCGACAAGATCCGGTCCACCAGCATCGAGCGGCTCGTCCGGCAGCCGCACCCTCGTCGGAAAGCGGTCGATCTCCGCGAATTCGGAACCGAGGACAGCGCCGATCGACCAACGGCGAACTCCAGGCATTTTGAACGGTCAAGCCAGGTAGGAGCCGCCGGCGATCGAAGCGAATGGCCGGTGCTGTCCTCCCTAGACTCGCGCTCCGTCGGGCGTACATCACCTAAAGGGCCGTGCGTGATGCCGGGAGGGCGAGGCTCCGTCCGAGCCGGATTGCGCCGCGGCTCGCCGGGAGGCTCGCTCTCCCAGGATCGTGTAACGTCATTTGAGGCGCGATTACGCAATTCTTCGATCAGCTTGAGCTGAAACGCCAACTGCTTGCCGATCAATTCACTGGCGCCATGCGCCACCCGCAGGAAAGCTTGGTGCGCTAACGCGGTTGCTTGTTCGGCGTCGTGAACCGTCTGTGCCAAATCGCCGTGCGTGATTCCGGGAGGGCGAGGCTCCGTCCGAGCCGGATTGCGCCATGGCTCGCCGAGAGGCTCGCCCTCCCGGGATCGTGCAAGGGCATCTAGCGGCGAGGGATTGGGCTGAATGTTGGGCGCTGGTCGAGTTTCCCTGAGATCTTCGTCCTTTAACGTGCCAACCGTGGCGGGGCGCATGTTCGTCGCGATGGCAGCGTGGGGACCTGAAAGCCCCGCCTCGCACGTCGACCCGGATCGTGTGTCGCCGGGCCTCGCCGTGTTCCGCCTCGCGGTTCGTCGCATGTCGATCCTCCGTCGGCTGGCCATAAAGCCTGGAAAGATCGACCACTGCTCGATGCGAGATCAGTCCGGCAAGGACTTCCAATAACGCGACCGCGGCGTCACGATCCGGGCGGCACGCCGAGAAAGCGAGGTGGGGTCGTCCGCTCAAAATCTGGCCGATCAGCCGGGTGCATGACGATCCGGGACCGACCTCGAGAAACACGCCGATGCCGTCGTCATAGGCGCGCTCGATCACCGCGGGAAAGTCGATGGGCTCGATCGCCTGGGCCGTGATCGCGTCGGCCGCAGACTCGCGGTCGACCGAATAGGAGCGCCCCCACGCACCACTATAGAAATCAATGCCCTGGGGTGCGGTTGTGTCGAGATCGTGAAGCGAGTGGTAAACGGCTCGGACGGTCCGGCCGATCTCGCAGTGAACCGTGCTGACGGTGGGAAGCTCGACAAACGGGCTTTCTAATTTCTTGATCACGGCTTGAACGGCGCTGCGCTGGCCGCCGATGACCGTTTCCTCGGCGGAGTTTCTGATCAGCACGTAAACGCGCGGCTGGTTGCCGATCGCGCTTAGCACGGTCTCCGCCGACCGCGGCACGATTCCCGCGACCCAGTCGACCGGCTCGCTGGCGGGAATCTCCCAGAGCCGTCGCGCTGCATCACATGGTCCGGCCAGCTCGGTGTGGAACAGTGGCGACGAGTGCAGCCGGCGCCAGAATCTCGTCGCGATCAGTCCAGGCTCGCAAGGCAACAAGTGCCGCGGATTCGCCCAGGCTATAGCCGATGGCCGCGTCGGGGCAGGCGCCAAATCGCCGGAGCACATCGGTCACCAGCGCACCGACCGAAACACTGCCGAGGATCGGGTCGCGATGGTCGGCGAATGCCGTTGCCAGCTCGTCCTGCCACCATACGCGCGGGTCGAGCTGCTCGCGCAGAAAGCCACTTTCCGCGTCCTGGCCGCAAAGTACTTCCGGAAAGAAGGCGGCCAGATCACGGCCCATCCCAGCGAATTGGTTGCCCAACCCTGGATAGACAAACGCCACGCGTTTGGGAGCGAGGCGACCAATGTCCGTAGTCGCGCGTCGGTCCGGTTTTTGCAAGTCCACCAGACTGCGATCGAGGATATGCTCGAGCGACGAGACACTGTCAGCGAGGATCCCTTTGCCCAGGCGGAGCCGAGGATCATTGGGATGACGTTGCCACCATTTCCGTGCCAAAGCGTCGATATTCTGACCTGAGAAGCTGATGGCCATCTCTCGTAGCTCGCGGAATCGCTCAGCGAGTCCGGATTCATCGTCGGCCTCGATCGCGAATAAACCCGCCTGCTTCATCGCCGGCCGAAAGTCGCGTTGAGCTGTGACGAGCGACTCTTCATGTTCTTCGAAGATTCCATTGCGCAGACTCGATCGACGCTGCCGACGGATTGCCGTGCCGCCGAGGCTCTCCGGATCGCAAGGGCTCACACTGCGAGCTCGCCGCGGGCCTTCCGCGCGATTCCGCATCCAAAACCGTGGCCGCTTGACCGTGCCTTCGTCAGGCAGGATCCGCCGGTGAAGGCACAGGGCCGCCTTGGCGACCGATGCAAGACCCAGGGCTGCGCCCGCGTTGCCCAGGTCACGTTCGATCGACTCGATCTCGCGGGCCGAGGAGAATTGCCGTCGATCGTCGCGCGATCGTCTGGATCCGCCTTTGGCTCCGGTGGTCACGTCGGCGATAATCGCGTAGATCTTGTCGCCGTCACGCTCGGCGTCTGCCAGACGCTTCACGACCAGTGCCACGGCCCCGTCGCATGCGGTGGGAGCATCGCGGTCGCTGGACTTTGGGCGACGCCGATATGCCGTTCTGAGCGATTACGACCGGCATCAAGCTGATGGCGGGAGATGACGGCGCGGGCGTCGCCGGCGAAGTCGACGGCACCCACGATCAGGGCATCGAGCTCGCCGCGCCGCAGCCATCCGCGGCGATCGCCAAGGCCTGAATCCCCGACGTCTCATCGCAGGAGACCGTGAAGCTCGGCCCGCCGATCTTGAACTCGCGCGCGATCCGGCTGGCGATCAGCCCGCCGAGCGACCCCATCGTCCGGTTGGCAGTCAATGCCGGCCCGGCCGAGCGTCTCAGCTCGTCGATCCAGCGCGTCAGATCTGGGCCGGCAAGCTCGAGCCCCAGCGACTCGTTCCAGGTCCGCGATTCTTCGGCCATCGACCAGCGGAGGTGGAAATTCGTCGTGTTCAAATCGAGCCCGATGCCGATGAGCACACCGGTGCGCAGCGCCTGGCGCGAATCCCACCGCGCGTCGGCGATAGCCGCGGCGGCGACCCGCAGCATCAGCGACTGCTGCGGCTGCATCTCCCCCAGTTCCCTGGGCGGAATCCGAAACCTGTCGAGTGCGAACTCCAGCGAGTCGATGTAAAAGCCCGGGAACTGGCTGGTGTCCCAGCCGTGACTCTTAAACCAATTCGACTCGGCGATTCCCCACCAGTTTCGCGGATGAGCCGGAGCGATCTCGCTCATAGCCCAGCACCCGTTTTTCAAACGCTTGCTTGCTCTGAAACGGTCCGAAGTGGGCCGACAGACCCACGATCGCGATCGGACCTCCCGGCCCTGTGCTGCGCTTGTGATCGATAGATTTGCTTTTGACGATCGCGCACGACCGATCGTATTCTTCAATCAACACATGGCAATTGATCCCACCAAAGCCAAATCCGCTGATGGCCGCTCGACGGGGCTCGTCGGGACGCGCCTGCGCCAGGGCTCGGGCTCGGTCAAGACGCGGAACGGGCTGTCGTCGAGGCCGAGACTTGGTGCGGGCCGCTCGAAATTCGCGGTCGGTGGCAGAGTCGTGTTCTTCAGGGCCAAGAGCACCTTGAGCAGCCCGGCGGCACCGGCCGCCGTGAGCGCGTGGCCGATATTGGACTTGACCGAGCCGATCGCGCATTGCCGCCTTTGCCAGCCGGATTTTCCCCATAAAGTGCGAAGACTTTCGACCTCGACGGCGTCGCCGACCGGAGTGCCGGCGGCGTGGCACTCGATCAGATCGACGTCGTCCGGGCTCCAGCCGGCCTGGTCGTAGGCCATCCGCATGGCTCGGAGCTGGCCCTCGGAGCTGGGGGCCAACAGGTCGCCATGGATGTCGTTGGAAAGGCCGATGCCGGCCACGACGCCGTAAATCTGATCGCCATGAGCCTGAGCATCGTCGAGCCGCTTGAGCACGAACATCCCCGCCCCTTCGCCGACCACCAGCCCGTCGCCACGTTGATCGAGCGGACTGGCGACGCCCCGCGCCGACAGCGCCCGGAGCTGGGAGAATCCCATCTGCGTGTAGAGCGGATCGGGGCGCGAGACGCCGCCGCAGAGCATGGCGTCGGCCCGACCGGACCGCAATTCGTCGATGGCCAGTTTGAGGGAGTATAGCGACGAGCCGCAGGCGGCGTCGATCGTATAGGCCGGTCCGCCCAATCCCAGCGCTCGAGCGACCACGGCGGCCGGCAGCCCGGCCGGAAAGGCATTCATCGGCTCGGTCTTGCCGGCGGGCTCCGCGGCCACCCCCAGCTGTTCGACAAACGCTCGGCCAATCAGCTCGCGTCAGGGCCGAGGCGGTCTCGGTGGGCAACACGATATTGCCGAAGACGATCCCGACGCGGTCACGGTCAACCCGGTCGGTCCGCGCATCGTTCCAGGCCTGTTGAGCCACGAGCATTGCGAGACGGAAGAGCGGGTCGAGCCGCTCGAGAAGCGAGCGGTCGATATCGAGCCCCTTCGAGCTCGAGCGGCGGCAGATCGAGATAGCCGCCGCGGATCGAGTAGACGTGATCCGCAAGTGCGATCCGCGGATCAAACGCGCAATGGGGCTCGATCAGCCATCGGCCAGGCGGAACATCGCTGGTGGAATCAACGCCATCGCGGACGTTGGCCCAGAATTGATCGAGAGTCTGCGCACCGGGGAACAGGCCGCCGATGCCCACAATCGCGATTGGCTCGTCAGGATGCATGGATCGATTCGTCGACAAGAGGTAGCTCGTCCCGAGGATGCGTTATTCGTGTAATAAGGATGGCGCCGGTTGCGCGAGTTCACGGAGTCGGGGAGATCAAAGTCAGGAGTTGGCATGCCGCACTTTGGTCGGCCGAACCGGCATCGTTCCCAGCAGCAAATCCGACGGTGAGCGAATTGGCTTCGTTCGGCAGTTTTTCTGTTGCCGTCGCGAGTCTGAAAATCCGCTACAAACTCACATTGGCTTCGTTCGGCGCGTTATCACTTGGCCCGTGCGATCAAAACTGCCTACTGCATAGTGCATAGTGCTAACTATTGTCAATTGGCGTCGTTCGGCGCGGGATCGCGTAGTTTCAGCCATCAAAGCTGCGTACTGCCTACCATTGTCAATTGGCTTCGTTCGGCGCATTTTCACTTTGCTTCTGCCATCAAAACTGCCTACCGCCTATTGCGTACTGCTAACCGTTGTCAATTGGCTTCGTTCGGCGCAATTTTGCTTCGCTCCTGGTAACAGCCATAAGGTACGGCCGTCAAATTGGTAGTCTATTCAGGCAACGGGCGAAAACCGGGTAAGTTGCATCGTCCGCGCGCGAAGAATCACACATCATAGTAAATCGGCTGATCAAGGGGAAGAGTTGCATAAACTGTATTGGATTCTTCGTCTTGCGCCGTCAGGCCACGCGTGGATATTCTGGAGCCGTTGCCGAGATGGTCCGCAGATTTACGCAGATTTAAGTACGAGGAATGAAAATCATTGGACTATTTATGTGCATACAAGATGCGCTTGTGGACACCGTCTCTGCGTAAGATGAATTAACGTGTGTGTCTCAACCTGTGCTAATCTGCGAGAATCGCTGACGACGTTATGAGTTTTTGTAGTCGTTCAGCGGAATTCCGAAAGCGCCAATAGGCGAACAATGAGGAAACCAGGAAACCCGGAACCGCCAAAACTTGCCCTCTCCTGCCTTCCTGCGTTCCTCATTCGGTCCCTGCCTCATTCTGCTGAATTGTTACGAGTTTTTGAGTTTGTCTTAATCTGCGTAAATCTGCGTAAATCTGCGAAATCTGCGGACCACGTTTTCTGCTGTCGATGAGGAGTTCGGAATGTCGGATGACCCTCGCAAGGCGATCGTGGGGACGTGGCGGCTGGTCTACTATATCGAGTTCAGGCCCGGCGGCGCGATGCACTGCCCGTTTGGTCCGGATGCCGTCGGATGCATTAGCTATTCGGAGTCAGGCGTCATGACCGTACAGATGTCACGGCGTCAGCGGACCAATACTCCTGACGGCGGCCTATTGGATTACTTGGCCTATTTCGGTCGCTACGAGGTCGATGTCCAAAGACAGGTAGTCCGGCACTTGCTGGAAAGCCAGGTTACTCCGGGAAGGCACCCCGATGTGCTGGAAAGGAAATTCCGGTTCTGCGATGACAAGCTCGTCATTGGGGCCGTGCGACGGCCCCGAATGGGAAATTCTTTGGCAGCGGACGTGATCGGTCAACCAGAATGATTCACGACGCGCGAGACCTTCCGCAGCCGTCGGCGAGGTGGAACGGGTAGAGAAGATGGTTGGACCAGTCACTCACGCGAACGTGGGTTACGCTGTCAGGAGTGGAGCCTATCAGCACAGAGCCAACACCGCGAGGACTGGTCCATGCTAGATACTATCACAACACACTTTGTGGGTCTGGATGTTCACCAAGCCACGATTGCCATCGCCGTAGCCGATCCGGGGAGGGGAGACCCCCGGGTCATGCCGACCATACCCAACGATTTCAAGACTCTGATGAAATCCCTTAGGAGGTTGGGGGATCTCGATCATTTGGTGTGCTGCTATGAGGCCGGGCCGACCGGCTACGGGCTATACCGTCAGTTCAAGAAAGCAGGTGTCCGCTGTGTCGTGATCGCCCCCTCGCTGGTCCCGGTCAAATCCGGGCGGCGAATCAAGACGGATCGCCGCGATGCGGCCAAGCTGGCCGGTTACCTCCGCTCGGGTGAGCTAACGCCGATCCATGTGCCTGACGAGGCGACCGAGGCGGTCCGCGACCTGGAGCGGGCACGCGACGACGCCAAGCGTTCCGAACGGGTCGCCCGCCATCACCTGTCCAAGTTTCTGTTGCGTCAGGGTCGCATCTACACCGGCGCGACCAGGTGGGGGAGGCCGCACATGGGCTGGGTCGCCGGCCAGACTTTTGAACACCCAGCCAGCCAGCACGTCTTCAGCGACTACCGCGAGGCTGTGGAGTTGGCCACGGCTCGCGTCGAGCGGCTGACATTGCGGCTGCGTGAAGTGGCTTACGCCTGGGATCGAGCCCCCCTGATCAAGGCACTCCAGGCGCTGCGAGGAGTGGAGATGGTCAGCTCCGTGACTTTGGTGGCGGAGATCGCCGACTTCCGCCGCTTCGCCTCGGCATCGGCCTTGATGTCGTACGTCGGTTTGGTTCCTTCAGAGAACTCCAGCGGATCAAGCCGCCGCTTGGGGGGAATCACGCGAGCCGGCAACGGCCACGTGCGTCGCATTCTGGTCGAGTCGGCCTGGCAGTATCAACGTGCGCCAGGGATGTCCAAGGCCTTGCGGGCGAGGAATGAGGGAGTCGAGCCCGAGGTGCGTGCCATCGCCTGGAAGGCCCAACACCGGCTGCATTCGCGGCTCAGGAAGCTGCTGAATCGCGGCAAGCCGGCCAACCAAGCGGTGACCGCGGTGGCGCGGGAGCTGGTCGGTTTCATTTGGGCGATTGCCCGTACGGAGGTGTTGATGGCGAAGTGACGGGTTGTTTCGGAGAGTCGTGATCTATAAAAGTCCTGGCGCGGGCATGTAACCGGGAGGTTGGACGAACAGGCTGCGGCATGCGTACGATTAGGGGGAATCCTCGGCCACCCTATGAGCCCGGTCTCGGAAGAGCCGGACGCTCGTTCGTAGAGTGAAATAGCCCCTGACGGGTTAATTCATGCGTTAACCAACACGCGAACATCATATGGATCAACCGTCATAACGATCTTGCCGCCGCCTGTTCGTCCAGCCCCCCGGGAGGGAGGAGTAAGACTGAGCCGAAGCGCAAAAGAGACAAGGCCTTTCCGCGGAATCTGCGGGTTCAAAATCGGGGCACGGGCTCAGCTCTGGCTCGACAGGAGGGAAGGCGAGAGTTCATAGCGGTAACGGCATGATTTCCAGGAGCAGACTCAGAGGGCGGTGGTGCGGGAGATTGTCCGCTCGATGTGGGCGACTGCCCCGAGGGAGGTGGCGATGGTGAAGTGACGGACCGTCGGGGAGCGTCGTGATCTTCAAGGTATTATCGAGGCTATGTACCCAGGAGGTTGGACGAACAGGCTGCGGCATCTGTACGGTAAGGGGGAATCCTCGACCCACCCTTGAGCCCGGCTTAGGATGAGCCGGACGCTCGCTTGTAGAGTGAGGTAGCCCCTGACGAATCACAACATGCGTTAACAAACACGCGTATATCAGATTGATCCACCGTCGTAACGATCGTGCCGCGGCGTGTTCGTCCAGCTCCCTGGATGGAGGAGTAAGACTGAGCCGAACAGCAAAAGAGCCAAGAGAAAAAGACAGCCTTGAGAGAGGAGCGTGTGTGCGTCCGGGCAGACAAATCGCGTCAAGCCCCCCCCGCACCCGGTGCGAATCCCTCTGGAAGACGACAAGGGCTCTTGACAGGTCCAACCATATCAGGGTGGCGCCGAACGATCCGCGGGATCGTGAGGCCCACCAAGAGAGCCGGCGCCGATCCGCAGGATTGTGAGACCCACTGAAATCCACGGCAATCGGTGGGCCTCGCGGCGATTTCTCGCCGCTCGGCAGCACCCTACGCAACCACGCAACGCCATCGACCGTGTCACCGCGACACAAAATGGCGCGCAGTACAGAGATCCTTCCATCGCGGATTCTAATGGCCCGACTCTGGCTTGGTGCCCTGGGCCTTCGCCAAGAGCGCATCGACCGCGGCCCAGAGGGCGCGGCAGGCGTTCTGCTCGTCCGCGGTGAGCTTGGCCAGCGCGAACGCGTCGCGCAGTCCGGCCAGGTCGGCGTCAGCTTTCCAGTGCTGCAGCGTTGGCGCGATGGACTGCATTGCCTGAGGCGGGCCGCTGTCGGAGATCTTCGACCACGCGGCGAGGTCGGCCTTCAGCCAATCTAATGCCTGCTTTCGCCATTTGCTTTTGGCAGCCTCGTCGAGCGGTGGGTTATCCTTGCCTTGTCCCGAGCCGGCCAGTGCCGCGGCGCAGGCGGCGTTGTAGCGGTTCTGGACGTTCATGTCGTCAGCCATAGCTGGTTGAAGGGTGAACTCGTTGGCCCACATTCGTGCTGCGGCTTCGTGCAACGTCTTGTTGTAGCACATCTGTGCGAACGACAGCGATTCGGCGGCATCGGCCGGTTGGATCTGACGGCCAACGATCGCGGGGAGCTTGCGATCCAATTCGACCAGCCACTCTGCATTTCGAACCCACTCGGCCGACGGATAATGCCAACCCGGGTTCTTCGATCCCAGCTCGTGGCCTCGACGGAGAGCGACGAGGCCATCGAGGAGCCGGCCCTGCCCCACCAACGCTCGACCAAGGTTGCAGTGAGCCTCGGCGAACTCTGGAAGCAAATGTAGAGTACTCCGGAATTCGGCCACCGCTTCGTCGTGTCGTTGCACGAGATAAAGGGTGGTACCGAGATTGTAATGAGCAAAACTGTCGTTCGGCGTCAGTCGTAGCTTTTCTCGGAATACGGCGATAGCGTCGTCGAAATTGCCCTGTTCAGCGAGTGTTCCGCCAAGATTTTCGACCGCTTGTGCAAGGATGGGGTTGAGCCGAAGTGCCATGCGGAATTCAGCGAGTGCCTCGTCACGCTTGCCTTTGGATTTTAAGGCGAGGCCGAGATTGTTGTGTGCTTCGGCGTGGTCCGGCTTGAGGCGGATTACCTCGCGGAAGTCGGTGATCGCTTGGTCGATCCTTCCCTGATCGCGCAGGGCGTTGCCGAGGTTGAAGTGGGCCAGGGTGAAGTCCGGCTTGAGTCGTAGTGCCTCGCGATATTCGACAATTGCCTCGTCGAATTTCCGTTGTTTGAATAACGCAATGCCCAAGTTGAAATGGACAACAGGTAAGTTCGGATTGAATCGCAGTGCCTCTCGATACTCGGCAATCGCCTCGTCGAGTTTCCCGTCACTTTGGAGGACAGTGGCTAGGTTATTGTGTGCTTTCGGGTCGTCTGACTTGATTCGCAGCGCTTCGCGACATTCGGTGATCGCCTGTGGAAACTTCCCTAGTTTTCCAAGGGCGGCACCGAGGCTGATGTGCGCCTCGGCATAGCCGGGCTTAAGTCGCAGCGCTTCGCGACACTCGGCGATCGACTCCTCTAGTTTCCCCTGTCTCTTAGGGCAATGCCAAGGTTATTGTGCGCCTCAGCATAATTGGGCTTCAGTCGAAATGCCTCGCGACACTCGGCGATCGCCTCTTCTAGTTTGCCTTGGTCTATTAGAGCAAGGCCAAGGTTGCTGTGCGCCTCGGCGTAGTCGGGCCTGAGGCGCAGAGCTTGACGATACTCAGCGATCGCGCCCTCAAGCTTGCCTTGGTCCTTGAGAGCAACGCCCAGGTTGTTGTGAGCCGCCACAAATCGCGGACGAAGTCGTAGCGCTTTGCGAAATTCGACGATTGCCTCCTCCATCTTCTTTTGGTCTCTGAGGGCAACGCCCAAGTTGTAATGGACCATGTGGTAGCCGGGCTTAAGTCGCTTAGCCTCATTGAATTCGGCAATCGCCTCGTCCAGTCTTCCTTGCTTCGCAAGGACAATGGCACGCTGGCAGTGCGTAAATGGTCCCCTGGTTCCAGCCGCAAACACTCATTATATTCGACGACCGCTTCATTCAGTTTTCCTTGACCCTCCAGGGCGATACCAAGCTCAAAGTTCGCCCTGGCGAGGCTCGGCTTGATACGAAGCGCCGCACCGAATTCGGCGATGGCCTCCTCCCATTTAGACTGTTTGGTGAGAGCCCAGCCGAGGTTGAGGTTCGCTTTTTCGTCATTCGGATGTAGTGCAAGAATCGTACGAAATTCAGTAACAGCCCGTTCCAGCAATTCAATCGCCTCCGCCGTCTCGCCGTTTTCTTCGGAAAGCAGAGCGGCGAAGCAAAGATGAATGTATGCGTTTTTGTTCTTGATCCGACAGAGATCGTGAAAGACCTGGATCGCCTCGTCCGTGCGGTTGACCTCTTGCAGCGCGTGCGCGAGGCGATGAGCGGTTTCAGCGTTGAGCGAATGCGCCGCAGTAAAATAGCGAATCGCCTCGTCGTGCCGTGAAGGAACGGCTTTTGAAATTGACTCCGCCAGGTCGAAATTGATCCAGAGGTCCCCGGGGAAGCGTTGTCGCGCCTTTCGCAGGATTTTCTCGGCCAGTTCACTCTCGCCTGCGTCGATACGCGCCTTTCCAAACAGATCGACGCTTGTCACAGGCAGGGCATCGATTCTGGACTCATCCGTCGCCAGCTTCCTCAATGTGTCTCGTTGCGCTCGATGATCCGAGGCTCCCACCGCTGCTCGCAACTTATCGCGGAACTCATCCGTGTCGGCAAGCTGGGCGACCTCAAGCAGCGCTTCCAATCTTCGGGCCTATGCGTGACCCGACGCCGCACTGAGGCCCAGTCGTCAAGCGCTGCCGCTAGCTCCAATGTGGTCGCGACCGGCCACGCGCGAAGCTTAGCGGCGGACTCAACAACCGGAATCTCATCTACGTTTACGCCGTATTCCGCGAATGCGTGCGTATACTCGGTGTCGATTGCTGATAACTCAAGAACATCATCGCTGCTGGTGGCACGGATCCCGGCCAGTCGAGCGAGCATCTCACGATCCCGCACTGCGTCGTGATGTTCCTGCCCAAGCTTCGCCAACAACGCCTGTGCAAGGCGCCCTTCGCTCGAATTCATTTGGCCGGCGAGCGCAGCCCTGGCCCGCTCTGCGGCTGAGATAGCCTCTCCTAATCTGGCAATTTCAACATGCGGGTTTGTCATGGCCAGGCCGTAAAGGCGGTTTGTTTCGGCAAGCACTGCGCCGCCACGACACTGCGGGTCGTTCGGTCCTGTGCGATTCGAATCCAAGCCGTCGCTGCGACACCGGCCAGGCTCAGCAATGCTGTCGCAGAGGCCAATACCAATCGCCGCCGAGACCGCTCGATCTGCGCGCCGCCTGCGCCTCTTCGGCCCGCGTCTGGGCTTCGACCCGCGCCAGCTCTGCCGCCTTAAGCCGATCCTGAACTCCAGCCAAGTAGGCCGTCAACCGCCGCGACACTTCGCCGGCGTTCCGCGGCCGTTGCGTCCGATCTGCGCGCCAAGCAATCGTGCGCGCAGGCTGACCAGCTCGGCGTCGGCGCCGAAGGCAGTCGAGCCGGGCCAGGGCATCGGCCAGGTCGCCTTGCGCGGCCTTGTCGCGGATCTCTTCCCGCGTCGATCCCGACGTAGGGCGGACGGCCGGTGAGGATCTCACAGAGGATCGCGCCCAGGCCGAACACGTCGGCACGCTCGTCGATCCGCTCGACATCGCCCCGCGCCTGCTCGGGCGCCATGTACGCGGGCGTGCCCAGCACGCTGCCAGCCTGCGACTCGCTGCCGCTCCCGGCCGAGCCGCTGCGCACGGTCGGATGACGGCCGCTTCCGCTATGCCGCATTGCCTTCGCCTCGTCGGCGACGCCGCCCTCGCGGCAGGACCTTGGCCAGGCCCCAATCCATCACCTGCACCTCGCCGAAGCTGCCGACCATCACGTTGGCCGGCTTCAGGTCGCGGTGAATCACGCCCCGCGCATGGGCGTAGGCCACCGTCTGGCAGATCGACTCGAAGATCGCCAGGAACCGCGGCAGGTCGGCCGCTCGGACTGCGGCCGTTCGGCCAAGAGCGCGGCCAGGGTCCGGCCCTTGACCAGCTTCATGGCGAAGAACGGCCGCCGGTCGGCGAGCGCCCAGCTCGTGGACCGGCACGATCCCCGGGTGCTGGAGCTGACCGCCGATCTGCGCCTCCTCGACGAACCGGCGGACCACGTCTTGGTCGTCGCGGTGCTGATCCAGCAGGACCTTCAACGGCCAGGTCGCGGCCCAGGTCGGCGTCGCGGGCCTTGAGCACGATGCCCATGCCGCCGCGGGCGATCTCGCCCAGCACCTGATAGCGCCCGGCGTCCCCGCCCAGCGAGGCCAGCCGGCGCGTCGGTGTGCGTCCACACGATCGGCGAATCGTCCTCTGGCGGTTCGGGCAGGAGCAACGTGCGGAGGCAGGCCATCGACCGGCCAGAGCGCCGTCAAGGCGCTCGAGCCCGACAGAGGCACGGTCTCGAAGGCATGCCTCGGCATCGACCGCAAGACGGCCGGCACGCAGCGTCGCCCGACTCGTCCAGGCCCTGGGCCAGGTGCATGACTTTCAAGCAGGCCGCAGGGGCCGGGCCAGACGCCGGATGGGCGGCGATCAGCCCCTCGGGGTCGGCCGGCCGGCCGGCCTCGAGCTGGGCCAGGTACGACTCCAGCACTTGCGCCAGCTCGACTTCCTCGGCGGTGGTGCCGGTGTCACCGTCGCGCGGTAGGGAGCCTTCGGCGCTCATGATTCATTTCTCCTCCAGTAACTGGCTCAAGCGCTGCATGGCGCGGGTCCAGAGCACGCGGGTGGCGCCCGGGGAACGGCCCATCCGGGTGGCGATCTCGTTGAACGGGATGTGCTCGATATTACGCAGCACGAAGACCTCGCGGTAGTCGGCGGGCAATTTCTCCAGGGCGTCGGCCAGCAGTACGGCCCGCTCGCGCCGGACGGCCATCGAGCTGGGCGAGGGGAGCGAGTCGGCCAGCGCCTGCTGAGCGGCGCCGCCGGCCTGCTCGAGCAATGCCTCCAGCGAGACCTGCCGGCGCACGTTGCGCGCGCGGGACCGGTGGTAGTTGGCCTGGTCGGCAAGCGTCCGGACCAGGATTCGCCGCAGCCAGGCCATCAGCTCGGGCTCGTCGCGGCCGGCGAAATCGGCGAACTGACGGTGCGCCTTGAGGAAGGTCTCCTGCACCAGGTCGGAGGCATCGAGCTTCAGCTTCAGCGCCCTTCGATCATCGGGCGGGCGATCAGCCGCAGGTAGTTGCGATACAACTCGAAGAGCTGGCCCAACGCGGCAGCATCCCCCGCGCGGGCCTGGGCCAGGAGCAACTCGGGAATGGCGTCGGGCTGGGACATTTGGTCCTCAGGCCTTGGTCGTTGGTCCTTGTTCCGTAGTCGTCCTGGATAATCGGGCTGTTGGTACAGCACGAATTGTGTGCTAATCATGCTCCTACTCTTGCTCCTAATCATCTTCATAATCTTACTTTACATCCTAACTTACTCTTCGCTGTAAACCGCTTACAACAGCCGTGACAAGGCTCGGAAAGAAGAGCGGGATTAAGAGGAAGATTATGATTAGGAACAGGATTAAGAGCACGATAAAGATCCGGATTACGACCGTACCGTTCACCTGATCGCGTTCGGTTAGCCGACTGGCTGGTGTTGCAAGTCTTACCTGCGGCGGTGGGCCGACCCGCACGCAGCCGACGATGATTGCCCTGCCCGCCAGCAGCAGTGATGATGGCTCGGGACCGCACTACTGACCGTGAGAACCTGCGAGATTCCATACACACGAAGATCAATAAAGCTGGGCAAGACATCTCCGCTGTCGATCCAGGATTTGGTCGTGCTGGCGGAGGTTGCACCGGTGGAACCGAGAAAGTCCCCCAAGGAATGCCCAGTGGCGACGCCAGAAGTGGTTGTGCCCGTGTACACTGCAAAACCCCTCAATAACTCGCCAGTCAGGTCCCTATCGATCGGGTTAAGTAGAGAACCTGACCATAGCCCGGTGCTTGTCGTACTCGAAGTGATTAACGTGCCATCCGCCAAGTACACTGGCGCGGCGTTGGCCAATATTATCGATCGCGTTGACGATGATGTCGAGCCGATCGCATTCCACGCGACGACCGAACCGTCAAAAGTGGCTCCTCCCGCCTGGGCGTTTACAAAGTTGTTGTAGTCCGCGATGTTCGACGAATTCTGAGACACGCTTCCGTCCGTGACAAACACGAAACGAAACGACTCGCCGGCGCTGAGGCCCGCCGGGGTACTCAGTGCGATTCGCCGGCTTCAGCCCGGTCACCCGCACTAAACCCGATCCATAGCATCGCCATGGCCAGCGCAAGCCGCCATATTTGTGTGTTCAACATCGGTCTGTTCGCCGAGGTTGGAATTTCGCCGGAGGTGCAAGACAACACTTCCAGGCCCGAACCAGTGCGCTTCGTAGCTGAGCGCCGCTCGGGCAAACTTTGAATAGTTTGTGAATCATCGAGCTCGATTCCTCAGCGAAAAGAAAGGGGCATTCGACTGCAACCAGAATTGGCTTCGCTTGCAGGCGATGAGACGACCATCGTCATTCGACGCGATCGTCAATCAGATCCTGCGAGCCCGCTTCTTGAGTCCCAGGCTGTCCAGGAATCCGGCGCTGTCGAGCACCAGCGGCGCCAGCAGCGGATCGGGCGCGGTGGTCCCGGCCGTCGCCGACGAGCGCAGGTGATCGCGTCGCCGCATTGGTCACGGTGATGGCGCTCGTGACGTCGCACTGCGTCAAGCCCGCTGCTCGTGAGCTCGAGCGTGTAGCCGGACCCCACCTTGTTGAGCGTCAGCCCCGAGAACGTGGCCACGCCCTTGCTCGCCTTCACGGAGAGCGTTCCGCCAAGTTTCGCCCCGGTCGGGTTGTTGTCCAGCGCCACTTTCACGGTGTTGCTGGCGGAGGTCTCCACGTTGCCGTAAGCGTCTTCGATCGCCGCGTGCAGGCCGAAGCCGCGTTCACGACGACGCTGGCGGGCGGCTGCTGGGTGATCACCACCTGCGTGGCCGCCGCGGGGGTCACGGTGATGGCGCTGGTGGTCGCACTGCTCAGGCCGCTGCTGGAGACCTGGAGCGTGTAGCCGGAGGCGGCCTTGGTGAGCGTCAGACCGGAGAAGGTCGCCACGCCCTGGCTCGCCGTCACGGAGAGCGTGCCGCCGAGCGTCGCCCCGGTCGGGTTGCTGGCCAGCGCCACCTCACGGCGTTGCTGGCGGACGTCACGACGTTGCCGTAGGCGTCCTCGATCGACGCTTGCAGGCCGAAGCCGCTGCCGGCGGTGACGCTGGCCGGGGGCTGTTGCGTGATCACCACCTGCGAGGCCGCCGCGGGGGTCACGGTGATGGCGCTGGTGACGCCCGAGCCGAGGCCGCTGCCGGAGACCTCGAGCGTGTAGCCGGACGCGGCCGTGGTCAGCGTCAGACCGGAGAACGTGGCCACGCCGTTGGACGCGGTCGCGGTCAGCGTGCCGCCCAGGGTGGCGCCGCCGGGGTTGTTCGCCAGCGCCACGGTCACCGTGCCGTTGAACGACGAGGAGGTTGCCCGAGCTGTTCTCGGCCTCGACCGTCAGGCCGAAGGGCTGCCCGCGGTGACGCTGGCCGGCGGCTGCTGGGTCACCACCAGTTGCGATGTGGTCAGGGTGGCGACGCCGATCGCGTCGCTGCCGGTCGGTGAACCAGAGGTTGCCGTCGGGGCCCGTCGTGATCGCCCGAGGCCGGCGTAGGAACGGGGTACTCGGTGATGGCGTCGGTCGTCGGGTTGATCAGACCGATCTCGGCTGGGTCCTCGGTGAACCAGAGGTTGCCGTCGGGGCCCGCCGTGATCCCGACGAGGCGATAGCAGGTGGGCGTGGCGAACTCGCTGATGGCGTCGGTCGTCGGGTTGATCATCCCGATGTACGGTTGCCGTTGAGAGGTGAACCAGAGGTTGCCGTCGGGCCCCGCCGTGATCTTCCACGCCAGCGTGGCCGACAAAGCCGGAGGGGACGGCGAACTCGGTGATGGCATGGGTCGTCGGGTTGATCATCCCAGATGTGCGCTGCCGAGCTCTCGTGAACCAGACGTTGCCGTCGGGGCCGGCCGTGATTCCCCAGGTTCTGCCGACGTCAGCACGCTGGGAAGCGGTGAACTCGCTGATGGCGTGGGTGGTCGGGTTGATCTCACCGATCTCGTGGGCGGTCACGCTGAACCAGAGGTTGCCGTCGGGGCCCGCCGTGATCTCCTTGATGAAGCCGATACTGCCGGCGGGGAGAGTGAACTCGCTGATGGCGTGGGTGGTCGGGTTGATCATCCCGATCTTGTCGGCGTCTCCACTCGGTGAACCAGAGGTTGCCGTCGGGCCCCGCCGTGATCCCGTAGGGACCGGCATTGGCGGTGGGGACGGTGAACGAGCTGATGGCGTGGGTGGTCGGGTTGATCATCCCGATCGCGTTGGCACCCGACTCGGTGAACCAGAGGTTGCCGTCGGGGCCGGCCGTGATCCCGTATGGCGCGAAGCTACCGCTCGGCAGGGGGAACTCGGTGATCGAGGAAATGCCCGACAGCAGGCAACGCTCTTCCAGCCCTTCGAGCCGGAACCGCGCCTGGTTCCCGGCCCGGCGGTCAGGGCGGCGGACTTGGAACGTCGGACGCTGGAAATCGCGGATCGCGGACAGAGGGTTGAATCGCAGCAACATGGCGTAGGTCTCCATCGATAGTATTGCAGGTCTCGGGTTTCGAAGAGATCCTTTCGCTTGTCCCGGCGCAGACCCAGTGCCAGGACCGGTAGGTATCCTTTGCTTAAGAAGGCGGTACGCGGGCAGGAAAGGCCGGCTATCGTTGCATTTCGGGAGCAGCCCCGGCTCAAGTTTCTTCACGCGTTGGGCTCGGCGGCGAGCTCGGATTCACAGCCTCAATCGCCGTGTGACGTCTTCCTCCTATCTCGACCTCTTTGACGTCTATTAGTCGGTGGCACTCGTTCGGAGTCAGGGCCCGTTTCCGGTGGTCTCCTGCAGAAGGAAGACGAGAACGGCGCGTGAGTGTTACACTCGGCAACCGAAAAAAACTCATAAGGCATGAACCGTCCAAAGAAAACCGCCTGCATGCTAAGAGTTGTCCGCAGATTTCGCAGATTAACGCAGATTAAATCGAAGAATCCTATTGCTTACCACGTGTCGATCGGGGAATTGCGACATTCATTTGGCTTTCTTCGTTCCGTTCAATCTGTGTTAATCTGCGTAATCTGCGGACGAATAGTCTTTGGTCACAGATTTGAATATTGTTTATGGGTTACAACTCTCATGGCCTTGAAGATCATTGGTATTGTCTTGATTCTTGCCGCCGCCTTCGTGTTGCTCAGCCTGGGCTGGCGCTGGGCCAGTCGGCGCTGGTCGATCCCTTGTCCATCGATCCTGGCGTGGTCGTTGGAAAACACGTTCTTTCAGCGGTTCAACGGCACACGGGTCGTCCTCGACCGATTGGGATTCCAGCCAGGGCAAAAGGTCCTCAGATCGGGCCGGGGCCGGGACGGCTGCTGATACCGGCCGCTCAACGCGTGTTACCTGGGGAGAAGCGGTCGGAATCGACATCCAGCCGAAGATGATCGAACGCCTCAAGCGTCGTGCGCACGAGGCAGGTGTCACAAACCTCGAAACAATCGTCGGAGATGCCACATATCCCCATGTCCCGGAGGCGAGCTTCGATCACGTGTTTCTGTGCACGGCGCTCGGCGAGATCCCCGATCGTACTGCCGCACTGACGCAGTGTTATCGGGCTCTTAAACCGGGCGGCGTCTTATCGATCACCGAGATGTTCGGCGACCCACATTACCAGACAGGATCGGTGGTTCGGCGGCTTGCGGAAGAGGTGGGTTTTCGCTTGCAATCGGTGACCTGGCTCGCTCTGCGCCGGGCGCCCGGGGCTGTCCCGGGGGCAGACGGCGTTCTTGCGCCAGGCCGCGGCGGACGGCGCCCGGCAGGTCGTGCTGGCCCGGGGCCCGGGGCGGTGGGCCCATCCGGCCCGCAGCGCCACCTGACTGAGGCCACTGCGCTCCAGCTGGCCGGGGAGCCGGGCCGGGCCGGGCCGCCGGGCGCGATCCGGCGTGCGGGATGCCCGGTGGTGCCCGGCTGGGGTCCCGGGCGGGTTCCTGGCTGGCGGCGGACGCGGCCGCGCGCGCCGCGGCCGACGCGGTCCTCGATGCTGGCCCTGCGCCTCCCCGAGCCGCGGCTGGCCCGTGACCTCGCCGCCGCGCTGCCGGCCGGGTCCCTGTTGTGGGCCGCCTCCAGCCTGCGGTTGTTGGCCTGGACCAGCATCTGGAGCTTCCGGGGCTGGCCTGCGGATCCTGGCCAGCCGGGGCGCCAGCGGCATCGACGGTCTAGCCGTTCTCCCTCCGCGATCGGCGCCGCCCTGGCCCACCAGGGGGGCCGCGGGGGCCCGGCCGCGGCGCTCCTCGGCGACCTGGCCTTCCTGCACGACGCTCCAGGCCTGTTCCTCGGGCTTATTGGAAACCCGGGCCCGGACCTCGTCATCGTGGTGGTGAACAACGGTCGCGGGCGGGATCTTCTCCGCCTTGGAGCAAGCCGCGTTCCCGGGACCGTTCGAGCGCGTTTTCGGTACCCCGCACCACGCCCGGCTGGGCCAGTCTGGCCGCACGGCGGTGCAGATCCCCTTCGGACGCGCGGCTGGCTCAGCCGGCGGGTCGCCCGTGGCCTGCGCCGAGGGGCGACGGTGTCTGGCGCATCGTCGAGATCACCGCGGACCGGGCGGCCTGGACCGCGCCGCTGCGCCCGGCTCCCCGGTTGACGCCGCCCGCCGCGGGCGGTCGAGGGTCCTGACCTGGCCGGGGGCGCGGGCCCGGGCCCGGCTGGGGGTGAGTCACGGCGACCATCCAGGAAACGGCCGCGATCAGCCTGCTGCTGCCTCGCCGCCGTTCCGCCGGTCCCTGGTTAGCCTAAGGGGGTGGGCGGGGTCGAAATCGCCTATAATTTTATGTCCGCTGCTGGGGGTTTTAAGGCGGATGGGGGCCACCGTGGGAGCGGTCTCATAAATCGTCAGATTACCGTCGGATCACGATTCGCTGTCGCTGTATCCGCCCTGTCACACTCTGAGCATACTTGTGGCTCAAGCATGATCTGGTCGCCGGCCACTAAATCCGGCGTGCCGGGGCTTGCGCCGCGGGGCGGTTTAGGCCTCTCGGTTCGGATCCTCCGCGGACGAACTTCGCGGAGAGAAGACGAGGGAGGAGGAATGTCTCTATGCGGAAACGTACGCGGGGCGACGCGGCCGCGGTTGGCCTGTCAGCCCTCGCGCTCGTCGTGGCGGCCTGTGGTGGCAGCTCGGCGAAGACATCGTCTTCTTGGCCGTCGTCGTCGTCGTCCTCGAAAACGCAGCGGCCTGCAGGGACTTAACCCAGGGACCGGCGCTGCTGGACAAGGGCGGCACGCTGACCATGCTGGGCGTCGGCGACGTCGACTACATGGACCCGAACGTCAGCTACTACACCGTGGGCTACCTGAATCTGCGGATGTGGAGCCGGCAGCTCTACAACTGGCCGGCGACCCTCGGCAAGACGACCACCGTCGAACCCGACCTGGCGACCGCCGCCCCGAACATCACTACAACGGCCTCAAGACTACGCGGTGACGATCCGCAGCGGCGCCATGTGGAACACCACCCCGCCTCGCCAGGTCAATGCGGCGGACGTGGTGCGCGGCCTGAAGCGCTCCTGCAACCCGACCCAGCCCTTCGGCGGTCAGCCCGACTTCGAGGCCTATCGCCGGGTACGCGACCTTCTGCAGCGGGTTCGCCAAGGTCGTCCGGCCAGTGTCGGCCCAGGCCTACATCGACGGCCACCGCATCTCCGGCGTCACGGCCTCCCCGTTGACCGTCAACTACAACCTGTCCAGCCGGCGACCTATTTCCCCGACATGCTGACGCTGCCCCCGTTCCCCCGGCCCCGCTGGAGTACCTCAGCTATCTGCCGGCCAGCCGCCCTGGCCCAGCACACCATCTCGGACGGTCCGTACGAGATCTCGAGCTACGACCCGGCCGAGCATCGTCTACGTGCGCAACCCGGCGTGGAAGGCCAGCACCGACCCGCTCCGCAAGGCCTACGTCAATGAGATCCAGGTCACCGAGACCGGCAACCAGCAGGCGATCCAGCAGCAGCTCCAGGCCAACACGTCGGCGGCGGACATGGAGTGGGACGCGTTCCCGCCGATCAGCGCCGACCCAGCCTGAAGCAGACGAAGAAGGGCTGAACACTGCAATGTCCACCTACTCCAGCAACCCGTACGTCGTGTTCAACACGGTGTCGCCGAACAACAGCAGCGCCCTGGGCAAGGCCGCGGTCCGCCAGGCCTGAGCTACGGCATCGACCGGGCCCAGCTGATCTCCGACAACGGCGGCCCGACAGGGCCGCCGCTGACCCACATCCTGCCGCCGGCATCAACGGCTCGCAGACGTGCCGGCCGGTACAACCTGTACCCTACAACGCGACCAAGGCCAAGTCGATGCTGGCCGCGGCGGGGTACAGCGGGCTGAACTGAACCTGCTTACCGGCCGGCCGCAGGTCGAGAGCAAGATGGCCCAGACCCTGCAGAGCGACTGCCCAGTCGGGGTGAAGGTCAAGCTGGGGTCGGCCACCCACGCGGACTTCTACACCAAGTACCTCGAGGTGCCGTCGGTGGCCAAGCGCGGCGTCTGGGACCTGTCGCTGCCGGCTGGGGTCCGGACTGGTACGGCGACGCGGCGAAGTCGTTCTTCGGGCCGCTGTTCTACGGCCCGTCCTACCCGCCCCACGTCAGCAACTTCGGCTTCTTCAACGACCCACGGTGAACAACCTGATCGCCAAGGGCCCTGGCGGCTCGACCAGCGCGGCCGCGACCTCTGGGCCCAGGCGGACGAGGAGGTCATGAAGCAGGCGGCGATCTACCCGATCGCCGACCCCAACCAGCCGACCTACCACGCCAGGCAGGTCCACAACGCGGTGTTCATCCGGCCATCCAGAACTTCGATCCGACCAACGTGTGGCTGAGCAGCCGTAAAGAGCTGCGGCGGACGATTTCGAAGGATCGTAGCAATCGCAGGTTGTAAGGATCGAGGCGGCCGCCCGGCGGTATCTACAGCGGGGCCGCCGGCCGGGATACAGTCAACCAGGGTCTCGGCTGCTCAAACAGCTGAGCCTCAACCCTCTAGGCAAGGAAGAGAGGTACCGGGTGGCCCTGCTTGAGGTACAGGACCTGTATGTGTCGTTCCGGACCCCCGACGGGGTCGTGCAGGCGGTCCGGGGCGTGTCCTTCTCGGTCGATGCCGGGCAGACGCTCGGCATCGTCGGCGAGTCAGGTTCCGGCAAGAGCGTCTCCACCCAGACGATCATGGGTCTGACCCGCGGGGCCCGGATCACCGGGCAGGCGCTGTTCGACGGCGAGGATCTGCTGACCATCCCGCGCGAGCTGCGCGAGGTGCGCGGCGCCGAGATCGCCATGATCTTCCAGGATCCGCTGTCGAGCCTGCATCCCTACTACCGGGTGGGCTGGCAGATCGTCGAGATGATCCGCCGCACGACCACGACACTCCAAGCCGCGGCCCGGGCCCGGGCCGTCGACCTGCTCCGGCTGGTCGGGATCCCGCAGCCGGATCGGCGGGTCGACGACTTCCCCCACCAGTTCTCCGGCGGGATGCGCCAGCGGGCCATGATCGCCATGGCCATGGCGCTCAACCCCGCTGCTCATCGCCGACGAGCCGACGACCGCGCTCGACGTGACGGTCCAGGCCCAGGTGCTCGAGGTCATCGCCCTGCAGCAGGAGTTCGGCACGGCGGTCATCATGATCACCCACGACCTGGGGGTCATCGCCGAGGTGGCCGACGACGTGGTCGTGATGTACGCCGGGGCGGTCATGGAGAGGCCGACCTGCGAGATCTTCTTCGACTACCACCATCCCTACACCGAAGGGCTGCTGCGGTCGCTCCCGGCGTACGGCGGGGAGCGCGAGCGCCTGCAGCCGATCCCCGGCCAGCCGCCGAGCCTGATCAACCTGCCGCGCGGCTGCCCCTTCCCCCCGCTGCCCCTACGTAATGGACCGGTGCCGCACCGAGGTGCCGCCGCTGGCCCCGGTGGGGAAGGACTCGTCACCCTCGGCCTGCTGGCTTCCGCACGACGAAGCGGAGCGCGCCGAGTCGCGGCGCGGGTCGAGGGCGAGCCACTGCCGGCAGCGAGGCAGGAGCGGAAGGGGGCGGTGTGATGGACGCGTACCCCGGCGACGGCGCCGGAGCCGCGGCGGGCGACGATGTCTGCTCCGGGTCAGACGTGGTCAAGCGGTTCCCCGTCCAGTCGGGCGCTCTTCCGTCGCAGCCACGACTTGGTGCACGCGGTCGACGGGGTCAGCCTCGAGGTGCGCCGGGGCGAGACCCTGGGCCTGGTCGGCGAGACCGGCTGCGGCAAGTCGACGCTGGCCCGCTGCATCACGCCGGCTCTTCGACCTGACGTCCGGCCAGATCGTCTTCGACGGCCACGACATCAGCAAGCTCAAGCCCCGGCAGCTGCGCCCGTTGCGCCGCAAGATGCAGATGATCTTCCAGGACCCTTACGGGTCGCTGAACCCGCAACGCCGGGTCGGCTCGATCATCGGCGACCCGTTCGCCATCCACAGGCGGCCAGCGGCGCCGACCGCAAGCGGCGGGTCCAGGAGGTCATGGAGCTGGTCGGGCTCAACCCCGAGCACTTCAACCGCTTCCCGGCCGAGTTCTCCGGCGGCCAGCGCCAGCGGATCGGCGTGGCTCGGGCCCTGGCGCTGCGGCCCGAGCTGATCATGTGCGACGAGCCGGTCTCGGCGCTCGACGTGTCCATCCAGGCCCAGATCATCAACCTGCTGGCCGACCTGCAGAACAGCTCGACCTGACCTACATCTTCATCGCCCACGATCTGTCGGTGGTGCGCCACGTCAGCGACCGGGTGGCGCTGATGTATCTCGGCAAGATGGTCGAGATGGCGCCGTCGAGGACCTCTAACGCACCCGCGCCATCCCTACGCCAACGCCCTGCTCTCGGCGGTGCCGGTCCCGGACCCCGACAAGGCGGGAGCGCGGGAGCGGATCATCCTGGTCGGCGACGTGCCGTCGCCGATCAACCCGCCATCGGGTGCCGGTTCCATCCGCGTTGCCCGAAGGCGGCCCCGGCTGCGTCGAGGAAGAGCCGGTCTGGAGCCCCGGCTCGGCGACGCGGCGGACCACCTGCCGCCTGCCACTTCCCGGTGGAGGACGGCGAGGACCTCTCCAAGGCCCGGCCCACCATCGCCGCCGAGGACCGCATCGTCGAGCCGGGAGGGCGGCAGCGCCTGAGCCTGCACAGAAGGAAGTGACATCAGGCTTTGAACATCCGGAGCTTCCGAGCAGGCCGCTCGCGGGATCCGCTGCGCCGGGCTCCGAGAGCCGGCAGCGGCAAGATCGAGGGGCGCAGCCCCTGGCAGCTGGCCTTGCCTCGGCTGCGCGCGACCGGGCCGCGATGATCTCGCTCGCCGTCATCGTCGTCATCGTCCTGGTGGCGATCTTCGCCCCGGTCTTCGCCGCCATCACCGGGCACGGGGTCAACCAGCAGTTCCCGCACCACGGGTTGACCCCGACGGGCTGCCGGTGGGGCCGACCGGCGTTCCTCCTGGGCACCGACGACCAGGGCCGCGACATCCTGGTGCGCATCGCCTACGGCGCGCGCATCTCGCTCCTCGTCGGGTGCTGGCCGCGTTGATTCGGTCGCCGTCGGGGCCGTGCTCGGGCTGGTCGCCGGCTACTTCGGCGGCATCGTCGACACCATCGTGGCCCGCATCATCGACTTGTGCTGGCCATCCCTTACCTGCTGTTCGCCATCTCCCTGGTCTCGGTCATCGGCCCGGGCCTGACGGTCGTGATCATCGTCATCGCCTTCTTCGGCTGGGCCTCGGTGGCCGGATCGTCCGCGGCCAGGTGCTGTCCATCCGGGAGAAGGAGTACATCGAGGCGGCCCGCTCGCTCGGGCGCCGGGCCGTGGCGGATCATGTTCATCGACATCCTGCCCAACGTGATCGCCCCGCTGATCGTCTACGCCACCTGCTGATCCCGGTGACGATCGTCACCGAGGCGTCGCTGTCGTTCCTCGGCGTCGGCGTCCCGCCGCCCACCGCCGACTGGGGACAGATGATCGCCGAGGCCAGACCGTCTACCAGTAGGCCTGGTGGTACCTGGTCTTCCCGAGCCTGGCCCTGCTGATCACCACGCTGGCCTTCAACATCTTCGGTGACGGCGTCCGCGACGCCTTCGACCCCCGCGTCGACCGGCTGCGGCTAGGGAGTGCAGTGATCCGCTTCCTGATTCGCCGCATCCTCCTCGGGTCCTGGTCATGTGGCTGGTGACGGTCGTCGTCTACGTCATGTTCTTCGTCGGCCCGGGCCCGCAGTGGTGGCCCGGCGCCTGGCCGGGCAAGGAGGCCACGCCGCAGGTCGTGGCGAGCTACCAAGCGCCTGCACCTCGACCGGCCATCTGTGCAGTACTGGCATTTCCTCTCCAGCTGCTGCACGGCAACCTGGGCTACGCCTACTACCACGACCAGCCGGTGAACACGGTCCTCGAAGCCGGCGTTCCCGATCACGCTATCTCGCTGGTCCTCGGGGCGGCCATCATCTGGCTGGTGCTCGGCGTGCTCACCGGCGTCCTCTCGGCGGTGCAGGCGCGGCTCCCTCTGGGACCGGCTGTTCACCGCTGGCCCTGTTCTTCTACTCGATGCCGATGTTCGTGCTCGGCCTGCTGCTCCTGCTCGTCTTCTACTACGAGCTGACCACCACGGCATCCACTTGTTCCCCGGCCAGGGCTACATCCGTTCAGCCAGACCCCTCGAGTGGTTCCGGGCCTGATCCTGCCCTGGATGACCCTGGCCCTGGTCTCGGCGGCGGCCTACACCCGGCTGACCCGCGGGTCGATGCTCGAGGTGCTCGGCGAGGACTACATCCGTACGGCCCGGGCCAAGGGCCTGACCGAGCGGCGGGTGATCTTCCGGCAGCGCTGCGGTCGCGCTCACCCCGGTGGTGACCCAGTTCGGCATCGACGTCGGCATCCTGTCGGCGGCGCCATCATCACCGAGAGGGTCTTCGGCCTGCCCGGCTGGGCTACACCGCGGTGCAGGCCATCGAGCAGCAGGACCTGCCGGTGATCATCGGCATCGTGATCGTCGCCTCGGCGGCGGTGGTCATCGCCAACATCCTGGTGGACATGCTCTACGCCGTGCTCGACCCGCGGGTCCGGCTCCACTAGCTAGTCCGGCCCAAACCGCCTACGGGCGGTATCGGGCTGTGCGCCCGGCTTCGCCGGGGC
>CAWKNT010000036.1:0-107544 GCA_963850935.1 uncultured Isosphaeraceae bacterium
TCTCTACCGAGGCGAAGGATGATCCCAATTCAGGACACTGTCCGCAGTCGCAACCCGCCGCAGGCGGTCTATGCATTGATCGGGCTGAACTTCCTGGTTTTCGCCCTCGAGTTGACCCTCCCCATGAAAACCTCGATCGACTCTTCTTCCTGCTGGGGATCGTGCCGGCGCTACGCGCATCCGGAGTGGGCCTCCCGGGTCGGATTCCCGGTCGACGATTACTGGCCGTTCCTGACCAGCATGTTCCTTCACGGCGGCTGGGCCCACATCATCGGTAACATGTGGACGCTGTGGATCTTCGGCGACAACGTCGAAGACCGCATGGGCCCGTTTCGGTTCACCGTATTCTACCTGTTGTGCGGGCTGGTCGCGGGGGGCGTCCACTACTTCACCAATGCGGATTCCGACGTGCCGACCGTCGGGGCTTCGGGAGCCATCGCGGGGGTCCTGGGCGCCTACTTCGTGCTCTTCCCGCGCTCGCAGATCGTGGTGATGGTCCCGATCTTCTTCTACCCGCTATTCTTCGAGGTCCCCGCCGTCACGTATCTCCTGTTCTGGGCTCTCAGCCAGGTCTTTAGCGGAACACTTTCGTTGGCGGGGCCGGTGGAAGTTGGGGGCGTCGCCTGGTGGGCGCACGTGGGGGGGTTCTCCGCGGGATTACTCTTACACCCCTTGTTCATACGGTCGCGGCGCGTGATCCGACGCTTGCAACCGGATGAGTACGGCACCGAAGCCGCCTGGATGTGACCCGAAGGAGAGATGGTCGTGCTCGACATCTTTTGGCTGTTCTTCATCATCTCGACGCTGCAACCGGTGATCATGCAGCGCTACCTCGAGGCCTCGCGCCAGCGGCTGATCGCGAAGATCGAGAGGAAGCGTGGCTCGAGAGTCATTCTATTGGTCCACCGTGAAGAGACGATGAGCCTGCTGGGCTTCCCGATCGCGCGTTACATCGACATCAACGATTCGGAACAAGTGTTGCGCGCTATCCACATGACCGATTCTGACGTACCAGTAGATCTGATCCTTCACACTCCCGGCGGGCTGGTCCTCGCGGCCCTCCAGATCGCTCGGGCCATTGACCGGCACAAGGGCAAGGTGACCGTTTTTGTGCCGCATTATGCCATGTCGGGTGGAACGTTGATCGCGCTGGCAGCCGACGAGATCATCATGAGCGACCACGCGGTGCTCGGTCCGGTGGACCCTCAGCTTGGTCAGTACCCCGCTGCCTCGCTGCTGAAGGTGATCAAGTCCAAGCCGATCGCCGAAATCGACGACGAGACGTTGGTCCTGGCGGACCAGTCCGAGAAGGCGATCATCCAGCTCCGTGGGAGTGTCAAGTCCCTACTGACATCCAGGGCGGGTGAGGAGCGGGCGGAAGAGTTGGCGCACGTGCTAACGGAGGGGACCTGGACCCACGACTATCCGATCACCTTCGACGTGGCGCAACAATTGAAACTGCCGGTCAGCTCAGCCATGCTCGACGAAGTCATGCAGCTCATGGGGCTTTATCCCCAGCCCATTCGTCGCCAGGCCAGCGTGGAGTATCTGTCGAAGCCGCGCCATTTCGAGCAGCCGGGAGCTGGTCTCTCGGGCGGGCCAACCTGAATCACGGGAAAAGCAGTTAAACGGGGCACGAACGCAACACAATCGCACGGAGAGTTCCATCATGAGTTGTCAACACGTGATCGGTCTGGACCCAGTTCCTCCACGGAGCCTGGGGTGTGAAGAGTGCCTGAGACTGGGTACGCCCTGGGTTCACCTGCGCCTTTGCCTGACCTGCGGTCACGTCGGTTGCTGTGACAGCTCGCCGGGACGTCACGCGACCCGACATTTTCGCCATACCGGCCACCCGGTGGTCGCGTCCTTCGAGCCCGGCGAGCGATGGGCCTGGTGCTATATCGATCAGGCGGAGTTAGCAGTCCCCGAGGAGTTCACTGTGTACCTCCGCTGAGGTAGGATCACTGATCGGGAGGGACGTGACACATGGGCGAACACGACTTGAGAAGGCTCGCATTCCCCGTGCTCGATTTGGACCAGATGGCCGCACTGGATCGATGCCCGTTGACGACGCTCAAGCGATACACGGATGGGGAAAAGCTCTTCGATGTCGGCGACCGGGACCTCAGTTTCTTCGTCGTCAAGTCGGGCGAGGTCGAGATCGTGGACGAATCCGGTGAGATGCCAAGGGCTGTCGTGGTCCTCGGGCCCGGTGAGTTCACAGGCGACGTGACGCAGTTGACCGGCGGCCCAGCGATCGTCAAGGCCGTCGCTCGCGGCGATACAGAAGTCTACGAGGTATCCCCTGACGCTCTGCGACATCTCCTGAATAATCATCCGGGCCTGGGCGACATCATCCTCCAAGCGTTCATCGCCCGGCGGCAGATGCTGCGGGAGTCGGCAGAGTTCGTGGGGCTGCGCGTCATCGGCTCGCGGTATTCGCAAGACACGTTTCGCGTGCGCGACTTTCTGGCCAAGAACCGTATTCCGTTCACCTGGCTGGACACCGAGGCTGAACCTCAGGTGAGACAACTCCTCGAGCGATTCGGCGTGAGCGAAGCCGACACGCCCGTGGTGACCTGGGGCCACAAGCTGCTCTTGCGTAACCCCTCGAACCGGCAACTCGCGGAGGCACTGGGACTGCGCCGGCCGCTGAAGCCGGTCGTGTACGATCTTGTCGTGGTCGGCGCGGGGCCAGCGGGCCTCGCCGCGGCGGTTTACGGCGCCTCGGAGGGCCTGAACACGGTGGTGCTGGAGCGGTCTGGGCCCGGGGGGCAGGCCGGCCGCAGCATGCGCATCGAGAACTATCTGGGCTTCCCGACCGGCATCACCGGAGCCGAGTTGGCGGAGCGCGCCGTCGTTCAGGCCGGCAAGTTCGGGGCATGCCTGACCATCGGCACACAAGTCATCAGCCTGACGTTCGAGAGCGCGGGCCCCGTCATTCACCTCGACGGTGACGAGAAGGTCGCAACCAAGTGCCTGCTGATCGCCACCGGCGCCGACTACCGCCTGCTGAACGTCGAAGGATGTGAGCGGTTCGAGGGCTGCGGAGTCTACTACGCCGCGACTCCCAACGAGGCGCTCTTGTGCCGGGGTTCGGATGTCGTGGTCGTCGGCGGTGGCAACTCTGCGGGCCAGGCCGCCGTCTTCCTCAGCAGCGAGGTTCGCAAGGTGTACCTGGTCGTCCGAGGCGACAATCTGCACAAGGACATGTCAAGCTATCTGGCCCGGCGGATCGAGGAGACCCCCAATATCGAGGTGCTCCTCAACACCGAAGTCCGGCGGATGCATGGTGAGAACTTCCTCAACGCCGTCGAGGTCGTCAACAACGAGACCGGGAAAGTTCGAACGATTCCGACCCCGGCGCTGTTCAGTTTCATTGGGGCACTCCCACGGACTGAATGGCTCCCGGCGGAAATCGAGAGGGACCCCAAGGGCTTCGTCAAGACAGGTACGGCTCTGACGGGGTTCCCCCACTGGACTGGCCGTCGGCAACCGTTCCTGCTGGAGACCAGCCGGCCCGGTGTCTTCGCGGCCGGAGACGTCCGCTCCGGCTCGATCAAACGCGTCGCCTCGGCGGTCGGCGAGGGTGCCATGGCGGTTCAGTTCGCGCATGAGTACTTCAAGGGTCTATGAATCGGAACCTGCTTGCAGCAACAGTGCTCGGGACCCGTGGGTGATTCCTCGTTGGTTCCTGAGCCGCGGGCGATGGTGGCGACATCATGGCCGGGCTGGGGTCGTCTGGGGTATCCATCGCAGCCGGGTGGCCGAGGGCGTGGAGGACGAGACGACGGTGGAGATGCACGAAGCACTGGGCCGTGATAGCGTCCAAGGTTTCAACTCTGCCCGACCGCTCGCACCGGGCGATTTCGCGGCCTGCATGGCGAGAGCCCAACGATCTCGTCACCGCGGGAGCACTCCCACACGCGGACGGCGACAGTCCAAGTGTCTTGAGTCGGCAAGAGACTACCACGTGAGTTTTGGGAAGGGAAGTTGAGCGCATACCTTCTTCGGCCTCGCTGATAGCGAGGAGGCACAGTCGGCATATCCGATACATTTTAACATAACCTTACATAGACGGTCTTGTCGGACGGTACCCAGACAGCGTTCGGGCAGTGGAGCAGGATTGATCAGCCCACGGGAAGCACGGGACGGCTTGTCCGGATTCGGGACATGTCTGCGTGCTTCGGTCGGATCGACTGTCGATCCGACCGAAGCACGCAAAATGACAAGCCAATAGTTGAAGGTCCCTTCCGAGCTGAGGAGAATGGACGAACCGGTTTAAAGGAACAACGGATAGCGTGTAGGGTAATCGCGCGATCAAGACGTTGGGTGAGGCGGCCTGCCGGGGTCCAACTCCGAGCGGTTTGACAGATGTCCCACCTGTCACGCCAGCGGGATACGCGGTATCCTCAAAGCCCTACGGAGAAGCCCGATCACCTGGACCCGTCAGCCATGGGGAAGTCATTGAGAGCCGGCTGCCTCGTCGTTCTGATCGTCCTCGCCCCCCAAATTGTGGCGCGGGCCCAGGATCGCAAGGAGTCGGCAGCCAAGCCGGTTGCGGAGGAGATTCAGCAGGCGATCATCGCGCTGCGGAACACTGACATCGGCAACTCCAAGGGCTGGGCGACGGCTGCCCGCAAGCTCACGGAGATCGGAAAGCCTGCCGTGCCGCCCTTGATCGAGGAGCTGGAACGCACGACGGCCGATCGGCCGCTCCGTTCGCTCGGATTCACGCTGCGCGCGATCGGCGACCCAAGAGCCGTGCCGGCGCTGATCCGGGCGATACCACGCACCCTCATGCCACCCGGAAGCGATTTCGGGCTAACGATGGATGACCCGGAACTCCTCGCATTCTTGAGGCAACATGACCTCGACAAGAACGACAGAGGCAAGCGGTTTTCGTTCGGCAGGGCGTACCGCGAGATCACCGGGCGCTCCATTCCATCACGGGTCAGCGATTCAACGAAGATGAGCTGAACTTCATCAGTCTCAATGGGACTGCCAAGCAACGCTGGCTCCAGCGATGGCTCTACCATGGCCTGGCCTCTCGCTGGGCTATCTGGTGGAAGCAGAACTGGCGGAAATTCACGGACGATCTGGCCTATTCAAAGATCAGCCTGCCCCAGCTGCCGGACGCGCCGCCTGTCGCCGCGATGTCGGCAGAGCAGCCGTTCCCGACCGGGGATAAGGTACGTGCTTCAGGTAGCCATGGCAATGTGATCGTCGGGCCGCCCCAGGCCCAGGAGTATTATCGAACCTTCAAAGACCTGGACACTGGCAGGGAGATCAAGTGGCCCAAGGAACTGCCCGAGAAGGCAAAGGCCACGGGTGATGAGATCACGGCCTTCGCCGCGAAGGAGGGTTTCGACCTGAGGGGCGCCGAATACACGCCGTCGGGTTCGGACCGGCCCTATTACGTCCTCCAAAGGCTGGGACTTTGCGCCTGGCAGGTTGACAATGGTCTCTATGGAAGGATCGAGAGCGATCTTCTCGCCGAGAAAGTCCCCGATCTCGACCGCCCGGCCAGCGAACTTCTGATCGACTTTGACTCGGCGACGAAGACCTATCACCCCGAGAACAAGGCGACATTTCTCTTCGTCACTCTCATCTATTTAAATTGTCAAATCGTTGCGTGCGTCGGTCTGATCGACCGAAGCACCTGAGATGTATTTCCGCGGCTCGATGCCATTCTGTACGCGTGTCACCTTCGAAGCGTGATCACTCACCTCGAACTTGGATGGGCTGCGATGCGATTATGCGTAGCGGTCACATTCGCCGGCCCCGGGGAACCTGGGATCGTCGCGGGGAAACTCCGCATTATCGGGGGCTGGGCATTAGAGGCCTTATGCTGAGCTCAGCATAACGCATGAAAATCTACAATCCCGCCAACGTCCATCGTAACCGTGTCCCCGCTCGCCGGCAGCGTGCCGCTTTATACGACGGATGTTACAGCTTTGCCGGACAGACTCTCAACAATTCCGAGCACGTCGGTCGCGATTGTCGTTGGTTTCAGTTCTTGTTTGTGCCTCTAACATGTCATCATAGTAATAATGCGAGAAGTTGTCACCGCTTCCGCCTATGATTCCACCTCCCAGAAGGCTGTAGGAGTTCGCGAAGCCGGACTCGCGATGCATAACCCATCGAGAAGATAACCCTTGGTATTCTCAAACGCGCATTTTCCGGCAGCAAGAGCACATGGCCTGGGCTCCGGTGTTTGAACGGATGGCGGCCGAGCTGCGGGCGCTGGTGCCCGGGCGTGAGCGTACGCCATCGGTAACGGTCACCATCGCGCCGGGGGACTTGATCGACAAAATCACGATTCTGGAAATAAAGGCCGAGCGGATCGCTGACGCGGCGAAATTGCCCAACGTCATGCTTGAGCTCGAAACACTTCAGGCGGCGCGGGACCGAACGAACCTTCCCACGGATGCCCTTCAATCGCCTATAGCCGAGTTGCGGCCCGGCGAATTCTATGGAACGCGTCGAAAAACAATGTGCGCTAATATCAATAAAATAAAATTTTGGAAAATACTGTAAGTCGATTGTGAGCAAAATATTGCGATTGGCCGCTCGCGGAGCGCCTAGTAGGTGCATTAATGAAATTCGCAAAAGCCGGTATATTGTATATGGACAAGGTAGATAGTTTGCGCGCTCAACTTTCCGCACGGCCCGACGGATTTGCCACATAGCTCGCGGGCTGCCCCATTAGCCGATCGCCGGCGCTGGCTGAAGGTGAACCTGGCTTCGTCAGCCATCTAAAGAAGTCGTTGTCGACTGCATCGCGCGCGGGGGAAATGCCCCGGAGCCCTTCCCCAAAACTGCCACCTACTGCCATCTACTGCCATTTCGAAGCCGCAAAATCGCTATGCCCGTTGCAACCGTTCCATTCCTTCGTTGCCCCTCTAGAGCAAGCCGGCCCGGCTAGAACGCACTCAGCGAGTGCCGCTCGCAGCTTGACCCGGTCGGCTTTCGCCATGCTACAATAATGTTTAACCTACCAGGGGCGAGCCATCGCCGCTCCTTCCGTGTTTCCTACCTGATGACCGCCCGAGATCCGCGGCGTCAAGACGACTCGGTTGAAATGATGAGATATTGCCGATCGGTATTAGCTCTGGCGTTCTTGCTGATGATTCCCAAAGTCGCCTTTGGTGACCAGCCCGTGGCTTTTGACGCGCTCGGGGAACAATTCGGGCGTGAGATCCGCCCGATTCTGGATCGGCACTGCATGGAGTGTCACGCGGCCGACGTCCAGGAAGGAACGCTGGACCTGGAACAATTCGCAAAGCTCGAGGACGTGCGTCGATCAACCAAGACGTGGCTGAAGGTCGCGGAGATGCTCGACAATGGCGAAATGCCTCCCAAGAAGGCGGCTCAGCCAGCGCCGGAGGTTCGCAAGCGGTTGCGGGCATGGGTCGCCGACTACCTTCATGCCGAAGCACTCGCGAGCGCAGGCGATCCCGGTCCGGTTCTCCTCCGCCGACTCAATAACGCCGAGTATACATATACGATGCTCGATCTCACGGGCGTTGATTTGCAACCTGCCCGTGAGTTTCCCGCCGATGGTGCCGCCGGTGAGGGATTCACCAACACGGGCAATGCACTGGTGATGTCGCCGGCTTTGCTTGCAAAATACCTCGATGCCGGCAAGAAGATCGCCGACCACGCCGTGCTATTGCCCGATGGAATTCGCTTTTCCCCAGGCGCGACCAGGCGGGATTGGACCGACGAAGTGCTGGGGCGCATTCGCGGTTTCTATGGTAGGTTCACCGACGCAGGCGGTGGCACCAAAGTGAATCTCCAGGGCCTCGTCTTTGGCACCAATGACGGGGGACGGTTGCCGCTGGAGAAGTATTTGCGGGCCACAATCCGCGAGCGAGAAGCTTTGGCCACGGGCACAAAGAGCATCGCCGCGGTCGCGCGGCAACAGAATCTCAATGCAAAATACTTGAGCACTCTCTGGTCGACTTTACGTGCTGGCGATCCGTTGCCCGTCCTTGACGGAATGCGGGCTCGTTGGCAAACCGCGCACGCCGATCAGGCGTCGGAAGTCTCGTCGGAGATCGCCCGCTGGCAGAAGTCGCTCTGGCGATTCACCAGTGTCGGGCACATCGGCAAGGTTGGCGGTCCCAAGGCCTGGATGGAGCCTGTCACGCCGATCGCGGCACGACAAGATCTGCGCATGAAGATGCCCGCGACCGCGGGCGGCGACGTCTCGATTTACCTTGTGGCGGGCGACGCCGGCGACGGCAACGGCCACGATTTCGTGGTCTGGGAACAGCCGAGGCTGGTCGCGCCGGGACGCCCTGATTTGCTGCTTCGGGACGTGCGCGATGTGGCGCGCGAGCTTGCTTCCGTGCGCCAACGCGCCTTTGGCTCGGCCGCCCTCTGTTTGGGCGTGGCGGCTGAAGCGAGCGTTGCAAAGACTCAGCTCGACGTCGACACGCTCGGCGCGGTCGCGGCCTCGAACCGGCGATCCTGGCCGCATGGCTCGATTACCTGGGAATCGGCACGAGCGGCTCTGCCGTCACGATTGACACGCCTTTGAACGGCAAGCTCCAAAACGTATCCGGGCACGATTTCGTGCAGGGCTTTAGCTTTGGCGAGTTGCCCATTGTCGTTGCGAACTCTTCGGCTCAGCACGTGCGCATCCCCGGCAACTTGAAGCCGCACAGTGTAGCTGTGCACCCGTCACCGTCTTTGCGGGTGGCTGTAGGCTGGAAGAGTCCGGTGAGCGCCGTCCTGCGTGTGGAGGGGCGCGTGCAGCACGCGCACCCTGAATGCGGAAATGGAATCGCGTGGTCGCTTGAGTTGCGTCGCGGGGCGGTCCGGCAAAAGCTCGCCGCTGGTGTGTCGAAAGGGGCAAAAGAGATTCTGGCAGGTCCGATCGACGGTCTGGCCGTCCAGCCTGGCGACCTGGTCTCGCTCTTGATCGCCCCTCGGGACGGCAATCACTCGTGCGACCTTACCGCGGTTGATCTTACGCTCGCCGGCGGTGGGCGCGAGTGGAACCTGGCGCGCGAGGTCTCGCCTAACATCCTCGCCGGCAACCCGCACGCCGATGGGCACGGCAATGGCGGCGTCTGGCACTTCTACGCCGAGCCCGACAAGCAAGGCTCGAACGAGTCGGTGATCCCGGCCGGCTCATTGCTCGCCCGCTGGCAGTCGGCGGCGAGCGCGGACGAGAAACAGCGGCTGGCGCAGGATCTGGAGACTCTCCTCAAGTCTGGTCCTCCTGCGAAAAAGGACAGCCCGGATGGCCTGCTTTACCGTCAGCTCTCGTCGCTGCGTGGTCCGCTCGTGAGTGCTGTCCGCCATCCTGTGCCTGCGACCGGAACCTCGAGCAAATCCGCTGCGACAATTGAAAAGGCGGTCGGCCTCGACGTTGCCCTCTTTGGCAAGCACCCGAGCGCTCCCAAGATCGATCCGGCAAATCTCTGTGTGCAAGCGCCCAACGTCGTGGAGATCCGGCTGCCGTCCGACCTGGTCGAAGGCTGCGAGTTTGTAACGGGCGGCACGCTGGATGTGACGACAGGTGGCGAGGGAAGCGTGCAGTTGCAATTGCTCACTAGTCGCTCAGAGCCACTACGGGAGGTTTCGCCCGATTTGCCGGTCGTCGTACGCGACGGTTCGGCCGCGCGGCGGCGGTATTGAAACCGCGTTCGACGTCATCCGCAACGTCTTCCCCCCTGCCCTTTGCTATAGCAAGATCGTCCCGGTCGACGAAGTGATCACGCTCACTCTTTTTTACCGCGAAGACGACCAGCTCCAACGGCTGATGCTCAATACGGCCGAGGCCGCCGAGCTCGACCGCCTCTGGACCGAGCTGCACTTTGTGAGCGGCGACGCGCTCATGCGGGTCGACGCGTTTCAGCAGATTCTGGAGTACGCCAGCCAGGATGGTGATCCCAGGGTGTTGGAGCCGCTGCGCAAGCCGATCAACGATCGGGCCATTGAGTTTCGCCGTGAGCTGCTGGCGGCCGAGCCGCGTCATCTTGACGCAGTTGTGGCCCTGGCGGATCGAGCTTTTCGCCGCCCGCTCTCGAGCAACGAGGCCATCGAGCTCCGTTCGCTCTACAAGAGGCTGCGCCAAGAGGACATCCCTCACGACGAGGCCATACGACTGGTGCTGGCACGGGTACTCGTGTCACCCGCATTTCTCTATCGGATGGAAAGTCCGTTGCCCGGGGAGAAGCCAGCGCCCGTTTCGGACTCTGAGCTGGCGAGCCGCCTGAGCTATTTCCTCTGGTCGTCGCTTCCCGACGAACCGCTACGCGCGGTGGCCGCTTCCGGTCAGCTGCATCGTCCGGATGTGCTCGCCGCCCAGACGCGCCGGATGGCCGCAGATCCTCGCGTTCGGCGACTGGCGACCGAGTTTGCATGCCAGTGGCTACATATTTCTGATTTCGACTCGCTCGACGAAAAAAGCACCAGGCACTTTCCCACGTTCGCCGGGCTCCGTGCCGCGATGCAGGAAGAGGCGATCCTCTTGTTCACCGATCTGTTTCAGAATGACGGTTCGGTGCTGGCGATATTTGACGGCGATCATACATTCTTGAACGAGCCATTGGCCAAGCATTACGGGATCCCCGGCGTCAACGGCCCGGGTTGGCGCCGAGTCGATGACGTCAAGAAATACGGGCGGGGCGGTATTCTGGGCCTGGCCGCGACGCTTGCCAAGCAATCCGGAGCATCGCGCACCAGCCCGATCTTGAGGGGTAACTGGGTGGCGGAAGTGCTGCTGGGTGACAAGTTGCCCCGCCCCCCGAAGAACGTTCCGCAGCTCCCTGACGACGAGGCCGCCACGCAAGGGCTCACCATGCGACAGCTTGTCGAAAGGCATACAAGCGACCCACGCTGTGCCAGTTGCCACGTGCGCATCGACGCGTTCGGCTACGCGCTCGAGGCTTACGACGCGATCGGCCGCCGCCGCGATCGCGATCTGGGCGATCGTCCGATCGATACGTCGGCGCGATTGCGCGACGGCACCACGTTCAATGGCTACGACGGCCTGCGCGATTACCTCGCGACAACACGTCGCGACGTAGTGATCAGGCAATTCTGCCGCAAGTTTTTGGGCTATGCTCTGGGTCGCGAAATTCAGCTCTCCGACGACCCGCTACTAGAGGAGATAGAGCAAAAGCTCAGGAACAACGGCTATCGCTTCTCGGTAATTCTTGAGGCGATCGTCGCCAGCCGTCAGTTCCGGGAGATACGCGGCAGGGACGCGGGCGCATCATGATTCGCGTGACTGCCATCGAAGAAGGTAGTATAAAGAGTTCCAAGGCATTACTTACCACGAGGCAGACGATGAACCAGCAGACCTTCTCCCGCCGGACGTTTCTCCGCGGAGTCGGCGTGAGCATGGCGCTACCGTGGATGGAGTCGCTCCGAGTCTGGGGCGATGAAGCCAAGGCTGTCCGCGGGGCCAGCCAGGCGCCGGTGCGGCTGGCAGTCGTGTTTGCGGGTAACGGTTTTCATAGCAAGGAATGGTGGCGCGCAAAGCGGGCCGGAGCATGGAGCTGGGCCAGGTGCTCGCTCCGCTGGCCGACTTCCGCGATCGCATGCTCTTCATTCGCGGCCTTTTCAATGCCGAAGCGTTGAAAGGGAACATCCACAGTTCGCAGACGGGCAACCTGCTTTCCGGGGCACCTCTCGCGTCCGGCGGCGAAATCCGGTCGGGGATGAGCTTCGACCAGCTCCTGGCACGAACCCACGGCAAGTCAACCAAGGTGCCGAGCTTGGTGCTCGCCTGCGAGAAGTCGAACCCGTCGGTGCATAAGAATTACTCGATGCTCTACAGTTCGCACATATCCTGGACCTCGCCGACGGCGCCGTCGCCTCTGGAGCTTTATCCCGCACTTGCATTCGACCGGCTGTTTCGTGACGAGGCGGAACGCGGCGACAAAAGCGTGCTCGACGCCGTGCTCGCCGACGCGCGCGACTTCCGCCGCGTTGTGAGCTCGGCCGATCAGCGCAAGCTCGACGAATATCTCGACTCGGTCCGCGAAGTCGAACAACGGATCGAGCGTGCCGGCCAGCGCGGCGAGCTGCAGGGCTGGCGACCAACCCTGGCAGAACCCAATATTCCCCGACCCGCCGATGGGATTCCTCAAGATATCGGCGAGCACATGCGCCTGATGTGCGATATCCTCGTGCTCGGCTTTCAGACCGACACCACGCGCATTTGCTCGCTCAAGCTCAATAATGATCACAGCTCACTGCGATTTCCCAATCTCGGTGTCGACTACATGATCCATCACCTGCTGTCGCACTCCGACACGGCCGACTGGCTCAAGGTCAATCAGTTTTTCTTGAAGCAGGTTGCCTACATCGCACACAAGCTCGACCTTATCCGCGAGGGAGACCGGACGGCGCTGGACAACTCGATGATCATGTTCTGTTCGAGCATGCTCAACGGCAACCACGACGCCAGCCAACTGCCGGTCGTGGTCTTGGGAGGCGCCGGCGGTCGCATTCAGGGAGGCCGCGTGCTCGACTACCTCGGCAAGTCCAATCGCAAGATGTGTAGCCTGTACCTGTCGCTGCTCGACAAGGCAGGCCTGCACCTGGACGAATTCGGCGACTCGCGGGAGCCGTTGGCGGAGGTTTGATACGGCGTCGTCCAGGGAATCGCAAACGCGGGCACCCATCCCGCCAGAACCGTGGTCGGGCTACAAAGTATCGTCGTCGACGTATTTGGTGATAAGTGTATTTGAGGGCCGCGAAGGATCCAGGACCTTGGCGGCGGCCAGAGCGCCGGCGACAGGTAACGTCGAGGAATCGATCAGGCCGAGCTGAACGAGGACGCCCGCCTGGTCCCAGTAGATCCGTTCGGCTGCAATCTTGCCGTCCCGGAAATCGACCGCAACGACCATGGGGATATCGATCCTGCGGCCGGTTGGTTCGACGCCTGGTGCCAGCCAGTCCATCCGCACCGAATGCGTGCAGCTAAAAACAAACTCGTCGACGATCCGGTCCGATCCGATCGTCCGCGCGACCGGGACCATGGTTACGTCGGCCGGCATACGCGGGATGAAATAGCGGCCGTAGAAGTGTTCCAGTTGCTTGACGCCCGAGCCCCCGGTCATGACCGGCACGTGATTGACGGTTGCGTCGGGCGTCATTGTGCCGCACGACAGGGCGGCGTCCTGATGCCGGAACTCGGCATCGAGATGCTGGGTCCAGATCGTCAGCAGCTCACGCTGGGCTGGAGTTAACTCCGGCTCGGTCATCGCCAGCGCTCCGTTGTCAGGGGATCAGCTTGCGTTGCCGCAGGTCACGGAACATCCGGTCAAACATCGCCTCGGTCTCGACCACATCGTGGAACCCAAAACGGCGGGCCTTCGTCGTGTCGGCGAAGACGTCGTACTCGATCCGAAAGACGAACTCGCCGAAGCCCCATGAGACCAGCCGGTCTAGTGGCGTGCGGCGCAGGCCGTACTTGGCAATCATTTTATCCCAGAGCGGCCCTTTGTCGGTCATCATCGCACCCAGCGGGAGCGGCGTGGGCGGCCCGGGCTCCATGCCGAACATGGCGGCGATCCGGGGCCACAGATGTTCCCACCGGAATAGGTCGCCGTTGGTGATGTTAAAGATCTCGCCGGCGCAGCCGGGTTCGGCTGCGGACCACTCAGCAGCCCTCGCCAGATGAGTTGCGTCGGTCGCGTCGAAGAGTGCAGTGTAAGCCCCGCGCGTACCGGGAAAGGCCAACGGCACGCCGATCTCCTTGCAGATCGCCGCATAAACCGCGATGACCATTAGCAGGTTCATCGGGTATCCTTCGCTTGGCCCCATGATGAGATCGGGACGCAGTGCCGACCACGACCACGACTTGTCCTTGCTCTGGGCGATGAGGAAATCTTCCTGGTCGTAGTAAAAGTTGGGTGGCAGATGCCGCGGGTCGGTCTCACGAGCAGGCGTCTTGAACGGTCCAAAGTGACAGCCGTACGCCTTCGTCCCCTCAATCAGATTGACATGCCGAAGACCTGGCGCCACTGCTTCGAGGGCAATCACCAAGTTCCGGAGCATGGCTCCGTTCGTAGCCACCTGCGCAGCCTCTGTTGGCTGCTCGCGATAGGCGGCGAAGAACAAGTGCGTGACGTTGCGAAGGTCCTTCGCCTTCTGTGTGCACTCGTCGGGGTCAAGCAGATTCATCACCACGAAGCGGTCCGGATCAGCGCCCTCGGGCAACTTTGAGGCGAGGCCAATGGCTCGCCAGTCGTCGCGACCGTCGAAATGCTCGAGCAAAGCGCCGCCGGTGACCCCGCTTGCCCCGGCGACAAAGGCGACTCTTTCAGCCATTTGTAAGTGCCGCCCTCTTGGTTATGACGGGAACGAGCATCGTTCGCTGAGGAAGATCTGTTTGCTCGTCGGAGCTCGGATAATCGCGCCAGAGCCGTCGCAGCACTTCGGGCATGATCGCGCCTCCCAGCTCGTCGGAATGCGCACCAATATCCATGAAGTACTTAGCGCCAGGTCACACGTCCGACGATATCGAGCGCGCTTACGCCGCAAGTATTGGCGCAACACGGGCAGTTGCGGTTGACGACCATCACGGGGCGCTGCTCGAATTCCCTTCACAATCGAGGGCTGCGGCGGGACGTCTTTAGGCAGGCGGAATGGATCGCTTGGCTCCCCTTCATGACCGTCGCGCACCGGCCGACGAAAAGGCTTATCTGCCTCGAAACATCGCTGGTCGTTATGCTTGCGCGAGGCACCGAACAAAATCCGACGGCGCTTGTCGGGTCGACGGTTCGGGTGTTGATGGAGTTTGTGGAGGGCGGTTGCGCCGGGCGAGGTCCGCTGCGGGGTCATGCTATCAGAAGGTCGGTGCCGTATGATCACGGTGGTTTGACCGTTGGGTAAACCCATCACTCGGGTTGCAACGTCGGTTGCCCTGGCCCTCTCGTTTGGCTTGCGGAGTCTGCCATGAACGAAATCCCGACCGCGGATTGGACCTGGATCGACGCGGCCGCGATCCGCTTCGAACAGGAATGGAAGAAAGGCACCCGGCCGCGGATCGAACAGTTCCTGGCCGAGGTGGACGAATCGCGGTGGCCGCTGCTCGCTGGAAGAGCTCCTGCGGGTCGAGCGCGAGCTGCTCGAGCGGGCGGGCGCCGAGCCCGATGTCGAGGAGTATCGCCGCCGGTTCCCGGACAGCGACGCGGTGATCGACGCCGTCTTCGGCCCGGAGCCGGAACGAGTCTGCGGCAACGACCGCACGACATCCACGGCCCGACCCGACGACCACAGGGCCGATCACGACCGGCGGGGATACCAACGGCGATCGGCAGCCAGCACCCGGTACGCACATTCGCTACTTCGGCGACTACGAGCTGATCCGCGAGATCGGCCGCGGCGGCATGGGGGTCGTCTACAAGGCCCGCCAGATCAGCCTCAACCGGCCGGTCGCGCTCAAGATGATCCGGTCGGCCGCGCTGGCCTCCGAAGACGAGCTGCGGCGGTTTCAGAACGAGGCCGAGGCGGTCGCCGCTGCTCGACCATCCCCACATCGTGCCGATCCTCGAGGTCGGCGAGCACGACGGCCAGCGCTACTTCAGCATGAAGCTGATCGGCGGCTCGACAGCCTGGACAAGAAGCTGGCCGACTACGCCGCCGACCCGAAATCGGCCGCGCGGCTCGTTGAAGCACGGCCGCCGAGGCCGTGCACCACGCCCACCAGCGGGGCATCCTGCACCGCGACCTCAAGCCGGCGAACATCCTGCTCGACGAGCACGGCGAGCCGCACGTCACCGACTTCGGCCTGGCCAAGCGGGTCGAGGGCGACAGCGAGCTGACCGTTAGCGGCGCGATCATGGGCACGCCGGCCTACATGGCGCCCGAGCAGGCGTCCGGCCGCCGCGGGGCGGTGACGACCGCGAGCGACGTCTACGGCCTGGGAGCGATCCTCTACGCCCTCTTGACCGGCCGAGCGCCGTTCGGCGGCGACTCGGTCGAGGAGACGCTCGAGCAAGTCCGCCAGCCGGCACCGTCGCCTCCCTCGAAGATCAACCCACGCGTCCCGCGCGACCTGGAGATGATCTGCCTGAAGTGCCTGGAGAAGGACCCGAGCGCGGCGCTACGCCAGTGCCGCAGGCGCTGGCCGACGACCTGGAGCGCTGCCTGGCCGGCGAGCCGATCGCGGCGCGGCCGGTGCGGCAACGCGAGCGCGGCTCGTGAGTGGTGCCGTCGGCGGCCGGTGATTGCGGGGCTGTCGGCGGCCGTGGTGGTGGCGGTTCTGGCCGGGCTCATCGGTACCAGTCTAGGGTTGGTCGCCGTGCTCCATGCTCGTCAAGACGCTCTCAACCGCGAGCAAGACGCCCTCAAGGCCCGGGCCAAGGAACGGGAGCAGACCGAGCTGGCCGAGCAACGTCTGTACGACGTCCGAATGAATCTCGTCCAGCGGTACTGGGAGGACAATCACGGCGACCTCTTGCAGCAAGGGCTCGACGAGCAGCTTCCGGCCAACCAGGGCGGCATCGATCGCCGAGGTTTCGAATGGTTCTACTGGCAACGAAAGATCTCCTCGGGGCACATCACCCTCAAGGGGCATACCGGCCGTGTCTGGAGCGTGGCGTTCAGCCCCGACGGCAAGCGGCTCGCCTCCGCCGGTCGGGACAGGACGGTGAAGGTGTGGGACGCCGCGACCGGGCAGGAAATCCTCACCCTCAAGGGGCACACCGGCCGTGTCCGAGCGTGGCGTTCAGCCCCGACGGCAAGCGGCTCGCCTCCGCCAGCTGACGATGGGACGGTGAAGGTGTGGGACGCCGGGACCGGGCAGGAAATCCTCACCCTCAAGGGGCACACCGGCGATGTCAACAGCGTGGCGTTCAGCCCCGACGGCAAGCGGCTCGCCTCCGCCGGTGACAGATGGGACGGTGAAGGTGTGGGACGCCGCGACCGGGCAGGAGACCCTCACCCTCAAGGGGCACTACTGGGCAGGTCCAGCGTGGCGTTCAGCCCCGACGGCAAGCGGCTCGCCTCCGCCAGTTGGGATGGGACGGTGAAGGTGTGGGACGCCGCGACCGGGCAGGAAACCCTCACCCTCAAGGGCCATGCACAGGGCTATCGCGTATTTCGTCCAAGCGTGGCGTTCAGCCCCGACGGTAAGCGGCTCGCCTCCGCCGGTTGGGACGACGACGGTGAAGGTGTGGGACGCCGCGACCGGGCAGGAAACCCTCACCCTCAAGGGGCACACCGACGTGTCTAGAGCGTGGCGTTCAGCCCCGACGGCAAGCGGCTCGCCTCCGCCAGTGGGGACAGGACGGTGAAGGTGTGGGACGCCGCGACCGGGCAGGAAACCCTCACCCTCAAGGGGCACACCGGCGATGTCTGGAGCGTGGCGTTCAGCCCCGACGGCAAGCGGCTCGCCTCCGCCAGTGATGACCGGACGGTGAAGGTGTGGGACGCCAGACCGGCCAGGAGACCCTCACTCTCAAGGGGCATACGCCAGCCCGCCCGGATCGATGTGTCATGAGCGTGGCATTCAGCCCCGACGGCAAGCGGCTCGCCGCCGCCGGTTTCAATGCGGATTCGACGGTGAAGGTGTGGGACGCCGAGACCGGGCAGGAAATCCCTCACCCTCAAGGGGCATACCGGCTCTGTCTGAGCGTGGCGTTCAGCCCCGACGGCCAGCGGCTCGCCTCCGCCAGCGAGGACTCAGACGGTGAAGGTGTGGGACGCCGCGACCGGGCAGGAAATCCTCACCCTCAAGGGGCACACCGGTCATGTCTGGAGCGTGGCGTTCAGCCCCGACGGCCAGCGGCTCGCTTCCGCCAGTGAGGATTCGACGGTGAAGGTGTGGGACGCCGGGACCGGGCAGGAAATCCTCACCCTCAAGGGGCATACCGGTCATGTCTGCAGCGTGGCGTTCAGCCCCGACGGCCAGCGGCTCGCCTCCGCCGGTATCGACGGGACGGTGAAGGTGTGGGACGCCGCGACCGGGCAGGAAACCCTCACCCTCAAGGGGCACACCGCGAACGTCGGCAAGCGTGGCGTTCAGCCCCGACGGCCAGACGGCTCGCCTCCGCCGGCTGACGATCGGACGGTGAAGGTGTGGGACGCCGCGACCGGGCAGGAAACCCTCACCCTCAAGGGGCATACCGACGCATGTCACGAGCGTGGCGTTCAGCCCCGACGGCCAGCGGCTCGCCTCCGCCAGTGCGGATGGGACGGTGAAGGTGTGGGACGCCGCGACCGGGCAGGAAACCCTCACCCTCAAGGGGCATACCGAGCATCGTCACGAGCGTGGCGTTCAGCCCCGACGGCCAGCGGCTCGCCTCCGCCAGTTGGGACGGGACGGTGAAGGTGTGGGACGCCCGGCCGCTGGACGCCGAGCCGGCGAAACTCGGCTCGGTGCCACGTTGAAGGAGCCGCTTTGCGGCAGATCTTTGGCAGAAGTGCACTCGTGACCGCCCCTTTTCGCGTCGAGACTGGTAGGTCGTGATGCTCGGTCGTACTCTTTGAGAAGATTCGAGCTCGGGGAGATTACTATGGCTGAGATTCCAACGGGGGACTGGAGCTGGATTGACGCGGCGGCTGAGCGGTTCGAGCGGGCCTGGAAGAAAGGCCAGCGGCCGCGTATCGAGGACTTCCTGGTTGAGGTGCCAGAGTCTGGATGGCTGCCGCTCCTGAATGAGTTGCTGCGTGTCGAGCGCGAGCTCCGTGAGAAAATTGGCGAAGTGCCGAGGGGTGAGGAATACTGCCGCCGATTCCCGGAGTACGACGAACTCGTCGCGTCTGCCTTCAAATCAGATGCCGGTCCATCTCGCCGGTCCTCGCTGTCGAGGCCAGGGCGCACGGCCTCCACGGCGACCGCGGACCCGGTGAGCACGCTTCCCCGTGAGCTGGCCGACCACCCCGACTACGAGATCATCCGCGAGCTGGGTCGCGGCGGAATGGGGGTCGTCTTCCTCGCCCACAACCGTCTCTTGGGCCGACACGAGGTGCTCAAGCTGATCGGCCGCGAAATCGTCGAACGACCCGGCGTCCTCGACCGCTTCCTGCGTGAGATCCGCGCCGTCGCCAGGCTCCAGCACCCCAACATCGTCACCGCCTACTCCGCCTTCCGCAGCGGCGCGAGCCTCGTTTTCGCCATGGAGTACGCGGAGGGCCTGGATCTGGCCAGGATGGTAAAGGCGAGGGGGCCGATGCCCCTGGGCCACGCGTGTTACTTCGTCCACCAGGCCTGTCTGGGACTGAAGCACGCCCATGACGAGGGGATGGTCCACCGCGACATCAAGCCGGGCAACTTGATGCTCACGAGCAAGGCTGGCCGAGCGATCGTCAAGGTCCTCGACTTTGGCCTGGCCAAGGCCAGCCGCGAGCAGAAGGTGCTCGAGCTAGTCCCGGACGGCGCAGGTCACGAGTCGAGTATGTTGGGCGGTCCGACGTCTGCGGGTCAGATGCTCGGCACTCCTGACTTCATCGCTCCTGAGCAGATCGACGATGCCCAGAAGGCCGACATCCGGGCGGACATCTACAGCCTGGGCTGCACGTTGTATTACCTCCTCAGCGGCAGTCCGCCGTTCCCAGCGGCGACTCTTTATGACCTTCTCCAGGCGCACCACTCGATGGATGCCCGGCTCTTGAACTTCGTGCGTCCGGAGGTGCCGGTGGAGCTGGCGGCGCTGGTGGCGAAGATGATGGCCAAGGACCCGGACCGGCGTTTCCAGACTCCGGCCGCGGTCGCCCAGGCTCTGACGCCGTTCTTCAAGAAGGGGACTGCAACGGTTAAGGGAACGATGCCCGGCATGTATCCGGTGGTAGAACAAGAGGCCAGAAAAGGAGCGGCAGCCGCGCTCTCGATGCCGCCACCGCCCGCCACTGAGTTTGAGGCCGCGCCGTCGCCCGCGGTCAGCAATTTTGGGGAGCCGACGCAGTCGGAGCGGAGATGGGAGAGTCTGGTTCACTTCCGCGAAACGGGGCCTTTACTTGACACCCCCTCGGACGTTCCGCGCGCCGGGCGTGCCATGGCGGAGGCAGCTAAGACGGTGGTTGTGGCCCGCTGTCGCCACTGGGCTGCTGCTGTTCGGGCTGATTGCTGTGTGGACGGCAGGGCTCTTCAAAGTGAATACAAGGGAGCAGACCGAGCTGGCCAAGCAACGTCTACAAGACGCCCCCAAGACAGAGGCCAAGGAAACGGAGCAGACCGAGCTCGTCGAGCAACGTCCATACGACTCTGAAATGAATAAAGTCCAGCGGTACTGGGAGGACGCTAACATTGAACTCTTGCAGCAAGGGCTCGCCGAGCAGCTTCCGGCCAACCGCGGCGGCATCGATCGCCGAGGTTTCGAGTGGTTCTACTGGCACCGAAAGATCTCCTCGGGATACATCGCGCTCAAGGGCCATTCAGGCCGTGCCACGAGCGTGGCGTTCAGCCCCGACGGCAAGCGTCTCGCCTCCGCCGACGAGCATGGTACGGTGAAGGTGTGGGACGCAGGGACCAGACTGGAGACCGTCACCCTCGAGGGGCTCACGACCTATGTTTGGAGCGTGGCATTCAGCCCCGACGGCAAGCGTCTCGCCGCCGCCAGCATGGACGGGACGGGTACCACGGTGAAGGCGTGGGAGGCCGGGACCTGGAAGGAAACCTTCATCCTCAAGGGCGGCGGCTCGAGCGTGGCGTTCAGCCCCGACGGCAAGCGTCTCGCCTCCGCCGGCACGGATCGGACCGGCGACATTACGGTGAAGGTGACGGACGCCGGGACTGGGCAGGAAAACTTCATCATCAAGTGGCCCAAACGCGGTACCGCTGGCCTGGATTTCCTCAGCCACGACGGCAAGAGTCTCGCCTCCACCGATTTTGACGGGACTATCAAAGTGTGGGACGCCGGGACCGGGAAGGAAACCTTTACGCTAAAGGGCCATACTCAATTCGTCCGCAGCGTGGCGTTCAGTCCCGACGGCAAACGATTCGCCTCCGCCAGCGCGGACGGGACTGTGAAAGTGTGGGACGCCGTGAGCGGGCAGGAATTCTTGACCTTTAAGGCCCACGCCGGCGTGGTCCAGAGCGTGACGTTCAGCGCGGACGGCAGTCGGCTCGCCTCGGCGGGTGACGACAAGACGGTGAAGGTATGGGACCCATCCACAGGGCAGCAATCACTCACCCTGAAGGGCCCCGATAGCGTTGTCCTTGGCGTGGCATTTAGTCCCGACGGCAAGCGTTTGGCCTGTGCCTCCACTGACGGGACAGTGAATCTCTGGGATGCCATGACCGGGCAGGAAGCCCTCACCCTGAAGGGACATACCAGGGTTGTCAATTGCGTAGCGTTCAGCCCCGACGGCCTGCGGTTGGCCTCTGCCAGCGCGGACGGGACTGTGAAAATGTGCGACGCCAGGACCGGGCAAGAAAGCCTCACCCTCAACACCGGCCGTGCCTACAGCGTGGCGTTTAGCCCAGTCGGCCAGGCGATTGCCTCTGGTATGTACGGGACGGTTAAGGTTTGGGACGCCGGTACCGGTCAGGAAACCCTCACGCTCAAGGGGCACACCGACGGCGCTGTGCAGGGCCTGGCATTCAGCCCTGACGGCAAGCGGCTCGCCTCCTCCTGCGACGATGGGTCGGTGAGGGTGTGGGAACGCCGGGACGGGGAGGAAACACTCACAATTAAGGGCACACCGCGGTTGTCTTATGTGTGGCGTTCAGCCCCGACGGCAAGCGACTCGCCGGCGCCGTTTTGACCGGACGCCGACAGTGTGGGACGCCGGGACTGGGCAGGAAATCCTTACGCTAAAGGGACATACTGACGCTGTTTGCAGCGTTGCGTTCAGCCCCGACGGCCGGCGGCTCGCCTCCGCCGGTCACGACCGAACGGTGAAGGTGTGGGACGCCGGGACTGGAAAGGAAACAATCACCCTCAAGGGGCATTCGAACATTGTCAACAGCGTGGCGTTCAGCCCGGACGGCAAGCGGCTCGCATCCGCCAGTTGGGACCGGACGGTGAAAGTGTGGGACGCCGGGACCGGGCAGGAAACCCTCACCCTCAAGGGCCACACAGGCCGTGTCCGGAGCGTGGCGTTCAGCCCCGACGGATGGCGACTCGCCTCTGCCAGTGAGGACGGGACGGTGAAGGTGTGGGACGCCAGGCCGCTGAACGACGAGTCGACGAAACTCGGCCCCACCCCACGTTGAGGGAGCCTCTGAGCTTATCGCTCACACATTGCCGAGCGGGCCGGCCGAATCGCCGAACGACTTGAGATCGCTGATTCCCAGACGGTCGGCCATGCTCAGGAAAAGGCTCGCCAGCGGCTTGGAGCGATGTTTGATGTAGCGCCCTGTCGTGAACGTCCCACCTCCGCCGCCGGCGAGGATGATCGGCAGGTTGTCGTGATTGTGGCGGTTGCCGTCGCAGTTGCCACAGCCGTAAACGATCATCGAGTTATCGAGCACGGAGGTCCCGTCGGCATCCTTGGGATCGTCCAGTCCGCGGAGAAAGCGTGCGTATTCCTCCATGTAGAAAAGGTCAATTTGGGCGACCTTCTCCAGGTTTTCCTTCTTGCCCCGGTGGTGCGACAGTGAGTGGTGTCCTTCGGGAATACCTAGCTCGGGGAATGCGCGGTTGCTGCCATCGTGGGCGAGGATCATGGTGGCGATCCGCGTGGAATCAGTGCGGAAGGCCAGGCTCATCATGTCAAACATCAGCCGGACATGTTCGCGATGGCTGGTGGGGATGCCTGCGGGCGTTTCCACCGCCGGGTCCGGGCTGTCACCCAGGCGCTCGCATTGCTGGACGCGCACCTCGATTTCGCGAACCCCGGTGAGGTACTCATCTAGCTTACTCAGGTCACGAGCGGCGAGCTGGCCATGGAGGTCCCGGGCATCGTCCATGACCGCGTCCAGGATCGACTTTTGCCTCGCTTGCCGTTGCGCGAAGTTCTTCTTCCGCTCGCCGGGCGAGCCGCTGCCGAAAAGTCGCTCGAAGACCATCCGGGGGTTGGGCTCGGGGGCCATCGGCGTATTGGGTGTGCGCCAGGACATGTTCCAGTCGTACGCACACGAATACCCGGTGTCGCACGAGCCCGATTTGCGGACACCGTCGCATGTCAGCTCGAGGGACGGGAACCGCGTGAGATGGCCGATCCGCTGGGCGGCGAGTTGGTCAATCGAGACGCCTGCGCGGATATCGGCACCGGACGTCTTCTTGATGCGGACGGCGGTGAGGAATGTGCTGGAGGCCCGCGCGTGGTCGCCGCCGCCGTCTTTGCCGGCATTGGCGCTCAAGTTGTCGAGACCGCCCAAGACCTGGATCTTGGTTTTGAGGGCCTCCAGTGGCTTCATCGTGCGGTTCAGGTCGAATTCCTTTCCCTCGCCTTTGGGCCACCAGCACGGCTGGTTGGCACCGTTGGGGAAATAAACGAACGCCATCCGGATCGGCGCCCCGGTCGGCGTCGCCGCCAGGGACCCCGACGCGCGGGCAATGTCGGCCAGGGCGCGCGGGGGCACGAGCGACTCGAGCGCAGGCAGAGCCATGCACACACCGACTCCGCGGAGAAACCGTCGTCGGCTCAGGGCCAGGCGGAGTTCGGAGGGGAGATCGGCCGGCGTTCCGGAGGGCGTCATGGGTGGGCTCCGATATGGGTCGCGTTCGGGGCACTGGAAGAGGCAATCACCGCAGGGGCGACGCGCCGCTTTTGAAAGGGCGACGATTCGATGATTCCCATCAAGACGGCTGAGAATCGCCCGTCGTTCCGCTCCAGGCGGGCGATAATCTGATCCACAGTTTCAACGTCATGATAATCCAGACCGCGGCCCAGGGCATAGGTCAGGAGCTTTTCGGTGAGGCACCGGTAAAAGTCTCGTCGCAGGTCTCCCTTCAAGATCTTCTTCAGGTCGCGGACGTTTTTGAACGCCTGACCCGAGAGGAGCTCGCCGGAGGCGTCGATCGGCTGCTTGCGCTCGGTCTCTCGCCACATTCCCAGGGCATTGAAGTTCTCAAGCGCCAGCCCAAGTGGGTCCATCCTTGCGTGACATGACGCGCACAGCGCGTTGGTGCGGTGAATCGCCATGACCTCGCGCACCGTCGGCTCGTGGCCCTTGATCCCGCGACGAACTTCCTCCAGAGGCGGGATGTCCGGCGGGGGCGGCGGAGTGGGCGAGCCGAGGAAATTCTCGAGGATGAACTGGCCACGTTTGACAGGAGATGTACGATTCGGATTCGAGGTGATCATCAGCACCGCGGCCTGCGTCAAGAGACCGCCGCGCGGACTGTTTTCGGCCAATCTCACACGGCGGAAATCGCTGCCCTTGACGTCCGGGATGCCGTAGTGCTTGGCCAAAGCTTCATTGGCGAACGTGTAATCGCTGTCCAGGAATTCCAGGACACTTCGGTCTTCGCGCAGGACGTGGGCGAAAACCATTTCCGTCTCGCGCTTCATCAGGCGCCGGAGCGTGCCGACCTCGGCGTCCGTCTTCCGCGGGAGTCCGTCATTGCGAAGAATAGTCCGGGCCTGGATCGGGAAGTGCTGCACGTCGCGCACCTCAAGCCACTGCCCGGTAAAGTTCTCCACGAGGGCTTGGGATCGCGCGTCCGCGAGCATGCGCTTGACTTGAGCCGAGAGGTCTTTCCGCAGCTCACCGCGTGCGGCAAGCCTTATCAGTTCGTCGTCCGGCATGGTGGACCAAAGAAAGTACGACAGCCGCGATGCCAGGCTATACTCGTCCAGCGGGGCGATTTCCTTACCATTTGCGATTGGCTCTGCACCCTCCAAGCGGAACAGGAACCGCGGGGACGCCAGGACCACCACCATCGCTGGGCCGACCCCTTCCTCGACGGTCTTGCCCGCCTGCTGGAGGTTTGCTTGGGCGATGGTCACGAGGCGGTCGAGCACCCGCTCGTCAACCGGACGGCGGAATGCCATCGTGGCGAACTTGCGGAGGATTGCACGGGCGTAGTGATGACGCCCTTCCGCGGTGCCGGGGTCTTCCTGCCAGAAAAACCGATCCCAGTTCTTCGGCCGTTCCCGGTGCTCGCGTTCCGTCGGCCCCGTGACCGTGACGGCATGCACCATCATGTCGAGCTTGGTGCGCTTTTTGTCGGGCGGGGAGAGCGGTGTGAGGTCGAATACCAGGCGATGGTCGCCGGCTTTCCAGTTGTGCGTGAACTCGTATTTGAACGTCTGGTTGTCGTGCCAGAGGAACTCTTCGCTTATCAGTTCGCGATCATCGGCGGCGAACCGAAAACGGCACTTCCCGGGCTCGGGGTCGAAGTTGCCATCGACCTCGATCTCAACGTTTAAGCGATATGTGCCGTCGTGCTTGGCCTTATATGTCTGGGCAACCTTGGCTTCCTTGTAATAGGTCATCCGTTCGCCTCGCGCGCCGTTGTCGCCACGAAACTCAGAGCCCGTCATTACGCGAACAGGTACGGCCCACGATACCGTGGGCACGGCCTTGGCCACGATCACCTCGGCCGCCTGGACGTACTTTTCCAGCAACAGCGGCGAGATTGTGAGCACGTCGCCGATGTTGTCGAATCCATAGCCCGAGTCGTCGGCTGGAAATTCCTCGTCGGTGCGGAAGTCGATCCCCATCAGGTCGCGGATCGTGTTGCGGTACTCAACCCGGTTGAGCCTGCGCAGCGTGACCCGCCCCGGGTCAGGCTCGTTCGAGTCGGCCCGGAAAGCGTCGCGCTTGATCCACTGCTCAAGGGTCTTGAAATCGACGGCCGATGGCTTTGGCTTGCCAGGCGGCGGCATGATTCCAGTCCGGACGTTTTTGAGGACGCTGTGCCAAAGCTCCGGAACGCCGACGGCGGCCGCGTCGTCGGCGAAAGTGTCCAGCGACACCCCCCCCTTCTTCGAGCCCATCCCGTGGCAGCCGTAGCAATATTGCTCGAGGATCGGCCTGACCTGGTCGGAGAATCGCATCTTGGCGGCGACCTCGCCTGCCCGAATCGGTGAGTTCGCCACCATCCAGCCCACCAAACCGACTACCGTCAGCCGCACGAGCCGCTGGTGAAGCTCCAATCCAATAAACGAATTGAGTCTAAACTTGGTCCCTGGAACACACGGGTCAATCGTCATCTTTTGAGACCCTACGTTCACCCGCGAGCTACGACACCGGCGTCGCCTCACGGAAACGGGACACTGGAGCTTGGCAAAAAAGTCGCTGCGTGCAGGTTGAGTTCGGTATGGGGGCAAGGACCGGCGGTCAACTTAGCCGGCATCGTACCCTCTATATTTATGACATAACGGCCGAATGCACGCCAGGAAAATTCTCCAAAGCACCGATCAACGAGTCAGGACGCTTTTTGCTGATGGTACGTACTGTAGAATCCGTCGCAGTTGCTGGTAACTTTACAGGCTGGAATAACAGAGCCACGCGGCCAGGCTGGCGGCTGCGATCGCCTTCGCCAAGCGATTATGCCCGGCTACGCATCGACGTGACGACACAGATGCCGTGCCCGTTAGCCGTCGATCGTCGTTTTATCCTTGCGTTTAGAATGAACCTCGCGAAAAATAGGGACATCGGATTTGCGCATGCCTCCCGAGGTATCCATGAACGTGAACATTGCCGTCAGCCTGCCCCCAGATGTCGAAGAGCGGCTGCGCATCGAGAGTGGAGACTTGTCGACCGCCGCCCGCGAGGCGTTCACAATTGAGCTCTTCCGTCGAGGCATCCTCACACATCGCGAGTTAGGTCAGTCGCTCGGACTGGACCGATTCGAGACGGATGCCCTGCTCAAGCGTCACGATGTGACCGAGCGCACTCTCACACACGAGGATGTTGACGCTGATGTTAAAAGCCTCAACGAACTGCTGACACATCCCCGTTCATGATCGTCGTCGCTGACAGCTTGACGCTAGACGAATCCAATACGTGATTGCGCCTCCCGGTCGCGGCCAAAGGCCCGCCTTCCTGAAGCTGATCGCGGCCGCGATCACGAAAAACAAGAGCCCGCAGGCGATCTGATCGAGGCCACTGAGAATCCGTCGCAGCTGCTGGTAACTGTGCAGACCGGAACAACTGAGCCACAAGGCCAGGCTGGCGGCTGCAATCGGCAGGCAGCGTCGATCGCGTACCAAGACACCGTACGCCATGACCACGACTATGACAAAAAGCGGCGACCAAGCGACGAGCTTGCCCGGCAAAGCGTTGTCGAGCGCAGGGACGTGAACCGCCGCAGCAACTCCCAGACCAAGTAAAGCAGTCCACGCGCAGGTCTGCGCAAGCTGGCCCACCCAATCGTCGAACATCGCTCCGATTGCCATCAAACTCAGCGTGATGAGTTGAAGCGCGATCAGAGTTGAATCGGCGGTTGGCCAATGCTCGGCGAAGCCGTGTGTGATGGCGGCTACAAGCAGTCCGGCCGCGGCGACGGCGCGGCCCGAGTGCTGGCCTCGCCGGGCAACGATGCCAAGCAGAAGACCGGCCGCAGCCAGCGGCAACGGCCGCATGCCCAGCGATTCGTGAAGAGCAAAAGTCTCGGGACCGACCACCGCCAGTCCGATCAGATCGACCGCCAGAAGTTCCCACGCCAACGGCACTTTTCGCGCGGCGGCGTACGCGTGAAAAGCCGCCGCGGCAGCCAGCGCCAGAAAGGCGGGCGAGCCACCCAGTGTCGCGCGGAACAGGTCGAGAAAGTGCAAATAGACCGGCTCGTAACGAAAGCCCGTGGTTGCCATAAATGCGAGCGCAAGAGGCAACATCGAGGCAACGATCATCACTCCGCGGCGTCGTGCAGCGATCCCAATCTCGAGCCAGATAAGGGCAATCGCCAGCCCGATGGGAACCAGAAAATAAGGCGCATAAATCGTGCGACTACCACCCACAAAGTGAAACGAGACGCACAGCGAGTAACACCGGACGCAGATGCCGCCGGCCATCACGAAGAAGAGCGACCAAGGATAGAGCGGCCAGCGCCAGGGGCTGCCGTTCTTGGCGACATAGCCAGCCCCACCGCGAGCCGCCGGCACCAGAAGCAGTAACACGAGCCCCGCCAGCGGTGAAAAGCTGAAGAGCGCCCACTGCAGGCGAGGACTTTCGGGCTCGCCCAAAACCGGAGCAAGGGCGATCGGATAAAGAAACACGAGCGCCAGGATCGCGTAATACGCGGCCCGATACCAACCTGCCAGTCGAAGCTCGATCGTACGCAAAAGTGCTTCGCTCACGACGACCGCGAACGCGAATCCGGCGAGGTATCCCAGCGTTCCCCGGCGCGAGTCGGCTGCCATCGTGTCGTCAAAACTCATCGCCATAGCCAGAAACATCATTACGATCACCAGCAGCAAGCTCCGCAGGTCATCCCAGAGCTTTCCAACGCGGATCAAGAAACAAGCCGTCGTGGCCAGGAGCAAAGTGTAAGTGGCCAGGCCGATCGCGAGCGCCCAGGAGTAAGACGCGGGTCCGCCCGGCCCGAACGAGATGCGCAGGCCCACGAACACGAGGTCAGCGCTCACGATGTAGAACGGATTGCTCGAGTACAAAAAACGGGCGAAGCCACGCGGCGGCCGTGCCAAGCGCGTCCCAGCCGCCTCGTTTGACCGATCATTGTGTCCCGCAAACGGCGCTTGTCGCAAATCGTTGGCGCGATCCCGCGAATCGCGTGAACTTTCCAAGCTGCACCTCCTCGACCTGGAAAATCGATAGAGTCTTGGGCGCCGTCCCGACGACGTGGCGCACCCCGGCATTGGCACGAACGATCGTCCTTGCCAAAAATGAATTGACCCGAGAAAAGCGCGATGACAGAGCTGACTATGAATCTCTACGACAGTTGTCACAAGCGGTGACACGAAAAACGGGGGCGATGAAGCCATCGCGATGAAGAATTCCGGTTACGGTATGAACGCACGATCGGTCATAATGAATCTTGGTCGATCGAGAACTTGACGATAGGGCTGCTCTTGTGGACGACAGGTTTTTCGGGGCTCGCGGTTGACTTTCGCACGACCTGATTTGTTGTGGCTGCTCTTGATCCTGCCCGGGATGCTTCTCTGGGCGATCCGCGGACGAATACAGCGCCGGCGAGACTGGCAGTTGCTCGCGCAGCGAGGCCGCGTGCCGCGCGATGGGACGTTCTTCATTGTGGCGTCCGTGGCTTGCGTGATCGTTGCCATGGCCCAGCCGCGGTGGGGGCGGTTGGCCGCGTCGCTGCTTCCGCCCGGGCACGATGTCGTCCTCTTGGTCGACGTCAGTCGGAGCATGGGAGTCGAAGACGCTGTTCCCAATCGGCTGGCTGCGGCAGTTGAGGCCGCCGAGAGCTTGGTGAACGCCCTGGCGCACGATGCGAACACTCGCGTGGCAGTTGTGGCGTTCGCTGGCCGTGGCGTCGTCCGGTGTCCGTTGACCGAAAACCTCGGAGCCGTACTCGATGCGCTGCACAGGCTGCGGCCTGGCGCCGTGCGGCCAGCGGGAACTGATCTCGGTGCGGCCCTCGACAAGGCCCGCGAAGCTCTCGGTCCCGAACAACACGCCGAAGGACGAGCGATCGTCGTTTTCTCCGATGGCGAAGACCACCCCAATACCTGGAGCTCGCGACTGGACCGGCTGCGCCAGGAAGATATTGTCGTGCACGCCGTCGCCATCGGCGACCTCGACCAAGGTCATCCCGTACCCGACGGCAAGACTGGGGAGCCAATTCAATATCAGGGCGAACAGGTCCTCTCGAGCCGAATCGATCAGCCGCTCGAGACTGTGACGCGGCGTACGGACGGATCGATCGTAAAGCTGGGATTGGCGTCAGGCGATCTCGGTACGCTCTACCGGACCAAGATCGAGCCTGCCGCTCGCCGCCGCCGCGAGTCGACACGGCTGGCCGACCCGGCGGAACGATTTCCGCTGCTCTTGATCGCAGCTTTGATGTGGCTATTGGCTGGTTGCTGGCCGGCGCGACGCGGATGGGGCTGGCCGTGGAACTGGTATTGGAATTGGAGCTGGCGGCGTTCGATTGCCAAGACAGGCGCGGCTGCGTTGCTCGTGATCACGGTGGGTCTCGCGACGGGCGCCGGTGACAGCCCGGCGCAGGTCGAAGCGTCATCCGCTGCTGAAGCGGTTGCTCGGGGCAAGTCCGCGTACGATTTGGGCCGGTGGGATGAAGCGCTCGCACAGTTCCAGATAGCGATCACGCGTGCGCCGGCGTCGGCAGTGCCGCGCTACGATGCTGCGGCAACGCTGTACCAGCTCAAGCGCTATGGCGAGGCCCACGAACTTTATCTAGAAGCACGCGAGCGGGCCGACGCATACTTGTGTACCAAGATTGATTATGCGATCGGCAACACGGCGCTTGCGGAAGGAGACATACCGGGAGCGATTCGTTCCTATGACGACTGCCTCGGCTCGACGGCGCGCGGCCCGGCCCTCGATGCGGTCCGCCGTGACGCCGCGATCAACCGCAGCTTCGCCCTCGAACAGCCGCAATCACTTGCAGCTCCCCAAGACGATCGGTCGGGCGACGGGTCGCGCTCGCGAAAGCCGGACCGGAAGCGCGGCTCGAAAAATCCTGGCGCGGGTGATAGTCAGTCGTCCGAAGGCGAGCCAGAAAGCGAGCCGGGGAATGCCGGGGCCAACGGCGAGACCGACGCGCGCGACGATCGTAACCGGCCCCCCTCGAGCCGGCGACGGATGGGGGGGGCAGGTGGCGGACGGACTGCCTCGCCGGGTGAACGTGGAGACTCACCCGATGATCGGCTTGACGCCGCGCTCGAGCACATCCGGGCCGCCCAGAGCAATCGTATAGCCGATGAAGAGCCCCCCGTGTCTGCCAATGACGATGGTAAGGATTGGTAGATTGTCCCGACCGCATTACCACAACGCAGGGATTTCTGCGCGGTGCGACCTTTCCCGAATTCGCGAAATGATGCGAGTGCAACCCGATACCTTGACTGGCATCCGTGCGTTGGCGCTGGCGCTCTTTATCGGCCTCGGTGCCGGCGAGCGTACGACTGGCCAGGAAGCGAATCCACTGCGAGTGCAAGTCGAGGTCGCGCCGGGCCCCTACCACGCGGGGCGGGCTTTCGAGCTTATGGTTGGAGTGATTGCCAAGGGTAAAGAGCCCAAAATCGACCCGCCTGAAATCAAGGGCGCCCGAGCCTGGAGGATCGGCTCTGAATCACGACCAGTTAGTTCCACCCGCATCGGCTCAGTGACGATGCGGGAATACCAGTATGTGGTTACGTTTCGAGTGCTGCCTGCGCGCGCGGTCCGCTCGAGATTCCGGCGTTTCAGGCCCAGGTGGCGGGGCGTTCGGGTCGCGGCCAGCGGAAACGCCTGTTAATCAAACCTGTGCCCGTGGAGGGCCGACCGGCCGAGTTTCTGGGGGGAGTCGGCCGATTCAGTGTATCGGCCGAGGCGTCGCCCAAGACCGTGCGGGTCGGGCAGGAGCTCGAATTTCGGATCAACGTAACCGGGCCGGCCGCCTGGGGTATGTCCGGCCGCCCCGATCTTGCGCGGTACCAGGCGCGGAACTGGGCGTGCGGATCGCGGCTGGACACGATCAGACGAGCGACGAACCGCCAGTTCGAGCGTTCGTTTATCGCCTTCGTCCGACGCGGGCGGGCGATATTGTCTTGCCTCCTGTGTCGATCGCATCATTTGACCCGTGCTCGCGCGTTATGTGACCCACGCCACCGCGGGCGTGCCCGTCCGTATCGTCGCCGTTCCCTCGTTCGATCCGACAACGATCGCTGACGATTCGCTTTCGGTGGCAGCGGACCAGCCCAGTCGGATCATCGTGGCCGTGGCCGTCTGCGTGCCCGCTCTGCTCGCGGCGTACCTGATGTTAAGGCGCGTGCGGCGCAAGCTTGACCCTGCGCGCATCGAGTCCGGAGCTGGCGCAGCGCTACGCAAAACGGTCGGTTCGCGAGCTGGGGTTGGTTCCCGTTTGGCGGGCTGCGCATTCGATGCGAGTTCAGGCGGTGGAAGGAGAGGATGGCCCGATCACGACCGTATGCGAAGGGCCAGCCCACGGCTTGTTCAGTCGTACGACCCGAGCTCCGCATGCGTGGCTGGGCCTAAAGAGCACATCACCGCAAGTACTTTCGACAGCCGCGCCGGATCGCGGAGCGGCTGAGCGGCTACATGCAGCTCGGCTTGGGACGACCGCTGGGCGCATTGACGCCGGATGAAGCGCACGCGGGAGTGGTTCGTTTGACGGGTTCGGCGGAACTCGGTGAAGAGGCTGGCCGGATCACCATGCGGTGTGACAGGATACTTTACGGGGAAACGCCCCAGCCGGCCGATGATGCGCATGATTTGCTTGGCGACGCCCGAAGGCTTTTTGAAGCCCTCGGGCGGGGCAGATACTCGAATCGAAATGGCGACTAACGAACAGCCAAGGCGTGCGTGCGTGTCGCGGCGGTGTTGAAGAGCTCACGCGCCGACGGCTCGGCTCTGGGGCGTGCTTTGGCGAATCCCTCGATCGAGAGTGGCGGTATGACTCGATTGATCAGATTTTCGATGGCCGTGAGCGGCTCTCCTTGATCGGGGCAAACAAACAGGTAGGCAACACCGTCTTTACCCATTCGTCCGGTACGGCCGATGCGGTGGACATAGTTTTCCGCGTCGTCGGGCATGTCGTAGTTAATGACATGGCTGATGCCTTCGACGTCGATGCCGCGACCGACGACGTCGGTGGCGACGAGTACCGAGATCTGGCCGCTGCGAAACCCGCGCATCACGCGGTCGCGCGTGGTCTGGGGAAGATCACCATGAATGGCCGAAACACCCTTGATCACCCTGCTTAAGCGATCCGCCAATCGGTCGGCCCCCCGCTTGGTGCGAGTGAAAACGATGCATTGCCTTGGTCGATCACGCCTGAGTAAGAGCAGCAGCAGGTCGAATTTCTGGTCGGTGTTGACGGAAATATAGAACTGTTGAATCGTGTCGACCGACGGCTCGTCTTGAGACAGGTTCACCTCGACCGGGTCAAACATATAACGTTGAGCGAGCTTTCGCACGTCGGCGTTGATCGTGGCAGACAGCAAAAGCGTTTGGCGCGGCATGGGCAGCTTGCGCAAGATCCGTTCGATATCAGGGCGGAAGCCGATGTCGAGCATTCGATCGGCCTCATCGAGTACGACGTGCACGATGTCGCCGAGATAGAGCGTCCGCCGCTCGATATGGTCGAGCACCCGGCCGGGTGTGCCGACCACAATGTCGACTCCGCGCGTCAGCGCGCGGATTTGACGCTCGATGGGCTCACCGCCGAAAGTTCCGCAAACAGCAACATCGCCGCCGTAGGTGAGCCGTTGCAGCTCGCCGGTAATCTGCTGAGTCAGCTCCCGAGTGGGCGCCAGGATAATCGCCTGCGGCCCACGTGCCTTGGCTTCGAGCATTTCGATGATCGGAATTCCGAAAGCTGCCGTTTTGCCGGTACCGGTCTTGGCTTGGCCGATGACATCCAGTCCGTCGAGTGCCCGGGGTATGAATGCAGCCTGAATGGGGCTGGGTGTAAGGTAGCGGACTTGTTTCAAGGCACCGAGCATCGTAGTACTCAGGCCCATGGACTGGAACCCCGTCGTGGGTTCCTCATGAACTCGTCGAATCAATCAATCCTCCAGAAACTTTTCCTAAACGAATCACTAACAACATCTTGACTATCAAAACATTTTATCCCCTTAACCCAAATTCGTCAAAGGCAATACAGCCAGATGCGCACGAATGCATCAATTTTGGTGGCGCATGGGCTGCGCCAGGACTTCACTTGTCAGCGGCCGAGAGTTTTGGGGATAGAGAGAATGCTCGTCACGTGGCTTGCTCAGAATGAGCGCCTGCGCTACTCTCTATAATTGTAGGAGGCAACGGAGCGTGGGGTCGGCTCTTTTTCGCGTATCGTGCGGTTCGGCTTCCGAGGAATCCCCACGAAACCACCAACTTCGAAGGAAACCGTCGGGTTTAAGAAGATTCTTTTAGCGCACCCCGTGGAATGAGGAGCCCACACCGTGGCCGATCAACCGAATGCCGCAAATGACCTGCAACAGAAGTATCGGCAGTTTTTAGACTTACTACCACTAACGGTCGCGCTCGCGGGTCTCCCGCCCAGTGAGGGCCGGTTGTTCGGGGAGGACCAGGTTGAAGCGCGTGGGATCACGATAAAGGCCGCTTACCGAGTTGCGCGTACGGTCGCGAAGGAATGCCTGGGCGGATCGTAAGAGCGTTACCGGTCAAGTCCATCACGCCCGAGCTAATCTCTTGGCCTGCGCTGTTTGATCTGCGAAGAGAATCCGATAAGACAATCGCGTGACGAGCACAGCTGATCATTGCGGTTCACAAGTGGCGCCGCCCGGTCAGCTATCGATTCCGGCATCCCACACGCGAAAGGTCCAAAGCGCGATGACCCTGACTCAGCCTTCCATTCCGCGACCGCGCCGCCTCCGCGCCGCCTTGATCGGATTTGGTTTTGACAGTGGTGACGACCAGCAGCGTCTAACCCGCGGCGACCAAATCTTAATCGTTGGTGGCTCTGCCGAGACCCATGCCGAACTGCTGGAGACCGCACGTCGGATGGAACAAGAACTCGATAGGCGGGGGTTAGGTCTAGGCGACCTGGATCCAGTCGAGCTAGCAGAGCTGGCCGAGGCGATCGATTCACCGGAGCTCCACGAAACGGCCCTGCGGCTAAAGGCAGGATTGGAGCGCGACGGCAGAGCGTTTGAAGAATTGACTGCTGAGGAGCTAACCGCTCTCTCGGCACCGTCTCGGCTCGAGCCGGCGGGGTAGCATTGAGACGCCATCGCTGACTGTAATGTCTGACAGCATAAAGCCATACGTCGCCATTGCCGCCGAGCGGCCAACCGCGTGCCCGCATCACCAGAGCGGGTGTCGGCCGGCCACTCGGCGGCGTTCATTGACGACGTGCAGTGCGCGCGGCGCTAATTTGAGAAATTTGATCCATTGCGTCGTCGAGCAGCCCAGCAAAAGAGCCGCTTCCTTCGGATCGTCATTGCACGCGGACGAAACGTCAAGAGCTTCAGCCAGGAGTGCCGGAAAGGCATCGTGCTCAGCGTTCACATGGAGCCGACCACCGCGACAACGACTACGCCAAAGCAGGCTCGGTGAATACGCGTGGTCAGCATCGTGACGGATCGGGCAGCGCAATGTGAGTGCCAGCTCGAGTCGAAGCCGATGCATTGCCACCCGGCGATTTTCCCCTTGCGTTCGCCGTTCGGAGGCCTGGGCCGTCGTTCCGGTCGGGCGATGGGTCAGAATTACTGCCGTCTCGACCTTGTTTCGATTTTGGCCACCGGGTCCCGAGCGCCGCGTCGCGCGAAATTCACATTGCCCGGCCAACTTGTGGGGGTCGAGCGCGGCGGGATGGCCGGTTGAATTGACCCAGTCTGGTGCTTGAGCGTCGTTGGGACGAATGGATTGTTCTCCTACAGGGTTATCATGGATTGCTTTTTTTCCAGTTGAGCCAGCGCCTCCCGATCTCCCGGGCACTCGGCGAGTATTTCACGCCACAGCCGTTCAGTCTCGCCATGATCGTCCCGCTCGGCGGCCAGCACGGCCAGGTTGCGCCGGCTTAGGTGCCCGTAAATGCCTTGATCAACGCTGCAAAACTGATCAGGCCGCTTGCAGTGTAGGATCCGCAGCCAGCATCGCTCGGCCTCGCCCGATTCGCCCCGATGCCGGTGCACCACGGCCTTGCGGAACCATAATTCCGCATCGGCCGGGTCGAGCTCGAGCCCTTCCAAACAGGTGTCAATCGCGGCCTGCGATTCGCCAAGCATCTGGTGCGCCCGCGCGATTAAGGCATAGAGCTTACGCACAATCGAATCGGTCGGCGCCGACAATTTCAGGCTGCGTTCAAGAAAGCGAAGGGCGTCGTTCCAATCCTTACGCTCGCCAGCGATCGACCCCAGATTGAACAGCGTAAACGGATCGTCGGGCCGAGCCTCCAGCTCTTGCAGCAGGATCCGCGAGTCACGGTCGAGCTTTCTCGATCGCAGGGCCTGGTCGACATAGCCCGTGTGACGCACGGTCAGATCGGTCCACTCGACAGCGATATTTGCCCGCCGCAACGCCGGCAGAATCTGTTCGTGGACGCGATAAGTCCAGCGCACTCCCTCGCGGAGTGGAAACAGCCGGATATGGTCGACGACCGTGTCGCCACCTGTTCCGTCGGGGCTGGGATCGCACGCACAGCGCACCACATACGCGACATCATGTCCCTTGCGCAATCGCTTAAGAATCTGCTCCAGCTTCTGGCGTTGGGCCGGGTCAACGACGACGACGACGTCGAGCCAAAAGGCATAATCGCCGGTTGCGCGGCGAGTGCCGCATTGCGTGCGGCGGCGAAGTCGTCGACCCAGACAAAATCAAACACCCGCGCTCCGAACGACCGGGCGATCTCAACCGTGCGGTCGGTGCTGCCAGTATCGACAACAACAATCTCGTCGAACACCCCGCGCACGGATTGGAGACAGGCGCGAAGGTTTGTTTCCTCGTCCCTAACAATCATGGTGAGGCTGACTCTGGCCCTGCGGTCGGTGGCGCCGGCCTCGCTTATTCCAACAGGAGGAGATCTGTCCACAGATTTCGCAGATTTACGCAGATAAGAAATCGGCGACTCGACCGGGGGAACGATTCGCGAATTGGAACGAGAATTGATGACTGGCTCGCTCTGATTAGCCAGATCGCCTGGAATAGCAAAGTTTAGATCTGAATCTGCGGCTAATCTGCGTAATCTGTGGACGAAATTCTTCGCGTCGATCCATCGGCGGATTCGCGGTAAAGGGCGTCAGCGCGACGCGTCTGCCGTTGGTCCCGGCCGTTCCCCACTTAGCCGCGAATCGTCGAGCGTTCTCATTTAGCAGCTTTTCGGCATCAATGCCATTGCCCGCAAAGGTCCGGCTGCCGAAATGGTGAACGAAGAGATCATGCGCGACCGCGAGCTCGAATCCCGCCCGCCGCGCCCGTTCCGCGAGATCGTCATCGTCAAAGAATCCCAATCCAAACCGTTCATCGAGCCCGCCGATCGCATCGTAAACAGCCCGTTTCATGAGCAAGCAGAATCCCGACAGCTTGGGCACGGTGAACCACTGCCCGCGATACTTTTCGCGCCAGTACGCGCAAACCGATGCATCTGGCCGATGTCGCGATAGGGCACGTTCTCGACAAGTTGTGGTGGCGCGGCGTAGTTCGACATGGGGCCGACGATGCTGGGAGTAGTAGGCAGTATGCAGTAGGCAGCGACGAAGAAGAGCTCGCCGCCGGCTCTGGCTCGATCGTCAACGGCGCACCCGGTGTCGTGGTCACCGAGCTTCCAGCAAACGGATCGGAAATCACATCATCAAAGTCAACGATCGTGACATTCGGCCTTTGTCGAATGGCCCGCCAACTTTCGTCCGCGCAATAACTTTTCCCGGTTCGCTCTCTCAAATTCTTGGCGTTCTTGGCGCCCTTGGCGGTTAAACCATCTTTTTTCGCGATCTTGGCGGCGGTGAGGGCAACAAGTTGGTCGAGCCAAGCATCGGTGACCACAACGTCGTTATTGAGCAGCACGAGGTATTCCCCGCGTGCCTGCTGGAGTCCCTGATTGATCGCGGCGGGGAACCCTCGATTTTCCCGATTGGAAATCACGGTAACAGGCACGGCCGTCGCATCCTGCACACCGCTCAGATACGCAGCCGTACCGTCAGTCGATCCGTTATCGATAACGATCAGCTCCCACGGTGGTCGCGTGTAGTGCCGCAGCGCACTGATGCATTGGCGGGTAAACTCAAGCTGGCTCCAGCAGGGGATAATAATGGACGCGAGCCCACCAAAGTTGTTGCGAGTCATAGCTGTGACGCTCCACCGCGAAAATCAAGGCATCGCTCGACGGAAATCAATGCGGACAAAAAATACGGGAAAGACGTTCACCACAGAGGCACAGAGAATCCAGAGAAATATTACAAATAATTTATTATTAGTAGCATATAGATATCACTAATATAAAATCCATGATTGCTCCCGTAGTGCTGACGTGCCAATTTGCAATCGTTCAGCGGAATTCCGGAACTGCCAATACGCGAACAATAAGGAAACAAGGAAACCAGGAACTGCCCAGTTTTGCGTTCTCCTGGCTTCCTGGGTTCCTCATTCGGTCCCGTCCTCAATCGGCTGAATGGTCACGCCAATTTAAATGTTTTTCTCTGTGCCCTCTGTGTCTCTGCGGTAACTTGTATTTATATTGCGTTTGTACTAATTGAGCCCGCCCGCGGCGCTCGGACAGTTTCTGACTACGACGACTTGGTGCGCAGATTCCGGCGCCAAACAAGGTGAGGCGAGGAGGTTTGTCCGGAGCGTGGCGTCATTCGAGGCACAGGTGACGAATGACAGCGGCGATGTACCGGCGGCCATCTCCTGGGATCTCTCCTGCCCGACAGTAGAGCCAATCAGCTTTGGCGAATAGCGGGTGTATGGTAGCGGACTCATCTTGGAACAGAAGGAAACGAAGAAAACAAAGAAATGCAAAAGGTTGAATACGTCGATTAGGTCAGTGGCACTTTGGGCATGCCGACAGTTGGTGTTCCTCCCGATGGTCGATGCGATCCGGCGCAGTACGGCGATAACGAGTAAGTCCCTGGCTTGGTGCCCCCGACTTTGGCTCGACTGTGTAGACGATTTTGAGTTTCGCGTATTTGGTCTAGCCACTGCTTCAGGCCGTGCTCTCACACTTCGTTGCCTTCGTTTCCTTCTGTTCGAGCTTTTGTTTGCATGGGTAAGGACAAGCCTCAAGATTCCATCAACTCAATATCTTGGTCGAAAAACTGCAACAGCGGCTCGGCATGAAGCGTCCGGTCAACGTGGCGGGTTGTTCCGTGCAATTACGGCCTAATGAATCGGATCGAATTGCCGCCGGCCAACTGCATTGCCGACGCCCGGAAATGTCGCGGCCTTTTGCATATCTGAAAACACTCAGTTGAACCTCGACACGCGCGATTGATCCCACGCCGAGGAGTCTGCTCGAACCGGCCTCAGAGCACGTCAAGGCAGCGCGCCGCCGCATTGTGCGCTTGTATCCAATCGCATTGCGCGCTTTCACTCAAAGAAACTGCCGAGCACCTTGGGCGGCGGTGACTTTCGTCGCGTCGCAGTGGACGTCCTTACTGCCCACTGCCCTGTATTCAATCGCACCGCGCTTTGAGTTCGAAGAAATCGCCCAACACGTTGGGCAGCTGCGATCTCCCTCGCGCTTCTACCGTCTGCCATGCATGTCCTTACAGCTATGCATGTCCTTACAGCTAACAGCTATGTCCTTACAGCTAAGTCTCTTCGTCAGCCATCCGCCCGCCAACTTTTACTCGCTAAACGCTAAACCCCTACCGCAATTCAACGGGTGGTTTTACGCCTTTACGCATTTCCCGAATTCACGAAATACGGAAATCGATCCCAACGTTCAGCTGCAAGGAAAACGCCAACCACCGCACCTTCCTCGAAATGAGCGCCGGTTCGCACGCGTTAGCTGTTTGCCCGCGACACGGAACATGCTATACGGAGGCACGGCAAAAAAACGCCCCTCCACCGAACTGCTGCCCACCAAGCTCGACGACAGATCCTACGCCGCCATGCTTGCCGGCGTCAGCGAACTGCTCGAATCGGCCCGCCATGCCGCCGCCCGCGCCGTCAACTCCGTCATGACCATGACCTACTGGAACGTTGGCAAGCGGATTGTCGAGCAGGAACAGAAGGGACGCGATCGCGCCGCCTATGGCCAGCGCCTCATTGAGCGGTTATCCGATGACCTGACCAAGCGATTCGGCCGGGGATTTGGCATCGTCAACCTCACCCAGATGAGAAAGTTCTACCAGACATGGCCCCACCCGCAGATTGTTCAGACAGCGTCTGAAGAATTCACAGCCGATGCACCGCACGCCTCGCTCCCCCCTTTTCCCCTGACATGGTCGCATTATGTCAGGCTGCTTTCCGTCGACAAAGCCCCCTCCAGAGAATTCTACGAAGCGGAAGCGCTCCGCGGCGGCTGGACCGTGCGCCAGCTCGATCGTCAGATCGGCAGCCAGTTTTATGAACGCACGCTGCTTTCCCGCGACAAAGCCGCCATGCTCAAAAAAGGGCAAGCAGCCAAGCCCGAGGACGCCCTGACCCCCGAGGAAGAGATCAAAGACCCGTTCATACTGGAATTCCTCGACCTGAAAGACGAATACTCAGAGTCCGACCTTGAAGACGCCCTGATCCGCCATCTCCAGGCATTCCTCCTCGAACTCGGCGATGATTTCACCTTCGTCGGCCGCCAGCGCCGCCTGCGGATCGACGACGAATGGTTCCGCATCGACCTGGTATTTTTTCACCGCCGGCTGCGCTGCCTGGTGCTCATCGACCTGAAGCTCAACAAGCTCACCGCCGCCGACGTCGGCCAGATGCACCTCTATCTCAATTATGCGCGCCACCACTGGACGCACGCTGACGAAAACCCCCCGGTCGGCCTCATCCTCTGCGCCGAGCACCGCGCCGGCGTCGCTAAATACGCCCTCGAAGGCCTGCCCAACAAAGTCCTCGCTGCCGAGTACCGCACCACATTGCCAAGCGAGAGCACGCTGGCATCCGAGCTACTCCGCACCCGGAAAATGCTCGAATCCCGCTCAGTCCACAAAAAGCCAAAATCCTAAAATCTGTTGATATCCTCCCTTGACAGGACTTCCTCAACGAGCAGCCAAAGATTAACACGTCGGTAACTATTTCCCATTGCCTACATCCAGAGTTCGGTTTGACTGTCGAGGTGTTTCGTATGACAAAAAAGCAGAGGATTGTATCTGAAGTGCCGGTGCAGAGTGTCGCATCGACGAGGAGCCTTTTCGGCACTTCGGATACAATTGTTTGAACTGAGCCGCGTGGGGCAGGCCTTCGCCTATGGGGATTGAATCGAGGCTGTGGCGCTCAAAAGGTGTACTTCTGCAGCGATGCGGAGGGGCCCGGTCGTCGCATCGCGTCGAAACTTGACGTTGGCCCAGCGCCGGCAGCGCTGACGGATCATCGGCCATCAAGTTCCGAGCTTGTTTTTCGACTTGAAGGACAGGGAATCCACGGTCACCTCCTCAAAGGTGCTCTCGACGTCGATGATCAATCGGTTGGTCTCCTTGTGATCAAAGGGGATCAGGACGTATCGAATCCAGCCCTCACCAGGGTCGGCTCCCGCACCTCTTGCAGTCGATGGGTCCGAGGCGACCGAAGCGTCTCCACGATCACCATTCGGCCTTTGCCGCAAGAGGGACAAAGTGTGGCTGTGCTCGGCCCCACGACCGGCTCCTTCGGCGCGGAAAGCGGCTCGGACGCTGCATCGACGCCTAACAGCAAGCGGCATAGCGCCAGCTTCCCCTGACGTACGCGGTTCGCAAGAAAGCCGCAGTGCCTGATGCGCACGAAGTACAACGGCAGCACGCGAAGTAAGAACCGGCGGATGAACTCGACGGCCTGAAGCGTCATGGTTTTCGTGGCGCTCTGGTGCGCGTAGTCCTTCCAGTGGAACCGGACCTTGCCGTCCTCCAGATCAACCAGGCGCTGATTGCTGATGGCCACGCGGTGCGTGTACCGGGCCAAGTACTTGAGGACCTGCTCTGGTCCTCCCCATGGCGGTTTGGCGTACACGACCCACTCGGTTTTGGCGCTAATGGCCAGTTGGCGTTGGAACTCGACGGGGTCCGCCAGGGAGGCGAGATTCCCGTGGAAAGAAAGCTGATTTCGGTCGAAGGCGCTGCGAAGCAGAGCCAGGAACTTGCCCCAGAACACTCGGCTGAGCACGCGCACCGGCAGGAAGAATCCTGGTCGGCAGGCGATCCAGCGCGAGCCATCTGGAGCGAGCCCACCTCCTGGCACGACGCAATGCACATGAGGATGGTGCTCGAGGTTTTGGCCCCACCTGTGCAGTATGGCCAGGAATCCGATCTCGGCACCGAGGTGCTTGGGATCGGCAGCGATTTGCCTTAACGTTTCGGCGGTAGCTCGGAACAGAAGGGCATAGACCTCCCGATGATTCTGAAGTGCGATTGGACCGAGCGCCGAGGGAAGCGTAAAAACCACATGAAAGTACTCGACAGGTAAGAGCTCTGCTTCCCTTGCTTCCATCCATTGCGCCGCAGCGGTGGTCTGGCATTTAGGGCAGTGCCGGCTGCGGCACGAGTTGTAGGCGACTCGCTGATGCCCGCACTGATCGCAGGTCTCAACGTGACTACCCATCGCCGCGGTCCGACAGACGGCAATCTCCTTCAGGACGCGGCGCTGCTCGGAAGAGAGCACGCCGCCGTACCGCTCCAGGAAAGTTTCACCGTGTTGTCGGAAGACCTCGGCCACTTCGAGCTGAGGCCGGGTCATGGTTTTGGCCGTCCTTCCGTCGGAGGCTCGAGCCGATCAAGTGGGCTTAGTGTCGCTTGAAGAGACCCCGCCGAGACATGGGTATAGACAGCCGTCGTCCTGAGGCTGCGATGTCCAAGCAAGAGCTGGATGGTTCGGATGTTCGTGCCGCTTTCCACGAGATGAGTGTCCGCGTTGCTGTCCACCCGGAGACTTCGCATCACGATCGCTCACTCAATTCGTCGATGCACGCTTCGTACCTTGCGCACGCGGTCGCCGCGCGATGTCGATTTTGTATCGTGTCGAAAGCCAGCCGCCACCCGCTGCAAAGAGCACCTGCGGCAACACTGTTATGGCAACTGCGACAGGGTAGACGATCGCAAAAAAGACGACGGGCTGATGCCATCTGAACATGTCTTTAATCGGCTTGAAGAATAACTCAGAGTAGGGCAGTATTGTGGCTCGATCGAAAAAAAGGACAAGCACAATGTACACCGCCAGCGCCACCGATCCGAAAACCTCGAAGCCAACGACAAAGAGCCGGATATCCCGACGGGTGCGAAGCACAACCTGACCGATCGTCAGAATGGCTGCCATGGGCAGTCCACCTATGACCAATTGTTGGGGGATTAGGAAACCCATCGTCGTCTTAATTAACATCAGGTGGAGTGCGACGAACGTCACACCGATCATGATCCAGCTCAATCGCAAGCGTGGCAGCCTCATGGCTTGTAGACCTCGGTAATCGAGCGTTACCGAATGAATAACCGCCTGTTTCGTCCCGGCATAGACGTGTTGTTCGGCGCTCTGCGTTGCGCCAAGGCCCGCTTAACGCTCGTCTCGCCGGTTCAAAGGTTCGCGCGCACAAAGGCCAGCTTGTCTGCGTTCGCATGATTATCGTGCTCACGAATATTTCCAAAATTAAATTTTTGAGATATTCATAAGTCCTATCCGCACCTAAGCCCGCGACCAGGATCGGTGCGCATAGGACAATAGGTGCATTAATGAAATCTGCAAAGGCCGGTATATTGTATCTAGACACAGGGGATTGTGCGCGCTGACGATCATCATGTCACCGTGGCTATCTCGAATGCCCGAACGAACAGCGAAATGGCAAGATACCGACCGTCGATCCGCCGATACGTTCGCTGTCCAAAAAACTCATTGTCCAACGCGTTGCGCGGGACGGGACGGCTGGGAAGCCTTTCCAAAAACTGCCATCTACTGCCATCTACTGCCATTTTGTAGCCGCAAGACCCCTACACCCGCTTCAATCGTTCCATTCCTCCTTGTTCTGCATCAGGGCCACCACCGCCGCTGACATCCCGGGAAATAGATGCATCATTGAACGTCTTCGATAGCCTATGTCCGTTGTAATGCGGTGTCGCTGGCATCTGGCACCGGGCCAATGAGATGTGATCTTGAGGTCAATTCGCCTGACGACTGTGAGAATTTGGGAATATTTTAGCCCGAGAGGAGTCAACGGCTTAAGACCGCGTTTTCGACCAAATCGGTGATCGACGAGCTCTCTCTTGTTCGCACGCGGTCAGGCCGGTAGCTTGGGTCCGGTGCATGGTTAATCGGAGGAAGAGGTACGCCGCATGGCTCGGCCGCGCTGGCAAAAGTTGACGATCACGATTGTCAAGTCGGCGGTCACACTCGTCGTGCTCTGGGCGGTCGGACGTCACGTGATGCGAACCTGGTACGACGTGCGCGAACATAGCCTGGCGTTCACGTTAGAACCGGAATGGCTCATCGGATCGGGACTGCTCTATTTGGCGGGGCTCTCGGCTTACGGTCGGTTTTACGAGCGTGTGCTTAGAGCCAGTCCAACGCCGGTGCGTCTCTTCCCCACAATGCGAGCGTACATGGTAAGTCACCTAGGTAAGTACGTTCCCGGCAAGGCGATGGTTGTCGTCGTTCGCGCCGGCATGGTGGTTCCGTTCGGTGCGCGGGCGTCGACCGCCGCGATCGCCACGTTTTACGAGACATTGGTCATGATGGCCTCTGGCGGTTTGATCGCTGCGGCTGGTTTCGCGGTGGCGCCTGGAACGCACCAGGTTGGGTTCACGATTCCGCGCTGGGGCCACGTTGAGCTACCGCTGTACGTCCTCGCCGCGGTGAGCGGTCTGGGAATCGGTTGGGCCTTTCTGATCCTGGTGATACCGGCTGTGTTTGGCCGATTAGCAGGCCTTGTCAGTCTGCCCATCCCCGGCGTGGGACCAGAGGCGATGCCGTGCTTCAGCGGAGCGCTTTTGGGCGAAGGTCTGCTTTGGTCCGCGGGCGGCTGGGTGTTTTTGGGATTGAGCCAGCTTGCCGTGGTGCGCGCGTTCGATCCCGACCGGATGGGTTTGTCGATGGCTGTCAGTCTGGTACCGGCCGTAATCGCCAGTGTGGCGCTTGCAACTGTCGCCGGCTTCGTGATTGCGGTGCTCCCAGGGGGACTTGGCGTTCGCGAGGGGGTGCTGATGTCGACACTGGCTCCGGCTCTGGGTTCTGATCATGCGGTCATTGCGTCTTTGCTGTTGCGGCTGGTATGGGTCGCGGCTGAGTTGGTGGCCGCCCTCATCCTTGTTCCGTGGTTCAGACATCCACCGTCAATGGTGACAACGGTTTCGGACAACGGCCCTGATTGCCCATGATAAGCGTCGTCATTCCGATCAATAATGAGGAGGAAAGCCTGATCGCGCTCCATGAAGAGCTCGATGCGGTCTTTGGTGGCGGCGCGCATGGGCCGGTCGAATTCATCTTTGTGGACGACGGCAGTCGCGACGGATCGTGGGGGGTCTTGGCTGCACTGGCCGCGCGTGATCCTCGGTTGCACGCAATCCGGTTTCGACGCAATTTTGGCAAGGCGGCTGCTCTCACGGCCGCGTTTGCAGCCGCGCGGGGCGACTTGGTATTCACACTCGACGGCGATCTCCAGGATGACCCGGCCGAGATACCCCGCTTTCTGGCGCGGGTCGAGCAGGGATTCGACGTGGTCAGCGGTTGGAAGAAGACGAGGCATGATCCCTGGCACAAGGTCTATCCCAGCCGGGTTTTCAACTGGATGCTCAGCCACGTGAGCGGCTGTCATCTGCATGATCACAATTGCGGATTCAAGCTGTATCGAGCCGAAGTGTTGCGCGAGGTTGACATTTACGGTGAGCTGCATCGCTTCATTCCGGTCCTGGCCCATTCCCGTGGCTTTCGCGTCGCCGAAGTCGAGGTCCGCCATCGCCGGCGTCAGCACGGCGTTTCCAAGTATGGCGTCTCGCGGATGATCAAGGGGTTTCTCGACGTGATGACCGTTCGGTTCCTGACGCGTTTCAGCCAGCGTCCGTTACATGTGCTTGGGGGCATTGGCCTGGCGTTACTGGCCATCGGCAGCCTGGGGATGCTCTCGCTTGCCGTGCTCTGGCTCGACGAACGTAACCGCCCGATCGGCAATCGACCTTTGTTGTTTTATTCAATTGCGTTCTTGCTTGTCGGAGTTCAGCTCTTGAGCCTGGGCATTCTCGCCGAGCTGGTTACCGCGTACAACATTCGTGCCGAGGATACATTCAGCATTGCCGAAACGATTCCACCCACGGTCAGCGAGTCCCCCGTCGACGAAGTCGGCACGCAAACTCGAAGATAGACTCTAACTCGACATCAAGGCTTTCGGATTCACTTGAGACTGCGCCATGAACCAGTTTGAGCAGACACCGCGGCGTTCGGATGCGCGGCGATTCGCGGCTCTGGTCATTATCGTTGCGGCAACCTCGATCGCGCTGGGCCACGCGCTGCGACAGCCGACGCAGATGGGCGCCAACGACATTTCACGATGGTGCACTGTGTGGAGTCTGCTCGAGCGAGGCAGCTACGTCATCGACGAGTGCCCCTGGCAAGTCGAGACCCAAGACAAGGTCTTTCGCGCGCCGAAAAGCGCAACCGTGTCGCCGGGCGGTGATGAGCCAGTGCGGCATTACTACTCGTCCAAGCCTGCGTTGCTGCCCACGTTGATCGCCGGAATTCTCTACCCCGCGCGGATGATCACAGGCGTTCCACTCGAAAGGGTCGTGCTCCAGCCCCGCGCGAGCGCTGGACCCAGAAAACCGACCCAAGCTCTCCTTACGGGGTTAAAGGGGTCCTCGAGAAACCCACTGAGCCTGTGCGGTGGCCTGCTTATATTTTCTATTTCAAGCCCATTGTGTTACTCCTGAATGTCCTGCCTTTTGGAGTGTTCTTGATTCTCTATGCTCGTCTACTTGACTCATACGCAGCCAACGATTGGGCCTGGTTTTTCTGCCTCGTCGCCGCGGCATTTGCAACCTACCTGCTGCCGTTTACTCAGACGCTTAACAATCATACGGTTGCAGCTTTCAGCGCCTTCTTTGCCCTCTATCACGTTGTCGGGATCTGGGGCCATGAAGAACCATCTGGCTGGCGATTCGCGGCTGCGGGTTTCTTCGCCGCGTTCGCCGTGGCGAACGAACTGCCGGCGCTGGCGTGCCTGGCACTGTTGTTCGTCATGTTGATTGGCATTTATCCCCGGCAGACCGTGCTTTGTTTTGTTCCGGGCGTCTAGTGCCGATCGCGGCATTCATGGCCGCGCAGTATGCAGTCTTTGGCGAATTCAAGCTGGCCTATGAGGCGTTCGGCACGGACGAATATCTATTCGAAGGAAGCCTTTGGAAAACGCCACTCGACCTAGACGCGTTCAATGAGCACCCCGAGCCATACGCGACGTATTTTTTCCACATGACTTTGGGACACCACGGTGTCTTTTCGTTGACGCCGATATTTCTATTCTCTGCTCTTGGAGCCGCGCGGCTGCTAGGGATTGGCGGCTGGTTTCCGCTCCCCCGCGCCAGAAGCTCACCCATGGTCGCCATTGCGTGGTTGACCACAGCGCTGACGGCAATACTCCTGGCGTTTTACACTTGGAACCCAAAGGCGCGCAACTACGGCGGGTCGACTCAAGGACTCCGCTGGCTCTTCTGGCTGATCCCGTTCTGGCTGCTCCTGCTGCCGAAAGGCGTCGAGTGGGGCCAAACCCGAGGCTGGTTCCGCAGTATTGCACTTGTCGGGTTGGCAATCTCCGTAATGTCAGTTGGTTATGCGATTCGCAACCCGTGGAGCCATCCGTGGATCCTCGACGCACTCGAACACCTGAATCTCTACACCCTGACACGGTAGCGAGCCGAGGGGCAGTGAGGCCCGCATTTTGACCGGGAGCGCGTACGAGGAAACTGATGAACAAGCCATTCGCGGATCGAGTGGACGCAGGTCGCAAGCTGGCCGATCGACTCGGCGCCTATTCCGGGCGGCGCGACGTGATCGTGCTCGGCTTGCCGCGGGGCGGCGTTCCCGTGGCGTTCGAGGTGGCCCGAGCGTTGGATGCGCCGCTCGACATTTTTCTCGTACGGAAACTCGGTGCCCCGGGGCATGAAGAACTGGCCATGGGTGCAATTGCGTCCGGAGGTATCGTGGTGATTCACGACGACGTGGTCAAGGCACTGAAAGTTTCCTCCGATGTCCTCCTGGACGAAGTCGAAGCGCAACGCAAAGAGCTGACACGCCGCGAGGCGATTTATCGCGGCGACCGACCTGCTCTCGACGTCAAAGGAAAGACCGTAATTCTGATTGACGACGGAATGGCGACTGGCTCGAGCATGCGTGCCGCCGTTGCGGCTCTGCGTCGCCAAGATCCAGCGCGAATCGTCGTCGCCGTTCCGGTCGGCGCGGCTTCGACATGCTCCGAGATTCGAGCGATTGCCGACGAATGTGTGTGCGTAGTCGCACCGGAAAACTTCCGCGCGGTCGGGCTCTGGTACGACGACTTTGCCCAGACCATCGACGAAGAGGTTTGTTTTATCCTGAGGCGCTGGGCACGAAGAAACACAACAAAAGAGCGAAATGCGCACCTCAAGCGATGACATTCGAGAGTGAGGTCTTGTGCCGTGTTGTTACAAGAGCTGAGTTGGCCGCAAATAAACTCGATTGCGAATACGCGTCCCGTTGTCGTTCCCATCGCTGCTGTCGAGCAGCATGGCCGCCATTTGCCGGTGTTTACGGATAGCATGTTGCTCGGAGAGGTTGTTCGTCGCGCGAGCCTTGCGCTCGAGGACCGCGTGATTTGGACACCGCTTTTGTGGCTGGGGAATTCCCACCATCACCTCGAGTTTGCCGGCACGCTGTCGGCCGCACCACGCACTTATCTCGACCTTCTGGGGGACCTGATCGACAACCTGGTCGGACATGGCTTTAGGCGCGTGGTCCTACTCAACGGCCACGGCGGCAACATCGTGCCTGCACAGCAGGCCGTATTTGAGGCTCGCCAGCGCCATCGGACACGTAATGACCTGCTCTTTTTGGCCTCTACGTATTGGCTCTTGGGTAGTAAGCCCGACCGGTTAGATCCAACATTCGTCCAATCTCAGATGGGACACGCCTGCGAGTGGGAGACGTCGATGATCTTGCACCTCGCGCCGCAGTTGGTTAGCGATCTCAGTCAGATCGAGCCAGTAAGTTCTGCGTTGCCATTCGAGCCCGCCACGCAGGGCTGGATCACCAAGGAACGCAGCGAGCCCGGTCACATCGGCGACCCTCGCCGTGCAACCGCCGACAAGGGCAACACGCTCTTTCAACGTTTTTCGCACGATGTTGTCACCTTTATGGAACGCGTGATTGCCTGGGACGGCCGTTCCCTGGAGGTTTGACGTGAATCCGGATGCGAGTGCAACCTTGATAGCCGAGCCCCGCGCATCGGTTCGCGCCTGGGGAATTTGTGGGCTGATGCTGGTGGCCACCATGCTCAACTACATGGACCGCCAGGCCTTAGCGCAGCAAGCCACGGAGATTAGCCGTGCTTTGAATTTGAGTAATGAGGACTACGGTGAAGTCGAGGGAAACTTTGGCCTGGCGTTTGCCGTGGGAGGAATTGTCACCGGGCTGATTGCTGACCGCGTGAGTCCACGATGGCTGTACCCGATGGTGCTCTTCGGGTGGTCGTCCGTTGGATTCGCGACCGGATGGGTGACCACCTATCGCGAGCTTCTTTTTTGTCGGATCTTGCTGGGGTTTTTCGAGGCGGGGCAGTGGCCGTGCGCGCTGGTGACCGCGCAGCGATTGCTGTCTCGTCGCGATCGGCCGCTGGGCAATAGCATTCTCCAGAGTGGGGCATCTTTGGGCGCGATCGCCACACCGTTTGTCGTGATCTCTCTGACGACGACTGCTCCGGATAGCTGGCGATTGCCCTTTCGTGTCATAGGCGCGGCTGGAGCGGTCTGGGTTATTGCGTGGCTCGCCATTGTTCGAGCAAGAGATCTAGATGTGAGCCGCGCGGCTGTGGCTGATGACACCGACTCCGCGCAGAAGACGTCACCGAGGGAGGACTTGTCGCGCTCACGGATTGTCTTCTTCCGTCGCCTTCTTGCCCTTGTCGTGGTCGTAATCGTCATCAACCTCTGCTGGCAATTCTTTCGCGCTTGGATGCCAAAAATGCTTCGGGAACAGTACCAGTACAGCGCATCGCAGGTTCAGTATTTCTCCGTCGCGTATTACATTGCGGCGGATGTCGGCTGTTTGGGAGTCGGATTTCTCGTCAAATGGTTGGCGTCTCGGGGCTATTCGGTCCATTATGCGCGGATGGCGACGTTTTCCGTTTGCGTGCTTCTGACCGCTCTCAGCACTCTGGCGGCGGTGTTGCCGGCATCGCCGTTTTTGCTGGGGACGCTGCTATTGATCGGTTTTGGATCGCTGGGCCAATTCCCGGTGTACTACGCTTTTACCCAAGAGCTGTCGGCGCGGCGGATGGGAAATATCACGGGCATCTTGAGCTTTGCTTTCTGGCTTTCCTATTGGCTGGTTTCTCGCCCGATAGGTCTTTGGATCGACCGCACCGGCTCTTATTCTCAAGTGGTGCAGTTTGCCGGCCTGCTGCCGCTAGCGGGATTGCTGGCACTTATATTGCTCTGGCATGCTCCGCGAAAGCGTTGACCACCGCTGTGCGGCTCTCAAAATTGAGATCAGGCTCGACAACTGTGGCATGAGATTATTGGCATGAAACGACTTCTGGGAAAGGTTGCCGTTGTCACCGGTGCGGGCGCAGGAATCGGCTTTGCAACCGCCGCGCTTTTTGCCGAGCACGGCGCTCGCGTCGTGATCGCCGAGCGAGACGAGGCTAGCGGCAAGGCGGCCGCCGAACGGATCGAGCAGGCTGGCGGCCAAGCGCTATTTGTCCCCACCGATGTCGCCGATGAAGCGAGCTGCGCGGATGGCGGCTGAATCGGTCGCGGCCTGGGCGCGATCCACATCCTGGTTAACAACGCGGCGATATTCATTCTGCGCGGGATCGAGGCGACACCCGAAGACTGGCGTCAAATGCTCGACGTCAATGTGATGGGGCCTGCTCTCGTTGCCAAGCACGTCGTTCCCGCGATCCGACAGGCTGGTGGCGGCGCGATTGTCAATCTGGCGTCGATATCATCGTTTATCGCCCAGCCCAATTTCGTCACATACAACACGACGAAGGCGGCCATCCTCGGCATGACAAGGTGCATGGCGATGGACCTGGCGGGCGATAACATCCGGGTCAACTCGGTCTGTCCCGGCGTGGTGTGGACCCAGATTGTCGAGCGTCAGGCTCAGGCGATGGGCCTCGACCGAGCGGCCGCCGATGTCCATCCCCAGTGGGCCGGTGCCCAGTTGATTCAACGTTGCGCCGATCCCCGCGAGATTGCGCACGCGATTCTTTTCCTTGCCTCCGACGAGGCTTCGTTCATCACCGGATCCCACCTGATGGTCGACGGCGGCTATACGGCAAAGTAGTCTCTGTTGCACTGCATGATCGACGATCTCTTAGGTCGTGCCCTTCGTGCCTCGAGCGCGGCGATGCAAATGGAAATCAACGATGAGCGGAAGGTGGTCGGAGGCGTCGCGTGCCAGCCGCGAGTGCACGATATGTGCGTGGCGGATCGACAACGGACCCCGCGCGAATGCCTTGTCAAGAGACGCAACAGGCCAGTAGGCCGGGAATGAGCGGAACCGTGAGCGCGGGGTGGTCACCTGGACAAAGTCATGTGCGGCAAACGGGCCTCGCGCGAGGGTGTTCAGCCAATCGTTGAAGTCGCCGACGATCAACGTGGGCAGGTGGGCCGATTCATGAAAGCGAGAGTGGTCGAGAAGGTGCCGCACCTGCCAGTGGCGCTCGCGCTCGGCCAGCCCGAGGTGCCAGTGCACCAAGTGAAAAGGTCCCTCGGGAGATTCGACAACCGCGAGCTGTGCGCTGCGCGGTTTGCGTCTCTTAAGTCGAAGCGATATCTGGTGGCAGCTACGCAGTGGCCAACGTGAGAGGACGAGATTGCCATAGCCGCCCCCCCTGAACCGCACGTTGAGCTGATAAAGATGGGCTTGGGCATTGAGCGCTGCGCTAAGCTTTCTCGGCTGGTCGTCGTGCCGGGACCGCGCCACGTGACGGTCGACCTCCTGTAGGCAAATCAGGTCTGGGTTCTCTGCCTCGATGACCTGGATAATTCGCTCGAGGCGATATCGGCGATCGCGCCCGCCGATTCCTTTATGGATGTTATAGCTCAGAAGGCGCATGGTCACCGGTCTTGAGACATTTCACTCTGTAATTTGGCGGGTTCTAGACCGTTTGGCGCCGGCACCACGGCAGATTTACCTTCGGCGGGCACGGCGCGGGCCGAGCCGTGCCATGCCATATGCGCGTCGAGCCCGGTCGCACGGCCGGCGAGCGCAGCATGCGCGTGCTTGCCGCCGGGACCCATTTCGACCGGTAGATCGAGCGCCGCGATCGGATGCAACTCGGTCAGGATTGTGTTGCGCTGCACTCTTCGGATACCCCAGACGACCAATGCGTGATGGACCGCTCGGTAAGCAAACCAATAACCGATCAGGTTGGGCCCAGGCAAGATGGCGAACAGAACCGAGATAGGCGCAATCACGCCGTTAACGATCATCCAGGCGAGGTGGCGCCGCCACTGCTGGCGGAGATAATCCGTCCAGATCCCAACGACCTCGTCACCCCGGCGAGTCGCCGGATGGTGCAGATCGACCCGCCGGGCCGACCACAACCGTGCCAGCATCGCCTCGTCCGGATGAGTCCACGTGTGCAGCCAGTCCCACGACTGCCGCATCCAGCGCAAGGCGCCCGAGTCCGCGTGTTGCCAGGCCGATCGGAAACGGTCGTATCTGGCGAGAACCCAGCCGCGTACATCGGTTCGCCGCGCAGTCGAAGAGTCATCGCTCTGCTTCGAATCGTCCGATTCCTCTGACTCATCCGAGTAAAAGAAGAATCGTGCGTGATCGATCAACAGCAAGTAAATCTTCACGGCTCGGCCTGGTCAATCACCCGTCGTGGCATCAAGCGCACTCCACAAGCTTCTCGATGTTCGTAACCGTCGGACCGGTGCATTTCCTGTTCCATTGTACCCACTGGCGTCGGCTTTGCTTAGATGATCGCGAGTCCGACGGCCACGTCCGCACGGGGTCAAGGTTTGGAATCGGACGCGGGTTTACGCCGATCTCCAAAGTCGGTCAACTCCTTCTCGATTTTCTGCAATTCTTCATGGATTTCCTTATCCACCTCTTGCTTCCCCTTTTCGATCTTGGCCGTCACTCCCGCTACGTCTTTCACCTCGGGGTTGATGGACGGCAGAAATGCATAGGCGAGCACCACCAACACAATCGGAATGCACGATGTGGCGATCCGCCGCAAGATCGGCTTCATGCGGCTCCAGCGAGTGGCCAGGTAATAAACCGTGTAAGGTGGAAACAGGAATGCCATGCCCTGGATTGGCCCATCCTTATACGGCCGGACGAACAGCGCGAGCAAGTCAGCCCAGAATCGCCCGTAGTTCGCCAGCACGGTCACGACTGCTCCCAGATGGACGAACGCCCGGTTCTCGACCACGATTCCGAAGACCATCACGATGATAAAGGGCACTGAGATGAGATAGGCCCACGTGTCGACCCAACGAAGCAGCCTGAGAACGAAATTGACTGCGGCTTTCCACTTAACGTACGGCCAGCTCGCAGGCCCGGGGCGTCCAATGCCCAGAAAGGAAAACAGCCCCTCTCGGTCGCCAACGACTTTGTATCCGCGTCGATCGCGCTGGAACTCGTCGATTTCTTCTAGAGCGCGCTGGTCGGCCGGGGAGGCAAGACCGATCGCGGCCTGATCGTTGTCATCGTCAAGCAACTCGAATCGGACGTGGGGCTCGCGTGCATGCGGTTCTCGCGCCGCCGACGTGAAGGCAAAATGATGCGGTGCTTCCGGTTGAGGATTAGCGGCATGGTGTGCGCTGCGCATGTTCCGCTGCGAAGGGAGGAACCAACGGACCGACAGTCGGCCGCGGTTCCAGTGGGCTGAGCCGGAATGGCGGCTCGCTGTCAGGCTTTATTTGCGGGGAAGAAGCCGTAGCGGCCTCATCCGCTCGTCCGGTGGCCGCAGCACCTGGAATCCTCATGACATGACCGCAATTTGAGCACCGCCCGCGTTTGCCATGCGCCTGTTCGTCGACCGAGAAGGCCTTTCCGCAGTTTTCGCAGGTGAAGTTGATCAGCATGCCGTCCTCGGTCGCCCCTGTACCGTCAACCCCGTCGATTGACTACGCGGGCACTGCGCCGTTTTCGACTACGCGAGATACTCAGAACTTGATTGACCTAGTTTGACGATATCATGGCTCTCAACAAAAAACAGAGCGCTATCATCACGCTTAAGTTAAACCTTCCCGATTCCGATTGATCCGCGGATCTCGATCGTAATCTGTTCCGAAGACCGCCGCCTAATCCATGAATTGTTCAGGGTGATCGACTTTCGCACAACCGCACCGGAACTAACTTAGTTCCCCGGGCCAAACAAAGTTAATGCCCCCTGACGACCGAAAAAGGAGAAGGCCAGAGTCGCAGTGCTCATGCCCATGCGATCAAAACGCAGATTGTAGCGATGATGCCAGTCGCGCAAGATTGTCCGGATTTGAAGGATTCCCGGATTGGGAAACAGGAAGGAGCCTTGTCGATGTTTCTGCACGCGCGACGACGAGCATGGCGACGGCCGGCACACTCTCCCCGATTTGAGCCGCTCGAGTGCCGACGGCTGCTCTCAACATACACCGGCCCCTCGGCGATCCGTGCGGTGCAAACGACCGGGGGAATCTACCAGATCCAGGTCAGCGGACCCGGGGTGTTCAAAGTACACTCGGCGGGGCACTCCGCCCTCGATATCACTGCGTTCGGCACGACCAGTGCCACGACGATCAACGTGAACCAGATCAGACCCCCCTGGCACTACGTCAGCCAAAACCTGGTTCTGGACAAGGTCGTCATCGTCTCCGGTCAGCTCGGTAGTTTCAATGCGCCCACATCGGAATTGAACGGGTCAATGACCCAGATCAATAACACCGTCAGTTCGCTCGATTTCGCCGAGCTCGGCCCGAACGCGCAGATCAAAGTTAATGGTGACGTAGGCACGCTTAACGCCAATCAGGTCAACCTTGGCCCCTTGGGCCAGGTGGTGATCTCGGGTGCACTCAACACCAGTGACCTGACTGGGTCGATGACGATCGGCAACTTGAACATCGTCAGCGGCCGCATTGTGATCGGTAGCGATTCGATCGCGCCGATTACCGTGACAGGAAATATGACGATCAGCCAGAACGGACTGTTTTCCGTCGGCCGCGACATGGACGGTGCATTGACAGTTGGTGGCAATCTTGAACTCGACTCGGGCGGTCAGCTTTTTGTCGGTCGCAACATGTCCAGCCTGACGGTCGATGGTAACGTGATCGTCAATCCGACGAACAGCGGTATTGTCGTCAACGGTGCACTTGGCTCGGTGAGCGTAAGCGGAATCTTCCAGGGCCAAGGTGGAACCAGCACACCCACCCTCTTTGACCTCGGAGTTGGACTTACCTTGAGTGGCCTAAGCATTGCTGGAGGTACGCTCAGCCAGAACGGACTGATCAACGCCAATATCCGGGCCGGTAGCACGATCACGGGCGTGAATATCACCTACGGCACGATCAACAGCACGATTCAGCCCAATACGCCGCCACCGGTATGATCCGTCGGCGCGTCACTTGGCGTTTCGATCGCGCAAAATCAACCCGGCGCTCCGGTGCACGGCTGTGGCATCGGCGCGCAGCTGGCTCGTGAAAAATCCGGCTCGAAAGAGTCTTGCCAGCGCCAACACCTGAGCAAGGTCACGATCAATCTGGTCGGCCGGGCGGTTCTGGCGAGCCGACAGGATTTGAAGCAGGCGGGCGCGATGTTTGCCGGCGAGCTGGTTGACGCGATCGAGATCGACGCACGCGTACGTAATGGCGTCGGCGAATGACGCGGCCCGCAACTGACGGAAACGCTCGCCGCCCTGTGGCTGGTCCAAATTCTCGAGATAACGAACGATCGCGTCAGACGACGTGCTCAGGATCAGTCGACGGCGTACCCGATCGACGGCATAGGCAAAGTTGATCGGGGGATCGAGGGTCGTCACAAAACAGCCACCCACCGCGCGCGAGGTGATGCGCGATCGTCCCTGGGCACGTTTGTCGTCGAGCGCGATCATAGCCAGCACTGTTCGCAGAGCGTTGTCGACGGCAGCCGACAGCTTTGGAGCGGCCGGGCCGGGCGCCTGGTCGCTGCCCAGACTGACAACCGTCACCAGCGGGAACAGCCAGCCACTTGGCGGCTGCGATTTAGCCGGTGTAGCCCCCTGCTCTTCCTCTTCGCGAGGTGTGTCGAAATACGCGAGTACGCTTGGCCCCAGGCGAGTTAAGATCTGAGTGTTCAGATCCTGCCCCAGCAAGAGGCCGCTGAGCACGGTCTGGATATTGGTCAGCTTGGGCTGGTCGGAAGCGGGGACAAGCTGAGAAAGTGCGTCCAGCAGGGCTATGCCATCGAAGTGACCAGAGGCCAGACCCAGGGCGGTCGAGGGCACCTGCATCAGCTCAGCATCGAGCGGACGTGCATCGCCGGCCCAGTGGCGCAGCCACGCGTCCAGCAGCGAGGGATTGAGCGTTTCGGCACTGTGGATCAAAATGGCTCGCTCGTTCCAAGTCAAGGCCAGGCCGGCGTAGTCAAGACTGGCCAGGTAGCGGATGAGCATCGGCATAATCTGAACGTCGGACGGTTTGCTCGGAGGTGGCGATGCCGCCAGCAGCCGCTCAAACTGCCTTGGATCGACAAATAATCGGGCAAGCGCTGAATCGGGCAATTGACTCTGAACGACTTTGAACCTGGCGAGCTCGCCGAGACCGAGATCAACCTTCGGAAGAGCTTTCGCGCCTTCCGTGCCGTTTTCATTGTGAATCTTGCGATCGATGACCGACTCGAGCAGGCTTTGCGAGTTCGACGCCGCAAAGATGCCGTCGGCAAAGGCGACGTAATATTCGGCGGGTCGGCTCGCCTGGGCAGGAAACGCGCGGACATGGTAGTTCGTGCCAAACCGCTGCCGCTCGACAACTTCTGACAGCTCGCCGCTGTCTTGTTGCGCGGAGTTGACAATGCCGATCACGCGATTGAGAAGTGCTGGGTCGCGTGCCTTGACTAGCAAGAGCCCACGCGCTTGGGCCGGAGCTCCTGCGGACAGGTGGAGCGCCATGACAACGGCATCGCCCAATAACTCATCACGCAATTGGGTCAACTTCGCGTCCAAGAGGGTCTCGATCTGGGCTCGTGAGCGCTCGAACTGATGGAACTTCTCCGAATCAAACCACTCTTTGACCGTTGGAAGCTGCTGGAGGTCAGCGGCAAGCCGTGACTTGAGGAACGCATTCGCTTGATCGCGCAGGCCTTCGACGGTCAAAACCACCGCGGCGCTCGGATCGACCAACCGCAGCAGGGCGTCGACTTTGCGAGGCGGCGTTTCGGCTCCGGCGGCGTTCTCAAGTACAAATAGAAAAAGGAAAGCGATCACCGTCGCAGCCGGCCGGGACAAGAAATTCCAGATTTGGGTACTCAACGTCGTGGTTCTCAACCGCATCAGGCTCCCTTTGGCGCTGGCGGATTAGCCGGGACCTCGGTTTTGGTGTTCGCTGGCCCGAGCAAGAAACCGAACGCATGGCGGCGGTATCCGAGAGAGGTCGAACGCCGCTTGCAAGGCGGTCGCCAACCTGGCGCAACGCTGTTTCCGCGGCGGCCGTATCGGGGGCCAGCGCGGTCAGCGATGGAACCAAGGCCCCGGCGGCATTGGGTTCCCAAGGCGCGTCCAACGTGGGCAGGCTCGGATCTTGATCGGCCTGGGTAGCCGCGTCCAAGACTTGGCGGCTGATCCGCGCGGCCGGCTCGGATGCCGAGCGGGCCAGGTCCCAAGTTGCGGCGGTCGCCTCGGCCACCGCCGTATTGAGCTTCCGCGCCTGCGGCAGCTGTCGCAGAGTCGGCAACGCCGGCGCGGCGCCAGGTCCGGGCGTGGGATGCAGTACCGTCGTCGGACGGTCTAAACGCGATCGTAGCGCTTGATTCACGTGTGGTACGGCGAGCGCCATCGCAACCAGAATCGCTGCGATTGCCGCAAACGCCACGATGGAGGGCGGAAACAACGGGGTCGCGACTTCCCCGTACACTGCCCACGCAGAGGGTGAAAGGCTTTCGATCTCAGCAAGCGTGCGGTCGACAAATCCGGCCGGCGGAACATTGGGCCGAACGCCGACCAACAGCGCGTGGCGTAAAACCTGAAAACGCGCACCTACCTGGCGGCATGCCGGGCAATCCGCCGCATGCTCAAGCAACGCACGCTCTTGGCCGCGTATGGCCGAATCAAGCTGATCTGCGTCCGCCGCGCCCGACGCGCGTACTCTCGCTCCATATCGATCAGCTCATTCCAGCCCCGTTCGTAATCGCGACACGTCAGTACCACGCAATCTCCGCCGTAATTGATTTGACTGCCTACTGCCTACTGCCTACTGCCGACGCCTCGTCTATTCAGATATTCCGCCAGCTCGGCACGTGCGCGATGGAGCCAGGTTTTGACAGTCCCGACCGGCCGGGAGACGACTCGCGCGATTTCGTCGTACGACAGATTTTGTTCATGAAACAGGACAAACACCAGTCGATAATCCTCGCGGAGAGTCGTGAGGCGCGTTCGAGCTCGTCCGCCAGTTCATCGGGATCGGCCGGTCGGGCACGGTTGTCTGCCAGCTCTTCCGTCGGTTCGGCGAGCGACAGAAACGACCTGCGCGACCGACGGACGAGTGCTGTGCGGCACCGGTTGGCGGCGATCTCGAGCAGCCAGGGACGGATTGGCCGAGCCGCGTCAAATCCGGCCATGGCTCGAAGCGCACGGACGAAAGTCTCCTGTGCGACGTCCTCCGCGTCTTGCTGGTGGTTCATCATGCGATAGCACAGGCCGAAGACAATCCCTTGGTACTGCTCGATCAGCAGGCGAGGCGCCTGCGGATCTCCAGCCCGGAGCGCCTCGACCAGCGCGGGGTCGTCCATCGGCATCTCGCTGCTGCGCCAACTCGCCCTTCCGGCCGCTGCCGTCAGGTCGATCTGTTAGCTCATACCTCACTCGGGACAGCCCGGTTTCAAGATTTGCTGGAAACACAACACAGACGCTTACTTAGCCTATCAGGAATCAATTTGGGCGGGCATGGTTGAACTCTAGCATCTTCGTAGGTGGCAAGAGCTGGGTGGCTGGGTTCGAGTAAGCGACAGCCGGCGAGCCCCTCGGCGCGGAAGCCTCGAATCTGGTGTCGTCGACCTTCGTGCGTCGTCCCCAGCCACCGCCTGCCTCCGTAGGGAATGCGTACCGAGGACCAATGACCGATAACCAATGACAGGCCGGCGAGCATGCCCTCAAGAGGGCAACGAATGCAACGGTTGAAACGGCCGTAGCGGTTTTGCGGCCGCAAAATGGCAGTAGATGGCAGTTCTTGGGAAGGGTTCACAGCCGGAACCTCGAATTGGTTCTGGCGCCACTTCAATGCATACAACTCTAGCTTTGCCGCGCTTTGTCAATTTGTCAAATTGGGCGGCGCTTGAATTTGACGTAAGCCTAGGGCCTGACGGGGCAGATAATATTGGTAAAAATTAGTCCGGGCGACGGATTGCGCGCCTGGATGCGCGCCGACGTGCCAATCGCCGACCTCGCCTCGCCGAGCAAGTTCGCCCCGCGGATCCCTCCAGGGAATTGTTCAACGATAGTTGAGCCCCGTTGTTGCAAGATCGAGATACGCTCGTCGATGGCTTCGCGTTCGGACCCGGACCGGTCCGTTCCCTGAGCAGGTCGGCCATCTGAACCGCCAAGCTATGGAACTCTCGGGGGTTGCCCGGCGCCTGGGCGAGCCTCACGTTTACGTCATCGCGCGGCGACTGGGGATCGACAGGCATGCACACCTGGTGATTGCGTAAGTTGTGAACGCCGTAGAACACTTCGATCTCCCACTTCGCATTGCGCTCCACCACCTGGCGGAGATCGAAGGCCGAGTGGGCGGCGTTCAAGCAAACAGCGGAACTCGATCAGTGCTTCGGTGTAGCCGGACATGTCGCGGGAGTCGGCGCCCCAGTCCTCGTCCAAGCCGTCGGCGGTCTCTCGGACCGCCACGAATATCCGCTTCGTGAGCGTGCGGAGCATGGGGCCGATCGATTTCGACCAGAATTTCAGAGGGCGGAGGTAGGCATCGACCGTCCCCGTGACCGCGCCGCAGCCACTGTGGCCCAGAACGACGATCACTTGGACGCTGTTACTCAGGGCGTTCAAGGCGAAGTCGATGCTCACAATGCAAACATCGCCCAGTTGATTGCGCCGCGACCCGGATGACGAAAATGTAGTCAATCGTGTTCATGATGGGTTCTTTGTGAGTTGACGTCCGTCTGGGCGCCAGGCGTCTGGCCCGCCAGCGGCCCTTCGGATCGCGCCTCCAGCCGGCCGAGGAGACGTAAGAGCCCGTCCAGGATCGTCAGGGGATGAGGCGGATCGCCCGGGATGTAGAGGTCGATCGGGAACGATGCCTTCGGCGCCGTCGTGGACCTCGGGATGGCCTCGGAAGATGCCGCCGGAGATGGCCGAGGCGCCGACGGCGATGACGATCTTCGGCTCCGGCACCGCCTCGTAGGTCTTGATCAGGGCCAGCTTCATGTTCTCGCTGACCGGGCCCGTGATGACGATGCCGTCGGCGTGGCGCGGCGAGGCGACGAACTGGATGCCGAATCGGCCCATGTCGAAAACGACGGTGCCGAGGACGTTCAAGTCGGCCTCGGCCGAGTTGTCACCGCCGGCGCTCACCTGCCGGAGCTTGAGCGAGCGGCCGAAGACGCGGAGCATCTTCTCCTCGAGCGGCCGGGCGAGCTCCAGCTCTTGTCCGCTCCGAACGACCAGGTCCGTCGCGGGTTCTCGTGGCGAGCCGGTGGTCCTGGGTGTAGCGGATCGCTCCTTCCGGACAGGCGTCGACGCATCGGTGCAGAAGAGGCAGCGGCCCAGGTCGAGCCGGAGCCCTGCGGCATCGCGGGCGATGGCGTCCGTGGGGCACGCCTGGACGCATGCCTGGCATCCGTCAGGACACCTCGATTCGTCGAGCACGGGCAGGCCGCGGAAGCGGTCGGGAAGCGATGGCGGCTCGCCCGCCGGATAGGCGATCGTCCGTCTGCGCTGGCGGAGACGCTCCCGAATGATGGAGAACATGGACTGTCCTTTCGGCTGAATTTAGAGGTCGTGTCCGCAGTACGAGAGGTTAAAGCTCTTGTTGCAAAGCGGGAAATCGGAGATCTGCTGGTCTCGCAGCGCCATCGCCAGCCCGGTCCAGTTGTGGAACGAGGGGTCGACGATCTTGTAGCGGGAGAACCGGCCCTGGCCGTCGGTCAGGGCCACGTGGCAGATCTCGCCGCGCCAGCCTTCCACGAGCGAAACCACCAGGTGGTCGGGCTTCAGCGGCCACGGCCCACGTCGGCCCGGACCGGCCCCGCGGGGAACGCCTGGAGCTGTTCCTTGATGAACGCCACCGACCTTTGAATTTCCAGCCAGCGCACGTAGGCGCGGGCGAAGACGTCGCCCGTCGTCCAGGACGAAATCGGCACCTGGGCGAAGCGGAAAATGCCGGCCGGGAAATCGTGGCGGACGTCCCTCTCCAGCCCGCAGGCCCGGGCGGCGGGGCCGACCAGTCCCAGGGCCGACGGCGGTCTCGCGCGTGATCGCTCCGGTCCCCTCGAATCGGGCCTGGACCGACAACGAATCCCAGAGCAAGTTGGCGGCGCCGGCGACGTCCTGGTACGCCGCTTCCAGACGATCTAGACAAAGCTTGAATCCGGTCTTCATCCAGATCGAATCGGACGCCGCCGGGCCGGACCAGGCCGCGGCCGAAGCGGCTGCCACACAAGAGAGCGGTCAGGTTGAGGAAATCGCCCCGGATGCGCCCGCAGTACGAGGCGGTCGGCAAGAACCCGACGTCACCGGCCAAGGCCCCGAGGTCCCCGGTGTGATTGGCCAGCCGTTCCAGCTCGAGCGCGATGCCGCGAATCGCCTGTGCCCGGATCGACGGCGGGACAGCCGGCCAGCGCCTCCACCGCCTGGCAATAGGCGATGGCATGACCCACCGACGTGTCGCCGGCCACCTGTTCCACCAGGTGAATGCGTGCGCTTGTCGGGGCCGCCGATCAAGGCCCGCTCGATCCCGCGGTGCTGGTAGCCCAGCGAGATCTCCAGGTGAAAGACCTCCTCGCCGTGGCACTGGAAGCGGAAGTGCCCCGGCTCGATGACGCCGGCGTGAACGGGACCGACCGCGACCTCGTGGATCTCCTCCCCTTCGACCCGGAAAAAATCCGTGACGCCGACGACCGGAGTCTCGCCCGGCTGCCTGCCCCACGCGTCGTGGCCGGGGCGATACGAGCGATGAAAGCGAACCGGCTTGAACCAGGGATGCCCTTCGGGACGGACCCCGTATTGCTCGGCGAGCTCCCGCTCGAAGAGGTGGACCTGCGGGCAGTCGGGGGTGAGCGAGGGAAAGTGGTCCGAGTCGAGCGTCGTCGAGACGGCACGTAACAGCGAGCGGGCGCTGTCGGCGAGGACGGCGTAGACGTCCACGTCGTCGGACGAGTCGGAGACGTCGCCGAAGAGGGCGGCGACTCGCTGCCCGCTCCGCACCGCGTCGACGACGGTCCGGCGAAAGTCCGCGAACGGCAGCTTGCGGGACCTGTTCCCGCGGAATCGCCTGCCCCGTTCGCAAGGACGCGAACTTGTTGACTGGCGATCATCGCTTGACCTCCAAAGACGCGGCGGCCTCGCGCAGCAGCGATTCCAGGGGAGCCGGGATATACAGGCCCAAGAAGCAGCACCAGCGCCATGAACAGGAGGATCGGGCCGCCGGTGCTCACGCTGTCGTGAAACCGGTCTGATTCCTTGCTCGGCGGCCGGGTTTCCCCTGGACGACGGCCAGGACGGTGGCCCCCATGCCGATGAACACGACGCCGAGCAAGAGCAGGAAAAGTCCGGTCGCGATGTACTGTCCGCTGCCGGCCGCGGCGCTCACGATGGTGAATTCACTCACGAACGGGCCAAAAGGGGGAGAGCCCGTGATGGCCAGGAAACCCGCCAGGAACAGGCCTCCCGACAGCGGCACGCGTTCGATGGCCCCCTGCACGTCGTCCGTGAGCTTGCTGCCGTAGGCCCGGTGGATGTTGCCCGCCGACAGGAAGAGCACTCCTTTGGTCAGCCCGTTGTTGATCAGGTGCAAGCAAGGCCCCGTAAACGGCCAGGCCGCCGATGCCGACGCCCAGCACCAGGATGCCCATGTGCTCCACGCTCGAGTAAGCCAGCATGCGCTTGAAGTCGCGCTGGCGGACCATGAAGACGGCGGCGAACGGCCATCGACAAGCAGCCCCATGAAGACCATGATCTCCCGGGCGAACTCGGCGTCGGCCCCGGCGCGGCAGATCTGCATAAACCCGCAAGATCGCCAGGAAGGCACAGCTCGTGACGCCCCCCGCCAGAAGCGTGCCCACCATCCCCGGCGCTTCGCCATAGGCGTCCGGCTTCCAGGTGTGCATCGGCGCCAGGCCCATCTTGGTCCCGTAGCCGATGAAGAGCAGCACGAACGCGGCGCGCAGCCAGGGCGGCGACAGGTGCGGGGCGTCCTTGACCAGCTGGTCGAAGAGCAACGTCGATTCCAGCCCGGCCTTGAGCGATGCGTACGCGAGGAAGAACGAACCGAGCAGGGCCAGCGCGATGCCCACCGACCCGATCAGCAGGTATTTCCAGGTCGCCTCCAGCGAGCGGGCGTTGTGATTGAAATAGATCAGCGGGCGCGCGTGACCAGGGTCGTCGCTTCCATCGCCACCCACATCAGCCCCAGATGGTGCGACAGCACCACCAAGGTCATGATCCCGAGCATCAAGAACAGGTTGGCGCAGAAGACGCGGTTGGGCCGGTCGGGGCGAAGGGCGAGATAGCCCGGCGCGTAGAGCGAGCAGAGGAAAAAGAGCACGCTCTGAAACCCGAGGACGAGCTTTCCCAGCGGGTCGAGCAAGCAGCCAGCCTCCCAGGCCCGAGAGCAGGCGGGCCGTCTGCCGGCCGGAAGACCACCGAGACGACCAGGGCAAGGTGCCCCAGCGCCCCCAACGGCAAGAGCCACGGCCGGCCGCGGTCGAAAGGCAAGGCGAACGTCGCCGCCGCCATCACCAGGGGGAACAGAATCAGCATGTAAATCATCAATTATTCCTTCAACTCCGACAGGTGCTCGGTGCTGATCGAGGTGAACTCGCGGCTGATGTGATGGATGATGATTCCCATCACGAACACGCCGGTGAACAGGTCGAGCAGGACGCCGGCCTCGACGAGGAACGGCATCGCCTCCAAGCAGCAAGAGTCCGAAGAGAAAAATCCCGTTCTCGAGCAGCAGGTAGCCCAGCACCTGCATGATCGCCTTCCTGCGCGTCGTCAGCATGAGGAAGCCCGTCCAGACCGTCGACAGCGAGGCCGGCACCAGAAGCAAGTGCTGGTGCTCCTCGGCCAGGGGAAGCGTGTACGAGAACACCATCGCCAGGCCGGTGCCGACCGCCCCCAGGAGGAGCGAGCTCATGTAGCCGACGACCGGCTTGACCTCGTGCTGGATGTTCGCCTCGCGCATGGCGTGGACCAGGAACCTCGGGATCACGAACCCCTTCAAGACGATGGTCACGACGACCAGGAGGATGCCCCGGAGCCCGATATCCGGGTGAACGAAAAGCGCGAGGATCCCCAGCAAGATCCCTTGGGCCGCCACCGCGTTGATGACGCCGCGGATCCGGCTCACCCCGAGGGCGACGAAGTTGAGCGCAAGGCTCATGATCAACAGCGGGTCGAAGAACTGGGCCATGGGTTCACCTCACCAGCAGAACGATTCCAAAACCGGACAACAGGCAGGCGGCGAGCAGGAGGACCGGGACGTGCGTCAGCCGCAGGCGGGCCATCACCGATTCCACGACCCCGACGGCCACCGCGACGACCAGCATCTCCGCCACGAAGAGCGGGCCAGTCGAGCCACGAGCGAGCCGGTCGAGAACGGGAAGGCCAGGCGGACGACCAGAGCGCCGAAGACGAACAACTTGAGCGCGGCCCCGTAGAGGATCATGCCGAAGGCCGGGCCGCTGTGGTCGAGGACCATGACCTCGTGGATCATGGTCAGCTCGAGGTGGGTGTTCGGGTCGTCAAAGGGGATCCGGCAGTTCTCCGCCAGCAGCACGATGAACCAGCTCAAGAGCACCATGGCGAGCGAAGCCCCGGCCGTCGTCCAGTTCGACGCGAGCGAGCTGCCGAGCATGCCCGCCAGTTGAAGTGACCCGGAAAGCTTGGCCAGGACGAGCAGGCCCAGGAAAAACGCCGGTTCCGCCAGGCAGGCGAAGGTCACCTCACGCGCCGCCCCCATCCCCTCGAAGGCCGAGCCGGTATCCAGCGCGGCCGAGGCCGTGAAGAACCGGCCCAGGCCAAGCAGGTAGGCCAGGAGAATCATGTCGCCCGTGAACGAGACCGGCGCGGCGGAGTTCGACAGCGGAACCAACAGCACCGCGATCCCCGCCGTCACCAGCCCGACCACCGGCCCGGCCCGGAACACCCAGGTCGTCGTCGTGCTGAAGACCGAGCCCTTCTGAAAGAGCTTGATGAGGTCAAAATACGGCTGCAACACCGGCGGCCCGACCCGGCCGGCGAACAGGGCCTTGGTCTTGGTGATCACCCCCAAGAGCAGAGGCGGCAGGCCGAGTGCCACCAGGATATGGACCGTGTTATGAACGATCGTCGCCACCGCGTTTCTCCTAACGCCAGAGCAACAGCACGATCAGGGCGAGGAAGATATACAGCAAGTAGATCTGGATGTTCCCCTGCTGCAACACCCGGAACCACGAGAACAGCCAGGCCGTCGAAGCGGAACGCCGGCAGCACGACCTCGTCGAGCACCGCGTCGGGCACTTCGCTGTGGAACTCGGCCTGCCGCGGGAACAGCGGCAAGTCTCTGGGCCGATGCGACCGCGGACGAAGCACCCAGCCGAACAATCCGACCAGCATCTGTGCGAACGACGACGAGGTGTACTGCATCGACGACGTCGGTGCCAGGTAGCCGCAGCCCCATGTGGCATCCGCGTCGACGACGGTGCGGCGGAGCGCAGTCCACAAGCACCGCGGCCGCCAGCGATAGCAAGCGCGACCAAGAGCAGGCCCATGGCCGTGATCCAGCCGAGCGGCGCCAGCGCGACGAGGCGAGGACCGGTCTGGTCGATGCCGGGAGCCCAGGCCGAGATACCTTGCTGGAGGATGGGAGCGACCAGCAGCGGGGCCAGCCCGATCAGGAAGCAGCAGGCGACCAGCACGCCCATCGGCCCGAGCATGCTAGAGCGGCGACTCGTGGGCATGCCGAGCGTGTTCCGACCGGGCGCTGCCCAGGAAGACCGCTCCGTAGACTTTCACGAAGCACGCCACGGCCAGGGCCCCGATCAGGGCCAGCGCCGGCGCGGCGAAGGCCGCGCCGGCGTACGTCGGCCCGCCCCGTGGAACGAGCGTGCCGAACAGGCCGAGGTAGATGAGAAACTCGCTGACAAAGCCATTCAGCGGCGGCAGGCCGCAGATGGCGACCGACCCGACCAGGAAGCAGAGGGAGGTCCACGGCATCGCCTTCGCCAGCCCGCCCAGGTGGTCGATTTCGCGGGTATGGGCGGAGTGGATGACGGAGCCGGCGCTCAAGAACAGCAGGGCCTTGAACAGCGCGTGGTTCCAGACATGCAACAAGCTGCCGCCCATGCCGAGGATGACCCAATCGGCGCGGCCCAGCGAACGACCGATCATGGCCAGGCCGATGCCCATGACGATGATGCCGATGTTCTCGATGCTGTGATAGGCGAGCAGCCGCTTCAGGTCGTGCTGGCCGATGGCGAACGCGACCCCGAGGACGCCCGAGACCACGCCCAGCCCCAGGAGAACGACGCCCCAGCTAGACCGGCGGATCGCCGATCAGCGACGTCACCCGGAGCAGCCCGTAGATGCCCATCTTGATGAGGACGCCCGACATGATGGCCGAGACATGGCTCGGCGCCGCCGCGTGGGCGCTGGGAAGCCAGACGTGCAGCGGCATGATGCCGGCTTTCAAGCCGAAACCCACCAGGGCAAGCACGAAGATCGCCGTCGCCATGCCCGGCGGCACGGCTGCCTGGTCGAGCGGAGCGAGCGTGAACGAACCGCTGGACGGCATGAAGCAGCGCGAAGACGCGCGAACAGGCAGAGGGTCGCGGTGTGGGTCGCGACCAGGTAGAGCCAGCCGGCCTCGCGGACCTCTTTTTCGTCGTCCTCGGTCGTGACCAGGAAGAAGGCCGAAAGCGCCATGATCTCCCAGCCGAACAGGAACAGGATGCTGTTCCGGGCGATCACGAGCAGTGCCATGCCGGCGGTCAGCGTGCCGTAGAAGAGCCGCAGCTTCCGGCCGTTTTCCGGGTGCTCGGTCTGCTTCCAGTAGCCCAGCCCGTAGACGTTTCCCAGAAGCGAGATCAGAAAGATCGGCACGAGGAAGATGGCCGACAGGCCGTCGATGCCCACGCTGAACTCGGCGCCGGGAAGGGACCACGGCCACACGATCGGCTGACTGTCTCCGGTGGCCCAGAACCAGCCGACGCCCCCCAGGCCAAGCCCCGCCCCGAGCACGGCGAGCAGCGTGGTCACCCACTGTCCGCCCATCGACGTCCGCCCCCAAAGAAGGCCCGGCGAGGCCGCTCGATCGCCGCGATGATGATTCCCAGGAGCACCAGCGATTCACTCATGAACGTACCTCGTCATCTGCGAATGGACACCCAGGCCAGGGCCAGCACGACCATGAGCACCATGTATACCAGATAGACGTGAACTTTCCCCTGTTGGAGAATGCGGAGCCGAGAAAAGCGATCCGCCCAGCGGCGGAAGAACGGCTCGTACAGCCTCTCGCTGACCGGGTCGGGGCAGTCAGCCCCGAAACTGCTCTGCGCAGGGAAACATCCGCGCGGGGCCTGGCGGGTCGTCCGCGGCCGGAGAAAGCGGGGCAGCAAGTGCTCGGCGATCATCTCCGCGAAAGACCGCCCGGTGTATTGCATGCGCACCGTCGGCATGAGGTATCCGCAGCCCCAGGTCGGGCCTTCCGCCTGTGCGCCGCGCGAGATCAAGGCCAGCGAGAACGGCGGCCACCGTCCCCAGGGCGATCAGCGTCCAGGCGTTCAAGTAGCCGAGCGTCGCGAGCGGGGCTTCGGAGGGTTCCATCGCCAGGAACGCTCGCACCGGCCCCCGCGCCGAGGACCTGGTCCAGAGACCCCGGCAGCAAGCCCGCGACCGCCTGAGGAAAGACCGCCACGGTCAGGCACAGGAACGACCAAGAACACCATCGGCGCGAGCATCCAGGGCGAGGACTCGTGGGCGTGCCGGCCGCTTCGCTGCGCGGCGAACCCAGGAGCACGATGCCCGTGAGGCGCACGAACGTGATGGCGGCCAGACCTCCGACCAGGGCGACGAGGCCGACCGCCAGGAAGGCCGTCAGGCTGCGGCCGCCGTTCGTCGCCAACCCGCACTTCATCAGGCTCAGGTACAAGAGCCATTCGCTGACGAAGCCGTTCAACGGCGGCAGGCGCCGAGATGGCGACCGCGCCGGCCATCATGGCGCCGCCGGTCCAGGGCATCCGTTTCATCAGCCCGCCGAGCTTTTCCATGTCCTTGGTGCCCGTCCCGTGCAGCACGCTGCCGGCGGCGAGGAACATCAGGCCCTTCATGAGGGCGTGATTCCAGATGTGGAGCAGCCCGGCGGCCGTCGCCAGCGCGGCCACGGCCGGCATGCCGCTGGCCGAACACCACAGTCCCACACCCAGGGCCAGGCCGATCAGGCCCATGTTCTCGATGCTGGAGTAGGCGAGCACGCGCTTCACGTCGCGCTGCTAAAGGGCCAGCGAGATCCCGACCAAGGCCGTGAGCAGGCCGAGTGACGGCGAGCGTCAGCCCCCACCAGGGCGCGGGGGCCCCGAGAAAGGTCAGGACGCGCAACAGCCCGTAGAGGCCCATCTTGATCATCACGCCCGACATCAAGGCGGAGACGTGAGAAGGCGCCGCCGGATGGGCTTCGGGCAGCCAGACGTGGAACGGAACAAACCCTGCTTTCGCCCCGAAGCCGATCAAGGCGAGGACGAAGATCAGCCCCGACCAGAAGGCGTCCAGGGCCGGCATCCGGTCAAAAGCCTGCGAATTCCAGGCTGCCGGCGTGCCGCCCCAGGAGCACAAAAGTCGCGAACAGGAAAGCGACGCCCAGGTGGGTCGCGACCAGATAGACCCAACCCGCCCGGCGCACCTCGGCCTTCTCGTGTTCGAACGTCACCAGGAAAAAGGCCGAGATCGACATCACCTCCCACGACAGCAGGAACAAGAGCGCCGTCCGGGCGATGACGACCATGATCATTCCCAGCACGAACAGGCTGAAGAAGAACCAGGAGCTGCCGAGCGATTTCCTGCCGCGGTAAGCGAGCAGATAGTTGCCGCCGTAAACGGCCGCCAGGGCGGACAGTACCACGACCGGCAGGAGGAAGAAGGCGCTGAGAGGCATCCAGTCCGATGCAGAAAGCTCCCGTGGGCACGATCCCAGGTCCAACGTACCGACTCGGCGAGGCCTCCGCCCAGGACGCGAAGTGTCGGAATCAGACGCGAGCAGGCACACCAAGACCACGCCGCCCGCGCCGAACAGAGTGGCCAGCAGGCCACCGTAGCACGTTGTCCGCCCGGAATCCCTCGACTGATGGTGCTCGGCCGTGACGTCCATGGACTGGTTCACCTTCCTGCGCGGTGGCCGGGACGGCAAGGGCCGCCTCGACGCGGCGCGCCTCCCGCAAGATCTCCTCGCGCTGGCCCTGGCGCATCAGGACCTCCTTGAACTTCTCGTCCTGCAAGGCGTACGACAGCCGCGAAAGCATCTGCAAATGGCTCCGCACGGTCGGGCAGATGAGCGAGAAGAGCACGTGCACGGGCTTGCCATCGAGTGCCCCGAAGTCGACGGGATGCTCGAGGAAGCAGAGCGTGACCATCGGCCGCACGACATGCAGGACAATCGGGTTGCGAACGTGCGGAATCGCGATGCCGTCGCCGATCGCCGTGCTCGCCGAAGCCTCCCTGGCCAGGAAGAGCCGCAAGAGCAACTCGCGATCGATCGTCCTCCGGAAGCGGCAGGACCTCGACCAAGGCGCGCAAGGCACGTGTCTTTATTGGAGTTCTTGATCTTGTAGAAGATCCCGCCGGCCTCGAGCGCCTCCACCAGGCTCGGGACCGGCTCGTCTTCCGCCCGCAGGTCGTCAAACGCCTCCAGCGAAACCCTGATCTTGTTGGCCGTGGCCCACTCCAGCAACTCGACCCGGTTGAAGCGGTATTGGCCGCCCACGTGCTGGGAGGGAAGGCCGCGCTGCTTGATCCAGCGGGTCACCGTGGACTCCGACACCTTAAGAAACTTGCTCACGTCCCGAACCGTCAATTGCATGGCTCTCTGATCCCGTAGCATCGGAAAACACTTCTCGACTCGACCACCTGTCGACCGGCCCGGCCGCCATTCACCCCGAATCCGCATGCGACGGACCGGCCGCCGCGGCGTTGGACTTTTCGGCATTCGACGTCACGAGACGCTGTTCCGCACGGCCGATCTGGCGGAGAATCTCCTGCCTTGACTCCTGTGCCTTGATCGCCCGGCGCACGTCCAGGATCGCGCAGCACGAAGGACAGTTTGGACATCAAGTGGAGGTGGGCCCGCGTGGTCGGGCTGACAATCGTGAATAGAGTATGCACCGGCTTGCCGTCCAGGGCGTCGTACTCGATCGGTTGTTCCAGGAAACAGAGCGTGATCGACGGGCCGGCCCACGTGCAGCACGACGGGATTGCGCACGTGCGGGATCGCGATCCCATCGCCGATGGCCGTGGGCGCGATCGCCTCGCGAGCCAGGAGTACGCGCAAGCAGAAACGGACGGTCAACCTCGTCCGGCAGCCGCAGCAATTCCACGACCTCGCGCAAGCGCACTCTCCTTGTCAAACCCCGAGACGCGATAGAAGACACCTCCCGCCTCGAGTGCGGTCAGCAGGGACGGGATCGGCTGGCCCGCGGCCTCCGGCTCCGCGAAGATCTCGCTCGAAACATTCATTCGTCGCGAGGTCGCCCACTCCAGGATCTCGGCCCGGTTGAATCGGTACTGATCCTGCAACCCGATACGCCGGGATCGTCTGCTGCTTGATCCAGCGGTAAATCGTCTTCTCGGATACGCTCAGCAAGTTCGCCGTGTCACGGACGGAGAGATTCATGGGAATGAAGCACCTCGGTAGGGGGTCAACCCGTGAAGGTAGTATGATTTCTTCATTCCGAGTCGATCGAACGATGCAACGTCTCCGCCAAGTGACGCGATGGATCGAACTCCTTTTGTGAGAGGGCAACTGACCTTTGTGGACATTATTGTCACAGCGTGCGCTATTATCAATCATATGGATCGAATGTCCAACAGCGACGACAGCGACAGCTGATAAGCTCTTCCAAGGGGACCGTCACACCTCCCCCGTCGACCGGGAGACCTGGCCCAAATGTGGCTCTCCCCCTCCCATTCAGCAGTCTAGATCGCTCCATCCAGCGGGAAGAGGGAAAAATCTCTTGATCGCTAGACAATAGGGAAGTATCCTTTAAATCTGTCCAAAGATGTCAGAATGCGTCAAGACTTTCCAGTGCGATTACTGGCGATCTTACCCTGATCGCCTCTCCTCAGCCGGAGGGTGAATCCATTGCCCGAGACCGTGGTGCACTTCCAGATCCGCATGCGGCCTGCATTGCACGAACGACTGGCGAGCTGGGCGCTGGACAAAAAGACATCCCTCAATGCGACGGTTGTCGCACTGCTAACGGAAGCCGTAGAACGGCGCGGCACCCCGGTGGGCCAAACGCCGCCTGGGTTTCCGGCCCAGCGAGAGTGAAGCCGAAGCTCCTCCCTTCGTCGGAGCGGATTAATGATCTGATAGTCGAGTGAAATAGAACAGGTTGCAAAATGAGTCCGGTGAGTATCGCCCCTTCTCCGGTAAAGCTGGCCGAAATCTTTCCGCCTGACGCCATCCTGATGGGGCTTGAGGTCCGCAATAAAGTCAACGTGATCGAGAAAATGGTCCGCCATGCCGTAGCACGGGGAGACGTCCTCCAGACGGCGGAGGACGGGCTCGTTAGCCTCTTCCACGAGCGGGAGAAACTGGGGACGACGGCCCTGGGAAATGGGATCGTCTTCCCCCATTGTGAGTCGAGCTTCACGAAGCGGTTCGTCGGGGTGGCGGGTTTCCTTAGTTCCCCGATCCCCTTCGACGCGGTCGATGGCGAGCCGGTGGACAGCGTCTTCCTGGTCCTGGCGCCCCCCGACCGGCGGGAACGTTTCCTGCAAATCCTGGGGCGGCTCGTTACTTTCGGCCGCGACAGGAGACTGAGAGTCCTTTTGCGCGGGTGTCGAACGGTCGAGCACGTCTCGTGCTTCCTCCAGGAGCTCGACCAGCCCGACCTCGGCGATCCCCGGGGAGCTGGGATAGATCAAGGTCCTCCAGGACGCGGGGCCCGACTCCCGGGCTCGGTTCAGGGGCAATAGCTTCGAAAGAGGGCGACCAACCAATCTCTCATCGCCAGGGCGTGTCCGTTACCCGTCATTCCCACGGCCCGCACCGACAACCTCGCGGTTGCGGTGCCGAAAGCCTGGAACGGAGCATGATCGAGTAGTAGCGGATGAGGTCCTCATGAAAACGTGCGACCAACTCATCGACTACCTTGTACGGCACATCGTGGGCACGCTCGGCGATGTGGAGGCAGCGAATTTCCACCACCATCTGCAAGGATGCATCTCGTGTCGCGCAAGGCATCGAACCCTCCGTCAGATGATCCGCGCACGATCGGGGGCCGAATGCCAAACTTGCGAAGGCTTTCTCGCGGACCCCGGCCCAGAGACGGGCGGCAGCAAGCCGTCAGGGAACCCGGCTGCGTTTGGCCCGGTCGCAGGATGCCGACGTGAATAAGGTACCGGCAGTACGGGACGCCTTCTTGCGCGTTCCCTTGGGCCTTGGCTTTGGAGACTTTTGGCTGTGTTGCTGTGTGTCCCACCCGCCCAGTTTCGTGCAGGAGGCGGAACAGAGGATTCGGCGGCGATCGGTCGATCGACATCGTTCGGCCGCCAGGCGAGGTTTACGATCAGGAAGGCGAGGCGATCTGGCTCGGTTCGAGGCTGAGGACGAACTGCACGTTCGCGGACTTGGTCTGGCTCTGGAACGCGTTGCGAGCCCGCCATCCGGCGGTCTGGCTGATCAACAACATCGGCCGCATGTTGACCCCGCAAGCCTTCCTCGAGGAGTGCGGCCTTCCGGCCCTTTGCCGCGCGACGACGGACGAGGATACGACGTCACACGACCTGGCCGACGAGTCTTTCAGCGAGTACGCCGCCCTGGCACGCACAACTCGTCGGCACGACGCCCGGTGGCGCCAGGCGTCTGCTCACATGTCTGTAAGCGCGATCTTGGGTCGGCTTGGGCTGGTCGAACCCTCGCTTAAGGCCAAGGATCGGGTCGCGGCGGTCCGGTGCGTCATGCGCGGACCATGCGCCCCTCATTTCCAAATCCGAGAGTGAGGCGCGAATGAAAAGGATGTTCTCGATGATAGGCAGATTCTTGTGCGGATCCTCGCGTCGGCGGAAGCTCGCGCCTGGGCTTCACCCCATCGACGCCATGCTCTGGCTGGAGTGGTCCCTTTCAAACAGGACGGCTTTACCCGAGGGGCACAGTCCCTGGGAATTCCGCCCGGGTCCGGACGAGGCTCCGCCCAGCCTCTACGAGGCGTTCCGCGCAGGCGAGTTGCTCAAGCATTACGGCGGTGACCTTGCGTCGGTCCTTGAGTTGTTCGCCGATGCGCATGCGAACGCTTACCGTCGCAGCGGTCGTGAAGAACTATTGATGCTGATGCGGCCGCGCGGTGCCGACGGGTTCGTCGTCGCCCGCGACGGGATCGCGGTGTCGCACCCGCGGCACCTGCTCGTCCTGCCCGTGCCGGAGCCCGTCATCACAGTCTGCCTGGCCTACGTCCCGGTGTTCTTAGGGCCCGATGGGTCGGTGCCCATCCGTGTCTTCCTATCAGTTATATCCCCAACGGTCGACGCCCAACTCGCCACGCTCGCGCGCCTGAGCCGACTCATCGCTAGGGACCGGTTCCTCCAGTCGCTCCAAGGGCCGAATGCTCGCGAGGACTTGATGGACTTGGTCTGGCTGCACGACTGCGGGCTCGTCGACGAATAACCGAAGTTCCCAAGGAATGGCGCTAATCCACATCGCCAAACCGCCGCCACGTGACACTCTTTCCCTTAACGACGTCTCCACCTCCGGGGGTTTCAAACCTTGGTGCCAGACTGGGGTGACAACATGTTGGTAGAGCGTCTGCCGGGCGCTCCCCATCCGCTAAACTCGGCAATGACGTTGGAGTCACTTGTGTGACTCCAACTCCGAAGCGCTCTACAGCTTTGCTTGCGACCTCCGATCCAGCGATCTTGGATGGATTGGGTGTTGACGTCAATCAATCTCCGGCTGCTCGCTCTCGAGGACGCTGAGCTCGTCGATTGGACCGGCGGTGCCAGCTTCGTTGACCGGTTGCCGCGCGGCTGTGGGGGTGCCGTTCCGGGCGGATGTCAATACTTGTTGGCGGGCGGGCGAGGCAGGGACCGATTGAAAGAGGCCACGGATTCTACGCGCGAAAAATGTCCAGACATACCTCACGGCCGAGTTTACGGGATGATCATCAGGCTCAGCCGTGGGGGCAACTTCCGCCAGGCAGATCCAATCCCGGGACTGTATACGCGAGTGCTCACACTCGAGATAGGTGACCGGGTCGACCGGCGGGCCTACGTGCGTGAGGCTGACCTTGGCCAGTGCCGTCAGCGCTTCTGCACGTTCATGCGCCCGAATCTGCGCGCTGATTCGCATGGACGCGTCGGCGTGGGAGCGTGCCCGCATCTTTTCCAGGCCCACGATCGTGGCCATGCCCCGGCCTGTGCGCTTGAGGTTGTCGACGAACTCGAGAAGTGTCGTGGCCGTTGTGTGGTCGATCAGTGTCACCAAGTCGGTGATATGCATGGTGACCTGAGTGGTGCCGCTGGGTATCAGCGACAGCTCCCTGTGCAGATGAAGCGAGTTGAAGCAAACCATCGGCCGGCCGAAATACATGTGGTAGGTGCCTCCAGAGTCCACGCTCTTGACGACGGGGTTGCGAAACAGCTCGCCGGTCTCACCCAGCCAGCGCTTGACGACCAGTCCCACCGGCTCCTGGCCCTCTGGACGGCCCCGCGCGACTCGCGCCACCATCACAATTTCGACAATCAGCTTGGCCGCAATGCCCGCGGCAATGCCCCAGAGCAGGTCGGTCGTGACCGTGACCAGCACCGTGGTGGTGAACACGAACAGTTGCTCGCTGCCGATGTGCGCGACGTGCTTCCATACCTTGGGCGCGCACAGCTTGTAGCCGGTATAGAGAACGATCGCACCCAAAGCCGTATAGGGCATCAGGTTGATCAGGTTTCTTCCCAGAAGCAGGTAGATGACCAGGAAGCAGGCGTTATAAAAGTTGGCCCATTGCGTCCGCGCGCCGGCCAGGATGGCGGTCGTGCTCTTGACTCCGCCGGGGATGATCGTCAGACCGCCGGCCATGCTCGAACATATATTCGATATGCCCATCGCATTGAGCGTCTTGTTCGGGTCGGACTTGCGTCGAAACGGGTCGATCTTGTCGATGGCCGCGATCGTCGCCAACGACTCGACCCCATCGATCATGGTGAGGGTCAAGACCGTTGTGAAGAGCGCCCACCAGAGCGAATGGTTTGTGAACAGCCCGTGGAAATTTGGCATCACGATGCCGTGCTTGAACGGCTGAGCGGGGATGCTGATCAGGCGATCGCCGTCAAGGCCCATGAACCAGCCCAGGATCAGGCCGACCACCGCCGCGAACACCTGCGGCGGCACGACCTTCACCCACCGCGCCTTGATCGACGCCATGGCGAAGATCAGGGCCAGGCAGAAAATGCCCAGGCCGAAGACCTTCGGGTCCATGCTGCATGAACTGCGACGGTGTTTCGCGCAGAATGCTCCAAAACTCGTGCTCCTCGAACTTGGTACCGAGGATCAGTGGCAGTTGCTTGGCGATGATCAAGAGGCCGATCGCCGCGAGCATCCCCTCGACGACGGCGGCTGGGAATACCGCGGCAAAGCGAGCCAACTTGAGCCTGGCCAGTACGACCTGCACTAACCCCGTCAGGCAGATCGCACCGAGCAAGAGGGGATAGCCGACCTCCCGGTTGCCCCGTCCGAGCAGCATCATCGCGGCAAACAACGCGGGCGCTAGCCCGGCGGCCGGCCCGCTGATCGTCACGTAAGAGCCACCCAGGAAGGGCAGCACCAATCCGGCAATGATCGCCGAGATCAAGCCGCAGACCGGCGGCGCGCCCGACGCCACGGCGATGCCCAACGAGAAGGGCACGGAGACCAATGAAACCACCATCCCCGCGAGCAGGTCGTGGCGCCAGTGTTTCAACCCGGCGATTCCGTTTTGAGGTTTCTCTAAAGCAAGTGTCGAATCGGCTTGCATCTGGTTAAGGCCTTTCGGTGTCGATCTATCGCTTGGACATGCACCGTCAGTGGAAGAGAACAGTCCGACGAGAGGTGGCGCGGCCAATGCCGATCCCGACGGATCGAGGCATGAACCTCGCCAAGTCGCACGCTGGCGTTGAGTTCGGAGCGTTAGGTTTTTGGGCTGGTTTCAGCGTCCTTGAGCATGTCGCGTGCCGTCAATGAAAAACGCGTCGATCAATCGACGTAAACGGACAAATACCAGGAAAATAGATCGTCATGGTCATTGGCGGCAGGGTGAAATGAGATCTCATCCGCAAGATCGTATCCGGCAAATAGTTGCCGTACCGGCATATTTTTGCCGTGCAACGGCGTCGATCGGGAGACAAGAATCGGGGCGACGGCGAAGATGTCATTTCAGCGCCTACGGGCTGTTGCCACGGCGCTCGTGGACGGCAATCGCACCGGTGCGTAGACTCGACGTATCGAAAGCGGTGTGTCGAGGCCGGCATGGCCGGGCCCGAGCTCGTCCGGGATCGGGACACGAGTGGAGGTTGGCCAACCATGTTTCGCGTAAAGGCCTCCGAAATCGACGCGCACATTCCGAGTTCGGCGGCAGTCGTTCTGATCACCCTGGTGCTGGCGTCCGTCTTGAGCGTCGCCGCCGTCTACCAGGTGCTCGACGAATATCGCTTGTTGGGTGAATGGGTGCATAGCTCGCGGCCGGTTTCAACGTCAGACATTCGCTCGTTGCGCCAGGACATCGGTACGCGGATCATCGTCCGATCCGCAGCACTCGTCTTGCTCGTGCTCTGCACCGTCGCCACGTTGTGGCTGCAGCAGCGCCAGTTTGCGATACGGCGCACTCTGAATCAAATCAAGATGTTTGCCCGCGATATCCTGGCCAGCATGGACGAAGGCGTAATCACGACCGATTGCCATGGAACGATCACGAGCGTCAACTCGGCCGCAATTGAAGTCTTGGGAATGCGGTCCGATTGTGTAGGCCAGCCACTGGCGCAGATCGCCGCGGGGGGCGGGCCATTAGCGCAGTTGGCGCACGAAGTCGCCGACCGCGATACTGCGGTTTGGGACCGCGATTTCAGCATCGAACATGGCGGACGTACGCGACGGATCCGAGCGCACGGACAGATTCTCAAGTCAACTGAAGGTGGTTCGCTTGGCTGTCTGGTTTTGTTACGCGACGTGAGTGACCGACTCTTGTTCGAGGAGCGCATGCAGCGGATGGAGCGGTTCATCAGCCTCGGTACGCTTGCGTCTGGGCTGCATCACGAGATCAAGAATCCGCTGACCGCGCTTTCGATCCATGTTCAGTTACTCGACAAGCGGCTGCGAGACCCGGAGCCCCGTAAGCCGGTTGACGAGATGATCGGCGTACTCAAAACCGAGGTCCAGCGATTAAACGGTGTGCTCGAAAGCTTTCACGACTTTGCCAGCCTGCGCTCACTTGTCAAACGTCCGACAGATGTTCTCGCCGTGCTGGAGGAGATCGTGCGCTGATCGCGCCGCAGGCCGAGCAGCAGGGAGTCGAAATAAATCTGCGCGTGCCAGAATCGGATTCTGGCCACGTGATGCTCGACGCCGAAAAGTTTAAACAGGCGGTTCTTAACCTCGTAATCAATGCGCTCGAGGCGATGCCCGCGGGAGGAGATCTGCTGCTCTGCGCGTCGACCCGCGACGCTGAGCTCGTGATCGAGGTCGCCGATACAGGGTCAGGAATTCCTGCGGAAATCCAGCACCAAATCTTTAAACCGTACTTCTCGACCAAGGCCCGCGGAACCGGCATGGGCCTGGCACTCACGGAAAAATTGATCGGGCAGCACGAGGGACGGATTGAGTTGAAGTCGAGCAAGGACGGAACGACCTTTGCCATTGCCGTCCCGCTCCCGGCCATGCCGATTAACAACGGTGAATCATGAGTGAGCCGACCTTTCGCATCTTGATCGTCGATGACGAGCCCAACATTCGTTCGGGGCTTGCCCTGGCGCTCGAGGAAGACCCTTTTGCCGTGTCGACAGCCGCCGACGCCACTGTGGCGTGGGCACAATTTCAACGTACCCCCCATCATCTCGTCATAACCGATCTCAAGATGCCCGGTCCACGGTCAGGATTGGACCTGGTGCGCGACATCCGGCACGGTTGGCCCGAAACGCTCATCCTGGTAATCACTGCGCACGGATCGGTCGAGACGGCCGTCGAGGCCATGCGCCTGGGAGCCCACGATTACATCGTGAAGCCCGTCGATCTCGAGATGCTGATGCACCAGGTCAAGAAGGCCTTCGCGCACCACCGCCTGCTCGAGGAGAATCGGTTGCTGCGACAGCGTCTGACCGCTGCCGGCGAGTTTCCCGAAATGATCGGCCAGAGTGCGGCCATCCGCGAGGTGTTCGAGTGCATCCGTCAGATCGCCGACACCGATCTGACCGTCTTGATCCAAGGTGAAAGCGGCACGGGCAAGGAGCTTGTGGCTCGGGCCATCCACAATTTGGGCCGGCGCCGCTCGGGGCCGTTCATCGCCTCGAATGTCGGCGCGCTCCCCGAAACCTTGATCGAAAGCGAGCTCTTCGGATACGAAAAAGGAGCTTTCAGCGGTGCGACCCGGCGTAAGTCTGGCTGGTTCGAGATGGCCCAGCGCGGCACGCTCTTCCTCGATGAAATCGGCGAGATGGCCCCCAAGACCCAGGTGGATCTCCTCCGCGTTCTCGAGCAGCAAGAAGTCCGGCGCCTGGGAGGTAGCGAGCTCATCCCGCTCGACGTGCGGCTTTTGGCCGCCACACATCGCGACGTGCAAGAGTTGCTCGCCGAGGGCAAGCTGCGTGACGACCTCTACTACCGCCTCAATGTCGTGCCTCTGCGGCTGCCTCCGCTACGGGAACGCGCCGACGATGTTCCGCACCTCGTTGAACATTGCCTGCAGCGATCGTGTGCGCGATACGAACGCAAACCCAAGCGAGTCGCCGAAGCGGCGATGCGTATTCTGTGCAAATACTCGTGGCCGGGGAACGTGCGCCAGCTCAAGAATTGCATCGAACGGCTGATCGTCGTCGTCGAAGGCCCGGTCATACACGCTGACGATTTGCCTCAGGAAATGCACACACCGCCCCGACCCGGTACGCTCGACCTCGAGGCCGCCGTTCAAGAGGCCGAGAAGGCAACAATCCTCGCGGCCCTCGCCCAGTGCGATCAACATCGAGAGCGAACCGCTCAGCTTCTGGGCATCAGCCCCCGCACTCTTCGCTACAAGCTCAATCGTTACTCCCTTCAATAGCCCCCTTGCTGGGTCCGATAGATAAAGGTGAACCCTCGACAGAGTTGGCTTATCACGTCCAGCTCGCCCACGTGTTCCCAGTGTCACAGATAGCTCGCGATGCTTGCATTTATGGCTGCTTGTGATCCCGTTTCCGACTGTTGCGATGGAAACCACTCGGAAGTCAGAGTTTCGGGCAATTGTCCAGCCACGGATTGGGCAGCTAATACGGCTGTCTACTATAAATTCTGGGATGATTCGACGAAGTCCGAGCCAACCGAAATGGCCCAGTTGCCGATTGCGGCTTGAGCCACGGCAGCTATTCGGCTAGGTTGAACCCTTTGGGTCACGCGATCCGGTGGGCGACCAGCGCAAGGCTGGTCGAAACGCCAGTATTCAAGCTCAATTTCGCAGGGAAGGGCGCCGCGTAACCTTGCAGCCAAGCGGCGGGAATTCATGTCGCATCGCCAACGCGTTGACTATGGTGATCATTCAGTGCGGCGGGTAAATTCGAACCGGTCCCCGGCACCGGTGACGCTGGCGCTGCCCAGAATCAGGCCCGATGACCCGGCCGGGCAAGCTGTCGTCGCAACGCTCCGCCAGGCCGTCTCGCGGATTGCGGCGACGGAAGCACAAGTCTGGCGAGGTGACGTTGAGGGCATTCATCGGCTGCGCACGACTACCCGTCGTTTGCGGAGCGAGTTGCGTGCGCTCGAGAGCTTCGCCGACCACGAGTGGCGCGAAAATCTCGAAGAAGAACTCAAATGGCTCGCGCGACGGCTGGGCGATGTGCGCGACATGGATATTTTGCTAGCACGACTGAAGAAATCCGCCGCCGCCATGAGACAAGGGGCGGCGAGTGAAGCCGCGCTGGCACCCCTTTTTGCAAAGTATCAGGCGCGGCGTGCACAGGCTGCGTGGTCGCTCTCCGACGCGTTGCACAGCGACCGTTATCGCGGTCTTTTGGCTTTGCTCGAGCAAGCCGCCCTCGAGCCGCCGGTCACTGACGCTGCGGCAGAGCCTTGCCGCACGGCGCTGCCGCCGGCCGCGCGGGGCCTGGCGGCGTCTCAAAAAGGGAGCGCGTTGCCTCCGACCAGCCGATCCAGACCAGGAGTTTCACAACCTGCGCAAAGAGGCCAAACGCGCCCGCTACACGGCCGAGTTGATCGCTCCGATCATTGGCGGTGGTGCTAATAAAGGTTCCGATCGCTTTATCCGTCTGGTCACCGAGGTCCAAGATGTCCTCGGCGAGCACCAGGATGCGGTCGTGGCCGCGCATGAGATCGAGTTGGGGCTCGCCGAGTACGCCGATCATCCCGGCTTTATCCCGACCGCGCAGGCTTTGCTCGAGTGCGAGCACGACAAGGCCGAGGCTGCACGTACCGCGTTTTTCAAGGTGTGGGACAAGCTCGACCGCAAGAAATCCCGCCAATGGCTCAAAGCGCGGCGGACGGCCCACTCACAGGCTTGAGCGAGGGGTGTCCCGAATCGTGGATCACCAAAATTCCGCGCTGCCGGTCCTTGGTCAAAACGCCAACTCTGACCAGCCGGGAACTGTCAGAGACCCTGTCTGCGGGATGACGGTCAATCCCCTCACCGCGGCCGGGTCGGTCGACCACGATGGCCTCACATATCACTTCTGCAGTCGGCATTGCGTCGATAAGTTTCGGGCCGATCCCGCGCACTACTTGGCCGACCAAGAGGCCAAGAGCGATTCGCCACCGGTCACGGATCGAATCACGCCTCCGGTTGCGTCGCCCGCCGGAACAACCTATACCTGCCCGATGCACCCGCAAATCGTGCGCGATCGACCCGGTTCGTGCCCCATCTGCGGGATGGCACTTGAGGCGATGGCCGTGTCGGCGGATGCCGATGTCGACCCCGAGCTGGCCGACATGAGCCGCCGCCTGTGGATCTGTGCCATACTCACGCTGCCGCTCCTGATTTTTTCTATGGTCGAGATGGTGCCAGGCTGGGTATCGCCCGGCGCCATTTCTGGCCGAACCGTGGTATGGATCGAGCTCATCCTGGCGGCGCCAGTGGTCTTATGGGGCGGCCTTCCTTTCTTCCAGCGCGGCTGGTCGTCCGTCGTTCACCGAAGTCTAAATATGTTCACATTGATCGCGCTAGGAACGGGAACGGCTTTTGTCTTCAGTCTGATCGCTACGTTGTTTCCCGGAGTTTTCCCAGCCTCATTCCGCGATCACCATGGTGAAGTGGCCGTTTATTTCGAGCCGGCCGCCGTGATCGTGACCCTGGTTCTGCTGGGTCAGGTCCTTGAGTTGCGTGCCCGGCACCAGACCGGCAGCGCGATCCGCGGCCTCTTGGGCCTGGCACCCAAAACGGCCCGCCGGTTGTCAGGCGATGGCGACGAACGCGATGTTCCCCTTGACCAGGTCGTCCCGGGAGACAAGCTCCGCGTCCGCCCCGGGGAGAAGATTCCCGTTGATGCGATCGTTGTCGAAGGCCAGAGCGCGGTCGACGAGTCGATGATCAGTGGTGAGCCGATCCCGGTTGAAAAAGGGCCTGGTGACCATGTGATCGGTGGAACCGTCAACAGCACTGGCGGCCTGGTAATCCGGGCCGAGCGCGTAGGATCGGATACAGTTTTGGCCCAGATCGTCCGCATGGTGAGCGAGGCGCGGCGCAGCGCGCACCGATTCAGCGCCTGGCCGACGTGGTCTCAGGATACTTTGTCCCGCTGGTTGTCTTCGTCGCTGTCATTACCTTCATCTGCTGGAGCCTTTTCGGCCCCGAGCCGCGGATGGCGTACGCCCTGGTCAATGCGGTGGCCGTCTTGATCATCGCCTGTCCGTGTGCGCTGGGGCTGGCCACGCCGATGTCGATCATGGTGGGCACAGGCCGCGGCGCCGGCGCGGGCATCTTGATCAAGAACGCCGAGGCACTCGAGATCCTCGAGCGTGTGGACACGTTGGTGGTCGACAAGACGGGGACTTTGACCGAAGGCAAACCCCGGCTGGTTTCCATTGTGGCCGCCGACGGACAGGCTGAATCCGAGCTGCTGCGCAGGCCGCCAGCCTCGAGCAGGCAAGCGAGCATCCGCTGGCCGCGGCGATCACAACATCCGCACGTGAAAAGGGGCTTGTGCTCTCCGCGGTCAAGGGATTTCAATCGCAGACCGGACGGGGCGCGACCGGTGAGGTTGACGGACGGACTGTGGCCATCGGCAGTGAATCGCTTCTCACCCAGATGGGCGTTGAGCAGCGAGAACTGTCAAGCCGAGCGCATGAACTGCGGCGTGACGGGCAGACCGTCGTCTTTGTCGTCATTGACGGCGTTCCTGCGGGCCTCCTCGGCATCGCCGATCCGATCAAAGAGTCTGCTGCTGATGCCGCTCGCGATCTGGGCAATGAAGGCATTCGCGTGATCATGCTCACCGGCGATAACCGCACCACGGCCGAGGCCGTCGCTCGTAAGCTGGGGCTCGACGAAATTCGAGCCGAGGTCCTTCCCGATCAGAAGGCCGCCGAAATCAAGCGTCTTCAATCCGAGGCGCGAGTTGTCGCCATGGCCGGCGACGGCATCAACGACGCACCCGCCCTTGCCCAAGCCAACGTGGGCATCGCGATGGGCACGGGCACCGACGTGGCGATGGAGAGCGCCGGCGTGACCCTGCTCAAGGGAGACCTGCGCGGGATCGTTCGGGCCCGCAGGCTGAGTCGAGCGACCATGACCAACATCCGCCAGAATCTCGCCTTTGCGTTCCTCTATAACGTACTGGGCGTGCCGATCGCGGCGGGCATTCTCTACCCGTGGTTTGGTATCCTGCTCAGCCCGATGATCGCCAGCCTGGCGATGACGTTCAGCTCGGTGTCGGTCATCTTGAACGCACTACGGCTGCGGAGCCTCGGGCTCTAAATGCGCTTGCACGAACCTGGGAGGGCGAGCCTCCGTGCGAGCCGTTTTTCTCACTCACAAATTGACCGGCTCGAAATGCGGGAACATGCTCTTGGTCTCCTCGAGGCTGTCCAGCGTGGCAAGATCGCCGAATTTGCCGATCGCCTCCCAGACCTTGGCCACTTCCGGGTGATGATGCGCCAGGCCCGCCGCCTCGTGGCTGCTCCACTCGAAAATCGCGACGAAGGTCCCGTTTTTGGATTTGACCAATCGTATCAATGCCACGAGTCAGGACCTGCAGGCGTTTACGATCGAGCCGGGCCAGACCATCACGCTGAACGTCAAGATCGAGCGCCGAGCGTATCGCGGTCAGGTGCCGTTCGGCACGGAAGGCTCCGGCCGTAATTTGCCGTTCGGTGTGATCGTCGACAATCTGGGCTTGAACGGATTGCTCGTCCTCCAAAACCAGCTCGAGAGCGTGTTCTTTGTCACCGCCGATCTATGCCGCAAGTAACATGGGGAGTCTTGTAGTGTTGATCGGCTACATAACGCTCGTCGAGCCTTACCTGACTCTGGGCAACCAGGCGCGGCTCTGGGCCGCGGGCTATGCGATTCTGGCGGGGCTGCTCGTTGCCTGCGCCGCCGCGGTCTGGCGAGCGCCTGGGTCGACAACAAAACGCACGCAAGCTGAGCGAGCCAGTTTGCGCGAGAGTTGGCGATGGATCGCTCTGGCGTTTGCTCCATCGAGCCTGCTCATGGGCGTGACGACCTATTTAACGACGGATTTGACGCCGGTACCACTGCTGTGGGTGATCCCGCTCACGCTTTATTTGCTCAGCTTCATCATTGCCTTTGCGAGTCCCCCCGATTGGGTCCTCCGGACCGATAGGCCAGTTCTTTGAGAGCTACCAGGGCACTTCAGTTGTCGACCGTGTCGGTGTGATTGGTCTTGGCATCGGATCACTGGCCAGTTATGGCAAGGAGGGACAAGACTTCACGTTTTTCGAGATTGATCCGAACGTGGCGCGAATCGCGCCACGCCGGGGTTCTTCCGGTATCTCGACGATTGCCAGGCCCATTGGCGCATTGTCCTTGGCGACGCGCGGCTGTCGCTCTACCGTGAGCCGGACGAAACGTTCGGGCTGATCGTATTAGACGCCTTCAGCGGCGACGCCGTCCCGATCCACTTGTTGACACGCGAGGCGCTGCAAGTCTATCTGGCCAAGCTCTCGAACGGGGGCCTGATCGCCTTACACATCTCCAATGCGCATCTTGATCTTCTGCCTGCCGTCGCAGCCCTGGCTCGCGACGCCGGGCTCGTCGGCCAGTACATGGACGACACCAATTCACCATTTTCAAGGGACGAGTTCACTGCGGGGAGGATGCACTCCCAGTGGGTCGTTATGGCACGACGAGTTGCGGACCTTGCACGCCTATCCAGTCAGGCAGGTTGGCATCCTCTCGATCTAAACACGACACGAGCTGTCTGGACGGACGACTATTCGAATGTCTTCGGCCTTCTGCGGTGGCGACACTGATAATGCTTTCCGCAGAGAACCCGGACAAGAACGACCGCTTGCGATTAGCCGCCCAAGGCGATGCCGAAAGCTGGGCGGCGCTTGTTTCAGGGAGCCGAATTGAGGACGAATTGGGTTCAAGACTCGAGATTTAGCGCGCTGTACGTCTTTCGCCCCGCATTCGCTCTTCACGCGAAGACGACGGCGATGAGAGGAACCGCAGCAGCGAATGGGCGCCGCAAATGACGGCCAGCACGAGCGAGGCAACCAGGAATCCTCCGTAGATCGTCGCGAAGACGAGGTTGTCTGCCTCGTAGTTAACGGCCCGGAATTCCAGCGTTTCGGGCTGTCGCGCCGCCGCGCCCGTGCCGGCCGTGGCGACGTGAGCGGCCAGCCGTGAGTTCCGGTCGCCGCGCTCGACTGCTTGAATGAATCCCCGGTCGGCGACATACGAGTACTGGAGCTGATGCGCGGCCAGGAGCACCGTCACGAGAACGCCGACACTGAGCGATCCGCCAGCGAACTGTGCGACCTGAAGCAGCGGCCGGATTCGTGCTTCAGCGTTGACGATCTGGGCTCGTGCAAGTCGTCATCGCCAGCAGCACCATTCCACTGCCGAACCCCATCAAAAATCGCGGCGGGGCGAGCTGCCAGTGTTGGGGCGCGGCGAACCAGTTGAACTCAACGGTATTGAGCAGCCTTCAGAATGGCCAGTTTATTGTGTTGTGGTGCGAGAGGCTCATTCCGCCGGCCAGAACAGCCAATCCGAGCGTTGCGCCAGTGAAGCCGGGCGACCGTGTCCGCCAAACGATCCGGCCGAGGGCGAGCGCCGCGGTAGACCCGAGCGTGAGTGACCAGATCAACCAAGAGCGCATCCACGGGCTGAAATTCACCAGCGAGCCGCCGTAGACGCCCATGTCGAGGGAATTGAAATACTGCACGAAGCCACCATAGGTGATCAGCCCCAGTCGAGGCAGCCCCTCGTGTAGCGTGGCCCGATCAAGGTCCGGCCAGACAATCCGGAGAAGCGCGGCCAGCGCGACCGACCCGACAATAATCGCGGCAGTGATGTCCGGTCCCTCGAGCCAGCCGTGGAGCTGGCCCCAGTGCATCACGTACCAGACCGAAAGCGCGGCTACAGCGGCCGCGGGAAGGTAGCTCAGTTTTTCGACCGGCCCCGACGGCGCATCCCGGTCGAGATCAGGTGGGTCGGTGATCGAGAGCACAAGCGCAAGCGAGAAAAAGGCCAGCACGGCCTCGAACAGAAAGCCTCCCTGCCATGACCACCAGGGGGACCATTCCACGGCAAGGGCGATCACGACCGGCCCGGCCGCCGGCAAGACGATACCAGCCCAGGCGACGCGGTCCTCCTCCCCTGCGGGCAGGACACGCGGCGCCGAGCGAATCACCAGCCCCGCGCCGATGCCTGCGAGCGCGCGGCCGAGAATCAGCAGCTCGGGCGGCGCGTGGAGCAACACACCGTTCACGATCGAGCCGGCCGCCAGCATCGTCAGTCCGGCGACGACCAACGCATAGCTACCGGACCAGCGCCACTCGCGGCGCGGCGAGCAACGTGAGTGTGATCGCCAGCAAGTAGATCGAGTGCAGGCTGTAGCCTTCGGCTGTCACCCAGCCCCGGGCAGCGTCCATCTCGCGAAAGCTCGCCGTGTGCCCCGCGGTCGTCAGCCACACCGCGGCCAGGGCAAACGCCGGGCGCAGTGTCAGCAAATCGGCCAAAAAGTCCGCGACAATGCTGCGGTGATTCCGACGTTCAATCGTCTTCTCCATGCAGGAGCTTCCTCCCCGGCTCCAGGTCGTTGATCCAACACAGCTCCAGCCCCTGCGGCGTCTGAATCGTGACTGTCGCCCGCACAGCGGACGCGCTCGCGCTTGATTCCAGCAGCCGGGAAAGCTCCTGGAACGCATGGGCCGTAAGCGCCTCGCGATCGGCGCCAGCTAGCGCGCGCCAGCCCGGTCCAGTGATCAGGATTGCCGGCATCCGCAGTTGCTTTTGGTATGTGCCAACGCCGTATGGCAAGAGCGTCGCTGCCGGGGGAAGAACCTCAATTCTGCTAAACAGAGCTCCGGCCTGTAATTTCTGCTCGCCAGCCCAGGCTGTGAACGCGCGGGCGACCTCGGCCAGCTTCGGGTCGAGGATCTTGTCGCGAGTGTATGCGGGGGGCAGATCGCCCGCGGGAGCTATCCCCCGCCGTTCGCATCCGGTGCTCGCGAGCACCGCCGCGACGGCCAGGGCGATCACCTGCCAGGCGCGCCTCATCGACCCTTCTCTTTCCTGGACCTCGCGGGGTCTGGCGCAGGGTGAAGCGAGAGCGGCGTCGAAGGCGAAAGCGGCCGATACGACAGCGTGCCGACGGTGATCTTGAATGTATCGCCGGGTTCCAGGCTGGCCTCGCGACCGGGCATCAGGCTGGCATATCCAATGCCGGTGAGCAAGCCCACCCCCGCTCCCAATCCAAGGTAGGCGGGATTCGACGGCCCGGCCTGGGCGCCCAGGCTGGCTCCGATCCCTGCACCCTCGGCGGCGAACAGTGCCAGCGTCAGCCGCCGCCGCATTTCGACGTTGAATCGCCGGTCCTCAAGGTCGAAGACCCAGGGAACCAGTTCGGATCTATCCGGGGCTGCCTGGACGAGCTGTCCCAGCTCGAGTGTTACCCGGCCGGGCTTGGCAAACCGCTTGGGCGGCGCGATGTGGACGATTGTGCCGCCGATGAGCGCGGGCGGGCGCCGAGCCGCACTTCCTCGGCCACCACACGGTCACCGGGCGCGATCGCGGGCCGGCCGTTCAAAAGCCGCTCGCCAGAAGTCAGCCCATCGCACGGGATGACCTGGCGGATCCGCAGCGTAACGGTCTCACCTGGCCGTAGTCGGGCTGTCGTCGACGCCACTGGGGGTGGCTCGGGGGCCAGTGGCGCGATCGGAGCCTCGGTTTGGCCAGATGCCGGGCTCGCACACGTCAGGCCAAGCAGCGCCAGTGCCAGGAGCGTACAGCCTGGTCCAACGGGAGTTTTCATTGGACCTCCTTTTCAGCACGGGTATCGACGTCGCCCAGGTGAACAATTCGCTGGATTAGCGAGTGTCGATGAGTCGGTTTGGGAGGAGCATCGACCACCGCCGGCACGGCGGCGATCCCTGCCTTTTCAATATAATCGAGCAGCAGCTCGCTCGCGCGGAGGATGTCGAGCCGCGCGAGCTGAAGGTTGGACCACGCGGTCCAGCGGTTGGCGTCGCCTTGGAGCACATCGACCTCGGAGGCAAGCACATCCAGCCGGATCGCCTGCTGCTCGCGATAGAGCCGCGCCTGACGATCGCGGTATTCGATCCGAAGACGGTACTCGGCCTCTCGTTGCTCCCACTCGCGGACCGCTTGCTGCCAGCGATCCCACGAGCTGCCGGCATCCTCGGCAACCTCGAGCAGCGACTTCTCCAGGTCGAGCTGCGATCGGATGACATCCAGCCGAGCCTGCCCGATGTTGGCCCAGAGCGAGAGATTGACGACTGGCAAGTCATACAGCGAGCCGAAGATGAGCCCCAGCGCGATACCGCCGTTGGCGCTGGTGGTATTCTTAAAGCTCATGCCCAACGGGAGCTGTCCCAAGCCGAGCAGCCGAGTCTTGTCGCGAATCTGTTGGAGGCGGGCGATCCGTAGGCCGACGATCATCAGCCGCACCTCGAGCCGTTGGCGCTTCGCCAACTGCACGGCGTCGTCACGGCTGCGGGGGAAGTCGGGCGCCAGGCTGAGGTCGATCAAGTCCGGCTCGGCAAGGTCGAACGCGAAGGCAGATTCCGGCTCAATCGGAACCGGTCCGACCTCTTGGGGCACGAGCAGCCGGCACTGATGCACCGCCACGCCGAGCCGGCGCTCCGCGTTTCGCTCCGCCTTGCCCAAGTCGGCTACCAGAACTCGGGCTCTTCCCACGTCGACCTTGGCTTGGCTCAGCTCGACGTCGTGTGCCTGCCTTTCTTGGAGTTTACGCTCCACCAGCCCGAGCGTTTCCCGCGCCACATAGGAACCAGCGTCCGCGACGCGTTGGCCGTAGCCAATCTGCTTGGCCTCAAAGTACCGCTGCGCGGCAAGCACGGCCTGGGCGCGGCGGACGAGCTGCTCCATCAGCTCTTTGGCGCGAATTCCTTCCTCGGCAATGGGCAGCGCGGTGATGTGGCCCGACGGGTCGAGAGGCAGGAAGATGTTGAATCGATTGAGCTCGGCATTTACGAGTCCGGGCTGCGTGGCGAACGGCGTGCCACCGGTTATATCGGGGAAGATGACGGTCTGACTGCCTGTCGCGGGACCGGTGACCCTGCTCATGCCAACCTGGAGCTGGGGCATGTCCACGAGTGGGATAAACGCCTTGAGCGCCTCGAACCGCGCCACCGTGGCGGTCCGCACTGAAAGGTTCGCCTGGACCGTCTCGACATTCCGCAGGCTCAAGGCCAGAGAGTCCGCGAGCCGAATGGGCCGTCCTGGCGCGGGGGCCGGCGCAGGCGGGAGGAATGGCCGGCCGCCTTGCTCGAAGGCGGGCTGATCGGGCAACGCGGGAGGGAAGGTGTCGGTCTGGGGGGGCTCGATCACGTGACGGGGCGGGGGTATGTCGGCAGCGCGGAGCCCTCGGCCCTCGACTGCTGGCAGGACGAGGACAAACGCGGCCACCGCGATCTGCATCTTGGTCCCCACGCCGTTTTCCTTTCCCGATTCACCACACGCGATCGGTCTTGCGAACGATAGTCTGGTCGTCGATGTGGACGGTCGCCGACATCCCGGGCCGTATTCGATTTTGGTAGTTCTCCGCCTCGTCGAACCGGATCCGCACCGGCAGGCGCTGCACGACCCGGACGAAGTTCCCCGTCGCGTTGTCGGGCGGAAAGAGCGAAAACACAGAGCCGGTGCCCCCCGAAGTGCTCTCGACCCAGCCTAGAAACGTTTTCTCGGGGATTCCGTCGAGTGTGATCAGAGCGCGGTTGCCGACCTTGATGCGGTCCATCTGGTCCTCGCGGAGATTGGCCACCACCCAAACGTTGTCGAAGTCGAGGGGGACGATGCTCAGAAACGGCTGCTTCGCCGCCAGAGTTTCGCCGAGCTGGATGGTCCGGCGGCTGACGAACCCCCCTCCGGTGCCCGGATCAGGCAGTGGCTCAAGCTTAGCTGCGCGGTGCGGAGCGCCGCCTCGCCCTGACTGACGCGACTCTTGAATGCTTCGAGCTGTGCTGTGGCGATGTCAGGCTGTAACTGGGCTGCCTGCGCCTGGACCACCGCGGCGTCGGTGCTGTAGAGGGCCTGACGACTCTGCTCGAGCCGGACACGTGCCTCCTGGAGCTGAAGTTCGCTTGCGAGCACCTGGCGCTCGCTGGCGGAGATATCGCTGCGCAGCGACTCGAGCTTGGACGTGGCCTCGCGGTACGTTGCCGCGCGGTTGTCGCGATCCTGCACCGGGACGTCGCCCGAGGCCGCCAGCCGCGAGAACCGCTCGTAGTACAGCCGGGCATTTTCCTCGAGCGCGGCCAGTCCAGGGACCTGCGCTCGTTGCGAGGCAAGTAATTCCTGCTCTTTCCGGTGAATCTGCGTACGCGTCTGGACCTCAACCTCCGCCGCTCGCACCGCTCGCTCGGCCTCGCCGCGGCGCACGCTCGCACCGTCCAACAGGGCGCACCGATCCTGGCGAACCAATTGCACGTTCACAGTCGCCGCGCACACCTCAGCCTGCGCGTTCCGCAGGTCTGCCAACAGGCGATCCACATCGAGCTGGAACGGGACCGGATCGAGCTGCGCCAGCGGTGCTCCTGCCGCAACTATCATGTTGTCATCGGCATACAACGCCACAACCTGGCCGCCGACATCAGAGGCAACGGGCGTGATGTTCCCAACGACATACGCGTTCGTCGTCCGTACCTGGAACACATTCCAGAGCCACCAGCCAAAGACGACACCCGCAGTGCTCAAGAGAAGCACCAGTGAAGCCGCCAGCCGCACGGCACTGCGCGGCCCCGAGGCATAGGCGGCCGTTGTTCCGCTTCACTGCCATGCGGTGTCGGCCCAGGCAGCGCCGGTCGCAACGATTCGCTCGCTCCTTCGGCCATCACGATGACCTTTCGTCACGCACGCGGGAATATCTGAATCCTCCATGCTGCTCGACCGGCCTGCCCAGAACACCAGTCTTAAAGGGCCAGCACCAGGTACGCGGCACGGTCGCGACGATCTTGAAACTTGCCTCGAAACCTGCATGACAACCGAGAGCCCGTAATACAACGAATTGTCCAGTGGTTATCCAGCACGTGCCGACAGCCGGGTTTTCCCCATTGTTACCTTCCCAACCAGATTCTGAGAGCGCACATCTCACTATTTCGGCAAGACGGGGAGCTTGCAATGAAGAGAAGAGTCATGACGATCGTTTTTTCTTGGGGGGTTATGCGGCGCGTGTTGAATGCCGCAACGCGATTGAACGGCCGGGATGTCTCGAAACATGGTTGAAAAGCGTCTGTCGGCGACGGACGCAAGGGTGCTTATCCACGCGATCGCCCTGCGTTAGGACGGGGAAAAACCCGTCACATCGACGCTTGTATCTGCGTGCTCAGGGGCGAAACCGGCGATTCCCTAGGGAGCGGATGGCGATGTCCCAGCCCATAGGGCTTTCCTCGACTCTGGCCGCCGTGGCGCCCCTGCACGGGACTCGACGGGCTTCAAAGCCGTAGGCATCGGATCGGTGGGCTGTCGATCCTGACCGTGGAGCAAGTACTCGTTGGCCGGGTCGCGCGCCAGCAACGTGGCGGCGAGATTCCGGCTGGACCGCCCGATACGCCGGTGGCGGCTAAAGGTCTGGGTCCGGAACAGTTCGATCCCGATCCGCACCCCAGCGTGCTGCATGACAGCAAGGGAAGCCGCCAGCTCCGGCACCGGGACGGCGCGACGGACGGCGGGGACTCCTCTTGCCTGCCCCGCGCTGGAACTGCTGAACCCTGGCCGACGGGACCGAGACCCGCGGGCCTCGTTCCCGGCGCGGTTCTGCGCATGGGTGTCCAGCAGGGCCCGGACCAAAAGGTCCCAGCTGTAGATGTCGTCGAGCTGAGTCTTCGGGATCGTGACCGGCCTGGCCGCCTCAAGCCGTTGCCAGGCCCGGTCCACCGTCGCCGGGTCTTGCGGATCGAAGAAGAAGATCCCCGGATTGTCAAATTCGCCCATGGAGCTCGTGCAACTCGCGAGTACGGGCGTACCGTGCCGCAGCGAGTCGAGAATCGGGAAGCCGAAGCCCTCGTACACTGATGGGTAAATAGACCAACTGGCCCTCTGGTAGAGACGGCAGAGCCGCTCGTCGGAGACGTTCCCCAGGAACCGGAACCGGCGCCCCCCGCCGGGATTCGCCATCCGCTGGAGCTCAGCGTGCGAGGTCATCCAACCTAGTTTCCCCACCCACCACAGCTCCATCTCGCGCGGCAGCAGTCTCGTCTGCTGAAACCAGTCGAACAAGAAGTTGGCGTTCTTCCGCGGCTCGATCGTCGAAACCACCAGTCCGATTCGGTCCGACCGCGCGACCGGCCCGCCATGGCGATGGGTCTCCACGCAGAGGCTCGGCCCCGGCGGCGCCACAACGATCCGTTCCGGGTCCAACGAGGAGAACCGCCCCGCATCGGCCTTCGTCGATTGCGAGATCGACAGTACCACGTCCGAGGCCAGGATGTCCTCGGTCAGCCACTTGACCCAGACGTCACGGGCCACGTCCTCAAACGCCCAGGGGACGACCATGGGGCAGAAGTCGTATATGATGCTGACCTCGTAGGGAAAGATCCGCTGGCGAGGTCGCGCCGGGCTGAATAGGCCGATGCAATTCGCCGGGAGCGTCCCGAGCGGTCGGCGCTGACCCCGCCAGATTTGGCGCCCCCAATCTTCGAGATCCTGATCCTGCGACCAGTCGAGTCTTGCCGGCAGCAGCTCCTGGCCTTCATGAAAGAACCGGACCGGCACGTGTGCGGCGAGTGCGAGCGACAAACGAGCCGTAAAGCGCGGGATGCCCGCAAACCATGTCCAGGAAAAAGGCTCGGCATCGATATAGATGCAGGAGGCGCGGCAGGTTCTCGATGTGACCGGCATGGCTAGCCCCATGTCCTACGTCCTCTCTCTGGCCGAGCATCCTGCCCTGGCTCCGGCGGGCAAACCGTCCCAACTTCCTACGATGCCTGATCGGTCTTGGCGGACGGGTTTAAGGGTTCTTATCGACTTGCCATGTTTCGGACTACATTTAATCTGCACGCGACGCCTAGGGGGAAGTGTGCGAAGCGACTCCCGATCTTGTCAGATGGCCAATTCCCGCCGCTGTGTCCCGTACTGTGAAGCGAGTGCCCCGTTCAACAGGGAACCACTTGCACATACCTGAGTGGTCGGCTCGTTGCGGGCCGAGCGTTTCGCTCGTGACCGTTGACACGACAAGAATAATCTTGCAATCGTCCACGCACTTAATCGACTGCGAAGGTCGGCGAAATTGGGCACCCCTGACGACCACGAGGCACCAAAGGCTAACTGCGCAGAATGGAGAGGAAGCTGCGGCCCGGGCCGCGCGCTTCCGTGCAGAGCGGCCCTGCTCTATCCTCCAGCCCGGACTTGAAGCACAAAACACTCCCCGAAGCCAGCAGCCACCGTCGTCCCTGGGGCGGGAGCAGTCGCGCTTGCGGGCTGGCCGCAGTGCGACCCGCTGCTAATGTTGAGCCGGATTCTCCACCGATAACAGGGCGTAGCGGCGTCAGGCCCCAACGGCTTCATGCAATCGCAGTGACCGAGCCGGGTCGGTCTGATACTGCTTCGGCCCATCAAATCTGGCTCGCTGCTGCGCGACGTGGCTCGGCTCCAAGGAAATGGATTTCCCGGGAACGAGAGGATGACCGAAATGCCAAGAATCCCCGTCGCTTCTGCAGACTTGACCGGCAATGAGAATGCCTATGTCTCAGAGGCGATCCAAAGCACGTGGATCTCCTCGACCGGTAAATATTTGGAGCGATTCGAGGCGGACTTTGCGTCCCTGTGCGACTCGTCAAGCGCGCTCGGCGTGTGCAACGGGACGGTTGCCCTCCATCTGGCCCTGATGGCGCTTGATATCAGGCCGAATGACGAGGTGTTGGTCCCGTCGCTGACATACATCGCCACGGCAAACGCCGTGCGCTACGCCGGGGCGGAGCCCGTCTTCGTGGACGTGGACCCTGAGACTTGGTGCATCGACCCGGCAAGGATTGGCGACGCGATCACCCGGAGGACTCGCGGAATTATTGCCGTCCACTTGATGGGCCACCCGGCCGACATGGATGTCATCAACAAAATCGCAGCGACTCACGGACTTTGGGTGGTAGAGGATGCGTCCGAGGCACATCTGTCGCGATACAAAGGCAGGACTGTCGGCAGCCTGGCGAAAATTGGCACGTTCTCCTTTTTTGGCAACAAGATATTCACATGCGGCGAGGGCGGCGCGGTCACCTGCTCCGATCCGCAATTGGAAGTCCGCATGCGGATGTTGCGCGGTCAAGGGATGGACCCCGAGAAGCGTTACCACTTCCCGATTACCGGCTACAACTACCGCATGACCAACCTCGCGGCCGCTATTCTGTGCGCTCAACTAGAGCGGAGGGAAGAGATCGTCGCCCGTCGGAGGGCAATTTTCTCCCGGTACCGAGAGCTCCTGAAGGAAATCCCAGGCATCGGCTTCCAACCGGTCGCCCCATGGGCAGATGTCTCCGTCTGGATGTTCGCGATCACGGTCAATCCTCAAGTTTTTGGATGTTGCGCGATGATTTAATGGCTTGTCTCGCCGACCGGTGCATTGAGACCCGGCCGATGTTCCTCCCGGTACACCACATGCCGCCCTTTCGCGAACAGGCACGGCAAAGGGGCGAGGTTTTGCCGGTGACTGATAGCCTGGGTTCCGACGGCATCATGCTGCCTACCTACAACCAACTCTCGGACGCCGATCTGCGTTTTGTCGTCGACGCGATTGCCTCCGCCCAAGGAGTGGGCCGGAAAGTCCTCCTGTCCTTCGTTCGCCAGGCCGGCGCCGCCTGACGCCGAGGGATTTGTTGCGGCGGCCGAGCAAGGAGGGGACCATGAAGATTCATGAGTCGACCGCTGGGGCTTTACTCGCCCCGCGCGGGAACCCGCAGGAACCAAGTGGGTTGAAAAACGCACACATGGGGGCGGTTGTGGAGTTTCGGGCCCTCGACTCGGACCTCGAGGAGGGGCTCGGGAATCTGTTCGACGCCTTGAAGGCTAACGGTGATGAGGAGTTTTTCCATCCCCACCCCCTCACCCGTCTCGAGGCCGGCCGTCGCTGCTCTTACCAAGGACTCGACCTCTATTACGCCGCGACCTGTTCGGGCGAAGTTGCAGGTTACGGCCTACTCCGCGGGTGGGACCAGGGTTATGCGGTCCCGAGTCTGGGTATCGCGGTGTCCCCCTTCTATCGAGGCCGGGGGCTGGCCCGTCCGTTCATGGTATTCCTGCACGCCGCGGCACGCCTACGTGGCGCCCAATCGATCCGGCTTACGGTGTACGATTCGAATACGAGGGCCAAGGAGCTCTACCGGGGCTTAGGCTATACCTACGAGAGGCTTGATGGGACACAACTGATTGGCCGGCTCGACCTTTCCCCCGGCGGTGAGTTCGCACCCAGACTCCCCGAGTCCCTTTGAAAGGATTCGCCATGCTCGACGCGAAGACGATCAGGACGAGGCTCGCCAACCTCGCGTTCATCCCGAGGGGCGTTCCGGTCGGTGCGCCGCCTGAGGAAAGCTTGGCTACCGTGACTTCGGAATTGACGCCGGAAGACCCTGCGGATGATTTCGGGGGCGATCCACTGCCGGAGATCACGCCCCAAGTGGTCGAGGAACTTCTGCGTGTCCCGGGACTTGACGCATTCATCGAAAAGTCGTACTGGCGGTTTTTGGGGCGCAGGCCTGACTTCCGCGGCGGTTTGATACACGCCCTGTTTTTGAAATTCTGGCCGACTTACTCGCGACGCAGATTTCTCAACAAGCTGTCCACTGCAGATGAGCGGCGGAATCTCCTAAGCATTCAGCTACATAAGCAGATTCGGTGTCTGCAGCGGGAGCGGCAGGCCCTCGCCCAGAAGTGCCACGAGATCGAACAGCAGCAGAAGGCATACGAGCAAGAGAAAGTAATATTCGACCTTGAACGTCAGCAGTTGCGCCAGCGAGATCTTGATCGCGACCATTTCCTGCGTTCACTCGGTTCACTACCGCAGCAGTACTCCCGGCTCTTGGAGCAGCAGCGACAACTTTTCGAGCGTCAGCTCGCGGAATTCGAGCGGTTGCTCGCCCTGCCCGGAGAGCACGGAAAACTGCTGGAGCAGATAGTGACAATCTCGGAGCAGTTAAGGCAGATCCCCGATCTGCACGACCGGCTCCTCGAAAGGCACCAGCAACTCCTCGACTGGCAGGCGGAGGACGAAGACACCCGGCTGGCGCGGGTCGAATCCTTTTATCTGAAGATCCTCGACGGACTCGAACAGGCCCGGATCGAACAGGCCCGGATCGAAGAGGCCCGAATCGAAGAGGCCCGAATCGAAGAGGCCCGAGTCGAAGAGGCCCGAATCGAACAGGCCGAGCCGCCGCAGATGGTGGCCCTGGTCCGGCCAGAAACGAAATACGACGAACTGGCGGATATTGAGCGGTTCGTCGAGAACGCGTTCCACCTCATTCTGCGGCGTGAGCCCGACCATTCGGAAGCCGAGCAGTGTCGCGAACGCCTCCTCGCCGCGCTGCGCGGGTCAAGGGGGACTTTCTAGACGAGCTCTTGGGAAGGGTGTCGGGCAACGCGGGCGAGGCGTTACCCGGGCCCCGCCCGTCCACTTCACCCACGATCCGCATCGCTGACGAGTCGACGGCCTGCCGTATCTGCGGCGATAGCCTCGACTACAAGTGGTCCCTCAAGGTGTTGGGAGGCCGGCACCTGGCCCAGTACCACGAATGTCGGGCGTGCCTGAGCCTCCAGGTAGTGAATCCCACCTGGCTCGACCTTGCCTATGCGGGCGAGAGCCAGCCACTGGCGAACAATCCTGACCAGGGCCGCTTCGCCCGGAACTTCTCGGCGTACAGCACGTTCGTCGCGCTCCACGAGGCGGGAGTAACGTCCGAACGCCCGGTCGTCCTCGACTTCGGCGGGGGTTATGGCTTGCTGGCCCAGATGCTCAAGAGCGGGGGCTATGAAGCCTGGCAAGTGGACCCGTACGTCCCAGTCCCTTTTCTGGCGCCGGATCGCTGCTTGTCCGCCCTCGACGACTTCCCCGAGGCCGGCTTCGACCTCATCTTCGCGCTCGAAGTCGTGGAGCACCTGACCGACCCCATGGCGACCCTCGACGGGCTGACCCGACGTCTGAAGCCGGGAGGTACGTTGATGCTCTCCACGGGCATCTATCACCAGGGGCAGCACAACCACCAATGGCCCTACCTGGCCGCCGAGTGGGGCCAGCACATTACCTTCTGGTCGCACCCCGCCCTCGTACACGCGGCCGGGCGCCTGGGCTTCTCTAGCCTCGGGCTATTTCCGGGCAGCGACGGGTTCTTCATCCTCTTTTCCAAACTCGGGGCGGAAAGTTTGCGAGCCAGGCTGTCTGCCGCACTAAACGTCCTTCGGGACGGGGACCACCAGGGGCGGGCCGTGGCCTCGTGGGACCTTCAGGCGATCGGGTGTATTCAGGTGGTCGATGACCCCGTCGTAGAAGACCTCGCCCCGGGTGCAGGCTCCGACACGCACTCGCAAAGGGGGGCTGCATGAGGATCGTTATAGCCTCGACTTACGTCCCGTTCCTCAAGGGCGGGGGTACAAAAATTATTGAGGACTTGGCGGCCGCACTGACCACGGCCGGACACCAGGTCGAGACAGTCATGATCCCCATGTCCTCTCACTGGCCGAGTGTCCCCGAACAGACGCTGGCGATCCGGTTACTCGACCTGACGGAGGCGTGTGGTAACCGCATCGACCGGCTGATTGCAGTCCGCTACCCTTCCTATGCGCTGTCCCACCCGGAAAAAGTCGTCTGGTTTCTCCACCACCACCGGGGCGCGTACGACATGTGGGGCACCCCCTGGTCGGATATGCCGGATACTCCCGAGGGCCGCGCAGCACGGCAGATGATGATACGGTCGGACGGCGTCTACTTGCGGGAGGCGAAGAAGGTTTACACCATTTCCCGAAACGTCTCGGGCCGCCTCCGGACGTTCAACGGCATCGAGGCCGACGGCGTCCTCTACCCGCCACTGCCGGGCGACCACCTCTACGCCCCCGGCCCGTTCGGCGACTACTTCGTCTACATTAGCCGGCTCTGTCCACCGAAACGCCAAGGGCTGGCCATCGAAGCCCTCCGTTACTGCCGGCCTGGGCCCCGACTGGTCATCGTCGGTTCGCCGGACAAGCCGTACTGCCTTGCGGACCTTCACGAGCGAGTCCGGGAATGTGGCGTGGAAGACCGCGTCTCTTTCGTCGGATGGGCCTCGGAGCAGCAGAAGGCCGAGCTTTTGGCGGGAAGCCGCGGAGCGTTGTTTCTGGCCTACGACGAGGATTACGGCTATGCGACACTCGAGGCACTCTACTCGGGCAAGCCCGTAATAACCTGCAAGGACTCCGGCGCAAGCCTGGAGTTAATCGAGGACGGGTTCAACGGCTCGGTCACCGAGCCCGATCCGCGGGCCGTCGCCGAGGCGATGGACCGTCTCTGGGCGGACCGGCTCACGGCCGAGGCCATGGGGCGGCAGGCCCTTCTAACTCCCGAGCACCTGGGGATCTCTTGGGAGCGGGTTGTTGAGGGCCTGGCCGCATGAAAGTGTCTATCGTAAACGTGCAGGTCCCGTTTGTGCGCGGCGGCGCCGAGTACCTTGCCGACAGCCTGGCGGAGAGGGTCCGCGAGCGGGGCCACTTGGTGGACCAGCTTCGCATCCCGTTCAAGTGGTATCCGCTGGATTCCATCCTGGACCACATGCTGTCCTGCCGGTTGATGGAGCCAAGCGTCGGCGACCCGGACCTGGTCATCGCCCTGAAATTCCCGGCCTACCTGGTGCCGTTCGAGAACAAGAAAGTCTGGCTGCTGCACCAGCACCGCCAGGTTTACGACCTGTGGGAAACTCCGTTCGGCTGCAGTGGCCACACGCGGGGGGAGTTGCGACTCCGCGAGGCGATCGTCGCCGCCGACAATCGTCACCTGACCAACACCCGGGAGCTCTACACCATCTCCCCCAACGTCGCCGACCGGCTGCGTAAGTACAACGGGATCGTGCCCGACGGTGTCCTCTACCCGCCGCTCCTGGACGCCGACCAGTTCTCCTGCGGGGAGGCCGGCGACTACATCTTCTACCCCAGCCGCCTCTGCGGCTGGAAGCGGCAGCACGTCGCCGTCGAGGCGATGCGGTTCGTGATGTCCAACTTCCGACTGGTCCTCGCCGGCAATCCCGACACCGAGACCTACCGGCAAGAGCTGGAGGACCTGATCCGTCGCCACCGACTCGAGGATCGGGTGCAGTTGCTGGGCCGGGTCTCCGACACGGAGAAGGCCCGACTGCTGGCACATGCCTTCGCGGTCCTCTACTTGCCGGTCGACGAGGACTACGGATTCGTCACGTTGGAGGCCTTCCACTCCGCCAAGCCAGTGCTGACCTTCACTGACTCGGGGGGCGTCCTCGATTTCGTCGAGCACGGGCACAACGGGCTGGTCCAAGAGCCGACGCCCGAGGCGCTGGCCGAGGGCATGGAGCGCCTCTGGGCCGACCGCGCCGGGACACGCGAAATGGGCGCGGCCGCCTACCAGACACTCGCCCGCAAACAGATCGACTGGGAACACGTACTGGATACCCTCCTATCATGAAAATCGCCTGGCTATCCCCGTTCCGTAAGCAGGGCAGCGGCATTGGCCAGTTCAGCGCCGCTGCCTGCGAAGGCCTCGTCCGCGGCGGACACGAGGTCATCATATTCGCCTCCGACCTGGGTCCCGCGGACGAGCCCTGTCGCTCGAACCTTCCCATCGTTCGGCTCCCCGATTCCGACCATGAGGCGGTCTCCAGCAGTCTCGACGGGTTCGACCTCGTCGCCTACAACCTGGGTGACCACGCGGGCTACCATAGGAGCATTTATGACCTCTCCAGGAAACACCGCGGCATTGTCATCCTGCACGACCTGGTGATGCGAGACTTCTTCGCCGGCTACTTCCTGTGCCCGGACGGCTCACGTCTCCCGGAATTGCTCGAGATGATGGAGCACTGCCACGGCCCGGAAGCCGCGGGATGGATGCGAAACCTGGTGGCCGGGCGTCTCGAGGCCCCCTGGGCCGACCCTCGCCTCCTGGAATATCACATGGCCAAGGCAGCCGTTAGCCACGCCCACGGCGTAGTGGTCCATTCCGAATTCACCCGCGCCCGGGTGGCCGAGTTCGCGGGGTCGCCGGTCGCCCATATTCGCTTCCCCGCCCCGGGTCTCGCGGAGGAAGCCCTGCACTGGGGCCCGCCGCCCGCTGTCGAAGGCCGGCCAGTCCGCCTGCTGACGCTTGGTTACGTTAACCCAAACAAACTCGTCGACCTCGTGATCGAGTGCATCGGGGCGAGCCTGACTCTGCGGACTCGAGTCGCTTACACCGTTGTCGGCGCTCTCCACGAGCCCGCTTACCGCGACCGGCTGTACGAACTCGTCGAGCGGCTCGGCCTGGGGGATGTCGTCCGGTTCGCCGGCCCCGTGTCAGGCGAATCGCTCCGGGAGCATATCCGCGAGGCAGACGTGATCGTCAACCTGCGAAACCCTCATTTCGGCGAAAGCTCCTGGAGCCTGATCGAGGTCCTTTTCGCCGCGAAGCCGACGGTCGTCTGGAATCACGGATCTTACGCGGAAGCTCCGGATTGGGCGGTAAGAAAGGTCGCGAGCCGCGAAGAACTGAGCACTTCCCTGGAGGAATTGTGCCGCGAGCCGGGGCAGAGAAAGTACCTGGGCGACCAGGCCAGGCGTTACGCCGTAGAGACGTTCGATGCGGGAGCTTATGGCCGCGAACTCGTCGCCTTCGCGAAGTCGATCCGCCACGAGCGCATCATCCTCGACCTCGCCGACCGGGTCGGTCACAGGGTTAGTGAAATGGGCGTCGATCCGGCCATGCCGACCATGCTGGATCGAGTCTCAAGCGAGATCGCCCTGATCGCCGATCACCGCCCCCCTCGGACACTTACGGCCGACGGACCGCGTCTACGGGGTCGAGTGCAACCGCTCGTGGCGTGACAGGGCGGTTTGGGATATGAGGGATTGCAGGGCGCGGGGCATTGGTCGGCCGGGGAGTCGGTCCAATGGGTCATCCCTGAATTTCACAGGTGGCTCATGGTCGGAGATCACTGAACGCCTTAATGAAGCCGCCGCCTACGAGCCGGTCGTTGATCGTGGGGACCCGTGAATAAACCAGGGATCGAGGCCGAGGCGATGGGGAGGCAGGCCCATCTGACTTCCTGAGTAACTGGGGATATCGTGGCAGCGGGTTGTTGAGGGCTTGGCCTCATGAAAGTATCTATCGTAAACGTGCAGGTCCCGTTTGTGCGCGGCGGCGCCGAGTACCTTGCCGACAGCCTGGCGGAGAGGGTCCGCGAGCGGGGCCACTTGGTGGACCAGCTTCGCATCCCGTTCAAATGCCATCCGCTGGATTCCATCCTGGACCACATGCTGTCCTGCCGGTTGATGGAGCCAAGCGTCGGCGACCCGGACCTGGTCATCGCCCTGAAATTCCCGGCCTACCTGGTGCCGTTCGAGAACAAGAAAGTCTGGCTGCTGCACCAGCACCGCCAGGTTTACGACCTGTGGGAAACTCCGTTCGGCTGCTGGGGCCACTGGCCCGGGGGCTTGCGGCTCCGCGAGGCGATCGTCGCCGCCGACAATCGCTACCTAACCGACACGACGGGGCTCTACACCAACTCGGCGATCGTCGCCGACCGCCTTCGTCGCTATAACGGTATCGAGCCCGATGGCATCCTCTTTCCGCCGCTCCGGCACCCGGAAGCTTTTCATTGCGGTGAGTCCGGCGACTACGTTTTCTACCCAAGCCGGATCTCGAGAATGAAGCGGCAGCACGTCGCCGTCGAGGCCATGCGACACGTTCGGTCGGGGTTCAGGCTCGTCGTGGCCGGGCGGGCCGAGGATGACTCCTACCAGAACGAAATCGACGAGCTCATGCGAGCCCACGGGCTCGAGGATCGGGTCGAATTTCTGGGCTGGATCTCCGAGGAGGAGAAGACCCGCTGGATGGCCGACGCCTTTGCCGTCCTCTACTTGCCGATCGACGAGGATTCTTACGGATACGTTACCCTCGAGGCGTTCCATTCGTCCAAGCCCGTGATCACCTTCAGCGACTCGGGCGGGACGAATGAACTGGTGGTTCACGGGCAGAACGGGCTCGTCCTCGAGCCCTCGCCCGAGGCGCTGGCCGAGGGCATGGAGCCGCCTCTGGGCAGACCGCGCCGGGCGCGCGAGATGGGCGCGGCCGCTTACCAGTCACTCGCCCGCAAGCAGATCGACTGGGAGCACGTATTGGATACCCTCCTATCATGAAAGGCGCCTGTCTATCCCCGTTCCGTAAGGTCGGCGGCGCCGCCCGCGACGGCCTCCTCCGCGGCGGGCACGAGATCATTGGAATCGCCTCCGGCCAGGGCGACCAGGCTAGGCGTTACACCGCAGAGACGTTCGATTCGGAGGCTTATGGCCGCGATCTCGTCGCGTTCGCGAAGTCGATCCGGCACGAGCGCATCGTCCTCGAACTCGCCCATCGAGTCGCTCACATGGTTCGTGAGATAGCCGTCGATCCTGCCATTCCAACCATGTTGGATCGAGTCTCCGGCGAGATCGCCCTGATCGCTGAGGACCGTCCTCGCCCGGACCCTTACGGCCGGCGGACCGTGTCCACAGCGGTGGCGCGACACGCACTTGGGCTTCTGAGGGGAACAAAGCGATAAGGAACGGACTGAGGCAGAGACCGGGCTTGACACCGATTGGTCGCCAGATATGTTGGGCTGCCCACCACGCCTGATCACTCCCGGTTGGCCGTCAGCGGAAAGTGTTCCGCTACACAAACTTATTCGAGGCCCATGATGGTTGCCACCAGCGTTCGAGAGGCCGCCGCCCCGGCCCACAAACGATTCCTTGCCTCCAGGCCGGAGGAATATGAAACGTACCTTCGCGCCGCCCGAGACTACGTGGCCAGCGTGGGGAGCGATTTGGCACCCTGGCTCTATCGGAAACCTTACGATGATAGCCCTGGCAACTCGTACTTCTATCTCCATTTCTACAACGTCTTGAACATCCTCAAGGTCATGGAGATCCAGGGCGGTGCGGCGGTGCTTGAGGTCGGCAGCGGCCCCGGCTGGCTGACGGAGATCTTGTTCTGCATGGGTTTTGAGGTGTTCGCCCTCGAGCCCAGCGAGGAGATGATCCGGGTTGCCCGCGACCGCATCGCAGCCTGTACCGACCATCACCGCATCAAGAATCCCCCACGCGTGACCTTCCTCTGCGAGAGCCTCGAGGAATGCTCGCTGCCCGATGAGAGCGTCGATGCCGTCCTCTTCCACGAGGCGCTGCACCATGTCGTTGACGAGGAGCGGGGGATGGTTCAATGTGCCCGCGTCCTTCGCCGGAACGGCGTTCTGGGGGTGACGGGCGAGGGCTCCTGGGCGCCCGGCCGCCGCGAGATGGAGGATACCTGCCGGGAGGAAATGCAGCGGTACGGTACGCTCGAGAATCCCTACACCGCTGAGTATCTCGAGGTACCTGCTCCACAAGCACGGCTTCCGGGACGTCGTGCGCTACCACGGCATCAACGGATTCTTCCCTGTGCAACAGGAGAATCTGACCATCAAGCAGGCCGCCCAGCTCCCGGCCGACGTGTGCAATCACTTGACGGCCCGCAAGCCAATCTCGGACGACCCGACGACCAACGATCCGAACACGGTGGCCCACGCGAGCCTGACACTCCTTGAGTCCCGCTCGGATCGAAATGCGGGTAAGGTCCACGTGAAACTCCGGCTCTTGAATAGTGGGAGCGTGACCTGGCTGCACAGGTCCACGACGGCGGGGTGGGTCACAATCAGCCTCTTTCGCGGCGGGAACACCGACGGGGGCAGCTTCCGGGAGGCGACGAATCGAGTACCGCTCCCGAGATCGGTGCTCCCGGGCGAAGAACTGATCCTCGACGCCGAGTTCCATCTGCCGGGCGATGCCTACGGCTCCTGGCACGTGGGTCTCGTCTGTGAGAATCGCTACTGGTTCCATACCAAGGGGACGGAACGGGTTGAGATCCAGCTCGTTTGAGGCCGAAGACCGAGACAGTGGCAGCTTCTCGTGAGGGATTTGGCACCGTCGGCCGATAAACGGTTCATCCATCGCCGACGTGTTTGACTCTCCGTCCCTCGGGTGCCAGAAGAGCCTTCCGAACGATGGCGCAGGCTCGGCGGCGTTTCGGTGTTGGGTCCGTCCCGTCAACCAGCGCGCCGTTACGGGCCGGAGCGAGTTACCGTCGTGCACCGGAACAGAGGGATCGCATGCTTACGGTAACAACGAGCGATCCATCGGCCGGGCCGCGAGGCAGCGGTCTCCGACTCCCGTTCGGACCCGACCGGCCGCTGTTTTACCTGCACGTCCCGAAGTGCGGAGGATCGTCGGTCAACGCCATGCTCCGCCGGGCGTTCCCGGCGGAGAAGGGAGTCCGCTGGCTCGAGCACCACCCCCAGCGGCTGGACGACAACTCGGCCGGGCTCGGCCGGCACCCGTGCTACTCCGGCCATGTCGCGTACCGGTTCCGAGACCAGCTTCCCGCGCGAACGGCCGTGATGACCTTCCTCCGGGACCCGGTTGACCGGGCCGTATCGGCCTTTTATTTCTTCCGGTCCTTGGGCCGGGCGATGCTGGCTGAGGAGCAGACAATCCCGGGCTCGGAGCGGTGCTGCGAGCTGTCGCTGGACGAATTCCTGGAGGCCGAGCCGCACGCGGCCCGGGTCAACCTGGGAAACGTCCAGACGTGGATGTTTTCCCAGCTCCACATGTATCACGTCTCGCCCTGGCGGCCGTTGACCCGGGCGGACCTGGACGAGGCGAGGCGGAACTTGGAGCGGGTCGCGTTCGTCGGCGTGACCGATCGGTTCGACGAGTCGATCCGGGTCCTATGCCGGATGTGCGACTGGCCGGTCCCGGACGCCGTCCCACACGAGGCCCGCACCCCCGGTCGCCCTAGAGCGGAGGCGGTTAGCCCCGAGGCCCGGGCCGCCCTGAAGGAGTTGACGGCCCTGGACTCCGAGCTGTACCGGCTCGGGGCGGACCTGTTCGCCGACGCGCTGCGGGACGTCCCGCTCCCGCACCTCCCGCCGGCCCCGTCCCGAGTCGACCTCACCTTCGAGGGCCCGATCTTGGGGTCCGGGTGGTTCGACCGGGAGCCGTGCCCGGGAGGGTACTTCTGCTGGACCGGGCAGACCGCCTGGCTGGAGTTCCGGCTGGCCGGGTGTGGGGAGCTGGCGCTGGCGATCGAGGTCCGGGGGGCCGTCGACCCGGCCCAGATTGACGGGCTGAGGGCCGCAGTCAACGGCCGGCCGGTGTCCCTGGTCCGATCCCATGTCGGGGCGGGCGACCGGTTCGAGGGGCGGGTGACGACCGAGCCCACCGCGGACGGTCGCTATCGAGTTGAGTTTTGCGTGCCCCGGACCGTCCGGCCGTGCGACGTCGTCCCCGGGAGCACCGACCCCCGGGAGCTGGGCTTGGCCGTGTCCCGGGTCGAGCTCGGACTCGCCGAGTACGCCGCCTGATGCACGAGCCCACTTATGTTCCTATTCGTACGCGACACCGTCGCGGCTGGTCGCGATGATGATCTCCGCGTCAAAGACCATAATCGGACGATCTGGGAATTGACCAGATGCGGACGCGCCACCCCGATTGACTCCAAAAACGCAAAAAGACGACTGCGAGCTATTGATCTGCGCCCCCAGTTTCTCCCGGTCTGGGACTTTCTTCGATCCTGGCCGCCGTGGCGGCCCTGCGCTGGACTTGACGGGCGTCGGGGGCTGGTGGCCGGCGTTGCGGTGATGGGCTTCTTCTTCAATCCGTTTTTCGACGGGGATGGATTCCTGAGCTCACAGTTGCTGTTGATATTCGGCGCAGACAGGATGCCTCGTCGTCGCCCTGCTCGCCGCTCGGTCACTCGAGTGCGGCTTGGCGTTTGTCGACGATCTGGTGCGATGGACAGGGGAACCTGGGCCGAACAAGGCTCTGCGGTTCTCGATCTTCGACATCCTGGTCGTCACCGCCGCAGCGGCTTAATGGATATTCGTGGCCTGCGGGGTCCAAAGCGAAGTCAAGAGGCGCCGGCGGGCGGACGCAGCATGGCCCAAAGAGGGACGGTCGCCGGGTTTTCGATATGCTCCATCACTCGAAACCCGTGCCGTTCGTAGAGGCGGACGTTGTCGGCCGCATGCGTTTCCAGGTAGCAGAACATCCGCTGTTCGTCCGCGCGGGCCAGAGCCGGTGCCATGAGCGCGCTGCCAATCCCACGTCCTTGATGAGCGGGGTCGACGCCGATCGTCGCCAGAAACCAATGCGGGCCGATCGCATAACGCTCGTGCACCTGCGCTGCACGTGATCGAAATTGACTAAACGCTGAAAGCCGGCCCAGCCGAAACCGAACGGCAGTCCAAGCATTCCCGACCGAACCTCGCGGGCGAACGTCGGCAGACCCACTCCAGGAGGCAGCCAGCAGCATACTCCTTCAAGTCCAGCGCTCACGTGCACCTCGCCGTGCCGAAGAGTGTCGCGCAGGATGGCTCCATACAGCGTAGCCACCCCCCGGCGCCGATGCGCAAGCTGGGCGTTCGCGTACATCATGAGTGGGTAGTCGAGGAACGCTCGCGTCAACATCTCTCGCGCTGCGGCGAACTGGCCGCGACGCATTCGGACAATCTCCACTCCGCTCATCTGGCTCATCGAAATCCGCTGCTCCCAGGCCGATCCGCCCTTGCATCACGGTGTCGTCATTGCTGTATCGTACAGTGACTCCTGAGATGTTACGACGCCGAGTAAAGGTGCTGGGGGAAAGATCGGCGTTCTCACTCCCAAACCAGAGCTCGACTGGCAAACGGATGCTCAGCTCGACGTGGCCCGCTGTCCTACGCGGAAGACTGATTCTGAAGCAATGAGGAGGGTTTCAGCATCGACCCGGCTGTCTTCTCAGAATGCAATCTGCGAAAATCCGCGTAATCTGCGGACGATTCGCATTGATTCCGAGCATAGAATACCATTGATGGATTGTTATTACGTCGTGCACCGGTGAAATCACAGAGACCACAACGCGACTTCTGCGGGTGGACCAACAATGTATCTACAACGCCTGGCCTTGCTGATGGCTGTAAACTGCGTTCGGAACACCGTTATTGAGAGGTACCACGCCGCGGGCAAAATTGACGACTCGGAGATGAAAGCCTTCAATCAAGAAGTTGCCAATAAGATCTACACGTTCCTGCATTATCTGTTGGCCAAGCACCACGAGGATCGCGACGTATTTCTCCGTGCGATGGGTGCGATGTACCCGAGAAACTGGGATAAGCCCAAGCTCGACCGAGAATTTACGGAGGCCGTGAAAATCCTCAAGAGGATCGACA
>CAWKNT010000037.1:0-236428 GCA_963850935.1 uncultured Isosphaeraceae bacterium
CTTCGACTTATCGCGTCTTCCCATTTCCGATGGAGTGAACGATTCGACTGTACGCGCCCACGCCTACCGCACTGTAGGCATTTTGCTACCGATACTGTAGGCGTCCATGCCTACCATCCCAGAAGCACCCCATAAAGGGGTGCTACCAGAAGAGCACGCACGACCCCCTCGACGCTGGTGCGTGCTCGAACATAGGAAAGGAAACATTCGCTTGTGCGCTTTTGAATTGAGGCGCGATCATTAATTGGGATGCGCCTTGGCGATCTCTGTTCGCATCTTGACGTCGCAGTCCGCCAACAGTCGGGGGTGTTCTATGTCGTGGCGCCAGACTCGTATTGAAACATGGTCTGAACTTGTGGAGTACTTCGACAGACTTTACGCCGGGAAGTCATGGGACATGAAGCATCTCTACAGAGGTCAATCCGACGAGGATTGGCAACTTGATGACTCGCTATCTCGGCTAGTGGAGCCTGCCCTAGCGACGAGGGACCGGCTCATAAACTTGGAGCAAATTGCATGGCGAGAGTTTCGCGGCCAAGCCCATCTGTATATGCCGTTAGGTGGCGAACCGAACCACGAGTCACTCTTGGACTGGTGGTCACTTATGCAACACTTTGGGTGTCCGACGCGGCTGTTGGATTGGACGGGCTCTCCCTTTGTCGCCGCTTACTTCGCCGTTGTCGAGAAGCCGGGTTGTGACGGAGCGGTATGGGCATTTGATGGTGAGCCCCTGCTCATGGGCGAGCCCGGCACTAAAGCTGGTGTCAAAGCCGCACAAGTCAGGTTGCACTTGAGCAAAGACAAGGCGAGTCTGTTCTGGGAGGAGAAGATTCCGTCCTTGGTTTTGCCGTTTCGCCCGGCAAAGCTCCACTCCCGACTTGCCGCCCAAAGAGGGGCTTTTACCGTTTGCTCGACTCCTGGTAATCACGGTGAATGGATAGACAACTCATTCGCCGATCCAGATCATCAACACTGCCATAAAATCATCATCCCACAATACTTAAAGCTCGACTTTCTCCGAAGGCTGATGAGAATAAATGTAAGTGCAAGTTCGCTATTTCCTGGATTGGATGGGCTCGGTAGAACTACGCGGGAATTGCTTCAACTATCAACGGATGAACTGGACCCGTTCTGAGATGCCACGAATGACGTCCATTGACTTGGTGCACTTACTGTGCGATAACTTATGCACCATGAGCGCCGGAAAACGAACTTTGTCAATCACCGATGTACTCAGGCGAGCAATCGTTGACAGCGGAGTGAGTTATAAAGCCTTGTCACGAGAAACGGGAGTCGCCCGAGCTAGCATCCAGCGATTCGCTGACGGCCGACAGTCAATCCGACTGGACATGGCCGACCGGCTCGCCAACTATTTTCGACTGGAACTTTTGGGCAACGGCGCCGCTCGATAATCGGAAAACAAGTTGTGAACGCTGATGACTGTAAGCGGAATATAGAAAGGGCCATATCGACAATAAGCCTTCAGGGCGACACTCCGATTCTCCAGGGAGCATTCGTAGAATTATATACGTTTGTTTATTTCCAATACGGCAATGAAATGGCACGATCCGCAGAGCCGAAAACCAGTTCTGTATCGCCCTTGCTGCGAATCCTTAGAAAACTTCGGCCCAACCTTGAGAGAATATTTTATATTTCAGATAAATTGACATGGGAGAATTCCCTTTGGAACGTTGGCACACTAAACAACCGGGAGTACTCAATTTACACGTCCCTGGATATAAAGTTATTTCTCATAAGATATTGATCCATATTCGATCACATACCTGCGCTTATTCGACTACTGTCCGGAGCCAAAAGAGGCCATATCAAGGACACGGACTCATTCAGAGAATTTAAGGAATGGGTTCAGAAAACCGACCGCAATGCCAATTTGATCGGTTCGCGCTTTGCAACCATAATCAAGGAATGCGACTGGTTCGACGATTTCAGGGAAATGCGAGCCAAGATCGTCCACTATGACGGACGATCAATGGTGTTTCTCGACAAAAGTCCGAACGTCGAGTTTCAGGTTTACTCAAACTTTTCGCACTTTCATCAGTCTGATCAAATCCATTTTCAAAAGTCGCTTGTGAATGAGAACAAAGTCTTAGACTTTTATACTTACGCCGGTTTCATGCTGGGCTATCTTCTTTCTTTCTTCGAGGCAATATCTGATGTGTGTTTTGAAGTGGTCGTGGAGAAGCGCGGCACCACCAGCCTCAAATTTACGCCGGTCGGGTTGTCTTCTGGAAAAATGTGGGTCGAGAGGGCGCTCAGAGCACTTTATGAGTGACAGAATACCTGCAATTTGAGTTTTTGGCTTAGGTGAGAAAGCTAACAGCCATGGGCAACGTCTTCAAGAAAACCGTCACTCGACCGCTACCGCCGAATGCCGAGATCATCACTCGCCAGGGGGTGCGGCTCGCTCGATGGCGCGACGCGAAGGGCAAGACGAAGACGGCGCCCGTGACGACCGGGAAGGACGGGGCCGAGCGCATCCGCGACGAGTCGGGCACCTACGTCGCCCGCTACCGCGACGGCGACGGCTCGGTCGTCGAAGTCTCGACCGGATGCCGGGACAAGACCGCGGCTCGAAAACGTTCTCGCCGACCTGGAGCGGAAGGCCGAGCGAGTGCGGGCCGGGTTGCTCACGCCCGCCGAAGCGCGGACCGCCGAGCACCTGGCGACGCCGATCGGCGAGCACTTCGACGCCTACCTGAACGCCCTCGCCGCCGCGGGCTCGGTTCCGATGCATCGGAGCAACGTCAAGACCTACCTGAATCGGCTCGCCGCCGATTGCGGCTTCGGCCGGCTCGCCGACCTGAACCGCGAAGCTCTCGAGAAATGGCTCGCCAGGGAAACCAAGAGCGGCCGGTCGGCTCGCTCTCGCAACACGCACCGCGCCTCGCTCATCGCCTTCGCCAACTGGTGCGCCGATCCGAGCATCGGCCGGCTTTCGTCGAATCCGTTCAAGGGGGTGCCGAAGGCCGACGAGAAGGCCGACCCTCGCCGACGCCGCCGGTCGATGACCGAAGCCGAGCTTGTGCGATTGCTCGACGTCGCCCGCGGCCGACCCCTGCTCGAAGCCCTGACGGTGCGAAGGGGCAAGAGGAAGGGGCAAACCGTCGCCAAGGTGCGGCCCGAAGTCCGGGAACGGCTCGAAGCGGTCGGCCGAGAGCGAGCCTTGATCTACAAGACGCTGGTGCTGACCGGACTCCGAAAGAACGAACTGGCGACCCTGACGGTCGCTCAACTCCGGCTCGACGGGCCGATTCCCTATGTCGAACTCGACGCGGCCGACGAGAAGAACCGAGAAGGGAACGACATCATCATCCGCGCCGACCTGGCGGACGACCTTCGAGCCTGGCTCGCCGACAAGCTCGCCGCACTCCAGGCGGAAGCGCATCGGCGAGGCGAGCCGATTCCGAGCCGACTGCCTGGCGACAGTCCGGTCTTCGCGATCCCCGATGGGCTGGTCCGGATCTTCGATCGAGACCTGAAGCTCGCCGGCATCGCCAAGCGCGACGAGCGGGGCCGCACGCTCGACGTGCATGCATTGAGAACGACCTTCGGCACGCTCTTGAGCAAAGGCGGGGTGCCATTGCGAACGGCTCAAGCCGCCATGCGGCATTCCGACCCCAAGCTCACGGCGAACGTCTACACCGATCCGAAGCTCTTGGACGTTCGCGGTGCTCTCGACGCCTTGCCGAGCCTACCGCTCGGCGCGGGGCCGACCGTCGAGCGAGAGCGAGCCCGAGCGACCGGGACCGACGGTCACGGCCCTGTGCACCGTTGCCCCGCTCGTTGCACTAAATCACGGCAACGGACGACAAACGACGTTCATCGGTGACAAAGCGACGGCCGAGCACCCGAATTCGATCGGGCCGGCTCGGCTTGACGTAAGTCAGGGTTTTTCAAGGGATTTCACTATGCCGATAGGACTTGCGACGGGTGGGTCTTCAGTATGCCCGGCAGGATTTGAACCTGCAACCTCTAGCTCCGGAGGCTAGCGCTCTATCCAATTGAGCTACGGGCACTCTTTCCTCAACGATTGCAACCCTCGGGGGCGGCTTTGTCAAGGGCCTGAGGACCGCGACGCCACGCAACTCATGCGCCAGCTGATTCTGGCATGCCTGGTTTGCACGGGCTCGCAACGACCGAGGAGTTTACGGATTGCGCGACCTTGACCATTCGACGTTGACCAGAATCTGAGTGCGCCTCCGATCGCACAATCCCTGCGATGAGAGTCGCCCAAACCCTGAGGCTCGCGTTCCAGCGATCCGAAAAGCGACCGCTCTGAAACTTTGACAACCTTTGACACCGTTTGACACCCTTTGACGCGCACCTGATAAAGCTGCCATCGCGAGCACTCAAACTAAGTCATTTGCACGTAGAGAACTTATCGAGCCTACATCCGAGCTGCTCGACAGCACTGTCACCGCCAAGAGGGGTTTAAAAAACCCTCATATCCAGTACGCCGCGGCCTGCAGGATCACCGGAACCGCGGAATCGATGCAACCGATACAGGCAAGGCCGCTCAACAATCAGCTGTGAGACGATTGCGATCCGCAGGTAGCGTGCGTGCAGGATCGATGATGTCGAACCCATCCGCGCTGGAAAACCAGTTAACACCGTTTAATAGTAACCTGCTCGGCCCGCCAGATTCCGTTGGCGCACCCAATTCACGGACACTCACGGGATCTCATAACCCAGCTCGCGCAGGATCGTCACGAGCGCAATCAAGGCAGGCCCGTGATGGCCGTGTGATCGTCCGACTCGATTTTCTCGAAAAGAGCGATTCCGCGTGACTCCAGCTTGTAGGCGCCGGCGCAATCAAGCGGTTGGTCGGCCGCGACGTAGCGCTCGATCGCCTGCGCGCGAGAGCCGGCGCATCCGCAGGCGGGTCACGTCCGTGTGGCGAAAACTCCGCTCGCCGTCGAATCACCACCAACGCGGTGATCAGCTCGTGGGTCTGACCGGCCATCGCCGCGAGCTGCTCGACCGCCCGGGCGAACGAGCCCGGCTTGCCGAAGACCTGCCCCTGGAACGAGACCACCTGGTCGCAGCCGATGATCGTCGCGTCAGGCTCGGCCGACGACCAGGCTGGCCGCCTTGGCGTGGGCCAGGGTCTCGGCCAGGGATCGCGGATCGATTCACTCGCTCTTGAGTAGACTCTTCGTCACACAGCGGTGCTCGCCAGCGAAACGGCACTCCCAATCGTTCGAGCAAGGCCCGCCGATAGACCGATGTACTGGCCAGAACCAAGCTCGGGCTGCGGAACTCGCTGGCGAGCGATCAGGATCATCACCGATCACGCATCAATCGGTCTCGTCGGAATCGACCAGATAGTCGCTCGTAATCGGCGACCGCGAGTTTTTGCCCGCGCTGGACGATGTCGTGGCCTTCGGCCTCGAGCTTCTCTCTGTGGGCCGGGACGCCGCCGGGATACTTTTCATTCAAAAAGCCGCCCGACTTGAGCGTTCGCCAGTAAGGCGTCGCCCCGCGCCGTTTGGCTTTGTGGTCGTCTTCGGCCGCGTGCGCCGCGATCCAGGCGAAAATGCCGACCGTCAGCGGGCAGCCGATCGTCGCCCCATGACGCTCGGCCACGATCGCCCGGATCTCCTGGATCGTGATCAGTTTGCCCGAGGGGACCGACTTCATGATCGCATCGACCTCGCGCGGGGCCGGCACGACCACCGTTCCTTCGCCCCATTGCTTGCTCATCGTCGGGCCGATCGGCACCACCTTGGGCAAACCCTCGTCTCTGGTCCAGCTTCTCGCTCCACGAAGATCGCGTTTTTGTCGCTCGTTTACTCATCGCTCTCTTCAGTCCTCTAGCTTGAAGAATATCGTTATCGATCAGGAACGACCTGGCAGCGTGACGTCCAGTGCCCGGACCGCGCCACTCCATTCCAATCCATTCCGTTTTGAACGATTCGACGGCCTGATCACAGCCGGATCGTTTCCAGCAATTCGTCGGGAGGCAGGATGTAGCCGAAGTAGAAGTCGCCGAAGAGGGCGTACTTGGCCGAGCTCTCGTCGAACCGCATCGTGTAAACGATGTCTTTCAGGTAGGACGGGTTGCGGGCCCAGAGGGTCACGCCCCACTCCCAGTCGTCCAGGCCCGTGGATGCCGTGATGACCTGGGACACCCGTCCGGCAAACTTCATTCCGCTCCGGCCGTGCTGCGACATCAGCTCGGACCGCGTCTCGAACGGGAGCAAGTACCAGTTCTGGTCGCCGGTGCGCATCTTGCTCATCGGGTAGAAGCAGAGGCACGGCCAGTTGGGAAACTCGGGATAGAGCCGCTGGCGGTTCATCGGCCCCAGCCGCTCGGCATACGCGGCGACCTTGGCCTTGAACATGCTGCTGTCGGGATCAAGGCCCTCGCGTTCGCGAAGGATGCGTGCGTATTCGTCGGCGTCGGGCACGTACTCGGAAATCTCGGTGATCGAATAGAACGAATAGGTCGGCTCGAGCACCGGCCCCAGGCTGGACGCCTGGACGGCCATCTGGACGTCGTGAATCGCCCGAAGGTCCGGCCCGGCCATGACGATTCCGAAGTCGGCCTTGTGTCCGGGGACGGCGAAGCACTGGATCTGCTCGGGAGCACCCGGCGGCTTCGCGCCGAGCACGCGGCGGAAGTCTTCGAGGCCGCGCTGACGGTCCTCGGGCGACAGCACGGCCAGCCGCGCCCGGTCGACCCGGTAGAACAGATGGAGAAAATGCCAGCCCTTCTCCGGCACCAGAGTGGCCGGGATCTGTTCCGACACGGCCGGTCGATGTCCGTGCTGCATCGGCTGCGTCCTGCGTCTCGGGCGGGAGCTCGAGCCGACTTCCGGGGTCGAGGGCGTCGAAGACGGTCCCGGATGGATCATGCGGCATGGAAAGCACTCCTGCTCCTCTGAGGCGAGACGGCGATCGCGGATTCATTCCAATCCATTGTACGACTTCGGGATCGGTGACAGCAAGCGCGGTGATTCGCTCGGTCGTTCTCCAGCCGATTGCGGCGCCGTCATTGCCGACGCCTAGAATGCCCTCGCGGTCAGGCTGGCCGGTGATCGTTCGATCAGCCGTGACAAGCATTCATCGCGGGGTACAACGACATGAACGTGCGGCATTCGTGTGCGGACACTGGCGATTCTGGGGGTCGGAATCATGGTGGGAGGCGGGTTGGCGGCCGCGTGGGGCGAGCGGGGCAAAGCCACGGCCGCGCCGGCGAGCAACGCGGCGAGCGGCGAGTCCGCGCGAGTCCAGAGCAGCGCATGCACAAACTGACACAATCCGTGGCTGGGAGAAGGGGAAGGGCTGGGGCTGGATCTGGGGCAAGGACGACGAAGTCGGATCGCTGAACGCGCTGTCCGAACCAGTCGCGGGCGGCCGCGCTGGCGCTGGCGACTCGCGGCGAGGTCTTCGATCTCGGGCTGACCTATAGCCGCCGCAGCTTCAAATGGCCCGGCCATAGCCCCGGCGAGATCATCACGTTCCGCAGCCCGGACGGCGTGCACCGGATGAAGGATCCGGACGCACCGCCCGCGCGAGAAGAACCCCGATCACGTTTACTGGCATTCGGCGGCGTTATTCATCTCCGACAACGTGGCGACCCAGATCGACGGGCTGGCTCACATCACGGCCGGGCCGGACTTTCACTGGTACAACGGCTTCAAGGAGGAAGACTGGGGGGGCGACTGGGGCCCGCGCAAGTGCGACGCATCCACGATTCCGCCGATCGTCGCCCGCGGCGTGCTCATCGACGTGGCCGCCTACAAGAAGGTCGACGCCCTGCCGGGCCACACCTTGATCTCGACCCAGGACCTGCAGGACACGCTGGCCTGGGAGGGGGTGAGCCTTGCGCCCGGCGACGTCGTGCTGGTGCGCACCGGCACCGGCCGCTTCTGGGGCGAGGACGGCGCCGACCATGCCAAGATCGCCGAGCACGACTCGGCCGGGCCCGACCTCGAGGCGACGAAGTGGCTCGTCGCCGAGCAAGGGGCGATCATGGTCGGCTCCGACACGAGCGGCTACGAGGTCAACCCGCCCACCGGCTCGCCGGGGACCGGCATCCCCGTGCATCGCTATCTGCTCGTCGACCAGGGCGTTCATCTGGGCGAGTTTCACTACCTGGAAGGGCTGAGCCAGGCCAGGGCCTACACGTTTTGCTACGTCGCCGCGGTCAACAAGATCAAGGGAGCCGCCGCGGGCTTTGCCTTGCGTCCGTTGGCGTTGCGGTAGAGCGGATCGAGGCTCGACAGTGCACGGATCAGGGTTGTCGCTGCCGATTCTTGTCGACTACCATGATCGGGAATCTGACCGCGTCGCAACGTCTCGTGGACCGTGATTCGGCTCGATCCTGCTCGCACTTGGAATGGGTTGTCGATTCCCGGTGGCCGTCGACGTCGAGACAGATGCGGGCGAGCCGGGCCGGGCTTCGGCACGTGATCCGGGATCAGGATTGCGGAAGGGGCGAGTCGTGGCGACGACCGAATCGGCTTTCGTTCGTGGGCGGATTTACGATGACATCACGCAAACGATCGGCAATACGCCGCTGATCCGCCTGCGGCGCGTCACGAGCGGGTGTCAGGCCGAGGTGGTCGCGAAGCTGGAGAATTTCAATCCGCTCTGGTCGGTCAAGGATCGGATCGGCGTGGCGATGATCAACGCGGCCGAAGAGCAGGGAAAGATCACGAAGGACACCGTGATCATCGAGCCGACCAGCGGCAACACGGGGATCGCGCTGGCGTTTACCTGTGCCGCGCGCGGCTACCGGCTGATCGTGACGATGCCCGAGAGCATGAGCCTGGAGCGCCGGCGGCTGCTCAAGGCTTTGGGGCCGAGATCGTGCTGACGCCGGCCGCCGAGGGGATGCCGGGTGCGGTCCGCAAGGCCGAGGAGCTGGTCAAGAACACGCCCGAACGCGTACATGCCCCAGCAGTTCAAGAACCCCGCCAATCCCGAGATCCATCGCCGCACGACGGCCGAGGAAATCTGGCGCGACACCGACGGCAAGATCGACATCTTGGTGAGCGGCGTCGGCACAGGCGGAACGATCACCGGGCTGCGGCGAGGTGTTGAAGAGCCGCAAGCCGTCGGTTCAGATCGTCGCGGTCGAGCCGGTCAACTCGCCGGTGATCAGCCAGTTGCGGCGAAAGGAGCCGCTCCGGCCCGGCCCGCACAAGATTCAGGGCATCGGTGCGGGATTCATCCCCGACGTGCTCAACGTCTCGATCATCGACGACGTGATCACGGTCCGCGACGAGGATGCGTTCGAGACATCCCGCCGGCTGGCTCGCGAGGAGGGGATGCTCTGCGGCATCTCGTGCGGCGCGGCCGCCTTCGCGGCCATCCAGGTCGCAACCGAAGACGGAAAACGCCGGCAAGCTGATCGTCGTCGATTCTGCCTGACCTGGGCGAACGCTATCTCTCCACGCCGCTTTTCCCGGAATAGTCGCGGTGAAGACGGGGCCGGTACCGGACCGGCTAAGAGGCACAGAGCATGCCATGACGGCCGATCACGCCGAGCCAGAAGCACTGGAGATTCCGCGCGATATTTGCGACGCGATGGTCGCGCATTGCGTGCGCGAGGCACCCCTGGAGTGCTGCGGCATTCTGGGCGGAGTTGCGCCTCCGCTCGTCTCGTCGATCTACCCGCTGCGCAACGAGACTAAGAGCGAAACCCGTTACAACGCCGATCCACATGATTTGATCGTGCCCAGCATCGATTTCCGGCGGCGCGGTGAGGAGATCCTGGCGATTTACCATTCGCATCCTCGTTGGGAGGCGGTTCCCAGCCAGACTGACCTGGCGGAAAACTATTACGGCGCCGGTGCCTCGGATCATCGTCTCGCTCTTGGGGGATCGTCCGAATGTGCGCGTCTGGCGGCTTGAGCCGCACAGTTTCCTGGAGCTTCGCTGGCGGATCATCGAGCCCCCGGGCGGCAGCGGTAAGGCTTGAGGTTGCAAGCGTGATGCATGGGCACTAGACTAAAGTCGTTTTTTCCTCATCCCAAATCTGGAAACGACTTTGAGTTCCATGCAACGAACCCTGATCATCTTTAAACCTGACTGTGTTCAGCGCCGGCTGGTCGGCTCGATCCTCGAGCGATTCGAGGCCAAGGGCTTGCGGATCGCGGCCCTCAAGCTGATCCGCGTCGAGCGGGCAATCGCCGAGAAACACTATGCCGAGCACCACGGCAAGCCATTTTTCGAGGGGCTGATCGAGTTCATCACCAGCTCGCCGGTGGTCGTGGGCGTGCTCGAGGGGAACGAGGCGATCGCGGTGGTGCGGGGCATGCTGGGGGCGACCAATGGCGTCGCCGCCGCTCCCGGAACGGTCCGCGGCGACTTCTCGATCAGCAAGCAGAACAACCTGGTGCACGGCAGCGACAGCCCCGAGTCGGCCCAGCGCGAGATCGCGCTTTGGTTTCGCCCGGAGGAGCTGGTCGAATACGAGCTCGCCGGCAGCGAATGGGTCCTGGGCGGATCGTGAGATGACCGCAAGCCCCCGGAAACGCGAGGTCTTCGCCAATCCGTTTTTCGTCGTGCTGATGGCGACCAGCGTCGTCTTTGTCTGACGGTGCTGGCCTATCTGATCAGCCCCGCGGTGCTCGAGGCCGGACCCGGCGAAGCCGCCGCCAGGCGCGGGCTCGCTGGCGATGGCGGCCGCGTGGCTCGACCGCAACGCCCCGTGGGTGCTGGCCGTCGAATTCGCGATCATGCTCGTGACAGGCGTGCTGGCGATGGTCACCGACCCCTGGTTTACGCCCAGGTCGAAACCGAAACCGCCCGCGTGAGGCTGGCCATGGCCACCAAGGACATCGAGCACGAAGTCGCCCAGCTCCGCTCGGAGCTGAACCGGCACAATTATCTTTACTACGTCGAAGCCAAGCCGGAGATCAGCGACCGCGAATACGACCGGATGATGAGCCGGCTGACCGAGCTCGAGGCCGAGCATCCCGAGCTCGCGACGCCCGACAGCCCGACCCAGCGCGTCGGCGGCCAGCCGCTCGAAGGCTTCGCGACCGTCCGGCACGCGGTCCCGATGCTGTCGATCGACAACACCTATTCCTACGACGAGCTGCGCGAGTGGGACGTGCGCGTGCGCAAGGGGCTCAACCGCGACGAGCCGGTGCGCTATGTCGTCGAGCTCAAGGTCGACGGCGTCGCGGTCTCGCTCCGCTACGAGCACGGCAAGCTCGTGCAGGGCTCGACGCGGGGCGACGGCGAGCGCGGCGACGACATCACGGCCAATTTGAAGACCGTCCGCGAGATCCCGCTCGTGCTGCACGGCAGTCCGCCCGACTTGCTCGAGGTTCGCGGCGAGGTCTACATGACCAACTCCGAGCTGGTCCGGCTCAACGAGCTGCGGCGGGCCGCGGGCGATGCCCCATTTGCCAATCCTCGCAACTCGACGGCCGGCTCGCTCAAGATGCTCGATTCCCGAATCGTCGCCCAGCGCCGGCTGCGGTTCATCTCGCACGGTCTGGGTGAGTCGAGGGGATGCGCGAAACGTCGTATCTCGCGATCACGCAGCTGATGAAGAAATGGGGCATCCCGGTCAGCCCGCACACGACGCTGCTACGACTCGATCGAGCAAGTGATCGAGCACGCCGAGCGCTGGAATCAAGAGCGCAACACGCTCGATTTCCAGACCGACGGCCTGGTGGTCAAGGTCGACGACCTCAATCAGCGCGAGCGGCTCGGCTCGCGGAGCAAGAGCCCGCGGTGGACGATCGCCTTCAAGTACGAGGCCGAGCAGGCGATCACGCGGTTGCTGGGAATCCACGTTCAGGTCGGCAAGACGGGCAAGATTACGCCGGTTGCCGAGCTCGAGCCCGTGCAGCTTGCCGGCACGACCGTCAAGCGCGCCAGCCTGCACAACGCCGACGAGCTCGAACGCAAGGACATCATGGTCGGCGACGCCGTCGTCATCCAGAAGGCCGGCGAGATCATCCCGCAGGTCGTCCGGGTCGAGACCGACGCACGCAAGGGGACCGAGACGCGGTTCCATTTCCCCAAGACCTGCCCCAGTTGCGGTGCGCCGGTCGAGCGGTCGGGCGACGAGGTCGACTATTACTGCACCAATCCCGCCGTCGCGCTGCCCCGACCAGCTCAAGGAGTGGCTGCGCTGGTACGCCCATCGCGACGCGATGGATATCGACGGCCTGGGCGAGAAGCTGATCGACCAGCTTGTCGAAAAGAAGCTGGTGCCGCAGCCTCGCCGACCTGTACCGGCTGGACGCGCAGACCCTGGCGGGACTGGAGCGGATGGGCAAGAAATCGGCCGACAACCTGGTGCAGGCGCTCGAAGCCAGCAAGCACCGAACGCTCGACCGGCTGATCACGGGATTGACGATCCACCACGTCGGCACCCGGATGGCCGAGATCATCGCGGGGCGCGTCAAGACGCTCGACCAGCTTGCGGTCGATGTCGCTGGCCGAGCTCGAGGCGCTACCCGGAGGTCGGCCCGATCGTCGCGGCCAGCATTCACGATTATTTCCAGGACCCCGAGAACCAGGCGCTGCTCGACGACCTGGCGGCCGTGGGCGTGAGCCCCGAGCCCCTTGCAGCCGGTCAGAGGCCAAGGGCGGGAAAGCTCGCCGTTCGCCGGCAAGACGTTCGTCTTGACCGGCACGCTGCCCAAGCGATCTCGGGCCGAGGCCGAAGCGCTGATCAAGGAGCGCGGCGGAAAGGTCTCGGGCTCGGTCTCGAAGATGACGAGCTATGTTCTGGCGGGCGAAGAGCCCGGGAGCAAGCTCGAGAAGGCCAAGCAACTTGGGCATCCCGATCATCGACGAAGCCGAGTTTGAACGGCTGGCCGAGATCGAGCGAAAAGAGCTGACGATGCGACAATGCAAATGAGAAACGCCAAGGCCGTGCCAATTGGCCTCGGCGTCCATTTGATTGATCAACCGGCGTCTTCTTAGTAGCGGCGGCCACCGTACGAGCTGGGGCCGCGACCGCTGCCGCCACCGGAAATGCCGGTGGTGCGGGCCTCGCGCGGCTTGGCTTCATTGACGGTGAGGCGACGGCCGTCGTGCTCTTGCTCGTTGAGACCGTTGATGGCCGCATTGGCTTCGGCCTCGCTGCCCATCTCGACAAAACCAAAGCCCTTGCCACGGCCGGTGTCGCGATCGGTGATGACCTGAGCGCTCTGAACGCTGCCGAACTGAGAAAACAACTGCTCGAGGTCGGAACTGCTGACGTTGTAGCTGAGGTTGCCGACGTATAGCTTCTTGCCCACTGTGAAAACTCCTGAACGAGTGTGCGACGACCCTTCGTTTGCTTTCCGGGTCGGATGTGAAAGGGACCGACATGACGGTCCAGCAGGCGGGAAGACGAGAGAGATAGGCGAGAACAGATTCCGAAGGGATCGATTCGCGGACTCGTTTCGGTTTCCAACCGTATCGCATTGTACCGAGTTGCGGCTCAAAGTAAAGGGCGATTGCGAATCCAAGGTCGTGCATCGACGTCGGCGCTACGGACCGTCGGACACGTGCTCAATTCGCAATTTCCTCAAATGTGCCGCGGCGGCTCTATCGTTGCAACCTCGCCCCGTGCCAATTTGGCCTGGTATTCATTCCAGCTCAACGGTAGCTGCCCCGTGTCGATTTCCTCCATCGAGATGCAGCCCTCGACCGGGCAGACCAAACTACACATATTACAACCGACGCACGTGTCTTCCTTGATTGAGAATACGTTAATCGCATCCCCGCCCGCTCCCGGGACGATGATCTGACCGCCAGAACGGAAGACTCCGTTTTGCGAGCCACGCGACGCCAGGTAATCCGCAGGACTTACACGTTTTACGCGAATGGATTGGTGGCAGCCGTCCTCGCAGGCGATATAGCAGAGTCCGCAGTGAATGCACTTATCCTGGTCGATCCGGGCGACGATCTTGTAGTTCAAATCGAGATCGCCCCACGACTTGATCCTCGATGCGGACAATCCCACAAACTCGTTGATGGACCGGAAGCCCTTTTCACGCATCCAGCCTTCCAGGCCGCTCTGCAAATGCTCGACGATCCGGAACCCGTAGTGCATGACGGCCGTGCAAACTTGCATCGAACCTGCGCCCAAGAGTAGGAACTCGACCGAATCCTGCCAGGCCTGAATGCCGCCGATTCCGCTGATCGGGACCTTGATCTCTGGATCTGCAGCGACGGCGGCCACCATATTGAGCGCGATCGGCTTGACGGCGGGCCCGCAATAGCCGCCATGGCTGCCGAAGCCGCGGACCGATGGTTTGGGGGCAAGCGTGTCGAGGTCCACACCCATGATCGAGTTGATCGTATTGATGAGCGAAAGTGCATCGGCCCCCCCTTTGACAGCCGCGCGCCCGATTGCCGTGACCTCGCTGACGTTGGGAGTCAGCTTGACCATGACGGGGAGCGTTGCGACCTCCTTGACCCATTCGGTGATCATGCACGCGTAATCAGGCACCTGGCCGACCGCCGAGCCCATGCCGCGCTCGCTCATTCCATGCGGGCAACCGAAATTGAGTTCGATGCCGTCGGCACCGGTGTCCTGAGTCCTCTTGGTGATGTCATGCCATGCGTCTCGTTTCGACTCGACCATGAGTGACACAAAAAGGGCCCGATCGGGATACGCCTTCTTGACCCGCGCAATTTCCTCGAGGTTGACGTCCAGCGAACGATCGGTAATCAATTCAATATTATTAAGCCCCATCACCTTGCTGCCGTCGTAATCGATTGCGCCATAGCGCGACGATACGTTGACGATTGGCTGGTCGGCGAGGGTCTTCCAGACTGCTCCTCCCCAGCCGGCGTCGAACGCGCGACAAACCTGGTATTCGGAGTTGGTCGGCGGACCGGACGCGAGCCAGAACGGGTTAGGCGCCTTGACCCCACAGAATTCGATCGACAGGTCGGGCATCAGGGCTCCTCCGCCGTAGTTAAATCATGCCGCCAAAAGCGCGGCGTGGATTGCCCGCGCGGCTGTTTTGCCATCCTGAACCGCATCGACGACCTCGCCGCCATTACGCAAACAGTCGCCGCCGGCGAAGAGTCGGGCGATGGTCGTGGCCCCGGTGGATCGATCCACCACGATCTGGCCATTGGCAGTCTTCAAATCGGGCAAGGCAGCGACGAGGTCGTGAAGTGGCTCCTGGCCGAGGGCCTTCACCACCATGTCGGCGGCAATGACAAAGTTTGAGCCTGGAACCACATTCACGCGTCCCGACCGCGAAATTGGCTCTGTGAGCTCGGTGCGCACGAATTCGACACCAGTAACCCCGCCCGCGTCGCCCAGGATTTGAACAGGTTGACAAAACCATTCGAACCTGACTCCGTCGGACCGCGCCAAGGCGTATTCATAAGCGAAGGCAGGTATCGATGCCTCCGACCGCCGATAGGCGATCGTCACGGTGCTGGCTCCGAGCCGCTTTGCGGCCGTGGCGACGTCGATGGCCGTGTTCCCCGCGCCAACCACGAGCACATCACGGCCAACCAGGCACTCGTTGAGGGGTGTGGTATGGGTCTGAAAAATGAAATCGAGTGCCTCCCAAACGCCTTCGAGTTCTTCACCGGCGACGCCCAGCGGCAGCGTTCGTCCCAGGCCGATGCCCAGAAATACCGCGTCGTACGACTGGAGCAGCTCGCGAACCTCGGCGCCCGTCACCCGGTGATTAAGCTCGATCACGATGCCGATCTGGCGAATCATCTCAATTTCAGAAAGAGCGAATTCGGTCGAGATCTTGTAGGCGGCGATGCCCAACGTGTCGAGGCCGCCCGGCAGACTCGCGCACTTCATGTACGATCACGTCGTGCCCCAGGCGCCGTAGTTCGTGGGCACAGGCAAGCCCGGCTGGGCCCGACCCGATCACGGCAACTCGTCTGCCCGTGGCCACGCCCGGCTCGAAGAATCGAATCTTTCGAGTCGATGCGATGTCGCAGGCGAATCGTTGCAGGCGGCCTATCTGCACTGGTGCCTTCGCAAGCGCGCGATCGACGCAGGCCCCCTCGCAAAGAACTTCGGTCGGGCAGGCGCGGCGCAGCTCCCTCCCATGATATTCGCCTCGAGAATCGTTCTGGCTGCGCCGAGCTCGTCGCGATGCATGATCTGGCGGATGAACCGAGGGACGTCAATGTGTGTGGGACAGGCCCGGGTGCACGGCGCGTCATAGCAAAACAGGCAGCGCGCGGCCTCAATCCGTGCTTCGTCAACGGCCAGAGGCGGCGGAACGTCTGCGAACCGCGTTTGCAAGACATCGAGCGATTGCCTTTCACCGGCCCGAAACATGAGTCAGTCCTCACAATGGGGCTATCCCAACCGACGTCCAGCTCGAAAGCCTGACCGAGTTTGGCGACGTCCTCGTCCAACTGTTCATACGGAAAGGGCGCTCGCTCGTCGCTCTACCACGAGCGATCCTGCCCGCTCGCGCGGCAGCCACCGGCCCCAGCCGCTTTCGCCAACAAACTTGTAATCGGCGACGATCTTGCGGCCGCGGGAAAATGTGGTCTCGGCAAAACCCGCCAGCGACCAACCCTGGTAGGGGCTCCAATCGGCGTTCGTTTCCATCTTGGCGCAATCCACTTCGATACGCGTTTTGGGGTCGATAATCGCGAGGTCGGCGTCGCTCCCCACGGCGATTACCCCTTTCTTGGGATAAAGACCCATCAATCTGGCTGGGTTGGTGCAACATTTGGCTACAAACTCCATCGGCGTGAGCCGGCCTGCCAGCACTCCGTGCGTGTAGACGATCGGTATCAAAGTTTCAATCCCGGGCAACCCCATCGGGATCTTGGTCCAATCGCCCTCCCAGCGAGCCTTCTGGGCTCTGCTAAACGTGCATGTGTCAGTCGAAATCACCGACACTTCACCCTGATTCAGTCCTTTCCAGAGCCGTTCCTGGTCGCTCCTTTTCTTGATCTGCGGACAACACGCAAACAGATGTCCGTCGGGCCGGTCGAACATGGAGTCATCGAGTACGAGATACTGGCGCACGTCTCGGCGTAAACATCAACGCCGCGCGCTTGTGCAGCCTTGATGAGATCGGCTCCTTGTGCGGTCGACATGTGGACGATGTAAAGACGGCCGCCAGTGGCCTCGGCCCACGTAATGGCGCGCTGTATCGCCTCTGCCTCGATAAAATTGGGCCGAGTCAGGGGGTGCAGCCTGGCTCCATACTGGCGCATCAATTCGGGCGTGTGGTATCGAGCGATCAACTCGTCGAGCACTCGGCTCGACTCGGCATGCACCAGGAGCATTGCCCCGAGCTCGCGGCACCGCTCCAGTGTGTTATAGATTGTCCGATCGTCGGCCTGCCACCCTTCGGAAGCATAGATCATGAACTCCTTGAAGGTCGGACAACCCATCCTCACCAGTTTCTCGATTTCCGAGCCATGGCGATCCCAGTTGGTGATGGCGATGTGGAAACAATAGTCGACACACGCCTTGGATTTGGCCCGCGCCATCCAGTTGTTAAAAGCGTCGATCAGGGTTTCCTGACCGTAAGGAATGGCGAAGTCGATCACCGTAGTCACACCGCCACGAGCCGCTGCGCGCGTGCCAGTATTCCAGTCGTCGCTCGACACCGTGCCGCAGAAAGGAAGCTCGAGATGAACGTGCACATCGACGCCGCCCGGAATAATCAGGCGACCCGTCGCATCAATGATCTCGGCGCCGGCATTTGCCGCGCTCGCCAAACCAGGGCCGACCGCCGCAATCGTTTCGCCGTGGATCGCCACATCCGCTTTGGTCTCCCCGTCTTCTCCGACAAGCGTGCCATTGGTGATGATGACGTCGTACTTCATGAGTGCGGATTCTCCGCGAGCCCCAATATCGTGGGGAAAAACATAAGAATTGCGCGGCCGATGACGCGGATCTTCGTCGCGCGCAGCCATTCCTTTGCGTCGACTTCTGTAAAGAAAAACTGATCGTAAAGCGACCGAGGAACGGGCACAAGTCCTGTTCCCGCAACACGAGAACTGCGGGTTTCGCTCGTGGACCATTTGTCGCACTCATCGCCGTGTGTTAGGATCAGTTGTGTTTACTCTGGCCAGGCCAATGCAGATTGAGCCATGAACGACGCCCGTTCGAATACCAGCGATTCGCACGAGGTCAACGGTCTCCAGCGCTTCGTAGCTGTCTGTGAACAGTTCGAGGCCGATTGGAGAGCGGGCAGCGCGCGGCGGTTAGACGCATACCTGCACGCCGTCGAGCCGTCGGAGCGTCATGGGCTGTTTTGCGAGCTTCTCGCCATCGAAATCGAGTTGCGTCTGCAACTCGGTGAAACTGCCGTGCTGGAAGAATATCAAGCGAGATACCCGGAATGGACCGAAGCCGCCGAACTGGTCTTCGCGAGAGATCCGGGTACATCATCCCTCGCATCGATCGGGGGCCGGTCAAATTCGGCGCTCGCGTCGGGCCTCACCGAGCTCGAGTATTTCCCCCTGGCCGCCTCCGGTGAGCAAACCGTGACGGTCGGCAATCCTCCCGTATCCAAGTCGGCATTGTCGGTTCAACCTATTCCTGAAAACTTCGGGAGATATACGGTTGTCAGTCTGCTGGGCAGGGGCGGTTTTGGCACTGTCTATCTGGCTCGCGACGGCGAACTTGGCCGACTTGTCGCGATCAAGGTTCCGCGTCCAGGACTGCTGAATTCACCCGAGCAAGTTCAGGCATTTCTCGATGAGGCCCGAATCGCTGCAGGGCTGGTCCATCCGGCGATCGTGGCGGTGTACGACGTGGGACGCCACGGCGAGAACGATGTCTTCGTCGTGTTCGAGTATGTCGAGGGGCGGAACCTCGCCAACGTTCTCAGGGCGGATCGACTCTCGCCGAGGCAACTCGTGGAGCTCATGGTTCCGGTCGCCGAGGCGGTGCACCACGCTCACAAAGCAGGTCTCGTGCACCGCGATATTAAACCCTCGAACATACTGATCGATCAGCAAGGTAGGCCGCACATCGCCGACTTCGGCCTGGCGCAGAGCGAGAATCCGCACAGCCTGGGGGCGCGGGAGATCGCCGGGACCCCGATCTACATGGCTCCCGAACAGGTTCTCGGCGAGACGCACCGGCTCGACCGTCGAACCGATGTCTGGGCATTAGGCGTGGTGCTTTATCTGGGACTTTTGGGCCGGCCACCGTTTTCCGGACGCAACCGCACGGAACTCTTCGACGAGATCCTCCACCGCGATCCCAAGCCCCCTCGCCAAATCAGCGACAGCATATCCCGCGAACTCGAGCGTATTGCATTGAAGTGTCTTTCGAAGGCAATGGCCGATCGTTATGACACAGCGGGCGAGCTCGCCAATGACTTGAAGAGATGGCTGGCCGCGGAGCCATCGACCGAATCAAGTGGCACGACGGCGCGATCGACCAAGGGACCGTCGAGGGCCGATTTGGCAGCGCGGATTGCTCGCAAAGGGCTGCGCGCCTTTGATTGCGACGACGCTGACTATTTCCTTACGCTGGTTCCCGGCCCCCGCGACCGCGACGGTTTCCCGGATTCGATTCGGGCGTGGAAGCGCAAGATCGAAGAGTTTGATCCGGACAGGACATTCAACGTCGGATTGCTCTACGGACCGTCAGGCAGCGGTAAGTCGTCTCTCATCAAGTCCGGGCTGCTTCCCCATCTCGGATCGCACGTCCGGTCTGTGTATATTGAAGCCTCCTCAGAAGGCACCGAGGAGGCACTGTTCGCTGCATTGCGCCGCGAAGTCACCTCTTTGCCTGCTGACTGCTCGCTCGACCAGGCGGCGGCCATCGTTCGCGATCGCATGGCGACCCGACGCGGATCAAAGGTGTTGCTCGTCATCGACCAGTTCGAGCACTGGCTGCAAAGGCATTCCGACCTTCCCGACGGAGAGCTCATCCGCGCCTTGCGCCAATGCGACGGTCGGGGATTGCAGGCTGTCTTGCTGGTGCGGGATGAGTTCTGGATGGCCATCACGCGATTCTCTAGGGCAATCGATGTCGCGCTGGTCGAGGGAGTGAACTCGGCCCGAGCCGAGCTGTTTGACCTGGGACACGCGAAGCGCGCACTTGCCGAACTGGGCCGTGCTCTCGGGCGGCTCACCGATGGACCCGGCACTGGCGGCCCTACAACCGAGCAACGCCGGTTTCTCGATAAAGCCGTGGGCGAGCTCGCGGGCTCAGATGGCCGTGTCATCCCCGCCCGACTGAGCCTGTTCGCGCTCGCGCTGCGCGACCGTCCATGGACCATGGCGACGTTGCGCAAATGGGCGGAATCGAGGGAATCGAGGTCGCTTTTCTCGAAGAGTCTTTCTCCGCGCCGACGGCGCCTCCGGCCTATCGCATCCACAGGGATGCCGCGCAGGCCGTCCTGAAGGCTCTGTTGCCCGATCGATCCTCGAGCTCGACGTGTTACCATCGACCAGCGCACCTGCTGCAGGCCGCTGCCGGCTACATCGATCGCCCGGCCGAATTCGCCGAATTGATCAAGATTCTCGACAACGAATTACGCATGGTAGCACTTGTCGATCCGTCAGCTGTCCCGTCCGACATCGCAGATGGGAGCTGCTCGACGACCATGTCCTCGACCTATTATCAGCTCACTCACGACTACTTGGTGCCCGCTCTGCGTCGCTGGCTTAGTTCCAGGCACAGCAATGACGAACCGGGTTCCGCTGCGCTCGAGCTGGCGACGATCACATCACACTGGAGCGAGCGCCCCGTCGCGCCGGCTCCCTTCATTGATCGAATGGACCAGAATCCTCGTGTTTGCCAGGCACCGGGACTGGACGGCCGACGAGCGCCGAATGATGCGAGCCGCGACTCGACACCATTTTGGCCGATGGGCCGCGGCTCTGGTCATCGTTGGCAGTTTGGCCTATGCGTTTTATCGTGTCCGCGATCGCGAACGAGCCGAAAAGTCTCTCGAGGGTGCCTTAAACGCAGAATACCAGCGGCTGCCTAATTATCTTCCGGAAATTGACTCTCACGCGACGACATTGCGGCCTTTGCTCGAGCAGATCGAGAAAGACCCGTCGACTCTTCTGCATAACCGTGAAGTAGCCAAGGTCTTGCTGTTTCGCGACCGGCCGACGTCGGAGCGGGCGTTTTTCCTGTTCGAGCGGCTCTTGACTGCTGAGCCCGACGAGCTGGCGATGATCGGAGCCGCCCTGGCCGCTCACCCTCGGGATGCAAAGAAGGAAGAGTTTGACAAGATACTTCACGACGAAGCCGCCGAGCCCGCCGCTCGGCTCCGCACGGCCTGCGCACTGGTGGCGATCGACCCCGCCCTAGTTTCAGGCTGGCGTTCAGTCGCATCGGCATTGGCGGAGGCTCTCCTCTTTGAGCACCGCCGCGCCTTGCCGCAATGGCTGACCCTGCTTGGCCCAGCCAAACAGCTTTTGGCGGAACCCTTGAGCGACATCTGTCGTGACCGCAATCGCGACCCGATCTCGCAGTTGGCCGCGGCGGAGACCCTGGCCGAACTATTGGAACATGAAAAGCAACCCGCCACCCTCGCGCGAGTGGCTCTCGAATCCAGCCAGGGGGCGTTCCGCATCCTGTTGCGCGAGCTTGTGAGCCAGGGCGCTCCGATGCGCTGCTTGCGACGCTGCAAGGACCGCTCGGCATGCACATCGGAGCACCGGACGACGAGCAAAGTAAAGAGGTTCTCGCCTCGCGCCAGGCGGCCGCCGCAATTGCGCTCTCAGCTCTGGGAGATCCCGCGGTGTTATGGCCGCTCTTACGACACCACGACGATCCGCGCGTCCGCTCATTGTTGATCGAACGTCTAGCGTCCGGCTCGCTCAACCCGCATCTCCTTACCGACCGGCTCTCATTGCCGAGGATCGATCCGATCGAGCGTCAGGCGCTCTTGCTCGCCTGTGCAGAGTCACGCGAGCCTTTCACTGGAACGTCCGTGAAAGCTGCCGTCCTGTCCCGAGCGCGAACTTTTCTTGAGCGACCCCCACCCGGGCGTCCATTCCGCCGCCGAGTTATTGATGCGGCGCTGGGGCAACTTGGAGATGGTCGCAGAGTGCGCAGACCTCCTGCGAGCTCGCGTCGATGCGCCAGCCAATCTTGAGTGGACGCTCGGTCCCAACAAACACACATTTGCGATCGTACAATCACCTCTGAGATTCTGGATGGGAGCGCCGTCGCGTGAGATTGGCAAGGAAGAGCACGGTGTTCCGACGCAGCATTACCGCCGAATCGAGCGGTCGCTCTGGGTGGCAACCAAGGAAGTGACAGTCGAACAGTTTCAGGCGTTCAACTCCAGTCACCGCAATAGTCCGCGCTATGGCAATGAGCCGACCTGTGCCGCGATCCATATTCCTTGGTTTGGGGCCGCCGGTTATTGCAACTGGTTGAGCGCTCTTGCCAATATCGATAAGAGCCAGTGGTGCTACCCGGAGAAAGTCGAGCCCGGAATGGTTCTTGCCGCCGACGCCGTCGATCGCGAGGGGTATCGCCTGCCTACAGAGGCCGAGTGGGAGTATCTCTGCCGGGCAGGCACGCTGACATCGCGGCCGTACGGCGAATCAACAGAGCTCCTCCCTCGTTATGCGTGGACGTGGCTTAACTCGCGAAATCGAGCGATGCAGCCCGGTTTGCTCTTGCCCAACGAGCTCGGGCTCTTCGACATGCTGGGCAACGCCTGCGAGTGGTGCCACGACGGACCGATCGGCCATTTTCGGTACTTCGAGACGAAGCTGCCAGCTTACCCCGACGGCAACGAGCAACGTCCCGCCGATGACAAGCTTGCGACCGAGACCATCGATGCCAGCGATCGAGCCCACGAAACCTGGCGCATCGTCCGCGGCGGGACATTCAGCTTCGCTCCCGAACGAGCCGGATCGTCATTACGCGACTGGCAGCCGTCGGGCGACATTCGAGAGTTCCTCGGTTTTCGCGTTGTGAGGACTGTAAACTCGAAAAAGCCAATTCGGACCGCCTCAAGGTCGGAGTGAGCCCATCGCGAGGAAGGCAATGCCGATCGAGCTAGGCCCGATCTTGCGATTCGAATCCAGGCTCGTTGCGCGGCGAAAGAGCGGCTACGCCCTGCGGATGGCGTTTGGCTTCGCGCTCTTGGCGCTGCTCGCGACTTACCACTGGGCATTTGCGGCGAATGTCCGGCGAGGCGATTCCCCTTCGCGCGTGAAAGACTTCCTTTCCGCCACGATCACTACCGGCTTGGTTGGATTGCACTTCATCGCTGCACTATTGATTGCCCCCATCGCGGCGGCTGACGGCTTTAGCCGCGAGCGAATCCGGACGATGATGCCGACGCTCTTGGTCACCGATCTTAGCGTACGCAGAATCGTACTGGAGACTTTCGCTGCACGACTTGTTCCCGCCATCTGGATGTGGCTTTGTCTGTTACCGATCACACTGTTCACGGTCCCGTGGTGCGGCGTCGATCCGGAGTTCGTCGGCATGATGGAGGGGGTAGTTTTTGGCACGATCTTGGTCGGCGTCGCCACGACGCTCGGGCTTTCGCTTTGGTCTGGCCGGACATTTGTCGCCCTCATGGGCGGTTACGTACTCTGGGGCAGCTTGTTCTGGATGATCGCTTCCGGGTTCGCGCCGCCAGGGTCCTGGATCGCCAGTGCAAGTCCTTACTTTGTACTTGCCGGTACCTGGAACCGCGCACCAAAGCCGGGCTGGGGTGATGTTTGTCTTTTCGTCGGCCTCGCGCTTAGCGCGGCGACCATTTTGCTCGCGCTGATTGCCGCCACCTTGAGACCGGTCATGCGGTCGTCATGGCACCGCGCACGCCGACGGCATCAACGATGGGAGGGCTTACGGGGTGCGTGGGAGGGTTGGCTCCAACGATTAGCTGGACCATCGCTGGACACAAATCCGGTGCTCTGGCAGGCGTGGCGGCGTGGTCGGAACTCATGGGGCGAGCAGATTTTCTGGACGCTGTACGTGCTGGCGACGTGTATCATGACAGTACTCTGCGTTCACGAATTCTGGGGCGGCCAGATCGCCAGGCCGGACCTGGCAGGCCTAACGGGTTACGAGGTGGCGATCGGGCTCCTTGCGGTCACCATCCGGGCCGCCGGTAGCTGGTCGGAAGAAAAAGGCTCGGGACCGGAGGGGCTTGACGTATTGCTGGCGACGCCCCTGTCTGCCTCGGCCATTGTAATGGGGAAGTGGTGGGCAGCATTCCGAGCCGTGCCGCTCATCGCGCTTTTACCGTTGTTATCATCGCTAATCCTGGCCGCCGATGCACCGACTTTGCCGATATTGCCGTCGGCGATTCAGGCTCCGTCGCCTCCGATCCCGTTACGACCGATCGACCGGGGAGCCGTGCCGGCAGTCATCCTGGGACAGGTAGTTGTTTACGGCGCGTTGTTCGTAAGCCTTGGCATCTGGATCGCGACCCGGTGTCGCCGCCCCAGCCAGGCCGTTCTCTGGACAGTCGTGATTTACGTGGTGATTGCTTTCTTCGTGCCGGCGGTGAGTGAGTCATTTTTATTGAGGTCAAACCGCACCGTCGCCGAAGGGCTGGGAACAGTCAGTCCAATCGGCGGGCCGATCGTCGTGCTCATGTCGATGTTCAGCCCATTCTTTTCGAACACGCGCGAGATCCTTCCCTACGCAATCTTCTGGCTCTGCGCAGCGGCTGGCTGCGCGTGGTTGCTCACCTGGTGGTCAGTCCATCGCTTTGATCGCTGGACCGGGCGGACTGAATGATTGCGGCAGAAGCGATTTCGTTAGGACCAGATCACATGGACGCTGCTCTCCTTCGGCCAGTAGGATGCTTTGATCGCCACCGACCTCGATGAAGGTGCGGAGGTCGTTCCCTGCGGAATTCGGATTGCTCCTTACAGGCCGGTAGATGTCGACAAACAGATCCGCTCATAAGTCCGAACGAAGATCCAACGGTATCGCTGACCAGATCGCATCGCTGGACTGGGGGCCAATCACCGCCGAACTCGACAGCCATGGATCTGCAGTGATCGGCCCAATCCTAACTTCCGATCAGTGCGAGGCGCTTATCGGTTTGTACGATACAGAGGGTATTTTCCGTAGCCGAGTCGTCATGGCGCGTCACGGCTATGGCCGCGGAGAGTATCAATATTTTTCTTGTCCGTTGCCAGCCTTGGTCGGCTCGATGAGGACCGCGCTCTATTCGCCGCTCGCCGAAATCGCCAATCGATGGAACGAGGCGATGAACATTGATATTCGCTTCCCACCCCAGCACGCGGCTTTCATCGAGCGATGCCACAAGGCGGGCCAGAACAAGCCAACGCCGCTTTTGCTCAAGTACGGACCCGACGATTACAACTGCTTGCACCAGGATCTCTATGGCGAACACGTCTTCCCGCTCCAGGTCGCGTTCCTCCTTTCCAAACCCGACGTGGATTTCACAGGCGGCGACTTTGTGCTTACCGAGCAACGCCCACGGATGCAATCGCGGGCCGAGGTCGTCTCACTCGAACAGGGGCAGGGGGTGATATTCCCCGTCAGGCATCGGCCGGTGCAGGGCGCACGGGGCACCTATCGCGTCAACATGCGCCATGGTGTGAGCCGCTTGCGCACGGGAAGCCGCCACACGCTGGGAATCATCTTCCACGACGCACAATGACGTGCCAGGCCACAGGGTCGAACATGGCTTCCGCGTCTACGGTTATACCGCGGATGGCGAGGCGATAAACTACATTTGAGCAGCATGACAAAATCGAGTGGGCCAACGAATTCTGCCAGGCAGTTTCTCGGCCCCGATACTTGCCACCCGCTCGAAATTGCCGGCTAGTTTAGCCGAGATCAAAGGCTGGGTCGTGCGGAAAAATCCAATCAAGATCTCACGCAGAGCCGCGAAGCCGCAAAGAAGACGCGAAGTAATCCAATTGAATGGATTAACTTGAGCTCGACGATCACGACGCCTTCCAAAATCAAGTCTGTTTCAAAACCGCAGGCGAGAGGAACCTCCGCACCTTCGACTGGAGCAGGCGCTTTGCTCAGAACGCGTAGAAGGTGCACATGGGGATCGCCGCTCGTCGGCCGGCATTCGAACTCGGCGCCGGCCTCGGCTTCCGCGCGAGCTCATGCGGCAGCCGGTGCGAGCCGTAGGGTGAGCACGACATACCGACAGAAGCGCTTCAGTGCGGGCACCTGGGAAAGCACGATTCTGTCACAACGTTCGAGGCCCGAGTTCAGCAGCGGAGATGACACAACGCGACGGACCATGGAAAGGAACTGATACCCCTGGATTTCCAGGTCGGGGAAGACGTGCCGGAGCTCGCGCACTTGCCATTGTCGGAGCGGCTCTTCGTCCGGCGTGCGCTCCTTGCCGGGGTAGGGGAGGCGATTGCGGGCGAACGTCAAGAGCGGGTTCTCACCCCAGGGTTCACAGAAGACGGCGATGCCGCCGGGTCGCAAGACTCGCCGCAACTCGCGTCCAGCGATTGGCAGATGCAGATGGTGTAATATTGCATTCCCCCAGACCCGATCGAAATATCCCGTCGGAAACGGCAATCGCTCGCCGTCGGCCTTAATGCAACGTATGCTCACTCCGTTGACAGAGGCGCGCTGCGCGCCTCACGGACATAACCTTCAGAGAGGTCGAATGCAGTAACCTTGGCTCCCAGTCGTGCGAGGACAACACTTGCGATGCCGTGCCCGCACCCATAATCCAGCACTTGAGCGTTTTGCAGGTTGCCCAATTGCCGGAAAGCAGGCCGAATCCATGTCTCGTGGTCAAGGTAGGAGTTGTCATCAACCACGAGGTCGTCGGGGTGGTGGCCAAACCACAGAGCCCGTTCTTGTGCCTGCCGGTCGTGGAAGAGTCGCTCGGACTCCAGTCGATCCATCGTGACCACCCTCTGCTTTTCGCGGCTGATCCGGACAAGTCATGTCCTAAGGCGACGACGACGTGGTCGGTCAGCGGCTCATGGTTGCGGACGCGTGCGTTTTCGTCGATGCCGCGATTTGCGACGGCGGTGCACAACGATCGTAAATGAGGATCTGCACCTGATTATGCGTGGCCCGAGGCGGAACCACGGCGACGGGCTCGCGGTCGCCGATGAGCCTGCGGATCACGTCGCTATAGTGCCAGTGGCCGACGATGTGCGGCTTGCGGACCACGACCCAGCGCATACTGGGGTTAGCGGGCGCATTGTATACGTTGGCAAACATATAGCCTGGGCGCCCGCTGAAGAACAGGGACCAATCGGTCATGTCCAACACTTGATCGCCGGGCATCATGTTTTGTGCGAGCCACTGACCGGTTTGGCGGTAAACCGAGAACGGACGCAATAGCGGTCCCTGGGCGCGCACATTGGGGAACAAAACCACGGCACCGATCACAATCGCCCAGACCGCTGGGCCAGGTCGCAGTCGCTCGTGGGCCAGACCAAGCCAATGACCTGGGATCGAGACCTTGTCCATGATCCACGCCAATCCATACGCCGCGGCCAGTGTCAGGATGATGCCGGGAACGATGCCGTGGCGGACCGTGCAGTAGCCGCTGATCGCGTGCAAACGCACAAGCGCGACGGCCGCCGCTGCCAAGATGATCGCCAACAGTAAACCGGTACGGGCCCGTCCTGTCTGGCGCGCCGCCAAGACGACCCCGAACAGTGCCAGCGGAAACAGAGGCGGAGTCACGGCGGCCCGAAAAACCCTGAGCATTCGGATCGTTGCGATTCGATATGTCTCCAGGTTTGTCTGGTCGGGTGGCAACGGCCGTTCACGCTCTAGCCCCAGCGGCTCGGCTCGTGGTGCTAACCCCAGCACGCGGGCGATCCCCGGCTTGGTGCCGACGCCCCCCTTGAGCGCGATGTATGGTCCAACAAAAAGCACCAGGCCGCCAGCGAGAAAAGCGATGGCACGCCACCATCGCGGCCAGTTGATTCGGGTCGCCGGCGAAAGTGGCAAGAGCAGCAGAGTGGCCACCAGGGCCGCCGGTACCAGCATGCCCTCGGGACGGGTCAGATAAGCCAACGCGCCAAACCCAATCGCCAGCGGCAGCCAAAAGAAACGTCCCTCGCGCAGAAACCGGACCGATCCCCACAGACCAAAGCTCCACCACAGCAAAAACGTACTCTCGGAGAGAATATTGACCACGATGTAACCAATGATCGGATTGACGATCACCAGCAGACAGCCAAGCCACGCGGTCTTTTCGCCAAACAGCTCAAGCGTTAGCAAATAGATTGGAATGACCAGCAGCACCGCACTGGTGAAACAAAGTAAAAGCGCAGCGACCTGCCAGGACGCCGGGTCAACGCCACCGAGCGCGCGATGGACGGCGGCGATCAAGAGCGGGTGGAGCGGATGATCGATGCCTTTGATCAGGCCATCGCGCCAGTTGGCAGCTTGTATCTTTTCGGCCCGGTGGATGTAGCGGAGGCCGTCGGCAAAGTTGGTCTCCTTATGCTGGAGCACCCAGCCGAGCAGCACCGCGGCTACTGCCATCAGCAACCCCATGCGCGTGGCGTGCTGGAACCTGGTCACGCGGATCCGTCCTTTCGGGGTTCGAGAAGCGTCGGGCTCAGTCGCCGCGCTCCTCGGTGCTTCCTTGCCGAACCGAGCGGAAAATAGCCCGATTCCTTTTCCGCCAGAGAGGCGTCGAACCCTGAGGCCTGACTCTATTCGCTGGCGCTGGTTTGTCAACGAGGTCGGCCAGAGCCAACACCTCACGTCCGCGCGGCCACTCGCCATTCCGCAGCCGACGCGCCAGTTCGCCGATCGTTCGCCACGCTCTCACCTCTTCCGGTCGTAAGAACAGCCGCGACCAAACTCCCTGGCTCGCTGCCTCGAGCTTGACGATCTCAACCAAGGTGAGAAACTGCCAGCGCGGCAAGTGCTTCAAGAAATAGAGCAGCTTGCTGTGCCGGGTGATGACGCGCATCTTGGGCGAAATGGCTCGATTTTGCAAGGGATGTCGGTGCACGACGGTCACGCTTGCATCATATTCCACCGACCACTTCAAGCGCCGGGCGGCGCGGCTGAACGCGACTTCCTCGTAGTAGAGGAAGAAATCCTCGTCCATTCCACCGAGTGCGGCGATGAGATCTGAGTTGACAAGCATGCAGGCGCCAGTAACCCAATCGACCGGTCCCGAACGAATTCGCCAACCGGCCTGGTATTTCCTTCGGGAGCGCGGTATGAACTGCTCCCGAATGGTCCGGGCGAGGCTTGGAAAAACTCCGACGGACCCCTGAGGCGTGCCGTCGGCATTGTGCAAGCCGAAGCCGATAATTCCGGGCGAACCGGCGGGATTGGCTTCGTGGAAGTCAATGCGCGCGAGGACCTGGCCGAGGAAACCGTCGGCGACGTCCACGTCGGGATTGATTACGAGTAGCCAGCGGCTCGACGCGAGTCGCCAGCCGCTGTTCACGCCCGCCGCGAAACCGTCGTTATGTGACCTAACCACCAACCGCAGCCCGGATGGAGGGTTCAAGAGCGCGGAGGGAACCGGTCCGCTCGAGGCGTTGTCGACGACCACGATCCGGCATTGACCCGACGAAAACTCGGGCTCGGCGACAAGTGAAGCAATGAGCCGCAACACATCCGGCCAGCTTTCGTGATTGACGACGATAACCGTCAGCCGGGCGTGCTGGCCGTCGCAAGAGGCCGGGTGGTCAGACGCAATCGAATCTTTCACGCGGTCGCCCTCAAACGCACCGCCAGAATCGTGAGATTAACTCGCATTTTCGGAATATCTCAAATTTAACGTCGGTTCGGTCGATCGAAGAGCTTGAGGGAAACCCCCATTTGTGCGAGGGCTGCCGAGGATGGTGAGTCCGAGGATCGAAGACGCCGTGCCAGAGCCGATTGACGGCTCGGCTGTTGTAACCACCTCGAGGTTCAGATCGAGGGATCGGTGGCGATCCATGAACAGCCCCGCGGACATACTGAGGTATCTTGCCTTGCCTTCGGCTGCAGCCACGTCACAGACCCGTGTGGTCTTGATCGCAGCCCGCCGCGACATTCGACGCCTAAAAGATCGACTCGCGAACGGCCCATGGAATGGTCCACACATAGTCGGATTCATTGCCGCGGGGCACGGCCGATTCTCGGGGCCACGACCGCTAAACCGTCAAATCGCGCTTCATTCCCAAACCAATCCGGTTCCAGTGCTTGGGTCAATCGACCGATTGAATGAACTGGTCGACCGCGTCCGAGCTACGCATTTGGTAGTCGCTGTTTCCGGCAGTTCGGGACTCCGTAACCGGCTGCCGGTGACCCAAGTTATCAATTCGGACGTAATTGTGCAGTGGATCTTGGTCGATTCCGGCCGATTGGACTTGGGCCCGCTTACGACCTCGTCTCCATCCACCACATGGACACTCCATCCGGTCGGATCCGCGGGCATTCGTACGGCTATTCCCATCTGGGACCGGCTCACCCGCGCGCGCGGCCAAACGGGCGATGGATTGCGTAATTGCCCTACTTACCCTTTTTTTGCTCACTCCCTTGTTTGCTGTGGTCGCCGTATCCATCTTAGTGACCTCCGGTCGGCCCATTTTCTACACTCAAGATCGGGTCGGACAGGGGGGGCGGCTGTTTCGGATCATCAAATTCCGAAGCATGAAGTGCGATGCCGAGCGGGAGACGGGACCGATCTGGGCCTCCGATCATGACAAACGGTGCACGAAGATCGGCGACTACCTTCGGCACTCCAACATCGACGAGTTACCGCAACTCTGGAACGTGCTGCGAGGCGACATGAGTCTGGTCGGGCCTCGGCCAGAACGCCCTAGCTTCGTCAACCAGTTCCGGGAATCAATTCCCGGATACGACCTACGGCACGCAGTGCCTGGCGGAATGACAGGCTGGGCGCAAGTTCACGGATGGCGCGGTCCTACGTCGCTGCGCAAGCGCATTCAGTACGATCTCGACTACATCGAGCGCTGGTCGCCAGCATTGGACATCCGGATCCTTGTAATGACCGTTCAACACGTATTGTGGGGCAGGATCTCTTGGAACGAATCGAAGCGGTCAGCAAAGACCATGGGGTAACCGCGCCGACTGCTCCGGTCGATCGAGCCAGTACAAGGCCGATATGTTCGATCGTCATACCATCGTACAATGGCCGTGCGCTTCTGGCGCCCTGCCTCGCAAGCATCGCCCGGCAGCGGCCCCATAACCCCACATTGTCTATCGAAGTCATCGTGGTCGACGACGCCTCGACCGACGGGACGGACCAGTGGCTGGCACGCGCTTATCCCGACGTCCGGGTCGTGAAACTCGAGCGCAATCAGGGATTCTGTGCCGCCGCCAACGCGGGGATCGTCAGTGCAAACGGCGATGTCATCCAGTTACTCAACAACGACACGGAGGTCGCGGCTGGTTGGATTGAGGCAGGATTAGAACCCTTTGTCGATCCGACAGTCGGGGCGGTCGCACCGTTGGTTTTGGTTCGGTCCGAGCCCGGCCGAGTAGACTCGGCCGGCGACTCGTACACCCTTTTTGGCTGGCCCGTCAAGCGCGGCCACGGCCAGCCCAGGGAAAGCTTTTCCCAGCGGCCGGCGGAAGAAGTATTTGGCGCCAGTGGATCAAGCGCGTTCTACCGCGCCTCGGCACTCGAGCGGACCGGAGGTTTTGATCCTCTTTTCGGGTCGTATTACGAGGATGTCGATTTGTCGTTCCGCCTGCGCTGGGCAGGGTATCGCTGTGTATTTACTTCTCAATCGCTTGTATACCACGATGTCTCGTCGACTTATAACCATGGCAGCCCCACGCTCCAGCGTCGCATGTCTCGAAACGCTGAGTTCGTTTTTTGGGCTAACCTATCCGCTGCGGGGTTGACTCTGTCGATCCTTCCCCATCTCGCATTTCTGGTAGTGCAGGGGGCCTGGAGGCTGGCACGCGGCCGTTTGCGCCCGTTCCTGAAGGGAAAGTGCGACGCGATCCGAGGGTGGCGTGAGATCACGGCGAGACGCCGGTTCCGCGCCGAGCTATTTCGCAGTGCGCTTGCACCGCCCCATTTCGCCCTGCGCAGGCTCATGGCGCGATTTGCGCAACCACCTGAGTCGGCCGCGCCAAAAGAACGGCAACCAGTCGCATCGCCGTTAACTGAGAAATACGGGCTCTCGTCGATCGCGGCCCTTTACTCTCCTGCCAAACCGAGCTTTTGGGCCGCTCGAGCATCCGCGACGGTCAAGTCCGTGCGTGGAAGGGTCATCTCGTCCAGGATCGTGCGCCGGCCGTGAGTGTCGTAAAACGTTCCATGCGTTTCGACGACCTGGTCGCGATACTCGGGATGAAGCCATTTGAGCAGCTCATGCAGGCGCCGCAGCCGGTAATGGGGAACTGCCGGAAAGAGATGATGCGGAATGTGCATGTCCTGGCCATAGACGAGAACAGCCCACCGCGTGAAGGGGTCGGCGAAGAAGACTCGCGAATTGGTCAACCTCCCGGAGTCGGCATTGGAATGCTGATAAACGTCTCGCAAGAACATGTAGAACATGAACGTGCTGCCCAGCGGAACCAGCCAGAGCAATACGGGGTAGATCGCCGACCTGCCGCCGGTGCACCACCGGAGGTAGGCCAGAGCGACGAGCGCGATCGTGTAGTAAGTCATTCGCAGAAATCCCGCAAGCCGTGTTGAGTAAGCTTGCCGGAACGGTGACTGAAAGACGGCCCAATCGGGCAGTGCGCGAATGATGACGGCGAGCAATGCAATTCCGGCCAAAGCAGCCGGGGCCAGCCCGAGCGGGCGGCCGGTACCCGTCAGAAATTTCAGCACCAGGCCCAATCCAATGATGTAAGCAAAACCCAGGACGGTCGCCAGCCGTGGCATCGAGTCCGAAGTGTTGGCGGCGTCCGCCGCGCGATCGATGTAGACGCTCTTCCCCTTGCCGAGCGTGTTCACTTTGAAATAGGCCCACTGGTACTGAAGGAATCGCATCGGGGCGACTAGAAAACAGAGGTAAATCACTGTGATGAAGCGTTGTCGCGGCATCGGAAACTCGTCGGCCCGTTTGCCATGGCCCAGGTTCTGCAGGTCGGGGTCTCGAGCTGGGTCGTTCGTGAACTGGTGGTGCCCCATGTGGAACAGGCGATAGAAATGGATGGTCGTCATAAGGGGAAACATGCAAAACAGGTCTGGAATCAGGTCGTTTAGCGTCCGGCTTTTCATGAAGGAATAATGCGACGATTCATGACCCAGACCCGCTAACCGATGCTGGATACCGCCGATCAGCGTCACGGCGATCGCGAATACCGGCACGTTCCACGACCACGAGAATCCCCATGATTGCCGATACTCTGCAAATACCACGGCAGAGCCGATCACCAACGCAAGACAGGCGTATTCCAGAGCCAAAAAGTGCAAATTCGTGTGATTATCGACCTGGCGCAGACGCATGATCTCGCGATGAAGGGCGGGATCTTCAAAACTTGGCTTCGGTACTCTCGAACCCATTACACACGTTCCTCTGCACCGATTTGCGATTGGGAAATTGACTTCCCTCATTGAAATTTGCTTTTGTATCAACTTACCATTCACACTGAAAGCAACCCAATCAACTTTGTTCGATAATTCTACTATATCTTTCCCATTTTAACTCAAGAGTCGTGCTTTGGGTGATGGCGGCGGGCCGTTTGTTAAGAAATATCGGCAAGTTGTGCGTCATCGCATGAGACGAGTCGCCTCGACGCGCGCTGCGCGGCACGTAGAACGACCGAGGACTCGTCGTAAACTCATGCGCGAGAAGATTGCGTCGTTACACGTGATCAATTAGCCGCCGCGGTGGCGCGGCGCGGACCAGCGCCGGTTTCGACGAAACTCGTAAGTGCGTTCGTTGCATTTGCTGCAGCTGGGGCAATTAGGAGAAGAGGGGAATAAGCACCTTCAGGACGAGGTCAAGGCCGAAGTGTGCGAGCATTGCCGCGATCAGACCGCGGCGCCAGTAGAGCCAGCCGAATACAAGACCGGGCGTGCCGTTCCCCACAAAAATAAAGAGCACTAATGGCGCGCTTAGGCCCAGAAGCGCTTTGGCTTGAGGAATGTGAATCGCGGCGAAGCCGAGGGCCGCTAGCAAATTCGCAATCCCAACGACGGTAACTTGCGGATCTGATACGTGGCGGGTGAAGCGCTCAACAAGCCGGAAGCCGATCCAAACGAGAAAGGTCATGAAGCCGAGCCTGAGCCAGATCTCTTCACGTATGCCCGCGCCCACCGACGCTAAGAATCCTTCCCATGGCGACGGCGTGGTGAAGGCGCGATGATTTCCCGCACCTGCGATGTCTGTTCTCCAAGCATAAATCCCCATCAAGGCCCCGAGCGCTATGCCGATCAATAGCGGCTTTCCCCATAGTGCCCAGATACGACCAAGGTCGCTTCTCTCGAGGGCTGCATCGTCTTCGTATACGACGAGTCGTGCCAGGCCGACCCGCGGGCCAAGCCAAAGGCCCAGGCCGATTGCGACCGCAGAGACCAACAGCTCGACTACAACCGTCACGGCCACCAAGAACGGCAGCAGTGCTTCTGCCAAATCGATTTGCTTCATGAGCGTCATCGAGTATGGGATGATCGCGAGCGTGCCGAGGAAGGAAGCCGCCAAGAGTCCGAAGTAGAGTTTCGGATCGAACCTCCAGGAAAGGCCTTCAGAGGCCTCGGTAGACTTTGGCTCTGTGCATAAATCCGGTTCGACCGTCGACGAAACAGTTACGTCGCGATCTGTGGGCGTTTGCAGCTCGTCCAACGTAACTCTCCTCAAAGTGAGTGGCACTTCGCCAATCGGTGATCGATGATCGCGCGATCATGACGTGAGGCGGTTTTCAGTTTGGCCGCCTCCAAGTATTGCCGGGCTCGCTCTAGATCGCCGGCGCGGCGGTACAACTCGCCGAGCGTGGCATCATACAAGTGATAGTGCCGGAGGGCCGACTCTTGTTCCATTTCCTGCAACGCGCGGATGCCCGCGGTCGGGCCTTCGATCTCGGCAACGACAATCGCGCGGTTGAGCATGTAAATCGGCGATTGATGAAGCGTCAAAAGTGCATCGTACATCCGGAGAATCGCCGGCCAATCCGTTTCGGAATACTTCTTCGCCGAACAATGATAGAACGCAATCCCGGCTTCAAGGTGAAACGGTGAAACAACCGTTCCCTCCGCCGATTGGTCGAGAAAGTCTCGAGCGCGGCAGATCAGCCGCTCGTCCCACCTGGTTCGATCCTGGTCTTCCATGAGCAAGACAGACCCATGTTCGTCGAGCCGTGCTTCCAGCCTGGCTGCGTGAAACAGCATGAGCGCCATCAAGGCACGGGTCGTCGGCAAGCTGCATTGCGAATGCGAACATAGGAGATGGCAAAGATAAGCGGCGTCTTCGCAGAGATCCGCGCGAATCGCTGCCTCACCCTTGGTCGAACTGTATCCTTCGTTGAAGATGAGATAGAGGACTTGATGGACGGCGTCGAGCCGCTCGATCAACTGCGTGACGTCCGGCGGCTCGAGAGTTACGTGATTCGCCGCGAGCTCGCGCGTGGCTCGCTGGAGCCGCTTTTTCACGGTTTCCTCACCGATCAAGAGGCGCGGGCAATTTCGGACACTCCGAATCCGCACAGGGTCTTGAGCGTGAGGGCGATCCGGTTTTCGCGCCAAGAGCGGATGGCAGCACGCGAAGATCATCCTGAGCTGACTATCTTCGATCGCCGTATCCAGGAACAGGTCGTCGATGCCGGCGCCGGGCGCGGGGCGAATGACGGCCCAATCCTCGATCGCCCGGCGGCCGATATCGTTACGCCGCAACGCGTCGAGGACCTTGTTCTTGGCAACTCGATGTACCCAGGCGGAGGGATTGGCCGGTACGCCGCGTACTCGCCACGACTGCAGCGCTTCCAAAAGCGCGGCCTGGACCATCTCCTCGACAAGATCGAAGTTACGCCAGCCGAAAAAGCGGGTCAACACAGCCACCAGTCGTCCCGCCTCGCGGCGGAAAAAATTCTCCACGAGAGGGGCGACTGATTCTGGCCGTGCATTAAACATGAGGCTTTCGCCGTGGGCACGGGCGTCCAGCCCGTGGGTTTGCTCGGACACGGGCTGCAATCCCGCGTCACACAATACACCGCGCATTGCTCGTTCGCGGCGACTTAGACCGATAAGCCTGCCAGGGGCCGAACCTCGACGTTGCCGCCGAACGCCAAAGCCGGACATCCTTTGGCGAGCTCGGCCGCGGCGTCTATGTTCTCGGCCTCGACGATCGAGTAGCCGCCTACGATCTCTTTGGATTCGACGAACGGTCCGTCGGTCACGACCTTCTTTGCATTGACCACTCGACCTTCTTGGGTCAAGGCGTCACCCGGGTTCTTCATCCAGCCCTTGGCCATGGCCTCACCAATCCATTGGCTCCAGTGCTGCATGTGCTGCTGCATCTGCTCGGGCGTTATGGATGGGTTCGCCTGGTTGCTGCCGCGGTACACAAATAGGAAATTGGGCATCGAAGTGCTCCTTTTGGGCGTGCGCTAATGGTGATTGGGATCGATCATTTCTTTCGGACCGGGTCAAGAGTTTCGACGACAGTGCTTCCCGCGGCCGTCAAATTGTACCGTGCAATGACTTCTCCCTTATGCGCCTCGTCTGGCACATGATAAATCCCCCGATGCTTTGAGTGAAGCTAGCCGCACGTTGCGGCCTGCGTTCCACCGGGATGACGATCGGAACCACGGATTGGGGACAGGATTTTGATTTTTTTTGAGAATCGCTCGAATCGCCGGCGCAGCTGGGATTTGGAAAGCATGCGCACGGGCCGCCTGCTGTCACTTATTAACTCATTCTGTCCATGCGGCGGTCATCTGAGCGCGAAAGCCATGGCCAGCGCGAGGACTAGAAACAGAACCAGGATGGCTATGATGATGTGCGCTGCACTCGGATCTGACAGATAGTCGCCGAACCATTCCCCGATTCCCTCGAGCCAGTTCGCGTCTGTCGCTGGCGCTTCATCCTTTTCCTGCGTTGAGCGGAGTTCGGCCATCGCCCGGTTCATCTGAATCAACTCGTTGCGATAGTTTGCGTGCACCTCACGACCGGATTCGACGCCCTCATTTTCGAGCATCTTGCGGTGGGCGGAGATGCCCTTGGCAGAGGGGGGTCTCGACTCTTTTCTGTTCACGAGTTGCCGGGCATCTTGGGCTCCCTGACTTTTTGGACGGAGTGCCGATTCGATCCTCGACCAGTCCAGTGGCATTTCGGGCTCTGCGAGCAGCGACGTCACGGCATCCGCGGCGCGATTGGTTGCTCTCTTTGCGCTTGTCCCAAGCTCCGATCGGCCAATCAGGGCTTCGAGGGCTTCTGCCACCTCGGTGGCGGAGCTGAAGCGATCGTCTGGGCGCAGCGCGAGCAGACGATCGACGATCGCGACCAGGCGGTCAGAGAGCCACGGCCGCACGTCCGTGATGGGGACATGAGGTCCCCGGATCCGTTTGACGAGCCGGTCCTCCCTCGTCAAGCCGGGGAAAGCGTAGGCTGCTGTGAGCAGGCGATACATCGTACAGCCGAGACTGAAAAGGTCCGTTCGGCCATCGATACCTTTATTCTGAACCTGCTCGGGCGACATGAAATCGGTTGTGCCGACCACGATGTCTTCGTCGGTGTCGAAGACGTTGCCCGCCTGCCCGGTCATCCCGGCCAGCTCGCCGAAGCCGAGGTCGAGCAGTTTCACGTCTCCCGTCTTCTGCAGGAACACGTTCGTCGGCTTGACGTCGCGGTGGATTACCCCCTTCTCATGTGCGTGGGCGAGTCCCCTGGCCACCTGTGCCATCGCGTCGATGACTTCATTTGGTGGCAACGGTCCGCGGCGTGCAAGAACATGTTCGAGGTCATCTCCTTCCAAATACTCCATCACGATATAAGGAGAGCCCTCGTGCACGTCGGCATCGATGGCCCGGACCACATTGGGGTGGTCCAGAAGGCCGACGATCTTCATTTCACGGAAAAACCGTGACACCGTGGTGTCGCTGAGTGAGCCATCCCACAAGAGCACTTTGAGTGCAACCACGCGATCCATCAGTCGGTGCCGCGCTTTGAAGACGCGACCCCGCGCTCCCTGGCCAATATGGTCGAGCAAGACATATCGGCCGAAGTTAAATCCCCGCTTCCCCTTCAAGAGCCGACGGGCCTGGAACTGAGTGATCGTGCCCTCCTCGACGAGTTGACACGCGAGGGACAACGAATCGTCAGGGGCTGTCGTGCTCTCGAATCGGTCCTGGACTTCCCTCAATCTGGCTGCGGAAAGTATTCCCGATCCTTCGAGAGCCGCCAGGAACTGCGGAGCGGAGACGCGCGTTGGCCCAACATCCAAGTCCTCAGACATGGCGCGACAGCTCCGGATCATGACGCGACCTACTCGAGATTGCCAGCAAACCCGCCCACTTTCGTCGCGTGGAGATCTTTCAGCTTCGATACCCAACGTCAGACAGAATAAGCGGAAGCGTTGAAGAAAACCAGAGGAGGATGGGGGATCGGCTGCTGGAAAATGCCATCTGAGCACTGTCAATGGTCGGACAGACGGAGCCCGAGTCGTTGGAAGGAATCCGTGCCAACCGCGCTCGACTGCTCGGCCGAAGTCTGACGGATCGAGCGAACTCACTCATTCATGAGTTGAGATAATTAATCGATTCCGGCTCGACGAATTGTCGATCCGAATGCGGCCAACTCAGCGCTCACTGATGTGCGGAGAGGGGGAAATCCCAGAGATGAATCGTTCCATCGAAGCCGCCGGTGGCGAGAGTGCGCCCGTCAGGCGCGAAGGCGAGTGCGAGAACGCCGGCGTGCCGCAGCCGTTTCGAGCGGGTCTTGAGCGTCGCGAAGTCCCAAAAAGTGATCTGACCTTTGAAGTCGGCGGCGGCGAGAGTTTCACCATCGGGACTGATCGCGAGCGCGACTACCGCGCCCGACGGTCCGCGGAGTGACGCGTGAAGCGTTCCTGCTTGTATGTCCCACAGCCGCACGACCGGGCTGATGTGGTCGCCCAGTACCAAGTAGCGGCCGTCGGGCGAAAACGTCAGATCAGCGAAGGTGGGCGTCTGACCGCCGAGCAACGCCCGTTGGCGACCGCTTTGCAGGTCCCAGATCCGCACCGAATGATCGCCGGCGGACGAGGCAATGGTGGTGCCATCGGGCGAGAAAGCCAACGAGGCAACAAACTCCCGATGCCCATTGAGCGTCGCTTGTTTGTGCCCCGTGGCGGGGTCCCAAAGCGTGATCTGGCCATCCTGCTGTCCCACAGCGATCGTCGCGCCGTCAGGCGCAAACGCGACGGTCGATGCGCCGATTGTTCCGGCCATACTATCGTCGAGACCGCGCCCGATGGCGACGTTGAAATCGTGCAGGGCAACCGTCGCCGATGGGCTACCCGTTGCCAGGAACTCGTTGTTCGGGCTAAAGACAGCGCACCGCACCGGTCCCGACACTTCCGGCAGTAACGGATTCTCCAGAGTTGTCGCCAGCTCCCACATCACAATCGAGCCATCAACTCCCACCGATGCCATCATTGAACCGTCAGGCCGAAAAGAAAGCGACTTGACCGTGCCGGACTGCCCGACCAAAGTATCCTTTGCCGAAATCTGCTTGCCCAGGGGGCATTCAGTAAGAAGGCATGCTGCGGCCGTGACAGTAGCACCTAATAGCCCAACCACCGGCCATGTCAAGAGTACCAGCCGGACCTGCCTCCCCTTGGAACTCCATCGGTCGCGCTGCTTAGCACTCTCTTCGGTTCGCGTTGCGGTCGAGTCGTCAAACATCACCATCAATCCTCCGACAACGGCAGGGTCATTGGGTGCTTTCTAGCCTGAGAATTGTCGCCATACCTCGTATTCGAGAGTCATATCGAAATATTGATCGCTCTTACGCGGATGAATAGATAATCCCGCTTTCGGCGCGGGACTCGGCGCCAAATACAAATCGAAGCAGCCGACAAATGAAATACATACGACGAATTAACGCAAACCCGACGGCGCAAAGGTCTTGGGCAGTGCGATCTAGATCTCGACTCGTTCTCGCAGCTTGAGTTCGCGCGGCGAATCGAGGGCGATCTTCACGGGAAGTACGCGGTCGGCGACGGTGCGCACCCTGAGATCGTGGGTCACGATCTGCAGAGCTCGGTCTTCGCTCTTGGCGAGGTCGCGAAACCGCTCAAGTACCTGGATGCCCACGTGGGCGTCGAGGTTCGCGGTCGGTTCGTTGGCCCCGACAATTGATGGAAGGCCGGCGAGCGCCGCCCGACCTGCACGAAGATCAGCGTCAGAGCAAAAGCGGCACCGGTCACCGCGATGGCAAACCGGAGCGTGTCGTGAAAAAGCATCTTCCAGGCCACGTCAACCATCGCCTGTTTCCTTTTTGGCTTTCTTGTTCCGAGTCAAACCCCGGATCATCGCCTCGCTCGCTGCCTCTGCAACACTCTCAACGGGGCGCCACTGAATCCAATCGTCCTTACACATGATTAAATGTAATGCTGCTACGCCGTGAAGTGAACTCCAGAGCACCTGCGCAATCAAATCTGCATCATCGTATTCATCGCGGAACACGCCAGCCGCCAGCCCCTCAACAACGGTCGCCCGCAAGAACTCGTAGGAACCCTGATCCGAGTTAACATGCTCGATCTCGTACTCGTCGTCGACGCACCGAGGATCGTGCGGAATCATGAACAGCAACCTATAGTGGTTGGGATACTCAAGCGCAAATGCAATATAAGCTTGGCCCAGCTTCCGCAACCGTTCGATCGGATCGCTAATCCGCCCGATGTTCTTGAACGACTCTTGCAGCGTGCCGAAGTCTCTGTCACACAAAGCATGCAGCAGTGACTCTTTGTCTTTGAAGTAAATGTAGAGCGTGGTTGCGGAATACCCGATTTTTTGGGCGATCTTCCGCATTGAAACCGACTCCACACCCTCTTTCACAAACAACTCACGCGCTGCGTCGAGAATCTTCGCCTTCAAGTCTTCCTGTTGCTGCTTGCGTCTGATCGCCGATTTCATCCTCGTTCCTATCTTGTGAACGGTGTTATCTTAGTTAACACTGTTATCGAAGTCAAGCCCGCAGCGACTTCAATCAGGAATTCATATTCGAGTTAAGGGTGGTGACGACCGATTCGCTTGTGCAAGAACCACTTCGAGCGTACCTGCGCCCGGAAATGCCCGCTTCAGAACGGCTTCAAACGTCCTGTTCTGATTGAACGCCAGCTCGAGACTTCACTTCATTGAAACCGCGTGCACAACATGACCGACGTTCGCCGTGGCCCTTGCTCGAATATACCATGGCGCTTTAAGTTGAGGATAAAGCGGTGTCGGCACTGTATTACGGCCAGGCGGCGCCACGCTGGACAGTTGGGGAGGGGAGAGTTCGGTGAGCGGGAGTTTTACAAGGATCGCCAGCATCTCGGGGCTTCGCGGTATCGTCGGCGCCGGAATCGATCCAGTGGTCGCCGCCGAGTTTGCCTCGGCCTACGCCAACGAATGCGAGCCGGGCCTTATTGTAATGGGTCATGACGGACGGGTATCCGCCCCCATGTTCGTTGCGGCGGTGGAGGCCGGCATCATCGCGACCGGCCACGACGCGCTCTTAGTCGGTGCGACGGCTACGCCGACCATCGGCGTCTTGGTGCGCGACCACAAGGCTGCCGGCGGAATTCAGATCTCCGCGTCGCACAATCCGCCGAACTATAACGGCCTCAAGTTTTTCCAGCGTGCCGGCATGGTTCTGAGCCAGAAGCAAGGTGCTCTGGTCCTTGACCGCTGGCAACGGCGCGACTTTCGTTGGTCGAACTGGGACGCGCTCGGCAATACTCAGCGGGTCGACGACCCGGATCGAGGGCACCTGGAGCGCGTGCTGGCAATAGTCGACAGTTGCGCGATCAAGGGTAAGCGGTTCAAGGTTGTGCTCGACGCGTGTCACGGCGCTGGCGGACGGCTCGGTACGGCAATGTTGCGCGCTTGGCTGCAGGAGCATGATCCTGGGAGGTCTGGCCGATGGTCTCTATGACCACACGCCGGAGCCTACAGAAACCAATCTAAAGGAATTTGCCGCGATTGTGCCGGCCGTCGGTGCCGCTGTCGGCTTTGCCCAGGACCCGGACGCCGACCGGTTGGCGATTGTCGATGAAATGGGCCACTACATCGGTGAAGAGCTGACACTCGCCCTGGCAGCAACCCGGCGCTTACAGCAGGCGAAAGGCCCGGTCGTATTCAACCTCTCGACCTCCCGCATAACTGAGGAATTGGCGAGCCGGCTCGGATGCCCGGTCGTGCGTACGCCTGTCGGTGAAATCAACGTCGTCGAGCGGATGCTCGCCGAAGACGCGCTCTTGGGAGGTGAGGGCAACGGGGGAGTGATCGACCCGAGGGTCGGTTATGTGCGCGACAGTTTCGTGGCGATGGCCCTGGTGCTCGATCTGATGGCCGTGACGGGCGAGCCGCTATCCCAGTTAGTCGCCGGCTTGCCGCGCTATGCGATGATCAAGGACCAATATCCGCTCGTGCTAAACAAGGCTGATGGACCGAGTACGACATCTAGCTTAACGGACGTCAGTGCACTTTGGGACCGGATTGAGACGGCTTGTCCTGACGCGCGGGCGGATCGACGGGACGGATTGCGGCTTGACTGGGACGACCGCTGGGTGCACGTTCGAGCCAGCAACACCGAGCCGATCGTCCGAGTGATCGCCGAAGCCCCAGCAGCAGGGATCGCCCGCGAGCTGGCCGGCAGGATCGGTCGCTGGGTGCGCGGTACGGAGGGACTGCCATGAGCCAGACGAACTGGCCCACCTTTGAAAGTACGCCGGCCGTCGCATTCGTGGACGTCGACGGCACGCTCTTGGCTCAGACCACGACGTTCCTCTTCGCGCGGATCCTTTATCGCAAGGGCTGGATCCGCCGTTCATTCTTCTTGAGGGCACTTTACCACGGGCTGCAACATCGATTTGGACGGCTCGACTACGGCCGGCTCATCGGGATCGGCATGAGCTACATCGCGCGGATCCCGATCGTCGAGCTCGAACGAATCGCCTACGAGAATTTCGTGGAATTCGTTCGACCACGTTTGTATGAGGGGGTGGTCGAACATCTGTATGGCTTGCGGCGACAGGGGACGGCGATCGTGCTCGTGTCATCGTCGCCTGGCCTGGTGATTCAGCCTTTGAGTATATACTTGAACTGCACGGATACACTAACGACGCCGGTGGTGGTTGAACGTGGGCGGCTGGTCGCGGTGGGTTCCGGTCCGGCTTGTTATGGCGAAGGTAAGAGATATTGGGCCGAGGAATGGGCGCGATCGCGAAACGTCCGGATGGAAGACACGGTCGCCTACGCCGACAACTGGAGTGATCGAGCCCTGCTGGAACTGGTCGGCCGGGCGGTAGTGGTCCATCCTCGTGGTCGGCTATTGCGGTTGGCTCGGGCCAAGAACTGGGACATCGTGCGGCCGAAGCGGCCGGCAGTTGGGAAATCATTGGGAGATAAAACGTTGAGTCACGAACGCCGCCCCAACGGCTGAGCGTTTGCCCTCGCCAGAGTCGTAAAAGACCTGCTTGTCCGCTCTGCTGCGAGCGGCTATTTTTGGCAGAGCCTTGGATTTGAACCGGTGTGCGAGAAACGACTCTGTCGAGGGTAGTCGGAAGGCTCGATCGGGATCCCTCATTGGCTTCTAACAGCTGCCTCTTTCGCCGGTTAGGAAGACTTTGGTATACTAACTACTTGGACTCGAGCGATTTTCCGCGGAGACAAGGTCCGATTTTAGTGAGAATGGATCGCTCGCGGGTGACATTCCCAGCACGAGGCAATGTGAAACGGCCATCATGAACGACAAAACTCCGGCGGTCCCAGGGCAGGAGCCGCCAATCTATTCGGAAAGTCTGCTATCTCGTACCAAGGCCGGTCCGGCGGCCGTGGCGTTGGTAATCGGCCTCGCCGCGTTGACCGCACAGGCTTCCGAGACGGATCTGGTACGCGACATACAACGATATTGCACCGTCTGCTGGCGCAATGCGAGGCTTGACCCACGACTCTGGGACGACTGCACCCAGGAAGTCTGCTGCCGCCTGCTCGGCAAGGCGCGTATTGGCCAGCTTGACCTCACTCAGGTGATGGCCGACGACACCCCAGAGCGTCGTGAGCTGGTGCGAGCGATTGACATGGTGCGCAAGCGCGTACAGCGGACCAAGAAATATCAGCCACTCGACAACTTCACCACGCCGGTGACCGATCTCGATCAACGGCAGCGGAATCGACTAGAGCTGGGTGAGATCCTCGAGGACGCTCGTCGAGCTGTTTTGACCGCCCGCCAGGACCGTATCATCGAGCTGTGGATGCGCGGTTGGTCGGTTCCCGAGATCGGGGCCGAGTTGAAATTGCCGGTCACGCGAGTCAGTGACGAGAAATACAAGGCCCTGCGCAAGCTCGAGCGATCAGCTCAGCAATCGCCGCGAAGAGCTGCAGTTCGGGCTGCCGTCCACGGCGTTGGCCAACCGCGACTGAATCGAGCTGTGCGTTCGATTTGATCGCGAGCATGAGATTGGGTCATCCGCTCGATTTGACCGCCGCCAGTACGGTTGGACTGTGTCCGTCTACCTTCACCTTGGGAAAGATCTTGGCGATCTTCCCTTGGCGGTCGATCACGAAGGTCGTGCGTTCCACCCCCATGTATTTCTTGCCGTACATGCTCTTCTCTTTCCAAACTCCGTAGGCTTCACTCACCTTTTTTTCTTTGTCGGCCAAGAGGGTGAACGGCAGCTCAAATTTCTTGGCAAACTTGGCGTGTGAGTCACTGTCATCGGGACTGACGCCAATAATGGTGGCACCGGCTTTCTTGTAGTCGGCGAACGCATCGCGGAATTGGCACGCTTCCTTGGTGCAGCCGGGTGTGTCATCCTTGGGATAAAAATAGAGGACAACGCACGATCCTTTCAGTTTCGACAAGGTCACCTTCTTACCGGCCTGGTCAGCGAGAGTAAAGTCCGGGGCTGGCTTGCCTTCTTCGATCATCGCTTGATTCTCCACGAAAACGGAAATGGAATCTGTGGGATCGGCCGAGGGCCGTTCTCATCAAGGTGCCGCGCATTTGATGGTCGATCGTAATCGGATTTGTTTTATCCGTCCGCGGCCAGGGCGGAAAGCCGTCTTGCTGCGAATTCCTGGCGACGCTGTCTCGGATCTGGTCTTGCAACCAAAGATCGCCATCGAGGTCACGACATGGGTCGCTCTGAAACGTTCGAGCACACGGCCGACCTGGGGCTCAGAATCTTCGCAACCGACCTGCCGGACCTGTTCCACACAGCCGCCGAGGCACTCTTCGACGTGATTGTCGCGAATCGCATTGACATCCAGGTTCTGGTGACCGAGCTGATCACTTTAGAGGCCGAATCGACCGAAGACTTGCTGGTCGAATGGCTCAACGAGTTGATCTATCGATCTGAAACTCAGCATCGGCTTTACACACGTTTCGACGTCGAAATTCATGACAACGGCCGACGACTCGAGGCGACCATCCGCGGCGAGCCGATCGACCGTGGGCGGCATGTTCTCGATCACGAAGTCAAGGCTGCGACGCGGCACGAGCTGTTCGTGCGGGCGGCCGATGGGGGTTGGATTGCTGAAGTGATCGTGGATATTTGAGACGCGACGCAGCGTAAATCCGACGACGGGCCAGATCGAGTTCATCTCAGTCCTCCGCAGAGCAATGCAATCGATTCCGAGTCGAACGGTGAGTAGAACAAGGACGTCGGACGAGGTGATTCACACCGATCGCTTTCAGGTCGGCAACAACCAGCCAAGAATCAACGGTTGGATACCGGTCAACTCAATACCTGGGAAATGCGAAGGATCATGTGACACTGGAGACTCGCGTAAACGCTCGATATTCGTGAAAACATTTGCCGGGAGCACTCGCAGCGCAGTTGCCAGAGCCGCAGCCCAGGCGGGTGCTCCGGCTTGGCTCGAAGACAACTGATTTTCGCAACCGGAGAGCAGCACGGGACTCTCGCTTTAGTCCCGCATTCGCAAGAGGCAATCAAGTTTTGGTCCGATCGGCATGAGATCGTCACTGGGTTGATGACCACCGGCATCAACCGAACGCGGTAACCGAGATTATGTGCCGTCGCATGAAATCTTCAGCCTCGGCTCGAGTGAAAACGCCCGCGGTGGTGCCGACGGAGCGGACGCAACTGGCACCGACGGCGCTGGCGAGCTTCAGGCAGTCGAGCTCGGACCGGCCTTCGAGCAGGCCGACGATGTAGCCGGCGTTGAAGGCGTCGCCGCCGCCGGAGCCGTCGACGAACGAGATGGGATAGGTGCCGAGCTTGACGCGCAGGCCGTCGGAGACCGAGACGACCCCGTGCTCGCCCCGCGTGATCACCACGCGCTGCGCACCCATGCTCGTGAAAGCCAGGGCCTGGCGGACTGGGTCGGTCTCGCCCAGGATCAGCTCGGCTTCGTCGGTGTTGGGAACGAAGACGTCGGTATGGGGCAAGACGACCTTGAGCGGCTCGAGATAGTTGCCCGGCCCAGGCGTGGCCACGTCGAGCACGGTGATCGTGCCAGCTTGGCGGGCTCGCGCAAATCGTCGGCCAGTTCGCCGGCGTCGAGGTTGCGGCAGGATCAAGAAGTAGCCGATGTGCAGACACGCGGGGAGCGTGCTCGAGGACCGCGTCCAGATCGGCGGCGACGAAGCCGGTGTTGGCGCCGACGCAGTGGATGAACCGCCGGTCCTGGCCGCGGACGTTGACGATCAGCGTCTGGCTGGTGGCGAGCTGCGGATCGATCTTGAGCGCGCTCGTGTCGACCTTGTGGGCCTCGCAGGGTCTCGGTGGCGAACCGGCCGAAGATGTCGTCGCCGACGCGGGCACAGATCGCGGCCGTGACCCCCAGCCGGGCGAGGTCGACCGCCGTGTTGGCGGCTCCGCCGCCGATGTTCAGCACCAGCTCGTCGACCGTGATCAGCTCGCCGGCCCTGGGCAGATGGTCAAGCGGCGGGCAGAGATGGTCGGCCACGACCAGCCCAGCACAGACGACGGGGGACCTAGTTGGCGATAACGGGGAAGTACTTGACACGGCGACAGTTCCCATGCGGTCAACGGACGCACCCCGTCGGGCCCCACGTCCCCGACAAGGGCCTGCGAACTCGTGCTCTAGCGTGTTACGCGCTCGTATCACGACGGGTTGTCGATCGACGCGACGACCTCGTCGCCGCGGATCCGTGCACCGACCGTCTCGGGATCGTCGGTCGGTCGCTTGCCGATCAGCTCTTCGATTTCGGCGACGGACAGGACCTCGCGTTCGATCAGGGCCTCGGTCAGGCGTTCGAGCTCGTCGCGGTGTTCTTCGAGCAGGCGGTAGGCGCGGTCGTCGGCCTCGCGGAGGATGCGGCCGACTTCTTCGTCGATGAGCTGCGCGGTGTGCTCGGAATGGTCGCGCGTCTCGCTCATCTCGCGGCCGAGGAACGGGTGCTCCTCGGAGTCGCGGAAGAAGACCGGGCCGACGCGCTCGCTCATGCCGCACTGGGTGACCATGACCCGGGCCAGCCGGGTCGCCCGCTTCAGGTCGTCGGCGACGCCCGCCGACAGGTCGTCAAAGACCAGCCGTTCGGCGGCGCGGCCACCCATGTACGACCGCGAGCATCGCCTTGATGTCGCGCTCGTAGTAGCTGATGCGGTCTTCGGTCGGAAGGTACTGGGTCACGCCCAGGGCCCGGCCGCGGGGGATGATCGTGACCTTGTGGACCGGGTCGGCCTCGGGAATGTACCAGGCGACCAGGGCGTGGCCGACCTCGTGATAGGCGGTCGGCCGCTTTTCCTTTTCGGTGATGACCTCTTCGCGCTTGGCCCCCATGATGATCTTGTCGCGAGCGGCGTCGAAGTCGGCCATGTCGATCGCGGCCTTGTCTTCGCGGGTCGCCAGCAGGGCCGCCTCGTTGACCAGGTTCGCCAGGTCGGCGCCGCTCATGCCGACGGTGCCGCGGGCGATCGAGTCGAGATCGACGTCGGCGGCCAGCGGGGTGTTGCGGGTGTGGACCTTGAGGATCTCGAGCCGCCCCTTCTTGGTCGGCCGGTCGACGGTGACGTGGCGATCGAACCGGCCGGGCCGAAGCAGAGCCGGGTCGAGCACGTCGGGCCGGTTGGTCGCGGCCAGCACGATCACGCTTTCGCTCGGCGAGAAGCCGTCCATCTCGGTCAGGATCTGGTTGAGCGTTTGCTCGCGCTCGTCGTGGCCGCCGCCCAAGCCCGGCGCCGCGGACCCGGCCGACGGCGTCGATCTCGTCGATGAACAGGATGCAGGGGCTGTTCTCCTTGGCGGTCTTGAACATGTCGCGGACGCGGCTGGCACCGACCCCGACGAACATCTGGATGAACTCGGAGCCCGAGATCGAGAAAAACGGCACGCCCGCTTCGCCGGCGACCGCGCGGGCCAGCAGCGTCTTGCCCGTACCCGGCGGCCCGTTCAAGAGCACGCCCTTGGGAATCCGGCCCCCCAGCCGCTGAAACTTCTCGGGGTTCTTGAGGAACTCGACGATCTCCTGCAGCTCCGACTTGGCGTTCTCGAGACCGGCGACTTCGTCGAAGGTGGTCCGCTGCTTGGACTTGTCATGCCGCTTGGCGGGGCTCTTGACGAAGCTCCCCAGGATCCCGCCGTCGAACTGATCGCGAGCCCGCCTCATCATCAGGTAAATGAACAACGAGGACGACGAAGGTCGGCAGCAGAAGCATGATCCAGGCCAGGTTATTGGCCGAATTGGGCGGGATCGGATCGATCTTGACCAGTTCGGTGGCCTTCTTTTCGTCGGTCGTTTTTGCTGCGTTTCGGCCGCAATCTTCTTCTCGTTGAGCTGAATCAGCTTCTGCACGATCGGCTCGATCGACGGCTCAGACGGTGCGTACGTGATGAACTTCTCGCACCGTAACTGCTTCGTCTGTGTCGCCGGGTTCTTGATAGTCGTCTGCATTCCGCAGCTCGCCACGAATCTCCGTTCCCTGGATGCGTGATGCTCTTGATATTGTCGCGCTCGACCTGCTCGTAAAACCAGGGGTAATAGAGAACCTGGACCTCGGTCTTGGGCACGAACTGCCAGAAGATCAGGGCGAACCCGCCAAGCAAAAGCAGCCAGAGCCACGGGGGCGTCGGCGACCCGCCGGAACCGTTGGTCTTCCGCCCGCTGTTCGTCGGGGGCCGTGCGCGGAGTTTCTTGTTGCGGCGGTCGATTCTCCATGCGTCCTCACTCTGTTCCCGGGCGACAGGTTACGCGCGCGGTCCAAAAACCCGACGCGGCACGGCACTCGCCACCCGACGACCGCCGCATCAAGAATTGTAACGAGAATTTGCCAAAAGTTCAGGGGGATGTCTCCCTGACGGCACGCCAGCTGTATTCCGACTGACCAGACATCTGCATCGATGCATGATAGTCTGGTTTCTCGATTGGTTCAAGCGGAACGCATGCCTGCCTGGGCAGCTCAGTGGTGTGCGGACTCCGACGCGTTCGATTCCAGCCACTTCTCGCAATCCATGGCGGCCGCGCAGCCTGAACCGGCCGCGGTGATGGCCTGGCGATAGTGGGTGTCGACGACGTCGCCGCAGGCGAAGACCCCTTCGACATTCGTCGCCGTACCGTAATTGGGCAGGCTTTCGAGCAAGCCGCGGTCGGCCTCGATCCCCTTCCAGGCCAGCGCGGTGCGATTGAGCAGATAGCCATCGGGCGTCGTGGCGAGCTGGCCCTTGAAAATCGCCGTGTTGGGAACGTGACCGATGGCCAGGAACAGACCGTCGATCTTCAGGTCCCGCGTCGAATTGTCCGTGGTCGACTTGGAGCTTGACGCCGGTCAGCACCTGGTGCCCGTCTTGCTTTTCGCCAAGTACTTCCGCGACGACCGAGTTCCAGGCGTACGCGACCTTGGGGTTGTTGGCGACGCGGTCCTGCATGATCTTGGACGCTCGCAGCGTGTCGCGGCGATGGATCAGGGTGACCTTGGTGGCGAATCTGCGTCAGGAACGTGGCCTCCTCGACGGCCGAATCGCCGCCGCCGACGACGGCGATCTCTTTCCCTCGATAAAAGTGGCCGTCGCAGGTGGCGCAGGTGCTGACGCCGTTGCCGCGGTATGGACCTTCCGATGCCCAGCCATCGGGCCGAGGCGCCGGTGGCCACGATCAGCGCGTCGCTCGTGTATTCGCGGATCGTTCCGCTCGACGGATCGCCGCTGGGGTCGTCGGTCGTCTTGACCCGAAACGGCCGCTGCGACAGGTCGGCCTCGAAGACGGTTTCCCACTTGCAATCGGCGCCGAACTGCTGCGCCTGCTTGCGCATCAGGTCCATCAGGTCGGGCCCCATGATTCCGTCGGGAAATCCCGGAAAATTGTCGACGGCCGTCGTCAGCGTCAACTGCCCCCCCGGCTCCTTCCCCTCGAATACCAGGGGCGCCAGATTGGCCCGGGCGGCATAGAGTGCCGCCGTCAATCCCGCCGAACCCGAACCGATGATGATCACTGCTGCATGCGATTGCGACATCGTATCCTCTCGCGCGCTTGGCCGATCCGGCGGCGCCGATGCCGTAACGCCCGGCACGTCGCCCGGCCATCGACGTCATGACCATGGCATCACCCACGAAGCGTGCGGATGCCTCGACCGCTCGTCTAAGATGGCGTCGACGCCGACCAGCGCTCACGACCCGCTGTACGACCTTCGTATAGTGCCATTATACTGCGGCGAAGTCCAGCGGTGATCGCTCCCCGTCCAGATTGCCTCGAAACCCAATCGAAAGCGCCAGCGAACCGATGCGAACCAGCATGATCCGAGCCGCCGATCCGTTCACGCTCTCAGATACGCGGCGAAATCGTCAAATATCGCCCAATTTCCGTCTAGATGTCGCCGATACCGCCAGATATGACCTAGGCTCCTGATAAGCCCCTCTTCCCGGAACGCGCGAGACGTAGTGGCCGATGAAGTGAAACGTGGGCTGGAAGCGCACCTGGGCGTATTGTATAGGACGACAGACATGCTGGTGCTGACCCGCAAGCTCATGGAAAAGCTCTTCATCGGTGACGACATCTGCGTCACGGTCGTCCGGCTCGAGGGAGGGCAGGTGCGGCTGGGAATCGACGCTCCGCGCGAGTGACGGTCGTTCGCGCCGAGCTGGTCCCCGACCGGCCGTCGCCCCGGCTCCGATCCGATCATCGATCGCCAGCCGCGCCCCGCGACGACCAGAGGTCAGGTACTCACCATCCGAGGCTCGTGGAACCGATAGCCGACGCCGCGGACGGTTTCGATAAGCTCGCCCGCTTCGCCGAGCTTCTTCCTGCAGGCTCTTGATGTGCACGTCGATCGTGCGTTCCAGCACGATCGCGTCTTCGCCGATGGCGGCGTCCATCAGCTCGAACCGCGTGAACGCACGGCCAGCCTGGCGAATCAACACTTCGAGCAGGCGAAACTCGGTCGGCGTCAGCGGCAGCTCGTCGTCGCGATAAAATGCCCGGTGGCTGTGCCGGTCGATGACGATTCCCTGGCTCTCGATCTGCGATCCCGGCGGCCGGCTCGTCTTTGAGCTGCCGCCGGCGCAGCTCTTTCTTGATCCGCTCGATCAGGATCTTCACGCTGTACGGCTTGGTGACATAATCGTCGGCACCGGTGGCAAACCCGACCAGCTCGTCGGACTCCTCGGCCTTGGCCGTCACCATGATGATCGGGATGTCGCGCGTGCGCGGCCCTTGCTTCAGCTCGCGGCAAACCTCGAGCCCCGGTTTCTGCGGCAGCATCAAATCGAGCACGATCAGGTCGGGCAGCTTCAACTGAGCCTGCCTCAGGCCTTCCTGGCCATCATAGGCGAGCGATCGCCTCGAAACCCTCTCGCTCGAGGTTGCAAGACAGAACCTCGACCAGCGGACGCTCGTCCTCGATCACCAGAATCTTCTGCTTGGACATGGCTGGGTCACAGGGCTCATAGGTGTGTTGGTCTAGCATTGCAATTCACACATCCACCATCATAACGACCGGCATGTCGAAGCGATGATCGCTTTGTGAAGAAATCGTTAAGATCGACACCTCGAGTTCATATCCGTCTCGCCCTGCTTTCACTGATCACCTCGGCCGGCGGCTCAGCTCTGTGCCAGCATCCTCCGGACGACTTCCGCGAGGTTGTTGGTCTCCTCGAAAGCCTTGAGCTGGCGCACCGACCCCGTCGGCCGATCGGCCATTGCGTGGACGATCTCGAGATAGTTGGCACGCAGCCGAGCTCTTCGGCCCGCGACGCGTAGCCGATCGACAAGGTTGCTGAACGACTCGGCGGGCTTCGATCGGCCTGGTGCGTCTCGGCGATCAACGAGCTTGGCGTCCATGCCATAGCGGCAAGCTCGCCACTTGTTCTGCCGGATCAGGAACGGATGGCAATCAAACTGATATGTGCCGCGGTCGATCTCTTCGGAAAGGTCGTAGACCAGGCACTGGATGAGGGCCGTCAGGCCCAAGGACATCCTCCAGGCAGGGCGGCATGTCGCAGATCCGCACCTCGACCGTTCCGAAGTTATGGTGCGGGCGCACGTCCCACCAGATCTCGCGGATCGTCTTGATAAAACCGGTCTCGATCATGTTGTTCAAGAGCCAGCTATACTCCGACCAGTTCCTCATCAGGGGCGGAAGACCGGCCGTCGGCAGCGTTTCCATGACCTTGCTGCGCTGCGAGTGCAAGCCCGTGTTCCGGCCCTGCCAGAACGGGCTATTCACCGAAAGTGCCAGCAAGATGGGCAGGTGCTGGAGGATCCGGTCGCAGATCATGATCGCCTTGTCGCCCGAATCGACGCCGACGTGCACGTGCAGGCCAAAGGTCACCAGCCGGCGGGCCGTTTCCTGGAGGAGCTGGATCAAGCCGTGGTAGCGCTCGTCGGCTGAGACATCCTGGTCCTGCCACGGCGAAAACGGATGGGTTCCCCCCCAGAAAAGACGCAGGTCGTGACGGCCGCGCGATCTCGTCGGACCACCTGGAGCTTGTCGGCCAGATCGCTCTCGACTTCGGCGACATCCTGGCAAACCTTCGTGTTCAGCTCGATGTAACACTGAAGCAGCTCGGGCTTGATCGAGCTCTGCAAGCTCACGCGGGACCTCGCTCAAGATCTGGGTAGCACCGCTGCGCAGGGCCATGGTGCGGCTGTCGACGAGATTGAGCTCGATCTCGACGCCGAGCGTGGGCCGTGGGTTGCTGACAAATTTGTACGGGCTCACGCTCGGTCGCTCCGAAAGTCAGTCCCTGCGCGCTGCAAGGATGGCTTTCCCGTATCGTTCGAGCAGTCCGTACTTGGCCTGCCAGGTGGTGTACATGAATCCGTTCACGCGCTCAACCGACCGTGCGGCCGAGTCCCAATGTTCAAAGTTCGTGAGGTCATCACCATCATAATAGCCCGCTATGACCTGGCGGTGTCCGCGGTCCGCAAAGAACTTGAGGCTTTTGCTGGCCTTGTCTCCATTCCAGTTGGCGATGATCACGCCTGGTGCAAGCCCCTCCCAAGACCCCTTGAGCGCGCCATTGACCAGATAATAATTGTCGACAGCATTATGATGGGGATCGAACATGTCCGACCAGACAACAATACGAGCTTGCGGATTCACAGAGTTGAGGATCGACGTGCACTGGCGTGCATTCTCGGCCAAGAGCTGGCCCGGAGTCAGCTTGCGGTTTTGACACGCCCGGCACCAATTGGCCACTCGGATTTCATCGTGCGACATGAAGAAAGTCTTCGGATGAAATAGTTCATTGATGCGCCGAGCCTGATTGCGGAGGATTTTCTCGAGTTGGGGCTCGCTAAGGCAGCACATCACCTGAAAACCATGCGTGACCACGGGATGATACCAGCTCACGCGGACGAAGTCGCCATCCTTGATTCTTGACCTGGGCGTGATGCGGAGCGTGGCTCCGGCGTGATCGAATCCGTATTCACCCTCCCAGGGAACTTGCCCCAGTTTGGCGTCGGCAACCGGCTCGAAATCACGGCCTTCGTGAAAGACTGTCTTGCCGTTGGCGGACTTGACGGTCAGCGGGCAACCCGGGCGCCGCAGGACGTTCACGAGCGCTAGCTCTTCGAGCTTCAGGTCGTCGATCCAGAACGTCCCCTTGCCCTCGCCCCAGAACCCAATGTAAACGGCGGCGTCGTGCTGATCCAGGCTATTGAAGACAACTTCGACACGCTTCCAGTCCTGGCTCGGCTCGACTCCCCCCTCATGGAACGTGAGCGCCCTCCCGCCCATGCCGAGCGCCAGCAATCGAAACGAGCCGGCCGGCGTAAGTTCGCGTGTCTTCACCCAGCACGACAAACTGTAAGCCGTTTGAGGCCGGAGCTTGACGGTCTGGGACAGGCGGACGTTTGGCGAGCTCCGTCCCGGCGCATTCGCGCCCGGCTCGAGACGGCATGCGACGCGTCCCTGATGGTGGAGCGAGATGTCGGCAAAGGTCGCTACGCCAGGATCATCTTGAAACGAAAAACCGACGAACTTGTCCCCTTTTGTCTCCTCGAGGTCGCCGTTTTTGAGTTGGACCGCCGGCTGTGAATCGAGTACGGCGACACCGTGCTGGACGCGAAAGGGCTGGTCAATAACTGGCAAGCCTTCGGCCAAATGAGGGTCGTGGGCCAGGTGCCCATTGCTGTAGCCGATCGAGAAAACCGCCGGGATCACCTCGACGCGGGCACGGGCCGCGGCCACCTTTACTCGTTCGACATTGCGAAAGTAGCGGTCAATCACCCTGTCAAGAACTTGAAACTTGTAGTCGGCAAGAACAACGCCTGTATAACCGCCCCGGCTGGCCCGTTCGATCAGCGCGATCAGGTCGCCCGCCGACTTATCGACCTGAAGGTTGGCGCTGCAGTAAACCCAGCGTTCGCCATATGCCGCTGAGGAAGTGCGTCCCTCAGCGCCGCGGGCCAGAGCCGGCACGACCGCAAGGCCGACGACCAAGGTCGCAACTGTCGCTGCGCCCAAACCTGCTTTCCAAGCTCTCATGGAGATTTCTTGCCGGAATTCAACCGATGCGTCCGGTGATATACGCTTCGGTGCGCTTGTCGTTGGGATTGGTAAATAGGATATCCGTCGGGCTAAACTCCGCGAGGATGCCAGTGCGATGCGTGTCGGCCGAATTCTCATCGAGCATCAGGCAGGCTGTCATGTCGCTCACGCGCCGGGCCTGCTGCATATTATGGGTGACGATCACGATCGTGTAGTCTTTCTTGAGGTCATCCATCAAGTCTTCGACACGGGCGGTTGAGATCGGGTCAAGCGCCGAGCAAGGTTCGTCCATCAAGATGACTTCGGGCTCGACGGCCAGTGTTCGCGCGATGCAAAGGCGCTGCTGCTGCCCGCCAGAGAGCTCTAGCCCGCTTCGATTCAACTTGGTCTTCACCTCATCCCACAAGGCCGCGCGACGGAGCGAACGCTCGACCAACTCGTCCATATCGCCCTGATAACCGTTGATTCGCGCACCCCAGGCGACGTTGTTGTAAATGCTCTTGGGAAACGGGTTCGGCTTTTGAAACACCATTCCGATCCGCCGCCGCAGGATGACGGGGTCGGTGTCGGCGCCCGCGATCGACTCGCCGTCAAACCGGACCTCGCCCTCCATCCGCGCACCGTTGATGAGGTCGTTCATCCGATTGAAGCAACGTAAGAGCGTACTTTTGCCACAACCCGACGGACCGATCAACGCTGTGATCTTGTTGCGCGGGATGTCGATCGTGATCTCCTTGATCGCCAGGCTCGACCCGTACCAGACCGAGAGACATCGCGTCGACAGTACGACCGGGTCGCTCGTGCGGGTCGGTCCCGTGGAGGACGCAGGCGCCAATTCCGCTGGATCATTCGAGAGCCGTTCGGGGCGTTTTTCGGAGACGCTCATCAATGGTCTCGTGATGAAGGGAGAGTTCTCGACCGGATCAGCGCTTCTCGGGATCATGGGTGAAACGCCCTAATGATAACGCCTGTAGCGGTTGCGAATCAGGATGGCGGTCGAATTCATGACGAGCAAGAGCACCACCAAGATCAGGATGCCGCCTGCGGCTACGGTCTGAAACCGGGTGTCGGGCTCTTTGGCATAGTTGTAAATCTCGACCGGGAGCGCCGAATAGCGATCGAGCGGACCTTTAGGCAGCCGGAGTATCGAGCCGGCCGCCCCGACCATGAGCAAGGGAGCCGTTTCACCGATGGCGCGGGAAAGACCAAGGATCGTGCCCGTCATGATTCCCGGCATCGCCGAGGGCAGCACGTGGTCGCGGACAACCTGCCATCGCGTCCCGCCCAGTGCAAGTGCCGCCTGACGAAGCGATTGAGGTACAGCCCGCAATGCCTCTTGCGTCGTGATGACGATGATCGGCAGAATCAAGAGACTCAGGGTGAGCACACCGGCCATCAGTGTCGGGCCAAGCGCCAGGGCCTTGATTCCGAAAGCGCGGACGAACAGGGCCAGACCCAGGATTCCATAGACAATCGACGGCACACCCGCAAGATTGGCGATGTTGGTCTGCACGATCCGGCGGAGACGCCCTGGCGAGGAATACTCCTCGAGATAGACGCCGGCGCCAACTCCGACCGGAATGCCAATTAGGGCTACCAAGGCCAGCAGCCAAAGACTGCCGAAAATCCCCACCTTGAAACCCGCGATGGTCGGGTCGGTCGATTGCGATTGTGAAATCAACTTTCGCACCAGCCCGCTCAATTCGCCGAGATTCTGGCCGATCGCATACCAAGGGTGGTCTGGCGGTCCCTGGAGCGCTGCCGCCAGGATCGAGCCCAGAAGTAGAACGAGCACAGCCACACCAGTACAGGTCGCCACCAGGCAGGCGCCGCCAAAGATCGGCCCAATAACCCGCCTGATAAATCCATTGGGACGGAAGCGAGGTCCAGAGGACAGACTCATTGATAGACCTCGCGAAAATGGCGCAACACCAATCCAGAGATAATATTGAGGATCAAGGTCACGCCAAACAGCGTCAGGCCGACGGCGAACAGCGACAGGTATTTTGGTTCGCCGTACGAGGCATCGCCGCCAATGATCTGAACGATATAGGTCGTCATCGTCTCGATCGAGGTCATGGGGTTCAAAGTGATCTGGGGCCGCATACCGGCGGCCAACACCACCGCCATCGTCTCGCCGACCGCCCTGCTGATGGCCAGGATGAACGAGGCGAATACACCCGACAAGCCTGCGGGAAGCACGATGCGAGTTGAAACCTCGAACTTGGTCGCACCCAGACCATAGCCTGCCTCGCGCAGCCCACGGGGAACTGATGAAAGTACGTCTTCGCTCAGGGAAGAAACCAGCGGAATAATCATCACTCCGACGACGATACACGCCGAAAGTGCATTGAACGTCTCAACACGAATTCCCAGAGGATCCATCAGTCGCTTCAGCATCGGAGTCACCAGCAAGAGCGCCAGGTAGCCATAGACGATCGTGGGAACTCCGGCCAATAGCTCAAGCGCCGGCTTGAGCACTGACCGCACGGCCCGCGGCGCGTATTCGCTCAAGTAGATCGCGCTCAAGAGCCCGATCGGTAGCGCGATCAATGATGATCCGGCCGCGACCAGAAATGTCCCCCACACCAGGGGTACGATCCCGAAGTTGGGCGGAGTCGCGTCGGGCTTGAGCACTGTCCCGAAGAGGAATTCTGGGAGGCTGACCTTCGCTCGCGAGAAAAACTCGAAACTCTGGACCCCGAGGACCAAGATAATCCCGGCTGTGGTGAGGACGGTGATGACCGCGCAGATCACCAAACCGACAGTCACCACTTTTTCCCAGAACGCCAGGAAATGAGAATGACCCGACCAGAGATTGGCTTCGGCCCGTGCGTCCTCCGGATCCGCGGCCGTAGTGGAGAGAGGGGTCAACGTGTGCGTTCCTTACTCCGCCACCTTGGCGGTTGGGGCGGCAAGGCCGGCGCCGCCGGGCAACAGCTTGTTGAGCGTCTCGAGGTTCGCTGCCTTGTCGTCCGCCGTCGGTGGATCGTAAAGCGCCTTGGTGGCAAGCTGCTCGAGATTCTCGATGTAATACTTGAGAAACTTCGCGACCTCGGGCCTTCGAGCGGCCGAGTTCTTGACGTAGATGTACAACGGCCTCGACAGCGGAGCGTAAGACTTGTCGGCGATGGTGGCCGGGCTCGGCAAAACGCGTGGGGCGCCGGAACCATTCTGAACGGCGACCGCCCTGAGCTTATCTGTGTTGCTCGCAAAGTAGGCGTAACCGAAATAGCCCAAGCCGTCCCGATCTCCGGCCACGCCATTGACGAGCGTGTTGTCATCGGAACTTTGCTGGACGTCGTCGCGCTGGCTCTTGGACTTACCAACTATCGCGTCGGTGAAAAACTCGAACGTTCCCGAGTCGTTGTCGGGTGAATAAAGGATGATATTACGCACCGGCCAGGCCGGATCGATATGCTTCCACATTTTGATCTTGCTTCCGGGAGCCCAGATCGATTTCAACTGCTCGACCGACAGCGCCTTCACAAAGTCGTTCTTGGGATTGACGACCAGCGTGATCCCGTCGTAGCCGACGAGGAATCGGGTCCAGTCGATACCCTGCTCCTTCGCCTGGGCCTCTTCGTCTGCCTTGGCAGGCGCGAGGCATCGACGATATCGATCTCACCCCGCAGATAACTGTGAAAACCGGCCCCCGTCCCGTGGCTGTCGACGACCACGACTGCCGGATCGATGCTTTTGAATCCCTCCTGGGCGGCCTTGCTAATACGAACTACCGTACTCGAGCCGTCGATAATGATTGTGGCCGAGGGCCCTTCCCCGTCGGGCCCGTCGCCGGACCCGCAGCCCGCCACGACGCCCGTGATGGCGAAGAGAACAGACATCCAACCCGCTTTGCAAGCTCGAATCATCCTGGTCTTTCCTTCTGATTGACCTCGCAGGGAGCGGGGCGACACACAGGTGTGTTGTGTCGAAACGCCGCTCGCACGCGGCTCCCCTTTTCGCACCGAGTCAAAAGCTGCGTAGAGAACCAGACAGCCATCCTACCGCACGCTCATGAAGATTTCGTGAACAACGCTCTAAGGTTCGGTCAGGGCGAGGCTAACCGGGTGCGCCAGCGGATTCTAGCAGGGAGTTGGAAGCTAGGTGAGACGCTGTTTCTTGTGCACTCGCGCGAGTTGCGCGATCGGCAGTCGATCCCGGCAGTGGAGGCCGGCGGTCGGGCGTCGTTTCCGGGTGCTCTGTTCGGATCCCGCCGCGGCGATCCCGGCGAATTGCCCCGATCGAATCGGCCTCTGTACGAATCGCCGCATTCAATCGCCGCAGAACGTTCGCTCGGATCGCCTTCCGCTTCTCGACTTCTTGCCGGACGACCTTGCTCGCTTTCTCTAAGTCAGTCTCGCCATACAAGTGCTCGCCGTCAGTACCATAAATGAGGGCGCTTAGTTCCAATACCGTTCGTCTTAGCTTAAGTCATAGCCTCCTGTAACCTTGAGTGTGTCTAGGACCCAGGTTTGAAGGAGGCTATGACAATGACGCGGCAAGGAAGCTGCCAGAATTCGACACCGGATGCGCTCGCTGTTGTGGATCGTCTGGCGGGCTTGAGCAAGGTTATCTCGCCGGCGGTTATAGAACAAGCTTTGTTGGACACGAGCCGGGCCGAGCAACGCGCCTGTCGGTTGTCGCATCGTGTCACGCTCTGGATTGTGTTGGCCATGGGCGTGCTCACGGATCTGCCCATTCGTCAGGTCTTCAAACACGCTCGGCGTATGAGGCCTGAGGACAAAACACCCTCGCGTAGCAACCTGTGCGAGGCGCGACAGCGCTTGGCTGTGGAACCGGTCCGACGCGTCTTTGACTTGGTGGTCAAACCGCTGGCCACCCCGCAGACGCTGGGCGGCTTCTATCACGACCTGCGCTTGATGGGCATCGACGGCACTGTTCTGGACGTGCCTGACACGCCGGCTAACGACGCGCATTTTGGCCGGAGCAGTGGTGGCCGTGGCGACAGCGCCTTCCCGCAAGTCCGCAAGGTCAGCCTGGTGGAACTGGGTACGCATGTCGAAGTTGCCATGGCCGTTGGCGGCTACCACGACAGCGAACAAAAACTGGTCGAGCAACTCTGGGACCACCTTCCGGCCGACGCCTTGCTGCTGGAAGATCGCGGCTTTTTCAGCTACGCACATTGGAAAAAACTGGACGCGCGGGGCACCAAACTCCTCACTCGTCTCAAAGGCAACCTGATCCTGCGGCCGATCCAACGGTTGCCGGATGGCTCGTTCCTGGCCAAGATTTATCCGTCGCCTCGCGATCGAGACCGGGACCGCGACGGCATCGTCGTGCGGGTGATCGAGTACACGCTGAATGACCCGGAGCGGACCGGCCATGGCGAAACCCATCGTTTGGCGACCAACTTGTTCGATCACACGCGATTCCCAGCGATGGAACTGGCGTGTTACTACCATGAGCGTTGGGAAGAAGAACTGGTCTTCGACGAGCAGAAGACGCATCAGGATCCGCGGCGCCCGTCCAAGCCTACGCACCTGCGCAGCCAGACACCTGCGGGTGTGGAGCAGGAGTTATACGCCTTGTCGCTTGGTCACTTCGTAGTGCGAGCGCTGATGCTGGAGGCGGCCCAGCAGGAGAGCCTCGATGTGGACCGGTTATCGTTTACGGGTTGCCTGCAAATTCTGCAGGCGCGGTGTAAGCGTCCGAGATAACCATCCTTGTCAGGTCTGGTAGCCTGCGAAGCGGACTACTTCGTCCCATTCCAGGAGTCTACCCGATGGCAAGGCGCCCCGACCCTCAGCTCCACGATGTTTGGCGCGATCGCGTTCGCCGCCAGCAGACGAGCGGCTTGACAATCGAGCGGTTCTGTGCCGAGGAACGGATCGCCGCTCCAAGTTCCATGCTTGGAAGCGACGTTTCCGGCTCATGGATTCTCGAGATCAGTGCCCAGCGTTACCCGCCCCATCAGCTTTCCTGCCCGTGACCGTACGCCTCGACGAGCGAACTCGCGACGAACCGCTGCCGATCGAGGCCGACCTTCCCAACGGAGTCCGCCTGCGGATCCCAACGGATAACCCCCGTTTGGCCTGCCGACTGGTCCGCTCGATCGCCGCAGCCAGGACCGATTCCGGAGGCTCCAGATGATCAGCCTCCCTCATCCTGTCCGCGTGTTCCTTCACGCTCCGGCTACTGATCTGCGCAAAGGCTTCGACGCCCTTTCCGGGTTGGTGACCACCGCCTTTGGCCAGGATCCACTCTCCGGCCACTTATTCTTGTTTGTGAATCGGCGTCGGGACCGACTCAAGATCCTCTATTGGGATCGTGACGGTCTGGCCATCTGGTACAAACGTCTCGAGACCCCGGGCACGTTCCAGCTCCCAGCGGTTCCCCATGACGCCAGATCGATCGAAATGACGGCGACCCAATTGTCGCTGATTCTCTCGGGCATCGATTTGCGTTCCGCCCGGCAACGCAGACGCTATCAGCGGCCGACCCAAGAAACTCAAAAATCGATCGCTTCCCCCTTGTAGTATCGTATAAGTGCGCTATAATTCGGCCATGAATACCTCCGAGTCATGGCCGACCGATCCACGTGAGTGTCACGACCTGTTGAACAGGTTCGCTCAGCATGTCGAGGACCTCCAGGCTGCGCTCGACCAAGCTGCGCAGATTCATGATCAAGCCGCCCAAGAACACCAACAAGTCGTCGATGACTTGCGTCGGCAAATCGAGCTGCTCCGCCGCTACGTCTTTGGTCCACGGCGGGAACGGCTGATCGAGGCGCCGGGCCAAGGACACCTCTTTGAGCTTGATGCGGACCCAAGCGCTATCCTGCCGCCCGAGCCCCCCGCCAGCGATCGCGGCACACCAGCACGGAAACGCAAGCCACGTAAGCCGGACTACGATCAACTGCCTCAAGTTCGCATCGAGCACGACCTGCCCGAGGCCGAGAAAATCTGCTCGCACTGCGGTGAACCCAAGGCATGTATCGGCCATGATGAGGCACGCGTCCTGGAGTTCATCCCGGCCCACTTTGAAATGCACGTCCACGTTTTGCCGAAGTATGCCTGCTCGCACTGCCGCGACGGTGTGGTCTCCCCCGAGACTCCCCCGCGTCCTGTAAGCGGCTGCATCGCGGGAGCCGGCCTTCTTGCTCAAGTGGTCGTCTCGAAATTCTCCGACCACTTGCCGCTGTATCGGTTCGAGGATATCTCGACTCGCCATGGTCTCTATTTGTCACGCAGCACGCTCTGCGATTGGGTTCGTAACGTCGCTGACTTGCTTCGGCCCCTCTACGAACTCGAGAAAGAACTGGTGCGGAAGGGACCGGTGATCTGGACCGATGACACACCGGTGACAGTGTTGGGGGGCGAAAAAGGGGGAAGCCACAAGGGGCGGTTCTGGGTGTATATCGGCCCTGCCGAGTTTCCCTATGATGTCTACGACTTCACTGAGAATCGCAAGCGTGACGGGCCCGCGGAGTTCCTGGCGAACTACGCCGGGTATCTGCAAGCGGACGCGTTCAGCGGGTATGACGGGATTTTCACAGGCTCCGGCGGCCAAATTATTGAAGTGGCCTGTTGGGCCTATGTGCGCCGGAAGTTCTACGATGCGCGGTCATCGTCTCCGGCGGAAGCATCGCTGATTCTCGAGATGATCAGGCGACTGTACGACGTCGAGGACCGAGCCCGGCCGCTGGATGACGATGTGCGCCGCGGGCTGCGTCAAGCGGAGGCCGTGCCGATCTTGGACCGTCTTCGCGAGGAATTAGATCGGCTCTCGTCGCGGCTCTTGCCCAAATCGGCGCTGGCGCAGGCGGTGACGTACGCATTGAACCAATGGCAGGCGCTGTGCCGGTACACGCAGGACGGTCGGCTGACGATCGACAACAACGTGTCGGAGCGTCGCCTGCGGGATCAGGCGATAGGCCGGAAGAACTGGCTGTTCTTGGGGAGCGACGAGGCGGGCCCTCGAGCGGCGGTGCTCTGCACGATCATCGCGGGGGCGAAGCGGCATCGGCTCGAGCCTTGGGCGTACTTGCGTGGCGTGATCCTTCAGCTCTCTGTGGACTCGAGTCGGGAGTTCCTCGAAAGCCTGCTGCCGGACCGTTGGGCGCTGGGGCATCCCGAACACGTGCTGAACCATCGAGTCGAGGAGTCGCGACAGAAGGCGCGGAGTCGGGATCAGCGTCGCGAGGCGCGACGACGACGACTGACCATATGAGACGACGCAATCTCGGATGATCGCTTTGAATCCTGACGTAGCCCACTGCGGCGCGGTGACCTTGGTCGTAGCGTGTCAGCAGGCGGGCGTTGCCCTGCGCATGCCCCTGGGAATCTCGGACGCTTACGGCGCGGTTACCAGAGTGCGACAGCATCACTCCGCACGGTCTGAACCGATGGTATCGACTGCTGCTGGCGGAGATGGCACAAGAGCGCCTCGAGCCACGCCGCAACCGAGTCAACCCCCGCGTGGTCAAACGCAAGATGTCCAAGTTCGCCAAGAAACGTCCGGAACATCGACGCCGAACGCCCTTGAAGAAAACCTTTGCCGAGACTGTGGTTATTACTTGACGAACGGTATTGCGCTTAAGCCCTGAATGGAAGAGATGTGCTTGCCTGGAACTGGGAGTTACCCTGGAACGTCGCGACGAAGGTCAACTTGCTGCTCGGTCGGCTGCGGCCCAAGACGGCCTGGGCGACTCCCGCGACAACCTTGGCCTTACCGAGAGTCCGGCCGTTTCTGCGGAACAAGACAACGCCAGCGGGCGACGTGGTTGGGCTTCCGCCGGCGGGTGCGATTGTGGCCACCAGGATGTACTCGATCATCCGGCCGTGGCGAAGGGATTGCGTCACGATACTGAGCGTGGTCATCGTCGGCAAAGGATTGACGGCTTGTTTGAAGACCGAGCTCACCGAGCTCTGATCGTTGACCGACCCGCTATAGATCGCCTGGATCCCGCTTGTGCCCACGGGGAGTGATGAGACCGATGCGCTTGCCATGCCTGAGGGAGTGAGTGGCACGACGGCCAGGACCTGGCTGCCGCGCTCGAATGTGATTGTACCGACCGTGACCGGTGCCCCCGCGGCGGTCACCGATGCCGTCAACGTTACCAGTTGACCCAGGAGACTCGGATTGGGCGAGCCGGCCAGGCTGGTTACCGTGGTGTATGGAACGACCGACTGGATGAGTGCGGGGCTTTGGGAGCTCAGGTTTGGCCCGGCTGCGTTATAAACGGCAATGATTCCATAAGATCCAAGGGGCAACGATGAAGTCGAGAACGTTGCCGTGCCGTTGGCGGCCAATGCAACCGTCGCGAGCACTGTCGAGCCCAGAAGGAAACTGACCGCACCCGCGGAGACAGGCGACGTGCGCGTGTTGACCAAGGCCGTAAATGTGACGATCTGGCCGGGATTGCTGGCGGTGGTAGAACTCTCGAGTGTCGTGGTTGTCGCCGACTGGAGCGGAGCCAGCGCAACGGCGGTGCCGGAATAGCTGGCGCCGATGAGAACCCCGTCGCCCAGGACTACCTGGCCGGCCACTACGTTTTGAAACGCGCCCGTGACGAGTGGTGCCGAAATAATCGTGAACAGATCTCCCTGCTCGTATTGGTAGTCGACGGAACCAATCAAAATCGGCGAAGCGAGGCTTACTCCGGCAGTCGTGTTTGAATCAACAAGCTGCGTGTATTGGATTCCGGGGCTGGTGCCATTGAGCGTGACGTCGACAGTCGAGCCGGACTGGAAGACGACTGCTCCGGAGAAATTCCATAATCCGAGGCCGCCCAATGTCGCGTTGGGCGCGACAAGTAGAGAGGCCGCACTGATTGACCCGGAGACGTCGAGCGTGCCGGCCGCGACTTGAACCCCACCGCTGCCGCTAAAGTCAATGGTGCCGGTGGTGAGTGCACCGGTGCCGTCCATGATGAACGAGCCGATGCCTTCGATCAAACCGCCAAACTGGTCAGACGTGCCAATCGGCACGGCGACGGCCAGGCTGGTCTGATCGCCGGCGGCGGTTGTGCCCGCGAGATTGACGAGTCCGTTGCCTGTGAGCGACTGAATGTGCGCGGCGACGTTGTCGCCTATCACCAGCCCCGACTGGGAACTGATCTGGAAGCTGTGCCCGACAGATTGACGCTGGTACCCAGCGTGATCGATCCGTCAGTGATCGCGGCAGGGATGGGGAGCACGGTGGTCACGTTGGAATACGAGACGCTCTGGGTGTCGATGGTGAGATTGCCTCCGCCCGTCTTGGTGAGTCCCCCCTCCAGGACGAGCTGAAGGCTGGTCGGGGCGATCGTGCTACCAAGCTGGAGGGTGGTGTCGCTGGCAGCGCTCACGACGACGCCTGGTTGGAGCTCTAGGCCGGCGAGCTGAATGATCGCGGTGGTTGCACCGGATTGCGGCGTAAACGGATTAGCAAGCGAGAGCGACTGGTCGATCGTGACCGGAGTGCCGGTGAAGGTGTAAGCTCCCTCGATTGTGATCGAGTTAAGAGGCATGAACTGGTAAACGAAGTTAAAATTGATGGTCGTCGAACTTGCCGGGGGCAAGGTGGCGATCGGGGGAAAGACGACGTTGGAAAAGGGTGTCGGCAAAGCCGGCGGCCCGATAGGCTTCGAGGGGCCAAGGCGCACCCAGTTATTGGGATCGTTCCAGGTCTGGCCATCGCCCAGAGCGGTCCATAGAAACGTGCTAAGGTTAAGCCGTGCCTCGAGAACCTCGAGGTACGGCCGGGCCGCGGGCCGGCGCCGACCCTTAAAGGCCGTCGCGCGCGACGAGCGGGGCTTGCTCAGCAAGAGGGATAAATCTCGAGCAATCTTTAAGGCCATCGGGGGCGAGGTCCTTTTCGTGGAGGTCCGTCATTTGCCACCATGATGGTAGTCGATCTGCCTTCGCGAAGGGAGGGCCCGCGGCACGGGCCAGCATTTCCCACTCGCCCAAGGAACAGACTCAATCTTCTGAAATAGTTGCGGCGACGGAGCGTGTAGGGAGACTTGATGACGGACGACAAACTTCCGGGCGGGTCACAATCGGTTGGAGCAGTCCATCCTTGCGGGCTGGCCGACGTGCTCGTCCTTTCGGTGTGGTGCGGGCTCGCTGCGGGCGAGCTCGAGGTCGCCACCAGGTTCACTTATCGAAGCCTCAGCTCGACAGAGCGGCTCTTCTTGATGACCCGACACTTCGTGTGGTTAGTTCCGCTGATCAACATGGGACTCTTTCTTGCGCTAGCGGTGTTGCTCGCGCTGGCGAGGAGATTCTGGCCTCGCCAGGTTGCGTGGCTTATCCCGCGCTTGATCGTTGCCTTGGCCATCTTTCCGGTACTGACGGTTGCGGGCCGATCGATCTACCTAGAAGCGTGGCTGCTCGTCGCTTTGGGAATCGCGTTTCGTGTCGCACCAGTGCTGCAACGGCATTGGACCCGATCGCGGCGCTGGCTCGTGATGAGCGTTCCCGTGCTGCTGGGACTGGTCCTGCTCCAGGCGGGCTGGATTTTGGGCGGCGAGCAGTTCAAGCAGCGGCGCGAAGACGCTCGGCCGCTGCCACCTGACGGCTCGCCCAACGTGCTCTTGGTCGTTCTTGATACCGTACGGGCCGACCACCTCGGCCTCTACGGCTACCGACGTCCAACGTCCCCCAATTTGGATCGGCTTGCCCGGAATGCGGCATCCGCTTCGACCGGGCTCGAGCAGCGGCCCCGTGGACTCTCGCGTCCCACGCCTGTCTGTTCACCGGGACGATGGCCGCACGAACTGGCGATCAAATGGTCGTGGCCGTTGCGGGACGAAGTTCCGACTCTGGCGGAATATCTGGCTTCGCTCGGCTATGCGACAGCCGGGTTCGCAGGCAACACATTTTACTGCTCGTATGATAGCGGGCTCGATCGCGGCTTCACATATTACCGCGATCATGTTGTCGACGCGCTCAATGCAGCTCGGACGGTCCGTCTGATCGACGAAACACTGAAAGCTGCGGGCCAGATCGGACGGCTCTTGCCGATTCGGGCCTGGACGCTTATGAAGCTCACCCAGGGTGAGCGAAAAGACGCCGGTGTGGTGAACGGAGAATTCCTTGACTGGCTATCGCGGCGGCAAGAGCCACGGCGTCCGTTCTTCGCGTTCTTGAATTATGTCGACGCCCATTCGCCCTACTTGCTTCCCCCGGGCGCATCGTACCGCTTCGGTGCGGCATCACGGTCCGATGCCGAGTTTCGGTTTTTGTCCGAGAGCTGGACCCAAGCCAACAAGCGACGGCTTCCGACGGGCGCGGTGGCGCTCGTTCGCGACTCGTACGACAACTGCCTCGCGTATCTTGACAAGCGGTTGGGTGAACTCATCGACGACCTCGAGCGTCGCAGGTTGCTCGATCAGACGCTCGTGATTGTGACCGCCGATCACGGCGAAGGGATGGGAGAGCACGGGCTCTTCGATCACGGCGAGAGCCTGTATCGACCAGAGATCCGCGTGCCGCTCTTAATTGTCTTGCCGGCGGCCCGGGCCCGGTCGCCCGCTGTGGTCGATGAGTTCGTGAGCCTCCGCGACCTTCCGGCGACCGTCGTCGACTTGATCGGCGTCGCACACGGATCGCCATTCCCGGGCAAGTCCCTTGCCGCGCTGGTGGTCTGGTCAGCCGGGCGGAGCCGTCCGCGACGAATCCGAGGGAGCCCTCTCCGAGCTGGCGTCACCAAATCCATCCGACCCGAACCAGGGTCGATCTCCCGCCAGTCGCGGCCCACTGATTTCTCTGGCCGAGGGAGACTTCGTCTACATCCGCAATGAAGGTGATGGGCGTGAAGAGTTATTCAACCAGCGTGAGGATCCTGACGAGCTCATCAATCTTGCCGGTGCCGAGTCCATGGGCCCGGTCCTGCGGCGTTTCCGCGACAGCTCGACCGGTCGCGGGCCAAAGCCCCCGAAATGCCGGCGCCACACGCCGTGTCGCCTCTGGGCCGCGCCGCTCTTGATTCGATGCATGCGGATTCGCCAGCTCTTGAGCAAGCTGATCGACTATATGAACCGCATCAGACCGGGAATATCGGTAAATCGGCGCCTGCGAAGCTGCTCGATCAATCGTCGGGAGAATTCCCGCCATCTGGGCGTTCTGGGTCGGGGGTGGGCACTCCGAAGCGCTTCCTTCACCTTCGCGTAGTTCTCTTTCCAGAATGGCCGATTTCGCAATTCGATGCGATGCTGGAGGTCACTTAGGACGGGGATACTTCCCAGATCCGCGAGGATGAATTGCATCTGAGGGTTGGTCGTCAGAGTCAAGATGGCCTTGGCCGCCTCGATCTGCTCGCGCTGGCGTCCCGATCCGTCAGGGATTGCCAGCACATGCGCTCCCAGCAGTGGCTGGCGCGCGAATTGGTGCAAACCGATCCGCTTGGCAATCGAGGGATCGTTCCTCACCTTCGGGAAGGATCGTATTCGGCCAACCGAAGGTCATGGCCGGGCCATTCCCTGCGGCCATGTCATCAAGCAGCTCGCCGCCGCTTATTCTTCGATTCCATTCGGGGTCGACTTCATACATCCAATCGGAGGCACGGTTCGCAAGATTTGAGGGGATCTTGATTTCGCCGTCCTGTTCGAGCACATATGCGTCCTCAAGGCCGTAACCCCTCAGAAGCAGCCAAAAGTGCTCGACCAGGTCTTCGTCGTCGAGATTACGGACGGCAAACGACAGCTTGCCGCAAGAACAAGGCTCATCGCGTTTGGTCGCACAGTTCGGGTGGTGGCGCAACAGTTCGCTTTTCAATTGGTCGGGATCGATCGCCGACCGATTGAGCAGGTCCCTGACTCGCTCGGTCCACGCAGCCGTCGTGTCATAACAGAGGAAATCGACGTCTCCTAAGATGGGAAGTCCGCACAGCTTGCCGCTATCGATGGGAAATCTGCAGACCTCAAGCACCGGGCGGAAGAACAATTCCTCAAGCAGCTTTCGATCCTTGAACTCTTCAAATGGCAATTGCCTCAGGTCCAGGAGCCTGGGTTCGAATTCGGGGATCCATGGATCATCGATCATTAATGATGTGGTAATCACTGCAATTCGCGAGGAATTTGCCGTACACCTTCTCTCGGCTTCCGGGCTTATCGATATCGATTTGAAAACTGCCGCCGTGCTCTCTGGCCTTGGCATCGGCGCAGGCGGCGTAGATCTCAAACGCCATCTCAAACAGATCGGGGTACTCTGCGGCCAAGCCGACTCGCAATTTCACCAAGCGATCTGGGATTGATGGTCCGATCAGCCAGCCCGATTCTCCAGCCGCCCCGGCTTTCGATTCTCTGAGATTGAATTCGACGGGAATGTCGAGAACCTTGGCAATTCGCAGCATCCAGTCCGGACGCCAATGGGTGTATCCATTAACAGAAACACCGATATTCACGTAGCGATTCAGATTCGATAGCTGGTTATTCGCGATCCCGATCGCTCGTGCCAGCGCCGCGATCGTCCAGGGAGGCCGGCGATCGTCCTCTCGCTCTTTGAGGGTGTCCCGAACGCGTCGAGAGAAGTCGATCGAGATCTCATCGGGGACTCCACGTGGTTCCTCTCGTCCCATCGCTCATCCCTTTTTGGGTAACTGCGTATTATAAGTCCGTTCGCTCTAGCATACCGAGCCGGTCTTCCGGGGCAAATTTCTTTGTGCGAATTTCGCACGAATGCGATATTCGCACACAGTCTTGTGCGAGATCCGCAATCGCAAGTGCCTCAAAATCAAAGACTTAGGAAAAGTGCTCCCTTGACATGGGCGGGGTTATTGGGGATAATATCACTATCGACCAACGGGTCGGCGGCTGTCGGCCGAACCATCGGACCGAGCCTTTTGAGGCGGCGCGGTCGGCAGCTCGGTCGGCGATTCGGCGAGATTCACCCCGCATAATGACCACGCCAGGGCATTGTCCGCACAACATCGAACCGATTTGCTGATTAACGATCAATCATTAGTTCGCTCGTGCACGTCGAGGTGTTATGAAGGTGCGTACCAAAACCTTCCGCGCCGTGGCTATCTGTTTGTCGCTTTCGGTCGCAGTGGCGGTTCTTGTGCTGAGCGGGGGTTGCGGCGCGGGTGCCCCGGACGAAGCGACCAAGGCAAAAATGTACGAGCTCGATGCCAAGGTGAAGGAGGTCCACGCGAAAAAAAGGCTGCCCGAGAGCTCAGCGAGCCCTGTCAGGAAAAGAAGATGAAAGTTGGCGACGGATGAGGCGGCGGCGCCCGACCTTTGACCGACCTTTAGGCCGAATCCCTCCCCATATCGAAGCGTTTTCAGTTCTAATCCTGCTGATCCTAGCGGATTCTCCGCGTGTGCAAAGGATTCTCTACATGAACATGAATAATCGCTCGCGTCGACGCGGATTCACACTGATCGAACTCTTAGTGGTCATCGCGATCATCGCGGTTCTGATCGCTCTCTTGCTCCCCGCTGTCCAGTCCGCCCGCGAGGCGGCCCGGCGAATCCAGTGCACCAACAATCTCAAGCAAATCGGCCTGGGCTTGCACAACTACCATCAGGCCGTGGGCACCTTTCCACTAGGCGCAACGCTCTCCAACGTCAGTTATCCGGGAGTCACCGGACTAGTGACCTATGGGTGCTGGAGCGCAGGCGCTGTTGTTGCCGTTCGTGGAGCAAGCGCCGCTCTATAACGCCGCCAATTTCAGCTTGGCCGTCGAGTACGGCACGTTCGGTCAGCTGTCCAATTCCACGGTCGTCAACACCAATCTCGCCATGTTCCTCTGCCCGTCCGACGGCTTGGCGGGGACCTCGGCAGCCGGAACGCAAGGGCGCCTTACTACACTAACAACAATAACAACTACTTCGGATCAATGGGGACGACTACGCGTCCGTCAAACACGACGACCACAGGGATTTTTACCGGTGGCGGCTATAACAGCTACAGCATCGCATCGGTCACTGATGGAACTGCGAACACAGTGGCATTCGCGGAATCCCTGGTCGGCGATAATGTCCATTACACGAAGTTTCGCGATTCGGTCACCTGGACCGCTAGCCCACCAAACACCGGAGGCTGTGGCCATTACTACCAGTGCAACGATGCCTGGAGCAATCAGTCGCTCGTCATCAAAGGTCTTCAGGCTTGTGCCGCAATGTTCAGCTCCCAGCAGAACGCGGGACTTGAAGATAAAGGGTTCCGTTGGGCCGCCGGAGAGCCGGGCTGGACTCTGTTCAACACGATTGCTCCTCCCGGCTCGACGCAGTATCCTTTCAACGCGTGCAGGACAGACAATTCGGGGTACAACATTTCCGAAGGCCAGTTTGAAAACGCCAACAGCCTCCATCCTGGCGGCTGCAATGTGCTGTTCGCCGACGGCAGCGTGCACTTCGTCAAGAGTTCGATCGCCATCAATACCTGGTGGTCGCTGGGAACCAGGGGCAATGGCGAAGTTATTTCCTCGGACAGCTATTGATCGACGAAGGTGCGGTCCGCAGTGACACGACACGACGAGGAGGTAGTAGAGCGAGACGAGAGCATTACGGCGCTCAATCTTCGATCAGACTGCCTCCTGCAACTGTCTCCGAACCAGACCGGCTCGAAGCGATGGCATCGGACGGGGCATGCGGGACATCACAACTGCTGTCGCCCGCGGTTGTGAGACGCGTGAGGGTGCCCGATGACCGTCGTCGACGCTCACCGCCAAACCGGATCGCCTCTGCCTCTGCGTGGTCTTAGTTCAGTCGAATTGCTGGTCGTTTCTATCTGGTGCGGACTAGCCGCGGGCGAACTCGAGATTGCCGCCAGGATCATTCCTCGAGCCGTCAGCTCGACGCCTCAGCTCTTCATGATGACCCGGCATTTCATCTGGCTGGTTCCGCTGGTCAATCTCTCGCTGTTTTTTGGGCTCGGGTTAGTACTGGTCGTGGCGATGCGACTCTGGCCCCGTCGCGCGACCTGGTGGACTCCACGTCTGTTAGTCGCTGCGGCCATCCTGCCGGTGCTCGTGCTGGCCGGTCGGAGAATATATCTGGAAGCATGGTTACTGGTGGCGCTGGGCGTAGCGTTTCAAGTCGCCCCGGTGCTGGAGCGGCGACCGGCCAACGGTCGGCGCTGGTTAGCGTGGAGCTTGCCCTGCCTGCTGGGGCTGGTAGTGCTGCAGGCGGGCTGGATCGTCTGCGGTGATCAGATCAAGCAGTGGCGGGAATACGGCCGCCCTTTGCCACCCGCTGGCTCGCCTAACGTGCTCTTGATCGTGCTCGACACCGTGCGCGCGGACCACCTGAGCCTCTACGGTTATCCGCGTCATACGACCCCCAATCTGGAGCGCCTTGCACCGCGGGGTATTCGCTTTGATCGGGCTCGCGCCCGCGCCTTGGACGCTCGCCTCGCACGCCAGCTTCTTCACCGGCCGCTGGCCCCATGAGCTTGGCGTGCAATGGATGATGCCGTTACAGGGCAATTTCCCAACCCTGGCTGAATTCCTGGGAGCCAATGGCTATGCGACCGCCGGTTTTGTCTCCAACGCGGGCTATTGCTCCTATGAAACCGGCCTGAGCCGTGGGTTTACTCACTTTGAAGATTACGTCCTCGAGCGACTTGGTACCCTCCGGACTGCGGGTCTGTTCGACGTCGCTCTCAAGACATTCGGCCACTTGACACTCCCTTTGGATCATGGGTGGTTCCATCAATTGCGAGCCGTTGTGAGCGATTTATTCTTTTCGCCGGAGCGCAAGAGTGCGGAGAGGATCAATCGCGACTTTCTCCGTTGGTTCGACCTGCGCCGCGAGCCTGGGCGCCCCTTCTTCGTGTTTCTGAATTATCTCGACACGCACACCCCGTACCTGCTTCCTCAAGGCGCGCACCACCAGTTTGGCGTGAACCCCGTGGCTAAGAGAGACTACGTGGAAGTCTTGATGGAATGGAACTCCATCGACAAGCAGAGGCTACCAGAGCGCTACTCGAACCTGGCTCACGATGCTTATGATAATTGTCTGGCATACCTCGATGAACAGCTCGGCAAGTTGTTCGACGAACTGACGCGACGCGGCGTCGTTGATAGGACAGCGGTCATCATTACCTCCGACCATGGCGAGGGGCTGGGTGAACATGAATTGTTCACGCATGGGGAAAGTCTTTACCGAACGGAGATCGGCGTTCCTCTTTTGATCCTGACGCCGTCGCATCGGCCGTCCGGGGCAGTCGTGTGGGAAACGGTCAGCCTGCGCGATCTGCCAGCGACCATCGTCGACATGATTGGTCTGGCGAATAGGTCGCCATTCCCAGGTCGGTCGCTGGCCCGCTTTTGGGCTGAGCGCCCTGCAGGAGGCGATCGTGGTGAACCCGAGGTAGCGCTCTCCGAACTTGCGTCGCCCGAATCCGACCGATCCGAACCACGGTCGATCCCCAATCCATCGCGGTTCTCTGATCTCCCTGGCCGAAGGTGATTTCGTCTATATTTTCAATGACGGCGACGGAGCCGAGGAGCTGTTCAATCAGCGTATAGACCCTAACGAAGTTAACAATCTGACCGGGGTCGCATCTGTGCAAACAATCGTGCGGCGCTTTCGCGACTACCTTCAACGCGTGAATCGCGCAAGCTTCGGCCGTCAGAGACCGCAACAACTTGCCCCGAGTGGCTACCAGGCCGAACCACCCCTGATTCATTCGGACAGGAGCAGCTTTTATGAACGATCCACCCCTGCGAATACTCGTTATCGGTGCGCACCCGGACGATGCCGACCTCAAGGCCGGAGGGACGGCGGCGAAGTGGTGCGCCCTGGGCCATAATCGTACGACTGGTGAGTTTGACCAACGGCCAGGCAGGTCACCAGACAATGTATGGACCAAAGCTCGCTAGTCGCCGGCGGGCCGAGGCTAAGTCGGCCGGGGCCGCGATCGGCGCAACCTACGAGGTCTTCGAGCAACCCGACGGCGAACTCGACGATCGACTGGAGCTGCGCCACCGAGTGATTAGCCTCATCCGAACGTTCCGGCCGGACCTCGTCATCACACACCGTTCTACGGACTACCACCCGGATCATCGATTCGCGGGCTTGCTGGTGCAGGATGCATCTTACCTACTCACTGTGCCCGCGATCTGTCCTGAAGTTCCCCATCTCGCGTCCTGTCCCGTGATCCTCTTATTCTCGGACGCCTTCACAAAGCCCTGCCCCTTTCAGCCACACGTCGTCGTCGACATCGATGACGAGTTCGATCGTGTTGTCGCCATGCTCCACTGCCACCAGTCCCAGTTTTATGAATGGCTTCCGTATAACGCCGGTTACCTCGATCAGGTGCCGCAGGAGGACTCGGCGCGGGTCCCGTGGCTGGCCGAGCGGTTGCGCTCCCGCATCCGGCCGCTCGCCGACCGGTACCGTGACCTGGTTATCCGGACATATGGCAAGGAGCGTGGCGAGCGAGTTCGCTTGATCGAGGCATTTGAGGTCTCGGAATACGGAGCGCCGTTCGATGCAAAAGCGCGGGCACTGCTGTTCCCGTTCTTGCCGGCGACTGGATCGGCTGGCTCCCCGTTCACCCGGAAGGATTGGGTAGACATTCCCGACGGAGACGATCTCCATGTTTCCGCATAATATGCCGATTGCCAACAGCGATCACCGCTGTCTAGCACGCGTGAATTCTGTGCCGGTAAAATCGTTGCGTGAGATCCCAACACCCCAACCCCGGGCCTGGGAGAAAGGAGGTTGCGTGCTCGCGAGATCGTGGGTGTTCGCCGCGCTCGTGCTTGGACATTTTACCGTCGGCGTTCGCGGCGGCGAGCCGCAGGCCAGCCCGAGCGGTCAGCCAGAAATTGTCCAGTTATTCAACGGTCGCGACTTCGGAGGCCTTACAACCTGGCTCGAGGACTCGAAGCACAATGATCCCCGCCATGTTTTTCGCATCACTGACGGCGTTCTCCACATCACCGGCGACGGCTTCGGTTACCTCGCCACGGCGAAGGAATACCATGACTATCACCTGGTTGTGGAATATAAGTGGGGCAAGAAGACCGACGGCGGAAAATATGTCCGAAACTCCGGCATCCTCTTAAACGCGATCGGTCCGGATGGTAGCGCCGGCGGCAAGTGGATGGCGTCGATCGAGTGCCAGCTCGCCCAGGGTTGTGTCGGCGATCTGATCGCCATTCGAGGCACCGACGCCAACGGTGCGGCGATCCCCGTTACGCTCACGAGCGAGACAGTCCTGGGGCCAGACAAGCGGCCGCGCTGGATGAAAGGGGGCGAGCCGCGGGTCTTCACCAACAGGCAACTTTGGTGGTCGCGGCACGATCCGGATTTTCAAGAGCTGCTTGACACGCGAGGCAAAAACGACGTCGAAAGCCCAACCGGCGAGTGGACTCGGGTCGATTGCCGGTGCGCAGGCAACCGTATCACGATTCAGGTCAACGGGGTCACTGTCAACGAGTGCTACGACGTGTTCCCCACGGCCGGCAAGATCTTGCTTCAGTGCGAGGGATTCGAGTTGTTCGTTCGAAAGTTTGAATTGCATCCACTGCATAAGTGAAAGAGGCACGGCCATGATATCGGCATCCAGTTCACGACGGATATTCTTAAAAACTGCCGCCGCCACTGGCACGATGGCCGCGATCACGAATGCACACGCGGCCGGCAGCGACGTCCTTCGCGTCGGCTTGATCGGCTGTGGCGACCGCGGGACCGGTGCGGCCGTCCAGGCGCTCGGCGCCGATACGAATGTCAAGCTTGTTGCCATGGCCGATGCCTTCGAGGACCGCCTGGAACATAGCCTCGAATACCCTGCGCAAAGACGAGAAGGCGGCCGCCAAACTTGATATCCGGCCCGACCATCGTTTCGTCGGATTCAACGCCTACCGTGAACTCCTGGATAGCGGCGTCGACGTGGTCTTGCTCTGCACGCCGCCGCACTTCCGCCCTCAGCACCTCCGGGAGGCTGTCGAAGCAGGCAAGCACGTGTTCGCGGAGAAGCCGGTGGCCGTCGATGCCCCGGGCGTCCAATCGGTGCTGTCGAGTTGCGAGCTGGCCAAGAAAAAAGGGGTGTCGGTCGTGTCCGGCCTCTGCATCCGATACGACAACGGCTTTCGTGAGGCAGTAAGGCGCATCCACGACGGGGCGATCGGTGCGGTGCAAACTCTCTTCGCCAACGACTACCGCAGCGGACGCTGGGCCAAGCCACGCCAACCCGACTGGTCCGACATGCTGATACCAGATGCGGAACTGGTACAACTTTACCTGGTTGTCGGGCGACTTCAACGTCGAGCAGCACGTCCACTTTCTCGATGTTTGCGCGTGGGTGATGAAAGACAAGTATCCCGATCAAGGCTATTGGGATGGGTGGACGAGCGGTGCTCACAGATCCGGAGTACGGCCAGATCTTCGATCATTTCTCCGTCGGTCTATCAGTTCGCCGATGGCGCGAAGCTCGTGAGCAACTGCCGCCAGCAGCCGCGTTGTAAGAATGATATGAGCGCCCAGGTGTTTGGTACGCGGGGTCGCGCCGAACTCTCGGAACGGCGCAACGGACTTCGAATCAAAACCGACGGCGCCAACTGGACATTTACCGGCCCTCAGAACCAGATGTACGAGACCGAGCATGCAGAGCTCTTCGCCAGCATCCGGAGCGGCAAGGCCTTAAACAACGGCGAGTACATGGCCAAGAGCACGCTGCTGGCGATCATGGGCCGCATGGCCGCTTACACCGGCCAAGAGATTACCTGGGAGATGGCGCTCCAGTCCAAGGAGAACCTCAATCCAGACCGGTACGCATGGGACGCCCGGCCCCCCGCCGTGCCCATTGCCGTGCCGGGGCAAACGAGATTCGTTTGAAGGGAGTCGCCGAAAGTCAGTGATCAGAGAAAAACGGTCTGCTCGACGCCCAACATCCGCTGAAGGGAGATGCCATGTCGGACGGCGCCCAGAAGGTGCACCGGGTACTCAACCGGCGAGACTGGCTGGCGATTTCAGCCCTGGGCCTCGCAGGCACAACCTCACGTGCGGCCAGTCCGAAGCCAGTTGGCCAGCCGCCGGCAGCCAACCGTGGCGAGCCGACTCGATTTCAGATCGCCTGCATGACCCTGCCCTATTCGCGCTTCGCGCTCGATCGGGCGCTGGCCGGAATCAGGGCGGCCGGCTATGCGTATGTGGCGTGGGGCACGACGCACAAGGATGGCGCACTCCAGGTGCCGGTCATTGCCGCCGAAGCGTCGCCGGGCGAGGCGAAGGAATTGGGCAAAAAGTGCCGCGACTTGGGCCTGGAGCCGCTCATGATGTTCTCGGGCATTTACCCCGAGGCGCCGGAGCACTTGATGTCATGAAAGCGCGGATTCGCCAGGCGGCGGCGGGGGGCCTGCCCCATTTGCTGACTTTCGGTCACACCAAGGGGGGCAATCGCAAGCTCTGGGTCGAGCGCTTCAAAGAGCTTGGACCAATGGCACGCGACCACGGCGTAACAATCGTCATCAAGCAGCACGGCGGCGAAACGGGGACCGGAGCCGCCTGTGCCAGTATCGTTCGGGAAGTTGGTGACGAGGGCGTCAGGGTCAACTACGACGCGGGCAATGTGATGGACTACCTCGACGTCGACCCGATTCCCGACGTGCGTGCGTGTGCCGACTTGGTACACAGTTTTTGCATCAAGGACCACCGCAATTTCCCCAGGGACGAAGATTGCGGCCCTGGTTTCGGCGTGATCGACCACTACCGACTTTTGGAGCCAGTCGCATTCACCGGCCGAAAAATGCCGCTCTGCTGTGAAAACATCTCTGCTCCAGTGATCCCCACTTCGACCGATCCGGCGAGAATTGATGCTTTGGCCCGCCGTGCCCGAGAGTTCCTTGAGGTGGTGACACAGGGATTACAGGCTTCTCGTCAAGCCGATCATTGAGACCGACGGAAGAATGAGGTCAGGCTACCGCACCGCAATGCGTGTGGCCGCAATGTTGGTCGTTCTGTCTGCGGAACGAGTCCCTCCGCACGCTAGATGGCTGGCAGGAGCCACGGTGCTCGATAGGGCCGGCTCAGCATTCTTGCCGCTTCGTCGTCGCCCAAGATCTGCTCGGCCCGCGGATCCCAGCGCAGCCTTTCTCGGCCGAGCCTCATGGCGATATTGCCCAGGTGGCAGATCGTGATTGATCGATGGGCGACCTCAACCGGTGCAGCCGTCGGATGCCGCGAGATGACGCAATCGATGAAATTGCGAAAGTGGTCGTCGCTGTCGTATAGGTGAATACCGACGGGGCCAATCTGGGAATCGAGCAATGATTTGGGCTCGGCTTCCAGCTTGCCCCGATCAACATAGATTTTGCCTTCGGTTCCCTCGAACGTGACGCCCATTTTCTCTTTGTTGGAGATGATCATGACGACGCCGTTTTCGTAGACCGCCTCAAACGAATACTCGGTGGCCGTATTCCAGAGCTCGTCGGGAGGAAAGATCCCCTTGGCTTTTCGGATCTCGATTGGGCCGGTGAGCTCGGTCCCCATGCCCCACTGGGCACAGTCGGGGTGGTGACCACCCCAGTCGGTGACCTGGCCGCCGGAGTAGTCGTAAATCCAGCGGAAGTTGACATGACACCGTGCGGGGGCGTAAGCGGCATCTGGGGCCGGTCCTAGCCACATGTTGTAGTCGAAGCCGTCGGGGACGGCTTCCGGTTTTTTGTGAGTCTCGGACTTGGCGTAATCGGTCCGGCCTGCAGGCATGCCGACGCGGACAGTGCGGAGCTCGCCGATACGGCCGTTGCGTACCAGTTGGCAAGCGCGGTGAAATCGCCGATCCGAGCGCTGCTGGCTCCCGGTTTGAAAGACGACCTTTGACTTGCTGACCGCGTAGCTCATCGCCCGACCTTCGGCGATAGTGAGCGATAAGGGTTTCTGGCAATAGATGTCTTTCCTGGCCTTGCACGCTTCAACAACCATGAGCGCGTGCCAATGATCGGGGGTACAAATTTCGACGGCATCGATATCCTGTCTGCCGAGGATCTCGCGAAAATCGGCGGTCGTCTCGCAAGCGTGGTGAGTTTCAGACGAGCCTTTCCCGGCATAATGTTCATCGACGAGTCGCCGAGCCGGATCACGGCCGCCGACTTTGCCGTCCCAGTAGCCGGCGCTCTCGCGATTGACGTCACATACGGCGACGATCTGCACGCGCTCGTCGCGCAGGAACGACTTGATGTCGTTAAAGCCTTGATTGCCCGTGCCGATCACGGCGAGGGCGATCCGGTTGCTCGGTGCCGGCCGCCTCGCCAGCCCAAGCGCCGAACCGGGGATGATCGTGGGGAAGGCGAAGGCAGCCGCCGATGCGGCGGTGGTCCGACCAAGAAAGGCACGACGAGAAAAATTGCCTTGGGATCGATTTATCATAATCAGTCTCAATACAGGGCAGCTGCCGATTCGCGCGCGTCGGCCGCGCACGAATCCACCGGACTTTACGATGTCCTGAGTCAGAACGACAGCACCGCCGGCGTTCGATGTTTCAGCATTACTTAGGCTCGGTGAAGGCTTCGGGCTCGACCTTGTCGAGGAGCTTGAATTCCGTGATTTTCATCTTCTGAAACGTCTCGCCATCGCGCTTGACCTCGATTTTAGTAGCCTTCTTGATTCCGTCGAAGTCTTTGTAATCTTCGAAGGTTGTCTCCGCGGTATACTCATTGCCCTGGAACCCGAGCACCTTGGCAACCTGTTTGACGGGCAGGCCAGTTTCCTTGTCGAAAGAGAGCGTGAAGTCTTTGCCGTCCGGGCCTGTGATCTTGAGGATCAAGGCCGGTTTGTCGCCGACTTTCTCCTCACCGCCGGTCTCGTACTTGAAGCCTTTTTCCTTGAGCGTCACCAACTTGATCGGTATGACCTGGAGGTAGACGCCGCGCTTCTCGTTGGCCAGAGCGTCGCCTTCCAGCTCTGAGGAATTGTCGCCGAACATGCGCCAGCCCTTGTCGCCGGCGAGGACGACTACGCCGTGGAAATTGTCATTGCCGAACTCGCGCCGAAAGTGGTCGAGGCCTTTGACGGTGACCTCGGTTTTGCTCTCGTTTTCATTGCCATTGAAAGTGACGGTGCCCTCGGACTTCCAGGAGTATGCCGCGATTTTGGCCAGCTTCTCGTCACCCCCTAAAGCCTTGATGGCCTTGTCGAGGATCGACTTTGCGTCGACATCATCGGCCCGGGCGGGCCCGAAAGGGACAAGCGAGAGGGCCATTGTGAGAATCGCGCCGAAGTAGTTCCGCATCAGCTCACCTCACGTGGAAAGAGTTAGGAAAGCCAGCCGCGACTTGGGGGATTCCATGCTTGACTGGCCATGCGATCGCGCCCGGCGTCTCTGGTAGGTCATTCCTGAATCCGCTCAGGAAACCCCTCCCAGGATATGCCACTCGTGTCGAAGTGAAAGGTGTTGGTGAACCAACTCTCGCGAATCTTGGGGCGTGCTTTCGCGGGACGACGCTTCTATAATCATCGTGACCTTGAGAAAGTGGAGTCGCCCGAGCCGCGTTGCAGTCACCTCTTCTCCCCCCTACGCAGGTTCCTGGGCCGGATCGGCGAGCCGGTCGCGATGGATGACAATACTCTCAACAACCCCTTCGAGACAACCGACAACCGAGGAAGAAATACCATGGGGCTCTTGCAGCGATCGACCGTGAGCTCGCGAGCGCTTGGCGTCGTGTTCGGAGTGCTGTTGGTGGTGAGCGTGCCCGCGGCCTGGTCGACGTCGCGGCGGATGACCAGTCGAGCCTGGGGGCCGGGATTTACCCGGCCGCCTATGCGATCACGGGTGCCAAGATCGTGACGGCTCCCGGCAAGTCGATCGATCCAGGAACGATCGTGGTCCGGCGCGGGATGATCGAGGCGGTCGGGCCAGCCAAGGACGTGACGGTCCCCTACGACGCCGAGACGATCGACGGCAAGGGGCTGGTGGTTTACCCGGGATTCATCGACCTGTACACGACGATCGGCCAGCGCGCCGGCGTGGAGCGGTCGGCGACCGGCAAGGGCCGGCCGGTCGATCTGGCCGAGGCGCCGCTGATCTCGACGCCGCCCGATAACCGCAAGGGCTTGACCCCCGAGTTTGACGTTGCCGAGTGCGCTCGAGTTGACCGACGCGCTGGCCGAACCCCGGCGCCGGCTGGGTTTCACCGACTTGCTGTCGGCCCCGTCGGGTGCGATCGCGACCGGCCAGAGCGCGCTGGTGAGCCTGAGCGGCTTGCCTCGCCGCGAAGTGATCGTGGCCGCGCCGGTCGCGCTGCATGTGCACCTGGCGCCCCCCTCCGAGCCGGCGACGGCGGGCTGGACCGGCGACACCAGCCAGGTTCCCGGCCAGACTCCCGGCCCCGGCCCATGGCCGGCGACGAGGCCTCGGTGGTCAGGAAGGGGCCGGCGAAAACCCGTATCCCCGCGTCTTGATGGGCTCGATCGCCCACTTCCGCCAGGCCATGCTCGACGCCGACCACTTACCAGAAGCTCAACGCTTATTACGAAGCCCATGGGGGGCGCCAGCCCCCATTTGACCCGGCCTTGAAGGCACTTTTGGCCGCACGGACCAAGACGCTCGCCGTCTGGTGGGAAAGCGACACCCGCGACGAGATCCACCGCGCGCTTGACCTCGCCGACGAGTTCGGCACGACCGCCGTGATCGTCGGCGGCCGTGAGGCCGCCAAGGTCGCCGACCGGCTCAAGGTCGGCCAAGGTTCCGGTCGTGCTCCGGCTCAACTTCCCCGAGGAGCCCAGGGTCCCGACCGAGGAAGAATACCGCAAGAAGGCCGCGGCCGAGCGCGACGAACCGCTGCGCGTGCTGGCCCACCGCAAGACCAAGTGGAAGGAACAGGTCGCGACGCGGCCGCGGCACTCGCCAAGGCGGGCGTTCCGTTCGCCTTCGCCACCGAGGGAATCGAGCGGATCGATCGCTTTCCCGCTGTCATCCGCCAGCTCATCACCGCGGGACTTGACGCACCGACGCCCTGGCCGGCCTCACCACAGAACGCCGCGGCGATCGCCGGCGTCGATCGGCCGGCTGGGAACCCTCGAGCCCGGCAAGCTCGGCCACCTGATCGCCATGACCGCCCCGTTCACCGACGAGAAGGCCAAGGTCAAATATGTCTTGATCGACGGCCTGAAATTCGAGATCAAGCCCGAGGACCGGAGCCCGGACGAAGTCGCGGGCTGGCGGGGTCGACGGGCTGGCTGCCGCCGGTGAACCAGGCGAACGGCGACGGCCCGGTAGCCGCGGCTCGAGTGCCGGACGATGATGAAACGCCCAAGCAGGCCGAGCGAAAAGACGCCCCGGACCGGCCGGCGACAGCAGACAAAAGCCGCGACTCCCAAGAAATCCGCCGACGACAAAAATCCCGGCACGGCCAAGGCCGAATCCTCGGATGTTCTGATCGAAAAAAGAGCCCGCGCGACAGCGACGGGGAGTGAGCCGAAAACTCCGAATTCCGTCAAAACCGAGGCACAGTCGAAAGCGATCGAAACTCCCAAAACCGCAGAATCCAAGCCCGACGCGTCCAAACCCGCCGATGCTCCCAAACCTGCCGATGCTTCCAAGCCTGCGGCGACTCCGTTCGTCGACGTGGCGACCGAGCTCGACGAGGACCGCAAGCCGGCGATTCACACCGGCGGCGACGTGTTCATCAAGGGCGCGACGATCCTGACGGTGACCAAGGGAACGATCGCCAAGGGGTCGATCCTGGTCAAGGGCGGCAAGATCAAGGCCGTCGGCGCCGGCATGACGGCTCCGGAAGGGGTGACGGTCATCGACGCCGACCGGGCTGGTGGCGATGCCCGGAATCATCGACACCCACTCGCACATCGCCGTCCAGGGGGGCGTCAACGAGGGCGACGCTGTCGGTCGTGCCCGAGGTTCGGGTCAAGGACGTGGTCACCGGCGACGAGATCGCGATCTATCGCGCCCTTGGCCGGCGGAACGACGACCGCCCGCTTGCTCCACGGCTCGGCCAACACGATCGGCGGTCAGGACGCCGTGGTCAAGCTGCGGTACGGCAAGCCGGGCCGCGACCTGATCATCCGCGAAGGGCCCCAGGGCGTGAAGTTCGCTCTTGGTGAAAACGTCACCCGGTCGCGAGGACGGTTCCCCAACACGCGCATGGGCGTCGAGTCGGTGATCGAACGGGCCTTCGAGGAAGCCCGGGCCTACCGTGCCGCATGGGACGAATACCACAAGACATCGCAGAAGACGAAAGGTCCCGCCAGAGCTCGGCCCGCCCCCGCGGGTCGACCTGCGGCTCGAAGCCCTGGCCGGCATCCTGGACGGCTCGATCAAGATCCACAGCCACTGCTACCGCAGCGACGAGATCCTGATGCTGTTGCGCACCGCCCAGAAGTACGGCGTGCGGGTGCAGTCGCTCCAGCACGTGCTGGAAGGTTACAAGGTCGCCGCCGAGATCGCCGCCCACGGCGCCAGCGCATCCACGTTTTCCGACTGGTGGGCCTACAAGATCGAGGCCTACGACGCGATTCCCCACAACGCCGCCCTCTTGACCGAGGCCGGCGCCAGCGTCTGCATCAAGAGCGACGACGCCGAGCTGATGCGCCACCTCAACCTCGAGGCCGCCAAGATGGTCAAGTACGGCGGGGTCTCCGAAAGCCAGGCCCTGGCGATGATCACGATCAACCCGGCGCGCGAGCTGGGGCTCGACGGGCGGCTGGGCTCGATCGAGGTGGGCAAGGACGCCGATATCGCCATCTTCAACGGCCATCCCTTCGACGCCTTCTCGCGGTGCGAGCTGGCCTTGATCGACGGCGAGGTCTATCTTCCAGCGGCACGAGCCCGGCGGGGGGTTCGGCGTCCGTCCGGGCGAGCACACGGCGATGCCGGCGGCGCCAGAGTCGGTGCGAAACCGCTCGATCGAAATCGCCGCGCAGCCCAAGAACCTCTTCGCCCTGGTCGGCGCCAACCTGCACCCGGTCTCGGGGCCGGAAATCAAGGGGGAACCCTGGTCATCGCCGGCGGCAAGATCGCGGCGATCGGGCCCGCCGGAACCCCGATCCCACCCGAAGCCCAGACCATCGAGATGAGCGGGCTGGACATCTGGCCGGGCATGGTCGACGCCGGATCGACGATCGGCCTGTTCGAGATCGGCAGCCTGACCGAGACCCAGGACTCGGCCGACGCCGCCCAGTTTCAGCCCGAGCTGCGCAGCAGCACCGCCCTTCACCCCGATAGCGAGCACATCCCGGTCACGCGGGCCAACGGCATCTTGACGTCGTTCGTCGAGCCCACCGGCGGCACGATCTCGGGCCAGGGCTGCCTGATCGACCTGAACGGCTGGGTGCCGCGCGAGCTGGTGATCGCCGATCAGGTCGCCCTGAACGTCACGATCCCGACCTACATCCCGCGCACGCCCGAGTCGCGCAGCCCGGCTCGGCCCAGAGCGGCCCGGCCAAGGGCCCGGTGGCGATCAGGCAGCGAACGAGGCACGCGAGCGGCGCAAGGAACGGCTCGAAAAGATCAAGGAACTGTTCCGCAAGGCCATCGCCTACGACACGGTCGTCACCAAGGCACGCGACCGCGGCGAAGCTCCCCCCGCCCCCGATGCCCGGCTGGAGGCCCTCGTTCCCTACGCCCGCGGCCAGAAGCCGGTGATCCTGCACGCCGAGCAGCAGGTCGAGATCCTGGATGCGCTCGAGATCATCCGCGAGCTCAAGCTCAAGGGGGTGATCTCGGGGGGGTCCGAAGCCTGGAAAGTGGCCGATGCGCTCAAGCAGGCCAAGGTGCCGGTGCTGGTCGGCGGCACGCTCAAACTGCCCCAGGCACGACTATGATCCGTACGACGCGGAGTACGCCAACCCGGCCAAGCTGCACGCGGCCGGCGTGACCGTGGCCATTCATTCCAAACGAGGAGGGTCCATCGAGCGAAACGGCCGCCCGCAACCTGCCGTTCGAGGCCGCCACGGCGGTCGCGTTCGGCTTGCCCGAGGAGGTCGCGCTCAAGGCCGTCACCTTGACGCCGGCGCAGATCCTGGGCGTCGCCGATCAGGTCGGTTCGCTCGAAACCGGCAAGCGTGCCAACCTCGTCGTCACGGCGGGCCATCTCCTCCAGCCGACGACGCCGGTACTCGCCCTCTTCATCGACGGCGAGCCGCTCCGCCCCGAGAGCCGCCACACGCGACTCTACGCCAAGTACCGCCACCGGCTCGACGAGGTCCGGGCCGGCCGTGCCCGGCTGGGAATCGAACAGACGCCCACGAGCTTCACTGGCGCGTGCGCCTGGGCTACGGCGGACCCAGCCAGCGCGGCAATAGATCGATCGAGGGCACGCGCGGTTTTTGAGCGCGTCTCGTCCGGTTACTTCAGACTGGGTTTACACCGCCCGGCTCGTGACCGCACCGGCCTTGTTTTTTGCCGTCGGCCAAGCTTTACTCGGCTGACTCGAAGTCTCGTTCGAGGAAACCTGTTGTTCCGCCGGTCGCGGAAGGTGGAGGTAAGTTGCAAAGACGGGGCCCAGATGATCGAGGTGATGGGTCCGGCTAATGTATTCAGCCACACCCAATCGATACATCATGGTTGCCTGATCAGTTCGGTAGCGCTCGGCGATCACGAGTACCGGCACCCGCCGCGCCAGTACGGTCGTTGTCCAGAGAAGTCTGTCCAACTGTTCATAACGCTTGCTGTCACCAGTCCAGTGCACGACAACAAGTTGAGGACGAACTGTTTTCAGAAGCGAGCAAGCTTCGTCGGTCGTGTCCGCCACGATCATGCGGCTACCGCTGCCCATTTGATCATGGAGACAGTTGCGCAGGACGGGAACAAAGCCCTCATCCTGGGTGATGGTGAGGATCGTCAAGTCACGCATCCTGGATCACTCCCTGTTCAGGTAGAGTGCCAATCCATGCATTCCAACAGGGATGGTTAATCGATTGGGCTATGTCGTGGACGCACACTACCATTGGCCCAGCGAATTGGACCATTTCGACACTTGCCCCGATTCAATAACCGTGAAAGCCTGTTAGCCGCGACAAATTGCCCGGAGGTGCCTCGCGAAATACCCGCCGAGCTCAATTCCACGCGAAATCATTATACAAGAGTTTTCGCCTTTTTGAGATTGAATTTCACACGAAATCGCGAGTTCCGATCTAACTCTCCGAAATTTATGCACTTCGAGAGAATAAAAATTTCCTAAAAACTTCATCGACAGAGTGTCACAAAATTTAAGAGGGTCCGAACTGACCCAAGGTTGGCCCAGCCTGCGACCCGTAATATTGACTCGCAGTTGAAAGTCTGGGTACCTGAATTAAATGGGTCGCAGCCATTGGCCTGGTCGTGATGTGGTTCGCCAGGCGATCATATTCGATCGGCGTATGTGTGCCCATTGCCGTGCGAGAGGGTTAATCGATCGATCTCATGCGAGGATGCAATTCTATTTCTTTCGGGTTGCTTATGTACGGGAGCCGATAATTATGGTCTCGAGATTCTGGAGATGTTGTTTTTTTGCCACAGTTGTGTGGCCAACGGGAAGCATTGCGGTGGCGCAGCCTGCCGCAACCCGCCCGCTCGAGATCTATTTCATCGACGTGGCGGGAGGAGCCGCGACGCTTTTGGTCACACCGGAGCGCGAGTCGGTGTTAATCGACTCCGGCTGGCCCGGCTTGAACGATCGCGATCCCAAGCGCGTCGTTCATGTTCTCCGCGACCTGGCCAGGTGCGACCAACTTGATCATCTGGTGACGACTCATTGGCACGTTGACCATTTCGGGGGCGTTGCGGGCCTGGCGCGGATGATTCCCGATCGGCCATTTCTGGGACCGTGGTCTCCCCGAGGACGGTGACACCCGCGTAGATTTTCCCGAAGGGAACAGGCCCAACGACCCACTGTTTATCGCGTATCGCGCGGCAAGTGCTGGCAAGCGCAAAGCGCTGCAAGCCGGAGATTTGTTACCAGTGAAGGGAGTGCGGGCTCAAGTGGTGGCATCGGGAGGGAGCGTCGTCGACCCGGCCACGACCGGTGTTGACGCGGCCGGCGCCGCCAAGCTAGCCAATCCACTGTGTGAGGCAGCTCCGCCCGACCAGGCCATCGACCGATCGGACAACGCTCGTAGCCTGGCGATCTTGTTCTCATTGGGAAAGTTTCAGTTTTTCGACGCCGGCGACCTGACGTGGAATGTGGAGAAAAAGCTTGTCTGTCCTGTCGACCTGATCGGAGCGGTCGATCTCTATCAAGTAACGCACCACGGAATGGATACCTCCAATCATCCCACCTTGGTGCGGACCCTTGCGCCTGTGGTGGCAATCATGAACAACGGACCGCGTAAGGGGGGACGCCTGCCACGGTCAAGCTGCTTAAATCGATACCCTCAATTCAGGCGGCCTATCAGCTCCACCGCAACGCCGCCACCGGTGACGATGACAACACGACTCTCTCGTTGATCGCCAACAAAGACGCAGCAGGCGGCGAGTTCATTTGCGTTCGAGTTGCGCCGGATGGCGCGAACTTCACGGTGCAAATCGGCGAGAACGGCCCTGCGCGGACATTCGAGTCGAAGTGAAGATTGTTTTGAACGCGCGATTTGAAGACCAGCGGGAGCGATTTCCGGTCTTTCCAAGGAGGATGCATCAGAGATGAGACGACTTACGATTTTGGCGGTCTTGGCCGCGGTGGCTGGCCCGCCGGACGCGATGGCGGCAAGACCGCAGTCAACCGCCGGAAAGCCGGTCTTTACTTACCCGATCGAAAAGACAGTGCTCGAAAACGGCCTGACAGTTCTGTCGGTGCCATTCGACTCGCCCGGAATCATCGCGTATTACACAGTCGTCCGCACAGGCTCGCGCAATGAAGTCGAGAAGGGGCTTTCAGGTTTTGCCCATTTCTTCGAGCACATGATGTTTCGCGGAACCGAGCGGTACACGCAGGAGAAGTACAACGATGTGCTCAAGTCGCTGGGCGCAGACTCGAATGCCTTCACGACAGACGATATGACCTGTTATCACATGACGATCCCTGCAACGGCGCTCGCAACGGCGGTGGAGATCGAGGCCGACCGCTTTCAAAACCTGAAGATACGACGAGCCGTCGTTTCAGAAGGAAGCGCGTGCGGTCCTTGGCGAATACAACAAGAGTGCGTCGTCGCCGTTTTTAAAGCTCAACGAAACGATGCAAGACTCTGCCTACTCGGCCCATACTTACAAGCACACGACGATCGGCTTCCTTGATGACATTCGCAACATGCCTAACCAATATGCGTACAGCAAGGTCTTTTTCGACCGATGGTATCGCCCGGAAAATTGCACGATCGTCGTGGTCGGCGATGTAGAGCACAACGCGCTGGTGGCGCTCGTCAAACAATATTACGGCGGCTGGAAGCGCGGCAAATCAGAGGTCGTGATTCCCACGGAGCCGCCCCAGTCAAAGCCAAAGTTTGCACGGCTGACCTGGCCGCTACCCACGCTGCCGATCCTTACTTTGGGCTATCACATTCCATCGGCGGACCCCGACCATCCCGATACGGCCGCGTTGGGTGCACTCGCGGAAGCGGTCTTTGGCGAGGCCAGTCCCCTCTACCGCGAGCTGGTCTTGAAGGAGCAGAAAGTCGTCATGATCATGGCAGAGGCGGAATCGAAGCGCGATCCCGGCCTTTTTTCCATCTTTGTCCAGGCACGGAAATCGGAGGATCTGCCGATCGTGCGCGCACGGATCTCTGCCGCCCTTGCCGCGGCGGCCAAAACGCCGATCGACTCGACGCGGCTCGATGCGATCAAGTCTCATCTCCGTTACCGCTTTGCCGGCTCGCTGAGCACCGCCGACACCGTCGCTTTGGCGCTCAGTGCGTCCATCGCAGTCACCGGCCGCCCCGAATCGATAAACGAGCTATACGACGCCTACGACCGTCTCACCCCCGCCGACCTACAGCGCGCGGCGGCGCTGTACTTTCAGCCCGGCAACGAGACGGCCATTATCTTGGAGACGGAGATCAAGAAATGACCAGGAAAGGGATTCGCACCCATTGGTTGGCGCCGGCACTCCGCTCTGTATTAGCAATTCTTTTGGCTCCGGTTTATTGCGGGGCAGATGACGGCAAGACTTCAGTGGATAGAGCGGCGCCGACGCTGTTGAACTCGCCGGCCAACCCACTCGTGGCGCTGCGTGTCGTGTTTCGCGCCGGTTCTCAAGACGACCCGCCGGGAAAGGAGGGCCTGGCCGCATTGACCGCCGCCATGGTCGCCGAAGGGGGGACGAGATCGCTCAGCTATGAACAGATTCTGGAAGCGTTTTATCCCATGGCCGCCATGCTTGGCGGAGAATGCCACAAGGAGCTGACCGTATTTGCGGGCACAATACATCGCGACAATCTGGCGGCGTATATCCCGCTCGTGACCGACATGATCACCCAGCCACGGTTTGCTGCAGAAGATTTTGAACGACTACGGAACGAAGCACTTGATTACATCACCAAGACCCTCCGCGGCAACAACGACGAGGAACTCGGCAAGTGGACGCTCCAGGTCGAGATCTACAAGGATCATCCCTACGGTCATCCTGACCGTGGGACGGCCCTGGGTTTGAGGTCGATCACGCTCGACGACGTCAAGGAATTTCATCGCCGGCACTACACGCGAGCCGCGGTCAAGCTGGGTCTTGCCGGTGGCTTCAGCGAACAGACGCCCAATCTATTCGATCGCGCATTTGCTGAACTTCCGGCGACCCGACTCCAGATTCCTGCGCTTCCGGCCCCGCGCAGCCCAAGGGTTTGGAGGTAACGATTGTCGAGAAGCCGGCGGACGCGACGGCCATCTCGATCGGGTTTCCGATCGATGTGACCCGCCGCGACGACGACTTCTACGCCCTGGCTGTCGCCAATTCCTACCTGGGCGAGCATCGCACGTTCAATGGCAAGCTGATGCAAGACCTGCGTGGAAAGCGCGGCCTCAATTACGGCGATTATTCGTATATCGAGGATTTCATCCAGCAGGGGCAGAGCACTTTTCCCATCCCCAACAACCCGCGCCGGCAGGCCTATTTTTCCATCTGGATCAGGCCGGTGCCCGCGGATAAGTCGGTCTTTGCACTCCGCGCAGCATTGTGGGAGCTCGACCGGCTCATCGAGCGGGGAATGTCGCCGGAAGATTTCGTGACGACTCGAGAGTTTCTGCTCAATTACAGCAAACTGTGGGTCCAGACCCTGTCGCGACGGCTCGGTTACGCGATCGACGGCGAATTCTTCGGGACGAAAGATCTCGTCTCCGAGCTGGCCGAACGGCTGCCGAAGCTGACGGTCGACCAGGTGAACGCAGCAGTTCGCAAACACCTGAAGTCGGAAGGGATGAAGGTCGCCATCGTGGCCAAGGGTGCAGCCGGATTGCGCGAGCTACTCGCCTCGGACAAGCCAACGCCGTTGGCGTATGATACCCAAGGGACGCCAGAAGATGTCCTGGCCGAGGATAAGCAAATCGCCGTCTTCCCGCTCAAAAATATTTCGGTACGGATTGTGCCGGTCGACCAGATGTTCGAGAAGTAGTGCCGCAGTGCAGGAGCGACCATTCCTGCCTGGCTTCCCGAAAGGTGGGGATCCATATATTACGTAGGTAGTTATTCCCGAAACGCACAAGGAAGGTGAGAGACGCGATGTCGCTCGGTTAGAGCACCGAGGATCGCGTCGTTCCCCAGCCGGAGAATGATCCGTGAAGGCCGGACGCAATGACGCCTGCCCGTGTGGCAGCGGCAAGAAGTACAAGAAGTGTTGTCTTGCCAATGATAGGGAAGCGTCGTCCAGGCAAACGGCTGTAACTGCGCTTCTGCCTTCGCATGTTGATCTGCCTCGCTCGGATCCCGTCCTCACACAGCCGCATCCGAAGCCTGTCGGACCAACCGCGTCGGCACGCGCCCGCAAACTCCATCACATCCATTGCCGCTAGATCCAGTCACCGAGCGAGGAGAAAGCTGCTGGCGCGAGTTTGAGTCTGCGAACGACGAAGGCCGGATTGCTGTCTTCCAAAAGACCCTGGAAGACGCCGAGGTGATGACGGACGACTTGGCCTTTGAAATGCTCAGCATCCTTCACGCGGACGCCATGAAGAGTGGCAGCCCGCACGCGCTTTGCGGAGTGCGTCGGCGCACTCCGCGAGCGCAGGCCCGAGGTGTTTGATGAAAGCGCTCAATATTATCTGTCATGGTGCTTGCTGGACGCCCTGGCGGAGAGCCGACAGGACGTTGTCCCCTCCCTGGCACGCGAGCTGGCCGCCCGCGCCGGGCGTGACATCGACATTTTCAACCGTGCCATGGATGTCGCTGGGATATCACGGCCAGTCTGGACGTTCTCGTCGAGGCCCTGCGTATCGCCTGGCCTGTCGCGAAAACCTCCGGTAATGTCGTTCCGTGGGGCATCTCTGAGTTCGCCGCAAAGGGGTGCGATCACGAGATCTTCAATTACCTCGAACACACGGCCTCTCCCGATCCGGCCAATGCGGTTTTGCTCGAACGCGTGCGGTTCTTTGTCGAGGAGCCGCGCGAGGACTATCTTCGCGAATTCATCGGCGATCTGACGGGAAACTCCGGGCGGGAGTGGAAGGCGGAAGACTTCGCCCTGAGGCCGCCCCAAAAAGGAAGCCGAGAGGATTGGGATACCGACGACGAGGAAAGACAGACCCCAGACCAGGGTGCGATCAATCTGTCCCGGCTGATCAGCGAATTCGTCGGCTACCTGCGCCGCGAGGAAGGAGTGCCCTTCCCACGGGGGGAACTGGTAAGGCACGAGCTATATCGCTACTTCGTGCGGCGGAATGAGGGCAACCTTGATCCACGCCCGAGCATGCTGGAGCTGGCAATGCAGCCCAAACTTAAACTGCCGAAACCGCCCCGGCCAGCCCACCCGCTTTGCCCTGAGCGAGTCACGCTCGACATTCACCTCAGTGGAATGATGGGCCTAATGAACGAGCTGTACCACTCCGCGGCGGCCCTTTTTCAGGCGATGCCATCCTGGCTGCGTTTCTTGGAGTCCCGGCGACTGATCGATGCCGACACCGGCAGGAAAGTTGCGACAGAGTTGCTCCCCTTGCACGCCACGCTGCTACAAATCTGGGAACAGTACGCCGATGATCCACACCTCTATCGCCAAGGGCAAGCGTGGACGGACGTGCCGTAGCAGTTAGACGACTTCCAGCGACTGAAAGATCTCGGGTTGGAGCAGACCGTTCGCTCGCGCGAGGCTGGTCTCGAACGGATACACTGGGCCGTACGAATTCAGCCACCGTCTTCCGCACCGCACACCTCCTGGATATCTTGGATTGCTCGTCGTTTACTGCCCATACATCTCGAGAGATGGAGAGCTACGCCATGCGGTTTCAGGTTCTCGGACTGATGTTCGCGTCGGCGCTCCTGATGCTGGCTGCCGATGACCCCAAGGATGCGGTCAAGAAAGAGTACGACAAGTTCGAGGGCACGTGGAAGATGGAGTCATTCACCGTCGACGGGAAGACCACGCCAATCGAAACCTTCGCCGAGTTCCGGATGACCTTGAAGGGCGAGAACTTTACCACGGTTACCGCAGAGGGAAAGACGAACGGCACCTACAAGGTCGATCCGAGCAAGTCACCCAAGACGATTGACATCACGTTCACCGGCGGGCCGCTCGACGGCCTGACGATGCTAGGCGTCTACAAGCTCGACGGCGATAACTATACGGTTTGCCTTCCCGCCGGCGGCGGCAAGGAGCGCGCGAAGGAGCTGGCCAGCAAGCCAGGCTCGGGTCTTGTCCTCGAGGTATTGAAGCGGGTCAAACCCTGAGCGAACGAGCTCAGCTCAACAGCAGCGCGACCCTGGCGGCGAACGTGCCCGCACACATCGTCGCCACGACGATTGGCGCCAACCTCAACCCGTACGTCGACGGGCTGCTCGTCGGTACGCTCACAAGTGCGCGAGGGCGGATCCCTTGACTGGACCGCTCGACCAGAGCGCGGCCGGATAGGACCAAATTAAGATTTTTGGGACGAACCATGGCGAACTCGACCGTCACGCACTACCAGCACCTGGAGGATGAGAATATGAGCAGCAGCCGCTTGGCAGGGCGTCTGCATTCGGCCGGGCACGATGTCGTACTTGCCATGGACGCCGGACTCCGACTCGCACATGAGAAAAAGAGTAAGATGAAGATCAGGATTGCGAAGAGGATTAAGATCAAGAGTATGAGTAAGATTAAGATGTATTTCGGCGCGTTACCTTTGTCACTCCCTTGCAACCGCGGCGCTTCCTGGGCCAGAGCCGGCGCCGAGTAACCAACGAGCGCCGCGCGGGCGATGAGCAATCGCAGCAAAGATTGTCGCAGCACCAACATGGTCAGATTTCCTCATCAATGACTCTCGCGAGGAGGCCAAGCTAATCTCGAACCTGTCAAACCCCAGGACCATCACGCAGGTCGCGGTGCCTCTCGCCCCTTGCGCCTCTCAGGTCCGTCCCCATCTTCCCTAGGAACAACAGGCCCTTCAGCCGTAGACGGGACCTGGTACGTGGTGCGGTCGGAGCTCGAACATTCGGCCGCGTGAACGCTGAATCAGCGAAGGCCAGGCATGGCCGCGGGATCCAAATCGCTTCGCAATAAACGGGTTGGGACTGTGTACAGCGTGACCCCACAGCGAAACGGCTGGCGTTGCAGTGCCCGTCCACACCGCTTGTTCGCTTGCCGTTGCAATGCCTGTCCATTTCGGCAAGTTGAGTTGAATGCGCCCCCAGTGCCTCTGCCCGGTCAGTGATATGGGCTGGAGCCGGTGCAGAACTGAGTGATGTTGGCGATCCGCTTCCCGAGCGGCGGATAAGTCAGGTATTGCTTGAGCAACCAGCCGGTGATTCCGGAGTAGATATAACGGGCCTCTTCCTGGAGGTAGCCCTCGTTGAGTCTGCTGTAAAGCTTGTTGCCGACGCCGAGTCGTTTGAGCACGGGTGAAACGGTCTACTATCATTGGAGATGACGTGTTCAGGCACCACCTGTCATACTAACGTCCGCCCGGTAACGATCCAATGATGTACCCGTACACTCCGCGCTGGAAACGAATCCTTTCCGATCGTAATGGTGACGGCACTGCAGGATGAGCACCATCGGGCAACCGGTGTCCGGGTTGGAGCCAACGGCTATCTGACCAAGCCGTTCACGCCCGCGCAGCTCTACGAGATGATTGATACGGCGTTCGCTTGGCACGAAGAACACAAGCAGCGTCGCACTTCGGGCGAGATCAATTTCGACGTCCGACAGGCCGGTCGCAATTCGATGTGATTCGGTTACTCGTCAACTGACAGGATAGCCCGCCCCGTTCACCGGCCGCCGCATGCCGAGGCGTTCGGTGATCCCAGGCAGTTTGGCGCGAGATGTCGTGAACAAACGACGCAGCAGCCGACGCTCACGGATCTTCTACATCCGGTTCTGCCAGTTTGAGCACTGCAGCCGAGCCGCTCACAGATCCCGAACAGCTCTGCCGAGGTCGAAGGCTTGCCCTGGCGAAAGAGTCGGCCAGTGTATTGGGCAGTAACACTCGCAACAGCTCTTCGCACGCGTCGTCAAAAATCACCATCCCGACTCGTTGAGCTCGCGTTGCCATCGCGGCTAGGCTGGCGCCTGCGATGCGTGTACTAGCAGCCATGCCGGTCCATCCGCCGTTGGGTTTGTCTCCTGGCCCGCCTGATGACGGCGCTGCGTCCCCGTCGATTCACATTGCGAGCCCGGCCGATCTATTGTCTAATAAGCAAGTGCGACATTTGTCATAGATTTTGAAAGTCGCGATCAGCGAGCCCCGTGCAAGCCCATTCATGCCCATCGGTCCAATCGTCACGCGCGAGTTGATTGCGGCGGCGAGACAGCCGAGGACGTATCGCCGGCGCAGCTCGCTCGCGATCCTGATGCTGCTGCTCGTCGGGCTCAACTACGGTGTGTTGTACCTTTGGTACCAGGGCACGCCGTCCGTTGCGAGATTCCGTACCGTCATGTGGCACACCGTTGGCGGGCTCATCTTTTTCCATTACGTGCTCGCGAGCGAGCTCGTGCCGGCTTATGTGGCCGGGTTGATCGCCGGCGAGCGAGAGCGAAGGACGATCGGCGACCGGCTCGTGACTCGTCTTTCCAGCACCGAGATCGTTCTGGGCAAGCTGACGGCCGGGCTGGCACAGTTCGCCACGACCTTCGCGATCGGCGTGCCGGCGCTCGTGTTGATGCCGCTCTTGTGGGGGTTTGATCCCACGACGATTGCGCTGGCGTGCGCCGGAATGGCCTCCACGGCGTTTTTTGGGGGGGGGCTCTCGATCCTGGTCTCAACCGGCTGCCGCCGTAGCGGTCGAGCGATCGCCGCCGCACTTCTCCCTATGACCTACCGTGTCGGGGCGCCAGCTCTGGTCGAGTGGTGGCGATACGGCTCATCCCGCACCGCACCAGACGCCTGCCGGTGGGAGTTCAACAACTATCTGCGCGGCATCACGTCGGTGATCGAACTGGTGTGCCTGCTCATTGTCGCCGGTGCCGCTGCCGAGGGAGTCACGGCGGAACGCGCGCGCTCGACCTGGGAGAGCCTGCTCGCGACCACGCTCCGCGGGCACGAGATCCTCACGGCCAAGATGCTTGGTGCGGTGTGGAAGACCCGCTTCGGAATCGCCCTACTCTTGGCACTACGGTCGGCCGGAATGCTAACCGGCGCAGCTTCACCCACTGGGGGTGTTGGCGGCGCTGGCATTGTTGTTCTCCTCCATGTGGTTAGTCGCGGTGCTGGGAATCCGCGCCTCCCTGCTCTCGCGCAACATCGCGCACTCGACAGCTCGGACGATCGGACCGCTCATCCTTTTGACAGGCACATTCGTGCTTTGTTATTGGCTGAGCCAAATGACGTCGCTCGTCATGGGGGCTGGTTCGATACCGTTCGTTAACTGCCTTGGCCTCATCGCATACCGAGACTTTGCCGAGGCGCTTGGGCAGGGGAGCTTCAGCTACCTTACCGTGTTGGGGATCGCTTCCAATGAGGGAGCGGGCCAGGTGCTGATGGCGCTCTTGATCGCGATATCCGGCTACACGGCGGCCGCTGTTTGGCTTACCCGGAGTGTAATCCGGCGGTTCGATCAAATCGCAGGTCGCGCGGTACGCTCGCCTGGTTCAGCCCCAACAGATTCAACAGCCCGGGCGCACGTCGTCAATCCAAACGGAAGCTAAAGTCGAAGCGCGATTCCCGCGCGGGTGCGATCCGCGCCGTCAATTGACAATGGGCGAACCGGCTAGGCTCTTATCGTCGCGTACGCCGTCTGGTCGTACGCCTCTGACTGAGAGCCATCGACCCAGCTCGGCGTGTTACTTTTCGGGAAGGTGTCCCTCGACGTTGCTGCGTTTGTGAATCTGGCAGCGCTGTATCGCAGCACTGGCACCCGAAGTCCATCTCACTGGCCAGTTCCTGCCGCTGATCCACGGTAATGCTATCAAACGGCCGCCAACAAAAAAGCCCCCTAATCATGTCAGGAGGCTTGCCAGTTTTCTATCCCGATCAAGATTTCCTGCTCATGCACCGATCGACTGATTGCGAACCACTCAACGGCTTCCAGTACGATCGGCACTGAACATGGGTTGGTGCACGTCTTTGGTTGGCATTCGCCGAATGGGATTCTCGTTGGGCCAATAGAACCCCGCGTCGTCCACTCGCAGTTGAGCAGGTTTCCTCAAGCTCTTGGTTAGAGCGTCACGCACGGATTTGGCGCGGTCTTTCGAGTTGCTTTTAGGCTGTGGCGAGAGGAACGCGAGGATTTGGTTGCGGTTCAGCTTGCCTGGATTTGCCTCCACCGTCTTGACGCACCAAGCGACATGAGTGTTACATTTGCCGACAGGTGGATTTATCTGATTTGAGAGGGCAACGAGCGGGTCGGACTTTATCGTCCTCCAGTGTTCAAGCATCCGCCTCTTGCCTTTGATCACCCCCTTCGCAATCTGAATTCGTTGATGACTTTCGCACTCGTCGGCATTCACCGCCTTCTCCTCTCCGTCTATGGTTGCAAATTCTTGCTCGAAGAACTTTTTGTCGTTGGCGTCCATCGATAGTCTCCTTTCCGGGTTTGATTGAGCCGGCGATTCGCCACTCGAATCGCCGACTGGGTTACTTTAGCAAAACGCTTGAAGATTGCCAACGATCTGTCAGCCTAGGTCTGGATCACTTCTTAGGGCGATGCTGCTGCTTCGTCGGCGTTCGCCGAACGGAATGCTAGAATATCCAATAGAACCCGCCGTCGTCCACTCGAAGTTTCTGTTCCCTCACGAGCTTGCTTAGAGCATCACCAACGGATTGATCGGGGTCTTTCGAACTGCATTTAATCCTCGCCCTGAGGTACCTAATGATTTGGTCGCGTTTCAGCTTACCTGGATTTGCGACTACCAACTTGTAGGCCCAATCTGTCTGCCTCTTACATTCGCCGACAGGGGCGTTGATCGAGGGTTCGGACGACCCAACGCTCCGATCGGACTTTCTCGCCATCAGGCGCTCGATCACCTTTCTCTCAATCCGGTTTTCTCGATCAGCTTCGTCAAGCGCCGCGAGTCGTTCCTTGAAGTAGGTCATGTCGTCGTCCATTGAACGGCTCCTTCAATTGTTCATCGATTCAACGAAATCGGACGTGCGCCGACGATCGGTCGATTGCGACTATCGTACGGTTACGTTCGGCGCCCAGCAACGGTTTAATCTGGATGCCCTGCGTCCAATCCTAGACGCTCTTGACGTTCAACCCGTCCCAACTGCCAGTGAAACGAAAAACAGCTCTAATTCTTTGTCACACCTTGAGTTTAGGGTAGACCGATATGAGTTTGCAGCGGTCGTCGTCGATCTTCATTTGCCAGAAACGGATGGAATGGGTCGGGCTCCCGGGTATTGGTAGGTTTCAATCCGCTTTCGGCACGCAGGCCGAGAGGAACGTGATCTTGGCGGGGGTCAGCCTTTTGCGGGGGTCACCGTTTGTTCCGCAGCCCATAATTCCGTTGGACTTGCCGGTGAGAGTCCGGTCGTGGGAATTGACTGTTTACCCACGTAGTCATATTCGACGTTGGCTCGGAAGCGGAAGCGGAAAGGCACGGGGCCGCTGGCCGTTTCTTGGTGGGCCCGTGGTCCAGGCAGCCCTAACGCATTATTGCGGCGCCATTTCTGAAAAGAGCCGAGTGCCGGAAGTACAGGCATCGCGCAGCAACGGTTGCTCGTCGGTCTGAATACTCGAACTCCGAACCTGCCAAATCCCAGGACCAGCATGCAGGGTGGCGGTGCCCGGGGCGTGTTGCGCGTCCCAGGTCTGTCCCCATCTTCCCCAAGGAGCGACAGGCCTTTCTGCCGCAGACCGGACCTGGTACGTGGTGCGGTCGGAGGTCGAACATTCGGCAGCGCAGCGTTGGTGTGCCGAGGCGAGGCGTTACGGGCTCAGCACGGAGGCTGCCGACAGCGTCCAGGGCGACCGACCGCCCATCAGGGCAGAATGTCGTCCACGGCGATCTGGCCAACGATCGTTCGGTCCAAGACGAAGGGGACGTAATCACCCGGGCGATAGACGGCGCGCGTCGCGTAGCCGTCTGGCTGCGGGTCGGAGTAGACCTCGATCTGGCGGTCAACCAGGTTGACGATCCAGTAGATGGGGAGGCCAGCGGGGCCGTAGATGCGAATCATTGCCCGATCATCGGCCAGGCTCGAGGCCGACACTTCCACGATCAAGCCGACTTCTTGTGGGCCAGGCTTCCCACGTTTCCCGCGCGCGTAATCCCGGATCGAGCCACGCACCACAGCTTCATCCGGCTCGGGCTCGCTCCTGGTGGTGAGCAGCCTGACAGGCTTGTTCGTACGGATGGACCAGCCAGGGGGCAACAGGGCCGAAAGCGACATCCTGCACAATTCGTCGGCAACACAATGATCATCACCTTGAGTTACTTTAGCCACCAGCAGTCCGTCGATAAGTTGTAGCCGGTCGTGCTCGGTAAATATACCGGACTCGACCATCGCCTCATACTGGTCGACGGACAGCTTGTACGGCAGCCACGGCGACTCACTGGGTGGCGGCGTGACGGTGATCGTAGCCATGATCAAGGCCCCAAAAGTTGGGTCATCCGAGCTACGCAACGGCCGCCGGCTACGGTGATCAAGCCACGCGGCGGCGCGAATCTCCCCGGGTGTCAATATACACCAAAGTGACACACCGGTGCACTAGAATCCCGGGCCTGCGACACCGCGCACGCCGCGCCAAGACGCTACGCTTGCGGCCCAGACGTCCCGACTCCGCCGCGGTCGCGATTAAGCTGCAAAAGCTGCAAGGACAAGGCAAGGCGTGCCGCCTGCCGGCGAATGAAGACGGATGAGCGAACTGGTCATAACTCATTTGATCGCAAACCGGTTGTTCGCGTCCCTGTTTCCGTCCCCCGCGTCCTGTTTCCGTCCTCAACTTCCTCATCCGACCACGCTTTGGCGATGTCTGGATCGAATCGCAGAGGGAAGGAATTCAGTCACCCAGGTCTCCTGAACCAGATCCCAGGCGTCGCCCTCCGATCCCACCATGCGGCGCAGGTAGCACAACAGCGGCTTCTCGAAAAAAGTGACCAACTCGTCGGCCGCACGCGGATCTCGCCGCTGGCAGCGGAGCACAAGCATTTCGCATAGGATCAGGTCCGCATCTGTCATAGCGGCGTTCCTCCTGAGAGCTTCAGACACAGGGTTAGGATGCGCCAGCGGCCAGAATGGTTCAAATCAGCGCGTGCCGGGAAAGTTCAATGTCCAACCGGCCAACCCTCTCACGAAAAGTTCAATCTCCGTCTTGTCACCCCGAACTGATTTCTGGGAACGCGCCTCACTGGGAACGTGAGCGATCGATGGCCTTCGGCGACAGGCCTCCATCCGGGAGGAACTGTCGGCGGCGGCACTCCTGCACGCTGAGGTCGAGGTCACGAAGGGAGCCGTCCTGGTACCGGCGACCTCTCAGGGCAGGGATTTCCTCCAGTTCAAGACGGCGTCGAGCATCCGGCGTGCCACGATCGGCTCGTCGGCGATTCGTTTCCTCGCTTCCTTCGGGTCGCTCGCGAGGTGGTACAGCTCCGGGCCGCGGCCGTCGTCGTTCACCAGCAACTTCCAGTCCCCGTCGAGCACCGCCAGGTTGGGGGACCGGTCGTCTCCGGCGGGGTAGTCGAACGACTTGTCGCTCCTTCGTGTCTCCCCGGCCGGTTGCCCGGCCGTCCTTACCGATCGTTTGATCGTCGGCCGAAGGGACCCACGGCGTGTGCGGGTCGTCCAGCCAGAGGTTCACGAAAAACGGTTTGTCCGGATTACCGTCGAGCAACCCGAGGGTCACTCCGCACGTCCATGCCGTCCGCGCCCAGCGCCGCACCAGGTCGTCCGCCGACCAGACCCAGTCGCGGGCGGTAAGATTCGGTTCGGGCTCGGGGCTCTCCCAGGTGCCGAGGCCGGAGTCGTACCCGTAGGCGGCGAACCGGGGCGGGGCCACCACGTCCCGGCCGCCGCCGAGGTGCCATTTGCCGACATGAACAGTCCGGTAGCCGGCCGCCTTCAACGCCCCGGGCAGCGACGGGGCCTTCGGATAGAGCAAATCGGCCTGCCCGCACGCCCGGTTCCCGGCGCGGGTCTGGAGATAGCTGGTGATCCGCCACCGGGCCGGGAACTGCCCGGTGATCAGCCCGCACCGCGACGGCGAGCAGATCGGCGCGGCCGAATAATAGCGCGTGAACCGCACCCCCTCTTTCGCCATCCGGTCGATCTGCGGCGTCGGGATCGAGCCGCCGTAACACGACAGGTCGCCCGGCCCGAGGTCATCCGCGAGGATGACGATCAGGTTGGGCCTGCGGTCCTCGATGCCGGCCGCGGCGCCGGGGACCAGGGCCGCGAACGCCACCACGACGATGATCCATCCGAAATGTCTGATCATGTCAGTTCTTCCTCGCAGTTCCGCCCGGAGGGAACGTGAGCACCTTCGACCGCCTGGCCCAATCGTCCCGGCGGGCGGAGAGCGCCGCGATCGTCTCCGGGTGCCTCGATGCCGGATCGTTCCGTTCGGTCCGATCGGCGTCCAGGTCGTACAGCTCCCACGGCTTTGCCCGGACGGCCACCAGCTTCCACCGGCCCGCGCGGTGCCCGTCGTGTTCGCAAAAGAGGGCCTCGCGGTCTATCGGCTTGCCGGCGAACGCGGAGGTCCGCGCCCGCGCCGCGCGCACGGGCGCATGATCACCCTACTTTACGGCGCCGCTCGCAGCGATCGAAACCCCGCGTCGGCCGCGGGAGCGGCTCGGGCCCCTCCTTCGCGGACACCATCGCGCTGCGGTTCCGGACGAAGCTCGGCGAGCTCAGCATGCCGATCGTGCGTCGCGGAGCGCAGGCCGCAGTCGGGGAATCTGATCCAGCCGTTCGAGTACGAAGCGACGTCGATGTCCGGGAATTCAGACACTTATCAGATTATCGGTCGGAGCAGTTCGCCATGACATCGGCTTCCGAAGCCGCGCTGCGCCCGGGGACCGAGCTCATCGGGACGATCGTCGCTTTTGCCCGATCGCTTGACGGGGAATTTGGAGTGCACGGACACGCACCGCACGACGAGTTGGCACGCTTTCGTCGTGATATTGACTCGGCATGGAACGGCACGACTCCAGAAGCGCCAGTGGAGCTCACGCGAGCCAAACTTCAACTCCGATGCGTGAATCGCCATGAGTCTATGCACGATCCAAGGCGGCGGGCATCACGACGAACTACCTTGTTCGCTCGATGTTCTTGGCCAAAGTGTTCGCCTTCGCGGCGCAATCGCTTCACTTCGCAATTTCCAACCTATCTTTGACCGCCCTGCCGCTATTGCTGAAAGTGAAATGACACGTCCGGCGTGGTACAGTTTGGTGGGGAGTAAGAGCCATGCCGATGCATGAGTGGAAACGGGTCCCGGCCACGATTTACCACCACTTGGTGTCCTACCGTGCGGCAATACCGCTCTTGGAGTCCACACCGGAGGCGTTTATCGAACCGTTCCTCATTGGGGCCGGCCTACCGGACATGCCTGCCTGTCATGATACAAATGCACATGTGCACGTCCCTCTAAAGCCAACGTACCAGGCAGCTTGGGACGTGTGCTCATCGGACTTCCGAGACCTCGTCGAACACGGCGCGTTGCCGGACGAGGAACGTGCCCCTCGAATGAGCGAAGCAAGTCGCGGGTTGCTCAGATTTTCGTCGACGACAAGCTAATTACGCGGATTCCGTCCGGCATTCCGATTGTTAGACAAACTAATCGCGTCCCGGTTTCCCTCCATTCGCCGCCCTGTTTCCCTCCCAAACTAATCGCGGCGATGTTTCCCTCCCCGGGATGTTGATTTGTCATAAACGGTACAGGTTTTGCGACCCTCGCAATCGGCGGCAGTTGAGCTGTCATAATGTCGTGTTTGACAGACCATCGTCGTGGCGGAAAGGTCGGCGACCGAAGCTTCAGTATGAGCGTCGCGGCAATCGACTTGCGCCGAACGTCTCAACGGAATTGGAATAATTCGGATCATTCATACATCTGGTCGAGAAATGAAGATCGCTTAGTCCGCTGTCCCAACAGCGTGCGGCCAACGGTGCATAATAGACCGCAATAGAGCACCCATCTTTTCACATGGGGCGATCATAAACCTTCGGATCGTCACTCGCATGTCTACGGTCTCGCAGAGGAGCGATCGATGAGCGGGCTGGATTTCTGGCATCCCGTATTGAAAACGAGCGATGTCGAGCGCGAATGTGTCAAAGGCATCAAGCTCGCTGGTCACTCTCTCGCCGTTTTTCGGGCGGCCAACGGACAATTAGGGGCGATCGAGGATCGGTGTGTGCATCGTCGGATGAGGCTGTCCGCTGGAAAAGTCGAAGGCGATCGGCTCGTTTGCAGTTATCACGGCTGGTCATTTACGACCGACGGCCAGGGCCGTAGTCCGTCGACTCCGTATATGCACGCTTGTGCTGACGGCCTTGAATGTGCCGACGCCCACGGCGCGATCTGGATCAAGCGACCGGGACTTGTCCAGCCAGTCCCCGCGCTAGGAATCGAAGGCTGGGAATCTGCGGGCATCGTCATCAACCGCATTCAGGCACCGCTCGAACTGGTGATTGATAATTTCAGTGAAGTGGAACACACCGTCGCGGCCCATCCGGATTTCGGATACGACGTGACGCAGGCCGGCAAGGTGGCCGTACAGATTGAGTCGGGCGACGACTGGGTCACGGTTCGCAATGAAGGACCCGCCAAGATGCCGGCCATCACAACTCGCGTGATGGCGTTCGTCCGGCCCGGAGACCAGTTTCACTCGAATTATACGTTTCGGTTCGATCCGCCACGATCATCGGTGAGCCATTATTGGACTAATCCGGCAGGTCGCGAGCGCATGTCGAAGTATCACCTCTTCCACTATTTTGTGCCGGAAGATGAAGCAAACACGTTGGTGGTGACCTTTGGTTTCTTTCAATCGAGATGGCCCCTGTTCCCGTACTATGGTCCATATCTGGGCCGATTTATTCGGCGCAAGATTCGGACCACCGTCGACGAAGACGCACGCATCTTGGAAAACCTGGCGGATCGGTCGACGCTGCTCGATGGCATGAAACTCAGCCGATTTGATCGCGTGCTTGGTATGACGCGCGAACGCATTCGCCGCGTGTATCGCGGTGAAAACGGCGTACAACCACAGGATTCGCACGCGTGTTCGTCGCTGCCCGCCAGCGAATTGGAGCAATCGATCGGCAACGCTCGCTGACCGGGTCTGCGAACGACTTCCGTTGCGCGGCGCGTAACCTCCGACTTTTTGACGGCGACGAAACAGGCGGCTACCGGACGCTGGATGGGGTCGCGTGCGGATGAGACAATACGGACGTGGTGAAAAATTCACGCGGCTGCAACGCATGTCCTCGGCGAGCGTGAACTTGCCGAGCGGATTGGTCTTCTCGATGCGACTCTCACCGATGGTCGTTCCATCGACGGTGAGCGCCCTCTTGCTCCTCGATGTGCGTCGCGGAGAATGTGCCACACAAACCGCGCTGCGTGTGTGCTGTGAGGCAATGTTCGCATTGTGAATTCGACATGCGTTCGATCAAGGTGTTGATACAGTTGGCGAAGCGTTCGTAACGCGTGCTTCACTTGCCTGGCTGGTTGCCGACGGGGCTTTGGGGCTTCTTTCCCGTGCCCAGCCATTCCAGCGCATTGAGAATCAGCCGGTCTTGCACTTCGTTGGCGAACGTGGAGGACAGCTCCTTGCTAGGTCTGGTTCCATAGTCCATGTCGTTATGGCCCATGTTGAAGTAGATCATGCGGTATTTCTGGTTTGTCCAGACGACAGGATAGTATCCGTTGTGCCAGATTTCGTGCTTCTTCGGCCCGGTGCCCAGGGGGAAGCTGGCCGGATCGATCGAGGCCAGGATCCGGATATTCGGGTTGGTTCTCAGATCCGTTGGACCACTTGTACCATTCGTTGGGGGCACTCCGGAAAGTGGCCGGCAATCCGACGGTCGCGGGGTGCTGGGTGTCCTCCACCCGGAGGATCGCCGAGGTGGGTCTCCATGTGTTCCCGACATACATGCCGGAGCCCAGGAACTCGTTGTGATACCAGTCCCAGTTCTGCGGATATTTCGAGGGAGTGAGCGCGAACGCGGAGAAGTGAAAGCCCATCCAGGCGCCGCCGTTCTTCATGTACTCCTGGAATGCCTCGCGCTGTCGTGGCGAGTCCGGTCGCGTGTCCAGAAACACGACCACCTGGTACGGGGCGAGAAACTCCCGATTCAGGTTGTCCCAGTCTTGCGTGGACTCAAACGAGAAGTGGTGCTCGGCGGCCATCCGGGCAAACCACGGCTTCGCTTCCTTCACGAAGCTAATGTGCGCGGCATCCGCCTTCCCGGTGTAGAAAGCAATCACCTTGAATCGTGGCGGCGTCTGTCTGCGCGAACGCGGAAGACATGCCCAGACAGGCCGCGAGAACGGCGATGCAGCTCGTCTTGATTGCCATCGATTCGCTCCTCGCATGGTGCCGACTAAGACGCAGGGGACACCCAACTTAACGACTGCTCAATCTAGATCTTGGTAACAAAATGGTAACAACATTGCCAATGCGAGCCCGCCGAACACGGCACAATTCTCTGGCGTCCTCTTTCGAGACGCTACACCAAGGCTGCGCGTGCACGAGCGTCCCTACTCGGCCTATGTAGTCGGCGAAACGTTTCGCGGTCGTCAGACTTTCGCACCGGCTCGGGAAACAGTCATCACCCGAGGCCATCCTGGCGACGATCAAGGGGAGCGGGAAGTGGACGGACGGGTTTGAACGCTGTCGTGAAGATCTCAGGGAGAACGGGGTCGATCTCGGTGCCACTCCGGCGACACTCGAGACAAACAGTGACATGCGGTCATTCTTTCTCGCCCACCGCGAAGCGGTTTAGTTCAATTAGGCATGGCGTCCCCCGATTGCAGGTATGGCGTCCCCCGATTGCGACCCCCGATTATGGCGTCCCCCGATTAACGGAGGCCTCAACAGCGTTCACACGAGATTACGGCCTGCTTACTCGCCACACCGCCAAGCGGCGTGTTGTCTCGAAGGCTTCGACGGTTTCGTTACCTCCACCGCCGCTCCGATAGCTACCGGCTGGAGCGACCTTTGCCGGGTAGGAATTACACCTACTGAAAAACTGCACCTTTTCACGACGCACAGACACCCACCAATTTGTCGGTCGGAACAATTTGGCCAGGACATCCGCTCTCGAAGCCGCGCGGCGGCCCCAGACCGAACTCAACGAGACGTTCGTCGCGTGTGCGTGATCACTTGACGGGAGAAGTTGAATGATTCGCCCCCGTTAAAGGAATTCAGACACGTGTCTGGCAGCCCAGTCTCTGGCAGCCGGCAGCCCGAAAAACTTGGGTGTCTGGCAGCCTCTGGCAGCCCCGAAAAACTTGGGTGTCTGGCAGCCCGCGGACAGAATGAGGAAGGCTGATCATCTCGAGCCTCCGGAATCGGTCCTGGCTGCGGCGATCGAGCGGACCAGTCGGCAGGCCAAACGGGCGTTATCCGTTGGGATCCGCAGGCGGACTCCGTTGGGAAGGTCGGCCTCGATCGGCAGCGGTTCGTCGCGAGTTCGCTCGTCGAGGCGTACGGTCACGGGCAGGAAAGCCGATGGGGCGGGTAACACTGGGCACTGATCTCGAAAGTCCATGAGCCGGAAACGTCGCTTCCAAGCATGGAACTTGGACCGGGCGATGCGTTCCTCGGCGCAGAACCGCTCGATTGTCAAGCCGCCCGCCTGTTGGCGGCGAACGCGATCGTGCCAAACATCGTGGAGCTGAGGGTCGGGGCGCCTTGCCATCGGGTAGACTCCTGGAATGGGACGAAGTGGTCCGCTTCGCAGGCTATCAAACCCGGCAAGGATGGTTATCTCGGACGCATACGCCCGAGCGAGGCGACCCGGAGATTGTCCCGTGGAGAAGGTTAATGAGACGCGATCGCGACGATCTGGCGTCGGGCGTTCTGATTTTCTAAGATTAATGAAAACTCAGGACGACGCCCGATTACGGGTCCTCAACCGTTGTGAATCGACGACCAGGTGACAGTGATGGACGACCGCCTCGAACGATTGAATCAAGTTTTTCAGGACGTATTCGAAGATGACGAAATCGAGATCACGCGACAGACGGCGGCGAAGGACATCGAGGGCTGGGATTCACTTACGCATGTTAGGCTGGTCGTCAACGTGGAAAAAGTGTTCAAGGTAAGATTCAGCAGTTCCGAGGTCGCATCCCTCCAAAACGTCGGTGATCTCATCGACCTGATTGTCGCACACACCCCGGCGAATTGATTTCGGCTCTCCACGGTATCAACCGTTCACTCGGAGTGATGTGCACCTCCAGCGCCCCGCGTTCGTCTTCGTTATTCATCCGCTCAGGGAATGTGCCCAATGATGCTCTCGTCCGAGCTCTTCAAGCAGATCGTCGTCATGCGAAAGGAGGGCCGAGTCGACCAGGCCCTCGCGCCTGTTGCGTGACGCGTTGAGTCGGGGCGGCCTCGGACCCGAGGAGATCGACCGGGCCGGGTCGGTTCATCCAGAAGGCCCTCAGACGATGCCCCGCAAGCCAAGGGAGACGATGCGTGTCCAGCTGCTCGGCCAATGCACGACGAGCTGGCTCGTGCCGGCGGTGACGGCCGTCGCCTGGGGGCAGGGCCAGGCCTGCTCGGTCGCCGAGGGGGGATACGACAACGTCCTGCAAGACCTCAATCGACTGGCGGCCGAGGCAGCGGGCTCCCGACGTCGTCGTTCTGATCCCCTGGACCCAGCGACTCTTCGGCGGCTTCGGGCTCGTTCGACGAGCGGGTCGAGGATGAGCTGGCCTTCTGGCGGCACGCCTGGGAGGCCGCCGGCCGGATGGGCTCGCGAATCCTCCAGGTCGGCTACGACTGGATGAGCCCCGGCGCCGAGGGCTTCGGCCTGGCGGGCGAGCCCGGCAGCCCGGTGGACCTCGTCCGCGCCGCCAATGCCGCCCTGCGAGCAGAACAGGCCGCCCGGCTCGTACTTCCTCGACCTGGAGCTGGTCTCCGGCATGATGGGGCGCGAGGCCTTCTACGACCCGCGGCGATACTACTGGACCAAGCAGCCCTTCAGCGAGCGCGGGCATCGTCCGACTGGCCGAGCACCTCTGGGCCGGCGTCCGGGCCCTGACCACCGGGCCCAAGAAGGTGCTGGTGCTCGACCTGGATAACACCCTCTGGGGCGGCGTCGTCGGCGAGACCGGCCCTCTGGGCGTCGCCCTGGGCGAGAGCGCCGACGGCGAGGCCTACCGGGCCTTCCAGAAGCACGTCAAGGCCCTGTCGAAGCGCGGGATCGTCCTGGCCGTCGCCTCCAAGAACAACGCGGCCGACGGCCTCGAGCCGTTCGAGAAGAACCCGGACATGATCCTGGGGCTCGACGACATCGCGGCGGCCGAGATCAACTGGGAGCCCAAGGGGACCACGATCCGCCGGATCGCCGAGACGCTGAGCCTGGGCCTGGACAGCTTCGTGTTCTTCGACGACAACCCGGCGGAGCGCGAGCAGGTCCGCCAGGCGATCCCGGAGGTCGCCGTGGCCGAGGTGCCGGCCGAGCCGGCCGAGTATGCTCGCGCCCTTCAGGCGGGGCTCTGGTTCGAGGCGGCGAGCCTGACCGAGGACGACCGGGTGCGGGCCGAGCAGTACGCCGTCGAGCGGAAACGGCGCGATCTGCAGCAGTCGGCCGGCTCGATGGAAGACTACCTCCGCTCGCTGGAGATGCGGGCCGACGTGCGGGAGATCGACGAGGCGGACCTGATGCGGGTCGTGCAGCTCCTGGGCAAGACCAACCAGTTCAACCTGACGACGCGCCGGCATACCCGCGAGGACGTGCATGCGGCTGCTGGCCCTGCCCGACGCGATCGGCATGACGGTGCGTGTGGAAGACCGGTTCGGCGACCACGGCCTGATCGGCGTGATGATCGCCGTGCCCGCGGAGGACGACCCGCGCGTCCTCAGGATCGACACCTGGTTGATGAGCTGCCGGGTCATCGGCCGGACGGTCGAGGAGTTCAGCTTCGGCGAGCTGCTGGAGCGAGCCCGGAGGCTCGGCTATCGAGAGATCCACGGCGAGTATATCCCGACCAAGAAGAACGCGCTGGTGAGCGAGCTATACGACAGGATGGGGTTCCAGCGAGTGCGTGTAGGCGACGATCAGGCGGTCGATTTACGGCCTCGATGTCGCCACTGCCGCGCGGCCGACAGCCTACCTGAGCCTGAAGGAGACGGCATCCCTTGTCGAGTCCGCTTGATCTGTACGATGTCCGATTCTGGCTGTTCGTCGCCATTGCGGTCGTGGTCCTCAATTCACTGGTGCATCCGGGGGCGCGGACATGGGCGTTCGCGATGCTGAACCTGGGTTTTCTGGGGCTCTACCTGGGCAAGAAGACGGCCGTGCTCGTGGTCGGACTGCTGGTTCTCGGGCAGTTCCTCCGACTCATGCGGCCAGGCCGGCGGAGGGCGGTTTGGTCGCTCCTGGGTGGGATCGGGCACCCTCGGGCTGTTTGTCTTCCACAAGCGGGCCGACCTGTTCGTCGATTCGTGTGCCGGCGCTCGAGCACCTTGAGTATTTGCTCGTCGATGGTCGGCTTCTCGTACGTGGCTTTGAGGCTTTACGAGCTGGTCCGCGCCGTTCTTGAGGGCCGGCACGATCCGCCCGGCTTCGCCTCGACCGTCAACTACCTTCTGCCGTTCCACATGCTGGCCGCCGGGCCGATCCAGTCGTACGACGAGTTCGTCGCGCAGCCGGCGGTCTGCGCCAGCCCTGGGGGCGGTCGAGGCAATGTACGCCTTCGACCGGATTGCCTCTGGGCTGTTCAAGAAATACGTGCTGGCCAATCTGATCAAGCGGCTCTTCCTGACCGATTACCGGTCGGCCGGACTGTATGTTCTGCTGGAGGTACAACTGACCTTCATCTGGCTGTACCTGGACTTCAGCGCCTACAGCGACGTGGCCGTGGGGGTCGGCCGATTGATGGGTGTGGCGACACCAGAGAACTTCAACCGACCCTACCTGGCGCGGAACATCATCGAGTTCTGGGAGCGGTGGCATATCTCGCTGTCGCAGTTCATCCGGCGGAACATCTTCATTCCCGATCCAGCTTGTTTTACTGCGGTGGACCGACGGCCGACGGCCGCTGCTGGTGGCCAGCATGGCATTCAGTGTGTCATTCTTGCTGTGCGGGCTGTGGCATCAGATTAGCCTGAGGTGGCTGGCGTGGGGCGCGGTTCACGCCGCGGGGTTGGTCGTCTGCAATCTCTACCGGTATCGGTTGACGAAGCGGCTGGGACGCAAGGGGGTAAATCAGTATCTGACCAATCGGTGGATTCGGCTGGCCATGATCGCGCTGACGTTCGAGTTCAACGCGGCGGCAGTATTCATCGTTACTTATCCCTTTGAGGTACCGACATGGATTCCCGGCCAGAGCAACTGACGCAGGCCGTCGATGGCATAACGGCTTGGCGGCTTGTGACGCGCGGACTTTGGATTGCCCTGCGGCTGATTGCGGTATTCTACCTTGGTCAGACGGGCGAGCGGTTCTTTTACCAGGGATTCTGAGCGGAGGGTGGCACGATGATCGACCTAAGGCGACTCCGAGGCGTCCTGTTCATTTCCGCTTTTTTGTCGCTGTGCCTCGCGGTCTGCGAGCTCGCGTTGGGAGCGAGTCGGCCCTGGTGGCCGATGCGGCTCAAGAATGATTGGGCAACGTGGCAACTCGAATGTTACAAGCGGGTCGGACTGCAGATCTCGGAACTACTTCGCGACGGGTTGCCCAGCGATCGCCGTTTGGGGCTCTTGCTCGGATCATCGTCTCAGGTCGGGATTAATCCGAAGGCGCTCGAACAACGATTGTCGCCGCAGCTCTGCTGGCTCCGGCTCAATGGGTACGGGGCAAGCATGTGCGAGCTGGAAGAGGTTCTGCGCCTGGTGCTCCGAAACGATATCCGGCCAGCGATCGTGGTCGTCGCCATGGAACTAGGAGCGTTAGCACACGCAAGTGATTATATTGACACAGTTTTGAGCGATGTAGGGGATTTCCCTCTGCCACCGGCTCTGGACGCCGCCCAGTTGAGGCCCTCGTTCCTGTTTCCGGAGGCGGTAGAACCCATGGTATCGAATGTGTTCAACCGGTGCTTCCCTCGGCGAGTGCTGATCATGAATCGACTTTGGTGCGGTCTGACCGAGTTTAGGTTGGCGCTCTTAGAGGCCATGGGGCAGACTGCCTTTGCCGCTTTCCCGCCGACACCCAGGCAAAATCGGGTCATCGAGGGTGTGCGACCGTTGCAAGGCGAGACTGCTCCGGCCGAAATGGTGAGCGTGATGCTTAGGACTTACCGAGACAAAGGCCAGTTTCGCCCCGAGGCTTATGGAGCCGGAACTGATGCGAGTCGCTCGCTCGCGAGCATCGTCAAAATGGCACGCTCCGTGAAAGCCGACGTTGTCATCGTCGTTTTGCCCGTTAATACGTTTATGCGGGATAAGGTACCTCCCGTGGCGCGGCAGACCCTCTTCGACCTCTTGCGGCAGAGTTTCGGGGCCACAGCCCCTCCGGTCATCGACCTATCGGACGTCCTCGCCGACGATCAGTTCTACGACCTCGTCCACGCGAATGGCAAAGGAGCGCCGAAGTTGACCGATAAGGTGATCGAGGAACTCACGAAGAGCTTGCGACCGGGAACGGCCCGATGATCGTTCATCAGAATTCCGCGCATTCTCGGCGATCGCGCCTCGAGGGACGTGGCCCATACTCGTAACCAAGGCGATGCTATATCCTCGCCCGTCGACGTGTACGAAAAAAAGGCCGGGACCGGCGATGGTCCGCCATCTTGAGTGATACAATCCGCTTCAGCGACCGCACGTTGCTCGACTCGTTTGGGCGCAATAACTCGCTGCTCCAGCCAGACGTGGCGAACCCCGTACTCCATTCTGAATCGCCCGTAGATCACCAGAAACCACTCTTCGCACCAAGTCAAGCTAGGCAATCGCAACTAGGTCAGGGGGCACCCATCGGTGCCGTGCCTCTTCGGTAAAAAGCCGGTCCTTCGAATAGAACGGCAGCAGGTAATCCTTGTCGCCGCACTGCGCGAGCAACTCCCCGGCTAGCACTGACGCAGGCAGGCCAAGGTCTCTCACCGCCACGAACCGTTCGATTACCTGGACCCAGGCCAGAGTGATCGTCTCATGGTAACTGGTGGGGTTCCCCTGGCACTCGTTATACCGCTGAATGGCGTCCCGAATCAGCCTGGTTGCTTCGTCGCAGAGGCCGTTAACCATCGAAAATCGCCAAGGGGTTCTCTTCGGTGGGCGGTTGGTTCGAGACGAGGAGTCCGGTCAAGCGGCGCAACTGAGCAACTTCCAGTCCGAACGAGCGAGGTCGTCGATCAAGCGCAGCCGATCCTCCCTGACGTCGACGATATTCTGTCGGGCATTTCCCCGCGCCATGACGTGGTACGACTCGTACGGAAAGTCGATCGGCCCGGACGTCGCGGGTCAGTCCGCGCTGTCGACGAGTGCCACCCAATCGTCTTCGGGATCCCGGGGCGGCCGGCCGAGCGGAACGCATCCGCCCCCACTCTTCCGCGACGGGTCTCCCTCGAAGACGCCGGTACACTGTAAAAGATCTCGGGTTGGAGCAGACCGTTCGTCCGGAAGGCCGCCCACGGAAAGCGAGCCAATCGGCGACCGAGGCGACAAGCTAATTGCGCGGATTCCATCCAGCGGTCAGATCGATAGAACAACCAATCGCGTCCTGGTTTCACTCCCGCAATCGCGTCCCGGTTTCACTCCCGAGCCAATCGGCGACCGAGGCGATAAGCTAATTACGCGGATTCCATCCAGCGGTCAGATCGATGGAACAACCAATCGCGTCGTGGTTTCACTCCCGCGTCCTGGTTTCACTCCCCGTGTGTCGCTGGAAGCCACGGGCTATTTCGATGTCGAGGGCGTCCTCCGCGAGCGTGCCCATCAGGTTCGTTATCCGCGCATCACGCCCGAGCGGATCATCATGGACCCGAGCCTCACCTGCGTGGTCGCCACCCACATCTACTTGAGCGGCGGCCTCTGCGACGTGCCGACCTGGTCGCCGACCCCGCTCCGTCAGGCAACCCCCTCCAGCCTCGACGTCCTCAAACCGGTCGAGACGAGCCTGGTCCCGCGCGGGTGAGGTGGCTATGTGCCATCAGGGCCTGTTGCCACCAGAAGTGAACTCAAGCTCAAACCAGAAGACGTCCGGGCTAAGCGCAATACCGTTCGTCTTCACGCAAGTCATAGCCTCCTGTAACCTTGAGTGTGTCTAGGACTGGGCTGATGAAAACCGGGTAGAATTCTTTCGTTTTGGGCTTGTCGGTCTTCTCTGAATTTGTTGCGCTCCCGGGCAGGATGTCCTTGCTCACACGATGGAACAAGCCTACGCACCTGCGCAGCCAGACACCTGCGGGTGTGGAGCAGGAGTTATACGCCTTGTCGCTTGGTCACTTCGTAGTGCGAGCGCTGATGCTGGAGGCGGCCCAGCAGGAGAGCCTCGATGTGGACCGGTTATCGTTTACGGGTTGCCTGCAAATTCTGCAGGCGCGGTTACCAGAGTGCGACAGCATCACTCCGCACGGTCTGAACCGATGGTATCGACTGCTGCTGGCGGAGATGGCACAAGAGCGCCTGGAGCCACGCCGCAACCGAGTCAACCCCCGCGTGGTCAAACGCAAGATGTCCAAGTTCGCCAAGAAACGTCCGGAACATCGACGCCGAACGCCCTTGAAGAAAACCTTTGCCGAGACTGTGCTTATTACTTGACGAACGGTATTGGGCTTAAGCCTGACCATTCGACGAAGGGGCGATTTATGCGCGTGGTGGGAGGTCGGGCGCGAGGAATGCCGTTACGTCTGGTTCCGGGAAAGGGGACGCGGCCGATCCTCGACCGCGTCAAGACAGCGCTTTTCGACATTCTCCGCCCGCGCATCGAGGGCATGAGCGTGCTCGATCTCTTCGCCGGTAGCGGCAGCGTCGGCATCGAGGCTCTCAGCCAGGGAGCAGCCCATTGCACGTTCATTGACCTTGGTCAGCAGGCCATCGCCACCATCAAACAGAATCTGCTCACGACCGGCTTTTCTGAATCCTCAATTGTTCATAAGACAAATGCACTGGATTTCCTCCGCTCAACTCCCAGGTCGTTCGAGCTGATTTTTATCGCCCCGCCTCAGTACAAAAACCTCTGGGTGGAAGCGCTCAAGGTGCTGGCCGCGCGGCCCGAGTTGCTGGCCGCGGCCGACCAAGAGCACGCTAACCCTGGAATCGCTGTCGTTCAGATCGATCCCAAGGAATATGAAATCCTGGATATCTGTCAACTGCGCGAAGTTCGGCAGAAGCGGTACGGCAATACACTCCTAGTATTCTTTGAATGTTCGTGTGCCGCGACCGACATCCACTCGGAAAATCCGGATCAAGATCAGGATCAAGATCAGGATCAAGATCAGGATCAAGATCAGGATCAGGATCAGGATCAAGATTCGGACACGGATTAAGACTCAGAGCTTGAGAAAGAGTGGGACACAGATCGCTGGGCGGCCATTCAAGTCTCTTCAGAACTCGTTGGCAGCGCCGGGAGGGAGGTGAAAAAAGCCGAACCCGAGCATGAGGTAGATGGCGATCAGCATCAGACCCTCGAGCCAGGTGGATTCGCCGTCATAGATCAGAGTCCGCGTGATGAATACGGCCAAGACAACCGCCCACATCTCGAAGCGTGTGAAAAGCAGATTCATGTCCTGGCCCATGAAATGACCAGCGAACACGAGGATCGGGGCGACAACAAGCGCCACCTGGATGCTGGCCCCGACCGTGACTCCAATCGCCAGGTCCATCTTGTCCTTGCGGGCAAATCGGACGGCGTTCAACAGTTCGGCGGCGTTGCCGACCACTGCCAGCAGAAATACGCCAGCAAAGAGCGGCGTGAGCCCCATCGACTCAGCCGCCGGATCGATCGCGCCGGTCAATACTTCGCTCATGATCGCCAGCACGACCGTCACCGCGGCCAGGATTGCGAGCGCCTTGTTTCGGCTCCAGGAGACCTCCACAGCTTCCACTTCCGCCGGCTCGCCCGCCTCGATCTTCTCGGCTTTGACGCCGGCTGTGCCCACAACGGCCTTTTGCGTGAGCGTGAAAACCAAACTCCCGATGTATACCAGGGACAGGATCACCGCGATTTCGATCGAGACATGACGCCCGCTACCCGCAACCATCGTCGGACTCATCCGGTAGATTGCCGGGATGATCAACCCAAAGGCCGCCAGCACCAGGAGTGCGCCATTGATCCGGGCCACGCGGGAATCAAACTTCTGCGTCTTGACCTTGAGACCGCCTGCAACCATCGAGATGCCCAGGCCCAACAAGAGATTGCCGATGATCGAACCCGTAAGCGACGACTTCACGATCCCGATCAACCCGCGATTGAGCGCAAATAGACTGATGATGATCTCCGGCGCGTTGCCCAGGGTCGCGTTCAAAAGCGCTCCGACAGTTGGCCCTAGATACTCGGCCAGCGCCTCGGTTGCGTCTCCCATCAAACCCGCGAGCGGCACGATCCCCAAGGCCGAGGTTGCAAACACCACGATCGGACTGGCACCCCACCAATCCAAGGCGAGCGCGACCGGGATGAACGCCAACAGCCAGTTCAGTTTCACAGGACGAAACTCTCCGACAACCGCCAAGTTGAGACGGTTGTTTCGACGTGCATGGAACGACCGTTTGTGCCACGAATCGGCTGTGGGCGCACTCCGTACTCTTCACGGGAATCGAAGCGTGCGCCTTCGCCGGGCGCCGGCTCGTTGGGCTCTTGTTGGACGAAGGACCGACTGAGACTTGGGGGCAGAGCGCGCACGCATTGCGCACATTTCGCCTATATATACAATAGAGCTGGATTTCCAGAAGATCGAAACGCGTCGATCCGCGGTTCAGTCGAAAACCGAATCTAAGTCATTGAGCCCACTTGGGATAGAGATTCGCGAATTCTCAAAATATAAATAACAGTGCGCAGCCATTCGGCCAACGAAGTGTATGGATTATGCCGGAGAGAGCGCTCGTGGGGCTCTTACGGCTGAGCCGCCGGGTTCAGAACAACTTTAAACGCTGATGTCGGGAAATGGACCACAGCAACAACCGCGATGCGTCGCATTCTGACAAACTAGTTGCCCAGAGTCTGCTCGGCGACTTGCAATCAGCACTCGGAGCGAGGCACTCATGAACTCTGACGCCGTGGCTTTTTGTGATGAACTTGTTCGAGCGTTCCCGGTCCTTGCAGATCTGGAGAGAGAGCACATCGCAGATTACGATGAGATTCTTCCGCACGTATTCATCGCCGACGTTTCGAGATACACTCTCTCCGGGGCGGATGGAAGTCGCGAGATTGTCGGTTTCCTTGACAAGAGCATGAGAGGATGTGGGGCCGAAATAAGAAACGTGATCGCAGCATCATTCGTGGAGAATCTAGAAAGCTACGATGATTTTGAGCGAGCCCTGGGGGGGGGCACAAGCTGATGCTTTGCGCGGAGAGTGGTTGCGGCAGCACGGTTACGATTCGGGGCCGGGGTGCCCCTGGGGATAACTCCCTGGATTACTCCCCCAAGGCTCCCACTGATCCGTACGTGCCCTCTCGGGCATAAGGCTCGTCACGTCATGAGCTCGCTGCGAGACGGTACACTGAGTGGATCGCAACCGGTCGTGGGAGCGGATACCGCCCCAGCAGTCGGTAGTATTGATCCCAGGGAATGGTACCCCGACGGCGACGCCGCGAAAGCCATTTCCTCCAGATGCCAGTCACAAACCATCAGTCACAAACCATCGAAGAGCTGCAAGGACGAGCTGCAGCGGCAACAGCGGCAAGGACAAGCGGCAAGCGGCAAGGACATGCACAGCAGATCGTACTCGCGCCGAGGCGGTCGCCGCTACTCTAGGTGGCCAAGCTGTAAAGACATGGGGCAGCAGCTGCAAGGACATGCACAGCAGAGCTGCAAGGAAGCTGCAAGGACATGCACAGCAGATCGTACTCACGCCGAGGCGGTCGCCGCTACTCTACGTGGCCAAGCTGTAAGGACATGGGGCAGTGGGCAGTAAGGACATGCGCAGCGGACGGTACTGACGCGACGGAAGTCACCGCCGCCCAAGGTGCTCGGCAGTTTCTTTTAGTGAAAGCGCGCAATGCAATTGGATATAAGCGCACAATGCGGGGGCGCACTGCACTCGACGTGCTCCGAGGTAGGTTCGAGCAGACTCATCGGCGTGGTGGGATCAAACGCGCGTGTCGAGGTTCAACTGAGTGTTCTCAGATATGCATAAAAGCCCCGACATTTTCGAGCGTCGGCAATGCAGTTGGCCCGTGGCGATTCGACGCGATTCGGTATGCCGTCACCTGACAGAATAGCCCGCCACGCTCACCGGCCGCCGCATGCCGAGGCGTTCGGCGATCTCCCGCAGCTTGGCACGAGTTGTAGCGAAGAAACGACCCAGCAACCGGCCATCGCGGAGCCTCTCCATCCGGTTCTGCCAACTTTGAGCGCTGCAACCGAGGCGCTCGAAGATCCCGGCCAGCTCCGCGGAGATCGAAGCCTTGCCCTGGCGAAAGAGTCGCCCGGTGTAGTCGACGAGCTGGACGTAGCTCCCCAGCGAAAAACCCTGCATCATGCCTTCGCGGGTCGAATCCAAACCACGTCGGTCTTCGATCGGACAAAGCCGAAGGGAATCTTCCAGACCGGCCGCGGCACGCGAGCCGGCAACACTGCCGTCTTTGGCGGCTTCCAGTCGAGCGGTCTTACCGTAAGTTTCGGCAGAACCGAATGGTACGGATATAGCTGGCCACTTCGGCACGTTGAACGAATCGGGGTTCTTGGAATTCGTGGCAACTTCCCGGCTTTCTTTCCATATTTCTCGGTTATCAGATCTGGATTGAGCGCACCTCAGTCGAAGTTGATTCGGCCTGCCGTGACGATTCCTCCGCCGTCCCGTTCATAAGGGTTGAAGGCGCACCATGCGATGCCGTGGTCATGGTCCGACGATCCAATGCGATCTTTGGGGATGCCCAGCTCCTCCATGCGCAGCGACGCTTGCCAGTCGAGCGGCTCGAAATTGCGGTGTGCAAAATCCTCGGCGTGGTCGGCTGGATTGGCAGGAACACGTTCGTCGAGAGGAAAGCCAATTGGCTCGCGGAAAAAGCGGCTGAATGGGTTGCGCATTGGAACGACTATTTCACGCCCAGGCACTATGGGCAAACTTCGGGCTCAACACGCCCGCTCAATTGACCAAACTTGGATCGACCAGAACGGATTGCGAATTTGTTGCTCGGTATCGGAGGAAAGATGGACACTGTGCAGCCGGCGCTCGGCCCTCTCTCATTCGTGGCGTGCGTCTCGGATAGCTCGATTCTCGAAGCGAACCTGCTCAGTTCGCCATGTCTGAACGATGGCTCGCCGAACGAATTGGTTGTGGTGACGAGCTGTCCGAGCGCCGCGGATGGGCTCAACATCGGCATTGCGCGGTCCGAGACCGAATGGGTCGCCTGCGTTCATCAAGATGTGTGGCTGCCGGCGGGTTGGGACCGATGCATCGCACAACAACTCGATGAAGCAGAACGCCGGTTCGGGCCGACCGGGGTCGCGGGGGTCTACGGCGTCGGCGAGGTGATCACGCTCTGCGATCAATCACAGCCGCTGGCCGCCGGGCGCGTTGGCTGGGTCGTCGATCGCGGCCGGACACTCCGCGACGGGCCGGAGCTGCCCGCCAAAGTCGCAACACTTGACGAGCTGCTGCTGATCGTGCGACGAGATTCGGGCTTGCGATTCGACCCTGCTCTGGGATTCCATTTGTATGGAGCTGATATCTGCCTGCAGGCACGCAAACAAGGGCTGGCCATGCTGGCATTGGCAGCACCGTGCCATCACAATTCACGCAATATCGGATTGCCGCCGGCGTTTTTCGCAAGCGCTCGAGTTTTTGCCCGGAAATGGACGCATCGGCTGCCGGTCGCCATGCCGTGCGCGATCATCGATTCCGGCGGCGAGGTTTACGTTCTCGGCAATGCCGGGGAACGGCCGGAATCGGTTGCTATCGCGGAGCGATGCGTTCGTCGGCAGTTACCGCAAGCCTCTCTCATAGCGACGCCACCGTCGTGTCGGTCGTGACCACGGGTCGTGAGACCGTGGTCCAGACGGGGTCACCGCCAACCTCGCACGTGGGTGCGATCGATTGGCGCGATCGGACTGACGCTTGGCCGAGCCAAGACATTGGAATCGGGCTGACGCCCGGCTGATGGGCCTGCGCCCGTCCGATCCACGCACGTGCGTGGTCACGTGTGGTGAACGCATTTGCCGGCCGTTCGTGGTCGTCATTATCTTAGATTTTTCCGTGTCATTCAGTGCTTTCCGTGGTTAATCTCCTCGTCTTTCTCAGTGGTGAGTCACAGCCATGAATCGTAAAACGGTCGGTAGGCTGGCATCCGTTATTGTGCCCTGCTGGAGCCAGCTTCAGTTTACCCGCCAGTGCATTTTCGCGCTCAGGAGCCACACCCGACTGCCACATCGGCGAGATGCATCGCTTTGCGCGTACTTGGCGCGACCAGCATCGCGGGCAGTGGTTTACCGTGCCCAAGCTGTCGGGATTCTGCTTGCTCATGAAGCCGGCTGTTTGCGCGGCGATCGGTTGGCTCGATGAACGGTTTGGATTGGGATTCTTTGATGATGACGACCTCGCCGAGCGGGCGCGGCGGGCAGGATTTGAGCTGGCGGTCGCCCATGATCTGTTCGCGCACCATTTCGGCAGCCGGACCTTTGCCGGCCATGGCATTGATCCCGAAAGGCTGCTGAATGAGAACGCCGGACGATTCGCGGCCAAGTGGGGACTAAATGGGTCTCATGGCACGCGGGTCTCGCTTCAGCCCTGGATGGGATCGCCAGCGGCTCACGCAGGGAACTTGATGGGTCCTGGTTCGGATCAAAAAGAGATCTCACGCAAAGCCGCAAAGACCGCAAACAATAACAATTTGTTTGAGTCTGGACAAAGCGACGTCGTGCACGTGGCTCAGGTCGCTGCCGAAGCGGTCCCTTCATCGTCCTTTGCGACTTTGCGGCTTGGCGTGAGATCTTCGTCCCTGGATAACATTCCCTCGATAGACCTTGGCGAGAGCGCCAGTGTGTCGTTAACCATGACAAGCGATTGCGAAAGGGCCAAGAGGTCGCGTACGTGGTGCGCTGCGCGTGCGATCCCAGCCCGGATGGAACAGGCGGCGACACGGTTGTCGACCATATGCGGCTGTTTCCGCTCTGCGAAGGAGTGCGCTGGACTTATCGCGTCCACGAACAGATCCTGCCGGCGCTGCGGCGGGCAGGGATCCCCGTCGAGTGGACCGATCTGACCATTCGGCACACAGGCTATGTCGACCAGGCCCTGCGGTCGAGAAAGCTTGACCGCGACACGCGGATCCTCATGCGGGAACTGGAGGCTCGGCCCGATGATCCGTTTACACTTTTCAACCTCGGAGCGATCGCCGGCGAGAGGAAGGATTGGAACGAGGCGCTGGGGTTTCTCAAGCGCAGCCTGGCGGGGTCGGCACCGACGGACTCGATCGTGCGCAAGCTCTATGCCTTGATCGCGCGCACCACCAGATGCTGGGTGAATCGCAGGCGGCGCTACAGGTCTGTACCGAGGGGCTCAACCTCGACCCCGGCGATGCGGAACTGTGGTTTCGCAAGGCGGTGGTGCACCGGCATCTGGGTGAGTCGGGCGAGGCCGCACAATGCTGGCGGCGAATCTTGCGCTGCAAATGGCCCGATCAGTTTTGCAGCGTCGATCAAGGCATTTACGGGCATCTAACTCGGCGCAACATGGCGTCACTGGCCGCCGAGCGGGGTGATCACGCCGAGACCGAGAAACTCTGGCGTGAAGTGCTGGCCGCGTGCCCGGGGGATTGGGAGGCGCTGGATCATTTGGAAATGCAGTCCGTCGCGACGTCGATTGTGTGAGCTTTGGCTGTTTCTTGCCGGACAAATCACATGACTCTCGCGGCACACTTTTTGCACCTTGAGAAATTAGGTAAAATCAATGGCTAAGCACCAACGAGGTTCATGCCTGCCGGAGAACCTAAGATGATCGCAATGAACCGACCAGGAATCGCTATTGGACTCCTTTTGTCGCTCGGCCTTACCCGGAGCATGCTGGCCCAGACCTCCGGTTCGACTCCGCCGCCGCCTCCGCCTGGGCGCGTGGCCTCGCCCACGCTCGAAGGCCCGGTAACCGACCTTGAGCCGATTCGACCGGACGACACGGCCGTTCAAAACTCCCGAGCCGCCGAGCAGGATTCGGATGCTCCTGCCGCGACCCACAACGCGCTGCAAGACAACGGTGGTCGGTCTCGAGCGACCCGAGCGCAGCGCTCCCCAGCAACCGCCGCGTCCGATCGCCGAGCGGCCGTCAGGCCCACGGCCAGATCGGCGCGCCACTTGGGTGCCTGGCTACTGGGATTGGGATTCAGCGCGGGCAGAATTCGTCTGGATCGGTGGCGTGTGGCAAGTACCACCTCCGGGCTCGATGTGGGTCACCGCCCGCTGGAGGCGCAACCAGGTCGGCTGGTATCGTACGCCGGGGTTCTGGAGCCGCCGCCGCGATAACGGTGCCATCACGACGACCTATTCAACCGCAAACCAGCCCGCGTGGCGTACTACGGGACCTCCCGCGGGCCACCCCGACGACCTTCCAGCCGCAGCACCCGGGCCAGATTATTTCTATGTTCCCGGTCACTACGCGCCGGCCGGGGATCAGTTAAGATGGACGCCCGGCTTCTGGGCGCGCGCTCAAGCCGGCTGGGACTGGATCCCGGCTCGTTGGGTTCGCCGCGCCGGCGGATGGGACTTTCGCGCGGGCTACTGGGTCCCCGATCCGGTCGTCGCAAATGCGGACGGCGCGATTGTTCGGCCGCCCGGTGTCGACGACCGCCCATTGCCACCTGCTGGCGCCGCAGATGAACGCGACGTGATCGCCGAAACAGAAATCCGAGTCAATCCCGACGGTTCGACGGCCGTCGTCGTGCAGGCACCGCGAATGCCGTACTACGTGATCCGTCCGCCCGGTTCTTATCCCTATGGACCCGGCGGTGTGGTGGTCCCCGGCGCCGTGCCGCCGTTCGTCAGGCGGCTTCTCGACCAGGTCTTACCCTGAGAAACTTCGAGTCGACTTGTCCAATTTCGCCGAGTTTTCTATCATCTCGCTAACGCTGTTGATCGACCAGGGAGGGACGATATGCGACGGATCGCAGAGCTTGATGGATTGCGCGGCATCGCAGCGGTGTTGATCGTTGCCTATCACCTATTTACCGATTACCTGCCCGGTTGCTGGGCTGCAGTCGACGTGTTCTTTGTTCTGTCGGGCTTTCTGATCACCGGCATCGTCCTTCAGCATGGGCGGTCCGCTCGGTTCCTGCTCGCATTTTATTTGCGCCGTGGATTGCGGATCTGGCCGGTCTACTACTTGGTGATCGCGATTCTCGTGTTGTGCGGACTCTCGAATAAGGGCGCTTTGCCTTACTTTCTCACGTACACGCAATACCTGCCCTGGTACTGGGGTAGCGAAATGCCCACATGGAAGTTGATGCAGCACACGTGGACGCTCGCGCTTGAAGAGCAGTTTTACTTGATATGGCCTGCCCTCGTGTTGCTCGCCGGTCGGCGTATTTCAGGAATTCTGGCCGTGGGGCTGGCGGCCGCGGCGGCACTGGCACGGGTCGCCGGCATCAACTGGTGGCTCTTGGCCGGCCGGTGCGACGGGTTTGCACTGGGAGGTTTGCTCGCGGTCCTTCTGGCCGACCCGATCGCCGAGACGGGTCGCAAGCGATCGATGAACTGGGCGATCGGTCTTGGTGCGATCGCGATGCTCTTGGTCGCGATCATGGCGGCAACCGGGCGCCTCTTCGACGTCGGCGGGCCCATCACAATGGGAGTGCGCACAACTGTCGCATCTCTCGGCTCGTTTACCCTGGTGACTGTGCTATTTTGTCACAGCGGCCATCGGCTGTTTGCATTTCTTCGCAGCAGGCCGCTCGTATATCTTGGCACGATCAGCTACGGAATCTACCTCTATCATCATCTGATTGTGCTTTCGTCCCGTTCAGTGAGCGATTTCACCGGTATTTCACCTGGCCCGGCCCTCTGGACCATTGAGTGCGCCCTGACCCTCGGCGTCGCCGCGCTGTCGTGGCATGTGATCGAACGACCCATCCTGAGGTTCAAGGATCGCATTCCCTATCAATCCGAATCAGTCTCCGGGCTCGGTCAAACGGTGGCCCGCAAGGGTTCGTACCATGGCCAATCGCTGCCGGCGTCGGCAGCCTCGTGATTGGGCATCGACGAATCGAGAGCGTGTGGACCAACGTGCGGGCCGACACGATGGCGCTCTACTTCTCGGGTCACGGAACAATCTTGAGAATGCGGTTATTGCTGCTATCCGAGATATAGATAACTCCGCCAGGTCCTACCGTCACGCCGTGCGGTTGGTCTAGTTCGGCCTCGCCGGGCGGTCCTCCAATCCCTGCACTTCCCTTCCGGCCATTGCCCGCCAAGCCCTGAATTGTTCCATCTTCGGGACGATACATGCGGATGCGATGGTTCTCGGAGTCGGCGATCAGAACATTGCCTGTGCCGTCGACGCACAGGTGCTTGGGCTGATTCAAAGTCGCGCGCCGGGCATCACCCCCGTCGCCATCGCTTCCGGCCTTGCCCGTGCCGGCGACAGTGCGGATCTTGCCCGACCGGTCAACCGCTCGCAGCGCATGGCCGCCGCGCTCGAGGATGTAGAATCCGCCCCGTCCATCGAATGCGACGGCCCTGGGATCGACAAGAGGTGACGAACTGGCATCGTCGCCATCCCTGGGCACGCCCTTGTTGCCGTTGCCCGCGACAGTCGAAACAGTGCCTGTAATCAGGCTGACGCTCCGCACCCGGCGATTGTCGAGATCGTCCAGAAGAAGGGTCTGCTCAAGGGCATCCAGCGAAAGACAATATATCCCGCCGAAATCCGCTTTTGTCGCCGGTCCGCCGTCGCCGGAAAAACCTTTGCGCCCAGTGCCGGCGATGTTGGTGATCAGCCCTGACCGCTGGTCAATCTTGCGTACCCGATTGTTCCATGTGTCGGCGACGTAAATATCTCCGCTTCGTGACACCGCCAGACTGTGCGGACCGTTGAATTCGGCCTGGATTGCCGGCCCGTCGTCCCCACGACTCCCTTCGCGGCCAGTCCCGGCCAATGTTGTGACCAGGCCGCCCTGACCGATTGTGCGCACTCGGTAGCCGAGCATCTCCACGAAGTAAAGCGTCCCTCGGCCGTCGAATGCCACTCCAAAGGGGCTTGTGATCTCGGCATCGCCCGTGCGGACGCTGGCGCCACCGGTTCGTCCTGCCACGACTTCAAGATGACCCGTGCGCAGGTTGAACTTCTTTCCCCGGCGCAGACGCAGCGAGCGCTGCCAACACAAAGATCATCGGCTTCATTCGGTTCCCCTTCCTCTGTGAGAATCGCCTTCTCCAGCATGCGTTCCGCTTTGTAGCCGGCGTTCATTCTGACGGCTGCGTGTCGCCAAAGCTACCGCCGTGCGGATAAGACCGACGAAATTGGCGCATTTACAGGATTATGACATAAATAAGTAGAGCAATACCTCGCTGGTTGCGAAATCGACGGCTTGTGCCTTTACTAGAATAACCACTCGAAAGCTTGCCGATCGAGCAAGCGAGTGCAGACGCATCTGAAAAAGCCGCGCGGCGATGTTCACCTGGAGCAACTGACCAGGCCCGAAGGAAAAACGACGATGATCCTGGGACCCGTTTTTCGCTCCGAGCTCATGCGTACCGCGCAGGAAGCGCTATTACATGCTTCGGTTCGTGTACGGAGCGCTATTGCTTGCGCTGTTCTGGAACGCGTACGAAGGCACGTTTGCCGGCGCCAGCACGGCGAAGATCGCGGCGGTCACTCGGTTTGCCGAGGGCACATTTTTCGTATTTGCCTTACTGCAGCTCGTGACAGTCATCGTTTTGATCCCTCCGCTCTTCGGCGGAGCGATCGCCGACGAAAAGCAAAGGAAGACATTGCACTATCTGATGGCCAGCCAGCTCTCAAGCGGCGAGATCGTGGCGGACAAGATGCTGGGGCGGTTGCCGCATCTGGCTGTCTTTATCGCGATGGGTCTGCCGGTGGTCAGCATTCTCGGCTTGATCGGCGGCGTGTCGGCCGAGTACCTGGTCGTCGCGTTTGTTGGAACCGCCTCCACGGCCGCGTTCGCGGCGGCGCTCACGGTCCTTGTTTCGACGCTTGCCAGGGGGGTGCGGCAATCGGTTTTGACCGCATATGTCCTCTTGTTGACCTGGATCTTCGTGCCCACATTCATTGACGTGACGGGATCGCGGTTGTACCCGATGGCGTATCACTGGATCAGCATGGCAAACGAGTGGCTGGTGGCATCGAGTCCCGTGGGAGCTTTGCTGCTCATGCCGATGCAGGGCGGGCGACTCGGCCGCATTCTCAGGTTATCGCCGGCGCTCGGTGATTTCCAACGGATGGTCGGCCTCCAGCTCGGGGCCGCGGCCCTGTTGCTCGTTCTGGCCGCCTGGAGGCTGCGGCCTACTTTCCGCCACCAAGAGGAAACCCCGGCACGCCGCACCTGGTTTGGCAGTGGGACCGCACGCGGACGCCGCCGGCGTTGGTTCGCGCCGCCGGATTGCGGCACCGATGCGGTACTCTGGAAGGAACGCTATTTCGCCCCTACCGACATCTTCACCAGGCTGGTGCTCTTGCCGGCGATCGTGATCGTGACCTTGCCGCTGGCGCTGGCGACCGAGGTCCACGGGGGCCTGAGCCAGATCGCCGTGGACGTGTGGCGGCATGGAGGGCAGGCAACTCGTTTTGTGCGCGAAAACCTTGTTTGGGCACTGCGCCTGGATCTCGGCTGGTACACGGCGTTATGGCTGTTGGCCGTCGCGGGCGCCTCGGCATCGAGCGTGACACTCGAGCGCGAAGCGGACACCTGGGTCAGCCTGACTTCGACGCCACTCACCGGCGGGCAGATCTTGCGCGCCAAGGTCATCGGTGCCGTCTGGAACCAGCGCGGGTTTGCAGCCGTGATGGTGTTTCTGTGGATATTGGCGATCCTAAGCGCCGTTTCTCCCATTCAAGTCTTCATTTCGGTGGCACTGGTCGGGCTTCTCACCTGGCTTGTCGCCGCCGTAGGAATACTTGCCTCGCTCCGAGCCACCAACACATCGAAGGCCATTGCGACAACAATCGCCGCGCTGTTTCTCTTGAACGGTTATCCGATTCTTCTATTTCTCGGATTTCGCGGGTCACTCCCCTGGGATTCTTCGTTCAACCTGCTGGGCTTCATGCCCAGGCTCGCGGTGGCGCCCCTCGTATCGAACCGGTTAAACGGCGGCCCGTGGTGGTGGAACTCGGCCGACACATCGGAGTTGGTTGCGGTCCCATTGACGTATGTCCCAATTGGCACCCTCTTGCTCATTGGAGTCTACGTCGCCGCCGCGTCGATCCTTACCTGGCACTCGGTCGCGCGATTTGACCGCTGGCTTGACCGACCGAAGCTGTCTGCAAGCGGCTAAAAAAATCGAAACCTTGTGGCTCCCGTCACAGGCGTATGGTATTCTTTTGGACACTGGCGATAGCTGGTCGGTCCGGCGTCGCTGCCCAGTCATTTGTTTGGGAGCGAACTCATGGCGAATCAAATTGTGTGGGTCGACATTCCAGTTCTAGATCTCGATCGGGCGATCCGATTCTACTCGGCCGTGCTTGGCGGCGAGGTTCAAAAACAAGAATACCCGGGCATGGCCATTGGCCTCTTGCCCGGCTACGACACCGATGTCAGCGGTTGCCTATTTACCAAGGCCGAAGAGCGACCGGCTGCCACGGGTCCGCTCATTTACTTGAACGCCCAAGGGCGGCTTGAGGAAGCCGTCGCGACAGTCGAACCCAACGGCGGCACCGTGCTAGAGCCCCCGCACCAGATCGGCCCTCACGGCTTCCGAGCTGTCATCCTCGATAGCGAAGGAAACCGGATCGCGCTTCATTCACGGTAATGCCGATCACAAAACTTTTGATGCAACGCCTGTTGACCGCGCGGCATTGGATCATCAAACGCTGCCTTTGGTCGGGTTGAGCAGCACGGTAAAATATGCGCTGTTCGGTGCGTCGGCCGGCGTGGCTTCGGCCAAAATCTGGCCCTTGTTATTGATGGCAACGCCCCGGACGAGGACATAGCCGGAGTTGGCCGGTATCAGGGAATTGAGATCGGTCATCACGCCATTCTGATAAATGAATGCGTGTAAGACACCGCTGGGCACATCGGCACTGCCGACGATGATTCCGCGGTCATTGATTGAGTGCGCGAATCCGTCCGGGCCACCGAGCGTCTCCAGATCGGTCATCTTGCCGTTTTTGTAGACGAACGGGTGTGTGGCCGAATCTCCGGTGATCGACGACGATCCGACAATAGTGCCCCACTTGTTGACCCCCTGCGCATCCGAGGATGAACCGCCAAGTGTGCCGAGATCCTTCATACTGCCGTTGGAGTAGGCGAAGGCGTGATCGATCTCGTTGACGGTGTTGACCCCGGAAATCGCCGAATATCCGACAACCTCGCCGGAATTGCTCAGGTCATTCGCCACCGAACCCTGGCCGGCGAGCGAGCCAATATCGATCAGTTTGCCGTTCTTGAGCAGCAAGTCGTCGCCATTGAATCCGGGAAAGCCGGTCACTTCACCCCGGTTATTGATCGAGATCGAGAGATTGAATGCGTTTTCGTTCGCGTTGGGGATAGGCGCGAGCTCGGCGAGCCTCCCACGCTGGTAGATAACGGCAACATACTGCGTCGACGTCGTGTTCGGGTATAAATTCGATATTCCCACGACCGTTCCCTGATCGTTGATTCCGGTGGCCTCGGACATGTCGCCCAACGACCCGACGTCAACGACCTTTCCGTGGCGGAATACAAAGCCCCTATCGATCACGCCCGGTCCCAAGAACTCGCTCGATCCCGTTAACGACGTGCCGACCGCCGCGCCGTTGTTGTTGAGTCCGTTGATAGCCGGAATCGCCCCGTACGCACTGACGGGGCCGGCAGTCGCGATCGAGTAATTCAAAACCCAGCGCCCTTCGAGCGACTCCAGGCCCGGCTTTCGGTCTGCCCGTCGTCGCGACGGTTCGTGGCGTAAGCCCAACGCATCCCACTCGCCCCAAAAAGTCGATCCCATCCGCTCCAGCCATCTCAGGGTGTTTGCCATTTGCGTTGTTTTCCGATTCGAGATCATGTCATGAAGTCGTCCCAAAGAGTCACATCATTTGTAAATGACTAAAAGAGCTTGGAAAGTACACTGAGTATTTTGGGCAAATTAGGATGTATGAGCTGGCTGGTCGAATTGGTGGTTGTTGACGAGGGAGGGGAGTCGGAAAAGACAAAAAACGGAGCGCGTCGCAGACAATCGAAGGGCTCGCTCGATCATGCGACGGGCGGCTCAAAAGCGCCGCCATGTGGCGGTCGGTTGACTCTGTCGTCGAACGTCGACGTGGCGTGCCTGACTGGAGTTAAATGAAAAGGCCGGAGCGACCATTCCGAATACTTGGGAGTCGTCTCGCGGGCCATCTCCAGGCAATAGGTCAGCTTCTCGGCGAGGCTTCGCACATTCGGCTCGTGGAAGATGCTCGTGTGCTCGCCGTGCACTTCATGGACCTCAACCCCTCCGGCTGCGATCCGCCCCCAGCCGAGCTGCGGGTCGATTTCACCCAGGGAGGGGTCGAACAGAGAGTCGCTCATTCCATCGCGATCGGCAAGCACGAATAGTGTGGCTCGGCCGGGATAAGGGCGCAGGTCATACTGGTCTGCGGTCGTCGTGAAGACTTGCCGCAGCCGACCCGTATCGGCGATCACATCGGACTGAGACTCCGCAGACATACCGCTCTTCGTGGAAACAATCTGTCGCAGACTTTTCAGCCGGCGTCCGAGCTTCTTCAACAGATAGCCGAAGCCGAATCGACGCACGTTCCGCAGGTGGCCGACGAGCCTTGGGAAAAGCGGTTTGCACGTGAAGGCCCAGGGGGTGGGTGTGTCGAACAGGGCCAGAAGCGCAACTTCCTGGCCGACAGCGTACATTTGCTGGGCCATTTCAAACGCGACGACGCCTCCAAACGACAGGCCCCCCAGGAAATAGGGCCCCTCCGGCTGTACTTTTCGCGCCTCCGCGACATACAACGCGGCCAGTTCCTCCACGCGCGGATAGTTGGCCCGCGCGATCTCCGTGACAAGCCCGTAAACCGGCTGCATTTTGCCCAAATGGCGGACGAGCGGATAGTAAATGCCCAGGCCCTCGCAGAGGAAGAGAGGAGGATGAACCCCAGCCGGCTGAATCGGTGCCAGAGCGGAATTCGCGAGCGCCGAGCCCCTACTCTTAACCAGTTCCGCAATCCGGCGCACTGTCTTCGCGCGGAAAATTGAGGCCAGAGGTAGCTCGACCTCGAACATCCTCCGAAGTCGCTCCGAAAGGCGGGCAACCGCCAACGATGGTGCCCCCAGCTCCATCAGATCATCGTCGGGGCCGATGGATTCGATGCCCAGAATGTCCTTCAGTTCATTGATAATGCGCTGCTCGGTCGGAGAGCCGGGGAGATCATCCGTCGACTGGCGCCGACCGGGTTGAACCACGCGCACGTCGGCGTCGGGTTTCGCCCTGTCAGGCAGTGTTGATATCGCCACGTCGGGCTGCTGTGCGACCGTCGCCAGCAATTCGAGATAATCGGTAATCGCCTGCGCAATGGTGTCGTCGTTGAACAGCTCCGTCTTGTACTCGAACACCCCCCTGAGCTCCTCACCCTCGATCCACATTGACACTGTAAGGTCAAAATCGGCCGTCTCGGTGCGAATTGCCCACGCCTGGGACTTCAGGCCCGGCAACGTGAGCTGGGGCGGCCATTCGATATCGACCGAAAACAAGACCCGGCTTAAAGACAATGCCTTCAAGTTCGGCGCATCGGCAATAAATTGAAACGGTATATCTTGATGCTTAAATGCATCGAGCGCGACTTTCCGTGTTCGCTGTATCGCCTCGGCAAAGGTGGGGTCACCACGCACGTCGAAACGCATCGGCAGGATGTTATTGAAGTAACCGATCAAGTCCTTCGTCTGAGAGCGGTGACGGCCGGATGCCGGCGTGCAGATAACGAGATCTTCCTGGCCGCTGTACTGATGCAACAGGACCTCGAAGCCGGCCAAGAGGGTCATGAACATGGTCGCGCTTTCGCGCCGGCTTAGTTGGCCCAAGGCCTGGAATACGGGTCCCGAGACAGCCAGGGTTTGAACCGCACCTCGATGGTGGGTCGCCGTCGATTTCGGGCGATCGGTCGGTAACTGGAGCTTGGGAATATCGCCCGACAGATGCGTCCGCCAGTGGGCCAACTGCTGCTGGAGGACCGGGCCTGAGAGCCACTGGCGCTGCCGTTTGCCAAAATCTGCATACTGGATCGGCAGCTCGGCTAGCTGCGCCGGCCGACCGCTTGCCGCAGCGTCGTATAGCTCGGCCAGCTCTTGGCAGAAGATAAAGACCGACCAGGCATCGGAGACGATGTGGTGCATGGTAAGGACGATATAGTGTGCTTCGTCCGACCGCCGGAATACCGTGACGCGCCACAGCGGCCCGCGACCAAGGTCAAACGGCCGCTTCGCCTCTTTTAGCGCCAGGTGAACGATACCGTCCCCACGCTCGCCGTCAGTTGCAATCCCGAGTTCTGTTACCGAAAACACCGATGGGACCTGGAGAGCGACCTTTTGCACCGGTTGATCTTTCCCGGCCGGAAACGTCGCTCGCAGCACCTCGTGACGTTCCGCGATGTGCGACACGCACTCTTTGACTAAGGTCAGGTCGAGGGGACCGTTCACGCGATAGGCGACCGCGATATGGTACAGGGAGCTTCCAGGGTCGAGTCGCGCCATCAGCCAGAGCCGTTCTTGCCCGAACGAGAGAGGATGCTCGTCCGTGCGGCTGGCCTTCTTCTGAAGCATCTCCGCAAGCAGCTGGCGCCTCTCATCCGCGGAGAGCTGTTGGGTGGCTTCCGAGGGCTGACTCATCAGCCACTCCCCCGGCGTCAGGGTCTGGTGATCGCACCCTTACGGGCAGACCAAGATAGTTTCTTCAAAGTGAAGCGCCCGCGCGCTCGTCAGCGATCAATTGGTTGAGGAGGGCGGTCACCTCCTGATCGGACATGTCGTCGAGCGGAGCCATCGGCGTGGCTTCGCTGCCGCGCACGACCGACCCTGGAGCAGAAAGCACTGCTCCCGTTGCTCGTCGGGATCCCCGTTACCGGGTTGCCGAGCTGCTCGATCAAGTAGTCGGCGATGGCGTCAATCGAAGGGTAATCCCAGACCAGCGTCGGCGGGAGCGTCAGACCCAGCCATTCCTCCAGGTCGCCGACCAGCATCATGGCAGTCACCGAGCTCAGGCTATAGTTGAGCAGAGACTTGTCCGTCTCGATCTCGGCGGTGGGAAGCGCCAACTCTTTGGCGATCCACTCGACCAACCATTCGGTGATTGAGGCCTTCGAATGCGTCGGGGCCTGAAATTCGATCATCACGACGCTCCTCTTGTCGATTCAGGGTTAGGTCAAATTTGGACAAAACAGACCGAGACCATCAAAGCCTATGCTGTATGCGCGTGAGCACTTTCAAGACGCCTTTAACGCGAATGACTCCATCTATACAGCGATCGCAGACGATTCTGACTCAACGACACCGTTTCCAATACCCTTGCGGCGAAGAAGCTCTGCGGCGAGCGCTCGCTTTTCTAGACCGTCAAATGTTCGACCTCGAGATTGGGAGCGGAATTGGGGCCCGCGCTCGCGACCAGTTGGTCCGGCTTAACGTTTCCCGGCAAGTGCGACCAATCAGGGAAACCACCGCCAACTGGGTTGCGCCGAAGCAGGGGATCGATGGCCTCCTCGACGCCCGGCGGGCGCTGCTCGAGGTCGCCGATCGCCTCGATATAGCCGTCGATCGCCTGAGTGGTCTCGTCCTCGGCCCAACAGGAACAACTCCGCCGGGTGGCCCCGGAGAGCCTGCTCGCAGGGCCGACTCGAACTGCAGGCTCGCCCATGCGATGGCGCGATCAAGGAGCGGCGAGCGGCGTGCGCAGTGCGGTTGCGCGGGCGGCCGCCAACACCACTCCCTTGATCGCAACCTGGCCGATCAGGTTGAACGCCCAAGAAAGCGCCGTCGATCGATCGCCGAAGGGCGCCGCGGGAGACAGACACCGATGCTGGATCTGCTGTGATGCGTCCATCAGGCGGTCGGACATTTCCGGACAACCAAGCTGAAGCCGGAGGAACTGGTGCAGTTTCTCCGAATGATAGACCCTTCGGCCCACCGACAGGGTCATCAGCTCATTGGCACCTTCGCCGATGCGGAGCATCCGGCAATCGCGCATGATCTGCGGGGCGATGTTGTTCTCCATGTACCCGCGCCCACCAAGCATCTCGACCAGATCGTCAGCCGCCTCCCACAGCGAGTCTGACCCGAGGATCTTGGCCATCATGCAAGCCTCTTCCGGGGGATACTCACCTTGGTCCATCACCTCGACCAGCCGGTCGACGAGTGCCTGGACGAGGGTGATCTTGATCGTCAGCTTGCTGAAAACCGCTCGCGTGATCGGGCTGTCGAGGAGGCGCCCGGTGGAAACAACGCGGCGGCTGGCGTAACGGAGCATAAGCTGGCGCACCGCTTCATGCCCCCCAGGCTCATCGCGCCCATGCACAACCGGGCGACCAGCAGGGCCTCGTCGGCGACGTCCATCCCCTTGCCCACCTCGCCCAGGACGTGGACCGGCCGAACCGCAACGTCGTCGAAAATAGATGCTGTTCTGCATGATGCTCCGGACTCCCATGGTGAGGGATTCCGGGCCGACCCGCAGGCCGGGCATGCCCTGGCGCACGACGAAACCCGTCGCATGTCCGAGCCTGCCGCTCGGCGTCGACCTGCCGGGCGAAAACGCTGACCACGCCCGCCCAGCCGGAGCCGTTCCACCGCTTGACCCCGCGCAACCGCCAGCCCCCCTGGCCGTCGGGCACGGCGACGGTCGCGATGCCGGGAAGGTTCGAGCCGGCGACCGGCTCGGTCAGAGCAAACGCCGACAGCTCGCGACCCTGCGCCAGCACGGGCAGCAGTTCCTCGCGCATGGCCGGCGTGGCGTAGCCGACAATCGGGCGAATGCCGTTGGCGTTGTGGATGAACACCAGCGACGCGAGGCTCAGGTCGATGGCGGAGAGCTGCTCCAGCACCCGCATGAAATCGCGGTTCCTCAAGCGCCAGTCCGCCGTACTCCTCGGGGATCTGCATCCCCAGGATGCCCCGGTTGCCGAAGTCCAGGATGACGAACGGCGGAACGCACCGCCGCTCGTCGAACAGCCGCGAATCGATGCGTTCCTCCGCATACTGGCGGAGCCAAGCGATGAGCTCATCGGCTCGCTTGCGGCTGACGTCGGGCGCGGCCATCACGGGGTTGTGGATCGGTTTCATGGTCGAATGTCCAGACTCTTCGGGTGTCGAGGTTCAGTTGCGTGATGACGGGTGGACCGAGCCGCGTGGTGCCGGCGATCCAGCTTGCCAAAACGTCGGGGCTGTCCGCCTCGAGCAGCCGCCAGCAACCGTGGCGCTGGACCTTGCCGCTGGCCGTCTTGGGCAGGCTCCCGCGGGCCAGAAGCAAGCACCGCGTGCACGGGCACCTCGTGCTCCTCGCGCGATCGCCCTGCTTGATCGCGTCGAGAATTTTCGTCGGTGTCTTCGGGCCCGTCGATCGAACCCCGCTCGATCTCCGCGGCGACCACTAGCCGCTCTTCGCCGTCGACCGGGATCGAGAAGGCCGCGACACCGCTGGGACGTACGTCCGGGTGGCATTTCTCGACGGTCCACTCGATGTCTTGGGGATAGTGATTCGCCCCGGCGACGATGATCAGGTCTTTGATGCGGCTGGTGACGTAAAGCTCGCCGTCCCGGATGAAGCCAAGGTCGCCGGTGCGGAGAAACGGCCCTTCCCCCGTGTCGGCCAGGAAGGCGCGAAACGTGGCCTCGGTCTCCGCGTCGCGTCGCCAGTATCCCTCGGGCGACGCTCGGGTCGGCGACCCAGATCTCTCCGACCTAGTCCGCGGCACAGCGGGTCAAGGTATCGGGATTGACGATGACCACGTCGAACTCGCAGACGATCCGGCCGCAGCTCGCGACCTCCCGCGCGGCCAGTGCTTCGTCGCCTGTCGCCTCGACGACGCGATTCTCGCCAAGGGCGTCGGCCCGGAAGCGGCCAACGCGTGGGGTCAGCGACGGCGAGCAGCACGAGACCATGAGCGTCGTCTCCGCCAGCCCGTATGCCGGGCAGAAGGCCTCCCAGCGGAAACCGCGGGGAGCAAAGGTGCGGTAGAACGCCTCGAGGACCCTGGGGTTGATCGGCTCGGCGCCGTTGCCCGCGGAGCGCAGGCAGCTGAGGTCGAGCTGGGCGAGCTGTTCGGGCTTGATGCGTCGCACGCACTGCTCATAGGCAAAATTCGGCGCCTGGGTGTGGGTCGCTCGATAGAGCGAGATCGCCTGGAGCCAGTTGAACGGCCGCTTGAGGAAGGCAGAATGGCGACATCGCATAGCCGGGGGTCCCGTTGTAGATCGGCTCCAGAAGCCCCTCGATCAGCCCGTAGTCGTGGAAGTACGGCAGCCAGGTCACGCTGATGCTCTCGGGCGTGTACTCGCAAACCCTCTGGAGGTAGCCGCAGTGGTGCACCACGTTGCGATGGCTGATCATCACGCCCTTGGGGCTCGTCGTCGAACCCGAGGTGTACTGGAGATAGGCCAGGTCGTCGGCTTCGAGCCGGGGCTCTTGCCAGGAATCAGCGTAGTCGGGCGGGATCTCCGCGATGTCGAGGTACGCCATCGCCTCGAGCCCCGGGACATCGTCGCGGGACCCGGCCACGAGCGAGCGGATCGTCGGATTGGAGATCACGACCGAGACCCCGGCATCCGCGGCGATCGCCCGCAGTCGCGGCAGGGTCCGCTTGAGCCGGCTGGCTTCCGGAGGAGGCGCCGGGATGGCGATCACTCCGGCGTACAGGCAGCCGAAAAACGCCTTGAGAAAATCGAGCCCGGCCGGGAAGAGCAACAATGCACGGTCCCCCTGGGCTGCCGGACGCCTGCAGCCACGCCGCGATCCGCCGCGCCTCCCGATCGAGCTCGGCGTAGGTAAGCCGTTCGGCCTCCCGCGCCGCCATCATTCAGAAACGCGCAGGCCAGGCTCTCGGGCCGATCCTGCGGCTCGCTCGCCGCAAAAGCTCCACCAGGGTGGTGCACGATTCGGGCACCGAGTTCCCGCATGCCAGGCCAATCGCCGTTCCAGAGCTTCCGGTCCAGGATGGTCATGTCGATTCGCGCCCTCGATCCGACCTCAGTAAAGTGGCATTCAGTGCCATCAGCTTCATAATAACGTGCAACAATCACATGTTATCTATCTTGCTATGAATTATACTGGCTCAAGCCGATCGTGAGATCTTCGTCCGGACCCACCATGGTCCCGTACCGCACGTCGGCCCCGCCGGCATCTTCGAGGACAAGGCGTCCTCGCGAGAGGATCGTCGCGAGCACCAGCTTCATCTCCATGGGGGCCAGGGTCGGTCCCCAGGCAGCGGCGATTGCTTCCGCCGAACGGGAAGTACTCGTACGGACTGAATTGCCGCTGACAGAAAGCGTTCCGGGCGGAATGCCAGCGGCTCGGGGTAGAGGTCCTCGCGCCGATGCACCAGGTACGCGCACGGAGCGACGTTGATCCCCGGTTCGAGATGGTATCCCTGGATCTCCATCGGTGCCGTCAGCCGCCGTCCCTCGACCGTGGGCAAGATCGGGTGAATTCGCAGGGTTTCCTGACATGTCGCCGTCAGGTAGGGCAGTTGCAATAGTGCAGCCGGGTCGGGATCGTCGCCCAGCGCCGGCCAGCTCGTCGCGGAGGGCCGATTGTACCGCCGGCGATTTCGCGACCCACGCCAGCAGCCAGGTGAGGGCGAAGGCCACGGGATCGACGGCCGTGATCGTCAGGGTCAGGATCTGATCCTGCATCTCGACCTCGCTCATGGGCTGGCCGTCTTCATATCGAGACGCCAGCAGGTAATCGAGCAGGTCGGGCTCGGCGGCTGGGCTCTCGGGAGCCTCGGCGGTACTCGAGCTCGCTCGAGATCAGGTCGCGAAGCCGGGGTTGAAGGCGATTCAGGTTCGCCCAGGGCTTCCACGCTCGCTGGTCGCGCCAGACTTCCGTCTTGAACCAGTCCACGACGAGCCTCGCCGGCTGCCTCGCGCGCGCCGAAAGACGATCTTCATCAGCACCGCGCAGCGCGAGCTCGTGCATGAGCGGCCGCACCGCCTGCGATCCGATCGACCGACCAACCCTCGACGGTCTGCTGTGCGATCGCTCGGATGTTGGTCTGCTCCCCAAAAATTGGTCCAGCCGAAATGGGAGTCTCCGGGTAGAGTAAGCCCTGGAGGGACCCATGAGAAGGCGAAGGAACGCCGACGAGGTCGCGCGATTGCTACGCGAAGCCGACCGCGATCTGGCCAAAGGACTGACGATCTCTGACTTTTGTCGCAAGCATGGCATCGCCGAGACGACCTACTATCGTTGGCGACAGCGACACGATCCTGGCCAGGTCGATACCGATCGCCGATGCCGCGAGCTGGAGCTCGAGGTCGATCGCCTCAAGAGGCTGGTGGCCGAACTGCTCCTGGACAAAACGATGCTCCAGGACATCGCAAAAAAAAAGTGGTGACCCCTGACCAACAGCGGGCCGCCGCCGATTACCTGGACGAGCGGTACGGGGTTTCCCAGCGGCGAATCTGCCGCGTCATGGGCCGGTCCCGTTCGGGCCTGCGATACCGCCGGAAGCGTCGGCCTGACGAGCCGGCCTTGAACCGGGAGATCAAACGGTTGGCGCGGCGACATCCGCGTTACGGATACCGTCGAGTTCATGCCCTGTTGGTCCGGCGAGGCTGGTCGGTCAATATCAAACGGGTGCGGCGGCTCTGGAACAGCCTGGGACTGAGGAGGCCCGTGAGGCTGAGAAAACCCAGGAAATTAGGCCCCAAGCCGGGGGTAAGTGCCAATAGTTGCGTCCAGCAACCGGCCCGGTTCAAGAACGATGTCTGGACCTGCGACTTCATCCACGACCGAACGGCCGAGGGTCGTTCTCTCAAGTGGCTAACCTTGGTGGACGAATATACTCGGGAGTGCTTGGTGTTGCACGCGGCTGGGTCGCTAACGGGGGCCGATGTTCGGCGGATCATGGCCCGGGTCATTGGTCGTCGCGGGGCGCCGACCCGCATCAGGAGCGACAATGGATCTGAATTCATTTGCGCGGCGTTGGTGGACTGGCTGCCGGGGGTGGGGGCGAAGTCGATCCCGGTAGCCGCGGCAAGCCCCTGGGAGAATGGATATATCGAATCATTTCACAGTCGATTACGCGACGAGTTCCTGGAGAGGGTGGAATTCGAGACGGTAGCGGACGCTCGGGAGAAAGGCAAGTGGTTCCGCCGGGAATACAACGCGGTCCGGCCGCACAGCTCGTTGGACTACGCGACGCCGAAAGAGTTCAGCGCGTCCTGTGACAAAAGGAGAACAGGCCACTGAGTTATCATATAAATTAACAAAAGCATGTAAATCGCTTAAGGAACTCCCATTTCAAGTGGACCAAAAAATGGGGAGCAGCCCATGTCGCGTGCGTGGCCTTCCATTCCTTCGTGACAGAGAGGCGGGGCCATCACCCGCTTCAACTGCCGATGCTTCTCACCGTCCTGCAAGAAGAGGGCATGATCCCCCATCACGAAACGGTAGCTCTCGTTGAAACTTTGGCACTCAAAGAGACGCGCTGGGGCACTGAAGATCGTCTTGACCGCGTCGGGGTTGCTGAACATCACCGTCGCTCCCAACGCCCCCAACTGCAGTGTGAACACATCCCCGAATTGACGGGCGCACGTATCGAGCAGTTCGAGAGGACGTTCGATCCACTGCCTGGCTTGCTGAACGGGCGGTGTCTCGGGTCCTCGGGGCAGGGAAATCACGGTGTGAGCCATCGCGTTCACAGAGGCAGACAATTGTTCGGCGACGATCGGTTCGCGCGAAACCTTCATTTCCACGACGCGTCAACGAAACGACGAACAATCACGAACTTGAGAGGTGTGCTTTATTTGGTCTTGTTCGTGACTGTTTCGATTCATCGTAATCGTGAGCGGACATTGTACTTGTCTAATTGACCCACGCAATACGTTTGCGGATTTCGTGACCACGACGAGTCTGATCCTGGTCACGGCCACAATTGCGACCCGCGAATGCTCGTGAGGTCAGTCGCGACCGCGGCCAGACGCACAATCCTATTGCCGCGCCGCGCAGCCGGCCGAGGAGAATGCGTTCTGCTCGCGACGTCACGGGAGGCGATCAGAAAAACGTCGCTCTTTTCAGGCCAATTGCCGATCCACCTCGGGGGAGAAGTCTCGCGAAATCGAGCCGGGCAGGGCAGGCAGCGCGGGCAGCCTCAAGGTCGGCGCCAGACCAGTCGCGGGCCTGTGGAGCAAGCTCGGCATAGAGCCGGCGGGCTTCGATACGGTCCCCGTGGTGTTCATTATAGGTCAGAAAGCGCGTGAGGTTGCCCAACTCGGCTCGGGTGCGCGGCAATTGAGCACCGGCCGACGCAATCGGCGCAGAGCATCGGATCATGAGCGAGGGTGGCGTCGCGCAGCTGACGGATATCGGCCTCTTTGAGCGGCTCGAACCGGCGGGCAGCATCGGTATTCTCGCGAATGTGGTCGGCGTTGCGCATCGTCGTGCATACCGCGCTCATGCGTTCGTCGGTGCAGATGGCGTGGAGCAGGCCTTGATAGGGAGTGAACTTTTTCTCAGCGAGCACCGGCACGCGGCGCTTGACATCATCGAGAATGTTCCCCTGGGGCCTATCGCCCAGATAGTGGCCGGCGATTTGCTTCATCGAGATCAAGCCGATCCCACGCTTGTAGGCTGCGTCGATCGCCTTGTTGAGCGGTGAGTCTTTGTCGAGCCACGGGCGATATTGGAGCATGATCACGTCGACAATCCCTCCCTCTGCCGCCGCCTGAATCAACTGGGCGCGGTCTTTGTGATGGGTCGAGTGCCGACCAGCCGAGCTTTCCCTGACTTCTTGGCCGCCTCCGACGCCTCTTTGAGCTCTTTGCTCCTTACCATGGGCATGGCGTCGTCCAATGAGTAGTAATCGCCAAAGCTGTGGATGAAGAGAAGGTCAACGTAGTCAGTTCCTAGGGCCTCCAGTCGCTTGTCGAGCATCCCCATCAATTGTGCCGGGATCTTGGGAGCGTCTTTGGTGACGAGGATGATCTGCTTGCGCACCGTGGAATCTTGTGCGAACCACCTCTTGAACGCGGCCTCGGAGTGATCGGTTTCCGAGGTGTCGTAGGCCCGGACCCCGCGCAAACCCGAACCGCAGGAGCCGGTCGACGCCAGGACCCTTGCCCGTCCCCTGATCCAAAGAATGGTGATTTCGATACCCGTCTTGCCGAGCGGGCGTCTGGGCAATTCCGACGACTTCGAGGCGGCGTTCTGCGCAACAAGGCCGCTGGAAGTTCCCAAGGCCGACGCAGTTGCCAGCGCACAGTTTGTAAGAAGGTGCGGCGAAGAGTGCGGTTGGTCTCGTCGTGGGCCATCGTTCGTCACTCTACGAAAAGTCGATCGGTCTTTTCGACGCTTCACGTTGCCGAATTGGGCTCAAAACTGGCGATGTCGGCTGATTATAACGCGGTCCTTTCGGGAGGGGAATCAACTCCCGGGTCGGTCACCGCATATCCAAAGCGCGCGTCACCTCTGTCACTGACGCAAAGTACCGCATAGGATTGGAGGTAATGGCCGCCGCGATCGCGACGGCCGGATCGGACATCGGGACGCGACTTGTCCGCGTTTGGCAACTCCCTCTCACCAGTAGGATCATCGTGATGAAACGGTTCCTTTGCGCGGCTTTTGCGATCGTATGCGCGCTAACCTCATCCAATTTAGCGCGGGCAGATGACACAGGGGCAAATGCCGTCCTGGACAAAGCGATCAAGGCCATGGGCGGCGAAGAGAAGCTCAAGAATGCCGGTGCGATTACATGGAAATCCAATGTCGCAATTACATTCAACGACAATACTAGCCAGTTCACGAGTCATGCGACGCTCAAGGATCTCGATCACTATCGATCCGAGATCGATGGGGATTTCGGTGGTAACCCAGTCAAGGGTGTGGTCGTCATCAACGGCGAAAAAGGCTGGCGCATGTTCGGGGAAAACAAGATGGAGCTGGACGGAGATGCGTTGGCCAACGAGAAACGCCGGGTGTACCTTCAAGTGATCCCGACGGTGCTCATTCACTTGAAAGGTAAGGGCTTCAAACTCGAGTCAGCCGGCGAGGCGAAAGTCGACGACAGACCGGCCGCAGGCATCAAGATCACCGGACCAGACGGCAAAGAATTCACTCTCTATTTCGACAAGGACAGCGGGTTGCCAGTCAAGCTCGTAGCCAAGGTGGTCGGATTCGACAACGAAGAGTTCAGCCAGGAGACGACCTTGAGGGATTATAAAGATTTCGATGGGGTCAAGAAGGCGACCAAGGCCGACAGTAAACGCAACGGTGAAGATTTCGTCAAGTCCGAGCTCACCGAGTTCAAGGTACTGGACAAGGTCGACCCGAAATCATTTTCCGAGCCTGAGTGAGACTTGGGCCCGCGTTTACTTGTTGCGTCGACTGAACATGTCGTCACGTGCTGACAGAGACGTCTTGACTTAACTCAGCCATTGATCAAGGCCGACGAGATGGCCACAACTTCCGGTGTCTTTTCGATACTCAAGCGAGGTCTTGGGCTCTTGAAAAAGCTGGGGCAACGGCCGGCTGACGCCCACTCCGAGTACGCCCGCGGTAATGCCCTGGTTGCTCGGGGCCGGCTGAACGAGGCGATCGCTGCTTACCGTCAGACGATCCGCCTGCAACCTGACCTCGCCGTCGTGCACTACAACCTCGGAACCATCCTGCATGCACAGGGAAAACTAGACGAGGCGGCCGCCGAATTCCGCGAGGCAATCCGGATCAAACCCGATTTCGCCGCGGCGCACGCCAATCTCGGCAACGCCCTGCAATCGCAGGGGAAACTGGACGAGGCCATCGCTGCTGACCGCGAAGCCATTCGCCTCGAGCCAGACCTCGCGATCGTCCATCACAATCTCGGCACTGCGTTGAAACTGCAGGCGAAGGCTGCGGAAGCAGTCGACGAATTCCGGCAGGCGGTCCGGATCGATCCCAACGACGTGGATTCTCACTCCAACCTGGGCAACACCCTCGAGCTGCAGGGACGGCACGAAGAGGCGATCGCCGAACTCCGCGCCTCGATCCAGCTCGATCCAGAGAACGCCAACACCCACTACACTCTCGGCACGATCCTTGTCGGCCAGGGGAAGCTGGAGGAGGGGATCGTCGAATTGCGCGCGGCGATCCTGATCAAGCCCGACTTCGCCGCCGCCCACTGTAACCTGGGCATCGCCCTGAAGGCGCAGGGGAAGCTGGCCGAGGCAGCCACTGAATTCAGCAAGGCCCGTGCCAACGCACAAAATGACTCCAAGCTTTTGCTGGTGATCGACCGCGCACTTGCCGCGACTGCGTGACCATCGCTCGTGAGCCCAATATTCCGGACCTGGCCGCCGCCAACATCGCGCAAGTGCGACCGATTCACGCGGTGCTGACCACTGGCGCTTCCAAGCATTCTGCTCACTCTTTTGATATGCTAATCTGGAAGTCGCAGAGCGCACGGTGCTCGTGGGATTGCGATTCCGAGGATCCAAGAGTAAGCGCGTGGCAGGGGGCGACGAATGCGCCTTTTCACCAAATCCGCCGCAGAACCAACGCCTGTTCAACTCGCACGGTTGGTCGTTTTACTATGCTTCATCGCGATTGCGCCGCGCGTCGCATCCGCTCCGCCAGCTGGCGAAGACTGGATCGGCAAGCGGGTCGTGCAGAAATTCTCCGACTTCGAACTTGCCATCGACAACGAAGTTATCAATCCTCTCGTGATCGAGACCTACCACGTCGAGCAGGTCGATGGCGCGAGGCTCCGGTTGCAAGCGCCGCAGTTGAACCGCTGGGCTCTCGCCGACGAAATGATTCCCGTCGAAAAGGCGATCGACTTCTTCACTTAGGTTGTCGCGGATTTCACCGACGCGATCAGGCTCACCCCGAACGACGCGCGCGTTCGCCATCTCCGCGCATTTTTATGGGCCACCTATCCGGACGCGAGCTTCCGTGATGGCAAGAAGGCCCTCCAGGAAGCAACAAAGGGGTGCGAGCTATCGCAATGGAAGATGAGACTGTATCTCGATACACTGGCCGCGGCACATGCTGAGGTGTGCGAATTCGAGCTTGCGGCTCAGCGGCAATCCCAGGCCCTCGAACTCGTGCCCGACGAGTTACTTGCCGACGAGTTCCGTTACCGGCTCAGGCTCTACCAGAGCAAACGAAATCCATACAACTTCGGGCCCTTTGACTGGCTTGCAGTTGACGCCACCACGTGCGCGGTGATTCCTGGCAGCGCCGTGTGGGTTCAGTACCGAGAAACGGTCGGATTGCGAGGGCGCCGCTTACCAGGTGGATCTCCGTTGCTTGCCAGAGCGATGGCCTTGGGCCGATGCACATGATCGTTACATCCGCGACGGTCTTGTCGTCAATCCGTGATTGCGCCCACGTGCACGCTCCGTACCGAGAAAATCGACGACGAGCGACGAAGATAAAAAAACCTTAGATTCAGTTCACGGCGGCTTCAGAATGGCGGTCTAGGATTACTCGTGAGTAACGACGGCCAACGGTGAGAGGCGCCCCCTTGGGGCATGCGGCATCGGCCGCCTGGGGCACCGCTCACGGGGAGCTTACAGAGATGCTCGCACCATTGGGGTTCAATCTGGTGTTCACAGTGTTCGTATGCTCGACGATCTTGTTCATCTGCTGGGTCTATGACACCGCAACAGCTCGAGTCGAGGCTCGGCGGTCAATGACGGCTGGTCCGGAGCTCCCTGTTGTTCACCAGACACTGGGATATCCGTCCCAATTACCAGCGCCGCGACTTCACGCAAAGAATGGCGTCCGCGGTTCAACTCCTCTCTCGGCCGCTCATTGGCGTCTCCAACGGGGAACGGGTGTAACAAGCCAATTTCACCTGGTTCTCGATCTCGAAAACGGGCACGCCTACGATCCTCGTCATTGAAATAGGCAGGATCCAGGCGACAATCGTTTTCATGAGTACCGAATGGATGTTCCGGGCCGTGGTGGTCGCGAGCCTCGCCCTCTGTCTGCCCATCGGCCTTTATTTCCGAATCAAGTCCCAAGCGACGCGGGAACGATTGGATCGCCGGCAAGAAGGTTTGATCATCATGATCGGCCTCAGGCTGTGTGGCGTTTTGGCATGGATCGTGATGGCTGCGTACCTTATGAACGCGGCGTGGTTGTCTGGGTTTTCCGTCGCCCTACCTGTCTGGCTCCGCTCTTGCGGTGCGCCGCTCGCGCTTGTCGTGGCGCCCCTCCTGTTGTTCTGGACGTTCCATAGCCTGGGTAGAAACCTCACCGACACCGTGGTCACCAGGCGCGAGCACACCTTGGTCACCCACGGCCCCTATCGCTGGGTGCGTCATCCGTTTTATGGCGTTATTTGTCTGTGGGGGCTGTCGATCACCCTGCTCACTGCCAACTGGCTCCTCGCCACCGCCTTTGTCGCTGCGCTGACGATGCTGATCATCCGCACGCGGGTTGAAGAGGCCAATCTGGCCGATCGGTTCGGCGACGAATATCGGGCCTACGCGGAGCGAACGGGGAAGTTTTTCCCTGTGCGCGGTCGGGAGCGTTAGCGCAGAGAAATCGTGGTGATCACTGAGCGAACCACTTGAAGAACGACGAATCATTCCAACGGGGACAAGTCGTATGAAGCCATTTCGCTATGGGAACGGGTCTGGCCGCGGCAATACCCCCGACGCCGTCGCGACGGCCGCTGCATCATCTCCCAGGTCGGACTCATCGTTCCCAAACATGGTCGTCTTCTTGATCGTATAACAATGTCCAATTATATAGATCGTTATATTCGCGACGATCTTCCCCCGGCCGATGGCAAGGTGGTTGGCAATGATGCGCCCGGCAGATAGACGACGATTTTTCCGTTTGCATCGAGGTCATTGAAGTCATTATGGCTGGCTTCGGGGATCGAGAGCCCGTAGCCGGCAAAAACGATCGGCGCCTCGATGTTCGGTGCGGGATCGATGCGGAGCGAGATCATGGCGTCCTCACCGAGCCTGAGCGGCACTTCGCCAGCTTCGCGCACCAGGGCCACGCGGGAATGGGCCTCGTCGATCGTTCGAGTCTGTTGCCCTCAAGCGCCGATTTTGTGTTCCATATATGAAATGATCTTCCGAGGTGTCGCCCACTCCTCGCGGTCGAGTTCCCCAGGCGAAATATCGACGCCGAACTCGGACGAGAACGCGACGATCAGCTTGACGGTTGCCATCGAATCCAGGATCTGGAGGTCGTACAGACGAACGTCGGGGTCGTCCCGTATACCCTCGATCTCGGACACGCCGACAAGCACGTCAAGGACGCGATCAGAAATCGTCATCGGAAGAGTACCTCCAGTTTAGGACCGATTTTGCCGGAAAAAAGGAGGAAGCCCAGACAGACCAGGTGAAAAGTGACGAGGGTCCCCATCGTCCGCCACAGGGGGCCGTGCCCCCACACTTGCCGTCGTTTGTTCCAGCGCGTAAACAGGTCATGCCCGACCAGGAGCGTCCCGTGGTACAGACCATAAAGCAAGTAATGGGGCTCGATTCCGTGCCATAGGCCCATCAGTCCGAACGTAAGGAAAAAGCCGAGGTACGAGGCCGTGTACTTGCCGGCGAACCAGTGTCCCTTGGCAGCGGCCAACATAAATCTCATGTACACATGATCGCGGAGCCAGGTTGAGAGGCTAATATGCCAGCGGTTCCAAAAGTCCTTGATGTTGCCGGCCAAGAAGGGTCGGTTAAAGTTCTCGGGCGTGTGAATCCCAAGCAGGTAACTGATCCCGATGGCGAAGGCGCTGTAGCCGGCGAAGTCGAAGAACATGTAGAGACTGTACCCGTACATAAACGACACGGTGCTCATGAAGCCGCCGTCGCCGAGCTGGTCGATCCAATAGGTCTTTATCGAGGCCGCGAGGATAAACTTGTAGAGGAAGCCTGTGAAGATGCGGTGGATTGCGCCATCCAGGTCCTTCCGAAATTCCCCGGCGGCACGCGGGCGATGCCAGTCGCGACTGAATCGGCGGTAGCGGTCAATTGGGCCCGACGAGATCGTCGGAAAGAAAAAAAGGAATGCCCAGAACTGGTCGGCCGCAAGCGAAACGATCAGCCGGTCCCGGATACCGAAGATGACATCCAGGCTGCGGAACGTCACGTACGAGATCCCCAGGAACCCAACTTGGGCGTGTGGGATCGCCACGGGGAGGAATCGCGCGACGACCAGCGGGAGAAGTGTCAGCAATACCGCCGCGGGAAAGGGCCAGTACCAGGTGGTGCGCGTCCTCATCCAGAGGAAACCCTGGGCCACACACCACAGGTAGAGGCCGCAGGCGGCGACGACCCAGATAAGACGCATCTCCGTGAGCCCGCCGGAAACCGGCGAGCTGCCGGTGCTCTGAAGTCCCTCGGACAGGGTTAGCGGCAGCAAATGTGCGACGGTCCCGAACTGGACCAATAGCATCGCCACGGTTGCGAGCAACACCCACGCGCGAAAAACCGAGCCACCGCCGGATCAGCAAGGTCGGCAGAGCGATGTACAAAAGAATGCCGAAATAGAAAAAATCCGCATATGGGATCATGTCAGGGCCTGGGCCAGTCTGCGCCGGTCCGCCTTGCCGTTGGTGTTCATCGGAAAAGTCTCCAGGAAGGAAAATTTCCGAGGGATCATGTACGCAGGCAGATGTTCGGTCAACTGGATTTTGAGCTCGCAGGCAAGTTGGAAGTCCGAACGTGGAGGCCGCTCATTCAGGATCACGAACGCAGCGAGGGAATCGACGGCCCCCTGCCTGAGCACCGGTAACACCACGGCGTCGCGAACCCCCGCCAGCGCCCGCAGGTTCGCTTCCACATCCGCCGGCTCGATGCGATAGCCGTTGAGCTTAACCTGGTTATCGATCCGGCCCTCGAAGAAGAGCATGCCGTCGCGGTACCGGCCCCAGTCACCGGTGCGGTAGGCGCGCTGGCCGTCTTGGTGAAAGAATGCCGTTTCGTTCAACTCGGACTGATTCAAGTACCCGGGACTGACGTGCGGCCCCGAAATGACGATTTCCCCCCGCTCGCCCGCCGGCAGCTCGCGCCAGTCTTCGTCCATCACCAGGACGCGGCTGCCCGGCATCGGGTAACCGATCGGCAGCGGAGAGTACTTGTCGAGGATCGCGCGGGTGATCCGGATCGACGTGGTGGCCACGGTCGTCTCCGTTGGACCGTATGTGTTCCAGACCTCCGCGTTCGGAAACCGGTCCACGAGCTGGGACGCAACTTCCGGGGCGAGCGTCTCGCCACAGAACAGAAATCTCCTTAAGACGGGAAGCATGCCCTGGTGAAACGTCGGTTCAACCAGGCACATCTGAGCAAATGAAGGGGTGGATACCCAGGTCGTCAACGCTGACGCAGCCAGAAGCTGATACAGATGCCGCGGGTTTGCGATCTCTTCCTTGCTGACGCTCGTCACCGTCCCGCCTGTCACCAAGGCGGGATAAGTATCCATCACGGACACGTCGAACGAGTAAGGGACAACGTTCAAAAAAACTTCCCGGCTCTCCACGAACGCGTGTTCTGCCAAAGTCCATTGCAGGAAACTTTGCAGGCAACCGTAGGTAATAGGCACGCCTTTGGGCTCACCGGTACTGCCCGAAGTAAACATGATGTAATAATTATCATTAGTGCTCAAGCGCCATGGTGGGACCGGCTCTTGTCCGCTCGAGAGCTCGGCGACCATTTCCGGCGACAGGATGAGCGGCGCGCCGCTGACCGCCGCGATCCGCTCGATCCGCTGGGGGGGCACGGCAGTGTCGACCGGCACATAGGCACGCCCCGATTTGATGACGCCCAGGTAGGCGATCAGCAGCTCCGGCTCTTTGTGTCCCAAGACGACCACAGGTGCCTGATCCGGGAGCGACCCAGCCAGCTTGGCCGCCAAGACGTCGGAGCGGCGACACAACTCTTCGTAGGTGAGCGTACGCCCGCCACTGATGTACGCAGGGTGATCCGGGGTCGTCCTGCCCCAGTGATCGATGCGCTCGATGATTTCCATGCGAGATCCCCTAGAAATTCTGGTAGATAAAGGGGGGTGTGGAAAAGTCCCCAGCACCGTAGAGTGCGAGCAACGCCACCAAGATTCCCAGGTAGTAAAGCGTCAGGGCCACGAACCGGACCCGTGGTCGTGCGAACCATTCGCTCAACTCGACCCAAGCTTTGCCACGTCGATCATCTCCCGGACTCATGGCCTTCCTTTTCGTCCCTGGAGGGTTGGATCGGGGTTCGTCTTGAACTCCGGGTCTTCTATCGCCGTCGCAGAGGACGGTTCGTGGAAACTTGCGGAGGGTGCTCCGGGGCCGCGAGCCAGCCGAGACGAAAGGCCCGCTACGGTCCCTTTGTTGGCCACGGTCGCAAGTGCCGGGAGCTCGGGCTGGCGTGGAAGCGCGTCGTGAAAGAAAGCGTCAAGAACTTGGCTGTAATACACCAGTCCACTGGGAGCAAGGTGCCCCATGCTGTCGTGGCAGAACGACCGATCGCCATCGTGATCGGCGAAATCGACAACCGCAGCGTGATAGCGGCCACCGATCTCGCGTAAATTCTGATAATAGGCCCTTCGAGCGGCGTACGTGATCCCACACTGGTCATACCAGCCGCCATGCATCGGCATGCTCAAGACGAGCGGCTGGGCACCGAGTTCGGTCAACTCGCGCAGGAGAAGCTCAAGATCGTACGATTCCTTGTGACTTTGGAGTGTGCGGAGAAAAGCCTCGTCCGACATGGTGTTTCTTTGCTGGGCAATCTGCTGGCGAAGCTCGCGGTCCCACTTGTCGTTATCCAGCCCGAACTCATTGTTGTTGGAATGTTCACGGTACAATGCGTCGGCCTGCTGGTGCAACATCGGCCAATCCAGCGGCCGGCCGCTGTGCGGCGAAACCGGACGCGAGGTCTTTAGGGGATGTTTCCAGAAGTAATACACCACGCTCCAGTGATCCAGGTTGCGTAGGATCGCGTTGTGCACGATTCCCAAGGGGAAGACCGCTTTATAGCACGCGAGGCAGAAAGGGGAGCCCTCGGCCATGTTCTCCAGGGCGAACTTGAGGAGCGGTCGGTTCGCCATGGTCGCTGGGTACTGGAGCATCCGCCGCGCCGCATCCTGCCTGAACTGGAGACTCAACCGGGTGTTGAATGCCAGTTCTCCGGCGTGCAAGGGGGAGAAATTGCCAGCGTAGCCCTTCGCCCAGGCGGTGAGCCCGTCGAAAAACCAATAGGGCGACAGCGAGATCGCCACTTTGCGCCCCTCGAGCGGAGGACCGACCGCGGCCAGCTTTTGAAGGATGATCAAGCAAGTCGTCGCCGCCTTACCCACCGGGAAGACCGTGAACCCCGTGGGCAAATCGCGGAACAAGATGGTCGCATGAAAAGGTCGATTGTAAATCGCTTGTAGGTTCAGCTCGGAGCTGCCGTAAATCGGCAACATGTAGCCGGTTTCCAGGGCCGCCTGTTGCAACGCGATGCCTTGGTTCTTGACTGGGGCCAGTTTGCCATTTCGTTCGATGATTACCTCATCAGCCGCGAGCGCCCTGATCGAGCGATATTCCAAAGACCGGGCATAGAACCCCAACGCCACCTGGACGACGATGACGAAAATCACCGCCGTTAGCGCAGGTGCGATGTGGGGGGTTTGCTCCGAGGCCTGATGCTCACAATGCATCATCGTCTCTCTCGACCGTTCATGGAACTACCGGAATCGCGTCCAGTCGCGGCCACTTCGAGATGATCGCAGCTTTGGCTGCGGGATAGATGGGCACTCCGATTATGTCGGCCTCGACAAACGTGTCAAGCTCGGAGACGTTGTGTGCGCCCCAGCCGAAAGACGCAAGAACTACTTGGATCCGATCCCTTTCCCTAATTCCTTAATTATTGGGTTGTCCGATCCGGAACTTTAATGTATCTGACTTCCTTTCCGCTTCCGCGGTTGCCTCACGTTCTTGCAGAAAAAATGGGATCTCGTCCTGCGCGGAAAAGCACCCAGAACGACTTCGTTCTCAGCATCCTCGCTCGGGAGGTTATGGAGTAACTGCCGACTTGATCGAGTATCAAGCTTGCACGGTTTATGGGTTTTCCCGCATTCTGGATGGTATCCTGCATGCAGCGTGAGGCAAGAGGACAAGCATGATGCGTTTCTTCTCGCGGTGGCAGCGTTCACGCCCTTCGTCCCAACCCCGCATCAGATCGGCCTCTCCCGAGACGGCCGGGCTGCGCACGCGGCGGCAGTTGCGGCCCGGGGCCGAGGTTCTCGATTCGCGCCTCCTCATGACCTCCGGCCAACTCGGTACGGCCGGTGCCACCGCGGCACCCGACCTGTCGGCCCGTGTCGCGCAAGCCCTGCAACCGTACTTGGAACAGAACCAGATCCCCGGCATCTCAGTGGCGATTGTGACCGACGGACAGGTCGCCCTGGCACAAGGATACGGCCTGGGCAACGTGGCGGCCAGCTCGCCTGTTGAGGCTAACACGCGGTTCGACATCGGTTCGGTGACGAAGACGTTCACCGCCTTGGGCGTCCTCCTTCTCTACCAGGAGAGCCAGGGCACGTCCCACCCGCTCGATCTCAACGCCCCAATAAGTGATTATCTGCATAATACTCAATCATTCAAGCTGCCCCGCAAGTGGTCCGGTATCACCACAATGGAGCTGCTCAATATGACCAGCGGCATCAGGGATGTCGGGGGTCCCCAACCTTGGCAGGCCGAGCTCAACTCGGTCGCGAGATCTCCGCTACTGTTCGCCCCCGGGACAAAAAGCTCGTACAGCAGCGCCAATTACGACGTGCTCGGCGAGATGATCGAGCAGTGGACTGGAGAGCCATACGGCACGTTCTTCCAGAACCAGATCTTAAACCCGCTCGGGATGTCCCAAACCCAGGAGCTGGGCCGGTCCGCCATTGTGCCGAACCAGGCCGTTGGCTACGGCGCACCCGCGCACGGGAAATGGCCGAAGGCCAAAGTACAAAATGGACCGGCGATGTATGCCGCCGCCGGAATGGTATCGACGGCCCAAGATATGGCCACCTATATGACCGCACTTCTGAGCGAGCGTCTTCTCGATCCCGCAACCTACCAGTTGATGTGGAGCGCGACACCGACTCAGCAGTACGGAGTGAATCCACCGTCGGACGCCATGCGCGGCCTGGGATGGGATACCGTGATCGACACGAACGACGGACCCAGCGTTGTCGCCAAGAACGGGCAAGTCCCCGGATTCACGTCGGAGCTCATTCTCTACCCCTCGTCAGACAGCGGAGTCTTTGTGTCGATGAACACCAGCTATCAAGGAAGTCGTGATCCCAATCCCCCCAACATCCTGCAGGTGGCCGAGTCGGTATATGAGGCAACCCAGATCGGGTCCGGTTCGGGACAGTAATCTCAGGCACCAGCCGGGGACCAGATCGGCCTGCAGAGGTTGATGCGGGCCATGAGGTCGTGTTGCGAGTGCCCTGGAGCACGCTCCGCTTCTGCTTGCTGCGGAACCCATTTGCCGAGGGTTAATGACGATGTTGACAATTTAGCACACACTTGCACGAATGCATTTATTGTAGTCAGACTAACTAGATCCCAGCCACGACGGTGCGGCGGGAGTGCCGGGCTGGGCTGGCACATTGGTGTTCGCCGGATCGCGTCACATCTGCCAGTGTGCTTTGCAAACCCCGTCTGCCGAGGCGGCGGCGATTTGCACTGTCGTCCTCGGCGCTCTTCTTGCCCCTTGATCCCGCCATTGCTTCTCCCATTCTTGCGAACCGCCATCGCACTCCTTAAGAATCGGCCTGGTCGCGCGCCTAACCAAACTAGGCGGGGTCACGTCGAATGGTCCGTCAGGGCTTTCCACCCTTCCACGCATCACCTGACGTACCCGTAGTCCCGCCGCCGGGGGTTAGGTCCTTCCTGACTGACCCCCGGCTCCTCCCTTGCAAGCTGATCACCGGTGAAGAAATCTGCCTTGGGAATCAGCGTTGCCTTCAAGGCAAACTCGCATAAGCCCGGAAAGTAACCCGAGTCGTCGAAAAGGCGCCGCCACTCCGGTGCGATGCGATGTGGGCCGATTGTTAGTAAACCCAATACCGGTTCACCGTGACACAACCAGCAACGCTCGACGGTTTTCGTGGTTTCGCGCGTTCCGTATAATCGCATCTGAGCCGTGAAGTGTGCTTGAGGAACTTCGACTCAGGAGACGTAATGTCACCCCAAGGACCATCCCCCGCGCTGTTTTTTGACACGCTCAGCGCCTTTCAGCGTACCGAAGCGCTCCGGGCGGCGATCGACCTCGATTTGTTCTCGCAAGTGGCTGCGGGGCGCCAGACTGCGGCCGAGCTTGCCGACGCGTGCCAGGCCGCGCCACGCGGCGTTCGGATATTGGCAGACTATCTCACCATCATCGGCTTCCTTCACAAGCTTGGCGACCGTTACGAGCTCACAGCCGACGCAAAGGTGTTTCTCGATCGGAAGTCGCCGGCCTATCTGGGCGGCGCAGTTCGTTTCATCCTTGCGCCCGGCATGATGGAGAGCTTTCAGCAATTGACAGCGGCCGTGCGGCGGGGCGGCACGGCAGTTTCCGACGAGGGAACAGTCTCCCACGACAACCCAATTTGGGTTGAGTTCGCTCGCGCAATGGCTCCGCTCATGCAGATTCCCGCCCAGTTGCTTGCGGGCCTGGTCGGCGGGGATACCGCGCAACCGCTGCGGGTGCTCGATGTCGCTGCGGGGCACGGGTTGTTTGGCATTACGATCGCTGATCGTTATCGGCAAGCTCACGTCACCGCGCTCGATTGGCCAAATGTGCTGGCGGTCGCGGAGGAGAATGCTCGGCGGGCAAGTGTGGCCGGGCGGTATAACTTGCGTCCCGGGAGTGCCTTCGACGTGGATTGGGGCGGCCCGTACGACATCGTGCTGCTGACAAACTTTCTGCATCACTTCGACCTACCAACTTGTGAGCAGTTGGCGGCCAAAGCGTACGCGGCCCTCGCACCGGGTGGCCGGGCCCTAACCCTCGAATTCATTCCCGAGCCCGATCGCATCACGCCGCCATCCACGGCCAACTTTGCGCTCGTGATGCTCGCCACGACAGCCCACGGCGACGCTTACACGTTCGCGGAACTCCAGGCCATTTTTGCTCGGGCCGGGTTTCTGCGCAGCGAATTCCACGCTCTTCCGCCGACCATGCAACAGGCGGTGGTGTCGTATAAGGTTTGAATCGAAGCTCCCGATCGACGTGGCTAGGGTACGCACGGCCAATGTCCGCAAGGCCTTGGAGAACGACCGAACGCTCGGAACCCAGTGCGGGATGGACAACCGGACGCTGGCCTGGGTTGCAACGTATCGCAACCGTCCCGGAATTCACGAGCTGACGTTGCAAGCCGGCGCCGATTGCAATACGCCGGCGTGCGATCCGATGCGCGCGACCATGACCTGCGACGACGTCGAGATGGGAACCGGGGTCGCGGTCACACCGTTGGCAATCGCCAAGAAATGGCAGCCGGCGCTCGTAGCACCCTTGCTGGATTGCGGCGCTATCGACGACGTATTCACCGCGGCGTGGGTGGGCGACCTGCCTGCGCTGCACGGCCAGCTCGAGCGCAATCCGGCACTCGTTCATGCGATCGATCCCGCTGACGACTTTCAGGAAGTCTCGCTCTTATGGCACGCGGTCTGCGGTGGCACCATCGACGCCGTGCAACTGCTCCTCGATCGCGGCGCCGAGGTGAAGCGGCACAGCGGAAAACTGCGGACGCTTGCGGTGATGATGAACCGCGTCGAACTGGTGAAACTTAGTCTAACGGCCCGCTCCACTTACGAGAAATCAGCAGTTTCTCGTTTTCACGTCGATCCGGGCGATTGTCGTTCGACAAGAGAGTAGTGTGAGATCAAGGATCTCAACGAACGTATCAAGGCTATCTCTCTTTGAGGAGGAACGAAAATGGTGCGACGATTCGTAGCGTGCGGACTGCTGCTGACCCTTTCGCTGGCAAGCTTTGGCGCAGATAATCCCGGGGCCAAACTGCCGACGCCCCCCACCAACGCGGGTCTGGAGAAGATGAAAAAGTTGGTGGGAACATGGTTGGCCGCCGACAAAGACGGTAAGCCGACCGACCAGGTCGCGTCGATCATCAAGGTGACTGCGGGCGGCAGCATCGTTCACGAAACGCTCTTTCCTGGCCAGCCCCAGGAAATGGTTTCGATCTACACTGTCAACGGGCCAGATTTGATCATGACGCACTACTGCGTGTTGGGCAATCAACCAACCATGAAGGCAGACCCGAATTCGTCGACGAACCAAATCGTCTTCCAATTCATTGGCGGCGGCAATCTCGACCCGAGTAAGGACAAGCACATGCACGCAGCGACCCTCACGATCGTTGACGACGACCATATCGAGGTGCAGGGCACTGGCTGGGAAAACGGCGTTCCCGCAAAGGACATGTGCTGTGGGCTGAAACTGGTTCGGAAGAAATAGGAAGAGCGAGCGAGTTGGCGGTTCCACGTTCTTGCTTTGAGCAGCTCGGCGTCGGGCACCCCGCCCCGCGTCCGAGCGGCTCTCATTTGCAGTACGGTCGCTGGTATCTTGTCCGCAGACGATCGCGATTTACGATATCAGCCATAAGGCCGCGTGCTTTGCCTATTGGCAAAACGAACGACGCTGATGAATGAGAAGACGTGCGATCGGCGTGGAATGGAGCCTGATTCGCAATTCATTCTAAGTTCAAAGCGCTGGCCATTTCAGTGGCGCCGGGATTGATTACGGAGCGTTTACAAATCGTTACAAATTATGCAGTTGGATTCCCTGGAGGATGGCGTCAGTCTGTGTCGATAAAAGCGATATACCGGGGCATTCTCCGCCGACGCCCCCCCTGGTCATTCGTGGGAGCGCCCATGGCTGTGAAAAGCGGTCTGCGACTGATCAGTTTTTACGCCCTCCTGATCGCGACGACGGTCCAGGGAGTGACACCGGGTACCTACACCGTTGTCTCGCCATGGGCCCTACAGCGTCTTGACACGTTCGCGTCCGCCGGCCAAGCCGACACCCGATACGGCGGTATTCCCAATAATGATCGGCCGGCGCCTTTGAACGACGCCGATCACGATGGTGCGCAGGACGAGTCTGCGATCCCGAACGAACATTGGATCGAGACCATCCACAGCCAACCGCAGGCAACACCGTCGGATCAAATGGCTTGGGCACACGTACTTCGCGCGCACAGTCGCTTCGCGGGCCCGCGCCATGCCGCCGCAATGGTCACCGACCCCATATCCTCGCTTTGTCGGATGATGTGCTGAGTTTCTCACAGTCCGCTGCTCTGAACGACACGTCGATGCCCCAGGCCGAGGTGGTTGGCTCGGCCGGCAGATCCGACCGCCATATTTCGTGCGCATGGCCGCGTCCTGAGAGCGCGGCGCAGTCGCTTGCATGAGTTCCTAAATTATCAGTTCGCTGGCGGCATTCGCGATGTCGAAGACCGCCGCGCCGCCGATGCCCGTCCACGGCCGGACCGCGCGCGAGTCCGCCCGAGGCAGGCCGCCAAGAGGGTGATCGAGCCATGACAAATCGCCCAGACCACGGTGCCAGCGAAGTCGATGACCGCACGATAGCGATCGAGCCACCACACGGGTCGGTGGGCACAAGCTCCGACGCGCGGGGTATCTACTTGCCTTCCTCGGCATTCCTTCGTGCCTTACGGCGGTCGACGCAGGCGCAGGCGAGGCGGTTTGAAAATCGATCGGACGGGTCGGGATCGACGCTGCAGACTCCGCAGCCCCCCGGGTTGACCTATCTCATCGGGGCCGCGCTTGCCGTCGGAGTTGCAGCTGGGTTCATCGAGCTCGCGGTCTTGACGATCAAAGTCAACTGGCTGCATCGGGTCGGCCTCGGCACGCTCCAGATCAGCCGGCATGTCGCATGGATGGTTCCCGCGGCGGATACCGCGCTGACGCTAGGCCTGACGCTGGCCTTGGTAGCGCCCGTGCTGGCGTGGTCGGCCTTTCGCGATCGGCGTTCCAGTTCGTCGAGGTCGGTATCTTTGCTCTGGAGGTGGACCGGCACGGTCCTGGGGACGCTGCTTTTCCTCGGCCCAATCTTGGTAGACCGGCGCCTGCATGGCGCGGCGGCGCTCGTGTTGTCCATTGGTGCGGGCGCCGCGCCGGCCGCCTCCTCGTGCGGCCCTCGCCTGCGTGGCGGGCGCCACGTGCTGGGCCGGGGCCATCGCGCTCTGCGGCCTGATCGCCTATTCTTTTTGGCAATGGAACCGGGTCGCCCACGCGGGGGAGCGGGCCTGGTCCGTGCCCGCGTCTCGGGCACCGAACCTGCTCTGGATCGTCATGGACACCGTCGGCGCCAATCACATGAGCGTTTACGGCTATGGGAGGCGAACCACGCCCGAGCTGGAGCGCTGGGCCGGCGAAGGGATCACGTTCGAGATGGCGTGCGCCGCCGCCCCGTTCTCTTTGCCATCGCACATGACCATGTTCACGGGCCTCTGGCCGTTCGAACACCGAGCCCGGATCGATCGCCCTTACTTCGGGCCTGCTCCGACGCTGGCCGAGCATCTTGCGGACCACGGTTACACGACGGCCGGCCTGGTCGCAAACACAGGTATGTGCAACGCCACCTACGGCCTCGGCCGCGGATTCGATTATTACGCCGACATGCTCTGTAACCACGAGGTGAGCGTGCAGGCGGCGGTATTTAACTCGTCACTGGGCCGGTCGATCATGCAGCTCGGCAATCGTGCCGGGCTGCCGGTCCCCTCCGAGCTCCCCGAGGAACTGCGCCTTGCGCCGGAGTTGATCGACCATGCGCAGGACTGGTTGGGCCGTGTCCGGCAGCGCAATGAGGCGGGCGGGCCTGGCTCGCTCCGGCCTTTCTTCCTCTTCATGAACTTCATGGATGTCCATAGTCCTTATATTCCACCGGCCGCCGCGGTCCGACAGTTCTGGACCGGCCCGGTCCCTCCGCGGCGGGAGGCCGTCCCGGAAATGGGCTGGCGTGCCAAGCGCGATCTGGACATCAGCCAGCCGGATCGGCGACCAGAACGCCAGCGCGAGCTCGACGTTGTCACCCGCCGACTGACCGGCCTCTACGATGATTGCTTGCTCGGCCTCGACGCCCAACTCGGCCGCTTCCTCGACAAGCTGCGGACATCGGGCCTCCTCGAAGACACCTGGGTTGTTATCACCTCCGATCACGGGGAGGAGTTCGGCGAGCACGGCCTCTTCGGGCACGGCGCGAGCCTCTACAGCCAGTTGACTCACATCCCGCTGATCCTGATCCCGCCAGCTCTGTCCGGGTCGGGTGAGGATCGATACGCGGAGCTCCGCGGCCGACGCATTTCGGTCCCGGTATCGCATCGTGACCTTCCCGCGACCATGGCCAGTCTCCTTCTGCCCAAGACCGAAAACCCCTTCCCAGGCGACAGCCTCGCCCGCCACTGGGGGCCCGACGGCCCCGATCAGATCGGCCCGATCCTCGCCCAGATGGTATGCCAATTTTTCCACGGACAAGAGGTCCAGACGAATCGGAACCTCGACATGGACTCCGTGATCGCCGAGAACCACCTCTTAATCCAATCCACCCGGAATGGATCTGAAATGTACGATCTGCTCGCTGACCCGGCGAATCAGCACAACCTGGCCGGCCGGTCCGAAAATCGCTCCCGACAGGAACGCTTAAAGCGCGATCTCGAGACCCTGACGCGCCGACCGATCGGCGCGTCGCTGTAGTCGAAGGCCGCTCGGCCATTCCATCTGCGCCCGGAACACGATGGTACTGGGGTTCCGGGCCGAGTCGCCCCGAGTGACTACTCCCCGAGATCCGCCGGCTGCTCGCTATTGGAGTCGGGCGCAGGCAATGACCTCTGTATACCGCGCCTGGCTCCCAAGTAACACGCGGCAGCGAAACAACTCAGCATTACCACTTTGAACCACATCGCGTACGGGAGCTTGGAGACGTTGAATACGATCGCGGACGATAAGATGAGAACGACTGCGACGCCCGCCAATCGATTCCCAATTCGTGTGGCGACCCATGTGCTGACGAACGTTGTTGCGCTCCAGGCCAGGACGACAACACCCAGAACCCAGTCAGGATATCGGGCAACATGTTGACACATTTCGTCCATGCTACCGGTGAATCCCGCAGGGACAGGATGGACCACTGCGCTAAACCCTTCAACGGCGATCACAAGCACGAGAGCCAGCGCCATGCCAGCCACAACAGCGAGAAGCGTACGGAGAACAGTCTTCATTCGAGTGCCACTTCAGAATTGGTGATGCCGTCCGAAATCGCCTGTGGCAAAGCGTTGGTGTAGATATTAAGTGATTGATCGTCGTATTCGCGAAGTCGATCGAGCAACAACCGCCGGATTGGGTCCGCCAACGCCGTGAACTCTTGGTCCGTTCTTGCGTCCATGGCCAGATTGTGCACCCTCATGGTTGCCTGTCAAGCTACCCATGAAGAACTTCGTGGAGCCGGGATCGGCTCAGCGTTGCGCTTCGGCGAGGTTATCCCTGGCAGGTTTCCTCCCCGCATCGTCTGCGTTCGCTTCAAGCTGAGCTTCTTAGAGCTCGCTGCCCGGCCGCCAGGGTGCACCGCCAGCACGTTCGTCGAGAATCGCCTCGCGGCGATCGGGCGGGGCGGTCAGCAGCTCGACCATCTCGAAGAAGCCGGTGCCCCAGAGGTTGACTTCCTTCTGTTGATCGAGCGACGCCAGGGCGGACTCGAAAATGGCCCGGGCCTTCTGGAGGTCGACCAGGGCCCAGGCGATCAGCCACGGCTCGCGGGTGCTCCACTCGGCGGCAAGGTCGAACCCAGCCCGCGATTCCAACTGGTCGAGCACCGTCCGGGCCGCCTCGGGGTCGACCAGGGCCAGAGAGACCGTCGAGACCGCGATGGCGCGACTCAGCCTGGTCCGCTCGGTGGACGCGTTGCGGCCATCGGTCGGCCGGGCCGCAATCACCCGCATGACGACGCTCTCCATGTCGGGATAGCCGATCCGGCGCGCACACAGGGCGACATGAGCGGCCCCGGCCATCTCGCCGCCGGACCAGGCCGAGCGCCCGGCCCAGTCCCGCTGGTCAGATCATCATGGCCAGGGCCCGGTCGATCAGGGAGTTGGCCCGCGCCCGGTCACGCGGCGCCAGGGCCACGGCCAGCCAGCCGAACGCCTCGGCCTGCCAGATGGTGGCCGGGTCGCGCTTCATGCCCTCGATGATCTTGATCGCCTCGTCGGGGCGGTCGCGGCCGATCTGGTAGGCGATCGCCGTCCGGGCCATCTCGTGGTAGAACGCATTGCCGCCCACCGTTTCGACCAGCTCCACGGCCCGCTTCGTATCGGTCGTCGCGATCGCGGCGGCGATGCGTGCGCGGTTACGCGGCCCCTCCTGATTCTCGGTCTTGATCGGCTCGACGAGCGCGAGCGCCCGCTCGACGTCGTACGGGGCCAGGATGCCGGAGACGAGCCCCCGGTAATAACTCGCGCGGTTCACGATCGGGGAGCTGGGCGGCATCCCGCGCCGCCTCGTCGATCAGCTTGCGGCCGACGTCCCCGCGGCCCAGCTTGACGAGGACCGCGCCCGCCCTGGCCATCGCGAGGGCCCGGTCGGGCTGGTTCAACCCGCGGGCCTGGACCGCCGCCTCCTCGGCGAACCGCAGCGCCTTCTTCGGGTCGGTCTCCGCGAACCGATCGGCCAGCTTCTGCAAGACCCTCTGGCTCGCCGAGTCGGGCTTCTGGTTCAGCAGAGCCAGCGCCTCAAGGGCGTCGGTCTCGGCCAGCTTGCGGGCCTCGGCGAATCGCACGTCGTCGTCGTACCGATGGCCCTTCTCGGCCGACCACTGCATGGCGAGGTCCGGATCGATCTCGGCCATGGCCCGGATGCAGGAGAACGCGCCGTTGTTGTCCGCGTTCGAGGCGTACTTCTCCCAGATGCGGATCAGGACCTGCTTGGCGAAGGCACGTTCCTCCTCGCGGCCTGTGGTCGTGACCGGCTTCCACGCCGGGGGCGGCTCCGTGGCCTTGAGCAGCGTGATCGTCATGCCATCGGCGTTGCCCTGGTTCTTGACCCCGGTGAATCGGTATCCCTCCTTGCGGACGAAGACAAACCGAGTTCCCGGAAGCATCCCTTCGAGCCGGAACCGGCCCTGCGAGTCGGTGGCCTGTCGCGACCGGCCCGGGAGCGTCGCCGCGGTTGAACACTTCCGCGCCGACGATCGGATGTCCGTCGGAGCCGACGACCCGGCCGGCGATAGCGGCGTCGGTGTTGATCAGCACGATCTTGCCGACGTCATGGGTCTCGCCGAGCTTGCCGGTCAGCCGGGATGACTCGCCGTTCTTGTGTCCCCTGGCCTCGACCACGACGTTGTAACTGTCCTCCGGCCAGAGGCGACGGAAGACGAACAAGCCGTTCTCGCTGGTGGTGTACGTCTCCTGCACGCTACTGGTGGCCATCGTGGGCCGACCTTCCTTTCCAGGCGGGTACCAGCGCGTCCACCAGAGCGAGACCTTGGCGCCGGCGATTCGCTGGCCGCTGCTGTCGGTCACCAGGCCGCGGAGCCGGACGGTGTACTTCGGGTCGACCGTGAGCGTGACCTTGCCCTGCCTCGGCCGGGCCACGATGGTACCGTTCGTCGTCGCATCGCCGGCTCGGGCCCAGAGCCCCGCCTTGTCGTCGGGGTCGAGCTGGTCGAGGTGGAACGTCCCGTCGGGTCCCGTCCGCATCGGCTCCTCGCGACGGGACCGTCCGGCGCTCGGGTGTGAACAGGAAGTAGACCTCGGCCGACGGAACCGGATGGCCCGCTTCGATCGACGACGATGCCGTCGAGGCCGATCGCGTGCGTGAGCTTCAGGTCGGGGACAGTCCGGTCGGCCTTGACCTCGAGGTTGGGATATTCCTCGGGGATCGGGCCGAGATAAGACTTCGGCAGTCCCTGGGCCTCGATGTGGACCGTGCCCGGCTGCGCCAGCACCGAGTATCGCCCCTCGGCATCGGTCCGGCCGGAGCGCATTTCCTTGCGATACAGGTGATCGATGTGGTAGCAGGCCACGGGAATGTTCGGGACGCCCTTGCCGGTCTGCGCGTCGATGACCCGGCCGGTGATGGTCACCAGCCGTTCGAGCGGGACCTCGACCGTGGCCACGCCGTTCGGGGCGACCTCGACGCCGCCGACGGCTTTCGCGATGAATGAGGCGTCCTTCTCGGAGGAGGCGTCGACCACGTAACGGCCCGGAGGCACGCCGTCGAACTGGAACGAGCCGTCCTGGGAGGCCTCCATGCCCGAATTGAAGCGCAACGAGACGGGGCCTGGCGCCGACCTGCCTCGCGGTCCGTCTAACCTGACGTAGACTCTCATTTGGCCCGTGAAGCCGCGTGCGTCCGTCGGTTTGAGCCGGCCCTTGATGCGTCCGAGGCGATGATCGAGCGTGATGACGGCAGGCTGGGTCGTGTTCCAGGAGATCCGGGCCGGCTCGCGGCCCCGGGGCGTGATCTTGGCCTCCACACAGCGAGCCCTGGGGGATGCCCTTCAGAGCAAACGAGCCATCCGCGGCCGTTTCGGTCGAGTAGGCCGCCGCCGCTTCGGGGAGCAGACCCATCAGTTCACTGAATCCCATCTCGGTCGGTTTCCAAAACTCCTCCGCCGCGATTTTGGCACCCCCGATCGGCTTGTCGTCTCGATCGATTACCCGGCCGCGGACCTCGCTCACTGGCTGGAGCTCGATCTCGCCCCCCTGCCTGACGAGTTCGGCACGGCCATAATTCGCCAACCAGCCGACCCGGCCATCGCGGGCGCGGGCGAACAACCCCAGGCGTTCGTCACCGAACGCTTTCACGGCCTTGTGTGCCCATGCACCCGGCAAGAGGAAGCGGCCCTGTCGGTCGGTCGTCGCCGTGGCGATCGTCACCGGCTCGACCACGCGCCGCCGACCGCCCAGACCTGGACGTCGGCCACGGCCGTCCCGGCCTTGTCGATGACCCGGCCGGCCAAGTCATCCTTCCCCGCCCTGGGCGGATCTTCGATCGCAGGAGCGACCGCCCGAGCGGGCCATGCGAGCACGACGGCCGTGATCGCAGTTGAGACCGTCAAGAAGGCGGCGACGAGCAGCGTCAACCTCACGAGGAACATCATCTTGATCACCCTTTCCGCCAGTGATGAGACCGTCTGTGAGATGGTTCCGGCTGTTCCACATCCCGGCGCATCGGACATTGCGGCCCGGAGGGTCGGCTCCATCAGCCGCTCGGGAATCGCGGGTTCGATTGAGGACGGCGACAATCCGGCGATCGGAACGCCGAGAGTGAACCCACGTCGGAGCAGACGCTCACGGAGCAGCTTTCGTCCCCGCGCCAGTCGGGTGGAGAGTGTGCCCTCGGGGATGCCGAGCTGCCCGGCCGCGTCGCGCCGCGATTTCCCCTCTAGCAGCAATCGAGTGCCGAGCGTGTGGATCGGCTCTGGCGGGACGCCGGGCTCGATTTCGTATGCAAACGCCGGGATCATGGCGTCGTAGACGCGCCGACGATCGATTCGCGACGCCGTGTGACCTGGAGGATAGGGCGGGGCGTGGTCCTCGTCGAGAGCCCCTAGTGCAAACGCCTCGCAGAACGGAAGCGACGCCAGCCGGTAGTGATGCCTCGTGACCAGGAGTCGAGCGATTGGGGAAGGTAGGGTCGAGACGGTGAAAACTGCATCGGGCAACTGCGATCCTGCGGGCTGCCGCTCCAGATCGGCATAACTGTAATTGCTCTCGGTATAGTCGATCCCTGTCCGCAGTCCAGAGAATGCCATAACCTCCGTGGCCAACAGGTAGGTTCCGCTACCTCGCTTGCCGATATTGACCAACTTGCCGCGCAACCCGCCGAGGTTGCGTGTGACCGTGCGATAGATGTCTTCCTTTACCAACAGATGAAGCGGTTCGAGGTGCAGCACCGCCACCTGACGAATGCCCGGATGGTCGATCATGTCGAGCCCACCCTGGACGAAAGCCGCATCGACCAATCCTGACTCCATTGCTTGGATGGCCGCCTCCGAGCCGGCCATCGCTTGCAACTCGATCGCGATAGCGCGCTGAGCCGCCTCCCGTCGCAGCGCTTGGGCGATGCGATGCCGTGTCCCCCCATCTTGACCAGCGGTCATCCTCAGTCGGACGGGTCGCCTCAGCGGCTCGTGGAGTGCGAAGAAAGCCGCAAAGCTAAGCGCCGCCACTCCGAGGATCGCGAGCAGGCCATCACGGATCCGCCTGCTCAATCGCACCGACCACGGCATTGGACGGGCTCCTCTTGTGGCGCTCAGCGTACCTGGAAGCCGATCGGACCATTTCCGCTAGTCTATTCGCCCGCCTCGTTCCGAATCACGACGCTTTCCATCGTCTTCACGGATATTTCACACGCTGCCCCTTGTTTGTCCATCGGAGTGCTGATCGTGGATGTCGCACACGGACCGACAGCCAGACGCCTTCAAACGGGCATAAGTTTAGAACGCGCCGCACGGATGACGAGCCGATGTTCGTCGCTCTCGTTCGGATCCGAGCTGGCATTCGACCGTCGGGCCGAGTTCGGCCTCTCCCGTTTCTCGGCCTCCCGGGGCCTGGATACACTGGAAGGGGCCGGATTTGTCTCCAGCGCCGGACGGCCGGGCCGGCCTCCAGTCATCACGTCGCTGGACGATGTTGCGGGAAGTGCTTGACGATGGCGGGACCGACGACGCAGGGATTTCGCTTCCGAATTCGGACGTTAATTCTTGCAATCGCAATCTCGGCGACGGCGATCAGCGTGCTTCGAACAACGCCGGTCAGAATCGGTGGATGGGAAGCGGCAATTATATGGCGCGAGTCGTTCCCGCTAATCATGCTTTTTCATACGGACGAACTCGCCGATTCGTATCCGTACAGATGCAACTCGTGCCGGTGGGACGCTGTTTACGAAGTCCGATCAAGCGCCGTCGTAGCATTAACGGCGCACAGCGGTGCTCTCATGGCCGAAGTGGTTGCTCTCGAGCGATCCCAAATGCGAACGTGCCGGGAGCGGCAACCATGAATGCCGGGGCAGTTTCGCGACCCAGGCTCCGGCTAACGCAACTCAGCATGCGCGGACTCATCGTGCTGTTCTGATCATCGGCGTATGGCTTGGGACGCTCGCTCGCATGGCGCGCGTTCAGTATGATGCGGTGGCGACGACTAAAAACACTCACGGTCAGGTCGTTTATGAATGGGATGTAACCGACGGGCACATAACTCTGAGAGGCAAGCCTTGGGCGCCAACGTGGCTCGTCGATCTCATTGGTATTGACTATTTCGGTCACGTCACCCAAGTCCACCTGACCTACACAGCGTCGATCGAAGTAGCGATGGCGCCGATTGGGCGTCTCGTTCGACTGCGTGTTTTGAATCTCCGAAAGACCCCCTTGAACGACGCAGATCTGGCGTCTTTCAAGGGACTATCCAGCCTGGCGTATCTGGACCTTCAATCCACTCAGGTTACCGACGCCGGGCTGGTTCATCTGAAGGGGCTGAACAGCCTCCGCGTTCTAAGCCTGCGGGACACGCGGGTCTCGGATGCGGGGCTGGTTCATCTGACGGGGCTCACCAGCCTTAAGTTATAGTCGTCGGAACCCAGGTCACCGACGCCGGCGTGAACGGCCTAAAGCAAGCGTTACCGACCCTGGAGGTCACGCGTTGATTCGTCGCCACCCGCCCGGCCTGGAATCGTCCCTGTCGCATCGCGAGGCGGTGGAACGTGCGATCTATCGACCCAACTTCCGGGTATAATCCGAGTCCGAGGAGAGAGTCACGTCCATACGATCCCCAATCCCCGAAAGTGGCCTCCATGCACGCCGGCCCCGTCTCGCGTCCCTGGCGAAGCTACTTGCGCTTCAGCGTGCGCGGGCAGATCGTCCTGGTACTTGTGATCGGTGCTGAACTGGGCTGGATTGTCCACCAGGCGCGCCAGGCCCAAGTCCAACGCGATGCAGTGGCGGCGATTCAGAAGGTCGGAGGCAGCGTCTATTATGATTGGGAGTGGAGCGACGAGACTGTCATTCCGGAAGGAAAACTTTGGGCACCCCAGGGGCTAAACAACCACTCCACGCTCTATCTTGCTGACGGTCAAGTCAGCGACGCCGGGTTGGAGCATCTGAAAGGCCTGACCAAACTCCGGATGCTCTGTTTCGCCCGCAATAAGATCACAGAAGCCGAATCAGCCAAGATGCGCGAGGCCTTTCCGAAAGTGACGCGTATCGTTGTACGCGTAAGAGAGTAGTGCCGACCCAAAACGGTCTAGAATCGTCCCTGTCGAATCTCCAGGCGTCCGGACGTCTGATTCAACGTCGCTCCCTGACGTCGTCTCTGGAGGCCGTCTAATTGCTGCCGGTAGACTACCGGATTTCTACCGGCTCCCAAATGTCACTACCGCAATTCTCCGCGAAATCTCGCGATCGTATGAGCAGGCCTGCAAAAGGGGTTTGGTAGGATAGATTCGCCTTCATTGACAGCATTTTCTACGGCTTTCTGACTGTCACTCTTAGCTGCCTCCGGAGCTAGAGGTTGCAGGTCCAAATCCTGCCGGGCGTATCCGAGCGAGATAATGTCGCCGACTGCTCTGCTTGCACGACGGCCCCACGTTTTGCAGCACAACGCCGACCTTTAGGTCGGAAAATCGTCCGGGCCAAACGCCAGACCGCCGAGAGAAGTTGGAAAGTCTGATTGCTGGATCACCCTTTCCACGCCATGATACCAATCCTTTTTCGACTGTTCGTGCCAACCGTGCTTCACTGTTTCCACTTCTCGCGGGCCGGGGCCGCCGTCGCGCGGGGTTACTCATCAGCGCTCATATTCGCCTTTTACCTCGATCGTCCTATCTTTTCGGATTTCAAAGTCGGGATCCAAGACCAATCGCCCTGACTCCAGTTGAACCCGAGACTTTCCGCTGATGGCCCCGCTGGCTAGCATCCGACAAGATATTCGCTTCACGGCAGAACCCCGCCGAGTATGCCCGTGCATCCGCGCCATCGGTCCCACAAGATACCCACAAGCGGGACAAAGAGCCAGAAGATGACGATCAGGGCGGGGGAATATTCACCCTTTGCAGATTCGGCACGTGATACTCCGCTTCGCTGGGTGTTGCGAGATGTTTCCAGATTCGTCTAACGCTGGCTTTGAGTTTACCGCGCCTCTCTTAGAGAAATAGGGTCCCGACTGGGGAAGAGCCGACACTTATTTGTGCCGGGGCAAAGATAGTCGATAATTAGGTCTCATGCGGTGGAGTTGACGTTTTAGTGACGAACGAGCGGCGGCCGGAGAGAACGTAGGGTAATAATGGCATGGAAAACCGTCAACGGCCGTCGATGCATTTACCTGTCGGCGCGAGAGGAAGAGAAAGTTAAATCAACCTGCTCGTCCGGAGCTGGTCTCCGGTTTCGACGTCCCTCAAAACCGTGCGCCGGCAACTTGTCGTCGAGTCGGAAGGCAAGCAAGCATCAGTCACCAGACCCAGGGAGTCAGACCTTGGAAATACCTCAACAGGCTTTAGATCGACGTCAATTTCTCGGTTCCTTCGCCGCAGTTTCCGCGCTGACGGGGTCGTTATATTCCGCCCCGCCCGACCAGCGGCCGCTGGTGATCGATTGCCACGCCCATGTCTACAGCGAGGACGAAAAGACATATCCGACGATGGAAAAGCCCTACCGTCCTCCGGCCAACAAGGGGACGGTCTCACATCTCCTAAGCGAGTTGCGAGCGAACGGTGTCTCTCGTGCAACGGCGATTCAGACAAGCTCGTTTTATAAATGGGACAATCAGTTTCTCGCTGATACATCGAAGCGATATGGCAACGTTCTGGTTGGTGTTTGCACGCTCGATCCCGACGACCCAAAAAGCCCCGCGAGGCTGGAACGCTATGTTCGTGAGTCGAACGTGCGCGGGATGCGGAGCATCCCCGCAAAGAGCGGCGTGCTCGACGACCCGGGAGTGGATGTCCTTTGGGCGACAGCCCAACGGCTCGGGATCGTGATCAACGTGTTGGTCAATCGCGACAAGGCAGACGAGGTCGAGGCACTCGCACGGCGGCACCCGTCGCTGCGCGTGGTGATCGACCATTGTCTCAACCTCAAGGCGGGCACTCAGCTCGAATCGACAATCAAAGACCTCGAACGGCTAGCTAAACTGCCGAACATTCATGCCAAACTGACGTTCATTCCAACTGGCACGGGCGAGGAGTATCCGTGCCGCGACATGCACGATTCTTGCCGCCGCGTAATCGCCGCGTTCAGCCCGGAGCGCTGTGTTTGGGGAAGCAACTTCCCTTGCGAGCTATGGAATCCGAAGGTGACCTACGCACAGCATTTGGCGATTTTTACTCGCGAACTCGGCCTCAGTGCGGAGGCAAAAGTGGCCATCCTGGGCGAAACAGCGCAGCGGCTTTGGTTCTCGCCGCGTTCCTGAAACAATGGCGGGCAACCCCAATGTTGTGACGATTCGAGAAGTGTGAAACAGTTCGGGAGGATTTGCCTAAATAGCGGATTATTGATCACCGTTCACGGCCCTGCTGCGGGCGGCGCGGCTGCAACCGAGTGTTGGAATGCCACGACGACCAACGCCGGGGATGTCCGCCTCCCCACGATTCGACTCAAGTGCTAAAAGCGCGGCAGCCTCCGCTCGTCGGATGTTGCGAGTCGTGCCCAGGTTCGATGAGCGCAGCATTTCATTTACCTTACCTCTGTTAGAGGAAGAGAGTCTACATCTTGGGTGGTGTGATCAGCGACAATTGCGCTTCCCCCCTGAGACGTATGAGGGAGGCGTTATTGGCGGGTATCTTGATCGAGGCTGTCCGATACCGGCGTGGTTGTGGATAATGGATCTTACGGTCCCTCTTATTGCGGTCAGAAATGTATCGTTTTCGGTCCTCCATGACTGGAGACAATCGTTGGCGCTACGCGTCTTTCCGATCGCCGGATCGCATCGGTCGAAATGGGGTCGGTTGTTCGTGCTGACGGGCGCTGCCATCGTACTGCCGTCGCTGGTGGCGTTGCTCGTCGTGCTGTGGCCGAACCACGTCCGGTTCGAGGTCACATCAGCGGGGCTGAGAGTCAGGGGGAGCGTCTACGGCCGGAGCATCCCCGCAACCGCGATCCGCCTGGACGGTACGCGGCGGTTGACCGTCGACGATACCCCGGGCATCTATCCGAACCGGCGTACCAACGGAATTGGACTGCCTGATTACCTCGCGGGGTGGTTCCGGCTGAACGACGGCCGGTCTGCCCTGCTTTTCGTCACCGACTGGTCGCGGACCATCGCGGTGCCGACCACGGCCGGCTACGATCTGGTGCTCAGCCCCGACGCTCCAGACGCCCTCGTCGCGATGGTGAAGGCGCCGGCGGCGGCGGGCTCAGCGCCAGGGATATTTCCCCTGGCCACGGCGCCAGCCCGGGGCTGGGACGCGTCCGACTTGCTACCTTGGCTCGCGTTTGTCTTGGTGCCGCTCGTGACCGTAGCCTTGCTCGCCCCTTTGTTGTTCGCCGGACGCCGCGTCCGGTTCGAGCTGGGTGATGAATCGCTGCGGATCCGGGGAGACTTGTATGGCCGGACGATCCCGAGGTCGGACCTACAAGCCGCTGGGGCCGCCGTCATCGACATAAAGAGACACACGACGTTCGGCCGGATGCTCCGGACGAACGGCATCGGTCTGCCGAACTACCTCTCTGGCTGGTTTCGCCCGCACGGGGATGGCCGCGCTCTGCTGTTCGTGACCGATCAAACCCGGGTCGTCGCAGTGCCAACGACAGCCGGCTACCAACTCCTACTGAGCCCCGCCGACCCAGAAGGCTTTCTCGCCGCGCTGCGTGGAGGGAGCGAATGAAACGGGGAATGACGGATGGCGCGGCTGCAATCGGCCGGATCCCGGGTAGATTGGCGAAGATTCGAATGCAACTGAGGACGATCATGATTGCCATCTGTGAGTTGGCCCTGGCAATGTTCGTGATCCGACTCGTAGTTTTCCTGTACGGGTCAGGAATGTCGGTACGATTGGAGGGATCGAACGCCTTGGTCGGATTCGACGTTGTAGCCGAAGACCAAATTTATCCCTTTTCGCCTGGGGGGTTCATTCGGTCGGCAGGTTTACATGGTGATCCCTACAAATTTTATTGTTATTGTTGCCTCCGCGCCGTTCGCGGTCTGGGCTCTTGTGAGGGGTTTGCAGTCTATCCGGACGCGACGAGCCAATCTTCGTCGAAATTCAATTGACGTCGGCAGTGACGCGCGTCACTCCACTCCCGGCCAAGGGCCAGACCGAAGCCGTGAGGGAGAGGGACTCGAGGAAAGGAATGGGCTGGGAAATCATCAACGTGCGTGCCAATCGAATAGTTGCTGGCCAAGTCAGCTTCCTCTTGTTGCTTCATTTGGGATTGGCACGAAAATGCCTACTCCAACGCCCAAGCTTGGATTATCGCTCAAGCGGACCTCCAATATTGCAAGAGCGACAATTGATCTGATACAAATCTGGTCGGGAAGCCTGTGGCCACGTAGTTGCGAGGGCGATCTCCGTTTATCGTAATGGCCAGTTCGTGCGGAATTCGGTTACGCCACTTCATGTTCATAGCGGAAGGGATGCCATGGCTGACTTCACCCCGACTCAGGGTCGTTATCTGGCGTACATTCACGCGTACACCAATCTGCATGGATATCCGCCCGCCGAATCCGAGATCGCCGCGGCGATTTGCGTGTCGCCTCCTTCGGTAAATCAGATGGTGAAAATGCTGGAGAAAAGAGGGCTCATCGACCGGCAGCCAGGGCAGCCCCGTTCGATCCGGCTACGGGTGCCAGAGGAAGAGATTCCGTCGTGGAACGGCCGTAAGCATGCGAGGAGTCCAGCGAATCCAGGCAGGCGCTCGAGTAGCTTCGTAGCAGCTCCAATGGCACCTCTGGCGAATTTGTACGTCGTATCAGTTTATTTGTCAGGTGGGCCTACGAGTGAGAAGTTCGCCAACAAGGAAATCAGCCGGGTGATCGAAATCCGCGGCGACCAGACGCTCGAACAACTCCATAACGCCATCTTCCAGGCGTATGACCGTGTCGACGAACATTTGTATCAATTCCAGCTCGGTAAACGGCCGTTTGATCCCAATGGACCCAACTTCGGAACGGACGCGTCGCAGGAGGGCAACGACGGGGAAGGAGACGCACGGACGACAAAACTGGACGACCTCGATCTGAAAAGCGGCCGTGCTTTCGGTTACTGGTTCGATTTTGGCGACAACTGGTATCACCAGGTTCAGGTGGACAGGATCGAACAAGCCATCCCGACCGTGACGTACCCGCGTGTCATCAGACGGGTAGGCAAATCTCCTCCGCAGTATTGCGACGAGTAACGGCTGCGAGTCGGATCCAGCACCAGGAGACAAGCCATGAAAAAGCCGAAACGTAAACAAACCGCAGCCGAAAAGCGAGCGCGGCGCGAGCGAAAGGAAAAATACATGATGATTTTTATTAATGGCAAACAAAAGCGTGTTCTCCGTCCTCAGTCAATCGACGGCCTCGACCCCGACGAATTCATCGCCAGGAATGCGGATCCTATTTGGTTACACCAGAATGAGCTCTGGGAGTTGATGCCTCCTGACGAATGAATTCGCTGGGCTCCGTTGTTCAACGGCTAGCTGGTTCAAGGCAACTTGGAGACGGGTTCCGCCTCTCCCGCGTCCGCGGGTACAATCTCGGTGCAGCAGTCTCTTCTCGGACGGAATGTGGATTCAGATTTCAGCACGCCGTCCAGTTCACCTTGGACAGCTCACCTTGACTGCGGGAGCCCGTGTCATGTCCGCACAGTGGAGATGGGCCGGTTCGCTCTTGGTCGCGGGACTGACGGGATTCTTGTTCGGCACGCCCGGCGTTACGCTAGGTCAGACCGCGACGCCGGGCGACGATCGCGCGATCGCTGAGGAAGCACGCGAGCTGCGGTCGCTGCAACGGTTCCTTTCGATACTCGAAAAGAATCCACGACGCGGTACTGCTCTCGACCGCGTCTATGGTTACCACGTCGAACGCGGCTCACTCGACTCGTTCATCAAGACTTTTCAAGACCGCGTCGCCAAGAGTCACGGTGACGGTACTGGCTGGCTGATCCTCGGTCTATTGGAGAGCCAGCGTGGAGAAGATTCCGCCGCCGTCGCGGCGTTTCAAAAGGCGGAAGCGACTCGACCCAGCGATTGCTTGCCCGCTTACTACCTTGGACAGGCTCTCGTCCTGGTCGGGCAGCCCGAACAGGCCGCGGCCGCGTTCGAACGCGCTCTCGAGCGCAAACCGCCCCGAAACGATCTGCTGGAGATCTTCCAGGCTCTAGGACGGGTCTACCAGCGGACCCAGAAAAACGACCAGGCTCTCCAGGTCTGGAGCCGGCTCGAAACGCTCTTTCCCAACGACGCGCGGGTTCAGGAGCAAATTGCCTTGGCGCTCGCTGAGGAGAACCAGCCGGCCCAGGCACTTCCCCGGTTTGAGGCACTGGCCAAAAAGGTGGCCGACCCGTTCCGGCAAGTTCAGCTCGCCATGCAGGCCGCCGATCTGAAGGTAAGGCTCGGTCGGTCCGACCAGGCACTCAATGATTTCGAGTCCATGCTCGCCAAGCTCAGGCCCGATAGCTGGCTGCATCGCGAGGTCCGGCGCAAGATTGAAGAGGTGTTCGTGCGCAGTGACGATCAGGCCGGCCTGGTTTCGTACTATGAAAGATGGACCAAGAAAGAGCCCGAGGACATCGAGGCCTTGGTTCGGCTTGGCCGCACCCTGGCGTCGATGGGACGTTCCGGAGAAGCGCAGGGCTGGTATGAAAAGGCGGTCAAACTAGCCCCCACCCGGCGCGACCTGCGGCAAGGACTGATCGCCCAGCTTAACCAAGATCAGAAATATGCCGAGGCGGCCGCGCAATACGAGTTGCTCGACCAGGCCGACGCCAATAATCCGGACACCCTCCGCGACTGGGGGGCACTGATCTTGCGCGACACAGCCCGTCCCCTGCCCGATCGCAAGGCGGCTGCCGCGGCAATCTGGCGCAGGCTCTTGGTGGCGAAGCCCAACGACCCGGTCGCCACGGCGCAGGTCGCCGACCTCTTGCGCCAGGCCGAAATGGTCGATGACGCTTTGGATCTCTACAAGAAGGCCATCGAGCTGGCGCCCACCAATCCGCAGTATCGCGAATATCTCGGAGAGTACCTTCATAGTCTCAAACGCGCCGACGAAGCCAAGGCGGCCTGGGGCGAGATCGCTCTGGGACCGAATAAGAACGCCAAGAATTTGACGCGGCTGGCCGAGGTGCTGGCCGGATTTGGTTATGTCAAAGAAGCGATCGCGCCTTTGACAGACGCCGTTGCTCTTGAACGAGACAATTTCAGCCTCCGACTTACGCTGGCGAACTACGCCAATCGGATCGAGCGATATGACGAAGCCGAAGCGCAACTGGACGCCGCGGCCAAGCTGTCGGAACGCGACGAGGAGAGGAACGCCGTCGTTGAGGCTCGCGTCAAGAACGACCAGGCCGCCGGGCGGCTCGAAGCGCGAATCGAAGGCTTTCGCAAGGACCTGGAAGGCAACAACAACGCCCCCGCCGAACGTTGGCGAATTTTAGCCCGTTATCTGGAGGCCGACGCCAAGCTCCCCGAGGCAGTCCGCGCCATCGACCAGGCGATCGCGATTGAGCCGCGTTCGATCCCTGCGTGGACTCTGGCCGCTCGAATCCGTGAGTCGGCGGGCAGCCTGGGTGACGCTGCCGACGCCTTGCGACGATTGGCCGAGATCGACCGCCGAAATCGCATCGAGCATTTGACGGGCATTGCCAAGCTAGAATCGCGGTTGGGCAAGATCGATGCTGCCCTCAAAGCGGGACGCGACTTACTGGCTGCCGCACCGGGCAATCCCGAAAGCTATGAATTTTTTGCACAGCTCTGCTTCGGACTCGGCCGGTCCGATGAAGGGCTCGACGCCTTGCGCCGCGCTGTCCGGATCAATCCCAACGATACCAAGATCGCGCTCAGCCTGGCCGAGACTCTGGCCGCTCAATACCGAACCGACGAGGCAGTCGAGATGTACTGGCGCGCCTTCGACAAGGCCGAGGACCTCGACGCCAAGCTGGGGGTCGTGAGCAAATTGACAGAACTTTACCTTCAGCGCAATCAGTTTGACCGGCTGTTGACGCGGATCCAGAACCAGGAGCGCGAGGTGCGGGCCGGCACGAGCGAGCGTGAGCAGCGTGATGTGACTATCTGCACGGCTCAGGCGTACGCGACGTCGGGTGACCTGGGGAGTGCCCGGTCTGAGCTCGAGCGGCTGCTGGCGGCCAACACGCGGGATACGCAGCTCCTTCAGCAATTGTCCAAGCTTTCGGAGGAAGAGGGAGACTTGGAGAGCTCAGCCAGATATCAAAAATTGCTCACCGAGCTAGCTCCCAGCGACGACGGTTCGACACGGCTGGCGCAGTTGTATTCTCGTTACGGAGAGCTGGAGGAAGCCCAGGTTGTCTGGTCCAAAATGGCCGCGGGCAAGAGCGAGGCGCATCGGATCTTTCAGGCGATCGACAACCTGCTGTCGCAGAGAAAGCCCCAGCCGGTGATGGAAGTCACCGAGTCGATGCTGCGCAAGGATCCGCGCGACTGGGAGGCGCTTTATCGGCAGGCGCTGGCGCTATTGGATCTGCGAAAGCCCGCGGACGCGTTGCTACGGTTCCAGGCGATCCTCGACTTGCCGACCGGCGACGATGAGAAGAGCGCGCTTGCAAAGGCGTGGTACCGCGATCCGAAGCTCAAGGCCGGCGGCTCTCGCTCGACAGCGGCCGCATTCGGTCAGCAATCGATGATCCCTCTCCAGGATCGGATCAGCCAGCTCTTGCAAATCCGCACCGCGTGCAAGATCGAGACGCGAGTGAGCATTGCCAGCCGGCTGGGGACGATCTGGGCCCCGGCGGACTTTGGCCAGGTGCGCCTGGCGACACTTGGCTGGTTGCTCAACCTCGCGCAAAAGGAGGGTCCGGCCAAAAGCGATGAACTGATTGCACGGATGCGCAAAGCCAGCGAGACTACGCCTGCCGACATTCGGATGCGGTGGGACTGGTTTTATCTTTGCTTGATGCGCAACGACAATCCTGGCGTCTACTCGGCCGGTAAATTGCTCGAGTCGCGCTCTGGCAACCGAACCGGTGGCACTCTGGGCGTATCTTCAATCGCTCGGAGGCCGGCAGAGGCCGGTCGGTCAACGAATCGTCGTATCCAGCATTTCGGCAAACGTCCAAACCGACGACACGCCGCCACTGGTCAAGGACGAGCTCGACCATGTCATGGAATGCTACCGAGGCCTGCGAGCCCGCCGTCCCGAACTGGCGCAAGGTCCAGATCCTGCAATTCGTCGATGACGAGCTGAAGCGAGCCAAGAGATTCGACGACGAGGAAAAATTCTACCGAGACGTGATCGCGGGCGCGGCGCAGCTCGGGCAAATCGGCGGAGCCTTCAATCTCGCCGCGGCCCGGGGCGACGTCAACTCATTGACTCTGCTTTCCGATCGTCTGGACCGGCTCCAAGCCGGGAGAAGCACTTCGGCGTTTTCGATTGCTGGCTTTTATTTCTATCGACGGCCCGCTCGATTGGCCAGGGCATGAGCGTCTGTGCGGAGAAAAAAGCTTATGAAGACGTGCTCAGGTTGCTCGACCATCGAGCTTCTTTCGGTTCGTCGCAAACAAGAACGGCAAACGCCGGCCGCCGCCCGGGCGCGACTGGCCACTCGGTTAACCGGGGTCAGCTACCAGATCTGGACCGGCAAGACGATTCGGTTGATGCAAATTAGCTTTCCCAAACCCAACGAATATCTGGACGAGCACTCGATTACGCTCTTGCGTACGGCATACGAGCTCTTTAAGCGTGGCGACGTGTTGAGCGATCTGCTCGCCCATTTCCGCCGCCAAGTCGCCGTTGCTGTGGCGCCGACCGACGCGGTCTACCCGCGGCTGGCATTGACTGCGTTCCACTGGTGGAACGAGGAAAAGGACGAAGCGATCGCCGAATTCGCCAAGGTCGTCGAATTGTCAAAATCCGAGTCGGAATTGCGCCTGGACTTGGCGGAGTTGCTGGAGCAACAGGGGGAGCGGTCCGACGCACTGGCTTTGGCCGATGCGGTTCAACCGCTCGACAATTCGACAATGAAGCGTCGTGAAGAGCTGGCGCTGCGGCTGGCGGTGTTGGTCGGCGACTTCGAGCGCGCTCGCCAAGCGGCCGAGCGACTATTCGGCCTACGGCTCGACACCGACACCCAGGTGAGACTCGCCGGTCAGATGAACCAGCTTGGCCAGCACGAGCTGGCCGAGGCGGTGCTTGGGCGTGCGCCGCCGGCGGCCGGCAACAAGGCGACGGCCCTGGTCGGCATGATGCTCCAGTATCAAAATCAGGGCAAGCTAGACACCGCAGTGCAGGTCGCAATGCAGATCCTTCGCTCCACCACGGCGATGCACAGGAGCAACTCGAACGTCTACTATGCCGATGACCATGACCCGAGCCGCACTGCCGCCATCGGCGTTTTGGCTCGCTCCGGCCGGCTGCCGCAAATGATCGAACGCACGAGCGAGCAGCTCAAGAAGACGCCCAATTCGATCCAGATCCATCAGACCCTGGCCGACTACTACAAGGCGTCTAACCAGCGCGACAAGGCCCGCGGCGAGCTGATCAAGATCGTCGAGCTCCGGCCCGATGACTACAGTCTGCGGTACCAGGTCGCCGTTCAGCTCGCGCAGGAAGGACAATCCGCGGCGGCCTCGAACATTACAAGGCGATTCTCAAAAAAGAAGCTTCGGTGCTGGGGCGAAACATTCGGCAAGTTCAAATTGCCTTTCAGCAGGCCGGCAAGGGCGAAGACTTTGTGACGCTCTTGGAACAGATGGACCTTCGGCAGTTTGGCAGTACGTCCATGATCTTTAACCTGATCGGGAACATGTTTTACGACGACACGCTGGTGGACGGCGGCGACGCGTCTTTTCAAGAAGGCATGGATCGCCTTTCCCGAGGATCGAGCATTGTTGATAAATTATATCAGAATGGACCAAATATTGGAGATCCTGAGATATATGAATATATAATTGAGACGCTCATTCCCACGTCGGGCACGTTTCGTCTCACAAAGCCAGTGGAACATCCTGGGCCGGATCATTTCCTATAATTCCGACGGCAGAACAATCACAATCATCTCCCGGCTGCTTGACTTGGGCGAAAGTCAAGGGAAGCTCGAGGACCTGCTGGCCCGGGTCGAAGCGGCGCGCAAAGAGATGCCGGGCTGGAAAGCCGGAGGTGTTTTGAAAGCGTTGATCGAATGCCGGCTTGGGCGGTTGGAGCAGGGCCGGGAGGAGTTTCGGCAGTTATTCGCCAGGTCCAAGGATGAGTCGATTCCATCAAATGTCTACTGGATCGTCGGATCCGAGCTCGAGAATTACGCCGCAACCCGCGACCTGGCGGTCACCGCCTATGAGATCAGTGCAAAGCTCGCCGCCGAAAGTCAGAACTCGCGAATCGACTTCGACTATGGCCCTGCCAAGCGCCTCGTCTCGATGTATGTCCGCGACAATCGCCTCGAGGACGCACGAAGAATTCTGATCAATGTTCCCAAAAGCGACAACAATATGAGCTATCCTGACGGTTATCTTGAGCAAATGAGGATGCAAAGCCTGGGATCGGCGGCCAACGAGTTGCTCAAGCTGGGTTTCGCCGCCGATGCGGTTACGCTCTACAACGAGTCGATTGCTCTGGCAAAGGATATTCCCGCCGACAGTCCCAACTACATTGGCAATCGGGAAGCCCTGATCCAGCAGCAACGCGAGGGTTTGACACGAGCTCTTGAGGGACTCCAGCCCGAGGATCTGGCCTCGAGTGTGACGCGAATGATCGCCAGTTCCGAAAACACAGGGCCCAATAAAACCGCCGATACAAAAGGAGGGTTCTCCGAGACCAAGAAAGGCGACCCGCTTTTGAATTTGGTGGTGCTGGTCCATCCTGCGCGAGCTAGACAAGGCGACAATTCGCAGCCTGGTGGCCGACACCATTGCCTCGTCAGGTCGAGCGTCGTCGCCCGACGAGTTGAAAGCGCGGGATCAGTTGGCGGCTACCTTCGAGGCGTCGCGGAAGATCCATCCCAGCGACCTTTCGCTGGCGATAGGCGAAGCCCTACTGGCGCTGGGATCGGGCGAGACGAAGCGGATCGGGCCAGCGCTCTCGCGACTTGACCAGCTCGTGGAGAAGAACTCGCTGGAAGTTCTTGAAGCCGGAGTGCGAGCCAATGCGCGGCAGCGCGCCATAGCCGCGGAGCAGATCCCGCTCTGGCTGGTTGCCCGCGCTTGCTGGGACCAGAAAAATGCCGCCGATTTGAAGGTTGTTGCGCCTGAAGCTCGCGACCCGAGCACAGGAGGCTGCTCGGCGTCAAACTGAGAACGCGGCTTTGACGGCCATGCTCCGCGAGCAAGGGGAATTTGCGCTTGCGCGAGGCGATCGGGCCGGCGCAGAGGCGGCCTGGGGCGAGATGCTCAAACTGGTGGTCGAGCCCGCTGATCGGAATTTGAAGAAACCCGCTTTGAAGCCGAAGAAACCGGCCGCCAGCGTGCCACCGTCACCGCGGGCGGCGAGTTCCTGAGCCGATCGAGCAGTGTCAGGACAATGCGAGATGAAAACGACATGAAAATTGATCGGCGTACGTTTGTTGGCGGTTCGGTCGGCTTCGCGGCGGCCGAAGCGATGGCCGCGTTGGTGTCCGGATCTCAGCACGAGTTGGGAAAGCGGGGGGATCACGCGATGGACGACAAGTTGCCAAAAGCGATACGACCGGCCTGGCTCACGATGGACGAAGAGCTCGACAAACTGCAATGGACCACTGTGCTGTACTACCTGCATGAGACCAATCCCGACAACGGGCTAGCCAGGGACAAAACCGATCCGGCCGCCCCTTGCAGCATCGCCGCCGTGGGGATGGCTATGGCGACGCTCCCCGTCGTCGTCGAGCGTGGCGTGCTCTTCCGGCCGTTCGCCGCCAAGATGGCCCTCCGGAGACTTCGGTTTCTGTATTCGCTTCCTCAAGGGCCGGAACCGGATGCATCAGGGTACAAAGGATTTTTCTATCACTTCCTTGACATTGAGACCGGCCGCCGAGTCTGGAAGTGTGAGCTGTCCACGATTGACTCGGCGTTCCTGTTCGCCGGGATGCTAACTGCCGCTGCCTACTTCGACCACGACACGGCCGACGAGGCCGAGGTCCGTCGACTCGCCGACGCAATCTACCGCCGGGCGGACTGGAACTGGGCTCGAAACGGCGGCGCGACGCTCACGCATGGCTGGCTGCCGGAGACCGGCTTCCTGCCGAGCCGCTACGAAGGTTATGACGAAGGTCTGCTCCTGTATGTGCTCGGCCTCGGCTCGCCGACTTTCCCTCTCCCCGGAGAGCTACGCTGCCTTCTGCGCAACGTACGAGTGGAAGAAACTCTATGGCCGCGAGCTGCTCTACTCGGGGCCGCTCTTCACCCACCAGCTCTCGCATCTGTGGATCGACTTCCGCAACCTCCGCGACGCTTTCATGCGTGACCACGGTAGTGACTACTTTGAAAACAGCCGCCAGGCGACGTTCGTGCAGCAAGCATACGCGGTGCAGAATCCGAGGCAGTTCGTCGGCTATGGCGAACACTGCTGGGGATTCACGGCCTGCGACGGCCCAGGCTGGGTGAAGCGTATGGTGGACGGCGTTGAGCGGCAGTTCTTCGACTACGACGCCCGAGGCACCCCGTTCGGTCCGGATGACGGTACTGTCGCCCCGTGGGTCGTGGTCGCATCGCTACCGTTCGCGCCTGAGATTGTCATGCCGACGATCCACAACTTTGCCGGCCTGAAGCTGGGCGGCCATGACCGGCCGTACGGGTTCAAGGCGTCGTTCAACCGTACGTTCCGTGTCGACGACAGCCCCACCGGCTGGTGGGTATCAGAGTACCAATTTGGAATCGATCAGGGGCCTGTGGTGCTGATGATCGAAAACTACCGTACCGGCCAGATCTGGGATATCACGCGCCGCTGCCCCTGTATCGTCGGGGGCCTGCGGCGGGCCGGGTTCACCGGCGGCTGGTTGTAGCACAGCGGCCGCTGGTGACACATCCCATCCCGCTCCTGGCCCAGGCTCTCCGCGGGCGACTGCCCGGGGACAATGCGGCCGTGCAACAAGCCGGGGCCGATGTCCACGGCCGTCGCTTACATCGCATCGTTCCAGGTATAGTGCAGACTGGAAGAGTAAAACCGCGGCCCGAAGTCCGCCGGTCCGAAAGGGGGTACACGCGTGGCAAGCGCTCATGATGAGATCTCAAAGACGATACCGGAACCAAACACGAACCCTCCCCAGTCGCCGCCGGCAAGTAATCCTCCGTCTGCTACGCCCAGAGGGCGACCATCGCATCCCTGGCGGAAGTGGCTGCTCATTCACGGAATCATCGCCGCGCTGGTGGTGGCAGGGTACTTCCTGTATCCCGCGGTGGAGCGGGCGCTTAACACGGTGTCCACCGATGACGCTTACGTCAACGGCCACGTGACCTTTGTCGCTCCGCGGGTCTCAGGCCAGGTCAGCCGCGTGTTGGTAGACGACAACTACCGAGTGAAAAAGGGAGACTTGGTAGTCCAACTTGACAAGGAACCCTACCAGGTTCAAGTCGCCATCAAGAAAGCCGCCGTGGAGGTGGCAGAAACTGACTTCGCGGCGGCAGAGGCACAGGTGCGCAGCGTGGTGGGCCTGGCCCGGGCCTATCGGTTCCGACTCGAGCACACGATCGAGGACGTTCACACCCAAATTGCCAACTTGCGCGCAACGTGGCGAACTACGAGAGCCAGAAGGCGAAGCTGGTTCTGGCGCAGGCCAACCTGAAACGAGGCGAAGAGCTCTTGCCGAGCGGGGGCATCAGCAAGGAAGACCTCGACCAGCGCCGGCAAACGGCCAAGGTCGATGAGGCGGCCGTCGATCAAGCTCTCCAGGCCATTTACGCCACGCGAGTCGGCCTGGGACTTCCTTCGCGGCCTGCCCAAGGCCAAGCGCTGGGCGATGTGCCGGTCGATCTCGATCAAAATTTCTCGTCGGTCCGCCAGGCACTGTTCCAGTTGTCCCAGACTGCGGCCGAGTTGGGCTACTCGCCGGCGTCATGGAATGCGAGTCCAAAGCAAGCGATCGAGGAATTCTATAAGCTCGACCCTACGGGCAATATCGACAAGATCATCGAACGGCTCGTTCCCAATGCGCCGGCGGTCAAGCAGGCCGTGGCCAAGCGCCAGCAAGCCCGCGCCGACCTGGATCAGGCTCTGCTAAACCTCCGCTATTGCGACGTGGCCAGCGAGATCGACGGCGTGGTAACCCGCCGTAACGTCAACCCGGGCAATAATGTCCAGGCGGGGCAAAGCCTGATGGCGGTGCGGTCGCTCACCGAAATCTGGATCGATGCCAATTTCAAGGAGACTCAACTGGCCGAGCTGCGCATCGGCCATCGGGTGCTCTGCGAGGTCGACATGTACGGCGGACGCCGTGAATTCGAGGGCCGCATCACCGGCTTCACCATGGGGACCGGCCAAACCCTTGCCCTATTGCCGCCGCAAAACGCCACCGGCAACTTCGTGAAGATCGTGCAGCGGCTGCCAGTACGGGTTGAGCTAACGAACTACGACCCCGACACTGTACCCTTATTCGTCGGGCTGTCGGTCGTTCCTTACGTGTATTACAAGGAGCCGCCCAGCGGGCCAAACGCGGGCAAGCGCTTGCAGCCGTTTTACCCTCTTCCGCCAGGCCCAATGGTATCCGACGACCGGGAAACCTCGCAGTCAACGAACCCACTTCCTCGACAGGACGGCGGCCCCTAAGGCGTGCAAAAAGGGACGGCCTGCAGAATCACCTGCCGGGTTCGTTCCAAGAGTTCCTCCGTCCTCGTTCCTCTGTTCTCCGTACTTCTTCTTGGAGCCTCCGCGTGAGCAGCGTGATATTGGCGCCGAGCGCTGTCAACCGCCCGGCGATCAACCCCTGGTTCGTTGCGGCCGCGGTGGTCGTGCCCACCTTCATGGAAGTGCTGGATACCACGATCGCCAACGTCGCACTGCGGTACATTGCGGGCGGCCTTTCGGCGTCAAACGTGGACAGCGAATGGGTTTTGACGAGCTATCTCGCGGCCAATGCTACCATCTTGCCGATCACTGGCTGGCTGTCGGCGCACCTCGGACGGCGCAACTACTTTCTGCTTTCGATTGCCGTCTTCACGATCGCCTCCGGGCTTTGCGGCATCGCCACCAGCCTCGAGCAGCTGATCCTGTTTCGGGTGATCCAGGGTCTGGGTGGCGGCGGACTCCAGCCTTCCAGCCAGGCAATCCTCCTCGACAGTTTCCCGCCCGAGAAACAAGGCGCTGCCCAAACGATGTTCGGCATTGCGGCCTTGCTGGCGCCGGTCGTCGGCCCAACATTGGGGGGTTATCTTACAGTTCAGTACGACTGGCGCTGGATCTTCTACATCAATATCCCGGTCGGCGCCTTGGGCTTCCTCGCGAGCTACCTTTTGGTTAACGACCCTGACTACTTGAAGCAAGAGCGGGCAGAGCTGCGCCGCCGCCCGCTGAATTTCGATTACATTGGCCTGGGGCTGCTGGTCCTGATCATGTCGAGCTGGGAAGTAATGCTCAGCAAGGGGCAAGAATGGGACTGGTACAATGACGCGTTCTGGCGGGTACAGACGCTCTTTGTCATATTCGTTCTGGGGCTGGCCCTCCTATTCTTACGCGAGACGCGCATTCCTAACCCTGTGGTCGACTTTCGGCCGCTCTCCGAGCGGAATTTCGCGGCCTCCTGCGTCATCATGTTCTGCGCATACGGGATTCTCTACGGCGCCAGCACGTCCCTTCCCGGCCTGCTCCAGTCTCTGTTTGGCTACGACGCCTATGTCTCGGGGCTGGTGCAGTCGCCATCGGGCGTTTTCTCCATCATGGGGCTAGTCGTTGTCGGCACTCTCATCGGTCGGGGCATTGATGCGCGCTGGTTGATCGCCCTGGGCCTGCTGATCATGGCGGCCGGGAACTACTGGATGGCGCTTATGAACTTGTACATCAGCCCTGGGCAGGTGATCTGGCCGCGGGTTGTGTTGATTGTCGGCCTGTCGATGATCTTTGTTTCGATCAATGTGGCCGCGTTCAAGTACATCCCCCCACATCTGCGTGGCGCCGCGGTGGGCTTGTTCGCGCTGCTGCGCAACGAGGGGGGCAGCGTCGGCACCTCATTGGCCCAGGCCTTCGAGTGGCGACGCGATAATTTCCACACGGCGCATGTTGGGGAGTTCATTGATCCCTTGAACCCGGCGGTGAACTCATTCCTTGAGCAGGCCCGGGCCGCGTTTTTCCAACAGACGGGCGACCCGGCCGCGTCGCAAGAGATGGCCTTGCAGGCCCTGGCGAATCTCCGCGACCAGCAGGCGGCTGCGCTGGCTTACTTCGACGACTTCTGGCTCTTCGGCGTCCTCGCACTCGCTCTTGTCCCTCTCGTTTTGCTCATGAAGCGCTCGGTGGCTGAGAAGGGGGAGCACATTGGTGCGGAGTAGGCCGGACTTGACGGTTTCGAGATGGTGTGCTGGCCGTCCCCACTGTCCGCGCGACACGTTTCTTTCTATTAGTAAAGCATCATTAATATACAAATAGCAAAATTACAAGAATTAATTCCGCTTATGACCTCCGGTCACGGCCGTTGGAATTGTCCGCTCCAACGGTCGCCCTGTGACAGGTGGTTAGTTCGAGGTTTAGTCGCCGCCGTGCTAGGCCGCTCGTCACAGCGTTACACGCAATCCGTGGCCAGTCGACTATTGTCCGCGATCATTCTCCCCCGGTCCGCGTCACCTGCAGTCCGGCGGTCAAGCTACTGTGCCCGGCAACGCTGGCTTGGCCAAACCGATATCCATTTTATGCGACGGAGAGCACGGCAAGTTCTGACCGTGCGACCTTATGGCAACAAGACTCAAGTCTTGCTTCCCAGAGTAAGACTCATATGAATCTGTCTCATAATGTTCAAAGTATATCTCATGCTTTAAAGGTTGTAGAATATTTAGGAATCATGAAAGCGGTTACGTGCATACCTTCTCGGGTTCGTGGTCGGCCTCTTTTTTTTTCTTGACAAGGGATTGCTTTCCTGAGAGATTGCAGCAGGTGAAGGTTATCGGCTCGTGACGGGCCGATGGCACTTGGCTAAGGTGGCCTCGCTGTGCGCATCGTCGCACGGGCGGGGCTTTTTTTTTGGGCTCGCTTGAATGACGGCCTCGTCAGCCCGAAACGTTATCCCGTAAGGGGTATGCGCGAACCCAGGCAAAAAGCGAGCCCCAGGTCAAGGCCGGCAGGTTTCTGGTGATCCTGCAAGGCAAGGGCGCAGATCCAGCGCGCGAAGTCCGTGTTTAACGGCAAGGCCGAGACAACGAAAGTTGTTGGGCGCGTACCGACATCGGCATGACCAATATCCCAGCTACTGACATTCACCACGAAGGAGACGACCCATGAGTGCGAAAGCGGACCAATTGCGCGACAACATGCGACATCGGCTCAACACGGTTGAAGGGCGGTTCAAAGCCGTGAGGGCCAACCTTGAGGCCCTGCCCGGCCAGGCGGAGAAAGCTCTGCGCGAGAAACTTGATAAGGCCCATCAGAAGCTTCAGACGCAGAGGGAGCACGTCGAACAGACTGGGGCCAAGCTCAAGACCAGGGCCAAGGAGAAGATGAGCGAGACCAAGGAAGCGATCAGCGAGTGGAAGACGAAGCGAGAAACTCACAAGTTGAACACCCGCGCAGATCGAGCGGAAGCGCATGCGGCGGACGCGCTTGACTACGCCATGAACATGATTGACGACGCCGAGGAAGCCATTCTCGACGCCGTGGTGGCTCGGATCGACGCCGACGCGGCGCAATCACCAGCTCCGGCTGGCCGCTGAACCCAATGCCGCCTGGACTCTCCCGGGCGGCATGCCTTTTCTGATCCCTCGTCAGGAGATCAACCATGTCGACTATCACAAATGACAGAATCGCAGGAATGTTGACCGAAGAAGCGAAAGGCATCCGGAAGGACTGGGGCTGGTTTCTCGCCCTAGGCATCGTTCAGATCGTGGCGGGTATGCTCGCGGTTACCTTCGCCTTTAGCGCGACCCTCGCCTCGGTGGCGATGTTGGGGATTCTGCTCCTCATCGCCGCCGGGGCACAGACCGGCGCTGCAATCTGGGCCAGGGACTGGAGCGGTTTCTTCCTGTTCGTGTTGATCGGCGTCCTCTATGCCGTCGCCGGCTTCTTAATGCTTCTGTACCCGCTTGCGGCTGCGGAGGGCCTGACCCTCATGCTCGCGGCGGCGTTGATGGTGGGCGGAACGTTTCGGATTATCTTCGCCGTGATGGAGCGCTTCCCATCGTGGGGATGGATGCTATGCAACGGCATCGTCACCGCACTGCTGAGCATCGCCATCTGCCAGCAGTGGCCCGCGTCCGGATTGTGGGTGCTCGGCATGTTCGTTGGCGTCGATCTCATCATGAACGGTGTGACCTGGTCGGTGCTGGCCGTTAGCGTGCGCCGCGGGCTGGCCCAGTCGGCCGGTCAATGACTAGAAAATCGGAAGTTCCCTTTCTTATTCAACAGGAGTTCATCCATGAATACGAGACGAGTGACGATCGCTCAGGGTTGGTTTGCGGGGGCCTTCGCCATTGCAATCGCGCTAGTCGTGGCCGTCACGAGCCACGCGTTCGATGACACGGTGAGTCAGAAAGCGGCCCAGTTCCGTGACAACATGCGAAAGCAGCTCGACGCCGTCGAGGGGCGGCTCAGGTCCGTGAAGGCACACATTAGGGCCGAGTCGGAGAATGCTGAGAAAACTTTGCGCGAGAAGCTCGATGACGCCCGCCGTGAGCTCAGGGCCCAGAAGGAACGCGTCGAACAGACTCAGGCCACCCTCAAGGCTCGGGCCAAGGAGAAGTTGACCGAAACTGAGGAAGCGGTGAGCGAGTGGAAGGCAAAGCACGAGACACGAAAGCTGAACGCCCGCGCAGATCGGGCCGAAGCGTATGCGGCGGCCGCTGTTGACTATGCCGCGGCCGCCATCAGCGAAGCCGAGGAAGCGATTCTCGATGCCGCGGTAGCTCGGCTCGACGCCGACTCGGCGCAATCGTCCACACGCGGTTCGCAATGAGGTAACCGGAGGACCTGGGGAATCATCGACGCCATGCCCCGCCTCTCCGGTGTCGCATGACTAGATGTTCCCCGGCGGCTCGGGTCGCAAGACGGTCGATGACTCGGATAAGCAGCCATCCGGAAGTCGATCGACTCAAGTTCCCAAACGAGGACTTTCATCAAACGAAAGGGCGAACCATGTTCGACGTCGTCAAACAAGCCGTCTTCACCGGTCTTGGCCTGGCTAGCCTGACCCAGGAGAAAGCGGAACAACTTGCTGAAGAGATCGCGCGGCGGGCCAAGCTCTCTGAACAGGAATCGAAGGAGTTTCAAGCCGAGCTTGCCGTGCGGACCGAACAGGCCCGTCAGGACCTTGAGGCCGAGATCGATCACCGGATCGACCATGCCTTCATCCAACTGGGCATCCTCAAGGCGGGGGTCAAGAAAGAGGGGGAGACCGCGAAAGAAGAGCTCCGTGCCGCCATCGACAAGCGCGTCGACGAGGCAATCCAGCGGCTCGGAGTGGCCCGGGCTGACGACCTGCAAGCTCTCACGATTCGCTTCGAAGCCCTGGAAAGAAAGCTCGCCGCCAAGTAGCGGGACCGCACGGAAGTGAGAATAATCTGCACAACTATGCTTATGTAGCAATTGTTTCGCAAGCTTTGATATAGGTGCGTTATTAGATAAACGGACACGCAACAATGATTGTGGGAAACCATGGATCTCCTGGGCCTAGCCCGGCGTCAAGACCAGTTGAAACGGATCACGGAGATCGCTCGCATTCTCCACCGATACGATCTGGCCGACTGGATCCAGAAGATTCCGTCGGGAGAAATTCGCAATCTGCTGGCCAGCCATGAAACGCAGACCGTGGCAGAACGGCCCTGGGAGGAACGCGTCCGGCTCGCGCTCACAGAGCTAGGGACCACGTTCATCAAGCTGGGTCAGATACTCAGCACCCGCGCCGACCTCGTCGACCCCGCCTTGGCCAGGGAACTTTGCAAGTTGCAGTCTCGTACGCCCCCCGATCCGCCTGAGGTCGCACGGCGCACGGTCCAGGCGGAGTTGGGGCAGCGGCCCGAAGAGCTCTACACCGAGTGGGAGCCGATCGCGCTGGCGTCGGCCTCCATCGGCCAGGTCCATCGGGCCAAGTTATCCTCGGGCCAGTTGGTCGTTGTCAAAGTCCAGCACTACGGAATCGAGGAACAGATACGCCCGGACCTCGACCTGCTCACGGCACTGGCGCAGTTGCTCGAGCATCACGTGCCTGCAGCCCGGGCTTACCAACCGGTCGCCACCGTGAGCGAGTTTCGAAGAACGCTGCTCCATGAGCTGGACTTCTCCGCGGAGAGGCGCAAGCGCAGGAATTCACCCGGAACTTCACCGGCGACGCCACTGTCCGCTTTCCGGTCGTGTACCCCAAGTTGTGCACTCGTCGCGTGCTGACCATGGAAATGCTGGTCGGCATTCCTGGTTCGAAGCAAGAGGAACTACACCAGTCCGGCGCTAACCTCGACGAGTTCGCACACCGGGCGTCGAACATGTACTTGAACATGATCTTCCGCGACGGTTTCTACCATGCGGACCCCCATCCCGGAAACTACATGGTGCTGCCCGACACGGTGGTGGGTGTGGTCGACTGCGGGATGGTCGGGCGAATCGACGATGAGCTACGGGAAACATTCGAAGACCTGCTGATCGCCCTCTCCCAGGGGGACAGCAAAGAGTTGTGCGAACTCATCCTGCGAGCGTGCTCGGCCCCCCCAGACATTGTCGAGGCTGCATTCCACGCGGACGTGACCGACTTCCTCGCGGAGTACGCTAACCAGTCGATCAAGGAATTTGATCTCGGCGGCGCGCTTGAGCAATTCACCGCGATCATCCGCGGCCATCACCTGGTACTGCCATCGGGCGTCTCGCTGGTCATCAAAACGCTCATCGTCCTTGAGGGCACGGCTCGGCAGCTCAGCCCGAGTTTCAATCTGATGGAACTCGTGGGTCCGTATCACGATCAACTGATGAGCGAGCGGCTCCGACCGAAACACTGGCTGGCCAAGCTGCGCCGCACCCACCGTGACGTGGACCGCTTACTCAGCGACGGGCCAAGGGATCTAACCAATTTGCTCGATCGCCTGCGGTCGGGCCAGTTCGAGGTCAAGCTTGAGCATCGGCATTTGCAGGCCGCGATCAACCGGCTCGTGGCGGGGCTCCTGGCAGCGGCGTTATTTCTCGGCTCCGCCCAGCTCTACAGTCAGAGAATCCCGCCGGTGGCATTCGGTGTTTCGGTACCCGGCGCGTCTGGCTGCATCGTCGCCCTTGTCATGGGAACACTTCTCTTGCGGAAGATTGGCCGGGAGGATGCCTGAGGGAGACCTCGTCCGGAAACATCATTAGCATGGATATTCGCCCCGGTGGGGAGCTCTGGAGGTGCATCATGTTTAGCAATCGCTGGCAGTTGTTTCGCTTATTGGGCACCCCAATCTCGGTGGATGCCGGTTGGCTGATTATTCTCGCCCTGTTGACACTGAGCCTGGCGACCGGGTTTCCGGCCATGCTCTACCAGTACTTCCCCGGTGCCACTCATGAGCCGGCGCCGGCTGAATACTGGGTGATGGGCCTCGTTACAGCCCTGGCCTTCTTCGGTTGTATCCTGCTCCACGAGCTCGGGCATGCTGTCGTAGCCACGGCGCACGGCATGCCCATTCGCGGCATTACCCTCTTTTTGTTCGGCGGGGTGGCGGAACTCGGGGACGAGCCAACGTCGGCGACGACGGAGTTTCTCATGGCCGTCGCCGGGCCCATCGTCAGCGTCATCCTGGCTTGCGGTTTCTGGCTCACGGCCGTGGTGGGCTATCATGCCGACTGGCCGCATCCGGTGGTGATCGTCCTCGGCTACTTGGGCGCGATCAACGGATTGGTGCTAGCGTTCAATCTGGTCCCGGCCTTTCCGCTCGACGGCGGGCGAGTGCTGCGCTCGATCCTCTGGGGCGCAACCGGCAATCTGCGGCGAGCGACGCACTGGGCCTCGCTGGCGGGTCAAGCGTTCGCATGGCTGCTGATCGCGTGGGGGCTGGTGCAATTCTTCTCAGGGAACTGGCTCGGGGGGATCTGGACCGGCATGATTGGGTTGTTCCTCAATAATGCCGCCCAAATTGGCTATCAACAGGTCCTAGTGCGGCAATCGCTCAAAGGCGAGCCCGTCCGGCGCTTCATGAACCCGGACCCCGTCGTTGTGCCCGGGTCACTCGATCTGAATAACTGGGTCGAGGACTTTGTCTATCGCTGTCCCTGCGAGATCTTTCCCGTTGTCTCGAATGGAGCCGATGACAACAGCGCGGAATCCCGCGAGACGCGCCGCGGTCGAATGCGCCCGGAGTTGGTCGCCCAAAGGCCGCTCGAATCCGGGCGTCATCCTTTGTAGACGCGGCATCGCTCTATCAACGAATCTGTTCCCCTTTGTGTTTGTGTGCAGGCGATTAATGATACCCATACGAGACACCATCATCGGCCGAAACCCGCCGATTGCGACCTGGATCATCATCGGGATTAACGTCCTGGTCTTTTATTGGGAACTCGGGCTGTCGAGTGCGAGTCTCGAGTCGGCGGTCCACCGGCTTGGGGCGGTCCCGGCGCTCCTCACGCAACACAACACGTCGGCCGGACAAGGCACCGATCTAGTACCCTACTGGTCGCTGTTCACCAGCCTCTTCCTCCATGGCGGGTGGGTCCACTTGATCGGCAACATGTGGACCCTGTGGATCTTCGGTGACAACGTCGAGGATCGGATGGGGCCGGGGCGGTTTACGCTGTTCTATCTCGCATGCGGCTTGGCCGCCGGTGTGTGCCACGTGCTTTTCAACCCCGGCTCGACGATACCGTCCATTGGCGCCTCGGGGGCGATCGCCGGCGTGATGGGGGCCTATTTGGTGCTATTCCTGGCCGAGATGGCGATCGCCCAGGTGCCGGCGTGCATCCGAGGGCTCCTCGCCGACAACGTCGGCCCCGAGCGGGCGGAGGGGCTCGCCTCGAAGCTCTCGGAAGGAGGCTGGACCCACGACCACCCGATCGGCTTCGCGGAGGCTCGAGAGTTAGGCTTGCCCGTGAGCGACCAGATTCCCCGTGAGTTCATGCAACTCCTGGGACTTTACCCGCAGCCGCTGCGGACCGACCGCTCGGTGGAATACCTCCCCGGTTCCTATCGGTCAACACCGGCGGGCACTGCCCGCAGACCGTGAGTGCGACCGGGTCACGTGAAGGCAATCTGATCGAGGAACGCTCATGCTGGAAAAGGTTTTGATCCTCTCGGCCTCGGCGGGCGCGGGGCACTGGCGGGCGGGGGAGGCGCTTGAGCGTGCGTTTCTGGAAACAAAGGCGGCCAAGACCGTCACGCATCTGGACACGCTTGAGTACACAAACCGCCTCTTCCGTCGGCTGTACTCAAAGGCGTATATCGAGTCGGTCAACCGGATGCCGCAGGTGCTCGGTTGGCTGTATGATTGGCATGACAAGCCTGGCCAGACCGATCAAGTTCAACTCGCATTCGACAAGCTTAACACTGGGCCGTTCGTCCGGATGCTGGAGGAGAATCAGCCCGACGTCACGATCTGCACCCATTTTCTTCCGGCCGAGATCATCACCTGGCTCAACGCGCGCGGCCAAATTGCGACCTGGGAGACGACCGTCGTTACGGATTTCGACGTGCAAGCACAATGGCTGACTCCGGGCACATTCCACTACTTCGTCGCGTGCGACGAGGCCCGCGCACACTTGGAGGCGCTAGGCATTCCAGCCGAACGACTGACCGTCTCGGGGATTCCGATCGACCCGGCCTTCTCTCGCCCTCAAGATCGCGACGCCATGCGGGTGAAGCACGGCCTCAATCAGGAGGGGCCGGTCCTGTTGATCTCGGCAGGGGGCTATGGCGTCGGGAACATCAACTCCTTGATGGTCTCGCTCTTGAAGCTGCGACGCCCCGCACAGATCGTTGCGATCTGTGGGCGCAACGAGGAACTGAGGGCTGAGCTGGATCTTCTGGGAAAAGAGCAGGCTCGCGACTCTCGAGTGCAACTGAAAGTCGTCGGTTATACGACGGAAATGCACGAGTACATGGCCGCAGCTGACCTGATCGTGGGCAAGCCGGGAGGATTGACGACGTCTGAAGCCTTGGCGAGCGGTCTCGTTTTTGTGGTCGTCACCCCGATCCCAGGTCAGGAAGAGCGAAACTCAGACCACCTCCTCGAGGAGGGAGCGGCCCTACGTTGCAACAATCTGCCCGCCATCGCCTACAAGATCGATCGCCTACTCGACGACCCGGTACGCCTCGCCACCATGCGCCAAAACGTCCGCCGCATCGCTCGACCGAGGGCAGCGTTCGACATCACGGCCAAGGTGGTCGAACTTCATCAGTTGAGAGCAAGCCCGCATGGCCAGAGCGGGAACCTGCCAGGCCGCAGGTCATAATGAACTCCGAAGCCGACCGGAGGCTTGCTTGTTCAGTTCACATTTTTGGTCCTCCTCTGATGGCTATGCCCGGTCCGAACAGGTGAACTGCGCCCTTTGATATCGGGAACACCGGCACGACGACGCTCCGGTTCATTGAGTTGTGGACGACAGGCAAGGTCTCCGACGTCTCGCAACGGCATTCACGCCATAGGTCGTGCGGCCAGACCAGAGAATCGACACGTGGGTCCTGGAGAAGTTCCCGACGCGCCAGACGCCCGTGGTTCTGGCTCGAGACAGCGTTGCGGAATTGAAGCTTCGTTAAACCCTGCGCTCAGCTTCGGTCGATATTTCCGTTTGTGCGGATCGTTCTCGATTTGCCGAGGGAGATGGTCTCGCGTGTTCAGAAGTGAACGAAAGAACACTATGGAAATAACGGATGAATTCGCGACTCACACGCGGGCTTGATGCTCGTCGAGTTCCTCGAACCAGTCATTGGCGATGGCCTGAGCTGTCGGTCCTCGTAGTCGCGGTCTTGTTCAATGCCGGATGCATCATGACCACGCCCGGGCAGTGGATTCGCAATGGCTTCAAGGTCGGGCCCAACTACGGCAAGCCGGCGGCACCTGTGGCTGAGGACTGGATCCAGGCCGATGATTCGAGCGTGCAGCGCCAGCATGTACAAGAGTGGTGGCGAGTCTTTGGAGATCCCGCGCTCGACTCGCTGATTGTTACAGCTTACGAGCAGAACCCGACCCTGCGGATTGCGGGCGCACGGGTGCTTGAGGCCCGGGCCGGCCAGGCGATCGCCGTGGCCAACATGTTCCCCCAAACACAGCAGGCGACCGCGTCGTACAGCCGGGTCAATCTTAACTCCAACATGCCCGTGATCGGCCGGATTTCCACGTTGCTCCCAGGCGGTACCAAGGCGCTCGCGTTCAACAACTGGTTCGACGGCTTCAACCTGAGCTGGGAGCTCGACCTGTGGGGCCGCATCCGCAGGAACATCGAATCGAACAATGCCAGCCTGGACGCCTCGGTGGAAAACTACGATGCCGCAATGGTGACCCTGCTGGCGGATGTGGCGACGAACTACGTGCAATATCGGGTTGCCCAGCAGCGCATCAAGATCGCGCGGGACAACGTCCGAATCCAGGAGGGGATCCTGGCGCTGGCCGCGGAGAAATTCCGGGTAGGTACCACTTCCAGGCTTGACGTGGAGCAGGCGAGAACTGTCCTGGAGCAGACTCGCTCCACAATCCCGTCGCTGCAGATCACGCTCGGGCAGGCGAACGACACGCTCTGCACGCTGCTCGGAGTGCCGCCACGCGACCTAGAGCCAGATCTGGGCACGGGACCCGAACTGGGAAGCAATCCGATGCCGACCACGCCGGCCTGGGTTGCCACGGGCATTCCGGCGGACTTACTTCGACGGCGTCCCGACGTCCGCAGCGCCGAGCGGCAGGTGGCTGCCCAGAGCGCTCAGATCGGAGTGGCAGAGGCGGCCCTGTACCCCACTTTCGCGATCAACGGATTACTCGGTTGGGATGCGACGGACTTTTCCAAGTTTTTCGAGACAAAGAGCTTCGTCGGAGCCGTCTTTCCCAGCTTCAGTTGGAACATCTTGAATTACGGACGGATCAAGAACAATGTGCGCCTGCAAGAGGCCAAGACGCAGGAGCTAATTGCGACTTACCAGAACACGGTCCTGACGGCCGGCCGGGAAGTCCAAACCCCGCTCCGGGGCTTCTTGAGGTCTAGGGAACAGACCGACGACCTTGACCGCAGTGTCAAGGCCGCCACGGCGGCCACGCAACTCGGGGTGCAGCAGTACCGCACCGGCATTATCGATTTCAACCGAGTTTTTAATCTGGAAACGACCCAGGTTCAGCAGCAAGATCAACTTGCGATTGCCGCAGGCAACATCGCTCTCAACTTGGTCAGCGTGTACAGAGCCCTGGGCGGAGGCTGGGAAATTCGAATGCAGCGCGATTCCTCCGTGGTGTCGGCCTCAACGACGGCACCGCTTCCGCCAACTGGTGACGCGTCTCCTCCTGCTGCACTCGCGCCCCCCCCACCTCCTTCTAGGCCGGGGGCCGTGGCGTCCGCGGCCGTGGCTGGTCGTGCCACGCCCATAACGGCGCAGGTCGGGAATGGCTCGACGGCAATGCCCGCCGCTCCAGCCGCGTCGCTGCCAGTGGCGCTCTCCAATCGATAGACGAAATAGAGTTTGCCGTTCGCGTGCGCTGCGAGGTGGCCCGATTCATTACAAATAATCGGAGCAATTCGATGAGAAGCGTTGTTGCGGGGATCATGTGTTCGACAATTACGTTGGCAATAGGCCAATCGTCGCGCGGCGGAGAACCCTGCAATTCGCGCCCCAGCCGCCGCAAATTCGATGTCGCTGCGCACCGGTCGGAGGCTGGAATCCTTACGGCGGCGGCTTATTTCATTGGTGGAACCCGAATTGCTTCCCCTTTCCGTGCGGACCGGATGACTACGTTCGCAAACCTCTTCCTCGGGTTTGTTATCCCGCGCCACCCCATCACGCAGCTCAATACTCCGTACACGTCGTGCGCTGACTGTTGATCGATCGATATGAGCTATGGAGTTAGAAACGGAACGAACGATGATGTTCGGCGTCGTTGTCAAGGTGCAGGGACCAGCGGGCCGACTTGATCTTGGCCGACTGGGGCGCCAGGCGCCTCCCACATGTTAACCGTTGCGTTCCAGTTACCGGTCGCGATCCGCTGGCCGTCCGGGCTGAAGGCGACACAGTCGACGTACTGGCTGCCGGGCTTCAAAGTGCAGACCTGTTGGCCCGTTTCAACGTCCCATAGACGCACAGTGCCGTCCCGGCTGGTGGTAACCAGCCGCGCACCGTCGGGGCTATAGGCGACTCCGGAGACCTGCTGAGCATGGGCCCGTAGCGTGTGCACCAACTCACCGGACTGCGCGTTCCAGATAATCACGTCGCTGGGTTGGGCGGGCTGCAACACGGTGCCGCAGCCCACGGCGATCCGCTTTCCGTCCGGGCTGTAGGCCAAAACGAACACCCCTTGTCCGAGCCCGGCTAGCGTACGTACTGCCTGGCCGGTGGCCGCGTCCCGGATCTTTACAGTTTTATCGCCGCTGCCTGAGGCCAGCCATTGTCCGTCTGGGCTAAAGGCCAACGAACCGACAGCCGCCTGGTGATCGCGCAGGGAGTACTTTTCTGCACCAGTTTCTGCGTCCCACAACTTGATCTCGCCGGGTGCGCCAGGAACGAGTAATTCGCCACTGCATGAAGCGATCCACCGCCCATCGGGACTCCAGACGGCGCGGAACACCACGCCCTTGTGACCGCGCAGGCGCGCAATTCCGCCCCGCTCGCGACGTCCCATATCCGGACCGTGCCGTCAGCGCTCGCGGAAGCGATTCGGTCTCCACCAGGGCTGTAGGCCACGCTGCCGATCCCGCCGTTGTGGCCTTTTAGCGACCGTATTTCCGCGCGGCTAGCCACGTCCCAGAGCTTGATTTCGCCCGCCTTCCGAGGCTGAAACAGGTCTGCAGTGCCGGCCGCGAGCGTTTTGCCGTCGGGGCTGAAGGCTACGCCAAAAACCGCCGCGCTTAGGTGAGTGAACAGGTAGGTTTCCTGCCGTTGGTCAGGACGCCAGAGCTTGATCGAGCCGTCGTCATCGCCTGAGGCCAACCACTGGCCGTCCGGGCTATAGGCAAGCTCATTGACTTCGTTGCGATGCCCCAAATAGCTACTCAACTCGCTGCCGGTCGCAACGCTCCATAGCTTGACAACCCGGTCCATCCCAGCGGAGGCAACCACCTTGCCGGATGGGCTGATTGCGATCGCGTGGACTACCCCCTCATGCGCGGCAAGAGAGAGCCCTTCCTTGCCTGAGGGCACCTCCCACATGCGCACGGTTCCGTCGGCGACAGCGGCCGTTAGCCGGGTGCCGTCGCCGCTGAAACCGATTCGCCGTGCACTGCGGACGTGCTGTACAAGCCGCCAATCCCGGCCGGTTTTGACGTCACGGAACTGGAGCACGCGATTCGCCGTTGGCGCCGATGCGCCAGCCGGCGCCAGTTTGAGCGTGTGTTGCGGCTGACCGTCGGCATCGCGCCGTAGAACGATCGTTTGATCTTCGCTGGCGGACGCCAATAGTTGACCGTCGGGGCTGTAAACGACGCAGTTGACCGCACCGTGATGTCCAGACAGTGAGCGCAGTGACGGGCCCTTTTCGACGTTCCAGATGCGAATCTCACCGGGCTCCGTTGGTTGACGCGACTTCCCGGTGCCAATCGCCAGCTCCGCCCGAAGCGGATGAAAGGCGAGACTGAAAACCTCGCCAATGTTTTCGGAAAGCTCGCGTAGTTTCCGCCCGTCGGTGGCGTCCCACAGCCGGACGGTCCCGTCGAGGCTGCCCGAGGCAAGTCGTCGGCCGTCGCGGCTGAAAGCGAGCGACGTCACGGTCGCTTTATGCTCAGTGAGGCGGAACTTGATGCGCCGCTGGCTCACGTCCCAGACGCAGACAACGCCGTCCGAGCCGGCGCTCGCAAGGGCCCGCCCATCGGGGCTGAACGCTAAGGCGTATACCGCCCCATCGTGGCCGACCAGTCCCCCTTCACCCGTCCGACAAAGCGCGTCGAGGTGGTGCCACTCCCAACGGCGCAGACGGGACGGGCACTGGGCGAGGAATTGCTCGCTGCCGGCGATGTGGTGGCCGGCCCACTCACGCTCGGCCAGGCCAAAGGAGGCGAAGTAGAGGTTGCGCTGCGATTCCTCAAGGGCCGCCTTGGTCTGCCTCTGGGCCGTCCGCGTGTCGGCCAGCGCGCTTCGGCTGGCGTCGTACGCTCTGGCGAGCTGAGCGCTGACCCGGGCCTGTATGCCTGCAACGGCGGCCAGCCCGATCATCCCTGCGGCTAATGTCGCCGCCGCCCCCGAGACGGCCGTCCGGTTCCGCTGCGCCCACCGCCGCGCCCGCCGGGAAAGCGGCTCACGCCAGGCGCTCACCGGCTCGTCGGCCGTCCACCGCTCGATGTCGTCTGCCAAGGCGCGGGGCGATGCGTAGCGGTCTATCGGACGAGTTGCCATCGCCTTCAAGCAAACGGCCTCGAGCGCCGGGTCGACGGAGGGGTCGAGCTTGGAGGGACGTGGGAATTCGCCCCGCTGCACGGCGATGATCATGTCGGCGACGTCTCCTCCATAAGGCGGTTTGCCGGTCAAGACGCAGTAGAGCGTTGCCCCCAGACTGTAGACGTCGCTGCGCGGACCCACGTGTTCAAGTTTTCCCCCGGCCTGCTCGGGGCTCATGTACGCCGGCGTTCCCAGGGCGCTACCGCGGACCGTCTCCGCCGACCCGCTGCCGGAACTGGGCACCAGTGGCTGCTCGGTCTTATCCAGATCCGGTTCGGGCAGGTCGAGCGACTTGGCCAGACCCCAATCGACGACCAGCGTTTCGCCGTGCTTACCCAAAATTACATTGCTGGGCTTGATGTCCCGGTGCAAAATCCCGCGCGAATGGGCGTATTCGATGGCGTCGCAAACGTCGGTGAAGCGGTGCAACAGCTTCCGCAGTTCGAGCGACCGGCGACCGGCATCGTTCTTTAGCGACGCGTCGGCATGAAACTTTTCGATCGCCTTCTTGAGGCTGTCACCCCTGATAAACCGCATCGCGTAGTAGGGGCGTCCACCGGCGTACGTGCCCATGCCATAAACCGGCACGATTCCGGGATGCTCCAGGCCCCCTGTGACCTCGGCTTCCAGCAGGAACCGCTGACGGCTGACCGGGTCGTCGGCATGCGAATCGAGGATCTGCTTAAGAGCGACCTCGCGGTTCAGTTCGGTGTCCATCGCAATAAAGACTGCGCCCAGGCCCCCGTTGGCGTGGGGCCGAAGTACGCGGAACCGCTCGCCATCGCTTGTCGATGGGCCGACGGCATATGTCGCTGTCCGTTCGTCGCCACCACCCAACTCAGTCGAGCCAGACCCAACGTAAGCGAGCGTGGCCTCGATATCGGGATCGTCGATGCCGGCCAGGCTTTCGCGCAGAGTCAAGCCGATTTCGAGTGCCGCGAGGCTCTTTTCGGGGTCGCCGCCATGGGACAACAAGTGGTCGGCGACCAGAGCGTCGAGCAGGCCGCGTCGGGCCGGAGTGAGTGCCGCCTGCTCGACGAGCAGGTCCGCCATCGGTTTGCCGCCGGTGAGGGTCCAGACGGCAAAGGCGGCGACAAGCTGGTCGCGCGTGACCATCCCATTCTGTAGCGCGAGCAGGCCGAACAGCAAATCGCGGCACGAGTCGTCGCGTCGGGCCATCGGAAAACTCCCAGCCCATGGCGCACGCGATTGGGCACCGGCGTAACCCCGAGCACCGGTGTCGCATAGACCGACCGCCGCCGGGCCGATAAATATTGTAATTGACGCAAGGGCATCTGGAGAAGAAGGCGCAGGATGAGCGCGGGCAACCCCCGCATCGGCGAGGTTGATTCACCTGTCGGTGTCATCTAGTAGCGGCACCCGGCACCAACTGGTAGGTCACAAAGGCAATCTTCCGACCGTCAGGAGACCAGCAAGGGACATTGACGGTCCCCTGGCCGCCAAAAAACCGACCGAGCACGTCGATCTTTTTGGTAGCAAGCGTCATGATGCGCAAGGTGACGTCCTTGTTTTGCGGGTGGCCCGTGACATCTTTCTCGTACGACAAAAACACCATCCGCCGGCCGTCGGGTGAAAGATGCGGGAACCAGTTGTTGAATTCGTCGGCGGTGACCGGCTCCTGATCGCTGCCGTCGGCTTTCATCCGCCAGATTTGCATCGTTCCGGTCCGCACGGAATTAAAGTAAATCGTTCCTCCCTCCGGGGAGTACTCGGGACCGTCGTCGAGACCTGGGGCCCTGGTCAACCGCTGCTCTTGGCCGCCAGTGACGGGAATCGTGTAGATGTCAAACTCGCCGCCGCGCTCGCCGCAGAAAGCGAGTGTCTTGCCGTCGGGCGACCAGCCGTGCCAGTACGATGGACCCGTTTCAGTGACGAGCCGAGGTGTGCCACCGGTGATGGGCAGAGTGTAAATCAAGGATTGCCGGCGCCCCTGCGACTGGTCGCTGATCGCGAGCAGGTTGCCATCCGGTGAAACGCCGTGATCGTTGTTACAACGAACGGCAAAGCCGGTGTCAATGGCCTGCGGTATGCCTCCCGTTGCCGGCACGCGCCAGATCCGCCCGTCGCTGTTATAGATGAGGGAGGCACCGTCGCGAAGCCAGTTCGGTGCTTCGATTCTGGTGGGCGTGACGTGAACGACGCGGCGATCCGTCGAAGCGATTGTTTGGGTTTCGAGCGCACTGTACAAGGTTGGCGAACTGGTTGAGACAGTCTTAGGTGCGCCAAGTTCCACGCGGGAAAAAACGGCTGTCTCGATCGCGTCGTTGGTGTGAGCACAGACGCCCAGTCCGACGTAGAACGGATCTTCCAATGTCATGCGGACGGCTGCTCCCGAAAAGCTCGGTTCCTTACCTTCAGTTCCCAAATACATCCGCACATACTTTCCCATCTTCTCGATACGTAGCCGACGGGGCGCGGTAACGTTTGCTTGCACCTCGTGTGTAGCGGTCCCCTTTGCCTCGCGAAACTGCAGCGATGTCAGGCCGTCGCCGTGGAGGGCAGCGTCGACGTACGCCGAGTCAGGGTCGAGGCTTTGACGGATAATCAGGCAGGCTTTACGATGAGCCTCTTTGCCGGCGCCCTTAAACGCGATGTCGGCGGCGATCTCAAGATCCCCTGAAGCCTTTTTCCATACATAATGAAACGCGTCGCGGGTGGACCACATGTTTTCGCCGCTACCGCTGACGGTGTAACTATGTGTGCTATCGTCGAATGCGATCGAACCCGGCTGGGAGACGGTCCCAACGTCTCCGTGATTTTCAAAGATGCCGAGTGCCGCAGCGCTGGCTGGGGGCGCGTTGCTTGACAAAGTGCCATCAAGTGTCCTCTTGACCCACGCTCCGAAGTATGGGGTCGGGGTGTATTTCCAGTCGGAGATCAGGCGCGGACCCGCCGCGGGATGCAGGTCCCAGGCGATCCAGCTCCACTTGTGGCCTTCCAGGGCTTGCAGCACTCGGCGCACCCACTCTTCGTCCGTCTGGCCTTTCGTCCGCGCCGAACCTCTCGAATCCGCGCCGAATTCGCCGACAATGATCGGGATCAACTTCGATGCCTCCTCCATCTTGGAGATCCGGCGCTCGACTGTGTCACCCTTGAATGGATACGCATGATTGGCGAAGATCACGCCGTTGCCCATCGGATCCGCGATTTGTTTGCCGGCAAGGAAGCCCTTCATGTCGTACGCCCAATCGAGTCCGCCGACGACAATCAGATTTTTCGCGCCCGTCGCACGTACTGCGTCGAGTGTCGCCTGCATTCCAACGGCCTGAAATGACTTTGCGGGGTTGCGACCGAATGCTTTCTCCGCGACCTGGCCGCCGTTCAGCCAGATGTCCCAGCTCACGTCGTGCGGCTCGTTGTACAGGTCGAAAATCACAGCGGGATGGTTTTTGTAAGTGCTCGCGCAGCTCTTCCAGAACTCAAGGCTGTTTTGATCGGGCATCACGTGCTGACCGATCTGTTTCCCCCATTCGCCAGCGTCCGACCAGTGCAGGTCGAGGATGATATAGCAGCGCTCCTGGGCGCAGTAGTCCACGATCTTTTCCACCAACTCGCGATAAGCCTTGCCTTCGTCCTTTTGCTCTGGAGCCTTGCCGAACCAGCGATCCTGCGCCAGTGGCAAGCGAATCACATTCACACGCCAGTCCTTGATGGCGGTCTTCACCGTGTCGAAGATGTGCCCCTCGCCGTCGCTCACCCATTCGAGGGAAGCAGCGTTCACGCCGCGGAGACGGACCAATTCGTGGCGGCTATTCACGAGTTTCGATTTCTCGACTCGAAGCGGCAGCGGCATAGGGGATCGTTCAATTTGTGTCACGGCGAATGCGACCGTGGCGTGAGCGATTAAGACAACCCCAACGCCGAGCTGAAGCACGCGGCGAACCATGAAACGCCCTCCCAGTTCTGATCACGAAGATCCGCGGAACCGACACGACCACGTCGGCGATTTTCGGGCCTAACGCGCGCAGTGCAAGTACTCCGTAATTGTTCAGACATCTGTGTTGATTTAGTCTCAGGCCAGTCGCAGAATGCCGGCTTCCGTGGGGCGGCGTCGAAGTCGAAGTGACTTGTTCCTTCTTGCCCGCGGCTGTGTATGCTATCGTGCATATCATCGCGCGACGCACCCGCGCTATGGTGCGATGACCTACGAAACTTGATAACAACTTGGAGGGTTTCATGCTCGATCCTCGCCATGATTCGCGCCGTTCATTCCTCAAAATGGCGGCGGCGGCCTCCGCTGCGTCGACTCTTACCACCACGGCACTAGCGGACGGCGTTCAAGAGCTCAAGCCGACGGTCGAGCCACCCAAGCCGTCCGGCCCCAACGACCGCATCCGGATCGCCACGATCGGCACGGGTATCATCGGCTTCATCGACACGGCCTGTGCGCCTCAAGGTGCCCGGCGTCGAACTGGTGGCTGTCGCCGACGTCTACGAAGGTCGGCGGATGCACGCCAAGGAAGAGTTCGGCAACAACGTGCAGACCTATGTCGACTATCGCGAGATTCTGGCCCGCAAGGACATCGATGCCGTTCTTATTTGTGTTCCCGATCACTGGCATGCCCGGATGTCGATCGACGCGATGAAAGCGGGAAAGGCGGTTTACTGCGAGAAACCGATGGTCCGCGGTGTCGAGGAGGGACCGGGCGTAATTGCTGTCCAGAAGGAAACGAACGCCGTCTTTCAAGTCGGCAGCCAGTTTGCCAGCTCGGTTCTTTACGACAAGGTCAAGGACCTGATCCGCACCGGCGCCATCGGCAAGCTCCACGCGATCGAAGCGCGGTATAATCGCAATTCCGACACCGGCGCCTGGCAATACTCGATTCCGCTAGACGCATCGACCGAGACGATTGACTGGGACCGATTTCTGGGCGATGCACCCAAGCGGCCGTTCGATCCGATTCGGTTCTTCCGATGGCGGAACTACTGGGATTATGGCACGGCTGTGGCCGGAGATCTGTTCATCCACCTGTTGACCGGCATCCATCATGCGACTGGCGCGATCGGGCCAACGCGGGTCGATGCGATGGGTGGCAGGCCTACTGGGAAGATGGCCGCGAAGTCTACGACATCATCATGGGCCTGCTTGACTATCCCGAGACCGATGCCCACGGCGGATTCACCCTCTCGCTTTGCACCGATTTTGAAGACGGCGGAGGTCCCGGAACCGCGTTCCGCTTTGTCGGCACCGATGGCGTCATCGACGTGAGCTTTAAAGAGCTCAATTTCACTCGCATGGGGATCGAGCATGCGACGCCTGATCAGATTCTCAAGGGGTACAACTCGGTCACGACATTCTCGAATGCCCAGCAGAAGGCATTCGCCGACAAACTTTTGGCCGAACATCCCAGCCCGTCGGCAAAAAGAGCTGTCAAGCAGACCGAGAAGTATGTCGTTCCCAAGGGCTATGACGAGCGCTTCGACCACATGGTGAACTTCTTTACGTCGGTCCGCGATCACAAGCCCGTATATGAGGACGCGACATTCGGCTACCGTGCGGCAGCGCCGGCGCTTTTGTGCAACGAGAGTTATCGACGCAAGCGCGAGATCGGCTGGGACCCGATCGAAATGAAGGTCGTGGGATCTTGAGCATGCCTGCCAACCCAATCGGCTGGTGGCTTGGGGCGCGGCAATCCCAAGGTCGTCGACGACTTCGAGCGCGGAGCCCTTCCCCCCGGAAGGGCTCGTTTTGAGGAGTTGAAATTTGATGGGATCCCCAGGGGAGACCCCTGAGTTGGTCTCGAATCGAGCGAATGGCCCGTATGCGCCGTTGCGAGCCTTATCGCCGCTGCCGGCAGAGTGGCGTTCGCTTCCCAGGGCTTTCGTGATCAGGCCAGGGCCGCTGGTCCAGCGAGGCCATGGCCGACAGCACGGGGGCGACCTTGACTTATGGCAAGACGCTCATCAGCGCCCTGGCCCTGGGCCGCGTCCTGGCTCGAAATTGGGGGCCGGCGAAACACGTCGGTCTGCTGGTCCCTCCGACCGTCCCGGCCGCCGTGGCCAATCTGGCCGTGACGCTCTGGGGCAAAGATCCCGGTCAACCTCAACTATTCGGCCAGCCAGGGTCTGGTGGATGCCTCGATCGACCAGTGCGGGATCACGCACGTCTTGACCTCGGCCAAGGTGCTCGATCGATTCAAGATCATCCCCAAGGGGCAAATTGATTCTGCTCGAGGACATCCGCAAGCAGGTGACGCTGGCCGACAAGCTCTGGGCCGCGGCCGTCGCCAAGCTGGTGCCGATGCGGGCTCTTGGGAGCTTTTGTTCCCGGGCTTGCATCACGACCAACTGGACGCAACGGCGACCGTGATCTTCACCTCGGGATCGACCGGCGATCCCAAGGGGGTCGTGCTGTCGCATCGCAACGTCCTCTCCAACGTCCATCAGGTCGAGGAGCAGGTTCGCCTGAAGCCCGAGGAGGTACTCCTGGGGGTCCTGCCGTTTTTCCATTCGTTCGGCTTCACCATCACGATCTGGACGGCCATTTGCCTGAACAAGAAGGTGGTCTATCACTTCAATCCGCTCGATGCCCGGACGATCGGCAAGCTCTGCGAGCGAGCACAAGGTGACGCTCTTGACGGGCACGCCGTCGTTCACGCGGTTGTACTTGAAGAGCTGCGAACCGCGCCAGTTCAAGACGATCACGCACTGGATCGTGGGGGCCGAAAAGCTCAAGCCCGAGCTGGCCCGCGACATCCAGGCCGCGCTGGGCATCGAGCCGATGGAGGGATACGGCTGCACCGAGCTGTCGCCGGTCGTGGCGGTGAACGTACCCCGCGAGGTCGAGCTGCCCGACGGCCGCAAGATCCACGGCAACCGGCTGGGGACCGTCGGACTGCCGCTTCCGGGCACCGCGATCAAGACGATCGATCCCGAAACGGGGGCCGACCTGCCCGTCGGGCACCGAAGGAATGATCGCGGTCAAGGGGCCGCAGGTCATGGTCGGCTATCTCAATCGTCCCGAGGCCACCGCCCAGGTGCTCAAGGAGGGCTGGTATTTCACGGGCGATATCGGTTACGTCGATCCCGACGGGTTCCTCAAGATCACCGACCGCATCAGCCGGTTCTCGAAGATCGCCGGTGAGATGGTCCCGCACCTCGCGATCGAGTCGGCGATCATGGAGGCGACCGGCGTCGACGAAAATCACGTGGCCGTGACCGGCGTGCCCGATCCCAAGCACGGCGAGCGGCTGTGCGTGCTTTACACCGACCTGGGAATGTCTCCGGCCGAGGTCCAGCAGCGGCTCACGGCCGGACCGTTGCCCAAGGTCTGGATTCCGTCGCCGCGCGACTTCATTCACGTCGAGGAGATCCCCATCACGTCCACGGGCAAGGTCGACTTGCGCAGATTGAAGGAGATCGCACTTGCACCAGCGGCGTCGACGCGGGAGCACATGCCGAAGCAAAGCATGAGTGCGTCGCGCGATGCCAAGTTCGCGTCCGAAGCGGGTTTAATTATTGAGCGGATCTCTGTAAAAAGAGTGGATAGCGCCCATCAGACCGGCTGAGGGAAGTGTTCGATGGGGATCGTCCTTCGAGTTACGTCAGGCCCGCATACGGGACAGGAATTCTGCGTCGAGCCGCGCGATACGTTCACGGTCGGGCGGTCGTCGCGTGTCCACTTCCCGATGGTCTACGACCAGGCGCTCTCGCGAGAACATTTCCAGATCGACAACGAGCCTCCGCTCTGCCATCTGATCGATCTGGGCAGCACCAACGGGACCAAGGTCAACGGCCTGCGCGTCGGACGGGTGCTGTTGCGCGAGGGAGACGTCATCACGGCGGGCGACAGCGCGTTTCTGGTCCAGTTCATCGAAGATTCGCAGGAGGCCCTCAACTTCGCCACCTGTGCGGGCTGTGGCGGGCGGATACCCATCGGTGCGATCCCGTCGCGACTCGAGATCGAGGTCCTGTCTCAGCACCGGACAAGGCCGACGTCTGGCTCTGCGACGACTGCCAAGCCCGCCGGCTCAAGTTTCCCAGGACCCATCCCGACTACCTGATCGAGGAATGGATCGGCGGCGGGGGCATGGGCGAGGTCTTTCGCGCCCGGCAGCTCTCGCGCAGGCCGGCCGGTCGCCATCAAGATGATCAGCGCCAACAACGCGGTCGGCGAGAAGGCCAGCAGCTATTTCCGGCGCGAAATCGAGGTCCTGCGAGATCTGCTTGATGCCCAGCGGCCAGTGCCATCCCAGCATCGTCGCCTTCTACGAGATCTTACGAGATCGATTCGCAGTTTCAACTGGTCATGGAGTACGTCGACGGCAAGAACGCACTCGACTGGATCAAGGGGCTCGAAAAGCCGCTGCCGATCGCCAGCGGCGCCCAGATCGGCCGTCACCTGCTGTCGGCGCTCGAATACGCGCATTCGAAGGGATACGTGCACCGCGACGTCAAACCGTCCAACCTGCTGGTGATGGGGCCGGTCCACCGGCCGCGCGTGAAGCTGACCGATTTCGGGCTGGCCAAGAGCTTCGCCGAGACCAGACGGCTTGCACACCCTCACTCGCCAGGGCGACATCGGCGGATCGATCGGCTTCATCTCGCCCGATCACATCCGCGAGTTCAGCGATGTCCGCGAGCCCGCCGACATCTATTGCGCCGCCGCGACGCTGTTTTTCCTGCTGACGAACAAGTACCCCTACCTGGGCTTCGACCCGCACGAGCCGGGCTCATACGAGATGATCCTCCAGCATCCCCCCGTCCCGCTGCGCGCCTTTCGGCCCGACGCTCCGGAGGGACTGGAACGCGTCTTGCTCAAGGCCCTGCAAAAACAGCCGCGCGACCGCTGGAAATCGGCCCAGGCCATGGCCGAGCGCTCCGGCCGTTCGCCTCGCCGTCATCGTCATAGGCGTCGTGGTTCGGACCGCACGCGAGCAGCTATTCGATCTATTTCCAGCTTGACGCACCCGACAGTGCTTAACGGTCGCCATGCGATTTCAAGCGAACACTCGGTGGCATCGCCGACGGATTCGCGTTAAGATATAGTGAAGGCACAGCGGTAGGCCTGCTACCGCTCGTCTTGGTCGTGGGTCGAGAGGGTCGTGCCTTGGAGCGTCTGGGAACGGTGGCGATTGTCGGCGTCGGCTTGATCGGCGGGTCGATCGGGCTGGCGCTTCGAGAGTCGCGGGCTCGCATCTGAGGTGATCGGCGTCGGGCGCGACCAGGCCGCACTCGACTGGCCGTACGGCTCGGCGCGATCGATCGCGGCACGACCGATCTTCGAGGCCGGCGTGGCCGACGCCGAGGTCGTGGTCGTCTGCACGCCGGTTAGCCGGATCGCCGACGACGTGCGGCGCGTGGCTGAAGCGGCCCCGGGGCACGTGCTGGTGACCGACGCGGGCAGCTCGAAGCGGCAGATCGTCGAGGCCGTCGAGCGGCACCCGCGGTCGGCGGCGGTCTTCGTGGGCGCTCACCCGCTCGCCGGCTCGGAGCGGCGAGGCGTCGCATCATGCCCGCGCCGACTTGTTCGACGACCGCGTCTGCGTGCTGACGCCCACCGCCCGAACTCGGCCCGACCGCAGCCGGCGGCGCGCATGCCTTCTGGTCGTCGCTCGGCTGCCGCGTCCTCGAAATGTCACCCGCCGAGCACGACGAGGTCCTCGCATACACCAGCCATTTGCCGCACGCAGTGGCGGCCGCGCTGGCCTCGTCGGTTCCCGCCGACTGGCTGCCGCTGGCCGCCGGCGCCTACCGCGACGGCACGCGCGTCGCCGCCGCCGACACCGGACTCTGGACGGCGATTTTTCGCGACAACCGCGGGCCTCTTGCTCAAAGCACTTGGTACTGTGCAAGAATGCCTCGACGCCTTCAAGTACGCCCTGATGACCGACGATGAAGAGGCCATCCGCCGTGGTGGGATCAGGCCAAGGAACGACGCGACCTCTTCGACGCCCAGCTCACCACACCGGAACCGACGGCGGATCCGGCGACCTGCAACGACCTGATCCGACTCGTCTTGGTTTTGATCGAAAACTAACGTTCACTATTCAACATGTGAATAATACAGTTAACATCTATGCTTTGGCACATCCAGATCGAACCCGCCCCCGGCCATGCGGATCGGCTCGGCGACCGGCTTGCTCTCGAGGCCGTCGAGTCAGGCCTCGCCGGTCCCTGGTCGATTCGCGCCAGCCGCGGGTTTCTTGATCGAAGGGCGAGATTCCCGAGGCCGAGCTCGACCGGGCGGCGCGCGAGCTGTGCTCGTGGATCCGGTCGTCGAGATCCACACGATTCGACCCGCGCCGCGCCGGCTGGGGAGGTCCCGGCACGGTCGTGCATGTCATGCCCAAGCCCGGCGTCACCGACCCCGAGGCGGAAAGCGCACTGGCGCTGTTGCGCGATCTCGATTACGCGGTCTCCAACGTCCGCACGATCCGGACGTACCGGATCGAAGGGCCGGCCGAGAGCTTGCCGCGCTTGATCTCGCGCGTGCTGGCCAACGACGCGGTCGAGCTGGCCGTGACGGCACGCTGCCGTTCGAACAGCTCGGCCAGGGCAGCCCTATCGATTCCAGCGCGATCGAAGTTCCGCTCCGCGCGATCTGAACGACCAGGCAGCTCGTGCGATCTGAGCCGATCGGGCCAGCTCGCGCTCGGCCTCGCCGAGATGAAGACGATCCAGCGACCATTTCGCCGAGCTCGGCGCGACCCGACCGACTGCGAGCTCGAGACGCTGGCCCAGACCTGGAGCGAGCACTGCTCGCACAAGACGTTGCGGGGCCGCATTTCGTTTCGAAGGGCGAACGATTGACAACTTGCTCAAGCAGACGATCTTTCGCGCGACCCACGAGCTGGGCTGCGACTGGCTGGTGAGCGTCTTCAGCGACAACGCCGGCGTCGTCCGGTTCGACGACGAGCACGACGTCTGCTTCAAGGTCGAGACGCACAACCATCCCTCGGCCATCGATCCCTACGGCGGCGCCAACACCGGCCTGGGCGGCGTGATCCGCGATGCGCTCGGGACCGGGCTGGGGGCCAAGCCGATCTGCAACACCGACGTCTTCTGCGTGGCGCCGCCCGATCTGCCGCCGGAGCAGGTGCCCGCCGGCGTGCTTCATCCCAAGCGCGTGCTCAAGGGGGTCGTCGCCGGCGTGCGCGATTACGGCAACCGCATGGGCATTCCCACGGTCAACGGCGCCCTGGCCGTCGACCCGGGCTACCTGGCCAATCCCCTTGTCTTCTGCGGGACCGTGGGCGTGTTGCCGCGCGGAATGTCGGAAAAGCGAGTCGTGCCGGGCGACCTGATCGTCGCGATCGGCGGCCGCACCGGCCGCGACGGCATCCACGGCGCCACCTTCAGCTCGGTCGAGCTGACGGCGCGAGAGCGAAGCCGTCTCCGGCGGCGCGGTCCAGATCGGCAACGCGATCACCGAGAAGATGGTGCTCGACGTGATCCTCCAGGCCCGCGATCGGCAGCTCTTTCACGCGATCACCGATTGCGGCGCCGGCGGCTTCAGCTCGGCGGTCGGCGAGATGGGGGCCGAGCTCGGCGCCGCGGTCGATCTCGATCAGCGCTCCGCTCAAGTACCAGGGACTTTCTTATACCGAGATCTGGATCTCCGAGGCCCAGGAGCGGATGGTGCTGGCCGTGCCGCCCGAGAAATGGCCGGCACTCAAGGAACTATGCGACAGCGAAGGGGTCGAGGCGACCGACCTGGGCGAGTTCGTCGACTCGGGGCGGCTCACGCTGCGTTACCACGGCGAGCTGGTCGCCGACCTGTCGATGGACTTTCTGCACGAAGGCCGGCCGGCGGTCGTCCGCGAGGCGACCTGGACGCCGCCCGAGCAACGGCCGGTGCGATTGCCCGCTCGCCGCGATTTCACAGCCGACCTGGTCGCCTTGCTCTCGCACTGGGACGTGTGCAGCAAGGAATGGATCATCCGCCAGTATGACCATGAGGTCCAGGGCCGGACGGTGATCAAGCCGCTGGTGGGCATCAACGACGACGGGCCCGGCGACGCGGCGGTGATCGTGCCGGTGCGCGGGCTCGACCCGCGGCCTGGCCGTCGGCTGCGGCATCAATCCGCGCTACGGCAAGATCGACCCCTACGCGATGGCGGCCTGCGTCATCGACGAGGCGATTCGCAACTGCGTGGCCGTCGGGGCCGATCCCGAGCGGATCGCGCTGCTCGACAATTTCTGCTGGGGCAACACCGAGCGGCCCGAGACGCTGGGCTCGCTGGTGCTGGCGGCGGAGGCGTGCCGCGACGTGGCCCTGGCCTACGGCACGCCGTTCATCTCGGGCAAGGACAGTCTGAACAACGAATACACGCACGAAGGCCAGAGCCTGGCGATCCCGCCCACGCTCTTGATCAGTGCCATCGGCCAGGTGCCCGACGTCCGCCGGTGCGTGACGATGGATTTCAAGGAACCGGGCAACCTGCTTCTGCTCCTGGGAATGACCCGGCTCGAGCTGGGGGGCTCGATCTGGGCCGCACGATCACCAGCCGGGCGCTGGCCGCGTGCCCCGGGTCGATCCCGCGCTGGGCCGACGCTTGTTCGCCGCCCTGCACGCGGCGATCGCGCGCGGCCTGGTCCGAAGCTGCCACGACCTGAGCGAAGGCGGGCTGGCCGTGGCGCTGGCCGAAATGGCGTTCGCCGGCGGCCTGGGCGCCGACGTGTCGCTCCGGCCGTCCCGCGCGACGACGACGCGGCCAGCGATCTCGTCCTGCTCTTCTCGGAATCACCGACTCGGTTCCTGCTCGAAGTGGCTCCCGAGTGTCTGGGTGAGCTGGCGAGCTGTTCTCGCGGTTTGCCGCTCGGCCGGCTCGGCAGGTGACCGCGAGCTACCGGCGACGGCGAGCGCGGTTCGCCACGCTTGATCGTTCGAGGACTCGATCGGACGGGTGGTGATCGACGCGACGGTGGCCGACTTGAAAGCCGCCTGGCAGCGGCCGCTTCGCTGGTCGTTGACTTGTTCACTGAAAGAGGTATCGACCATGATAACGTTCGGTTTCGTGATCGTTCTTGACGATTGGCGGTACAATTGATGACAACAGCTTCAGAGGGTTCAACGATGCTTCGTTTCGTGACTTTCGTCGACGGATCCAATCTCGATGGCGTATTGAAGCACCTGAATCTGCGTGTGGACGACTATGGGGCGTTTTATCGGCAAGTTTTCGAGCAGAGCGTGCAGTACTGGGGCCGAACGTTCGCCGATGGAGCGCAGTGGCCGACCGCCCAGCATTCGAGAATCTACTGGTACGTCGTGGGCAAGATGGACGAGTGGGACTTGAACGATCCCAAGGCCGAAGCGCGGCTGCGGACCCGGTTCGAGATGAACCCGCGGCTGCGCGACGCCTACATCGAAGACGCCAGCCGGCGGCTGCCCGACCTGCCGCTCGACCGGCGGATCGAGGAAGCCTGGAACCTTTGCTTCAGCGAGACTCGCGAGTGGTACGAGAGCAAGCGGCGGGCCCTCGAGCGGAAGAAGCGGTTCTATCACGGCGTCCAGGCCGCCACCGACTTCGTCGAGATCCGCCAGGAGGGGCACTGGAAGGTCGACTTGCTGCATCATACGGTCAACGAAAAGGGGCTCGACACCAGCCTGGCCGTCGACATGGTTGCGCTCCAGGAAACCTACGACATCGCCTTGTTGATCTCGGGCGACGCCGATGGGATTCCCGGCATCAACTACGTCAAGAGCCGGTCCAAGCACGTCGGCGTCGCCGAGTTTCGCCGCGGCTCGCCGGCCGATTTCCCCACCAAGGGAACGTCGTCGCGGCTCAAGATCGCCGCCGATTTCGTGGTGCAGGTTTACGAGTCGGAGCTGCTGCGGCGCAACCTCGCCTATCGTTCCGAGACCGACTATTCGTCTCGGGTACGGACCGGGCGATCCCGTATTGATCGGTGGTGGCTTGTGCCACCGGCGATCGACAGACCGCAGAGGAATCGACACCATGGCTCGCCCTCGTGCGATCGTCATCCGTGCTCCCGGAACCAACTGCGACGAGGAAACGGCCGTATGCCTGGCAACGAGCCGGGGCCACGGTGGAAACCTGGCACGTCAATCGCCTGATCGAGTCGCCGGCGGACCTCGATCGGTTTCAGATCCTGACGATTCCCGGCGGCTTCTCTTATGGCGACGACCTGGGTGCCGGCCGGATCCTGGCCACGCGGCTCGGGATCGTGCTGGGCGATGCTCTGCGCCGATTTCACGACCGAGGCGGGCTGGTCCTGGGCATCTGCAACGGGTTCCAGGTCTTGGTGCGCAGCGGCCTCTTGCCCGGCGGAGCCGTCCCCTGCCCGACGACGCTGGCCCACAACGATTCGGGGCGATTCGAGGCTCGCTGGGTGAAGCTGGTGCCCCGGCCCGGCCTGTCGCCGTTCGTGTCGTTTGACCGAGCCGATCGAGCTGCCCGTCGCCCACGGCGAAGGTAAGTTCCTGACGGCCGAGCCCGCCCATCTGGACCGCCTGGAACAGAACGGCCAGATCGTCCTCTGCGTATACCGATCTGCGACGGCCGGCCCGACACTGGAATATCCCGCCAATCCCAACGGCTCGGCCCGCGGCGTCGCGGGCGTGTGCGACCCACCGGCCGTATCTTCGGCCTGATGCCCCATCCCGAACGATTTATCGACTCCTGGCAACACCCGCGCTGGACGCGGCGGGACAAAGGGACTGAAGGCGAGGGCGATGGACTCCGGATCTTTCGAAGTGCCGTCGAGTCGCTACAAAGCTCTTGATGCAGAGATTTTCCCCTGCCGGGTGCCGGACGGAGGCGTTGACAAACTTTTACGGAACTGCCGTCACGACGGAGATACAATCCGAATCGTGAATCGACGTCCGAACCAGGTGCGTCGTTAACTGACGACATCCCAGTCGCGAGGAGTTTGCCCATGAATGTGCCTCTGACACGACCCAGCCGCCGCGCCTTCATCAGCACCGCCGTATCGAGCGCGGCCTTCTTCACAACGCGCGGCCTCTTTGCCGAGCAGCTCGCCCTGACGCCTTCGAGAACGGAAGGGCCTTTCTATCCAGACAGATTGCCGCTGGATACCGACAATGACCTGATCATCGTCAACGACCGCATCTCGCCGGCCGTGGGCGAGATCACGCATCTGACCGGCCGGGTGCTCGATGCGACGGGCAGCCCGATCCATAACGCCACGATCGAGATCTGGCAGTGCGACGCCAATCAGGTGTATCTCCATACGGGCGACAGCGCCAGCAAAGCCGATCAGCAAGACAAGAACTTCCAGGGTTTCGGCCGGTTCACTACGGCTTCAACCGGCGAATATTACTTCCGCACGATCAAGCCGGTCCCCTACCCTGGCCGGCCGGCCCCGCACATCCATTTCAAGGTGAAGAAGGGGGGCCGCGAGTTGCTGACGTCGCAGATCAACATCGCCGGCCATCCGGGCAATGATGTCGATGGTGTCGTGCTCGGGGGGATCAGCCTGTTCGATCGCGAACTGCTCATGACCGACTTCAAGCCGATCAAGGGATCAAAGATCGGCGAGCTGGCCGCCACGTTCGAGATCGTCCTGGGCCGTACGCCCGATGAGCGGATGTTCTCTCGACGGGCAAGTTCGTCGCGTTGACGCACAGCCTTACCGGAAATCGATTGCTAAATTGAGGGAGAAACTCCGATGCGTGGGTTCGTCGGTTTGATGGTAACCCTTGTGATTCTGGTTGCGACTGCGGTTGCGATAGCGCAACCGCCGGGTCCTGGCCCGGACGACTATGCGCAGTCGGCCGCCGGGGGCGACCTGGTGACCAGAATGATGGCGTATGACAAAGACAAGGACGGCAAGCTGACAAAGAGTGAGGTGACCGATACACGTCTGCACCGGCTCTTCGCGCGCTCCGACGCCAATAATGATGGAACCGTGACGAAGGAAGAACTCGCGAGCCTGGCTGCCAAAGAAGAGTCAAACAGGCGGGGCCGTTCCTTCGGCTTTGGCCCGCCCGGCGGCGGTCCGGGCGGTTTCATGATGATGCCGCCGCGACCCGGTGAAATCCTGCCGCCAATGGTGCAAGAGCGGTTGAGGTTGAGCGCGGTTCAGAAGGGCGAGCTGGCCTTAATCCAGAAAGAAGTCGACGAGAGGTTGGCGCAAATCTTGAACGACGAGCAGAAGAAGCAAATCCAGGAGATGCGGCAACGCGGCCCCGGTAGATTTGGTCCGCGTGGCGCCGGCCCTCCCGGTGGTTTCGGGCCTCGAGATGGAGGACCTCCGGGCGAAGGGCCTCGGGGCGGGTTCGGTCCTCCCGGCTCGGGATGACCTGCGGCATTGCCGAGACGGTTCGGGTAGGATCGTATAGGCGGAGGGTACAATATCCTCGTGATCTCTGGGGAGGCCGCCGTGATCGAGTATCTGAACTTAATGGGCAATGCGATCGTCGATCGATCGCCGGACGAACTTATCGGAGCGGTCGCGATCGCTCTCATTATCGCGTTGGCGATGGCAGGCCTCTACAGCATCGGGCGACGGAAAATCACCGAGAACCTGATGCCCATGATCGTGCTCATGATCATCGCCAATTTAATATCCATGGCCATCGGAGTGGGATACTTTCAGTTGGCTCACAGGAGAATGGGCTATACGCCGCATCGGCCTGTCAGACGGCTGCCCGATGGTCCGGACGGCGTGAGCGAATTCATAGTGCAGTGGATCTTCCGTGAGGCGGATCGGAACCATGACGAGCGCATCAGCGGCGAAGAGGCATCACTGGCAGCGGCCAATTTCGTGCGATGGGCGGATGCACACGGGACGGGATCGGTCGATCCAACAGCTCTGGACTGGGCTCTGAAAGCGTTGATGTTTCATGGTCGAGAACCGGATCATCCGCCTGATCGATTCGACCAGCCGGGTCGACAACTTCAAGAGTTTTCCGGACCCGCTTCGGGCCCTGATCGGTCCCCACCTCGCATGAGTTCGCCGACGGACGACAGACGGCCAGAAACGAACTCGTCCAAAGGTCCCTCGGAAGTTACGATCCGACCGGTGTCCGCAGACTCGCACAATTCAGGCTGAGAGTGGGTCCGTAGTCCCCGGGCGGTTTCAAAAGGGGGTCGTTCGCGACCGTTCAGGAATGGACGATGGCACACGGCACAAACACGGTAGTTCGACTGGACCAAGGAGCAGACTCGTGCGCAATCGGCCATCTCGGTCTTGCTTGTGGACGATGATACCGAGCTGTGCGAGTTGTTAATCGAGTTCTTCGCCCGCCGGAACATTCGGCTGGAAACAGCTTGTGATGGCCGGCGTGGACTGGCCCGAGCCCTGGCTGGAGGACACGACCTGTTACTGCTCGACGTGATGATGCCAGGCCTGGACGGATTTCGAGCTTCTACGATTGGTCCGTCGCCAGAGCCAGGTTCCGGTGATCATGTTGACGGCCCGCACGACGCAGTCCGATCGTGTTGCCGGTCTCGACGCGGGAGCCGACGATTATCTTCCCAAGCCGTTCGGGACCGAGGAGCTGATGGCCAGGATTCGGGCTGTACTACGTCGGTCCGTGCGGGGACCGAAGGAAGCGGAAGTCTCGCAAGTCGGCGAGATCAAGCTGATCCCGCCGGCACGCCAGGTTTTGGTTGAAGACCGGCCGATTGCCCTTACCACGGTGGAGTACGATATTCTCGAATTCCTCGTCCATTCCGCGGGACGCATCGTCTCGCGCGATGAGCTCACGTCCGCACTGTATCAGCGGCGGGCGACCAAGTTCGATCGTACCCTCGATATGCACATCTGCAACCTGAGGAAAAAGCTCGGTCGTCACGGAGACTTGATCGGGACGGTGCGCGGCGTTGGCTATCTGTGCCGCGTCGGGCCCGACGAACCTGGGGAAAGCTGACATGCGGTCCATCTTCTCCAAGGTCATGTTCTGGTCGCTCGGGACTTTCGTCCTGTCCCTGGTCGCTTTCTGGGCGATATCACGCACACTCGAACGACGTGGGCCCCCCAAGGGCGACCCGTTTCCTCACTTCCTGCGAATGGTCGAGGATGATCTCTGCCATGCTTACGAGACGGGGGGACCGGAGCAGCTTTCCGCTCCAGCTGCGCCGACTCGATGGTTATTTGCCCGGCGAGCATCTTTTGACCGATGAATATGGGCGCGACCTGGCCAGCGGTACAAATCGATCCGACTTGCTCAAGAGGGGACATGGTCCTCCAGGTCCGCCGAGGCTTGCCGACGGCCGCATGATTTTCATCAGCCCGCCGTACAACAGCCGTTATCGTTTCATTTCGATTGTAAAACCCTGGTTCGATCGGCCCAACATCTTGCCCTATTACGGCGCGATCGTCCTGGTGATCGCGCTTATGGGATGGATCCTGGCCGCACACCTGGCCGCGCCGCTCCGACGACTTAGATGCCTTGTGGACCAGTTTGGCCGGGGAGACCTTTCGGCCCGGGTTCGATCGACGCGCAAGGACGAGATCGGCGAACTGTCGCGCTCCTTCGACGAGATGGCCGATCGGATCGAAACTCTGCTATCGGCTGAACGCCGGCTGCTTCAGGATGTGTCGCACGAGCTCCGCTCGCCACTGACCCGGCTCGACGTCGCCGTCGATCTGGCCAGTACCAGCGACGATCCCGGAGAGTTCCTGGGACGGATCAAGCGCGACATCGTCCGGCTGTCCGTTCTCGTGAACGAGCTCCTGCAACTTACCCGGGCTGAAGGCGATCCGACGGCCCACAACCTCGAGCCCGTCCAACTCGATCTTTTGGTGCAGGGTCTAATCGAAGATTGTGAAGTTGAGGCCTGGGCCAAGGACTGCCGAATCGAATGCGAAACGATGCCGGCTCTCGAGATTATGGGCGAACCTGAATTGTTGCGCCGGGCCGTGGAGAACGTCGTGCGTAACGCCGTCCGCCACGCACCGGCGCACGCCGCTGTCGAGATAAGCCTGACCTCAGCCGGCGACGCGGCAAGGATCAGCGTGCGCGATTACGGCCCCGGTGTGCCCGACGAGTTGCTCGCGACGATCTTCGAGCCGTTCTTTCGAGTCGAACGAGATCGCAGCCGGGCCAGCGGTGGCATTGGGCTAGGACTGGCCATCGCGCGCCGCGCCGTCGATTTGCATCGAGGCAGCATCTCTGCCCGCAACGCCCAGCCCGGCCTGGTCGTCAACATCGAACTGCCCCTGGCGGAGATTCTGGTCTCCACTGCGTGATTGGATTCAGTTTGCCGGCCCGGGCGATGAACGCCCGCAGGTTACACACGCGAATTGGGCTAGGAACAGAGCGGCTTCCACGATTTAATCTGGGCCGCACAACGGCACAGGAGGTTCCGCCATGGCAGGGATACCAGGCGCTGTTTTGGCCAAGGACGCACCGACCCAGACTTACACCGAGAGCGTTCATTCGGGCTTGGCGACAAGTTATCGTAATCAGGCGATAAGTCTGTCGCGGCAAGGCCTGTACGCGGAATCCGAGGCCGTCGCACGCGAGGCGCTCCGGCTCCAGCCCGACGACGTCGACACTCTCAACGAGCTGGGCGCCGCACTGTGGTGGCAGCGCCGACCCGTGGAGGCCGAGGCGATCTTCCGTCAAGCCGATCGGCTCCAGCCAAACGACTCCAGAATACTAACCAACCTGGGTCTCGCCTTTTACAAGCAGGGCCGCGTCGACGAGGCCGGCGACAGCTACCGGCGAGCGATCGAGATCGATCACGCCGGCGTCGACGCCCAGATGAACCTGGGGATCGTACTATCTGACCAGGGCAAGTTTGCCGAGGCTGACGAGTGGCTCAAACGGGCTCACGAACAACAGCCCGACTGGGCCGAAGCATTGCAAAACCTCGCGATGAACCTCTACCGCATGGGAAAGTTGCGTGAGGCTATCCATTATTGCGAGGAGGCCCTGAGGCATCAGCCTGACCACCCCGAGATGCACCGAAACCTCGCCTATGCGCTCCTTGCGTGCGGTGATTACAACCGCGGCTGGCGCGAGTACGAGTGGCGTCTCAAATGCGAACCGCGTCCCGGTTATCAAATCGACCGAGTATTGTGGAACGGTGACGACCTTGATGGGCGCACCATCCTGCTCCATGTGGAGCAGGGCTATGGCGATACTTTGCAGTTTATACGCTTCGCAAGCTTGGTGAAGCATCGAGGGGGACACGTTCTGGTTGTTTGTCAGACGCCGCTTTTGCAACTTGTCGCCCGTTGCGACGGGGTCGACCTGGCATTTGACGGATCTTGCTACAAACCGAAGTGCCACGTCCAGGCTCCGTTACTGAGCCTGCCGGCCATTTTGGGCACGACCCTCGAAACCCTGCCTGCTCAGGTCCCGTATCTTGCCGCCGATACGATACTCGTCGAACATTGGGGTGCCGAGATATCCAGAGCGATTGGATATGATGACGGCGAGGGTGCGGGTGCTCTGGGCCAGACAGACGTCGGCAAGGAGATGAAGCCTTTCCTGATCGGGATCGCGTGGCAAGGGAGTCCCGGCCACAGCGACGATCGCTGGCGATCGTTTCGGCTGGCCCATCTTGCCCCTCTGGCCGAGCTGCCAGGCGTCCGTCTGATCAGCTTGCAGACGAACCATGGCCTGGATCAGCTTGAGACGGCTGGAGGGCCAATGCGCGTCGTCGAATTGAGCGGGCGCCGAGGACGAGACTTCATGGAGACAGCGGCGATCATGACGCATCTCGACCTGGTGATCACACCCGATACCGCGGTGGCGCACCTGGCAGGCGGATTGGGGCGGCGTGTCTGGGTCGGCCTGAGCGCCGTCAGTGAGTGGCGCTGGCCCGCCGACGGCGACCACAGCCCGTGGTACCCTACTGCGAGGCTCTTTCGCCAGACAACCCTGGGCGACTGGGACGGTGTATTCCAGCGGATGGCCGACGAGCTGCAGCACGAGCTGCACGGGATAGGCGCGGATAAGTGAACCTTGATACGGCCAAGGGCGCCGTGTCGAAAGATCACGGATCGGTCGGAAAATGCTGCGCGACGAACGCGGTGATCGCATTGTCGAGGCGCTGTCCACCCTCGTCGTAGAAATCATTGTGATCGGCCTGCTCGATCGCCAGCGTTGCAAGAGGTGCCCGGGCCGCGGCAGCAAGTCGTTCAAACATCGCGAACGGCACGAGCGAGTCGAGACGCCCGTGGCCGAGCAGAATCGGGCACGCGACCGAGGGGATTTTCTTTAGGCTTTCAAACCGATGAGTGAAAAACCAGCGGGGCAATCTCAGTGGGAAAATGGTCCGAGCCATGTCGTTGGTGCTCGTAAATGTGCTGAACGCGATCAAACCGCCGACCGCGTGTCGCGAGGCCAAATCAATCGCCACGGCTCCCCCCAACGACCAGCCTGCGGCGATGATTTGTCGGGGATCGACTGCTCGCTTCGAGATCAGATAATCATAAGCCGCATTAGCGGTCGCCTGGCAACCCCGCTCGGACGGAGTTCCGCCACTCATTCCATAGCCGACATAATCGGGGATAAGCACGTTCAATCCCAGCCGACGGAACCTGTCAAACTCGGCCGTCGCGTAATTGAGGCACATCGCGTTGCCGTAGAAATAGATCATGCTCGGCCGATGGGCCGCGCCGGATCCGCCCAGCCGTCGGAAGTAAGTGCCGGTCCAAACAGGGCGGTCACATGCTCGCCCGCGCTGGTCGTCAGATCGACGAGCTCAGTATCAGCACCGTTGTGAACCTGGGCTTCTCGCTGTCCCTGTGTACTTGCACCCGGGAAGATCATGCGGGCCTGAACGAAGTAAAGCACCGTGAGAAACCCCAGGCAGATCAGGGCGGCGAAACTCGCAAGCTTCGCGAGCAGATACTTGAGCCGCGACCAGATCGACGGTGGCGCACCCGCGGCAGTCGCGTGCAGCAGCGGTGGTGACTTGTCTTCGTTCACGCCGTTTCCTGCTCGATCGTCCAGGATGGCAGCACCGTGTCGACGCCGCGGCCACGACGGCTCTTATTCGGCTCGTTGATTCTACCAAACATAGAACCGACCCGGCGAAGCGGGCTTCAACCGCTTAACGCCGGGTCGGATGCTCTTTGGATCAGCCGATGCCTCGGGAAGGAATGACTCCAGATGTGCCGCAATTCCGATCAAGGAAGACAAAACCGCGAGGACTGACCAGTTTATCGATTACTCAGAGACCATTGCCGAACGAGGAAGAGTCGCCACGATGATGATGATGATGGTGATGGTCGGAGCTGACTCCCTTCGGCCGTGCTCTCCTTGCGAGCGGAGACGTGCGGGCCACGCAGGACGGACTGGTTACCGCGGGCGTGCTGGGTGTGGCCGCGCAGCGGTGCCCGGCGCAGCGGAGGCTCGTTGCCGGCGGCCATGGGCGGTGCCGCCGCGGATGACCTTCGTACTGAAGGTCGAACTCGTCGGGCTCGTATTCATCGTACCGCGAGACGTAGCCCGGCATCTTGGAGCGTTCGAGCTCCTCGGCGTACGATGCCAGAACGGCGGCCTGGATCTTCTCCCGGCACATCGAGTTGATCGGATGAGCGATGTCGGCGTGCAGCTTGGCTCGCCCGTCGGCGTCGCGCAACGCACGGTTCTCGTCGAGCCGGCATCCGCACTGGTTGCAGAAACGGCTCCGCAGGTGGTTCTTCGTGCCACAGTTGTGGCAGCGATCGGTCAGCTTGCGCGACGGCATCGCCACGAAGAAGCCCTTGGCGCCTTCGATGATCTTCAGGTCGCGGATGACGAACATGTCGTCGAACGTGATACTACAAAAGGCTTGCAACCGTTCGTTGCTGCCCGAGTTGTCTTCCATGAGCTTGATGCGGACTTCAGTGATCTCCACAGCCGGTACTCCTTTACGGGGCGTTTTCTGCTCAAGGGCCGCAGGTCACGACCCGGACCCATCCTAGTCCGAGCGGTTCGAGGATGTCCGCGGCGTGGCGTGCCGCGGCCGATGTGCGGCACAGCCCAAAATAGGCCGAGCCGCTGCCACTCATCATGGACCCGTCGAGCAACGAGCCCAGGCTCGCCAGGGCGTCTCGAACCCGGGTCAATTCGGGCTTGATCGCCTCGGCGATCGGTTGAAGCCGGTTGAACAGGCTTCGACCCAGATCAGCCGATCCACCGTGTGCCAGCGCCTCCAGGACCGGCCCGATCGGCCGAGGCCGCTCGGGTGGAACCACCTGGCGATAAACGTCGGCCGTGCTCATGCCGACCGGCGGACAAACCAACACAAAGTGATAGGCTTCCTTCAGAGGGACCGACTCCACTCGCTCGCCCCGCCCGCGGCAAACCGCGGCCGGAGCATGCATGAAGAAGGCCACGTCGCTGCCGATCTCCCCCGCCAAGGCAGTCGAGCCTTGCGCGGCGGCGTTTGGAGATCCCAGAGCCGGTCAAGCGCCACGAGCGTTGCCGCTGCATCGCTCGAACCACCAGCCAGCCCCGCTTGCGCCGGGATCGCCTTTTCGAGCACGATCCGCGCCCCTCGAAGGCTGCCCGCCGACGCCTTCAGACGCTCGGCCGCCTTCACCACCAGATTGTCACTTCCGACCGGCAATGCCGGATCGTTACACCGCAGGCTGATCTCGCCCGACGGGTCGTCGGTGAAGGTCAAGGTATCGTACAGGCTCACAGCGACCATCAGCGATTCGATCTCGTGATAGCCGTCGGGCCTACGTCCCAAGACCTCCAGGAACAGGTTTAACTTCGCCGGCGCGAGGACCTCCACGCCACCGGCGATCGAACGGACGATCATGAGACCCCGGCCCGAAGCAAGCTCGCCAGCCCGCTGTCGACTTCGCCCCATGGCGTACAGCGATCGACAAATGACACCGGCACCTCACGACCACCGTAACTGTGCTCATCGACGTTCGGCTTCCTTTCCGTCGGCACGGTTGCGGCGGACGTCAATACCAGGCCATTCCCTCGGCTTTTCGGTCTCGTTCTGCGGTCGTTCTATCCCGATCCGCAAATCCCCGCAAGTCCGAAAAATTCCTAAAGTCGAAAAAACCCATCGAGCCGACGACGCACCATGCGTATTCCGCCTCGAGCAAACGGTCCAAACCGCTGTCGAAAGGCACTCAAGTCGGACCGCTCGCAAGCCGGGTAGCGAGTGCTTTCAAGCTCTCGACTGTCGCCATGCCGGCCCAGCGCTTCCAGGCTTTGGACCAGACCGTCGATGGCCTCATAAAAAGGCCGATTGTTGGGCCGGTCGCGCGGCAGCCGCCCCTTGAATCCCTGGGGCAAGGCCCGATGGGCGAGCTCGAACGCGTAGCCGAAGTGCCCGCGAGCGAGCGCCGGATCACGAAATTCGTCAAGGGCGATCTGTCCCAGTGCCACGTGGACCCAGATGTTGTCGTGACAAGCCGAAAGGGCATACCGAAGCGCATCGCGAGCCGACTCGGGATCGCCGGCCTTCCAGAGCTCGATACCCTCTTCATAGTCAAGCTCAGCGTCCCAGACCCCTTGCGGTTGGATGAACTCGAAATTGTCGCCACCCAACTGCCTGATGCGGATCGGTCCGCGGCCCCCGGCGCCGCCGGCGGGTCGCGGAGCGCCCTTTGGCCGACGACCCGGCGTGGGCGGACGGCGAGACCGAGATCCTTGACGACTCTGGTCGCGCGGCCGACGTCCACTACCGTCTTCGCGTTCGGACGGATCCGACATCGATTGATGACCTCGGTTTTTGGGCGCCCGTGGCGCATTGGGCGATGACGTCGCTCCTACACCACAATCGACCCTACCTGGTTGACCCCCTCAACGACAAGGATCACGTTGTTCTTGAAACGGGTTTAAATGGAGGATCGGAGAACATGCAAGTCAGCGCCGTGCGCTCTCCAGAGCGTTCATGAAGACCGACGACCGGACCCGTCGGCTCTGGGTCTGGCGCGAGAATTGTGGGTTGGTACAAGTGTTTGGCCATGAGCCCAAAAAAAGTAGATCGCGGGTAAAAAAAACCACTCAGAGGCCGGGATCCGTTCGAAATCCGTATGCGTCTCCCAGACTTTCCGGGAAGCGATCATGAGTGCAATGGCGAGGCATCGACGGGCGCAAGTCGAAGCCACGGGTGTAACATCGCCCACGCGTCGACCTGCGGAGCGCGGACTTGGCCGGCTTTTCTTGGGCGGACTGGTGGCAACTTTGGCAGTTATGCTGATGATCTGCTTTGTGGATCCGGTGATCACGGGACGAACGGTGCCGATCACACGGATTGCAGGCAAGACGTTGAGCGACCCTGCGCGGTCGGCAACGTTGTCCTCGACCTCTTCAAAGGTGCGGTCCTCTTTCCGCTCGCCTTCGCGTTTCTGTCCGTTCGGCTGCCCGGACCCGCCGTCGTCAAGGGGCTGGCCTGGGGCGCGATTCTCTGGCTGCTAGCTCAAGGGCTGCTCATTCCGGCGCTGGGTTGCGGATTCCTCGGCTATCGGGGCGGCAGTGTGAGCGCGGCCACAAGCTCGCTTGCGGGCTACCTGGTCTATGGCGTAATTCAGGGTCTGATCGCCGGCTGCGGGATGAAGCATGGATAACCAACGGATTAAACGGGCGTGTGCGCTTTACACGGATTCTTGTTCCACGTCGATCAAGCCAATCCCTCTGGCCCACAACAGCGCCGACCGTGAACACGGCGTTTTGGAGTGGCGACTGCCGCGCCCCGCACTATTGTGCGGCTCGAGGCGGCATAGCTTTTTGTCACAGTGGTCTGGCGTTTGCAGTGCAAACTCACCGGCGATTTGTTTTCAAATGTCCGACTTCCGACCGTTCAACTTTGTTATGGAGGAGATCATGCTCGACACCAGGTCAACCGCAAAACTTGCGTGCTGCATGGTACTCGCACTGGGTACCGCCGCTCTGGCGGCGCAACCGACCACCGCCACACGCCGGCAACCAGGAGACCTCGACAAGATTCGCAAGATAAGCAACTTGATCGGCATGGATGTCATGAATCACACGAACACGAAGATCGCGGTCCTTCGGGACCTGGAAATCACTCCTGAGGGCACCATTCTGTATGGCGTCTTGGGCTATGGCGGAGTCGCAGGTGTTGGTGAAACGTACACAGCCGTGCCGTTCGATCTGCTGGGGATCCGCCACGATGAGGGCAAGTGGGCCGTCAATCTTGACATGAAGCCCGACGAACTCAAGAAAGCTCCGACGATGCAGTCAGAAACCTGTCGTGAACTCGGCGACCCTCAGTGGACGGCACGCCTCGACGAGTTCTTCAGTAATCGAGGCCAGCGGCACCATGCGGATCGGAGCGCAGGATCAGAGTCAGAAAGAACTGCGATCCGTTCAGCGAATGCTGCTCGCGACCAAGATTCGTTCAGCGAAGCTGAAGAATACTCGGAATGAAGGGCTGGGCAAGGTCGAGGACCTCTTGCTCAACGATATGCATCGCGTGGTCTTCGCGATCATCGGCCGGGGAGGGGTGCTTGGCGTCGGCGAAAACTACATCCCCGTTCCGTGGTCGAAGCTAGGACTCAGCTACGACCGGCAGAATGCCATCGCTACGGTGACGTTGGACGCCGCGAAAGCCGAGCTCGAAAAGGCACCGCTCGTCAAGGGAGACAACTACGCGACTATGCTCGCCCCAGGTTTCGCGGAACAGGTCCGGCATTACTTTAAGGTGAGCTCCTCGGCCGCCTCGGAGCGAAAGTGACCCACAGCCAATCATGAGAAGGTTGTTGGTGACAACGGCAGATGTCACGCGACGAACGGTCATAGCGACAAGGGCGCCCCCGAACCGCAGACTCAGGCAAGCACGAGTCGGCTGTTCGGAGGCCCTTGGCATAGACTTCCGGATCATTCTCGAGTTGTCCACGCTCCGACAATCGGTATGTAAGTGATCTGGCTATCGGCCGCGCAGATTTCCTGCTCCAGCCGGTCAGCCAGTGTGTCGACCTGAACCTCCGCAGCCGTCGCGATCCCGAATTGTTCCATTCGCGGCAATAGGCTGCGGACGATCCCGGCGCTGTTTTCACAGTACGGCCTCATCGCTGCCCCGCCGCCGGCGGTTATATGCTCGAGCACAGCCGGCCCCGGCAAGCCCGCGCGTCGAAACACATGATAGAGCCGGCCGCCAATGTCGTATTGGACATCGCCTCGGCGAAATGTCTCGGCGATCCAGTGCTGCACTTGCTGCCAGAGCGCGACTGTCGGCGAAGTTGTAATCCCGACGCGGAAATCCGGCTCTTGCACGACGATCAATCCACCGGTCCGGACGAGGCAGGATACGCGTCGTAGCGTGGCGACAGGGTCAGCCTGGTAGATGAGGACAAATCGGCCGACGACCGCGTCGAATGGCTGTGCCGTCGTGAAGCTGTCGATGCCCCGTTCCTCGAAACTGACCCGCGTCAGACCGCTCGCAACAGCACGCTCGCGCGAATGCGAGCACGGCCGGATCCACGTCGATTCCCATGACCGATCCCGTCGGGCCGACCAACTCCGCTGCGAGGAAGCTGACGTCGCCCGCTCCGCAGCCGAGATCCAGGACATGCATTCCTTCCGCGATACCCGCCTTCCGGAAGACACGCTCGGTCGAAGGCCGCAGGAAAGCCGCCTGTCTGACGAGCCGCTGGCTTTCCGTTTCCGACCGTCCCAGTACGTATTGCGGTGAGCCAGGTGGAGTCTCCATCGATATCCTCGTGCACAAGAGGAGCGGGACGGAAACGAATGCTGCTCGACCACGACGGATTTGCCCGACTACACCGCGGCCCTCGCTCCTTTGTACTGGATTACTTTACCGAAGCACGCTCGGCAAGTCTCGCCACGCGTGCCGACAGGAAAGATTGCAGGATTTCAAAGCAAATCGACTGCGCCATTAAAGCCGCGGCCGGTGGTGCCAAAGATTGTGATTGAAACCGATTGTGAGTGCGCTTGAGCACGTGATGGTCGAATCCTGCGTCGTGCGCGAGTCAGGAACAGGCTGCGAATCGTCACCTCTCTGAAACGGGCGGTTCGGATGCCCTCGTTTCCACCGACATGCGAAGCCGTTCCAGACTGCATCCCCAGTTGAGCCGCAATGCGGCACAAGCCTGGGCTAAGGATCGCTCTCGCAAGGCTATGATGATCGCGCCATGTTCCCGGAACGAAGCCCGTACGCGGGGTGTAGCATCAAAGTAGGCAAGTTCGACGCGTCGAAGCTTTGTCTTGAGTTGCCGCAGCAGGAGCAACAGCTCGCTGTTGCAACATGGCATACGAGGTGCTCGGCGATCTGGTGGCGAAGGTGTCGGGCATGAGCTTCGAGAAATATGTAGACGAGAATATTCTCAAACCCCTGCGCATGACGTCAAGCACACTGCTCTTGAAAGAGGCTGCTCCGGCTACGCTCGCGGTCGGCCACACCCGGGCCAAGGACGGCACCCTCATCCAAATCGCTCACTATCCGTACAATCGGAGCCACACTCCCAGTTCGAACTTGCATTCGACCGCCAAGGATATGGTCCGCTGGATACAGGTGAATTTGAATCGCGGTGAGCTCGACGGGCACCGCATCTTAAAGGCCTCAACTTATGATGTAATGTGGAAGCCGACTGAGGCGTCCCAGAAGGATCGCGTCGGCATCAGCTGGTTTCTACGAAGCTACAAAGGCCAGCAGATTGTAATGCACGGTGGCCAAGACGATGGATTCTTGACAACGATTGTCCTTCTGCCCGCCCGCAAGACCGGCGTTGTCGTTCTGGCTAACACCGACAGCGCTCGCCTCGGCGAGATCGAGAGAAAAGCGTTACAGGTAGCGCTGGGCGAAGACTAGTTTACTCCCAATCTTGCCGCAAGCCCCGAATTCGATCCCCCCTCACCGTCGCCCCTGTGTCGGCCCAGGAATCAGCGTGAGGCTGCCAACCGGCTCTTCGTTGGCCTAGTTTCGTGCCTCCATTTCGCGTACGAGGCGCTCAAATTCGACTCGCGCGTGCAGCGGCTCATAAATCGGCGCAGTCTTAAGGTCGTGAACATCGCGATACCCGTTCTGAAAAGCGGTGTGGAGGGCATTTATCGCGCGATCGATAGATGAACTCATCAAGCGTGCACGCTCGGCGGCCGTTGTCGATTGATCCTCGCGAATGAGCACCGAAATGCGGCATAGGAACCGTGCTGACTCCAGGGCCTCTTCATAGCCGCTGGGCTCAATCGTCAGGTATTCCGAGACGGCCGAGGCCGCCGCGCGCGGCTCCTTGGTCTCGAGCAAAAGTTCGCAGAGTGCCCAGCAGGCATAGCTGAACGCCCGCCGGCGGTCGGGATCCTTGATATTCTCGGCGTATAGACCGCGAAGCTGCTCAACTGCTTGTTGCTCGAGTACAAGCGATTCCGTAGGCCGATGACGCTCACGCAGTAGATCGGCGAGATTGTGCAGTACCCGACCATGGCCGAATCGGTAGTGAGCGGCAGCGGGATGGTCTGTTACCAATTGCGCATGACACGCCAGCTCTTTGCGATACACGGCCTCTGCCTCGTCAAGTGATTTCGAGTCACGGCAAAAGTCGGCCAGGCTGTCGTAGGCGTCAGCCAGGTTCGCCAGTTCTTCCGGCGATTGCGGCCTGATGGCGACGAGCTGTTCACGGATGGCGACGATACGGCCCAGCAGATCGCGGACCTCAATTCGCCGAGCCCTGTCGGACTTGAGCAGCGTGGCGAGTTGGTCGAGTACGGTTATGACCAGACTGCTGTAATGCTCGTTTGACGGAAAATCGAGCCGCAACTTGTCGGCAACTCCGAGCGCTTCGTCCAGGATTTGCTCGCAAGCCAATGGCCGTCGGTCCGCAATGGCGAGATGGAGCGAGAGTGTGACCAGACGCTCTCGGTCTTCGGCCATGTTCGCTGACGTACCGACCAAGTGTTTTTGGGCGGCGACAGCGTTCTTAAGATACTCTATCGACTCCGGGCGGCGTTCAGCGTCTGCATAAAGCTGGCCAAGCAGGTCGAGAAAGGCGATCCGCTCGCGAATCAGATCCGAATCTGAGCCGGTGCGACCGAAAATCGATTCACAGAACCGCACGCCGCGCCGGAGGACGGTCTCAGCCTCTTCCCAACAACCTGCGTCCCGGTACAACTGCCCGAGCCGCAAGAGGCAGCTTGCCAACGGCGCACGGTCGATCGAGGCAGTCGGCACCTCGGCCACGAGGTTTGCCCGGAGACTGATTGCCTCGTTCAGATACGGAACGGCCTCGGCGGGCAGTTGCAGTTGAACCAGGATCTGTCCCAACGTATCGAGGACGGCAGCCCGTTCACGACGGTAACTGACGTCGCGCGATGCGTTGTCAGCCAGTTCGTCGAGGGACTCGATCGCCTGCCGGCAGGCTTGTTCGGCATCGTCACCGCGATGCGATTCAAGTAGCGTTTGGGCAGTTTGCCGCGCCTGGCGTGCGACCACCAGGCGCGGTTCGATGTCGACCCGCCGACTCGTTAAACTAAACCAGGAAAAACCAAGGGTCAGCACGGCCACAATAGCCGCCACTACGCCGCCTGGTCTATTTAGAAGCGCGTTGCGTACGCGTTCACGCCACGCCATTTTTCTTGAACCATTCCAGCATCCGCTTCCAGCCGTCCTCGGCCTTATCCTTGCGATAGCTGGGCCGATAGTCGGCGAAGAAGGCATGAGGAGTCTGGGGATAAAGTATGATCTCGGCCGTCTTGCCGGCATCCTTGAGTGCCGCACGCATCTTCTCGACCGAGGCGACGGGGATTCCGTTGTCGGCCTCGCCGTAAAGCCCGAGGATGGGGGCGTGGATGTCGTTCACCAAGTCGATCGGATGCTTCGGCTGGAGCTCGGTGCGATCACTGACCAGACGACCGTACCAGGCCACGCCCGCCTTCAAATTAGGATTATGCGCCGAATAGAGCCAGACGATTCGCCCACCCCAGCAAAAGCCGGTAATACCCAGCTTGGCAACATCTCCCTTGCCGGTCGCCTTGGCCCAGGCAACGGCTGCGTCGAGGTCCGACATCACCTGCTTGTCGGGGACCTTGGAAACCACTTTCGAGAAGATTTCCTGGAAATTCGTGATCTTGGAAACGTCTCCCTGGCGCGCATAGAGTTCGGGAGCGACGGCCAGATAGCCCAGCTTGGCCAAGCGACGGCATATATCCTTGATATGCTCGTGCACGCCGAAGATCTCCTGCACAACGAGAATGACCGGAAATGGTCCTCCGCTCTCGGGCAGTGCCCGATACGCGGGGACTTCACCGTCGCTGACTGGGATTTTCACCTCACCGGCCTCGAGCCCTTTGGTGTCGGTCGAGATCGTCTGAGCGGAAACAGGCTGCGCCGACAGAGCAAATCCCGCTGCAAGAGACGTCATCACAAACCCCCGTCGGGTGAAATCAAGATTCGGCGGTGAGCTCGGCGATTCGTCGATCATCGTTCTGTCCCTCCTGAGGCGATTACGAGCAGTGGTAAGTACGCGAAACCGTCGCTGCGTCCTCCTTGATCTCGCAGAAGTCCAATCGAGAAATAACCGAGAGGTTCGCCAAGCGACAGTGTATGCGAGACCTATGATATCTACGTCTTTCTTTGAGTGCGAGGGCCGGGCGCGCGAACGGCGTCGCTCGGGCTGTTTTCATGCCAGGTGAACGATGTCGTTGAACGTCCGGTTGGCGGTGTCATCATCGACGACGATGGGCAATGCTTCGAGCAGCACTCAGAAACGTCGGCTGCGGGCCTCGTCCCGCCGCTTACGGCGTTCGCCCATGATGGTGGCGTTAACGCCTTCGAGTGGCCAAATCAAGGGCACAAGGGCGCGCTTGTCGACCAGGCTATCGCGCACGCCATCGGTGCAGGGCGTGGCTTCGTCGTCGAAGCACCACGCCATGGCGACGGAGCAGTCGAGTACGAAAACATCCTGTGTTGGCATATGCGAATCCTGTCGCCATTACCTGTCAAAAGCGGCGGCCGCCCTCGATCAGATCGCGGACAGTGAGATCCTCGCCGAGCGTGTTGCCCTTGCTGAAGGCCTTCAGCTCCTCGACGACCTGCCGCACGTCGGGCTTAACATTGGCGGGAACGGCGGGCACGAGTCGGGCGACGGGCTTACCGTGCTTGGTGCTGACGATAAAATTGATCGGATACGACAGCCCTTCCCACAATTTAAGTTGTTATATCATAGCCAGCTCGATCCGTTAGGGGATTGCCGCGGTTCGAACGTGCGCGGCGTCGCGATGCGTGTCCCCTTACCTTCGTCAGATCAAATAACACATTTCGTTCGGGCTTTCTGCTTCGCTCGTGATCTAGTAGTTGGGGCCCCTCGGGCACGTTCACACGTGGCCTCAGTCGAGCTCTTTGGGCATCCCGCGCCAGGAGAACCAAGACGATCTCGAAACCGCGGCGCGACGATGGATGACGACGTGGCGGAAAAATAGTGCCGCGTGGCGACATGCCCCGAGCGCAGGTCCAACTTTCACGACACCTGTTTCACCATTTCACCATTTCACCCTGAGCCATTACACGGGAGGTAGATTGAGATGCCTACTGCATTCGAACTGTATCGGGTTACCGGCAAGGCGGGCAACGTTGGTATGCCAGGCTCGCCGATCCTGCACTTCGACCTGCTCGTTAACTCAAGTGCGGGCACCATCAGCGGCCAGGCGCACATCAACCAAGCCGTTGCGCCGCCGAGCGGCGAGATCCACATCCACAACGTCACCGGGACGGTGCGCGAGCTCGTTTTCGGTGGCCAAGTCACCCTGGTGGTGGCGCTCCAGGGAACGTATTATCGATCGTTACCGCCTCCGGAGATCTTGACGATCGTGGAGCATTTCGCGGCTCATTTCTCAGTAGATCAGGCGTGGGAAGGGCGCGGGTCCTTCGATTACAACAACGGCGCCCAGGTCGTCAACGACGTACCGGTTACGAGTTCAAGGTCGCGCTGACCGTCTCCTCGAGCACGCCCCAGTCCACGCAATCCGGGAAATTACCCTGGCGTGCGAATTCGGTTGCCTGTCCCAGGGGGTCGCCTCTTCGATTGCCTGTCCCGGGGGGCACGATTGCCTGTCCCTCGGGCCAGATCCGGGCTGGGATCGCGACGACGCCGGAGGAATCGGTATACACCTCCGGCCGCGACCGGATCCGGGGCATGGGCGAGGTCTTGACCAGATTGACTACCAATGGGGAACACAGCTCGCGCGCGACTTACGATCGCCCCGACCCCTGGCTTTGTGAACTGACATCGCAAGAAACGGCAACCGGCTCGGTGTCCGCAACGGCCGTCAGTGCTGCCTCCACACCGCTCGAATTGGCATCACCAGCCGGGCCAATTGCGACGTCCGTCGCGGAGCCTGTCTGCGACGTCCAGCCGTCCGCCAATTCCGGTCCAATCTCTGGCGTTGCCGCCCCAGTCCAAGCTTTGCGGCGTCTGCATGTGAGGGCGTCTTACGGGAGCTTGTGTTCACTTCGCCTTATTGCTCGACTCCGATGCTCTTTCGTACTCGAGCACAAAGCCTTCCGCTTCGATCCGGTAATACTCTGCCGTCGAATCACTCAGGGGCAAATCCATTCGCTGCTCCACGAAGAGCCGGACCCGCTCCTTAAGTCGCGTCATACGATCCCGATGGGCCTTGGCAGCCGCGACATAGACGGCCCTGGCCTTCAGGTCGACAATGTAGTTGCCCACGGCAGTGGCCATCTGGGCCTGCATGAGGCGTTGAGACCAGAGGTGAACCTTGTCCACGTCGATCTTGCCGTTTCGTGTCTCAAGTGCCTGTTCATACGCCTTCTGGCTCACTCGGGATTGGGCTGACAGCAGTTCTGCGTACGTGCCAACGGCCCGACGCTGGCCCGGCGCCGCCCTTCGGCCGTGATGGCTCTGTTGTCGGTCTTTCCTGACCGGGCTGATCCGACGCACCCTGGCCGGCTTTCGATGGAGGATCTGCGGCGCGGCTCCGGTAGGCCAATCCACCCCCGCCGAGTACGACGACACCACCGATCATCAGCATCGTTGTCAAGATCTTGAGCTTGCCGAGTAACATAACTTTCAACACCTCCCTTGTCAGGGTAGCGACCTGGGCAGAGACCATCCCCGCCGTCACCGCTTCCCCCGCCGCAAACGAGCTTGCGGCCTGAGCCGTGGGACCGATCAACCACGTCGGCATACCGGCCGACGCCGATTCCCCTGCCAGAAGAACGGCCAGCGATCCCGCCGAAAGCGATACTCCTCGTCGGGACAGCCGCTTCGCCAGCATCGCCCTGGCCCTCGACAAACGGCTGGATACCGTCCCGACCGGCCACCCCAGATGGCTAGCCGCCTCGCGATGGGTCTGGCCGTCCAGGTCGCACAGAACGATGGGGATTCGGTACTTCTCGGGCAGGCCGCTCAACTCCTGGTCGAGGGACTCAGCCAGTTTATCCAGCGGGTAATCTGCCACCGTGGTCGGCTCGGGCATATCAGACACCTGGGCCTCCCGATTCTGCCTCTTACTCCTCTGCGTCCTCGCCTTCACGGCCGTCCGGTACGCCACGCCATAGAGCCAGTTGCCGAGTTTTTCCCGTGGCATGATCGAAGCCGACTTACGGGCGAGCACGAGAAAGGTCGCCTGGAAAGCGTCCTCGGCGTCGTGATGGTCACGGAGGACCCGGCGGCAGACACCCCAGACCATCGGGCCGTGGCGACGGATGATCGCCTCAAAGATGGTCCCGTCTCGCCGTTCCACGAAGCGATCCAGCAGTTGTCCGTCCGAGAGAGCACCCATCGCCCCTGTATCGAAGAGGGTCTGGAGGTCACGGACCACCACATCCAATACGCCGTTCTTCTCCACGTCGCCCCTCCGCAGGTCTCGATCGTTCTCTATCCTTTTATTACCCGACCGAGCCCGTTCTCATCCCCTTTTTTCTCCCGCCGACCCCGGCCGAACGTCGCCCACAACTGAAAGTCGTTCAATGTATGCATGGAGCCCGCCAGCTTAGTGGCCGGGTCTTGTCGGCGAAATGTTGTCTTCGTGGTCACGTTTTGACGATCACCGATTTGCGATCGATGAGTGCTGGCACGCGAACAGGTTGACCCACGTCGAAGCGCGGCACTGCGCCGCATTGTGCGCCGTCAATCGAGTAAATCTCCGGCCGCAGCACGGCCTTGCGGCGACCTCCATCGGCGTCGAGATCCGTCCGCGCCGTGCATGTCTTTGTACCTTTGTCTTTGCCCCTCTCTTTGCCCCTCCGGAATGCGAGCCAAACGGCGACCGATGCTACAGGCTAATTTCGCGCCCTCACAGAGCGCGAACCACGCAGCTAAAGAAAACTCGTCCGTGAGCGAAGTACTCCGCAGGCCCACGCATTTTCTCAGTGCCGGGATTTGCATTAGAGCGCGACGGCCGGGTGCCACACGCCCTGGAAAAGCAAACCGACCCCGGACAGTTCCCATTCCGATGCGGACTGCCTCTAACCAAAAAGATCAACCATGAGTTTACCCGAATCGACAGAGTCACCCGTTACCTGGCCGCTCTCGACGATCGCGTTGGCTCTTGGGCTCAGCGTCGTCGTGTTCGCCCCCCATTTTCTCGTGGCTCAGAACGATCGAACGGCGCCGGCTGCCACCGTCTCCGGCAACAGCTCCGTCGCCGAGGCAGATCCAAAGAAACGCTCAGACGAACCGATTGCCTTGGTTGGCGGCACCATATATGTGAGTCCGACGGAAGACCCGGTCCGGGACGGAGTTATTCTCGTCCGTGGCGGCCAGATTGCGACGGTGGGAAATAGGGCTTCTCTCAAGATCCGGCCAGGCATTCAGACCCTCGATTGTTCTGGATTGACGATCACCGCCGGTTTCTGGAACTGCCACGTTCATTTCATGGAAAGAAAATGGGCCGACGCGGCAAAGATCCCCGCACCCGAACTCAGCGGCCAACTTCAGGCGATGTTCACCCAGTATGGGTTTACCAACGTCGTCGATACCGGATCGATGTGGGCGAATACGCGGCTGCTTCGTGACCGCATCGAGTCTGGCGAAATTCCGGGTCCAAGGATTCGCTCAACGGGCGAAATCTTGATGCCGAAAGGCGGTCTTAAGGGCTCACCCCTTTCCTTGATGGATGCCCTCGGATTCATGCCGACTCAGCTTCCCGAAGTCGCGGATGCCGCGGAAGCACTTGCAGCTTCGAAGAAGCTTCTCGATGCGGGCACGGACGGAATCAAGGTGTATGCGGCAACTTGGTTTCCGCCCTTCGTCGCTCTTCCACAGAGCGCCATTGAAGCAGCGGCAAAGGAAGCACACCGCCGAGGAAAGCTGGTTTTCGCCCATCCGACGAATCGCGAGGGGCTATTGGCCGCGGTTCGAGGCGGAGTCGACGTTGTCGTTCATACGACGCCCCAATCGGGTCCATGGGACGAGACGCTAATGGCCGCAATGAAGGAAAGGCGAGTTGCACTGATACCGACTCTGAAACTCTGGAAGTACGAACTGCGTCATGACCGTACTTCGGCACGCGACAAGTTCGTTGAAGCCGGTGTCGTCCAACTCCGCGCCTGGCATGCCTTCGGAGGAGTGATTCTATTCGGAACCGATGTCGGCTACATGAACGACTATGATCCGAGCGACGAATATGCACTGATGGCCCAGGCGGGAATGGACTTTCGCCAAATTCTTGCTGCTCTCACAATTACGCCAGCCGAACGATTTGGCGAATCGAAACAACGCGGACGGATCGCCCAAGGCCTCGCGGCGGACTTCGTCGTGCTGAATAAAGATCCATCTCGCAACGTTCGCGCATTCGCGGACGTACGGTACACGTTGCGGGACGGAAAGGTGATTCATCGAACTCAAGAGCGTTGACAGCACCTGGCAGTCGGCTCAATCGGGACCATTCGAAAGTAGCGAGCTTCTCCCCCGGCGCCGCATGATGTGTGACCAGGCCGGGCGGGACCTGGGACGTCGTCCACCCAGGTCCGCTTCCAGACTGGCGCGTCACGCGGGGGTATCAGCGGGTCAGCCCGCGAAAAGCCCGGCGACTGTCAAACCGGCACCGACCACAGCCACCAATACGGCCCAGGCGTAGCGGCCATGGCGCGCATAGCTGTTGCGAGTGACGCCGTCGACGGTGATCGACTTGAGCTCGAGATAAGGCAACGGGCGCGCGCGGAACCAGCCGACGGCTTCGATGGGTTTGCCCGCGAAGTCGCCGGCCCGGAACAGGCCGAAGAGCCACTCCCAGATCCGCAGCGGCTGGCGGTAGTCCAGGAAGAGGATCCCGGTCCCGTCGCGCATCACGAAGTCTTCGGACCAGATCAGGCCCGGAACGCCACGGCCGATGATCGTGCCACGCAGTCGGGCCGGCACCGGTCGCACGTTCGAGACCTTCACCTTGTGCAAGAGTCCCGCGACCGACAAGGGGGCGAAGTAGTCGCCGCGGTAGACCAGAATCGTCTTGACGAACAAGCCGATCCCCAGACCCAGGATGGGCAAGCCGAAGAGCACCAGCGTGGCATTCCGGCCCAAGACGCCGGCTCCGGGCAGGATGCCAAACGCCGCAGCCGCTCCCAGCAAGAGCGCCAGTCCCAGGCCCGCTACGAGAAGGAGGACCGGCAGCAACATCACTCCCAGATCGACCGCGAAATCGTCCCAGTATGACTCGGGCTTGCGGCGATCGAAGACGATGTACGGCTCTTGGCCCATGGCCGCTGCCTGATCGCTCAGATACTCGAGCCGATGCGCAATCAGCGGATGTGTCGAGTTCAGCTCGTAGAACGTGGCCCAGGGGTTCCACAGGTCCCATTGCATCGCACTCTTGAGGTTTTCCTTGCTGACGGCCGGAGCGATCGTCGCCACGCCGTGGCCCTGTCGGAGCCAGACGAGTCGAAACCGGACGACGCCGAGCTGGCGACCATCGCCACGGCCGATTTGCGGTCGAAAATCCCCATCGCGCCGATCGCGTCGAGCGTGAACGGCTTGCTTCTTTCTTTTTCTTGCCCTTCTTTTTACCCGTCCCTTCCGATTCGGCATCCGCGGGCGGAGATTGCCCGCGTGCGGCCAGTCCGTAGCCGATCTTGACCAGGGCCGAGGCCAGCGCGCTCGGGTTGCCGGTCACGTTGCCGGCGAAGCGGTCGGCATAATACTCACGGCAGCGGCTGAACCAGAGGACGATATACTCGCTCGCGATGTAGAGGACATACGCCCCGACCGCTATGGGGATCCGGTAGGCGTTGTCTTTACCGCGGCCGCCCGACTGCAAGGCCGTGCGATAGAGGAAGTAGAGCAAGAGCGGCACAAGCTGGACGACCGTCATGAGCAGCATGTCCCAGTTCTTGCCGTGGCCGATCTCGTGGGCGACGACGCCCTCGACCTCTTCCGGCTCGAGCAAGTCGAGGATGCCCTGGGTGATCACGATCCGCATATTGTTGGGATGATGCCCGTAGGTAAAGGCGTTGGGTGCACCATCGTGGATCAGCCCGAACCAGGGCACCTTCATGTTCTGCTCGCCGGCCACCCGCGTCACGAAATCGCGGAGGTGATCCGGGAGCTGGTCGATCGAGACCCACGAAAACTTGTAGATCCACCGCAGCGACAGGTCCATGAGCCACGGGCCCAAGACGAACTGCAAGATGATGATCCCCACGCCGATTCGCGACCGCCAAGCTCGCCGAGATCACAGTCGAACTGCGCCAGCGTGATCAAGATCAGGCCCAGGAGCCCGTACAGGAGCACGACCACCCCGGCCGAGCGGATGGCCAGATTTGGCAAAGGCAGCATTCCGGAGCCAGGTCCTGGATCCGCCGGTGGGCTCGTTCGTCATGGGCTCGGCGTCAGCGGGTCGATACTCGCACCGGCCAGCGGATCATCGAGAGCGTGCGAGCCGAAGTCGTCGGTCTCGAGCTGAAACGTACTGGCGATCGGTCTCCATCGCCTTTTCGAGCTCGCCCGCGTCGAACCAGTACCCCTCGCAGTGCGGGCAGCGGTCAACCAGCAGATCGGGCCGCAGGAACGGCGACTCGGCCAGGTTGGTGTGGCACCGCGGGCATTGACGTTGCGACGGCACCTCGGCGTGCCGCTCCGACGCCAGCAAGCGCTCGAGCTCTTTGGGCTTGCGACTGAAGAAGAAGACCTCGCCGCGATCGAGCCAGACCCCCTTGCAGGTCTTGCAGATCGTCGACGAGCACGCCCCCTTTGGTCATCGTCTCAACCAGCGACGGCTGGTTACAACCGGGACATTTCATCGCCTGGCCCTCTCTCCCTCATCGATTACCCCTGTGTGCTGGCCCGCCGCGCACGCCGATTGCGCCGGCATCTCGGGTCGTCACCATCTTAACAAGTGATTCGCCGACAAGGATCTGGTATTTGTGATTCTGATTCGGGGCGGCTGCGATGCCATGCGGGTCGATGAGCAGCGATTGGCCGGTGTTGCGATTCCGGGTGGTCCGCCGGGACTTCACGGCAGGTCTTTGTGGGAGGAGGCGCGGAGCCGCTACAGGTCCATGCTGCGGCAGGCGAGCGCCCGGCAACACTTCGATGCGATCAAGGATTCAGAATCAAATCATCGAATCGTAGAACCCGTCAGGTCGACCAGGTGCCGCACACCGAGACGTTCACCGATCTCCCGCAGCCTGGCGCGGGTGGATGCAAAGAAGCGGCCCAGCAATCGATCGCCACGGAGCCGCTCCAGCCGTTTTTGCCAACTGTGGGCGCTACACCCCACAACTAGGTAGTCGCCTGTGATTCGTTGAAATAACTCCTGGAGATTCAAGCTCCTCGACGGGCTAGATCCCCCACGAACCGCTAAATCTTGGCAAAAGTCGCCCGTCGTGGTAAGCTAAACCAAAGGAGCATAACGAAATGACGATACGTCTACCCGAAGATTTGCAGCGTTACGTGCACGAACAGGTGCTCGCTGGCTACTTTCGCAAGGAGGATGACGTGATTGTCGATGCCTTGGAACGTCATCGGCGGGCACAACAGCTACCTGCCGCTAAGTTGAACCGGCACGAGGAGCCAGGCAACCAGGAACTCCAGCAACGCCTGCTCAAGGCTGGGATCATCAGCGAGATCAAGCCACCCATTACCGACCTGACGCCGTATCAGCATCGCCAGGCCGTTCCGGTCCAAGGAGAGCCTCTCGGAAACCGTCATCCGCGAGCGTCGCTAACGGTGGCGGCCTACTTTCTCGACACCAGCAATGTGCTCGTGATCCACGTCAATCCGCTAGAATCGCTCAAGTGGGCGTGCTATGCCAAGTTGCCGCTGCTCGAACAGCTCATCCGCCAGCTCGCCACATCCACGCCCCGCGACGTGCTCGCCGCCCGCGATTCCCTGAAACAGCTCCCGGGCATCTCCCAGCTCTACGCCTGACTGACTGCCCCCATGCCGGTAAAACTTGGCAAAATCCGCCGCCCATGGTACTCTAAGCCAAAGGGGCATAACGAAATGACTATACATTTACCTCCTGACGTGGAACGCGACATCCTCGCCGAAATGCACAGTAGGCATTTCGCGTCCGTAAGGACACATGGGAAGGACATGCATCGCGCGTGGGGTAATGCCTATATGATTGACCGGATACGGCAACACGGCCCGCAGCGCAAGCCGTTTTCTATTTGCTAGTTCGGTTCATCGATAACGGGCGGCGATAACGTCGCGAGTAGCATTGGTTTGCATGTCCTTTCGTCCTACGTCACGGCGCTGTCGCCCGAAGCACGGGTGTAAAAATCGCTCTTCCGGTTTTGAGATTGACCGGATGCCAACGCCGCCCGCGTTTCATAAGTACTACCCTTGAGGCCGTTCCTTCGGATCCAAGGCCCCGAACTGATTGATACGCACAGCCCGGTTCGGAAACCGAGCGATGATTTCCAGCTTTCCGCCCATCGCTTCGATATAGCTCCGCAACGTGCTCAGGTACATATCCGTGCGGCGTTCGAGCTTGGAGACAGCAGCCTGCTTAATGTGCAGTTGCTTCGCCACCGCTTCCTGCGATTGCTCGCGTGCTTCACGCAATTGACGCAAAGTGGCCTCTTCGGCAATCAGCTCCGCTGCCCGTTTCTCAATGGCACGCCGATCCTTCTTCGGTAGCTTCGCAAGGTAGTCATCCAATTTAATAGCCATATTCCTCACCTCTTCTCTTTCAGCCGTTTTAAGTGACGCTTAAACCGCTCATCCGCTATGGGAATCTGCGTTTTGTACCACCGTCGATCGCCCTTTTTATTCCCGCCCACCAGCAGCACCGCGGCGCGTTGAGAATCAAACGCAAACAGGATTCGCCACGGGTCGCCACGAAACTGCACCCGGAGCTCTTTCATGTTCGGAAACGCCGACGCCTCCAGGGTATCGACATAGGGCCTGCCAAGCAGCGGCCCACGTTCTCCCAGAAGAGCCGCGTGGGCAAGGATCGCGTTACGCACGTCGGCGAGCTCATCCAGCCACACCGCAAACTCATCATCAAGCACTACATCCCATTCCATGGGAGCTCCTATTCCTTCCTAGGAATATATTCCTTTCTGGGAATAATGTCAACAGCCAGTTTAAGGGGTGTTGCCATTCAAATCCCGCTTGACCCCTGCCCCAGCAAAACCGCCGATAAGTAAGTAGAATAGGGTAAATCCGAATCCGCTCCCCGTTATTCCGAGTGCTGGCGAAGGAGTCGCCCTGTGTAATCGAGGAGCTGGACGTAGCTGCGCAGCGAAAAACCCTGCATCATGCCTTCGCGGGTCGAATCCAAGCCCCTGCGGTCTTCGATCGGACAGAGCCAAAGAGAATCTTCCAGACCGGCCGCGGCACGCGATCCGGCAACGCTGCCTTCCTTCGCTGCTTCCAGTTGAGCGGTCGCGTCTTGAGCCTCGATGTGATCTAATCGCTGTTTGATCGACTTATAATCGCTAGTCTCTGGAGTTGTCGCGACCTGGGCTGCCACCGGGCTCAAATCGATGTAAATCCGCAAGTTCCTCGAGCCGATTTTCGAGCCATTCCTTGCGGTTTTGATCGCCCTCGCCCAGTAAGAACTCGCGGCGAACGCAACGGGTCACACAATGGTACCAGCGAGCCAGAGACACATCGACCAATTGAGCGCGCGCGATGGTCATAATCTGAGGTCTCCTGTTGCGCGTACGCGATTCTGTACGCATCCACAGTAATCCTTTCAAGATCGATTTGCGAGCGGGTCTTCAAAAATCACCATTACAACCAGTTGAAGCGGCGTCGATTCAGCGGATAGGCTAGCTCATGCGTTGCGTGTCCTAGCG
>CAWKNT010000038.1:0-20159 GCA_963850935.1 uncultured Isosphaeraceae bacterium
AGCGGTCTTGCGGCTCCAAAATGGCAGTGGTATGGCAAGATCTGGGAAAGTATCTGGCCGCCTCGCCCCGTGCGATGCAATGGAAAACCAAGTTAAATAACGGGCGAACCTGTGGGGTGAATTGGCGAAGGGAGTTTGGCCAGGTCTGGGTTCGTCACACATTTAAGGTAGCCACATCAACATGGCCATTGTTGGGAAATCCACGGCGCGCAGTTTCCCTATCATACCTATATATAATATACCGGGATTTGCGGATTTCGTTAATGCACCCATGCCCCGGCGCTCGAATCCTCGTCGCGTGTGTAGAAACCGACTGGGCTTAAGAATATTTCCAAAATTTTATTTTGGAAATATTCGCCTATCCGCCTCGCACTTTCGTCCGGATCTCAATCTTAAGCAGGTCCGGCTCTTAATCCTCGCCTAGTCTTAATCCTGCTCCTGCTCCTAATCCTGTTTGTGATCCTTTCGCGCTGTTGCATTGACCTTCGCCAGCGCTTCGCCGTCAGCGGGGCATTCGGCCAGGACCGCACGCCACAGCCGCTCTTCTTCGCCGCGATCGCCGCGCTCTGCCGCCAGCACGGCCAGATTCCGCCGGTCAGATGGCCGTAGATGCCTTGATCCACGCTGCAAAATTTGTTCGGGCGTTTTAGTCCCAGATCCGCCGCCACGCGTTTTCGGCATCGGCCGATTCTCCCCGGTGCCGATGCACGACCCCTTTGCGAAACCATAGATCAGCGTCTTGCGGGTCGAGCTGGAGCCCGTCGAGCATATCTGGATCGCCGCTTGGGAGTTTCTCATCATCTGGTGTGCGGGGCGATCGGTTACGACCACGTCATTATTGAGCCCCAGGAGGTATTCGCCGCGTGCCGGTTGCAAAACCTGGTTGATGGCGGCGGGAAAACCGCAATTCTCGTGATTGGAAATTACAGTTACCGGCACGGCGGCCGCATCCTGCACGCCGCATCGATGGGCCCTGCTGTCGGTCGAGCCATTATCGACAACGACCAACTCCCAGGGCGATCGGGTGTGGCGAACAGACGCGATGACTGCTGCGTAACTCAAGGTGGTTCAACACGGGATCACAATAGACGCGAGTCCACCGACTGCATTGCGGCCCATGGCTGAACTCACAACGGAGGCCGACGGGGAGATTTAACCACCGAAAACGCCGAATGACACGAAGAATTCAGAATCGCGGCACAGAGAAAGACGAATTCCAAGGGCGATGGGACATTGCCCACTGGATGTAGGCTATCGAGAGCATCGGACGTCGGGTAGATCAGGTCGGATCGATCGCACTTACGTGCGAGGTTTGGGGTGACCCAGTCCGGACCACGGTCTGCCACCGTGGTCACTTGAGCGTGCGCGCGCAACACAACCCACGTCACCACCGCCCATACGTGACCATGCATGTAAGTTCGTGGTTAGAACGGGGCGAACTGCCCTGTAGCCTCGGGCGTCAGCCCGATTTCAATATCGCTGTTAGAACGGGGCGAAGGCCCTCTAGCCTCGGGCGTAAGCCCATTTGATATCCCGATCCGGGCGGGGCGAAGGCCCTCTACAGGCCTCGGGCGTATTCCCGATTTCGATAGTACGGTTCGGACGGAACGAAGGCTCGAGCCTCGGGGGCCGACCCTATCTGCTAACCGGGCCGTCGCACTTTTGTGCGGGGCAGGCGTCGCCGCTCGACGAAGGCACTGCTCTGCGAGAGCAACCGAACCTGTCCATCCATGGCGTTTCCCAACAGGTAAACTTCACCTCCTTTATCGATGATGACGCACGATGTGGCCACCGGCAACCGGTGGCTGCATTTGCGGGCGAAAACCTCGGCACTGGCCAAAACCCCTCCGGCAATCCGATGCTACACGAATTGTGATGGCACGGTGCGGCCAATGCCACCACGGCCAGCCCTTGTTCGCGCGGGAGGCAGATGTCGGCTCCATAAAGATAAAAGCCAAGCTCCGGATCGAACCGCAGGCCCGAATTTCGACGAATGACCAGCACGATCTCGTCGAGCGTCGCCACGCGCAGGGAGCTCGGGCCCATCGCGGAGAACGCGACCGCGGTCGTTCACCCAACCGATCCGTTCGGCGCGGACTGGCTGGCCTGGTTCGTCCGTCGTGATCGCCGCGCCAACCCCGTAAACGCCCGCGACCCCGATCGGCCCGAACCGTCGCTCGGCCTCTTTCGTGGTCCGACACGAGCTCATCCGTCCGCGTGGCAAAAACACGTCTTGATGGACACACGCAATCCACTCCCGCCGGGCCCACTCGAAAGCCAGTTCAAGCCATTCGCCGCGGCTGGACAGCCCTTCACAACGATCACTTCGTTCGGCGGGCCGGCGTGAGACAGGGCGAGGCGAGCAGATTCGCTTCGAGCAATGCCATATCGAAACGCACGCCACGAATGAGAACGATTCTCGTCGCGTTGCAATGTTGTTCACCCACGGGTTGAGAAACACCTATAAGACCTTGTCCCGTTCAGAGACTGCCGGCACGTTCGTGCCCACCGACGCAAAGGACCCTCGGAATTTCGTCTCGCGATTACCACGCATCTAACTGTCCGCGTTTCATTCCTGCCCTGGCTAATCTGACTGCGTTCACTGTTTCCTCGCGCCGTACCCGCGCCTGGGCTTCGACGCCCGCCGGACGGGACGTTGAATGAACCACGGTGACCTCCTTGTCGTGGCGGATTGGTGGCGAATTGGGTTAAGGCACCACCAAGCTACCACGCAAGGGGGATACTCGCTTATGCGAGAATGCTCACGCCCCAACTGCTCGTTTGGTCGAGACTTGCGGGTTATCGGGGCACATTCGTCTCTGACCCCCTGGATAGGTCTTCGATGACCCTGGAAGCGATTGCCCAAGAAGTCGTCTGGGATTTGGCACGTCGTCGGTCAATCAATTCACGTGGCCCCTGTGCTCTGTTATTTCACCGACCTGTGACCTTGTTAGTTTTTCTTTCGTCTGGAATTTCAATGAGTTGTCAGCACCCACTTCGATTACGACCCGCTCGTCAGCCTGTTTGTCCCGCATGGAAAAGACGGATCTTCCCCGCCTTCCAAACCCAGCCGAATCCGTGGTTTCTCGTCTTTGTCCATGAACTGCAAGACCGGCCAACCACCGTCTATCGCATACAATTGCAGTCGGGACTGCCGTTTATTCTCGTCCAACAGAAAGAGGACGGCTCCCTGCCGTCAATTCTCGCTGCAACCTCGCCTAACATCACTCGGTGCTGTCCTTTTTCGTCCCCGTTATGATGCCTGAAAATCCAGCTGACGGCTTATGCCCAACTGTTGTGCGCGGATGACCTCTCGTCATAAAAATGCAAGCAATAGGTTTCTTGAACCAGACCGAGAAAGGCACGAAGCCGCTCCTCTTTATCATAGACGACGACGCCGTAGCCGTCGTCTTGCGGATTCACGCAAGGCCAACGCGTTTTTTGCCCATTCTGTCTGTTAAGTACATGCCTACACGCCCATCTCTTCGAAACCGAAATAGGATCTTATCTGGCCGTTTTTGTCAGTGACTACGAAGCCTTTTTTGGCTGCAACAACGTCCGGAATATCCTGCCATAACGACTGCCAGCCCAGAATGCCCCAACCGCCATCAGAAATAATAATGCGCCACAACGCTCCAAAGACGGAGCTCGCGATCCAGACGTTGAACGGTCAGCAATAATTCGGATTGCTTCGAGCGTGTGCGATGGATGCTGCCCCCTTTTATTCCAACTTTTGTAATCAGAACACAGATTTCCGCACCTGTCAAAATGCCGATCGACTTTCGTTTCATTCCGGCAACCCGGTCAAAGCCATACAAAGCTTCTTGAGTTCGAGCAGTACGTCCTTCGGGGGTTTAAAACCGTGGCGGAGAGGTCGGCCACGTAACAACCGAATCCAGCCCCGTTCCCGTTCGTACAAGGTTAGTTGGTTTTGATCGTTTTGTAATTGTGAAACCGCCGCCAGGAAGCCCAGGCTGATTTGTGGTTCCGGTCATTCCGATCACCGGATTTTGAATTCCGGGAGGCTTTGAAATGCTTAGAGTTGGCGGCGTGTACCCGAAATCGGATTCGAGAAACACTAAAAGCTTCCACTCTTCTTCGTAACCCGTCGTATCGACCCCCTCCGTCAGGCACATCTCCGACATACCGATAAAGATTCGTGTCCCCCGCCCCAAACCCCTTAGGGTCCTGACTCACGTACCTCTCCACCACCGAATTATAATACCGTGCATGATCGTAATAAATTCCCGTCGTTCCATCCCTCCTCCCTTCTCTACCCCCCCTTTTCCTCTCCCCTTCTCCTCCCCCTCCTCTCCTCTCCCCTCCTCCCTATCCCCCCTCTTTCTCCTCTCCCCCTCTCCTCTCCCCTCCCTCTTCCTCCCCCTCTCCCCCCCTTCCCCCTTCCTCCCACCTACTCCCCCTCCTCCCCCCCTCCCTTCCTCGTCCCTCTCCCTCCCCTCCCTCTCCCCTAACTCCCCCCCCCCCTCCCCCCCTACCCCCCTCCCCCCCTTCTGAACCTCCCTTTGTCATCTGCCCTCTCTCTCCCCCCCCCCCTCCTCCCTCCTCCCTCCTCTATCTCCCCCTCTCTCACCTCCCCTCCCCTTCCATCTCCTCCTCAACCCCCCTCACTCCCTCCCTCCTCCTTTCTGTCGCACCCCCCCTCCCGAGTCGTATTCCATCCCGGCGAACAAGAACCGGTCGGCATAGGTGCGGATTCGTTTGGGTGGCGATGTTCCCGAAGCTGTCGTAGGTAACGTGATCGAGCACCGATCCGCCGGTCGCGCTCGTGCTGTAGTAGTACGTCGTTCCACACAGTGCCATCGAAGGTCGACTCGACGAGACCTGCCACGGATGCTCCAGGTCGGGCTCAGACGCATGTTCGGACACAATGATCGGCATGGCGCCTTCGCCGCGAAGCGAATCATAATTGAGTCGAAGCCCGGGACATTTGGGTTATAGCTGGGCATATCGATCGACGTCTCCAGGGCGCAGGTTTTCGACGACCGAGACATTCTGGCTGGCGAACGCCGAAGCGCTGGCCTGGAGTAAGCCCGGGATAATCGTCGAATTGTTCCAGGTGGTCCCCGGTCGCCGTGCCCGTGCCGGCCGGCACCCCGAAGGTGTAGGTCTGGCTACACTCTGGTTCACACTCGGATCGGGATGTGGCTGAAAACAACTCTAAACGAAGTGCGTCTCTTATAGATGCATAAGTCGCGCTGATCAAGAGGCTAGTTCCGACGGCCGAAGTGGCCGGCAGGTCGTTTTCGAGCTCGAACGGCGCGCAGCCCGGCTGCGGGGGGAACCCTCACATCTCGACGGGCCAATCGTTGCCGAGCGACTCGCGCTGAAGATCGGTCAACTGACTGATCCCCTGCTCCGCCAGATTCAGAAGCGCATCGAGCTGCTCCCGTGAGAAGGTTCCCCCTTCGCCGGTTCCCTGCACTTCGACCAGGCCGCCGCTGCCCAGGCGGACGACGTTGATGTCGACCTCGGCGGTCGAGTCTTCGCGATAGTCGAGGTCGAGGACCGGCTCGCCGGCGACGATGCCCGCGCTGACGGCCGCCACGCTGTCGTGAGGATCGCGCGGCAGAGCTTCGGCGCCGAACCGGCCATCGGACCGCGTCGGCGACGGCGATGAACGCCGCGGTGATCGCGGCGGTGCGCGTGCCGCCGTCGGCGTTGAGCACGTCGGCGTCGATGTGGATCGTCCAGGGGCCGAGCGCCTTGCGGTCGACGACGGCGCGCAGGCTGCGGCCGATCAGCCGCTGGATCTCGGTGGCGCGGCCGTCGGTGCCGCGCCTGATTCGCGACGGCGTGCTCCCGGGCAGCATGGCGTATTCGGCCGTCAGCCAGCCGATCGATTTCCCCTCGAGAAACGGCGGCACCGTGTCCGACAGGCTCGCCGTCACCAGCACCGCGGTCTCGCCGCAGCGGTACAGCACGCTGCCGGGACTGTTGCGCACGAATCCCCGCTCGATGGTGACGGGCCGAAGCTGGTCGTTGGTGCGACTGATACGATCGGGTCATGTGCGAGCTCCGATCCTTCGCCTATCGTCGCGAGATACAGTCCGAGACCGCGAGCACGCGACTCTTATGCGCGGCTTGCTGGACTCCGACCCAAGCAGCCAGACCAGAGAGCGCCATCTGAAAATGGAGCCGGTTGGCCGCCTGGGGGATGACCTGGCTGCGCGGGCCGTCGAGCACGTCGGAGGTCACTTCTTCGCCGCGATGGGCGGGAAGGCAGTGGAGGAAGATCGCGTCGGCCTTGGCCTGCGCCAGCAGGTCGTGATTGACCTGATAGGGGGCGAAGACGCTGCGCCGCGCTTCGGCCTCGTGCTCCTGTCCCATGCTCGCCCAGACGTCGGTATAGACGACGTCGGCGCCTTCGACCGCCTTGTGGGGATCGTGTTCGACCACCAGGGAAACGGCGGGAAACCTGGCCGCGAACCGCGCCTGGAAGTCGGGCGGAAACTCGTAGCCCGGCGGCGCGGCCAGCACGAACTGGACGCCGAGAAGGGCCGAGGCCGCCGCCAGCGACCGCGCGACGTTGTTGCCGTCGCCGACGAACACCAGCTTCTTGCCGCTCAAGCGGCCCGCGCAGCTCTTCGATCGTCATGAAATCGGCCATGGCCTGGCAGGGGTGCGAGGCGTCGGAAAGGGCGTTGATGACCGGAATCGTCGCCGAGCGCGCCAGCTCTTCGACCGTGGCGTGCGAAAAGGTGCGGGCGGCCAGGGCGTCGACGTACTGGCTCAAGACCCGGGCGAAATCGACGACGCTCTCGCGGACGCCCAGCCCCACGTCCTTGCCGTGCAGGAAGATGGCGTTTCCGCCCAGGCGAGCGATCGCCGCCTCGAAGCTGACGCGGGTGCGCAGCGAGGGCTTCTCGAAGAGCAGCCCGAGCGTCCGGCCCGAGCAGGATCGGCGGGCGCCGGCCCGCCTGCTCGTCGCGCTTGAGCTCGATCGACTGATCGATCAGCCGGCGAGCCTCGGCCGCCGAGATTTCCAGCAGATCCAAAAAATGACGTGGCATGCCCGAAGTCCGTTTCAAACGACTGCCTGCCGCAACACATCCGCCAGGATGGCGCAGCCCTCGTCGATCTGGTCGTCGGTGATCGTCAAGGCCGGCAGCAGCCGGACGACGTGGCCGTGCGTGGCGTTGATCAAGAGCCGCCGCCGCATGCACTCGGCGACGATGTCCGTGGCATCGAAGGTCAGGTCGAGCCCGATCATGGTGCCCATGATGCGGATGTCGCGGACCAGGTGGGCAGCTCGCCGCGAATCGCCTCGAACTGCTCGCGGAACCGCTCGCCGATGGCGGCGCCGCGCTCGAGCAGGCCGTCGGCCTCGATGGTCTCGATGGCGGCCAGGGCCGCCCGGCAGGCGATCGGGTTGCCGCCGAAGGTCGAGGCGTGCATCCCCGGCTTGAGCACGGCGGCGACCGCCGGCCGGGCGATCATCACGCCGGCCGCGATCCCGCCGGCCAGGGCCTTGGCGCAGGTCAGGATGTCGGGCACGACGCCTTCGTGCTGATAGGCAAACCACTCGCCGGTCCGGCCCATGCCGGTCTGGACCTCGTCGAGGATCAAGAGCACCCCGCGCTGGTCGCACAGCCGCCGCAAGCCCTGCGAGATAGCCGGCCGACGGGATATTGATGCCCCCCTCGCCCTGGATCGGCTCGACCAGGACCGCGGCCGTCTGATCGTCGAGCACCGCGGCGACCGCGGCGAGATCGTTGTACGGAACGTAGACGAAGCCGGGAACCATCGGCTCGAAGCCGACGTGGTACTTGGGCTGGGCCGTGGCCGTCAGCGCGGCGTAGGTCCGGCCGTGAAAGCCTCCTTCCATCGTGACGATCTTGAATCCGCCCCTTCTCGTGACCAAAGGCCCGGGCCAGCTTGATGGCGGCCTCGTTGGCCTCGGCGCCGCTGTTGCAGAAGAAGCACTGGCCGCCGAACGACCGCTCGGCCAGTGCCTCGGCGAGGCGCCCTGCGCTTCCATGTACCAGGTATTGGGCACGTGGATCAACTGGCCGACCTGGTCGCGGACCGCCTCGACGACGCGCGGCGGGCAATGCCCCAGCAGGTTGCAGCCCCAGCCCGGAAAGAAGTCGAGATACCGGTTGCCCTCGGCGTCCCAGATCCACGACCCTTCGCCCCTGACCAGGCTGACCGGGTAGCGCCGATAGTTGGGAATCACGTACCGCTCGAACTGGGCGATCGTCGCCTGTGAACTTTGATTGGCAAGTTGCGTCGTCGACAAGGCTGTGTCTCCCTGCGTATTCTGTCGTCGTGCAAATCCGGAAGTTATCGTCGACGAATCGGCACTGATCTGGATCTGCAATCTGGATCTTCGGTATCTGCAATCTGACAGCCGTTCCGACGTCCTGCATCACGGCCTCCCCAGTATCGGCCGGCGGCCTGCTGGCGACGGGGCTGTCTTCGTCGCGGACGATCTCGGTGCCGATGCCGCTCTTGGTGAAGATCTCGAGGAGCAAGGCATGAGGGAGCCGGCCGTCGATGATGTGGGTCTTCAAGACCCCGGCTTCGAGGCTGGTCAGGCAGGCTTCGACCTTGGGGATCATCCCGCGGTCGATCACGCCCCTGGGCGATCAGGTCGCGGCAGCCGCTGGGAGTCAGACCCCGGATCAGGCTGGCGGGTTCATTCTTGTCGAGCAGGATGCCGGCGGTGTCGGTCAGGAAGACGAGCTTCTCGGCCTGAAGCGCCTGGGCGACGGCCGCGGCGGCGGTGTCGGCATTGACGTTCAAGAGCCGGCCTTCGTCCTGCTCGTCTTCGGCCAGCGACGGCAGCACCGGCACGACGCCGGCCAGGCAGAGGTTTTCGATCGGGGGCACGTCGACCGCGGTGACCTCGCCGACGCGGCCGAGATCGATCGGGCCCTTCGGGCCCGTTTTCCAGCCACAGCTTCCGGCCGAACAGGCACTGGTGGGTCTTGTGGTGCAAGCCCGAGGCCCGGCCGCCGAACTTGTTGATGTGCCGCTCGATATCGGCGTTGATCTCCTCGGCGAGCACCCGCGCGACGATCGTCGAGCGTCGGCTCGTCGGTGAAGCGCCTGCCCTGGACGAAGCGAGCGGTCAGCCCGGCCTTCTCCATCGCCACGGTGATCGCCTTGCCGCCGCCGTGCACGACGACCGGCCGCATCCCCACGGTCTGCATGAAGACGACGTCGACCAGCAAGGCACGGAGCGACTCGGGATCTTCCATGACCGAGCCGCCGAGCTTGATGACCGTGAACTTCCCGTGGAACTTACGGATGAAGCCCATCGCCTCGATCAATACGTCCGCCTTGCGGATGGCTTCCTCATGCACAGCGTCGCCCCCTCGCGTCCCCGACCCTTCGAGAGTTGAGACCAAACCGTCTATCTTTCTCGCACGCGACGGAATTGTAAAGACACATTTAATGGCAGGTGTGACGCCATTACCCCAAGGCCGACCACGTGTTGGGTTCGGTGCACGGCGCGAAAGAACAGCTCCAGTCAGATAGGATCCGCCACCCAGAGCAGGTTGGCACCGTAAGGACCACTCACGAACGCGTCGTAAAACACCCTGTCCGCCGTCGTTAGACGACAACCGAGCGCACACGCCAGGGCGAGGTAGCAACAATCGTAGACGGTCGCGTGTTTGGGACCGAGCGCGAGCTCGTATGCGGCCGTCAACAGCGGCGCCATGGGATGGACCGCTAACGAGAGTCCCAACAGCAAGCCAATAATCTCGCGGCCTTCCTCTGCCGTAATCTCCGGCACCTTCAACAGTCGGGCCTTGTTCCAGACTATGTTGCCAAACTCTGAAAAAAAGAGATTGGGAACATGCAAAGTGAAGGCCGGATCCAAGAATCGCTTCGCCTCATGCTCGTGGATTTCGGGGATGTACCACTTGATCGCGACTCCCGCGTCGACTACCAAGTCGGTTATGCCAAGCGTATGCGATGCGCCGCCATTCGATGAAGAATCGACCGGAGATCGCGCGATCATCGGTCGCGATCCTCGCGCATCAGCTCAGCGCTGTCCGTATGATGCCGGCCCTCAAGCCTTCGGCTCATCCGCTCAGCCAGTTCACGAGCGGTCGTCATGTCGAGTTGCTTGGCCGCTTGTTCCAAGATAAGCTTCAGCTCGACACCCAAGGATCGTCCATGTGACTTTGCCCTTTCCTTAAGACGCGCAAGAGCGCTCTCGTCGACGTCGCGAACCAAAACATCAGGCATTTCGACTTCCCCGTCTTGCGAAGGAACGCTTTGATATCATTATGATATCGCAAGCGAAAACGGTGGTCAAGTTGGTTCTCACGTGCACCGCCGTTTCGCAGCGTTGTGAGCCTGTTTTCGAGCGCCACTGTCATCGCGATAAACCAAGCGCCCAGACGGCGAGCACTCGCGCGGCAGTGTCTTGGCCCTCGCTAAGATCGAAGCCAAGCCATGACTAACACAAGTGCCGACATAATGAAAATAAACCAGCCGACGAGCTGCAACCTGATCCCCGGCCCGTGAAATCGCCGCACGACTCGACGTTGCCACCGTTCCAGGACCTTGGTACAGGCGTGACGCTGATAATACGCGAGCCAACCCGTTGCGCCACAATCCAGGCAATGAAACTGCATCAAGAAGAGCGCCAGCAGAAAGACCAGGATATCCGCGGCCAGACCGGCCGCGTTTTGCCTCGACACAACGTATCGAACTAAACCCAGGAAAATGATCCAGACAAGTACTGTGAGGAATGGGTTCACGACGATCCGTTGATATTCGTACGGCGCATCGCCGGGAGTCAGAATTCGCCGCCGTGGCTGATTGTCGAGATCGCGATCAAAGATTCCGCCTCCCGGTTCCACGATGGCTCCTTCGCCTCGCTGCGAATGAATCACGGACTATTGTCTTGTCTGATTCCCTGTCTCTAATGGTAAATGTTCGTGATGTGATTGGCGACAACGAGAATTCGACCGCGGAAACGGAGCCGAAGTTGATCTAATCAGCGAAATCCGTTCGTCACGTGTTCCCGTCGAGTTCGCGGTCCCATAGGCCTGAGTTCGAGGTAGAGCTGAAGACGCGCATCTGTCTCGGTCCAGTACCTGAAGTGGGTACCATCAGTTAATGTGCGGTCCGCTGACGAGCCGTTGTCACGCTGTGAAAATCTACCTCAATTCCAGCGATGTAATATTAGCAGCCAGCCGGCTTCGCGCGTGTCGTCGACGTCACGCCCGGTGCCGCGATGGGAAACGGTGATCCAGAATCATTCGCGACTTCGGTGCGCGTTTAACGCTATTCGCGTGCCGGCTGTCCGCGCTTGAATTGCGCGAGACGGCCCTCGAACCCCAGTCCACGTTCAAGAGCGCGTTCGCTGCCGATATCATGATACTTGATCGCCTCGGTCTGCCACTTCACCGCAGTCGGGAAATCGCCGGCCTCGGCATAGGCGGCGGCGAGCGTATCCAGGCAGGCGCAATCATTCCACTCGGTCAGCTCACAGGCACGCGTTGCCTCGGCGACGGCTCGCTTGCCGTCGCGAATTTTTGGGTCGGCACACGTCGACAACAGTCTTGCAAGGTTTTTGTGTCCCGCAGCCATGTCGGGCTCAATCCGGAGCAGCTCCATGTAATCTTGTACCGCCTTGGTGTATTCGCGCTTGAGTTTCCACGCGTCGGCGCGATGCGGTAGCCGAAGGTGTATTTTGCATCGAGCTGGATCGCCTTTGTGTAGTCGGCGATCGCTAGATCGAGATTCATGTCCTTCTGCCACTCTATGCCGCGATGGAAGTACGTGCGTGGGTTGGTCGGCGCCAGTCGCACGGCCTCGTCAAAGTCGGCCATGGCCTTGGCGTGCATCCCTTGGGCTGACCATGAACTGGCACGGTCCACCCGATAGTCAAGATTCTTCGGTTCGAGCCGAATCGCCTCGGTGAGGTCGACAATCTCTTTCTCTCGCTCATGTTTCTTCTTCCAGACAATAGCACGGCAAGAATAGTTAAAGGCATCCTTCGGATCGAGGCGGATCGCGTCAGAGTAGTCGGCCATGGCCTTCTCAAACTCGCGCTGCTCTAACCAGGCATGACCGCGCTCTCGGAAGCTGGTCGCGCGCTTTGGGTCGAGCGCGATTGCCTCGGTAAAGTCGGCAATCGCTTTGTCGAACTCACGCTTTTCAGACCAGGTGGCGCCGCGCCAATGGAAGTGAGGCGCACGCCTTGGATTAATCTTGATCGCCTCGGTGAAGTCGGCGATCGCTTGATCGAATTGTCGAAGGGACTGCCGCGCCAGCGCACGGCTGGCGAAAGCGATATCGTACCGGGGCTCCAGTCTTATCGATTCGCTGTAATCAGCAATTGCTTTCTCGTACCGGCCCTTCCGACTCCAAAGATCGCCGCGTAGAGAATACGAAATCGGGTTGGCAGGATAAAGTCGTATGGCCTCGCCCATATCATTCAAGGCGTTATCGAGGTTCCCGTCGTAAGCCCAGTAAAAGTGAGATCGCTCGTTCCAGTAAAACCAATTCGTCGGATCGAGCTGGATCGCCATGTCGAAATCGCCCTTGGCTCGCTTGGATTCTTTCTTCCAGAGCCAGACCGTCGCGCGATGCAAGTAAGCCTTTGCGAACTTGGGTTCGAGCTGGATCGCCTTGTCACAATCTGCAAGTGCGCGATCGAACTGCTGTTTTCGAACGAGAACGCTGCTGCGATCGTCGTAACAGCGGGCATGATTGGCGCAAGCCGGATTACTTCATCGAAATCGCTCAGAGCGCGGTCAATGTCGGATCGCTGGTCCCAAAGGCGTCCCCGTCTCCAGTGGGCGTCGGCATTCTGAGGAGTCTTAGCAATTGCCTGGTCAAAGTAATCCTTCGCTTGATCGAATGGGACAACCTGGTCGCTGCTCAGCCAGCCACTTCTGCCGTCAGGCCCGGACACCAGCACGCGATCGCCGTCGATCCGTTCCACCTTGACGGCCAGGTAATCGTCGATGCGGACCTGACGCGCGTCATCGCGCAGCGTAACATCCGACGATTTGGGGACGACGAATGATCCCACAGCCATCCTCGCGTCGCTTTGCGTTTTGATGGGAGCCTTCGAATCTCGACTTTGTCCGAGCGCGACGAAGGAACCGCTTAGCAATAGATGCGTCGAGACAAACCCGGACAGAACGTGAGAGGCCCGGAACGAGCTGACGGGCGGTTTCACAGAACGCTCCTTTCGCGAGCAAGATGCCAAGATGGCCCGAGAGTCAACTTGCGCGATTCGTTGCGCGTGACTTCAGACGCGCGCCGGCGATGTGCATCGTTCAACACGTACTCCCACCGGAGGGCGCCAGCATGTCATGGTTTGATCGTTATCGTCACAAGAGAGGATCGCTCGCGTCAATCGAGCTGTCAATGAAACGCGCTTGAACTCGAAAAAAATTCGCTTGCATGAGTACGGTTATCACGCGATGCGCGCCGCCTTTCTCGCACATCTTGATTTTCGGTCCGTCGTCACCCTGTCGGGGCCGGCGGATCCGGGGAGACTGGAACTCAACGCTGAGTAAAGGCTCGGTGGTACTTCCGGCTCATTTCGACATGATGATCGGCCGGATGTTGGCGGTTGGCATCGATCGCTTCGAACATTGCTCGCGCCTGGTGTAGCAGATCCTCTTCTGGTTTCACTATATATAAGAAAGTGATTGGCTGCTTGACACGAAAACCGCAATGTTGACACTAGGATTCGGGGATTCCGGTCGGGTCTATTCCAAGGAGAAGCTCATGCGAATACGTCTCGCGCAGGGCATTTCCGCGGTGGTGGTCTCCATCGTCATGGTGGGGACAAGCCTCGCGGGAGATGTCGTGCAATCGGGCCTGAAGGTTGGCGAGCCCGTCAACCCGTTCCAGGTCGATGACATCACTGGCCCAAACAAGGGCACATCCCTTTGTTATCGCTGAAGGTACGGAGCAAGCCCGGTGGTCTGCGTCTTCGCCCGCAAGACCTCCGAACCCTTGGCCAGTTTGGTCAAGCAGATTGACGAGAAGATTGGCGAAAACAACAAACTCAAGAGTTTTGTGGTCATCGTGCCCAAGACGGGCGACAAGCCCGCAGATGACCTCAAGAAGCTGGCTCACGACGCCGGCATCAAACATGTCCCGTTAACCATTGGCGAGAGCCCCGACGGCCCCCCCGACTACGAGCTCGCCAAGGACGCGGATATCACGGTCTTGATGTGGAACCAGCATACGGTCAAGGTCAACCACGCCTATAAGGGCCGATTGACCGATAACGACGTACGCGCCATCCTGGCCGACATTCCCGTAGTCCTCAAAGATTGATCGAGCCGCCCCTTTCAGGGGGGGGCGTTAATGATTGCCACTACCAACTCGACCGACCATCCTCCGCGACCCGGGTGCGTTGCCCGGGTCGCGTCATATTCGGAAGGTAACCGCTCATGGTCGAGATCACTGCGGGCTTGGAATTGGCTGAGCTGCCGCATCTTGCAACTTTCGCTGCCGTCGCGGAGCGCGGAAGCTTCACCGCCACCGCGGCCGAGTTAGGCATAACACAGGCGGCCGTCAGCCAGCGAATCGCCGCGCTCGAGAAAGAGCTGCACGTTTCGCTGTTCCATCGCCGGGCGGGAAGAATATCCCTCAGCGACGCTGGCGAGCGCCTTGATCATTACGCGCGCCAAATCGTCGACTTGCACCGGCAGGCGCGGACGGACATCGGCGCGTTCCGGCCGATCGTTGCAGGTGATTTGCCGGTTGCGGCCAGTTCCGTCCCCGGAGAATGCTTCCTGCCGGCTCTGCTGTCGGCCTTCCACGAAAAGTATCCCAGAATCCACGTCAGGGCCACTGTGGGCGATAGCAGTTCGGTCATCGCGGATATCGAAAAGGGCCGAGCAACGCTTGGACTGGTCGGGCAGGAAGCCGAGAATCCAAACCTTGAAGTCTTCCCGATCGGCAGCGATACGCTTGTGCTCGTCGTTGCACCGGCGCATCGCTGGGCGGCACGCAAACGTATTCCGGCCAAGGCCCTGGCCGGCGAATCGCTCATCATCCGCGAGCGAGGATCGGGTTCCCGAGCTGCCTTGGAAAAGAGTTTGGAGCGCGCTGGTCTATCGCTCGCCGCGCTGAATATCACTCTCGAGCTTGGCAGCAACTCTGCGATCAAGGATACCGTCAAAGGCGGCCTGGGGATCGCCTTTCTCTCGCGACTGGCCATCCAAAGGGAGATCGATGCCGACGAATTGCGAGCGGTTACAGTCAGCGGCCTTTCACTCACGCGACATTTCTATCTGGTCTATCACCGGCGCCGCCCACTGTCAGCGGCCGCGTCCGTCTTTATGAACTTTCTCGGATCGCGCCACGTCGGGCCGGCGATGCCATAAGCTTAGCTTATGGGGACCTTGCGACCTATCAGCCAAATCTCGGTTGCCCGTCATGCGGCTTGCGGCCAATGATTCAAGCTGGGCGGCCGATTGCGAAAAGAGTATGCTCATCGAGTCCGGTGATTGTGGCAACAAACCTGAAGGCCCATTGGGAACAGGTCTATTCGACCAAAGGCGCGATGGGCGTGAGCTGGTATCAGAGCGAGCCTCGCCTTTCGATACAATTGATTCGTGCAGTGGCTCCGTGCGCCGGCGGCCGCATCATTGACGTGGGTGGTGGGGCATCTGTCGTTGTGGATCGGTTGCTCGACCTTCCTTTCGAGAGGATTGCGGTTCTCGACATCGCCGAAACCGCTTTGGCCGAGGCCAAATTACGGTTAGCCGAGCGGGCCGGGCGTGTCGAATGGATCGCAGCCGACGTAACCAGGATTCAGGATCTCGGCACCTTTCATATCTGGCATGACCGCGCTGTGTTCCACTTCCTCACCAACGCGGCGGACCGAAGGAAGTACGTCGATATGGCCTTTCGGACCGTGCCAGAAGGCGGCCATCTGATCATTGCCAGCTTCGCCGACGATGGGCCGAAGCAGTGCAGCGATCTCGACGTCTGCCGGTACAGCGCCGAGTCGATGTCGGCCGAGCTGGGCGTAGGGTTCTCGCTCATCAGCGAGGCCGGCGAGACACACGCAACCCCTTGGGGTACACCGCAGCCGTTCTTTTACGGGGTTTTCAGGCGACACTGACACGAACGTACCGCCGGCGGACAAGCCTGTTGCTGGCGGTTAGAACGCGGTGGATACTGGGACAAACGCTTGGCTGGACCGGACGCGGACAGTTTTCCTATTCGCTAAGTCTTGGCGATAATCGGCAGCGCTACGACACGATCAACTGGGAGCTTAATCTGCAGATGCGGCGCACTTCGAGTAACACGATGTCCCGTCACGTGCTCTCGCTCAACATTTTCGCCGCCTGCGTCCTGATCGCGTGGGGCGAGTCCAACGCGGTAGAGCCAAAGCCTCCGATGCGGGGGGTGCTTGTCGGGCCGGACCGGATTTCACCGGAGTTCCTTGCGACGTGGAGGGCCAATGGGGTCAACGCGGTCGTGGTGCCGCTCGACGACGCAGCGAAGCGGCGATGGAAACCGATGGCGGAAGCTGCTGAGCAGGCGGGGATGACACTTTGGCCGTGGATCGAAGTCGCACGCAGCCCAACGATGGCCGACGCCCACCCCGAATGGATGGCCGCAACCGGCGGGCATCACGACGACTGGCGGAGCCGGTTCCCGGCCGCGCCGGCCGCGCAACCTGGCGAGGTCATCAAGGCGTGGCCGTGGGTCCCGATCGGATATGCTCCGGCCTTCGACGCTCACCGGGAGCGTCTCAGGCTGCTCCTCGGCGACCTGCCGGGAAGCTGGGCCGGGGTTTTCTTGAACGACCTCCAGGCCGGTCCGTCGTCGTGTGGTTGCGGTAACGACCAGTGCCGCTGGGCACTCGATTACGGATCACCTCCGACCGCGGACAAGACGCCCGGCGATGACGCTGCGGCGAGGATAGTCGCGGAGCTGTCCGCAGGCCATCCCAGCAAGGTCATTATCCCCGTGTGGGTGACAGAATGCGAATTGACTGATTTGCCTGATGCGAAGGGCGGAACCGGGTTATGTGGGCGGGTCCGTTGTGCTGCGAACGATTGCTGGCCCCGCTACGCCCGCAACTGGAATCCGCTCGTCAAGGCGACCAGCGGGCCGATCGCCCTGGGAATATGGCACGAGACGTTTCGGCGTGATGCCGCACGCTGGATCGAGAGCGACTTGGCCCTTTTCCAGAAGCCGCTAAGGGGTGCCAGCCCGTTGGCTGCTGACAGGACAATCACCGTCATCCAGGCGTGGGGAAAATCAGATGCGGCCGCGATCGCTTTGTCCCAGCGGGTCGAGGGGGCAGCGGCGGGATGGGTGCTCGCTCTGGATGCGATCGATCAATCGTGGGAGCCGCGAGCGGTGGCGTTGCCCAAAGTGCGGTGACAGGCTGCGGGTCTATGTTTTTCCTTATTTTCTCATAATCAAGGAACGTATCACCAATGATTGCGATGGGCGTGATGCTCGTGGCTCTGGCCGCCGGTCCTGCGGACGGCACCGAGCCAAAATCGTCCTTCCGACCTGAGATTTTCGAGACGCTGGTCAACCCGGCTTGCTCGCACTGCGTCGATGAATCCCGCCGCAAGGCCGGTGAGCTCCGCGACGATGACCGGGTGCTTGCCTGGATTCGGGGCAAGTATGACGGCGGAGCCATCCCCTACCGCTGGTTCCTCGTGCCGTATCGCGTCATCAGCGACACCTACGGCGTGTTTGTCTACGACGCCGATGCCGACTTCGTCCGCGGCTACCCCGCTTCGCTCGATTATCGCTTCCACGGCTGGCGGAATGGCGTCATGGTGATGCGGCACAAGGATGGCACACTCTTCGACGGCCTGACCGGCATGGCGTTCGACGGTCCTCGCTCGGGTGAGCGATTGACGCCGATTCCGACGATTGAGACGGATTGGGGACCTTGGCTCAAAGCCCAACCCGGCACGGTCGCGTATGCGATGGTGCCGAAATTCCAGCCGCAATCCGTGCCGAAATCATTCCTGCCCGAGTCGCTGAAGACGCGGCCCGAGCCGGACCCACGGCTTGATGCGGAAGAAAGGGTGTTCGGCCTAGAGCACGGCGGGGAAAGCCGAGCTTGGCCGTTAAAGTCGTTCGGCCAGGCGGCCGAATTGCGGAAGGCAAGACTAGCCGGTCAAGAGATCGTTATCCTCTGGGACGGCCGCACGCGCACCGCGGCTGCCTACGCGACCGAGACGGAAGGGCCGCAACGTGAGCCCGTGACGATCGAAATCGACAAAGACGACGCCGAATTCCCGTGGGTGGACAAGGAGACCGGCTCGAAATGGTCGGTAGCCGGTCGCGCTTTCTCGGGTCCGCGCAAAGGGCAGACTTTACATTGGTTGCCCGGCGTGATGGTCAGATGGTACGCCTGGGCAGCGAGCTATCCAAAGACATCGCTCGAGGGGACAGGACGCGAAGCGGGCAAGTAGGCTCGAAGACGTGCCAGCGATGGGGCGTATCGGATACAGAATCGCTCGACCGGATCGAGCGCCCTCCTGTTGGGTGTGCGACCGCAGCTTGTATAGCGAGTATACGATGACATGGTGTTTCTGCCGTGCCGCATCGGGCAGTGGGGCAACCAATGCTGTGCAAGCACATCGATCCAGTCGCGAGCGCTGGCTCGGGCTCGCGCATCGTGAAGGATACTGCGGATCGCGTGCCTGCACGTGGTCTGATTTTTGAAGCGAAAGCTAATTCGTGATCTTGGACACACCCGGATTTCGATTATGAGGGCGATATGTGTCAGTCGAGGCTCCACGGGCATCACCATCACCAGCATCGTCGCCACACGGATCAATCACATGCTTCCGTTCATCGAACCACCATTGAACCATCTCGACTGACCCGTCGCCAGGCGCTGGGGCGATTGAAGGCTGCCGGGCTGGCGGCCGCCGCGAGCGGCTTGCCTTTGGGATCGCTCGTCCGGGCGGTCGCCGATGACGGCAAGGCGCCTCGAGCAGGGCGCTGGCGTGGCCAAGCTGTTCGACTTCAAGCAGGTTGCATCCGGCATCTACGGCGCGATCGCCAAGCCGACCGCCATGCTGAACTGCAACGCGGCGGTCATCGTCAACCGCGATCACGTCCTGGTCGTGGACACCCACTCGAAACCCTCGGCGGCGAAGGCCCTGATCCGGCAGATCCGCGACGAGGTCACCGAGCTTCCCGTCCGATACGTGGTCGACAGCCACCTCCACGGCGACCACGCCATGGGGAACGAAGCCTATCCCGAGGTCTTCGGCGCCAGCGTCGAGGTGATCTCCTCGGTGAAGACGCGCGAGTGGCTCGAGAAGCTCGGCGTGCCCCGGATGCAGGAGACGCTCGACGGCCTGCCCAAGCAGATCGCCGAGCTCCGCGCCAGGCTCGAGGCAAGCCGCGACGAGTCCGAGCGTGCTGCTTTCGGCATCCACATCGAGGGGATCGAGGCGTACCTGAGGGAGATGCCGCCGGCGCGCGTGACGCTGCCGACGATGACCTTCGATCATCGCCTCGTCATCCACCGCGGCGGCCGGGAGATCCACCTGCTCTTCCTGGGCCGGGCCCACACGGCCGGCGACGTCGTTGCCTACATCCCCTCGGAGCGCGTGATCGCGACCGGCGACCTGATGCACGGCCTGCTCCCCTACATGGGCGACGGCTTCCCCGACGAGTGGCCCGCCACCCTGCGGGCACTCGAGGCCCTCGAGTTCGACCGCGTCATCCCGGGACACGGGTCGATCCAGGAAGGGAAGTCCGTGCTGGCCCAGTTCCGCGGGTACGTCGAGGAGATCACCGAGAAGGTCGCCCGGGGGGTCGAGCAAGGGCGATCGCCGGACGAGCTCAAGAAGACGATCACCGCCGACACCCTCGCCTCGCTCAAGGCGAGCGACGTGCGCGGCCGCATCGAGCGCGAGCTGACGACCCTCTTCCCCCGCCCAGCCCGGCTCCCCGGCGATGTTCGACGACAGCGTCGCGAGCAATGTCGGGGAAGTCTTCACCTATTTCAAGGAGCGCAAAGGGCGCCGCGAGCTGCCGCTGAAATGAGGCGCGAGAATCCGCAAGTCCGAATCGAAGTCACAACGAGCGATTCTGATCCGCAGCCGCTTCACCTAGCAGTTCTGCCACGACCTCGCGCGGCTCGCGCATCAAGAATTCATCGGGAAAGACGTGCACCGACACTTTTGAGAAGTCCAATG
>CAWKNT010000039.1:0-71343 GCA_963850935.1 uncultured Isosphaeraceae bacterium
CAAGATAATCAAGGCGAAATCCGCCGTTCCTGAGCGAGATCGCTCTGGCAATCAAGAAAATTCCCCTCTAAGAGCCTGATCACTGGATCAAGCTTCCCGAGGGGTGTACTCCGTGGTTTACCACAAGCGCGGAGTACTCGACCATGTATCACGATCTGCCTCGGACCGCCAGGTTCTGGTCGTTTCTTTTGGCTGTCGATCAAGATCTCGCAGAGGAAACTCGGAAGAAAGCGTGCCCTTGTGGCGGACGCCTCCACTCCGCCAACTACCTTCGCAAGCCACGCGGCACTCCGTTCGGCTACCCGAGCAAGAATGCCTGAGATTCAGCTTCTGCTGCGATCGTGATGGCTGCAGGAAGCGAGTCACACCGCCGTCGGTGCGGTTCCTCGGGCGTAAGGTCTACTTGGGCGCGATCGTCATCCTGATCAGCGCCATGCGGCAGGGACCCTCACCACGCCGCGTCCGCGAGCTTTCCACACGCTTCGGCGCCGACGAAAGCACAATCACCCGCTGGCAGACCTTCTGGCGCGAACACTTCCCACAAACACCCTTTTGGAAGGTTGCACGCGCCGGTTTCATCACCCTCGGCGAGATCGTCTGCCTGCCCTACTCGCTGGTCGACATCTTCCTCCGCCGTCATCCGCCGTGCGAAGGGTGGACGCTCCTCTTGCGGTACCTCTCGCCCATCACGATTCCCGGGGGCCTGCAAATCAAGGTCTCGCCATGATCGCTTCCGATCCGCAGAAGATGCTCTTCGCCCACGCTTCTTGGTCGGTGAAAACGGATCGTCGCAGTCCCTTCATCCCATTCATGAGGAGGCGTGATGATCCAATCAACCCCCAGTTCGACCGGCGCCCTTTGGGCGCGGTTTCGATTCTCCGTGGTGGGCTGGCTCTTGAGCTCTCCCCCTGCGCGGAACGCTTCAGACGACGATCCGCTCCCTTGCCGAGAAGACCTGGTCGCATCCCGTGACCGGGCGCAATATCCGTCTTGCGCCCAGCACGATTGCTAGCTGGTATTACACGGCGCGGCGCCAACGCGACGATCCCGTGAGTGCCTTACACCGTGCCGTCCGCAAGGACCGCGGCAAGATCTCCTTGGCGCCGGCCCTCGCTGAGCGACTTCATCTCCAGTACTGTGATCACCCGGGCTGGAGCTTCCAACTGCACTACGACAACCTCGCCGCGCTGGTGAACGCCAATCCCTCACTGGGGCGGCTCCCCTCTTATTCCACGGTCAAGCGCTACATGCAGACCCACGGTCTGCTGAAGAAGTCTGTGATTGTGCCGCACACTCGCCCTGGCGAGGCCCACGCCGAACGAAGGCGACAGACGCGCGAGGTTCGCAGCTACGAAGCCCAGTACGTCGGGGCGCTGTGGCACCTCGATTTCCACCATGGTTCGAAGAAGGTGCTTACTGCCGGCGGCCGGTGGTGCGCCCCATCGCCCTGGGCATCCTCGACGATCACTCGCGGCTGTGCTGCCACGTGCAGTGGTACCTCTCCGAGACCGCGGAAGATCTGGTCCACGGACTCTCCCAGGCGATCCAGAAGCGGGGTCTGCCGCGTGCCCTGTTGACCGACAACGGCTCGGCAATGGTGGCCGAGGAAGTCACCGAGGGTCTGTTGCGCCTCGGAATCGTCCACGAGCGAACCCTGCCGTACAGCCCTTATCAGAACGGCAAGCAAGAAGCCTTCTGGGGGACCCTTGAGGGGAGGCTCTTGAACATGCTCGACGGCGCGGTCGAGTTGACGCTCGAGTTCTTGAACCAGGCGACCTTAGCGTGGATGGAAATCGAGTACAACCGCGCCCTACACCGTGAGACTTCATGCACGCCAGTCGAGCGCTTCAAGCGGGCACCGAGCGTGCTCCGCGATAGCCCCAAAAGCGAATCGCTCCGCGACGCGTTTCGCCTGGAGACCAAGCGAATTCAGCGGCGCAGCGATGGGACGATCTCGGTCGAAGGCGTACGCTTCGAGATTCCAGCGAGATACCGTCACTTCCACGCAGTGACCGTGCGCTACGCTCGCTGGGATCTCGGCCGCGTCGATCTCGTCGACGACCACAATGGGACCATTCTGGCTGCCATCTATCCCCTCGACAAAACCGCCAACGCCGATGGCCGCCGGGCCGTCGTCGAGCCTGGCAGCACCGATGCACCGCCTCTGGATCGGCGGCGTGCCCCGGGCGAGCTGCCGCCTCTCTTGAAACAGATCTTGCAAGAGTACTCGGCCACGGGCATGCCACCGGCCTATTTGCCCAAGACATCAAAAGAAGACAACGGAGAATCATCATGAGCAGCAAGAATCTCCTGGCCCTCTACGGGCTCAAATGGAATCCGTTTTCCCCCGAGCTCCCCGGCGAAGCACTCTTGGCGACGCCCAAGATCGAGCATTTCGCCTGGCGTGTCGAACAGTTGGTCCAGGAGGGGGGATTCGCGCTCGTCACGGGTGAGTCGGGCACCGGCAAATCGGTGGCACTGCGGATCGTCGCCGGGCGGCTGTCCGCGGTGCGCGATGTCACGGTCGGTGTGATCGAACGGCCCCAGTCGAAAAGCCCCGACTTTTATCGGGAGCTGGGGGACATCTTCGCGGTGAAGCTCGTGCCGCACAATCGCTGGTGCGGATTCAAGGCACTGCGCGAGCGCTGGAAAGCGCACGTGGCCTCCTCACGGATCCGCCCGGTGCTCTTGATCGACGAAGCGCAGGAGATGGGCCCGGACGTCCTTTCTGAACTGCGGATTCTCTCCAGTGCCGACTTCGACGCCATGTCGCTCTTGACCGTGATTCTCTCGGGAGACGGCCGGCTCGTCGAACTACTCCGGCACGAAGACCTGATCCCATTGGGGAGTCGGATCCGTACCCGTCTTGTCACCGAGCCCGCCACGCGCGACGAGCTGCTGGAATTGCTCCAGCACGCGCTATCGAAGGCCGGCAACGCCTCGCTGATGACGGCCGAGCTCTTGGACACGCTGGTCGATCACAGCTCGGGCAACTACCGCCTCCTGATGAATATGGGGAACGACCTGTTGGCCTACGGCATGTCGCAGGAGGTCGCAATGCTCGACGAGAAGTGTTACCTGGAGCTCTACCAGCAGAAGGCTTCACGTCCCGCGTTCAAGAAGAAAGCGAAGGTGTGAAGATGCATATGAATGCAGATAACTCGTTTCTGGTGGTGCGTGTGGGCGACATCTCCAGTGAGCCGAGCACCCAGCGCTGGCTGGTGGATGAGCTCTGGGGCGCCAGTTCGGTGGGTGTGATCGGCGGTGCCCCCAAGTGCGCCAAGACATGGCTGGGGCTGGACATGGCTCTCTCTGTGGCCACCGGCACGGCGTGCTTGGGTAAGTACGCCGTGCCGCAGCCGGGGCCGGTCCTGGTCTACCTGGCCGAGGACGCACTGCTGGTCGTGCGCGAGCGCATCGAGGGAATGGCCCGGCATCGTGGCCTCGAGCTCGGGTCGGTGGAGATCCACGTGATCACCGCGCCGGTGCTGCGGCTCGATTGCGATCGCGATCGCACGCGGCTCCGTGAGACAACCAGGCGGCTTCGGCCTCGGTTGCTGGTGCTGGATCCATTGGTGAGACTCCACGGCATCGACGAGAATCACGCCGGCGAAGTCGCCGAGTTGCTGGCGTACTTTCGGTCGCTGCAGCGGCAGTTCGATCTCTCGGTACTCTTGGTGCATCACACGCGAAAGAACGCCGCAGGGGGAGTTGCCGCCGGTCAGGGATTACGCGGTTCGAGTGATATCCACGCCTTCGGCGACTCGAACTTGTATCTCCGCCGAACCAGGGAACACCTGGTGCTTTCAAGCGAGCACCGGGCCGCGCCGGCGGCGTCGTCGGTGTATCTGGAACTGGTCGCGACCGATGAAAAGACAACCCATCTGGAGGTCGTCGGAGAACTGCGGGGCGGCTCGACAAAGCTCGCCAGCGACGGCAAGCAGCGCAGTCTCGAAGAGCGCATGCTGGACCTTCTGAGCGGGGGCGCGACCGTGACACGAGCGAAGCTGCGTGATTCGCTTGGCGTCAAGAACGAGCGCCTGGGCGAAGCGCTGGAATCCCTGGAGCGAGCTGGTCGGCTTGGCCGCACGCCTGCTGGTTGGCAACTCCGGGATTGATGGTGAGCGACCGTTCCCATTCCCTATAGGGAGTTGAGAGGGAACGGAACGGTCGTTCGCCAGCGTTGCAGTCAATGCGTGCGGAGCCCGCCGGAGGCGGACGCAATCCATCGGCACCGCACAGGGCTGGCGCCGGAGATCGCGATTTTGAATGGCGGAGTCCGCCCTGATCTCCTTGACTGCCCAAAGTGGTTGGCCTTAGCCCCTCCCGCCTTCGCCCTCGCATCGCCCTCACCCAGACCGGGCGGTGCGAGGGCGAAGGCGGGAGGGGCGGTTCCTCTTGTCGAGCCTGAGCTGAGCCCCCTCAGCCTCTCAACGGCGCCGAGACCCTGGACGATGGGAACGCCGACGCTCAGGTGACAACACTGGGGCAGCGAGATCCTATAGATTATCCTAATCGGAGCGCTGTTGATTATCTTGATCACGCTCACTCCGACGACGATTGTCGCCTTTGCTGCAAAAGTTGCCGCCGTAATTTTAACTAGGGCCATCCCGGCAGCCTGACTGGCGACCATCGCCACGCCTCGTGCGGCCATCATCGCTCCGACGGCCATCCCCTTCGCCGCGTCCGCTAACTGACGGAGCTCTTCACCGTGGGCTATTGCTAACTGCATTGTGCCATTCGGGTTTACGACCATACCGCTGGGATCGAAATGAATAGTTGGCGCGTTACCCACATAGCGGAAGAGGTTGCCGTCACCGGCGTTGAACTCTTCCGGATCCTCTGAATCAAAGCGGCCAACGCCAGCGGCGTACCACCTCGCATGGTCATAATATTGCCCGGTGATTGAGTCATAAGCCGCCGCAAAATGCTCAAGAAGATCCCACCTACCATTCCTCGCCGGTCCCCGTTACCATAGCCCTGTCCGCACTGCTTCGTCTTGCGGACTGGATGGAATCACGACGCGCATCTGGTCAAGGAGGGAACCCATGCCACGCAGCTATCGTCCCCCAGTCCCCCCCGCCCAGCGCAAAACTGAAACCGCATCATCCGCCCCGGCTGGATCTCCGGTGGGCCCTCCTGCCGCAGCAGGTTCGCCTTCGCGTGGTCAGCGCTCTGGGGCGGGTGCTCATCCAAAGGCTTCGCGACGCCGCGGGACAGGAGGGCGATCATGCAGCGCGCCTGACCTGGTGCCGGTCTCCAGTACAACTCTTGGGCATGCCGAGCCTCGAACTTCCGTCGTGGATGCGCCGGCATCGCCGGGACGGCCCGGCAAGATCCAGCCGTGGCATCTTGAGCGACTGGCGATCGTGTATGTTCGCCAGTCGAGCCAATATCAAGTCATCCACAACAAGGAGTCCGCTGAAGTCCAGAGCGGCTTCCGCTACCTCGCGGAGGCTTGGGGCTGGCCAGCATCGCGGGTCATTGTCGTCGATCACGATCAGGCCCTGTCGGCGACATCCGCTGTGGCTCGCACCGGTTTTCAGTGGATCATGACCGAGTTGAATCTCAACCACGTCGGGATCATCCTGGGGTTCCAGGTCAGCCGCCTGTCACGTGCCAATTCTGACTGGTACCATCTGCTGGAGCGGTGCACCGTCTTCCACACACTGCTGGCAGACTTCGACGGTATCTACGATCCAACGCTGTATAACGACCGGCTGCTTTTGGGGCTCAAAGGGACGATGAGCGAGGCCGAACTGCACTTCCTCAAGCAGCGGCTCTATAACGGGCGGTTGAACAAGGCGCGACGCGGCGAGCAGTTCACTTCAGCCCCTACCGGGTACGTCCGCTCGCGCTCGGGTAACCAGCTCGAGCTGGACCCGGACGAGCAAGTCCAGTACGTCGTGCGGCTGGTCTTGGACAAGTTCGAGGAGCTGGGATCGATCGGAGCCCTGCACCGCTACATGGCCCGGAACGACATCAAGGTGGGGGTCCGCGTGCGCGGCGAGGCAGGTGCCGGGAGGCTGGAGTGGCGCGCCCCTTCGGTGCACGCTCTCAGGCGAATCCTCCGGCATCCCTACTACGCCGGGTGTTATGCCTTCGGGTTCACCCGTCAAGACCCGCGGCGGAAGAAGCCGGACCGGCCTGGCTCCGGCACGGTCCAGGTTCCCAGGCTGAAGTGGCAGGTCATGATCCCCGACGCGGTCCCCGCCTACATCACCTGGGATCGCTACCTGGCCAACCAGCAACGACTGGACTCCAACCGCTACCTGCCGACCACGCCAGGCGCACCGCGAAGTGGCCCGTCGCTGGTGACCGGCCTGGTCTACTGCGGGCGATGCGGGCAGAAGATGCGGGTCGCCTACCACGCCAAGGGGCTGCCGGCATATTACGTGTGCACGAATCGACATCAAAAACCCCTCGATCCCGCCTGCCAGTGCTTTTCGGGAAAGCAGCTCGAGGCTCTGGTCACAGAGGAGGTCTTGCGCGATCGAGCCAGCGCGATTGGAACTGCACGAGCGGGCCCTGGCCGATCTAAAGCGCGAGCGCCAGCGAGTCGAACAGCACTGGCAAAAACGGCTGGAACGGGCCCAGATCCAGGCCGATCGAGCAGCCCGGCAGTATCACGCCGTCGAGCCGGAGGACCGCCTGGTTGCGCGCGAGCTGGAACGGCGCTGGGAAGAAGCACTGCGGGAGCAGCGCGACCTGAAGGAGCAGTATGATCGATTCCGGGCTGAACAGCCTCCCGTGCTCGGCGTGGCCGAGCGCCGCCGCATCGAGGCCCTCGCTACTGACATCCCTGCGCTCTGGCACGCGGCCACCACCACAGTCCAGGACCGGCAGACGATCGTGCGCTCATTGGTCGAGCGGGTGACCGTGGCGATTCGGGGGGAGACCGAGTGGGTCGATGTGACAATTCAGTGGGCCGGTGGGATGGAGAGCCGGCACGTCATGCGGCGTGGCGTTCGGAAATATGAGCAACTCAGCACGTACAGAGCTCTTCGAGACCGCGTGACCGCGTTGCGCCAGGCTGGCGCGACGGCCGGGGAGATCGCGGAGCAGCTCAACCGCGAGGGCTTCCAGCCGCCGCGCGGGACAGGCCTGTTCCGTTGCGGACATGTGAAGCCGTTCCTCCTCCGGTACGGACTGCTGCACCCGGAAGGAAGCCCGCGAATCGATCGTGCAGAGCTCAAGCCCAATGAGTGGCGACTGGGCGACCTGGCCAGAGAGCTCGGCATGTCGCCCATGACTCTGCGCCACTGGCACAGTCGCGGCTGGGTCGTGGGGCGGAAGTCCAGCACAGTCGGTGGCTGCTGGATCATTTGGGCTGACAAACGGGACCTGGAACGGTTGCGCCGTCTTCGCGCTGCGCATCGCCGCGGGTACAACCGCGAGTGCCCGGCGGAGCTGAAGATTCCGGGTAGCCGGAGACGGCAGCAGCCACACCGCCAGGCGGAACCCGCGCGTCGCTCACGCCGCAAGTCGCCGCGGAACCGAGCGAGAAAAGGCGACTAAGAACCGGTAATCGAGCACTCTGATGAACGTCGACTTATTCCCCCGGCCCGGCAACGCCACCGGACGAGGGGAGCAATGGCAAGTACCACAAGGAGAGCAGTATGAAATCGCGTAGTCGTACTGCATCCCCGCGAACTTGAACCGGTCGCCGTTCGTGGCGTTGGTCTCGGTCAGGATGTTGCCGAAGCTGTCGTAGACGATGTGATCCTGTTCCACGCCGGTGATGTTGACAATGTCCCTCACCGAGCCCAAGTTGTTGAGTTGCGGTCGGCGAACGAAGCATTGTCGGTCATCGAAGACGGGATTCGAGACTGCGAACGAGCACGCGACTTTGGGCCGAAGTTCGTCAAGCTGGCTTGATCGGTCCTATGTAATTCGTTGAAAAAACATGGCTCGCCAATATTATCAAAATTAGATTTTGAAAAAAACCGTAAATCCCTTCTGGGCAGCATGCTACGATCAGTGATCCGCCGCGCCACCCCGTAGGTGCATTAATGAAATTCGCAAAACCCGGTATATTGTATGTGGCGGGTGTAGAGAAATTGCGCGCCAACGATTGTTCGACGATGGTCATATCTGCCGCCGCGGCCATCACGAAACCGTGTCCGGGCCGCCACCTGGCTCGATTCTGCCCGAGTACGCGCCAAGGGGTTCGCTGGTGGGCTCACCGCAAGCGAGCCCGCTGCGGCAATACCGAGGCGTCGCTTTGTATGTCTTTGCGCTTCGTCAGCCACCTAAAGAAATCGTTGTCGATCGCGTCGCGCGGGGCGAGGCAGTCGGAGACCTTCCCAAAAACTGCCATCTACTGCCATCTACTGCCATTTTGGAGCCGCAAAGTCGCTGGGCCCGATACAACCGTTTCGTCCCCTACTTGGCCTCGATGGCGTGCCGGGACGTCGCACTGAAACCGATATACCTGTCTACTCACAAAACTCGTCGGCCTTGTCAATTTCCCGTAGAAAGTCCAGAATACCCTTCATTGCCCTTGGCGAGGGATGACATCGTCGGCATGTCTCAGGCGCAGGAGTTGCCTGGACGACGGCTCCCAGGCCGTTTCATGACACCAAGGTAGGAGTAAGCTGGCGATGGCGGTTGCCCCACTGACTGATGGAGCGCTCGCGCCGGAAACGGGGGCAACACCCGTTCACCGCCTGGGAGAGCACATTTTCGACGCGATCGCCGAAATCGGCGACGTCGCCCATTTCTCGATGCTCACGTTGCTTTGGATTGTGCGGCGGCGGGCGCGGTGGTCGGTCTTGGTCCCGATCTTCTACGCGATCGGCGTCAAGAGCGTGTCGGTCGTTGCGATCACGGGAACCTTTATCGGAATGGTTCTGGCCGTGCAAGCGTATCATCAATTCTCGATGATGGGTTTGGCGACACGTCTGGGATCGGTGATCAATATCTCGATCGTCCGCGAGTTAGGGCCGGTGCTGGCGGCGACGATGCTGGCGGGCCGGGTCGGATCGGCGATGGCCGCCGAGCTGGGAACAATGCGTGTCACCGAGCAGATCGATGCGCTGTCGGCACTCGGGACCAACCCTATTTACTACCTGGTCGTGCCGCGGTTTCTGGCGTGCGTGCTCTTGATTCCACTCTTGACTCTGATGGGTGATTTCATGGGGGTGATCGGCGGCGCGGTCGTGAGCACCCAGATCCTCAATATCGACTCGTTCGCCTACTGGATGCACACGCGCGACTTTGTGGACAGCCTGGATATCTTTGCCGGAGTGTTCAAGAGCTATTTCTTCGGCGCCGCGATCGCGCTTGTCAGTTGTCACCGCGGCTTCAATTCCAAGGCCGGCGCCGAGGGGGTGGGCCTGGCCGCGACCGAGGCTTTCGTCTTGTCATTCATCGCCATCCTGGCACTCGATTTTGTGCTCGGACTCGCCTGGAACACCGTCTACCGCTCGATCTGGCCCCAGGCCCAGGGACTCTTATGAGCCAAGGTCAGACACAGAGCCCTGCCAAAAGCAACGACGTGATCGAGCTGCGCGACATCAGCATGCGCTTTCGCTACCAAACGGTCCTGCGCGACATCAACCTCACCATTCATCGTGGTGAGACCGTGTGCATGATCGGCGAGAGCGGTTGCGGCAAAACGGTGATGCTCAAACTGATCATCGGTCTCTTAAAGCCTACACAGGGAAGCGTCTGGTTTGACGGCCGCAATTTGGCCCAGCTCGACGGCAAGTAGCTGGTCAAGATGCGGCTGCGGTTTGGGTTTCTGTTTCAGATGGCCGCGCTTTTCGACAGCCTCACGGTCTTTGACAACGTGGCATTCGGTCTTCGAGAGCATCATTTGTGCGACGAGACACATGTGCGCCAGATCGTCGCCGAGCGGCTTCAGGAGGTCGGCTTGCCGCCGGAGGTCGAGACCAAAAAGCCGGCCGAGCTCTCGGGGGGTCAGCGCAAGCGGGTCGGGCTGGCACGCGCACTCGCGATCGGTCCGGAAGTGATGCTGTACGACGAGCCCACGACCGGGCTAGACCCGATCATGAGCGACGTGATCAACGAACTGATCCTCCAGACCCAGCAAGGCAAGAAGACGACCGGAGTGGTCGTTACCCACGACATGAAGACCGTTTTCAAAGTTGCCGACCGGGTGGTGATGCTCTATCCACTGTCTCGGCTCGCACCGGGGGAATCGCAGATCCTTTACGACGGGCCGCCGGCCGAGCTCGAACAATCTCCGGATCCGCGGGTCGGTCAGTTCGTCAGAGGAGAGGCCGGGCGAGCGGTTGCGTGAAATGGCCCAGCAGCGCACTGCCACGTCCTCGGGCCGTCAGGTGCTCAACTCCCGCTAGAGGCAATGCCTCGGTATTACGGTGGTAAAGATGAACGAACGACTCATGCAGTTCCGGATCGGCATGTTCGTCATCGTGGCGGGCCTAGTTTTAACGATGATGATCGTCTGGTTCGGCGAGTCGCCGGCGATCTTGCGCGACCAGGTGTACCTGAAGGTGCACTACGCCGAGGCGCCAGGAGTTATTGAGGGCGTTCCCGTCCGGAAGAGTGGTATCCGGATCGGCGAGGTATTCGCCAATTCTTTCGACGAGCGACCTGGACAACCTGATGGAGTCATCGTGACTTTGGCGCTGGAACGCAGGTACAAATTGCATAAAGGGACCGTCCCTCGGCTCAATCGCTCGCTCATTGGCGACGTCACCGTCGACATGATGCCGGGCACCGGTCCTGGGGACCAGGAAACCGGTACGACACCAGCCTTTGCGCCAATTATCGAGGGCGAGGTCGCTCCTGATCCCTCCAAGGCCCTGGCTGCCGCGACCAAGGCCTTTGAAAGCGCCGGCGACACCTTGAAGGCGATCAACACCGCAGCCACCGGTCTCGCCCGAATTTCCGATAGTGCTCAGAATCTCGATAACTTCCTCACATCCGTGGCCGACGCCGGCCGCAACGTCTCCAAGCGCCGCTCAGGGACTTGATCGCGTGGTCAAGGCCAATGAGGCTGACTTCCAGCCGATGGTCGCCAACCTTCGCCAGGTCGCGCGCAAGCTCGACGAAGCAATCGATCAGGCTGCGCTCAAGACGGGAATCGATCGGTTTTCGTCCGCCGCGGCCCGGCTCGACTCCGGCATCGCGCGATCGACCCGCTTCTCAAGGATCTCGGCTCCGCAGTCGATCACCGGCCGACAACTGACATGGGCCAGGCTGTCCGCCGGATCAACCTCTTGGCTGCCGATCTCGAGCTCCTGACCAGTAAGCTCCGCGACGGCCGCGGCGGGTTGAACAGCGAGGGAACTCTCCAAAAGTTGATCACGCAGGCTGAGTTGCACGACAATGTGAACACGATGGCGGTGTCGGCCACACAGGCCCTGGTGCAACTCAAGGCTGTTCTCGGCTCGATCCGCACCTTTGTCGAAAAGGTCTCCCGCGACCCCTCCACGCTAACCCGGGGCGCTTTTCAATCGAGGTAGCAAAGCCCGACGGATGGACTCCGCACAATCGCTATGGGCTTGACTTGAGCCAAATTCTGCCGTTTAGTTGATGGATGAATCGGTCCGCTCTTTCCTGAACCGTCGCTCCATCCTTCCTGCCCGAGGGTTCTAACTATGCGCAGACTTCCACGTCGCGAGTTTATGCAAGACACAGCGGCTCTGGCCGCGAGCATGGCGGTGATCCCAGGGCTCGCGAGCGCAGACACGCCGAAGACAGGCGAAGCCGACACCAAGCCGGCTGGCGCGAACGACACGCTCCGCGTCGCCGTCTGTGGCGTCAGGAGCCGTGGCATGGAGCACATTGAGGGCTGGAACAAGCAAAAGGATGTGCGCATCACGGCGATCTGCGACGTCGACTTGAATGTGACCGGACCGGCGCGGAAGGCCGTCGCAAAGCGGAATGGAACCGAGCCTCCTGTCGTGCAAGACATTCGGCGGCTGCTCGACGACAAGTCGATCGACGCCATCTCGATCGCCACGCCCAACCACTGGCACGCGCTGGCGACGATCTGGGCCTGCCAGGCCGGCAAGGACGTTTACGTCGAGAAGCCGGTCAGCCACAACGTCACCGAAGGGCGGCGGATGGTCGAGGCCGCGCGGAAGTACGAACGGATCGTCCAGACCGGCACCCAGTGCCGCAGCCACCAGGGAATCCAGGACGCCATCGCGTTTCTTCGATCGGGCAAGCTCGGCCAGATTTACATGGCCAAGGGGCTATGCTACAAGCCGCGCGGATCGATCGGCCACAAGGCCGACAGCCCAGTCCCCGCAGGGCGTCGACTACGACCTCTGGCTCGGCCCGGCCCCAAAGCGGCCGTTCAACCCCAACCGCTTCCACTACAACTGGCACTGGATCTGGGACTACGGCAACGGCGACCTCGGCAACCAGGGCATCCATCAGATGGACCTCGCCCGCTGGGGTCTGGGCAAGAACGAGCTTCCCAAGGCCGTCATGGCCTCCGGCGGCCGGTTCGGCTACTCCGACGACGGCCAGACGCCCAACACGCTGCACGTCGAGTTTCGAGTTCGACGACTGCGAGCTTCAGTTCGAGGTCCGCGGGCTCATCACCAACGACGAAGCTCAGGTCAAGATCGGCGACATCTTCTACGGCACCGAGGGAATCCTGGCAATCACCAGCTACGAGTCCTGGCAAGTCGTTTTTCGGGCCCAGGCTCGAGCCAGGGCCCAGCGGCAGAGGCGGCGGCGACCACTTCGCCAACTTCGTCAAGGCCGTCAAGGCGCGCGACCACAAGACTCTTGAACGCCGACATCGAAGAAGGCCACCTCTCAAGCGCGTACTGCCACCTGGGCAACATCGCCTACCGGCTGGGCCGCAAGCTGCACATCAACCCCTCGACCGAGTCGTTCGTCAACGATTCCGAGGCCGACGCGATGCTCACCCGCGAGTATCGAGCACCGTTCGTCGTGCCAGCCAAGGTGTGATTTCGGCGAACTGAACTTATGCTCCCCCCAGGCCTTGTGGGGGGAGCTGAGGATACTCTTCATTCTGCAGCCGCCCGTTCCTGTCGAGGGAGACTGCCTCTTCGAGGAAGACGCCGATCTTGCGGTACTTGTCGTAGCGGCGATCAAGCAGGTCGTCGAGCGAGAATTCCTTGAGCTGGCGGACGGTATGGATCAGATAGGTCTTGAGGCTGGCGGCGGCCTCGCGGTGGTCGCGGTGCGCTCCGCCCAGCGGTTCGGGAATCACGTCGTCGACGATGCCGAATCGCAAGAGGTCGCGGCTGGTCATCTTGAGCGCGGCCGCGGCTTTGGGGGCGTGTTCGCTCCCTTTCCAGAGAATCGACGCACAGCCCTCGGGCGTGATGACCGAGTAATATGTGAACTCGAGCATCGCCAGGCGGTCGCCGATGCCGATTCCCAGCGCACCTCCCGATCCCCCCTCGCCGATGACGACGCAGACGATCGGCGTGCGGATCTGGCTCATCGCCATCAGGTTCTCGGCGATGATCGCGGCCTGACCGCGCTCTTCGGCGGTGATTCCCGGATAGGCCCCGGGCGTGTCGATGAACGAGATGATCGGCAGGCCGTACTTGCCGGCCAGCTGCATTTTCTTGAGTGCCTTGCGATAGCCCTCGGGATGGGCGCAGCCGAAATGGCAGGCCTTGCGCTCCGCCAGGTTCTTCCCTTTCTGATGCCCGACGAACATGACTTTGAGGTCGTCGAGATGGGCGAGCCCGGTGACGATCGCCTGGTCGTCGCCGAAGGCGCGGTCGCCGTGCAGCTCGAGGAACTGCTCGAAGATCAAATCGAGATAATCGCGGGTCTGGGGCCGTTGCTGGTGCCGCGAAACCTGGACGATTTGCCAGGGATCGAGGTTGGAATAGATCTCGCGTTTGAGCGCAGCCAGCTCGCGACGGAGCCGGCGGATCTGTTCGGCGATCTTGGCGATATCGCCCCCGGCCCGGTTCTTGGCGTATTGCGCCTCCATCTCGGCCAAGCGCGATTCCATCTCGTAGATGGGTGCCTCGAATGCCAACCGCGTTTCGTTGGCGCTGCGCATCGGGGCGGGATCCTTGGCCATGGGTCGGCCTCTGGAAACGTGCTCAGATCGCGAACAGGTGGAAGGAACGCGGACGCGCCACGACATGCTCGCGACCGAGCCTTCAGCCGGCGGCGAATCACGACAAGCCGTGATCGCGGTCCAGAATGCGCCAGCGGGTCGGGATCGTCCGTGAAGATCCGAATCGACCGGAACCGCGTCAGAAACTCGTGGAGGCTGCTGAACCGATCCGCCGGCCGTTTCTGGATCATCTTGAGGACCAGGTCGTTGAATTCGGGAGTGACCAGCTTGTTATGGTTAGTCAGCGGGAGCGGCCGTTCGTTCAAATGCTTTTCGAGCAATTCTTGCGAGGAATTGGCGCGGAATGGCGGCCGGCCACAAGCCAATTCATAACAGGTGATTCCGAAGCTGTAAATATCGACCGCGGGCGTCGGCGACTCGCAGCGGATCTGCTCGGGCGAAATATAGGTCTTGGTTCCCTGCCGAGGAATCTTGCCCTCGAACATTTTGAGGAGACCCGGTCGAGATCTTCCGGGCCAGGGCATAGTCGATCACCCGGACTTCGCCCGACTTGTTAAACAGGATGTTCTCGGGTTTGACGTCGCGATGCACCCAGCCGTTATCATGCATGTATGCAAGCGCTGACGCCGCCTGCTCGATGATCCGATGCAAGAGCGTTTTGGGCATCGGATAGATCGACGGCCGGGCGATCGGCAACTTGAGATGATGGCCGGTGAAGAGCTCCATCACAAAATAAGGCTGTGAACGGATCTTTGACGAACTCGATGACCTTGATCAGATTGGGGTGGCGCAGCTCCATGCCAAGCTTGGCTTCGTGCATGAATGCTTTGTATTCGTCGCGATCCTCGGCCCGCGAGGCCAGCAATTGCTTGAGGGCAAACCGGCGCTGAGTCCCTTCTTGCAGGACTTCCATGACGACCGACGTGGCCCCGGGATGGATGGTGCGGACGTAGCGGTAGCCGCCGATCCGATCGTCGCTGGTCGCGTTGATGTCGGTTGCCAAGGCCCCCTCCGAACCGGGCTGGTACGACGGGTGGCTTCGATCGCCTGGCCGAGCGCGGTCGCTGCCCAGACCGAGCTCCCATCGACTCGCCCCTTCCTATATCAACTATCATCCTACCAAAACCCGAAAAGTCCAAGCAACTTCCGTCGTTGCCTCTCACTCGCGAACAAGATTGATCGCACGATCCGGAAGCGAGTTCAAGACAGAACCGCGCAGGCCACCGATGATTGTTGGAGTAGCCGCGTCGGGATCCGCTTCTGCCGTTGAGATAATAGCATACAGACGTCCACGTTCGCCGTGGAACCGCATCGCTTGCAACGGTCCTGTCAGGGTACGCTCTGGCACGGCTGGATGTGACGGTGGGAGCGAGAAGGGAGCGGTGTCGGCGATGGACCAAGATCAGGGCCAGGGGATCGAAACGAGCGAGCGGCCGCAAGGCGGCGAGCGCCCGCTGGCGGTCTCCAGCCGCCGTCGGGCACTCGATCGAATGCAAGCCGCCAGTCGAAGCCGGGCGATCATGCCCCATCCTGATCACCGGCGAGCCCGGTGCCGGCAAGACCTGGCTGGCGGGTCGGCTTGCCGGCCTCTTGCCAGCCCACGTGGCGCAGCGTGCACGTCGACTTGACTACGGCGATGAACGGTCTCGACTTCCTGCAATTGATCGGTCATTCGCTGGGCGTGCCCGCTAGTCGAAGCGTCTCGGCGCTCGCACGAGCACGGCTGCAATCGCTCTTGCACGACGAGACGTCGACGGCCGGCGTTGGCTGCTGATCGTCGACGAAGCCCATCGCGGCTGCTCCGGTCGTCTGGGACGAGATCCAGGCCGTCGTCAATCAATCGGGCCGGCGGGGCGGGTTTGCCGCGCTGGTCGATTATGGGCGATACGGAGCTGGTTCGTCTGCTCGCCACGCGGGACTTCGGCGGCTTCGCCTCCAGCCTGAGTATTCATCTTCACCTCCCGCCGCTCGATCTCGACGAAGCACGCGAGCTGCTGGAATTTCCACGGCGTGGCGACGATCGTGGCGAGCGTCGAACTCGAAGAGCTTCACCGCGATGCTCGGGGCAATCCCGCGCGGCCTGCTTCGCCTCGCCGAGAAGCAGCCGCAAATCTGGCGGAGCCTGGCCGATCAAGTCAATCACCCCGCACTGCAGCAGGACCTGTTCCGGGCGAGTCCACGCGGCACGACCTGCGCAACTTCACGTGAGCAGGTCGAAACCGATGATCGAGACAACGAACGCTACGACCGCCGGCTCAGCCGTTCGCTGCCTCGCGCGACGCCGAGCATCTCGATCGGCAGGCACCGTCGTTGATTCCCACCAAACCTCCGATCCGCGTCGAAGAAGGACTGGTCGAGGTCGGATGGGACGGCGATCTGGAAACGGAACTCGCGGTCGACCAGACGACGGCCGCCATCGCCACTCGAGACTCGTTCCGCCGAGCGATTCCTCGTTCGAACGAAGAACTGATCGAGGATCGGTACGCTGCGCTCCAGGCCTGGACCGAGTGGACAGAAAGGTCAAGAACAAGCGGCCAGCCAAGGCGATCGCGATCGAGGTGTCTCCCCGCGAGACGCGCACGAGCCGTCGCCGTCGAATCGGACGCTCCACCGCCTGAGCGAACCGCCGGAGCCGCGTCGCGCCCTCGCCCGCCACCGCGCCCCCCGGCATCCGGGCCGAGCCTCAACACGAGTTCGCTCCCTACAGCCAGCTCTTCACCCGGCTCCGTCAATCCAAGCAGCCGTGAGCCGAGCCCAATTGGCATCGCGTAGCCTCGTCTCGCCCGCAGCCTGCTGGCCCGGCCGCGGATGCAGCTGCGAGCGTCCGAGAATCGCGCCAGACTCTGCGGAAGGAATCACAGTTGAAAAACCGACGGGATCGACTGATGAAACGCGCCACGGTACGCCGAAAGGTCTTCTAACGGCCTGAGCGCGGCGATGTTCGACGTGCGTGGGTCGTTGACGATCTCTCTGACGAGCAGGTGTCGCCGACGCAGATCCTGGTGCTCCCGGCCGTTCCCCTTCCCGGGGGGTACGGCAACCACGGTCGACCTGGCCCGAACGATCTCTCGTCGTTTCGAGACAGAGCCTTCCGGAGGCGGCACCTGCTTTATTCTTCATTCCTTTCCACCTGACTCTCGCCGCTCCTGCATTTCGAGCGCGATGATCTGACGTCAGCCGACAGACCTCACCGCTGGCTTGGCGCAGCCTGCCCGATGGCGATATCTTAAGCATCGCCACGGTCAGAGTGCGAGACGTTTCGCGCCCAGAGCCGCGTGATTGCTTGAATCAGGGATGAACCGGCCGTGCCTGACCCATCCGTCTCGCCCGCCGAGGATGCTCGGAAGCTTCTGATTTCACTGGCGACCTACAACGAGGCAGGCAATCTGAGGCCCCTGGTGGAGACGATCCGCCAGTTCGCCCCGACGAGCTCGATCCTGGTCATCGACGACAATTCGCCCGACGGAACCGGCCGGATCGCCGACGAGCTACGTGATACCTTGCCGAATGTGCACGTGATCCACCGGCCGGGCAAGCTGGGGCTGGGAACGGCGACGCTGGCCGCGGTCCGGTACGCGATCGACCATCAGTTCGATTACCTGCTCAACCTCGACGCCGATTTCAGCCATCCCCCGCGGTTCATTCCCGACCTCTTGAAGGGGATGGCCGACCACGATGTGATGATCGGCTCGCGGTACGTGCCCGGCGGCGGCGTCGAAGGAGGGTTCAACCTCAAGCGCCGGCTGATGAGCTCGGGAATCAACGGCTATGCCCGGCTCATGCTCGGCCTGACCAGCAAAGACAACAGCGGCGCGTTCCGGTGCTACCGCGTGAGCAAACTGGCCGAGATCGACCTCGATCAGGTCCGGTCGCGAGGCTACTCGTTCCAGGAAGAGATCCTGTACTGGTGCAAGACGGTCGGCTGCCGGATCGGTGAAACGCCGATCCTGTTCGAAAACCGCCGCGCCGGCACCTCCAAGATCAACATGCGCGAAGCCGTCTCGGCGCTCTGGATCCTCTTTCAGCTCGGCGTGGCGCGGATGACGGGCCGACGGCGTCGAAGGACACGGCTGAGCCGATCTGCCGCTAAGCGCAACTGACGCTCAGCTCAGGCCATCTCGCGCTCGCGGACGGTGACATAAACTTCCTGGCACGCCTCGGCGATTTTCTCGCCCAGCCCCTGATGTTTGCTCTCGAGCTGGCCGGAGTACATGCCGAGCACCTTGCACAGAAATGCGCCATGGCAGGCGTCGGCCTCGCTGCCAAGCTGGTCGAGCGATTCTTCGATCTGATCGGCGAGATAGAGCAAGAACTGCGCCTGTCCCTTGATGTCGGCCAGCGAGCGTTTGAGCTCGGACGACGGTGCGCCGGGTCGAAGCGGATCGCCGTTGACGATTTCGTCGACTTCGTCGTTGAGCAGATCGAAGTCGTGCATTCCGGGACTGCCGATCGCGCCATTTCTTGATGAGCTCATTGCAGGTCTCCCCGGGCGTGCGAGTCAGCCGAGGCGTCGACCATCGATTCGAGGGCGCTGCACAAATCGCCCACGAGCCGCATGTTCTGGCTTTCGAGCCTGAGGTTGGCCGCATGCATCTCGACCAGTTGCCTGATGAAGATCCGCGTGCCCGGGTCGTTCTCGTCTTGATATCGCTGGGCATCCGCCAAGGCGGCGCGAACCAGATAATCCATGAACTGAAGCTTGCCGCGGATCGAGACACTGAGCTTGGAAAGCTGAGACTTGTTCCGCGGTGTCTGGTTCTGAAGTGAGTTGAGGCATCCTGATTCGCGTCCCCCAACCAAAGGCTGGACGCCAGGATCGAGTCTCAGCGTCCGTGCCGGGTGTTGGTCTCCGTGCAGCTCTCCCTGAGTCGACAGAGGGACCGCTCGGGTGAATCCGTCCAGCGCCAACGGATGACGCCAGCTTCGATCTAGATTACTCGTCTCGATGCAAGTTCGCAAGCGGAAAGACTGTCCTGTCGTCAGCCGACAGGCCGAATTTGCCAAGCGCCTTCGCAGAGTCCTGAAAGCCCAGAAGTCGAAACCAATTGGTAAACCGTGACTGCGCGAATTCACCCATCAGGGGAATTCACCACACAAATGGTCTCGCCGGTTTCTTTCGGATCCTGACTCGGGTAAAAGAAAAGGCGATCAGGTGATCCATTGCACGATCATGACTTCGAAGGAGATTCAAGCGATGTCGTCTGACCTGAATCGTCGTCAATGGCTGCTGGCCGGCGGCGCGGCGTGGCTGGGTGCCGGGTCGATCAACCGCCTACTGGCCCAGCCCAAGGGAGCCAACAAGAAGGTCCTCTTCTTCACCAAGAGCTCGGGCTTCCAGCATTCGGTCATCACCCGCAAAGGCGACAAGCCTCGGGCATGGCCGAGCGGATCTTGACCGAGATCGGCAAGGAGCACGGATTCGAGGTCGTCGCATCCAAGGATGGCCGATTGTTCGAGCCCGATCAAATCGGCCAGTGGGACGCGTTCGTGTTCGAGACCACCGGAGACCTGACGACTCCCGGCGGCGACAAGAACCCGCCGATCTCGGCCGACGGCGAGAAGGCGTTTTACGACGCGATCCGGGGCGGCAAGGGTTTCATGGGAATGCACTGCGCGACCGACACGTTCGGCCACCACGGACCAACCACGGAACGAGACAAAGGTGCCGAAGACCCCTACATCCAGATGATCGGCGGCGAGTTCATCATTCACGGCGATCAGCAGCCGTCTCGGATCGATATCGTCGACCCGACGTTCCCCGGAATCGCCAAGGGATTCGGCGCTTCGGGCAACTCGTTCACGATCACCGACGAATGGTATGCCCTCAAGAACTTCGCCGACGACCTGCACGTGATCCTGGTCCAGGTCACCGAGGGGATGAAGGGCCACATGTACCAGCGGCCCAATTTCCCGATCACCTGGGCGCGGGCCTACGGCAAGGGACGCGTCTTCTACACCTCGATGGGCCACCGCGAAGACGTCTGGGAAAACCCGAATGTACCAGGCGCTCTTGCTGGGCGCCCTGGGCTGGGCGACCGGCCGCGTCGACGCCAACGTCGAGCCCAATATCCGCCAGGTCACACCGAAGTACGACGAACTGCCGAAATGATCGAGACCAATGGTGGGCCGGCGTAAGAGTCATCTCGAGCCGGCTCACCGACTTCCTTTACGGTTTGTCGCCGTCGTAGACCACCGCGCCGTCGACAATCGTCATCAAGACCCGAGTTGCCAACAACTCTGGGTTCTTGGCCAAGAAAAGATCGCGGTCGACGATGGTCAGGTCCGCCCGCATCCCCGGCCTTAGAATACCCACCCGATCTTCGGCGAAGGCCGCGATAGGCGGCGCCAGCCGTGAAGCCCTGGAGCGTTTCCTCGAGCGACAGGCGCTGTTCCGGGTGCCAGCCGCCGGAGGGCTTACCCTTTGCGTCTTGGCGCGTCACTCCCGCGTAGATCCCCCAGAACGGGTTCACGATTTCGACCGGGAAAATCGCTGCCGTGGGCCAGAGTCACCCCCGCATCGACAAACCAGCGCCACGCATAGGCCCCGTCGACCCGGCCTGGGCCCAGCCGGGCATCGGCCCAGCGCATGTCGTCGCTGGCGTGCGACGGCTGCATCGAGGCGATCACCCCCAGTCGGCAAACCGCGAGACGTCTTCTTTGCGCACAACCTGGGCGTGCTCGATCCGCAGCCGCGGGTCGCTTGCATCAGGCACTGCCTTCCGCGCAGCGGCATAGGCGTCGAGCACCAGGGCATTTCCCTTGTCGCCGATGGCATGAGTGCACACCTGCCAGCCGTGCTTGAGCGCGGCAACCGTCGTCGACTCGAGAACTTTGGGATCGAGCAAAAGCAGCCCGGAGTTGCCTGGATCGTCACTATACGGCTGGAACAAGAGGCCGCCCCGGGAACCCATGGCCCCGTCGATAAAGAGCTTGATGGCTCGCAGCTCAAACCGCGACCGTGTCGCAGGTAATTGCGGTCGCTGGCTCGCAAACGCGACCGCGTTCCTGGCCGGGGGCGAGGCCATGCCGTAAACGCGAACCACGAGCTCCCCCTCTCGATCGAGCTCGCGATAGGCATCGGTAACCAGCTCGTTGATCCCCGCGTCGTGTACGCCGGTGAGTCCATTGCGCAACAACGTCTTCTGTGCCGTGAGCAGCCTGCGCTTCACATCGTTCAGGGTGGGTGCCGGAACGGCTCGGCCGACCAAGCTCATCGCGCCGTCGATGAAGACGCCGGTTGGTTGACCTTGGAGATCGCGCATGATCTGGCCGTCGGACGGGGCTTTCGAATCCTTGGTGACCTTGGCTCGCCGCATTGCCTCGGAGTTGGCCCAGCCGGCATGGCCGTCGACTCGCTTGAGCCAGACCGGCCGCCTTGGCGACACCGCGATCGAGAACCGAGGCAGTCGGGAAAGCACCGCCAGGCCAAAGACTCTGGTCCCAGTTTCGTCCGGTAATCCACGAATCGCCTGGTGTGGACTTGATCCGTTCCAGCACCCGCTCGGCGACTTGATCAAGCGAGCTGACCCCGCGCAGGTCGAGCTGTTCTTCGCTGGCTCCGAGCGATTCCATGTGCCCGTGAGCATCGATCAGTCCCGGGGTCGCAAAGGCATCGGGCAGCTCGATCACGCGGGTCGACGGTCCGCGAAATCGCATCACGTCTGCCGTGGTCCCAACCGCCACAATTGCACCGGCCCGCGCCGCCAGCGCCTCGGCCCAAGGATTGCTGCGATCGCCTGTCCAGATCCGCTTGACCTTGACGATCAATTCGGCCGGGCCATCGTGCGCAGCCGCAAGGCACGGCCGGGGAGCTTGTTCTCGGGATTGGCGGCAACCGTGAGCTTGCCTTCATCGATCAGGGCCGCGCCATTGACAAACAGGTAATTGACTCCGGGTGCGTATGTCGTTGGTTGGTCGAAGGTGGCGGCATCGCGGAACGCGATCGGGTCGAAAACGACGAGATCGGCAATCGCGCCCGGACGAATCACCCCTCGGTCGGGGAGACCGAGGATTTCGGCAGGCAGGCCGGAGCATGAGCGAATCGCCTGCTCGAGCGAGAGGATCTTGTCATCAAGGGCGTACCGGATCTTGCGCGGAAACGTCCCGTAGCGCGCGGGTGCGGATGATCGCCGACCTTGCTGGGAACGTGCGTCGCGCCGTCGGACGCCGTCGCGACAAACTCATGGCGCATCACTTCGCGGACGTCGTCTTCGCTCATGCCGAAGCTGATCGCCTGAGCGCCGCCGCGTCGCTGAATTTCGACGATGATCTCCAGCGGTGTCTTTTGCTCGCGGTGCGCGATCGTGTTCAGATCGAGCCCAGCCCAATCGGGTCGGGCCGCGTACCTTGCGATCCGGATCGAGGTCCCGCCGTTGCGTTCGTCGAGGGCTCGCTGGATCTCGCGCCGAAGTGTCGGGCCGCGGGCAGGGTCGGCGGCCAGGCGCGCGAAATCATCTGTCGAACCCTGCATCGCCCAGTGCGGCACGACCATCGCGGCGAGCTGCGTACTCGACGCGATGTAAGGATACTGATCGGCGGTGACGACCTGTCCGGTCTGACGCGCCTGGGCAATCCGGCCGAGTGCGGCTCCCACCGTCCCCCAGTACGCCTTGCCACTCGCCTTCATGTGTGAAATGTGCACGGGGATGGCCGCACCTTTGCCGATGGCAATCGCTTCGTCGATCGATTGGAGTAGTCTGGCCCCTTCGTTGCGGATGTGCGACGCGTATATGCCCCCATGGCGCCTGGCGACCTTGGCGAGCTCGATGAGCTCGGCGGTGTCGGCATAGCGTCCGGGGACATAGATCAGACCGCTGGAGATTCCCCAGGCACCGGCGTCCATGCCCCGATCGACCAGCCGTTTCATTCGCTCCAGCTCGGACTCTGTTGGCGGACGCTCGGCTTTGCCCATCACGGCCGAACGGACGGTCCCAAGAGGGACGAGATGGATCACGTTGGTGCCGGCGCCGTGGGCATCGATGGCCGCCAGGTATTTCTCGACGTCGGATACGCCTAAACCGCAATTTCCAGTGACGACCGTCGTCACACCTTGAGTCAGATAATTTTGATTCAGCCGCGTGCTCGCCTGGCTGATTCCCGGGTCCGAGTGGGTGTGCAGGTCGATAAATCCCGGCGCGACCACACGCAATCTCACGTCGATCACGCGTGTCTTGGGATCGCATTCAAACGAGCCCACGGCCACGATTCGACCGGCTTTTACGGCGACATCTGCCTGGCGGGCCGCCGTGCCTGTGCCGTCGATAAGCGTGCCCCCTTTCAAGACGAGGTCGGCATGGATCGGCTCCGTGGGCTTGCCATCAGCGCGACGCACGAGCGAATCGGCAGTCGCGCGATCCGCAGTCGAACAAAAAAAAGCGAAGGCGATTGAACCGAGCACGTGCAATCGCCAGCGAGCGCGACCGACCATCACCATCTCGGGCCTCCGTACGGAATTGCACTCACCGAGCTACAAAGTCTTGCGTCGTTTCAGTGTAGCGGACCGACGATCCTGTCGATGCGCGCTGCCGCAAACTGCGCTCGTCCGTGAATCGACTCGTTGTTCTTGTACTATCTTTCACTGGAGGGCGTGCCAACAAATACCAAAATAGAGAGCCTAGACTCAATGTCGTCGCGAATGCTGACCGCGTCGTGGTTAGCGGTTGTGTTCATCGGTTGCCTGGGCTTCAAACTCATCCACGACACCGATATTTTCTGGCAGGTAAAGCTCGGTCAGATCATGCTCCAAGAGGGCCGGATCCAACTCGGCGACCCGCTTACGTACACCCATGCCGGCGAACCGGCGCCTCCGATCGGCTGGCTCGCGCAGGTCTGGCTCGCCTTGCTCTACAATCTCGGCGGCTGGCACCTGGCGCGAGCCGTTCATCATCTCGCCCTGGTCGGCTCATTGGTCGTCGCAGCGGCAACATGTCGGCGCGATCGCACATCATCGTTCAGCGTAGTGATCGCGATGACAATTGCTTTTGTTGTGATGCTCTCGAACGCTGACCTCCGGCCGCAGAGTTATGGTCTTCTTGGCTTCACACTTTTGCTCGCGCTGGCCCGCGGTCGGGCGCGGTTTCGGTTCAAGGTCTTGGCCGCGTTCCCTATTCTGGTCATCTGGCAAAACATGCATCCGTCGGTGGTCATCGGCGCGCTCGCATTAGGCGGACTAGCCGTGGCCGACTATCTTAATCCGAACGATGACCACGCGCGGGCCTGGGAGCAATTCATCCTGGCTCTGTTGGCGATGGCATCGCAATTTGCTACTCCGTTGGGCGTACGGATACTCGATGTCTCGCGTGATAATCTGCGGATCAGCCGCGACGTTCTCCACAATCCAGAGTGGGTATCCCCCTGGGATCCAGCGGTCGCATCTGCTGCGGTTCAAATCTACTGGATCGTGCTCTTCTGCTCGTTGCTCGCAATCTTTTGGTTCTGGCGCCATGTCTCCTATCGCGAACGGGCGATCTTTGTCGTGATGACACTGTTGTCGCTATACGCATCGAGATTCATCATTCTCTGGGCAGTAACCCTAGTGCCTCTGTGGGCCGAGCTGGTCGAGCGTCTCGTTCCGCGTAACATGTTTGTTTGGGCGCGTGGACCGGGAGATCGGCCTTTTGGCGGCGTTCGATCGGCGCTGCTGCTGGCTGTAGTCTTGTTGGTCGTGATCAATCTCCATCCGACCCGATTTGGGCCAATTTTCCGGCCCGAAATCACAGACAATGGCGTTCGGGCTCTGCGCGCTATTGCCGTCGGCGGCGCGGATCTACAACGATTATGGATGGGCTGGTCCGCTCATTCTTGACGGACTTCCCGAGTGGCGAGTCGCCGTGGATGGTCGACTCTACTTTTTCAAGGAGCCGGCCGAATGGCAGGCGATTGAGGATGCGCGCACCGGTATTATCTCGCTCGACGAGCTCGAACAAAGGCATCACCCCGATGCATTTTTTCTGTATCCGGGCCACGATCAGGCACTCATCGATCGCCTGCTCGACTCCCCTCGGTGGCGGGTATGCTACAGCGGACCAACCTGTGTCGCTTTTGTGCGCACTCCGAGAGAGAGCGTACGCGAAATCCGCACTTCGTCAGTCGCCGGGCCATCTTGAGTCGCGATGCCTCGACTCGGGAAACAAGCTCGCCGAATTGCAACCTCTCCCACTTGCTCTTGGCTACCAGCATGTTCTGATCTAGAAAGGAGACACGACAACCCAGGTGCGCTCAGGGAGAATCGCGACCGATGTCCGTGTTCCAAAAGACGAGCGCGCGGCGGCTCGGTTACATGGCGCTCTTGGCAGTCGGGCTGGCGATCGCATTGACCGGCCTGTGGCTCGGCATCTTGCAAATCAAGCGCGATTTACCCGAGTGGGTTTACTGGAAAGCCAAGCTGATCTTTCTGATCTCGCTTGAGATCGCCTACGCTGTTACGGCGTTTCTCTCTTTGCTCGGCGTCATCGGGCTCGGCGCGGTCTTTCTAAGAGATCGGCGCGAGGGAAAAGGCCGGCGATGGATCGCTCGCTGCCTACTACTTTGTATAGCCCTCCTGGCAGGAGAGGCGCTGTCCGAAACAACTTGCGCAGTTTGGACGTCTTGGTCTCACCGGTTTACTGTTGTTCCTGTTGGTGGGCTGGAGGCAAATCAGACTGCCCAGTCATCCCCGCGGTTCGCGAAACCACGCCCAGAAATTAGCCTTCGAACGGATTTTCCCGACCCGCCCGGCGACCGCGACATCGATCTCGTTGTCGTCGGCGAGTCGAGCGCAGCGGGGGTCCCGTACGACCGGTGGGTTTCAATCGGCAAAATCGTGGCCTGGAAGCTTCAAGAAGCAAACCCGGATCGACCCGTCCACCTCCAACTGTTGGCCCTGGCGGGAGACACCTTGGAGAAGCAGCACCTTACCCTTACGCATTTGGGCCGCCGGCCCGATATTTTGGTGATTTATTGTGGGCATAACGAGTTCTACTCGCGACTCTGGTGGTCGCGCAACATCGAACACTACATTGTCGATCAACGCCCGTCCCGGTTTGGCGTCATGGTCGGCACGCTCGAAGGTTGCTCGTCGGTTTGTTCGTTGATCCGCGAACTCGCTGCAATTTGCCGGATCGCGATTCCCCCACCTGCCAATACCAGACGAGACCTCGTCGATGTTCCGGTCTATACCGCGGAGGAATATCGTTTACTGCTGGCCGACTTCCGCAATCGGTTGGACGAGATGGTCACCTATGCCGAGCGGGTCGGAGCCTTGCCTGTCCTCATACTTCCTCCCGCCAACGATGCGGACTTTGAACCAAACCGCTCCTACCTACCACCGTTAACTCCGCGGGCCGAGCGCGATCTATTCGAAACGTCAGTTCCGGGCGGCTCGGCAGCTCGAAGCTGTGGATCCGGCGGTCGCCAGCGAGCGCTATCGCGAGCTCGTCGCGCGGCAACCGTGCTTCGCGGAAGCTCATTACCGCTTCGCCCAGCTCCTCGAGCAATCCGGCGACTGGGAGGAAGCCTATCGGCAATATATCGCGGCGCGGGATGCCGACGGCATGCCGATGCGATGCTTAAGCTCATTTCAGCAAGCCTACCGCGATGTGGCGTCTCGTCACGGTTGTATCCTTATTGACGGCCAGAATTACTTTCACTTGATCGGTCGTCACGGCCTGCTCGATGACGAGCTTTTCCAAGATGCGATGCACCCGTCCCTGCGCGGTCAGATCGCGCTGCGCAAGCGGTCTTGGTTGCTTTGCACAAAAGGCACGCATTTGGGTGGCCGGCCGATTCCCCAGTTCCAACGATCGACCCGTCGGAGTGTGTCCATCATTTTGGAATCGACAAAAGCGCCTGGCGATTGATCGCAATGTGGTGGAAGGGATTCAACGAACTGATGACGCCGATGAGATACGACCGTGACATGCGTGGCGCAAGCGAGCCGCGTCAATCGCCGCCGTCGAAGAGATCGATCGCGGCCGTGCTCCCGAAAAAGTCGGATTGCCCAACGTAGGGACGCCCGCGGCAGTCCCGGTCATCGACAACCCGCCTGCGGCCACCTCGGAATTCGCACTGCCGATCACGCCGTGCCTTACCGAATGAACGGACAAACTAAAAACGATCTCGAAGCTCTATGTTGTAATTCCACAACTCTGTAGACGTCGAAACGGCGGCCGGTGTCCTGATTTCACTACATAACGCATAGTCGGCGGCCAATATTGCTCAATGTCTGACTTGGTTTCCTAATCATTCCGGTAAACCGCGGCCCAATGTCTCCGATCACGCGTAATCTAGCGGATGCGCTTGCTGAATAGCGGGTATTCGTATGATTCGGCACGGTTAAGTGAGCTATCGACTCAAGCCATCTGTCGGGTCGTTCCGTTCGAGATACGATTTCGCGTTTTCCTGGAGGTTTTTCATGATCACGATTGTCCGAAAGTGGATCCGCTACGGTGTCGGTTTCGCTTTGGTTTTCGCTGCGGTGTCAGCCTCGGCTTCTGCATTTGCCAGTCCGGCACCCGAGATGGATCCCAGCGTTGCGACCAGCGCCGTGGCGCTGCTCGGTGGAGGTCTTGCGCTGATCGCGGGACGCAAGCGTAACAAGTGATCGCTTCTGTGACCACGCCCGTCGTTGAAGGTGATTCGGTCACGTCGAAGGGATCAGATGCATCAACCTGTGGATTGGATTCGGTTTCTTTGGTCCCTCGAGGGGTGCCATTCACACGTCACATGTCCACGACCATCGAATGCCGAATTCCGCTATCACTCCCGTTGAGCCGGTGGGCCGGCCTGCTTACTTTACTCGTCGGAGAGTTCCTCATATTGACGGTCCGCTTCGACGGCGACCGCGTCGCCGTCGATCGGGCCCTGTACGTTGTGGCGCTTCATTCGGGTTCGCTGACTCGGTTGGCCAGCGCGGTGGGATTGGCAACGCTACTGGTGGCCAGTCTCGGTTGGTTCCGCATTCTGACTCTTGAGGTCGGCCGCCTCAAAACGTCATCGGGATTCGTTCCGCTCGTTGTTCTTAACCTACTCTCGTTCGTTTCTTTCTACGGACTCTCGGTCGCCAGCCTCGAGGGGGGCAGCGCATCAGTCGGAATGGGCGTTGATCGTTGCCTGGTTCGTGGCTGGCTTGGCGACGATTGCATTTGTCGCTCTGGCTGCCATTCCAATTGAACTTTGGTGGTCGCTTTTGAGGCAAAGTGGCTCCAGCCTGGTGTTGGGGCCGGCGTTCGGAGTGATGGCGTTCGTTTCGGGTCTCCTTGCCGAGGAGCAATGGAGCGCACTCTCGCAAGCGACGCTGCGGCTTGTAGCCAATCTTTTGGGCTTAGTTTTCACCGACGTTGCTTGTCAGCCGGAACGCCGACTGGTGGGCACGAGCTCGTTTCAGGTCGAGATCGCGCCGGGATGCTCGGGCTACGAAGGAATCGGCATGGTGGCCGCGTTTCTCGGCGTTTCATTATGGCTCTTCCGCCGTGACTTACGATTTCCCAGCGCATTTGCTCTGCTGCCGGCGGGAATGTCTCTGATCTGGTTGGCGAATGCGCTACGCATTGCCCTGCTAATTGTGCTCGGGACGTGGGGCTATCCGGAGCTTGCTCTCAGCGGGTTTCATTCGCTCGCCGGATGGATCCTGTTTCTCTCAATCGGCCTGGGATTGGTCGCCTGGGCCCGTCAGAGCCGGTTTTTCTCCACGGCTAAGTCTGACCTTGACGAAGGCGTTCAAGTCCGCCCGGTTGCCGTCGATGGTGCGTATTTGATCCCGGCGATGGCCATCATCGCGACAGCCATGGTCACAGTGACCCTTTCTCCCGGCTTCGACCGCTACTATCCAGCACGCACGTCGTGACGGCCACAGTCGCTCTGCTCTTTTACCGAAGATCCTATTCCGAAATGCGTTTCACCTGGTCCTGGAACGCATTCTTGGTCGGCTGCGCGGTCTTCGTGCTCTGGATCGCTTTGGAACCCACTAGCGCCGGCCAGTCAAGCGCCCCACCGCTTTCCACCTGGTTAACCTCACTGACACCTGCATCTGCCATGCTCTGGTTGGGCTTCCGGGTGATTGGCTCGGTGGTCACTGTACCCCTGGCCGAAGAGCTGGCGTTCCGGGGCTATCTCACCCGTCGCCTGTGCCTATCTGATTTTCAGTCGATTCCGCCCGGCCGAATGACTTGGTATTCGTTCCTGCTGTCTTCGTTTCTATTCGGGGCTCTGCACGGTCGGTTCATAGCCGGCACGCTGGCCGGCATGGCCTATGCCCTGGCGTATCGCCGTCGCGGCCAGTTGACCGACGCCGTTTTCGCGCACGGTGTGACGAACGCATTGATCGCGATCCTCGTACTGACGAGGGGATCCTGGTCGCTGTGGTCGTGAGCGAGCCGGTCGCGCGGATGAAGATTGCCGTTCGATTAGCGGCCATTTACCGTTGCATAACAGTTCATGAGATTCTCTCCATTTGTGGAGGAGGATTCGAGTACAAGGCAGGTCCAAAGCGGTACGCAAAGGAAATCTCGGCCGGATCTTGACGGCGTTCATTTGAACGCTATGATGGCTTTCAAAAGAACGCCGTCAGGAGACCGAAGATGTCCAAACGTCCTGGACCGGCGAAGTCGGAACTCGAAGTCGCTCGCATCGTCTGGGAACTGGGTGGGGCGACCGTGCGCCAAGTCCTGGATGCCTTACCCGAGGAGCGTGGGCTCGACTTCAAGACCGTCCAGACCTACCTGCGACGCCTCGAAGCCAAGGGATATCTCCAGGCGCACCGCGAGGGCCGGAGCAATGTTTATCGGCCGATCATCCGCCCGCGTCAAGTCATCGGCGAGATGATGGATGACCTCCTCAATCGGCTGTTCGACGGACAAGTGCTCGGCGCTGTTTCAGCACCTCGTCAACGACCGCGGGTTATCCAACACGGAAATCCGTCAGCTCCGCGAATTGCTAGACCGACTGGAGGACGAGTCGCGATGACTCCCGACCTCGACGAGATCGCACGCCTGGCGTGGGTCCAACTGTGGCAGGTCACGGTCGTGGCCCTCCTCATCGGGGCGGTCGTGAGGCTCTGCGGTCGCGACCGGCCCCGCCTGGCTTACGCGCTCTGGATGCTGGTCGTCGTCAAGTCGATCGTGCCGCCGGTCTGGAGTAGCCCGACGGGCCTCTTCAGTTGGGCCCCTGTCGGAACGGGCGGCGGCACGACCGGATGTCGCACGCGGAACCGCACCCGGCCTGTTGATGGCCCCACGGGCGGCCGCTCCCGTGGGCGGACGCCCCGACTCCGGGCGCCAACGGCCTCGGGGGCGGAGCCGACTCACGACCGGGGGATGGATTGGGCCCGCTTTCGCTTCGCGCTGTTCTCGATCTGGTCCACCGGCCTGGTGCTCGGCACCGCATTCGTGCTCGGGAAACAGATCGTCTGCTCGAACCTCATCCGGCGGTCGAGCCTTCCGGTGGATGAGCGATACATGAGGGCGCTGGCGGACCTGTCGCGGCGGCTCGATGTGAGGCGTGACGTCCGTCTGCTCGTGACGTCGAGGCCGATCGGCCCGGCCGTCTTCGGCCTGCTCCGGCCATCGATCCTGCTGCCGGAACCGCTCCTGTCCGGCACGCCCCCGGAGCGGGTCGAACTCATCCTGGCTCATGAACTGATCCACGTCCGAAGAGGCGATGTGCTCGTGGGGAAGTTGCAGCTCGTGGCGCAACTGATCTGGTGGTTCCACCCCTTGGTCTGGTGGGCGAACCGAGAGGCCTGCCGCGAGCGGGAGCGCTGTTGCGACGAGGAAGTCGTCTCGGGCGTCGGCTGCAAGCCCGCTGCTTTATGCGCGGACCCTGCTGAACGTCCTCGAACAGAAGAAGCGGTTACGGTCGCTCGTCGCCCTCCCGGGCGTGCGGGCCTTGGAGGTCACTTCACTTCGTTTGGAGTCCATCATGAGGTACGCAGACACCGATCACCGGCGGGCTTCCCGGATCTCTCGACTGGTCTTTGCGGCGGGATTGGTCCTGCTCGTTCCTGGAACGGGCCCGACCCTCCGAGCCCGCTCGCCGGTCAAGGACGATGCCGATGTGACCATCGCCACCGTTTCGGCGAAAACCGCTGCCCGAACACTGCGCGGAGTCGTCCGCGAGAAGGGAACCGGCCGTCCCGTGGCCGGGGCCCAGGTCTAACGTGAGGGCCGTCACCGATGGGGCCGGCGGCTGGCTCAAGGAACGCCGTCACCGATGAGGCCGGCCGCTATACGATCACCGACCTTCCCAGGTCCCGCGAATACAAAATGATCCGTGTCGCCCAAACCCGGCGAACCCTTTCTCTTCACCAGCCGGAAGGTCGAAGCAGCCGATGACGAGGGCCCGCTGACGGCCGACGTGGAGGTCGTCCGCGGCATCCCCTTTCGCGTCCGAGTCCTCGACCGAGAGACAGGCAAACCCCTCAAGGGAAACCTTTCCTATTTTCCGATCCACCCGAACAATCCCTTCGAACGTGGAGTGATGGGATATGTGGGTACCGCCAGCAAAGGTAGCTCCGTCTGCGGGGCATTCTACGAGGCGAGCCCGGACGACCAGGGGCAATTTCACGGAGCGGTCCTCTCAGGGCCGGGGTTGCTCGGCTTCAGCCACCCGTACAAGCCGGGTGACGAGTCTCGTGCCGACCGCAAACCGATCGGTCTCCTTCCCGGATGGTAAGACAGAACATCAAGTTGCCTCCGCCGAGCAATACCGGGAGCCTACGCACATGGTCCCGATCAGCTCGGATCCGCTCCGGTGGACAGGGCTGCCGCTGGGCCAGTACGACGCCGTGATCCTCATCGACCCCCGTGAAAGCGCAGAGGTGGTAACCTACGAGATTCGAATCGCCCCCGATAAGGTTCGCCAGTGAATCACTGGTCCCGATGGCCGGATCGAAGGTCAGCCGCCGACGTTCTCCTATACGATTTCGCCACCTTCGGGGCTCAGAACGCAACGCCAGCACTGCAAAGGAAACCGGCGGGACCGCGCCATCTCGAAGGTGCACTTTTTCGTTAGCCCAGGTCTAGGGTGGGGTGAGGCACGCGCGGCCAACAAGCCGGTCGTGCACCCAGCCCAGCCACTCTTCGCCAGGAATCCCGTATGGCCGGAACTTCTCGATCCGGTTTTGTTCTTCGCTGGAAAAGAATGCGCGGTGCGGGCCCAGCTTGCTGGCGTGGGGAGCGTCAAGCAAATGGCCCGAGTCGGTCGGGCTCATTTGGAACAGCACTCGCATTTCAAATTCGCGCAGAGTCTGATGGGTAAAGCAGCGGTTTAAGTTGTTCACCGTATCCACCCAGACGATCACGTGCACTCCCAGGAGCGGCCCCTCGCGGAGAATCGCATCGAGATGGTCGGCGGGCGTCGCATCCTCATCCGATTTTGAAAAGCTGAACTCGTCTTCGCGGCGGCGGAGATCTCTGAACCGTGACAGATCGTGGATGAACAAGAACAGCTCGGGGCCGTCGGCCTTGGCCTCCTGCCGACGTTTGAGCTCGGCGGCGACTTCGGCGAGAATACGAGGAACCTCGCGCCAGTCGCCGACGTCAATGCCGTGCGGCAAAACGGTGGCGATGCGTGGCAGAACTCCGCTGCTCGGGTGATCCTCGGGCGTTCCATCAAGTATGTAAAAGCGTGCCCCGGACCGCACCGTCGTCGATTTGGCCGGCGGAAACTGAGCCCCAAGGCTCAAGAGCGTCGAAATCATTACTCCAATCGCGGCCTCGTCGTTCTGGCCCACGATCAACAGATGATTACCCCCCTGGCGCCGAAACATTGCCGACGTTGGGTCTTTGATTGAGATCGCGTCGCCCACCCACGCCGGCGCCGACCGAGGTGCGTCGGGCCAGGACACGGCGGCGAGCCGTTCTCGTAACAGCGCGTTCCGCGCCAGGTCCGCCGGCGCATCCCCCTCGAAAACGATCGGGGTACGCGCAAAATCGGCTTCCTCTGCCGCGCCAGCTCATGGAGTTGAGTCAGATAAGCCTCGCGTTGCTCATCGGAAAGCCAAACCACCTGGAAGAAGTGATTCCCCTCGGGCGCTCCGTTGGCGTCGTTGTAAATCGCCTCGCCCGGACGCGACAGCATTCGTGGAGCAATGTTATTCTCGCTCAGGATCAAGTGCGCGTCGTTCTCACTGCATTGGAGGGCGATGCGAACGGCCATCTGGCCCAGCGTGCTGCGGGCCAGCGTGAAGGCGCCCCAAGACTTTGCGATCCCAGAATGATGTGAACGCCAAACGCACGACCCTGCCGCACCAGCCGGTCCAACCATAAGGCGGCTTCCTGCGCCAGCTTATCTTCCTCGACGAAGAACTCTTGAAACTCGTCGACAATGAGCAAAATGCGGGGCAGTGGGGGAGTTCCCGGTACGTTGCGGTAGCCGTTTACGTCTTGCACGCCCGCATCGCGAAATCGGTCGGCGCGCAGGCGCAGCTCGGCATCGAGCCGCTCGAGCACGCTGATGCCAAACTCGCGCTCGCTCTCAATCGCGACGACGCTCGCGTGCGGCAATTCGCGCGTTGCATAGACCTTGAATTCGACCCCCTTCTTGAAATCGATCAGATAAAGATCGATTTCGTCGGGGCTGTAATTGAGCGCCAAATTGGTGATAAGAGCATGCATCAAGGTTGACTTGCCCGATCCGGTCCGCCCGGCAATCAATACGTGCTGCGAGGTGCCGTGCCCGAGGTTGAAGTGCTGACGTTTGGTCGCGCCGGCCTTACCGAGTGCAACGTCGATGCCCGCGCGGCTGTCGTGCGTCCACCAGGCCCCGGCTGGAGGCCCGATGAATTCAAACGGAACCTCGACGCGCTTGGCGGCCTTGGCAGCCGCGCCGACCTTCTGGATGTGCCGCGTGGCAAACTCAGGCGGCGGCGGAGGGTCGAGCGCGAGCGGGTGGCGGCCAAAGTCGGCGTCGTCCCACTTCAGCTGCGCCTGAGCACTATCCCACGCGAGGTGGCCGCAGTAAGGGCGCAGATCGTCAAGTTGAAACGGAGACGGTAGCTGGCCGGGAAAGGTCAACAGCGATCAGCGTCAGCACGCCGCACGGAACGCCGCCGGCGGCAATCGCGGCCAGGCGTGCTGCGGATTTCTCGTCGAACTTGGTCGGGAAGTCGGCGACGACCAGCACGCGGTACGGCTCGGCAACCTCTTCGGCGACGGCGTTGTATTCTTCGATCGTGGCGTACTCGTTGCGCAGGTATTTTTGCGTCACCATCTCCATGTGGGCGGCCAGGTCGGCCAGCCGCTCGTCGATCTGCCGCGGGTCGGTCCAGACCTGGTTGCCGACCAAGGATGCGTCGAAATCGGCTAAATGCATGAACGCGCCGAAATTGCGACCAATGCCAATTGGATCGACAATTGTGAATCGGACTTGTCCTGCTGGCAAGCTGGTCAGCAATCGGAACATCGAGGCCTGCAGCACCGCCAATGCCGCTCCGCGCCCGTCGGCAGGGGTCTCGATCATGAGATTGGCCGCCGCGGGAAAGGCTCGCAGCGCGGGGAAAGTAAATGACGTCGGCAGGCCTTCCATCAACCGAGCATCAGCGGCGATCCCCCGCGGCAGCGCGGCAAGCTCAAGCGGGATCGTGCCAAAGCGAACGACGGGGGGAACGATCCGCGGCAATGACCGCTCGTTCCAGGCCGGATCATTCCAGGCCGGGCAATAGCCACTGACTTCACGATTGATAAGGTCGAGCTCGGCGGCGGCCGCCTTGATGCCATCCTGCCATTGATTGGCCATGGCCCGCCACGCGTTCTCATAGGCTCGTTGCGAGCTTCTCCTTGAGGGCTTTGTACTTCTCGTCGAGCTTGGGCAAGTTCGTCTCAGCCTGCGTTCGCAGCTCGGCAATACGCCGGTCGTGCTCGTCGATGGCGGCACGCATATCACGCTGCTGGGCGGTCTGGACCTCGACCATCCGGGTCGCGTAAACCTCGTTGATCTTACGCAGCCTCTCGTCGCGTTCGGCCTCCGCGGCGGTAAACGCCCTGCGATAGCTATCTTCCGCTCGTTTCAAGTCGTCGTCACGCTGGCTGGCCACGCGTTTACGGGCCTCTTTGAGGCCTGCGTCCAAGAGGGCGCGGGCGTGTGCGGTGATGCCGTCGGCATCGGCCAGGTTTTGCATGAGGGGAAGATAACGGCTCTCGAGCTGGGACTTGGAGAGCTTCACCAGCCAGGTGCGCAGTGCGAAGGCCAGGGCGGCGCCACCGACAATGGCCGCACCGACTGTGATCGTGGGGTCGTCCAGGCCAAGCGCAGAACGAGCCCGAAAATTGGCAAGATCACCAAAATAAAGACCCATGCTTCGCGGGCACCCTGCATCGCCTTGGGTATGATCAGGCCTTCGAGTAATTTGAGGGGTGGATCCATCCGGGTCAGCCGCGTGAATAGCTCGTCACTCAAGTCGCTGTAGCGATCATACGACTCGCGCGTCGGCGAAGGAGCTGCGGGATTCAAACCAAACTTGCGGTTTGCGTCCGCGAGTGTCGCCAGACGTTTGCGATAGCTATCGGCGAGCCGCGCACTATCGTCAATCGGTCGAATTTGGTCGGCATGCTCTTTGGCCACCTTTTTCAGGCCGCCCTCGAAGGCAGCGGCGGCATTGGTCTTGGCTTGGGTGTGCTGATTCCTGGCAGTTTCCCGCGCGGAATCGAACAATGTGGCGAGTCTGCGGCTTGCGGCGGCAAACTCACCTTTTGCATTGCGCTCGCCGCTCGTTGCAGCGTCGACGATCGCTCTCCGCCTCTTTTCGTCCGCTCCGTTTGCTTCCGCCTCGAGTTTGACAAGTTTGTCGATCAACGCACGACGAGTTTTTTGATACTCCGCGTCGGCCGCTGTGCCGTACGACTTGCGGTCAGCTTCCACCTTGGTCTCGGCATCAGCCCGCTCTGCCACCAGGCGCAAGATCTCGCGCAGCGCGGAGCGTTCTCGCCCGAGCAAGGCCGGCTCGGATAAAGGTCCCGCGACTGCGCCCGCGGACGAGTCGGCATCGGTTGGCGGGATCGCGCATGCTGGTGGTCGTCGTACTCACAATGTCTCACTCCGGTCGGAACAGTCGCGGCGGACCTGATCAAGCACCTCGGCGATCTTGTGCAAGCCGTTCATCGCCGAGTCGACCGCCGGCTCCAGCGGAGCAAGATATCGCTCCTCAAATCGCTGGCGCACCGAGTCGCCCCATGTGGCCTCGGTGATCAGCCACTGATCTTTGAGGGCTCGGCTGGTTTGATGCAGGCGGGTTGATGCGGCCATGACTTTCGCGTTGGGCATGATTGGTCACCTCGGCCTCGAATCGGAGCGTCAGTCTACCGGAATCTCGCGGCGCTCACGGTCAACCGGACGTGTCCTTTCCGTGAGGCACCTCATTATGCGTCGAGCTTGACAACGGAATCTCCGCCGGTGCTTCGGCGTCCTCACGGGCTTTGGCCTCCCCCTCGAGTCGCATGGCGGCAGCGGCCTCAAGCGCCACCTCGTTCTCGTCGACGACCTGGGCAGCGATCGCGATCAGCCGCGGCGGGGCAGCGCGCGTTGACGCACCCGGCTCACCGCTGGCGACCAACTCAGTCGGCGGCGCAACCCGAAGATAGGCTTCGAGAGCGTCGATCATCCGGGTCATTAAATTGACAGCACTTGGGACATCAGCCGCGGACAGGTCCTTTAGCCGCTGGATGCTCGCGTGATATTCGAGAACGGCATGATCCAGCAACGGCCGCCACTTGCGTACCATTGCGAGCCGTTTCTCAGCATCATGAAGGCTGGCTTCGGCCTTGCGGAGCGCCTCCTTTTGTTCCGACATTGCGGGCGCGTAATCGGCCTTCTTTTGAAGATTGCGCCGGAAGACCTCCGACCGTGCCAGTGCAACCTGCTCCCCCCTCCGCTTGATCTGGTCCTGCCAATAAGCCGGTCGTTCCTCGTGCAGCCACCGCACCGTGCGCCGCACTTCCGCCTCGACGGCGCCCAAGGTTGCGAGCGTGTCCTCCCCGTAAAGAGCCAGGGCAACCCTGAAATTCTTCAGCTCATCGATCGAATGTACAGCGGCCTGAGAGCTCATCGAGAAGGTTCTCGTCATCACGTCCGGGGTCGCGACTCGCCCCGCCTAACCTGGACATGCCTGCATGAGCGAGCCTATCAGACAGTCTGGATACTGTAAAGGAGCGGGTGTTAAGCGTTGTCAAGCCGCCTACGCTCCCAAAAATCCCTAGACTCCCGGACTGTGCAATCCATCTGGTCGACCGGCCTCGATCGCCCCAAGAAACTTGGTATATTCCCAGATGCGTCGTCCGCGTACGCTTTGAACTTCGCGGGCCGTCGACTTAAGTAAGGAGATTATCGATACGATGCGGTACCCCCTCGGATTCACGATGGCCCAGGCTCGGCACCGGTCACGGATGGAGCGGTCCGGCAAGTCGCGCTACCCGACAGTCCTGATGCTTGAACCTCTGTATACGTGCAACCTGGCGTGCATCGGTTGTTCGACGGAGGCGCTACACGGGCAAGCTGTCCGACCGCCTCCCCTTGGAGACCTGCTTCAAGGCCGCCCAAGACTGCGGCGCACCGATTGTGAACATCTGCGGTGGCGAGCCGACACTCTATCCCGAGCTCAAAGACCTGGTCGCCGGCATGATCGCTCGAAAAAAATACATGATTATGTGCACGAATGCACTTCGACTTGAAGACAAAGTCTACGGCGTGATCCCCCCCTCCGACCATCTTTTTCTGATGATACATTTAGATGGAATGCGCGAAACCCACGATCACGTCACAAATCGCAAAGGGGTCTTCGACAAGGCTGTGACGATGGTCAGGAAGGGCAAGGAGCTGGGCTATCATGTTTTCTTGAACACGACGGTGTTCAAGCAGACAAACGTCGAGGAGATCGAGGAGTTATGCAAGCTGGTCGATGAGCTGAAGGCCAACGGCATACTCGTTTCACCGGGATATGAATACGAGAGCGTCGAGCGCGATATCTTCCTCACCAAGGCCCAGATCCACGAAAAGTTCCGCGCCATTCGGGCGTTATCGCGTAAGTACAAAGTGTGCGCGACGCCGACGTTTCTCGAGTTCGCCGCGGGCCTGCGCGAGCTGACGTGCTCGCCGTGGTCGACTGTGAATTACACGCCCAAAGGTTGGAAGGCACCTTGCTATTTGATCGAGGGAGAGGGTTACCACCAAGACTGGAACGAGTTTTGGACCAAGACGGATTGGGCATACTGGGAGAGCCGGCAGGACCGCCGGTGTCAGAACTGCAAGATGCACAGCGGTTTCGAGCACAGCGCGGTCAACGAGTCAATGAAGACGCTCGGCGGCACTTTGCGCCTCGCCGCGTGGTCGTTGGCGCGGTAACGCCCAGCTGCTCGTGATAACTGCTTGGCACCGCGTTGGCGAAGTTGCTGTGAAGGCTGCCAGCGCCGCCGAGAACAGCATCCTTCGAGGGAATAGATCACCCGCAACCTGCGACTTGTTCTGGGACGGCCCGCGGGAGGTCGACCTCAATGACAATGTGGACTCGTCTATCCACGGTCGCTGGGTCGCCGCCGGCGCGAGCTGCCGTTAACGCGGGTTTTCACGTATTTGCAGCCCGCCGCATCAAGCGCATCGGGCGGCTCGATATCGGGATTCAGCGCCGCACGTTGCTCGGCTTGACTGCCCGCGCCGCCAAGACCCGCTTTGGCCGCGATCACGATTTTGAAATCCGCTGATTTTCGACCGCCGCCGGGCGCAGCCCCAGCTTCTGGAATAACCGCTGGTCGGAGTGCATCGCCGGGTTCGGTGTCGTCAGCAGCTTTTCGCCAAAGAAGATCGAATTGGCCCCAGCCAGAAAGCACAGCGTTTGCAGTTCGTCGCTCATCGCCTCGCGCCCGGCCGATAGCCGGACGTAGGACGCTGGCATCATGATCCTTGTCACAGCGATCGTTTTGACGAAATCGAGCGGGTCCAAGGGTTTCGCCTCCGCCAGGGGCGTTCCCTCGACTCGCACGAGCATGTTAATCGGGACGCTCTCGGGATGTTCGGGCAAGTTCGCCAGAGTACAGAGAAGCGCCGCGTGATCACTGACGCCTTCACCCATGCCGAGGATACCGCCGCAACAGACGCGAATGCCGGCTTCACGCACTCGGGCGAGCGTATCCAGGCGGTCCTGATAGGTGCGGGTCGTAATGATCTGATCGTAATACGACTGAGACGTATCGAGGTTATGATTATAGTAGTCGAGCCCTGCGGACTTGAGCCGCTCGGCCTGGCGGGCGGTCAACATCCCCAGCGTGGCACAGGTCTCGAGCCCCAGCTCCTTGACGCCGGCAACAAGCTCGGCGACCAGGTCGACCTCGTGGTCCTTGGGTGCCCGCCATGCCGCCCCCATGCAAAAACGGGTCGCGCCGGCCGATCGGGCTTTTTCCGCCTCTGCGACCACCAACTCTTTGGACATGAGACGCTGGGACTCAACGCCCGTGTCGAAATGCGCGCTTTGTGGACAGTAAGCACAATCTTCCGGGCACCCGCCAGTCTTGATCGACAACAGAGTCGAGATCTGCACCTCATTCGCGTCGAAATGGGCGCGATGGACCGTCTGGGCCTGATAGATCAGGTCGTTGAACGGCAGTCGGTAGAACGCCAGTGCCTCCTCCAGCGTCCAGTCATGACGGTATTTCGGGCGCTCGTCTACTGCTGTGCGCGTTTCGTGATTGAAAACCATGCTCGTGCCCTCTACATTGCCTTGGGATAGGAGCAATAGACGCATTTCGGGGAAGGAAGTCAACCCATGCCGGCGCTTGTGGACGTCGCCCGCCTAGAGCTCGAGCTGACGGCGCAGCAATCGCTGACCCGGTCGATGCAAGAAACCGAGCGGCTGGGCGGCGCAGGGTGCGCCGTCGTGGCGAGGAGTATATCTCGTTCAGTTGCAATGACTACCTCGGCCTATCGCGTCATCCTCGCGTAATCGCCGCCGCGCGCGAAGCTCTCGAGCGGTATGGTGCCGGCGCCGGCGGCTCCCGGCTGGTGACCGGCAATCATCCGGCCTACGTCGAGCTTGAACGGCGGCTCGCTGAGCTGAAGGGGACCGAGCGTGCCCTTGTTTTCGGCAGCGGATACCTGGCTAATCTCGGCGTGATCCCTGCTCTGGTGGGCAAAAAGGATCTGATCGTCGCCGACCGTCTTTCCCACGCCTGCACGTGGGACGGTGCTCGCCTTTCGGGGGCAACGATGATGCGATTCACGCACAACAGCCTTGATCATTGCCGCGAATTGCTCGAGCAGCACCGCGCCTCCTTCGACCACTGCGTGATCCTGACCGAGACGATCTTCAGCATGGAGGGGACCGAGCGCCCGTCGCCGAGCTTGCCGCGTTGGCAAAAGCACATGATGCGTGGCTGATGACAGACGATGCGCACGGGTTGGGTATCTGTGCTGCACACGAGGCTGACCTGCAGATGGGCACGCTGTCCAAGGCGGCCGGTAGCTACGGAGGCTACGTCTGCGCCCGCTCGGAAGTCATCGCTTATCTCGAAAACAAGGCACGTAGCTTGCTTTTTGCGACCGGGCTCCCGCCGGCGGCCGTCGCGGCTGCAGCGGCCGCACTCGCGATCATTCAGGACGACCCCGAACTTGTGCAAAGGCCGCTCGCGAACGCCCAGCGATTCACAGCCGCGCTCAAGCGCGAGCCGGCGCAAAGCCCGATCGTGCCGGTGATCGTCGGTGCGGCCGAGAAGCGCTGGCGGCCTCAGCCATGCTAGCAGACCATCGCTATCTCGTCGTCCCGATCCGCCCGCCAAGCGTGCCCCCTGGCACCGCGCGGCTGCGGTTTGCGTTTTCAGCGATGCACCAGGCGCACGACATTGAGCATGCCGCCGAATTATTGACCGAGCACGGCTATATTTGAAGGTTGGCGACAACCATCTGCCTTCGCATTTGGATTCACATCGATGAGTGGGCTGTTCATCACGGCAGTTGGAACGGGTATCGGCAAGACGCTCGTGACGACGATCCTCTGCCATCAACTGATTGGCGCTGACCGAAAAGTCCATGCGATCAAGCCCGTGGTTTCGGGTTTTTCACTGGACGATCCCCGCAACGATCCTGCCTTGATCCTCCGCAGTCTCGGTCGCCAGCCCACGCCGCAGTCGATCGCGGCGATCGCTCCTTGGCGATTGGCGGCGCCTCTGTCGCCACACATCGCCGCGGCACGGGAAGGGCGAAAGATCGACCTCGACGACATCACCGGCTTTTGCCGGCGGCACGAGCCCGACGACGACAGCGTCTTGATCGTCGAGGGGGCAGGGGGGGTAATGTCACCGTTGAACCAAGAGCACACTGGACTCGATCTAATGGCACGGCTGGGGTATCCGGTCATCCTGGTCACCGGCAGCTACTTGGGCGCGCTCAGCCACACACTGACCGCCGTCGCCGCGCTACAGGGGCACGCGATCGTCCTCAAGGCAATTGTCGTGTCCGAATCAGACGAGAGCGTGGGCCTCGGCATCACGGTCGACAGCCTCGGGCAATTTACTTGTGTCGACCACTTCGTGTATGCTTTGCCGAGACTCGCAGGAAGCGACGACGAGAAATGGCGCAGAGCACCGACGCTCAGCAATCTTGCGGAATGACGGTTGGATTCGACACGACTGATGCTTTCCGACTGCTATGAACAAGGTTTCCCTCATGTCTGGCTGCCCTACTGCCAGATGCAGCTCGCCCCAGCCCCTCTAGTTGCGGCGCGGACATACGGCTGCCGCATCGTCCTGGCCGACGGTCGCGAATTGATCGATGGTATCGCGTCGTGGTGGAGCGTCTGCCACGGCTACAATCACCCGCATATCCTTGAGTGTGTGGCGCGGCAATTGAACACGATGCCGCACATCATGTTCGGCGGCATGGTGCACGAGCCTGCCTGCGGCTGGCCAGTCGACTGACGGCTTTGGTGCCTGCGGGGCTGCGCCGGGTCTTCTTTTCGGATTCGGGTTCGGTCGCTGTCGAGGTGGCGCTCAAAATGGCGCTGCAGTACTGGCAAAACGTGGGAAAACCCGGGAAGCACAGATTCCTCTGCTTCACCGACGGTTATCACGGCGACACGTTCGGCGCGATGTCGGTGTCGGACCCGGCCAAGTCGATGCACAAGGCCTTGCGCGGTGCCCTGGTGCCGCAGCACGTGGTCGACATTCCCCGCGACCTCGTCGCGGTTGGCGAGCTCGATTCGTGGCTGGCGCACATGTCCAGCGGGTTGGCCGGGATGATCATCGAGCCCTTGGTGCAAGGTGCCGGGGGAATGCGTTTCCACGATCCTTTGATCTTGGCTGCTCTCCACGCACTCGCAAGAAAGCACGGTGTACTGTTCATCGCCGACGAGATCGCGACCGGGTTTCATCGCACCGGGCGCATGTTCGCGTGCCTCGAGGCGGGCATCAGTCCTGACATCCTCTGTCTGGGCAAGGCGCTCACTGGCGGCACGCTGGGCATGGGTGCGACGCTGGCTCGGGAGGAGATCTTCGAGTCGTTTCTGAGCGACGACTGGGATCAGGCGCTTATGCACGGACCGACATTCATGGCGAATCCCCTGGCCTGCGCGGCCGCAAACGCCTCGCTCGACCTGTTCGAGCGCGAACCCAGGGAAGAGCAGGTGACGGAAATCGAACAGGTCATGCGTGCCGGCCTTGAGCCCTGCCGCACTTTACCGCATGTACGCGACGTCCGCGTGAAAGGCGCAATCGGTGTGGTCCAGCTCGATCCGGATGTCGACGTTTATGAATTGCGGCCAAGATTTGTCGAACACGGGGTTTGGATACGGCCGTTCAAGGACATCGTTTACCTGATGCCGCCGCTTGTGATCGACGGTGAGGATCTGAATGCGTTGACACGGGAGGTTTACGCGGTGGTCAGCTCGATCCGATGAGGCGCGTTCGCTCCGCGGCTTTGAAGGCACGCCTCGTCTCCGAGTGTCATGAATGGATGCGCGTCATGGCAGCCCGAGAGCGGCTTTCAGACATACATCAAGCTGCGACATGAGCGAGGGAGCAAGTCGGCCGATTGTTGCGAGGATGTGCTTCTGATCGATTGTGTAGAGATTACTGCACTTCACTGAGGATGCGTAACTGAGGCCCGAGGATTTGCCGTCGGCAGTTGAGGGGTCGACGAGAAGCTGCGTCGGCTCCGTCAGAGCGTAGCTGACATTCCCGGTGATCATTGTCACGATTGTGTTGGAGAGCCGCTGATTCTCCCTGTCGCACTGGACGACGACGGCCGGCCGATTCTTTCCCGCGCCTCCAGTTGTGAACGGGAAAGCGACGATCACGACATCCCCTCTCCGCATCATGATCCCTCGTTGGAGAAGGACTGGTAACTTTTCAGCGTCGGGTCTTTAGCGTCATCGTCCTGCATTACTTCATCGACGAAAGGATACGCCTCGCGAACATCGAAGTCGTATTCTTCCTGTTCGAAGACGATCTTGACTTTCGCATACTGATCAGCGCGCATAATCACATAATTTTCCTTAGTCGTCGTGTCCACCAAGTGTACAGGAATCGACCCAGCTTTTTCCAGGGCAAGCCGAATCTCATCCGAGAGCTCTATGGTCATCAAATCCCCCTGCGTTTGGCGTGCTGCCCGCGGACGGCTTTCTGAATGTTTTCCCAATCGGCCGGGCCTAATGGCGCGGCTGGGCCTAAGTCGAGGACCGCGAGGAGGTGAGCATCAACTTTTTCGTGCTCGGTTTGCCGCTCCTGCACGTCGCGGATAAACGAACGAACATACTCACTGACGGTGCGGAACCCTTTTTCGCACATTCCTCTTCGACAAAGTCTTTCATTGAGTCGGGCAATGAGATATTCATCGTGCCCATCGTGATTCCTCCTCTGCTAACTTACTAACTTTGGCACAAATTGCCAATTTCGGGTTTTTGACGAACGTCCGCGCCAGCAACGCTATTCTTGCCGTATCGCTCGTTAATCGATGAAACTGTGAATGGGGGATCTAACCATCTCGCGTCCGTAGTTGATGATCGCTCGGCGAGTCGCAAACGGGGACCATGATAAGCGGCACAGAAAACACCCTAGCTCTGGCCGGCTTTCTGGGATCGCCGATTCGCCGATGTCGAAAGGATATACCTGTGCGGAAACAGCTCCACATTCGCACCCTTCTGTTCTTGACCTTGGTGTCGGGCGTCGTTTCGGCGTTGGTCGGACCCGATCTATACAGGCGATTGCGATTCGCAAGCGTCTGTTACGTTCTGGGCGATGTTGCTAGTCCTGGCCGGATGGAAACCCTCGGACGTCGGCTGACGGTCAGGGGAGCCATTAGAGCGGCTGGCGGATTGACGTTGAATTTCGGTCGGGCCAATATCCGACTAGTTCGTCCTGGATCGGCCGGAGGCGTGGAACAATGCGTGACGGTGGATCTGAGCAATCCCACGACCGATTACGTGATGAAACCGAAGGATCGTCTCATCATCTATCGCGATGGCACGAATTAGCTGAGACGCAATAAATTCCAAAGCAACTCGACGAAGAATGGCGAGTGGCGCTGCCGAAGTAAGTTCGTATGAACTTATAAGCTAAACAGACGCACTCTACGATCGCACAGACGTCGTTCGCACGGCTTGATCAAAGCCGCCATGCGACACCCCACCTCGGGCTCTCTCGATGCCATCGCAGCGTGTTGCGGTGCTGATAATAGAAGTTCCCGAGAACCCGCATTACGACGATTGCGGTCCATTGCACGACGACCCAGCAGCCGAGCGAGCCGATGACGTAAAGCCAGAAGTGGTGCGCTTCGCGCAAGTAAACAACGCCAACTGCCGTGAGGGAGATGCCCAGCGCCGCGGCAACGAACAACGTCAACCGGCCGTATGAAGCCCCCAGCCGAACCATGGACGCCAAGATAGTCCAGGGCATCGCGGCCACGGGACTGTCGTGCAAAAACGCCAGCATGAGGGCCATCAGGACGTACGGCAGCTCGAGCAAAAGCAAGCCGACCACGGCCGGGATATTGGCGTCCGACCACGAGTTAAGAGAAGAGCCGTAATAGCAAAGCGGAAACGCTCCCACGGAAGCACCGAGAACCATCCAGATGAGCCACGGCGATATTCCGTGAAAGAAGCCGGCGAAGTTCCGGTCTGGCGTTCGGGGAGGGTGCGTCTCGCCCATGGCGCTCGCAACGATCATGCGCCCCAGATATTGCAGCCAGTACAAGGTCACCAGCGGAAACAGGATCGCGTAGGGAAAGACCGTGATCACGGCGATGAAATGGCCAAGGATCGGCACTCCCATGGAATTAGCGTCGGCCATCAGTGTCAGGCAGTATTCCGGAACGAGAATCGTAAAAATCCAGAAGATCACGCTTGAGGCAACGACCATGCCGAGGCTCTCGGCTCCTCGGAGCGGGTGGGGGATGCTCGCAACCAAAGTCGTCTCGGGTTCTGCCAGGACCCGCAAGAGACCGTCGACCATCGAGGTTGGCCGCTTTCGTTCGACGAACACGCCGCCGGCCGGAGCATCCGGCAACGGGCCCGTTCGGTTGGGTACCAGAATGGAAGCCTCGTTTGTCGGTTGTAGTTGATAGCCACCGTTGGCGTTGGCATCTTCGCGCGTTTTCTTGTCGACCGGTCGTCTGGAAGCGGGCGCATCGGGCACCCTGAGTGAACCCCCGCAACTCGGGCACCGGCCGACGCGTCCCGGAGTTGCGCCGGGCGCCTTGAGCCGCAGGCCGCACTCGCAGACCAAGATCGGCACGGTCATGAAACGCCCCAATCGATAACGCTGCAATTGTTTCGCCCGGGTCCGTTCGATAATTTCAACGGATCCATGCCAAAGAGAGTGCGTCGGCCGGGCCGGGCGCTTCGGTCTGAAATCGCCCGATCGTCGAACCGGTAATGCTTACTTCGTCGCCTTTCTTTCCGGGAGGAGCAATTCCACTGCCTCGTCCAGATCCTTCTCCCGAAGGTTTTTGAACCGAATTTACGTCGTTGCTATCCAGCACGTAAGTTAAGATTTCGTCTGACAATTGTCAAATTGGAACAGCTGATGGACACGGGAATTTGCTGGGAGAGCATACTGGCAGCAAGCGTCTATTGACCTGGCGCCGAATGGGATCGCCGATTGGATCTGGTCTTGCGGGCAGGCTGAAGTCTCTTCGTCGCGAGCAGCCTTGCCGCCCATGTCCGTACCGTTCCCGCGTCGTCCTTGAGAGCAGGGCGCACGAATGCGAGTCCGAATTGCTCGGCGCCGATCCGATACGCAGCTTGACGCACAGGGGCCAGCCCTCGCTTGATGGCCTTGGCGATCAGCTTCCGCACGACCTTCGGCCCCAGATCGGCGGCGTGAAGCCCAATCAAGTCGAGTACTCCTTCGGACACCGCTTCGGTGGCCGCCGCACCGCCATATTGCTTCAAGAAGAACTCATCGACGACGTCCAGAAGCGGTTCGCCGAGGTTTTCCACCAGGGCAAAGACCGCGTGGCGTCGCAGGGTGGGGAGCCTGCCGCTGATTCCAGAGTCGCTCAGAACAAACCAGGTTCTGGGGGTCCGAAAGAACACCTCCTTATCCGAGTCGGCGGCCGACCGGAGGGCTGTGCGACGCTGGCGCAGGTGCGCGGCCTCCGGAGCGCACCCCAACAGCCCGCGGCAAAACTCGCGCTTCACGTCGGTATTGATCCAATCCGCCGCCATGAGACCGTCGAACAGGCGGAAAGGCGCGCGCACCTGAATACGGGCTTGATCCACGGCGGCAATCACCGCGTGTAAATCCCAGGCTTCGATCGTCACCCCACCTTCCAGAACCAGACGGCACAGAGGCAGCACATCATCCTCGGAGATCCCCTGGAAAAAGTCCTCGGGGTCGACGAGCGCCTGTCGGGTCAAGAAGGCAGGTTCGACCGGAGGAGCTAGCCCGTTCCGCGCCAGGTGCAACCACGCCAGTCCCGTCCCGGGTGGCACAAGCACATGATCCACCTCGGGGTCGTATATCTGCAAGAAGTACCACGCGACCCTCGCGGCCAGTTCAGCTTTGGCGCGCCGAGCAACGCTCAGAAAAACGTACCCGAGGGGCTCGGGCTCGTCCCACCATAAATCGGGCACGTCCTGGAGTCTCAACCCAAGATCCGGGTCGATCGACCGCCCCTTTTCGTAATCGATAAACCCGGCGCGGGCGTGACGCAGGAACTCTTGCCATTCCTCGTCTTCCAGATCGAGATTCTCCCGCAGAGCGGCGAGGGCCTCGGATGGACCTGGTTGGTCGAGGCTTCCTGGCGAACTCTTGGCACGATTCATGACGACGTTCTCCTTCACGTCAACTGGCTCCGACGTCCTTCATGCGCGAAATGCGATCGCCCGGCATTCGGCTCTACAGTTGCCGAATTTTAACGACATCTCGTGCGTAAATCATCCAACCTGGCTCACGTCCACATTACTGCTCCGGGGCGGTTTGATCGTGAGACCCGAGCGCACCCGCCCCGGCAGGTCCCAACCGGCGCACGTCACCATCTCTTTTTGTCAATCCGACGCGGTCGAGATATTCCCCAATCGGAACCGCAAATTTCCGGGTCGTGCCCAGCAGGTCGCGGATGCCGCCATCGTGATTGTCGTACCGTCAGCGAGTCGCTCAAGCACACGCCGGTGCAGCTCACCGGCGACCTCGGCGTCGAGGAAGATCTGGCCATTGATCTCGACGAGCTGCTCTTGATCTCGCAGCAGACCAAGCAAATCGGCGACTGCTCCCGCGCGGACCGGCAGCCGCGGCCAGCTCGGCTGCATCCGGAGGACTCATTCCGCCGGCGCGAATGGAGCCGGCGAGCTCGGCCATGAGTTTCCGTTCTCCTTGGCTGAGCTTCGGCTGAAAGCTAGTTAGCGCAACCGTTCGTAAATCCGTGATCACCTTGCCTGTGGCGGCGAGTCGATCGATCAAGCCCGACACGAGCGCTTCGCTGTGCACGTCGGGAAACGCCGCGGCAAGTTGGGCGTGCGGGATCGACGAGTGACGCGGCCGCGCCGCGTGCAAACGGCTCAGGGGCGCAGAGCCCGTTCCTCCAGCTCGGCGACGAGCTCTGCCGGCAGACGGACAAAGCGTTTCGGACCGACCGCCAATTCAACCAGAGCGCCCGACGACGCCAGCGACGCCAACCCGGATTCCACTTCGCTCAGTCCCAGACCCGTGAGCGCCACCAGACGCCGCTCGGTCCAGGGAGCGAGCGCGAGAAACGCCAGCGCGGCACTCAGCCGCTCGAGCGGATCGGCCGAGCGCAGCCGGTCCAGGCGGGCAATCGCCGCGCGGTCGCGGCGTCGTAAACGAGAAGCAACGGGTTGAATGATGCGACCGCCGCCGAGGGTCGCCGCGGGACTTTCGGCGCGGAGCACGAAGGGTTGTCCATAGACCGCGACAACGGGTTCGGCGACAAAAAGCTGGGCCAGTCGAGGCTCTCCAGGGCGGACGTCTTCCGTTTCCAAAATCGACAAGACAGCCGAAACCTCCGCCGTTCCCAAGTGCAGCTTGAACCGATGGCGATGGCGCAATAGCGGTGCGGCACCACCGGATTCTCGTTCGTGGCACGGGCTTCCAGCCCGTGTCTCGACGATTTCGACCGAAAGAATCCGCGTCGCGCCGAAAAACCCAGGGGCGGCCAGCTCCTGTCCACGCTGGATCTCGGAGTGATGGATGCCAGCGAGGTTAATTGCGGCGCGAGAGCCCGGGCCGATCTGATCGACCGACAGGTCATGACGATGCAAGCCGCGAACCCGCACGGCTCGACCAGCTGGCTGCCACTCGAGCTCGTCGCCAACCGTCACTGTTCCCGACGCGACGGTTCCCGTCACGACCGTCCCATGCCCCTGCACCGTGAACGACCGGTCGATCGCCATCCGAAACATCCCCTGATCGCAGCGCGCCGTCACACTCGAACAGATGGAATTAAGCGCCGCTTTGAGTTCCGCGATCCCCTGACCGGTCGTTGCCGATGTCCGCACGATTGCCGCATTTTCGAGAATCGTCCCGCCGACGAGCGCCCTAACTTCGTCCTCCACCAGGTCGAGCCAAGACGGATCGGCCAGGTCGCATTTGGTCAGCACGATCACTCCGCCGGCCAGGCCGAGGAGGTGGAGGATCTCGAGATGTTCCCGCGTTTGAGGCATGACCGAGTCATCGGCCGCGACGACAAGCATGGCCAGGTCGAGTCCCGATGCGCCGGCGAGCATGTTGCGGATAAACCGTTCGTGGCCCGGCACGTCGATGAGCGCGAGATGAAACCCATCCAATTCGAGCGACGCAAAGCCAATGTCGATCGTGATTCCGCGCTTTCTCGGCCGGCAGCCGGTCGGTATCGATTCCGGTCAACGCCCGAACGAGGGCCGTTTTGCCGTGGTCGATGTGTCCGGCGGTGCCGAGCACCAGGTCGCGAGCGGCGTTGTTCATGACATTATCATGAGGGTGGTCGTTTCGGTGCGTGGCTTCTGTTGTCGATTCCGCTAGTCTAGTCTAGCGGCGAAGATGTTTAACGAGCGAGGGGCAGCGAGGTCCAACCTAATTCATGCGCGGATTCCGCGACATTGATCTCAGCGAGGAGCGTGTCCCTCCATCCAGCCGGCAGGGTGCCGACCCGGTTAAGCTAGCCAGACAGATCTCACGAGTCGGTCGATCGGCGGTGGGCATGCCACCGCCTTCGGCGTACGAGGGGTCGGATGGTGTGCTCATGCTGTATAATGGGGTAACACGGGCGACTCGGATCGCCAAATTGGAACCCTCACCATGACGTATTCGGCCAAAGAGCGGTATCGCGATCACGCCCGGCAGTATCAGCAGGAAATCCATCGCATATTGCTGCAGGAGTGGGACCCGATTGGTATCGCCGACGAGCCCGAGGCGCAGCACGAGTACGACAACTATATCCCCAAAATTCATGGAATGCTCATTCGCCGCGAGCCCAGACAAAGACTATTCGATCATCTCTGGCGGGTAGAAACCGTGCAGATGGGCCTTATCGGCGCGCGCCTTCGCACGGAAAGAGTCGTCGACTTCCTATCGCGCTGCGAGAACAAATCGAGGCCCAGACCTGATCCCGGCTCGCTGTGGCATCAGACCAGCGGACTTTAACGTTCGGAGAACGACTCCATCAATGTGCCAAACCATCGCTCATGTCGCCATCGTCGTCGGAGATTACGACGAAGCCATCGCCTACTACACCAATGCCCTCGGATTCGACCTCGTCGAAGACACACCCTTGGGTGGCGGCAAGCGGTGGGTGTTGGTGCGGCCGCCGGGATCGGGCGGCACCTGCCTACTGTTGGCACGCGCGGCCAGCCCGGAACAGGAAAGCCGCATCGGCAACCAGACGGGCGGACGCGTTTTCCTGTTTTTGCATACCGACGACTTCTGGCGCGACTATAACGCCATGAAGGAGCGCGGCGTCGAATTCATCCACAGAGCCCCGCGAAGAAGCTTATGGTCGGGTGGTCGTGTTTGTCGATTTTTGCGGCAACAAATGGGACTTGGTGGAGCGAAGAATTGGTGGATCGTGATGCGCTGCGGCAGTTGCCTGCTGTCGGAACAGTGCTCGAGCACGAACTGCTCGAGCCGTCCGTGTGTGCGCGGGGCCGTGCGGCCGTGCTTCGAGCGGTCCGCGGCGCGATCGCCGAAGCCCGCGCTGCGATTCAGACAGGGACGGTGGTCGAGGTAGATCCCGAGAGTCTGGCACGGCGGTCGCAACAACTGCTTGAGAGCCAGCGCGCCAGTTTGCGGACGGTGATCAACGCGACCGGCATCTTGCTCCATACCGGGCTGGGTCGTGCGCCGCTGGCCGAGGAAGCTGTTACGGCCGTGACCGAAGTGGTGCGCGGCTATTGCAATCTCGAGCTCGACCTGGATGAAGGCACGCGGGGGCGCCGCACCGGCGGGATTGCGCGGTTGCTGTGCGAGGCAACGGGGGCCAAAGCCGCGACAGCCGTGAACAACAACGCCGGGGCCACGTTGCTGGCGTTGAAGGCGTTGGCCGCAGGGCGCGAGGTGATCGTTTCGCGCGGGCAGCTGGTCGAGATCGGCGGCAGTTTTCGGCTCCCCGAGATTCTGGAGGTTTCGGGAGCCATCCTCCGCGAGGTCGGCACGACCAACAAGACCCGGCTTGCCGACTACGAGCGCGCTATCGGGCCGCATACGGCGGCGATCTTGCGGGTACATCGCAGCAATTTTCAGATCGTGGGCTTTACAGAGGAACCGGAGCTCGCCGAGCTGGTCGCCCTGGCCCATGACCGTGGGCTCACGATGATCGACGATATCGGCTCGGGAGCGCTCGGGCCGGGTCGGCCTCCCGGCGTATGCGACGAGCCGACGGCGGCCGACGGCATCGCCGACGGCGCCGACTTGGTGCTCTTCTCTGGTGACAAACTACTGGGTGGTCCCCAGTGCGGCATCATCGCCGGGACCGCTCACGCGGTGGCACTACTCGAGCGTGACCCCTTGATGCGTGCCCTGCGGTTGGACAAGATGACGCTGGCGGCCCTCGAAGCCACGTTGCTCTTGGCACGCGACCCGATTCGAGCCGTCTGCCGGATTCCGTTCTGGTCGATGATTACCGCGCCGGTTGCGGTCTTATCAGACCGGGCAACAAGATTAGCAACCGTTTTTCGCGATGAGCTGGGACTCAATGCCGCGGCTGTGGAAGGGGAATCATACCTGGGAGGCGGCAGTGCACCGGTGCAGCCGATACCGACCATAACCGTCGTGGTTTCACCGCCGTTTCCGACTCACATTTGTTCGGAAGCAGCCCTGGCACGGGCGTTGCGGCGCGGTGACCCGCCCGTTGTGACACGCGTCCAAAAGGGACTCGTCGTTTTTGACCTGAGGACGATTGCCGAAGATCGTCTGCCGGTTCTGCTCGACGCCGTCCGAAAAGTCTGTCATGATCGGAACTCGCGGACGGGGTCGGACGGACCCGCCGATAGCTAACCACGGCCGGCAACCGGGATGGGTTTTGAGCCAATCACCGAACAGGAAAGTGACCACAGCGAACTATAGGAGAGCCGGGATGCGTGTCTGCCGGTTCGGTTTTGATGAGATGGTGCTGACGGGATTTTACGCAGACGACCAGGTGATTCCGATCGATCAGGCCGCCGAAGCCTACAGTCGCGATATGGGCATCGAGCTGCTGCTTCCGTCTACGGAAGACCTTCTCGACCTGCTCCCTCCGGACGGCAGCTCTTTTGAGGCCGCCTGCGAGCTCTTCACCTGGATCGAAGATCTTGATCTGGTTTCACGCGACGAGCTGACGATCCCCACCTCCGACGTTCGACTCTTGGTGCCAATCGCCAATCCGCCCAAGATGCTCTTCTTGGCCGGCAACTACGCCAAGCACGTCGCCGAGCGTGGCGGATCGGCGGCTGAGCGGGAAGAGACATTTCCGTATGTCTTCATGAAGCCTCCCAGCACAACCCTCACGCATCCCGGCGACCCGGTCTTGATCCCGCGTGTGTCGCCCAACCAGATCGACTGGGAATGTGAGCTGGCCATCGTGATCGGCAGGCGGTGCCGGCGCGTCGATGAAGACGAGGCGATGGCCGCTATCGCCGGCTACACCATCATCAACGACATCAGCGACCGATCGTTCAAGCCCAACCCCAGGCGCAAGCCGCGCGAGCGCGACAAGTTCTTCGACTGGCTCCATGGCAAGTGGCACGACTCGTTCTGTCCCATGGGTCCGTGTATCCTATCTGCTGACGTCGTGCCCGACCCGCAGGCAATTCCCTTAAAGCTGACGCTGAACGGTCAGATCAAGCAAGACGCTTCGACGGCCGAGATGATCTTCCCTGTGCCGGCGATTGTGTCGTTTTTGTCGGAGTTTGTTACGTTGCAGCCAGGAGACATTATCGCCACCGGCACACCGTCGGGCGTCGGGTCGGCCTCCGGCACCTTTCTCCGTCCGGGCGACTACATGAGGGCCACAATCGGTCCGATCGGAACGCTCGAGACCCCCGTCGAAGCCGAGGATGAAGACGACCTTTGACAGCGATCCGCTAAACCCGGTGTAACTTACAACGCCAAGATCGGTTCTATCTCCCTCCCCCATTTTGGGGAGGGTTGAGGTGGGGGGATGACCTCGTTTCGCAAGTTGATGGCCGCCAATCGCGGTGAGATCGCCATCCGTATATTTCGCTCGGCCCACGAGCTCGGCATCCGGACCGTGGCGATTTACTCCCACGAAGACCGGTTTGCCATTCATCGGCTAAAGGCCGACGAAGCCTACGAAGTGGGCAAGCCAGGCGAGCCAATACGCAGTTATTTGAACATCGATGCCATTGTTGACTTAGCCAAAGCCAAGGATGTCGACGCGATTCACCCTGGCTACGGATTCTTGTCGGAGAATGCCGAGTTTGCGCGTGCATGCCACCCGCGGGGATCGTGTTTGTGGGTCCGCGCCCGAGCTTTTGGATCTATTGGGGGACAAGGTCGCCGCGCGCAAGCTGGCGCGTGACGCGGGCATTCCCGTCTTGTCGGGGAGCGAAGGGGCGGTCATGCCGGGCGCAGAGGCACACACTCTGGCCGATTCACTCGGCTACCCGGTGATCGTCAAGGCCTCGATGGGAGGCGGCGGGCGGGGAATGCGCGTGGTGGAATCGGCCGACGCGCTCGATGCCGCACTTGATCAGGCGCGGCGCGAGGCCGACGCAGCTTTCGGTGTTCCGGATGTATTCATCGAAAAATTCATCCGCAAGGCCAAGCACATCGAAGTGCAAATCTTGGGCGACCAGCACGGCAACCTGGTGCATCTGCACGAGCGCGATTGCTCGGTTCATGCCGGCACCAGAAGATCGTGGAGATCGCCCCGGCACCTTGCCTCGAACAGGCCGTGCGCTCGGCGATCTGCGAGGCCGCTGTCGAATTGGTCCGTCACGTCCAGTACAACAATGCGGGGACCGTGGAGTTCCTGGTCGACATCAACAGTGGGTCGTTTTACTTCATCGAGGTCAATCCGCGCATCCAGGTCGAGCACACCGTCACCGAGATGGTCACCAATGTCGACCTGGTCAAGAGCCAGATCTTGGTCGCCGAAGGCAAGCCACTCTCAGACCCGGAGATCGACCTGCCCACGCAAGCTTCGGTACAGGTCCAGGGCTACGCGCTTCAATGCCGCGTGACGACCGAGGACCCCGAAAACCGGTTCACGCCCGACTACGGCCGGATCACTCATTACCGGCCGGTAGGGGGAATGGGGATCCGGACCGATGGCGGCCCAGCGGTCACCGGCGGAATCATCACGCCGTTCTACGACTCGCTCCTCGTGAAGATCTGCGCCTCGGGCCGGCGGTTCGTCGACGCCTGCCGGCGCATGGAACGGGCACTCCAAGAATTCCGCGTACGCGGCGTGAAAACGAACATTCCCTTCCTGCTCAATTTGCTCGAACACCCAGATTTCCTCGCCGGCAACTGCACGACGCGGTTCATCGACGAGACCCCCGAGCTCTTTCGCTTTCCAGTTCGCCAAAACCGGGCGATGCGGCTCTTGACGTATGCCGCCGAGATCACGGTCAACGGTTTTCCTGGGGTCGCGCGGCCAGAGGGACACGCGGCCGCTCCCGAGCCCGAGCCCCCTCGCCTCCAGTCGATGGCTGAGCCGGCACCGGGTTTCCGCCAGAGGTTCCTTGAAATGGGTCCTGACCCGTTTTCGCATTGGGTGCGTGCGCATCAGCCACTCTTGGTCACGGACACAACGTTTCGCGACGCCCATCAGTCGCTCTTAGCCACACGCGTGCGCACGCGTGACATGCTCCGTATTGCCGACGTTTACGTGCGCAAGTGTCCGGGGATCTTTTCGCTCGAGATGTGGGGAGCGCCACCTTCGACACGTCGATGCGGTTCTTGAAGGAAGACCCCTGGGAACGGCTGGCCCAGCTTCGAGAAAAGATCCCCAACATTTTGTTTCAGATGCTGCTCCGCGGCTCGAACGCGGTTGGGTACACAAGTTACTCCGACAACGTGGTCAAGGCCTTTATCAAAGAGGCCGCTACGGCCGGAATCGATCTCTTTCGCGTGTTCGACTCGCTTAACTGGGTCCCCAACATGGAGCTGTCGCTCGAGACCGTGCGCAAGGCCGGAGCGCTGTGCGAAGCCAGCATCTGCTACACCGGCGACATGCTCGACCCGAACCGTCCCAAGTACAACCTGGCGTATTACGTCAGCCTGGCCAGAGAGCTCGAGAAGCGCGGGGCGAACCTGATCGCCATCAAGGACATGGCGGGATTATGTAAACCAATGGCCGCCGAACGATTGATCAAGGCGCTGCGCGAGGAGGTTGGCGTACCGATCCACTTCCACACGCACGATATCGGGGGGGCACAAGCCGCCAGCGTGCTCCGTGGGGCTGATGTCGGGCTCGATATCGCCGACGGCGCAGTCGCCTCGATGGCCGGATTGACATCGCAACCGAGCTTGAACGCCATCGTCGAGTCGCTCCGTTTTTCGCCACGTGACACGGGGGTCGATCCTGCCGCCCTGATCGAGATGAGCCAATACTGGGAAGAAGTGCGGGCGCTGTATGCACCGTTCGAGTCGGGACCACGTTCGCCGGCGGCCGACCTTTATCAACTCGAGATGCCGGGCGGCCAATACACCAATCTGTATCAGCAGGCCAAGGCACTCGGCCTGGCCGCGCGGTGGCACGAGGTCTGCAAGGCCTATACCCAGGTCAACCAGCTTTTTGGTGACGTCATCAAGGTGACGCCCAGCTCGAAGGTCGTCGGCGACATGGCTCTCTTTGTGGTCGCGAACAATCTTACGTCCGACGACGTGCTGGACCCGCGCGTGAGCTGGCGTTTCCCGAGAGCGTGGTCGAGTTTTTCGAGGGCCGGCTCGGCCAGCCCCCCGGGGGCTTCCCGCCCGCGCTTCAGGTTCGCGTGCTCAAAGGGCGTGCGCCTTTAACGGTACGGCCTGGAGCCAATCTGCCCCCAGCCGACATTGACGGTGCCCGCGAAAAAGCGACCGCGTTACTGGGACGTCAGTCGACCAACCGCGATGCGCTCAGCTACCTGCTCTATCCTCGCGTGTTTCCCGACCTGGCCGCGCACGAGCGACTTTATTCTGATACGTCAATTTTGCCGACGTCTATATTCTTTTTCGGTCCCGACCCGGGCGCCGAGCATCTGGTGGAGATCGAGCCGGGCAAAACGTTGATCGTCAAGCTGCTGGCCGTCGGCGAGCCGCATGCCGACGGCAATCGGACTGTCTTCTTCGAGCTCAACGGCCAGCCCCGTGAAGTCGAGGTCGTCGACCGCTCTCTTGCCTCGTCGGTGCGCGAGACCCCAATGGCCGACCCGGCTGATCCCAACCAGATCGCAGCCCCCTTGCCGGGCCTCGTCGTTGGTGTTGCTGTCTCGACCGGCGACGCCGTGCGCAAAGGACAAAAACTGCTGTCAATCGAAGCGATGAAGATGGAAACAACAATCTACGCCGATGCCCGGGCCGCGTCGCCGACATGCTGGCGACAGTCGGTCGACAGGTCAAGACGGGAGAGTTGCTGCTCAGGCTTAGCCCAGAGAAATAGGATCAAGCCAGTCACACTTGCAAGAGGAGGAAGACTATGGGAACGCAGAAAAAGGTCGCGTTCATCACAGGTGCGAACAAGGGGATCGGTTTCGAGACGGCGCGCGGGCTCGGCGAACTGGGCATCGCTGTTGTCCTTGGCAGCCGCGACGATTCGAAGGGTCGAGCCGCCGCCGACGCGCTCAAGGCCAAGGGGATCGCCAATGTGGAGGCGGTGACGTTCGACATCAACGAGCCCAAGCACCATCAAGACGTGTTGCGCCATCTCGAAGGGCGGTACGGGAAGCTCGACATTCTGGTCAATAACGCGGGAGTCCTGCTGGATCCTGGCGACTTCGCTTCTGTCACCGGATACAACACGACTTCCACGGTTACGCCGGGGATTTTGAAGAGCACCTTCGAAGCTAATTTCTTTGCCGTCGTCGCATTGACGCAGGCACTCTTGCCGCTCATCAAGAAGGCGCCGTCCGCCCGGATTGTAAACCTATCGAGCGTCCTGGGTTCGCTGGCACTACATTCCGACCCCAGTTCGCCGATCTATGCCCTGAAGAGCTTCGCCTACGACTCCTCGAAGACGGCGCTCAATGCGTTTACTATACACTTGGCCCAGGAACTACGTGGGACAGCAATCAAAGTCAATTCTGCCCACCCAGGGTGGGTGAAGACAGACATGGGAGGCTCGGCGGCCCCGATCGAAGTTTCGGAAGGGGGAAAGACGAGCGTGATGCTAGCGACATTGCCCGACGACGGACCGACCGGCGGCTACTTCCATCTCGGCGAGACATTGCCGTGGTGAGCTAGCGCAATTTGAAAAGTTCACCACGGCGAGCTGCGCGGATCTGGGATCGTCATACACGGCTGGTTCCGGCCGTGCTATCCTCGTCAGTGAGCAAACAAAACTCGACGATCACAGACACCTTGGATGCTTCAACGCCGACGACGGCTGCGTAGAGTCGCCGGGCTAGATTGTTTGTCGGTTCGGTGGCGACCCATGCCCCGTGCCAAACGAGCGTGCGAGCCCGCTCGAATAGTGTTTCGAGCATCCGCCGGGCGACACCCCGGCCTCGGTGCGTAGGTGCCACTGCGACCTCATTAACCCACAGCTCGGGCGGCTTGTCCGGATGTACGTAATGCACACCCGATGCCATGCCGACCACCAGTCCGGCATCGAGAGCGACGGCCAGGTGGTGCCGCGAGTCCGCGAGAAATTCACGGGTCCAGCGCGGATCGACGGCGTTGTCGAAGACGCCAGGAGCGACGCGCTCGAGAACCTTGTCGTCATCGACATCAAGAATACGCACGGAAATGTTCACGGGACTCAATCGCCTTGCATGGAGAATCCGAAATGGTCCTCGAAAACGAAGAGAGCAAATTCCTGGCCACTCCCGAAAAAGGAGAGGTGTCCGCGCTCTTGGTGCGGCCCGCGAGCGCGAGCCATGTGCTCGTTCTCGGCCATGGCGCCAGCACGAACATGCGCCACGCCACCCTACAAAATATCGCAGAGCGCATGGCTGAAATCGGCATCGCGACGTTCCGTTACAATTTCCCCTATATGGAACACGGTAAAGGACGGGATTCCCAAGAGGTCTGCACGACGACCGTCCGTTCTGCTGTCGCGGCGGCTCACCAAGCCACCGTGGACCTGCCCGTCCTGGCCGGCGGCCACTCCTTTGGTGGCCGTATGACATCCACTGCGGCATCACAGGCGCCCCTGGATCGCGTGCACGGTCTCGTTTTCTTCGCCTTTCCTCTCCATCAGCCCGGCAAACCGGACACGAAGCGCGCCGAACATCTCGACGATGTGACTGTCCCCATGCTTTTCTTGAGCGGCACCCGCGACGAGCTGGCGGATTGGGATCTTCTTCGAACCGTCTGCAAGAAGCTCGGCAAGCGAGCCACCCTTCATGCGCTTGAGACTGCCGATCACGGCTTCCGCGTCCTCAAACGCTCGCGCCAGAGCCCCGAGGATGTCTTCGCCGAAATGGCACGCGTCGTCCGGGATTGGGCACGCAAATTGAAGTGAACGGCAACCCTCACCGCGTCATCCGGACCTCGGCGAAGTGCGCCGGCACTTCGTTTGCATGACGAAATGTATCGCAGATTTTCAACGACATTGCCACAAACGGGAGACGCTATTCATGCCCCGCGGCGACAAATCCAAGTACAGCGACAAGCAAAAGCGCAAGGTTGAGCACATCGAGGACAGTTACGAGCAGCGCGGCGTCCCGGAGAAGGAAGCGGCCGCGCGTGCCTGGGCCACAGTGAACAAGGAATCTGGCGGTGGCAACAAGTCGGGGAGTGGGCGTGCCGTGCCCGACACGAACGTCTCCAGCAAACAAGGAGGCAAGAAGGGGGGAACGGCTTCAGCTGCGCGGCCGGCTGCCGAGCGGTCGGCTTCCGCCAAGAAGGCCGCCGCGACCCGTAAGCGCATTAAGTCGGCGAAGTCGTAGCCGTTCCGAAATCGGCTGACCGCCTCGACAGAAGAGAGCCGATTGCGACGGAACCGATCTTCCCCATACGCCTCCGGTTCGCCCGCGGACGATCACGGCATCCGATCCGTGACGACTTTCATGGAATTACCCATGACATCGGGCGTACCGCGAGGCGGTGCCTCGCCCAGCCGAATCGGGGTCGAATCGACCCCACTCCCCTGTGGCGACCGGCTTGACTGTCCCCCTGGCGTCGCAGACGAGGACGGGACAGGTACGATCTCCGGGATCCCACCGCGATAGATCTGCCCGACAGGCAAGACTGGCGATCCATCCCCGGACGGGCGGCCGATCTGGGGACGCGGAACCGTCGCATCATTCGCGATTGTGTTGCGAGTGACTAAAGGGATGCTCGGGGCGGTGGCATCATTCGCTCCTGATCCGACGTTGACAGTTGGTCCGGCAATCCCGCTCGAGAGCGACGTCCCTGTTGCATCGAGACTGGGAACGCCTGTGAGGCTTCCTGGCTGCATGCTGGATATCCCGCCGGAGCCCATCATCGAGAACGACGTCGGGATCGCTGCGCCGCCCGTCGAGCCCCCAGAGCTCGCGGCCGCGCCGGGGTATGGAATCATAAGAACGTATCCTCCGGTAGTCAGCACGATCACACCAAGGTTGGCTATGACCGGCAGGAGTCGGTCTTCCAGTTCGCAGACTTGCAAATCGAAATGGAACTTCCGAAGCGGGTTCATTTTATGATCTCCCGACGCTCGCGATGCATTCGCCCGAGTCAATTCTTCTGGCAGCAACCGCTTAGATCTGTTTGATCCACCCGTCTCTAATCGCCTCTCATATATTTAATCCACCTTCGCTCATCGAGCCCGAAACGCAGGCTGCTCAACAAATGTTGAATCACCTGGATTCGCGTTCCGGTGCGTCAACAAATCGCTCGCCGCCTATGCCGGGACTTGGTGCGTGGCGGACTCAGACGGACGTGATCGGTAGCGGCTCGGCGTCTCGCCTGCTGGCCCACTCACGCCACTCATCGAGCAAGCCTCGATCGTGGGATTGACTACGTGCAATTCGCCACATACCCACCGCCGACAAAAACCCATACACTTTCGGATCGTCGGATCGTCGACGCAGCCATCCGCCGTGAACGGATTGAGCATGATGAATGTGGCGACGCGTTCGCCTTGGGCGATCCTCCGCCAGAGGTGATATCGATACTTACCGTCGCGGGAAATGACAGTGGATCGGTTTGGCTTATGAAGCATCACGATCCACACACCAATTGCGGAAATGACCGCTCATTTCCTGATCCGCAGACGTGGCCGCGAGATCTTGCTCTTGCCGCCTGAATCCGAAGCCACGACAAGTCTGCTCCCCAGTATTCTAGAGTTGCGCAATGCGATACAACTGCGCTGAAATGGCAAACCATCATGCGGAGGAGGACTTTGGCTAAATATCGTCCGCGCTTTTTTCTTGCCGATCTGATCGTAATGATCGCCTTCAGCGGCCTCGCCCTTGCGTTCATGCGAGCGGTCGGGATGCCCGCCATCGTCATTGCCGTTACTCTCATTATCACGCTGAGCGTCTGCGCCTTGAAGCTGTACCGACTCAGGTGTGAGGCATCGACTTGCGACAAATGCGGTCGGCAATTCCACCCGCCCCGACAGAAACCTACGGCTGTTTTCTGTCCGGAATGCGGTCAACCACAGATCAGCCGGATTCAGCCGCGTTACACTCTGGCCATCGCATTCTGGATTGTGCTTGCTCTACTCTCACTTGCCGTGGTTCTCGCGTGTCTCCTGCCAATTGAGCCGCCACGTGTCCGGATTTCATTTTTGTCGTGGGCTGCACTGCCCGTGGGGATGATGGTGCTTGCCGTCCTTTTTTGCATCCTCGCCGTCACGCGGATGCTGGCGGATTCGACCGAACTCAAACCCGTGCCGTGCGAAAAATGTGGATACATTATTCCGTCGAAAAGCGCGACCGGCCCTCTGATTTGCCATCGATGCCGGCTGGAACCGCCGCCCGAAAAGCAGTCACGTAGGCAGCAAGTCCTCGGGTTTGCGATTATTTTCGCCGCGCTACTCATTGTCGGCTTACTTGCGGGATTCATGGTGTCAGTCTTCGCGGGTTCGCACTCCGGAAGGACGTACTGGATTGCCGCGCTGCTCGTAGTCGTAGGCACAGTGGTCGGATTGCCGGTCGCGATCTTTGTCGCTCTGGTCGCGCGGATCCTTGTGCGATTCAGACGCTTGCGAAGTGAACCATTTATCCTCGCAAACGCCCGCAAGGCTGCCAGTGACGATGGCCGGGTGATGCGGTATGCACAGGCGACCCTCTGGTACTCCGGGCCGACCAACCCCATGCCACTACTCATGGAACAAATGGAGGCAACGCGCACGCGGCTTGAATCACTCCTCGACAGAGCGATGGTCGGCCAACTCTCTCTTCGAATTGTCTGTTTTGAGAAACGGAGTGCCTTTCTGGCGTTCCTCCAACCTTTTATCGCTCATCTTTCGACCTGGTCAAAAACCCTGGACGGCATCTACATCAATTCGCCCTATCGAATCCTCGCAATTTGCACTGAAGACGTTCCCGAAAGAGTCCACTACCCGGACAAGACAATACGCACACTTTTCTGCCACTACTTCATGCTTGAATCGACGACGGCCAACCCTCCCGCTCCTTGGCTGCAACGAGGAATCTCGAGGACCCTGGTCGGCGACCCTGACGATCGTGTCCGGCTGAACCGGGAGATGCTCGCGTCCCTCTCAAAAGGGACCGCGCTTGCGGCCGAGCTTTTCCATCACAACGATAAAGAGCTCGCGAAACTGCTGAAGGGTTGGAGTGATTACCGCAATTTCGAGCGGTACGAGCAATTCGCTGCCCAGTCATGGTCGGTGTTTGACTACCTGGCAGGCGCGCACGCTCCGGCGGCAAGGCGGGCTCAATTCCTGGCATTTCTGAACGACAAACAATCGAAAGTGCAGCCGGAGGACGTGTTCAAGCATCACTTCGGGTTCGGTTTTGACCAGATGTTCCAGAGCTGGCGAGAATGGGTGCAGCAACAAGGGATTGGAACCATCGCATCGCCACCGCCCCTAACTCGGGATAAGCTGCTGCATCAGGTAATCCCACTCGTGGCGAACCGCCAGTCCACGCGGGAGGATCGAATTCTGGCGATCAGACAAATGGGGAGCGACGGTTATGTGATCGGTGCCGATGTTTTGATCAGCCTGTTGCACGACGTTGACGACGCGATCCCGAGCGAGGAAGTCATCTGGGCTCTCGAAGCGATCTCAGGCATGGCGCACGGCGACGACAAGGAACGCTGGCTAGCTTGGTGGAATAGCCTGCCCATTGAGATTCGCGAAGAGTGTCACCTGATTGGGGGAAAAACGCCCTACACTCGCACGCGACCACCTGGCTAGAACGAGCAATATTTTGGCTGACAAACCACGAAAAAAAGGTGGGGGCGCGGGGAGCGATTATGGATGGTCGTTGTGGTACGGGCTTCAAGCCCGTGTAATCTTCCGCACGGGCGGATACCCGCACCACTGGCTCGACTCATTTTTCCAACGAATTCAAATGCGTCACACTGCCGACGGTGCTCGTCGCCGCGTCGGCACGCGAGTGGACACGCCGTCGGCTTGCCATTCCCCAACTACCGGGGTTGTCGTCGGGATCAGATGATTCCGCCACTTCGATGATCAGCTCAACTTCCCCCGACTCATCCTCCTCGACGGCGACTGCCAGTCTGAAAACGCCCTCAGTGCAGGTTTCGATCCGACTGCGATCGATCCCCGCCTGAACCATCCACCGCCTCGCGCCTCGAGCGTCTCCACATGGGCGAACTGATGAGTCACGTACTGCACGATCTACCCCTTATATTTGAATATACTCGATTGCCCGGACTTCCACTTGAACATCGGGCACAAGCGACGTTGGCGTGGGAGTTTGTGTCCCGCATCCGACGGCGCTTCGTCCGTCCGTATTTCCACCTTGGCAACGACAAACCGCTCGACCGGGGTCATCCACCACGGCTCAAACGGACTTAACTCGACTGCTCGACGCGCTGCGCAGTCGCCGCGAATTGATCTAATCCGCGTCTTGAACGCCCAAACGGATTCCGCTTGCAACCGGCCACCTTTTGCCGGGACGGGCGCGGCCGAGCAATATCAACAACGAAGCCGCTGGTACGACGGAAAGGAAATCGCGGGCGCAGCGATCAATTCGGAGAGGGAGTGGCTTCCGGCGGGGATCAGGTCAGTGCCACGAACCAAGTCCCGTAACCAGGCTTTCACCGGCACATCGGAATCGTCGTCGTCGGCCGTTCGATCGCACCACTCTTCGCCGTCTAAACCCGGACAGCCACTTCTGCCCGGTAGCACGGTCGAGCGGCGCACTGATCCAGCGACGTCGTTGCAACGGTGGGCCACAACTAGACTGGAAACGCTGTTTGCGACACAGTCGCTGCATCGAGCCAAAGACCAAGCGGCGGCAACGTCAGGCACGCCGGAACGATCGGCCAACGGCTGCAAGCGAGATTGAGCAGCGCAAGCAGCGTTATTCCTTAGTTCGCGAGCCGTTGCATCGGCTGTTACCAGCGCCGACACAGCAATCGCAATCAAGGCAACCCACCATCGATGCAGGTTACGACAAGCAGTGGACATGTCCAACCTTGGGCGAGAGGTTCCGGTAGAACCATGAACGTTATAGTAGAAGCAATCCCACGATCGTGCAAGACCATGGACACAGCGCCCGAAAGGGCGCCTCTTATGCCGCAGCTAGGTGGCATGACGAAAAGCATGGTTGGACCCGCAGTTGTGACGCACATGCCAGGTTTACGTCAGGTTTTTCTGCAACGCAATTTCTTGGTCAGTGACCAAACTAAACTCGACGATCTCAGCCCCCGCGGTCACCGGGCGAGAACTTCACCGATCCTGGGTTGATAAGCGTCTGTGTCTCTTTGATGAGCGAGGAGAGCTTCATTACGGTCAGCGTGAATTCGGTCAGTGAATCGAGGCCATCGGGCTCGACCCAGACATAGCGGTCACCGCACTTCCCGACGTAACAGGCCCGCGTCGGAACATCCCGTTTTCGACCGACGCGAAACCAACCCGGTCCTATTCGGGCCAGATCGCGCTCGATGAAGTCGATCTTGCGACATACATTCCTAGCCAGTGGCGATCGCTCGCGTTCCTGCGAACCAGGAGGGGCGCAGAATGACATGTCGTTGGTGGTTGCTACGCCGGCATCCAGTTCACGGTAACTGCGACTTCCGCGGCTCTGCATCTCGTAAAACAGCTCCGACTCGTCACGCAGGTCCGAGTTGGCAGGAAACTGGTCCTTCAGCTCATGAGCCAGTTCGTCGAGGAACTCGGGTGCGGGCATCTCGTTTAGGCCATGGGCGCGGCGATACGCGATGCGGAGTAGCCGCAACTCGGTCGCATCAATCACCGGCGACATTCCCCACTGGGCCACGGCAGTCCGGGAGCCAAAGAGCTGGGGTTGGGTGACGGCCGGCGGACCCAGGTCGACCAGCGAGCCTCCGGTGACCGAATCGGTGAGCTGCGTTGTCCCTTCACGGAGGTTAACGTGCCACGGCAGAGCAGCAGGGTTCACGGCAAATGACGCCAGGTTGTTCAATACCTGCTGATATTGCAGCTCGGGCAGTGTGCTCGCCTGGTTGATGGTCCGCTGCCGGAGCCGACCGACGGTGCATCCGGTCGCGCAGGCTACGCCGACGACGAGGATGACCCGAGCGAGGCGCATGAAGTCTCCTCGCGAGGATGGATCGGGAGGCTTATGCGGGTTATATCGGCTAGGGCGACTCGGAACCTTAAGTTTCTCGCCTCAGAACCGTGGCGACCGTCCGGTCGAAGTCACGCTCAAAATCACCAGCACGCTCCTCGTGTCGTAGGTATTGCCAAGGTCCGCGTCGACCTCGCTGACAGTTCCGTCAACCGGTGCTCGGAGCGTCAGCCGGGCTTTCTGAGCTCCGTCTTCCTTGCCGACACGCTCGATCGCTTCATCGTCGAGACCCAGGAGCTTCAGCTTGTCCCGAGCGACTTGCAAATCGAGCTTGCTCTTTTCCTCATTGTTCTGTGCATCAGTCCAGATCTGCTCCGAGACCGCGTTCTGCTCGAAGAGCCTTCGCCGCAAGCCTAGAATCCTTTGATGATGTTTCAATTGGACTTCCTTGGTCAGGTAATCATTCTTGGCGGCCGCCAAGTCGATGCTGGACACGTCAATCAGGGCGGCGCCTTTCTTGACGGTCTCGCCAGCCTTGACGTAGATCTTTTCGACCAGGCACTCAAGGCGTGGGCGGATCTTGACCTGCTCCGGGCGCTGCCCTTGAATCGCGTAGGGTTGATTAACGACATGAACGTCCGAATGCCCCGCAACTGATGCCGGCTGCGCATTGGCCGGCACCGCGGCAATGGGGCTACGTTGGCGCGTGAGGAGGAGCTCTTCGATCGCTTGGCGCTGTTCGGTGGTCGGCTCCGCGGCATTGGGGCTACGAGCGCCCTCTGGATGGTTCGACTGGACGCTCGCTCTTTCTTTTTTGGAATTCTCCCGGAGATGGGCGTTCTGCATCTCGGCAATGGCAAGCTTCTCTTGCAAAACCAGCAACTGTTTGAGCAACTGCTCTTCGTTTGCGAGGTGCGTTTCTTCTTGCCCCTTGGTCAGCAACGATGGTTGCAGCGTCTTGGCTGCACCGATCCATAACATTTGCGAAGCCACACAGCACCAGCGCCCCTGTCGCTTGACGTACACATTAGTCGACCCGTTCCATCGCGGCCCCGTCTGGAGCTTGATCCGGCTGGTGACGACGGCGCTGTCGCCGAACAGCCGGATTTTAACTTCGTCCTGCACGATAGGCTCGGCGGGGAACGCACCATTGCAGACATCAAGCAGGTAGGATGCCTTTGTGAATCCGCTTCCGGCCGAATCGATGCCTGCGAAGTCCTCGGCGATGATCCGGCTGACAACTGACGCGTCGCGGCGGTTGAGGGCATCAACCCAGGCACGTTCGAGCATTTCGAGGTCGACCGCATCGTCAGCGACGGGAAACTGGCCCAAGCCGGCGCCTGTGCCACCAGACTTCTCAATGACGGCCGGGCGGGACGGGCGGCCTCTGGGCAGTTGCCTGGCTCACCAGAACTGCTGAGCCTGTCGCGATCAAGAGCAGCGCGGCCGCAGCGAACTTGAGTTTGGTAAAGAACATGGTCCAGAGCACTCCTTTGGTTAGTGCGGACACCGACCTGGAAATGACCTTGCGCGAGGCAGCCTGCCCAAGATCCAAGATAGGGCGGCCTGGTTAGTCGCTTCGGCCAACCTGCGCGGCACAGCCACTGGAATCAGCGAAATGTTGGTCGCCAAGTCGGGAGATGTCAGGCCGCGACGGATCAACCTCCGTCGCAGGCGCGCCCGTGCCCGCGACAGGCGGCTCTTGATCGTCCCAACCGGACAGCCGAGACATTGCGCTGCAGCTTCGTGGGTTGCTCCTTCGAGGTCGCAAAGCACGATCGGGGCTTTAAACCGAGCGGGAAGCCTGTCCAGCTCTTCGGCCAGGATCTTTTGGGCGTCGGTCACATCGGTTGTGTCCGCCGAGGTATTACGCGTTCTGATTTCAAGCTGACCCACGGCCAGTCGCTCGCGCGCCTGCCGCCGCCGGTTGTTGGCACGGGCGTGCACAGAGACGCGCTTGGCCACGCCGTACAACCAGCGTCCCAGCGAACCGTCTACTCGAATCGAGCCAGCCTGCCGGACCAGCACGAGAAACGTCGCCTGAAACGCGTCCTCGGCTTCGTGCGCGTCGGCCAGGATCCGCCGGCAAACCCCCAGCACCATCGGCCCGTGCCGCTCAACCAAGGCCGCAAACGCCAACTCGGCGGCCGCATCACGGCGAGCGAGGAAGCGTTCCAAGAGTTGCAGGTCCGAGACACCGTTGGACGATCCCGCCGTGAACAGCGTGAGGATCTGTCGCAAAACGGGTCCGGAGCTGCGCCTGGTCATCTGTCATTTCCTCCCCAGCGATGCCACTCATTCCTACTATGCGCTCGTGAGGCGAAACGGTTCCAACTACTTGGACTTCTAATTCGCGAAGCGTCTGTTCTCTGGCAAACTCACCGGCACCATCGAACAGTAGCCAAAAATAAGTTTTTGGATATCCAAAAAAAGAATAGACGAAATGGCTTACCGCAGCCGATTATTCATCTGAGCGGGTTGGAAGTTCCTTGGGCACGGCAATGAAAGGAGGAGCGTTATGACGGCGATCACGGATGTGGACCTGACCAGCCCGGCCTTCCGGGCCGACCCGTATCCGACCTATGCTCGGTTGCGTGCCGAGGCCCCGGTCTGCCGCGTGAAGCTGCCGGACAAGCAGACCGCCTGGTTCGTCACACGCTACGACGACGCGGTGACTGTGCTCAAGGACCCGCGCTTCGGCAACGATCGGGAAAAGGTCATGACGCCGGAGCAGGCCGCCCGGTTGCCCTGGATGCCGAGCGTGCGTCAAACCACTGTCGCGCATGATGCTCAACCTGGACGCGCCCGACCATACGCGGCTGCGTGCCCTGGTACACAAGGCATTCACGCCCGGGCTGGTCGCGAACATGCTCGAGCGCATCCAGACGCTGACGGACGAGCTGCTCGACGCCGTCGAGGGCAGGGGGCGTATGGACCTGATCCGCGATTACGCGCTGCCCCTGCCGACGACGATCATCGCCGAGATGTTGGGCGTGCCGGTCCGCGACCGGCACAAGTTCCATCGGTGGTCGAATGCCCTCGTGTCGGCCTCGGGGTCGACCTGGGGAATGCTGATGATGGTTGCCCCCGATGTGGGCGTTCCTGCGTTATATCCGCAAGCTGGTCAAGATCCGGCAGGCGGACCCTCGAGACGACCTCGATCAGCGCCCTGGTGCAAGCGCGGGAAGCCGGCGACCGGTTGAGCGAGGACGAATTGCTGGCGATGATTTTCCTGCTGCTGGTGGCCGGCCATGAGACGACGCTCAACCTGATCGGCAACGGCGTGCTGGCCCTGCTGGAGCATCCCGCGGAGCTGGACCGGTTGCGGGAAGACCCTGACCTGATCAAGCCGGCCGTCGAGGAGCTGCTGCGCTACGACTCGCCGGTGCAGATGGCGAGTGAGCGCTATGCCCGCGAGGAGGTGACGATCGCCGGCGTGACGATTGCGCCTGGCGAGATGGTGCACGCCATGCTGGGTTCGGCCAACCGCGACGAGCGGCAGTTCGAGCGCCCCGATGACCTGGACATCACGCGGGAGCCGAACCGGCATCTGGCATTCGGCCAGGGGGTGCACTATTGCGTCGGCGCGCCGCTGGCTCGTCTGGAGGGGCAGATCGCCATCAACACGCTGCTCCGGCGGTTCCCCGACATCAAGCTGGCCGTCCCGCCGCAGGCCTTGCGCCGTCGGCGCGGGCTGGGCCTGCGGGGCCTGGTGTCGCTGCCGGTGTCGCTCTCGCGCCGTGCAAGCTTGGACTTGAAACCGGTGAGCCTCCATCCCGGATCCAAGGTGCGGAGTTGTTCCGTTCGCCCAGCGGCGGAGGTATCAAGGTGCCCGCTGGGCGCGTGTTCCTGAGTACCCAACAATTACCGCGACGGACCACGGCGAGTTCGATTACGCTGTCGCTCGACCGGCCAGTTGGCCCCGTGTTTTCAAACCGAAACCCGCGACGTTCTCAACGCGTGGCCCGGCCTGCCCAGGCCGGCCAAACGGCAATCGCAAATTTCGTTTTCTGAAAAAAATGGAATAGTTCGACCTCGCCGCCGCATTACTTCGCAAGGATCGAGAAGGACAAGACTGTCGAGCGGACTAACCCTATGTCGACCAGTCAGCATGGAACAGCCGTTCGGCCAATCCACACACTATTCAGTGTCGGCGCAATCGGGGGACTGACGGATGGCGAGTTGCTCGAGATGTTCCAGGTTCAACACGGCGAAGCCGCCGAGTTGGCTTTCGCTGTAATTGTGAAACGTCACGGCCCGATGGTTCGGAACGTGTGCCAGCGCGTGCTCCGGGACCCGCACGATGCCGACGACGCTTTCCAGGCCACATTCGTCATCCTTGTCAAGAAGGCAAGTCTTCTCACTCTAAACGATTCGTTGGGCCCTTGGCTCCATGGGGTCGCACTTCGAGTCGCATCATGCGCCCGTTCGGCGAACTCCCGGCGACGAATGCACGAGCGAAAGGCAGGTGAAGTGCGGATCGAGCATTCAGCGGGCGTCGTGCCGGATGATGTGGGTTATCAACACGATCAGTAAACAGGTCGATGACGAAGGATCGGCCAAGGCTTCGGGCAAATGACTATCCGTAGGACTAACGGTGCCTCCCAGAGCGTCCGTCACCGAGCTGGTACAGCTTGGCGACGACACATTCGGCCACATACTGGGAACACCGTTGGGGTAGGGAATCGCCAACGCCGAATCCCTTCGCTACCATTGCGCCACCGATCTGGGCGTCCGACGCACCGTTCAGCCAGCAGCACGGGGCGAGCGGCAAGCGACAGATGTTGCGTCTGTACCTGAGAACGCCGGTGGGAGCTCGCACCGGGAATGCGAGTTGGATTGCGAATGAGACCGAAATGTTAGCTCGATCCGTTCCCATATCCCGCCGCCGCTGGCTCCGCACGAGCACACGTGGGCTAATTGTCCTCGTGCTGATAATTGGTGGATGGCTCGGTTGGCTCGTGCGCGGCGCTCATACTCAGCGCGATGCCGTGGCGGCGATCAAGGACGTCGGGGGCCGCACCGCTTATGATTGGGAGATGCGCAACGGAAGGTATGGTCCGGGGACGGAGCCTTCGGTGCACTCGGTGGCTAGTAGAGCTCATTGGTATCGACTACTTCGGCCACGTGACCGATGTTTGGCTTTACACGAATTCGAATCTCAATGCAGCGATGGAGCATGTTGGGAATCTCTTTCAACTTCAGCGACTCACCGTGAGCGGACGGTCTCTTTCCGATGCTGGGATGGCAAGTCTCGGGAGTCTGACGAGGCTCTCGAAACTCGATATCAGCAACACTCAGATCACTGACGGTGGGGTGGCCTATTTGAATGGCCTGACCGACTTGTCCACCCTAGACCTAAGTGGTACTCGCATCTCCAACGCTGGATTGGCGCATTTGAGGGGGCTTATCAAACTTTCGGTCCTCGACCTTCGCAATACAAAGATCTCCGATCACGGTTTGGCACAACTGAGGGGTCTTAGTAACCTCTCGGTTCTGCACCTGGCCTCGACTCGGGTCACCTCCAATGGGCTAGTACATCTGAGTCGGCAGACCGGACTCCGCTACCTCAATTTGCGAGGTACGCGGGTCTCCGACGCCGGGTTGGTTCATCTTGCGGGCTTGTCTAAACTCGTGGAACTCAACCTCGACGGCACCGACGTGACAAAAAACGGGATGATACCGTTGCGGGATGCCTTGCCGAGCTTGAAGATCTACCATCCCCATCCGTCAGGTCCCAGACGGTAGGACGTTCCGATCGACGACGTATGAAGGATTAGATCGGTGTGCGGATCGCACTCTTTGGTCTCTTCTTCTTCTTCCCGGCCACACCGCCATCGCCTTTCATGAGGTAGTAGAGTCCGGCGGCAAACAACAGGGCGCCGAATCCCAGTCCCACATATTGTCCGGCCTGGTGCGCCGCATTCTCGCCTGCGGCCGTACCGCGGAACAGGGCGTTTGCCAGTATAAAGCCACCCCAGATCACTCCGATCGCCCCGAAAATGCGAATACGCATAGAGACGTCCCCGCCTGAGCTTTTCCGGTAACGTATGACGCATTGACGCTCGGGCCCAATGCGCGGCTACCTGCGAAAAGTGATCGCCATCGACCAGGCCTTTTAATTTGTCCGCCATGCACATAGCGATTTGGCAAACATGCCAATCGCACCTTGATAATATCGTGGGCAGGAAGGCTTACAAGGGCGCGTCGTCGGAAGTGGCGAAATTTCACGCTCTCCTCGCGGGACTGCTCGGAGGAACGGTCGCCGTATGATTCTACGCGAGGCGGGTGCGGGTCGAAGATGCCACCGGGGCGACGAGAAATTGATGCTGTCCGCTGTCAGTGGCGATTGTCTACCGCTGCCTGTCGTACCGCGCAGGGGACAAGCGGCTGGCGCAGGGTGCTGGATCGACCGTTATCGTTTTTCGAGTGGCCGAAGCATGAGAAGCATGGCGACGCCCACAACGTTCACCACGGGCAGGACACCGACCAAGAGGAAGATGGCCGTGCCTGGCGTTCGGTCACCGAGGTCAACACCACGGACCAGGACTGCACAATCTCGCGCGATCACGCCGACGATGGTCATCAGTCCGGCAATAGAAATGCGATTTGCGCCCATGGCACCTCCAAGTAATGTGCACCAAGATAGCGGGTTAGCTCGTTCGCCGAC
>CAWKNT010000040.1:0-31973 GCA_963850935.1 uncultured Isosphaeraceae bacterium
CCTTTTGCGGGATAATGCCCTGTCCATCGAGCGATTATTCGATCTTTATGAAACAATAATCGTCTCTAGACAGAGAAAAAAATGCTGCGGATTTCGGCTCTACTGCACGAACATGGCGCATTCTGCTTATTGAAACCGTCGATACAGCTTTTGTAAACGCCGTCGTTCCCCGAAACGTCGGGGGCAACGAATTGGGAAATAACTGCCATCATGAGAGAGGAGGCGAACGATGGTGATCTCCGCAGCCAAACTGGAAGCCAATCGCCGGAATGCGAGCAGAGCACCGGACCAGAACTGAACGTGGGAAAGCAACTCAAGTCTCAATGCCGTCACGCACGGCTTGAGGGCCGAGACTCTGATCATGCTCGATGAGGACCCGCAGGGGCTCGCGGACCGGAAAGAGGCCTGGGCGGCCAGCATTTTGCCACGAGACGACGTCGAGCAGAGACCGTGGATGACGCCGTCGAGCACGCGTGGCTGCGCGACCGGGCCCGGCGAGCCCAGGCCTCCCGGCTCGCCGCTAATATCGCCAACGCGGGCGTCGACGAGGCGAAACGCGAGGCAGACGAAGTCCTACGCCTGGGCCAGAAACTCTTCTCGGACAACCGCGGCCCCCTGGCCGCTTACCCGCACGTTGATATCGAAAAGGACTTAGCAACAAGCGAGTTTCCCACTCCGAACTCGTCGACGATCCCGAAGACCCCCAGCGCCTGGTCCTGCACCTGCAAGCGACGGCCGGCGGCTGCCAGTGGATGCTCGACCAGTGGTCCGAGCTGGGGTCGATCCTCGACGAAGGGCTGAACTGGCAGTCGGCCGACAAGCTCAAGGCCGTCCGGCTCCTGGGCCGGCACCCGATTGAGGCGGCCGATGATCGGAACGTGCTCATGGTATTCCTCGCCTGCCAGACGATGGAGGGCCAGCCCATCCCTCATTCCCGAGATCTGGAACTTCGCGCGTTCGAGCGGAAGCCCTACGCCCAACGCCTGGCGGGGCGGGGCATCGATCGGCTCGGGCCCGGGGTGCAGCGGCCGCGCGCCAGGTCCTTTTTGACCTCATCGAGCGCGAGAAGGCGCAGATCAAAGTCAAGGCCGAGGTGCATCGCCGCCGTGCCAGGTCATCGACTCCTTGGCCGCGGACCGCCTGGTCTTTGACGACAGCCCCGAGGGCGAACGTCTGCGCCGATTCGAGCTGGCGTGCGGCCGGGGCATGGCACGCTCGCTCGATTCGTTGCTCAAGCTCCGACGTGCGCCGGAATTTGTCGAAGGTCCGTTGTCCTTGGTCAATGGTCCTTTGTCCGGTTGTGATGAGACGATTGAATCGAACGCGACGCCGCTAGAGACGAACGAACCCGACGTCGGCAGAAACCGGACGAACGAAGCCACCGTCGAGCCCGAAAACGCTACGAACGAACCCACGGTCGCCGCCGATGTTGGGCCGGACGGCCCAACCTACACGGATGCGCAACGCAGAACTCGACGGTCGAACTCACACCTGCTCGCGAAAGCGTGAAGAACGAACCCACCGATGACTGCGAAACCTCGTCGAACGAACCCACCGTGAACCGGGAAAACGTGACGAACGAACCCACGGCGCCAGACGAGAATTCGACGGTCGAGCCCATGCTAGCCGTCGCCGTCGGCATGAATGAAAAGGATGCCGGTGACCTCCACGAGGAGATCGACCGACAGAACGAGCGAGTGGAATCGCACCGGGCTCGTCAGGATGATGGCACTGCGAGAGGAGAACTTGCGGGAATTGAATGAGCGAAGCAGGGGAGAGGCGAAGGAAGCCAACGCTATCGGCCGCCGTTCACGACTGGATTGGCCCAACAGGAATGGCAAACTCGCGGACGATACCGAGAATCATGTCGAACGTACCGAGCCGCCAACGATGGGGCCAAATGAAACGCGGAAAGTCGGCGATTCGGCCGAGTTGGTTAGAACTGGCTCAGGCGTGACCGTGGCGGAAAAGCGACTTGCCCACCCGCCCATGCGAGAAAGAGTAAGATGAAGATTAAGATTATGAAGATGATTAAGAGAAAGAGCACGATTAAGAGTAGGAATTACTCTGCCGCTTTGCCTTTGTCATATTCGCGGGTTGAGTTGCGCTTGATCAGCCCCATGAGCATCCGGACGATCCGTTGCAGCCGCTCTTTCCCAGCGCGAATCTCCTCCAGTGTTAGCTTCGCCTTGGCCACCAAAACGTCCAGACCAGCCGCTGACTCCAGCGCGAACCATGGGCGATATCGAAGAACCGGCAGCGATCCTTCAGGGCGTACTTGCCGTTCCCCTCGGCGATGTTGAGGGGGATCGAGGTGGATGCCCGGTCCAACTGGTCTTTGACCTCGCCGATTCGCACGCTTCCTTCCAAAAGCGCCGACAGCCATGCAATGAAAGCGATCGCTTCTTGATAGACTTCCAGTTGTTCATGATCGAACCAGCATTCGTTAGCCGCGGGCATGGTGTCCTAATCCTAATCTTGATCCTGCTCTTAATCGTCTTCGTAATCTTAATCGTTATCTTAACCCTACTCCATTTTCGAGATGTCACGCGTCATTGTTCCATCGCAACTTATCGGCGGTCCCAAGAGGTCCCGTGGTAGCGTCCGAGGACTCCGACTGGGAACAGCAGGAAAGTCGTTCTCCGACAATATTCGGAGAAAGGACTTGCCCTGACCTCGCTCCTGTCATTTATCATTGCAGACTAGCAGTTTGAAGAGTTTGCGTCCGCTCGGCTAGCAAGCCGATCCATTTCGACTGTTTGATCACGCTGGCGTGTTCGGTGTCATCTCCGACTGTGTCCCCCGTGAGCCATGGCAACCATGAGTACCCTCGACGCACAAACCCACAGACCCGGCACCGAGGCTATCCCCACGGAGACGCTCGAATTCATCCGCGCTGTCCGCGAGCGGGTGGGAAAAGTCGTGGTCGGTCAGGATGTGGTTGTCGAGCGCCTTTTGATCGCGCTAGTCACAGGTGGGCATCTGCTGCTGCAAGGTGTGCCGGGCCTGGCCAAGACACTCTTGGTCGCGGCCATGTCCAAAACCATCGATCTTCAGTTCGCCCGGATTCAGTTCACCGTCGACTTGCTCCCGTCGGACATCGTCGGTTCGGAGATCCTTGACCAGAAGTCAAACGAATTTCGTGTGCACAAGGGGCCGATCTTCACGAATCTGCTTCTGGCCGATGAAATCAACCGGGCTGCACCCAAGGTGCAGAGTGCCTTGCTCGAAGCCATGCAAGAACGCCGCGTGACGATCGGCAACGAAACTTTCAGACTGCCCGCGCCGTTTTTGGTGATCGCCACTCAAAACCCGATCGAGCAAAGCGGTACTTTCGAGCTACCCGAAGCACAGCTCGACCGGTTCATGCTTTGCCATCGCTTGATGTATCCACATGTCGATGAAGAGAAAGAGATCCTGCGGCGTAATGCCGCACTGGGCGTTCGCCGCGAGGACCGCGGTGCTGTCGCCCGCACCGAGTTTGATGTGCTCGAAGAGGGACCGGTCGCCGCGACGGTAGAACTTGTGCGCGCCATGGAGGCGGTCCATGACGTTTATGTCAGCGAAACATTCACCGACCATGTGGTCGAGATCGTCACCCGCACGCGAAATCATCGCCGGATCAGCTGGGCGCCAGCCCGCGTGCGGGAATCGCACTCGTCAAAGGCGCGGGCCAGGGCGGTCATTCACGGTCGCAATTATGTGATCCCTGAAGACTTGTTCGCGCTGGCCGAGGACGTGATCTTGCATCGGATCCGCCTGAACTACGAGGCCCTTGCCGACGGCGTGACCGGCGCGGATGTCCTCAGTGAAATCATCAGTCCCTACGGTGCCCCCGCACCCAGTTCCAATGGATATGTGAAACGCACCTAGTGGCCGAACAATCTTGAATCGACAGGTTGGCGAGCGGCTCGCAAATGATTGAAAGAGTAAGATGAAGATTAAGATTACGAAGAGGATTAAGAGCAAGAGCATGAGTAAGATCAGGATTTATTTCGCTGCGTTACCTTTGTCAGAATTCCAACTCTTGATCTTAATCCTGCTCTTAATCCTATTCCTGATCGTAATCTTCCTCCTAATCTTAATCGTCCTTGGAAATGCCGTCAGTCAACGTTACCCGTCGGTCGAACGAAGATCGACGGCTCCCTATGACCGCACGACGTACAGCGACGCGTGGAGGTTTTGTGGAAGGCCGGATTGAACACCACGATGTCTTGAGCTCGCGGCAGTTTCTCCTGGCCGTCAAGAGGCTGGCAGACAGTCTCAGCTACGGTACAGACCACTCGCCGTTTTTGGGGTCGGGCGTCGAATACGTGCAATCGCGGCTGTACCAGTATGGCGACCCGATCAAGCTCATCGACTGGCGGGTGACAGCCCGCACCCGCAAGGTGCATGTCAAGGAATATGAAGCTCCCAAGCGGATGCCGGTCTATTTGCTAGTCGATACCTCGGCCTCGATGACGATCAGCTCGCATCATCCGAGCAAGTACGAGACCGCCGTGTTCCTGGCGGGAGGGCTGGCGCTGGCCTGTCTCGACCGGATTAGCCCAGTCGGCGTGCTCGGCGTGGGGGCCCAAGGGCTGCACGTGTGCCCCAGCATGTCCCGTGATCAGGTTCTCCAGTGGCTTCACCGGTTGCGCAGGTTCCGTTACGACGAGACGACCTCTCTCGGGTCGCGGCTGATCGAGCTGTCTCCCAGTCTCTCCCAGCGCGTTCTGGTGATTGTCTTGAGCGATATGCACGATCTCCGGGCACTTCCGGCCTTGAAGCGGCTGGCCCAGGAACACGATTGTGCCGTGCTCCAGTTGCGCGATCCCGCCGAGGACCGTCTGGGCGGCGTCGGATTTGTCCGAGCCACCGAGGCAGAGACCGGCCGAGGCCTACTGGTGCGTGGCCGCGTTCTCGATTCCACCGCGACTAATGTCGAAGAACAGCTCAAAAAGGCCGGAATTGACTATCTTTTGATCCGGACCGATCAGCCCTACGTGTCCAAGGTCCGACAGTTCTTCAAGCTGCGCAACCTGCTTGGCCGAGGAGCGCGCTAGTGTGGTTTACTAACTCGGCCCTGCTCATTTTTGGATACGTGTCGCTGGGGGTGTCACTCCCGGACGCCCTTGCACAGCGCTCAGCCACCACCGTCGGCATGCCGGCCAGGATCGAGCAACTAGTGTTGCCTGGCTCCGAGCTGGAGGCAAAACCGATCGAGGATCGCCGGACACCGGTCGTCCTTCGGATCGTCAACTCTTATCCTCACGGGTCGGCTTTCCGCTACGACATTGTTTACTATGGGCTCGAGCCGGGCGAATTCGACCTCAAAGACAGCGTGCGCCGCAAGGACGGCTCACCGATCACCGACGTTCCATCGATTCCGATCAAGATCGAGCCCGTATTGCCTCCTGGGCAGATCGAGCCGCATCGACTGGTGTTGGCTCCGGCGCCATTTCTGGGCGGTTATCGTCTGTTGCTCATTGTCGGAGGCTTGGTCTGGGCTGCCGGGCTAGCCGCGATCTTGCTCGCGGGCCGTCGCCGGCAAGCGGAGCTGGTTCTCGACGCAACCAAGCCCGTGACTCTGGCCGATCGGCTCCGACCTCTGGTCCAGTCGGCACTGACGGGCACTCTCAATCCAGGGGAGCAGGCCGAGCTTGAGCGCCTCCTGATCGGCTACTGGCGCAAGCGACTCAAGCTGGAACGGTGTGGCCCGGCCGAGTTCATGCCCCTGCTCCGCGCGCATGAAGCGGCCGGCCCGCTGCTCTTGCGCCTCGAAGACTGGCTGCACCGGCCAGCCGGCGCGGCTGAGCCGGTCGACGTGAGCGCCCTGCTTGCGCCTTACCAAGCGGTCGCGGCCGATTCCGTGGACGAAGAGCAGAGCGAAGTCCTCGTCAGCGGCTCGGCTCCCCGGTCGGAGGATCGCCCATGAGCTTTGCGTATCCTGCCGTGCTCGCGCTCTTGGTCGTCCCGTTGCTGCTCTTGGGCTGGATCTGGAAGCGGTCCGCAGGACGGATCGCTTTGCCTTTCGACCACGGCGGGCACGCTCCCAGACGCGTGTGGGCGTTTGTGCTCGGCCTCGCCGAATCGCTGCCGGCGCTGATCCTCGCGACGGTCATCGTCTTGCTCGCTGGGCCTCAGCAGCTCAGCGCTCCCAAAACCAAGCGCGTGCTCACCAATATCGAATTTTGCGTCGACGTCTCGAGCAGCATGATCACTCCGCTGGGGGACGGTACACGCTACGACGCTTCGATGAAAGCGATCGACCACTTCCTCGATATCCGCAAGGGGGATGCGTTTGGCCTGACCTTCTTCGGCAATAACGTGCTGCACTGGGTGCCCTTGACTGGCGATCCGTCGGCGATCCGTTGCGCACCACCCTTCATGAAACCGGAAAACGTACCGCGGTGGATGGGGGGGACGATGATCGGCAAGGCACTTTTAGCCTGCAAGGAGATCCTGGCCGAGCGCGAGGAGGGAGACCGGATGATCATCCTGGTTTCCGACGGCGAAAGCTTCGATCTGAGTGGTGGCAACGACGAGTCGGTCGCCCAAACTCTGAAACGAAACAACATCGCGGTCTATGCGATTCACATCTCGGACCAGAATCCTCCGGCCGAGATTGTCAACATCACGACCTTGACCGGCGGCGAGGTATTTCCCGTCGACGATCCAGGCGCATTGCGGGCGGTTTTCGACCGGATCGATGCGATGCGCGAAACCAAGCTGGAGAAGACCGCCTCCGAAGTACTCGACGACTTTGTTCCGGTGTGCATGGTTGGTTTGTCGCTCGTCGGTCTGGCGAGTTGTGCCTTCTTTGGGTTGAGGTACACGCCATGGTGACCATCTCGCACGCAGAGTTGTTCGCCGCGGCGGTGGCCATCCTGGCAGCCGCCGCTGAGAGCCTCCACGCCCGGCGCTGTCATCGCCTGGCTCGGCTGGCGTTTGGACCCAACGGGCGGCCGGCTGTCTGGGCACGATTTGCCCCCGCGGTCCGGGTGGGGGCCATAGCCGCTCTCACGTGGGGTCTCGCGACGCTGTTCGAGCTTCCTCCCAAGACCCATGTCGCCCAGGCCGTCCCCGACAAAGACCGGCGGCATGTCCTGATCGTGCTCGATGTGTCGCCGAGCATGCGCCTCAAGGATGCCGGGCCCAATGCCAAGAGAGCCGGATGAAGCGCGCATCCGTTGTCATGGATTCGTTCTTACAGCGCGTCCCCGTTGAGCTGTACCTTCTTTCTGTCGTGGCCTGCTATAACGGCGCCAAGCCGGTCGTCGTCGATACCAAGGATCTCGAGGTGATCCGCAACATCTTCAGCGATTTGCCGCTCCACCATGCCTTTGCTGCGGGCAAGACCGACCTGTTTTCGGGACTGACGGAAGCCGCCAAGATCGCTCACTCTTGGCAGCCCAGGAGTACGCTCCTGCTCATGCTGTCTGACGGCGATACCGTCCCGGGCACCGGCATGCCCAAGATGCCCGCGTCGATCGCCGACGTGTTGATCGTGGGAGTCGGCGATCCGCGTCAGGGTTCATTCATCGACGGCCGCATGTCGCATCAAGATGCCTCGACCCTCCGTCAGATCGCAGCGCGACTCGGCGGCATCTATCATGACGGCAATCAGAAACACATTAGCACCGATCTCCTCAATCGGCTGACAGTGATTCCGCGCAAAAACACATTCGAGCAGCTTACCCGGCGTGAATATGCATTGATCGCGTGCACGTTGGGCTCGGTTGCGCTGGCATTTCTCCCGGTGCTTTTGCACCGATTCGGGACTCGGTGGAGGCCGGGCGTCCGCCAAACTGTTGTTCGTTTGTCCAAGAAGGCACTCGTGGCGGTGGCTCGGACGTGATGATGGATTTCGCGGTATCGTGGCCTTACAGGATCAAGTAGACTGAAAATACGTTCTTTTGCGTTCGCGCGGGAAGCGGAGTCTCTTTTACGCTCTGACCCGAGAAAGGTAGACCGATGCGTACGTTCGTGCTCCTCGGTTGGTTGATGGTCCCGGTGGTTGTGGGCGCGTATCACTACGGGCCGGGGCAGGAAAAGCTCCGCCTCGACGACGTTTCGCGCGTTCTGGCCGATGCCGACCGGTTGGCGGCTCAGCAAGATTGGCAAGGCGCGTCGGCCGGGTACGAGCAGGCTCTGGCACTCTTGCCGGCAGGACGGCTTGCCGATGCGCGTCGAATTCGACTACAGCGAGCCAAGGTCCAGATGTTTGGTCATCAACTCCCCGAGGCCAACGCTTCGCTCGTGGATCTCGTCGACCAGATGGACGATGACAAGACGGCCGATCCCGAGCTCCGCGATCAAGCGCGTGACGCACTTGCCAACTCGCAGTACTACATGACCTGGCTCATGCGGCTTGAGGGGCTGGGGGCACCGGAATGGGAGCCTCAAATCGAAAGCGCCCGTCAGACCTATCGGATGCTCGCCGAGCGGGATGAGGCCAAGGGGGATCAGGCATCCGCTCGCAAGCACCGCGAGGACCTCGAGAGCGTCATTCGACTGGCGCGGATGGATCTTGGCGACCTTCAAGGTCTCGACCTTCCCAAGCAATGCCAGAATTGCAAGAGCGGCCAGTGCAAAAAGCCGGGCAAGAAACCTGGTGCTAAGCCCAAGGGCGAGGAAAAGAAAGACGCCCGCAAGGCCGGCGCGGGGCCTCCACCGGATAACTCGGGCTCGTGAGCGGCTCTTTTTCGGCTTTCGGAGGTCTGCACCAACATGGTCGTTGCACGCCACTTGATCGGGCTTTTCCTCGGCGCTCTGACCGTGGTCGTTTTGGGGACCGCTCGGGGTCAGGCACCCCCCGCAGCGACTTCAGCGCCACCGGCGTCGAAGACCATTGTCGACTTACCGGCCCAGGTCTTCGCAGGTGCTTTGTCGGCCAATGCAAAGCCGGGTACGCCTGATCCGGCCGAGGCCAAGAAGCAAGAGCATCTGCAAAAGATCAAGCAATTGACATTCGATCGCCGTCCGTCGTCGATTTTGAAGGCGTGGTCTACTCCGCGCGAAGAGGCCTTGACGTGCCCGGAAAGCGACGATTCCGCTCAAGCTCCCGTGGCGAACGTGCGGCGGATGGCACGGGGAATGGTGGTCGCGACTCCGAATGGCGTGCCGGCAACGGCGCCAAGCGGCGACGCCAAGGTTGATCCTTTCGATCGAGATCTTAAGTCATTTCAGTACGACGTCACGCTCGGCGATTGGTCCGCCGTCAAGAGCTTCTTGGCCAAGCTCAACAAGGACGAAGGGAAGGCTGCCTTTGACCAGTTGATCCAGTCCCTGAGCAATCCGATGGTGATGCAAGGCAACCAGCAAATGCAGTTCCAGATGCAAATGCAGATGCAGATGAATATGGGGATGCAATTCGGCATGGGCTCACCGGGGGCGCCCCCGCCCCAGCAGTTCATGGTCGAGAAAAACGTCATTTCCAATCAGGATATTTTCGGGCTGGCTGGTGCAGCCCCACACGGACTGGATGATGCCGGACTCAAGGGTTTGGGGCAGATCCTCCGCCAGGCGCTCGATTCAGGCAATGTCGTTGAAGACTTCGTTGCTAGGCTCAAAACGGTCTTGAAGGAACCGGCTCAAAAGTCGCCGCTCTCGGAGCGCCAGGCAGTGAAGATCCTCTTCGCGGCCGATTGCCCCATCGAGGTGGGTGAGTTTCTGCCAAAACCCGAGAAGGCCGAGGCCGACAACGATCGTGAGGCCCTCAATCTGCTCGCTCGCCATTACCTCGCGATCTACGATCGGGACAAGAAAAAGGTCGATCTCGAACGCGCCTGGAAAGTCACGCAGGCCGCGCTGGCGACTGGCAAAGTTGAGCGTGCTCAGAAAGAAGAAGCCATCCGCCGCGCCGTCGAGCTTACCCCCAAGATCCGCGAAGAGCTCGGCCGCACGTGGCTCGAGGAGAGTTTTACCCAGCGGCCAGAGCGTGGCATGGAGATCATTGCGGCCATCGGCTCTGCCTCATCGCGGGGCCTGCAAAACCATGCGTTTGACGGTGAGTTCCGGCTCAAGTCGCTCGAACTACAAAAGCTGGCGGTCGAGGCCTTGCTGCAGAAGTCGCCGCGGCTCGGCCACGATTGGGCCAGCAGCCTGGCGCTTTTGGCCGAAGCATGGCTGCACGAGGCTGAATTCTCCTATCACTACGACTTTTCGACCAGTCTTGGGCCCCGCATGCGGTTCGACCCTTATGGCAACGTCTACTATTCCAATTACGACCCATTCACCCCCGATATGATGGTGCGCCAGCGCGGAATGCCACTGGCGCTCAAGGTCGGTGATGTTGTCAACAATATGCCGGGAGATAAGTGGCTAGAATATGTCGACGCAGGAATGAAGCCGAAGTTTGCCATCGTTTTCGCTCAGCTCTATCTGAAAGTCAGCGAAGATGAGAAGGCGTACCCGTACATTGAGAAGCTTGCTCAATCCAATCCCCGCAAGGCCAAAGAGCTTGCTGAAGAGTTCATTCGCGTCTGGACCAAAAACCACAACCCCAACTCTCAGCAATTGCGGCGCAGCCGGTTCTTCTACATCTACGGATTTGACAACCGGTCCGAGGGGATCCCGCTGACGCGGTCAAAGCAAGAGCGCAACCTGGTCGAGCTGGCCGACCTGGTAAAGCGGTTGCGTAAACTCCCCATCGCGGAGGTCGATGAGAAGCTCTTGACCCAGGCATTCACGACTTGCCACAGCACTGCCGAGGTCTATCGGCTTGACGCGCTCGAAAAAGTCTTTGGCTCGCTCGACGGAATCAAGCCGGCGACGCTCGCCGAGTTGATCCAGCAGATGCGGGGAAATCTGCTGGGCGTGTGGCGCCAGCCCGCCGAGCAGGAAAAGAACAAGACGAAGCGGCGCAAGAAAGACATCCGCGCCGAGGTACTGCGCGGCTACGAAGTGGCCCGGGCGGTCGTCGAACGCGGGCTTGCCAGGCATCCCGACCAGTGGGCGCTCGTCCTGGCCAAGGCGACGATCATGCACGACGAAAACAACTACCTGCAAGAGATCGAAAGGTCGACCGAGTTTGCTCCCAGGCGTCAGGCAGCGTTCGCCGAGTTCGAGCGGGCAGCCCAGCTTTATGTGAAGTCGATCCCGTCGATCGAGCAAAACGACGAGACCGTCCAGGTCTTTGATTTCTGGTTTTCAGCCGGGCTGGGCGCCTGCGACCCCCAGAGTATCACGGAGGAAACACTTGCCGACCTGCGACAGCCGATGCGCATTCGCGCAACGCTCGAGAGCATTGCCGGAGAGCCCGGCGAGCGGCACCAGAACAAGTTTGCCAACACGCTTTTTACCCGCTTGAACATGGTCAAACCGTCGATCAAGTTCCGCTACTTGAAGGCGGGTTTCGAGATCGTCGGCGACAATCCCCAGGCCTTCGATCGCGCAAGGTGTTTGATTACTACAAAGACCTGGTAACCGAGATCAAGCTCGAGACCAAGGTCGATGGCAGCGACGCCGTGGGCCACGGTCAGCCGTTTGGACTGTTTGTCAACTTGCGACACACGCGCGAAATCGAACGCGAGTCGGGGGGCTTTTCGCGCTATCTTCAAAATCAGAACAACGCCGGTTATTCGTATTACAACTTTGGCCGGCCGCTCGAGAACTATCGGGACAAGTTTCAGGATGCCGCCAAGCAGGCGCTCCAAGAGCAATTCGAGGTGTTATCGGTTACGTTTCAGGACGAGAAGGTGAATTCGAGGGCGCTCGGCGAGTATGGCTGGAGAGTTACGCCGTATGCCTACATCCTCATGAAGGCACGCGGCCCCAAGGTCGATAAGATCCCGCCGCTTCGGCTTGATCTTGATTTCATGGATACCTCAGGCTACGTGGTCTTGCCCGTCGAGTCGCCGGCGCTCCCGGTGGACGCGATGCCGGACAAGGGGTCGGTTCGGCCGTTCGAAAAACTGCAGATCACGCAAACGCTCGACGAACGGCAGGCTGCCGAAGGCAAGCTGATCCTCGAGGTCAAGGCGACCGCCCGTGGTCTGGTGCCCGACCTGGAAAGTATCGTCAAGCTCGATCACGCGGGATTTGAAATCGACAAGATCGACGACCAGGGCATTTCGGTCTCGCGGTTCGATCCTGACAGCGACGCGAACTTGATCGATTCCGAGCGCACCTGGCTTGTTGCCTTTCGCGCGGGCCAGGGTCAGGAGAAACCCCCCACGACGTTTCAGTTCGCCAAAACGGCCGTCGACGGAGCCGAACTGGTTTATCAGCGCTACGTGGACGCGGACCTGGCCAAGGTCGGCCCGGAGATCTCGCTCGAGGGCACTTACGACCAGCCGCGGTATGCTTGGCTCGCGTGGGTCGGAGGGAGCCTCCTGGCACTGTTGGCTGTGGCGGCCGCGATATGGAGAATTCGTTCCGTGCCCAGGCGTGTGGCGCTAAAGCGGTTTCAGATGCCAGAGCTAGTCACGCCATTTTCCGTGCTCGGCCTCTTACGCGAGATCCAGTACAAAAACGGCTTTTCTACACCTCAAACGCAAGAACTTGTGAGCTCAATCGAGCGCATCGAGCGCTGTTATTTCACAGAATCAGACGGCGATTCGATCGACCTGCGCCAGGTCGCGGAGACCTGGATACACCGCGCAAGTTAAGGCAGATCGACGCTTGCTTGTGGGCCCTTGGTTTCTCCAGTTGTCGAGTGAATGACCCTTGGTGATCGAAGATTCAAGCGATGACCGATTGGCGTCCGGCAGTATTGACACATCCGTTTCGCGATTGATCTTGCTGGCAATGCTTGGTCTCGCAGCCGGCGGATTCGTGGCCTTTCGCCTTCTGAGCAAACCGATAGGACCACCACCTCCCGAGATCGCTGGAGACTTTCTGCTGACGCGTGGACGTGAAATCTACCTGGTGCGCTGTGTGGCCTGCCATGGCAAAGACGGTCGCGGCGACGGCCCCCTGGCCGCCGACCTGATCGGGCCGCCAGTAGGCAACCTCACGGACAACGAATGGAAGCACGGCGATCGACCCGACCAGGTTATTGGCGTGATCGACAAGGGGGTGCCCAACACACGAATGGACGGCTGGGGCCGCGTACTCGATCCGCCTGAGCTCAAGGCAGTTGCATCTTATGTTTATTTTCTGGCAAAGCGAGACGTGCCGGAGGAACTACGCAAGCCGTGAACTCTTCTGTAATCCTTCATCGTTCAAAGCTCGTGGTGAATCACAGCGTCAGCCTCGATCTCCACGAGAGCGGCATCGTCGATGAGCTTGGCGACCTGAACCATGGTCGTCGCCGGGCGGATCGACTCGAAGTATTCGCTGTGGACCTCGCCCGCCTCGCGCCATTGGGCGATGTCGGTGACGTAGATCCGGGTTCGAACCACGTCGGACGCCTTGCCCCCCAATGCTTCGATCGAGGCGATGATGATCTCGAGTGCCCGGCGGGTCTGTGCCTTCAAAGTCGGCCGAAACTGGCCGTCGGGCTCGATCCCCACGGTCCCCGTCACGAAGATGAAATCTCCCTCGCGGACGGCACGCGAGTATCCGACCACGGGTTCCCACGGCGAGCCGGTCGACACACATTTGCGACCGTTCCGCTCAGTGACAGACAGTTTCACATGGGGCGTCATCGATTGCTGGCTCCAGTTCGGGTCGGGAACTTCACTCGGTCAACTCCGCCAGGGTAACTGCGTCTCGCTGGCGGAGCAATTGTTCAACGGGCTCGCCCAGAGTCGACCTGCTGGCGTCTTCCAGGTAAGCTTGCCAAAGATGAAATCTTACAGCCAAACCCATCGAGGAACCCGACATGCGACTGCCCCGAATGCGATTCACCGTCCGGCGGCTTATGATCGGAGTGGCGGTTTTGGAGAGTTGCCGTGGGCATGTGACGAGCTTACTTGGGATGTCGATTCGATCGTGGATGGTAGTTATTGCGAGCCGACGATTTGCCCGTTTCGGCAGCTAAGCCGTTGCCGCGACAGCCACCGCTTCGTAGTGTATAATCGAGCAGTTTCTTACCGGCAAACGGCTCAAGATCGACCGGAGGTTCGCTCGCGTTGGCCACTCAAATCTCGACACGTCTCCGAAGGACGGGCGCCAGATCGCACTCGCGCTTCTCGCCGGATCAGAATGCGACGACCATTGGCGATCTTTTGAAGCGGATCGGCAATATCCCGGCCGAGCGCGTGCGCCTTGTTCCGACACCAGGCACGGCGATCGAAAAAGACGTCGTCGACGTTCTCAACCGTGAGAACCGCCCCTGTGAGCTGGTCGAGGGGACGCTGGTGGAGAAGGCCGTGGGGTATGAGGAGTCGGAACTGGCGCTACTCATCGGTACCTTCCTCAACAATTTTGTTCGACCGCGGAAGCTTGGGATCGTTACGGGCGCCGATGGAACGATACGGCTCTTCCCGGGGCTTGTCCGCATCCCGGATGTCGCATTTGCGTCCTGGAGTTGCTTGCCCGACCGCAAACGGCCCAAGGCGCGAATTCCTCACATCGCTCCCGATCTTGTCGTCGAGGTCTTGAGCATGAACTTTTCGTGAGCGATGAGCCCTGATGCGCAAACCGAATGTGATTGGGTCCGCGACTGGACGTCCTGTGACACTTCCTCCACAATAAGTCGTAACGAACGATCGGTGATCACCCTGCCGGGAGGACAGGGGCGGAGACTCGACTTGTGACGGCGGACGCAACGATGGTGCCTGACTTCTATGCGAGACTGGGGGTTGACCCAGGGGCCGTGCGGTCCGAAATCGAAGCCGCGCTCAAGCGACTCCAGCCGACCTGGTCGATGGGGACACGGAATCCCAAAACCCGGCACGCCAATCAGCTGTATCTCGATGAGATTCCATCTCTGCGCAAGGCGCTCTTGAGCGATCCGGCGTCGCGCGCTGCCTACGATGCTGAGCTGGCGGTTGCCCAAATCGCTGAGCATGATCTCAAACTCGACGAACTACAAAAGCGAGTTCGTCTCCGCGCGGCCAAGGGAGGACTGACGACCGCGGATCGTAAACGCTTGGCTGACGAGGCGGCCAAGCTCGGGTTAAGCGAAGATGACGTGCAGCGGGTCACGCGGCCCATCCCCGACCTGATCGAATCGGTCCTCTCAAACGGCGAAGCCGAGCTCGACCAGGATCCACCTGCCGATGTGCTCGACCCCTCGACCCAACGGCAAATCCGGGTGGCTCTTGAGCATCTCGGCTGTCGTGATCTGTACGATGCCCTCGGAGTGTCACGCGATGCTCCTCCGTCGTACATCGCGATTCGCGCCGATGAGGAACGCCAGCGCTGGATGAAAAAAGCCCAGGTGACGGCCGAGAAAACAGCGTGGCTCGAGGTCATCGCGCACGCTCAGTCGCATCTGGGCTCATCAAAGGCGCGCGGCCGGTACGATCGGACGTTAGCCCAGGAGACGGAGGAATTGTTGCAGGCCCTGGCCAACTTCGCGCTCGATGGGCTCCGCCACCTCGACGCCAGTACCGAGTCGGCTTTGCTCGAAGAAGCTGCGGCACTCGGCATCTCGTCCGAGCGGGCCGATCGCTTGATTGGCCGGATGTGCCGGCAGGCGGGTGTACGGCGCGAGCATGGCGCTGTCACACCGCTCGCGGGCTCATCCGGCGTCGCCCAATCTTCGGGTACGTCGGCCAACGCGAACGGGGCAGCCAAGTATAGCCTGTTACGGTGCCGGCACTGCGCAGGCGTTACCGAGCTGAGCCCTGTCGCTCGCAAGGCAAATACGGCACGCTGCAGGCACTGTGGGTCGTCACTCAAGTGGGATTGCCCGATCTGCAAGCGCATTGCCTGGGTCGACGAACGGCGGTGCGATTGTGGCTTTCGCCAGGCACTGCGTGAACCGGTGGTGCGTCACTTTGAGGCGGCTCAGAACGCGTTTCGCAACTTCGATCTCGAAAAGTCACTGGAACACCTCGCACGACTTCAGGCGCTCGCACCCAACCTCGCCGGTGCGAGAAACGGTTTGACGAAAGTTCGTCAGCGACAGGCCGATATCGCGCGGATTCAGCTAGCCTACGAGACGGCGCGAGCCGGCGGACGCCTGGTATCGGCGCGAGGAGCCGTCGAAGCCTGGAGTCGGCTGGTTGATCCCGAGTCGCCGGAGCTCCAAACCGCGATATCCGAGGTAGCTCGGGGCCTGCGCCGAGCTGAATCGCTGGCGGCGCGTGCCCGGAATCTGGAACGCACCGACCCTCCGACCGCGCGCGATCTCTATCGCCAGGCTCTGGCTATTGCCGCCGACCTCGCCGACGCGTTGACCGGACTCAAGCGAACGCCTCCTGACCCGCCCACGGCTTTGGACGGCCAGGCGTTCGGCGATCGCATCCGCTTATCCTGGAGCCCTCCGCCGCCGGATGGTTTGGGTCCGCTGACCTTTGTCGTCGTTCGCAAGCGCGGGGGCTCGCTCAATGCATCCTGGCGACGGGACCCGGATCGCCGAGGTGAGCACGAACGAATTTGACGACATCCACGCCGCACCGGGGGAAACGGTGGGCTATGCGATCTTGAGTAAACGAGGTGGCGTCGAGTCAGTCACCGCAATATCGCTTGGGCCGTTTGTTTTTCTGGCCGATGTGAAGGACGTTCACGTCGAGCTGCGCCACCAAGAGGTCGAGCTAGCCTGGACTTTGCCACGTGGCGTGTCCGACGTGCGGGTGATCCGCAAGCGAGGCGGCCCGCCGAACGGCCCCCGAGATGGGGAACGAATCCCCGCTTCGCTCGACTTTCTGGTGGACCGCAACCTCGATACCAACGAGGTTTACCACTACGGCATCTACGCAATTTACGCGATGGCGGACGGCAAATTGTTCCCATCGCCGGGAGTCGTGGTTTCGGCGCGTCCGCAACCGCCGGTGTCGCCGCTCGAGGCGCCCCGTTTACTGGTGGAACCTGGAGGACGAGTGCGCATGGACTGGATCGAGCCAACTCGAGGCATCAGTCAAGATCGTTCGCACGTCCCGTCCCCTGCTCCTTGCCGCCGGCTGCCGCCTCAGTAAGGCGGAGGCTGCAACGATTGACGGCAGTTGGATCGAACCCTGCCGCCCCAGATCGGGCCTACGATCCCGAACCACCTGCGGAGGGGCATTGCTATTACACCCCCTTGACCACTTGGGGCAGCACACTCACAGTCGGGAACATGGCGGCTCTCAGCCGCACGGCGGATCCGTCGGAACTGCGTGCGACCCGGGCCGGGAGTGGTTTGGGTTCCGGCTCCGGTGGGACGCGGGTCACTCTGCGCTGGCGCTGGACCAACGATGCGAGTGCGGCAATCATCGTCGCCAGGCAGGGTACGGCGCCAGTGGGGCCGGACGATCCGTCAGCCATTTCGGCAACCGTTGACCGGGCTGATTACGACCGACAGCGATTGCTGGACGCTCAACCTGCCGCCGAGCCCATCGGTTTCTCATGTCGACAGCGGCATGCCTTCCGAACAAACGGGTGAAAAGTCCGAACTAGCGCCAACGCTGAGAGACGCTGGACCATGGCACATGAGAGTTTATAGCGTCACTAATGGCGACGGAGTCCGTTCGATTTCGCCCGGATTGGAGCCGACGGCTGCCACCATTCTGCCAGGTCCAAATCCTGAGATTACCGTGTCGTATGTCTTGAAGAGGCCATGGCTTCCGGGTCTACCATGGTGGGTGAGCTTCCGCACGGAACCCGCGGGAAAACTGGTGCCGCCGATGGTGCTGGTTGCGCATCCTCGCGCGATACCACTTTCGGTGGACGATGGGCAAATCGTCGCCCGTTTCCCTGCAGGCCGCGACGGGGCTCAATTCTCCGTCCGTCCTACCGCAAACCTGTCCCTGCACGGCGGTAGGGTCTTCATCGATCCTAACGTAGAGCCCGACGCACTCACTCCAATTCGTCTCCGTCACCCAGAGACCGGCACCGACTCGAGTTTGAGCGAATGGCCGAGGACGTCCGGATCTTGCTATCTACGGTTGTCCCCCGCCATGCGCAGCCTGCCTAAATCATTCAGGCATGACACGAGCGCGAACCGAGATTTCGGCGCCCTCCGGTGTCCATTCATTTCGTGGCGAATCGCGTTGTGTTAAGATGGAATCGCATTGAAGTCGATCAAATTTCACCCTGTCCTTGTTCGACGGACCGCGTTCACGCGGAGCGGCGTTCCGGACGAGGTAATGTCGATAAAATATTCAGGATCATCAGGATGAATCGTTATATTTCTGATGCAGATGAGTTTTACGTCAATGTGCACCTCAACACCGAGATGGAACTCCCCAATAACCGCGACACGGTTTTGCACTTTTTCGAGCAGATGAAGAAGGGCTTTCCCGAGTTGCGGAACTTTTACACGAGGGAGAATGGCGACCTCGTCCTGGAAAGCGAGAAAGAACGAAGAATCGCATCGCTGGCTGGCCATCGAGCCGCGCCGGCTTTGCTCGGGGCAATTCAATCCCCGAGGCACTCGACGATTCGTTTCGCCAGCACGAGCTGGTCCTCGATCTGGCTCCGCACTTATTGACGATCAGCTTGCTGGACTGCGAAGCGCTCGACGTCATGTTCGGATTCGACTTCAATTTTGAAGGCAATCACGATGAGGTCGTGAGCGAGGCACTTGGCGTTGGGCATGGGCTGGAAGGACTTTTCGAGTTGCCGCGAGCCCAGGTGATCAACTATGAGCCATCGATCACCCTGTCTCTCAACGAATCGGGTCAACTTCAATGCCGGCTGGCCGTCGAGACACGGACAAACGCGTACAAGGTCGCGAACGCGGGAGTTTGGCGACGACCAGATCAGCGTATATTTCACGGTGCGCCAATACTGGGGAACGGGCCCGGACACGAGCTTCGTCGAGTCGATGCGGCGACAGCGCGAAATCGGCGAAGAGATCCTCCAGCAGTCTGTGATTCCCCGCATTGTCCGTCCACTCGCTCAGGTGATCGCGTCGCGGTGAGCGTCGGTTGCAAAAATGATGGGTGCTGTCTTTCATTCCATTAACAGCCGCTGCATTGTGACTTGATCGTTACCGCGTTTCATGCGAACGCATTTCACTGGCGACTTGACAACGAATTACTACAGATCATGCCTCGACTCAGCTCCTTCGCGCAGAAACTCACCGCGGAGTCGGCCTTCACTGTGCTGGCAATCGCGCGGGACTTAAAGGCGAAGGGAAAAGACGTCGTCGAGCTGGAGATCGGCGACAGCCCGTTTCCGAGCACGCCGCAGCGCAAAGCGTGCCGGGATCAGCGCGATCGAGGAGAACGAGACTGGCTACTGTGCCGAGTCTGGGGCTGCCGGAATTCCGAGCGGCGGCGGCCCGATTCGTGTCCGGCCGAATTCGGCTATTCCGTGACGGCCGAAAACATCGTCGTCGGCTCCGGTGCCAAGCCGTTCGAGCAGTTCTTCGCCGAGGCGGTGCTCGACCCCGGCGATGGCGTCCTGGTCTTCAGTCCTCAGTTCCCGACCTATGTGCCCAACCTCGAACGCCGCGGCGCGCGGGCGGTGCTGGTGCCGCTCGAAGGTCGAGAACGAGTTTCGGCCGTCGGCCGATGACGTCAGGCGTTTTCTCGCCACGGATCCTCAACCGCGGGCAATCTTACTCAATTCGCCTCACAACCCGACGGGCGGTGTGGCAACGCGCGACGACCTGGCCGCGATCGCCGAGGTCGTGCGCGGAACCGAGTTGATGGTCTTTTCCGACGAGCCGTATTGCCACATGGTCTGGAGCGGTCGGCATGCGTCGATCCTGGCCGAGCCAGGGATGCTCGAGCACACGGTGGCGGCTTACACTTTCAGCAAATCGTACAGCATGAGCGGCTGGCGAATCGGCTTCGCCGTGGCGGCGCCGGCCATCGTGGATGCGATCGGCAAGCTGATCAATACAACCGCTTCGTGCAGCCCTCCGTTCGCACAGCGAGCCGCGCAGGCGGCACTGGAGCACGACACCGACGACCCGCGACGATTACATGGGACGATTCCGCCGCAAAGTCGACCGGCTCTGCGACGGTCTCGAGCGAGTCGACGGATTCCGCGTCGTTCGTCCCGGCCGGAACATTTTATGTTTTCCCGGACGTGCGAGCGATCTGCAACCGCTTGCAAATCACCTCGCACGGCCTGGCTTTGTATCTGCTCGAAGGGGCCGACGACCGATTTCGGCGTGGCCTGCCTGGGCGGCGAGTGTTTCGGCGAGGCCGGCCAGGGGTTCTTGCGGTTCAGCTGTGCCGAGCCCGACGAACGCATCGACCAGGCCATGGCGTTTATACCCAAGGCGATCGAGCGTGGCGACCGCGTGCGGCGCTATCTGGAGCTCGAATCCGCGGTATGTGCTTCGATGAGCCTTACGATTCGTAATCCGCGATCAAAAGGAGGGGCGAGCCGCTAGTCGTCATGAACGACCCGTGAAAAACGTACGAAGAGCGGCACCAAGACGATGTCCAGATTTCGAATCGCTGGGCCGCCGCGGTGCGGCACCTGCGCCGGGTCGACCCGCATTTGCGGGCGATCATCGACCGTATCGGTCCCTGCCGGCTCGAGCCCCACCCCGACCGCTTCAGTGCACTGGTCCGCTCGATCATCAGCCAGCAGATCTCGACCAAGGCCGCCGCGTCGATCAATCGCACGGCTCGTCGCGACTGGGCGGCGAGCCCCACCAGCCGGCGCAGGTTGATCGAGATCGGCGAGGCCAGCCTGCGAACCGTCGGCCTCTCGTCCGCCAAGGCCCGCTACGTCCTCAACCTGGCCGAGGCCGTCGCCAGCGGACAAGTGCCGCTCGATCAATTCGACGATTCCTGGGACGACCAGGCGATCACTCAGGCACTGACCGCCATCAAGGGAATCGGCGTCTGGACCGCCGAGATGTTCCTGATCTTCGCGCTCAATCGGCCCGACATCCTGCCCGCGAGCGACCTGGGCGTGCGGGTCGGGCTTGCGCGACCGCCACGGGCTGGCCGAGCTGCCCAGGCCGCGCGACTGCCACGCCCTGGCCGAAATATGGCGGCCCGTACCGCACCATCGCCAGTTGGTACATCTGGAAGGGAACCGACACGCCGATCGCCCGCCCGTCGCTGTCGCCCACGCTCGGACGGCCGCGAGGCGAGTCGACAAAAGCGCAGGCCAATCACCATGACATTCGACCTGATCTTGAAGGGTGGCTGGGTGATCGACGGCTCGGGCGGGCCCGCCGTTCCGCGCCGACGTGGCCTTGATCGATACGATGATCGCCGAGGTCGGCACGGCTCGAAGGGGCGGAAGCCGTCGCGTGTCGTCGACGTCACCGGGCGTTACGTCGTCCCCGGCTTCATCGACGCCCACGTTCACGGCGACCTCATGCTTCTGGCCGATCCGATCCACCTTCCGGCCTTACGCCAGGGCGTGACGACATATCTGATCGGCCAGGACGGCAGCTCGTTTGCCCCGGCATCGCCCGCCACGCTCGACTACATGAGGCGCTATACCGCCGGCTTCAACGGCAACCCCCCCGGCCTCTCGTACGACTGGCGGACCGTCGGCGAATACCTGGCTCGATTCGACCGCACGCGTGGCGATCAACGTGGCCTATCTGATCCCCAACGGCAACATCCGGATGGAGGTCATGGGGCTGGACCCTCGACCCGCCCGCGACGATGAGCTGCGTGCCATGCAAAAGCTGGTGCGCGAGGGAATGGACGCCGGCGCCATCGGGCTGTCGACCGGGCTGGATTACATCCCCAGCCTGTACGCCGACGCTCGCGAAATCGCCGCGCTCTGCGAGCCGATCGTCGCGGAAAACGGCGTGTACGTGACCCACATGCGGGGCTACGGCCCGCTCGCGGCGGACCGGGCATGCGCGAGGTTTACGATATCGCCCGAGCGACCGGCGTTCCGGCCCACGTCTCGCACTACAACGGGCGGGCCGATCTCTTGCTCCCCTTGATCGACGAAGGCCGAGCACTCGGGCTCGACCTGACGTTCGACACTTATCCTTACCTGGCGGGGAGCACGATCCTCGGCATGGTCGCCTTGCCGGCCTGGGTCCAGGAAGGAGGGATCGAGCCGACCGTCGCGCGGCTGCGCGACCCGGCCGTGCGCGCTCGGCTCAACTCCGAATGGTTCTCGCGACCCACGCCCTACGCGCTCGAGAACATCACGATCGCCATGGTGGCTCACCCCGACTGGCGTTGGGCCGAGGGACTGACCGTCACGGCGGCGGCCGAAGCAGGCGAAGCTCGCTCCCGGCGATTTCGTGTGCGACATTCTGTCGGCGTGCGGACATGGCGGTCGGAATCGTCGGCTTTCGGCCCGGGAGATCGAACCGAGGCCGACGTCCGGGCGATCCTTCGCCATCCCGCCCACATGGCGGGCTCCGACGGCATTTTCTGCGGCGGCTTCCCGCACCCGCGCGGCTGGGGAGCCTTTGCCCGCTACCTGGGTTATCACACTCGCCAGCTCGGCGATTATTCCTGGCCCGAGGCCGTCACTCACCTGGCGACGCACGCCGCCCGGCGGTTTCGCCTGACCGACCGCGGCCTGATCCGCCCCGGCTTCGTCGCCGATATCGCCGTTCTCGACCCGGCCAGTGTGACCGACCGCTCGACCTACGCCGCCGGGCGCACCCTGGCCGAAGGGGTCGAGCACGTGCTGGTCAACGGGACGCTGGCCCTGGAAAACGGCGAGCCGACCGGGGCCACGCCCGGGCGGGCACTGCGGCGGGGCTGAACGTCCGGCGGTACCCTGATCATAGCCTTCGCGGTCGAACCAAGGCGAATCGATTCATGTTCAACCGAGGATCTCCAGCTTGGGCATCTTGGGCGTCTTGATGTTCTGGATGCTGATCTGGGCCGCGAGCTGCTCGACGACACCCAGCAGATACGGCCGGGCCGGCGAGCCGGGTGCCAGGGCGTGCTCCATCCGGCCTTCGTCGCCGCTCTCGCGGAGGAAGATATTGAGCGGGACTTCGCCCAGGAACGGAACGCCCATCGCTTCGGCCTTGCGCCTGGCGCCGCCGCGGCCGAAGATGTAGACGCGCTCGTCGCCCGGCGTGTCGAAGAAGCTCTTGCCGTCGATCAGCTTGTGTGCCTCGGGCCCGCCCCGGTCGCGGAGGTAGGCGACCACGTCGAAAAAGGACATGTTCTCGATCATGCCCAGCACCGGCACCTTCAGCTGGCGAAACATGCTGATCGCGCGGGTCGCGTCGAGCAAGGCGACCTCTTGCGGCGTGCAGACGACGACGGCACCGGTCAGCGGCAGTGATTGGGCCAGGGTCAGCGGTACGTCGCCGGTGCCCGGGGGCAAGTCGATCACGAGGTAGTCGAGCGGGCCCCAGTCGACCTGGCGGAGAAACTGCTGGATGATCCCGTGCAGCATCGGCCCGCGCATGATGACCGCGCGCTCGGGCTCGAGCAAGAAGCCCATCGACATCAGCTTGAAGCCCGCCGGTCTCGATCGGCTGGATGCGCTCGCCCTTGGCCATCGGCCGGCCGCTGGCGCCGACCAGGTGGGGGATCGACGGGCCGTAGACGTCGGCGTCCATCAAGACCGACGCTCGCTCCGTAGGAACGCAGGCCGTAAGCGATGGCCGCGGCCATCGTCGACTTGCCAACCCCCCCCTTCCCCGAGCCGACCGCGATCACGTTCTTGATGCCGGGGATATCGCCGGTCTCGACGATTCCCTTGCCTCGGACCTCGGCCCCCATCGTGATGTTCACGGCCCACTCGCCGGGAAGCCGGCTCTCGAGCGCAGTCCGCACTTCGCGCTCGATCTGCGCCTTCATCGGGCAGGCGGGCGTGGTCAGGTTGACCATCAACGAGACCGCTCCGGCGCCGATCTTGATGTCCTTGATCATGCCCAGGTCGACGAGATCACGCCCGAGGTCCGGGTCCTTGACCCCTTTCAATGCGTCGAGCACATCCCGTTCCGTGAGCGTTGCGTTGGTCTTGCCAAACATGTCCGGTTCATACCCTTTGTGAGTCGCACGGCGAAGACGAAAGCATCGCTGTCGAAGTTATGGATTCTTCTCGAAATCGATCGTGCATCTCGCGTGTCGATCCGTCGTCGGCCTCGAGACGGCGCGATCGGGCTACGGCGGTCGTCGTGGGGATTGTATGAATGCATTGCGGATCGCCCAGAAAATCAGCCAGCCAGGCCCAGGGCTCGGTCTCGGTTTCCGGGAACGAGGTGCGCGACCAGCCGTCGCGCTCGATGCTGGCGCTGGGCCAGCTCGATCCAGCGCGCCAGCAGACTGGCCACGAATGGCGGGGGCACGAAGCCCGACGCCACGTGAGTGGCGCCCAGCTCGCGCGCCAGCCCGGCCACCTGGTCGTGGCACTCGGGATCGAGCACGAGGACCCGCGCGTCGGGAGCCCGCTCGAGGACGTGATCGAGGTCCTGCAACCCCTCGGCGGGATGCCGGCCCAGGTCGATCAGCACGACGGGCAGGCCAGCCCGATCAAGAGACTGTCCAGGTCGGCCCGCGACCGCGTCTCGAACCAGCGGACCGGCCGGTCGTGCAGCCGGGGGCGCAGTTGCCTGTTCCAGTTGCCCAGCCGCTCATGCAAGATCACCGCGACGCGAGTCAAAATCAGGCCTCTCCTCTCCGCGATCGTCCACCCAGGACTCGACGCTTCACTGTTCTCACGGCACGAATCTATTGTATCGCGGCAAGGCTCGACCTTCGAGGGTCGAACACGTCGCCGAGTTCGGATCGGCAGCGAGTCGCCGACGACTCGACTGACTCGTCAGTCGCCGTCCTGGCCAGTAGAATGAATCAGAGCGGTATCGAACCAACATGCTACTCGGAACATTGACCCTGAGGGCCGAAGAGGGGGTCGACGTGGATCGATCGGAAACACGGGCGGCGTGCCGGCTGTACGAGTTCGCGGTCAGCCGTCGGAAAATGGTGAGGCAATTGACGCCGATCCAGGGCCTGCCCAAAGAGCTTGGCGTCCTGCTGGTCGTCGGCGGGATCGGGGGACTGCTGTTGCCGGGCCCGGTCGGCACGCCGTTCCTGATCCTGGGAGGCGTGATCCTCTGGCCGGCCGCATTCCGCCGGGTCGAAAGCTGCTTCGAAAAGCGGTTTCCTCGCCTTCATCGCAGGGCATGATGCAGATCGCTCGCTTCGTCAGCGACCTCGAACGACGCTATCCGTGGACCCAGATGACGCAACGGCGGCGAATGACTGGCGGCCTGGCGCACCGGTCGCCGCTGCGCTTGAATCGCCGGCCGATTCGAGCGTACAATTTCGTGTCATGCAACTCGATTCGCGGACGTGGACAATAACACCTCGACATAAGAATATGGAACCTCGTCGCTCGATGGCCGAACGCGATTATTACGAAATTCTGGGAGTGGCTCGCGACGCGACGCCCGAGGCCATCAAAAAGGCCTATCGCGGGCTGGCGCAAGTACCATCCCGACGTCAATCCGGGCGACAAGTCGGCGGAAGGCCGATTCAAGGAAGTTCAGTCGGCTTACGACATGCTTTCGGACCAGGAGAAACGGGCACTTTACGACCGCCATGGCCGGGCCGCGTTTGAGGGGATGGCAGCGTCCGGACCGCGGGCGAACTCGACGGAATGGGCATCGCGATTCGGCGGCGAGCCGGGGTTCGAGAACATCGACCTTTCCGACCTGATCGGGTCATTCGGCACGTCGGCCGCGGTGAAGACGCCGGCAACGCGAGCATCTTTGAAGACTTGATGGGCCGGGTGCGCGGCGGCCGGCCAGGACAGCCAACGCGGCGGCCGGACGCTGGAAGCCCACCTGACCATCCCCTTCTTGACCGCCGTCAAGGGGGGCGAGACGACGATCGAGGTTCAGCGGGCCCACGGCAAGACCGAAAGCCTGGTCGTCAAGATTCCGCCCGGTATCGACACCGGGGCCAAGCTGCGGCTCAAGGGCCAGGGCGAGCCCGGTGCCAAGGGAACGCCCGCCGGCGATCTGACGATCACGATCGAGGTCGAGCCCCATCCCTATTTCAAGCGCGAGGGGCAAAACCTCCAGATCGAGGTTCCGATCAGCGTCTCCGAGGCTATTCTGGGAGCCAAGATCGACGTCCCCGCCCTCGACGGCATGAAGTCGCTCACGATCCCGCCCGGCAGCTCCAGCGGCCTCAAGCTCCGGCTCAAGGGCCAGGGAATCCCCGCGACCGCGGGCAAGCCCGGCGGGGACCTGTTCGTCGTGCTCAAGATCGTGGTGCCCAAGAACATCGACGCGGCCAGCCGCCGGTTGATCGAAGAGTTTGCCGAGCGTAACCCGCAGAACCCGCGTGCCGGGCTGTGGTGACACTGGAAACGGGAGCGCTCGGCCATGACTCGACGGATCATCCCGCGCGACCTTGCCGCCCGAGAACTGGCGGTCTCGACCAAGGTGCTGGCGCGCTACGAGTCGCTGGGCCTGGTGCAAGCCACCCACGAAGGCTCCGACGGAAGGCTATGAACCCGCGCAGATCCGCCGGCTCTGGTCGATCGTCACCTATCAGCGCGACCTGGGAGTCAACCTGGCGGGCGTCGAGGTGATCCTGCAGCTCGTCGACCATCTCTCAGAAGTGCATCACCGCGTCTACGACCTGGCCGAAGAGCTTCGCGCGCTGCTCGAAGACGACGACTCATCTTCCGTATCCGACATCCATGACTGACACCACAAACCCAGCTTCGACCGATCGGCCACTCGCTACGGTGGCAACCTGCGCGGAGCCGGCTGCGCGGATCCTCAACGAGCGGCCCGAGGCCCGCCCGCGCCTGGGCAGAGCCGTCGCCGCTTTGCTCGGTACCTGTTTGGTTGCCCTCGCCGCGTTTGGCGGGCTCTTGATCTGGCACATCATGCGCCGCGGTCGCCTGATCCGCGAACGCCTGGGTCGCTCCCCGCATCGTTCACCTGCCGGAACCAGCCCGGCCACGAGGTCGATCAGTCATGATGAAGATCAAAGCGAGCTTCCGCCCTCACGAACGACTGAAAGACCCGCAAGAATTTCCGCCGCGCCTTCGATCGGCGCCGCTCGAGTGCCGACGAAATCCTGGTGGTTTACGGCGTCGAAAACGGGCGAGACCATGCGCGGCTTGGGATCTCGCTGTCGCGTAAAAAGGTCCGTGCGGCCCATGCCCGCAACCGCCTCAAGCGACTCGTCCGCGAAGCATTCCGTCTCAGCAAGTCTGAGCTACCGATCGGCGTCGACCTGATCGTCCTGCCGCGCCGGCAAGATGCGAGTTTCGCCGCGGTCCGACAATCACTCGTCGCCCTGTCTGGCGGCGTGGCCCGGCGTCTCAATCTCAAGCCTGCTTCCAAAGTCACTTCGCCGCCATGAACACAATCACGCTCACGAGCTTGTTGCGTTGGCCGGCCAGGCCACGGCTGCGTGCCTGATCGGGGTGATCCGTCTCTATCAGGTGACCCTCAGCCCGCTCTTGGGCCCGGCGTGCCGGTTCGAGCCGAGTTGCAGCCGTTACATGGTGGAATCCATCAAGAAATATGGTGTATCGAGAGGTGTCATTCGAGGATTACGCCGGTTCGCACGCTGTCATCCATGGGGTCCGACAGGCTACGACCCACCTTGAATCCGTAGATTGGTGGGTAGCCCCGAATACAAGCACGACCGATGGCGGATTTGAGGTTCGCGACTTGAACCCGCAATCCCAGGCTTCGGCGGAATCCACCCGGTCTCCAGCACCCTTCGGCGGTTCAATAGGGGCGAATGATAAACTTGAACGGTTGCAACGGACGTAGCGGTTTTACGGCTCCAAAATGGCAGTAGATGGCAGTAGATGGCAGTTTTTGGGAAGGGCTCGCAGCCGTCTCGCCTCGCGCAATCCGATCGACAACGAGTTCTTTACCCGGCTGCCTTCGGCGGTTCAGCCCGGTTGAATCGCGGCTGCGGGCCGCACTTCCCTCAAAGTCACATAAAACGACACTTTGACAACTCCGCGACGGGCCCGCAGGGGTTGAGCACGATCGCGAACATACTGCGGATCAGCACAGGGAATCTGGCCGGTTGCGATTCGCTTGCGGTTTCAAGACGGCCGCGGCGAGAGATCTGACCATCGTCGATCAGGCATTGGCGCGCACTTTCCCCGCCGAGCGTCTATATACAATATACCGGCTATTGCAAATTTCGTTAATGCACCTACTCGCCTCTCGCAAGAAAAACCGATCTTAGCATTCTGCCAAGAAAGGACTTACGGTTTTTTCCAAAATTTTATTTTGTTGATATTAGCGCGCAACGTTTTTCAACCCGTTCTTCAGAATTCGCGGGAGGAAACCCTGGATGGGGGTGGGTCCGAATCGGACTCGGCGACAAACGGCGTCTTTAAGGGAGACGCACCATGTGCTCCTCCGCCCCGCGGCTCGAGCGCGCCGCGGGTGTTTCACGCCGGGCATAGCACGGCCGGCGTGCCCGCATACGACTTCTCTTCGATAATCTAAGAACCCAGCAGATGGTTGATCTTCCGATTCAGTGCCGTTCGGTGGTCATTGTTGATATAAACGGATCGATCGAGCTCCAAACGATTCGAGTTTGTGCGACAGTCGTTTCGGCTCGACGACTGTGCCCAAGATTGACCGCGAATGTTCAAAGTCGAATCGTGGCGTGTCCCTGGAGCTGCACGCGGCAGCAGTGCATGTCCTCCCCGCTTGTCCTCCCCGCTCGGGCTCGGCGCCGGCCAATCGCGCCGAGCACCTGGGGACGACACCGAACAACCTGGAGAGGTCAGGCGGGCTGGCATCCGGATTGGGGGGCTTTGCGGTCCACTCGCTCTTGTTCGCCGGTCCGGAGGTGATGGCCGAGGTCAGCTCCGGCGGCAACTCCCTGGTGTTGCAGGAAGTGTACTCCAGCTCGTCGCCGACCAACTGGGTATCGCACCCCACGGGGATCGGCTATCGCCGCCCAGCCCCGGCCAACGGCGGCTTGCCGGCCAATTCCGGCAACGCGCCGATCACCGACAGCGGCACGACCGACGGCAGCAACGATCAAGAGCTGGCGCGGCTCACGAATTTCGACACCGGGGGCAACGAGAATCCCACCGCCACGCAGACGGCCCCGACATCGCGGGCCGAGCAGCAGGGGGGCGTGGCCACCGCGACGGGCACGGGGCCACCTGGAGAGGGCCCTGATGGCGGGGACGGCGGATATTATGATGACGGTGGCCAGTGGCGCCCCATAGGTGGCGATGGCGGCGGTGACGGCAAGGAGGATGGGGATGGCGAAGACGGCGGCGACGGTCTTGCTCCCGACGGCTACCCTTACCCGATAATCGTGCCGTTAAATCAGGAACCCTTAGCAGCGACGCCCTATACTGGGCCGTTCGAGAACCCGCGTGAAGATCCGAATGTTCCTTCACCTGGTGACCCAGGCCCGCAGGACTCCGGGCCGCCGACGGCGAATCCCGCCCCTGGATCGCAGACGCCGCCACCGCAGAGTGGCCAGGCAGGCGAGGCGACAACAGCTCTGCCGGGCCTGTCTTGGCACCTGGGTTTCAGCTTCCAGATCCTCGCCGCCCAATTTCGCAAGCCCATACTTGCCTCTCGGCGCAGGCGACCTCTTTATCGTCTCCGGAAACTACCCGGGTAGCGACGAGGGAGTGTCTATGTATGTACCCAAATTCCAGGACTTCCAGAAAGCGGCGCCAGGTCAGAAATACACCCTAAACCCAACACGGCCGACTTCGATTCCGATGCTTCAAACCGCGATCAACAATGCGGTAACGGCCAACGGAGGGCCCTTCAACAGGATTATCCTCCTCAGCCATGCAGGCGGTCTTGTCAACGCTCCGGCGGCGTTGCTCAGCAAACCAGATCCACGCGCACCGCAGCCAATGGCAGCGCCCAGGCCGTCGGGCGGCGTTCCGCTTGGGAACAGGATGAACTACAATGCTAGGGCAATGACGCGCCAGTTGCAGAGAGCGAACTTCCCACTGAGTCTTTCGAACGCTATCGGTGAGGGACTGGCGCCGGGCGGGATATTCGTGTTGCAGTCCTGTGGCCATTACAATGAGCTTAGCGAGCCAGGCCAAAAACTGTGGAACGATAACCTCAAAGCGATGGCAAAGGCCATCGGACATGGCGCTTACGCTTCCCAAGGGAATTTGGAGCCTAACCTATCTCTGGGCGGGACGCCTTACCCGTACGCGGAAAACGCGCCATACCCAAACACGTACAAAGGTTTTGGCCCGGACGGAAATCAATTACCATGAACGGCGTGTCCGCGCGGCAGCATCGGCGACCCGCAGTTTAGACAGCGAACGTCATTTAATGGGCGAGGGACACGTGTCGCATCCGCATTCGTTAGACAAGCGACCCGGGACACGCCTTAGAATCTTGCTGCTGATCATGCTGGTTTCTTGGGGCCTCGGGCTCTACTTATCCATCTCTAGCCGACCCGATGTCTTCAACCCCACCCCGATCAAATTTCCCCGCCAGTTCACTGATCTTACTGCCGCGCGCCTTCCAGGGCTCATTGCCGCTCGGCATCACACCGGATACATGGCATTCTCCCCCGACGGAAAAACCTTGGGTCTCCCGAAAGGAGATGATGGCCGCGTTGAACTCTGGAATTTCGAGACCGGAAGGGAGCAGGTACTCGTTAGCCCGTTCAAGGAGGGGGAATCTACCGCCAACAATATTGCCTTTTCGAAAGACAGTCGCTTGCTCGCGGTGTATTACGAGCGCCGCGGGGTCACTATATGGGACTTGGCCGCGAAAAGGGATCTTGCGTTCCTGCCCAATACTTCGCATGCCTTTGTGCATGACATGGCATTCGCTGGCGACGATCGGACTCTTATTTCGCTCATGGCCGAATACACCAGTCGGAACCAAAAAGCCAACCAGTGGGATTATTCGGCCGTCCGATGGGAGATCTCGACGGAGAAGAAGCTCCAAACGCACGTTTTTGACCCGTTCCTGCGGTTCAAGGCCCTGTCACGCGACGGCAGGTACGCCGTCATGCAGAAGTTCATGGTAGGGCAGACCGTCTTCGACCTGGTAACTGGCAAGGGTATATTTACCGTCGTCGGCAGCGGCGAGTTTGTCTTTTCCGACGATGTCTCGACGCTGGTGTCGTACGACGGCGACGAGGCCTGGGTCTGGAACGTCCCGTCCGGAAAGCAGTTGAAACATTTCGTTTTCAAACCCAACTACAGCGCGGGAGATTACAGCGTCCACCCAGGATGCTTGGACGTCTCATCTGATAAAAAGTTGTTGGCCGTTGCCAATTTCAGGCAAACCAACGTTGTGGGTGTGGTCAGCTTGGAGACGGGGAAGGCACTCGGCGAGTTTCAGTCCGGGCCGTTCCCTATGCTGAGCCACGTCGTCCGTTTTTCACCAGACAGGCGAATACTTGCCACCGACAACCAGTCAGTTGGCATCACTGACAACTCAGTGCAGCCGCTGCTCAGGCTTTGGAAGATACCAGAATCGTGGTGACGGACGGCTTTGTGGTCCGTTTCACAATTGACGTCGCGACTGGCCCGTTCCTCTATCCTACGCAGCCGGAGCTGCGAGAAAATGCGGCGATGCGCGTTTTAGCCAGTTCAGCATGTCTTGTCGAGTAAACTTCCAAGCGAACGGTTTCGGTTTACGGTTGGTCAACTCCTCGTATAACGCCAGCCGCACGCGGATCGCCTCCAGCTTCGCAAAATCGTTTGGCGTCAGCACCTTCCTCTGGATGATCGAAAAATAGATTTCCACCTGGTTCAGCCAACTCGCATGGATCGGCGTATGTACCAAGACGATTCGCTTGTCGCGCCGACGCATACGCTCTACCGACGCTTGGCCTCGATGCGACGAGCCGTTGTCCACGATGAAGAATAACTGTGTTGCATCCCTGTAGGGATCCTGCTCAAGCACCTGATCCACCAACAGACCAAACGGCTTGATCCCCGTCTTCTTCTCGCATCGTCCCACGACGATTCCGCGATGCACGTCCCACGCCGCCAAATACTGCAACGCTCCGTTCCGCTTGTATTCCGCTTCGATCCGCCGAGTCTGTTTCGGTCGGGGCGGTGTTTCCTCATGCCTACGCCCTCGAGCCTGGATGCTCGTCTTTTCATCCATGCTCAACACATAATTTGTCTGCCCTAACGTA
>CAWKNT010000041.1:0-48464 GCA_963850935.1 uncultured Isosphaeraceae bacterium
CCTTATCGAAAGGACCGATCCCGAAAAAACGTTCAAGGTGGGGCTAATCTAGAACCAAGCGGCTGCGGAAAGTCGTCCATGGTCAAGGCGGGATTACTGCCCTTGCTGGCCAGGCATGTCGTGACCGTCTATATCGAGGCGACCCCGGAAAAGACAGAAAGCCGGCTGCTGCAGGCATTGCGGAAGGAATGTCCAGATCTGCCTTCGGGACTGGGGCTAGTCGCTACCCTGACACAGTTGCGGACGCGACGTGCACTGCGTTCCGGGCAGAAAGTCCTGATTGTCCTGGACCAATTCGAACAATGGCTCCATGCGAACCGGAGCGAGGAAAACGCCGAGTTGGTGTCCGCCCTTCGGCAGTGCGACGGCGAGCATGCCCAGGCGATCGTCATGGTCAGGGACGACTTCTGGATGGCAGCGACCCGGTTTATGGATGACTTGGAAGTCGACCTTCTCAAGGGACAAAACACCGCCGCCGTTGATCTTTTCGATCCCCGTCATGCCCGCAAGGTTTTGATGGCGTTCGGGACCGCCTACGGGAGTTTACCAAGCGGCAAAGGCCACATTTCCAAGGACCAGGACGCTTTCTCGATCAAGCCGTCGCCGGTCTTGCCCGGGACGGCAAGATTATCTCCGTGCGACTCGCGTTGTTCGCCGAGATGATGAAGGGCAAGCCTTGGACCATGACGACCTTGCGCGATGTCGGCGGGACCGAGGGAGTTGGAGTGACGTTTCTGGAAGAGACGTTCAGTTCCCCGCAGGCGAATCCCAAGCATCGTCTTCATCAAAGGCGGCACGGGCTATCCTCAAGAAACTGCTCCCGGAGACGGGCACGGACATCAAGGGGCAGATGCGGTCGGAGGCAGAACTCGAAGTCGCATTAGGCACGACCGGTCGCCCTCGCGAATTCGCCGAGCTAATGCGCATCCTGGACAGTGAATTGCGGCTGATCACCCCCGCCGACACCGCGGATGCCGATGACGAGCAACCCACCGCTGCTCGGGGTGAGCGCTATTACCAGTTGACTCACGACTATCTGGTCCAGTCGCTTCGGGTGTGGCTGACCCGCAAGCAGCGGGAAACCAGGCAAGGACGGGCGGAACTGCTGCTCGTGGAACGCGCCGCGATCTGGAACAGCAGGCCCGAGAACCGTCAACTGCCGTCTTTCGTGGAGTGGGCGAACATCCGTGTACTTACGAAGACGAAGAACTGGACTGAGCCGCAACGCAAGATGATGAAACGGGCAGGGCGGGTGCACGGAGTCCGCGGTTCCCTGACCTTGGCCCTCTTGAGTGTTGGAGCTCTTGCCGGGATCGCCGTTCGTCGCCAGGTCGAGAATCAGAAAGACGCCCGGGCAGCCAGCTTGGTCGAGCGACTCCTTGATGCCGACACGCCTCAAGTCCCTGACATCGTCGGCGCGATGCGCGATTACCGCCCTTGGGTCGATCCTCGACTGAGGAGTGAACGGGCAAAAGGATCGGATGGTTCCCGTCGGAAGCTACACGCCAGCCTTGCCCTGCTCCCCGTCGATGACGCCCAGCTTGACTACATTTTCAGCCGTCTGATGTTTGCTGATCCAAGCGAACTTCCCGTGCTGCGTGATGCCCTGAAATCTCATCGTTCCACCGTGACTTCAAGGCTCTGGACCGTGCTGGAGTCGGCGCAGCCGGTCGACACAAGTATTCTTCCGGCCGCCGGCGACTCTGGCGCTTTATGACCCGGACGACGACAAGTGGCGCAGTGGGCGGCAAGGTGGCTCAGGCATTGGTTTCGGTTAATTCGCTCCTGCTACGCCCGTGGAGCGAAGCCCTGCGTCCCGTGCGTGGCAAATTGACAGCCCCGCTAGCCGAAATCTTCGGGGAAAAGTCCCGCTCCGACAGCGTACACACGCTGGCGACGGACATCCTCACCGACTACGCCAGCGACGTTCCCGACCAACTTGCCGAACTTCTCATGCTGGCCGACCCCAAGGCGTATCAGAGCCTCTTCCCCGTCGCCGAGAAGAAGGGAGAGCAAGTACTGACTGTTTTTCGAGCGGAGCTCGCCAAGAAGCGACCTACACCTGGAATAATCCGCCGCTCGTCTCCTCGTGGACCAAACCCGACGCCTCCCTTGTGGGCCGGATCGAGTCGCGCAAGGCATTTTCTCGGAATGGTTCGCCTTCTGCCAGACAATGCCAATGGACGAGTTCCTTTCGACCGCGGAGGCTTTCCGCAAATCCGGTTACCGTCCCGTGCGGTTCCGTCCGTACTCCGATGGTCAGATAGCGACCGTAGCGGCGGTCTGGTCTCGTGATGGTCGGAACTGGCGTATCGCTTACGGTCAGACCGCCGATGAAGTCCGACAACGGGATGATCAGAACAAGAAAGACAAGTTTATTCCCGTCGATGTCGCCGGTTACGCCACAACAGATGCGCTTGGCAAGCCCGCCGACCGATATGCAGCCCTCTGGGTAGAGAGGACAGGCGATGAAGACGCTCGGATGTACGTCGGGTCCAGCGCCGATGAGCAGGCCTTGATTCACGATCAAATGAAGAGCGAGAAGCTGATCCCGCAAACGCTGCACGCATCGATCGGAACCAGCGGTGACACGAGATACTGCGGCGTCTGTGGACGCGCCCACGAGCCGACTTCACAGCGAGGATGTATGGAGACCAGTTCGAGGGCAACTTTGAACAGAACCAGGCAAACCTTGGCGGCCAGTTACTCGTCGACGTGGCGGTCAGCGGGATGAGCAAACGACAAGCAACCCGAGATCGCGTACTGGCTGAGCTTGAGATCGCAAGCAAAAAGCTCAAGATCAAGCCCGACGATCTCGATGCCCTGCTCGCTCGAGCGATAGCTTACTTCCGTCTGGGAGACAATCAGAAATCACTCGATGACATTCAGTCCGTGATTGCGAAGAAGCCAGAATCCGTTCCTGTCAAAGCATACAAGATCATCGTACTCGGCCGGCTTGGCAAGAAATCAGACGCCCTGGCGGAACTGGAGAAGCTCCAGCAGGGAGACGGCCCGGAAAGTTCCGCGATCAGCCTTGCCGCTGTCCTGGCAGCAGAGCTGGGCGAGGGGACGAAGAAAGCATTTGAAACCCTGGAAGCAGCGATTAAGAAACAACCCAAAAATGCAGGCCTGCGCTATGACGCCGCCCGAGCCTGTGCCCTGGCATCAAGTGCAGTTTCCGGCACGAACAAGTCGATGAGTCGCCAGCTTGAGGAGCGATGCCTCCGATTGTTGGAGGAGGCGATCAAGAACGACGAGGCCGATTTCGGCACGATGGATGACGACGCCGCCCTCGACCCGATACGGGACAACCCCGGGTTCTCCGAGCTCATGAAGCTAGGTCACGCCGACCGCCGCTACGCCGCCCTCTGGAACAGCGACGCCAGCTTCGAGGCGGTCGCGAGCTATGGACTTGATCCCGCCGTCCACCTGCAAAAGTGTCGGGAACTATTCGCCCAGGGTTACCGTCCCAAATCCTGTTCGGTGAGCCGCACCACTCCCGATCGACCGCTCGTGACCGCCTCGGTTTGGAATCGCCCAACGGTCAGCGAAGAGGTTAAAGAGCGACTTGCAGAGCGTCAATCACGGGCGGCGGTCGCCCTAGTTCGCATGGGCAAAGCCGAAGAGGTCTGGCCGCTGCTACAGCACAGTGCCGATCCTCGAGTGCGCAGCTTCATCATCAGTTGGCTCTATCCCCTGGGTGCCGACCAAAAGCCCATCGTCGCCGAGTTAGACCGCATCGACGCCACCGCCAAGCCCGCGCCAGCCCCAGGGCCGCTTAAAATGGACTCGATCCTGTTCGACGCCGACACCTCGGTGCGAAGGGCGCTCATTCAGGCATTGGGCGTATACGGTGCGGAAGCACTGGCCCCCGGCGTGAGAGAGTCGCTCAGCGACAAACTACTCATCGTCTACCGCGACGATCCCGACGCAGGAATTCACGGTGCGGCGGAATGGATCCTGCGAAGATGGAGGCAGGAAAACAAGTTGAAGGAAATCGATGCACAGTTGATGAAGATCAAAAACTGGGGAAACCGGCGCTGGTATGTCAATGGTCAGGGCCAAACGTTCGCCGTGATTGAAGGTCCGGTCGAATTCCATACGGGATCGCCGCCAAACGAACCGGACCGGGATCCCGACGAAGTCGCGCGCCGCTGGATCATCCCTCGCCGTTTCGCCGTTGCCACCAAGGAGGTAACAGTCGAGCAATACGAGCGATTCGCCAAAAAGATGCCAAATCACGGTCGGTCGGCCGATAAGTACAGTCCTGAAAAAAGCGGACCGCAAAATGGCCCAACTTGGTATGATGCTGTGGCTTACTGCAACTGGCTGAGCGAGCAGGAAGGTTTGCCGAAGGAAGAGTGGTGTTACCTCCGCAACGCGTCCGGGGCTTACGCCGACGGGATGTCAATCCCCGCCGACGTTCTGGAACGCACGGGTTATCGCTTGCCCACCGAGGCAGAATGGGAATACGCCTGCCGGGCGGGTACGGTCACTAGCCGATATTACGGTCACTCACCCGCTTTGATTGACTCGTACGCTTGGTATGTTGACAACAGCCAGGACCATGCCTGGACCTGCGGCAGTTTGCGACCTAACGATCTGGGCTTGTTTGACATGCTCGGGAATATGATTGAATGGTTTCACGACAACTCCAGTGCGTCCCGCGCGGCGAAGCACGGACTTTATAACGACGTAGTTAATATGTCTAAACGAGTCAACGAACAGGACCCTCCTCTCCTTGGAGGCGGGGGATTCGATATTCAATCGGTCAAAGCTCGCTCGGCGATCCGTTACAAAGCCCCGCCGGCGTTCAGTCTCTCGGACGTTGGCTTCCGCCTTTTCAAAACTCACCACTAATTGACCGGGCCCGAATACGCCGGGAACGAGCAATAACCGCCTTGGTGTATCGCACGACCGTATCGCGAGTTTCCCTCTCGACGGGCGCGAACGAGCGTTGGGATGCCAATCGACGGAGTGCGACAAGCATCCCATGTCCACGATGAATTTCGGAACTAGGCGCAACCACATCGTCGCTGCGAACGGCGCGAGGGGGATCAGGCGTGGAGGTTTTCGATCAAACGGCAACAGTCGTCACTTTGCGTTCCGTCGACGGAGACTGTAGCCCAGGATTCCTAGTGCACCCAGCGTGGCAATTACGATCCTCGAGGGCTCAGGCACGAGGGTCGCGGGAATCTCTGTAGGGTCGCCTGCCTTCGAAAACTTCACCTGGTCCACTATCGTCCCCTCGGGGACAGCGACGAGGCTCAACATGGCGGACGCACCGGGCGCGATGTCGCTCCCCCCAGTGCCCGGCGTGGGTCCGGATTGAGCGCTGGTCAGTAAGAAACTCGTGGAATTATCGCTCTCGACAGTAATGCTCCAACCGGCGAAACCCGACCCGAACACAATGTTGCCGGTGCCGATCGGATTGCTGGTGTCTAAGACGATGTCGCTCACGGTCTGCAGGCCTGGGGGACTTAGGTTCGAAATCGTAATCTGGATTTGATTGGAGCTGTTAGTAACATTAGCCTCGAAGTCGTAACTTCCCATCGAATCAGAGCCGCTTGCGACCCAGAGGTCGGCGCGGGTGGGGCCGGTCCAAGCAAGAATCATCAAGGCCGCGGTGAACGTGGATAGAAGAAATCGCGAATTCTTATAGGAGTTCATTTCTTGTTTCCCTTGTGGTGAGAAGCGACATCCCATCGAGATTGAAGTGGACTTACCGCGCAAAGAAACTTGATCCATCCAGGCCAATGTCAACTCGCGACTCGCTCCGCCGGGCGGCCGCTTATTAAACGCGTACTTGCCAAGCCACAGCAGATCGCAGGCACATGCATTCGAGCTTGTTAAGTGTGATGAGTTGATCACAAAATGTCAACAATTGGATTGTTCAGTACCGAAAGATCTTGTTCATTCTCGACACCAACGCGCGATTTATGGTCCGGCCGCTTCTGGCAGCCTAGCAGCGCAAAGGGAAGACGCCTGCTCGAAGCACCGCCGCAAGGGAAAACTACCGATGCACCGGGTACATCGGGTCAAAAGGGATCCTCGGATGCTCTTTTAATCACCTCGTAGTTGCCGGTCGTTCCGGAATCGGAGAAGATTCAAACGTGCTGGAACCCGCATCCCTCCCGAACATCCACCAGGATACGAGCATGAAAACTCTGTTCCTCGCCGCACTCGTCGTCTGTAGTGGTTCGCTTTGCCTGGCCGCGGAACCGTTGCCACGCAGCAGCCCAGAGTCGCAGGGTATTTCGTCCTCGGCGATCCTCGCATTCATCGAGGCGGCCGACAAGAACATCGAGTCGATGAACAGCTTCATGCTCGTGCGCCACGGCCAGGTCGTGGCGGAGGGCTGGTGGTCGCCCTACAACGCCGAATCGCCGCACTCGCTCTATTCGCTGAGCAAGAGCTTCACCTCGACGGCCGTGGGACTGGCCATCGCCGAGGGAAAGCTGAGCGTCGACGATGAGGTGCTGAAGTTCTTTCCCGGAGATGCCCCGCCAGAACCGAGCAAGAACCTGAAGGCAATGCGAATCAGCGACCTCCTGCGCATGTCCACGGGCCATCAGGCCGAGCCGAAACGGACGCCGGAGACAGCCTGGACCAAGACCTTTCTGGCCCAGCCCGTGCCTCACAAGCCCGGTACCCATTTTCTCTACAACACGTCGGCGACGTACATGCTTTCCGCCATCGTTCAAAAGGCGACGGGCATGACCGTGCTCGATTACCTGAAACCGCGACTGTTCGAGCCGCTGGGAATCGAACACCCGACCTGGGAAACCAGCCCGCAAGGAATCACGACCGGCGGCTATCGGGCTGAGCATCCGCACCGAGGACATCGCCCGATTCGGTCAGCTCTACCTGCAAAAAGGAACCTGGAACGGCAAGCAACTCGTGCCGGCGGCGTGGGTCGAAGCGGCCACTGCGCGCCAGACCTCCAACGGCAGCAATCCGAAGAGCGATTGGGATCAAGGCTACGGCTACCAGTTCTGGCGCTGTCGCCACGGCGCATATCGCGGCGACGGGGCGTTCGGGCAATACTGCGTCGTGATGCCCGAGCAGGATGCCGTGATCGCCATCACCAGCGGCGTGAAGGACATGCAGGCCGTCCTGAATCTGGTCTGGGACAAGCTGCTTCCGGCGATGAGCTCGGGCCCCCTGGCGACCGATGACGAGTCGCGGAAGAAGCTCGAGGCAGACGCTGTCAGGCCTGACGCTTCGGCCGCAGGAGGGCTCCAGCTGCGCCCGCGAAAGCCGCAAGCAAGACGTATGTGTTTCCGGCCAACGAGCGGAAGCTCGAAGCGATCACCCTGCAGAGTGACGACAAAGGCGATCCCGTGACCTTGTTGGCGAGATTCGCCGGAGTCGAACAAAGGATCTCGTGCGGTCACCGTGCCTGGAAAAAGGGTCGAATGGCGTACGGTCCGCTGACCGAGCAACCGGTCGGCGGCCAGCGGCGCCTGGACCGCCGACGATACGTTCAAGGCCAAGATCTGCTTCTACGAAACGCCGTTCATCGTCACCGTCAGCTTGAAGTTCTCGGGCGACGAATTGCTATTTGATTCTCAAATCGAACGTCGGTTTCGGCGCGACCAAGCAACCGGAGCTTGTCGGAAAATCGGCCCCGAATTGAGCGGCAGCCGGATTCGAGAGCGGCTCAGATCCCCAGGTGGGCAAGCGTGTCGACAAGTTGAAGAACGAGTTCGGTCGCGACCGGCGCCTTCGCTTCCGCACGGGCGACCGCTTGCTCCAGCCGCTCGCGGGCCGCGGCGACTAGCCCGGTCTCGTGCCGGTCTTCGACGGCCCGAACCAGTTGCGCAGTGCGTTCGGCGAGTTGTTCCTTCTGGGGCGATGGCTCGGAACGGTCCAGCTCCGCGGCCAGCTTGCGGAGCAGGCCCGCGAGCGTCGCCCGGGCTTCCGGCTCGAGATGTTCGACCCCACCGAGACGCCGAGCGAGCTCTTCAATGTCGCTTCCGGTTGACGGGTCGGGTGTTTCACCCATTGAAGGTTGTTCCGGCACAGTTCAGTGCTCCTCGAAGGCGTTCACTGGTTGATCCGATACGGCAATGCTACAACGCCGCGAGGAAAAGGGAAGGGTGCCTGTTGGAGAAAGTCCCGTCGGTTCTCCCGCAATCCCCGGCGCGGTAGAATCGCGCGGTCGAAGACGCGGTGGCGACATTATCCCCAGATCAGCTGCCAGCAATCGAGTCGAACTGCCAAGTAGCGATCGCTCGTGTCGACCCGGAGACCCGGCGGCTACCACATCTGTAATGCGGCGACCGACAATGCGACGCCAATTTCTGCGCTTGGCTTGCGGAGTCTGCCTGCTGATGACCGCGTGTCGTTCGACCGCCCGCGGGGACACCTCATCGCGTGCTGTGGCAACGTCGCCAAACCATCAGATTCGCATCGAGCTTTTTATCCCAGGGCGTGGTGGAGCGCAGGACTCACCAGTCTATTCCGTCTCCCTCAACGGGCGGCCCGTCGTCCTGCCGTCGCGGCTGGGCATCGACCTCGTCGGTGAGCAAGCCCTTGGTCGAGACTCGACGATCGAGGGGGTTCGGACGCGGTCGATCGATGAAACATATACCCAGCATCCGGGCAAGCGCAGCCGGGTTGTAGACCATTGCGAAGAGGTGGTTGTCACGCTGCGCGAACGGTCCGCGCCGTCATTGCGCTGGGAGGTCGTGCTTCGGGCTTACGACGACGGCGTTGCACTACGTTACCGTTTTCCCGCCCAGGATGGCTCGCAACGTCTCGAAATCGCCGGCGACCGAACCCAGATCCAACTGCCTGGCGATGCCCACGGATATACGCTGCCACTGAACGGCTACACGACCTCCCACGAGGTCCGCTACAAGAAAAAGTCAGTGTCCGAGATTCCCGCGGCGTGGCTTCTTGGTTTGCCGCTCTTGACCGAGTTGCCGGGGACCGGCTGGCTTGCGGTGATGGAGGCCAACCTCACCGACTACGCCGGAATGTACCTGGCGTGCGCTGCCGGCGGCGGAGGGGCCGTCCTGGACTGCCGGCTATCGCCACGGCCCGGCGAGCCGAAAGTCGCGGTCCGCGCGGACCTGCCGCACGACTCGCCCTGGCGCGTGTTCATGATCGCCGATAAGGTTGAGCGACTCGTCGAATCTGACCTCGTGCTCAATCTCAGCGCACCCTGCGCACTGACTGATACGTCCTGGATCAGGCCCGGCAAGACGACGTTCCCCTGGTGGAACGACTACTGCCACTTCCACGAGGACAAGGTCCCCTTCGAGATGGGGCTGAACACAGAGACAGCGAAATACTACATCGACTTTTGCACCGAGGCGGGGATTCCGTACCACTCGCTCGACGGCAAGGATAACATCGCCTGGTATGGCGGCACGATCATCCCCCACCAAGGGGGCGACATCACCAAGGGTCTCCCGGGGCTCGACCTCCGCGAGGTGCTTCGTTACGCCGCGTCAAAGGGGGTCAAGGTCCGCCTCTGGATGCACTGGCGGGACGCCGAGGCCCACATGGACCGGGCCTTTCCGCTCTACCGTGAGTGGGGTGTGGAGGGAGTGATGCTCGACTTCATGGACCGCGACGATCAAGTAATGGTCAACTTATCGCAAATAATACACAGATGCTCAATCATATACTCGTAAATCTCAAGGCGGCTCAGCTTGTCCGCCGGGACATGCTCTGCATCATGGCGTCCGTGGCAATGCCATCGTCATCACAAAACCAAGTGTTCACTTGTAACGACAACCGGCGTTTCAATTACCGACGCCCAAGGGCGACCTCGACACCATCCAGTTCTGACTATGGCACCGAACTGGATGCCCTAGTGCTCTTTCACTTCTTGATTTTGGGGTAGATTGACTTGAGCTTGGTTCGGGCGTCGTCAACTTTCATCTGCCAGTCGACTCCGCGCTGAGTGTTATTAACGTCCGTGCACCAAGCGGACGTTTCTTTCACCAGAGTTGTGATGTCCCCGAACCGTCTGCCCGAGACGCACTGCCGTGTTAGAGAACTGAGTTCGTTTTCGGCGATGTTGAGCCAGCTGCCGTGTTTCGGGGTGTGGCGGAACTCGATTCGTCGCACCAGTTGTCGAGCTCGTTCCGGATCAAACGCCTCGTAAAACGCCCCCTTGGTGTGCGTATTCAGATTGTCGCACACGAGAATCACCTTTTCGCAGTCGGCATACCGCCCCTCGAGGATGCGAGCCATTTCCACGGCCCAGTCGACTTTCGTCTTGGTCACCCGGGCAACCACCTCACGCCAATCCGCGAGTGGTTCCGTGAACATGAAAATATTGGCAGTCCCCGCCCTTTCATATTCGTAATCAACACGCTTGACGTGTTTGGCCGTAGCGGGAATCGGCGTCCGGGTTTCTTTGAATAACTGGATGGGCTGCTCGTCCATGCACACAACCGGACAGTCGGGATCGTAAGGCATGGCGTAGATATCGAGCACTTCCTCCATGCTGGCGACGAACTCGGCGTCTGACTCCGGAGGAATCATCCAGTATTCGATCTTGCGGTTGGTCATCTCGTTTTTTTGAGCGTACGCCGGATGGTTTCATGGCTGACGGAATCGACAATCTCGTGCTCCACGACTTTACGCGCCAGCAACCGCAACGTCCAGTTGGCATACCCTTTCGGAGCCGGACCCAATCGCATCGCAATGATCTTGGCTTCCTGTTTTCCAGTGAGCAGTTTTGGGGTCGGTGGATCCTTGCGTTTTGCGCCGTCAAGCGTCTCTCGGAAGCCTCGTTCAACCAGACGCTGGCGAATCTGCTCGACGGTTTGCACGCGGCACGAGAAGGCTTCGGAAATCCGCTCGTCGGTCCAGTTCGGACCGTTGGCGTCCGCCTTGAGCAGCACTTGGGCGCGGCGGACCTGCTGGCTTGACCCCTTGAGCTTCTTGACGACCTCCTGAAGCTCAACCCGTGCCTCATCCGTGAGGCGAACGATGTACTTCTTCTGCATGGCACGCCTCCTTGTGCCACGCAGTATCTGCCATTTCAGAAAATCGGCCAACCCCAAGACTTACTTGTAACAAAACACTAGAGCCATATCGCGAGGTCGAGTTTGCCACGCCCAGAGGAGTCTGGCGAAGGGTCACAGTCGACACGAACCCTCGCCGCTGGCAGTGCAGTCACCGTGCGAGGACCTCGGTCGCATTCCAGAGCCGGACGTCAGTATCGTTGCCGATCGCGGCGAGGGTTCGACCGTCGGGCGAGAAGGCCACGCCGCCGAGCCAATCGCTGTGTCCATCCAGCCTTGTCTGCAGCCGGCCGGTCCTCGCGCTCCAGAGCTTGACCGACCCATCATGGTCGGACGCGGCCACCAGCCGGCCGTTCGGGGCGAACGCTACCGAATTTCGGGCGGGCGCATAGCTACGTAACATGTGCTTCACCTGTCCAGAGTTGAGATCCCAGATCCGAACGTAACTCTCGAACCCGTTGGCCGAGGCGAGCAAGGAGCCGTCGGGGCAGTAGGCTAGCGCGGTGATCGGGCCGGAAGATGCCGTCAGCCGGCGCTGCGGCGCACCAGTGGCGAGATCCCAAATCATGATGGACCGATCGCTTATGCCACCCGAGGCGAGCGATCGGCCGTCGGGCGAGATCGCGATGCTGTCGACCGTCAATGTGTGGCCGCGCAAGCGGGTCCGTTCCCGTTACTCGATCATGTCCCAAAGGATGATCTCGTCGGACGAGATTGACGTGGTGAATTCAGACGCGAATGGCACGAGGTTAGCCGTTATGCCGCCTGATGCAAGCGTTTGCGCGCTTTAGGGCGTGGTTCCGTCAGGTATCGCTGCACCGTGGGACGGCGTTTGTTGGCGCGAGGTTCCACTCGACCAAATCGATCACCGACTTCCTGTTGTGCGATCGCGCGAAGCATCGCTTGCAGCAGGAATTCCCGATCCGCCGGCGCTGCTCGCCGCATTGCCTCTTGGAATGCCGTGATCGTTTGCAGCGTACCTTTGAAGCTCAGCTGCCGCGGCCGCTTTTCGTGTGCCGCGGCCGCCTGGGCCATCACACCTCGGATCAAGTTGTAAGCTAGTAAATGCATCCAGATCTCCTTCTCGACCATCTCCGGCGACTTGCACCGCAAGATATCCATTTGGAGTACGTCCTTGATCGAGCGCAGATCCAATTCGACATTCCAGCGCTGAAGGTAAAGATCCGCCAGTTCATCCTTCGTGTACATCGTCGCGTCGAGCATGGTCGTGACCAGCACCACGTTGTCGACGCGGAAGCCAGGTTGCTCGACCTTGAACCGCAACTCACGCACCGTCATTTCGTCAGGAATCTGAGCATAGGTTTCTTCGTCCATCCAGTCGGGACGTTGCGGCTTGGTCCAAGTGACGAGGTGGTCTTCCACCCCCCAGTCGTCGGCCGCGGCGAAAGTCGAACTTGCGGCCTTGGTACATGCGGAACAGTCCGTCGACCTCTCGTTGCATCAGGCTCTCGAGCATGAAAAACGAGCCGAAATAGCGGTCCCCGAGCACGATTTCATCGGCTGCCAGACGATCTAGCAGGGCGCGGAGAAGGGCTGGCTCGCCCGTTCCCTTTCCTTTGTACGGCCCCAATGCCATGTCGCGAGCAACGCCGGTGGCAAGCGAGATGATCACCGCCATCCGGACTATGGGGAATCCCAGACCGATGCCCCGAGTGTTCGCCTGGGGAAAGGCTCGCTGGTTCCTCGGCGTGTCTGGCATCGAGGAGGTGGTGCCGTCGACCAACGAGACGCGACGGCCCTTCCAAAGCCAGTCGTCGCTGGCGCCAGCTTCGATCTTCTCGGCGGTCTCGTGGACCAGGCAAACGATGACTTTCAGCGGAAGTCGCCGGCGCGCCTCGCAGTAGCTCGTGGTCTCCGTTGAGCACGGCTTGCGATCGTTAAGCGCCATCCAGAGGACCAACCGCATGACTGCCGCGCGACACGAGTGATCCTGGTCGAGCACCTGAGAAAGGAACAGGCAAAGAGTTACAAACGGAGTGTAGATGCGATCTTTGAACTGAACGCCCTCAGAGGCCAAAGCCGACTCAACCATGTCCGCGTCGAGGATCTCGTGGAACGGAAGAGCGTCGGAGTCGAGGGTCGATTTGATCTTCTCTGAAATCCGCCGTCGTGTAGCCTGGAACATCGTCGGCCTCCTTGCCGGACAGGAATTGGATCAGTCAATCACCAATCCTTGTCCCAAGGAGGACGACTTTTGTCTATCCTGGTTTGACGATTGCGGTTACGAAATAACCTCGTGCCATTCGTGTCGAACCTGAAAGCCCTGAAAGCCCTGAAAGCCTGGCTGTCTGAAAGCCCTGAAAGCCTGGCTGTCTGAAAGCCTCTATGAAAGCCTGGCTGTCTGAAAGCCTGGCTGTCTGAAAGCCTCTAAAAGCCCAGGTGATCGCGACAATCACGGAAGGTTCCATTTCTTTTTCCCAAACCCAATTCTGGTCCGCGCAAACGACGATCGCCTAAACCTCAACCCTGTTACCGGATAAGTGTCACGCGCCTGACGCTAATTTGCTCGCAGATCAGGAGGTCTGAAGTTGACGAGCCGCGCCAGCTCCTGGTCACTGCTGCCGTCGGTCGTGCCGCTGTCCGTGATCGGCGCAGTACCCGGGATACCCGGCGAGGCGCTGGTACTGCCGCTGGCGCTGTGGGCCGGAACAGACCGGCGGTAGCCGATCCCTGACGGGTGCGATACCCAGGTGGTCGGAGACGTGCTGGAATACGCTTCCTCGATATTGATCGCATTGCCGCCCGAATTGACCAAGGCCTTCATCTCGGGGCCGGCGAACGATAAGGCATGAACCGCCTGGCTCCCCATCGCGGCGGCTAGACCGTCGGTTGTCTCCAGCGCGGCGGGCGTCGTGCCCAGGTGCTCGGCGCTATCGACGGGGGATGAGCCCGCATGGCCCGCCACCGTCGACCCGGCCGTGTCGGCATGACCGGCGAATTCGGTTTGCGAGAAACTTGCTGGGAGGGCCGTGCTGCCGCTCAAGGTGTTGCCGTAGACCGACTCCTGATACGCCGTCGCCAGTGGCGGCCCGGTGATGCTGTGACCTCACCCACAATCGCGAACACTCCAACTGCCGATGCCGCACCAATCGAAAGCCAATCATGTGGCTTCAGGTTGAGAATCCTCGCCTCTCTACCAGCTTGACGGCGTGATTCGGGCACTCTTACGATGATGCACACTTTCCATTAGTTGCCATCATTGAAGGAGATAGTTCATGGCCAGGCGGTGCTGGCGCGGCATTTGGGTGATCATACTAGTAGGTATGGCATCTGGTTGTGGTGGACCGACAGCCGATCAAACGACGGCGCCAACGGTCGCCGGTGGGTCGACGACGCGGAAAAGTGTCGTCTTCATCGGCTTCGACGCGAGCGAGCCATTGGTCGGTGCCATGCGCCAGGGGAAGATTCAGGGGCTGGTGGTTCAGAATCCGCTCAAGATGGGTGAGCTGAGCGTCAAGGAGATGGTCAAGCATCTCGAAAAGCAGGCCGTCGAATCCCAGATCCCAACCGGTGAAACGCTGGTGACTCCGGAGAATATGAACGAACCCGAGATCGCCACGCTCATTCATCCGCCGCAGGCCGAGAACACAAGCGGCGCGAGCCTGTCAGGCACGAAGACGAAAAAATGGCGTGTGATTGTGATTCCCAAGGGGACGACCCACGAATTCTGGAAATCGATTCACGCCGGCACGCTCAAGGCAGCAGAGGAATTAGGAAACGTCGACGTCATCTGGCAAGGACCGCAAAAGGAAGATGACCGGGTTCAGCAGATCCAACTGGTTCAAAATGCGATCGCTGCGGGAGTCGATGGGATCGTGTTGGCACCGCTTGATGCCCGAGCACTCGTCGATCCCGTGGAAGCGGCGGTCGCCAAGGGTATTCCCGTCGTGATCTTTGATTCGGCGCTCGAATCGAAGAAGATGATCAGCTACGTGGCCACCAACAACTACAATGGCGGAGTACTGGCTGCGCGGCGGCTGGGCCAGCTGTTGAACGGGCGGGGAAAGGTCATCCTGCTGCGTTATGCCGTCGGTTCGGCGAGCACCGAGCAGCGCGAGAACGGTTTCACCGATACTCTCACCAAGGACTTCCCCGGGATCTCGTTGTTGTCGGACACGGAATATGCCGGCCCAACCTCAGATTCCGCGCAGCAGAAGGCTCAGACCTTGGTGACGAGGTATCGAGGGCAGGTCGACGGAATTTTTTGCTGCAACGAGTCGAGCACGTTCGGCATGTTGCGGGCATTTGACGGGGCGGGAATGCTGGCAGAACGCCCTTAAACTGTCAGGTGAGCGAGGCAACCGTGCTCCTGGAGATGCGAGACGTCACCAAGTCGTTCGGGGCCACGCGGGCACTCGAGGGCGTCTCGCTCGGCGTGGAATCGGGCGAGGTGCGCGCGCTCATCGGCGAGAACGGCGCCGGCAAGAGCACGCTGATGAAAATCCTCGCTGGGGCGTACCGGCCCGATTCAGGATCGATGAGTCTGGCCGGTGAAGTCTACGCGCCGCGTGGCCCACGCGAAGCGAGGGCGCGTGGCGTTGCCATGATCTATCAGGAACTCGCTCTCGCTCCCGATCTGACCGTCGAGGCCAATGTGATGCTCGGTCAAGAACGGGTTCGGGCCGGTGTCATCCGCCGCCAAGAGCACCGCAAATTGGTTGCCGATGCACTCAGCGCTTCTCGATCACCCCGACATCCGTCCCGAGGCCAAGGTCGGCGACCTGGGCGTGGGAGCGCAGCAATTGGTCGAGGTGGCTCGGGCACTTGTCTCGAGTGCCCGAGTCATCGTCTTCGACGAGCCGACCAGTTCCCTTTCGGAACACGACTCCCAGCGACTTTTCTCGATTGTGGAACGGCTAAGGGTCCGGGGGCTTGCCATCGTTTATATCAGCCATTTCCTCGAAGAAGGCGCCAGGTCGCCCAAACCTTCACCATCCTGCGAGATGGCCGGGGCGTCGCGGCGGGCCGAATGGACGCTACGGATCTGCAGTCGATCATCGCGCACATGGTAGGGCGCAACCTGGACGAGCTCTTTCCTCGGGTACCACATGAACCCGGCGAGCCGATACTCGCGATTGAGGAGCTTCGCAGCCGCAAAACCGCGAAGCCCGCCAACCTTACGGTGCGGCGCGGGGAGATCCTGGGAATTGCGGGCCTTGTGGGAGCGGGTCGGACAACGCTGGTGCGGGCGGTCTTCGGCCTTGGCCCGGTCATTTCGGGAAAGGTCCGAGTCGGCCACTACGTCGGTGGCTACGCAGCGCCGCCGGTCCGCATCACGCAAGGGGTGGGGTTCTCGAGCGAAGACCGCAAAACCGAAGGGCTGGCACTTAGCCGCTCGATCGAGGACAACCTGACCTACTCAGCGCTGTCGCGGCATGCTCGGTGGGGCTGGCTAAAGCTCCGTGAGCGGCGCGTCGAAGTGTCTCAATGGATCGCGCGAATGCGAATCAGTGCGTCCGGGCCACGCCAAAGCTGTGCCAGTCTCTCGGGGGGTAACCAGCAAAAGGTCGCGCTCGCTCGCCTGCTCCATCAACGAGCCGATATTTTGCTCCTGGACGAACCGACCCGCGGCATCGACGTCGGCTCCAAGGCCGAGATCTATCGCTTGATTGGCGAACAGGCCGCGCTCGGAAAAGCAATCCTGGTCGTGAGCTCATACCTGCCTGAGCTGTTTGGAATCTGCGACCGAATTGCCGTCATGTCGCGTGGAGCTCTGTGCGTGGCTCGTCCCGTTTCCGAGTGGACCGAACATGAAGTCATGGACGTTGCGACCCGAGCTGATAGCGGCCAGTCGCAAATCATCGGTTAGAGTTGTTTCTATCATGGCTTAAGCAAGCAATCACGACTTCGTTGCTTAGCGGAGAGGGCAACCCGGTGGCCGAAACCTCTGTGGACAGTCGAAAGGCACGGCGCGGGATCGAAATGCGCGGCACCCTGAGCTGGGTCTGGACGATACTAGGACCCTTTCTGGGGCTCGTCCTGATTGTCGTATTGTTTGGGACAATCACACGTGATTCGGGCACGTTTCTCACCGCTGACAACTGGCGGACGATCGCCGTGCAAACGGTGATTGTCGGCACCGCAGCGCTGGGCATGACGATCATTATGATTGCCGGTGGAATTGATCTCTCGGCGGGCTCGACGGTAGCGCTCGTGACCGTGTGCATCGCAATGTTCGTCAAGAAGGTCGACCCGATATCGTCGGATTCGCTGCGGGACTTAAAGCTCGTTCTCCCGCTCGCCCTGTTGCTGGGAATTGCAATTGGCGGTTTATGCGGACTGATCAACGGGGCGCTGATCGCGGGCCTGAAAGTGGTCCCATTTATCGTCACCTTGGGTAGTTACACCGTCTATCGCGGGTTTGCCACTTGGCTGGCGTCGAGCACGACAGTTTACGTGCCCGATGTCGTCAAGCCGTGGTGGTTCACACAAATCATGAAAATCGAGCCCGAACCGCGCTGGCTCTTGGTTGCGCCCGCGGTCTGGGTTCTTCTGGGCTTGAGCGTCATGCTGGCACTCGCGCTACATTACAGCCTGCTGGGCCGCTACATGTACGCGATCGGCTCGAACGAGGCGACGGCGCGGCTGTGCGGGATCAACGTTCCATTCATCAAAGTGATCGTCTACTCGCTGGGCGGACTGGCGATGGGTTTGGCAGGCGTTATGCAATTTGCATACTTGGGTGCGATCGGCGACCCGACGACCGCTGGCGGACTTGAGCTCCAGGTCATCGCTGCCGTCGTGATCGGCGGCGGAAGCTTGAGCGGCGGCGAAGGGACGGTCATGGGTACGTTAATCGGCTGCCTGATCATGCAAGTGCTCAAAAACGGCTGCGTCCATGCGGGTATTCCAAACCCAAGTCAAGATATCATCATCGGCATCATCATCGTTGCCGCCGTGACCCTCGACCGTCTACGTCGCACCAAGGCTTTGTAGAACGGACGAGCCGCGTTCCCAGTGTCGGTCACGATGGTCGACCGACCCGGGCCCGTCTACATTGGTCATGCTACCGCTAACAGAACCGACATAGTGCGGAAAATCGTGTTCTGAGGTCGTCCGTACTGGCAACCCTAATCAAGCTTCGGTTGACAGTGCAGGAATAGCCTACTAGGATGCGCCGACGTTAATGAATTTGAGGCGGTGACATTAACCCCCAGCACTTTCAATGACCCCGCGTGAGCCACCAAGAGTTGGCCCCGCCGGAAGTGTAAAGCTCAGTGCGGGTTAACGCGAATCAACCGAAAGCACACGCTCAGACGGTCGAATCCCACTAAGGTACACAAGACAGGAAGTCCGATTAAACTGGGAAGACCGTTGGCGGGCCTATAAGGCTCGTACTATTGCTAAACTGAGTAAATTGCACAAGGAAGTGCTTTTGCGACATGGCCAGCACGTCTCTCCACGCACGACCACGTCAGACCCTACGCGGGACAAAAAGCGCGACTCGTCCGAGGATACGCCCATGTGCCGTGGCTCAAATCGATCGGCCGGCGCGATGGCGGATCGCCTCGAATTTTGCGTTCCTGAGCGCCGCCGAGTTGGTTTGCCGCACGACCTCGGTGGTAGTGACCTTGTCGTTGGCGAAGCGCTTGGGCGTGGACGGATACGGACGCATCGAGTTTGCGTTCAGTGTCGTCTTCCTGCTCGTGTTATTGTTGCGTGACAGTAGCGACGTCATTGTGGCCCGCGAGTTGTCGCGGCATCCCAGGCTGATCCGACCGCTGGTCGACCAGGTTCTCGCGTACAAGACGATTTTTGCGCTTATTCTGTTTTCCCTCGTAGCGCTCCTGGGATCGCTCACCCTGGCCCCGGCAGACTCGCGAATCCTGGCTTTGTACGGCACGATGCTCTTCACGACGGCCATCGGTCTGGATTTCGTTTTTCGCGGCACGGAGCGTATGGGGTTAGTCGCCGTGTCGTTGTGCGTCCGCACTGCGATTTACGCGTTTGGTGTTCTGACGTTGGTGCGAGATTCCAGCCGGATTGCCTGGGTGCCGATCTGGCTGACGGCGGGCGAGTTGAGCGGGATTGCGCTGATCTGGCTCAGTTATCTGAAGTATTATCGTCTGCCCCGGCCGCGGTTGAGTCCGCGATTCTTGTTCATCTTGGTGCAGCGCGGACGAACCGTCTGCTTGATCCAGCTCTCACAGGCGGTGATCAACACCGCGGATCTCCTCGTTGTCGGGTTCCTGAGTGTTTCGAGTGACGTTGGCCGTTATGGGGCGCCTCACCGGATGGTGACGGCGCTGCTGACTTTCGGACTGATCCTCCAACAGGCGGCGTTTCCCACGCTTTCTCGGTTGTGGCGGCAAACGGCGGGAGCCGGCCAGGAAGCGCTCGATTCCCTGGTGGAGGTGCTGATGACGGGGCTCGTGCCGGTCGCCGTCGGCTGCACGGTGCTGGCCGATCCGCTCGTGCACCTGTTTCTACCGAATGCCTACGCGGGGGCCGGCTTCTTGCTGGCGCTCGGGATCTGGCGAGCACCTCTTTTGATATTGGCATATCTATATCAGATCACGCTGATCGCGCTCAATCGCGAGACCGTGGGCGTGCGGACCCTCGTGGCCGGCGCTTTGGCGATTGTCCCCTTGGTCGCCTTATTGCGGTTCCGCTTTGGTCTGCCTGGAGCCGCAGCCGGCGTACTCTTTGTGGGTCTTGCTCTGGTCTTGGCCGGTTACGGTTGCCTGGCTCGCGAAGGCAGGCAGCCTGCCTGGCACCATCACCTGGCGCGGCCGATTTTAGGATCATTAGTAATGGTGCCAGTTTGCTTAGCACTTAAGCATTATCATGTGCTTTTAGCTGTACTCGGCGGCGCTGTCACCTATAGCGCGGTCTGGCTGGCCTTGGGGGGCTTGCGGCATACCCGGCTGTGGGGCCGCGCCCTTTGGCCACTGGCACGTTCCGGCACGACCTCGTGATTGAGATCGGCATCAAAATCGTGGGCGATCCCCACATTCCATCTTCGGACATCTACTGCATCTGAGACTCGATGCGACACGGAGGTCGCCGATGAAATTCCGAATGATCACAACTTTCTTCGGAGAGCACAGCTTCGGCGGTGACGCTGCGTATGTTGATCGACTCAGTCAGGCGCTCTCGCGCCGCGGGCACGAAGTCCATGTGTACCACTGTGTCGACGCCTTCAACGCAATTCGCGGCGACCACCCGCTTCGGCCCTACACACCTCGGCCCGGAATTCACCTACATCCTCTCAAAAGCCGGTTCGGCATTCTCTCGCCCCTGGCGACGCAGGCGACCGGTCTGCCACTGTTAAAAACGGTGGAACTGCGTGAGGCACTCGACGACTCCGAGACCGATGTCGTGCATTTTCACAACATTTCGCTGGTGGGTGGGCCGGGGGTTCTCGGGCTCGGAGCCAATCGACGCGCCGTTCGGATCATGACAGCGCACGAACATTGGCTCATCTGTCCAATGCATCTTCTCTGGAAATACGATCGCAAACCATGTGATGGCCCCAACTGCTTGAGCTGCTGTTTGCAGGGCCGGCGGCCGCCCCAGGTTTGGCGCGACAAGAGCGATCGAGAGGGGATTGCAGCACCTCGACGCCCTGCTTTTCCCGAGTCGCCACGCTCTGGACGAACATCGGCGACGCGGCTTGGCGGCGCACGTGCCCATGGTTCATGTGCCTTACTTCCTGCCGGATGACTGGTCGGCCGAGGTAGACCAAGAGCCTCACTCCTTGCATGATCGACCTTACATTGCCGCGGCGGGAAGGCTCGTGAAGATGAAAGGGTTTCAGTGCTTGATTCCGCTCATGCGTTATCTTCCCGAGGTTGACTTGCGGATCGCCGGAGCCGGTCCATACGAGCCGGCGCTGCGCGTTGGCAGTAAACCTGCCCAACGTACGGTTCGAGGGGCTGCTGGGAGGGCGCGACCTTGCCGCTCTATTTCGACATGCCCGCGCCGTCGTTGTGCCGTCTCTCTTTCCCGAAACCTTCGGCTACGTGGTGCTAGAGGCCTTCGCAGTCGGAACACCTGTCATCGTCCATGAACGGGGAGGGGCTATTTACGAGACCGGCTTCTTAAGTGGCGGCGGACTGGCCTACCGAACCGACACAGAGCTTCTGACGGCGATCCGGAGGATGGTCCATGATCGTGCACTCCACGACGAGCTCGCCGAGCGCGGTGTCGCCATGCGCATGGGTCCATGGTCCGAAACCGAACATGTCGACGAATACCTCGAACTTATTGACCAGTTTCAGACGGCACGCCGCCGCACGCCGTTCCCCCGCCCGCATTCCCTCAGCCGGCCCAATCCGGCAGCCGCTCGTGCTGACGGCTTGACGTGGAGCGACGTCGGAAACGAACCACTGAAGGCCGCCGGAATCAATCGGCCGCATGGCATGATCTAGGAGCCGCCACACTTGCTAGGGCGCCGATGGCGGTCTACCGCGCTGGTTTCGGTCTTGACGTTGGTCATCTTGGCTGGCGTTTGCTTCGTGCGACTGGTCGCTCAACCGGCGTCAATCATCGTTGATGGACAGCGGCCCAGCCTCGATCACGCCAACCCGGGCGAGCCCCGCGGAATCGGCAATGACGCCACGTTTTCGTTCTTGCCGCACCACCTCTCGATCGCCAAGGTCATTCGCACATTCGGCTACGTGCCCGGCTGGGACGATCGCGGATTCGCCGGACGCCCCTTGGTCGGTAATCCGCAGGGCGGCATGTTCTATCCACCGGTCTGGCTGGTCTGGTGGTCAGGCTCGGCGGCAGCTCTCGGCTGGCTGACCGTCGGGCATCTTCTCTGGGCCGGAGTGGGGATGTACGTGCTCATGCGCTCTCTCGGGGCGGGTCGATGGGGCGCGACCGTCGCGGCAGCTACATATCAAGCTTCGCCACTCCTCCTGGCTCACACCTTTGAAGGGCACTATCCGCATGTCTGGGCCGCCTGCTGGTTTCCATGGGCTTTCTGGGCTTTCTGCGTCCGGCAGCGGCATGGATATATGCGTTCATATTTAATTCTAACGATCATCATTGCCTTCACCTACTTTACGGGCCATCCTCAGGAGTGGTTGCTCCTGGTTCTGGCGCTGTCGGCCTGGTGCCTGAGCACGGCCTGGAATTTATGGCGTTTCCGCGGGGTGCGCTCCAGCGTGGTTCAAATTGGCTGGTGGGCCGTTACGATGGCTTTGGCGATCGGCATCGCGGCGGTCGAGATTGCACCGGAGTTAGCCATACGCCCTTGGCTCGCTCGCAATTCGGCGACGCCGATCGGAGTTGGAATTCCGAGCCGATATGCGCTTGGTGCTCGCAATCTCTTGCAGCTGCTCAGTCCGACCGCACTTGGTGGACCGGCCGACTACTTTGGCGACGATAACTACTGGGAAACATTGTTCTCGATCGGCCTGGCGCCGCTCGTTCTCGCGGTGATCGGAGCAGCGAGGCATCCAGACCGGAAACGGATTCGTGGTTGGTTGCTGCTCCTCGGATTGGCGATTTGGTTCGCCTGTGGGCGTCACTTGGTACTCTATGCACTTGCTTACTTGACGGTACCGGGCGTTGCGTGGTTCCGCGTGCCAGCGCGGGCTCTCTTTCTCGCCAATCTCGCTGCAGCGATCCTGGCAGGTATGGGGGTCGAAACGCTTCGAATTTGCGCGGGTCAATTTCCGTTCTGGCACAAGCTCGCTTTCCGATTCGTAATGGTCGTCGTGATCGGGGTGGCGGCTCTGGTCTCGATCCGGGTTTACCATGGAACCGATAGTTCATCACGCGTCGCCATGGCGGCGGGGCGCGTTATCCACGATCCGTGCTTTTGGTCGGTCCTCGCAAGCATGACGGCCTTGATCGTGGCTGGATGCCAGGTTTCCAGATCGCGTCCGCCGCGATTGGCCGGGCAATTGTTGGGTCTACTGGCAATGTGTGAGCTTGGTTGGCATGGTGCTTCGTTGCTCCAGGTCGCGCCAGTCGAAGCGTTCCGGCGTGACGGTCCGGTAAGTGCAGCGCTGATTGAATTCCGGAATAATTCAACCGCTGCCGGGCGCCTTCGCATCAAGGCAAGAGACCCGTTCTTCAGCGATCTCCAAGCTGCTCTGATCGACGTTGAAAAGACCAATATCAACGACGTCTTCCAACTCGCCCACGCTTCGCGGCTGTACGCACAGCTCTACCCGGTGGCGTCTCGTCCGCGCCGTTCCGTCGCCGATCACATGCACGAGGCGGTCGAAGAACACCGTAGGCGAATCCGGCAAGCCATCTTCGATCGCTTCAGTGTCGCCTACCTCGTTTCCGACCGGTACGAATCGGATCCCGGATGGCCAGTCGCGGCTCGAGGCGAATGGCACGGATCGCCGTGGGTGATTCAGCGCAATCCCTCGGTGTTGCCCCGCGCCTATGTTGTGCCCACTGCCGCAGTAATCTCGGACAACGAATCCAATCCTCGTGCGCGCTTTCTTGACGTTGATCCGCGTGAATCGGTTTTGATGCATGAAGATCCTCTCGCTCAAGTATTCGATGGTGCGAGACAACCCTTTACCCCCGCTGCGTGGGCCTCGCTCGCCCCCGATCACCCAGTCATCACGGTCACAACTCAGGGCGCCGGCCTGCTAGTTGTGAGCGATACCTGGATGCCCGGATGGACAGCGCGTGTCAATGGCGCACACACCAATTTACCGGGGAAATCTCGCCCAACGGGTCATCCCGCTGCTGCGACCGGGCAGTCATACCATCGAGATGGACTACGTTGCACCGGGATTTGTGCTGGGTTGTATCGTCACGGCACTCTCACTTTTGACCTGGGGCCTGACCTGCGCGATTGTGGTGACGGCGCTCTTACGAAAATCTCTTATCTCGGCTATGTCGCAGCGTTTTGACCCATTCTTACCAACGCCGCATCTGAGCTACGGACTCGTTTCAACAACGTCGACCAGGCCGACGTCAACGCCCTGCCCTCCACCGGTTTGATGGCAATGCACGGCAAGTACGATCTTTTTGCCGGGTGTTAACCACTTGCGTGCGGACGGTCGAATCTCGACTTGATCGTACGCAGTCAGGTAGCCCGACTGGCTGGCCGCGAGTGAGCCGTCGACGTAGACCTCGAGGTCTTCGTCATGATAGACGCGAAGCTGAATGTTGGCGGTATTCGTCCCGTCAGGCAGGGTCACTTCGCGTCGGATCCAGATGTCGTGTCAGCAACAGCCAACGACGGTACCACTTTTTCAGCGATGTGGGGACCAAGCTGAAATATGCGGGTTGCAACGAAGCGGTCCCGGTCGGAGTCGACAGTGATATTTTCTCGAGAATCGGCTTGACGATATGCTGCAGCGATCCGTAGATTTCTTCAGCCGACGTGGCCGCATCGTCCGCAGAGATCAGAGTTGCCATCGGCAATCTGGATAAAGTTTAACGAGTTGCCCGCCGGCAACTGTTCCACTTGGGATCACCACCACATCACCCCGTTTCGCTCGACCACGATCCGCACTCATATCCTTATAATAACATATACGATTACGGGTTCCTCTTCTCTGTCCCCAACGCCACACCAGACGCGTGCCGCATGGTATACATACATATGCAAGCGTCGGTCTCGATCTCGGGGAGCACAGTCGTGCCGGGTATTCGGTTCGCCGAAGTCCGAGCTAGGATCGCTCTGGCTGACGTCCTCGACTTGCTCGGCTTCGTCCCCTGCGAGTCCTCTTGGGATCAGGTGCGCGGCCCGTGTCCGATCCATCATTCGATCTCACCATTGAGCCGCAGCTTTTCCGCGAATCTAAAACGACATATCTATAGATGTTTCAAATGCGGATCATACGGGAATCAGCTGGATCTGTATGCTTCATCGACTGGGCTGAGCCTCTTCGAGGCGACCATCGAGCTGTGCGAAAAACTCCATCGAGAGGTCCCTTGGATGCTCAATGGCACATCCCCACAACCTCGGCCGGCCGATCGCGTCGCCCCACAGCCACGGCACGACCGCGGGCCAGGCCGGCGAGATGGCTCGGTCCCTGATGAGAGTGATCAAACGGATCGCGCCGCAACCGCTCCGCTGGTACTCACTGGCCTCCCAAAGTGGTACCCTTTCTGACTGGAACCGACAGAGGGTCTGGGACCAACCGTAGCTCCAGACCCCATTGGGGTTGTTGGTCGGAGAGAAATCGGCGGCGGCGTCGTAGATCGCGCTAGCCCTCGCGGCCTCCGCATTGAGCAGGCACAGGGCCACGATTCCGACGAGGAATACTCGAACGTTCGTCATCGTGCATCTCCTCCCCGCGTCGGACTGGTCCGCGCGGAACGTCGCTGTAAACACTTCAATCAAATTCGTGTACTTCAACCTGATCGATGCTGACTGTACATTGAGTCCATATCAAGGAATAGGACTTAGTTCCTGGATGTTTCTTTTTATCGACATTATCCGATCGCACCCCTCCGACGGATTATCGACAGCTCGCGGTCACATGAATCAAATTCACACTCTGCTCCGCACTCTATCTGCACTAAATCGCCTGTAAATCGTAGAAAACAGGGTCGTTCGGGGGTCAGACCTAGGATCAAGTTTTTTCTTGCCAACCGTCGATGGGTATGTTGGTATCAGAGGGCATGCCCCGACGCTTACGCCTCCAGTACCCCGGCGCGATTTACCACCTGATGGCCCGCGGCAACGGCCGTCAGGACATCGTATGCGATGACGTGGACCGGGAACGGCTGCAAGAGCAGCTCGGTAAGGCCGCTATTCGCTGCTCGTGGCGTATTTACGCGTTCGCCATCATGTCCAACCACCTACACGTCGTGCTCAAGACACCTGAGCCTAACCTCAGCCGGGGCATGCAGTCGTTTCTGTCAGGCTACGCGAATGGCTGGTCGCGGCGCCACCGATTTTCCGGCCACGTCTTTCAGGGTCGCTATCGGACCGAGTTGGTGGAAGACGAGACCTACCTCTGGACGGTGACCCGCTACGTCCACCTCAACCCGGTCCGAGCGGGACTCGTGGAACATCCGGCGGCGTGGGCCTGGTCGAGTTATCCGGGCTACGCTCATCGCGGCCGCCGTCTGGAGTGGGTGGCCTACGACGAGCTGCTGGCGTCCTTGGGCGGTGCGTTCGGCGGGTCGGACCCGGCGGGGGACTACCGACGGTATGTAACCGCGGGGTTGTCAGAACCGCCCGAGTCGCCTTGGAAGGAGGCGTACCATGGGTGGATTCTCGGGAGTGGAGCATTCATCGATCGCGTCAGGGCGATGGTGCGCGGCGAACCGCGCCGCGAACGCCGCAGGGAATCACGACTATTGCAGAGTTTACCGCTTTCACGAGTCATCGAGGTTGTCTGTGCCTCGTATGCGATCGATCGCAGTGAGATGAGCCATCGCGGGAGCCGACATCCGGCGCGAGCGGCATTGGTCTACCTCGCGCGGAGCCGGACGATGGCGACCAACACGGAGCTAGCGGGACTGCTCGGGCTGTCGCGAGCGGAGAGTGTGCCGAACCTGACGCGGCGTTTCGATGCCTGGCTAGCGACCGATGCGAAACTTCGCAGGCAGTTGAGAAGCCTGGAGGAGGAGTTGGACCGATCTGATCATCCGAAATAACTTGTTCTTAGGTCTGATCGCCTCAACAAAGGAGCAAAGTCGCAGAATCCAATCGGAACCGGTTCAACGGCAGACGCCATACGAAATGAATTGATGACCGGCCTTCCGACAAATGGGAAATTCCACTCTCAAAAGGGACAGCAGCACATCAACGCCCCGACAAATTGGCTGCGCGACAACACCAATGCGTCGCATTCTGATAAATTAGTTGCCCAGAGTCTGCTCGGCGACCGCGAAGAACAGTAATAACCCGGCGTGCTCGAATTCTATTTGCGTTCAAGGATTGTGATATTCCGGTACTTAACCTGGCCACGATAAACTCCGAAGCCAACACTGCCCGTCGTGCGAATCAGCTCTGGCGCGGCCTTGCTGCCGAGCACACGGAGGTCCGAGCTCCGGATTTGGCGCCCATTGACCGTGACTCGCAGGATCTTGTTGCGCACCTCGATTTCCATCTCATTCCAGGAACCGGTGGGCCTAAGCTCGCACGGCAGGTCAGGTAGCGCGGAGGCTGAGGCTATTCCCAACCCGGAAAGTGTTCCTGTCGCGTCACTACTCTTCATTGATGGACGTCCACTCCCCTCATCATCGTTGAGCCGAATCTCCAGGTGATGACTAGTCAACGTACCCATCATGCCGGAGAATGTTGCGCCGGTGCGGCGCCCAACACTACCTTGCCGTTTGCCAATTTACCGAGCAGGAACTCTAATCGTAAAGTGAAGTCGGTGAAGCGTCGCTCGGTCAAGATCCAGGACGTAATCGCCTCGCGATCCCACGATCACACCGCCCTCCACCTTCCAGGCATCGTGCGGCCCGTCGATGCGCCAGCCCGACAGGTCCCGCCCATTAAACAGCGGAACGAACGTTGCCCCGCCTGTAACAACAGAAGGCGTTTCTTGCCGCTTGACGGTTGATCCGAAAGCCGCGATCCCCGCCCCGCGGAGGTAATCGCCGTCGGAAGGTGTTTGCTGCCGCTTGACGATTGATGGCGTTGCAGCCTCCCTGGACAAATGGGCTTGTTTGCCGCGATCGCCCGCGTCGTTTGCGCTCGTTACCGAAGGCGAGCGACCGATTGTGTTGCGGAAGTCTTGTATCGCCGTCGCCGAGGCATCTGACTTTAGGGTCGGCGTCATGCCACCGGGCTTTGCCGTATCTGCGGTAAAGAAAGCGAACGCAACAGTCAACGCGATCATTCCGAGCACGGAACATGCCAGGCCGAGCAGCCACTTGCGCAACTCGTCCATTGCGCCGGCCCGATACCAAGTGCCGCGTCCGGCGGCCTAGTGCCGCCAGTTCCTCGCCACCCCCGGGGCGATTCGGCACGAGCGGTCGCATCGCGTTCCCGCGGCGCAGCGGTCGCCGACTCAACTTCGTCGCGCAGGAATCTGATGACTGACCGGGCGAGAAGCTCCAACTGCCGCTCGACCGGAGGTGTGAAAGCGTCGAGCCAGTGAGTGTTGCCGAGCGCGAACTCCATCGCCCCTTCGGGTTGCACGTCCTCGACTCTGACGGGCAACACAATCATCCCCTGGCTGATCGCGCGCTCGACCTCGCGACGAACCTGCGGCGAGGCGTTGGCGTGACCTGAGAAAATCAGCACCATCATCTGACTCGCGCTGAGCGCTTTGATGATTGCGGCGCCCCATTCGTCACCAGGGATGATGTCTCGCGGAGCGATCCAGCAGCGGACGCGATGGTGCTCGAGAACGGCACACGCGGCGTCGGCCCAAGTCTTGTCCTTCGAGGAGTAGCTCAGAAAAACGTCGTAAATGCGGTTCGCTTCGGCTCGCATGGCGCCCTCGAATCATCGCGAGGCATCGCTTACATGTTCCTGCGCGGCGGAGACAGCGGAATCATATTCGACGTAGCCCTTAGCTGCAACGACGTTGCCGGGAGCCCGGCAAGGTCGCGATGCACGGAGTCCGATGTGCCTGGCGCGACTGACCATTAACTTCCCGGACTTGGTTCAGAATTCCCCCAACCGAATAGGAACCATGTGAGTCTGTCAATGATCGATCTCGACTTGGCGGCCTGAACTGGGGCATCGAAGACTCAAAGCCGGACGGGGCTGCTCTCTCGCCCCAATTCGACGCAGGGCGCAGCGGGAAACGGGAAATGACAACGAACAAATGAATGTCGATAGCACCTAGCGTGTTACCCAATACACAACCATGGCGAGTCGACAGATTCGTCGCTCTACTATCGTTCAGCCGAAAAGTGGATGAACAGACGAAGGGCATGCACCGCGGGCACGAACATGGCAGCGTTGTCGGTCGGATCGGCGACCAAGCAGATGGCGCAAGTCGTTGCCTAATCACTCGATCGATCCATCATCTATTGGCCTCCGTGAAATCGGGCTTCGCGCTGCATTGCCTGTCCTCGCCTCCGTCCTCGCCTCCTCCTCGCCTCCTTTAGACGATCAATTCCAGCTGGTTGTGAACCAAGAAAACGGGATAGTCCCGACCCAAAAAACTCCCAAAATTCGCCCGGTGCGGTCGAGCCAACTCGGCTCACAATGCCATCTTTCACTGATCCGCTGGATGACCCATGAAGCCGCCACTGCACAGCCCATCTCTGAAGGGAGTCCCCGGAATTCGATTACGTTGAAATCCATCATAGATAGACCTCGCACGGGATAGATGCCATCGACGGTACGGATGCCGATCACGCAGCCAAAATTGATCAGCCTGATGGCCAACACGATCACTGCAGCAGTGCAGGCGACCATCCCCGGACGCCGTGCCAATTCTCGAAGGCTGGGACGAGGTTGTCTTAGCCATAGGACTAAACAAGCAACCGTCAAACATGCTATAAAAATCGATAAGCAATAAATATCTAAATTCACTAAAAGTAGAAGTTCATTAAGTGATTTTCGAGACTCGGCGTATATCCACTGGCGGCTGACGCCAAGAGGCCACCGCGAACGCCAGGCGGTGAAAGCCGGGGCTGTTGACGCAACCAGGATCATGGCATCCACTATAGTAAATTTGCGGCACAATGATTTGTTCATTATTGCCCTGCGGTCTGGAGTTGCGATAGGCAGCTTGTCTTTGGTGGAGCGGAGGACGGCGGCCGACCCTGCCCATGCTAACGGTTGTGGCGTATGGTGTCACCGTCGAGGATCTTCCCCGACCACGAGAAAGTCCACGCAAGCCTTCGCTTCTGCTTTTGGGAGCTAGGGGGAAATAATCCACTTTTGTTTCCCCTTGGCAGCGAGTTAGGTTACGGAGCCAGTCAAGCACGGTTAAGAATTGTGAGTTTTCCATGCCTAATAGCCTCGAACAGAGCTTGCAAAAGCTCAAAGGGTGCTCCGCCCAGGTCACCGAGAGTAATATCTATGCACCAGAAAATAACGAGGAATCTGTCCTGATAGTTTTCTCGGACGGGACCAAACTACGGGCTGACTACTGGCGTGTAATAAAAGGCGGAAGGGCATCCATCAGCAGCTTCGATCACAAGCAACAGTATGGGCTTCCAGCACCGATTGACGCGGTAGAGTTATTGACAAAAGATTTGCAGGGCCAGCTTATAACCGACGCCCAGCACGACAAAGAAACAGGTGATCTTCTTTTGCGGTTCACTAACAACATCAAATGTCAGATTTTGAATTTTACCGGCTATGAGATTTGGGAAATTAGTTTTCCCGACGGGACGGGGGAATATTCAAATTATGCCAAGTGAACCAATTTGGGGGGCGTGCCCAAAGCCGCAGAAAGGTTCAATCCAGAATGTTGCTGGCTGAAGCCAAACCGTTGCCGCTCAAACCTGAATCTTCTCAATCTCGTCCAGGTCGATCTGATCTGATGTGCGGTCATAAAGCTTGGTTGTTTTGGGCGATTCGTGCTTGGCGATCTGCTGGGCGTGCTCGATGGGGAATTCAGACACCCATCAAAGTATCGGTCGGAGCAATTGGCCGGGAGGTCGGCTCTCGAAGCCGCGCCGCGACCGAGGACCGAGTTCATCGGGACGATCGTCGCGTGTGCGTGATCACTTGACGGGAGAAGTTGAACGATTCGCCCCGTCAACGCGACCCCGGGCCGGTGGTTGGGCGCGCCAGGGGGCTCAGCTCTTCAAGCCAAGTCGTCATGGAGATGTCTGTTGATGTCTCGGCGTCGGGAAACGGTGGCCTAGAGAAAGGCCATTCGGGCCGCCTCCTTACCCTGGAACCAGCGCCTCGAGGAGCGTGCCGCGGCATCGACAAGCGAGCTCGATCTCCCCGCCGCCTGCTTGAACAGCCGACCGACGCCACGCACCGTTTCCACCCAATTCGATTTTCTCGCACAAACGTCTCATGAACCATGACAAGTTGCTGAGGCGCTTGCGCAGTTCCAGCAGCCGTTCTGGGTTTGCCGTGAGCATGGCCAGGTCGAGCTCGGTGGGCTCGACGGGCTCGCCCGTGGCATCGTCACGGGGCGGGAAAACCCTTCGCCATCGCAGGGCGATCTCGTCGTCGGACCACTGCTCGGCGACGTCCGGTCGATTGCGGAGCAGGAGATGAAGGTGATTGCTCATCACGGAATATCCACAAACCTCGATGGCGAAGAGCCCTGCTGCCTGACGCATCCGATCGAGAACCCAGTCTTCGCGGTGACTGAAATCCTGCCCAGTGTAGGGGTCGACACCACAGAGGAAGGCCCGCCGGACGCAGCGAGCAATACAGTGATATACGCCGACCTGGTCTTCGACGACGATCTGGCCCCGGGCGTAGGTGGGCATCAATGAGACTCCTGCAACAGCGGCGAGCGTTCGCGGCCTTCGTCATGTCCACAACGACAGTAATGGACAAAAGTATCAAATCGCTCTTCCTTGTCAAGTACCTACGAAAGAAGACCACCCACTTGGTACTCCTTAACCTCCTGGTCGCACGAGAAACTTGGCTGTCTGAAAGCCCGAGAAACTTGGCTGTCCAAAAGCCCGAGAAACTTGGCTGTCTGAAAGCCCGACCGGCTCTTCCGCAATAGCCGTTCGGGTCCCCGTCCCACATCACACCTAGCCACGACAATTGTAATATAAGCTAAGGTGTTTGTTGTCGTTGCGACGGAACGATTGCTCGGGGATCGTCGGTGGATGTGAATCGGTGATGTTCAAAGAACGTCGAAGCATTCGACTTCGCACGCCGTTGATCCTGGTCGCCGCTTGCGCCTGCTTTGCGGTCTGGGTATGCAGATCTACCGTGAATTGAGCCCGGTCGGGCGGTCTGCAAGGCAATGGCGGCCTGGCAATTCCCAGAGAAATTTGTCTTCAATTAAAGAAAAATGGAAGAGGCACTCACCCATGTCGCACTATACCTGAGGATCTCAATAGGAGACGGCATTGATGGCGGGCAGACCGGCAATTGCGGGCGATCTGACTCAACTGGGTACGATTTTTCGATTCGGTGTCGTCGGCGACCTGTCGGATAGCCAACTCCTGCAATCGTTTCGGACAGGGCCCAACGGGTCCGATCAGGCGGCGTTCTCGGCGATCGTGGAGCGGCATGGACCGATGGTGCTCAGCGTTTGCCGGCGGGTTCTCAGCAATCCGCACGACGCCCAAGATGCGTTTCAGGCCACGTTCCTGGTCATGGCCCGCCGGGCGGCCTCGGTGCAAAACGCCGAATCCCTGGCGAGTTGGCTGCATGGGGTCGCTCTCCGGGTTGCGATGCGGGCCAAGGAAAACGAGGCGCGGCGGAGGGGGCATGAGCGACAATGGGCAACGCTGAAACAAAAAGACTGCGCGGGCGAGTCCGTCCGATCCGATCCCTGTCCGGAACTCCACGAAGAGATCGTCCGTTTGCCGCGGCGGTACCGGGAGCCGGTTGTACTTTGCTACCTGGAGGGATTGACCTCCGAGCAGGCCGCAGTGCGGCTTGGTTGCCCTCCGGGAACCGTCTTCTCCCGGCTCTCACGGGCGCGCGAGGTTGCGCGGGAGCCTGCTCCGACGGGGCGTGGCGTTGTCCGCCGCGTCACTGGCTACGGGGCTGACGCCGCCCGCGTCGGCGGCTCTGCCCCGAGCTGCTCGATGCGACGGTCCGGGCGTCATTGGGCTTCGCCGCACGACGAGCACCCGAGGTCGCATTGGCCTCCATACCGGCGATCCCACTCGCTAGGGGGGTGCTTCACGCCATGACGATCTTCAAGCTAAATGTTTTCGGCGCGGCGGCCCTGGTATGTGCCGTGGCGCGGGCGGTGCGCAAATCTTGATTTGGTGCAATCCGACGGCCCGAGGGGCAGGCAAAAGCCCGCCACGGCCGTGCCCGAAGGCGGCCAAAGTGACACCGCACTGAGTCGCTTGATGCATGAGGTCGATAGCGACCTGGACCAGACGGCCCTGCCGAATACTGAGATGCGGAAAGACTTGAAAGACATCCGGGCCAAGCGGCAGGCGCAGAGCGTCGACCCGCGGACGGTCGCCGCGACGAAAGCGGTCGCTGAGTTTGCCGGCGTGCTCAAGCAGCAAACCGCCGACGCCGTCAGCCAGTTCGCCGTCGTGCTCAAGCGGTACCAACCGCCGCGAAGTCCGGCTGACCGGGACCGGGTGTACATGCTGGACCTCGTCGCAGGCGGGACGACCCTGATCGCCGAGGAACCGGTTCCGGGTCTCACTTCGAGTGGATGCCCCAGTTGGTCGCACAACGGCAGCCGGATTGTCTTCGACGCCTCGCCGGGGAGAGACTGGAATCGGACGCACGTGATGACGATCGAGGTCCGAGACGGGCGGCCGACTTTCTTGGACCTCGGTCCCGGCAATTGCCCGACCTTTTCGCCCGACGACCAGAAGATCGCCTTCCTGCTCAATCCCGGCGCCGGGCAGGGGCCGAATCTGGCGTGTGGGTTATGGAGGCAGACGGCTCGCAACGACGCCGGGCGGGCGAATACGGGGCCCCATACTGGTCAGCCGACGGCCGCGAATTCCTGATCAACAGCTTCGAGGATTTTCCCGAGGCCACCGTGATGAACTTACAGAAAATGACCGGGGGAAAGCTGGACGTTCCGGGGTACCGCATCCTCAAGTCGCCGAGCTGGGCCGGCTCCGGCACGCTGGTCTCGGCCCTCAGCACCAGGGAAGGAGGCGACATTATCGCATTGCTCGACGTGAGTAACCCGACCGAGGCGAAGATTATCGACGTCCTGTGGCAGCGAGGCGAGGAACTCGACGTCACTCCGCGCTGCCCGGTTTACCGGCCCGAAACGGGTCGTTGCCTCTTCATCGGCGTCGAGCCGAAAAAGAGAACGCTCTATTCCGTGGAGCGCGGCAAGTCGCGTCGCGCGAAACAGGTGGAGGCCAAGGGACAGGACGAAGGGATCGGGTTTCTCTCGTTCTCCCCCGACGGCCGATATCTGCTCTTCAGCTCCAACCGGCAATAGCGATCGCAATCTCTGCATGGAGAAACCCAAGCTAGTGCGGATCGACACACGGACGTTTAGGCGAGCGGATCCCCGGAGTGCCGTCTCCTTGCGGTGACGTTGGCATGTTCCGGGAGCGGTTGGTTCTCGGCGAGAGCAGTCTGGATCGGTGTGCGCGCATTCTGACCGCCAATGTTCTGCGACCGACGCATGCCGGGTCAATGCACGACCGGCGCAACCGCGTTTCTTTGACTCAAGTCCTGGGGATAACTCGATGCGGAGAAGTTTCGTGGCCACTTTCGACATGCTTACCACATGCGACCGAGATCCGTTGCCGCGGTGCGCCGGCCGGTCCGTGCGACTGCCTTTGCTCAACTGGCCTTGTGCGAGCCTGCTGGCCGCCTCTATCGCAATCCTGGCGGTTTTAACTATTGAGCCGGAGCAGCGAGACCAAACAGCACCGTGTTGGTCACACGCCACCGGCCATTCGCAAGGAATATGGGCACTGGCGATCACTTCTGAAGGCCAGAGGTTGGCCACCGGGGGAAATGACAGAGCCGTGGTCATCTGGGAGGTCGGCAAAGGGGCTTTGAGCGAGCTCTCCAGCGATCTCCCATTGCGAGTGCAATGCCTAGCTTTTTCGCCCGACGGCGCGACCTTGGCGGCCGGCTACGATGGCGACAAGGTTGTTCTCTGGAACGTGGCCACCGGAGCGAAACGGGCGACGTTTCATGGACACCCAAATCAGTTCCAGTGCCTCGCGTTCTCTCCCGACGGGCGAACCCTGGCATCCGGGGGCGGAATCGATCATAATCTGGGATGTTGAGACGAGAAGGACGAGGTCCGCCTTGCTTGGTCGCTACGGTATGGTCAGTGCTCTCCGATTCGCGCCCGGCGGACAGGCTCTGGCATCGGGATACACCAATGGAATGGTGAGGTTGTGGGATCTCGCGAATGGCAAATGTCAAGAATTGATGGGATCGAACCTGGAAAACCATTCGATTTTGGGAGTCGCCTTTTCACCCGACGGATTGATGCTGGCGGCTGGGAGCATGACCCGTGGTACCAGACTCTGGAATGTTGCGACCAGCCAGGAGAGTGCGATGTTTCAAAACGAAGACGAAAACGTCTTACAAGTTGCCTTCTCCAGCAACGGACAAATGCTGATCGAGGTGACACACGGTCAGATCGTCCGGCTCCGTGACGTCGCCAGTGGCAGCACACGAACCCTGCTGCGCAAGCGGCCAGTATTGCTTGGCGTTCACGCCGGATGCCAGGTACCTGGTCTCGGGAGCCGACGACTCCATCGTCAGGGTGTGGGACCTTGCGCGAGTTGACTGCGGAAACTCAGTACCGGGGACGGGACTCGAACCCATGACCTGCGGATTATTAGACCGCAACCGCGTCGCCACAAAGTGGGTTCGCGCAAGCAAGTTAAGACAAATCGAAGTTCACTTGCGCCTTCGATGCGCCCCGAATCCACTTCTACCCCTTACGATTTGGCTGAAATAATGGATGCGGGAATTCAGACACCCATCAAATTATCGGTCGGAGCAATTGGCGAGACATCGGCTCTCGAAGCCGCGCGGCGGTCCGAGACCGAGCTCATCGAGACGATCGTCGCGTGTGCGTGATCACTTGACGGGAGAAATTGAACGATTCGCCCCGTCAACGAGACCCCGGACCGCGGGTGGGGCGCGCCGGGCGGCCGCTCAGCTCTTCAAGCCAAGTCGTCATGGAGATGTCTGTAGATGTCTCGGCGTCGGGAACCGGTGGCCTAGAGAAAGGCCATTCGGGCCGCCTCCTTGCCCTGGAACCAGCGCCTCGAGCAGCGTGCCGCGGCATCGACAAGCAAGCTCGACCTCCCCGCCGCCTGCTTGAATAGCCGACCGAAGCCATGCACCGTTTCAACCCAATTCGATTTTCTAGCACAAACATCTCATGAACCATGACAAGTTGCTGAGACGCTTTCGCAGTTCCAGCAGCCGTTGGGGGTTTGCCGTGAGCATGGCCAGGTTGAGCCCGGCGGGCTCGACGGGCTCGCCCGTGGCATCGTCACGGGGCGGGAAAACCCTTGGCCACGCAGGGCGATCTCGTCGTCGGACCACTGCTCGGCGACGTCCGGTCGATTGCGGAGCACGAGATGAAGGTGATTGCTCATCACGGAATAACCACAAACCTCGATGGCGAAGAGCCCTGCTAACTGACGCATCCGATCGAGAATCCAGTCTTTGCGGTGACTGAAGTCCTGCCCAGTGTAGGGGTCGACACCACAGAGGAAGGCCCGCCGGACGAAGCGAGCAATACAGTGATAAACGCCGACCTGGTCTTCGACGACGATCTGGCCCCGGGCGTAGGTGGGCACCAATGAGACTCCTGCAACAGCGGCGAGCGTTCGCGGCCTTCGTCATGTCCACAACGACAGTAATGGACAAAAGTATCAAATCGCTCTTCTGTGTCAAGTAGCCTATGAAAAAAGACCACCCACGCGGCGGCTGCTAAACCTCCTCGTCTGACGAGAAACTTGGCTGTCTGAAAGCCCGGGCTGTTCGATGACACGAGCCGTAGTTTCGAGTAAGTGGTGGAATCTGCGAAAACGGTAAACTTTGTTGAACACTGAGACGGCCTTATTGCGGTAGGCTCGCCTGCGGCGGGTATGCCTGCCCGGGCGGTGGCGACCTGCGCAGTGGCCGGTATCGCCCGGTCAGGTTTCCAGTTACTTCGGCTTCCGGGGCGGCGCTTGCGACAGGGCGGACCCGGCAGCCGATTTTGCGTTTGAAGACGACGCGGGCTTTTGCAGTACCTTGGATGCCTTCGCGGCAACCTTGGGACTCGTTTGATCCCAGTCATGAAGCCGGGACGGGGAGGGTGCGGTCGATTCTTGCCACCCAGGCGGATAGGGGGTAAGTGCGACCGGCACTATGGGTTGTCCCATTTTGGTTCTGGAGGGTCTGGCCCAACGTGTATCCAGGGATGATCAGCGGCGTAACGATACTTTCGTATGAGCGCCAGGAAGTGATTGTGTGACTTCTTGAATTTTGGGACGTATTCCTCTTTTAAGTCGCCGTCCGCGGTGAAGTAGTCTGGATTGAATATCCATTTGCCTGCATTCTGGCCGGACTGTATTTTTTGGTTCCGGCGAAGCCCGTAAAAATGTTCGTGACGTCGATAGCTTTGGGCTCTGCCCAAGTAATACGCGCGTCGCTCCACGCATTGCTGAACTGCTAAGATCGCAGCGATCACCGCCGCCAGCAGCATCCAGCGCCTGACTGTCATTCGAGGCAGCCGCATCGCAGTTTCCCTTGGTAAATCGAGCACAGCGCTCCTATCGTAATGGTTCGCGCGGCGAACCAACGTCCTCTCTCGGCTGTCGCTATGATCGATTTCGGCCAACGGCCCGTCGGGCTGATTGCTGGGCTTGCCTACCATCGCCGCGAAGCGGCCGCCGCTGTGCCTTCGCCAGCCCTCGGTTTGGTTGCGGCCAAGGCCGCTCGTTTCCGTGCTTGTGTCAGAAGTTATGGCATATCTTCTGACAAACTTAGATGGATTGAATGGAGTATCACTATATTTATCTTGCTGTTAGCACGATAAAAATCATCCGGCGGCGTTCAATGCTTTGTAATGACTTTTTGCAAAAGAACGGGTATACTCTTCATAGACGATGGTTTCGAGGTACCGATGAAGAGCCTGAACGACAAGATTATCGGGCGCATACGCGCGGGGACGCGGCCAGGTCTACGTGGCCAAGGATTTCCTGGACCTGGGAAGCCGCCCGGGCGTCGATCAGGCGCTCGGGCGCCTCGCGAAGGAGGGCTTAGTGCGCAGGATTGGCCGCGGGCTCTATGATTATCCTCGGCGTAATGCCAGTCTGGATGTGGTGTTAAGCCCGGACATGGATCGCGTGGCGCAGGCGGTCGCCCGTCGCCGTGGCAGTAATCTCCAGCGGTCGGGGGCGTCAGCGGCGAATGCGCTCGGGCTGTCGACTCAGGTTCCGGGGAAGAATGTGTATCTGACGGACGCTGCGACGGGGCAGTTCACTGTTGGTAAACAGAAGTTTACGTTGAAGCGGGTTACTCCGAAAGGAGTGAGAACGCGTGATAAAGTCGTAAACCCTGTCTTTCAGGCCCTTTACTTCATCGGAAAGGATGGTATCACTGACGATGTGGTGAGGCGCTTGCCGCGACGCTGAGTGCCAAGGACAAGAAAAAACTCCTCCGGCAGAGCCGCTACACGGTCGACTGGGTGTCGGACGCCGTGCAGCGGGTGGTTCGAGAAGACGAGGTGGAAGTGGGTAATGGATGACGTGGCCAGGCGAAATCCCGGCGATCGGCGCGACCTGTTCACGGAGGTGGCGGCCGAGCGCGGTAATATCAGCGCCGCGGTCATCGAGAAAGATTTCTGGGTCTGCTGGACGCTGAAGCAGCTCTTTACCCTGGATAGATCCCCCGCCCGCCTGATTTTCAAGGGGGGAACGTCCCTCTCGAAGGTGTATGGCGTTATCGAGCGGTTTTCAGAGGACATCGACCTATCGCTCAACCGCGAAGACCTGGGTTTCGTCGGCGAATACGACCCGTACGCGGCGACATCTGGGAAAAAGGCAAAAGCGCTGGTTGAGGAAATCGTGGCGCTTTGTCGGGCGAAGGTCGCAAGCGAGCTTGGGCCGGAGCTCGAGGAAAGCATTGAATCCGTGCTCGGTCCGCCCGACGGCGTTGCGGACTGGAGCCTCGAAGCGGACGCCGACGACCCGCAGACGATCTATTTCAAATACCCGGCGGGTATCGGCTCAGGCGGGCAGGAAGGTCCAAGTTCGTATATCCCGCGGGTCGTTCGGCTGGAGTTTGGCGCGCTCCGATCATTGGCCGGCGGAAGAGCACGAGATCCGGCAATATGCGGCGGAAGTCATGCCGGAACAGTTCAAAGCGCCAGCATGCCGCGTCAATGCGCTGAGCGCGGAGCGGACGTTCTGGGAGAAGGCGACGCTTCTGCATGCCTTGGCGCACAAGCCACTGCAGAAATCCCTCGGAGAACGGATGTCCCGCCATTATTACGATGTCGCGAGGCTGTATCAGAGCACGTTCGGACCAAAGGCACTTGCGGATTCCAAGCTCCTGGGCAGCGTGGTCGCGCACAAAAGCCTCTTCTTCGCCTCAGGCTGGGCGAATTATCCCTTGGCAAAGCCGGGTACCTTCCGGCTGATCCCGCCCACGGGACGTCTTACAAGCCTGCGGGCCGACTATCGCGCAATGCAGGAGAACATGATTTTCGGGGAATCATATGGGTTCGATGATCTGATGGCGGTTTTGGCCGAATTAGAGGCTATGATCAACGCGCCGGAGGGAGCAGCATTCAGTGGCGAACGAAGTTGAATGCAACCGGTGTGGAAAGGTTTCGGCTAAACGCACGGACGTTGACCCGGGACTTCAGACACCCACCAAGGACTTCAGACGCCCATCAGATGATCGCTCGGAGCAATTTGCCAGGAAATTGACTCTCGAAGCCGCGCGGCGGTCCGAGACCGAGCTCATCGAGACGATCGTCGCGTGTGCGTGATTACTTGACGGGATAAATTGAACGCTTCGCACCGTCAGCGCGATCCCGGGCCGCTGGTTCGGCGCGCCAGGCGGCCGCTCAGTTCTTCAAGCGAAAGCGTCATGGAGATGTCTATTGATGTCTCTGCGTCGAGAGCAGGTGGCCTACAGAAAGGCCATTCGGGCCGCTTTCTTGCCCTGGAACCAGCGCCTCGAGCAGCGTGCCGCGGCATCGACCAGCAAGCTCGGCCTCTCCGCCGCCTGCTTGGACAGCCGACCGAAGCCATGCACCGTTTCAACCCAATTCGATGGATTGAGGCCCAGTTGTTTTACGATTGGGGCCAGGTGCTCTGGAATCGCCCCGCGTTTGTCCGCGCGCAGTCCAATCGAGCAGCATGAAATAATGATCGATGTGGATTGGCAGGAACCCCTGGTCGGACGCCCTCACATGCAGACGCGGCAAAGCTTCGACCGGGGCGGCGACGCCAGAGATTGTTCCGGAATCGGCGGACGTCTGGACGCCGGAGACAGTGTCGGCGACGGCCGTCGCAATTGGCCCGGCTGGTGATGCCAATTCGAGCGTGGATGTGGCACTGACGGCCGTTGTGGTCACGGACTCGGTTGCCGTTTCTCGCAATGTCAGTTCACAGAGCCAGGCGTCGGGGCGATCGCAAGTCTCGACCGAGCTGTGTTCCTCATTGGTAGTCAATCTGGTCGAGACCTCGCCCATGCCCCGGATCCGGTCGCGGCCCGAGATCGTCGGCGAGGTGAGCGACGGCTGCGAGGCACCCACCTGTCACCAGCCCCGCTCTAGTTCGTTCCCAGAGTCGACAGGAGACCGGTGATCAGCGCCAGCCACGGGAAACTCGCCAGGATGAATGAAACGAGACTGCCGCTCGAGCGCAAACGCGGCACAATCAAGCCGACCAGCCAGTAGAGCACAGAAAAAACGATCGCGACGATCGTGCAAAGTACGAACAATATTTCGCCGACGGCTAATGGGTGCGATGGTGCCAATCTCACAAATGTCTGCGACAGGATCAGGCCGATCGTGCAACAGACGTCGGCGAGCAAGATCCACCGGCCCACGCGGCCCAGCCGACGAAGTCGGCGCTGGCGTTCATCGTCGAGCCGCTGCTCGATCTGTCCCACGGATGCGATAGGAGCAATGAGCCGCTCGGCGTCGTCGGCCCGGTTCAGCTGGTCGTAACACCGGCGCACCTGGTCGAGAAAGGGCACTTGCCGCTCCAGGAACCCTCGGAGACCTTCTGCGTCGGGCCATGAGCGGGCGAGCTCGTCCATGGCTTCGACGGCCCTGCGATAAGCGTCTTCCGCTTGCGCCCAGTCGTCATTCTGGGCGCAGTCCGGCCACGGCACGGTAGACCTGAAGATCGCGCCAGGCCGACGGTTGTCGCCTGCGGATCCTTTCGTACGAGACGAGTGCCTGCTCTGCGCCCGCCGCGTTCGGCACGGCGGCGTGCGCCTGCACGCAAAAGGCGTGGACGATGGCTTGAATCCAGGAACTTCGCTGAAAAAGACGATGAGAATCGAGTGTCCTCAAGTCGTCGATCGCGCCCGGCAAATCACGCCGCGAAATCCGAAGCCACAAGCGATGCATCGCGGTGAAGAGCTGGCCGCCATCGTCGCCGGTCGCTTCGAACAGGGCATCGGCCGCAAGCAGAAACCGCTCAGCCTCTTCGAGCCGGCCGACTCCGCCCTGAACCACGCCACGAACCATTACTTCACGGGCCTGCAAGGTCGGGAGCTCGCTCGGATCCAGCGAGTCCAGCTCGGAAAGTATTGCTTCGCACAGTGTGAAGTCGGCCATTTCCGCGTGCGCCGCGGCAGAGCCCAACACGTAAAGGCGCAACATCGTATGATTGCGGATCGATTGCCAGAATTCCCGGAAGGTCTTGAGCGCCTGGATGACCTGCGGCGCAGGGACGCTGACGACGCGATTGCGCAGAACGCTGAGGATTTGCCCGCCGTCGCTCGTCACGGTGGCCTTGCCGATGCGGATCTGAAAGGGTACGAGGTTGGTGGCTGCCAGGATCGCGTTGACGACGCAGGCGGCGAGCCATACGCTCTTTCCCCATGGAAGCGAACGATACAGGGTCAACGCCAGCAGGGCGAATAACGTGTTGGCAATGACTCCCCCGGCCAGATAGGGGACCATTCGCCGGCGCGGCGGAATGAGCTTGGGCGGTACGCTGAACGTGATGCCTTGCAGCGGCTTCGTGCCGCAAAAGTAGATCCGCGTCAGACCGAGTGAAAAGACCGCAAATGCGCGTCCCACCCCCATGCCAAAGGAGGTGACGGCAAACCCGACCGAGTGAGCCATGACCGCGTGCCCGAGCTCATGGGCGAACGCCGAGACGTACAGGATCGGCAGCAATGCGCAAAATGCGATCAGCGGATTGAGTGGATCCATCTCGACTCTCGCGCATAGCCCAGTGCGCCATCTCGACTTCCTCGCCGCGATCGATCGTCAACCAACTTACCCGTCGCACGGGAGAATTGACAGCGCACCGACGACAGAGATCCCAGAGCCCGTCGACCCGGTTGTCAAAATCGTCCTCGACGCCGAAGAAGACGCTGAGCCCGTCGTTTTCACATTCTGAACCGATAGATTCCCTGGCTCCGATTCGATCCGTTTCCCTACGCTCATTGACCTGCTCGAGCAAATCGTCGAGGTCGAGCGGCGGAGGAACTTCAGGGCATGTCGATCCGAGAATAAACGCTAGCAACGGGAGCCGGCGTTGCCGGCCTCGACCACCCATTCCTCACAAGCTGACGCACCCGATCTGCTGGTATAGACGTCCTCGGGAATCATACGTGCAGAAATGGAAACTGCTCGAACGACCCGCCAAGCGCCGTCTCGGAAGGGAGGCCGAGCCAGCGATCGAGGATCGTGGCATAGATCCGGCGGAAGTCGACAAGCGGCTTGAGGTCGCCGTCATCGAGGTCGGTCAGGCTGGGATAGGCGCCCAGCAGGCCAGGCTTGACTGCCGGCCCGGCCAGGAACACCGGGCCGGCAGCGCCGTGATCGGTTCCGGCCGATGCGTTTTCGCGAACCCGGCGGCCGAACTCGCTGAAGCAGAGCACCAGAACGCGGTCGGCCAGCTTCGACTCGGCCAGGTCGTCGAGAAACGCCTTGAGTGCGCCCGAGAGCTCGCTCGAGCAGCTCGAAATGGGTGCCCGACTGCTGCGAATGCGTGTCGTAGCCCGCTCTGCGACGTGTAGAAGACCCGCGAGTCGTAGCCCCCCTTGATCAGCCGGGCGACCAGTTTCAGGCGGTTCGCCAGGGTCGGTGTCGGGGTAGCGGGCCGACGAAGACCGGTCCCTGGCCAGCTCGGCCAGCCGGTCGCTCGAGGCGTAGGCATCGAGGGTGCTCCGGCGAACAAAGCCCGCGAGGTCGTCGCCGCCAGCTCGAGATCTCTGGGCGGGCGACGGCCGGGTCGAGCGTCAGGTCCTCGATCCGCTCCAGGCTCGATGCCGGCCCGGCGACGGCCTCGGATCGCGACGGGGATCGACTCCGGCACCGACGAACGTCGAACGAGCCCCCGGCGTCGAGTCGAGCCCCCGGCCCAGCCAGCCGGGGCCGCCGTGCTCTTCCTCGTCGAGGCGGGCGGTCTGCCAGATCGCCATGCTGGCGAAATGCGACCGGTTCGGGTTGGGATAGCCGACGCCCGGCACGATCCCCAGCCGGCCCGATTCGAGGAGCTTGCCCGCCTGCGCCCATCGCCGGGTGCAGGCCGATGCCGTCGGAAATCTTGATCAGCCGGTCATTCGCCAGCTTCAAGGTCTTGCGGTTCCTGGCATACGCCTCGTCCCCGAACGGAACGACCGTGTTGAGGCCGTCGTTGCCGCCATCGAGCTGAATCACGACGAGGATGCGCCCATCCCGCTCCGGCGTCGCGGCCCGGGCAAGCTTGGCGATGAAGCCGGGCACGGTCGGGGCGAGCGAGATCAGCGGCAGCGTTCGAAACAGATCGCGGCGGGTGGTCGGGTTCATGGTCGCGGTTCCCTCGGGTCATGGAGTTGGCTTCTGGCCACTCTCCCTGGTATGGAAATACTGAAAGATGAAGTCAGCCGATCTGAGCCTCGGGCGAGGCGAGCACCGTCGCCAGGACCCTGCGGGCAGCCTCGGGCGAGTCGTCGGTCCCAGCTTCCGCTGATCGCCGGACGAGATCCCGAGCAAGAGGGCCGATGCTGCCTGCCGAATGTCTGCCGCCGACTTCGTCCGAGCCCTTGATCGGCGGCGATCGAGCCGGCGTCGAGCGGCGCCGGCAGGCCGACGGGGCGGCCTTCACCAGCGCCGCGGCGAAGTTGGCCCGGCCGACCAGCGACCGCGGCGGTCAGCCACGCCCGGCCGCCGGGCCAGCCGCCGACGTTGGGGGGCTCGAACAACTCCTGTCCGAGCCGGTCGGTCCAGTCGGCCAGGAGCAGCGTGCTGGGCATCGCCTCGCCAGTGACCAGCGCCCGGCAGGCCCCGATCACGAACTCGACCGGCCCGACCACCCGCGAGCCGAGATTCGGCCGAGCGAAGAACGCCCGGGAGCGGAGGACCGTCTCGACCGTAACGGCCGATGTCGAGCCGGCTGGCGCTCAGCTCGTCGGCCAGGGCGTTGATCGCTCGATTCGTCGATCGCCCCTTCGCCCATGAAAAGGCCGCAGATCCTGCCGGGCGATCCTCCGGGCCGTCGCGGGCCGGTCGAGCAGGATCGAGAGCAGGTCGGGCGCGGTCCAGCGTCCCTTGCGGCCGAGCAGAGTCTTTTCGCCGTCGTCGTGCTTCGAGGGGGCCTCGCGGAACGCGCCGTCGTCGACCGTCCAGCCCGTGAGGGCGCGGGCGGCTTCCTTGACGTCGGCCTCGGTGAAGTTGCCGATGCCGAGCGTGAACAGCTCCATCAGCTCGCGGGCGAGGTTCTCGTTGGGGTGGTCCTTGCGGTTGCTCGGGGCGTCGAGGTAGAGCAACAGAGCCGGCTCGCGGATCGACGCGTCGAGCAGCTCGCCGAACGGAGCCCGGGCGAGGCGGCGGAAGGTCTCGTTCTGGCGGCGCATCAGGCCGAGGTCTTCGACCTTCGACTGGGCGGTCGCGAAATGGTCGTGCCACATCAAGCGTCAGCCGCTCGCCCAGGGGATCGGGCGAGCCAAGCATCCGGAAGATCCACCAGGCCATGAGCCTGTTGATGTCGCCCGAGGCCACGGCCGCGTCGGCCAGCAGGTTCGCGGTCGACTCGAAATCGTCCCGGACGCCGATCCGTGAAGTGCCGGCAGAGCACCCGGTCGATGCTGGCCTCGGGCCCGTCCGTTGAGATCGCGCTGGATCTCGGCCCAGGTCGCGGCGAACCCGGCCCGCCGGTGCAGGTGAACGACCCGGCGGAGGTCCCAGGGGGCTTCGGCCGTCGGTTCGTAGCGGGCCCAGAGGGTTTCCGGGCCCGAGGCCGTTTGGTGACGCGGTCATGGATCACTCCTCGGTCTTCTTGGGGGGCTGGACCTTGAGGTCGCCCAGGTCCTTGGCCTCGCCGGATGCGACGGTCACGTCCACGAACAGGTCGCCGGAAGCCTCGAACCCGGCTCGGGCGGTCGCGCTATACTTGAGGCCCGGAACCAGGCCCTCGATCAGAAACCGGCCGTCGTCGCCGACGCGGACGCCTTGGTTCCAGTCCGACCCGGGTAGGATGTCATGGGTCTCGGGGTGCTTGTTCTCTGAGCCGTCCGGGCTGCCGATGAACATCGCCTTGCGCGGGCGGCCCTCGTCGTCGACGATCCGGCCGGCGACCGAGCCCCAGGGCTCGAGCTTGATCGTCACCGGCCCGGTCTGGTCTCCTTTCAAGAGTGCCGTGCCGATCAGCTTGCGGCCTTCATGCATGACGACCACCCGGCGCGGCCTGGACGGGTCGAGGGCGTGGACCTCGAAGCGCGACGACGGCTGCGGGATGGGGCTCGACTGGAACAGCTCGTGCAACCCCTTGACCTTGGTGTCGCCGATCGGCGCGCCATCGGGCCCGACAACCTCGATCGCCACTGACTTGCCCGGGTCGGCCTGGAGGTCGAGCGTCATCGACTCGGCCTTGGGGTCGACGACGACCTCGGCGACGATGGCATTGGCGGTCACTGGGGCGTGTTGAAGAACCTCTTGGCGTCATAGCCCGCGATCTTCTCGTATCCGAGCGGCCGGTATGGTCCATGTCATCGCGAACGGCGATCGATCCTCGCCCGGGCAGTGCAACGACCTCATACCGGCCCTGCTCGTCGACCGCGGCATATTGCTTGCCGAGAACCCGGCGTAGTCGCTGACATTGGGGTTATCGGCGAATGCGTAATAATTGGCATAGCCTCTGATCGGCCGGCCCGTCACCTTGTCGACGACCCTCCCGCGGACGAACACCCCGCGCTTCATCGCGATGTCGAAGGTGATCGGCTCCAGTCCGGGCGACTCGGCCGGGACCTTGAGGGTCGCGTTGGTGTAGGGGAGGCCCTTGGCGGTCTTGATGAACAGGCGATAGGCCGCGGCCTTGGAGAGCCCGTCGAGGCGATACCTTCCATCGGCATCGGTGATAGCGTCGATTCCAGGGTCTGGGATCAGGCTGTGCTCGTCGAAGACAGCCGCCTGGAGTTCCAGGCCGGCGATCGGCTGGCCCGAGTCCTTATCGCGGATCACGCCTTCGACCCGCCGGCCGGCGCCAGCGCGAGCTGGAATTGGGGGGCGTGGACGATGAACGGCTGGCGCCGCATCATGCCCCGGTCGACGGTGCGGATCTCCGGCTCGGGCCGGCTGAAGGCGTAGACCTCGGTCGTGGCGATCCCGGGACCGGAGACGATCAGATCGGCGATCCGGTCGCGGCCGATCCCGGTCAGCTTGAACCGGCCGTCGGTACCCGGTCGTGGCGGCGATCGTGACAGCTCGATCGCGATGTTCGCGCTTCGGCTTCGAGGAGATCGCGTCGAGCGACAAGCTTGCAAGACCTTGCCAGAGGTTGCCGGCGGCGCCGTTGCGAGCCTTGGCGATCCAGCCGGCGATGTTTCCGTTCTCGTCGTACCAGATCCGGCGGCCTGGACATTGGCGCCGACGACGGGCCGGCCCTCGAGGTCGACGATCCGCCCTTCAATCGGCGGCCCTTCCTCGACGAGCGTCACCACCTGCTCGGCGGGCCGGTCGGGCCGCAGGACCCGCTCGCACCAGCCGACCCCGTATCCGGGGGCCGACGCGACGAGCCAGGGGTACATGGCCAGGTAACCTTCCAGAGCGGCGTCGTCGTCGGGCTTGGGCAGGCGGATCGAGAACCGGCCATCGGGCCCGCTGGTCGCCATGGGCACGGGATCGGTGTCCGCGTTGAAGTAAGCGCCGCCACGCTGGCCCCGGCGACCGGCCTGCCGTCGGGGGCGACGACCCGCCCTTTGATTTCCACCGTCTCGAGCGGCTTCTCGGCCGTTGCGTTGCTCGCGGATGACCGCCTGCGGACGCTGGCCTTTGGCTTCATGGCGGGCTTGGAGTCCTCGGGCCGCCTGCCGCCGGCGATGACGCCGGCGGAGGCGAGGGCAAGGGGCGCCAGAGCGGCCGTCGCGGCGAACTTGATCTTGGTCATCAGCATCTCCCCTCAGAATGGCGTGGGTCAGGAGCGCCGCGCCGGCCGAGGTCGGACCGCCGGTCGCCGCGAGCACCGTCGAGCGCAGAAGCGCCGGCGGGACCGCCGCCCTGGCGACCTCCTGCGGCACGGCGAATCAAGGCCGGGGCGGCGAAGCCCCGGCGCGTCAGCCGGCCCTTGAGCCGCTGCCGGGCCTTGGCCAGCCGGCAGCGGAGCGTCGGCACGGTCCAGCGAGTTGCTCGGCCGCCTGCTCGTAGGTCAGCCCTTCGAGGTCGCAGAGCACGACCGGCAGGCGCTGGCTTTCGGGCAGGCGGTCGATCTCCTCGTGCAGGATCGGTCGTAGGTCGTTGTCGGTCTCGACCGTCGACCTGACGCGTCCAAGGGGGCCATCGCCGATGCCTCCGCCTCTTTCCGGCGTCGCCGTCTTCGCCTCCACGCTGGCCTGGACGGCCGCCCGGTAGGCGACGCGGTGCAGCCAGCCGCCCAGGGCGTCGCCGCCGCGGATCGAGTGGGCCTTCCTGGCCAGGACCAGGAAGGTGGTCTGAAACGCGTCCTCGACGTCGTGCTCGCTTCTGAGCACGGCCCGGCAGGTGGCCAGGACCATCGGCCCGTGGCGGGCCACCAGGGCCTCGAAGGCCACCTCGTCCTTCGACGCGGAATAACGGGCCAGGAGCTGCCCGTCCCCCAGCCCGGTGGCCGTCCCGGCGCCGAAGAGGTCGCGGAGGTGCCGAAAGGCCGTCCCGAACGCTGCGCTCGCCATGCGATTGGCTCCCTCGGACGCAATGGTATCCCGCTCGTCCCGTCCAACCTATAAGAGGGGCTCGTCGCGGATTCATCTCAAAAGTTTGACGAAAATTGCGCATGGCCGCATCCCGTCGGCGAGGTCCGCGATTGGCCGTCGGCAAGATGTACTGAATATCCCTGTGTGGTGTCGATCAGCATCGAGAACAAAGGACGCAATGGCGTGGCTGAAATTTTCCCAACTAAGTTGCCCACGGGCACGCGTGTGACAATTCTGGATGACAAATCGTACGCGTCTGCGATCAAGGTCCGCATAGACCGAGGGAAGTTCGCGGGCGAAGAGGCATTCGTGGACCGAAACTCGATCGGCGCGAGGACTGATCGAAGCCGCGAATAAACGGGCGACTACCGAGCCGCCCAAACCCAACGAAAACGCCGCTAGCGAGGGCACTCACCATCGGTAAGACGCCCAATGTCAGTACGAGGTCTTCCGGACCAGGATCACCAAACAAAGTGCGAACAACGCGAGGTTGACCGCGACGAGCACGAGACCGAGCATAACCGAGCTTAATCGCAGGCGAGGCAACTTCATGGCTTGGTCCCTAATCGACCTACTTTGCCCCTTGGCCGATGATCGAGTAAATCGTCGGGCGAGACAAGCTGGTCGTTCTCGCGATGTCTGCCAGCATCTGTCCGTTCACATGCTTGACGGGAATTGGTATGAGTAGCCTA
>CAWKNT010000042.1:0-102449 GCA_963850935.1 uncultured Isosphaeraceae bacterium
TTCCTTCCGCTCACATGATTCGATCTGCTCAGTGACTGTGGCGAAGGGACTTTGGGTCCAAAGCGAGCAACAGCTCGGCGCCTTCCTGCGGGCCATTGCCGCCATCATCGATCCCGGACGCTGCCCCCGTCCCGATGTACTGCCCGACGAAGTTCTGCGAGAGAAAGTCTGCGTTGGCATAGAACTGCCCGTAGTAAGCCGAGTTGCCCAGAGCCATCCCCGAAGACGTGATCCCCCACGGGTTGTACACCTCGAACGGCTGACTATTCGACGAATTGTAGCCGACCAAGGCGTAGGCATGTCCCGGCACGATGTAGGAACTTGCAGGAGTCACCGTGGCGAGCACGATGAATTCACCCGCGTTCCACGCAGCGGCGATGTTGCTTGGGTTAATGCTGAAGTAGCTGGCCGGCTTCCCCGTAATAGCCTGGAGCGCCCAGTCTGCCTGACCTTCGTTCATGGCGTCGTATGAGTCGCTGCCCACATCGTCTGTAGTCACGAAACCGGCGCCATTGGCCTCGGCGTAAGCCTTCTCAGCGAGGGCCACCCACAGCACGCCATTGGCGGGGTGGTCATAGATGGTCCCGCCGGCGGGTAATTCCGTGTCGACGGTGACATATTGAGGCGTGCCGGCGTTATTGAAGTAACGGACCGTGTAGAGCCCCACTGTCGCGCCGTTTACCACAGTGGTGCCATCGTAAGTGAACATGTTCTCGATGTCCGATGGCGCCCGTGCCGCCACCTCGGCCAAGCTCGCTAGCAGCCAGCAGTCGCCTAAAACTCCCTGCTCCACGTCGAGATAGGAAGGTCCGTTAGATCCGAAGAGTGAGCCGTTGACCGGACTGTAGGCGCCGTCGGCGGTGGGTTCGCTCACCTCGACGTTGTTTTGAGACGTGGCGATACTCTGAGAACTTCCCCAGGTCGCGCCGGCCGCGTTGAAAGCCGCCACATCGAAATAGTAAGTAGTATTCGGGCTCAAGCCGGTGACCGCAAATCCGGTGCTCCCGCCCCCCACGCTGCCGATCCCTGTCCAACTGCCGTTGACCCATTCGGCGATATAGTAGCCGCTGGCGCCGGCAACTTGGTTCCACGCCAGGTCGATCTCCGTCCCGGAAGCAGCCGTGGCCGTGAAAGAGGCAGCGGCCGGAGGAGCGAGCGCGGCGGCCGTGGTGGCGCCATGGGCAACCGCACCCCAGGTCGCACCGGCCGCGTTGAAAGCGGCCACATCAAAGTAATAAGTGGTGTTGGGCCTCAAGCCGGTGACAGCGCAGCCGGTGCTGCCGCTCCCCTCGCCGCCGATCCCCGTCCAGCTGCCGTTGATCCATTCGGCAATATAGTAGCCGCTGGCGCCGGCAACTTGGTTCCAGGCCAGGTCGATCTCCGTCCCGGAAGCGGCCGTGGCCGTGAAGGAGGCGGCGGCCGGAGGAGCGAGCGCGCCGGGCGTAGTGGCGCCATGGGCGACCGCACCCCAGGTTGCACCGGCCACGTTGAAAGCGGCCACATCAAAGTAGTAAGTGGTATTGGGGCTCAAGCCGGTGACCGCGCAGCCGGTGCTCCCGCCCCCCACGCCGCCGATCCCCGTCCAACTGCCGTTGACCCATTCGGCGATATAGTAGCCGCCGGCGCCAGCCACACTTTTCCACGCCAGGTCGATCTGCGTCGGGGAATCGGCGGTGGCCGTGAACGACGGAGCGAAAGGAGCACCGCCTGACCCAACTTTCAGCGTATCGCTCTGGTGACTCGCTCGGCTCGTTCCGGACAGGGCGGAGGTGACGAGGTTTGCATCGTGGCGGACAACGTGACTGCCAACCGCCTGGCGATTGATCCTGCTAATGGTCGCGCCGCCTAGATGGTCGCTACCACCGAATGTGGAGAGCAAAACTCGGGCATCCATTTGCTCGTATTCAGGCTGAAAGCGATTGGTACGCCGGTTCTCTCGCCGTCCCCGATGCTCGAATTTGGTCCCGATGCCCATCGTAGATCTCCTCGTTGGTAAGCCAGGGATTAGTTGCGTCGACCATGCCGAACGTCACTGGTTCTCAAATCCGCAACGGCCGTGGCGGCGTGCAACGTGTTCAGATTTTTTTTCCCGGGCCGCCGCCGATGAGCTCGCGCGGCTGACTCAGTGGTTGGCAAAGACGCCTTCCCTCTCGCTACCGCAGACCGTGTTAAGTGACGGCCGTCGCGAAAAGTCCCCAATCTCCGGAAAAAGTTTGCGGTGAGATGAAAGTGAGTGTCTGATGTTAAGAGCCGTATCGATCGATGAAGTGGGGCACAGCATGGCCGACGACGACCAGGGCTCTGTGACACAATGGCTTGGAGAATTGAAGGCGGGCGGCCGCAGTGCGGCCGAGCCGCTCTGGTACCGGTACTTTGAACGTCTGGTGATGCTGGCGCGATCCAGGCTCCGCGCTGTGCACGCCACGAGTGCCGTTGCGGATGAAGAGGATGCGGCGCTGAGCGCGTTCGATAGCTTCTGTGCAGGCGTACAGAAGGGCCGGTTTCCCCAGCTCGCTGACCGTAATGATCTTTGGAGGCTGCTGGTGACGATCACCGGCCGCAAGGCCCTGGATCAAGCCGAGCGGCAACGCCGTCAGAAGAGGGGGGGCGGTCGCGTGCGCAACGAGGCCGACCTGGCGGGCGGCCGCAACGACGCCTCGGAATTCAGATTCGAGCAGTTCATCGGCGAGGAGCCGACGCCCGAGTTTGCGGCGCTTGTGGTCGAAGAGTACCGCAATCGTCTCGAGGTATTGGATGACGACTCCCTCCGCCGAATCGCAACCTGGAAACTAGAGGGATATACCAACGACGAGATCGCAGATCGCTTGGGCTGCGCCCGGAGGACGGTGGCAAACAAGTTGAAATTGATCCGATTGAAATGGGAGCAAACGTGATGGTCCGAGCCGATTCGGGAGTCGACGGCGAACCGACCGTGGCAGACTTTGAGAGAATCTTGCAAGTCTGCGACGGCTTCGAAGCGCATTGGCGGCGCGGTGAGAGGCCTCGGATCGAGGATTTGCTGGCGCGGAATCTGTCTCTACCACGATCGGCCCTGCTCCGCGAGCTTCTGGCCTTGGAGCTTGAACTGACCAAGGCCAGCGGTGTCAAGCCGGCTGTCCAGTACTATCGGGACCGGTTTCCGGACTGCGCCGATGTAGTTGAGGGCGTTTTCGCGGACATTGGGCCGTCTACCGCCGGCCCTCGCGTCCCAGACTACGTGAGCACACAGACGCAAAACCCGGACTCGCTGGCGCCGGGATCAGCGGGCCTTCCCTCTCAAATCGGTCGTTATATTGTCGTTTCGCTGCTGGACGCGGGAGGACAAGCTCAGGTCTTCCGCGTCATCCACCCGAGCTTGCGAAAAGACCTCGTGCTGAAGCTCGCCACTCGGCCTGCGCCGAATGAGCGGTCCGACGGAAAGTTATTGACAGCCGAGGGCCGAGTCCTGGCCGAGCTGGACCACCCCAACCTGGTTCGCGTGGTCGACCTCGATGTGTATGATGACGGACGACCTTATGTGGTGATGGAATACGTCGCCGGCGCGACATTGGAGCGCCACGTTGGGAATGCCCTTCCCGCGCCGCGGCAAGCAGCGGCTCTGGTGGCCGAGATTGCGCGGGCCGTTGGGTACGTCCACAGTCGCGGCGTGGTCCACCAGGACATCAAGCCGCGGAATGTTCTCATCGACGACCAGGGCCGGCCGCGGCTGATTGATTTTGGCCTGGCCCGGCTGCGCCATGCCTGGTCCGATGACATCACGGGCCCCAGCGGCGGGACGCTTATGTTCATGGCGCCAGAGCAGGCGCGTGGCGAGACGGAGCGTGTCGGCCCTGCGGCCGACATCTACGCGCTCGGTGGCTTGCTCTATTTTCTTCTGACAGGTCGTTCTCCAGTCGGCGGCGGCAGCCGATCCGAGGTCTTCGAAACGCGCTCAGCGTGGCGCCGTCGACGTGGCGGCGCTCGAGTCATCGGCTGCCTCGAGGCGGCTACGGCGGATTTGCCTGAAGGCGCTGTCACCCGAGCCGGCGGACCGCCACGCGAACGCGGAAGAGCTGGCCAAACAGCTCGACAGTGTGGCCAAAGCCCCTCGCCGAGTAACGACTCTCGCCCTGTGCGCTATCCCGATCGTTTTGCTGTTGTCATTGTTTGCCTTCCGGCCGTGGTCTCAGCGAGTCCCATCGCCCCCCGCACTCTTCGGGGCGGACCAAGATTTGGTGGTTCACATCGAAGCAGGAAGTCGCCCCTCCGAGCTGCGCGAGGCCTTGCCTCTGCGCAATGGCGATCTGCTGTGGCTGACTTGTAAAGTTCCGCACGCAACGCACCGCTCGATGTTCTGGTTCGACTCGGAGGGGGGAGTTACCGAGCTGACTCCCGAGGTCGTGCCGGGAGAAGCAGCGGACTTGCTCAAGTATCCTCCCTCGGGAGTGAAACGCGTCGTGCCATTGCAAGGTCCGCCCGGGACGGAGTTTGTCCTGGTATGCGTGCGCCGCGACAAGCCGGTCACTCGCCGGGAAATCGAAGCGATCCTCAAAGCAGGGGGGCCATTACCCCCGTTGCCGGACCGCGTGATGCTCCGTCTGCGGTCGCACGATGTCGAACCCGCGGTACCACCGATTTCACGGTCGATCGGTGCACCAGTGGAGAGCGACCTGTCGGCAGCACTCAGCCCGCTACGAACCCTGCAGCGCAAGCTCCAAGATGACACGACCTTCCTTTCGGGAGTCGCCTTCCCGCACGCGGCTGATTAACCGCCTCGGCTCTCTGATCGATGGGGGTTCATTACGATGACGTGCATCCGAAGGTACTGGGACGTTTGTTGGGAAAGCCGCGTCTTGCTTCTGGTCGCGCTCTTTCTGCCGCTGAACGTCGCCCAAAACGCGTCCGCTCAGACTCAAGCAAATCGAACATCGGCCGCACAGCCCCCTACCTTGACCGCGGCGCAGCGCGAGCGGCTCACGGAGCGCGATCGGCTTTGGGACGAGACCATGAAGCTGGATTCAAATGGCAAGCTAGCCGACGCCCTCGTAGCGGCGGAAAGTGTGCTTGCGATCGAACGCTCGGTACTAGGAGAGAAGAGCGATGATGCCATCGACTCGATGGAACTTATCGCCTCGATTCACGAGCGGCGCGAAAACTGGCCCGAGGCGATCGCGATGCGACGCGATGTCTTGAAGCTGCAGGTAGGGGTGCTTGGCGAGTCACATTGGAAGGTTACTGACGCCCGGCTAGCCGTGCAAGACGTCGAGCGGCGGGCTGCGATGAAGGGTGAGAATCGCCGACAGCTGGCAGAGGCAAACCGCCTCGAAGACGAGGATATGTCCCGTTTTTACGCTGCGGGAAGATATAGCGACGCGATAGAACCTGCGCAGCGCGCCTTAGAACTGCGCCGAGGGGTTCTGGGCGAGCGCCATCCTGATTACGCTGAATCACTAAACTACCTGGCGAGCCTGCTCAACTTACAAAGCGATTTCGCCGCCGCAAAGCCACTCTACGAGCGGGCTCTGACGATCCGCAAGGAAGTCCTCGGGGAGAGGCACCCCAAGTACATTTCCAGCCTCAACAACCTGGCGTTCGTGCTTGACCGGCTAGGAGAGCACGCCGACGCGAAGTCGCTCTACCACCGCGCGATGGAGATATGTGAGCAAGTACTGGGCAAGCAGGACGCACTCTACGCCTTGAGTCTGAATAACCTCGCGACGGTGTTCTATGCGCAGGGTGACTACGCCGCTTCGAAGCCCCTTCTTGAGCAGGCGCTCGCGATCCGCAAGGAAGTCCTGGGCGAGCGACACGCTCTCTACGCCGCCAGCTTGAATAACTTGGCGGAAGTACTTGAGGCCCAGGGAGATTATGTCACCGCCAGATCCTTGCTTGAGAAGGCACTGGCGATCAAAAAAGACGTGCACGGCGAACAACACCCCGATTACGCCCTCGCACTCAATAACCTGGCAGGCTCGCTTCGAAGGCAAGGAGACTACCCGGCCGCAAGGCGACTCCTCGAACGAGCGTTGGCGATAAAGAAGGAGGCACTTGGCGAACGCCACCCAGATTACGCTGGCGGCCTGATCAACTTGGCCGGGTTGCTCGGGGAGCAGGGCGACTTCGCTGACGCGCGACCGTTGGTTGAGCGCACGATCGCAATCTACAAACGTGTGCTGAGCGAACGCCATCCTGACTATGCTCAGGGCCTGGACGATCTGGGGTACCTACTTCAGAGGCAGGGAGACTACGTTGCCGCCAAACCACTTTTTGAGCAGGCGCTGGCGATCCGAAAGGACGTGTTGGGCGAACGCCATCCCGCCTATGCGACGAGCCTCAGCAACGTAGCTGGTCTACTCAATTCACAACGGGACTACGCGGCCGCCAAACCACTCTTTGAGCAGGCGCTGGCGATCCGGAAAGGAGTACTCGGCGAACGGCATCCGGACTATGCAGCGAGCCTGCAAAGCCTGGGAGACGTCCTCGAGTCATTGGGTGATTATGGCACCGCCAAAAAACTCTACGAGCAAGCGCTGCAAATTGGCAAAGAGGTGCTGGGTGAACTACACCCTGCTTACGCCGCGAGCCTGAACAGCCTTGGGTACTTGTACTATGTGCAGGGGAACTACGTGGCCGGGAAGCCCATTTATGAGCACGCGCTACAGATCCGCAAGGAAGCGCTTGGTGAGCGTCATCCAGACTACGCCCAAAGCCTAAGCAACCTCGCGGTGCTCCTCTGGGCACAACGGGACTACGCCGGCGCGGCAGCGCTAGAAAAGCAAGCACTCCTGATCGATCGTGCAAACCTCGAATTGGCGGCTGTCGTTCAGTCTGAACGCCAGCAACTGGCGATGAACCGGAAGCTTAGCGGAGAGTTGAATGCTTACCTTTCGCTCGCGCCACTAGCGGGGATCGCCCCAGGCTCTGTGTACGAACACGTGCTCCACGCCAAGGGGTCGGTTCTTGAGCGACAAAGGCGCCGCCGCGACCTGCGACAGCTCGTGACAAATTATGGACAAGAGACGGAGCAACGGTTCGCCGAGTACCAACAAATTGTAACTCGCCTTGCGAGGCTGGCTTTCTCCGTGCCGAATCCAAAGCGACTTGAAACTTGGCGAGCGAGCCTTGACGAGCTCTCGCGCAAGCGGGATCGGATCGAAGCGGAGCTGACGGCGCGTGACGCTCGCTTCCGCGATGATCGGGCCGAGACGTCTGCAACGCCGGAGCAACTGATCGAGCGCATTGCCGGTATCTGTCGCCTTGGTTGACGTGGTGCGCTACCTCCACAGACTTGACAGTCCCGTAGGCGACCGTCGGCTCCCCTTCGAGCATCGGTACGCCGCATTCATCATTCAGCATGGCCAACCCATTCGGCGGGTCGATCTTGGAGCTTCTGTACCAATCGACCGCGCCCTCGATGATTTCCGCGCACGTATTCAACATAATGCCGACATTCAGTCCGCTGGATTTGAGCTTGCAACGCTCGTCTGGACTCCGTTAGAGCCGCAGCTCAACGGCACCACGACAATCCTGCTTGCTCCCGACGGCGATCTCAATTTCCTCCCCTGGGCCGCGCTCCCGGACCCAATCTTCCGCGGCCATTACCTCATCGAGCGCTACACGCTGGCCACCGTCAGCTCCGGCCGACAGCTCCTGGCCCAGTTGCGCCAGTTACCCTCCACAGGTCCGGCCACGCTCCTGGCTGCCGGTGACGTCGATTACGATCGCGCCGATTTCGGCAGCCCCTCCGCGGCATCGACCGGCACGGAAACATTCCCCGCTCCAGTGTTAGTCACCCGTGGTAACCGCGCTCCCGCCAGTTCGGCCCGTTACTCACCATTGCCCGCCACCGGGACTGAAGCCAGTGCCGCCGCAGATGCGTTCGCTCGTGCCTACCACGAGAAAGCCGACATCCTCGCCGGTTCGCGCGCAACCAAAGACAAACTAAGTCAACTCCTTCCAGGCCACCGTTACCTCCACCTCGCCACCCACGGCTACTTCGCTCCCCCTTCCGTTAAGTCCGCAACCAATCTCGATCCCACCACTTTGACTACCGAGACTGCGAGTAGGCTGAGCCGCTCGGACATCGAAGGCTTCTATCCCGGGCTTCTCTCAGGACTCGCGTGGGCAGGCGCCAATAAGCCGCCCGTTGATCCCGACACCGGCATGATCGACATCGGTGCCGGCACGATGACCGCCGAAGAGGTCGGCTCACTCGATCTCGCCGGCTGCGAGCTGGCGGTACTCTCCGCTTGCGAGACCGGGCTGGGACGCACTGCTGGCGGTGAAGGTGTCCTCGGACTGCAACGGGCCTTCCACCTGGCCGGTTGCCGCACTGTCGTGGCCAGCCTCTGGAAAGTCGACGACGCGGCGACCGCCGCCCTGATGACCCGGTTCTACGAGCATCTCTGGGGCGAGAATCTCTCACCGCACGAGGCGATGCGGCAGGCGCAGCTGGAGATGCTCGACGGCCGGCTCCCCTTCGGCAGCAGCACCCGCGGGATCGGTCCGCCCCAGCCGTCGGACCCTAAAGCGTCGCGGGTCTACAAGCAGGTCCACCCGCGGTACTGGGCGGCCTGGACCGTCAGCGGACCACCGACCATCAGTGAGCCGACGGCGGCAAAATAGACCAACTATAGGAATCTCTGTTTCGCCGATCTGATCGATGGGAGATCATCATGATGAGGTGCAGTAGAGGATGGCGCACGAACCGTGGAAAGCGAGCCCTTTGCTGGATCGGGCTTTTGCCATTGTTCACGTTTGCGGCTAGTGCATTGGCCCACGCTCAAGGGAACGGCAGTTCGCCCGCACAGCCGCAAACACTCACCGCGACGCAGCGCGATCGGCTCAAGGACCGCGACCGCTTCGAGCAGGAAGCGGGGAAGCTGCTCTCTGCTGGAAAAATGACGGAGGCTCTGAAGGCCGTTGAAGAAATGCTGGCGATCGAACGCGAAGTACTCGGCGAAACCAGTGAGGACGCCATAGGCTCTGTCAAGCTTTCTGCCGCGATTCAGGAGCGGCGCGAAAAATGGCCCGAGGCCATTGCCCTCCGACAGAGCGTTCTTCATCTTCGGATACGCAGGCATGGTGAAGCGCACTGGACAGTGACCGACGCCCGGCTGGCCTTGAATGATACCGAACTCCGGGCCACCATGTCGCCTGTGCGTCGCCAGAAACTGGCTGAAGCGACAAGTCTGGAATCGGAGGCGATGGCCTTTCGTCAGAAAGGGAAATACCGCGAGGGAATCGAACGGGCACAGCGAGCTCTTGAGCTTCGCCAAGAAGTGCTAGGCAAACGGCACATCGATTACGCACGGATCTTAAACGATCTTGCGTTCTTGCTCAATGCACAGGGTAACCACGCCGCCGCCCGACCTCTCTACGAGCAGGTGCTGGCGATCTGCAAGGACGTCCTTGGCGAGCAACATCCGCACTACGTTACCATTCTGAATAACCTGGCGGTGCTCATCGAATCGCAGGCCGATTATGCGGCCGCCAAGCCCCTCTACGAGCGGGCGCTCGCAATCCGCAAGCAAGTGCTCGGCGAACGACACCCCGATTACGCCACCAGCCTGGATAACATGGCTCACCTTCTTGTCGCAGAAGGAAACTATGTAGCCGCCCGGCCGCTCCAGGAGCTGGCTTTGGGAATCTACAGGGAGGTGCTAGGCGAACGCGACCCGGAGTACGCAACTTGTCTCAATAACCTGGCATACGTGCTGAGCGCAAGGCGACTACCCCGCCGCCAGATCGATGTACGAGCGCGTCCTGGCAATCCGCAAGGAGGTGCTGGGCGAACGCCACCCCGACTATGCCGGGAGCCTGAACAACATGGCTCATACGCTCCAAATGGCGGGTGACTATGGCGCCGCCCAGCACCTCTACGAACAGGTGGTCGCAATCCACAAAGAGGTCCTGGGCGAGAAACACCCACTTTACGCCACCAGTCTGAACAATTTGGCTAGCGTGCTCGAAGCGAATGGCGACTTTCCTGCCGCCAGGAGTCTCTCCGAACAAGCCCTGAGGATCAATGAAGCGGCACTGGGCAAACGCCACCCTGCCTACGCTGCAAGCCTGACCAGACTGGCCGCCGTGTTCGAATCGCAGGGGGACTACGCTGCCGCGAAGCTTTTGTTGGAACGATCCTTGACGATTCGCAAGGAAGCGCAGGGCGAGCGCCACCCTGCCTACGCCTTGGGTTTGAACAATCTGGGATCGCTGCTCGAGAAGCTGGGAGACCGTGGCGCCGCCAGGTCCCTCCACGAGCGCGCGCTGGCAATCCGCAAAGAGGCGCTGGGCGAGCGACACATCGAGTACGCCGAGAGCCTGAACAACCTGGGAAATCTGCTTGAGGCGCAGGGTGACTTTGCCGCCGCCAAGCCGATGCTCGAGCATGCGCTGGCGATTCACGAAAAGGTGCTAGGTAGGACTCATCCCAGCTATGCCACCAATTTGAACAATCTGGCGGGACTGCTTGAATCTCAAGGTGACCAGACCGGTGCCAGGCTCCTTTACGAGCGGGCGTTGGCGATCTATAAGGAGACATTCGGCGAACGCCACGCCGAATATACGATTACTTTGAACAATCTGGCATACCTGCTTGGGTCACAGGACGAGTTCGCGGCGGCCCGGCCACTTTTCGAGCGTGCGCTGGCAATCCGCAAGGACGTGTACGGCGAGAAACACCCGTTCTACGCGACTAGCCTGGACAACCTGGCGGTTCTACTCGATAAACAAGGCGATTATCGCGCCGCCAGGCCGTTGCATGAGGCCGCGCTGGCGATCCGCAGAGAGGTGCTCGGCGAACATCACCCCGACTGCGCCACTAGCCTGAACAACCTGGCGAACCTGTTCGAGCGACAAGGAGACTACGTCGCGGCAAGCCGTTACTACGAGCAGGCACTCGCCATCAACAAGGATGCTCGCGGCGAACGACATCCGGCGACAGTTGCCAGCCTGGCGAACTTGTCTTTGCTGCTTTGGGAGCAACGGGACTACGCCCGCGCCGAGCGGCTCATGCGGCAAACACTCGAATTCGCGCGCGCAAATCTCGACCTGGCCGCCGCAGCTCAGTCAGAGCGCCAGCAAATGGCAATGGCCCGCCGACTGGGCGGATACCTCGACTTTTACCTCACGCTGGCACCTTCGGCGCAGATCTCGCCAGCGATCGTGTACAGCCGCGTGCTCGCCACCAAGGGTGCGGTGCTCACGCGGCAGCGACGGGCCCGCGACCACCGTCGGTTGCCTGCTGACCCTCGGTCTGAGGCGGCGGGGCGGCTGGCTGATTACCAGCAGACCGTTTCTCGCCTGGCTACGATGGCCTTCGCTACGCCGAACCCCAAGCAAGCCTCAGCCTGGCAGAAGACCATGGATGAACTCTATCGGCACAGGGACCAGTTGGAGACGGAGTTATCGCGACAGGACGCTGACTTCCGCGCTGACCGAACCGACGCACCCATCGCACCCGAGCAACTGGCGGAGGGACTGCCCGAGTCGGCATCGCTGGTCGATCTGATACGCTACGACTATCGAACACACCAGCCTCCCGGCGCACCGCGCAAGCCCGACGAAGCTCACTACGGGGCATTCCTGATCCGAAAAGGTCTGCCGGTCGAGCGGATTGAGTTCGGGCTCGCCGCTCCCATCGAACAGGCGTTGAATGACTTCCGCGCCGCGATTCAGAAGAGCGGCGATACCGACGCGACTGGTCGTGAGCTCGCCAGGCTCGTCTGGAGTCCGCTCGAGTCTCACCTGATCGGAAGCAAGACCGTGCTTCTGGCTCCCGATGGCGACCTGAGTTTCCTCCCCTGGTCCGCGCTGCCTGATCCGAAGGCGTCGGGCCATTACTTGATCGAACGGTACGCGCTCGCCAGCGTCGGCTCGGGCAAGCAGCTCATAGCTCAGTTGAGTCAAGGCGCTCCTGCGGGACCCCTGGCACTCTTGGCCGCCGGTGCCGTTGATTATGATTTGGGCGACCTCGGCACCCCGACTCCGGCTCCAGGCGGCCCAAATGCGTCCGCAGCTCCGCTGGTGGCCAGTCATGGCAGCCGTGCACCCGCGAACGCCGCCCAATATAGTCCTTTGCCTGCCACCGGGGCAGAAGCCAACGCCGCGGCTGATCTATTCTCGCGAACTTACCATGGCCGCGCCGACATCTTGGTCGGTTCACACGCGACCAAGGAGGCCCTCAGCCGCTCCCTGCCCAGACATCATTATCTTCACCTGGCGACTCACGGCTACTTCGCGCCGCCCTCGGTGAAGTCGGCCGCCAGCTCCGATCCCACCGGGCTGACGATCGGGACCGCTGGCCGCCTGGACCGGGCGGACATCGAGGGCTTCTACCCTGGGCTGCTCTCCGGCCTGGCCTGGGCCGGTGCCAATAAGCCGCCCATCGACCCGCTCACCGGTCTGGCGGACGTCGGCGCGGGCACGATGACAGCGGAGGAGGTCGGCTCGCTGGATTTATCGGATTGCGAGCTGGCCGTCCTCTCCGCCTGCGAAACCGGCCTGGGGCGCACTGCCGGTGGCGAGGGAGTCCTCGGATTGCAGCGCGCGTTCCACCAAGCCGGTTGCCGCGCTGTCGTCGCCAGCTTATGGAAAGTGGACGACGCTGCCACGGCCGCTTTGATGACCAAATTCTACCACTATCTCTGGGGCGAGAAACTCGATCCGATCGAGTCGTTGCGCAAGGCTCAGCTCGACATGCTCGAAGGTCGTCTGCCTGTCGGCGGCGCCGGCCGTGGCATCGGGCCGCCCGAGGCGGCCGACCCAAAAGCAGCGCGCACAGCGAAGCGCGTCCACCCGCGATTCTGGGCCGCATGGACAATCAGCGGGCCACCAACTGTGCTGAGCGCAAGCCATCCGAGGAGCATGCGCGAACCCGGTTGACGCCGACAAGACCGCGTTCGTTTCTGATAGCTCGATACAACATGACAATGATTATCTGTATCGTCGATATAATCGAAGGGTTCGACACAATGAAGCGCAGCGGGGGACGTCGGGCGCACGCTGAACGAACGAGAGGCCTCCGTTGGATCGGGCTCTTGTTGCCGTTGATGTTGGCGGAAAACATTCCGGCGCAGGGAACGGGTAACGCAATGATCGCCCAACAGCCACCTGCTGTGACGATCGCCCGCCAAGAGCGGCTCAAGGAGCGCGACCGCCTGGGAAAGGAGGCGAATAAACTCCGGTCGGAGGGGAAACTGGCCGCCGCGTTGGTTGCCGCCGAAGGCATGCTGGCAATTGAGCGCGAAGTGCTCGGTGAAGCGAGCGACGATGCCATCGGCTCGCTAAAGCTGATCGCCTCAATTCAAGAGCTGCGAGGCGGTTGGGCCGCAGCGACTTCGACGCTTCGCAACGTCTTGAAGTTGCGCATTAGTTCCTTGGGCGAAGCAAACTGGAAGGTGACCGACGCCAGGCTGGCCCTGCAAGACCTCGAACGCCGAGCTGGGATGACGCCCGAACAACGGCTGAAGCTGGCCGAGGCGGACCGCATATACCAACAAATGATGGTTTCGTATCGGGCTCGTAAGTATGCCGAGGCCGTGAAGGCCGCCGAGCAGGTTCTGGCGATCCGCAAAGAGGTCCTCGGCGAGCGACACGTCCGATACGCAGAATGCCTGAACGTGCTGGCTCTCATGCAAATGTACCAGGGTTACTACGCCACTGCCAAACCCGTCATCGAGCAGGCACTTGCGATCACCAAGGAGTTGCTAAGCGAACGACATCCCGACTTCGCCACAACAATCGACAACCAGGGGAACCTCCTTCAGTTACAAGGGGACTATGCAGGCGCCAGGACCCTTTTTGAGCGCACATTGGCGATACGCGCAGAGGTGTTGGGTGAACGAAACTATCCCTATGCCCTGAGTCTTAGGAACCTAGGCGAGCTGCTCACCAAACAAGGGGATTTCGACGCCGCCAGGTCCTGCTTCGAGCGGGCAGTGGCGATCTTCAAGCAAGTACGGGGCGAACGACACCCGGACTATGCCACAAGCCTGAGCGGCCTGGCGTCTCTGCTCTATCAGCAGGGGGACTACGCGGCCGCCAGGCCCGTGCATGAGCAAACGCTGGCCATCCGAAAAAACGTGTTGGGCGAACGACACGCCCATTACGCACTTAGCCTGAACAACCTCGCAGAGCTGCTAAGGGCTCAGGGGGATTATGCCGCCGCCAGGCCCCTCTTCGAGCGGGCGCTGGCTATCTTCGAGGAAGTGCGGGCCGAACGCAGTCCCACGTACGCTACTTGCCTGAGCAATTTGGCGTTGTTGCTTTTTTCTGAGGGGGATTATACTGCCGCCAAACGCCTCTACGAACGTACGCTCGCGCTCCGCAAGGAGGTACTGGGAGAACGCCATCCCGAATATACTCAAGGTTTGAATAACCTGGCTGATCTGCTCAACATCCAGGGGGACTACGCCGCCGCCAGGCCCCTCTTCGAGAAGGCGCTGGCAATTTACAAGGAAGTACTGGGTGAAAGACACCGCCTCTATGCCGTAAGTTTGAAGAACATGGCAATGCTGCTTGCGGCACAGGGTGACTACGCAGCCGCCAGACCGCTTGTTGAGCGCGCTGTCGATTCAGGGGGCAGTCTCCGGTGAACGACACCCCTCTACGATCAGGGCCATGACCGATCTGACCGTGCTGCTGCACGAGATCGGTCAGGACGCCGAGGCGCGCTCTCTTGCGGATCGCGCCTTGCGTGCACAAGGCGCGTGGCTCGACAGCACACTCCCGACTCTCACCGAGCGCGAGCAGATCGCTTTGATGCGACGCTCTTGGTCCGTGATCGAGCTCGCGCTGGATCTGTCGGCCAGCACTGAGGAGAACGGTGGCGCGGTGTACTCGAACGTCCTCGACTCCCGAGGGCTGACGACCGATGCCGCCGCGGCTCGTCGCGCCGCCGGTTCTGCGTCAAAAGAGGCGCGTGCTCTCTTGGCCACGATACCGCCTCTGCGGACCCGTCTCAGCCGCCTCTACGATGCCCGCGTTCCCGAAACAGCGGTCGCAGAGCACGGCGCAGGATCCGCGAACTTGTCGACGAGATCGCCCGTAAGGAGATCGACGCCGCCCGAGCGATCGGATGGAGGCGCCACTCAATCACCCCCGAACTGCTTGCTGCGGCGTTGCCTGGCTCAAGTTGTCTGGTTGAGATGGTTCGGTACCGCCATCGGCCGGATCAACAACCCGGCAAGCCGCGGCTCCCTTTCGAGCCTCGTTTCGTGGCTTTCATCACCCGGCATGGTGGATCCGTCGAGCGAATCGAGCTTGGGCCGGCCGTACGGATCGAACGCGCCGTGAGCGATTATCGCGCCCAACTGCAGCAGGACGGCGACACTGAGGCCACCGGCAGTAAACTGGCCCAGCTCGTGTGGACTCCGCTTGAGTCACTTCTCGACGGCAACACGACCGTCCTACTTGCTCCCGATGGCGACCTCAACTTCCTCCCCTGGGCCGCGCTGCCCGACCCGCGCTCGCCGGGCCACTACCTGCTTGAGCGGTACACCCTGGCCACCGTCGGCTCTGGCCGCCAGCTAATGGCCCAGTTGCGGCGGCCCGCTGCGGTGGGTCCCCCGACGCTACTGGCGGCGGGAGCCGTCGACTATGATCGGGGCAGTTTCGGCACTCAGTCCGCCGCACCCAACGGTTCGGCGGCCGCTCCAACCGCAGCGCTTGCCAGCCGCAGCAGCCGCGCGTCCGCCAGCACAGCCCATTACGCGCCCTTGCCCGCCACCGGGTCCGAGGCAACCGCAGCTGCAGACTCGTTCGGCGCGTGTACCGTAGCCGAGCCGAGGTCCTGGTTGGATCCCAGGCAACCAAGGAAGCCTTGAGCCGGCTCCTGCCCGGGCACCGATACCTCCACCTGGCTACCCATGGCTATTTCGCTCCGCCCTCCGTCAAGTCCGCCGCTAACCCCGATCCCACCAACCTGACTGCCGAGACTGCGGGCAGCCTCGACAGGTCGGATATCGAGGGCTTCTACCCCGGCCTCCTCTCGGGACTCGCCTGGACAGGCGCCAACAACCCTCCCACAGATCCGGCGACGGGGCTCGTCGACGTCGGCGCAGGGACTATGACTGCGGAGGAAGTCGGCTCGCTCGATCTGGCCGGCTGCGAGTTGGCAGTACTCTCCGCCTGCGAAACCGGGCTCGGGCGAACTGCAGGTGGCGAAGGTGTGCTCGGACTGCAGCGCCTTCCACCAGGCCGGCTGCCGCACCGTCGTCGCGAGCCTGTGGAAAGTGGACGACGCCGCGACCGCCGCTCTGATGACACGCTTCTACGACCATCTCTGGGGCGAGAAACTGTCGCCAATCGAGTCGTTGCGCAAGGCTCAGCTCGACATGCTCGAAGGTCGTACGCCGGTCGGTAGCGCGGCGCGTAGCATCGGGCCACCCGAGGCAGCCGACCCCAGGGCAGCGCGGGAGGGGAAACGCGTTCACCCGCGATTCTGGGCCGCCTGGACAATCAGCGGGACACCGTCTGTGGTCGGCCCCGGCGCGGATCGGACAGGAAAGTAACACGATTAAGTCGCTCGAAACACCGTTCCTTTCTGGCCTCACTTTCAAGTTCTCGCAACAGGCAGGTGTCGATAATCTGCTGCACCAGCACCGACGATGACGCCCTCGCGTGCGCAACGACCTCGATTGAAAAAGCACGAGGAAACTGTGACGCATTGGATGCGCAAGCAGGATTGAGTGCAGGACGACTCGCGAAAGTCGTCTGGTTCAGGACCCATGCGTTTTGTCAAACGCTGGTTAACGAGACCCAAGATGGTTCTCTGGGCCCTCGCCCATGTGTTAACGCGACGGATTCAGATTCGGCAGAGAATCTTTCGGCTTTCGTGGTCCGTGACAGAGGTGTTTCCGGATTAGAAGAGTGTCGCGTGGTGAAGGTACGCGACCGCGAAAGCATGACCAAGATCGACATTACATCAATGAAAGGAACATCTCATGAAGAAACACACGTTCGTACCTTCGGCAGACTGCCTGGAAAGCCGGATTGCTCTTTCAGGTGGGGTGAACTTCATCGGCGGCGTGCCGGTATTGACGACCCGTGCCCTGAACAAGGCGTACGGTCTGATCAACAACGCGTACAAAACGTTCGCAACCAAGGGTTTGAATTACAACCTACTGTCGTTCAATTTGGGTAAAGCCGCGAGTCTCATTCCTTGGAACAATCGCGACGGCCTGAGGGCCACGATGCTGTCCGAGGTAGCCGGGTTGCGGAGCAATATCCAATTCCACGTCCCCAGACCGGTTATCACCTCTTATCAGGCTACGATCCAAGATCTGAGATTCTTTGTCCAAGATGAGGTTGCCGCCGGCGACATTGTCATCAGGTGATCAGGCGTGGTGCCTACCTGCATTTACGAGAAACGGCATTCAGGGCAGATGCGCCATGTGTGCCGTTTTTCTCACGACGACATCCCGCTTCCTCATCGCATGCCCGCTGCTGCCTCTGGTTTTTGCGGTTGAACTATGCCTGGCTGCCGTTTACGCCCGACGCTAGACGCGACAGCCCGACAACCGGGAGAACAGGCTCACCCAGGCACTCCCGCATCCGTGACGGGACGTGCCCAACGAGCAAGGATCGGCAGCGCGGTTCCAATCCCTGCGCGAGCGCTGGCCTGCGAGTCGCTGGTGAGTGCAGGAATTCTCGTGACCCCGTAAACGCTCAGTGATGAGATGACGAGAATCAGCCCTAATGCGAGGGGCGTCAGTGGCGCGAGAATCACCGTCACGACCACGATCGTGCCGGTCAATAAGATCAGCTTGCCCTTTGACGCCGCGCTCAACGCGCCCTGGCCTTCCCACTCCCGGAGGATCGACCCGAAAAACGCCGTCCGGCGCAGCCGCTCGTTCATTCTGGGGGACGAGCGGGCCAGGTAAAAGCTCGTTGCCAGCAAGAAAGGAACGGTTGGAATTCCGGGCACGACAAGACCCACCAACGTCATCGAGAAAGCTCCTCCGGCCAGTGCCATGCACATGAGGCGCATCACTCCGGTGACGGTGGCGGTGGCCGCCGCGACTTGGCCCTTTACTGGAACGAACGGTACAGCAGCGGCACGCTCGGGCCCCAGCAACTCAGCCGCGTTGAGACACGCCAGTGCTTGCTCGACCGTTTCCAGGAATCGGTCGGCAACTGGACTTTCCAGAGACACATCGATGGTGATGCGGTGCGACCACGGAGACACGCGGCACGCCTCGACCCCCTCGAGGTCGGCCACAGTGTCGGCCACAAGCGCGAGCCGCGCTCTATCACCCGTAAGCCCCGAACGGCGGAGCCGGACCTGCGCGGGTTCGACCGCAAACGTCTCCCAGAGCGAGACACCCTGGGGTAGTCGGAACGCCGTAAAAGCGGACCATGCCCCGCGGTGTCGCCACCAGCAGATCCTGTCCCAGAGTGCGGGACCCGAAGAAGCCTCCCGAATCGCGCGGTCGGACGAGTCGGCCATCAATCGAGGGGTCTGCCAGCCGGGGCAAAACTCGATCTGACATGAAGCCGCAGCGAGGTCAACCTCCGCCTTTCTGATTCCCGGCTGACGGGAAGCCGCTTTGAGCAGCCGCTCACAAAAGCCGCGTCGTCCGGCCTGGAACAGCCGCGGGTCATAAATTCGGACCAGTCCTGCAGATTCATCGAATTCGATGTCAAGGCAGGGGAAAGCCCCGTCGTCTTGCCCTGGTTCGAACCGATGCTCTAGAGCGCCGCCGTTGGAAGAGTCTAATTCCATGACGTCAATCCTTTTCAAGGGGAGTATTCTCGAGGAGAGCTCACGCCAGCGACGGGGCCGGCACCACCGTGTCGATTGACCTGCCGCGGATTTGATCGACCTTGAGAATCGCAGCATTGGCCCCGTCGATCAGGCCCCGAACGGCCTCGTTGTTCCGCGGGATCGCACGGGCCAGCAGCATCGCGGGAAACACAACACCGTACGACAGCGAATAGCATGTCGAGTATACGAACCGGGAGGCGAACAGGCTGGTCGCATCCCAGGTCCGCGTCGCAGCCTCATGCGCGTCGGCGGCGCCGTCTCGAGCGGCTTTGGTCACTAGGTCCAGGGTGCCCGCCGAGGACGCGACGGAGTCGTGGCTTTTACTAGCGCGGTGCTTGGACATCGGATCACCTCGACGCGAGAAGATCAAGGGGCGGCCAACAATGAGTAAAGTAGCGAGGCGATTCTAACCAGTATGGTTTCAGGCGATCTTTCAAAATATTACTGAACCGCTGTCTTTGTTCTTACGATCCCAGGGAGCCCGCAGTGATCGGCCTGACGAACGTCATTCGGTTGCTGGCCGGTTCAAACCGTCGCTCGTTTGCGGTCTAACTGGTGTAGAAAAACCCAATGCCAAGCATCAAGAAGACCGCAATGAGCATCGCCCCCTCCAACCAGTCCGACTTGCCGTCGATCGTCATGTTCCTGGCGGTGAAGACGGAAATGATCAGCGCAACCAGCTCGAGGCGGTTGAAAAGCAGGTCCATCGGCGTAGGCAATAGTAGGCTCGCCAGTACCAGCGCGGGGGCAACCAATAGCGCGATCTGAGTGGCCGCACCGATGACGCTGCTCACGGCGAGGTCCATCTGGTTTTTGTGAGCGAAGACCACCGCGTTCATCATGCCGGAGATGTTGCTGACCGTGGCCAGCAGGATGATGCCCGCGAACACGTCATTGATCCGCAGTTGCTTCGTTGCCGGCTCGAGCGCATCGGTGAGTATCTCGCTCATCAGTGCCAGAACCAACGTCGCGGCTGCCAGCAAACCCAGCGCGATCTTCCACGAGTGGGTCTTTGCCACTTCCAACTCGGCCGGCTCAGAGACCTTAAACATCTTGCGGTGGGTGAAGAGCGTATAAACCATGCTCAACACGTAAACCAACAGCAGGACAGCGGCGATTTCGATGCTGATCTCATGCTCCGCGTTCCGGGACGTGAAATGGAACAACGCCGGGACCATGAGCCCCGCAACCGCGAGGAACATCATTGACATCGAAAGGCGGGCCGACTTGACATTGAATTTCTGACTGGGATATCGCAGCCCGCCGGCGAACATCGCCAACCCCAGGGTGAGTAGCAGATTGCCAACGATCGAACCGGTGAGCGATGCCTTGACGACCGTGATGAGGCCGTTCTTGAGGGCGAAAACCCCGATGATCAGCTCAGGCGCGTTCCCCATCGACGCGTTCAAAAGCCCCCCGAGCGTCGGACCGAGGTAGGCACCCAGTGTCTCGGTTGAGCTACCAACGATCTTCGATAACGGCACGATCGTGAGCGCTGCCATGGCGAACACCAAGAGCGGGTCGGCTTGGGACCAGTAGAGCGCAACCGCAATCGGTATGAAGATCAGCAGATAGTCCAAGCTCATTCGCCGCAATCCCGTTTCCCCCAGCATGCCTCACGATGAAGACACCGCGGCGACGCCGTCAAGTTGTTCACGGAGCTTCCGCGTACGGTTCGTGAGCGCGTATCCCCAGGACTTCTTCGCGATACGCGGCCGGGGTCGTCTTTACGAAGCGGCGGAAGACCGTCGTCAGGTGGCTCTGCGACGAGAAGCCTACGGTCAGACTGATCTCGACAATCGACCAGTAGGGATTGTGAAGGAGCTCGCATGCCTTGGCGATCCGCAGTTCGGTCAGGTAGCGGTGAGGCGTTTGCCCGGTGGTCTGCTTGAAAGCATGGAGGAAATAGTTGGGACTGAGGCCTGCTACCAGGGCTAGTCCGTCGAGCGAGATCTCCTCGGCGAACGAGCCGTGGAGGTACTCGATCACCCTGCGAAGCCGCGGATCGGCGAGCTTTTCCTCCGGCGTGTGGCCCTGGCGCGGCAGGGACGAATAGTTCCACAAGAGCTTGATCGCGATCTGGGTGACGAGCGTTTCGGCGAAGAGGCGCGAGCCAGGAATCGGTGAACGGAGCCGTGCGGCCAGCCGCTGGCCCAGACTCCACAACTCCGCATCGCGGTTAAAGCCTGCCACGATCTCGACCGTCTGCCCGTGCATTTTCCACTCTTGCTCGGCGAGGGACTGCAAACGTGCCGGGCTGAGGCAGCAACTGAACGCCTCGTTCGGCTGGATTTGACGGATGGAATTTGCCTCCCCGGACGGTGTTATGAGTAGTTCTCCGGGCTGCGCGTGGAATCGCGTGAATCGGAGACCGTGCTTCCACTCGACTGTCGTGGCGCCCCGGAGATTGAACGCCACAAAGTGGAAGGGTACCGAGTATTCGAAGAAGTCTTCCAGCCGCCCTGCCGTGATCACGCCGTGGAAGCTGTCCCAGCCCACCGCCCGGGTCGATGCCACGACGGACATCTCCGTGGACGGCAGTCGTGAAAGGATCCCGTCCAGGGACCGAAGCATTGCAGCATCAGACATAACCCGCGCGGCTCCCGGCCGGTGGTCGGCGCTGATGCGCTCAGGTCGCGCATCGCCGCTCTTTCCGATGGCAATCTCATCCACGGTTGGCGACATGATAGGCCCACGCGGACGAACGCGACCCAACCTGTTGCTCTCAACCGCGGGTGAGCCCGGCGGGTTCATCATGGTGTCGTCCCCTGCAACGACGACACCTCCAAGGACGAGGTGCCGGTCTTCCGGCCGCTCCGCTCCTTCCGGAGTTCCGGGCGGGGGCCGGAAGGTCGCACGGGTAGAGGATCTCATGGAACGCATTTCCTGTGCAATGGTCTCACCGCGGATCCTTCGCGCCCAAAAAAAGACCCCGACCGCGCAGTGAAAGCGCTGCACGGGGCCACCATAGCCGTCGATCTCTTCCTACCCGTCGCGAGTAGGTGCACGACTTTATCTTCGGGCCCAGTACGTCGCGTGTCAAGCGGATGTCGTGGATGTGTTCGTTGTCGGGCTTGCCTCAAGACGCCTTCAATAAATTGGGCCCCGTCACCGAGCCTTTCCATTGAGCAACACCGCGCAATACGGCCAACTGGGCCCATCGCGCGGCTGGTTGACAAGATCACTGAATCGGACGTGAGCGTTCAGGAGCGCCTCGACCCACCTCCGCGACTCGGAACCGCCCATTCATTCGCGATCCAGGCATTGCGGCGCGATCCGCGGTGTCGTGAAAGCTTGGAGCGTCCAGGAAAACGGCCTGCACGCGATTCGGATTGAGCGGCATGAAATATTGCTCCTACAGGAACATCTAATCCATCCCGCTGATCTTTGCTCCGTTTGCGGGCGCGGTTGTCGAAAATAAACAAAAAAGAAGAAGCCGATCGCATGCGATAGGCCCGGCGATTCCGCGAAATCGAGCTGAGGCCCCGTAGCGACCATGAGTTACTGTACACCCCCGGGCCGGCCACTGGAGGGAACCCCGCCGGGCGGACCTGGGAGCGGATTGGTCACCGTATCCACTCGTGCTGGGGCAAATGTCGCAGCAGGCGACTTGAAATCCGTCAGCGGTAGTGCCTTGTCGGGTATAGGCGGTTGAGGGATCGGCTCCCGCGTCGCGATCTCTTCGGAATCAGCGAAGACTACCGCGCAAACGAGGTTTTGTCACGCAGGCAAACTGGTGGATGATGCCTGTCATGAGATCCGGCACATCGCGGTCTGTTCTAGAGACTTCACGATCCATCGGGGTACTGAGTAGTACATGCCTGCATAAATGGCCAGGGCAATGAGCGAGGCGATCATCGCCAGGGCAAACGTGAGGCCAATCAAGCTTACAGCCCAAGGCACGACAACGGTCGATACGATAAGGTCCATCGTTACGCTCCTCAAGACTTCGAAATGGGATACCTTCGATCCAGGTCGTCCAGGAATCGTTTGATCTGACGTACGCTCTGATGATGCAGCCCAGGGAATCGCTTCTCCACGAAGATCTCCAGTCCCTCGAAGGCCCGCGGCCAGAGCATGACGGCCCCCAGGACGAGGAAGGGTGTTCCAACCGGGCCGGGTAGCAAGATCCCGCCGATGCCGGCGACGATCAGCAGGACGCCGACCTCCTTCGGCATGGACCGGATTCGCCGGATTTCTGCGGCGTCGTCCATCGGATCGCCGGCGTTCTGCGACTGGCGACCACGCGCCTCCGAACCGATTTCCACCTCAGGTGTATCCAACTTTCCCTCCTCTCAAGTCGCAAAATGAGTTGCCACGCAGGATGCGTCTTCATCGCGTTCCTGGCCGGTTGTCGAGATTACCCACAGGCAGTATGCCTTTGCCTCATGTTTGTGATCGCTTTTCCGTTGGGGCGGGATAACGCCGCTCCGGATCAGGCGCGGCGTACTGGAATCCGCACGAGTAGGACCCCGATTGAAAACGTAACGAGGGACGACGGCGACGAAGGTGGTGGCGTGTCCGGGAGGTATCCATCAGAAACCTGCTGCTTTTTGACGAACGATCATCGCGTGAATGTCGACAGGGCCGTGGACGCGACCAGTTCAGCTAGCCTGGCCCGGGACATACGGCCTGAGCTGGCCGCTCTCAACCATGAGCTCGAGCGCCTGTGCGATCGTACTTTCCTGCTTGTCGAAGACGTTGAAGGTCTCGCGCAATTGGTGGCGGCGTCTCTCTACCTCGTAACCGAAGTAGAGCACGGCCAAGGCACCGACCACGATCGGCATGATGGAGATTTCTTCGTTCATGCGCGTCTCCTTGAGAAAAACTCGTGCACGGGATTGTCAGAGCAATTCGGTGGACGCCTCGCGGAGGACCTTGATCATGCCTTTGGCCCCCTCGCGATGCAGTTCTCGCCGCACCTCGGTATCCAGATCGACGGAGGACCGGTGCGCGATGAGAAAGCGGAGGAACTCCTGCAGCCGAGACAAAGCCTGTTCTGGGTGCTTGAATCGGCCGAGACTCAGATGAAATCCATGATAATTGCGATGTTTGCGGCCGGCGGGGGCGCAGAGATCATACACGAGGACGGTCGGATCATGGCCGATGAGCTCGGGCGCACGCTTGAGGATCTCGACCGACTGAGCGGGCGTGAGCAGGTAGAGGCTCTCCTGGCTCTGATATTCGTACAACAGCGGCAGGTGTGAACGTACCAGCTTCGAGACCGCCGTATTCCAGCCCGTATCGATCAGGAAGATGTCGAATCGCTTCACCTCGTCGTCCGCAGGCCGAGACGGGGGTTCCGACTTGAGGTCCAGATCGATCGGCGGGGTATAATCGACATGTTTTGCTGTTTTGTCGGACATGGTTGCCGGGATCCGTTTCAACTGATCGAAAGACATTAGAGCCCGAGGTCGTTCGTGATGGATTCAATGAACCGCACGACTTTATTTCGATTCTCTTTAGTAGCGAATATCCTCGCCGTACGGGAAAGCTCGACGTCGACCACGAGGTCTTCGTGGGTAAAATCGACGATAAGTAACACCCATTGCGAGCGGATTGTGAACTGCAGTTTGTCGCGGTGCCAATGAAATTCGGTGGCGACGGGGATCTGGTGCCTACGACGCGTAAACTCGTCGTTGATGGCCGTGCGGATTGGCTCGTCGATGGGCCGCTTCAGACGGCGCTGGTAAAGCGTTTCTCTCCGTGGCATGGGATTGGGTCATCTCCAGTCTGTGACGACGTTCGGCCTCGATCTGGGCGACCTTGCGGAGCGGGAGCACGCCGTTGGCGAGCGCGGCCAGGGCGGCGACGTTGTTGGTTACGACCGACGCCATGATCCCAAAACCCATCGTGAAGACGCCCGCAATGCAGGCGATGTTCGGAGCCAGGATCATCGACCAGCTCCGCTTCACGTTCTGATCGAGGTCGCGGGCGATGTCGCGCAGCTCGCACAGGTGCGCAAGCCCTTCTTCCAGGAAAACGATGTGGGCCGTGTCGATCGCGATTGATGAGGCTCCCCGCAGTGAGATCGACACGTTGGTGTTCTTGAGCACAATCGAATCGTTGATCCCATCGCCCACGAAGCAGACTTTACAACTGATGCTCGAACTCAGACATTGCGTGTACGCCACCGCCGGTGTGGTCGTTCAATGCCGCGCGGTCGTTCGACCGCGTGTGTCCGTTGGTCAGACCATTCCCGTTGGTGGGAGCATGGCCGTTGGTCAGAGCATGTCCGCTCGCTAAAGCATGACCGTTCGATCGACAGTGCCCGTTCGTTGCCGCATGGCCGTTCTCGAGCGAGCAGCCATTGCGTTGGTAATGACCGTCGGATCTTTTGTCTTGGTGACCGTGCGATCCCGTATCTCCATTTGCCACGCCCTGTCTCAGGAAGGCTACGATTTGCTTGACGATGCCTTCCAATGTCGAGCTCTTCGGGCAGAAGAGCAACTCGGCCTGCCGCGCACTTCCCCCCGTGATCCTGACGTGCGAGATCGAGTCGGACTGAAATACCCGCTCGAGGAAGCGCCGGTAGGTTGGGTGGTCGGCGTCGCCGAACAAGGATCGGCTGCAAAGTCGGATCACACCCGGCGACGGGAAAGTGACGGCGAGATCGAGGTCGGACATGCTTGAGTACCTCGAGTAGATCTGAGCCAACGTGTTGGCGGATGGCGTCAGGTCGAGGCCGACCTGGATTTCATTTGGAGATCAGTAAGCCGGTGCTTGAAAATAACTGCGATCACGCCAGATCTTCTTTCACAAAACAACGAAAACCCATTACGAAATCGTAAGATTGAGGTGTGGATTCCAAGTCATAGAAGAGCTGCATCCCATGTGCGATCGTCGGCGTCGTGCGCTGCCGCAGCCTATGCGAGCATGACCCAGCTGAGCGGTTTCGGCTGGTCCGAACAAGAATTTGACGCTGCCGCCGTCATCTTCGGCTCACCAGCGCGGTCGATCAGCCGCGCTCGGTAGCCAGAGTTCCGATGCCGAGTAGAATCATGAGACCCGGCTGCTTGGTCTAACGCACAAGAGGTTGACGAGTCATCGTGACTATGCGCCGGTGACGACAAGCACTTCGATATACATGCCAATGACATGAGTCAATAGGAACTCGCGATGCCGCAAGCACCGCAATGCTTGACATTAATGCGCGCCGCAACGAAGCCCCACCACGTGGAAGTAGGCTTTGAGGACCCGGGGATCTGCGAATGCGTCTCCAGACCAGGCACCCGGGTCCCGGCGTTTCGGTCAGAGCATCGGCAAGTCGAGCTTTTCCTCGCTGGCGATCTTGCGAAGTTTGTCCTGAGCACGGGATTCGATTTGACGGACGCGCTCCTTGGTGATACCCAACTCGCGACCGAGTTGCTCCAGCGTCTGCTCGCTGGCGCCCCCCAGGCCGAAGCGGCTGATGATGATCTTGCGCTCACGGTCGTCCAGGCGGCCGAGCATACCTTTGACTGCCTCCTGCATGCGCTTCAAGGCGCTTTCATACTCATGTTCGTCGGTCCGATTATCGGCGGCGGCCTCGAACATCTCTTCGTGCCCCGTGACGAACCGGTCCCGACGGTAGTTTTCCTCAGGAATCGTCCGGGCGAAGTTCTTCATGATCGCCCAGGACGCGTACGTGCTGAACTTGTTGCCGCGGGAAAAATCAAACTTTTCGACGGCCCGGATCAGCGACATGTTGCCATCGGAAACTAGCTCGAAAAAGTTGTTGGAGGGACCAACGTGTCGTTTGGCAATGGATACGACCAACCGCAGGTTCGCCCGAATAATCTGGTTCTTGACGGCGAGGGCGTCCTCCTGCAGCCGATCGATCTGGTCGAGGTCCGCGGTTTTGGCGCGGGTCGGGTCGACCTTCGAGCGGATCAGATTCGACTGATATTTCAGATAATTCATTTTGCGGAACAAGTGCATCTCCTGTTCGCGGTCCAGCAAGGGGACCTCGTACAGGCTCGCGAGGTAAGGAGGCAAACCCTTGGGCGCCTTGGGCCGCCGCATCGCCTTGCCCTCGGCCGGCTCGGGGATTGGTCCGAGAATTTGGGCTGCCATTTCGGGCACGGCAAAGCTGGAGTGCTCGATGAGCTCGAGCTTTGTGCCCAGGATGCGCCGGGCGCGCATTTCATTAATGACACGATAAACGCTCGAACGCGTCCGGCCGTACTGTTTGGCCAGGACCTCGGCCGAAACGCCCAGGCGGAAGCGGCGGTAGATCTGCGCTTTGGCTTCGTCGTCGAGCGGGGGCAGCGTGTTAGGAAAGATCGCCCGGTCGGGGTGATCGCGGTCATGAGCCTTCAAAGTCAGTCGGATCGTTTCTGTAGAGCGTGACATCTTTCGTCCTATTCTTCGCGCGATCTCGACCAGGCCGGCCTGCCCTGGGCGAACCAGCGCCATGCGGCGGGCGCGACGGATAATCTCCTCTCGCTCCGCCTCGGTCAGTTGCCGAAACCGTGTCCCCCGTTCAACCTGCGTACGATGGGCCGTTACAAATCGCTGCAGGCTCGACTCAAGGAACCCAACCTTGGTGCGCCCATCAATCACGAACCGGCGCGCCACCAACCCCTGCCGCCGCCAGCGTGCCACCGTGCGCGACGACACGTTGTAACGCCGACTCACTTCATCCACGGTCAAGACCGGCTCTTCCACCTGCTCGACAGCCTGACGGGCGGTCGCAGACAGGTCTTCAACGAACATCCGCAGATCATGCTGAACGTCTCCACCCTCGAGAAGCAGGGCTGGCCAGCCTTCAGGGCGAAAACCGGTAATTCGAAAACAAAGATATTCGTACGGGTATCGCTTCGCCCCCTCGATTTCACCCAGAAGCTGCTCGGCCCGTTCCACCTGCTCAAGACGTCGTTCGCGCGGCGCGTACCGCGTCTGTTGATCTTTGAGCTGCTTCATCGCGGGATGGCGGTACACCTTACCCATCATCGTTTTTCCCCCCGCACCGCGAAGTCCGCCAACCTCCCGGCCGACCTTACTCGCCATCGCCCCCACCAGCAGCCTCTGCGCTTGATGACTCAACGATCGAACTTCCTCTCTTAATGGCGACGAAGAAAATCGGACTTATCGCCACGAACATCTGGATTTTCGACTCCACATTTCAAGGACTTCGATATTGCAAGTCGATTTATTGTATTTTCTTCCGTCGAAATAGCTTGCTGGACGAGGCAACACCGTTCGGTTGCGTTGTTCTGTAGCCTTTCAATCTCAGTGTACCTACTACGCACGGTTTGCAATCACGGATCGTTTCCTTTCGTGACGGCTGCGAACACCTTCCTTCGTGCATTGAGGCGCTTCCCCCTACTTAGGTTCTCTTTCGCGAATATGAAACCCTCTCCGAACGCCCTTCAGAGCACCGTTGGCGCAATTTCCGTAGGCAGGTCGATGCAAAACGTGTGCCAGACATTAGAGGATGCTTGCACGCAACACCACCGACATCCACGTGAAAACCCCCGGATGCCGCACAACACAATCGAAGCTGGCATTCCAACGCTCGTTTTAAACAGACGTTTGAATTGGGGAGTATGTTCGCGCCTTTTGTTGGACGGTCCGCCTCTGGTGTTTGCGCTCCATGCGTAAGCCACTATTGGATAATAGGATCGAAACGCCTGTCGCAGACAGCCGCGCCAGAGGAATCATCAAAGATTTCTCTGGTCTTTCGGGAGGTGTTTGTTTCCATTTGAGGCGAAGTCATTTTCAGTTCCCAAAGTCATAGGTGCATGATAGCATTGGCCTTGGCACCGGACAATGCCAAATTGACAGCTTCGTCCAACTCTTAATAATGGGCGTGGTGCTGCGCGAAAATGGATTGGACGAGCCGCTTGCGCGAGGAGAAGCGAATGCCCAGGGAAGCATGCTGGAATTGGACGGCAGCGACCGCGGCGAGTTTGATCCTTCTCACGAGCTGGCCCGTCAGTGTGTTGGGGTTCGAGGGGAGAACACCGGTCACCCTAAGAGAATCAAAACGAAGCGGAGCAAGCACCAGGGTTCAGACTGAGCTAAAAGCTAAGGGATTGTATCGGCCGGGCTTGCCGCCGGGAGACGCCGCCGCTGAGGGGAAAATGCCCAAACCCCTTCAGGTCGAAATCGAGACGCGTTTCGTTTTCAACGAACGACTCGTCGCTGTTAACACCGTCGCAAGGCCGGGGTTGGCAAGTATCGACCAGGTGAATGCTGGCGCGGATCAACCCATGAAAGGTGAAGGTTTCAGGGCGGTCCGGCACGTCATTCAGGCTGCCTCCGCGATCAATGGTGAAGTGCGGCTCATGTCGGCTCTGATTCGGCCGGAGGTCAGGCTCTTGGTCGCCGGTCGGCGCGAGCGTGATGGCTCGGTGGTCGTAGTCAGTCCCGCCGGCCCGTTGACCTGGTATGAGCTCGAACTCGTACAGGGGCTCGGGGACCCGTTAATTCTCGGCGAGCTGTTACCTGATCGGCCTGTGACTGTAGGAGAACGTTGGCGAGTTCGCGATGCCGCCGCTCAGGCGTTGTGCGAGTATGACTCGCTCGCGTCCAACAAGCTCGATGCTACGCTCGAATCAGCCGATGCCCCGAAGGCGCGCTTGCGGCTCAAAGGCTATGTCCAGGGCTCGGCTCGAGGAGGGCCCGGCAAAATGAGTTGTGAGGGATTTTTGACGTTCGATCTCCAGGCGGCCCTGATCGACCATCTGGAGTTAAATCGCGTGGAAAGCCGCCAGGCCGGGCCGGTCGAGGCGGGGCTCGACATTAAGAGTACACTCACCGTCACGCGCCAAACGGCCGAGCCGCCGCCGGAGCTGTCGGATGCGGCTTTGGCTCATATCCCGCTCGAAATCACTCCCGAGCGCGAACTGCTCCGGTTGAATACGCCGAGTGGCAAGGCGGCCCTGCTGCACGATCGCCACTGGCATATGTTCTGGGAAGATCCCAAGCTGATCGTCATGAAACGGTTAAGCGGAAGCCAGGTCATAGCCCAGTGTAATCTGATGGTTGGCCCCAATGCTGGCAAAGGTCGCCACCAAGACCCAACACAATTCCGCGATGACGTCCGTCTCGCTCTCAAACAGCGATTCGTGCGATTCCTGGGCGCGGGCGAAATCGACGGCAATCCTGCCGGCGGATTTCGCTACAAGGTGGGTGTCCAGGGTCGCGAAGGTAAACTCGGGATCGTGTGGTATTACTTCCTGATCGCGAGCCCAGAGGGCGACCAGCTTCTTGCCACCTACACTCTGGCAGAAGATCATATGCAGAAGTTTGGGGAACAGGATCTCTTGATGATTGGCTCGCTCCACTGGCAAAAGCAGCCGGAATCGCGCGACTAGTCGTCTCATTGAAGAAATCGTAAATGCGTGGCGAGAGAGGACGCTGACTGCGCTGGACAATGCGGACGCCTGAGATCACCGCGCGAAACCGTGGATCATACTACGCAATCACTACCGTACTGGGTGCTTGCTGTTTTATGATCTAATGGAGGGCGCGTGACGGATTCGACTGGGCCGCCCGATCGTGGTCGAGCGATCATTTCGGGGGCATGCCACCATAAACCAAGATCCGAAGACGGTGCATTATGGGTGAAGACCGAAGCCGTTTGGTCGCCAACGTGGATGACGAAAAAAAAGTCTAGCGGTCCGCTACAACCGGATTCGCTCAAATTGGCTTCGCAACGGAGGCGTGGTTGTCGGAATGGCGAGCATGCTGGCCTCGCTCGGATTTTGGCCAATCGCGACCTTGGCCAAAGCTCAGGCTACTCAAGCGAAAGTCCAGACCCAGGTCCAAACTGATGTAGTGCAGGAACCAGCGTCGCCCGACAGAGCGCAGGATCCACTGCAGGGCTCAGCTGAGGCTCTGAGCGTGCGGTATCGTTTCGAGGAAAAGTACACTACAGAACCCCAGCCCGAAAGACCCGACCTACTTTCTCAGTGCGTGGTAGCGGTTGAAGAGATCCAAAAGACGGAACGAGAAAAATCCCAGGGAGCTCCCGAGCGATTCCAGTTTTCCCATTTGACCAAGTATACGGAACGGCCCGCGAAAGTGAACAAGCTTGGCCAAGTGCTCAGTGCGGTCCGGCGCTACGACAGATTTCGAATCAAGCAAATGGCCGCGACCGCCGCGCCAAAAAAGCTCCCCTTCGAGGGTCTGACAGTGTTGTACCAACGTCGGGCCGGCCAGAGGCCTCGATTCTTGAGTCTGACGAGCGATCGCCCACTCCGTGAAATCGAATATTCCGTTATGGTAAAGCAGGTCTTTGTACCTCAATTAACCGAGCTTTTTGCGATGACTCCGCAGCGAGTGGGCGACTCTTGGCGGATTTCACCCAAGGCGACCCAGATTCTAGTGAACGAGCTTCCGGAGACTGAGGATTACGAGGTGAACGGTCGCGTGATTGATGTGCGTAAGTCCGCAATGGGTACGGCCCTGACCGCGATCATTGGCATTTCCGGTCAGATGAATTTGTCTGTCGGGAAGAGCATGCTCAACGCGCAGATCCAATTTGTTTTTGAACCAACCGCGGCCGTGGCACCTGCATCGGATTCGGGAGCCAGCGTAAAGCCGGCCGAAAGCACAGCGGGAAAGGCCCGCGGTAAGAGTGACGCCGGCATCGTCAACGCTCGAGGCTGGATTTCGCGGGTGCTGATGGCCTGGGTTGTCTCGAATCCGATCGATGACGGCGACGGCCGCCTGAAACAGACTGTTACCTACGAGCTCAACCTCGAACGGCGGCGCAATGCAGTGACCAGTGATGCCGCCGGAACTCAGAACATACTCCTGACCATCCCCGAACCTCTTCCCGTCGCCGACGAAGCGAATTCATGGCTCGTCCACCAAGACCCCCTCGGGCGTTTCCACTTCCGTCATCCTCAGGAATTAGCATTGAACGCCAGCAGGATGGACCCAAATTTCTTGGACTTCGTCGATCAGAATCACAAAGAGGGCAAAGATGTCTTTATCCTTGAACTTCCTCCGGGTGCTGCAGACCCCCAGGGTGATCGCAAGTTTCGCGATCCTGAGAAATTCCAGCGCGATATAGACTCCGATTGGGCCAATAGGAAGGTCGAAACGTTGCGCGGCCCTGTGGGCTGGCTCCCAGAGGCTGAATGGGCACCGCTGAAAGTTTTCCGCAAAGAGCTTGGAGTCAAGACTGCGGGAGCGGACGAAGTGGGCCAAAAGGTCGAGAGAATCTATTGCGACTATTATCTCGTCCTTTCCAAGCGTAACGAGTGCTTTCACGTACAAAGCATGACTCTCCGTGATGACCATGTCGCATTCCGAACCCAGGCCGAGCGGATGATCAAGAGTGTTACATTCGGTCCAGTGGACTCCCCGGCAAAGCCCCCGGCGAGCGTTCCGTCTCCACCTCTGACACCGCCGGGATAATCGCGAATCGATGGACACTCAGTGCGCGCCCGTCGGCGTCTGTTGGTCCTCGTCGCCGGAACGGACCGAATGCCCGAGGATTTCTCAATAGTCTTCACCTTGTCGTGCCGGTCGCACCCCTGAGGAGCACAGCGACCTCGGCCGCCAGACGAGCATTGGAAATCAAAAGTGCGCAATTGGCGCGTAGGCTTTGTCCTTCGGTAGTCCGCCCGATCGAGTCAAGCAAGAAAGGCGTGAGCGGTTTTCCACTGATTCTCCGCACAGCGGCTTGTCTGAGTGCATCATCCAGTGCTGCATGGAGCACGTCGGGATCGAGGGCGTGGTCGGCGGGCACTGGCTTGACCAAGACGATTGCGCCCGGGAGGCCGATGTCGCGATGTGCGCGAATGATCGCCGCGGCGTCTTCGGGAGTGTCGACACGATGCTCAAGGGGTAATCCAGTCGAGCGAACCAGGAACCCTGGCAGCTCGTCGGTTCCGTATCCGACGACAAGGACGCCGCGCGATTCCAGCACCTCGAAAGTAGCCGGGACATCCAATATCGATTTGACCCCCGAACACACGATCAATGTGCCATCAGCCCGCGCGAGTTCCTCCAGATCGGTGGAAACGTCGAATGTGGCCGCGGCTTCGCGATGCACGCCTCCCAGGCCGCCGGTGGCCAAGACGCAGGGTTCTAACTGGTAGCGCCGGGCGATCCAGAGTGTGGCTGAGACCGTCGTCGCGGCACTTCCGCCGCGTGCAATGATTGCACCCAGATCGCGACGGTTCGCCTTGGCCAAAGACGGCGGTGTGCGACCTTCAGCGAGATGTTGTTGACCGCCTGCCATGATCGCGGACATTTGCGCCGCAGACGACGCAACGCAGAGCAGCTCACTTTCAGAAAGTCCGATACGAATTACTCCGTCAAAGACTGCGATTGTCGCCGGAATGGCGCCCGCGCCACGCACGGCTGCTTGGGCGGCTTGAACCGTTTCGAGATTCTCCGGCCAAGGCAGACCTTGAGCGATCACCGTCGACTCCAACGCGACCACCGCCTCGGCGGACTCCAACCCCCGGGACACTTCGCCACTGACGGCAACACGGTCGTCACTCATGGATGGATCTCCGAAGAAAATGAAGTCTCGCCGGGTTGAAGTGGCACATCGCGAGGTCTTGCTGCGTACATAATCTAATGGTAGACGATAGGTCCTGGCGCATGAGCCGCGAATCGCTTGAACGTTGCTTGGGTGCAGGAACTCTCTTGAGCGTGCATTCAGCTTCATAAACTCGAGGACACAGGGCACACTCCGCACTATTCGATTTGTGGAAGGCTGATCGATGTCCGAAGTCAGTTGTAAAGCAGATCCCGTCGCTATAATGGTTTCAAAGGATACGACGACCAACAATTGAGAGCCGATGAGTAGAATTGTTGCCCGGCGAAATTGACGGAACGAATTGATGCGTGTGATTCTGGATGTGCTGGAAGGCCCGCTCAAGGGCCGATCGTTTGTGTTCGAGCGCCACGATACCTTTATCGTGGGCCGATCGCGGTTCGTTCATTGTCCGATGCCTGAGGACATGGCTCTGTCACGCGATCACTTCATGATCGAGATCAATCCACCTCTAGTGTGAACTCCGCGACCTGGGTAGCACCAACGGCACGTTCGTGAATAACAATCGAGTCGACCGGGTTCGACTGGTGTCGGGTGATGTGATTGCGGCGGGCCAAAGCGTGTTCCGGGTCCAGGTCGAATCTGGCGCAGATGCTGTCATCGTCCGACAGCAACGCGGCGGGACCGTCTGCGACCGATACCGTCTCGACGGGTCAAATTCGGTGCGCGGGCTGTGGGACAATCGCTCCTCCGAATCTGACCATCGTCGGTCCGCTGGCCGGAATGACCGGCGAAAAGGTGGAGTGGTGGTGCGTGCTGTGTCGGTCCGAGGCCGCAGGGCTTCCCCAGCCCGTTCCGTACTACACGACGCTTCGCGAGCTGGGCCGTGGCGCGATGGGCGTCGTCTACCAGGCACGCCACAACCTCACCGGCCAGATGGTCGCCCTCAAGTTGATCATGCCCGAGACGGCCACCACCCGCGCCGCCATCGATCGCTTCCAGCGCGAGATCTCAGTCATCAGTCAATTGCGCCACCCCAATATCGTCGAGTTGTACGAGCAAGGAATGACTCGCGGCCAATTCTGGTTCGCAATGGAGTATGTCGCGGGCACGAACCTGGAAACGCTCGCCAAGGCCGAATCCCGGCCGCTATCCGATCAAACAGGCTTGCCGCCTCACATGCCAAATGCTCAAAGGGCTTGAGCAGGCCCACCAACTCGGCTTCGTCCATCGCGACATCAAACCGGAAAATATCTTGATCGCCCAGGTTCCCGATGGGCTAACTGTCAAAATCTCCGACTTCGGCCTGGCCAAGAGCTTCCGGGGCGTCGGGCTTTCGGGCCTCACATTCTCTGGCGAAATGCGCGGAACAGTCCCATTCATGCCCCCGGAACAGATGCTCGATTTCAAGACCGTAACTCCCCTCGCCGATCTCTACGCCACAGCTGCCACGCTTTATTATATATTACGTGCCAGTACATGTACGATGAACCGAGTGGTGGCGGAGACTTGATCCGCATGCTCCTGGAAGAGCCTCCGATCCCCATTCGCGATCGTCGTGCCGACGTTCCTCCTGCCCTTGGCCGACGTGATCGGCAAGTGTCTGGCCCGCGACCCCAAAGACCGCTATCCCGACGCCACGTCGATGCGTCGGGCGTTGAAGCCGTTTTGTTGAGCCGGCAGCCAGCGATTGAATTCGCCGAAGACGCGATCTACTTCTTCGAGACTTCGGCGAGCAACTCCTCCACGTCTTCGAGAACGATTTCGCTCTTCAAGAACTCGAGATTGTAGATTTCTCGCTGGCGACCCTGCTGATCGAGCAAGAAGATCCGCGACGGGTGGTCGAGCACGCCCGTGGGACCGATCTTTGCCCACATCCCCCAGGCGGCAATCACCGATTGAACGTCAGAACGAGTGCCAGTCAGAAAATGCCAACTGGACAGATCGGTTTCGAAGAGCCGGGCATAGCGTTTCAAGACCTCGGGCGTGTCGCGCTCGGGGTCGAGCGAAATCGACACGAACTCGACCGATTCTCCCCAGCGTTTCGCCTGCTCGAGCGCCTTCTGAATGCGGCTCAGTGACAGAGTGGTCGCTGGGCATGAGCCGTTACACGTGGTGTAGACGAATGACACGAGCACCACTTTGCCTTTCAGTGAGGCCAGGTCGAAGACTTTGCCTGACGAGTCGAGGAGGACAGTGCGAGGCGCCGGGCCGATGTCCGCCAGCCGGGTGGGCGGAGCCATCGCGGGCAACGACATCATCACAGCGAGCCAGAATCTATGCACGGACAACTCCATGGTCGAGACATTCATGATCATAACGCCGGCCAATCCGACATGCTTTAGAACAAAGAAAGCGACACGTCGCGTCGGCCCAAGATCGGTTCAGGGTCTACGGCCAGCCATCGATTGAGCAACGTGGCATAGACGTCGCGGAAGTCGGTTGTAAAGTGAGGGTCGCCTCCGTCGTCGAGAGCTGCCAGGTCGGGCGGCGGACCTATCAAGTTCCCCTTGACCGGTCCGCCGGCCAAGAGCACCGGGGCGGCTGTCCCGTGGTCGGTACCCACTCGAGGCATTCTCCTTCAATCGGCGGCCAAACTCGGAAAACACCAAAACCACGACCCTGTCGTAAAGTCGGCTCGGTTTCAAGGCCTTGAGAAAGCCAGCAACGGCTTGCGAGACCTGGCGCAGCAGACCCTGGTGAACAAAACGCTGGGCGGCATGTGTGTCAAAGCCACCCTGGGCTGTGTAATAGACACGCACCGCCAAATCGGCCTCGATGAGTTGCCGAATCGTCGCCAATCGACCCTCGAGTGTCTCGGGTACCGAGGCGGAAGCGGAAACTGACGGGCCCGCCGGCAGCGCCGCCAGACGCGCTGCCAGATCCCGGGCTGATACGAAACTCTTGCGGATCTCGCCGACTAGAGCACCACCCGCTTGCTCGTCTTGGGGTAACGCGGGCAATCTGGCATTGGCCGTGAGCTGATAGTCCGCCAGGCTGGCGAGCGCCTGAGGAATCGCCGTACGGCCGCGCACCGCCAACGGTACGGTTTCTGGTCCGACATGACAAAGCCTGAAAGTCGAGTCCGCGTCCGCCACACGGCCGAGCCACCCGGCCGGAGGCGCGGTTCCAACAACGCCCGTCTGCCAAATCTCCATCGACCGCGTGTGCGAGCGATTCGGATTGGGATAGCCGACCCCTTGGATCACGGCCAGATCGCCCAACTCCCAAAGTGCGTGCAGCTCCTTGAGCGACGGATGCACCCCAACGTGGTCGTCCAGTTTCAAAACCTTGTCAGGCTCGATTCGCAGGGTCGGCCGGTTCTTGTGATAGAGGTCGTCGGCATACGGGACGATCGTGTTCAGGCCGTCATTGCCTCCGGTCAACTCCACCACGACAAGTATCGGCAAGTCCGCTCGCGGTTCAGCGGCGGCGGCCGCCTGACGCCATAGACCCGACGCCGGCACGCCCAGCGACATGATCCCCGAAACCACGCTTGCACCAGCCGACCGAACGAGAAGATCACGTCGAGACATCATGAATCATTGCTCCTGTTTAGCCGAGCTGTGCCTCGGGAAGAGAAAGTAACCCGCCGACGGTGCGAAATGGACGTCCGTCTGCGCACTTTGACGGCGGATTCTCCACAACAGACATGGGCGCACCACAGTAATAACGTTGCCAGGCGCATCGAGCAGGTTTTCGGTCGATTTATGACCATATCGCCTCGCCAGGTCCGCTTAAATGACCTTCAGTTGCCTTGCCGCGACAGTTCGTCGATCCAGGCCGCGAAATTGGCCCGCGCCACGAGCTCTTGTCCGCCCAGCCAGTCCAGACCCCGCGGCCAGCCCGCCACGCTCGGTGGAAAGAAGAGCCGCTGACCCATCTTGGTAAGATGAATTTCGAGGTCGACCAAGTCCGGTGGCGGAGCAAACAGCTCGAGACTGCGGATGGCACCGATCGCCAAATCGACCGGGCTCTTGACGCAGCGTCCGCGGCATTCAGTCGCATGAAAGAGCCGCGATCGCAGCACGATTTCGATTCCCCGGGCGACGTCGACGTCGTCCGCCGTTCGCATCGCGTCGGCCAGGGGCGCGAGCAAATCGGCCGATGGCAAATCGGTGTTGGAAATGAAAGTGTGGTAGAGCCGGCGGGCGATGTGGGTTGCGGCGACTGGCTGATGGCACGCGATTTCGACCAAATCGTCCAGACCCCAGTTGCCTGTCTGGCCCAAGATTGTCTTGGCACCGTCGTCGAAATCGCCGCGTATCGAACTCGTCGCGGCGCTCTTGAGAATCGATCTCCCGCCAGCCGGTGAGCGCCGCGCCGCCTCGCGCACATCGCGCTCGGTGTAATGACCCTCGCCCAGGGAGAAAAGCTCGAGAAACTCGCGACCCAGGTTTTCGTTGGGCTGGGCCTTGGTGCTGTTGAGCCCGTCGAGCCAGCGGCGCATGGCGCCGTCGCCCAGCATCCGACGATGCAATTGGCTGATCGGAGCTCGCCAGAGCGCACGCTGTGCGTTGTGCTGGGCGAGCATCAGCTCGGCGAGAATTGACCTTGGCCTGGCTGGTCGCATAGTGGCTGTGCCAGGCTAGCGTCATGACCTCGGCCAAGGGAAACGGCGTGAAGATCAGCCGGTAGAGCCAGAGCATCTGCACCCGCTCCATGGACGGCCGGCGCTGGGCCGACTCCTCCATGGCGGCGACGGTGTCGGCAAAATCCGACGGCCGGCTGGCCGCTGGGTCCGTGCGACTCGCCGTCCAAGATCCGGCGGAGCGACGGCTCGAACCCTTCTTTCACGTCGCGCTCGACTTGACCCCAGTTGGCGCCGAGCCCCGCGCGACGATGCAAATGTGCCACCCGCGCCGCATCCCAGGGCTCGTCGGGCGTGGGCTGATATGGCTTCCAGGCTCTAAGGGGATCATCAAACAGCGTAACTTCTTCACTCTCGAGAATGCTCATGGCTTCCGCTCCTTGAGGGTCGATCGTGCCCAGGTCGCGATCCTCGCCGGGCTTGAGTGGCGCGACAGCGACAAAAGCCTCCCGTCGCCCCGCTCCGGCCGTGATGTAGAAGCGGGCACCCGGCACCAAGGTATCGATGACAAACTCACCCTTTGGCTTGGGCTCGAGGATCTTCGTGAGGTAGGGGAGCATCGCCCTCTGGCCCATCAGATTCGCATAAAACTCGGTGTTGCCCAAGATCTCGGAGCCAGTCATCTCTCCCTCCTTTAGTCTCCCCATTGCGATCATCGGCTGAACTTGCACACCTTGAGCGGGTAACCCGTCGTCGTTGACGACCGTGCCATGGACTTTGGCCGTCGGCTGGAGCTTCACTTCGACCGGTTGATTTGAATCCGAGTCGGGCTTGAGATCGACGACCGCGCCGAGCTGCCGATCGTGCTGGATGAAAAAGACGCGATAAGTCTTCGCCGGATCCGCGCCGGGCAGCCGGAAAACCCCCTTTGGGGACGGCTTCCAGGCATAGATCAACACCATGGGCGGGATACCCGCGCAGGAAGCGGCGACGTCGGGCACATGCTTGCCGTCGGGGCCGATCACCCTGGCTTTCAGGACAGCGCCCTTTCGGACAGGGATCGCGACCTGCTTGGCATCTTCGTTGTTCGGCACATCGATTAACGCGATCCCTTGCTCCCCTTTAAGCGGTCCATCGGACACCCGCATATAGCTTTCGTCGGGAGTTTGGACGCCCACGAACCCGTGACCCGCTAAAGTCGTGATCGCGAACCGTCCCTCTGTGTCGGTCAAGACGGTGTTGGTCAGGTCGTATTCTCGGCGAATGTGGGGATTGCTGCTGTGGGGCTTGTAGCGGACGGCGGCGCCGGCGATCGGCCGCTTGGTATCCGCATCGAAGACCTGGCCTCGGACAATCCGGCCTTTTTCGAGCGCAAAATCGTTCTTGAGAAACTTCGCCCCGGCAGGCCAATGCCGGTTCGTATCTCTTGCAGCCAGGTATTCGGAATCCTCGGGCGGGTAGACGCTGGTCCAGTATGTCTCCGCCGAGTGTCCCGCGACGCGATAGCGTCCATCGCCGTCGGTCCGGCTGAAGAACTGCGTCCCGCCGTGGCGTCGCATGGGAGTCATCTCAATCAGGCAGCCGGCAAGCGGCTGACCAGTTTGCGCATCAGTCACCCGTCCCTGGACCGGCCGCGCGGGTTCAAGGGTGTGAGTAAACGTAGGCGCGACCGGCGGGACCTCGAACGCCTTCAGATAGGTCTTGAACACCCCGCCATTCCCGCCGATTGTCGCGTCGACAGTGAGCTCGTCCACCGCAAATTCAGAGTGCCACATATCGAGATGCACATACGAACCTTGCGGCAGCCCATTGATCGTGAACCGCCCGTCGGCGTCGGTCGTGCGCGGCTTTGGCCAGTAACGAGGGACCCGGTCGTCCGTCGGGATCATGCCGACCCCCGTCCCTTCGGTCATCTCATCGTTAAAAAAATCGTGGATCGTGACCCGCACGCCGGCAGCCGGCATGCCACTGGGCGTGAGCAACCGCCCGCGGATCACCACCTCGGAGGCCAACCGTAGCGTCACCTGGGTCGCACCTGCCTCGATCAACTTGGCCAGCATGCCCATGCCGGGCGCCTGCACCAAGAGCACAACGTTAGACCCGTCTTGATGGTTGTAGCGATCGGGATCGAAATCGGCGGTGAGCGAAAATGCGCCATTCGCGTCGGTCCGGATTTCGCCCACGATATCCGCGCCGGTCGATCGCTGGGCTTTCCGATCCTTGGGAATCGCCAGGGGTTGGAGGGTTGCCTTGGGAAAGCTGAGCCAGAAGACTACCGCACCGACGATCGGCTTACCGTCAGAACCAAGCACCGTGCCGCCGACGGTTCGTTTCGTCGTCGTCTCCTTGGCAGCTGGGGACAGCGGCTGCGGCGTGGACACGACTCGCTTGTCGTTCGTGGTTTGGGACTCTTGCGTGTTATCCACTGGTCTCGTTTGCGCCAGGGCGACCGCTGATACTCCGACGACCATCGCGGCCGCGCTCGCGCAAGTCCATCGAACGCCGACCACTGGACTGCTGCGCCGGTCGTCAAGGATGTGGCGAACCCGACCAAACAATCCGCGACGGCTCGAAACCGCTGCCAAAGCTAGTGACCGACGTCGCTGGGGGACCAGGCCCAGAAGCGACTCCGCATATTCCGTGGCAGGGAGCCCGGACGCGAGCACCCAGTCGTCACACGCCAGCTCGCTGAGCTGACCCGTTCGGTGCCTGGCCCACCATGCCAGTGGGTGCCAGGGCAGGGCGCATACCAAAACCTCTCCAAGCAGGCAGGACCAACGGTCCCCGCGCAGCCAGTGTGCCAGCTCGTGGCAAAACACGCCGGCCCAGTCGATGGAAGTCGCCGCTGCGGCATCTTCGGGCAAGACGATCACAGGTTGGCGACCCCAGCACCAGATCGATGGGCAAAGTACTTCCGCTGAGATCCGCAGCTCGAGCGCCACTCTTACACCCAGCCCGGCCCCAGCTGCCGCCGCAGCAGCAGTCAGCGCCTGGTCGTCCAGTGGTCGAGCCAGGCGCACCAGGCTCCGACCCTGGAATAGGGACGTGGCCAACCGCATGACAGCCACACCCGATATTAGCAGCCAGCCGACCAGCACCGGTGCACGCCACACGACTAACTGACCGGAACGAAACGTGGCACCCGCAATAACGGCCCCGCGCGGTCGAACAAGCCGAGTCTCGTTGTCCGTTGCAGCATTTGTCGAATCCAGCGCCACGGCAAGGGAAGCGACTCGCCTGTGATCAACGGCAAGTCGACGGTGGCAGATGGCGTCTTCGAGACGGCCGCGATCCGAGTCGGCGGGCTCTCCGCGCTCTGCCCGAACAGACCCCAGCCGCCCAGCCTCGGCCCCTGCGCCAGTATAGGAGCGGCCAGTGCCGCCAGCATCGCCAGAACCAGCAGCCGATGCGCCCGCGCCGGGCGCCGCGTGTACAGGACGCTCGCTCCCAGTCCCGTGCCGAGGAAGATGGTCGATTGCCAGATGGTATCCCAGAGGATCGACTCGCCTGGTCGAAACGCGTCAAGCATCATGCGATTCCTTTCGATGCTCTTTGGTTTTGTGCCTGTCCTGTCGACGGAAAGAAACGCTGCACGTGGGGAAGGAGCGTGTGCTCATAGCTTCCGCTCCTGGAGGGTAATTGTGCCTAGGTCGCGTTCTTCGCCCGGTCGCAACGGCGCCACCCGCACCAGGGCGTGCCGGTCGTTTCCCTCGGCGAAGATGCAGAGCGGAGCTCCCGATAGCAGAGTGTCAATGACAAACTCGCCCTCATCGTTCGGTCTGAACGTCCGAACATAATCCGACTGCTGAGCCTTGGCGATGAGGGTGGAACCATGTACTGAATTGCGATAGATGTCATCGCGGTTCATTTCGCCGTCGAGATCTCGCAACGACACCAGCACATTCACTTGTATCCGTCGCATCGGCGGACCGGCGGTCGCGATGAACTTGCCGTGGACCGTCGACGTCGGTTGCAGCTCAACCTCGACCGGCTGCTTGGCCACTTGATCAGGCCTGAGGTCGACGGCGACTCCGATTTTTCGCTTGGACTGGAGGAGGAATACGCGATACGTCCGCGCAGGGTCGGCGCCGGGAAGACGGAAGACCCCGTCGGCAAACGCGCGTGCATCGTTCCGGTTCTCGATCAACCGGGCATCGATCCCTTCGCAGTAGCCCACAATATCCCGGACATCATTACCGTCGGGTCCGATCGCCTTCGCCTCGAGTGTGATTCCTTTCCGCACGGTGATGATGATCGGCGCCGGTTCTGTTTCTTTGATCACGTCGATTCGCGCGAGACCCTGCGGATACGCGACGGTCCTGTATGGAAAGGTCTCATCGAAAGCCACTCGTGTATAAGACTCATCCGCCGTTTCAGCGGCCAGGTAACCCTGGCCCAAGAGCGACGTGATGGCGAACTGTCCTTCTGAGTCGGTCAGGACGGAATTACGCAGATCGTACTTGCGATTGTTGGGATTGTCGCGCGTAGGTTGATAGACGACCGCGGCGCCGGCGATGGGCAGTCGGGTGTCCGCGTCGCTGAGCCGTCCGCGCACGATTCGTCCTTTATCCAGAGCGAAGTTCTTCTCGAGAATCCTCCGACCTACCGGCCAGCTCGACTCATCCGTGACGGCCAGATAACCGGAACTGGCAGGCGGACGGACTCGCGTGAAATAGGCATTCGCGCCGCCGTGACCCGAGACGCGGTAGTGGCCGTCGGCGTCGGTCCGTGTGCGAAAGACCCAGCCGCAATCACTCCGCATCGGGATCATTTCGACCTGCACGCCAACAATTGGCTCGCCGGTCTCCTTGTCGGTCACACGCCCCTGAACAGGCCGCGCCGTCTCCAGCGTGTGCGTAAATGTCGGTTTGACCCGCGCGATTCTGAACGATTGCGACTTTGGCGAAGCCGAGCCATTACCCGTCGTATGGACCATCACGTCATCGACTGCGTATTCCGGATGCCAGAAAGTGAGTGATGCGTACGCGCCTTGTGGCAAGCCTTCCAGTGTGAACCGGCCGTCTGCATCGGTCTTCGCGGGCCGAAGCCAGAACGACGGAATCTCGTCGTCGGTGGGTGTCATTCCAACATAGAATCTCAGTTCTGTTTGGTCTTCACGCCAACCGTCAAGCGTGACTCGAACGTCCGAGGCAGGCACGCCGGCGGGTGTAAGTAGCCTGCCCTGGATCACCACTTCGGGGGCGAGCTCCAGCGTTATCTCGGCCGTTTCTGCCTTTACCGGTCGCGCACTCATGCCGGCGCCCGGCGCCTTTGCCAGCAGGGCGACGTTTCCGCCTTTCTCGATGCGAAAGCGGTCCGGCTCATAATTGGCGCTGAGGGAAAAGGCTCCGTCCGTACCGGTCTGGGCCCACGCAAGGATCTCGAATCCAATCGCCCAGCGCACATCCTGGTCCAACGGCAGCGGCACGCTGGCGATGCGATTGCGCTCACCGATCCAGAACACCGTGGCCCCTGCGGCCGGTTCGCCATCCGGTCCGAGCACTTTGCCGACGATCATTCGCGTCATCGCCTCCCTCGCTCCCTCATGTGCAAGTTATCGTGTTTGCTGATCGCATAGACAACTACCATTATTGCTCTGTCAGCACGATCGGCCTTACACTCGCCAGGTCCCGGGCCTCACCGGGCTCTAAGCCCATCGACCGGTATGTAACGGATCTCATTACTGGTCAGTGGCCAGAAAGCGACGTAATTCCTCACGCCCGCAAGCAGGTCGCCGATTTCGAATTCACCGTCTTCGTTCGTCTTCGTCAGATTGAAACCGCCGCTCCGTGTCGCCGTGCCGTAGCTCATCACGCGATCTCCTCTGAGAAAGTCCATCGGGGTGACTTTCACTTCATCTGGCGAGAGCGGGAAATAAGCGAAGACACCCTTATTGCGATCCGGCGTGCCATCGGGCTTCAGCAGTTTGCCCCGGACTCGTGCTGTCCCTCGAAGCGTCACACCGACCGGCTCGGTCGGATCCGGCTTGGCCGTAAGGTCGGCGAAGCCGGCCAGATGACGTTCGTTGTGCATGAAAAAGACCCGGCATGCCTGTCCCGGCTCAAAGCTCGCTGCGCGGAACAGTCCGTCGATACAGCGGCCCGATCCCGCACCTGGATAACTGGATTGCACGAAGAGCGACTCTCCGCTAACCCAGACCTCCGAAAGCGGTTTGCCTTCGGAATCAACGGCTTGCGCGGCGATCGTCGCTCCCTTCCGGAGCGCGACTTCCACAGGCGCGACGGTCCCATCCGGGCCGATCGTAATCCGAGCGTAACCATGCGGATGGTAGACGCCATCCGTGCTCTCGACTTCGCCTTTGGGGACGGTAACACGACGGTAGTCACGCGTCGGTCCCTCGACGAAGAGCGAACGATATCTCGGGATCGACGCAGAGTGAAAAACTCCCCCTGCGCGTCCGTGCGGACCGTCTGGTTCGATTCTCTCGCCGAACACGCGCGCGGCCGCGATTGGTTGCTTCGAGTCGGCGTCGACAACCGTTCCCCGGACGAGAGTTCCTTTCTTGAGCGTGAGATTCCACCGCAGCTCGGCAGCACCGGCTGGCCATTCTTCATGCTGGTGTTGTTCGGGGATATAACCCGACGCGGCATCCGGTAGGAGTTGGGCGTGCAGTCCCCGTGGGTGGTTCCAGGCAATACCGGTAATGCGGTAGCGACCCTGGGCATCGGTCGTGGCCGGGAAGTGGTAGGGCAAGCCAGGTTCACCGCCCGTGGCCCCGATTTCGACGCGAATGCCAGCAAGCGGCCGTCCAGTCTCGTTGTCGCTGACGATGCCCTCGATCGGGCGGGCGGTCTCGAGAACGTGCGTGAACCGAGGTTGAATTGCCTTGGTGCGCCATGCCTTGCGATAACCGCTCAGCTCCGGTTCCGTGCTGATCACCAATAGCTCATGGATAGACGCATCGTGTGCGAAGGTGATTCGCGCCACCCCCTTCTCGCAGAGACCGTCGAACCGGAATTGTCCATCGTCATCTGTCATCACAGGCTCTGGCCAATAGGATGCTCTGGTGCGACGGCCCTCGCCATCCACGGGTACTCCCACCTCGAACCCATCTGGGCCATCTCCCAGCTCGAGCATGGTCAAGTCGACCGACACGCCCTTAACCGGCTTGCCGGTCTGTGAAAGGAGACGACCCTCGATCGGGATGTTGGGCAACAACGTCAGCTCGACCGGTCGATCGCTCAAGGCCTCGAAGAACATGTCGCCATCGCCACGAGGCCGCGCACTGTAGTTCCGCGCGGTCAGACCCATGCCATCGAACTGCGCGATCACATCGACGTTAAGCACAGCCGGATCGAGCGCAAATTCGAGGACGAACTTACCCTCGCGGTCGGATGAGGCCTTAGCCAAGATCTGATGCTCTTCCCCACGATGGGTGAAATACCAGCCATTATTTCGCTCGCGGGACTCGAGCCGGCCCACGGCGAAGATCGCGGCGCCTTCGACTGGCTTGCCGCTCGCATCGCGGACAACCCCCCGTACAGAACGACGCCTGACCTGATCACCTTGGGCGTTTGACTCCGCGGCGGGCGAATTCCCACCGTCAGGTTTCTCGACCTTATCGGATCGGGGACGCCCCTCGCGAGCCTGGGCCAGAGCGATCACGGCGATGAGCCCGATCGCGGCCAGTGAGACGGCGCTGCTCCAAGCCCGCCCCGGCCGCGGCTCGACAGGGCCAGACAGCGCGAGCAGGTGCGCGATCCGCCTGGCCAATCCGCTGCGACGGCTCACGGCCGCCAGAGCCGAGGGCATGCGCCGTCGCGGCACAAGCTCTAACAGCACCCCGGCGTAGGCCACGGGCTCCTGTCCGCCGGCAATGGCCCAGTCGTCGCACGCCAGCTCGCTCAATTGACCCAATCGACGTCTGACCCACCAGGCCAGCGGCTGGAACGGCACGGCACAGACCAGTACCTCGGCGAGGAGGATCCAGACGTGGTCGCGACGGCGCCAGTGCGCCAGCTCGTGGCAAAACACACCAAACCAGTCGACCGACGCCTCAACTTCGACTTCAGGCAACATGATCGCCGGCCGTCGACCCCAGCACCAGATCGCCGGGCACGTGACATCCGACGAAGCGAGAAGATCGGGTTGCACCCGCAACTCCAGCCGCGTGCAAGCCGCACCGCATGGCTTGCATCATCGCTTTACCGGTGACGGGCCTTGACTGGCCGACAGCTCGCCACCCCACGACCAACGACACGATCAGCCGCGCCAGGCAAAGGCCACTCACGATGCACCAGAGAGTCGTCAAAACCTGCGAAAACCGTGCGACTGGCCGTGTCATTGAACCTTGAGCGTCGCGTGGGCAGGAATTGTCCCGCTCGCTCCAGCATCATGCTGCGTTCGGTCGTTGCGACTGCAGGAGTGACGTCGGTAGACATCCTCTCAGATCCGCGCAATCCTCGTGAAACCGCAGCAGGCCCGATCGGTTCCGATACCGGCGCTATCCGTGATACTTCTGTGGGAACGGGCGAAGCCTCACTTGCCACGACGCTCCCCAGCCCCCAGCCCGCACGATAAACAAACTGGCTGCACCAGGGGCGTGACGAGCGAACCAAAGATCGCCAGCAGCAACACGACATGGGCCCGCGCCGGCCGCCGCCGCAGAGCCGCGCTGGCAGCCAAGCCAACCACCAGAAACAGGGTCGATTGCCAGAGGAAATCGCCGATCAATGATGTTCCCGGCCGAGCCATGATGAAGTCAGCCATCGCGGCGCTCCTTGTCTTTGTCTTTACGCCTCCGGTCGATCATGGTCTTCAGGGCTTTAAGGTCTTCTGCGCTCAGGTTTTCATCGTCCAGCAGATGCTGGAACAAAAGCAGCCTGTCGCCTCGAAAGACCCGTTCAATGAATGTGCGGAGCGAAGTCGCACCAGCCTCTTCACGAGAGCGAATTGGCTGATATATGTAGCTTCGTCCTTCGGGGCGATGAGTCAGCCAGCCGGCCTTTTCCAGTTTTTGCATCACGGAGAGGATCGTCGTATATGCCGGCAGGGGCTGCCGATCCACCCGGTCGCGCACTTGCTGCACGGTCGCCTCCCCCAGCTCCCACACAGCCTCCATGACCGCCTTTTGCAGCGAGCCCAGCCTGTCCATCGACGTGCGGGCCATGAACTTCGCCTCCGGAATATCGAGTGTATTCGACAGACGTCATACTACAGAAAATAGTACGTCAGTCCATAGTAGCAACGCGGAGCGCGCTGTCAAGGGTTTCCCGGACTTTTTTTGAGGATTGGCTTTCCCGGTCGGAACGCGAAGGCCTCTGTCGCTCGGACTTTCGAGCCCGACGCGTTTCCCGCCGTACACGAGAGTCAGGCAGGAATGCCCGACCTACCTCAACAAACGAATTCTGCGGGTCCACTTCGATCGGCGTGCCTGGCATTTTCGCGACGATTGCAGCGGCCTGCGCCAGGTGAAGTTTTCGCGGGTATCGCGGGCAGGGGCGACCCGTTCGATAGACGCGATTGTATCGCAATCGAGCTCTTCCGCTGCGCTGCGAGCCTTCAAGAGCAGATCGAACATCTTGAGCCAGGTCCGGGTGCAGGTGATTTCGTACCGTCCCGTTCTAGATGGGTGCGCGGGTTTGCCCACCGGATGAGCATCCACTGGCAGCCAGCGACTGACGATTGCAAGTGAAGAACGAAGTGCATCGGGTCGTCGCCGACGACGGGATGGTCAGACCCGTGTGCACTCTCGTCGTAGCAGGAGACGCAATTGATGCTGGTGCGTGATCAAGTGATCTCGGGCACCACAAAAGGCGCGCGATATTGACGCCGCGACAGCAGATTGGCCTCGTCGGCAAAGTCGTGAACAAATCGTTCTTGCTTGGGATCGAAGGTGACCCAGGGCCCAAGAGTCGCCGGGGTGGCACCGAGATCGACCCCATTTTCGCGCAGGTAGTCACGGCAGAGTTCGAACGAGTCGGTCAATTCGCGGTTGCCCGCAGTTGCGGCAAGGATGGCGTCGGGTGATGACTGCTTCCCGAGCCGGTACGAAACGTTCGCCATGTGGCAGCAGGCCGCGGAGAGATGTCCCTGCAACGCCTCACACGCCAGGTCTGTGGCTTTCCGACTGCGAACGGCGGCCACGAAGTTGCCGAGATGGGCAGTTTCCAGGCCCCTGGCCCCACCGCCGCCTGCGAAAGCCTTGATCTTCTTTTCCTCTTTATCAAAGACGGCGCCCCCAGTCCCATCGCCCGCGAAATAACCTCCTTCGCAATCAATGACAACTCCGCCGGTGCGATTTCGAAACTTCCCAATCGAGGAATTGCCCTTGCCGACGCTCACATTGCGGATTTCACACATGAGCGGTACCGGTTGGTAATCAAAGAGTGCGACCTGCGTGTTGGCCGTCTCGCCACCATCGTCGAATCGAAACCGTCCGCCGATGCTGATGGCGCGCGGAGGCGTTTGGTTCTGTCCCAAGGCCCAACGGCAAACGTCGATGACATGGATCCCATTATTGCCGATCTCGCCGTTGCCAGTGGCCCAGAACCAGTGCCACTCGTAGTTCAATTGCTTACGCATGAGCGGCGTTTTGGGAGCGGGACCGCACCAGAGATCATAATCCACTGTTCCCGGCAACTGTTTTGGCGCGTCCACCTTGCCAATGCCGTCACGGGGACGGTACACGATCGCATGGGCATAACGCATTGCCCCGATGTGACCGCCGCGCAGGTAATCGAACGCCTCGCGCAGCAGCGTGCTCGAACGATTTTGTGTGCCCACCTGGACCATGCGGCCGTGCTTGCGGGCCGCGGCCACCATTTGCTGGCCTTCCCAGATGTTGTAGGAAAACGGCTTTTCCACGTAAACGTCCTTGCCCGCCTGGCAGGCCCAAACGGTCGCCAGGGCATGCCAGTGATTGGGCAGGGCGATGACCACCGCGTCGATGGACTTGTCGTCAAAAACCTTGCGAAGGTCGGTATACGTGGCGACCTTGTCACCCCGATCTTTGAAGGCCTTAACTTCGCGGTCGAGGAACGTCTGGTCGACGTCGCACAAAGCGACGATCTTGGCGCCGGGGACTTCTCGCAGCCGGGGTATGAGCTGGTGCCCTCTGCCGCCGACGCCGCCAACGGCCTTGGTATCTCCCATTCCCACCACCGCCAACCGAACTGTTTCGCTTGGCCCCTCAGTGCGGGTCGAACCCTCGGCGCGGATCATGATCCCCGGCATTCCCAGCGCCAGGCCGGCCGTCGTCGAGCTGCTCAAGAAGTTTCTGCGTGTGATTGGTTTCATAGGTCCCTACTCATGAAAAAGTCTGTAAAAGGGAGGCAACTCGGACTCTGCGGGGCTCTGGCCTGCTCTCAGTTACTCGATTTCCGTTAGAATGCGGTGCTCTCAATACTATCGAGAATATCACATGGCCAGAATAAAGAGCGAGCATGGATCGCGCACGCGTCATGAATTTTGGATAACGCATTCAAAGAGTATGAGACGCCCTGTGCAAAACTGCAGCAACGAGATCATCAGATCTCGTGGCCGAAGCGCATGCGTTCATTACTTCATTAGAAATAGACCGGATAGTGCACACACGGTATACACCGCTTGCCACGATCAAATCCTGACGGACTCATGAGGGCATAAAACGACGCGTCGTGTCCCTTATTTCCGACCGCAAACTTCCGGGTACGCTGCGTGCACAGCATCGTCGTGGCCGTCGAACAATTGGGCGATTGGGTTTTTATGTATCCCATCATCGTAGCCGCATTGATGTTCGTGCTTCCCCTGCTGTCCGTCGTCATCGATGTCGGCGTGGATCATCAGGCTGCTGGTTCGTATTTAGTCGCCAAATGGTTTGTGTTCTGGGCCGTCGGCATCCGACTCCTTCTGGCCGGTCTGCGCCAAATTGTGCAGCCGCGATACACGGCCGAGACCATCCTGGGCATCAAGAACGAAGAATCTCATGTCGTCGTGCGCGAGCTTGGCTTTGCCAACTCGGCCATTGCAGTCGTCGGCATCGGCAGCATCATTATTCCCGCCTGGGTCACCGCGGGTGCACTCGCAGGAGGCATCTTCTACGGGCTGGCCGGCGTCAATCACGCTTTGAGACCTCACCGCAATCGATTGGAGGTTCATGGCCATGATTTCCGATCTGTTCGTGGCTGTTGTTCTGCTGGCGGCGCTTGCAGCGAATTGGCTCGCCCTGGCTTGATTGCTGACGCGTGCTCAAGCGAGTTAGACGCCGTGCCAGTCCGGTCGCTATCGAAGGCATCTTCCTGTACTGTTGGCAAGCCACCGAGCCGCTACTTACGAGTCAGCACGGAGCGGCAGGACATCGCGAGCGAGGAACACAAATTGACGCGCCACGCCTAACTCCTGATCATTCGACGATGCAGGGAGCTCGTCCCGATCTATTTGCCGGCCAAGGCTCCGGCCACGGCCGTCTCGAGTGCTGGGCCCTCGAGATCTCGGGCAATCAGCCGGCCGTCGGGTCCGATAAGAAACGCCTTGCAGAGGCACTCCGGTCCGTAAGCAACCGCGATCGGGTCGAGATCCCGGTCGCGGAGGAGCGCGTGCGGCCAGTTCAGCCCCATGGACCGGATCGACTGGCCGGCTGCCTCACTCTCATTGCTCAAGCAGAGGCCAATCATCGCAAACCGTTTGTCGTGGGCGAATTGTTCGTGAACGGCCTTGAGGGATGAAGCGTCCCGGAGTTCGAGAACGGGCGACCAGAAGTGAAGTAAAACCGTCTTGCCCCGCATCGCGTCGAGGCTCAACGCGCGGCCTTCGAGCGCCGGATCGAGAAGGACGGAGCCGGTCCGCCGACCGCGGCAGGCGCAGGACGCTTCCGCAAGACGATCGTCAGATGGGCCGAGCCCCCCTCGGGCAAATTGAGCCGGGGAAGGCCCTTCTGGACGTATTCTGGCTTCCGGCTCCAGGCGCGGATCTCGTACTCATGGTCGGGCATCAGGCCCCGGCCGCGATATCGGCCATCAGGCTGCCGCGCGAAGGAATCGCCATAGCTTCCGCCGTTGGAAGTGAAGTTGGCACCGACCTCGAGATCATCCGGAACTGCGCCCTTCTTCGGTTTTGACGGTGACGATCACGGTCGGCGACCGATAGGCGACCACGGTGATCTGACGGTCCTCGTCGAGCACTCCTAGCTGGCCGCCGCCCCAGAACCGAAGTGGACCGTTCGGTTGTAGCCTCGTCTTGTAGGCGATAGTGTCGTCAAAGGGGGACGTGTAGAGACTCACTTCTCGCAGTCCCTTGGGCGCCAGGAAGTGCATGCGGCCGTCGGCACGAGGCTGATCGGAGATGCTCCAGTCGGTGCGGTCCGCTGTGTCTTGCGGTTCGGGGCTGTTGATCTCCGAGGCCGGCCCGACCCCCAGTGTCGTACTGCGCACCCAAGGCACCGGGCTGAACCTCGTCGTTCGGGACGATCCCCCAAACCTTAGCCGCGCTCCCGCGAGCGGGTCTCCCCTTGGAATCGACGAAGCGGACTTCGACGCGCACTGTCGGCAACTCGCGGAGGACGACCGGCGCGATCGGGCGCGTCTTCCTGCAGATAAACCCGCACGGGGCGCACGACACGGATCGGCCGGCGCAGCGGCGCGGTATCGCGTTCGAGACCGCCGCCAGGGTCTTGTCCGTCTCCGTAGATCAGATAGTTTGCTGGCCGCAACGGGCCGAGTGAGAAGGTGCCATCGGTTTCGGTCGTGGTCGTATGCTGGTCGCGGCCCCTCACCGGGAAAGCCCAGATGTTCTGTCCCTCGATCGGCCGGCCTTCGGTATCCACCATCCGGCCTGACAGCCGAATCCCGCGAGAGAGCACGATCCGGCCAAGGTCGGTCGGGGCCCAGACGTCCGGGTGTTCCGAAGGACGAGCCGTCCCCCAATAATGTTGATAAGGCGCATACGGGAAGCGTGCCCGCACTGCCTTCGGCGGACCCAGGTAGATGGCGAGCGCCTGGCTCTTCCCCAATCGCACGCAGATTTGGCCGTCACCGTCCGTCTCCCCTTCGGTATCGTCGTGGAAGGATTCGGAACGATTTGTCCCGAACGGCCAGTTCTCAAAGCAGTAAGGGACCCCGACCGCTGGCTTACCGCCGGGGATCACGACCCTCCCTGTGTACTCAACGCCCTTCTCAAGCTTGATGGTCGAGAAGAACGGCTCTTCGCCCCTCGCCTGCGCGGACGGGTTCCGCGAGCGGGACTTGGTAGCACTTACGATGAATGAATCCCGGATGCCGGATCCGTAAGGCGATACACGTGGCGGGTTCCGCTACCTGTTCCGGCGTGAAATCCAGGCGAAAGCGGCCTTCCGCATCAGTCTGAATCGTGCTCTCGCCGGCCCAGAGCGGGAGCGCAGCCGGGTCCGCGCCTCGGAGGGATCGCTCGACATGGACGGCCGCGCCTGGGATTGGCTTGCCGCTCTCGAGCTCGATCACTCGTCCTGAAAAGGCAACGCCACCGACCTGCCCGACTTCCTGCCCCTCCGAAGGACTGAGGCGGAAAAAACCAGCCAGCATCGCCGAAGCCGCGACGGCGCGGGCGGCATCGCGCCGAGAGATGGTCAGCCACGGCTCCGGGTCATTGTGATCCCGCGCACGTTTGTCCTGTCGTTCCGCCATGATAATTGCTCCGGCTCGCCACCTCCTCGGATCGAACTTCCTAGCCAGTATCCTACGTTCGTCATATGGCGCCAACCCACGGGCCTTAGACATGGGTTATAATCGTGTCAGGAGGCACCGGATGAAAACCATCACGATCGAGATCCCGGACGACCTTGCGCATTCGGCTGGTGCGTCGGATGAGGACGTCGTACGCGATGCGCGGCTAGCCCTTGCCATCCTATGGTACGACCGGGGCGTCATCTCCCAGGGCAAGGGGGCGGAGCTCGCCGGATTAACCCGGGCCGAGTTTATCGATGAACTCGGCCGGGCGAACGTCAGTGCGATCCAGACCAGCGTCGACGAACTGAGGGAGGAAATGAAACAGGTGCGCGATGCGGGTCGTTAACGCGTTGCCCCTGATTCACCTGGCTCGCGTCTCTTTGCTCGAATTACTTCGCGGCCCGGATCGAGGTATCGCCGTCAGCGTTCCTGCCATCGTCCTCGACGAGGTCGTGCGAGGTGCGCGGCACGACCCTACGAGCGGGTTAGTGGAGGCCGCGGCACGCGACTGGCTCAGTGTTGTGCTGACGCCTACGTCCCACTCCGACATCAACCGGGCCAAGATTGATGCCGGTGAAATCTCCGTCCTCTCGGTCGCCCGGCTCGTGCCCGGATCCACGGCGGTCCTGGACGACAGGGCCGCTCGGGCCGAGGCTGATCGGCTCGGGATCCCCAAGACCGGAACCCTTCGCCTCCTCCTCGAGGCAAAAGAAACCGGCATCATCCCGTCCGTTCGAGCCCAGCTCGACGTTTTGCGGACGCGGGGCATGCGTCTGTCCAGTGACGTCTGGCAGGAGGTACTCTCCCTGGCGGGCGAGCGAAGGCAATGAACCGGGACCGTCCGAATATCGTACAAGAACTCCCCGAATCCGTCGCTCAAATGAAGAGAGCCCAAGTAGACCCCTACACAAGGTTCCGATTTCCGCAGTCGGGTCTGCAAGTATCAACGTGGGACTATCCCAATCCCAATTTGTGGACTTGTGCGGAGTTTCCGTACGCACCCTGATGGATTGGGAGCGAGGAAAGCGGAAACCCAGCGGGGCGGCGAAAAATCTCATCGCCATCGCCGCGAGCCACCCCGAAGTCTTGCACGAACTATTAGATGACCGGTTGGCGGTGTAGATGATCACGTGTACCGCCAAGGCTAACTCGGTAAACGCGATTTACCAAGCGAATTCCGATCCGCGACTCAAAATGTTCGCCGCACAGATTCGGCCAAGAGCCGAGAAGTGTAGACGTCGCGCCACCAACGGAATTGGGAACATAAAACGACGCGTCGTGTCCCTGGTTGCCGTCCGCCAACTTTCAGGTACACTGCGTGCAAAGCATCGTCGTGGCGGTCGAACAATTGGACGATTGAGTTTTTGTGTATCCCATCATCGTAGCCGCATTGATGTTCGTGCTTCCCTTGCTGTCCGTCGTCATCGATGTCGGCGTGGGTCATCAGGCTACTGGTTCGTATTTGGTCGCCAAGTGGTTTGTGTTCTGGGCTGTCGGCATCCGACTCCTTCTGTCCGGTCTGCGCCAAATTGTGCAGCCGCGATACACGGCCGAGACCATCCTGGGCATCAAGAACGAAGAATCTCATGTCGTCGTGCGCGAGCTTGGCTTTGCCAACGCGGCCATTGCAGTCGTCGGCATCGGCAGCATCATTATTCCCGCGTGGGTCACCGCGGGTGCACTCGCAGGAGGCATCTTCTACGGGCTGGCCGGCGTCAATCACGCTTTGAGACCTCACCGCAATCGATTGGAGGTCATGGCCATGATTTCCGATCTGTTCGTGGCCGTTGTTCTGCTGGGGGCGCTTGCAGCGAATTGGCTCGTTCTGGCTTGATAGCTCACACGTGCTTAAGCGAGTGGACGCTGTGCCAGTCCGGTCGCTTCTGCACTGCTGCCGAAACCGTGGGGTTCCAGGCGGGTCAACGGTCGGCGGCGGCTGGGCTGTTGCAAGGGATGGTGAGGGCGAAGCAGGCGCCCGTAGGGTCATTCTTCGAGAGTCGAAGGTCGCCGCCCAAGGCGCGGGCGAGGCGTCGGCTGAGGGCGAGGCCGAGGCCGACGCCGGGGGCGGACCCGGCGGCGTCGTGGGCAGATTTGGAGAATGAGCGGAACAGGCGGCGGGTCGAATGGGGAGAGAGGCCGGGGCCGTGGTCGCGGACGGACAGGCTCAGCCAGCGGCCGGTCGATGAGACGTCCAGGTGGACGCGGCGGTCGGGGGCGCAGCCGGCGTACTTGATGGCGTTGTCCACCAAATTCGAGAGAATCTGGTCGACGACGGAGAGGTCCACGCAGACCTTCACCGGCGAGTCAGCCGGGTTGACCACGAGCTCCATGCCGGCCTGATGGGCCCGAAGGGCGAGCCGGGGCGCGACGCGGTCGAATAGCTCGGACGCAGTCACGAACTCGCGGTTCTCCCCCCAGCGGCCGCGTTCGAGGCGGGCAAAGGCGAGGACGTTCTCGACGAGGTGGCCGAGGCGGTCGGCCTCGGCGCGGAGAGTTTTGAAATAGTGATGCTGAGAGTCAGGGCTGGAGACCATGCCCTCGTCGAGCATTTCCGTGTACAAACGGAACGTCGTCAGAGGGGTCCTCAGCTCATGTGTGACGGCGGAAACGAAGGTACCCCGCCGCTCGCTCAGCGCGAGGGCCTTGAGGAGCAGGACGGCGACGGCCGACGCGGCCAGGCCGAGGCAGCCCCAGGCGATCCAGAGCGAGAGGCGAACGACGGACCACGCCGGGGCCGGGTCGTCCGGCAGCTCGCCGGGGATGAGCCGGACAGGTAGCGAGGCAAGCATCCGTGCGGGGGGCACGCCGTCCGCCGCGGGGGCCGGGGCGGGCTCCAGGTGGGCGTCAGGGAGGAGGTCCGATGAGCTGGCGACGAGCTCGCGTCGGATCACGTCCCAGTCGAGCCAGCACCCCTGGAGGAACGTTCCCTCCTCGACCCGGACCCGCCTCGCCAGCACGAGCGCGGGGCCAACCCAGACGGCCTGGAGCGGCCCTTGGCTCACGGTCCGCCGGGCAGAGAGCGGCAAGGCCTCGGCGGGTGCCGCGTTCTGGGCCAGCTTCGTGCTTCGGGACCGCATTGCGTACTCGTTCGAGGCCCTCGACTCCAAGCCCTGGGCGTACGCTGTTACGGGGTTCGTATACGTCAACGCCTCCGCGACCGGGAGGACGGATGCGAGATCTTCACGGTTGACGACCCGGCCAAACTCTTCGAGACGTAGGGCGGCGGGCTCGACCCGGTCAGGGCGAAGGTACCGCGCCTCGGCCAGGTCGCGCATGTTTCCGGCCGGCACCTGCGGCGAAGTGAGGCGACCGTCGGGGCCATACTGGAAGTGGAGGCGCACTTGCGGCGAAACGAACGTCAGCAGGGGCGACGGCACGAGGACGTCCCCTTTCTCGATCTCGGCGAACATCCGCGTGAAGGCCCGCTCGGCAGGGTACAGCGGGCTGTAGGTGAAGTAGGGGCGGGCGTCTCCTCGGCGATCAGCGGGGCGAGGACTGAGTCCATCCGCCAGAGCGCCAGTTGCAACGACTCTTCGAGCCCGGCCTGGCGGCGGGCCTTCGCCTCCGCCCGCTCGAGCGCCAGGGCGGTCGAGCCGACCCAGGCCATCGCCCCGACGGCGAGTGCCACACAGACTCCGAACACAAGCCAGATCGCCCCGAGCCGCCTCACGACGACCTCGATCCGACGGCCATGTACCCCCGGCCCCGCACCGTCACGACGATGCGGGCGTCGGCGGGGTCGTCTTTCAGTTTTTCGCGGAGACGGGCAATGTGCATATCGATTGTTCTTGTAGTGATCCCGGAGGGGTTCAGGCCCCAGACCTTGGTCAGTAGCTCGTCGCGAGAGACGGCGCGGCCGGCGTGCAGGGCCAGATAGTGGAGAAGCTCGCGCTCGCGTTCCGAAAGATCGACGCGGGCGCCGTCGTCAAGCCTCACCTCTTGACTCTCCAGATCGGCGAGGCCCCCTTGGAAGGCGAACCGCCGCACGGCGCGGGGCCGTTGCGGGACTCGCCTCAACACGGCCTCGACCCTGGCGAGCAGCTCCTTCAGGCTGAACGGCTTCACAACGTAGTCGTCCGCCCCGCCGTCCAGCCCGCGCACACGGTCCGCTTCCGATCCTCGGGCGGTGAGGATGATCACGGGAAGGGGAGACCGGGCCGCGCGTACTTCGCGGAGAATGGCGAGGCCGTCGCACCCGGGCAAAACCAAGTCCAGGAGAAGTAAGTCGCAGTCGGATTCGAGGGCCGCGGCGAGTCCCGCAGCCCCCTCCCCGGCTTCCAGCGTGTCGTATCCGGCAAACGCCAGGGCGTCGACCAGGCCTCGCCGGATCGCTGCGTCGTCCTCGACGACCAGGATGCGCTTGCGGTGCATGGGGTTTTACTCGAACGTGAAGTGGTGCTGGACGGCCTGTTCGCGGACCGCCTTGATGATGACCCGGTCGAGGCTGTCCTCCTTCGCCCCGGCCGCCGCCAGCTTCTTGCGCTCTGCGGCCAGGAACTGCTCACGCTTGGTGTTCAGATCGAGGATCTTGGCCTGGATCGCCCCTCGCTGTTTCGCCGCCTCGTCCACCTTCGCCTGTCGGGCCGCCTTGTCGAGGGCCTTAAAGCCGGCGGGGAGGTCTTCGTCCTTCAGGTCATCGAGCTTGCACTTGCCGTTCTTGATCGCATCGACGAGGTCCCAGGCGTCATTCTTGTAAAAGGCGCTTCCCTTCGAGACCGACCGACTGACCAGGGCCGACGGTGACGCCGCGACGGCGTTGGCATCCTGGGCCGTCTGGCAGGAGCAGCCGAGCGCACCCATCTTACCGAACGGGAGGTACGTTTTGTTCAACGAGATTCCGAGGGTGGCGATCTCGGCGTCGTGCGGGGTCGGGATCTCGGCCACCCTCTGATTCTGGTCGATGCTCATGTACCGGCCGTCTGCAAGCGTCGCCCCGTCCTTCCAGCCGGACACCGAGCCTTCGGCATTCGACCCACAGAAGATCGTGTTGACCACCACCCCGAGCCCGGCCGCGGCCTTGCATGAGTCCCGGAAATCGACCGCCCCTTGCGTGAACGGCTCGTTCCCGGCGATGAAGATGGCCTTGTACACGCCATCGGACGCACCCCACTCCAGCCGTTGCGCGGCCTCGCGGATGACCCACCCGCAGTATTCGTTGCCGCCGTTCGTTTTCAAGGCGAATAGCTCTTCGGACACCTTGTCGAGGTCGTCCGTCAGCGGCAGGATCATCCGGATGTAGCCTTCGTTGGGGGAGAGTGTCTGCTTGCCGTACTCGAACAAGGCCACCTGGATTACCGGTGGGCGGCCGTTTTTCTTGGCCTTCACAAACTCGTTGACGACGTTCCAGAGCTGCGTCTTGGCCTGGGCGATCAGCCCGTCCATGCTGTTGCTCGTATCCAGCAACAGGGCGATCTGGACTGTGGGCGGCGGTGGCGATTTGGGCGCTTCCGCCAGGGTTCGCGACGGAACGACGAGGCCGGACAGCAGGCACGCAGTTACAATTGCGAAGTGCTTCATGGTAGGCTCCTCGGGTCGGAGGTCACGGATTTCGAACGGGTTCACGGTTGGTCGGAAGGCGCTTTGACGAGGACGGGGCGGCCGTCGACGAGCATGAGGATGTCGCCACGGAGGGCGATGCTCCCCTGCCGGCCCTCCCGGGCGAGTTTGGCGGCGAGGTCGCGGAACTCTTGCGAGCCAAACACGATCACGCGGTCCGGCTTAACGTCGGCCGGGTTGGCGACGATGCGGCTGTCGACCCAGGCGTCGCGCCGCTTGTAGAAGGCGAGGTCGCACACCTGCTGAACGGCCGCCGTTGCCACCTTGTTCATGGAGGCGTCGAGGAATTCGTTCCGCGGGTTCACGCACGAGATCGTCTTCTGGTACTGGTTGTTGACATCTTGGTTGACCGATCCCAGCCCGCTGCGGGTCTGGACAGCGCGGTCGCGAAACAGGTTGTTGGCCTCGGAAACGACCTCCGCTTTCTTCGACAGGTCTGTCCCCTCGCGGGCGAGGAAGGCGGTGTATTCGGTCAGGATTCCGAACCCGGTGGACAGGCGGATGATCTCGTCGATGAGTTCACGGCTCGCCGGGCTCGCGAGCGCCTTCGCTTCGAGGGAGACAACACCGGGCGCTCCGCCTTGCTCGCGGATCTCGTCGATCAAGAGGCCAATCTTGCGGCTCGCCCACAGGCGAGGGACAAACCCGTTGCGGGTCGTCGCGCCGTCGACAGCAAGGCGGAACCTGAACACCCGGGGCGTTCCCAGATAGTTGCCCCGGAGGGTGAATTCGAGCGGATCTGCCCCCTTATACTGACCAAGCAGCACGACCTGGTCTCCTTCGAATACGTCCGGGATTCGGTTCGGGATAAGCTCCCGCGTGCGGCGCGGCTCGTCGGGCTCACCAGACGAGATCTTGGGGTCGGCGAGGACCGGCCCTTCGAGCCGCTTGAAAACGGCGGCGACCTTTAACTCGACGTCCTCTGATGGCAGCACGAACGTCGTGGTCGCGCGGCTCTCATAAGCAATCTTTTCGAGAAGAGGCGTATTCACGTCGACGCCCACCCCGAACGTGAACACCCGCCGCTCGTGCGGGTTGCCTTTGCGCGAGCTCGCGGATCGCCGCCTCGGACGTCTGGCCGACAGTCGCCAAGCCATCGGTCATGAACAGGACGATCGGCAACGTGCCCTCGGTAGGGGGCTGGCGGAGGGCTTCAAGAAGGGCGTCGTGGATATTCGTCCCACCCCGCGCTGTCATTTCCTCGAGGAACTCGGTCGCCCGCTTGACGGTGGACCGAGACTTGCGGACGGGCCGCTCAGAGAACGCATCTACGGCCTCGTTGTAGAGGATCAGATTGAACGCCTCGCCGTCGTCCAGCCCGGCAAGGACCTGTAGCGCAGCCTCGCGTACCTGCACCAGCTTCTCACCGCGCATGCTGCCCGAGCGGTCGATGACGAGCGTGACCTCGCGCTTGAGCGCAGTACCGCGCTCGTTCGGCCGCGAAGGCAGGCCTGCGAAGAGCAGAAAGTAACCGCCGCCGACCTTCGGATCGGGGTACGCGAATAGCGACGCCGAGACCTCCCCGCGCTGGCGGAGGAACGACAGCCGGAACGGGCCGGGCTGAGCCGCCGAGTCGTCTTCCAGCTCCACCTCCGCGACCGACGGCGACGGTCGCCTCGTCCGCAGCCTGTGGCTCGGAGAGTAAACCGCCGCAACGGGCGTGGTCGTCGAGATCTTGACCGCGATCTTCCAGGGAACCGTGTACTCGACCGACTCGCTCCTCGGCAAGACGTAATCGACCCGGTCTCCCTCGGACATAAGTATGTGTTCGTATGTTAATCTGACAGATTGAGTACCCCCTGGCTCGACCGGGAACACGCTGGACCGGACGAGATTGAACCCGGCGAACTCCAGGAGCGCGGGGTCACGGGCCTGAGCGACGATCCGCTCGTAAGCCTCCCGCGCCTCCTCGCGCGGCAGCAGGCGGGCGGACGGCTCCGCGCCTGTGCCCTGGAAGGTGAACCCACGGACCACGGCCTTGTCGGGAACTGGCACGAGCAGCTCGGCCTCCTGCCGGGTCGACCCGGGGTTGCGGAGGCGGACCTCCAACACGGACGTGGCGACCTGGTCACGGACGACGACACCTGCGACCACCGCCGTGATCTGAAGTGCGGGCGTCCGCCCTGTCGCGTAAGCCCGCGCCTGCGGGATCACGACATTCGACGACCACGCCCGCGCATGGAGTCCCTGGCCGTGCGCCAAACCCCCGAGCGGCTGCGTGAAGAGTAGAGACGCGAATAGCCACTGACTGAACTTCATGACCGATCTCCTTTGACGGGCCTCGACAGCACTGACATCTCAGATCATACGCCCGGATGAACCTCGGAATTGTCACGGCTCTGTAACAACTTGGCCTTGCTCCTCACTGCCCACCCCGACGGCTCGGCCGACCCGCTGACGGCGCTCGACACGGGCGACCCGATCACTACCGAGTTTGGGAGCGCTGGATGGCCCCACAGACAAGCCATCCCCTCTCGAACAGCCCCGCCAAACTGTAACCAGTAAAGTTTAGTTGGCACCGGCACCCTGGCGCGGGACGATGTCAAAAGGAGCAATTTCGATTCGGAAGTTTGGCAGCCACCAGCATGTGCAGATCGCAGACTTACTCGCTTACGAGCACGAATTCCAAGCCAGGCGTACCGCCGCACTCAATGAGCCGCTTAATGTATATTTGCGAATTCATTATTGCCAAATCCGGTACGGCTGGTCGACTCGCCTGTCGTTGTGCCTCTTGCGCCTTGTCTTGGCGCCTCTTGCGCCTCATGATTGGCCCAGACGTCGAGTGTTTGGAGGTCAGCTATGCCCGATCCACCAGCCGATCTCAACCAACCCGAACAACGGTGTTTCGCGGCGCCCCGCCGGGTGGTCGCCGATTGGGAGTACAAGACCGCGTACGTCCCAACCTTCCAGGTGCGAATGACCGCGGAGTTGCATAATCGGCTGGGTGAATGGGCGAAGCAGGAACGTAAGCCACCAGGAGCTCTCCTCATCGAGATTCTTGAGGAGGCGGTCCACCGCCGCGGCGTGAAGGTCCGGGATTCTTAGCTCAAGGCGTGCGGCGGGCCAGCAAAAAGGAAAACACAATGCGCCGCAAGCCGTTCCTCGGTGCACTCGTGGTCAAGGCAGCCCGAAAGTATTATTGCCATGCCGATTCAGCCCAGAGCCGAATGTTCAGGCGTCGCGACGACGACGGTAGCCTGGTGGGTCTCATACTACGTCTTCCTTCTGCCCGGTCGCCGCATGACGTCGATACGCGTGACGTCGGCTCGTTGGGATCCCGGCGGCTGGTGCACTCGGCGGCTCTAAAATCTCGGTCGAATCCTCGGCTGGATCCGGCGAACCTTCAGCAGCGCTTCGAGTCGAGACGTCAGGTCGGGAACGCTGACCGTTTGCAAACGGCCCGGTCACTTGGCCGAACCACGACTTAACACAGCAGTTTCCAGCCATGGCGAACGGCAAAGATTCAAGCGCAGCGGCTCTTTCTCTGTCCAACGGGGCACGTTGGCAACAAAGAAAATCGGCCGGATGGCCGGATCGCGTCCTCGAGGAGACACGGGTTATAATCGTGTCAGGAGGCAGCGGATGAAAACCAGCACGATCGAGATCCCGGACGACCTTGCGCATTCGGCTGGTGCGTCGGATGAGGACGTCGCCGCAATGCGCGGCTAGTCCTGGCATCCTCGGGTACGACTGGGGCGTCATCTCCCAGGGCAAGGGGGCGGAGCTCGCCGGACTAAGCCGGGCCGAGTTTATCGATGAACTCGGCTGGGCGAACGTCAGTGCGATCCAGACCAGCGTCGACGAACTGAGGGAGGAAATGAAACAGGTGCGCGATGCGGATCGTTAACGCGTCGCTCCTGATTCACCTGGCTCGCGTCTCTTTGCTAGAATTACGTCGTGGCCAGGATCGAGGTATCGCCGTCAGCGTCCCTGCTGTCGTTCTCGATGAGGTCGTGCGAGGTGCGCGGCACGACCCTACGAGCGGGTTAGTGGAGGCCGCAGCACGCGACTGGCTCACGGTTCTGCCGACGCCTACGCCCCCCGACATCAACCGGGCCAGAATTGATGCCGGTGAAATCTCCGTCCTCTCGGTCGCCCGGCTCGTGCCCGGATCCAGGTGGTCCTGGAAGACAGGGCCGCTCGGGCCGAGGCTGATCGGCTCGGGATCCCTAAGACCATAGTGGCGGCTCGGAGGCTAAGTGACGAAATAGGTTTCGCTTTTCGCAGGAATGTAACGTCATGTTCGCACGATCGGGTTCTGCTCGGCTCCGATATTCGATACGGGGAATGATTATCGCGGTAGCCGTTGCGGCCATTGCCTCGGCTTGGATTAGCCGGGCTCTAGGCCAGACTTTCCTGTCTCGGGAATCGTAACCTACAACGGTCAGCCGCTGGACCACGGTAAGATCGTCTTCCTTTCGCGGAATCCGGCAGGGCCGCATGTCTCGGGACATATCGTCGATGGGCGATTTACGTTGCCACGCGTCGCTGTCTACAGCGGAGCGAATGCGGCTCTTTACGATGTCGTCGTCACCTCAGAGGGGTTGCCCGCCAAGTACGGTTCGCGATTGACGTCAGGGTTGAACGTCAAAATAAAACAAGGTGATAATTTAACAATATTTGAGTTGACAGATTGATTGCGTCGGTCAAGACCACAAACACTTCGAAGGGCAAAGGGCAGTAAGCCCCGGATGTCGTGAGCATCGTGGGCCTGCAATACCGGGCGATCGTGGGCAGAGGGAGTCGCCGAAAAGGCTTATTTTCCCGAGCCGTTGGAGGTTCCTCGGCCGGGGCGAACACCGTCATCGGTGAACGTAGTCACGAATACTGGTGCGTTCGATCATTTCGGACGACTCCTGCTCGCGGCAGAATCGGGGGCTAGGAAGCCGATCCACCAGGCGTAATGCGGTCCGGGCAAGAGCGCCTTGGCCGCGTCGTTACCGACCAGGCTCGGTATTAGTTCGACGACGATCTCTCGAATCGACCCCTCGGCGACGAAGTACGTTCCCTCCATGCCCTTGGCGAGGGCGCGGGCACGTGCTTTGCCGCGGAGTGTCTCAGTGGAACGGATCAGCGCGGCCATACCTGTCGCCGATCACTTCAAGGACCCTGACACTCGACTGGAAAAACTCGCCGCACGACACCTCATAGCGGCTGGGCATCTCGAACTGAAAGATCCGGTGCAACGCGTAATAGAACGCAGCCCCGCCGTTCGGGTCCGCTTCGCCCTCTGCAATCCGGCGGCGGACCGCCGCGATCGAGGCCGCGTCGAGTGGGATGAAGTCGCCGCGGTCGAATCGGGTCCGCGACGCTTCCGCATCGAGCACGGCCGCGCACGTTCGGAACGCGCGGCGGTCATCGCCAGCCAGCACTTCGCCGGCCGCGCGGACCATCAGCGCCTCTTGGAGAAATTCTCCTTGGAGCTTCGACCGTGCAATCAACGCATCGACCGCGGCCGGGTCAATATTGGCCTTGTGGATGTCGAGGCCCGCCTGAAAGTCATCGAGCGCTCGACGCCCTTCGAGGAAGCCGAGATAGCCGCTCGGATCTCCCGGGGCGGCTGTCCGTAGATCAGCGAGACTATCGGCGTAGAATCCGGGGACGAACCGTGCATCGACCTCGGCGAGTCCGGCGGCCAACGCCGCGGCTCGCTCCCGACCCCGGACCGTCTTCGCCAGGGCGAATGCCTCGCGGAGACGACGGCCCCGCTCGCGGAGCGGCACAAGGTGGTTCCAATACAGATCTGGGGTCTCAAGCGCTTTGCGGTACGTCGTCCGCGCGTAAGGCCGGCCGTCGGAGGTTGCGAGGACGACCGTTGGAAACGTCGTGATCCCGTACCGCCCCAGGAGCTTTTCATACCGCTCTTTCCGGTCGGGCGAGATCGGGGCGCCCTTTCTCCTGAGCAGGTCGATGTCGACGAGCACGAACTCCTTGCCCGCCCGCTCGATGAACACCGGCTTGGAAAAGACGCGCTCCTTGAGCAACTTGCACGGCGCGCACCAATCGCTCCCCCCGAAGTCGATGAGCAGGTCTTTTCCACTGCACTCGGCGGTGGTTCGGCCCTCTTCAAACTCCAGAAACCACGCATCCTCGCCTCGAACGGCTGGAGCGGACAGCACGGCTAGAGCAACAAGCATGCCTGAACGGAAGACAGTTTTCATTGTGACGCCCGGGCACGGATGGCGAATACGCGAGTTAGGCTGGAAGCCGTCGCACCGGCTTCTAATGTAACAATTGTAGCAAGCGGATTCACGGCGTAGCGTTGTTTCTTTCATTTGCTGCGGGAAGGCCAGGATCAACTTATGAGGCTTGAGAGGCGTCGTGCGGAGCTGAGGCACAACGAAACCCCATGACTGAGCGAACTCGTGGGCACCCGCCTGGGTCTGGGGAACAGACATCGATCAACGACGAAGGCAGGGGTCTTTGGGAAAGTGGCATGGCCTGGCGTGCGAGGTCCGCACTGCAGATGCTGTGGAGCGAGAACATTGGGGCGGAGTCTTGACGACGATGCACGAAGAACCGACTCTCGGTTTGCCTGCAATCGACCGCGACTACGACACATTGTTGGCGCACATTCAGGAGCGGTTTCTAGCCGACTTGGAATAAAGGGAGGCTTCGTTTACGACAGGCGCAACCGGCCTACTCCAGTCGTACCTCGATGATCGGAACGTTGCTGAAAGACGTGGCGACCGGGATGGATTTCGCGACCGTATCCGCAAGGTTCGCGTCGAAGATGCACCCGCTCAAGTACCAGCGGCCTCAGGCCGCCCCGCGGGTGGGGAACATCGCGGACGCCGAGAAGATCGTCGCGCAGCTCGGAATCGCCCGGTCGCTCGAAAGGCGGTTCGCCCGGATCGACGAGATCGACACCCTCTGGAAATACCGGCCCGTCCCGGAGGTCCCCGATCGCGTGAGGGTCTTCTCGCGCTTGGTCGCGCGGGGCGACACGGCACCCATGCCGCTCGACGTTCCACCGATCACGATGACCTTGGTCAAGTTCGCGGCCACGGTCCTGCCGACTCTCGAATCGCTGGAGCTTAGGATGGGCGAGGGCGCCGACCAATACGTGGCACTGGTCACGGCCGTCTACGTCGACTCACCCCGATTCTTCAGCGGGACGGAATGGACCACCGCAACCCGGCCTCGGGAAACGGCCTCTTGCTGAGTAAAGGATTGACCTGGAACGCACAGCTTAGAGTCACCTGGTCCGGATCACAGCAAACGTATCGACTCGATCGATGGGACTAGTTTCATTGCGCCATATGATTGGCCCAGACGTCGAATGTTAGGAGGCCATTGATGCCCGATCCACGAGCCGATCTCAACCAACCCGAACCGCGTTGTCCCGCAGCCCCCCGCCGGGTAGTCGCCGATTGGGAGTACCAGACCGCCTACATCCCAACCTTTCAGGTGCGAATCACCGCGGAGTTGCATAATCGGCTCTGTGAATGGGCGAAGCAGGAACGTAAATCACCAGGAGGTCTCCTCATCGAAATTCTTTAGGAGGCGGTGCACCGCCGTGGCGTGAGCGTCCGGGATTCTTAGAAAGGCGTGCGGCGGGCAAGCAGAAAGGAAAAGGCAGAGCGCCGTAATCCGTTTGTCGGGGGGCCCGTGGTTAACGCCGCCCTTTTGGCGAGAAGTCTCGTCGTTTACGGTCACGGCCACGTGTCCGGGCGCGGCGTGGATACGGCCGGTCGAGCCTGATGTTTTCGGATATGACGGCCGATGACCCCCGCGATTACCAACGACATGGCGAGCGAAATGAGCAGCGCCAGTCTGAGCGACCAGGCCAGTCGCCTTCACTCGTTACTTCTCCTGCCTTGCGTCAACGACACGCACATCGAGCAGGCCGCAAGACACGCACCGCTGTGGTGCGCCCATTTACGATTCCTATGCGAACTCAGCATGTCGAGATGTGATTCAGCCAGTTCCGCCAGAGAAACAATCTCCAGCACGCCTCTCTCTCCCGCTTAGAGCGTTTCGTTTATTGCGATTATAGGCCGGCCATGGTATGCTATGTATGGTTCGTGCAAGCCGAGATCGGGGATCGGCAGAGGAGGACTAGATGGCTCAGTTGCTCAACGGGAATGAGGTGTTTACACCGACTGATGCCGATTCGGCGCTGGCCAAGGAGTCGAGTCGACGGCTGGCCGCTTACCTTGGACATTCCACCGGGGTGTGCCTGGAGGTAAAGGCTGGCACCACGAGCGAGCAGCTTGCTTTACCACATGCGGCGCTGCGATTGCTCCTGCAGGTGCTAACTGAGATGGGGCAGGGCAACGCCGTGACACTGACGCCGATTCGGGCCGAGTTGACAACGCAGCAAGCAGCCGGCCTCCTGAACGTCTCTCGCCCCCACCTGGTAAAACTGCTGGATGAAGGAGCAATTCCGAGTCGGAAGGTTGGCAGCCACCGTCGTGTCCAGCTCGCAGACTTACTCGCCTACAAGCGCGAATTCCAAGCCCGGCGCAGCGCAGCGCTCGATGAGCTCCAAGCGTTGAGCCAGGAGCAGGATATGGGCTACTGATCGTGGCTGTAGTCGTGCTTTACGATGCATGTGTCCTTTATCCGGCCCCGCTCCGCGATCTGCTGATGCGACTTGCTCTCTTGGATGTGTTCCAGGCTCGCTGGACGGAACAAATTCATGACGAGTGGACGCGGAATGTCGCGGCCAATCGGCCTGATATCTCTGCCGCGAGCCTGGCTCGATGTCGGCAGCTAATGGATGCGCACGTCCCCGATTCGCTCGTGACCGGCTACGAAGACCTTATCTCGACTTTGACACTTCCTGACCCCAACGACCGCCACGTCCTGGCTGCGGCAATACATGGCCGTGCGGCATTCATCATCACGTTCAACGTGAATGATTTCCCTGCGCCTGTTCTTGAGCAATTCAACATCCAAGCCATTCACCCCGACAAGTTCATTGCTCGTCTTTGGGATGAACATCCCGTCGCCGTGCTTGAAGCAACGAGGCGTCAGCGCGAGGCGTTGAAAAAGCCTCCCAAGTCCTCGGCCGAGTACATCGCAACCCTCGAACACTGCCAGCTTCCGGAGATCGCTGCGCGGCTTCGCCCGTACGCCGCCGACATTTGACGTCCGAAGTGATCGGCCAGGCGAACGTCAGTGCAATCCCGACCGGCGCCGACGAACTGAGGTAGAGCATGCCTTGTCGCCACAGGGCACGAAGGCACTTCGCGGCACGGAGCCGGATCGGCTCAGGCCGCTTCAACGCGTGTCCCTTCAGTGTATTCGCGCGAACCCTGCACCGCCGCGCGCAATGAGGATGCGGTCCCCAACTACAAGGCTTTCGGTGCCTTCTGCATCCGTGGGCCGCAAGCGGCATTAGGTTTTAAGATAAATCGTCCTACGCCACTCTTGATCGATCGCGTAGAATTCCGCATTGACTAACGCAACCTATAAGGAAACAGCATGGATTACGTCAATCTCGGCAAAACCGGCGTGAAGGTATCGCGAATCTGTTTGGGGGCCATGACCTACGGATCGAAGCAATGGAGAGAATGGGTACTCGAAGAAAAGGAGGCGATTCCTTTCATTGCGCAAGCGCTCGACGCCGGAATCAACTTCTTCGATTCAGCCGATGTTTACTCGAATGGCGTCAGCGAGGAGATCCTCGGCCGCGCCATCAAAGCACTCGTCGCTGACCGAGAAGACGTGGTGATTGCCACCAAGTGCTACAACGGAACAGAGAACCGAAAACTCAATCGGTGGGGTCTGTCCCGTAAGCACATTCTCGATGCTTGCGATCGATCGTTAAAACGCTTGGGACTCGATTACATCGACCTGTATCAAATTCATCGCTTTGATCAACAGACACCGATGGAAGAAACACTGGAGGCTTTGCACGACCTCGTTAAGAGTGGGAAGGTCAGATACATCGGAGCGTCTTCGATGTCGGCTTGGCAATTTGCCAAGTTCCTCTATCTCGCGGATCTCCATGGCTGGACTCGGTTCGTGACGATGCAAAACCACTACAACTTGGTTTACCGCGAGGAAGAACGCGAGATGATTCCGCTCTGCCAGGAAGAGCAGGTTGGCTGTCTGCCGTGGAGTCCGCTCGCACGCGGTTTTCTGGCGGGGAACCGAACAAAAACCGGCGAGAAAACGCTCCGCGCCAAGACCGATGATTTCGGCAAACGACTCTATGGCAGTGATGACGACTTCGCCGTTGCCGACCGCAACGAATCTGCCGCGAAAGTGCTCGGCGTCAAGCCCGTCCAGCTGGCACTGGCATGGGTGCTCGCCAATCCGACCGTGACCGCGCCCATCATCGGCGCTAGCAAAATTGAGCACCTTCAAGATGCGCTCAACGCGCTGAAAATTCGGATTTCTGAAAGCGACAAGACCAAGCTGGAAGAGCTCTATCGTCCCCATTCTGTGTTGGGAATTGCTTGATCAAACTCAATAGCTTCTTTCTTGAATTTCTTGACCGCCAGCGATCGAAAGCAGGGTGCGAATCTGGTTCGCAGGTGTCTGGGATTTGATGAACCTGATCGAACCATCAAGCATCATCGCTTGGAACCCACCGGAATGTGCGTTCTTGAAATCGGCCAGGTTCGATTGCTTTTTCACGTCGACCACCAAATCAGCGGGCGAGGCCCAATGGACCATGCGGCTCGATTGGACGACTCCGATCGTCGATGAGGTGCCGTCTCGTATGTCGTTCGGTGCTCTACAGACGCGTCCACGAGCCTGCAAGTATATTGATTATCTCGCGTATTGAATTCAAGTCGATATGCTTGCCGATATGCTCCTCGCCGGGCACATCCGGAAACGGCTCGTGCACTCCGTACAAGTGGCGAAGAACCCCTCCGCCGGTCGCTGCGGACAGGAGGAGTTCGGCATGTTGCTGGGGGCGGCGAGTGAGCTTGCGGGTCCGGAGGTAGCTGGCCAGAATACGGCATGCTTCAGCGTATAAGGTGTCATAGACCGCCTTGGCGTTGGCCGGCGCATGGGCCGCGGCGGCGAGAGCCACGCGCTGATAGCCTACCGCGTCTCGCCAGCACAAAAGCTCTAGAAATCGGCCGCAGAAGAGGGCCACAGCCTCAACCGGGTCGGCAGCGTAGGCGTCTGGGCTGCGGAGCTTCCCCAGGAACAGGCCCTTGATCAGTTGAACGACGGCCGCAAATAACTCGTCCTTCGATTTGAAATGGGCATAGACAGTCGGCTTGGTGGCCCCGGCTGCTTTAGCCACGTCATCCATGCTGGCCGCATCCAACCCTCTGTCCAGAAACACCCGCTTCGCTGCCCAGACGATGCTGTCCCGCCGCTGATCCCGAGAGAGCGACCGAAAACTCGGTTTATTGTCGATCATGGCAACTCAATTTAACTTGACGGTTAAGTTAACTGATCCTATCATGCCCCGTATTCACCGTCAACTCTCTAAGGAGCGATCCATGATCGTTGTTACCGCGCCCACCGGCCGTATCGGCCGGCACGTCCTTGCACAACTCGTCACGGCCGGAGAACCGGTCCGGGTCGTCGCCCGCGACCGCACCCGCATCGAGCCGGGGCTTTTGGCCAAGGCCGATGTGGTCGAGGGCTCGATCGATGACGCCGCGATCGTCGACAAGGCCCTGAACGGGGCCGAGGCCGTCTTCTGGTGCATTCCCGAAAGCTCGCGGATGGCCGACGTAAGGGAATATTACCTTGGCTTCGCCAGGCCGTTCGTCGCTGCCCTGACGAGTTCGTCGATCCGTCGTGTCGTGTTCGTTTCGAGCGGCGGCCGTGGGCGTGCGAAAAACGCCGGACCCATCTCCGCTGTGTTCACGGTCGAGGGACTTCTTGAGGCGACCGGGGTACATCTTCGGGCGTTGCGTTGCGGTTCTTTCATGGAAAACATGCTTCATCAGGTCGAACCGCTCAGGCGTCAGGGGATGTTCTTCTATCCCATCGACGGAAACATAGCTATACCCACCTGTGCCGCCCGTGACATTGGGTCAAGGGCCGTTCGACTCCTCCGCGACCGGTCGTGGACGGGCCAGGCCGGGACCGGCGTCCACGGCCCGGCTGACCTGTCATTCAACGAGATGGCCGGGGTGATGAGCAAGGTGCTCGGGAGTCCGATCCGGTTCCAGGAGGTACCGGAGCCTGCTTATAAGGCGACTCTTGTCGAACATGGCCAGAGCGAGGCTTTCGCTCAAGGTCTGGTGGATATGTTCCGGGAAATCGCGGAGGGGATTCACGCCGCGGATCCGAGGACGCCCGAATCGACGACTCCGACGACATTCGAGGAGTGGTGCGCTGATACGCTCAAGCCCGCGATCGGATAATCCGCACAAAAAAAGCGGGACATAGCGCGTTATTAATACGAAGCGACTGCTCGGCTGCTATGGAGCGGTGGCACGAACAGCACAAGCCTGAGCGGGCGTAAAGCGCTATGTCCCCCTTTCTCTTTCTGTGCGTGATTCCTCTGCCCGTGTTGGCTCTGCTCCGAGGCAATGGCCAGAACGGTCGCGCATACCGCTTTCGAACAGGAGGCAACGCGCCTGGTGTTCGAGACCGAACTGTTGCCCCGTTCCTCTTCCAGGACGATAAAGCCCCGTCGGATGACGACGGCGGCGAACGGACGCTCATCCGAGTCGCGAAGCCACGCGCGAAGTTTCGTCAGCTTGTCCGGATCCATGCCGGCGGTGCGCCGGATCGAACCCGGGTCGTCGAGCTTGCGCCAGCCCCCCTTGGATTCTGGCTGTGGGAAATAGTCCATCGCCGTGGATGGCGTCGGCCGGCCATCCGCACCCATTTCCGGTGCCTGCTGACCGACTGCGGTGACTCCCATGACAAGGACGAACGCGCACGTTCGGATCAAATGCCACTCAGGACGTGCTCGCTTTGGCATCGAGGTTTTTGACCATCTTGGCGGAACGTTCGATTCGAGATCTTGGTGAGATTTCAAGTTTGCTGCGGGCCTCGAGGATGTAACCGTGCTTTGCAACGCCGAGCGAGTCGACCAGAGCGTCCGTTGTCGACGGCTCGCGGACGCCATGAGTCAGGGATGCGTCAGTTACACTGCCGCTTAGAGCGTATAAGTCGGAATCGGAGGTTGCTGGCCAACTTCTAATATACCCGCGAAGAGCAGGCTTCCGCTCGGTGTCGCCAGTAACTTTCAGAGACAGCAGCCCACACGGGCGGCGACCATGTCGAAAGGCCGCCAACGCCAGCGGCTCGCAATCGGTCGCCGACCAAGAACCGTTTCGCCATGTGCCAGTTGCGCGAGTAACGGCGGCGGTCCGTTGTAAAGACCACACTGCGTTGGCGCGGCTCGGCCCCCCCAGGGATGCGCAGCAATGGCGCCACGCCTCATTCCTGCGCCAATCGAACGCGCGCTCTCTTGTCGGGTAACCATGTTTCCTCAAGTCAACAACCCGTTCCCCTCAGTGCCACGCAACGTTAAACATATGGTGTACTATGGCCGGTGGAGCGCGACGAATCCAAGCCCGTGTGGTCCGTTCGCGACGTCAACCTGTCGTCTGGTGCGGCTTTCGCAGACTCGTCAGAAACAGGTCAGTATGAACGAGATCACCCGCATTCTTTCGAGCCTCGAGCAGGGGAATTCACTCGAATCCGAGCGATTGCTGCCGCTCGTCTATGACGAGCTTCGCAAGCTCGCCGCATCCAGGCTGAAACAGGAGAAGCCGGGCCAGACGCTTCAGGCAACGGCCCTCGTGCACGAAGCTTATCTACGATTGGTCGGCCCGGAGGAATCGCAGCGATGGGCCAATCGGGCTCATTTCTTCGCGGCTGCTGCCGAGGCCATGCGCCGCATCTTGGTCGAGGAAGCCCGGCGCAAACAGAGCCAGAAGCGCGGCGGGGCGCTCGACCGGCACGGTCTTGAAGAGGCCCAACTCGCGGCCTCGACCGGCGTCGATATGCTCGAACTCGATGAAGCACTCGATCGATTGGCTGCCCGCGATCAAGAGGCGGCTCGGCTCGTAAACCTCCGGTTCTTCGCGGGGATGACCATGCAGGAAGCCGCGCGGGCTCTCGATCTTTCGGAACGAACCGCCGAGCGGGTGTGGGCTTACGCTCGTTCGTTCCTCCGAATCCAGCTTGAACCCGGGGCAAAGTGACGTCCATGCCAGACGGGGGCTGACACTTGGCGGAGTCTGACGTGAAATTCTTGGCGGAAGCCGGCACTGGAATACGCATTGGTCTTTGGAAACGATCGAACCGGCCTATTGCGGAATGTCTCACGCCATGAAGGAACGCGATATCTTCGTCGCCGCGTTGGCGATCACCAATGTTGAAGAGCGCGACGCTTTCTTGGACGAAGCGTGCTCCGAGCCGGGCCAGAAAGAGCACCTGCAGGCCCTTCTCGAAGCCGAGGCAAACCTCGGTACGTTCCTCGAGTCGCCGGCCCGAGCGATGGGGTCGACCAGCGTCGAAGAGCACCCCGGCACGACCATTGGCCCGTACAAACTGCTAGAGCAGATCGGTGAGGGCGGAATGGGCGTCGTTTTCATGGCCGAACAGACTCGAACCGTGCGCCGCCGGGTCGCGCTCAAGGTGATCAAGCCCGGTATGGACAGCCGGCAGGTCATCGCCCGATTTGAGGCTGAGCGTCAGGCCCTGGCGCTCATGGAGCATCCTAATATCGCCCGCGTGCTTGATGCAGGCACGACCGACTCGGGCCGCCCCTACTTCGTCATGGAGCTGGTGCGCGGCGTGCCGTTTACCGACTACTGCGATAAGAACCGCCTCGATGCCAAAGCACGCCTGAAGCTTTTTGTCACCGTCTGCATCGCGATTCAACACGCCCATCAAAAAGGAATTATCCACCGCGACATCAAGCCGTCAAACGTGATGGTGACCCTCAATGACGGCCAGCCAGTGGCGAAAGTGATCGATTTCGGCATCGCCAAGGCGACAGAGCAGAAGTTGACCGAGCGAACCTTATTCACCGCTTACGGGGAAATGATCGGCACCCCAGCATACATGAGCCCCGAGCAGGCAGAGATGGGGAGCGTCGATGTCGATACCCGCAGCGACATTTATTCGCTTGGCGTACTGCTTTACGAGTTAATGACCGGGACGACGCCAATCGAAGACGCGCGGTTGCGCACCGTTGCCTTGAGCGAGATTCAACGGCTGATCCGCGAGGTGACGCCGCAGCGGCCGAGCTCGCGATTGAGCACGCTCGGTGATTCGGCGACGGTCTTGGCTGGGAACCGTGGTACCGACCCCAAGCGGCTGGCCAAACTGCTGGCAGGCGACCTCGACTGGATCATGATGAAAGCGCTCGAGAAGGACCGCAACCGCCGGTACGCGACTGCCGGCGACTTCGCAGCGGACGTCGAACGGTTCCTTAGGCACGAAGCGGTTGTGGCCCGGCCGCCGTCGGCCGCGTATCGCCTTGCGACCTTCGTACGGCGAAACCGCGGCGCCGTGATCGCGGCAGCGATCGCAGTGGCGACACTGCTCGCTGGAACAACACTTGCAACCTGGCAAGCCATCGTGGCCAACCGGGCCAAGCACAGCGCCCTGTCTGCCGCGGCAGCGGAACGTGCCGCCAAGGTCATCGCCTTGGCGAAGGAAGCCGAGGCGCGGGCGGTGCTCGAATTTGTTCAGAACCGCATCTTCGCCGCGGCTCGGCCGCTTGGCCAGGCCAGCGGTCTCGGCAAAGACGTGACGCTCAAAAGCACTCTCGTGGCCGCAGTTCCGTACGTCGAGAAGAGCTTTGCCGAGCAACCGCTCGTGGAGGCTAGATTGCGGCAAACTCTGGGCAATTCGTTCCTTTTCCTTGGTGAAGCCCAGTCCGCAGTCGACCAGATCGAGCGGGCCAACGCCATTCACGGCCGACTACTGGGGCCATCCGATGCTGCGACCCTTTCGAGCGCAAACGACCTGGCCAACTGTTTTCGCGCGCTCGGCCGTCTCGACAAGGCGCTTCCTCTGGCTGAGCAGACACTCGCGGCGCACGGCGCACTTTTCGGCCCCGAGGGACTGCCAACAGTTGAGAGTATGAGCACTCTGGCAACAATTTATCGCGACGTGGGCCGCCGTGCGGAGGACCTCAATCTCAGTGAAAAGGTATTAGCAATCCGGCGGGCGCAGCTTGGGCCGCAACATTTTGACACGATCACGAGCATGGCGCACCTGGCCAACAGCTATGATGCCCTTGGTCGATCGCGAGAAGCGCTTCAGCTCGACGAGGAGGCGTTGGCGATCGCGAGAGCGACACTCGCCCCCGATCATCCCGACATGATCTTGATTCGCAACAACCTGGCCCTCGATTATGCTCGCGTGCGTCGCTACGACGAAGCTTTGAAACTTCACCAGGAAACTCGGGAGATTTCCACAGCGACGTTGGGCGCCGATCATCCCAACACGCTCATGAGCGCGTCAAATGTGGCGAAAGCGCTCAGCGATCTCAAGCGGCACGAGGAGGCGCTCGCACTCTACAAGGAGGTGTTCTCGCTTCTGCGTGTCAAAAACGGGCCTAAACATCCCCATACAATGTACGCCATGTACAGCATTGGCAACGAGCTGGGAAAGCTCGATCGTTATGACGAGGCTTTAAAGTGGCATCAAGACGCGCTTCACTTGCGGAAAGTCACGCTCGGCCCCAATCACCGCGACACGCTCTACAGCATGTGGGGCGTTGCTGTGAATCTCTTCAGGCTCAAGCGCGGAAGTGAGGCCCTGCGGATCGCCGACGAGTGTCTGGAGCGAGCGGCAGCCGATCGCGCAGCCGATTTCTCCGGCCTGGCCGACCGACGGCTCGACTACTTTGCCGAGATCGGCGACGCCGATGGCTGCGTAAGCACCGCGGAACTCTGGGAGAAAATGCGACGAACTGACGCGGTCAGTCTCTACAACGCTGCTCGTTATCGCGCAGTGGCGGCCGCCATGTTCCAGAAGAGCGAGCGCACACCGGATCCGACCAAACGGGCCGAGAAACAATCGAACCAAGCGATGGCGTGGCTTCACCAGGCCTTCGCCGCCGGGTTCAACGATAAGGATCGGTTGGCAAAGAGCAAGGAATTCGACTCGGTGCGCGATTGCGCCGACTTCCGCAACTTGATTGGGGAGTTGGAGGCTACAGGGCACTGAGAAGGGCGGTGTTGCCTCGCACGAGGCACTGGCAGGTAGGCAGGCAAGGATCGATGCGCATTCGCCGGACGTTCCGGAGAGCGCACCGATCTTGATCGGTAGGTCGCTGCGCGCAGCGCGGATCTGATAACGCCCGAATTTCGGGTTGCGTCCGTGGTGCGCGCTCATCTTTCGAAAAGGGTGCAACATGTTGAGTTTTCGCAGACGAAACGACAAGGCGCGAGTGCGGCGGCTGCGTCCGAGACTCGAGGGGCTCGAAGAACGCGTCGTGCTTTCCACGTTCAAGGTCAATACGTTTTCAGACACAGTGGCGGTGAATCTCAAGAGCGGAAAAGACGCTTCGGGAAACATCTCGCTGCGGTCAGCGATCATGGCGGCTGATGCCAATCCCAAATCCGACACGATCGTACTTCCCGCGGGCACATTCACGCTGACCATCCCCCCCACCGGCGGGGACGGGAGCTCCAGCGGCGATCTCAACATTTCTGCGAATGTCACAATCAAAGGCAGCACTAAGGGCCAAACGATCATCAACGGCAACAACCTCGACCGGGTTTTCGATATCCTGGGCGGCAAAGTGGCGATCTCGAATGTTGTGATCGAGCACGGTCGTGCGGTTGGCGAGGGGGGTGGAATTCTGAATTCCGGGGGAGCGGTGACGCTTACGTCGGTGCAGCTCTTCGACAACGTCGCCGTCGGCAGAAACGGGGCGACCGGCGCGAATGGCGCGGCGGGCTCACAGACCGGAGGCGCCGGCGGCGCCGGTAGCGCGGGGACCGTCGGCGAGGGGGGCGCGATCTTCAACGCGGCTGGTTCGCTCACGCTAAAAACATGCTTCATCTCGACCAACCAAGCATTGGCCGGAAACGGTGGCAACGGCGGCAACGGAGGTTTCGGCGGAAATATCAGTGGCGTGGGAACGTCGGGCATCGGCGGGGCCGGCGGCAATGGTGGGGCTGGCGCCACGGGCGAGGGGGGCGGCGTCTTCAATGCCGCCGGCGCAGCCCTCACCCTTTCTGCCGATACGTTCTTTGCCAACACGGCCATTGGTGGGAACGGTGGCAACGGCGGCGGGGGCAATATCGGCGCGGGGGGAAGCAGCGGCGATGGCACAGGCGGCGCGGGTGGCTCGGGCGGTGTGGCCGGCCTCGGCGCAGGCGGCGGGTTATTCAATCTTGGCAAGCTGGCGTTCTCGGGAAACTCGACTGGATTCAACTCTAACCAGGCGACCGGTGGTGTGGGCGGCAACGGCAATGCTGGCGACAACGGCGCCACAGCCAGCGGCGGCAGCGGAGGCGAGGCTGTCGGCGGCGCGGGGGGTGTTGGAGGCCAGGGCGGCGCAGGCGAAGGTGGCGCCATCTTCAACGGCGCCGGAGCGTCGCTCACCAGCACCACCGCTGTATTGCTTTTCTCCAACGTGGCCGCAGGCAACCTCGGAGGCAATGGCGGCGCCGGCGGATTTGGCAACGCGGGCTCCGGCGGCTTGGGTGGCTTGAAGGGCGGCAATGGCGGCGAAGCCATCGGTGGGAATGGCGGCTCAGGCGCCAATGGAGGTCTTGGAGAAGGAGGGGGGATGTTCAACGACGCCGGAGGTACCGTCACCTTCACAGGGAGCAGCAAGTCCAAATCGTCGACAGTGAGCACCTTCTCCACGAACCAGGCCAACGGTGGCGGGGGCGGCGCCGGCGGTCAGGCGGGCAACGCCAACGCAGGTATTGGGGGCAATGCCGACAAGAATGGAGAGGGTGGCCGGGGAGGCTTTGCCCAAGGCGGCGCGGGCGGCAACGGCGGAAGCGCCAACGAAGGTGCGGGCGGCGGCTTGTTCGACGCAGGCATTGCTTCCTTTACCGGCGTGACCCTGAACCTCAGTTCCAACCAGGCCACCGGCGCTTTTGGTGGTAACGGCGCCGGCGGCGGGAACGCGGTGGCGGGACGGGGTGGGAACGCCGCACCCGGCGGAGTCGACCCCGTCGGCGGTGGGCTAGGTGGCAGCGCCGTCGGCGGCAATGGCGGCAACGGCGGCGAAAGCGGCATCGGAATTGGCGGCGGGGTCTTTGTCGCAAACACTGGCACTTTTACCCTCAAGCCCCGGCTGGCGCGAAGAAGGGGTCGAAGCAGGCCAGCGCCACCGACGTCATCACAACCAACCAGGCCAATGCAGGCTCCGCGGGGAGTGCCGGCCTCGCTGGCAGCGCGACACTGGGAGCCGCCGGCACCCCGGGCGGCATCTCTGGCAAAGCGACGCCGGGAAGCAACGGCTCGGTAGATACCTTTAGAGTCGGCATTGGCGGCGGCATCGCCATCATCGGCACGGCCGTCATCGACAATACGACGATCAGCGGCAACACCGCAACGACCGCCGATCCCGATGTAGACGGGACATTCTCGTCGTAAGCGCGATCGGCCGCACCCGCGCGGCCCGGTTTCGGCGCCGCGGGCACCGGAAAGCTTTTGACGATTTTCTCGGTCAAGGGGGTGTACGTTACGAAGTGCTTGGCACCGCACGAGCCAAGTCAGCTAGAATTAACAAAAGGCGTTCGGATCTCAATGCCGTCTCGTGCACCAGGTGACTTGCCATGCCCTTCCGACGTCGAGCCAAACTTGCGGCTTCCTCACTCGCCGGCCTGGCGATATTAGGCACGATCACGCCGGCGATGCTGTTGTTCTGTCACGTCCGAGCGTCGCAGGAAGAACTCGTCCGGCCCCAGGGTTCCCAGGATCGGGCCACGCCGCCCTCGCCGGCCAAGGACGAAGAGCAAGCCCTGGCTGAGTTTTGCGAGATTTACCGGCTGGCTCCTGGCGTGAACCTCAAACGCATCACGTTACCCCGACCGAACGGTATTCGCGACTTGGGAAGGACGAAACGACCCCGTCCTGAGTTCTAATGGAGACTTGCAAACAGTTCGAGCGATCGTGTTCGGCTGGCGCAATCCGGACCAATTGCGTGTGTCCTCCTCCATGTTCGGAAACGCAGAAGGCCTGACGATTCGCGAGCTCCCTCGGTGGCTGAATATGGGACTCTACTCCTACGAGATAGAAGGGGATCCGAAACTTCTGAATACGGAGGTCGGCGGCGACTGGATCGTTCGCGAGGACGTCCCGGCCGAACAGTTGATCCAGCCCCTCGAGGCGATCCTCCAGCGAGCGATCCGCCAGCGAATCACGCTGGCGCTTCGCCGGGTGGAGCGCGACGTGGTGGTCGCCCGCGGCCGGTACCGCCATTCGCCGCTGCCGGGTCACGCGGATGGGGAGATCGAGATCTACGCACGCGAACTCGACCAGGACGACGACCGCGCCAGCGGGGCCGGTGTCCTCCCGGCCTTCCTCAATTGGACGGCCGAGTGGATCGGACGCCCGATCGTGAACGAGGTGGAATCCCCGCCGAAAGCCAAAATCGTTTGGCACCATGGCCGAGCTCGGCGGAATCGCGATCTCACGTTGGTGCTCAAACATCTCGAGGAGCAGACCGGGCTTACGTTCACGCCGGAGAAAAGACCGATGCGGATCCTGTTCGTCGAGCGGATAGTGACATCCAAATAGTCCATGGTGAAGATCGGACTGATCCGAGAGCGTGGATTTAGCGGCCGTAACAGGTCGGTGTCAGCGGTTGACCGACGAGTCGTTGGTCGATCCTTGCACACTGGTCGTCGCCAAGCTGCCGTCCGGATCGGATCTGCGCCAGGAAACGCGTGACGGCTCGCTGGGTTCGCTGACGACCACTTTGGATGAATTGCTGGGAGAACCGCCGCTGACGATGGTCGAGCGCGTCGACCCACTCGACAGCTTGGTTCCACCTTCGACAGATTGGGCCGGAACATCACAGACAGGTCCGGTGCGCACGGTGCTCGGCACGGGCGCGATCGGTGCGCATGCGTCGCCATAATAGTAATAGTGTTGGTGGCAGCCCACGCCCGCGAAGACCATTGCGCCAGCCAGGATGACCCCAGACAGCCGAGACCAATCAAATGTGAGTAACCCAGCGTGTCGCATGGCGAATCTCCTGTGCCACAATTCAGTCTCCGCGTCAAAGCGTCGCCGAGCGACGACCGCGATGGAAACCGGCTTAGGCACACTAAACCTGGAAAGCACGGCGAACCACAGCACCGTATCTCGATGGTTGCGTCGAATCAGACCGATGTGCGGACGCAACGGAGTAAACCAAGCTCGACATCCGTGTCGAAACTCTGGAGTGGGAACTTTAATAAAATACGGCAATCGGGCCAACTGCAATTTGGCGCACGCGAGAATTAGCCACAAAGCCAGTATAGCTAAGTGATTAGAAACGATCCTTTCTCACGAGCATCCAGCCCGGTTGAGTTATTCGAAGAGTGTGAGCTGGCCACTTGTCGGTTTCGGTATGCGGAACGCCTTGCTGTTGACAGGCCACGGCACTCGGTTAAGTCCTGCCCGCCGGCAGGCAGCGCGGAATATTTGGCCAATCATCTCGGCCGCAAGTCCCTCTCCGGACATCCGCACGCCAAATCGCGAATCGTTGAGTTTTCCCCCTTTTGTTGCGCGAATTCTATCCAGCACTTTATTCTTCCGGTCCGGGAAATGTTGCTCGAGCCAGTTTTCGAAGATGCCCGCGACGGCCATTGGCAACCGTACGACCGTGTAACCCGCCGACCGTGCACCGGCTTCCGCAGCGGCCTTCAAGATTGACGGGATTTCATGCTCGGTTAGCCCCGGAATGATGGGCGCGACCATCACGCCCGTCGGTATGCCGGCGGTACTCAATGCGGCGATGGCCTTGAGCCGTCCTTCCGGACGAGTCGTGCGCGGCTCTAGCTTGCCGATCAACTCTTCGTCAAACGACGTGATCGAGACGAAAACTCCAGCGGCCTGGTACCGTGCCAGCTCTTCCAAAAGGTCGAGATCCCGCGTAACCAATCGATTCTTGGTAATAATCGTCACCGCCTGTCGATACTCCGCCAGAATCTCCAGACAGCGCCTGGTCAGCTGTAATCGCCGCTCAACCGGCTGATAAGCATCCGTCACACCGCTTAATCCCAAGACGCGGGGCTTCCATCCAGGTGCCGACAATGCCTTCCTTAACAGTTCGGCGCATCGTGCTTGACCAGGATCTTGGTCTCGAAATCAAGGCCTGCGGAAAATCCGATATATTCATGCGTTGGCCTGGCATAACAGTAGATGCAGCCGTGCTCGCAGCCTCGATACGGGTTTATGCTCACCTCAAAGCCGACGTCCGGGCTATCGTTCGTGGCGATGATCGTGCGCGATCGGTCGGGCAAAAACTCCGTCTTGGGGCGGCCCAGAGCAGCAAGATAGTCCTCGTCCTCCTCCACTTGCTCCAGCTCGAGCTCGTGATGCGTCGTTTCGAAGCGGTTCGGTGGGTTCTGCCGAGCCCCGCGTCCTTTCGGTGTGGGAAACGGTGGGTCGTTCATTTGCCCTTCGCCCCTTCGAATTCGTATTCCATTGCTTCAGTCCTCTTTTCGGAATCGTCATTCCCGACACAATACTGTACATTAGAACAAAATCCAAGTACAACCTCGCTATGGAAGCGCCTTGGGTGTGAAGATTGGTCAGGGACGTGTAGAATGAAATGGGAAGGAGGATCGTGATCATGTCGAGGGCGCTCATTCTCGATTCCTTGGAAATTCGGAGGTTCCGATGCTTCCAGGAGCTGCGGATTGGGCGTTTGGGGCCAGTCAATCTAATCGTCGGCAAGAACAATGTCGGTAAGTCGACGCTGCTTGAGGCCCTGCGCTTGTACGCGCGCCCCGCTGTTCTTGCTGATTTCCTCGAGATCCTTGTCGCACGGAACGAAATGTCCGCCGAAGCGGCCCACAATTGGACAGCCTTCCCTATTTCCCGTGTCCCTATCGACAGTCTGTTCTTCGGACGCCGATCGGCGGACGGACCAGACGGCGCACTTATAATCGGTCCTCTTACCGACCCGGAAAAAAGGCTTCAGATAACTGTTGAACCGGTTGAAAAATTAGTTAAGCGTTATGGCGTTAAGAGCGAATACCTCGGTTTCGATCAAGACGAGGCGATCTTAACTCGGCAGAATACACTAGTTTTTCGTATGGGATCCGCGATCCAGCGCGTCGTCGTGAGTGGCTTGGGAATTCGTCGACTTGATTCGGATCCAATTGCTGTTGTTCACTCGTCGACCGAGCCGCGACCGACCATAACGCCACTCCGTCTACTGCCTTCGTATTCGATTGGACCTAACTGTGTAGGATTGGGCGAGGTCGGGAGGCTTTGGGATGGTGTCGCGCTCGCTCCTTTGGAGCAAGACGTAATTAACGCTCTACGAGTCATTTCGCCCGATGTCGCGCGATTGGCATTGAAAGTCCCAGACGATTCTGGCGCCGGAAGATCCTCCGATCGTGGTGCTGTAACCAGAATACCGTATGTCAAACTCGACGATCTTGACGAACCGATTCCGCTTCGTGCCCTAGGCGATGGTGTCAATCGGTTGTTCGGACTTGCATTAGCGTTAGTGCATGCCAAAGGCGGAATCCTTCTGGTTGACGAGATCGAGAATGGCATTCATTATTCCGTCCAAACCAATCTCTGGCATCTCGTCTTTGAGATGGCGGCCAGACTGGATGTCCAGGTTTTTGCGACAACTCATAGCTACGATTGCATAAAAGCGTTCGAAGCGGCTGCTTCAGAGAGCGATGAAGAGGGCGTATTGGTACGCCTGGCTCGAAAGGGAGACCGCACCTTGGTAGGCGAATTCGATGAAAGTGAGTTGGGCGTCGCCGTCGAGGGACAAATCGAGGTCCGATGATGGTCGACCGACTTCTTGTCGTCGAAGGAACTGACGACAAGCACGTGTTCCTGGCAATCCTCAATCGTCATCAGTTCGCGCCGTCATTTGACATTCAAGACGAAGGTGGATTTGAGAGCTTGCTCGCACGGCTATCCGTTCGCCTGAAGCCCGGAACGGATGTCAAACGCATTGGCATCGTAGTTGACGCCGATGCAAATGTGATGGCCCGTTGGCAATTCCTCAAAGGAACGCTGAATCGAGCAGGTTATGAGTCCACGCCGGACGAACCTGACCCTGCTGGTTCGATTGTTGATCACGAAATCTTGCCACGGGTTGGTGTTTGGATCATGCCGAATAACACGTTACCAGGTATGCTTGAAGACTATCTGAGGTTCCTCGTACCGTCGGGCGATCTTCTGTTCGAGCGCGCTAACCGATGCGTCGGCGAAATTCCCGCCGAAGAGCGTCTGTTCGCTGAACATCATAGCACCAAAGCGCTGATTCATACTTGGTTGGCGTGGCAAGAGGATCCGGGAACGCCTTTAGGTCTGGCCATCACCAAACGATACTTTGAATCTGATGGCCCACACGTCGATTCAATGCTTGAATGGTTAAGACGGTTGTTTGTTTGAAATGAAACGCGTGGGCCACCGACTGGTGATTCGTCGTGCCATTCCGCACCATCGCCCTCTACAAGCCCTACGACGTCCTCTGCCAGTTCAGCGACGCCGAGGGCCGGCTCACTCTCAAGGAATTCGTCCCGATCCAGGAGATCTATCCGGCCGGCCGGCTCGATCGCGACAGCGAAGGTCTGGTGCTCCTGACCGACGACGGACGACTGGCGCATCGCCTCACCGACCCGCGATTCGAGCATCCCAAAACCTATCTGGTCCAAGTCGAGCGGATCCCCGATCCCGCTGCACTCGAGGCGCTGCGGCGCGGCGTCGTTTTGAAAGACGGCCGAACTCGGCCGGCCCAGGTCGAATTGCTGGCTGAGCCCCCCACGCTCGCCGATCGGTCGGTGCCGATCCGGTTCCGCAAAAACGTGCCGACGGCCTGGCTGCGCCTCACAATCCGCGAGGGGCGGAACCGCCAGGTCCGCCGGATGACGGCTGCCGTCGGCCACCCGACGTTGCGGCTGGTCCGCGTCGCGATCGGTCCGATTTCGCTCGGCGATCTGACTGCCGGCCAGTGGCGCGAACTGAACGGCGACGAACTCGCCGCGCTCGGGAAAATCCGCGAAATGCCGAATCATCGGCGCCCACGACCCGATTCGCGAGGTCGGCAAACAAAGGAATCGTGAGCGTCTGCTGTTCCGAACTCGAAATCGCGTTTCGTCTGACATCGGCTCTGGAGCTGGAGTACACTGATAGAGTGTGGGATCGATGTATTGCATCCCGTCGGATCGGGCAGTGGGGTTTGCACCCGCTCAATTTGCACGCATAAGCGAAAATCGACGATGGCCGCCGCGCTCGAGTCGACGAATTGATCGATCTCGAGCGAATTGCTCCGGCTGACGACAATCGACGGACATCCAGGAGACCGCACTCGATGAGCTCGACTGGCGAGACAATCAATGGCCAGGGCCAGTCGCTGCGTCTGCTATTCGAAGCGGGCACACTGATCGTCGAAGGAATCGCCGCGGACGCAGAGCCCAACTTGCCCGGCGTGAAGTACGATATTCGAACCCGGCAGTTCCGCGCCGAGGCGATCTGGTACCGCACCATCGTGGAACACATCCGCAAGAACAAGCAGCCCTATACCGACGCGGCGCGTGCCTACGAGCCGTCCCCATGGCGGCTCCAGGTCGCCAAGGAGGCGTTTCCGCACCAGGTCGAGGGGCTGAAAGCCTGGTGGGACGCGGGGGGCCGGGGCGTCGTCGTCCTGCCGACCGGGACCGGCAAGACGCACCTCGCCAACATGGCCATCGAGCGGGTCGGCCGGCCCACGCTGGTCATCACCCCCACCATCGACCTGATGAACCAGTGGTACGACGAGCTCGCTCTGAGCTTTGGCGTCGAAGTCGGGCTGCTCGGCGGCGGTTATTACGACATTCAGCCACTGACCGTGACGACCTACGATTCGGCCTATCTCAATATGGACCGCCTGGGCAACCGGTTTGGGTTCATCGTCTTCGACGAATGCCACCACCTGCCCGGCCCCACCTACGGCCTCGCCGCCACCTGCGCCATCGCCCCCTATCGCTTGGGGCTGACGGCGACTCCCGAACGTGCCGATAACGCACATACTCATCTCGATCAACTGATCGGTCCGATCGTCTACCGCCGCGAGATCACCCAGCTTCGCGGCGACTATCTGGCCGAATATCGGGCGATGATCTTGTATGTCCAACTGAGCGACCAGGACCGCCTGCGTTACGAGCAGGCACGCGAAATTTATCGCGGATTCGTCCAGCAAGCGGGCATCAACATGAGCAAGCCCAACGGCTGGGGCCAGTTCATCTTCCTGGCCCACCGATCGCCGGAGGGACGCGAAGCCTTCCGCGCCTATCGCGAGCAGCGCGAGCTGGCGCTGGCCGCGCCGGCCAAGCTCAACCTGCTGGCCAGGCTTGCTCGAACGCCACAACGGCGACCGCGTGTTGATCTTCACTCACGACAACGCGACCGTTTACAAGATCGCGCGGCAGTTTCTGGTGCCCGTCATCACGCACCAGACCAAGACCAAGGAACGGCGCGAGATCCTGCTGCGGTTCAACGCCGGGACCTATCCGATCGTCGCCACGTCGCGCGTCTTGAACGAAGGCGTCAACGTCCCCGAGGCCAATGTCGCGATCGTGCTCTCCGGCTCGGGCTCGGTGCGCGAGCACGTGCAGCGGCTCGGGCGCATCCTCCGCAAGTCGGGCGACAAGGAAGCGACGCTCTACGAGGTCATCACTCGGGGCACCGCCGAAGAGTATACTTCCAACCGGCGGCGGCAGCACGATGCGTATGATGGGAATTGAGAAGGAACGTTGATGCTCACCGGCGACCTGGTCCGAGTCAAAACTGGCGAGAGAGCGGGTGGTCCCGCTCTACATCGACCGCGAAGCCGGGCGCTGGCTCGAGGCGGCCGAGAGCTTGTTGCTCCTCTTTCGCGAGGGCATCGGCATGACGCGCGGCGAGATCGAAGGCGAGATCGATGCGCTTTTTGGCGGGGGCGGCAAGGCGACCCAGGTTTATCGCGGGCTGGCCAAGGTGCTCGAGGATCGCGCCGAGTTTGAGGTGGTGGCCGACGTGCCGCCCGACGTGATTCGCGAAAAGGTCTTCACCGCGGCGGCCGACTACCGCCGCCAGATGCGATCGAGCGGGACCGGCCCGGGCCACCGCGACGACCTTCCAGCCGCGACGAGATCTTGAACGCCGTCGCCCAGCGAGCTGAATATCGAGCCGGAGGCCGCTCGACACGTCGCTCTTCGCCGACCTGCGCGACGAGAACCGGCTGCTGTCGTTCGACGACATGAAGGCCCAGTGGCTGATCGACCGCTATAACGTCGGGCTGGCCCAGGCCGTCCTGTTGCGATCGGTGCTGGTCAAGGTCGAGGTCACGTAACGAGCGGCCCGCGCGGTATCGCCAGCTCTTTCGCGAGCTCAAGTTTCACCGCTTGCTCTACCGGGTCGAGGGGAGCATGCGCGACGGCTATGTCCTCCAGATCGACGGCCCTCTGAGCCTCTTCAGCGCGACCACCAAGTACGGCCTGCAGGTCGCACTCTTCCTGCCGGCGCTCTTGCATTGCTCGGATTTCCGGCTCGAAGCCGAGCTGCGCTGGGGCCCGAGGCGCGAGCCGCGGAGCTTTCTCCTCGAGCCGCGCGACGGCCTGGTATCGCACCAGGCCGACACCGGCACGTACACGCCGGTCGAGCTCAAGGCGTTTGTCGAGCGGTTCCGCCAGGTCGCGCCCGCGCTGGGAGATCAGCGAGTGCACCGACGTCATCGAGCTGGGACGCGAAGGGGTCTGGGTTCCCGATTACCGGTTGGTGCACACGCCAACCGGTAATGACGTGTTCGTCGAGGTCGTGGGGTTCTGGAAACGATCGAGCCTGGAACGGCTGACGCGTCTGCTCCCTCGCTACGGCCCGCCCAGGTTCGTCCTGGCGATCTCCGATCGGCTCAAGGTCGACGAGGAAGCACTCCAGGAGCTCGCCGTGCCGATCCTCCGCTTCAAAGAGATCCCCAATGCGACCGAACTGGCTGCCCTCCTGGATCGCTTCGTCGGCCCGGCCGAGCCCGATCAACCGCTACTCGCCTTGATCTCGATCGACGTATTCCTCGCTGATCGAAAGGACGATCTCTCATGGGCAACCGGCGCCGGCGATCTCGTGCATGGCCCTTGCTTTGCGCCTGTGCTGGCCACGGCCTCGTTCGCCCGGGCGGCCGAGGAGAAAGCAGACCGTCCCCGGGCTCGGCGAGCCCGTCGAGATCCTGCGCGATCGCTGGGGAATCTCCCACATCTATGCTCGAAACGAACACGACCTGTTTCTGGCGCAGGGCTTCAGCGCCGCGCGCGACCGGCTCTTTCAACTCGAGTTATGGCGCCGGCAGGCCACGGGGACCCTGGCGGAGATCGAGGGGCCCAGGGCTTTACTAGCCGACGTCGGGGCTCGTTTGCTGCGGTTCCGGGGCGACATGAAACGCGAGCTGAGCCACTATCATCCGCGGGGATACGAGATCGTCACGGCCTTCGTCGAGGGAATCAACGCCTACATCGAGCTGACCGAACGAGAGCCGGCACGGCTGCCGCTGGAGTTCGAGATCCTGGGGATCAAGCCGGGCAAATGGACGCCGGAGGTCGTCGTCTCGCGGCACAACGGCCTGTTCCGAAACGCGACCCAGGAAGTGCAAAACGCCCAGCTCGTTCACCTGTTGGGTAGTGACCGGGCACGGGAATTTCTCAATCTTCACCCCGGCCATCCGCTCCTCAAACCCGATCGATCGGTCGACTTGTCCTTGATTGGCGACCCTGTCCTCGACGCTTACAAGGCATCCCGCGCGGCCGTCCGGTTCCATCCCGAGGATGTCGAGCCGCGTATCGAAATCGGGACCGCCCCAGCCGCAAGACGGCCGCCTTGGCGGCCCCAGTCAACCGGGCTATTCGATGATCCGCGCTCAGGACGATGATCCCGAAGTCGCAGGGGAGCAACAACTGGGTGGTCTCGGGCGATCGCACACTTCTCGCGCAGCGCGATCATGGCCAACGACCCACATCGGTCGATGCAGTTGCCGTCGCTCCGCTACTGGGTCCACCTGGTCGCGCCCGGCTGGAACGTCATCGGCGCCGGCGAGCCGGCGCTTCCCGGCGTCTCGGTCGGCCACAACGAGCGCGGGGCGTGGGGATTCACCATCTTCCCGATCGATCAAGAAGATCTTTACGTCTACGAGACCGACCCCGCCGATCCGTCCCGCTACCGGTATCGCGACGGTTGGGAGGTCATGAAGACAATCGCACGAAACGATCGCGGTCAAGGGACGGCCCGCGGTCGAGGCCGAGCTGAAGTTCACGCGGCACGGGCCGGTCGTGTATGAGGATCGGCAGCATCACAGGGCCTACGCCCTGCGGGCTGCCTGGCTCGAGGAGGGGACGGCCCCCTACCTCGCCAGCCTGCGACTCGACCAGGCCACGAACTGGGCCGAGTTCCGCGAGGCGTGCCGTTCGTTCCTGACTCCGTCGGAAAACATGGTCTGGGCCGACGTCGACGGCCACATCGGCTGGCAGGCCGTGGGCCTGGCACCGCGCCGCAAGAACTGGGACGGGCTTATGCCGGTGCCGGGCGACGGACGCTACGAGTGGGACGGCTATCTCCCGATTCTCGAACTGCCCCACGTGGCCGACCCGCCACGAGGCTGGTTCGCCTCGGCCAATCAGGATAATCTGCCCCCGGGCTACCCATTCGCTGTCGGCTTCCAGTGGACCGACCCATTTCGGTTTGCCCGGATCGAGGAAGTCCTCGGCTCGGGCCGGCGATTCACGCTGACGGATATGATGCAGTTGCAGCAAGACGAACTTTCCCTGCCGGCCCGGTCGCTGGTGCCGTTATTGCGCGGGCTCAAACCGGCCTCGGCTCAGATCGCGCCAGGCGCATCGACCAGCTCTTGTCGTGGGATTTCGTCTTGAGCCAGGACTCGGTGCCTGCCGCGATCTACGTGGCCTGGGAGCATGCCCTCGAAAGCGAGCGGTCTGGGACCTCGTTGTGCCCAAGGAAGCCAGGGGCATATTTCCTCAGCGCTCGTTGTCGACCGAGAAGATGATCGAGTGGCTGACGACGCCCGACGGCCGCTTCGGAACCGACCCGGTCGCCGGCCGCGACGCGCTGTTGCTCAGATCCCTCACTCAGGCCGTATCCGAGCTCGAGCGGCGGCTGGGCCCAGACAAGAATCGCTGGCGCTACGGTCAGGAGGCGTTCAAACACATCCGGCTCAAGCACCCGCTGAGCGATGCCGTCACGGCGGACCTGCGGGCGCGCCTCGATCTGGGACCGCTCCCACGCGGCGGGTACGGCCATACCGTCAACAGCACGTCGGATGACGATAACCAGGCGACCGGGGCCTCGTTCCGGATCATCGCCGACACGGGCGACTGGGATCGCTCGGTCGGAACCAACACTCCGGGCCAGTCCGGCGATCCGGCAAGCCCCCACTATCGCGACTTGTTCGCAGCCGTGGGCCGACGGCCAGTATTTTCCGGTCTTCTTCACGCGGCCGAAGGTCGAAACGGTCACGGAGATGAAAACGACTCTGATCCCATGAATCTTCCCGTAGTGGATGTAGGACGCGAGAAGTCGGTAGAATAACAGGATCGACCCACCGCGAGGATCTCCCGGCACTCCTCCAGGACCTTCCTTCCCAGAAAACTTGCCGTTTGGAGGACGGATGCGATCGGTTGCGTTTGATCGCCGTGTTACTGAGCACCACGATGGTTCTCCCGGCCCAGGGAGAAGAGAACGGGCGCGCCGACCAGGACCTATTCACGAGCCGGGTCCGGCCGATCCTGGCGCGGCACTGCTTCAAGTGCCACGGCCCGGACGACAAGGCGCGGAAGGCCAAGCTCCGCCTGGACGTGCGCGACCGAAGCGGTAAAGCCCGCGGCTTCGGGAGCCGTTCCCATCGTCCCCGGCAAACCCGACGAGAGCGAGCTGGTCAGCCGGATCTTCGCCGACGACGCGAGCGAGCGGATGCCGCCCGCCGCGGCCAAGCTCCCGCTCTCCGAGTCAGACAAGCAGGTTCTCAAGCAGTGGATCGCCGACGGAGCCGAGTACAAGACCCACTGGGCCTTCATCCCGCCGCGACCGGGCACCCGCCACCAGGTCCGCCAGACGAACTGGCCGCGGAACGCGCATCGATGCGTTCATCCTGGCCCGACTCGAGGCGGCCGGGCTGCAGCCCTCGGAGCCGGCGGACCGCGCGACCTTGATCCGGCGCCTGTCGCTCGACCTGATCGGCTTGCCCCCCACGCCCGAAGAGGTCGAGGCATTCCTGCAAGACCAGTCTCCCGATGCCTACGAAAAGCTGGTCGACCGGCTGCTGGCCTCGCCCCATTACGGCGAGCGCTGGGCGAGGCGCTGGCTCGACCTGGCCCGCTATGCCGACACCAACGGCTACGAGAAGGACCGCACGCGCTCGATCTGGCCCTACCGCGACTGGGTGATCGAGGCCCTGAACGCCGACATGCCCTTCGACCAGTTCACCATCGAGCAGCTCGCCGGCGACCTGCTGCCCGGCGCCACGGCCAGCCAGCGGATCGCCACCGGCTTTCATCGCAACACGATGCTCAACGAGGAAGGCGGAATCGACCCGCTGGAATTCCGCTTCTACGCCATGACCGACCGGGTCGCCACCACCGCGACCGTCTGGCTGGGCCTGACGCTCGGCTGCGCCCAGTGCCACACGCACAAGTTCGACCCGATCCCCCATCGCGACTATTACCAGTTCATGGCCCTGCTGAACAACGCCGACGAGCCCGAGATGCAGCGTCACGACGCCGGAAATCGACGCGGCGCCGCCACGAGCTGGAGGCAAAGATCGCCGCCCTGATCGCCGATCTGCCCAATCGATTCCCCGCCGCTGACAAGACAAACGGCGACGACCGGCGGACCGTCGAGGAACGCAGACAGGCGAATCTCGAGAGCCGGTTCACGGAGTGGGCGGGGCGCGAGGCGGCCCAGGCGGTGCGCTGGAACGTGCTCAAGCCGACCAGAGGCGACGTCGAATCTGCCGCGTCTGAGCGTGCAGGACAGACGGATCGATCTTCGCCAGCGGCGACCAGAGCAAGCGAGATCTCTACACGCTGCGATTCTCCACCAGACTGCAAGCGAATCACCGCGATCCGGCTCGAGGTCCTCCCCGACGATCGGCTGCCCCAGCGGCGGGCCGGGCCGAGTCTACTACGAAGGGCCGGTCGGCGACTTCTTCCTGAGCGAGTTCAGTGTCACGGCAGGCGGCAAGCCCGTGCCGCTGAGGCAAGCGACCGCCGACCGGCCCGAATCCCGCGGCGCGTCGCGGCCGCGATCGACGGCGATCCGCAGACCGGCTGGTCGCTCGGCGGCGGCCAGGGCAGCGCGCATTCGGCCGTCTTTCAACTCGCCGCACCCTTGAACACTGCCGAGCGATCTGGTCATCCAGTTGCTCTTCGAGCGCTACTACGCGGCCGGACTGGGCCGGTTCCGGATCTCGGTCACGACCGACCCGCAGCCGGTCGCGGCACGAGACATCCGCGCCGAGATCGAGGAACTGCTCGCTGATCCCGGAAGAGCAGCGGACGCCCGAGCAGAACGCGCGGCTCCGCCAGCTACTACCTGATGGTCGCGCCCGAGCTGGCCAAGGAGCGGGCGGCCATCGAGCAGCTCCGCAAAGAGATGCCGGCCGTATCCCACGACCCTGGTCCTGCAGGAGCGCCCGCCGGAGAACCCGCGGCCGACGTTCATCCACAACCGCGGCGAATACCTCCAGCCGACCGACCGCGTCGAGCCCGCCGTGCTGTCGATCTTGCCCCCGTTGCCGCAGAGACGTCCCTCCCAACCGGCTGGCTCTGGCCCGCTGGCTGGTCTCGCCCGACAACCCGCTGTCGGCGCGGGTGACCATGAACCGCCAGTGGGCCGCGTTCTTCGGCCGCGGACTGGTGCGCACCGCGGAAGATTTCGGCTACCAGGGCGAGCCGCCCAGCCACCCCGAGCTGCTCGACTGGCTCGCCCTCGAGCTGCCCCGCCAAGGCTGGTCGATGAAGCGAATGCACAAGTTGATCGTCATGAGCGCGACCTATCAGCAGTCGTCGCGGGCGACGCCCGAGCTGCTGGCGAAGGACCCGGAAAACCGCCTGCTGGCCCGCGGCCCGCGCGTCCGCCTGGAGGCCGAGGTGATCCGCGACGCGGCCTTGCGCGCCAGCGGCTTGCTCTCGGAGCGAGATCGGCGGCCCGAGCGTCTTCCCGCCCCAGCCGGCCGGCGTCACGACCGAGGGGACCTACGGCGGCCTCGACTGGAAAGTCAGCCCGGGGGGCGACCGCTATCGCCGGGGCTTGTACACCTTCACCAAGCGCACCGCTCCGTTCGCCATGGCGACGACGTTCGACGCTCCCAGCGGCGAGGTCTGCGTCGCCCGCCGCGAGGTTTCCAACACGCCGCTGCAGGCACTGACGCTCCTGAACGACCCTGTCTTCGAGGAGGCCGCGCAGGCGCTCGGCCGGTTGATGGCCGCGCAGGGCGGGCCGGTGGAAGAGCGGGTCGATGCCCTGTTCCGGCGCTGCCTGACCCGAGCTCCGGATCGCGACGAACGTGTCGCAGCTCGCGCAGTTCTTTCAAGCGCAGAAACGGCGGTTCGAGCTCAAGGAGCTCGACGCCGCCAAGATCGCCGGCCCCGGCGAGGGCGAGGCCAACGAACGCGCGGCCTGGACCGTGCTGGCACGCGTGCTTCTCAATCTCGACGAGGCCGTCACCAAGGGCTGAACCATGACTGACGACTCGATTCCAATCAGAACCCGTGACCCGCCGCCATTTCTTTCGGGAGTGCGGCATCGGCGTCGGCAAGATCGCCCTGGCCGGCCTGCTGACCGACGCGTTCACGGGCGAGCTCGTTCGGCTCGCCCGCCCGCCGATCGGCCATGATCCGCTGGCACCGAGAGCGCCGCACTTCGCACCCAAGGCGAAGCGCGTCATCCACCTGTTCATGGCCGGCGCACCCAGCCAGCTCGACCTGTTCGACTCCAAGCCCGCACTGACCAAGCTCGAAGGCAAGCCGCTGCCGCCCTCGGTCATCGGCGGCCAGCGCTATGCGTTCATCCGCCCCGACGCGGCCGTGCTCGGGCCGCGGTTCAAGTTCGCCAGGTACGGCCAGAGCGGCGCCGAGCTCTCGGAGATGCTGCCGCACCTGGCCAAGGTGGTCGACGAGATCTGCCATCATCAAGTCGGTCCACACCGACCAGTTCAACCACGCGCCGGCCCAGATCTTCTTCAACACCGGGCTTCTCGCAGCCGGGCCGGCCCAGCCTGGGCTCGTGGGTGATCTACGGCCTCGGCTCGGAAGCGCAGGACCTGCCCGCCTTCGTCGTGATGTCGACCGGCAGCGGCATCAGCGGCGGCTCGGCCAACTGGTCGAGCGGGTTCCTGCCGACCATCTACACCGGCGTCCGCCTGCGCAACCAGGGCGACCCGATCCTGAACGTCTCGAGCCCGCCCGGCGTCGATGCCAGGCTGCAGCGCGACTCGCTCGACCTGCTCGGCTCGCTCAACAGCCGGCGGCTCGAGGCCGTCGGCGACCCCGAGATCGCCACGCGCATCGCCTCGTACGAGATGGCCTTTCGGCTGCAAACCTCGGCCCCCGAGCTGATGGACCTGAAGAGCGAGAGCAAGGCCACCCTGGAGCTGTACGGTGCCGACCCCGACAAGCCCTCGTTCGCCCGGGCCTGCCTGCTGGCGCGGCGGATGATCGAGCGCGGCGTGCGGTTCGTCAACATCTACCACGAAGGCTGGGACGCCCACTCCGACGTCGCCGGCAACCTCAAGACCAACTGCGGCGCCACCGATCAGGCCGCGGCCGCGCCTGGTCATCGACCTCAAGCAGCGCGGGCTGCTCGACGACACGCTGGTGATCTGGGGCGGCGAGTTCGGCCGCACGCCGATGGTCGAAACCAACGCCGCCCTGGGCCGCAGCCTGGGCCGCGACCACCATCCGCAGGCCTTCACGATGTGGATGGCCGGCGGCGGCATCAAGCCCGGCACAGACCTACGGCGCGACCGACGACCTGGGCTTCCACATCGCCGAAGACCCCGTGCACGTCCACGACCTCCAGGCCACGATCCTGCACCTGCTCGGCTTCGACCACGAGAAGCTCACCTTCCACCACGCCGGCCGCGACTTCCGCCTCACCGACGTGCATGGGAAGGTCGTCAAGGGAATCCTGGCGTGACCAGGTCCGAGATCGGCCCTGAACGTCCAACGACCGTTGATGGTCGCCATTGCAAGAAGCCGTAACGGGCGAAGCTACAAATTTGCTCAATCACGCTCGGCCCGCGTATCATTCCAACAGCAACGACGAACATCGGGGGCCATTGGGGGGGGCAGCGACATGCGAACCAAAGGAGCGAAAGAGCGTGGGACGCTTTAGCGTCGAGATCGAAATCGCGAATAACGACGACCTCGCTCTCGTGCGACGAGGCCTGCTGCCCGCGGACCAAGTGCGTCGAGAAGTTATCCCGGGTGTGGTCGATTCCGGCGCGACGAGGCTGGTGCTGCCGGAGGCTGTCGTCAAGCGGCTCGGCCTGCCCCTCGGCACAGCTGTCAACGTTCGCTATGCCGACGGCCGCCGCGCCAAGCGTCGGGCAGTGAAGGGTGTTTTCGTACGACTCTTAGGACGCGACAGCACATTCACGGCCATCATGCGAACCGAAACGCGAGACCGCCTTGATCGGCGCGATTGTGCTCGAAGACCTCGATCTGCTCGTCGACGGTGTGGCCCAACAGGTCGTTCCGCGCGATCCCCACGGCGAGACTTTTGAAATAGAGTGAAGTCTCGGTCGGTCATGAACTGTCGTTGGTCGTTTTAGATCCACCGGCGTATCATTCAAACGGCGACAACATGACTCCTAGCGCCAAAAGGAGGGGTAGCGACATGCGAACCAAGGGAGCGAAAGACGTGGGGCGCATTATCGTCGAGATCGAAGTTGCTAATTACGGAGACCTGACGCTGGCCGAAAGGGGTCTGCTACGCGCAGACCAGGTGCGCCGAGAGGTGATCCAGGGTGTTGTCGATTCCGGCGCGACAAAGCTGGTGCTGCCAGAGGAAGTGGTCAAGCGGCTGGGGCTGCCAATGGGTGCGACTGTCATGGTTCGTTATGCCGACGGCCGCGAGGCGAAACGCAAGGGCGCCGAAGGAGTTTACCTCCAGCTTCTTGGTCGTCACGGAAACTTTCGAGCGGTTGTGGAGCCTAAAAGGAAGACCGCGCTGGTCGGGGCGATTGTGCTCGAAGACCTCGATCTGCTTGTCGACTGTGTGGCCCAACAGGTCGTTCGCGCGATCCCCGTGGCGAAACCTTTGAAATAGAGTATGAGTTGTGAGCCTTCGAGCGGTCAGAAATCGCGTGTTTCGGCTTCCCAGAGGATATCGCTGACGAGCACCGCCGCCACGAGCAAGAGCAGCGGGAAAGCGATCAGCCACCAGTGCGGCAGAATGTACAGGAAGATGCCGGGAATCGCCACCGATACAAGCGGCAGCAGCCGCGAGCCGAACCAGCGTGCCGGGCGGATGCCGCTGGCGAATGCGCCGAGATACGCCAGCGGCATGAGCAGCCAGATGTGAAACGCCGGGCCGGTCATCGACCACTCGAACGGACCGGGATGCGTTCCCGGCATGGCGGCCCAGGTCGCATAAATCAGGATCGGCAACAGTGTGCACACAAGCAAAATGCCGATCCCCGTCGACAGCTTCGTCAAGAAGATGGTCGCGGCGGGGCAGAGGAAGATGCAGGAGGTACAGGGCCGTTCCCTGGCTCGGCTCCCAGGCCGACTGCCGGAACCCCAGGGCGATCGCCAGCGCGACTCCAATAAAGAACAACATGGTCACAAAATTATCCTCAACAAACGGAACATCGGGCGCTTCCACGTTCAACCCGGGGACCCATTCGAACAATGGAAGTGAGCAGTGCGGCCCCAATTTCCCGTCAGCCTGACTCAGGTAGATGAGATAGACTCCGAGCGCGAGAGCGGCGAATAGCCGCGTTTCACGCAGCTCCTTTCTCACGATGGCCAGGACCATTTTGTTTTCTCCCGCAAGCGCTTACCAATGCGTATCAACGAGCGAGCACCGATTCACCGACGTCACCTCAGCGTTTTCCGCCATGCGCTTCAGGCGAAGATCTCGATTCCTTTGAGGGACGGATCCGGGAAGCGCGTTCCGCACTCCGCGCAGGCGGCACGGTCGCGGGGAGCCTGGGCGTGGCAATTCGGACAGGGCTGTCGGATCGGCCAGCGACGATAGAGCAGAAAGCCCACGAACGCGGGCAGACCCGAAGAGGAGAACAAAGACCGCCCAGGCGACCTGCTCTCGCTTCGGAAGGCCGAACGAGCGACTTCGTCGCCAGGCCATGATGGCCAGGACGAGGACAGAACGAGCACCGCGAGTAATGAAGGCCCAGCATCTCCGAGCATGGCACTGACGGCCGCCGGATAGCTCTGCGTCCGATCGACTCTCATCACGATTAATGAGCTCGATCGACGAACAGGATTGCCGGTGACGGGAGCCACGAGAGCCAGCCATGGAAGGCGGGCTCGCCTCGTTCGTCACGGGCGATCCGGTTTGCAACGCAACCTCGAACCGATCCTGGATCGCTCCGTCGGCCGCGATCCGGTAGACCATCTGTCTTGTGACGTTGTCAGGCTCTCCGGTTGACCGCGGTGCGGTCGAATTCGGCGATCGCCTGGCCGTTGCCGATCTCGTACCACGACACCGGGCTCTGGCGGTCGACTTCGGTGGGAATGGTGAACACCTTGGTGACGTTGTGTCTGTGATCCAATGCATAGATCTGCTGTGCTCGTCCTCACCAGAATGGGTTGTTCCTTCATCGGATGGCCAGGACGACCAGGATGAGAGTGTCGGAATTCCCAGCGACTCGATCGGCTCCGGCGTTTCAAAGACGGTCGTTACCGTCCGCGCGGCGAGGTCGACCTAGTCGCAGACGGTTGCCGGACGGCACATAGACCAGTCGCGGCGGCAGATCCGACTGATCGACTCGGGGCACCTGAACACGCCCCGAGTAGATCCATCTCGGTGCCGAGCTCCAGTGCGAATAGTCCATGATCAGCGCGCCTCGCACGGGAATCCACTCGTCGGCCGGCACGGGATCCGAGCGAAAGCCGGACAAGCCGATGAAACCGACCCGCCGATTGCTCATGCGCTCGTAACCGACGAAGTAGCCGGCTCCCTCCGGCTTGCCGTCGTGCACGAAGAACCAGTTGACGGTCGGCTCTCGCTCATTCACGAAAGACCTTGAGCCTCTGGTCCCAGCCGGGCTGCGAGGAAAAGAAGCCGGGTGTCCCATGCTCGCCGGGCATGTACACCGCCGGGAGCTGGTCGTTTCTGTCCGGAGCGTCCTGCGGGCGGCCGTTCAGGTCGCGATAAGTCGGTCAGAGAGGCATTGTCCATCGCGAGTGCTCTGGATGAGTGGCGTGCCGTCGGACCTGACCACGAGCGATTCCTAGACGGAGCCGATCCGTCGCCCTGCCACGCCTCTTGAATCGAGGTGCCGAGCCAGAGCACGAGCACACACCAGAGTGTGCCGAACCCGGTCGCGAGGGTCGCCGCCCACAGGAGCTGACGCAGAAGAGAAAACTTGCGTGCGATCATGATCATGCGGCTCCTCGATCGCTGGTGCTCGGTTGACCTTCCGCTCGTTTCCTCACCAAAAACGGGCAACGACCGCCTGGGCCCGCGGGTGTAGTCGACGAAGGCATCTTCGAGGTTCAGGCCCACGACGTCCCAGGCAGCGGCGAGAGCGATTCGATCACCTGGCGCTGTTCGGCTCCGAAGTTGACGATCACGAGCTCGAGACGGTGGCCCACTTCCCACGCCTGGACGAGCCCCGCACAGCCGGGAAACGCCGGCGGCCGGCCCGGCGAACTCGAGCACCAGCTTGCTCACGCTTTCCTTGAAGTGCTCGGTAGGACAGTCGACGCGCAGCACGCCGTCGACCAGGATGCCGATCCGATCGGCGACGCGCTCGACGTCGGCCAGGATATGCGAGCTGAACAGGATCGTCCGCCCCTGGCGCTGAACGAGATGGATCATCGACATCAAGAAATCGCGGCGGGCGACCGTATCCAGGCCCAGCGTGGGGTCGTCCAGAATGAGCAGGTCGGGATCGGGGGCGATCGCCAGGGCCAGGGCGACGTTGGCACGCTGGCCGTTCGACAGCCGGCGGAGCTTCGACCGCGAGGGGATCTCGAAGTGTTCGAGAATCTGATCGAGCAACCGCTGATTCCAGCGGTCCGCATGAAACGAGCGGCCAAACCGCACGGCTTCGGCGACTGTCATCCAGCCGTAGAGCGGATGCCCCTCCGCCAGATAGGCAATGCGGCCCCGCACCTCGGGGGGCAAGGCGGCGAGCTCGTGCCCCAGCAGCTCGACCCTGCCGTAGTTGGGCTGGGCCATCCCCAGGAGCATCTTGATCGTCGTCGACTTGCCGGCCCCGTTCCGCCCCAGGAAGCCATAGACGGTCCCGGCCGGCACGCGCAGGTCCAGGCAGTTGACCACGCACCGCGAGCCGTAATACTTCGTGAGCCGCTCTGTCACGATGGCATGCGTCATGGAGAGCCCTTTCTGCTCATTTCGAGCCCGCCTTCGCCGGGATTCCATTGAAACTGTCGCGATCGCGTCGATACCAGCCGCGACGACTTCCTCCTCGGAAAACCCCAGGTGCACGGCTTCCGTGAGAAACCGGTCGAGACTTTCGAGCAACCGCCGCCGCCGCGCATCCCTGGTCAGCTCGTCCTTCGGCTCGGCGACGAACACCCCGCGCCCCGGGCGATTGTTGAGCAATCCCTCGCGCTCGAGCTCGGTATAGGCCCGGGCAACCGTGTTGGGATTGATCACCAGATCGCGCGAAAGCTGGCGCACCGACGGCAACTGCTCTTCGGGCTTCAGGTCGCCGCGAGCGATCGCCTCGCGAACCTGCTGCACCAGTTGCTGGTAAATCGGCAGGCGGCTCGCGCTGTTGATTTCATACTGCATTGGGACACCTTGATTAACTGTACTAATTGTCTTAATACAGTTGTGACGCGGTGTCAACAGCTCTCCCGACGAATTTACCGGCGCACTGCAAACGAGAGCCGTTCGTTCGCAACAGCGATGTCGCTGACCCGCTAGGCGATGATCGCCCGAATCGGCTGTCCGTAGTCGATCTCGAGCCGCTTGCGGCCGGGGACTTCAAGCTTGCGCGGGTCGAGACCAAGTTGGTGCAGAACTGTCGCGTGGATATCGGTGACATAGTGACGGTCGACAACGGCATGGAAGCCGATTTCGTCGGTCGCTCCGTGCACAACTCCCCCCTTGATGCCACCGCCGGCGAGCCAGGCACAGAAGCCTTGAGGATGATGGTCGCGGCCGTCGGCTTGGGCACCCGGAGAACGGCCAAACTCGGTTCCCCAGACCACGATGGTTTCGTCGAGCAGCCCGCGCTGTTTCAGGTCTTTTAATAACCCGGCAATGGGCAGGTCGACCTGGTTTGAGAGCGTCCGTGGTTGGCCCTGATACCGGCATGGGCGTCCCAGGCGCCCCTCCGCCGCCACCGTGGAATATTTGCACGAACCGAACTCCGCGCTCTACCAGACGCCGCGCGGCCAGACAGAGCCTGCCGAAGGGGCGCGTGGCATCACGGTCCAGGCCGTAGAGCGAGCCGGTCAACGGTCGCTCGAGTTCAGATCGCATGGCTTCGGGCACGGCGGTTTGCATGCCGAAGGCGAGCTCGTACGCCTTGATTCGCGCCCGTAATGAGGGATCGTCGGGATAATCGATGCCCGCCAGGCGATTGAGCCGGCCCATCAGGCTGAACTCCGCGATCTGTTCCTCCGCACTCATGCCCGTGCCAGGCATGACAAACGCGAGCGGTTCCTTGCCTTCGGGATTGAGCCGCACCCCAGCATGCTCGGGCCCGAGATAGGCCGCGCCGTGGGTCCACGATCCACCGCAGCAATCGCCGGTTGGCTCTCCCAGCACGACGTATTCGGGCAGGTTTTCATTGAGCGTGCCCAAGCCGTATGTGATCCAAGAGCCAATCGTGGGATGAGCCCCTTCGCGCACGTGGCGGCCGGTGTGAAACTGAAGCTGGGCGCCATGGTCGTTATCGGATGTCCAAAGCGATCGCACGACCGCGATGTCGTCGGCACATGAGCCCACGTTTTGCCACCAGTCGCCGACCTCGAGACCGCTCTGGCCATAGCGCTTAAAGGGCGTGTTCAGCCCCATCAAAATCTTGCGTCCACCGTGCATGGGGTTCCCGGCAACTACGTCCTTGAGCTTTTCCGGATTCAGAGCGTCTTTGTAGGGCGTTGCATCGATCGACTTGCCTGAGAACCGGTTCAATTCCGGCTTGGGGTCAAAGCTTTCGACATGGCTAACCCCGCCGCAAAGAAAAATCCAGATCACCGACTTGGCCTTGGGCACGATCGTGGGAGTTGCCTTCTCGGTCGTCGAGCCGTGCGCCGCCCTTCGCTGGCCAAGAGCGCCCCGAGGGCCAATCCCGTAAATCCCATACCCGTGTCGGCCAGGAACGAGCGCCGCGTCACACCGGGGCAGGGCACAGGTTCATCCGCTATTTCGCGCGGCATCAGGGGCGTCTCCTCAGCGGATCGTGACGAAGTCGTGATGATTCAAGAGCACGTGAACCAGGCTTTCGCGCGGCGCAAGGCCGGGTCGGCAGCGGGAACTTTGTAATCCACGTCACGCGCCGGGGCCGATTCCACCATGGCCGAACTTGCGAGCCCGACCTCTTGACCCAGAAAACGCAAACACTCGATGCGTTCGGCTTCCGTTGGCACCGCGCGAGAACATGTTCAAACGCAGCTGTGACGAAGCTTAGTGAATCGGAGCCAGACTCGCACGAGAGCGTGCGCGCCAGACGGCGAGCCTGGCGCAGCGACAGGTCGCTGTTGGCGAGCGCCAGGGCTTGCTGGGGAAGGATGCTCTCCTTGCGGCGGTAGCATTCGGTCACTCCGGCGGCGTCGAAGATCTGGAGAAACTCCATCTGTTTTTCGGCGGCATGGCGGAAGTAAAGGCTCCGCCGTGGCACCGTCAGACCGGCTTGATGGTCAATATCGGGGCCGCCCATGGTGACTCGAGGTTGCCGGCGATCGCAAACAGGCAGTCACGAACGACCTCAGCCTCCGCTCGCCGCGGCGTCCATCGCCAGAGGAAGATATTGTCCGGGTCGCGGGCGAGTTCCGAAGGCGCCGGCTTGGAATCCTGGCGATAGGTTGCACTTGTGACGATCAGACGGTGGATTGACTTCATGCTCCAGCCGTTATCCATGAACTCAGCCGCGAGCCGGTCGAGCAGCGCTGGGTGCGACGGCCGCTGGCCGTTGCGGCCGAAGTCGTTCACAGACGGGACGATCGCACGGCCGAAGTGACGGCCCCAGAGATGATTCACCGCGACCCGCGCAGTCAGCGGGTTCGATCGGCCTGTGATCCATCTCGCCAAAGCCAGCCGCCGCCCCGTGCTCTGGCGGGGATACGTCGTCGAGGCCGGGGGATTGTACGCAGTGGAAGGTGGCTTCGTGAGCGCTTCCTGAGCTTGAAAGAGCGCTTCAGGGCTTGGGCGTGAGCTTTGTCGGCTTCGGCGCGGCCAGGCGGTGCGACTTTTCGGCGCGCTAACCGGGCAACCGCCTCGGCGCGTCGAGCACGCTCGACGGCATGGGATCGTTGTGCTTTCGTCGCCAGCTGAGCGGCCCTCGTCCAATCGGCAGAATCCTTCTGCCCCTGTTCCGTCAGCGCAATCGCCCGCTCGACGGCCAATTTTTCGGTAAGTTGAGCTTCGGCACATCCGAGCTCGATCCGCGCCAGCTCCAGCTTTTCGCTATCGTTCGATTCCCGCTCGAGTTAAGCGAGCGCTGCCGCGCGCCGGCAACCTGAGCGTGGCTGGCGGACATTTGGTCATCGATCACAAAAGCACGCCGGTCAGGAGAGATCGCCGCGTGCGGGAGCGACACAGGCTCAGGCTCCGGAAACGGTACGCCCAAGAGGTCGGGAACACCGGGCGAAAGCGGATCTCCAGTCGGATGACGATCGTCGCCGCGGACAAACAAAAGTGTCTTGGCATCAAGCTGAGCGTCATACACTCGAGGCAGACCATTTTGCGATCTGTCGAGCGTTCCGGGTACACGGTCGATCCGAACCTGGTAAGGCTCGAAGATCGCGCGCACCTGGTAATACTCCTTCTGCAGGATCGGTTCATACATGTGGTTGTGGCAGCGAGCGCACCCCAGGGTCAGTCCCAGAAATGCCTGCGCGGTATGGTCGACTGTGTCTTGCATCCATTTTTCGCGGCTCAGCAGCTTGAAATTCCGCGCAAGGTATCCCGTGGCTCGGATGGCATTCGCGTCCTCCGGCCAGGCTTCGTCCGCCGCGAGCATCGACACGATCATGCGGTCGTAAGGTTGGTCGCAATTGAGCGACTCGACGATCCAGTCGCGCCAGTGCCAGATATGAGGTTGGCTGTCGCGGACCTGCTTTCCCCATCCAGCCCAGTCGCTGTACCGCCAAACGTCCATCCAATGTCGTCCCCAGCGCTCGCCGTATTGCGGACTGGCCAGCAACTGGTCGACGACTCGCTCGTATGCATTCTCACTTTCGTCTGCCTCGAAGGCATGAAGCTGGTCGGGCGTGGGGGGTAAACCGATCAAGTCGAGATAAGCCCGGCGCAGGAGCGTTGCACGCGCCGCTTCGGGTCGGGGCGTCAAACCACGTGCCTCGTGCTCGGCAGCGATGAAGAAATCAATCGGGGTTTTCGCCCAACCGACCGTTCGGATCGAAGGAAGCTCGGGACGCTTGACCCGTTCAAATGGATTCCAGGCATAGCCGCTGGCATTCCGCCTTAGCTCGGCGATCACCGCACGTCCGTTCGCCAGTTCCGCGGCCGCGGGCCGATCATCGGCCTCACCGGGGAAGTGGCCGGTGACCAGCTCAAGAAGGTTTGCAACCCCATCGCCGTCAGTGTCCTCGTCGGCGACTGCTTCGATCCGCGCCAAGATGCCGGAGGGCTTGCCGAGTTTTTTGAGCTCGGTACGCGCCCTCTTCAGCCGCTTGCCAAACGGGTTGTGTGGCCTGGCGTCTTCGAGATCAGCCCCGTCCTCGACGGGCAAATGACACGTGCGGCAGTCGTTGAGTTTCTTGGCTTGAGTTGAACCAAGGTAGTCGGCCAGCGCCTTCTTGTGCGGCGGTCGAGCCCACGCCGGCGGACCTGCCATCGTCAGACACGCTGCGATCAAAGTTGAAATCGCGAGATGGCGATCTGTCATCTTTCTACTCGCAATGGTGCAACGCTCATCGCTGGAATTGGCAGCAACGTCGAAAAGCCGCCGCTGGCCGCAGTACGATGTTCCCTGCGCATGGCGCCAGTTTAGCCTACGTGCTTCGAAATATTAATCGAAAGTTGAATTTTTCCCTAAACTTCTCCGGAATGATACCTCTCAAAATGCGGGCGCATCGCAGCAGTCCGGCCGTTTGTAGCGTCGCCCGC
>CAWKNT010000043.1:0-71307 GCA_963850935.1 uncultured Isosphaeraceae bacterium
TACATGCTACTCTGATCCAAGCATTTCCTCGCCGAAACCAGCCTCCGCCTTCCCGTGTCGCCGTCTCGCTCTCGATATGAGACAACCGGAACCGTTCGTGGTTGTAAATCGGATCGAGTTCAAGAAGTGATTGACCATCAGCCTCGACAATATTCAGCCGGAACTGTACGTCCGCCGGAATGTCGATGATCCGGTGAGAATCCTGGACCGACTTGGAGAAATACACGGTCCACGGCGGGGAGCTCCACGCGTCGCTTTTACTGGCAGCCTGGCTAAGAGAGATGGGAGCAGCCGGGAATGTCCCGTGCCCCCTGATGTCGCCGAGATCGCCGATTTTTTCGGCAAGCTCGTGGCAAGCCCGCAAGTGATCTTGAACAACTGTTGGCAAGGCGTCGATCCAGCCATGGCGAGACCCGGCTAAAGCCGCCGGGTTCTCCAAACCTTCTGAGTCCTTGTCGGACTTCGCCTCATAGCGTTTACCTGTTGGTCCGCGAAAGACAAGAACAGGCGACACCGAGATAGATTCGGAATCACCCTCTACGCTTGCTTGGTTTTCCGTGCTCTCGCCGAAAACAGACAGCGATTGAAGGGCCTCGTTCTTCTCCACATCGCCGACCTCGGTTGGGTGCTGCTGGAGCAGCTTCAAAAAGTTAGGAACATCATGTCCAGTGAGCGTCGACCCTTCCAGCCGGCGAAATCAGCATCGCATCGAGCGGTGTGTGTGTGGTAGTGACCCTTATCAGGTCGTCTCCGACTGCATACCACCCGTCGTCTTCCTGAGTTTGCTCGAGGCTCGGTGGCTTCGGAAGAACAACCCCTTCTGTTGAGACCAGCTCCGGTTCCACCAATAGACTGTCATCCGGTAGCAACGTAAGAGTCACTTCGGGCTTGACCTCAACTATCCGCGGCTGAGCCTTCCCATCCCCGGACCTAATCGGAACGTTGGATTCCACCAATTCTTTGATGAACTGATGGGCTTTGCTCTTCGACAGACGTGTAGATTTCCCGCACGTTTGTTTTGAATATGGATTGCAGGGCTGTCCAGCGTGACCTGATAACCGAGAATTCTTTGGGTCGGGTCCACCCCGACAAATTCGGGTGAGATCTCGTACCCGTCGATTTCGTATAAAGGCGTAACTTCAACCTGCCCATTGGGTAGGACTTCGGGTCCGACATGGGCCTTTAGTTGCTTTGGGACGAACGAGGTTGAAATTCTTGCCCACAGTCCTGCCGGTTTGAACTTGGCCATTATCCAAATCTTTCTTCGACGACGTAGCGGTATCCCGAGGGTCTGGGTTCAATCGCATGGTAGCCCGGAAATAGGCTTCGACGCCAACTCACCAAACGCCGGCATCGGAGGAACCTTCCCCCTGAATCGGGCACACTCGGCCGTCTAATCATCGGTCAAAATGATGCGGACAGGACAAATTGATCTGGGCAGGTGTTGCAGTCGGGAAAGGAAAGACATTTGCAGAGCGGCCGATCCCGAAACGGCACGGTCGACGCATCCTGATGGGGATCGCAAAAAAACTCCAATACGATCTTGATCGGCGTTCTTGCATTTCCGGCACCCATTGGGCTCTTGTAGGAGGCCCGAGAACGGGCAGGTGCGCTCGGATGGGGCCAAAGTTGGTTTATTTGTTTTTTCGGCCGGTCTGGGGGAGATGTGCCGGGTCACCACGGGGGATTGCTTCCTTCGATACCTAGGGACGGTAACGGCTCTTCAAATTGGTGAACTGCACCCTCCGGCACGACCTGAGGAACTGCAAGACTACAAGTACATGCATAGCGATGATACCTCGGCCAGAGGGTATCGGCTGGCGTCTTGATGCCTCCCATTTAGATCTTCCGCTCGTCATTTCTGCTCTATCGTTAATCAGAATCAGCTCCCGTCCTTGCCGTCATAAGTAGGCATTAGCTGCCGTACTTTCTGCGACTTTCGCAACGTATGCGGGAGATAGAGCATCATGTCACGGAATATTCGACAGGCGCGGGATAAGCGCGTCGCCAAAGAAAATTTTTGGACCTAATGATCCCGCACGCATTAAAATGGTCGTCCATCCTGCTTATTGTCACTGTTTTTCCAGCCTGTATAAGCTTCGCGTTTCCCCGAAACTTCGGAAGCGACTTATTTTGAACCCACTCTTGGATTCGTCAAAGGAGCCATTGGCCATGGCCACCGCAACGCAAATCGAAGCAAATCGTAGGAATATCCAACGGAGTACAGGCCCGCGCACTGAAGAAGTCAAAAATCGGTCGAGGATGAACGCCCTCGACCACGGCTGCAGGTCCAATATCCTGGTTATGCCCTCTTTTTTCCGCAGATGGAGATGCCGAAATCGCCGTGGTTCTCGGCGAACAAATACGAGTCGCTGATCACCGTGTGAACCGGGTGATTGAAACTCCCCCATCCAGCCCCTACGCTGAAGCCGTCGCGTGCGAGGTCGACGAACAGCGGAGAGTTGGGCAGCTCGGCCACGGGGAGCGCATCATGTCCAGCGAGATCGGCGAAGGGATTGTTTCCGGGCCTTCGGACGAGGCGGCCGGGGAGGTCCAGGAGAGTACTGTCCTCCGAAAGGTGGCCCTGCGGCTCCTACCGTTCTTGTTTCTGCTTGTACATCGTCAACATCGTGGATCGGATGAACGTCGGCTTCGCGAAGCTGCGGATGCTGGAAGACCTCGGGCTGGACGAGAAGGTCTACGGTCTCGGCGCCGGCATGTTCTACGTCGGGTACATGCTCTTCGAGGTGCCCAGCAACTTGATTCTGCATCGGGTCGGGGCCCGACGGTGGATCAGCCGCATCATGGTCAGTTGGGGGATTATTTCCGCATGTATGATGTTCGTGAGGGATGAGAGGAGCTTCTACCTGCTCCGGATCCTGCTCGGGCTCGCCGAGGCGGGCTTCTTCCCGGGTATCATCCTTTACATGAGCTACTGGTTCCCGGCGCAGGAGCGGGCGCGAGCCGTGGCGTGGTTCATGATGGCATCCCCGCTCTCTGGGGTCGTCAACGGACCGATCTCGGGCGCACTGCTCGAATACACGAACAAGGCGTGGGGGTTGGCGGGCTGGCAATGGCTCTTCCTGCTCGAGGGGATTCCCGCGGTGATCCTTGGGTTCGTCACCTGGTGGTTCCTCACCGATCGGCCGGAGCGAGGCCGGTTGGCTCGAGCCGGGAGAACGAGCCTGGCTCTCGGCGAGGATGGCCCGGGAAGAGAGGGGCCGGCGAGGCCCTCCACGGCCTGAACCGCCTGCGAGCGCTGGCGAATCCGCGGGTCGGCCTCCTGATTCTGCTCTATTTCACGATCGCCGTGGGGACCAACGGCTATGGATTCTTCGCCCCGACGATCATCGATACGCACTTCCCCAATCGAGGCGCCGACCAGATCGGGCTCTTGTACGCCATCCCGAGCCTGGTCGCGGCGATTGGCATGCTCCTTTTCAGCCGGCACTCCGACCGGAGCGGCGAGCGTCGCTGGCATCTCGCAGTCGCCGCATTCCTGGCCGCGATCGGCTGGACGCTGAGCGCGACCCTTCAGTCCCCGTGGCTCGTGCTGCTGGCGCTCACGATCGCGTTCCTGGGAATGATGTGCATGATGGGCCCGTACTGGTCGCTTGCGACCTCGTTCTTGAGCGGCACCGCGGCGGCGGGTGGGATCGCGCTCATCAACACGATCGCCAACGCCGGCGGGGTCCTCTCGCCCTACGTCATGGGTTGGTTGAAGACGGTCACCGGTCACTTCACGGCGGGGCAGGCCATGCTGGGGCTGACCATGCTCATCGGCAGTGTTCTGGCCCTTTGCATCCGGCATGATCCCGAGGCAGAGCGCAAGGAGACAACCTAAAGGATGGCAGGTGACGACGCAACGACTGGAACTGTGTCGGCGAACGACTTGCGGATGTTCTGTCACGACGCGTTGATGATGGTCGGAGTCGCGCAGAGGATGCGCAGACCACGGCGGACGCGTTGGTGACGACCGACACATGTGGTGTGTTTACGCAAGGGGGAGACCCTGGCCACGGTGATGACCGGCGCGGCGATGACGCGCCAAGTCGTGCCGTGGATTGTCGGCGACCCCTCTATTCCCACGGAGCACGGGGCCGCATTCACTGCCGTCAACGTCGCGGTCATGATGCCAATCGACGAATTCAAGCGTCGCGTTGAATCCCTACGGTTGTTCGTAAACGGTAAAGAATCTCGGATTGGAGCAGCCCCTTCGTCCAGAAGGCCGGCCACGGAAAGCGAGCCCACCTGCGACCGGGGCGATGAGCCGACTACGCGGCTTCCGTTACGCGGCCAGATTCATTGATAAACCGATCGCGTACCGATTTCCATCCCAAGTCTGTCAGGCCGACGGGACACCGGCGGAGGGGGCCGCGGTTTCGATCGCAAGCGAGTGCGCGGAGCCCGCTCCGCGGTATGCACCGACCTGGCCGGCGACCACCTCGACCTCGGCGGCGATCTCCTCGAAGGCGACTTCGTGGGCGGCGGCCTCCGGCTCGTGGCGGTGGCGGAGGAGGTGCTCCTGGATCGCGGCCATGCAGAGCTTCCCCGCCGGAATCTGTGCGGCGAAGCGGTCGGCCAGCCGGGAAAGCTCCGCCGGGCTCGGGCCGCATCCGCGGTAGAACCAGAGGAACAGCCGCCGCGCCTGGTCGGGGGTCGCGTATCCCAGCTCGACCTTGCGATCGACGCGGCCCGGGCGGACCAGCGCCGGGTCGAGCTTCTCCGGGTGATTGGTCGTGAGGAACAGCACCCGCCCCTCACGCGAGCTGACCCCATCCAGGGCGTTGAGCAGGCCGCTGAGCGTGACACCGGTCTCGCCGGTCGTGGTGCGCTGGTCCTTGAAGACGCAGTCGACGTCCTCGATCAGGAGCAAGGTCGCGACCGGCAGGGCGTCGATCATCGTCCGGAGCGCCTCGTCCGACATCAGCCGGCTGCTCAGGCTCAGGACCGCGACGGACAGCTTCAACTCGCCGGCCAGGGCCAGGACCAAGGTCGTCTTACCGGTCCCGGGCGGCCCGTGGAGCAGATATCCACGCCGGTAAGGGATCCCCCGCTCGGCATACCAGGCGCCCGAGCGGTAGAATTCCCGCAGGTCGGCCAGGAGGTCTTCGAGGATCGAGTCGGCCAGCACCAGCGAGCCCAGCGGCCGCTTGGGCTGCCACGACGTCGCTTGCCAGCTGCTATGATGAGCGGTGAGGACACTGACGCCGGGCGACTTGGGCAACGAGGCCGCATATGCCTCGCCGAGCAACTCCTCGATTAAGCTCCGAGTCCCTCCCACGATCTGAATCGTCATGGTCTCCTGGATACGCCGAGGAGCCGCCACTCTGGAGATCGCGTCGCGTCCGGCGCAGGATCAGAATCCGGCCGCGATAGGTCATCAAGTGCACACCGGGTGCCGGCGAGAGGACGAACTCGGCCTTCGAGCCGGGCGTGGATCCTGCGTCGTCCTCCCACCAGTCGTCGGCCGACGCCGCGGTGGGCTCGGGGTTGACCCAGATCGTCGTCAGGCTCAAGCCGCGCGATCGCCGCGCATAGGTCTGCTCGGCCAGCCAACTCTGGACCCAGCGGAACGCGGGGTCGCGGTCGGGGATCTCGACCGAGATCAGCACCCTCCGCTCGATTAATTTCCAGATCTGGCCGGGGACTTTGCGCAGCAGTGCGACCGCCGAGCCAAGCAGCATCAGCGTCAGGCCACCCGAGAAGAACGGGTTTTGGTGGAGACCGTCAAAGAGTTCGTGCATCGTTCAAAGGAGGGCCTTGCCCTCGGAGTTGATTGGAGCCGGGAATTCATGCCCTTCCGGGGCGGCACATCCGGCCCGGCTTCGAACTCCCCCTTGCAGGGGCAGATGCTTCAAAAGCTCGACAGCGGGCCGTGGTTCGCACATTCTATATAGGGCGGCAAGGCTTCTTTTTTCAAAGGATTTTTAAGCCCCTGGGGATACCATCCGAACCGACTCTCGTGGTGCGTAAGTCGGTCAGACGACACCGAAGCCGATTGAGCCGAGGTGGCTTCGGTCGATCAGACACTCGCGGTGCCAGTCGACGTGGATCGACCGGCCATCGCGATTTCCGATCGTCATTTGCTCCGCTTTGTCATCGATCGAAATCGTGTCCGTCTCTGCCCTCATCAGTAGTGGGCAGCTGCCGTAGCTTCTGCAACTTGCGTTGCGAATGCGGGACATGAAATGCGCCGCGAGCCGGAATATTCGATAGACGCGGGATAAGCGTGTCACCAAAGAAAAATTTCGGAGTTTCTGATCCCGTATGCGTCCAAATCGTAGTCCATCCTGCTTAATGTCACTGTTTGTCCAGCCTGTATAAGCTTCGCGGTTCCCCTGAAGCTCGGAAGCGATTCATTTTGAGCCCCTTCTTGGATTCGTCGAAAGGAGCCAATGGCCTGGCCACCGCCGCACAAATTGAAGCAAATTGAAGGAACAGCCAGCGGAGTACCGGTCCGCGTACTGAAGAAGGCAAGAATCGATCGAGGATGAACGCCCTCGACCACGGCTGCCGGGCCAATATCCTGGTTTTGCCCACCGAAGATTTCGGCCAATACCAGGAAGAATCCAACGCCTGGAAACTTAGTTGGCAGCCGCGCAATCCGGTCGAGGAGTTCCTCGTTGATCGGGTTGTGAATCTATCGTGGCTGGCCAAACGGATCGATCGGGCCCAGACCGGCCGGCTCAGCGCGAATCCATCGCGGGGACGTCGATGCGGCCGAACACGAACGAGAGACGGCGATCGAGCTGGGACAGCGATTGTTCCAGGAGGCGTGCGGGCCGGGTGCGCTTGGCTGGCGCTCAACACGGCCGAGACGAGCGCGGACCCGGATACGCCTCGCGTTTCGGATTATTCGAGTGCCGAAGACCACCCCCAGCGTCATCGGCCCACCGGCGGAGTCCGTCAACGAGCCTGCGGCGCCGATCGAAGCCAATCCGGTTCGCGAAATTGCGCCGAACGAAGCCATTTCCGATGTTCAGGCGCTCAGTTCACCTCTGATGGACGGGCGCAAAGAGTTCAGAATCGATAGACCGCACTCAGCCCTGAAATCAGACGGATTCGGCATAAACGGCAATGACATTATGCATCCGGCTCTACGGAGGGTCCTGACGGGACGGGAGTCAACGCTTTTGGACCTGTCACTGATCTCCGGGAAGTAGCCAGTGGCCGGTTCTCACGCGAGGTGCCGTCAGCCGTCGTTGCGAGTCGATCAAGAATCGACTACCGCTGTGTGCTGTCGGTGCGTGAACACTCAAAGCCACAGCGGGTCTGTCTCTCGAGTCTGATCCAATCCATAATAGGGTCGAGAAAACTGTAACGCCTCGTCACTGTCAATCCCTGAGCGATACGATCCCATGACCGCTTCACCGGCTGTTCGTCATCCGTCAAAGGTCACTCCGCGCGTGCTGGCGGACCTGGTCGCGATTCTGGGGGCCGACAATGTCTTGCACAATCGCGACGAGACGCTGGTTTACGAATGCGACGGCTACATGGTCGAGAAAAGCCTGCCCGACGTGGTGGTCTTCCCGACGTCGACCGAGCATGTCGTCGAGGTCGTCAAGCTGTGCAATCGGCACGATATTCCGTTCGTTCCGCGTGGGGCCGGCACGAGCCTGGCGGGCGGCACGCTGACGATCGGCGGCGGATTGATGATCTGCCTGACCCGGATGAAGCGGATCCTCGAAGTGAGCGTCCGCGACCGCTACGCGATCGTCGAGTCGGGGGTCGTCAACGTCTGGCTGACGCGCTCGCTGGCCGGGACGGGGTTTCATTATGCACCCGACCCGTCGAGCCAGGGGGCCTGCACGATCGGCGGCAACGTCGCGACCAACTCGGGCGGGCCGCATACGCTCAAATACGGCGTGACCGTCAACCACATCAAGGGGACGACTCTGGTCATGCCCGACGGCACGGTCGTCGAGACCGGCGGGATCACCGAAGACAACCCGGGCTACGACCTGACGGGGCTGGTCGTGGGCAACGAGGGGACGTTTGGCATCGTCACCCAGGCGGTCGTCAACCTGACGCGCGATCCCGAGGCGGGGCGGACGCTGCTGGCGGTCTTCGACTCGGTCGACGCGGCGACCGAAACCGTGAGCGGAATCATCGCCGCGGGAATCGTGCCGGCCGCCCTCGAGATGCTCGACAACCTGATGATCCGGGCGGTCGAGCAGGCCTTCGGCTTCGGCTTTCCGGTCGAGGCAGGGGCGGTGCTGATCATCGAGGTCGACGGGCTCGACGCCGGCCTCGATCGCGAGGCCCGGGCGATCAGCGAGATCGTGCAGGCGCACGGCGGCTCGGTCGGCAAATCGATCACCTGGCGGACGCGCAAGGAGCCCGAGTACGTCGCCATCTGGAAGAGCCGCAAGTCGGCCTTCGGCGCGATCGGGCGGCTCTCACCGACCTATTGCACCCAGGATGGGGTCGTGCCGCGCACCAAGCTGCCTCATATTCTCCGGCACATCGTCGAGGTCGGCCAGCGGCACAACCTGCGGATCGCCAACGTCTTTCATGCCGGCGACGGCAATATTCACCCGATCCTGCTCTTCGACGAGCGCGACGCCGACCAAGTGAAGCGCGTGTTCCTGGCGAGCCACGAGATCCTGGACGAGTGCATCGCCGTGGGCGGGAGCGTCACCGGCGAGCACGGGATCGGCGTCGAGAAGATGGAATTCATGCCCAAGCTGTTTTCACCCGAAGACCTGGCCGCCATGGTGGCGATTCGGAACACGTTCAATCCCGAGGGCCGCTGCAACCCATCGAAGATGCTCCCGGGCGGCGCGGGCTGCATCGAGACGCAAGACCCCGGACGAGCGGCCTCGGCCTGACTCCGCGGCGAGATTCACGGGCAGGGTCCAATGGGTTATTCTGGGTTGAGTCGAGGCCGGCTTCCGAACGGGGATCGTTGGCAGGTGGCGAATCGGCCTCGCTTTTTGATTGACGGAGAATATCCAACGTGGCCAAGCGACCCCGATTCTCGCGGTGGCGGCGGCTCCCCGGCGTTTTTCGGACGGGCGAGAACCGGCCGACCGATTCCGGGACCGATCTCGATCGGATCATCCTCTATGTGCCGGCCCGCATCCTCGACCTGGCCGAGGCTCTCGCCGAGAAGGCGGGCGTTCCGACGGTCCAGGATTACTGTGCCTTGTTCTTGATGCAGGCTCTGGAAAACGAGCGAGTGCAGCAGAAAGTGGCCGACTTCGAGGCGCGGCGCGGCCCGCTCGAGGGGTTGAAGCAGATTGCCGACGATCCCGACTATCTGGCGGAGTGGCAAGAGCGTTCCGGTACGCGATCCGAACCACCGTCGCCCGGCAGTGCCGGCAATCATGATCCGTCCGGTAACAGCCCGCTCGGCGGTCAGCGAGCCGATGACCGTCGACATCGTCGCTCGCCGAGGGGGAGGTCGCGTGCCGCTCGAGTCAGTGTCGGCGAATGATGGAGCTGATATCGCACACGAAAATGACGAGCAAGAACAACCGCGATCGATCGTCGTCGAATCGGCTGCCGGTGTCGTTCCGATTGTTTCCCTCGAAGTCGACGGTGCTGAAGATGAGCGAGTCAGTAGCGATGGATGTGATCTCGCGTCATGCGGGATCGGGCGAAGATCAGTTGGGCTTTCTCCCTTGCTTGCGTCGGGGTGAGCCGGTTTCCGCGGTCAAGGCGGCCGAGCTCATTTACGCCCTGAATCAGCTCGAGGAGGAGCTCAAAGGTGCCGACACGATCGACCGCCGGACGGCTCATGCACCTGCACAGGCTGGCACTCGAGTCACAGGTGTTGTTGACCGATGCCTGGCCGGGCGTCTTCGACGAGCGCGTGATCACGGCCATCCGGACGGTGCAGGAAGCCGTCGAGCGGATCCTTTCCGGCCAGGATATTCGTTATTATCCCGCTCCAGCGACCTCAGGCTCGGAGCGACGCCTTGACTGCTCCAGCGACCTGGCCCGACTCTCCGGAGGGCGGAACACTCGGCGACGGCCGCAATGCCCTGGCGACCTTTCGGCCCCAGTGCGTCGAAGATCTTTGCCAGACCGTGCGCGAGCAGGTTGCCGCTGGCGCACGCGATCTATCCGCAGGGGGGACGCACGGCGCTCGATTATGGCGGACCGCCGGGCCGGCCAGGCGTGGCCATCGACACGACAGGCGTCCATCGAGTTGATCGATTACCCGTTTGCCGACATGACGATCACGGTCGAAGCCGGGATGACGCTGGCTGCCTTGCGGGCGATCCTTGGCCAAGCAAAAACAACGCGTGCTGGTCGATGCACCTCACGCCGACCGGGCGACCCTGGGGGGAATCTACGCCACCAACACCAGCGGCCCGCGCCGGTTTGCGGCGGGGCGGCCGCGCGATCAGATCATCGGCGTCAGCTTCGTCACGTCCGACGCCGTGGTGGTCAAGGGCGGGGGGCGGGTCGTCAAGAATGTCGCCGGCTACGATTTTCCCAAGCTCCTGACCGGCTCGATGGGGACGCTCGGCATCATCACCCAATTGACGCTCAAGGTCCGTCCGATTCCCGAGGCTTCGGCGATCGTCTGGGTGCCGTTCTGGAATCCCGAGAGCCTTGCCGACACGCTCGATCAGCTCAACACATCCGCTACGCGGCCGGTGGCCCTCGAGCTTTTGAACGGTTCGGGTGCAAAGGCCGTCGGGCAAGGGCTGGGCTTGCCGACTGGTCAGGGCATCATTGCCATCGGCTATCGAAGACAACGTGGCGCTCGGTGCGCTGGCAGCTCGACCGGCTCAAGATCCGAGCTGGCTCGCAACGATTATCGCGGTACTCGAAGGGGCCGACGCAGAGCCGCTGTGGAGGCACATTCACCGAGTTTCAGGCCGCGAGCGTCGGTCCGGTCAGTTTCGTCGCCAATCTTCGCCCGTCGTCGGTCGCTTCGTTCGTCGACGGCCTCGATCCGGAACGATGGTCGGTGCAGGCGCACGCGGGCAATGGGATCGTCCGAGCGCATGCCCAGGGCGAGTGGACGCTCGAGAGTATGGCGCGAGAAATCGAAAAGCACCGGCGCACGGCCGCCGGCGACGGCGGCAACCTGATCCTTTCGCGCTGTCCCGACCGAATGGAAGGAGCGTCTGCGGGTTTGGGGCGAGCCGCGGCCCGACTGGGCCGATCGCCGAACGGGTCAAGGCCGCCCTCGATCCTCATGGAGCCATGAACCCAGGCCGATTTGTTGGTAGAATATAACGCAGATGTCGACGCCACTCTTTACGAAGAGGCAGCGATCTCGATGGCGACCACGGCGTTAGAACGGAACACTCTCTTTCTTCCGGGCATCGACCAGGTCGCCGGCTGCGTCGGCGATCGACCTCGACTGGCTGTCGCAGCAGATCCCGTACGTGCGCTATCAAGAGTGCGTCCACTGCGGGCTCTGCACGGCGAGCTGTCCGACCTATATCGAGACGTGCGACGAGAACGACAGCCCGCGCGGCCGGATTTACCTGATGCGCGCGGTCGCCGACGGTCGGCTGGCGATGGGGCCGGGTGTGCGCGAGCACCTCGAGCTCTGCCTCGATTGCCGGGCGTGCGAGTCGGCATGTCCCTCGGGCGTTCAGTACGGCAAGATGATCGAGCCCTTCAAGATCGCGCTCCAGAGCTCGGCGACCGGCAGCCAAAAGACCAGCTTGCTCGAGCGGCTGATTCTCCATCACCTGTTTCCCTATCCGGATCGGGTGAAGTTGGCTCTGGCGCCGGCCCGGCTGCTTGCAGCGGCTGGGGTTCCTCGACTGGGCCGAACGGTCGGGCCTTTTCCGCTTGTTGCCGCCGACCCTGCGGCGCATGCAGGCGATGCTTGCCCAAGCTGAGCGGGCCGCGTGGACGGTTGCCCGAGGTTCTGCCGGCGATCGGACCGAAGCGGCGCGGGTTGCCCTGTTTCCTGGGCTGCGTGGCCGACGCCATGTTTCCCGAGACCAACGCGGCGACGGCGCGAGTCCTTCAGGAAAACGGCTGCGAGGTCGTGATCCCGCGAACTCAGGTCGTGTTGTGGCGCAATCGACTACCACTCGGGAGTCGAGGGGCCGGCGCTCGATCTCGCCCGACGCAACATCGACTGCCTTCGACGCGGCCGGCGTCGACGCGATCATCGTCAACGCCGCCGGCTGTGGCGCGATGCTCAAAGACTACGCCCACGTTCTGCCCGCTGCACTGCACGACGAAGCGACGCGATTCGTCGTCAAGGTCAAGGATATCTCCGAGTTCTTGATGGCGCTCGGGCCGATCCCACCCAACGGTTCCGTTCCGCTCACGGTGACCTATCACGACGCGTGCCACCTCTGCCATGGCCAGCAGATTCGCAGCCAGCCCCGCGCGCTCCTTGGCACTGATTCCAGGGCTGGAGCTCGTCCCCCTGGAAGAGACCGAGATCTGCTGCGGCGCGGCCGGCACCTACAACTTGACCCAGCCCGAGATGTCCGAGCGGCTCGGCCGGCGCAAGATGGACCATATCGAGGCCACGGGTGCCGAGGTGGTCGCGACCGGAAACGTGGGCTGCATCCTTCAAATCGCCCGCAAGGTCAAGGAACGCGGCAAATCGATCGAGGTCGTGCATCCGATCGACCTGCTCGACCGGGCGTACCGTCGAGGGTCTGATCGATGAAGACGGCTAGTTTGGTCTGCGATTCGGCTATGGTCGATCGCCTCCTTCAGGATACGAGATATTGAGGGTGTAATTGTCAAAATTTGGCTGTGGGTTGAGATCGGTGAAATTGTAGCCGTACTTTCCGTAGTGGAAGAGGCGGATCGATGTGTCTGCCATGGGGGTAATGCCAATCTGGCCCAGTCGGTGTGAAAAGCTGTAATCCTCGGTCAGGTAGCGGGTGCCGCCGCGTTCGTCGGGCACGCAAAGCGGCAGGAAGAAAGGATAGATTCCCTTGATTTCGCCCCAGTGACATTGGGGCAGCTTGAGTTCGTCAATCATCTTGCGCAAGACCGCGGCGCGGATGCGCAGGAAGCCGGTCGAGGCATAGAGCATCGGATAAAGCGCGGGCGCCGCCGGACCAAAGACGACCTGCTTGACACCGCGGGCAAACACGCCGGAATAATCGCGCAGGCCTTTCTTCATGTAGACTCCAGCGACCACCGGTTCCGGCCTGGCGAGGAGCTTCAGTGCGTCTTCGAGTTCGAAACCGATATCGGAATCAATAAAAAGAAATACGTTGAAACCATCACGGAGAGCGTCTGACAGCATCACATTACGCAACAGATCGATGGCCGAAAACGAGGCCTTTCTCACGGCGACTCCGGCCTTACCGATCGCGGATAGGCCTTTTTCGCATTCCTTCTCGACGGGCGAATAGTGGGGAACAAGAACGACCGGCTTCTCGGCCGCTATTGCGGTCGGCAAACTCGAACTTCCGCGAACCTCCAAGCTTTCAGGCACGTGGTACGTCCTTTCCTCTAACGCGGTGATTGACGATGTCGATCGTTGGTGTTTTCTTGTGCAAATTCTCCGCTGGGTGCCCTTGTCTGGGAAGCCGGGTCTTGGGATCACCGGCAGAAAGGCCTTGCCAACAATTCCACAGAAAGTAGAGTCAACACATCGTCTGCACCGTACTACTTGGGTGGGAACTGGGGGCGGCCCTGGCGCGTGTCGGCGGGCCGTTAAAGGTTTTGAATCAATGAGACGGGTTGCGATTCTGGCGCAGGGGGGATGGGGACGGCGCTCGCGCTCTTACTGAGCAAGGCTGTCGATGACGTGCGGCTTTGGTCCCGCGATCCCGATCACGGCACCCAGTTCGCGAGAACGCGCGTTAACGAGCGACATTTGCCGGGGATCAAGGTGCCGGAGGCGCTAACGATCACGGCTGGCGCGGCTCGGGCCGTCACTGACGCCGAGCTGATCGTTGCGGCAGTGCCCACGTCGTACTTGCGGACGACCATGGCAGGGCTTGCCCACGAAATCCCGGCAAGCGTGCCCTTTCTGAGCGTCGTGAAAGGCATTGAATACGGCAGCTTCGCGCGGCCCAGTCAGATCATCCAGGAGGCTCTCGGGTCACGCCCCGTGGCCGTCCTCAGTGGGCCGAGCCATGCCGAGGAGTTGGCCCGCGGATTGCCCGCGTCCGTGGTTGTGTCAGGCTTGGATGTCGTGCTCGTCAACCTGATTCGCGACGTTCTCTCGCACGATGCATTTCGTGTCTACACCAGTACCGATGCACTCGGAGTCGAGTTGGCAGGGGCACTGAAAAACATCCTGGGAATTGCCGCGGGCATTTGCGACGGGCTCGAATTCGGCGATAACGCCAAGGCCGCGCTCTTGACCCGCGGTTTGGTGGAGATCGCTCGGCTGGGGCTGGATCTGGGGGCCCGGCGTGAGACCTTTTACGGCCTGGCCGGCGTGGGCGATGTTGTCACCACGTGCTATAGTCCCTATGGTCGCAATCGCTCGGTCGGACAGCGAATCGGCCGCGGCGAAACTCTCGAGCACGTGCTCGGCGAGATGGTTAACGTCGCCGAAGGGGTGCCCACGACCAGGAGCGTTCATTCCCTGGCACTCAAGCGCGGAGTCGAGATGCCGATCACGGCCGAGCTGTATCAGATTTTGTTCGAGGCGAAACCACCTAGGTCGGCCGTAGCCGATCTGATGCTTCGAGTACCGAAGGTCGAGTGGCAATGGTGAGTCCGCTCTCCAAGCCGTGTGCGGTCGCCTTCAAGGAATGGGCGGGAGTCTGCGATGCCCTGACCGGGGGCTGCCAGAGCATCGTAGTCCGTAAGGGGGGAGTGAGCGAAAGTGCTGGTCCCGGTATCTTCGTTCCCGAACACTCTCAGTTCTGGCTTTTTCCCACATGGGTTCACCAGGCAGAGCAAGGGCTGCGGCATACGGCCGGCCTGGTTCCCATCTCTTATCGATCCGCCGCCGCCGGATCGATCCCCATCCGCGCCTTGGTTTGCGTCGACCTGATCGGCTTCGTTGAGACGGAAGAGACACTCTCGCTGTTCGACGATTTTCATGTGTTCACATATGAAACGATCGCGAAGCGGTTTCACTATCGTCGGCCGGGTCTCTGGATCATGGGCGCGCGTGTCTGGCGCCGCGAGCCGGCTTTCATGCTGACGCCGACGCCGGAACAGGCTGGCTGCAAGACATGGGTCACACTCGAAGAGCCACTCGCAACGGACGGACTTACGGCCGTGCTCGACGACGTAGAATGGGCCGTAAGGAGAGAACGGTTGAGATCGATTCTTGGTGGACAATGAGGCCACACCCGGCCGTCAGGTTTGCATCCTCGACAAGCAAGCACGAAGACTGACTAAACCACCGGCCCACTTGCCAGGTTAGCTCCATGGCGGTGTCGTGGGCGTCCGCGCCGGTTGCGCAGCGCCGCAACGAAGTCGGCCATGGAATCGATCGGGACATCGAACTCGGTGAAATAGCAGCCGACAGCGCCAAGCTCGTGCGCATCGCTCGAGCCAGTCGACCCCATCGGGTGTTTTCGGAGTAGATCCTCGGTCTTATAGCGTAATTGCGAGGACACATTGTTGCTCACCAGCTCGAGTGCGTCGAAGGCGGGCCCATGCTTGGCGACGATTTCGTCAAACGGTTGGTCCCATCGAAACGGGTGAGCCGCCACAATGGCAGCTTGGTGACGCTGGACAGCCTCGAGCAGCTCGGCCAGGGCTACCCCCGCGGGTACCTATTCAAGCGACGGAAGGCCGTAAACCAGGAAGTGCCCCTCGCGCGCCGAGATCTCCGCCCCGGAAAAGACCAGGAGCGGGGCCGCGTGCGCAGCCAGCTCCGCCAGTTCGTCGGCTTCCCACTGATAGTCGTGCTCCGTGATCACAACTCCGTCCAAACCAATTTCGCGTGCACGCTTCACTAAAAGAATAGGGTCGATTTCGCTGTCGGGTGAGTGTTTAATAGTGTGTATGTGATGATCAATCTTTGCCAAGATTTCCTCCATCATGAGCGTAGGACGGCTGGTATGGCTGTGCGTCATGTTGTAGCTTCTGTTCGCGATCGTGCTCGATGTGCAGAGTAGCCCCACTTTCGTCGATATGCAAAAAGCTCGACCGGCTCTGCCAGCCCCCCAGGACGATAAGGCGCGGGTCTGACAGAGCGTCGTCGGCGGGTTGATGGACATGGCCGATCACCACCAGATCGGTCGTGCCCCGGCATCGGGCCGCGTAGTCGCGAAAGACTTGCAGGTGGCGCGTTTCGTCGGCATCTAACCCGCGAAGGTTCCGCGACTGGAGCGTGCGATCGAGTGACTGGGCGATCGGCCCGGGGACATACGAAAACGCGTCGAAGAACGCGCGGCTTTCCATCCACGATTTCCAAACACGCCGCGCTCCCAAGAGGTGGCCGTGGACGATTCGGAGCCGAAGGCCGTGCAACGTCATATCGTGAGGCTCGGCGATGATCGTGGCCCCCAGCTCGGCGTCGTAGAACGGGCAAAGGCATTCGTCGTGATTACCGGCCATGATCGCCAGCGAACCACCTCGGTGCCGGAATTCGGCCAGGCCCCGCAGGCTCTCGCAGCCAATTCGATTCGTCATGCTGACGGCGTGCACCCATCCAGAAATCGCAAAGATCTCCGACGATCACGAGGGAATCGTCAGGTGTCAAGTCGGTCTATCCAGGCCCGGAAACGGCGGTCGCGATCGGGTCGATCATTTCTCAGGTGAACGTCGCTGGCGAAGTAGTGCGGCACGACTCTGACATCCTCGCGATACGTCGACTTTAGTCTGAATCGCCGAACAAGAGACCAGTGTAACACCGTGAACCACCGGTCGGAGGATGTGACTTTCTTGATTGGAGCGGGCTCTGTTCGGTGTCGCCGACTGCCGGGTCGCGGGGACGCGTGAAGCGGGGAGTTGACCCAGAGGTTGGGAAAAGCTGGGCTCTGCCGCGCGGCATGGACCTGGGCGCGGCGCCCGGCCGCACCGATCGCGTCTCCCGCAGCCTGGATCGCCAGATGCGGGTTGATTGCACTGTTCGCTCAGGTGGAGCAAGACAACGTGGCGCAATGCCCCATCGCGCGATCGCGCGAGAACGGCCTGCACCAGCTCGGCCCCTTGCCGGTTCGAGAGGTGACCCTCGTCGCTCAAGTTTCGCGCGATCAGGAACTCGGGTCGCGGCGACGACTTTTGAAGGGCCACGTCGTGATTGAACTCGACGCCGAGCACGTCGACGTCGGTCAGGCTCTCGGCCATGCGCTCGGACCAGCTTCCCGTGTCGGCGAGATAGCCGATGCTGACCGGCGCGTTGCCGGCGTCCCGCCGACGCCTCGATCCGGAACCCGAAAGTCGGGCCGCCGTCGTGGCGCAGCTCGATCGGCTCGAGCCGCTGGCCGGTCGAGGTCAAGAACGGACGATGATCGTAGAGCCGGATCAGCCGGGCCTCCTCGAGCTTTCGGAATCCCGCGTTGGCGGCCAGTGCCGCTCGGTGCCCTTCGTGGCAATAGAGAACGACGCCTCGGCGCGCCATTTCGGCGAACGCTCCCGTGTCGACGTGATCGCCGTGGGTGTGCGTCAAAACGGCGGCCGCGATCCGCGACCAGGTTGCGCCGACGCTCTCGAGCCGTTCCGCCGATCGCCTTGGGCCCGATGCCCACATCGATCAACAACGCCGGCGCCTTCGACCGCAGAATCAAGGTCGAATTCCCTCGCGACCCACTGGCGAGCACGGCGAACTGAACGGACATGCCAGTGCACCTCATCGAACGTCCTTGGTCAGTGATCATGGTCGATCGTCCGTGATCAGTGATCACGAGTGATGTGACAGAGACGGAGAAATGGACGGCCACGGGAGGGGCACCTCGTGTGATGGCCTGGCGATCCTCGATCCGTCTCCTCTCGGAACCTGGACCAGTTTAGGATGGACAGGTCGCTTCGAGCAAGACGAGCCGCCGGCACAACTGGCTCGTTCGTCGGCAAGAAATTCCAGAACCACCCTTTCGACAGGCTTTCGGTCGTGTAACATATCTGCTTTCAAGGGTTGAAGATTCGAGCAATCTGCGTGAGGAGAAGTGTGTCGAGTGTCGTCGTTTCATCGCATCCCATCGTGCAACATCACATCGCGGCGCTCCGGGATATCCGGACGACGCCGGCGGAGTTTCGCCGGGTGGTGCGCATGCTCGCCGTGCTGCTCGCCCAGGAGGCGACCGCCGACCTGCCGACTGCTCAGTCGCGAAGTGACGACGCCGCTGGGACGGCGGAAGCCGCGGGTCTTGAAGGAGTCGTCGGGATCGTGCCGATTCTCCGAGCCGGCCTGGGGATGGCCGAGGGGGTCATCGAGCTCTTACCCGAGGCCGAGGTCTGGCATATCGGCCTGTACCGCGACGAGATCGACGCTGCGACCGCAGCGAATATTACAACAAGTTCCCGGCTCGTCCGCGGGTCACCTTGGCCTTCCTGGTCGACCCGATGCTCGCCACGGGCGGGTTCGGCGGTCGCGGGCCTGCGAGATCATCAAAGCGGCCGGCGTGCCGCGACTCAAGCTGCTCTCGCTGATCGCCGCTCCGGAGGGGATCGCACTTATCAATCGCGCGATGCCCGACGTGGCGATTCACGTCGGCGCGGTCGACGAAGGATTGAACGAGGTCGGGTTCATTTATCCCGGCCTGGGCGATGCCGGCGACCGGCAGTTCGGCACCGGGGCCGAGCCGTCGGAAGCGTAGATGGACTCGGCGGTCGAAACGCTGACCTGGAGAACGAGGGATCGTCCGTCATGCGGGCCGTCGACATCATTCGCAAGAAGCGCGATGGGCATGCTCTTTCTGCCCGCGGAGATCACCGCGATGGTCGCGGGGATTGCGACGGGCGAGGTCGCCGACTATCAGTGGGCCGCCCTCCTGATGGCGATCGTCTGGCGCGGAATGAATGCCGCACGAGACCGCCGCTCTTGACCGACGCCATGATTCGCTCGGGCAGGGTGGTCGACCTGTCGCACATTCCCGGAGCTCAAGGTTGACAAGCACAGCACCGGAGGCGTGGGCGACAAGACCTCGCTTGATCCTGGCGCCGATCGCCGCGGCGGCGGGAGTGCCCGTGCCGATGGTGTCGGGACGAGGGCTGGGGCATACCGGCGGAACACTCGACAAGCTCGAGTCGATCCCCGGCTTTCGCGTCGACCTCGACCTGGCCCGCTATCAAGAGGTCCTGCGCCGCTTGCGGACTGGTCATGATCGGCCAGACCGCCGAGATCGCTCCCGCCGACAAGTTTCTCTATGCGCTGCGGGACGCGACGGCGACCGTCGAATCGATTCCGCTGATCGCCGCGTCGATCATGTCGAAAAAGCTGGCCGAGGGGATCGACGGCCTGGTGCTCGACGTCAAGACCGGCGGCGGCGCGTTCATGGAGCAGCTCGACGATTCGCGGGCGCTGGCCCAGGCGATGTGCGCGATCGGAGCCGGGCTGGGCAAGCAGATGGTCGCCCTGATCACGCGGATGGACCAGCCGCTGGGCTGCGCCGTCGGCAATGCGGTCGAGGTGGCCGAGAGCCTCGAGTGTTTGAAGGGCGGCGGGCCTCGACGACCTGGTGAGCCTGTCGATCGAGCTGGCGGCCGAGATGGTCTTCATGGCGGGCCGGGCCGACTCGCTCGACAGAAGCCCGGGCTGTCTGCAAGCAGACGATCGCCGACGGCTCGGCCCTCGAGCGGTTTCGGCGGCTGGTGCAAGAGCAGGGGGGTGATCCTCGTGCCGTCGACGATCCCGTCGCTCTTGCCGGCTCCGCGGCGAAAGGTCGTCTTGAAAGCTCCGGCGAGCGGGTTTGTCCAGTCGCTGGCCGCGCGGCCGATTGGCCACGCGACCATGCTGCTGGGCGCGGGCCGGGCACGCATGGACAGCCCCGTCGATCACGCCGTCGGCGTGATCTTGCACAAGAAGGTCGGCGACCCGGTCCGGGTCGACGAACCGCTCTGTACGTTGCTCGTGAATGACGAATCCCGGCTCCACGGAGGCGGCAAGCGCTGATCCTGGATGCTTACACGATCGCCGCGGAGCCCTCTGCGCCGCCGCCGCTCGTGGTCGAGCGGATCGCGGCAGCGCCTGCCGAGTTCTCGCGGCACTCGGATCGCAAGCGTGAAGGTTAGGTTAGGATGCGCAAGTCGATCGTTTCGCGAATCGGAATCGCCGTACTGGCAGTTCGCTGCGATCACGGGCGTGTCGCCGCGCCGGGCGGATGATGCCGCTGGCCGACATCCGTGGCCAGCCAGGCTCGACGATCGCCGCGCAAAGCCACGCGAAGTCCAAGGAACAGCCGGCCCCGGAACCTGGCGCACGGGTTGTCGCCGGGCCGGTCGAAGCGATGCGGGTATATCGGTTGCCGCTCGGCCCCTGGTCGTGGGAGATCACCGTGCCCGAATCGATCGATCTGCCGGACATCGCCGATCGGATTCGCGGGTTCTTCGGAATGCTGGTGATCCTGGGGGTCGCGGCCTATCCTGTCGGATAACCGCCAGGCGATCTCGCGCCGGGTCGTCCTCTGGGGGCTTGCCTTGCAATGGGGTTTTGCCCTCTTTGTGCTGCGCGTGCCGGCCGGTATCCGGTTCCTCGAACACGCGGGCGACGGGGTCAAGGCAGTCCTGGACTGCGCCTCGAAGGGGCCGGCGTTCGTCTTCGGCAGTGCGCTGATCAATCCGGAGCGGACCTGCCGGATTTGTCTTCGCGTTCCGCGTATTGCCGACGGTCATCTTCGTCGCGGCCCTGTTCGCCGTCCTCTATCACCTGGGTGTGATGCAGTGGATCGTGCGCGGCTTCGCCGTGGTGATGGCCTGGTTGATGGGCACCAGCGGCGCCGAGTCGCTCAACGTGGCCGCCTCGCTTTTCCTCGGGCAGACCGAGGCGCCGCTGACGATCCGCCCTTACCTGCCCAGGCTCACCCGATCGGAGCTGCTGACCGTCATGACCTCGGGAATGGCCCACGTTTCCGGGGGCGTGATGGCCGCGTACATCGCGTTTGACATCGAGGCCCGGCACATCTTGACGGCCGTGATCATGACGGCGCCCGGGGCGATCTTGATGTCGAAGATGCTCGTGCCGGAAACCGAAAAGCCCGAGACTCTGGGGACACGTCAGCTCGGCCGAGAAGTCGACCGACGCCAACGTGCTCGACGCCGCGTCCCGCGGGACCCGCGACGGCCTGCACCTGGCGCTCAATATCGCCGCCATGCTGATCTCGTTCCTGGGCTTGGTCGCGCTCGTGAACATGGGATTGTCATATCTGGGGACGTCGCTTCAGGGAATCGTCGGCTGGGCGATGGCCCCGGTGGCCTACTTGCTGGGCGTGCCGTGGGAAGACTGCAAGGCCATCGGCAAGCTGCTGGGTACGCGCACCGTCTTGAACGAGCTGATCGCCTTCAAAGACCTGGGTGAACTCAAGGCCCAGCAAATCTTGATCGATCGCTCGGTCGTGATCGCCAGCTTCGCGCTTTGCGGCTTCGCCAATATCAGCTCGATCGGCATTCAGCTGGGCGGGATCGGAGCGCTCGCGCCCGAGCGGCGGCACGACCTGGCGCGGCTGGGCGTGCGAGCCCTGCTTGCCGGGACCCTGGCCAACTATCTTTCGGCCTGTATCGCGGGAATTCTCTTATGACGCACCTCGCTTCGCCGTCGCCTGATCTGCTTTACCCGAGCCGAAGAGGCCGCCGCGGTCCTCCGGGCCGCCGCGCCGTAATCGCCGCGGCTCGCCGTCGTTCTCGGCTCGGGCTTGAACGAGCTGGCCGACCGGATCGCCGAGGCCACGATCGTCCCTTACGACCAGATTCCCCATTTCCGCGCACGACCGTCGCCGGGCATGAAGGCAAGGTGCTTCTGGGCAAGCTCGGCGGAGTGCCGGCTGATCGTGTTCCAGGGCCGATTTCACTATTACGAAGGGCACGACCTCGAAACCGTGACCTTCCCGGTGCGCGTGCTCCAGCAAGCTGGGGGTATCGACCTTGATCCTGACCGCGGCCACGGGGGGCATCCGCGCCGACCTGCGAGCCGGCAACCTGGTCCTCGTGACCGATCATCTCAACCTGATCGGCTCGAATCCGCTGCGCGGCCTGAACGACCCACGACTCGGGCACGCGCTTTCCGGACATGACGGAAGTCTATTCCAAGCGACTGCGCGTGATCGCCCGCGAAGAAGGGAAGAAGCTGGGGATCGATCTCGTGCCGGGCGTTTATGCCTGCTTGCCCGGCCCGAGCTACGAGACGCCCGCCGAGATCAAGATGTTGCGCACGCTGGGGGCCGACGTGGTGGGGATGTCGACGGTGCCCGAGGCGATCGTCGCGCGGCACGCCGGCATCGAGGTGCTCGCCTTCGCCCTGGTCTCCAACGCCGCGGCCGGCGTTGTCGGGACGCCGATCACTCACGAAGAAGTGCTCGAAGCCGGGCGCAAGGCCGCGCCGACCTTGGCCCGACTGATCGAACGCGTGGTGGCCCGGTTGGTCGCTTCGGAAAGTGCCGACTCAACCGTCGGTTCTACACCGACAAATTAAGGACTGAATCTCGAATTTGGCATCGTCGAGGATCGTTGACGTGCTTGACTATCGTAACCGATCGGTTACGATATCGGTACCGCAGTGGTTACGTAAGTGGAATCGAAATGGTTACGATCAATCGCAAACAGCGCGACATGGTTTTCAAGGTGATCGCCGATCCGACACGCCGGGAGATTCTCGGACTGCTGACTGGCGGCCGGCACACCGTTGGCGAGATCGCACGAAATTTTCCTACAAGCCGGCCGGCAATTTCGAAAACACCTTCGTTTGCTGCGGGACGCGGGCCTGGTTGTGACGCGAAAAAAGGGCGCCGCGAATGTCTGCGAATTGAACGGCAAGCCATTGCGCGCGGTGAGTGACTGGCTTCGGAACTACCAAGTGTTCTGGGACGCAAATCTGCGTAATTTCAAGCAGTTCGTCGCGACCAACCAATGAATCCCGCGGACACCAACGACACCGTTGTCGCGGAAATCGTCATCAAGGCCGCAACCGAGCGGATATTCGACGCACTCACTGATCCGCGGCCACGAGTGGAGTGTTTCTGATGACTGCCCGAAGTCGGACATTGCAATGCCAGATGCTACATGCACATGCATGCCGACCGGGCCCCACAACGGGGCCGGCCAGCCGCGAGCTAAGAGCGTGAACGTATAAGCAAACTTCGCTTAAGACTTCTCGGTAATTTCAACCGAGTTGCTTCAACCTCGAAGACCGCATCCGCAGCCACTCCTTGCATTCGGCGGGGTCGAGGTAATCGAGGTCGAAACGCGTTTGGGAGGCAATGCTCGGGCTGCCCGCGGCCGAAACAGATTCGCACGTGTTTCGGCTGCTCACCCCAGCCGCTTTAGCAGTCGTTCGCATATTCCTGGAGACTAAAGTGATTGCGTTCGCGCTGCCAAAGGTCACCGTGAAGCTGGAACTGTTACCCACATACTGCCACGGTCCCAGTGTGCCTGAGTCGATCAGGTCGGACGTGAAGTCAGTTCCTCCTCCTCCGGCGCTTGGGACTAGATTCAAGGCGTAGTCGGGGAACGCATCGATCGGCCCGGTCTCCCCACCTACCGTGGCCCATGCCCCGGAAAAAGCTATCGCTCCAAAGTTAGCCAGCGCGGCGGAACCCTGATTCGGCGTTTCAACAATCCACTCTCCTGTTGTCAGTGTTGGGACGACATATTGCGTCGTCAGGTCCTGCTGCCAGTAATTGTTGCCGTCCTGGAACCTGAATTTCGAAGGTGCTGGTGTAGCCAGTGCTGGAAACAAAGGCGACGTAAGCGGAGATAGTGTCACCGGGCCGGACATTGAAGTAATTGTACCCGATGATCGAGTTGATCGACGTCTGATAGAAATAATTCCCGGTGGCGGTCCACTGGCCTTGGGAGTTTTGCACGCCGTCGCCGTAGAATTCGATCCAGGCTTGATAGCCGGACGAAGCACTCCACGATGTTCCGATCTGTTCCACCGTCTTGCCTCCATAGCCGTCAATACCCACCCAGAAGCTAACTGTCGAGCCTTGGCCAGTGCTCGTCACAGCGGGCTGAACCCAACTGGCTCCAACGGCCTGCACCTGGCTGCTGGGTGTAATGACGTAGCCTGACCAGAGCGTGTTAGTCCGCGACGTCTGTTGGAACGTGGTGGCGCTGTGGGCATACGCACCCCAGCTTGTGCCTGCGTTATTGAACGCCCCCACGTCAAAATAGTAGGTGGTATCGGGGCTCAAGTTGTTGACTGCGAAGCTGGTGGTGCCGCTCCCTTCGACGCCGATGAGCGTCCAACCGCTGGAAGTCCATTCGGCGACGTAGTAACCGTTCGCGCCGTCCACCTGATTCCATGCCAGGTCGATCTGTGTCGATGATACGGCTGTGGCCGTGAATGATGGAGCGATGAAGGCGGGGAAGGTGGTGGCGCTGTGGGCATACGCACCCCAGTTTGTGCCTGCGTTGTTGAACGCTCCTACGTCGAAATAGTAGGTTGTGTTGGGGCTCAAGTTGTTGACCGTGACGGTGGTGGTGCCGCTCCCCTCGACGCCGATGAGCGTCCAACCGCTGGAAGTCCATTCGGCGACATAGTAGCCGTTGCGCCGTCCACCTGGTTCCACGTCAGGTCGATCTGTGTCGATGATACGGCTGCGGCCGTGAATGACGGAGCGATGGGGGGGCCTTGCACGGGCAACGTGGTGGCGCTGTGGGCATACGCACCCCAGTTTGTGCCAGCGTTGCTGAACGCTCCTACGTCGAAATAGTAGGTTGTGTTGGGGCTCAAGTTGTTGACCGTGACGGTGGTGGTGCCGCTCCCCTCGACGCCGATGAGCGTCCAACCGCTGGAAGTCCATTCGGCGACGTAGTAACCGTTCGCGTCAGCCTCCCAGTTCCACGCCAGGTCGATCTGCGTCGGTGCAACAGCGGTGGCCGTGAACGATGGAGCAGGCGGGAGCCCGTTTGACTCAACGGTGGCGTTTGCGTGCCCATAATTCGTTGTGGTGTTGCCAGCCAGTGAGGTGTCGAACAGTGTCGCATTGGTGCCTGCACCTTCACTGGCCACCGACGTGTGATTGATGACGCTGATGGTTGCGCCGCCTACAAGGTCGCTGCCGGTGAATGTGGAGAGCAAGACGCGTGAATCCATTTGTTCGTGCTCCGGTCGAAATCGATTGATGCGCCGGTGGTCTCTTGGCCGACGATCCTCGCATTTGTTCGCCCCGCGGACGGCAATACTTCTGGTTGCTAAATCGTGGATATGTTGAGGCTTCATCGCAGCGCTCCTGTTCAAGGTGTCGACCGAGTGATTGTTAGTGACTACGCGCAAATTGACGTCGCCCTGACTGGGGCCGACCGCGCCCGCCCTCGGGTGTCGGCCTTGGCGGTCAAGGTTGACCGCTCAACCGTGCCGGCATCCGTCTGAGCTCCATAGGTACATGCGTAACCGGCCACAAGGCGGACCGCGTTCCGTGAAAACAACCGCGCCGCGCCCCTATCCCTAGCGATGTCGTCCAAGTGACGGCTACGATTTTGGTGCACGCGGGCGTGCAGCCCGGACACGAGAGCGGTCGTCCGATGGCGCCGTGAGGCGAAGGTTCCGTCACGCACAAGATTGGCGACATGAAAGCCGGCGGCGAATCGCCGAATTAATATATTTGGGCGCGTAATGTCCACCGCCCGGTCAATCTCGCGCGGCTCCGTTCGGCTCGCGGAAATAGGTCAATCGTAGTGGACGAAACATGCGACCAGTTTGAAGCCGCCTGGCGGATGGGGCCGGCGCCGTGGATTGAGGACTACCTGGCGGGGGCAAACGGGGCGGACCGCGCGGCGCTTCTGCGCGAGCTACTGGCGCTGGACGCGCGTCACGGCGCAGGCGCGGTCAATGGCCGGCGGTCGAGGAATACGTGGCGCGGTTCCCGGGACATGCCGGGACCGGATGGCCCCGTCCTGTCGTACAATGAACTGTTTTTACGCACTTCGCTGGGCGAGCAGCATGGTTCCATTGCCCCGGATCACATAGGTGAAACCACCGTAGCTGATCACAGTGCCCGGCCCGTAGGCTTCGTAACCGGCCGGGACCAGGTACGGTTGACCGGCGACCGGTCCTTGAGCGTTTGCGGTTCCGCAGAGTGGGAGCAGCAAGCTCGTGAGCAACGCCGTCAAAGAATTACGCTTCATCGCAGTACTCTCCTGTTGCTGGTTCTTCGGTATCGAAACTGACCGTTCAAGAATGAGTCCCATGCCGGCCGAGGGTTGGCCGTCTGGCCACCAAAAGTAAATGGGAAATGGGCACGGCTATGGACTGTCGCCGAGGAAAAAAGCGAGACGGCCCGGTTACTACCCGAGTTGCCGCGGGGATCGTTAAGATAGCTTGCACGACGGCCTGTATCACGACATCACAGAGGGCGACTCATGGCACCACAGTCGGACGGCTCTGTCACTCACTGGATTGGAGATTTAAAGGCCGGTGGCGACTCGGCCGCCCAGCACCTTTGGGAGCGTTACTTCCAGCGCCTTGTCCACCTTGCCCGGGCACGTCTCCGATCATCGCGCCGCGCCGGCGCGATTGAGGATGAGGAGGATGCGGCCCTAAGCGCCTTCGAAAGCTTTTGTCGAGGTGCTGCCGATGGCCGCTTCCCTCAACTGAACGACCGCGACAATCTTTGGCGACTGCTGGTTGTCATCACCATCCGCAAGGTCTTCGGCCAGCTCGAGCGACAGGGTACGCGGAAGCGCGGCGGCGGCCGCTTGACCGGCGAGTCAGCCTTGGTCGGCCCCGACGCGGCCGGTGTCGCCGGCCTAGACCACCTCGCGGGGAAGGATCCGAGTCCGGAGCTAGCGGCGCTTGTCGTCGATGAGTATCGCCGGCTGCGCGACGGACTTAAAACGCCGGCGCTGCAACAGGTGCTCGACCTAAGGCTAGAGGGCTACACGCGCGAGGAGATTGCCAAACAGCTGGGATGTGCCGAGCGTGCCGTCAAGCGCAAGCTCGAGATCATCCGCGAGGCTTGGCTGCTTGGAGAATGATGATGGACGGCTTGATTTCGACCGAACCTGGTGGCAGCAACCGTCGGTCGGAGCGGGTGGACGAGGTGTGCGATCGGTTTGAGCAGGCTTGGCGGGCGGGGCAATCGCCGCGGATCGAAGACTATGTGTCCGCGGCCCAAAAGGGAGACCGCCAGGCACTTCTGGGCGAGTTGGTGGCGCTTGAGTGGGAGCTGCGCCGTCGTCGCGGCGAACGACCGGCTGCGGAGGAGTATTTGGACCGCTTCCCCGGACATGGCGGAGTGGTCCGCGCGGCCTTCGACACGGGGACGACTCGATCTCTTACCGCTCGAGCAAACGCGACGGCCGATGGCTCGCAAATCAAAACGAATTCTTCATCAGGCAACGCGCCTCAAGGAACGACCGCTCGCGAACTATCTTTCGCGGACTACGAGATCCTTGGAGAATTGGGCCGTGGCGGCATGGGTATCGTCTACCGTGCTTTCGACCGTCGACGCAGTGAAGTCGTGGCGCTGAAAACTCTCCCGAGTCTCGGGCCCTCGGCACTTTACCGATTCAAGCGCGAGTTCCGCGCCTTGGCAGACGTATCTCACCCCAACCTTGTGTCGCTGTACGAGCTGGTATTCGACCGCCAAAGTTGGTTCTTCACCATGGAACTGATCGAGGGAGCAGACTTCCTCACGCACGTCTGCGACAACAACAAGATCGCCCGGCCGGATCGTCTTCGGGCTGCCCTCATGCAGCTTGCCGGCGGCGTTGCCGGCCTGCACCGGGCGGGCGTGCTCCATCGCGATCTCAAGCCTTCGAACGTCCGGGTCACCGAATCGGGCCGAGTGGTAATTCTCGACTTCGGCCTTGCCGCAGAGCTGGACTCGGCCGGTCAGCATCAGAGCACAGAAACCAACGTCGTTGGGACAGCTGCGTACATGGCCCCCGAGCAAGCCGCCGGGCTGCCCATCTCCCAAGCGGCTGATTGGTACAGCGTGGGCGTGATGCTCTATCAGGCCCTCACTGGTCGGACCCCCTTCGGAGGCGATTCTCTCGACGTGCTGGCTGCCAAGCTCGCGCCGAGCCCCCATCGCCGGGCGACCTCGTTCTGGGCCTCCCCCAAGACCTAGAGATGCTATGCGTCGATTTGCTCCGCCATAATCCGGAATTCAGACCATCAGGATCGGAAGTATTGTGCCGGCTAGGGAGCAGCTCAGAGGAGCCCCAACCTGCGCGGCATACACCCCAAAGTGGAGCGTTGCTGGTTGGCCGTGGGCGACACCTTGAGGTTTTGGACAGCGCCTTCGAAGTGGTGCGCCGGGGACAGGCGGCAGCGGTATTCATCCAAGGACGTTCCGGTAACGGCAAGACGTGGCTGGCTCACCGGTTCCTCGACGGTTTGATTGAGCGTGATAGGGCGGTCGTCTTGACGGGGAGGTGTTACGAGCACGAGTCAGTTCCCTACAAGGCGCTCGACGGCGTGATCGACTCTTTGAGCCATTATCTGAGGCGCTTATCGGAGCTCGAGGCTCGGGCCTTGATGCCGCGCGACGTGCTGTCGCTGGCAAGGGTTTTCCCGGTGCTGCGCCGCGTCCAATCGGTGGCGACGTCGTCCAGGCGGCCCTCAGAGATCCCCGACCCTCAAGAGCTGCGCCGACGTGCTTTCGCTGCATTGCGCGAGCTACTCGCACGCATGGCTGACTTACGACCGCTTGTCCTCTTCATCGATGATTTGCAATGGGGTGACAACGACAGTGCAGCGCTCCTGGCCGAGATCTTGCGGCCTCCTGACCCTCCGGTGCTGTTGCTTCTAGGCTGTTACCGCAGCGAAGATGTCCAGGTAAGTCCTTTCTTGCGGGCTCTTCTTTCTCCAACAGGGGCAATTACTGGGGTCGACCGCAGTGTGCTGGAAGTCGAGCCGCTGACCTCGACTGAAGCTGAGCAACTGGCCCTTGATCTGCTCGGTGGTAGTCGCGCGGGGTGCGCGGCGACGGCCAAGACCATCGCGCATGAGTCGCAAGGCAGCCCGTTCTTCGTGCACGAACTGGTGCAGAACGCCGGACAAGTTGACCGCGGGTCCGCGAGCGGCGGCGTGCTCGACGAAGTGCTCTGGTACCGGATCGAGCGGCTGCCAAATGAGGCGAGACGCTTACTGGAAGTTGTGGCGGTCTCTGGTCGTCCGCTGCGGTGGCACGACGCGTGCCATGCCGCCAGGCTAGAGGCGAATGACGGGAACGCGCTGGCAGTGTTACGCACCGGCCGGCTGATTCGCGGCACTGGCCCTCAGGAGGATGGCCAGGTCGAAGTCTATCACGACCGCATTCGTGAAGTTGTGGTGGCCCATCTCTCGCCACAGGCCCGCAAGGAACTTCACCTTCACCTTGCGTTACGTCTTGAAAATACCGGATGCGCCGACGCCGAAGTTTTGGCGGTCCATTTTCACGAGGCTGGGGAAAGTGAACGCGCCGCCGCTTTCTACGCCGTTGCGGCCGAGCGCGCGGCCGCGTCACTCGCCTTCGACCGCGCTGTCACACTCTATGGGCTGGCTCTAGAACTGCGCAGGGCAGGTTCCTCCGACGAGCACCGGCTGAGGGCAAAGCTGGGAGATACCCTGGCAAACGCCCGCCATGGACGCGAGGCCGGCGAGACTTATCTTGATGCGTCCTACGGTGTCTCGCGGCTGGAATCGATTGATTTGCGCCGACGAGCGTTTCAGCAGCTGCTGACATCCGGCGAATACGACCGTGGACTTGAAGTCCTGCGTGGTGTTTTCCAGGATGTGGGGCTAAGCTACGCGAGATCACCGTCGCGTGCCCTCGCGATGACGGCCGCAGACGCGATTCGCCTCTGGATTCGCGGCGTCCGATTCCGTCCACGGCCGCTGGAGGCGATCGGCGATGAAGGTGTCTTGCGGCTCGACGTCGGTTGGTCGGCCGGCATGGGTCTCTCCTTGATCGACACCGCACGCGCGGCCCACATTTTTTTTGACAACCTCCTGCGCAGCCTGCATGCGCGTAGCTCGTTCCACGTGACCCAGGCCGCGCTCGCTGTATCGGCGCTTATGGCGGTCAGCGGTCGCCGGGCAGGACTGAGCTCTGAGCCGCCGGCTGATGCAGTGGGCTGAGCGGTCGATGGAGCGCATCAACGACCCGACCCTGGTCGCCCTGCATTTCATGGCGAAGGGGCTCATCGCCCATTGCGAGGGCCATTGGGCCGACGCGCTCGAGTTCAATGATCGGGCGCAGCAGTCTTCCGCGAGCAATGCGCCGGGGTCGCCACTTCGCTCGACATCTCGGCGTATTTCTCTCTGCTCGCCCTCTTCTGGTTGGGAGATTTCCAGGAGCTCAGGCGCCGTCGCCGCGCCTTGCTCGAGGAGGCCCAGCAGCGTCAGGATCTCTTCTCCATGACCAACTATCGCACGGAGGTCATGTCCTACGACCTTCTCGCCGCTGGCGACCCGACAACGGCCGCGTACGAGGCGGACGACGCGATCCGCCAGTGGTCGCATGGCGGCTTCCAAGCGCAGCACCTCTTCGCGTTGATCGCCAACGTCCGCATCGACTTGTATCGCGGCATGGGCGCGGATGCGCGGGCGGATGGCCGCCTGCGCTCGGCATACTACCAGTCGGGCCTCAACGAGTCGTGTATCGCGCGGGTTAACTTCGTTCAATTGATCGCTTGCAGTGGCCTTTCCACGTCGGCAAAGGGACCTGGTGGGTCTGAACCGCTCCGCGAGGCGTCTGCCGCGGCTGGCCGCCTCGAGCGCGAGCGGTTTTTGTACGCTCGCGCACTGGCCACGATGATCCGCGGTCGAGTTGCCTCGATCCGGGGTGACGCGAATACAGCAATCACCTGCTACCGCCATGCCGCCGCCGCATTTCGCACCCTGCAAATGCCGCTTTATGAGGCCGCGACCCTGTTCCGGCTCGGAGATCTGTTGTCGTCGGACGATGGCGCCGACCTCATTCACCAGGCCACCCACTGGCTCGAATCGCAACAAGTGCGCGACCCAATATCGATGGTGCGCATGATCCTGCCTTGATCGGCGCCGCGTCCGGAATTTTCGACTTTTGGGATCTTTAACGGTGCGTCGTATCGCTCCATCACGGTCAAATGTATATTTTGAACGGTTCGCGCCAATTCTGAACGGGCAAGACAGCCTGATGACTCCTGAGGGCCCCGGCGAAAGCAAGCCGCCTTATTTCGAGCGATTGACGCCACCGTCGAGCCCGGCTGCCGCCTCCGTTCCAAGGCACTGCCAGGCGAAGTTCCGCGACAGGAAGTCCGCGGTGGTGTTGAAGAGTCCGTAGACGGACGAGTCGCCCAGCGCCTGCCCCGATGACGTAGTCCCCCAAGGGTTGTAAACCTCGAAGGGATCGCTGCTCGAAGCGTTATAGCCGACGACGGCATAGGCGTGGCTGGCGACAATGTGCGAACTGGCCGGGTTGTTCGTTGTGAGCACGATGAGCTCACCCGCGTTCCAGGCCGCGGCGACGTTGCTAGGGTTGATACTGAAATCACTGGCCGGCATCCCTGTGATCGCTTGTAGCGCCCACGCTGGGTCACCGCCGTTAAGGGCGTTGTAAGAGTCGCTGCGCCTGTATGACGTGGTCACAAAACCGGCTCCGTTAGCCTCGGCGTATGCCTTCTCGGCCAAGGCCACCCACAGCACGTCATTAGATGGTTGATCGTAGAGGGCGCCGCCGTCGGGCAGTTCCGTGTCGACGGTGACGTACTCAGCCGTTCCGGCGCTATTGAAGAAACGGACGGTGTAGAGCCCCACCAGCGACCTACCTTCCATGGCAGTGCCGTCGTAGGTAAACATATTCTGAATATCCGATGGTGCTCGCGCTGCGACCTCTGCCAGACTCGCCAGCAGCCAGCAATCGCCAACGTCTCCCTGTTCCACCTCGAGATAGGAAGGCCCGTTGGGGCCAAAGAGCGAGCCGTTGACTGGGCTGTAGCGGCTCGCCGCGGCGGGATGGTTCACCACGACCTCGTTCTGGAATGTGGTGACGCTCCGGTAGCTCGTCCAGGTCGTGCCGGCCGCGTTAAAAGCACCCACATCGAAGTAGTACGTGGTGCTGGGACTTAAGCCGTTGACCTTGAAGCTGGTATTGCAGTTCCCTGCGCTGTCGATCAGCGTCCAGTTGCCGCTGGTCCATTCGGCGACAAAGTAACCGTTCTGCGCTGGCCACATGAGTCCACGCCAGGTCGATCTGCGTCGATGAAAGGGCCTTAGCCACTAACCACCGAGCGGCGTCGGGAGCCCGTGACTCGGCGCTCGTGATAGCGATCTCGCGTTTCGACGAGGTCGTGCCGGCCAGGGCGGAGCCAACGCGGTTTGCATTGTTCGCGGTGAAACGACTGGCAACCTGCTGCTGGTCGATCATGCTGATGGTCGCGCCATGTCCGTAGTCGCTGCCACCGAACGTGGAAAGCAGGACCCGGGCATCCATTTGTTCGCAATCAGGCCGAACGCGATTGGGGCGGCGGTGATCAGGCCCGCGCCGATGCGCGCATTGATTCCTCGCCGCCATACCAAGCCTGGTTGTTCGTACCTCGGTGAAATGCTGCGGCTCCATCGGAGGTCTCCCGATTCACGGTGTCGATCGAGGGAGTGAGCATGCCTACGCCGACGAGTTGTCGTTGCGATCATCGGGGATAACCACATCGCTCGAATGGTGACGGGCTTGGCGATCAAATGGGACCGCGGACCCGCCCCGGCATCCGTCCGGCGTCTACAGGTAAATGCGAATTGGACCAGACCGCGGACCGGGGCCCGTGAAAAAAAACTGCGCATCCCGATCGACTTCTCAGGAATTCACCGAACCCGGAGCCGATCGAGCAGGCGAGGCACGTCATAGCCGACCAGGTTTTCGATCACGTCATCGGCCCCGGCATGTTTCAATGCGTCTGCCGGGTGGGTCGTCATGACGCCGACGGCGTACATGCCGGCCGCCTTGGCGGCCTGGATGCCCACCGGCGGCATCCTCAAAGACGACCGAGCGCGCTGGGCTCGCACCCGCCTTTTTCGCCGCGACCAGGAAGACCTCGCGGGTCGGGCTTGCCGTGCGTGATGTCTTCGAGCGAGGCGATCGCCGCGAATCGGCCGGTCAGGCCGCACTCGCTCACCGTCAGCTCGAGGTTGGGCAGCACGCCGCTCGATCCGATCGCCAGCTTCACTCCCGGGCCGTCAGGGCGTCGAGAACTTCGCGGACGCCGTCCATCAACTGGATCTTGCCGCGCGCGACGTCGCGATAACACGACTCCTTGAGATCGGAGTAACGCATGTATGTCGTGATCGCCGACCTTGTCGCCCAGCAGTTTGCGGAAGATGCTCGGGTTGGTCATGCCGAAGGTCTCGTGGATGAACCGCGGCGTGAAATGAGAGTCCCGCGCGGCGCCCCATCTCGACCCAGGCCTGCGTGTGGAGCTCGAGCGAGTCGACAAGAACACCGTCATGGTCGAAGATGGCGAGATAAACGTCGTGGTCGGAGGGCACGTTGTTGTCCTCATGAGAGAAGGTAGACACGTTCGATTCTGGAAGTATCCGCGGTTGGTGTCGAAATTTCCGGCGGGGAAACCCGGGTGTGCTACACGGCGCGTCGGCGGAGAGCTCCGGTCGGGTCGATCACACAGGGGCGAATCGCTGAGTCGCGAGCAGGGTGTCGGCGACTTCTCTCATCGTGATCGACCGCTCGTCGGGGTCTGCCGGCGAGCATGCGGCGGAGGAGAGAATCAAACGGCTCGGGCGCGTGGGCGGCCATCGCCTCGGATCGACCGAGCGGATCTGGTCGAGGACTTGCAGCAGGTTGTCGGCGGGGAAGGCCGGCCTGCCGGTGCTGAGCTCGTAAAAGAGGATACCCAGCGAAAAGACATCGCTGGCGAGGGTCGCCGGCTCGCCGCGGACCTGCTCGGGGGACGAGATAGCGCGGCGTGCCGAAGAGGCCGTCGCCCGTCTCGGCGAGCCCCAGTTCGGCCGTTTCGTCGGTGCGGACCGGCCGCCGCGGCCGCAGTCGCCGGGCCAGGCCGAAGTCGAGGACCTTGACCAGCCCCTCGGCGGTGACCATCACGTTCTCGGGCTTCAAGTCGCCGTGCACGATCCCCTCGGCATGGGCCGCCGCCATCCCCGAGGCGATCTGGCGGGTGATCGATAGGAGCGACTCCGGCCGCCAGCCGGCCCGGCTTGAGTGCCTTCGACAGCGATTCGCCGGCGATGTATTCCATGCTGATGATCGGCACGCCCGCCGAGTCGTCGACGGCGTAGATCGTGCACAGGTTGGGATGATTGAGCGCGGCCGCCGCACGGGCCTCGGCCAGGGCGGCGCTCGGGCGTCACCGGAGCAGTCGGGCTTGAAGACCTTGAGCGCCACCGACCGATCGAGCTGAAGGTCGCGTGCACGATAACACTGTCGCGAAGGTCCCCGAGCCAGCCTCGGCCTCGATCTGGTAATGGGAAAAATAGCTCCCGGCCGGATCACCTGAAACGGGTCGATCGTCTGGCCGTCGGCCATCCAATCCTCGCGGCACAGTCCGCCCGACTGCAAGGCGGCCAGCACACGCAAGACTTCCTGGCTCCGCCGGCCGACGCTCAGGCTGTGGACGACCTGGTATTGCACGAGGCCCTCGGGGTCGATGATGAACAGCCCTCGCACCGCCAGGTGATCTTGCTCCTGGTAGACGCCGTAAGCCCGCGCGGCCGATCCGTCGAGGTCGCTCGCCAGCGGAAAGCTCAGGCCCCCGAGTCCGCCGCGCTGACCGCGGCGTCGCGATCCAGCGCTCGTGCGATTCGACCGAGTCGCAACTGATCCCCAGCAGCTCGCAATTCTGCGCCGCGAACTCGTCGAACCGCTGGGAGAGCCCGATCAGCTCGGTCGGGCAGACCAGGGAGAAATCGCGAGGATAAAAGACCAGGACCAGCCAGCGGCCTCGATAATCCGCCAGGCTCACCCGGCTCCTCTCGGGATCGGGAAATCGCGTGCACGGTAAGTCGAAGGCGGGAGCCGGGTTGCCGATCAATGTCGGGATGTTCGGCATGGGTAAAAGCGTTTGTTCCTTGGGGCTCTAGTCGGCTCTGTGACGTTTCATTCTAGAGCATTACCCTCGCGTCGGGGAGTGCGACACCGGCAGAAGGCCTCGTTAGCTAATGAACAAAGGATCCTTGCCCGTAGAACCCCGATGCGTCAGAATAATTCGGAAGTGTGCTGCATTCAGAAATCCGGTGAGGGCGAGCCTCCTGGCGAGCCGAGGCAAATCCCGGCTACGCTGGATCGTCGTTGTTCCCTCGCTAACATCGCAGCTCGCTCCGCGGCCAACACAAATCGCGGATCTAGCTACAGACCGCGAGCTGCGAGGAAACCATCATGGCTCAGGCGACGATCGCTCCTCCGACCATCAAAACGTTAGCCGACCTACGAAAACGTTTAGGCGGCATTTCCCTCGATCGGATCTGGTTTCATCCCGCGCCGGGGACTGCAACCGAGAAAGATGTGATCGAAGTCGAAAATCGTGAAAACCGGCTGTGCGAGCTGGTCGACGGTGCGTTGGTGGAAAAAGCCATGGGATTCGACGAAGCCCGACTGGCTTTGCGTTTGGGGCGACTTATTGACACTTTTGTCGATCAGAACGATCTGGGAGTCTGCGTTGGGGCCGATGGCATGATGCGGATTGGGGCTTGTCTGGTTGATCGATCCCAAGAAACGGTCTGCCCGTGTTTTCCACGCTCCCGACAAGTCAATTCTTGTCAACGCCGAACAGACGCTCGACGGCGGTGATGTCCTGCCGGGATTCGTCCTTCGCCTAACCGACCTGCTCGATCGTGGCCGGCGACCGCGGCAATGCTGATCGCCGGCTGCCATTGCGTTGCTCAGTGCTGTCCGCCTTCGTTCGGAACAAGGGACACTGGCTGCGGCGACGCCAGTTGATTGGGGAGCACCGGCTGAACGGGTGCGGGGGGCTAATTGCGTCAATTGTAGCGGTGCATCTCCGTTCCGCAATAGGCCGACGCGTACCCAACCGCTGGGGTCGAGCGGAGAAATCGAGCGAATCGAGAAGCCTGGTAGCTTGAGCTGATCGAACGCTACATCAATCGGCAAGCTTCGAAGTCTCCCACCGATCGCGCCCAAGACGACTGCGGCCGAGAACCGTGACAACGGTACGGCCTTGTTCTCATCGTCGGCGATGGCCAATACCTCGGCGTTGGTGCCGGGGCTGAAGTCTTCGACCTTGGCGTGCAGTTGTGTGGCTTTGTTATTCGCCGAATCGACGCGATACGACACCGCGACTTCAGCTTGAGGGATTTTGATCCGGTAGATTTTGGCAGCCGCACCGACCACGCCCCCCTTCGCTTCACTGTCCGGCGCGGGCACTTCAACTTGAAGATCGTGGATCAGCGCCACCAAGAATCCCCGTGCATCGACCGAGAATTCCGGAGGTGAAGAGGGGCGCTGATTCGCAGGACCGTCACCCGTGGAGTGCCCGGTTTACGACCGTCGTCGACCGCTTTGGAATAAGTTGCGAAATCAACGTTCTTGGTCATCTTGACCGAGTCCTTGGGTGCAGTGCCGGGGGGTGCGTCCGCGACACTAAGCATCAGATTGCTGACCGATCTTACCTCGTCGCGCTGATAGATTCCGGCCGCCGCACTAGAAAGTAGCGAGCTGAGATGGACATCGGCGGATACGCCTGCCGGATCATAGGTCGCCGCTAGTGTCGCAGGTTGAGGGGCGTCGGCACCAAGCTGCCCCGGGGCATCGCGGAATTGAAAGAGACCACCCACAAAGACTGCGTCGGGACGTGATCGCAGTGAAAGTTGGGTAATCAGGAGATCACGCACGGCCAGCGTGTTGTTGCCGACTAAGCCCTTCGACCGCAAGTCGGCGTTGCGTTCCGCAGTTTCCCGGCCAATGCGTTCGAGCGCCTCTTCCTGTGCCTCGACAGGTATCTGCTGCTGAAAACGAGGTAAGGCACCTTCTTTCACCTTCTCCGTAATTGCATCCTGGTCGAGACCGATTAAGGACGCAATACCTCGACCCAGCCCGTGACCCTCGGTTGGGGCAGAGTTGATGGCGGCGTCGATATTGTGAGTGGAGGACGGTGCGATGCTGAGCCCCGAATCGCGCAATACGGTCGTAATCGTCAGCTCGGACCAGTCGTACGTGGTCGCGCTGAACTGGTAAAGCTTGGCTGCGCGGCGTCCCTGATCATCGGCGGCAATCTGGTTTTGAAAGTCGAAGATCGGCGTGACGCTTACCAAGGTTTGCTTGTTATAAAACGCGATGCCATCGTCACTGGGCAAGAGTCCAAAGCCGGTCTTGGGTCCTGCGGTGACCTGTGACCAGTACCCTTTGCGATAAACAGGACCTGTATTGACCAGGTTGGCATTGAAGAGGGGCGAGACGGTATTTACATCAATCGCGACATCCAGGTTGGGCTGATTGAACAGATTGCTGACCGCGGTCTGAAGTTCCCACGACGGCGACCACGGTCGGCTCTTGTTGCCATTTTCGAGCGATCTGAGCGACTCGTGCAGGCGTTGCAATGCGGCCAAGCGCTGGGAAACGGTGGTCGCCGTATCATAATCGCGCAGCGCACTTCCCAGGTCATTTTGCACGAATTCTAACCAGCGCGCTCGATTTGCCCGGATGCCCGAGTCGTTGGTCGCCGGTAGTGCGGCGACCGTCTCGCTGAGTCGGCGCTTGGCCCAGGCTACTCTCAAACGTGGGCTCAGCCAGTTGTCTAATTCGGCACGCAGCGTCGCGGCCGGTCTCCACGCGACCGCGCCAAGGCTATGGGAGATCTGAGAGATTCGGTCAAGAGCCTGCACGCGCTCGCTGTCGGCTTGGGCGCTGGAATACGACTTTAAATCGACAAGCACCGCGTCGAACAGCGCGTCCCAGCTTTGTCGGTTAGGCTGTGGAGGAGCGCCAGGACTCGCCCACGCTTGGTGAATCGATTCGATGGTCCGTTCGACCCCTAGATAGCTCGAGGGCGCTGGCGCCGCCCCCATCGCCCCCCAGAAGAGCACCAACCCCATCGCCGCCCCTGCCCAGTTGAGCCGCACTTGCCGTTGCATACGTCGTCTCCGTCGGTAATCCGTTGCAGTTTCTCGAATCCTGGTTCCTACTTGCATCGTCTCGACGACGATCGCTGGTTGATAATACCCGCAGCATTCTAGCAGGAACCGACTACTCTGCCTAAGTTTCCGGCGTTACTTGTCGATTCGCCACGTGAAGAAAGCAAACTTTAGCACATGCAGAATCGGCGCCGGTCAGACAAGATATAGGATCTCGTTATTGGTTTCTTGGTTGGGGGGGTGAAAACGGTAGAAATGATGAAGAGGATTGGGTCGCTACTCGTGCTATTCGCCATGGGACAGCTGGGCGGTGCGATGTTACAATCTGATTTGTTCGGGGCGCCGGCAATATCAATCGCCGATTGCAGTCCAGGCGCTCGGCCTGCGATTTCGCCACCTCAATGATTGATTATCATCGAATCGTCAGTTCGTTCTGGCCATGGCTAGGAGATCGAGTTTATGCGTGAGAGTCAATCGACGCGGGCGGTATCCCCGCGTCGCCTGTTCTTCATTCTAGTGGTTGTTGGGGCAAGCACCGGGCTGTCGGGGTGTGGCGCGAGCACAAGCTCGGTTTCACCGACTCCTGGGCTGGCTCCAGTGATCGCGCCAGTTGACTCACGTGGCATAGCCGCGGGTGCCAAACGAGGGAATAGTCCATCGAGTTCCCAAGGGCCGGACAAGGGCAAAATGGTGTCGAATATCGCCGGGGATCGGCTCACGATCATCCCGAGCACGGTCGTGCTCACAAAGCAAACCGAATCCAGCCCGTTTCGGTTTGCTGAGATCGCACGGGAAGCTGGTATTGATTTCGTGCACTTTTCCGGCATGAACGAGGAAAAGCACTTCCCAACCGCCAATGGCTCTGGCGTTGCCATATTCGACTACAACAACGACGGTTTGCTCGATCTCTATTTCGCTACGGCCACGCTGCTGCCCTTGGGCACGGCCGAAAAAGGCCCGAACCGGCTGTACAAAAACCTGGGATACAATAAGTTTCAGGACGTTACCGAAGCATCGGGATTGGGTTTTCGCGGCTTTTGCCATGGAATTATCAGTGGTGACATCGACAACGACGGCGATCAAGACGTGTTCCTATGTAATTATGGATCCAACAAACTCTACCTCAATAACGGCAATGGTACGTACAAAGACATCAGCAAAGAGGCGGGCATCGACGCACCGAACTGGTCGTCAGGGGGGGCGATGCTCGATTATGATAACGATGGATTTCTTGACATTTATGTGACGAACTACGGGCGCTGGAATTATCCCGAAGACCATATTCGCGTGGGCGACGCCCAGAAGAAGGTCTGGCTCTACGCGTCGCCACGTTCGATCAAGACCGTCAAGCACCTGTTTTACCACAACAATCGCAACCGAACATTTACTGACGTGCTGGATAAGGTGATGACGGCCGAGCGCGACGTGGAAGATCCTGTCACCAAGACCAAGAAGAAAGAGCGGCGACCCGAATCCCGCGCGGATGGCCACGGCTTCGGCGTCGTAACGGCCGATGTGAACAACGATGGCCTGATTGATATCTTTGTCGCCAACGATATGAATCCCAATTTCCTGTTCTTGAACCGCGGTGACGGAACGATGGAAGATGTTTCCGAGATTTCAGGTGCCGCGTACAACATCAACGGAATGGCCCAATCGGGGATGGGCGTCGACGCCGAGGATGTCAACGGAGATGGCCTTCCCGAGCTGTTCGTCACCAACTTTGCCAATGAGTACAGCACGCTCTATCAGAATTTCGGCAAGGGCATCTTTTACGATAACACCCCTTTCTTTGGCCTGGCTTCTGACTCGATGCCCTGGGTCAAGTGGGGCTGCGCACTGGCCGACTTCGATAGCGACGGCTGGCCGGACTGTTTCATTGCCAATGGGCACGTTGACAATAACAGGCGCGATCTCGGGCAGCCGGTCGATTACGAAGAAATCCCGCTCCTTTTCCGCAACTTCGGCGGCAAGCGCTTTCGGATCTCGACCCGGGACGTCGGTCCCTATTTCGATACCAAACACGTAGGCCGCGGCGCCGCCTTCGGCGATCTCGACAACGACGGCGACATCGACATCGTTGTCAACCACAAGGACGGCGCCCCAGCCCTCTTGCGCAACGACACCAAGACCGACAACCACTGGATCCGGTTCGCTCTCGAGGGAACCAAGAGCAACAGAGACGCGATCGGGGCTAAGCTCGAGGTCACGATCGCCGGACTAGAGTCGAAAAACAATACCGACCCCAAGGCCGCGCCATTCAAGATTTACCGGCAGCGCAAAGGGGGATATAGCATGCAAGCGACCAACGATCCGCGCGTCACGATCGGGATCGGAAAAGCCGATGTTGCCCAGAAAGTTGTGATTCGCTGGCCTTCCGGCATCGTGCAGAAACTCGAAAACCTCAAGGCTGATCAGGAGTACAAGGTCGTCGAGCCCAAGTAGAGATGGTGTTGAGCCGCGAGGAATCGCGGAGAGGCCCACCGAGCAGCCGTGGCGTGCCACGGGCCTCGCGATTTGGGCGTGCGGTGGGCGTTTGGGCGTGCGGTGGGCCTCACGATCCTGAGGATCGTTCGGCACCACCCTGATATGGTTGGACCTGTCAAGAGCCCTTGTCGTCTTCCAGAGGGATTCGCGCCGGGTGCGGGGGGCTTGACGCGATTTGTCTGCCCGGACGCACACACGCTCCTCTCTCAAGGCTGTCTTTTTCTCTTTGGCTCTTTTGCTGTTCGGCTCAGTCTTACTCCTCCATCCAGGGAGCTGGACGAACACGCCGCGGCACGATCGTTACGACGGTGGATCAATCTGATATACGCGTGTTTGTTAACGCATGTTGTGATTCGTCAGGGGCTACCTCACTCTACAAGCGAGCGTCCGGCTCATCCTAAGCCGGGCTCAAGGGTGGGTCGAGGATTCCCCCTTACCGTACAGATGCCGCAGCCTGTTCGTCCAACCTCCTGGGTACATAGCCTCGATAATACCTTGAAGATCACGACGCTCCCCGACGGTCCGTCACTTCACCATCGCCACCTCCCTCGGGGCAGTCGCCCACATCGAGCGGACAATCTCCCGCGCCACCGCCCTCTGAGTCTGCTCCTGGAAATCATGCCGTTACCGCTATGAACTCTCGCCTTCCCTCCTGTCGAGCCAGAGCTGAGCCCGTGCCCCGATTTTGAACCCGCAGATTCCGCGGAAAGGCCTTGTCTCTTTTGCCTTCGGCTCAGTCTTACTCCTCCCTCCCGGGGGGCTGGACGAACAGGCGGCGGCAAGATCGTTATGACGGTTGATCCATATGATGTTCGCGTGTTGGTTAACGCATGAATTAACCCGTCAGGGGCTATTTCACTCTACGAACGAGCGTCCGGCTCTTCCGAGACCGGGCTCATAGGGTGGCCGAGGATTCCCCCTAATCGTACGCATGCCGCAGCCTGTTCGTCCAACCTCCCGGTTACATGCCCGCGCCAGGACTTTTATAGATCACGACTCTCCGAAACAACCCGTCACTTCGCCATCAACACCTCCGTACGGGCAATCGCCCAAATGAAACCGACCAGCTCCCGCGCCACCGCGGTCACCGCTTGGTTGGCCGGCTTGCCGCGATTCAGCAGCTTCCTGAGCCGCGAATGCAGCCGGTGTTGGGCCTTCCAGGCGATGGCACGCACCTCGGGCTCGACTCCCTCATTCCTCGCCCGCAAGGCCTTGGACATCCCTGGCGCGCGTTGATACTGCCAGGCCGACTCGACCAGAATGCGACGCACGTGGCCGTTGCCGGCTCGCGTGATTCCCCCCAAGCGGCGGCTTGATCCGCTGGAGTTCTCTGAAGGAACCAAACCGACGTACGACATCAAGGCCGATGCCGAGGCGAAGCGGCGGAAGTCGGCGATCTCCGCCACCAAAGTCACGGAGCTGACCATCTCCACTCCTCGCAGCGCCTGGAGTGCCTTGATCAGGGGGGCTCGATCCCAGGCGTAAGCCACTTCACGCAGCCGCAATGTCAGCCGCTCGACGCGAGCCGTGGCCAACTCCACAGCCTCGCGGTAGTCGCTGAAGACGTGCTGGCTGGCTGGGTGTTCAAAAGTCTGGCCGGCGACCCAGCCCATGTGCGGCCTCCCCCACCTGGTCGCGCCGGTGTAGATGCGACCCTGACGCAACAGAAACTTGGACAGGTGATGGCGGGCGACCCGTTCGGAACGCTTGGCGTCGTCGCGTGCCCGCTCCAGGTCGCGGACCGCCTCGGTCGCCTCGTCAGGCACATGGATCGGCGTTAGCTCACCCGAGCGGAGGTAACCGGCCAGCTTGGCCGCATCGCGGCGATCCGTCTTGATTCGCCGCCCGGATTTGACCGGGACCAGCGAGGGGGCGATCACGACACAGCGGACACCTGCTTTCTTGAACTGACGGTATAGCCCGTAGCCGGTCGGCCCGGCCTCATAGCAGCACACCAAATGATCGAGATCCCCCAACCTCCTAAGGGATTTCATCAGAGTCTTGAAATCGTTGGGTATGGTCGGCATGACCCGGGGGTCTCCCCTCCCCGGATCGGCTACGGCGATGGCAATCGTGGCTTGGTGAACATCCAGACCCACAACGTGTGTTGTGATAGTATCTAGCATGGACCAGTCCTCGCGGTGTTGGCTCTGTGCTGATAGGCTCCACTCCTGACAGCGTAACCCACGTTCGCGTGAGTGACTGGTCCAACCATCTTCTCTACGCTAGTTGCGCACTGTTGGCGACAACCTAATGCGTTCCGAATATTCCGTCGCTAATCCCGAACTGAGATATATGAGTCGCAGGTCTGTTCCGACTTTGTTCGTCGTTGGTTCTTCGTCCGCGCATCGTTGGCGGGAAGCTGTTCCGGGAGGATTTTGATGGCCGGCGGATACCAGTCATGGCCCTTGGTCCGCTTCAGCGTGATCGGTGAAGCGTGGAAACTGTTCAAGCAGCACTGGATTGTCTGGTCGCTGGCCATGCTAATAGTAATGACCGGCTATAGTGTCGTGACCGCCGGCTTGTTCGCAGTCTTCGACGTTGGCCCTGTTCATGTTCGTGGGCACGGCGGCTTTCGCCAATTCTTTTCACCAGCTGGGCCCGTCCAACCGTACTTTCTGTCGTCGGTCGTGACCAGCATTTTCCTGGGAGGAATGATCCGCATGGCAAGCAACCAGGTTCGCGGTCGCACTCCGCGCGTCGAAGACTTGCTGAGTGTCGGCGACGTCTGGTTTGACTTGCTCTTGGTCTCGATCTTGAATGCGGCAGCCACTTCGCTTGGTTTCATGTTGTGTGCAATCCCCGGCTTCATCGTCTCCGGGCTTTTCATGCTGGCGATTCCGCTGGTTGTCGAGAGCCGGCTCCCGGCGACTGGCGCACTCAAAGAGAGCTGGAGCGCACTGAAATCGCAGTGGTTGGCGGCCACGGTTTTTCACTGTGTTTTGATCGTCTTGGCAGTTTCGGGGGCCGCGTCTGCGGTATCGGCATCTTCCTGACCGGTCCTCTTTACTGTTTATCGGTGGCCATTCTTTACCGCGATTTCTTCCCCGCGACGGCGTTCGGCTCGTGGAAGAAACACGCTGAGCCGTTCCCCGAAGTTTGATTCGCCGTCATTCATTACCCGCGCCGAGGCGGCCGATCTCGTCGTTACCCGGCACTCCGAATGAATAAAGCTCACCGGAGTATTTCTTGGGAAAAAAGCCCTCGTTACTATCCCGAGAGAAGAGCGTGTTGCCGGTGCCGACGTAAACGCGCCCGCGCGAGACCGACGGCCCCGACCAGACTGGTCCCAAGTCGATTTCTTTGAGCAGCGAACCCGTAGCAGCGTCGAGGGCGACCAGCTTGCCGCTGCCAACTGTCGTGAAATAGACGACGCCATTGGCCAAGGCGATGCCCGAAGCGACAGGGTCGCCGACGTCGGTGTAAATCGGCTTGGGCGCCGGCCCGCCCAAGGTCGCCACCCGGGACGCTCGTGCCGCCACAGTTCTGTATGAGTGTCGAGGCTGATCGCCACCACGCGACCGCCGGTTGGCGGCACGCCGCTGTCGGCAGGCTTCTCTTGGGAGCCCAGCTTGCAGTGCGTCGATGCCGTTGGTGAAAATCGTCCGTCCGTCGGTTGCGCAGCCCGTCTGCAAGCCGCCGATACAGCTCGGCAAGGCGAGCATCCGGCGGTCAGGCGCGGGCAAGAGCGGATACGTCGGTGGGCCGGTATAAATTGGCGTGTGCTCGAGGATTCGTCCGTCTGCGGCTATTAAGAACGTAAAAGCCGCCGTTCTTGCAGCCCACACCGACGACCTTCGTCGGCTTGCCCTCCACCGCGATCGTATAGATCTTGGGCGTGTCGCCGATCGACTGGTCCTTGTATCGCCCCTCGCTCGGGTCGTACGACCGCATCGCGTTGGTCCAGACGTCGCCGGGATTGATCTGCGTGACCCACTTTTCGGTTCCCTTGTCGACATCGATCGCGATGACGGCGCACGATTCGCGCGTGTAAAGCCGCGGATCATCGGGCGTGGGCCGCCGCGGCGCGGTGTTGACGTCGGTGCCGAAAAAGATCGTGCCGGTCTCGGCGTCGAACGACGGCGTGCTCCAGACCGAGCTCGTTGCGGGCCCGAAATAAAAGGTATGGTTGCCAAAGCTATCCTTGATCGTGATCGGCGGCTTCAATGGCTCGGGCTTGGATCCGACGTCGTATTTCCAGATGACCTTGCCAGTCTTGGGCTCAAGTGCGACGACGAAACCCGCGGCCCGGAGTTGCCCTTGTAAAATGGAGAACGCGGAGATGAGCTGCTCGAGCGAGCCCCCCGCGACGATCAGCTTGCCGCGGGCGACGAGCGGCCCGGCAAAGAAGACGTTGATCGGATGTGCGCCCGGGAACTCTGGCGCGCGCGAATTGCGCTTCCAGCGTTCGCTTCCGGTTGACTCGGTCAAGCGCATAGATCCAGCCCCCCAGGTCGGCGAAATAGACCGTGTCGTCGGTGACCAGAGCCGAGCCCATGATTCCGTCTGTCCGACGCCTGAAAGCGGCCTTTGCCCGTCGGGGCCGCGCGCCGAAGCCCGGCGCGGCGGTAAGTCCAGCGGACCTTGCCGTCGGGCCTCAGCTTGTAAAATGCCGGGTCGGTGGCTGTACCGAAATAGACATAGCCGTTGACGACGACGGGCGTGGCATGGATCACGCCGATCTCGTCCGTCGAGCCTCTGGCGGGGAACCGCCATTTCTCTTCGAGTCCGCGAGCCGTCACCTTATCGAGCGTGGTTTCGCCCGGGTTGTGCCGCGTGCCGATGACATCGTGGTTGTACATCGGCCAGTCGCGATCATCGGCCTGTGCGTGCGCCAAGCCCCCTGGGACTACTGCACAAAGCATGGCCCAGAATACCCAACCGCATGACCGACTCGTGCCGAAGGAAAGGTCCAGGTTGCGTCTCATATTGATTTGCTCGGTATCGCTTGGGATCACTTAGGTCCGTATTCGCGTGGCACTGCGATTAAACAAACAGCTCGCAGCGTCATTCGTGGGTCGCGGACGAATATTTCCGTTCCGAATTATGTCCGAATATACCATCTTGGCCAATTGCGGCGGGTGCCTCTTTCCCCGGTGGCTGCGATCGGAGAGAATCCGCTCGACGCGATCGAGGTATCATGGCGGGCACGTAATCATTCTCGTTGGATATAACGGGTTGACCCGCTAATCAGGTCATTATTTGAGCTGAAAAATGCCCGAGTATTTTGCGACCGCTCGCAACGCCCAGGGTAAGAAGGTGACCGAGCGCCTTGATGTCAGCTCGGCGGACGAGGCAGTGCAAACTCTTCGCGAGCGTGGATACGACGAGATTGTCCTGCATACCGACGATCTGGCCGCTCGCCACACCAAGCAAAAGGCCGTGGCCTCTACGGTGAGCGCACGCCAGTATCTCTGGTTCCGCTCAATGCCCCCGTGGCTGGCGCACGTCTTGGTCGTCACAATTGCCGCTTATCGAAAAGGCTGGTACTGGAATGTCGGGGCCATCGCGCTACTGGCTTATCGTTTGTGGCAAGGCCGAAGTTGGGGGCTGGCCGAGACTTGTTTGGTCATTTACATATTTTTTCCGATTATCTTTGCCTTCGGCTCGTTGCTTTTCCGGGGAGCGTCTGGCCGCTATCGGCGGCTGATGGAAGCCGTAGCCTGGGGCAAGTGGGACGAGGTCGTGCGGCTCGCGGATGCGGCGGCCGGCAAGCTGCCTGCCGAGGAGCTCGCCTTTCAAAAGGCTAAAGCACTCGCCGGCCTGGGTCGCATCGACGAGGGGCTGAAGCTTGTCGAACCCTTGGCCGACGGCAAGAAAATGCCACTCTCGACATACTGGTCCCGAGTGGCTGGCCTGTACACGACTGCCAAGCGCCGTGATGATTCGCAGGCGGCGATGGAAAAAGCTCTGGCATGTTCGCCGGATAACGTCACGCTCATGATCGACGTAGCGGAGTCGGAAGTCTGGCTCCGCCACAATCCCAAGCGTGCTCGTGAGCTCTTAACCAAGGCACGCACCCACGCGATAAGCGACCTGCTCCAGCCTTTTGTGATTAATACTGAGGGACTGATACAACTGGAGGACGGCCGCGCGAACGCGCGCAGCTCTTCGAACAAGCTTTCGAGAAGGCCAAGGTGTTCCGGCACGCTTCTCCGCTCATGGAAGCGCGGCTCGATCGAATGCACGTTCCCCTTGTCCTGGCTTGCGCGGCCGAGGGCGATCTCGAATCGGCGGAGCGCCACTGGCGAGCTGCCAAACCCCGGCTCGTGGCCTTGAATATGGACGAAGATATCGCCCGGTGCCAAAAAGCGTCTGGGATCCTTCTCGGCAAGCTTGCCGGCCTAGCATCGGGACCGACGTCCTTGGCGCGACTTACCGCCGCGTGTAAATCCACGCCCACCATATCAGGACACCCTGAAGCGGCAGCCGCAAGAGATGAAGCAGCGGCGGCGCCCGTAGTATTTCCTGATGCTGGTACAAGTATATATTGGCCGGAAATATGGCGATCAGAAGTGCAATCAAACCCCAGGCCGCGTGCGGTGAAAACCTGGCGACCAAGAGCAGCGCACCCAACCCGATCTCGGCCACGCCGCTCAAGATCACTAGCGGTCGATGCCAGGGCAGGTAGGGAGGCATGATCTTCATGTACGCCTCGGGTCGCAGGAAATGAAGGATGCCCGCCAAAATGAATGCGACGCCGAAAATCCACTTGCCGAACCGTTTCCAGCCGGATTGTCGAGTCGCACTCACATCATTCCTCCCTGCGTGCCCATCGAGCCAAACAAGAAGTCCGTTATCTCGTTTCCCAGTGGGAAGTTCTGCGCTAAGATAGCAGGGAAGCTAGAGGAGATGTAGGGCACCACTGGGAAAGGGTAAGCAACAATGGCCGAACCGCTACTGAAACGAAAAGTCGCGGTCGTTATCGGCGCCTCACGGAATTTGGGCCGGGCGATCGCGGAAATGATGGGTGCGGAGGGAGCCGCGGTCGCCGTCCATTACAACAGCGTCAATGCCAGGGCAGGGGCCGAAGAGACGGCGGCCTCAATCAAGTCCAACGGTGGCAAGGCAAGCGTTATGCAGGCGGATCTCACCCGAGTGTCCGAGGTCGAACACTTGTTCGACTCTGTCGCGCGGCGATTCGGCCATCTCGACATCATGGTCAACACCGCCGGAATGGTACTCAAAAAGGCGCTCGCCGAGATCACTGAGCAAGAGTACGACCGTCTGTTTGCCATCAATTCAAAGGCGGCGTTCTTCTGCATGCAGGCCGCCGCCAACCAGATGAGCGACAACGGCCGCATCGTCAACATCGGCACGTCGCTGCTCGCCGCGACGACCGGCTTTTATTCGGCCTATGCCGGCAGCAAGGCGCCGCTCGAACACTTCACCCGCGCACTCGCCAAAGAGGTTGGCAGTCGCGGCATCACCGTCAACACCGTTGCGCCTGGGCCCTTGAATACCTCGTTTTTCTATCCCGCCGAAACCGACGACGCCACCGAATTTCACAAGAGCATGAGCATCAATGGCAAGCTCGGCGAAGTCAAGGATATCGTGCCTTTGGTAAAGCTACTGGTATCCCCTGAAGGATGCTGGATCACGGCCCAGACCATCTTCATCAATGGGGGATACGTGGCACGCTAGGATGGAAGCGAACACGGACCCGTGGTGCCAGTTTCTCCGATCCGTCAGGGCAGCGATCTGCAGCCCGCCCTCGCGGCCGCATGGGAGCACCCGCTGCGTGATCACCAAACCTCGTCGGGCACGAACCAGTTGCCGACGATGACCCAGTGCCCCGGCACGTTGGTACCACGGACGCGTAACGACCACTCCGCCAGCCCTTTCTCGGTCGGTCCGATCAGTGCGGCCGTACCGATCGGCTCAAGGCTCGCCGGCGATTCTACAACCCCGATCATCCTGGGAAGCTGGCCGTGGTGAACAGGTCCTGTGAAGTCCATGTTGGTGAAATAATCGGGCATGAAATCACCGCCTGATCCGAATCGCCATGTTCGGATCGATAGCCGCATAATGAGGATTTAACAGGCCAAAGGAAGCGTCGGTGGACGAATCTGTGGCCATCGTGTCAGGATCGATGGATTGGAGCTTTATGGCGGCTCAATCGGACGAGTGCGCCGCTATCATGACATCCCGCAGGAATGTTATCCGTCGAGTCCAATTCACTTCCAAGTCAACTCTAGCTCATTCTGTGCCGCTCGAGCAAAAAGTCGACGTCCGACGAATTTCTTGTCGTCCTAAATTGACGAATGGCGCAGCGTCTTTCGCCCTCTCCGCGGCGGGGAGAGAGTGCCTCACGGATTGGCCACCGCCGAATGCTTACAACTCAAGGATACCGCTCGGTCTTCCAAAGATCGCCACGCCCGCCGGCGACCCACTCTTCGAATGTCGGCCAGAACGGCATGGGTTCAATCACGCGACCTGCGATCGGGTCGTTGCGCTCTTCGTTGAAGAGGAAGACTTTTTGCTCTCTACCATCCATCGGCTGATGAATCACCGCCACAATGCGGCCAAGGCACCAAACCACGTAATCGTCGGTCCATACTCCTTCGAATCCCGCTTGGATCAACTCGAGGAAGTCGGCAACGACTTCGTTCGTCGACCGAAAGTAAACGGCCACATAAACGGCGACGATATCGTCTCCTTGCATCACGAGGTAGACGCCCCCTTGGTTGGGAGCCATCTGGCGGAACTCGTGCGCGAACTCAGGAGGTGGCTCGGGACGGCAAACGATATCCTTGACTGGCACTCGATCGGCCGCGGCAGTAACCAAAAGTCCGTCGGGTTTACCCGTCAACGTAACTACCGAGCTCCCGCCGCGAGTTTCGACGATCACGGAGCAAGGTACATCGCCAGCGAATGACGCCACCGCGTTGGACAGCGCGTCTCGGGCTAGTTGCTCGGCGCGGGCCGTCGCCGCGGCCAGTCGCTCGAATCCTTGTTGGATCTCGGCAGGTTCATCCGGTTCGGGTTCCGCATTGTTGAGCTCACGAACCTGCTGTTGCGTCGAGTGGTATTGCGCCAATGCGCGGCGAACGTCCGCGCCGGCTGAACTGCTCGTTCCGTGTATTTTCCGCATGTCCGTCCCAAAGCTCCATCGGCCGGACTTTCCGTTGACTTCCGGCCTCTCGTCTCCTGCTCGAGCCGGGCGCGATCGCCGCACGAGTTTCTTGATGATATCGCAGAGCAACCAAGAGGCAATGCTCTGGTCCCGCACTGGGCGATTTGTTAAGTGAGTTGTGTTGCAACGCGAAGGTCCGTCCGCTTGATTCCGGCTGCCTCAAGCGCTTCGTCGAGCAACACGCCCGCGGGGCCAACGAATGGCCGGCCCTTCTTGTCCTCCTCATCTCCCGGTGCTTCTCTCACGATGAGCATCCGCGCAGTCGTCGGTCCTTCGCCGCCTTCGGCCTGGGTTGCCCGCTGATAGAGCTCACAACCGCGACACGATTGTTCGGCAAGCCGCAGTGATTCCACGGAACGTTCTTCCGGCAGGTACTGAGCGTCCGCAGAAAGAGCCGATGTTACGTCTTGCGAGCCGCGCGATTGCGCAGTGGGTTTCGATGGCATTGTTGCCTCCAATTCTGATGTGCGCGCTCAGCGCACCTCTCCATGGCCGGGCGGGGTGCGCTTCCATACTCAAGCTTTCTCCGCGCTATTCGTGCCGGAACACATTGGCCTTCGAGTCGCCGTTCGTTTACAGTAAATCGTCGCGACGCCAGGCTTCAACCCTCCTCACCGCGACCTGTCCCGGGTCGGCTCGTATCCGGCCCAACCCCGACTCGACCTGACTCGACCCGCCGAGAGATCCTGACTATGCCGTCACTGCGCGTTTTTGTCCCGGTCCTGCTCCTCGCCTCCGTTACCGGCCAAGCCGCCGAGAAGCCTTTCGGTTTAGAGAAGCGCGTCCCTTGGAACGACTCCCGCGTGGTCGGTTCGCCGGATCCGCCGCCCCCCTATAAGACCACGCGGGCCTTTCCGAAGCTGACGGTGAAGCAGCCATTGAGCTTGACCCCCGAGCCGGGTACCAACCGCCTGTTCATGTTGCGGCACGACAATGTCTGGGCAGGCCCCGGTCACTTGGCAGCCATCGACGACAACCAAAATGCGAGCCATGTCGAGGACTTGCTGAAAATCGACGGCCTGGCGTACGGTGTGGCCTTCCATCCCAACTACGAACACAACGGCTACATCTACATTGGATTGAGCGGACCACTCAACGGGCGGAAGGCGACTCAAGTTCGCCGCTACACGGTCGATCGCCGGCCGCCGCATCATTTCGATCCAAAATCGAAGCTCATCATCATCGATTGGGCCTCCAACGGTCACGACGGCGGCGACGTGACTTTCGGCAACGACGGCTTTCTCTACGTGTCGTCGGGAGACGGTTCCAGCGGATCTGATGCCCATATGACCGGCCAGAGAATCGATGATTTGCTCGCGGCCGTCTTCGCATTGACGTCGATCACCCGAGCAATGGCAAGAACTATGGAATACCGAAGGACAATCCGTTCGTCGATCGCAAGGGGGCCCGCCCCGAGCTGTGGGCCTATGGCTTGCGTAACCCCTGGCGGATTTCGTACGACCGCGAGTCGGGGCAGCTCTGGGTCGGCCAAAACGGGCAAGACCTGTGGGAGCAGGTCTACTTGATCCAGAAGGGTGCCAATTACGGCTGGAGCATCAGCGAAGGGAGCCACATCTTCCACGCCACGCGCCAGGCTGGCCCCGACCCGATCGCGCCGCCAACTGCCGAGCACCCGCACAGTGAGGCTCGCTCGCTGACCGGAGGCCAAGTTTATCGCGGCACGCGCTTGCCCGAGCTGGTCGGAGCCTACATCTACGGCGACTGGTCGACCGGCCGCGTCTGGGGGATCAAGCATGACGGAACAAAACTGATTTGGCATAAGGACTTGGTCGACACACCTTTCAATATCACCGGCTTTGGCACGGACCACTCGCGCGAGTTCTACGTGATCGACCATACTGGGGGCCAGTTTTATCGCCTTGAGCGGTTGACGGAGGCCGATAGGCCCTCAGGGCAATTCCCGACCAGGTTGAGCCAGACGGGACTCTTTGCCTCGGTCGTCGACCACAAGCCGCACGCCGCTACCCTCGCGTATGACGTGATTGCACCGCAGTGGGCCGACGGAGCGGCGATCGTGCGATTCGCAGCTCTGCCGGGCTTCGAGCGAATCGTGCAAAAACCTCAGCTCAACGCCGGAGGCGCGTGGTCATTCCCCAACGGCACGGTCATGGTTCAAACGCTCAGTCTCGACCGATTTGACGACTCATCTCGGCCGGCCCGCAAGCGCATCGAAACGCGTCTCTTGGTTCGACAGCAGGGCGAATGGACCGGTTATTCCTACCGCTGGAACGACGAACAGACCGACGCCGAGCTGGTCACGACCGACGGCACTGCGACGACGTTTGAAGTTCCCGATCCGGAAATGCCGGGTGGCCGTCGTGAACGAGTCTGGCGGTTTGTCTCGCGAACCGAGTGTCTTGTCTGCCACTCGCGAGCAATCGGCTTTGTCGCGGGCTTCACTCCTCTGCAACTCGATCGCGATCACCATTACGGTCGCACTCTCGATAATCAACTTCGCGTGTTTGAGCACATCGGCTTGTTCGAAGGCGCTCTGCCCAAAAAGAGCAAAGACGAACCGCGACTTTTTAACCCGTACGAGGCGCGTGGTTCACTCGAATCGCGAGTCAAGTCCTACCTGCACGTCAACTGCTCAACCTGCCACGTCAGCGAGGGCGGCGGCAATTCCGTCATGGAGCTAGGCCTCGGTACCCCTGTCGGCGAAATGCGGCTGATCGACGAGGTTCCCGCCCACGACCGCTTTGATATCAAGAACCCGCGAATCATCGCCCCGGGCTCACGCGAGAATTCGGTGCTCTACCAGCGGATCTCGCGCCGGGGAACCGGCCAGATGCCCCCCCTCGGTTCCACCGAGGTGGATCCCGATGCCCTGAAGTTGATCGCCGACTGGATTCGCGGCTTGCGTGCACCTGGTCGATGATAGCCAAACCACAGCCGCGGAAGTTGGCCCAACAGCGGTTCTTGCTACGTGAGTCGGAAGCGCGCCGCGCATGCAGCCTCCTAGACGAATCTACTAGCCGGCCCAAATTAACTGTTTGCCAGTGCCCGGCACCAAATTCCCGACATTGAGCTCTTCCTAGGCTCTCCAAATTGGGTGCCTGGGCACTTAGAGCTTCCCCGTCACGGCCCACCACAGTCGACTTAACTTAGTTTCTCGCTCGGTGGGTTTGATTGATGCCGAGCTTGCAGTCACTTCGGAGAAATCTCCTAAATTCTCCAAATTAAGTGCCAGGCGCGTAATTATTCGGTGCGTGGCACTTCAGACGACCGATCCGCACGCGCTACCACAAGTCGCGGCGCCTGCCCGGAATTCGTACCCGATCGTCGCGCCGTAGATGTCGGCAAAGCGCTGCATGTCTCGGCTTCACCATCCATAAGTGCACATATTATGCGAGATGTGGATCGCTTACAAGCGATTCCTCCGTGAAGAAAGGGAGAAAAACGATAGATGCCAGATTTGTTTATTGACAAGGGGCGTGGCGCGTGAGAAGGTGCCAAAGATAATGATGGAAGTCGGCCGAGCAGTGGGCTGTTAGGATCGCTATATCAAATCCCACCGGGCTCACTTGATGCGGAAGATCGCCCTTTAAGGCGATTGCGATGCACAATATCTCGCTTCTTCAACGTGTGAGTCACCGCGTGGCGAATCGCCGGGTCCCCGTCTTGTTCGGGATTGGGCTCTTCTTGGTGATTGGTTCCTCGGTCTTTATGTCTGTAGCAACCCGAGCCAGCGCCCCAGGAAGGCTGATCGCGCGTCAGCCAGAGCTCGTGTGGCGTCATCCTGCTCCAGAAGAGGCACAGTCACAACCTCCAATTATCGATCAAGCTGGCGCCATTTTCGAAATCGAGAATGTCGGAGACCGTCCGGTTCATCTCGTGAAGGTGGACGCCAGTTGTGGTTGCGCTGGTCTGCTCCCCAAAAATTGGTCCAGCCGAAATGGGAGTCTCTGGGTAGAGTAACTCCTGGAGGGACCCATGAGCAGGCGAAGGAACGCCGACGAGGTCGCGCGATTGCTACGCGAAGCCGACCGCGATCTGGCCAAAGGACTGACAGTCTCGGACTTTTGTCGTAAGCACGGCATTGCCGAGACGACTTACTATCGTTGGCGACAGCGACACGCTCCCGGCCAGGTCGATAACGATCGCCGATGCCGGGAACTGGAGCTCGAGGTCGATCGCCTCAAGAGGCTGGTGGCCGAGCTGCTCCTGGACAAAACGATGCTGCAGGACATCGCAAAAAAAAAGTGGTGAGCCCTGACCAGCAACGGGCCGCCGCCGATTACCTGGACGAGCGGTATGAAGTATCCCAGCGGCGGATCAGCCGCGTCATGGGCCGGTCCCGATCGGGCCTGCGATACCGTCGCAAGCGTAGGCCTGACGAACCTGTGTTGAACCGGGAGATCAAACGCTTGGCGCGGCGGTATCCCCGTTTCGGATACCGTCGAGCACATGCCGTGTTGGTCCGGCGTGGATGGTCAGTCAATGTCAAACGGGTGAGGCGGCTCTGGAACAGCCTGGGACTGAGGAGGCCCGTGAGGCTGAGAAAACCCCGAAAATTAGGCCCTAAGCCGGGGGTAAGTGCCAATAGTTGCGTCCAGCAACCGGCGCGGTTCAAGAACGACATCTGGACATGCGACTTCGTCCACGACCGAACGGCAGAGGGTCGTTCTCTCAAGTGGCTAACCCTGGTGGACGAATATACTCGGGAGTGCTTGGTCTTGCATGCGGCAGGGGCGCTCACGGGGGCCGATGTTCGGCGGATCATGGCCCGCGTGATTGGACATCGCGGGGCGCCGACCCGCATAAGGAGCGATAATGGATCTGAATTCATTTGCGCGGCGTTAGTGGACTGGCTGCCGGGAGTGGGGGCGAAGTCAATCCCGGTAGCCGCGGCAAGCCCATGGGAGAATGGATATATAGAAGCATTTCACAGTCGATTGCGCGACGAGTTCCTGGAGAGGGTGGAATTCGAGACGGTAGCGGACGCTCGGGAGAAAGGCAAGTGGTTCCGCCGGTACTACAATGCGGTCCGGCCGCACAGTTCGTTGGACTACGCGACGCCCAAAGAGTTCAGCTCGTCCTGTGACGATAGGAGAACAGGCCACTGAGTTATCATATAAATTAACAAAAGCATGTACGATCGCTCAACGAACTCCCATTTCAAGTGGACCAAAAAATGGGGAGCAGCCCACGCGACACCCAAGATCAGCCCAAATGTTATAGCGCCCCGGAGTATTGGCACTGTCGAGGTCCATTCTACCCCCTTCCCCGTTGGAGAGAAGCTCGTCTCCGTCACCTTGCATACGGATTCTCACCTGTCGCCCACAGGGGAACTCCGGCTTCGGGTATTCGGCTGGCGCCGGCCACCATTCATGCTGCAGTCGGGGGCCGAACTCGTCTACCGGGCTCACTCCTTCCGCGAGGAGACCCGCGAACTTACCGTGCTTAACGTCGAGCTTTCGGGGTCGAAGCCGAGACAACCTCTTATTGAGAGCGAGCTGCCTTTTCTTCAGTTTACCACTCCGGTCATCGACGAACAGCCATACTCAGATCCCACAACCGTTCAACGGACCTATCGGTACAAAGTCAAGTTCTCTTCGCCGCCTCCAGCGAACTTCGCTGGCGACGTCGTGGTCATCGATCCGTGGGACCGTCAGCATTCCGATCGAATCCCAGTGCGGGGTGAGGCCCTTCCTCCCTTTACGGTCGCCCCGTCGCGGATTATTCTCCGTGCCGACTCACCTCCGCATGGAGACGACGCCTCTACAAGGCTATTTGTCTTCTCGCAAATACCCGCGCCCGAAATCTCGGCCGCTGCCGACCAGGACGCTACGTCCCCATTGTCCATCAGTAGGCTGGAATTGGACCCGGAGTGCCTTCGCGCCACTTTTTCAATCGGCATCAAGCCGGGCGGGCGAGCGGGAAGGTGAATACAGCGTTATCGTTCGTCAATCGCCGGCATCGAATGAGCAGGTCGTCGTACCTGTGTTGATTCGGAGGGGAGGCTCAGGTGCGGGCTTGTAAGCGTCAGTGCCGGGCGATGAAACATACCAATGGTTTCGCACTCATTGAGCTGCTTGTTGTCATCGGGATCATCGGCATCTTGACCGGGCTGCTTCTGCCCGCTGTCCAGGGGGCGCGGGAATCGGCCCGGCGTACTCAATGCGCGAATAACATGAAGCAATTAATCCTTGCGACGCACTCGTTCGCGGCGTCCCGGGGAGGGTTCCCCCCGGCCGCGTTTTGGGGCCGTCCTATAGCTCGCAAGGACCACTCGGTCGGGATCTACTCCCTCCACTGCGCCATCCTGCCCTATATCGACCAAGAGAATCTCTACGACAGCATCAATTTCGATCTCTCGTCCGGCTCGTTTATTCTCCTCGAGCACAATAACCTAACGGCGGCGACGAGAGTTGTCGGAACATTGCTTTGTCCCTCCGACACCAGAGCGACGAGTTCGCTTCCCTTCGCAGCCAACTCCTATCGCGGCTGCACGGGGTTTGGAGAGGCGAGGCTGGTCGGCGACAATCTCACCCTCTTCAATGAAGGAGTGTTCGTGCCCCTCGATGATGGATCGTCAAAGATCCTGCCGTTGGCCTCGATTAGCGATGGTCTATCGAGCACACTCGCATTCTCAGAAAAGCCGATCGGCTCAGGGGCCACCGGATCCTACGATCCATTCCGCGACTGGGTCCCCTATAACCTGTCAGGAGACGACTGGGGCGCCGACAACTGGTTGAATGCTTGTTCTCATCTCGCAAGGGCTTACGTCGCAGGCGCGCAGCTCGACGCCGGAGGATCCTGGATGATCCCAGGAGCGGTCTACACCCATTTCTATGCATCGGCCCCCCCGAATTCGCGGGTCCCGGACTGCGGGACGAGCCGCATCAATAACGGCCTCGGCATCTTCGCAGCGCGAAGCTATCATCCGGGAGGCGTGGGTGCTGCGATGGCCGATGGATCAGTACGCTGGTTCACCTCAGGTGTTGACACAAGAACTTGGCGAAGCCTGGGGACGCGGGCGGGAGGGGAGGTGGTGTCGGCCTATTGATCAAATCCAAATGGGACTTATGTTTTCGCAGTGTTACGGTTGCATTCCACTTAAGAGTTAAGAGGAGGGCCGCATGAGATCGTGGTCGAACAAGGGACAGATCCGTTTGGCGATCTACGCACTGGCATCCGGCGTGGTTGCGTTCGCGACGCTCGCGCACGTTCTTCAGTCCCGCGCACAAGATTGGCCAGCGACTTTTACTTCCGGTATGACTCATTGCGTCGCCACTGGCGGGAGCTGTAGCGTATGTGGTCCCGGAATCACGTTCGGATGCACTTCAGGCATCCCCGCGCAATGGTCCGTCGGTGCTTGCCAGCAGGGGGGTGCGGGTTGCAGCACCTCGAATTTCAACTGCGGCCCGCAGTATACTTGCGCAAGCGGAGCTCCAACCATGATCAACTGTCCAACGCCTTCGATATGCAACTAGTCCGGAGGCGCATCGCCGTTCCCAAAACCTCGCTCGGGATCGAGCGGGGTTTTCGTTCGTAGACGAGCCGTCCCACCCGAAACAATATGCAACGCGCGGGGCAGTCATGATTCAGCTTGTGGGATTCCTCCTGGCGCTCGTCCATTCGTTGGAATCCCCCGGCGAGCTCGCGGCGAAACGCCTCGCCTGGGAGCTTGAGACCCGGAAGTCAGTCGAGTTGCGGACCAGGACTGATATCACTTCGACTAAGGCTGACCCTCAGAGACCAGCAGATTTTGACGCGATCGAGGATCATTACGTCGAGAACGCGGCGGGACAGAGGAAATGCGATTCTCGCCACTTTAAGTCAGATGCAGCGGTGGGCCGCTACGAGCACTTCAGCGACGGTATGAGGTGCGCGGACGTGAACTTCTCAAAGAACGATTTGGACAAGCAAGAATCGATTATATTCAAACGCCAATATTGGATGGAGGATCGTAGCGAACGGAGGGAGTGCCCACAACCGCTCAGGTTCCTCTACGTGGGACGCGAGCCTATTCACAAAGCTCTGCCCAGCGCGGCCTACCTCGGCGAGGACCGAGTGCTCAATCGCGCATGCCACGTGTTCTTGTTTGCTCAGGTGCGATGGGAGATTCCTCAGGATCATGTTTACTATCTTGATAAAGCAACGTCGGTCCCCCTGAAGCTCGCGTCGTATCGAGACCAGACAGCCCGTGATCAGAAAAAGCCCCTGTGGGTGTGGACAGCGGAATCACTCGACAAAGTTCAGGATCACTTTGTCTCTCTCAAGTCGAAAATGATCCAATACGCCGAGGATTTGCAGCCGGGCTTTACTTGGACTTACAGCGTTATTTCGATTCAATTCGACAAAGACTACCCCGCCTCGATGTTCTCGCCGGCCCCCCAGCCAGGCGTAACAGTGCTCGACTCAATCAACAGTAAGCGCTACCAGACGCCGGGCGCCAGGCCCGCACCTCCAGACAAGTCCACCCAAGCCCCGAGGGCGTCAGAACCGATTCTGGCCGTCCCCCCCAGCGACTGGACCGCGACGATTTCGAGCTTCATATTCGGGCTTGGTGCGACCATCTTAGCCGTGGGCGCGATCCTGCGGTGGCGCCACAAATCGGGCCACGCGTGATGAACGCAGCTGAAGCGGAATCATTCGCCGCGACCTGAATAATTAAGTGCCAGGCACGTCATTGCCTGTTATCGGTCGCATTTCTATCGGAGCGTTCAGGTGGGCGGCCGGTTACTCCGGCACCGTTTGAGCCACAATGAGCGTGCCCTTCTGAATCTCCTCCAGGGTATGATGTTTGGGTATTCTCCCTTTCGTGTTTCCACCATTTTCGGCCGCCAGTTACTGCCCAGCAAATTCAGCCGATCAAGAGGAATGTCCTTGGTCGGATTCTCGCTCCCTGTCGGGTATTTATTTTTTTTTGAGACTCCCTGGCCCTGGATTGCGCTCTACGGGGAAACCAACCGTGGGAGGAGTCCGTGTCGATGCCGCTCGACCCGCGTCGCGTGAAAGCCCTGTTCAACGCCGCCCTCGACCTGCCCGACGCGGCCGGGCGCACCGCCTTGCTGGACCGTGAATGCGGCGCCGACCAAGAGCTGCGTCACCGCCTTGACGACTTGCTCGGGGCTTACGACCGGCCGGCCGAAGCCCTGCGGCGACCCTTGGCGGAGGAGAAAGTAGAAACGACTGCCGGCGACGAGGGTTCGATCCCAGCCGAGCGTCCCGCCGCGACCGCGAATGCGATGGCGGGCGACTCGAATCAGACGGAAGGCTACCAGCTGAAGAGTCGGCCCCTGGCCGCGCTCGACGGTAGCGTGATCGCCGGTCGGTACACGCTCTGCCAAGAGATCGGCGAAGGGGGGATGGGAAACGTCTACCTGGCCGAGCAGTTCAGGCCGGTCAGACGGGAGGTCGCGCTCAAGCTGATCAAGGCGGGCATGGATTCACAGACCGTCCTCGCTCGATTCGAGTCAGAGCGGCAGGCGCTGGCTTTGATGGAGCACCCGAATATCGCCAAGGTCCTCGATGCCGGCATGACCGAGACCGGGCGGCCCTTTTTCGTGATGGAACTGGTGAAGGGCGTTCCCCTCACGGACTATTGCGACCAGCATCGGCTAGGTGTGGTGGAACGCTTGACACTCTTTCGCCAGATTTGCTCGGCCGTGCAGCACGCCCATCAGAAGGGAATCATTCACCGCGACTTGAAGCCGACAAATATCTTGATCGAGAGCCACGACGGCGCACCGGTGCCCAAGGTGATCGACTTCGGCCTGGCCAAGGCGACCCGCGGCCTGGGACTGACCGAGCACAGCCTATATAGCGCCTTTGGCGCCGTGGCCGGCACGCCATTGTATATGGCACCCGAGCAGGCATCGTTTCATTCGCCGGATGTCGACACTCGCGCTGACGTTTACGCCTTGGGCGTGATTCTTTACGAGCTTTTGACCGGCAGTACGCCGATCCAGAGAGAGACGTTCCGGAGGGCGGCCCTCGACGAGATGCTGCGGTTGATCCGCGAGGTTGATCCGCCAACGCCCAGCAACCGGATCAGTGCATCGGACACCCTTGCAACTCTCGCCGCGACCCGGCACATCGAGCCGGCAAGGCTAGGGCGATTCGTCCGTGGCGAACTCGATTGGATCGTGATGAAGGCCCTCGCCAAGGAGCGGCAGCGACGCTACGAGTCGCCGATTTCATTCGCGCATGACATCGAGCGGTTCCTGACCCATGAGCCGGTAAGCGCCGGCCCGCCGACGGCGTGGTATCGGTTGCGGAAGTTCATCCGACGGAACCGTGTGCAGGTGATCGCTGCGTCGGTCGTGTTGATGGCGCTGGTCGGAGGCATTGTCGGAACAACGCTCGGTTTGGTCGAGGCCAAGCGCCAAAGGATAATCGCCCTCGACGCAGCATATAAGATGGATCGCGCCTTGCGCTCGGAAGCCTTCCAGCGGCAGCAGGCCGAGAAGCGGCTCACCCAGATCGAGAAGGCCCACGACATCCTCGGCTCGATCTTCAAGTATCTCGACCCGAAGAAAGCCGAAACGGAGGGTAAGCCCCTCTTGACGCTCTTGGGCGAGCGTCTCGATCAGGCGGCGACACAGATCGAAGGGGAAGCTATTGGGGACCCTCTTACGGTAGCGCGGATGCAACAAACCGTCGGTGCGTCTCAACTTGCCCTCGGCAATCCGGAGAAGGCGATAGACCTGTTGACCAAGGCCGGCGCCACGTTTGCCGCGCAGCTCGGACCAGAACATCCGGACTACGTCTCCAACAAGGTCAGCCTGGCTAGCGCCTACAAGGCCGCTGGTAAGTTTGACCAGGCGCTGCCGCTGTTCGAGCAGACGCTCGCAATTAGGAAGGCCAAGCTCGGCGCCGACCACCCCGAAACCCTCAACACAATGGCCAACCTCGCCGTAGGCTATCTGGCTGCCGGGGACCGCGATCGTGCGCTACCCTTGCTCGCGGAATCGCTCGCGTTGATGAAGGCCAGACTGGGCCCTGACCATTCCGACACGCTCGCCTGTATGAGCAACCTTGCCACCGGCTACTTTTCCGTCGGTGAGCTGGACCGAGCGCTGCCGCTGTACGAGCAGACGCTCGCGCTGATGAAGGCCAAAGTCGGCCCTGATCGCTTCGATACAGTCACTCTGATGAACAATCTCGCCAGCATTTACCAGGTCGCCGGCAAGCTCGACCGTGCACTCCCACTTTACGAGGAGGCGCTGGCACTCAGGAAGGCCAAGCTCGGTGCCGAACACCCCGGCACAGTTTGCAGCATGAGCAACCTCGCCGTCGGCTATCTGGCTGCCGGCAACGTCGCGCGAGCCCTGCCCCTGTTCGAGAAGACTTTCGCGCTCACGATGGGCAAGCTCGGCCCCAACCACCCCGATTCACTCACTTGCATGAACAACCTCGCCAAAGCCTACAAGGCCGCTGGCAAGTTTGATAAGGCGCTACCGCCATACGAAGAGGCATTCGCGGCGTTGAAGGCGAAGGTCGGCCTGAACCACGCCGATACCCTGGTCAGCATGAATAACCTCGCGGCTTGCTATCACATGGCCGGCAAGCCCGACCGTGCCGTGTTACTCTGGCGTGAACATGCCAAGCTGTGGAAAAGCGTCTCCGGCGCAGATTCATTGCAGTACGGCACAGCCCTCGTCACGTTCGGACTGAGCCTCCTCAACGAGAAAAATTGGGCTGAAGCCGAGACGGTCGTGCGTGAGGCCCTGACGATCCGCAAGGCCAAGGACGTCAACGGCTGGAAAACGTATAGCGCGATGTCGCTGCTTGGCGAGGCCCTTTTCGGCCAGAAGAAATACGCCGAAGCCGAACCGTTCTTGAAAACCGGTTACGAGGGGATGGATCAGCGGGCCGAGACGATCCCGCCGATAGAAAAGGAATGCCTCCGCCGAGCGCTCGACCGCCTCATCGAACTCGCGGAGGTGACGGGCAGGGCCGATGACGCAAAACGTTGGCTCGACGTGAAGGCAAAGATAGCCGGTGCCTCGACTCAGAAGTCGGACATGGATAAGAAATGATCTCGTCCGACAGTGGGCTGCCACCAAGCCGTACTTAGATTTCGAGCCAGGTTGTCGCTCGGAATCCGCGGCCGAGCGGTTCGTAGCGACTGGCAGTTTTCGGATCACGTCGTCGATTTATCTTGTCAATCCTGAGACTCGTCGGCCCTCGATTGCGCTTCTCCAGGAACGAAATCCTGGGGAAACCCGTCTTGGAGCAATCGCGTATGCCGCCGCGCAGAGTTTCTCACCAGAACGGAACTCGGAATCTAAATGCACTTGCACGATCGTGGGAGGGCGAGCTTCCCGGCGAGCCGCTGCGCAATCCAGCTCGGACGGAGCCTCGTCCATCCGGAATTACGCAGGGCTGTGTAGAATACGGGCCGAAGGCAACGAAGCTCTTCGCGCGGAGCAATCGTCTTTTACTGTTAACCGGAGAAGTCGTGCTTATTGGCGTACTCCTAGGCGCTGCCGCGCTGATCTTCGTGTCGGCGCCCACGGATTCGCCAGCCCTTTCATCACCACCTCTTGTAGCCAAGTTCCCTGCCGGGCTGGTTGAAGCGATAGCGTTTTCACCCGACGGTAAAACCCTTGCGTCGGCTGGAGACGATCACAGCCTCCGTCTATGGACCATGGCGAACGTGCGCGGTGTTGGTCCTTTCCAGCCGACGATCACAGAACCCCCGACAGGCGGCCTGGCCCTGGCGTTTTCGCCTGATGGGCAAACCCTCGTCATGGGGTGTGAAAGGTTACTGATGATCTGGTCTTACGAGGCTGAGCGGTGCACATCACCACGCGAGCTGGCCTGCGACACGGTACGATGTCTGACGTTCTCTCCGGACGGGCGGACGCTGGCGCTGGGTTGCGACGATGGTTCAGTCCGACTTTGGGATATGCCTGCGGTGCGTGAGCGCGCTCTATTGGAAGCCCATGTCGACGCCGTTCGGAGCGTTTCTTTTGCTCCGGACGGACGGCGCTTGGTGTCCTCCGGTCAGGATCGGCTCGTCATGCTCTGGGACGCAGAATTAGGCGTTGGTATTCGTTCGCTCGAAGCCGATATCCCAGGATTTAGTCCTGTCCGATTCGCGGCCTTTTCTCCGGACGGCAGTTACGTGGCTGTGGGTGGAATCGCCAACGAGCCCGCCGACGTCGTCCTGCTGGGTGCCGAGACCGGGGAACTGCGCAGTCGGCTTACGGGTATGCGGGCTGGAATCAACGCACTGGCATTTTCGCCGGACGGCGGTACGCTCGCGACCGCCGGTGTCGACGGCTGCGTGAAACTCTGGGACACGGTCCAGGGCCAGGAGCAGGCAACGATCTGTGATGACGTCGGCTTTGTCAAAACCCTGGCCTTCTCACGAGATGGTGCTTGGCTGGCTTTTGGCGGATCGAATGACACCGTCAAAGTCTGGGACATCAAGCACGGCAAGATTGTCGTACTCCGCGAGAAGGGTATGAACGTGCGTGGAAACCACAGCCGGAGGATTAGCTGGTCTCGTTCTCACCACTCAGAAGTTCGTGTATGCTCGACACTCGGAATCACGACCGGCTCGAGTTCCTCGCCCGATTGAAAAATCCAGATCAGTCGCCGGTCTCGATCGGCAAGAAGAAAATTTAAGATGACACCTGGCGCCAGATAGAACAGAAAGCGCGAAAGACGAAAGCACGAACAACTCGCGCTGGCCGGTGAGATTCGCCGATAAGTGGCACGTGTAATAGACTGAGAAGGCCGACTCGGAGAAGAAATGAGCGAGCCTCGGCGCGAGAGCGGATACTTCCCCTTAGTTTACGACGAGCTCCGCCGGCTAGCCGCGGCAAAGCTCGCCCACGAGCCTGCCGGGCATACGCTCGACGCGACTGCGCTGGTACACGAAGCCTATCTCCGTCTTGGCAGCGGAGCGTCTTCCGATCGGAGCGGCTTCCTGCGCGACGCAGCCGTGGCGATGCAGCGCATCCTGGTCGATCACGCCCGACGCAAACGCGCCGCCAAGCGCGGCGGGTATGCAAGAAAGTTCGCGCTTCAGGAGGGCGATCGCGTGACGATCGCCGATCCCGATACCCTCCTGGACATCGACGCTGCCCTGACCCGCCTGGCAGCCGAAGACCCTTCGTCGGCCGATGTCGCTCGGTTCCGTCTCTTCGCCGGTCGTTCGATCGAAGAAGCTGCCCTTGCGCTTGGCCTTTCCCGCGCCACCGCATTCCGCGAATGGGCGTATGCGCACTCGTGGCTTACGACTGCCTTGGCGGCGAATACCGATTTGGCAAGCGCGGAATGCGGTCAGATCGACGCCACGTCTGACTCTCCATCAGACTAATGTGCCGGTTGTTTTCAATCAACGTTGCACCATCGTGTGCGGAAGCGCTTTGAATCGAAGTTCTCGAACAGCGGCGTCGCTGACTTGAGTGCCGTCGAGGTACAGTCCGCGCAGCCGGTTCAGCCCCTTTAAATGAACGAGGCCAGCATCACTGATTCGATCGTGGCTCAGATTCAGTAACTTGAGTGATGTCAAACCTTCTAGGTGCATCAAGCCCGCGTCGCGCACTCGGGTGTAGGCGAGAAACAGGCTTTCGAGATTGGTGAGAGCCTTCAGTTGCGCCAGGCCCGCGTCGCCGACTCCGGTAGAGTTGAGACATAGCCATCGAAGTTGCGTCAAACCCTTTAAGTGCGCCATCCCGGCGTCGCCCATTTTTGTGTCATAAAGGATAAGCGATCGCAGTTGGGTAAGCTCCTCGAGAAAAACCAAATCGACGTCACCGAGCTGGCTTTCACGCAGATTCAAACTTCGAAGATTGGTAAGTCCCTTCAAGTGCGCTAATCCGGCGCCTGTCAGTCGCCTTGAGTTAAGGGCCAGCTTTTCGAGCCGGCGGAGCCGACCAATGGGAACCAATTCCGCATCGGACCACTCGGAGATAACGTCGGTGACAAACACCACCGAGCCGAAGTAATCGGCTCCAAGACGATCCACCAGCCACTTCGGTGCCCAGGGCTGGCCCTTGGGATTGGGCTGACCGTCCGTCCACTCCCAATCGTAGGCGACATAGCCGCCGGCGCATCGAATCGCGACCACGGCGTCGCGCTGAACGTGCGCGCTGCGGACAATCCAGCCCAGCCAGGTACCGAACACGAGCACCGCTACGATCAGCCCCCGCAGGCTGAACCGCACGTAACGCCGCCAGGGTCGTCGACTGGGAGTTTGCATGTGGTCAGTATCGAACGCGGACGGCCTGCTGTCGAGAGATCGGTGTGAAGCCACCGATGCGTGACGTTCCGATCCATCGCGGCCACGGCGACCGCCGACCTATAGAATGCCGCTCAACTGGCGGCTTGTTCGTCCCTGGCTCCTGGTCAGAGGTTGCCCCCATGAAGTGCGCCAAAATGCATCGCGAGGCTGAGGGCGAGAAGCGATGCTCCGAGCGCCATAACGGCCACATGAATCGTTCGCCGCAGGTCGAATCGACCAACCCGGGCCAACAGTCCGTAAGCCGCTGCCAGGTTGAACATCCCCCAGAGGACATTCACCGTCGAAGACGATAAGCCCCTTCCGGGCGGAGAAGCGAATGGGCTCTGGAACGGCAGACCCGAAATGCCGTTCACCAGGTGGGGGATCGTGTTGGCGAGGAAAGCTCCACCAAAGAAATAAGCGATCAAGTGATACCAGCGCGTGGGATTCTCCATCAAACCCTCAATAAGGCCGAGTTTTCGATGTTTGGTTATTTTCCGCCCCGGAGTCATCCAGTGCGGTCATCCCGGTGTATCGGTTGAGGACGCGCATCGCAGCCTGGCATCCGCAAACGTGGGCACCGGCCGACCAACTGTGTCATCCGACGTCCGTTGGAATGCCGCGCCTGGCCTTGTCGGCGTAAAAGGGGCGGCCCGCTCGACGGCGATGCCACGCGCTCGCCGCACTTGTGACTGCCACTGGCAGCCAGGATCGACGGCTGCCAGGTGTTCATCTCACGAGTATACCAACCCGAACCGCAATCGGAGCATCAAGCGCATGAAATCCAGACAAATGGTAAACGCGGGCGTCCTTGGATCGGCCATCGTCGCCGTCGGGCTGCTGACGATGGGCAGCCGACCCCAACCCAAATTCGGTGACCCTATAGAGGGGCTCACCCCCGAACTTCTGGCACGCTTCCGGACCGGAAAAGTTCAGTTTATGTGTCCTGAGGACGTACCCAGCGGCCTGGGCCCCGTATTTAACGACGACGCCTGTTTCAAGTGCCACGACCAGGGCGCCATCGGCGGCGGCAATGACCGCCTGGAGACCCGGTACGGCCAGGAGATCAACGGCGTGTTCAACCCCCTCACCCAGTTCGACGGCACGTTGGTCCACGCCAAGGGGATCGGCCGGCTCAACGGCGTCGACTTCGTCGGCGAAGTTGTGCCGCCCGAGGCCAACGTCGTTGCAGGGCGCCGGGTCAATCCTCTGTTCGGCCTCGGCCTGGTTGACGCCGTGCCCGATCAGTTCCTCAAGGATCTCGCCCAGTTCCAGCAAGACTTCACCTCGGCAACGGCAGGCAAGGCCCTGGTCCTGACCGACGTCACCAGCGGCGAGCCGCGGGTCGGCCGGTTCGGCTGGAAGTGCCAGATCGGGACCGTCCTGACCTTCGCCGCCAACGCATACCAAAACGAGATGGGCATCACAACTCCGTTTTTTTCCCATGAAAACGCTCCGCAGGGGGACGCCGCGTTGCTCGCCGCCAATCCGGCCCTGACCAATCCCAACGATACCAACTTAACACCCATGCAATTCGCGGACTTCATCACGTTCCTGGCGCCCCCGCCGCAACTCCCCCGCTCGCGCGCGCGCAGCGCGGGGAGATCTTGTTTAGTCAGGTGGGCTGCGTCAATTGCCACCTCCCCGTCTTGCAGACCGGCCCCAACGAGGTCTCGGCGCTGAACGAGGTGATCTTCTTCCCCTATTCCGACTTCCTGGTGCACGACATGGGAAGCTTGAACGACGGGATCACGCAAGCCCCCGCCACTGGCCAGGAGATGCGGACGGCCCCGTTGTGGGGTGCCCGGATCCGGACTAGCTTCCTCCACGACGGCCGCGCCAAGACCATCCGCGAGGCGATCCACGCCCACGATGGCCAGGGCCTGGCGGCCCGAAATCGGTTTGCCCGCTTGAACGAGCGAGAGAGGGCGAGCCTTCTGGCATTTATCAACACTTTGTAGGCCACGGCAGCACCCGCCGCTAGCGGAAGGCGTCGACCAAATCGAGAACGCAATGGGTTCGGTAGGCTGGACATACTGCGCGGCGTCAAAAGTCGCCGTAACCGACAGCCCCGATTGCGGCTCTCTCGTTGGGTAACACTGTGACTCCGAATCAGGAGGCGACGATGGGGATGATCGATGAATCGTCGATGAACGGCGACCACAACGAAGTCGTGAAACCATCGCCCTTGATGGAGTACCAGAGCGACGAGGAACTGACGCGCCAGATCACGGCGGGGCGGCAGGAGGCGCTCGGTCCGCTCCACGCTCGCTATGCCGCGCTGATCTACAGCGTCGCGGCCCGGTCTCTCGATCGATCTGGCGCCGAAGAGATCAGCCAGGAAGTCTTCCTTGCTGTGTGGCGGCATGCCGCGAGCTTCGACCCGTCACGGGGTACGTTCCGCGCATGGGTGTTGCAGATTACCCGCCGCAGCGTGCTTAATGAATTGCGTCGCCGAGACCGGAGACCGCGCGCGTCTAGGCAGTCCGATAGCTCGGGTGGCGATTATCTCCCGGACCCGGGCCCGGACCCGGCCGAGTCAGTCTGGCACGAGCACCGGCGCGCTGTCGTGCGCGATGCCGTACAGGCTTTGCCCCCTCCTCAGCGCGAAGCGCTGAGTCTCGCCTTTCTCGAAGACTTGACGGTACAGATGAGAGAGTCTGGACTTGAGGTCCCGGCGTGAACCCCGAAGCGGACGGCATTCAGTAGAATGGCCATAGAGACCGCACAATAGTCCGGACGTACGCAAGACGCTTGCGCGATGATCGGCGGAAGTGGCCCGAAACCATGATCGAATGATAGATGCCAAGCACGACGAAAACACCTCCGCGTTGTGTACGTCATCGGAGCTTTATCGATCCACACCGACATGAATCCAGGTGGCCATCCGTGGCGCCTTCGGCATGAAAAACCGGCCAGCAAAAAGCCTCAAACGACGACCTCTCTCCCCTCGTCATTTAATGCCCATGATGCTGGCCGGCTCGGTCGCTTACACGCGCTGAACGACTCACGGCATCCCGAACGCGTGATGTAAGAAAGGGAGAGCGGGGGGTCGTGCGTATTAGCCCGCTTTCCCCTTGGCGGTAAGCTACAACAAACAAATCTCTTGAAGTAGCCGTCGCCGTCTTGGGTGGCTTCTTATCAATTCATAACTCAAGTTTGACATCCATTGGCTAGCTTGGGCTTCTCGGTTTTGGCTCAACGATAAACTCGTCACAGCAATGCAAGTGCCAAAGCTTTCCTGGCGGCCGAATTCCGGGGTGAAGAATACCGGATGCGGCGCCGCAGAATCGACGTAGACTCAATCCAAAACAGGGGGCTGCGTCTTTCCATGGAAATTTGATGAATTGAGAGCTTCTTAGGCCGGAACGCCGAGCCCATTGGGGGCGGCGTTCAGTTTGTGTGCAGGTCCGCCTAGAATCGCCGCAGGGGCCAAGATGGCAGCCGTGAGGGCACGGTAGACACTGCGGCAAGCGATTTGGCGGTGACGCGGTTTGGACCACGGTCTCAGGACACGTGGTCATGACCACTGACCCATTGGCATGGGCTCGCCGCTATCAGCGGGCAAACCGGAAAAATTCGTAGGCGCTCGCCAGTAGGTGCGCCAGGACCGGGATCGGGTGGCCAATATTGCCGAGCCGATCCGCCGCGAGTTACTCAGATGCGCGGACCACCTGGCACGCATTTACCATTTTTTACATTTTTTTCCTGTCCGTGCCTACGGGCTCGATCGAGGGATAATGATGGTAGCTCCGTCGACAGCGAGTTCGGATTGTTCCGCGTCGACGTTCATCCCACGATCGAATCCGAGAGGCGTCTGCTCGAGGGGAGGAGAAACGGTGAAATTCAGACCTCGGCTTTGGAACTTCATTTCCGAACCCTCGGTCCCCAGTAATCCCATTCAGGCTTCGACCGTGAGAGTACGGCGTTCCCGATATGTCGCGTCGCCCCGTGATCGAGGCGAACGACTAGAAACGGTCGTGGGGGCATTGGTGCCCACGCTTGCGTCCTCTCGTGGTGAGGGGGCTCCAATCCTGATTGACGGGGACGCAAGCCGAAATTTTCTAAAGCAAGGCGGCTTATCCCAGGCAAATCCAACGCTACGGTTCGCCAAGAATTGACCAGAACGGACCGGTCGACCTCGAGAGTAGGCCGAATATCAACCGCGTCGTCCTACTCGGCGGGGAGGATCTCACTCCGCGCCCCGGGCCAGATAACCCAGCGCCTCGACCGAGGATCGGACCTCGATCGATTGCCCGATCTTCATCGCCTTCGACCCTGGACCGGGCTGGGCACGCCGCCCCCTGGACCTCGTGCCGCGCTAGGGCGGCTCCCGACACCCTGGCATCGACCGACACCCTGCACATCTGAGGAGCTACCACACCATGACTCTGATCGATCGCATCCAAGACACGAGCCGCCGCGCAAGTTCCGCCCAAAGGATCGGGCGACGGAGAGTCTGCCGCGGCCGCGGCCCGGGCTATTGGCTAAGTCCCGCTCGGTCCGGCCCCGGCTCGAGGACCTCGAAGGGCGCCTCTTGCTGACGCGCCTTTAGCCCACAGGAAATGCGCCACGCCTACGGCCTGGATCGCGTCGGGTTCGAAAACTCCACCCATCCCCTGGTCGCGGGCGATGGCACCGGCCAGACCATCGCCATCGTGGACGCGTTCGACGATCCCAATATCGCCAGCGACCTGGCTTTCTTCGACAGCTACTGGGGACTGCCCGCCCCGCCAAGCTTTATAAAGGTCAATCAAAGCGGTGGCACCTCCTACCCGGCGCCCGACGCCGGCTGGGCACAAGAGATCGCGATCGACGTGGAATGGGCTCACGCAATGGCCCCGGGTGCGAACATTGAGCTCGTCGAGGCCAACGACACCTCCTTCAATAACCTGTTCGCGGCGGTCCAGTACGCCGCCAACAGTGGTGCCTCGGTAGTCTCCATGAGCTTCAGCAGCATTGGCGGCGAGTTCTCTGGCGAGACGAGCTTCGACAGCGTCTTCACCCACCCCAACACGACCTACCTGGCCTCGACCGGCGATGACGGGGAGCCTGGAGGCTACCCGGCCTTCTCCCCCAATGTCGTCGCCGTGGGCGGTACGTCGCTGTATCTGGACAGCAACGGCAACTACAGCAGCGAGTCAGGCTGGAGCGGCAGCGGCGGCGGCGTCAGCACTCAGGAGGCCCAACCCTTCTACCAGAACGGCGTCGTGAGCGCTTATAGTACGACTATGCGCTGCGCCCCCGACATCTCCATGGACGCTGACCCAAACACGGGGGCGTGGACATACAACACGTACATGTCTGGCGGCTGGGGCGTCTGGGGCGGCACCAGCCTCGCCTGCCCCCTCATGGCCGGCGTGACGGCGGTGGTCGACCAGGGGGACGCCTACCTTTTCAACGGCTTTCACTCGTTCAGTGGAACGGACTACCTCAACGCCCTCTACCATATGCCGCAGGGCGACATCAACGACATCGTCACCGGCAACAACGGCTCTCCCGCAGGTCCCGGCTACGACCTGGTGACCGGCCGCGGCACGCCGATCGTCGATCGTTTCGTCTCTGCCATGATCGGCGCCCCGGTCTACAACCCGCTCACCGGCGAACTGCTAGTGACCGGCGGCGCGAGCGGCAGCAACGACACGATCACCGTCAGCCAGAGTGCGGGCCAGATCGTCGTTCAGATTTCCACCAGCATCCCTCTGCCCGGCACTGGCAACCCGGCCAGCCAGACATTCACCTACAACACCGGCCAGCTGAGTTCGATCACCGTTTCCACTGGCGACGCGAATACCACCGTCAACGTCCTGAGCTCGACCAACGTTACCGTCAACCTGATCGATCACAGCAACACCACGGTCAACGTGGGCGCCGGCCACAACACGCTGAACGTCGAGGAGGTTGACGCGGGAACGACGGTCCTAAACCTCGGCGCCAGTGATACGGTGAACATCAGCCGGACCACCGGCGCGCTTACGGTCAACGGCGGCGGCAGCGACATAATCAACGTGGGCAACCCCGGCCTCGCCAACGGCCTCGATAATCTCCAGGGCCCCGTGACCGTCAACGGCAGCGGGTCTGATTTTGTCAACGTCGACGACCAGGACGCCGTCTTCAGCGACACCTACAACATCACCAGCTCGACGCTCACCCGGATCATCTTCGGCGGTCTGACCTATTCGGGGCTCGCCGGTCTGACGCTCAACGCCGAGACTGGCAACAACACGATCAACATCCACAGCACCTCCGCCCCTGTGACGATCAACGACGACGCCGGCAGCGACACAGTCAACGTCGGCGACCCCGGCATGGTCAACGGCCTAGACAATCTCGCAGGCGCGGTGACCGTTCACGGCAGCGGGTCCGATTTCGTCAACGTCAACGACCAGGACGCCGGCTTCAGCGACGGCTACACCCTCACCAGCTCGACGCTCACCCGCCCATTCTTTGGCGGACTGACATACTCTGGTATCGCCGGCCTGACCCTTA
>CAWKNT010000044.1:0-496855 GCA_963850935.1 uncultured Isosphaeraceae bacterium
ATCTGTTCACGGTCCACTGCTGCCCGGGACACAAGTCCCCCAAGAATGCCTACGTGGCTGTGAGGCACCGTGGTTACTGGTACCACATCGACGACCGCGACCAGGTGAGCAAGTCAACCCTGACCTTGGTGCTGCAGATGAGCCGACTCGACTTCGCCCGTCAGCAGCCTGCCGCACCGTTCCTTACCCTGCCGGTCGGGCGTTGAGACGTGATCGTGAGCGAACGCCAGTATCGGCGTTCGCTCACGATTTTGAACCCGAGATCGTCGGGGCGACCCTCAGTTTGTCTACAGTTCGGTCCGAGCCTTCGCGGCTAACTCCAAATCGCCGCGCTGCCGAAGAAACAAAGTCAGCCCAAGGATGATGGGAACGCATGAAACGAGATATACAACGACAAATACTGGCCGCCACTAACGGATTGTTAGCTGAGTGATCAGGACGAATTCTGCGAACGCGACCGAATCAAGAGGGGAAGCATTAGCGCGGCGATAAGTAGGCTCTTGCGATAGCGTAATTGCGATTTGCACCGGGGGCACCAAATTCGATTCGGCAAGCCCGCTGAGAAGACTGGCCACACGCCGATGTCTACTCCGCAGTTCGGGCAGTTTTTGCCCTCGACACCAGCCATCTTGCCCCTTTCGCCTCGTTAAGGCACCAGACCAGCGAATTGAATACGCCCGCTTCACGGTCATGAGTCGGCGATTGTTCGTAACGGAACCGATCGTTCGACCAAAGTCGGCCGGCTAGATCCTACAGATCTCCGTCACGTTAATCGACCAGCAATTGCAATGCACTGAGCCATTCCATCGAAGCATTATGCTGAGCTCAACATAATGCTTCTAATGCACAGCCCCCGATTATGCGGAGTCTCCCGCGCCGGCCCGAGGCTTCCGGGGCCGGCGAGTGCGACCTGCCTGCGCCGCCGCTCTCGCGGGCAGCGACAAAGCAATGGACGATCCCGCGCCCGACGCCGCCACCCAGGCTAAGCTCCGCCAGCAAGCCCGCAATTGGCTGAAGTCCGAACTCGGCACATGGTTCAAGCTCCTCCACTCCGATCCGCCCCATACCAACGGCGCTATCGCCCAGACGCTCCGGCATTGGCAAGAGGACACCGACCTGGCCGGTGTGCGGAAACCGAGGCTTTGCAAAAGCTCCCGGACGAGGAACGAAAGCCGTGGGAGGCTCTCTGGGCCGAGGTCAAGGATCTGCTCAAGAAAACGCAAGACACACGCCGTTGAACCGAGCCTTGCCAGGTCCGCCAGCGCTCGTATCCGTCGGGTCTTAGTCGCAATCGATCCCACGCCCACTGCGTCATCCGCGTAGAAAGGCGCTGTCGTTCCGAACGCATCGCGGACACGACGAGGCGAACCGGTCGCGATCCCGCGTCGTTTCGGACACTTGACGGTACCATGAGCTGCATGAACGGCGTAGTGCGGCGTCCGTTCTGCTGACCCGCCGCGTCACTGGGTGAAAGCGCGACGAGTCGTCAGCTGACGGGATCGATCGGCGGACAAACTCGGGCGATCGATCCTGTCGACAATCAGGTTCGCTGGAGCATTGGTTCGAGAACTTGATTGATGCACAGCACAGACAGGGCAATCATCGCCGTGTACATCGCGCGGCAAAACGATTCCCCGGGCATAGGATAGGTGACGAGGAAACCGTAGACGCAAAAGCCGAAGATCGTGAAGAACCAGACGGCGAGAAGAATTCGTATTACGGTGCCCATCATTCGACTCCTTTCCGATACTCTCCGAGGAAGGCGAAGCCGGGTCTGCCCGGCGTCTCCTTCAATGAGTTAAGGAGCCGGGCGCGTGCCACCCTCCGCGAAAAGTGATCGTGTGTGTTTTAGTACGCTCGTACATTCGTGATCTCTTTAGCCGCAACATGCTCGGCCGCTTTACCGAGTTTCTGTTCGACCGGTGCGGCACACCCGCGCGAACGACAGAAAAATAGGGTTTTCGGGTGTCAATGACCGATCGGCTCGTTGTTGGCCAGATCGTCATGCGACCATTCGTTCTTGACACCGTTACGACCATTTACTTTGCCTAATCAAAATCGTCTACTCAGGCTGTCAATCTTTACTATTCAGTTCATTTTGCCGACATTTGCAGGGTTCTATCGCGCTCGATTTAAGCCGGACGGGCGATCATTGGAATCGAGTTGTTGCCATTAACTCTCGCCTCTTACTTGGAATTTCAGGCACCCACGCTTTGCGTTGCGTGCAATTGTAGCGAACGGTGATTGTGGCGGTTAAAGGTGGTGACCCGCGGGTGTCAGATACGCGGGGTGTCTTAGGATGCGGGGATGGTCAAGTAACCGCGCCGCTGGCTCTGCCGTCATCGACGCCGACATCCGGGGCTCACCCCACTGCGCCTCAAATCCCTCTCGGTCGTCTATCCCCTCGTCCCCGGCCGCTGGGCGGTTGTGGACGTGTTCAGTGCCACGGCGGCGCGAATGAGCGCCTTGAGGGCTTTTTCATCGATCTTCGCCCTCATGGATATCGATGGCAGGCCTGGTTCTTGGTGCTTTCCTCATGGTTGTGGTCGCTCGCCCGTCACTTGGAGGACGGTCGACAGCCGGCTGTGCGTGATCAGGCGCTCGGCGGCGTGGCCTGCAGGAGGTGCGAGAAGAAGTACGAAAAACCCCGGAGCACTCCCGTGGCCGCCGCCCAGCCCCACGCCGCCGGGCCATCGCCCACCGCGAGGTGCGCGATCAGCGCCGAGCCGAGGTTGATGGCGAAGCCGGCGTAGGCCCACTCTGCGAGCCTCGTCGGAACCGGCGCAAGCGGCAACACCACTCCGACGAACTTGGCCCACGAGAGCTCTACCCGGAAGTAGGCGGGGAAGCCGAGGTGGGTGAACGCCTCCGCCACCTGTGGAAGGCAAAGTTGCGCGTAGGCCGTGAAGCCACCCTGCAGGCAGAAGTGCGCCGTGACGATCCAGAAGGATGAAGGACACGCACTGCGCAGGTCACTGGGGAAAGAAAGGATCAACCTCGGTAGAGGTGCGGGGCTGTCAACCGGCTCAACGGACAGTTTCTCCCCAGCCAAAAAGAGGGAACGGGCGTGGGGGCACGAACCGCGTCGGCGATCGGCGACGGTCGTGAAATCGTTGGGCGACGCTCGGCCTGTCTACAGTTTGGTCCGAGCCTGTGAGTCCGAAGGTTCCCGCTAGCCTTGTGATTGAGCTCGACGCGCCAGAATGGCGTATAGGCGGCCGAGCTGGAGGTAGAGGTCTCGAGCACAGACGGACCTGAGGATCTACCAACGTGGGTTATCGCCCGGAGACGTCGGGGGCGGGTAGATTGTCAGGTCTCTGACCTACTGACCTCGTCCCTCGTCCTGGGAGTAAGCCCATGACTCGTCTCCGCTTCACCCTCGCCCAGCTGATGGCCGTCGTGATCTTCATCGGGCTCGGCTTCGCCGCTCTGCGGTCGGCCTCCCCCCTTTGGTCGAGTGCGGTCTTTACGCTCACCGTGACAGTCCTCTCGGCCGCCATCCTTGCGGCGATGGCCCGCCGGGGGCGCGCCCGGATGACGTGGGCCGGTTTCGCCCTCTTCGGGTGGGTTTACCTGGGGACGACGTTCGGGCCGTGGGCGGACAGCAATGGGGTAAAGGCACCGCCCTACGTGACCCGGTTGGGGCTCGACTACTGGGATTCCAAACTGTGGTCCAGCAAACGGATGGAGACCGCTCCGCATGGAGAATTGCTGTTCTCGCGGTTCACGATGTCGCTTGCGACCACTATTGCCCCCGATGCCCTCCAGTTCCGTCGAATCGGCCACTGCCTCACGGCCATCCTGTTCGGCCTGGTGGGGGCGGTTTTGGGCAGACTCATCGCTGCGAAGGACGACGAGCCCAATCACTGACCGTCGTGGCCAGTACCAACGGAGACGTACTAACGTCGGCGTCTGTCGTAACAACCTGCGGATCTACAAACCGAGGGTTGTCGACAGTCCTGAAAGCGCTCAGGATGGCAAGTATAAACCCGATACTGCCCGCGATCGCTGCCGAGCTGGGGCGGATCTGCTCCGCGGAGGGCTCCGCGTACCACTTGCACGCGCCGAATCGGGCATCGTCGCCATTATATGAGTCGCCCAAGCCTAAGTGAGGCAGCAAAGCTGGGCACGGGGCTCGAGCACAGACCCGGCACTCATCGATCCGATTTCTTTTTACCGCTTCCTTTGAGCGGCTGCCCCGCCCTGCGAAACTCCGCAAAAGCTGAAGCCGCTGCCTCAGCCTTTTTTCTACCTGCCTCGGCAAGTTTCTCTCGACTCCCTCTAACCGAGGCCCTGTCTGTGAGCGATCTGACTTTCGTGCGAATCGGTGGACTGTTCTGTCGAGCATCTGGCCCTGTTGACCAGAAATCGGAGATATTCCATGACCTGGCTGCGTTTCACGATCGCCCAGTCGATGGCCATCGTGCTCTACGTCGGATTCGGTTTCGCCGCACTGCGGAATGCGGACGCCTTTTGGGCGAGTGCGACATTCAGCCTTGCCATCATTTCGGTATCGGTGGCACTCGCGGGCGCCTTCGCTCGAAGGAAGGAGGCATGTATGTCCTGGGCCGGATTTGCGTCCGCCGGCGGGTCATGTCTCGTCATCTGGCTCTCAACGCCTCAAACCGTGGGCTCGTTAAACGGACCGCCACAACCGTTACTTTATGGTTTTCAACCGTTCATCAATCCGATGGCTGCAGGAGGCCGGAAGTTTATTGCCTACACACAAATATGTCATTCGCTAGATGTAATTCTCCTAGGTTTAGTCGGGGCAGCCTTCAGCCGTCTTTTCGCCGTGAAGAATGACCGACCAGGTCCTTCATGACGGCAACAAGTCGTGCCAATGATCGATCCACCAAGACAATTCCAATTGAGCCCGCGAGGCGTGCCCTTCTGGTCCTTAGAGGAACAGGCGAAGGATAGGGAAGTGCCAACGCCGACATGTAGCCCACGGCGAATGCTGCCACGACAACCGTGATGTCGAGGATTGTCAAACGTCCTCCCCACTTTTATCCCCGACGATCGATCAAACATCCCAGGAGGGATCGGCATTTCGGACAGATGATCGTCTTGCCCCGAAGTTGTTCGGCGATCAGGATGAGTTGTCCGCAATCTGGAAATGCGGATTTCCTGATGATTTCGCATTGATCTTGCCAGGGGTTGCCACATGCCGAGCAAAGCTCGCGAGATGGCCCAATGCACATGATCTCGACGTCCTCGTTCGCGTTCATGGAGCTCCAGCACATGCAAGAGCTGGCAAACTTCTTCGAGCGGCGCGTCTCGGCATACCAGGTCGTGACTGGCGATGTCGTGTTTGGCGAGGAGTTCTGAGAACATTCTGCGACAGTGCCGCATACCGAGCCGGAGTGATCGAGACTTTCCCGGCCATTGACACCGATTCTGCAAACGATTCTAATGACCGAGCTCGACAGGTGCCCCCGCCCGCAAGGCCCGGGGGAGAATAGGAAAGACGGTTAGAATCCGTCGCGGGGCCGCCGCTGTAATCGGCCAGGCCCCCGGACATACGAGCCACTGCCACGCGGCGGGAAGGCGGTCCGGGGTCCGTTACGAGCCGAAAGCCAGAAGACCTGCCCGTCGAGTTCTGTTCGATGCTCCGGCCACGAGCATCCGGGCGGGCTGCTCGCAGACTGTCTGCCGAAGCGCCGCGTGCCGGAGAGGGCCTGAGCTGGACCCTCTTCGCCCGTCCCGGCGGAAAGTTCTGCTCACGATGCACCTCTGCCCTCCGTCCCGCGACAAAAGCGGGTTCACCCTGATCGAACTGCTGGTGGTCATTGCGATCATCGCGGTATTGATCGCGCTGCTCTTGCCAGCCGTACAGGCAGCACGCGAGGCAGCGAGGCGGATCAACTGCGTCAGCAACCTCAAGCAGATCGGCATCGCTCTGCACGGCTATCATGACTCTCACAATACCTTTCCCGCCGGCGGCTGGATCGCGCTCTACGGTCAGCCGCTTACGAATAACATGAACATAGGCTGGTCGGCGTCGGTGCTTCCCTGGCTCGAGCAGAACGTGGTCTACGCCGGCCTGAATTTCAGCTTTCCCTATAACGTGGCCGTCAACTCGACCGCGGCGTATACGGTGATGCAGGTCTACCTCTGCCCCTCAGAGCCCAGGAAAACGTACTGGAACCAATCGCCCGGCCCGCCTCCGGACCCGTATCCTTCGGCCGACGCCGACTACGGGGGCATGTACGGACCCCGCGGGCTGGTGCCCGGCTTCACGGATAACCCGCCGGCCGGGACGATGATCTTCAACCAGTGCATCAGCCTGGCTCAGATCACCGACGGCGCATCGCAGACGATCCACGTCGGCGAAGATCCCGAGGCGATCAATGCCATGTGGGTGAGCGGCCACAACACCTTCGACCAGTCGGCCCCGATCAACGCCCGTCCCCCGTCCGAATATGGTGAGGAATTGACCAGTCAGCACTCCGGTGGCGTGAACACTCTCTTCGCCGACGGGTCGGTCCACTTCCTCAAGAACACGACCAACGTCGTCCCTCTCGCCGCGCTCTGCACTCGGGCGCTGGGCGAGGTCTTATCGTCCGACAGCTATTGACTGACCGAACTGCCGCCAACCAGGAGATCGCCATGAACCTGCCTCGACGCTTTGCAATTCCCGTCGCCATCTTCCTCGCCATCGGCTTGGGCGTACCGGCCGCACGCGGTGGAGACATCGTCGTGAACTTCAACGACCTGAGCTACCCCACCCCACCATACGACCCGAATCTCGGCCCGCCGCCAGGGTCCGGCAGCTATGACGATGGCTGGAATCTTAACGGCGGGTTCACATCGAACGGCACCTTCTTCAGCAATTCCTACACCACGGCCTATGGTTCCTGGAGCGGCTGGGCCTATTCGAACGTCAATGACCCCACCACCACCGGAACATCCCCATTCACCACCGATTACCTCCATCAGTTCGCCGCCATTACCGGCACCGCCCCGGGGGGCTCGGGGAATTATGGCATCGAGTACGGCACAGGTGGTGTCATCAACCTCCCATCGGGCACGTCGCCCGTCTCATTCGAGGTAACTAACACAACCTACAGTTACCTGGCGATGACGCTTGGCGACGGCTTCGCCGCGGCGTTTACCAAGGGCAGCTATTTCGAGCTCAAGATCTTCGGATTCTCGGGCTTGAATGGCACCGGCACCGAGCTCGGCGAGGTCGACTTCTACCTGGCGAACTATACCTCGGCGAGCTCGCTCCCGGTGGACGTCTGGACCCTCGTCAACCTCAGCTCACTCGCCGGCGCCAAAGCCTTACCTTCGACTACGCCTCATCCGACGTGGGTGAATTCGGCATCAACACGCCGGCATACTTCGCGATGGATAACCTGACCCTAAGCACCGCCTCAGTCGTCCCGGAACCTTCGAGCATGATTCTCTGCCTGGCCGGGCTGGGAACCGTGGGCATGGCTGCCTCGCGTCGCTTTCGGCGACCGGCGTCTGCCCGCTAGCTATATCGAACTGCACCGGCGGCAGTGGAACGCTCCCCTGTCAGAACAACTCAATAAGCGTCGGCCGACACAATCTCTCCGCCGGCGATGGTTCCCAAGGTGCGCCAGACCATCCCGTCAATCGTGCTCTTCACGAACCGCACTGACCCATCGCCGACCAGCGCATTCACGCCGCCGGGATGATAACTCCGGGCGGTGAAGGCCGCGAACGTCGGACCGCCGTCGTTCTCGTTAACGCTGATGATATCCGTGTCTATTCTCGTAGTTAAGCGCCGCCAGGCCGATCTGCTTGAGGTTGTTGGTGCATTGCGTCCGGCGCACCGCCTCGCGAGCGGCCTGGACGGCCGGGAGCACCAAGCCTACGAGGATCCCGATGATGGCGATGACCATGAGCAGTTCGATCAGTGTGAAACCCGATCGACGGGCCATAGCAGTGACTCCGGAGCATAAGGCATTTCGTGACTCACGGTGTATTGCGTTCCGGCCGCTCACTTAATCGCGGGAGCCAGAAGCACGCCTGCTCTGACGGCAAACCGGCGGCCGGCACTGATTGGCCGAGTGTTGCGCGAGTCGAACACATCGACGCTGGAGCGGAAAACCATCGAAAGTTGCTCCGCTCCCAGATCTCCGCGTTAAGGCCGATTCCTCCACGCCAGGTCGATTTCCCAATCCTAACTAGGGATGGAAGGACCTGCAAACCAACGCGCTGCGCGTTGTGCCCGGCAAAGCCCTGATGGATCGACTTGGCCATGAGACAGGGATTTGCACTTGGGGGCATCGTCCTGGTATCCGATTGATGATAGCCTCGTCAATGAGCCCGCGATGCGTGTCGTTCTGCTCCTGTCCTTCTGCTCCGGGTGCAATAGGGTGTCGAGCATGTGGCCCTGCCGACCAGAAATCGGAGAAATTCCATGACCTGGCTGCGTTTCACCATTGCCCAGTCGATGGCCATCGTGCTCTACGTCGGATTCGGTTTCGCCGCACTGCGGAATGCGGACGCCTTTTGGGCGAGTGCAACATTCAGCCTTGCCATCATTTCGGTGTCGGTGGCCCTCGCCGGCGCCCTCGCTCGAAAGGAGGAGGCACGTATGTCCTGGGCCGGATTTGCGTTCGCCGGCGGGGCCTGTCTCGTCATCTGGCTCTCAACGTCTCAAACCGTGGGCTCGTTAAACGGACCGCCACAACCGTTACTTTACAGTTTTCAACCGTTCATCAATCCGATGGCTTCAGGAGGCCGGGCGTTTATCGCCTACACACAAATATGCCATTCGCTAGATGTAATTCTCCTAGGTTTAGTCGGGGCAGCCTTAAGCCGTCTCGTCGCCGTGAAGAATGACCGACCAGATCCTTCATGACGGCGACACCATTTTCGGCGGCGAGATTCGATCGTGGGCACGTGCGTGCTTTCTGCGTCGGTGTTGCAATCACCGGCTGGACTTATTTCCTCTTTTTCGCATCGCCGACATACGCCCGGGGGGCGTCGCAACCCTATCGGCAGATAGCGCAACCCGTGGTCACAATACCCCTTGCCGCTGCTCGTAGCTCTGCGGCAAGCCTTTGTTACCGTTGTTTTAGCAAGTCGATGAGAGGGGAAGTCGCCATGCGGCCAGAGATAATCGCGGGCACTCCGAACGAATGTGAGGGTTAAATGAGACGGGCAAGACGCAAAACGCCGGCTTGTCAGACCCCAACAGCCTCGCAAAGACGTCGCGGAACATTACGTTAAGGCAAATCATGGTTCACGTGCGCCTTCGGAACGCCCCGACAGGGTTTCGAGGACTTCCGATTCGGCTGAAATCGTGGATGCGGGGACGGATCAGAACGAAACCGTCCAAAACGGCATCTCGGCGGTAATCTGGTCTTTATCGAAGATGGCAAGATGAAGGCTCTAGCGTCCCATGGGCGACATGGTTAGTTATGCTTCGCACGGTGACAGCGCGTTCCGATGTCGCGTCGAAACTGGAATTACGGTTTCTTGTCTTTGGCGGTATCGCGGTATGCAGCCGACGAAGACCAGTCTGCCGATAGGTTAGCACAGATTCCTTACTGCATGAGCCGACGCCTGCCGCGCCCGCGGATTATTGACGCCAGGCCACTAACACAGGAGGTTACCATGGCTTGCGATCAGCACCGCCCAGCAGCGCATTCCAATCTGGGCCCGGCGACCCATGCTATCGCATTGTGTAAGCCAACAAGCGTCTGTTTGCTTCACCACTGCGAACGCCGTTGTGAACGGACGTCAAAGCCATAGTCGACGGCTAGAAAGCTCCAGCGTCCGAGTAGGACGCCGACCAAGAGGGGCAAATGCCACCTGGACCGCGAGGATTGACAGATCATGACAATACGGGCAAAACTTAGGCAGTGGACGCAGCTCGCAATTCACATCGTAGCAAGGCAAGTATCGGTCACTCAAAAGCGATCGCGAAGGGCTGTTGGCATGCTTGGCTTTGAGGCAGACGAGCGAATCCGAGTGACTAGGGAAGAATTTGATCGCTTCAAGGTCGATGTGGAAGCCTGGAGATCAAGACACGACGAACTAGCTACGCGCTGTTGGGTTTGGGAAGACTTGATCGCCAAGGCGAATTTTGTCTTCGGTCGAATCATGAGGCTGGACATGGATATCCAGAAGGTCCTGTTCAGTGTGCCAAAGCACACCGTCAACCCCGATCTGCTCAACTGGCTCGCGACCAAGCTGTCGAATGGCTTGAGCTCGCTCTATTCATGCAGCCGCGCAGAAGAGCTGCTGGAAGAATACGGAACCGTCGACGGCTACGAGGAAATGAAGTCCAACATCGATGACGTGCGGGCGTTCTTAACCCCCGACGGGGAGTTCTTCGACAGCGAAGAGCTGGCGGAGGTCCGCGACAAGGCCATCGACGATCACCATGCCGGACTGACGGAGCCGCTCCAAAACAATGGGCAGTCCACCCAATAGGAACGTCAGGAACGCTGAATTCCGTAAACAATTTGCCCGCCTGCCTGAGGAAGTCCAAAAGCTGGCAAGGGATGCATTCAGGCTTTTCCGTGAAGACCCTTCCCATCCTTCACTGCGCCACCATGAGCTTGCCGACAACAAGCGAGGCAGACACAGGCAGAATAGCAGATCTGTCAGTATCACCTTGAAATATCGAGCGATCTACGTCGTCGATGGTGACGCGAATGTCTGGTATTGGATTGGCAGCCACGCCGACTACAACGTATTCACCGGCAGAAAATAGAGCCTGGGCCGAGCGCGGCGGAGTAGCGACGGCAAGAGTCGTTCTTCGGCGTTCCTAACTATTGCCACGCTGGAATCGGCCTACGAGGCCCATGCCGGATTCATGCTTGTGGCTGACCGCCAGCTAACCAGTGCAGGCTCAGATTCGTGTCCCGGGTTACCTTGTCTCCACGTTCCATTCACTTTCCGAAACCCCCGCCACATCGAGTATCCGCCGACAAAGCCGATCGATCCCCTCTGCCGAAAGGTTGACGTTGACGTATCCGCCGTTTCGTAGCTGCCGGGCTTCGCGAAACCTTGTGCGATCATTCCCAACGTGGCTCGACAGTTCTCGGCTCAAAGCAGCCATAGGCGTCTGGATCGATCTCGATGACTTCGTTGACGGTGTTTTCGAGCACATCCCTCCACGTGGAGACGGCACACGTCTTCCCCAGGATCCTCAATTCAGTCGGTCGACGACCCCTTGGCGGCGAGACCAACTCTTGGGGTTGTTCGCCTCCAAAGTACGGCCAGATCGAAAGGACGGGCTCGACCAGTGTCTCGGCGCGGGCCCTGATGTCGGCGGCTCGCCAAGAGTCGAATTTGGCGAAGAGTTTGTTCAAGTGAAGCGTCCCGCCAACAAGCCTCTGACGCTTCGCGGGGAAATCGTCGTTCGACATCTCCGAGTTATAGCCCGTCAGTGTGAGATTGCCGAGCGTGTGAGGCCAGAGTGCATGGGCCGTCTCCCAATCCTCGCCAAGATGATCACGCCAGAAGTCCGTCAGAGTCTGCGGCATAACATGTTCGACGCTTACCGTCTCCAACCGAGCGGGCTCCTTACCGGCGAGATGTCTCTCGATCCTCTCGAGGATGAATCGGATCTTTGCCTGCCGGTCACCCGACCCGTAAAGGCCGTTTTCGACTAGAGCTTTGCGGAATTCGACGTCCTTCGGGTACCCGCGCCCGGCCAGGATCGACTTTACGCCGGCCAGGATGCTCCGGGCCTACATAGCTCCCGATCCAGCCGAGGCGAACCGGATGGCGGAAAAGGAAGCAGCGATTCGAGCGTGCTGCGTGGCGCCCTCGGGTGGCTATTGCTGCGGACTCGGCCGAGCCCCAGCCAGTGTACGTCGCGCCTCATTAACAACTGACGTCCACCAAGACCTTTGTGACCGTGTTGATTTAGACGCCGACCATACGGGTCGTCGAGCGAAGACTATTGCCTTCGACCAGGGCGGAGATGATCGCGGTTCACTTGGCGGTGTTGAGCTTGTTCAGAATGAACGTCATACGTGACCGGTGCGCACAAGTTGGAGTAAATCCCCCGATTCGTCAAGAATTTTGAAAATTCCTGAGCCTGAAGCGGCCGCTACCAATCGCCTCAAACGTCGATTTTTCTCGATTCAGTGTTCCGCTCAGTGAATGGGCAATTCGATCGACATGTTCTTCTGAGCCGATCACTTCGCCGCTACGGGGTACTCCCTGGTATCCGCCATGGATAATTTGCCTTGCAATTTCATGATAATGCGTAGGTTCGTTTCCAACCTTACGAAGGAGCTCTTCTGTCCATTCGGCAGCTCCTTTCTTTGATGGCGATCGACGGGTATCGCTTTGGGTGAGATCCGCTGGCTCCTCGATCGCCGCTTTCAGGTGGCCAATGGCGGCATCGATCTCATCTCTGATGCGGTACAATTCGTCGACCATCTCGTGGATTTTCTGGTGAAAGTCGCCCATGGCGTAGACATTCTCCAAGCGGGTTGTTACCCTGAAGACGGTGAAAATGCGCGTATCCCCCCGGGGGGTGCCGGATCGCATTCCTGACCGGTCCAGGCGGGATTCGAACCCGCGGAAGGGCGTCCCCTAATCAGAGTGCCCTTCACCCGATTCGCAATCGGGTCGCATTAAACCGCTCTGCCACTGGACCCGCTACGTGCCCCCAGTTCTTCCCTTCCAAGTAGGAACTGGGGCACCGCATTTTGCAGGATACCAAAACGATTATGGCGCCGCAAGCCTATTGGTCGGCGCGCCGCTATATGACGCGATCACTGATATGATCGCGATAGAATGCGGGACGTAGATTGACAGCAAGAATACCGCGGCTCTAGCGACGATTCGAGTTGCGGCGCGTCGACGATCACAAGATTCCGCCGCAGTTGCGTAAGGGCTACTGTTTTTCCACCGAGGCCCGGAGTTTCTTCGCGATCTCGCGATGGACGCGTCGACCCCTTTTGGACGTGGTCGGGCACGGTAGTGCGCGGGAGGTCAGCGTTTTTTCGCCCATCGCGCTGGCGCCGCTTTTTTTGCGCTCTCATTACGCTGTTTGCTGCTCAGCGCCTTCGAATCAGCCGGGCCGCCTTTCAGGCCGCCGCGCCGTCCCATTTCCGCCGCCGCTTGACGAATGGGATCGATTGGCGTGTACGGCCACGGATTCACGGATTGATGGTTCGGCCGTAGTCTCGTCAACGATGGCTTTGGCGAGTTGATTCACGTCGCGTGGCCGGGGCCGCTTTGGTTTGCTTGAGCGGTTTGGCATGCCTCAAGTATTACGTGGCCTTTGACGAAGTCCAGGGTGATCCTGAATTCGCCAATTTCAAACTGAGACGCTAACCGGTTTTGAAGAACTGATGGGTACGCCGCATACGGGTATCCACAGCTCGAAAGCCGCGGGGATGGCGCTGCCGACCCGAATAGCTCGTTCGCTTGTCAGCAACAGCCAACGACGGTACCACTTTTTCAGCGATGTGGGGACCAAGCTGAAATATGCGGGTTGCAATGAAGCGGTCCCGGTCGGAGTCGACAGTGATATTTTCTCAATCGGCTTGACGATATGCTGCAGCGATCCGTAGATTTCTTCAGCCGACGTGGCCGCATCGTCCGCAGAGATCAGAGTTGCCATCGGCAATCTGGATAAAGTTTAACGAGTTGCCCGCCGGCAACTGTTCCACTTGGGATCACCACCACATCACCCCGTTTCGCTCGACCACGATCCGCAATCATATCCTTATAATAACATATACGATTACGGGTTCCTCTTCTCTGTCCCCAACGCCACACCAGACGCGTGCCGCATGGTATACATACATATGCAAGCGTCGGTCTCGATCTCGGGGAGCACAGTCGTGCCGGGTATTCGGTTCGCCGAAGTCCGAGCTAGGATCGCTCTGGCTGACGTCCTCGACTTGCTCGGCTTCGTCCCCTGCGAGTCCTCTTGGGATCAGGTGCGCGGCCCGTGTCCGATCCATCATTCGATCTCACCATTGAGCCGCAGCTTTTCCGCGAATCTAAAACGACATATCTATAGATGTTTCAAATGCGGATCATACGGGAATCAGCTGGATCTGTATGCTTCATCGACTGGGCTGAGCCTCTTCGAGGCGACCATCGAGCTGTGCGAAAAACTCCATCAGAGGTCCCTTGGATGCTCAATTGCACATCCCCACAACCTCGGCCGGCCGATCGCGTCGCCCCACAGCCACGGCACGACCGCGGGCCAGGCCGGCGAGATGGCTCGGTCCCTGATGAGAGTGATCAAACGGATCGCGCCGCAACCGCTCCGCTGGTACTCACTGGCCTCCCAAAGTGGTACCCTTTCTGACTGGAACGACACGGTCGCAATACCACGCCCGAGAATCTGGTGCAGGCAATCGCATTCGAGGACGAAAGCCCTGGACCTGCGATGGGTTCGATCTCGTCGTTGGTGCCGGTCAACCGTGCGCTACTGACCGGGCAGGAGGACCGCACCGTCTTTCAATTAAATGTAAAAAATTGCATCATTAAAAATCTAATGCGTTGTAGATGTTTTGACCAGGGAGCTGATCGATGGCGATCAAGTGCGCCTGCGGAAGGAAGTTTTCGGCGGATGACAACAACGCCGGTCGCCTGTATATCTGGATCGAGGAAAGCAGACGTGCGGCAAGATGGAGAGAAAGGCCGGGCGGGAGGTCCTTTTGTCAGACATTCGTGAGTTTTCAGACTCGAATCGTCACTCTGAGGGATACCCTGGTGACGAGCACCGCAAAGAAGTAGACATCAGAGACGCGAGTAAATTCCCCACGGGGCACCAACCTTAGATGGATCTCATGTACGCAGCCTGGCTCTACACCGACCCGAAGATGGTGATCGGGCGGCTGTGCGTGCATACCGCTGCTTCCCTCAATTCCTTCCTCAGCTCAACCGAACAGATCGCCCCTTATGAACTCGTCCAGGGCTCTCTGGGTGTCGTTGCTGGTGTGACCGGGTGTGATCCGCAGAACCTGGACAACCCCAAGAACGAGACCAATACAAAAAGAATAGCTTTCGTGGATTACGTCTCACTGTACGCCTCTCACCGAAAACAATGCTGCCGTTCTCACCGTGACGCAATCCGGCACATTATAGAACGGTGGGAACACTTTAATCGAACTGATCAGCCCTGACGGACACCCAGTTCGGCGCTTCCGCTTCTCGCCCTTTTCGACAAGTCCCATCGGAGACCAGTTGGTAGACGTCAAAGGTAAACGGGGGCTTCGATGTCACGCTGGTTGGCTAACTTGCCTGGGACGTGGGCCGGAATCGAAATCGTGTTCATCTCACGTCGCAGGGCGAGACAAACGAGGCGCGACACGTCGATCCTTGTCCCGCCAGATACTCAAGACTTCCGGGATATATGAAGCCTTGACGACATTAGCGAATCGCATACGAGATGCCAACAAGATCAATCCCCTGGCGACCCACGCCCGGCCAGGACCGATTCTACGCCGTCCGGCGACCTACGTGCGTCGGGAAGGCGGCGCTGCCTCCACGCGAACTTACTTCGCTCGCTTCTGTAGAGCGTTGTCACATGCCCACGATCTTCCACCAACGAACTGCGCCCCCGGCGGAACTGACCGTTGTGCCGACCGTCGTCGTCCCATCCGATGAGTGCAAAGTCTGTACGACAGCTCCGTTCTTCAACGCAAGCATGCCTGTTTTTGAATTCCCATCCGGACCAAAAAGAACAAGCCCGCAGCCGCCATCTTTAAGAAGATTCGTACTCACCCTGGTTACAGCATTTTTATCTATGAAGCCTTGAGAGAGGTCGCTGTCACTGGCCACACGGAACTGAATCCGGCTTTTGTTCTTATGTTGCAACGCCATGTTAACGTCTCCCGCCTCGTTGACCTCGACACCATATATATTGCGTAGGTCCGCCGCAAGAAACGCCGTGTGCATCGACCCGCCAGGATAGACGCGGGTCAGTATGCTGGCCTTGTGATTCTTGTCATAGAGCGCGTTCGCGCCGCTCCTTCAGGCTCGATAACGGACTCCAACCGGACGTGCTCGGTTTCGTCTAACAGGCTCGTCTGGGGCGTGCCGTTCTTTCTTACACCGATTGATATCCTCGCATGGCCGGCGGCGTCGAACAAAGCAGTTCAACGCCGCCGTCACGTTTGCCTATTTCGGCCAGTACTTTTCCTCCTTCGACGATTCTGATTCTTCCGCATTCAAAGGCCTTCGCGGTTGACGGACCGCCGGTCTGTGATCCGCAGGCTGCTGCGGCTACACCCGCAGACAGGACGACCAGGGCGACGGTGTGCCAATGCCGATTCGCCTGCTCTGCCGCCGCACACTGCCGCTCAAGCGCCGTAATTCGCTGAATCAATGCGTCCATCGATCTCGCCTTTCTTTGGTCAACGCTTTTGCATGCAACGCAAGTCCTTCGACGCGGCATAGTGTTCGAGCGAATGGCCAGCCAGGTCGCAATGTTGCTTTTCAGCAATGTCGACGAGCCGCGTGTTCCAGTCGGCAGACCAACGGAGATTGAGGCCTTGGCCATTCGGTCGGTCCCGCGGGCGGGCAGCCGTGGCGGTTTTCTGTCGTTGCCTTTTTTGGGGGGCAAGGTCGATCCATCTTTTCCGTAGGTTCAATGTCAACACGACAATTCTTCAGTCTGGACCGGGCCAGGTCAATGTCGTGAAAAGAAAGACATGAACTGCGGAGGAAAAGAGGAGAACGACCTACATTGTAGTCGAGGTTGCGATGCCTCCTTTTCACATACGTGGCCATCGGGATTGTCGCGGTACGCAGCAACCTGAATGCCACGTCGTGTATAGCCTGGCCCGAAGAGATCACCCCAACGGACCCGTCGAGGAAAGGACTCGGACCGGACAGGATCGATTACTCCGACACTCGTCGAAACCAACTGCGGATCGGCCGTGATGATTCGTGATGGAGCGTCGCGATGCAGACCGTTACTCCGCCTCTCCTTTTGCGCCCCGGATTGCCTTTTCGGATTAGAGTGCGGACGTAGATGCTGCTCGTCTTGGTCGTGGGCGGTGGTCTCGGGTGGTTTGCCCTTCAAGCGTAACGGTCGCGCATTGCTCCCCGAACCGACTCCGCGAGGGTGGGCCGCGCCTGTCATGCGACGCATGTCTTTTCGCGTCAGGTTTACCTGAATATGCACGGCCTCTTCGATCGCCGGTCTCTTGAGCTGTAGATTCAACCCTGGCCAATTGCGTACAGCTCTTCAATGATCGCCGGGAGATGTTCGCACAATCGCGTTATTTCGACGTTGACGATCTTATTCAATATCTGATCCCCTTTGAGCTCGTCGCTCGCGAATCGGGCCCCGTCCAAAAATCCTTCGAGACGCGAGGCGATGCGGAGCATCGAGTTACGTCTGTTTCTGGCTTTGTCGTCGCTGTCCGCCATGAGCGTTAATCCGAACCGGTACCGGACACCATTCGAGCCGCCCAGGGGGTATCCGAATTTGGTCATATATTGGCCAAATCGTCGAGGGCTCGCGGCGCGGGCACGCCTCGCTCCTCAGACCAATCGACATAACGCCCATAGAGGTCGGCGACTCTTACGTAGAAATGATGGTCGATCCGGGAGCGAGCATCGCGGTGTGGGATGCATGCGTCGACGATGAATTGCCACGTCTGGTCCTCCTCCGATTCGGGAAGCGGTTCTTCGTCCGTCGAGTCGAGCGTCACGTCCTTTGTCAGTTGGTGAATTTGTCGCGCCAGCCGACGCAAATGGGCCAGTTGTTCCGCTGTCATTTCGATTTCTCCCGTAGAAGGCGCGGCTAGATCGTAAGTGCGCAATACGGACATTTTGCGCACTAAGCGACTTTTGAGCAATGAGGGCGAAATCAGTGTCGGGACCGGTCCACTGTGCCACGAGCGCCGTCAGCAACCACCCGTGCCCGCCCGCCGTGACGAGCTAACCACGCGGATCAGCGCTATGATTTTGGCGACAGCCACTCACTGGACCTTCTTACACACCGAAATCAACCCCTGTTTGTCTCGTAGTTCGAGATCACCCTTGCGGTTGATCAGGCAATGGTCTCCTGCCCTGGAGACCTTTTTCCGCTCGAACCGCTGGCCGGTTGGGTACTTCACCTCGACCAGTTCCGTGATGAGGCCACCACCAGGGCGACCACCCGTCGTCTCGAGATGCAGCACGCCATCGTTGCGATAGATCGTGTACAGGCCCTCTCCGCCGTTGCAGTCCTCGATCCACCGCCCCCTATAACGTCGCGGCCCGGCGGGATGGGACTGGCTGCCAACTCGGCCTCCTGCTCGGCATTGAGGCCGTATACTTCGATCTTCAGATCGGGGTCGAAGTCGGCCAACGCCCACGGCGGACCAAACGGACCTCCCTTGAACGCATCGACCTGCGGAAGGTAGAACCAGACAACTGTCCTTTTCTTCCCGGGCGATCCCCCTCGGCGGACGTCGTGGGCGAGGCCCGGGAGCACGTCCTTTGTCACCTTCTCTCGGAGCCGGGCAAAGAAGATGTCCTTCACGTGATCGCCTTCGAACTTGAGGATCGTGTAGGGAGGAGCAGACGCTGTTCGGGAGACCCCACCAAGTTGGGGAGTCGTCGAACTCGCCTGAAGGCCAACTGAAGGACGAACGCGTGGCCCAACGGTGAAGACAGACGACACAAGAAGGCTCAGGACGAAGGCAACCAGGACGATCAGAGCGATCGCTGAGACCTTCCATGCCAGGCCCGATCGAGCTGGCCCAACCGTCGATGGAACGGGATCGGGGCCCAGGACAACATTGGAAGACTCGTCGACCGTCTTGGCCTTGGCTTTGTTGACAACATCTTCCCACGATTCGAACTGCATCGATCGATCCTCCAAAGGGCTCGTTGTTTCACCGCCGAATCGCGGGCCGACGTCGAATGGGCCGTCAGCGAACCCATCGACGTCAGGCCCGTCAAACCGTCCATAATGCGACGATCAGCCCGGCCAATCACCGGAATAGGTCGAATTACCGACTCGGGAACGGCGGTAGCCGGATCGCAGTTGAACCGAACGAAGTTGACGATCATCACCTTGAGCCAGCAGCCGCCGCGCCGCTTGGACAATCGACGTCGTCAAGGTTGAGGAAGGCCGCCGGCACCGACGAAGTCGCGCTCCCGATCTGCGACGGGACCGCCGCAGAATCCAATACTGGCGACGACGACGTCGTCGTCACGCTCGCCGCCCGCGTCGGCAACATGGTCCGTGGTGCATTTGCGCAGCACTTGCTCAACCTCGGGTTCCTTGAGCACCTCCGGATCAACCTTGCAGAGCCCCTTGAACGGCTCGGGGCCCGGCTCGAGCGGCTCTGACCCTCGCGATAATGTTCCGAAGTTCCTCGCAGCTCGGCTCGAGATTCCTTACGTTAACGCCGATTTTCGCAGACGCTTAACTTGCCTAATTGACACCCAAGTAGCACGCATGGATGCGTGCAGTAATATTTCTGCATGAATGTGTGAGTAACTCCTGATATTCGGACTTCAAGGGCACACCAAACGCACCGACCGTCCTCTCAGCCAAGGCACGGGCTGCGTCGGCTCGGTCAGGCCTGCCTCTTTTAACAGAGGGTTGTGGGCTCGCTTGCTCAGACGAACGATCACCACTTTCTCGGTGATCTCGATGGCACCCGAAGTGTCGACGAACTTCCGATACAGCTTTGACGGGCCAGTCCGGCTGAATCCCTTGAGTCGTTCCGCCAAATTGCGGTACAGAAGGTCCGCGAGCACCGTCAGGGTCAGGTCAAAATCTACGTTCAGGCGAACGTCACTGCATAAGCAGTCGAGATGAAAGAAACTGATCTGTTCCCCAAGCATGTTCTCCACGTGATTTCTGCTGGCGTAGGTTTGGATGACTTCGCGGGCGGTTTGCCGTTGCGGCAGGTCGTTGGTCAAGAAAAAGGTCGGAGACTCGTGCCCCAACCCCGTCACGATCAGTTGCCGCGCAGTGCCGTCGTAACCGTCGAGCTGGACCCATTCATCGACATACTGGATTTGGCGGCGCTTCCCCTTGGCTTGAGTGATCTGGCAATGCTGCCAGCGGTCCGCGGGCAATCGTTCCGCGTGCCAGCATGCCCGACCCGCGTCGGCGAATGGTGATGAAACCAACCCGGCGTCGCGTCAATTGATTCAGGCCGGCGTAAGTGGTCGCACGCGAGTCGAATAGTAAACGCGCCGGGTAGTGTCCTGTTTGTTCTTTCCAGTAGTCGGCGAACTTGGGGACCATGCGATCAGCCTCGTCTCGAAGGATGTTGGCGGTTGCATAACAGATCACGCGTCGGCCAGCGGCTTGTGCCACGAACGCCATCACCGAGGGAAGAGCCCGGTTTCGCGTCGGTACCCAATGGTTCTCCAGATCGGGCTGGTCGCCGCGAAAGGGAACTGCGTGGAAGTCGAGGTTGAAGCTTAAGGGAGGGTCGCCCAGCGGTATTTTGGCGATCACGGCGGCGATGAGCCGGTCGGCCATGGCCCGCTCGGTCTTATAAGAATAGTCAGTCGCGTAGGTTGTCTTGGGAAGCACGTTGAGGCCCGCGAACAACCCGGCTCCCTCGTCGGTACACAAGTCGGAGATGTGACTGATACGCCGCTTGCCGATCAGCTTCGGAGCCAACAATGCGAGCAGTGCCTGTAGTGGCGGGATCTGCTTCGAGCCAGGCAGCTGCGCGGTGCTGACGGCATGAGGCAGATCCAGATCCAGCAACAGGGGAAAGAACAGAAAGAGGCCGGCGACTTTTGTAGGAAATTGCCGTCCGTCCTCGAGCACCAGTTCCCGGACGTCGGCGATGTCCGGCACGACGGAATCGTCGTTGGCGTATTCTCCCGGTTGCGATGTCGGATGATGTTGGCGCGTCGTGGCTACGCCTGCGCGGCGCAGGACGCGAAAGAGATAAGATTCGCTGACATCAAATCCGTCCTGCCGGAGGAGGGCACGAATATCGGCCAAGGTGGCTCCTCTGCGGCGAAGCTCACAGGCTCGCTCGCAAATAGCATCGCGCTTCGGGGACGCCTTGGGGCCAGGCGTGGTAGCCGTGAAAAGCGAGTTGACGTCTGGGTCGCGAGCGAAGTCGCGGACGATGGCTCGTACCGAGCAGGAGTGAAGATGAAACCGTTTGGCGATCTCATCGGCGGGTGTGGATTCGTAAAAATAGGCGCGGCAGATCTCGTAGCGCCGCTGGACCGGTGAATCAGGTTGCCGGAATAGGTGCGCGAGTTCCTGGGAGCGGGCCATTGGAGTTGGGTCCCAATTAGGCAAGTTGGCAGCCCCGAGGGACATCCTGGGAGCTGTTTGGTCCCAGGCGTAACGGAAGGATGTTGTGGGCGCAAAGCCCGAAATGAAGGGGTTTCCGCTGAGGCACGGGCGGAATGAGGTGGAGGAAAAGTGGCGCAGAAGGGGCACAAATTGGAACGAGCTTGCCTAAACGGCACCCAAGTCGCGCCGCTCAATTGCTGAAAAAACCGGGAAAAATTGGCCGGACCGCGGAGAAAATTGGGTGTCGAATAGGCAAGTTAAGCGTCCGCGAAAATCGGCGTTTAAGTCTCCCCTGGCTCGAAAACCCCGCTCGCCGACGTCACCGCCGAGTCGCGCCGTCGCACGATGTCGTTTTAAGGTACGTGTCGTGTACAACGGCGATCGCCATCGTCGCTGAGCTGCTCGTGCTTGAGCCGGGGGCGGCGGCGCACCGTCAAGCAAAAGCCGACGTGGCGCCGCTTAACCTGGCGGCGCCGGAACGAGACGCCGCAAGAAGAAACGACCCGGCACCGCCCCAGTCCGGCGCCCGTTCTGGCCAGCGAGATGGCAGGTGATAGGATCGCCGATCGCGAGCTGACCGGCGACAAGATCGGCGGCTCGCCGACTCGAGTTATACAACGCATGGGGCTCCCCGTTCTCCATAACTCCAAGAACCAAATTGTTCTGTCCGTTGACCATGAGAACGATCTGGTTCTTGCCGTCCTTGCCGCTTAATTTCGTGGCCAATTGAACCATCCGGAAGCACCGCGGGTGATGCGGACCCATTGCCATCGGTGGTGTGAAAACCTTTGTCCCACATTGCCGTCCGGCATGAGCGTAGTCTGGATTCTCTTCACGGCTCTCTTGTCAAAAAACCAATGGAATAGGCTCCCATCGGGGCTTACCTTGAACGCCATCTGTGGATTCCCGTCCTTGTGCTGAAGTGCGAGTGTTCCAGTCCCGTTTGGGGAAACCGTGCATCCCAACCCTTCCTTTTCCGTCGGTCGCACAGAGCGACAGGTAGACCGAACCGTCGATCGAAATGGCCGTCGAGTATCCTGCCCCGCTGTTTCTGTCCTGAACGGTTTGGCCCATGCGCCCGTCTTGATCAAGCACCATCTGCATGCGCATTTTTTCGCCAGGATCATAGAAACCTGAGTTTGGTCGTCCCTTTTCCTCCGACGCTCATCGACAGCCGCGGTTGTTCTTTTTCATCCTGAAGAACTAACTCGACTCCGCCATTAGGCCGAATCGCAAATTCTGCTCAACCTGGAGTTGCTATCGCGAACACGGAAAACCCTTGCCTCGATGACCTCAGCCGGAAACGGCTTCCCGGCGACGATCGATTGCTCGATCCGGTTGATGTCGCGACTGAAGCTTTGAGCTCGAATTCGCGACGACCAGAGCCATCCCAAGGAGAAGGAAAAAGCAACCGAGCCCCAGAGCAGCCGCTACTCTTGATAGCATCCGAATGCGTTTTTCCAGTTCATTGACCTTGGTTAGCGCCATCTCAATCGTTTGCCTGTCGGTCATCAGCCAGTGCCTTTCGCCTCGAGCTCTCTCCGACACAAGCTGCTCTAGCTAGCCGATCGAAGAGCGGCCCGCCACAACTTGATCGGATCGCCGTCGCCAATCGTGACCATCGCCCTTCCATCGGGAGACAACGCCATACCCACGACGTGGCCGTGGGGATAGAAGCTATTCACGACTCTTCCATTGCCAGCATCCGAAATTCTTAGCTCGCCTTCCTGCGTCGACATGACCAGAAAAAACGGTCATCGGGGCTGAAGGCCAGTCCACTTATCGAGACTAAGTACCGGCTAACGATGGGAGGCTGTTCCCAGACAAGTTGGCCGTGGTCAAGGTTCCACACCGCGATCCCAGTTGCCAAGAAGCGGCTGTCATGACTGAAAGAACCCACGTTCTGCCCAAAGTCCCCGATCTGTTCTCCCGTTTCGAGTACAAATAATTGGCTGTTCACGAAAAGGTACTTTCCATCAGGGGAGAACGCTGGGTTCTCCATGAGGCCTCTGAGGAAAGAAGGCTTCTGCGAGCCATCGAGCAGCCAGAAACATCCGCCGGATGAGGTTGCCAGAAATCGCTGTCGTCGATTTATAGCGATCGCGGAGCCCCACGCGGGAATTGCCTGTATAAAGCTACCCGGTCTCGGCGTTGAAGACCGAAATCTGTTTCCGATCTACTAAGGCCAGAGACGTCCCCTCGGGGTAAAACGCCATCGCTCTCGCTCGGTTACTCGGGTCAGCGATCCTAATTTTCGAATCCCCGGTTCTCACGTTCCAAAGCTGTACGATAGTTGTCTCCGCGGGATTCCAGAGGAACCACGCCATAAGCAGGGAAGCATGAGAGCCGAGCCCAACGGCGACCACGGAGCCGTCCGGCGAAAAGGCAACGCATGTGGGCTCGCCGTCAGTCCACCCAAAGGTCCTATCGAGCTCCCACACGGAGCAGTCGGCCACAGAGTGTTTCTCGACGCATAGTTGGACATTAGCCACCGACACCACCTGGGCCAATTCGGGTATCAGCTATAATTTCAGCGGGGGCCGGAGCGGCACGCAGCAGCATCCAGATCGCGACAACCGTGATGGTTACAACCGAAGCGATTGCGGCGGTGAGTAGGAAAGTAGCCCACCGGTGCTTGCGCCCAGCGACAGCCATTGTTCCGCTCTCTTCTTCGAGAAAAAACCAGCAGTCGTTTCGCGGTTCAATCGTAGCCCGCAAAGAAGCTCGCGAAAAGACCCAAAACCAATGCCCCCAGCCGATGGAAGTGGCCGGCCTAGCTTTGAAGTGCGACCCGGTATGCCGCGGTAATTCTAACAGAACTCAGCCCGGAGCCACTCTCGGAGCCGCTCTTTCCAGGCAAGGCGAGACTTGGATTCCTCTTTAAAAATCCACTTGGCGACGTCTTCGGACAGCAGGAGGGAATCTGGACGATGCGATCGGCGTATAGGTGCCTTTCGGTGTGAGCTTTTCGATCGATGCCTTGCCTTCGCGGACGTGCCAAAACTCTTGCACCTTCAGGGCCGCGTAAATGCCAGGCCTGTCGATCTTCGACGGCGAAATTCCGAACTCGACTCCGCGAGATCCGGGTTGGGATAGTCCGCTACTTTGTCGGAGAGATTGGCAGCCGCACGACCTGCCACCTCCATCTTGGCCAGGTCGAAGTAGTAGCACTGGTCCGACTCGATGCCTCGCTTGATTTGCTCACGTTTCCAAGTAGTCGACCCCATCGGGATGCACTCGATCTTCAGGTCCTCGGAGACGATCTCAACGAAGACGGTCAAGAGCGATAAGATCCAATCGTGCAACGGCCCAATGCCCATGATCTCGACGTCTTTGCCATCGAAGGCGACACGGCAATTCTCCCCTTTCCGGACTGGGTCCGAAAAACGGTCGTAGAACTCCCACGTCACGTCGCCGATGATGACGTGCGTATCGGGTGGAAGCCCTCGAGATGCGGGCCGGGCGGGGAACCTTGGCGGCTGTCGTCATGAGGTCAACTTCTGCGCCTCCGGTCTGCATTTCAAATCTCGCCACGAGTTGATCGTAACTCCATTTTTTTGCGCTGTCTGCGGCTTTGCGTGAGATCGTCAGTTTCCGCGATCATTTGCACCGAGTGGAGATCGTACATGGCGCAAGCGTCACCTCGCCAATCACCCGATCTCAACTTCCTAGCACCAACATTGCCCCAATTGCACAAATCAGTAGCTCGGATCCGCCACTCTCATCCCGGATCGGCACCATAATGCACGTGGTGCTTCAATGAATTGATTGGTTCAGCACTCGATTGCCAAAACGGATGCGGAAATCCGCCCGAAAATCATCGTCAAGCAATTTGCATCCCTATTGTGCAGATGATATATATTGCATGAGATACGCAAACAGGGAAGAGTCCGGCAAAGACGCAGACTCTTCGGCCCGCTCTTGCCGTGTGTCGCAACGACGCGACTTGAAGCAACCGGAAATCTCACAGGGGGGGAGAGAGCCGCGATGTGCGCCACTGCCACGAAGGCCGCGACAGAGGCCGCGAAAAGGCCTAAACCGAAAACCAAGAAGAACGTTTCGTCAGCGCAAGTAGAGGCAAATCGCCGCAATGCGCAGAAAAGCTGCGGGCCAAAATCTGATGAGGGAAAATCTCGGTCGCGGTTCAATGCGCTCAAGCATGGCATGACCGCGCAGACCGTCTTGCTCCCGGGCGATGATAGCAAGGCGTTCCTGGGCCGGCTGCAATATTTGCAGGACGACTTGCAGTCTCGCAATAGTTTGGAGGGAGTCGCCATCGAGCGGCTCGCCGGGGATCTGTGGAAGGCCGACCGCGCCGAGTTCGCTGCCTGCGCGGATCAATTGGCGGCTCCGCCACGGGCAGGCCAATCGACAGCGCAAAGACCGGGAGGATGCGATCAAGCTGGGCCAGCATTTGCTGTATCAGCCAGCGTTTCCGTTGCCGGTCGGAATTCAGGAAAGAGAGGCCAAGGCCAAAGGGGGCCTGGGCAAATTTCCGCTGGCCGATGTGCCGGGCGATCCCCATCACCCTGCGCGGTTGCTTTTGAAGCTGGAGGCGACGGTCGCCGGTTGCGACTGGCTGCTCAACTGCTGGCGTGATCTACGATTCCGGCTTGAAATCCCGGGCCAGTGGGTCATGAACAACGTCTGGAAGTTGGTACGGCTTTTGGGCAAGACGGCGCTCGAGGTCAAGGATGATTATCAAGTGGCCCTGCTCGTTCTCGCCAGCATGGCTCTGCTGCCTGAGTCTGAGCGTGAGCCAACGCCAGATTCGGGCCAGAAGCCGGCGTTGGCCGAGTCGATAAACGCCATGAATCGGGATGAGCGACTATCGCGAATCGCGGCGGGCATCACACGGTTGAGCGAGCCGTTCCAAGAAGCGCTTGCGCGGATGCCGCTCGACAAGCTGGCTCCGGCAAATGAAGCCGAAGCGCGGCAGCGGTTGCTTGCTGTTGTGGATCAGGAGCTGGGCCGGATTGGCCGGATCCGGGCCATGCTGCAGCAGATCGCCGACGCCGATCAAGCCGAGGCGCCTGCCCGGCTGGCATTCGAGACCGGCACGGAAGGCGACCGGGGAAGACGCTATATCCTGTCGTACGAGCGGTTGATCAATCGCAGGATCGACACATTCCTCAAGGTACGCCAGGCGTCTGCATCGGGCGAGTTGGACTTTGTCGAGTTGGCGAAAGAGCTCGGGACCGAGGAATTCGCGGAGCTCGTTTCGGATGCCGGTATCACGACTGCCCCGGATACGGGAGAAATGCGGTCGGTTGGCCGGACTGATCAGGAGTCACTCGCACAAGAAGACGTAGAACCGTGCCCAGCACCAATCATTTGTTCGGCGCGGGTCTCCGACCCCACCGAAACCGACGATTGCACGTTTCCAGTTCGGGAATCGAGCGTTGATCGCGCGACGCCCACGGACGAGCGAGGCGTATCGGAGACCTACGGTCGTGACCACGGCCAACACGAGCAACCTTCCCTGAATGCGGGAGACCTGCGGTCGGGCGTTTCGGCGGTTTCCGAGACTCTGGCCGAACATGCGGAAACCCATTCTGAGAGAGAAATGGCGATCGTAAGTCGTTGTTTGGAAATGGGTTGCGGTGACGAATCCATTTTGCGAAACGAAGCCATTGCCGTGCCGGACGGCCCGGCTGGCTGGGGACCTTGCCCGGATGGGGATGCTCCCGGTTCCCATCCCTTCACCCCAGCGGATTGCGTTCCAAGCCAGCCCGAGGCCGTCAATCCGCCAACTTGTCATGCCAGCCAATGTGATGACTCAGGCCAACATCAGCGAAACAAACCCGACGACGCACCCGAAGAGCCGCAGAATCTTCAAAATGAAGAACCTGCCACCAGCCCGGCGGTGCGCGTTGAGGGCAGCGCAGACAGCGAAATTCTCGATAGGGTGAATCTCAACGGCGGGTCGAGCCACGTGAACGAGCTAGCGAATTCCGACGATCGCGATCCCCAAAACGACGAACCAAGAGTCCCGAGCGCCCCGCAAGCACCACCACGGCTGACAACCGCGGCGATAGCCAAGCTGCTTGTGCCCATGGATCGAGCCGCACTCGATCGGCTCACCGATGCCGAGCTCCAGGCGCGACGGGCTGCGATGTATTTAGTAAAACAGGGAGTCCTTTGTCCGCGGACCTTTGTCGTTCGACATCAGTCCTTGGCCCTTCGACGTCAGTCCTTGGCCCTTCGACATTAGTCTTTGGTCCTTGATCTATAGCTTAGTTGACAGTTGGTGATCGGCTGGAATTTTTTTGTGGCAAATACAGATTTTATGGCGTTCGGTAGGTGCGATCGTGTGTCGATGCGTTTGGGTTTGTCGGCTCAGTGTGGGCGACTTGTCTGCGCGATCCGCATTGAATGTGTTAAGTTGGAGGTTTCCCGTCGAAGGGCCAAGCGGGTCGAAGCGCGTTTCGGCCCAGTTCGATGAATTCTTGTCTACAGCAGGAGGTCTGATCTGGTGCGCTGGTCGCATGCCCTGATTCCGACGTTGAAGGAAACACCGGCCGACGCCGTGGCGCCCAGTCACGTGCTGCTCCTGCGCGCGGGCATGATCCGCCAGCTCGGCGCGGGGGCCTATACCTACATGCCCCTGGGGCTGCGGGTGCATCCAGAAGGTGATCGAGATCGTCCGCGAGGAGATGGACGCCGCCGGGGCGATCGAGCTGTTGATGCCCGCGCTCCAGCCGGTCGAGCTCTGGAAAGAGTCGGGACGATACGAGGCCTACGGCGATTTGCTGATGAAGCTGACCATCAGCGGCGGCCATCAGATGGCGCTCGGGCCGACGCACGAAGAAGTCATCACCGACATGGTCCGCGACCTGATCCGGTCGTACAAGCAGTTGCCGATCACGCTCTACCAGATCCAGACCAAGTTTCGCGATGAGCCGCGGCCGCGGTTCGGAATCGTCCGGACCCGCGAATTCATCATGAAAGACGCCTATAGCATCGACGCCGACCTCGCCCAGCTCAACCAGAGCTACGACGCGATGTATGAGGCGTATTGCCGGATCTTCGACCGCTGCGGAGTGCCTTACGTGATCGTCGAGGCCGAGAGCGGGCCGATCGGCGGCGACTCGTCCCACGAGTTCATGGTCCCCTGCTCCACCGGCGAAGACAAGGTCATCCAGTGCGTTGCCTGCGGCTACGCGGCCAACCAGGAACGAGCCGAGATCGGTGCCGCACGAAAAAGCGACTGCTGGACATGCCCGCGGAAGCACCCCCCTACCAGGCCGTCCCGACGCCCAACAAGCGAACGATCCGCGACGTCTGCGAGTTTCTCGGAGGTCGACGAGACAACCTCGGCGAAAGCTGCTCGTCTATCTGGCCGACGGCAAGCCGGTGGCCGCACTCGTGCGCGGCGATCACGAGCTCAACGAGGCCAAGCTCCGCCGGGTGATCGGAGCGACCGGTACTCGTGCCGGCCGACGCGGCCACGATCGAGAAGGCGACGGGTGCTCCCATGGGTTTTCTGGGGCCCGTCGGCGATCAAGATTCCGCTGGTGATCGACCGGGCGATCGCCGCGATGCCGACGGTCGTCGTCGGGGGCAACGCGGTCGACGTGCACTTGAAGGGGGTCGTGCCGGGGCGCGACTTTCCGCTGGAGCAGCGTTCACGACGTGCGGAACGCCGACGCCGGCGATCCCGTGCCCGCGCTGCGGGAAGGCACTCCAGATCACCGCGGGCCTGGAGATCGGCCACGTCTTCAAGCTCGGCACCAAGTATTCCAAGTCGATGGGGGCGACTTACCTCGACGAGAAGGGGAACGAGGTCCTCACGCGATCATGGGTTGCTACGGCATCGGCATCAACCGGATCGTCGCCGGTGCGGTCGAGGCGGCCCATGACGCCAACGGCATCATCTGGCCGCTGGCGCTGGCTCCTTATCAAGTGGTGGTCGTGCCGCTCCAGGTCCAGAACGCGGCCGTGATCGAGCAGGCGATCGCGCTCGAGAAAGCGTTGACGGCGGCCGGGCTCGACGTCTTGATCGACGACCGCGACCAGCGGCCGGGCGTGAAGTTCAAGGACGCCGACTTGATCGGCATTCCGCTTCGGGTCGTGGTCGGCGAGCGAGGGCTGAAGGACGGCACGATCGAGATCAAGTGGCGCAACCAGCCGGCAGCCAAGCAGATCCCGGCGGCACGGCGCGCCGAGTCGATCATCGCCGAGGTCACCGCGGCGCGCGAGCGGCACGATGCGTTTTGCGCAGAGCGGCGGCAGGCCCGCGCGGCCGCGAAGGGGAGTCATGAGTGCAAGGCAACCGCTGCCCCGCTTGCCCTATGTGCTCTTGGGCGCGATGACCGTGTGCGTCGTTCGGCGGCCCGTTCGTGATTCTGGTCGTCGTCCGCGGCGGTAGCAGTGCACGGTGGCCGCCCGACCGGCCTGTCGAGTGGGTCGACGATCGCACTGGTCTTCGGTCTGGTCGATCGCGCTTTTCCTCGCCTGCGTGTCGATCGGCTGGTGGCATCGCCGGCACCGGATCAAACGAGCCGATCAGGCGATGTCATCGTGACAGTCATGTGCAGAATCGATCGGACGATGAGCCTCGAAGACACAGCGGTTTTTGTTGGGTGTGGCGCTGGGCCTGGTCGCGCTGGCGTTCGTGGCTCAGCGCGGGCCTTTGTTCCGTCGTGCGGCGATATGCGCCGCGGTGGGGATTCGTCGATCGGCCGGGCGGACACAAGGGGCATCAGCGCCGACGCCGCTGGGTGGCGGCGTGGCGATCTGGCTGACGACCGTGGGCATTCTCGGCGATGGGCCTGCTGGCGGTGTTCGCGCTGCGGGCCGGACCGAGCCTTCCCGAGCCGCTCGGCGCGTCATGTCGGTGGCATCGTCTACGCGATCGGGCGAGCTTCGTGGATTCTCGCCCTGGCCACCGTGATCATGGTGATGGGGCTGGTGGACGATCTCAAGAACCTCGACTGGCGGCTCCGGCTTGGCATTCAGTTCGCCTGTGCCGTGCTGGCTCGCCGCCAGCGGGATGCGGGTCACGCTGTTCGGGCCGTTCACCCATCCTGCTCTTGGGCGGGACGGTGACGGTGCTTCTGGATCGTGGGTTTGACCAATGCGTTCAATATGCTGGACAACATGGACGGGCTGGCGGCGAGCGTCGGCCTGATCGCCGCGGTCTTGTTCTGCGGGGCCCAGGTCGCGGTCGGCAGCCTGTTCGCGCCGGCGGTTCTGCTGGTGGTGGTGGGGGCACTGGCGGGCTTCCTGGTGCACAACCACTGCGCCGGCGCGGCTCTTCATGGGCGATGCGGGCAGTAATTTCCTGGGGTTTCTGCTGGGTGCGCTGACGGTGGTCGGCACGTTCACGCGCGACGAGCGCGGGGGCGGTTATTCGCCCTATGGCGTGCTCGCGCCGCTGCTGGTCATGGCCGTGCCGCTTTATGACATGATATCGGTGATCTTGATCCGGATGCGCGAGGGCCGCAGTCCGTTCATGGGCGATCGCCGCCATTTCTCGCACCGGCTGGTGGCGCGCGGCTTGACGCCTGCCGCAGGCGGTCTGGACGATTGATCTGGTGACCTTGGCGGGCGGTCTGGGCGCGTTGCTCTTGCACCGGCTCGACGGGCTGGGAGCGTGCGTGGTCATGGCCCAGACCTGTTGCTTGCTGGGGGTCGTGGCCATTCTGGAACTGTCGGCGAGCCGTTCGGAGCAAGCAAATGGCCAGACGAGGCGCGAAATCCTCGGTTCCTCCCCAGCCGAGGCCGTCGCAAAGTCGGACGCGAGACCAGCGCCGGCACGCTGGTCGACTGAATAGCGACGACCAAGATCGCGGCAAGAAGCGGCCGAGACTGAGCGAGCGCGTGCGCCGGATCGCCCTGGGCCTGACGGCCGCGCTGGTGACCGCACGCGCGTTCTGGCCCAGCGAGCCGGACCTGAAGGAAGGGGCCGGCGCGGGCTTGTACTGGGTGTTCGTCGTCTTCATCGTCGTTCGGGCTGGCGCTGGCCGTCGGCGCTGGTCGGCGGCCGCTTTCGCTTCCGCTGGTCGTGGACCGACGCGCTGGTCGTCGGGCTCATGGTCCTGGTCGCGGCGAGTGCATCCACGCGCTCGATCGCCGGCCGGCGATCAACCTGGCATGGGAGTGGGTCGCCCTCGGCTTGGTTTACCTCTGTTGCGCAACTTGCCGAGAACGCGCGACGAGTCGTCGGCCCTGGCCGGCGTGCATGGTGGCGACGGCGTTCGCCGTCTCGGTTTATGGTCTGTATCAGGTCGACGGTCGAGCTGCCGCTGATCCGGGCGGCGTATTCAGCGCAATCCCCAGGCTGATCCTGCAGACAGCTAGGAATCGAGCCCGGCGGACGCGGCGAGGAGCTGCTGAGGAACCGCTGCTGTGTCTCGACCGAGCTCTTCTCGACTTTGGCCTGGCCAATTCGCTGGCGGGTTCATCGTCGGTCCGCTCGTGCTCGCGCTGGCGGTGCGTCTTCAAAACCTGGTGCGCCGCGATGCAGCCGGGATCGCGGTGGGCGGCGCTGGCCATGGCGGCTCCGGTCGATTCTCGTTCTCTTGGTCTGCCTGATCTTGACCAAGAGCCGGAGTGCCTGGCTCGGGCTGTTGGTCGCCATGATCTTCTGGCCTGGCATGCGCGGCGCGACATCCCAGTTCGTGTGCTGCTGGCACAGGCTTGGGTGGACTGGCGGCTTGTCACGGCGCTCGGTGCTGGCCGGGCTCGCCACCCGCCTGCTCGATCGCGAGGTCTTGACGCAGTCGACGATGTCGCTGCGTTATCGCTGGGAGTACTGGCAAGGGCATGGGGCGTGATCTCGGGGGGAGCGACGAGCTTGATAGCAGGCCTGTGAGCTCGCCGTTTTTCTGGTGGGGAGTCGGGCCGGGCAATTTTGGCGGGCCCTACCTCAAGTACAAGCTGCCGGAGTCGAGCGAAGAGATTCTCGACCCGCACAACCTGTTTCTCGAAGTCTGGGCGACGGCCGGCTTCTGGGCTCTGCTCGCGCTCTGGCGGCGCGCTGGCATGGGGCCTCTGGGAAATCTTTGGCCGTCTCGGCTGGTGGAAGAAAGCGAGGGTCCAAGCTCGACCGATCGCCGACGACGGCGCGATTCAGGACGCGACGCAACGGTCGATCAGCTTGAGCGAACCGACGAGCACCGTGAACTCGACGATCGAGCAAGCCGCACGGCCTGGCTTGTCGGTTTGATGGGCGTCGGCGGCTGGGCGCTGGTCGTGGTCTTGGGCCAGTTGAATCCGTTCGAGGCGAAATGTTCTAGCGCTGGCTGATCCTGGGAATGAGCTGGCTGGCCGCGTTAATGCTGGGCATGCCCTTCTGGCAACGGCTGCCAATCCCGGCTGCGGCTCTCGGGGCGGCGGTTGTCGCGGTCGTGATCAACTTGCTGGCCGCCGGCGGAATCGGGTACCCCACGGTTGCGCTCTGCCTCTGGTCGATGCTGGCGCTCGGCCTGAATCTGCGCGACGACCGGTCGTGCGGCCGGCTACGTGAGTACGAGAGCCGTGTTCCACCTTTCGTCCTGGCCGTGGGGTGGGCCGCGCTTCTGGGCACGTTCGTCGGCCTGGTCGCGCCGTTCTGGCGATCCGAAGCCGCCATCGCCCAAGCCCAGGCCGCGGTCAGTCATCTTCCGCCCGACTTTGATCGCGCCGACGAGGCGTACAAGATGCCATTGCGGCGGACCGATATTCTGCCCGCGCCTTTGGCGAGCTGGCGAATTTGCATTATCGCGTGTGGCTGCAGCAAGGTGCCGTCGTCGATGACCGAGAGACGCGCTGGAGCATGAAGACGATCCCATTTCTGTATCAGATGGCCGTTACTCCGCCTCGCAATCCCGATGCCTGGAGCATGCACGACGAGCGAGCACGCGTGATTCACCAGATGCTCAAATTCGCCGGCTCGAAGCTCCAGCCACTCGAACTCTTGCGCTTGCGCGGCGAGATCGTCAAATCGACGCGGACGGCGTCGCTGCTGAATCCGACGAATACCGAGCTGCATGCGCGGCTAGCCGAGCGAGCGCCGAGATCAGCATGTATCAGGACGCGGTCGATGAAGCGACAGAAGCCCTGCGACTCGACCGGCTCACGCCCCATCGCGACAGGAAGCTGCCCGAGCGATCCGGAGCAGTCTCGAAGCCCTGATCCCGACATGGAGCGAAAACGCCGCCAAGATGCCGATCCAGAGGACGCCATGAAAGCCCAGGCGGTCGAAAATCTCTAGCCTGTCACATCCGAGCGTCGGCTAATTGCCTCCGCCGGCGGGCCGAGTCTGGTATGTGCGCAGATACGTATTAGACGCAGGATCATTCGGCCGCTTGACGCCGGCACCGAACGGGAACGCCGGCATCGTCCGCCACGGGAGCGGCTCGATCGTATCGCTGGTGGCCGTGAACGGGTCGGCGTCCTTGCAATACCCGATACTTCGCAGCACATAGCTGCGCGTCCAGCCCGGCGGCAACGGCGGCAGTTCCGACGCCTGAAACTCGATCTCACCTCGTCGCCAGGCCCAACCAGGCAGAGCTGATCGTCGTCGGATCGCAGCAGCGGCGCCACGTCGCCGTAGCGGGTCAGCTTGCCGGGGAAGCTCGCCAGCGGCGCGGGATCGACATAATCGTAATCGTAAATCAATGGCTGCGCGCCGTCCGGCGAGATTTCGCGGGTGTAGCCGCGATGCCCGAGTTCAGCGCGAGCCACCGGCAGGCTCGTGACACGCAGCGACTTCTCCGCGTCCCGGTCGCGCGACGGCGATGAACGCCTGATCGTAATAACACTCCATATTGGTCTTGATCCGAAGCACGCAATTGGGACCGGTGAGCTTGCCGGTCAGGTCGAGCGTCATCAGCCGGGGCATGCCGGCGGGGTAGCCGGCGTGCGGCTCGATCGTTTCGCCAGTTCCGTCGTCGCGTCGGCGCTCGATCGCCGGGGGCTGAAGGCGACCCCGGCCGTCGCGGCCGCGTAATTGGTCTGCGAGTAGGGGTATTCGACCCAGCCGGCCAGGCAGAGCACGAGCGATCGGACGGACCGAAGCGGCTGAGCCGGTCGCCGAAGTCGAGGATGATCCCGTGTTCCTCGGCGTAGCCGATCCAGCCGTCGCGCTTGCGGAACGAGTCGACCGTGCGGCGATCCCACTGTCGCAGGGTTTCGGTCATGTCACGGCCTTCCAGGTCGGTGGCGCGCACAGGCTCGATGGCGGTTCGCCAGGCGATCAACTCGCCGGTCGGTCGGGGTCCGTCGGGAGCGAACCGCTCGTCGGGTGTCGCGGAAACGCCCGGCGGGCGATCGACGACGTCGAGCCTCAGATGATCGAGATAGGCGACCTCGTCCATCGGCTCGGTGACCGAGAGGCGAAAGACGCCATCTGTGGGCTGCAGCTGATCGGTCGGTGATGGCGATCGCCTCGTCGCGGTCGGGCTGGCTGTAGACGCCGGGCGCGACCAGGTAGCCAAGGCCGCCGCCGCCCAGGAAGTCGCCGATGCAGACGAAACGGCGGCCGTTCCACGTGAAAAGGACCGGGCAGCTGCCGGTCTTGCGGTTGTTCTCGGCCAGCTCGAGCTTCTGATCAGCCGTGGTATTGAGCTCGCACTGCATCACGCCGTCGGGCCAGCGCAGGTGGATCAGGTCGGCTTGCTCGTGCTCGCCGAGGCCAAGGACGAACGGCGCGATCGACTGGCCCAGGCCCGACTCGGGCGTCGTATGGTCATAGGTGACATGAGCCCCTGCCCTTCGACGAGCACCCGGGTTCCGATTCCGTGCGAGTTGGTTCGCATCAGCTCGGGCTTGACTCGCCAGTGGCCGCCCAGGTCGAAGGCCAGCCAGTGCCTGCCGTTGCCCAGGTTTCGGGCCAAGACAGGGGGACCGCCTGGGCGGACGGCCAGGATATCGGGCAGCGGATCGCCGACCAGATCGACGGCGATCAAGGCATCGACGCCTGGGCTTTCAAGCTGAACACCAAGCAGTTTCGTCGAGAGGCGAGCCCTTTCGTTGCGAGCCCAGACTGGTACATCAAGTTCGCTGGATTTGCTCGACGCGGCCGGCAGGCCCAGCAGGTCGGGCAGGCCGTCAATATCGAGGTCGATCGCTTGCGCCGAGCGCCACCGGGTCGCATTGGTTGGCCAGGGTTCGAACGTCAACCTGGTCTGCGCGGCGGTAGTGCGTTCCGTCTTGTTGCGCCAGAGGTACACAGGTCCTCCCGCGCTGGGAGCCGCCAGGTCGGTGCGGCCGTCGGCGTCCAGATCGACGACGAGCAGGCCGGAGGCAGGGTGACCGGAAGCGCGATCGGCGATGGCGACATCAGTAAGCGCGACCTGGTGAAACTGGCCCAGTCGATCATTCAGGATCGCCAGAGTCTGGCGCACTGTCGGCGACGAGTACGAGATCGAGGTCACGGTCATTGTCGATGTCGAGCGACGCGATCCCAGCGTGGGCGGACTGGCCCCCGCGAGCGCAGGACGCCAGTCCAGGGGGACAGGGCGATGGACAGACCTTTTTTGGATTCGCTGTTTTCCGCCACGACGGCGACGGGAGCCCAGGTTGGCTCGGGGCGCCCGGCGACCGGCTCTGGTCGACCATCGTTGCGGAAGACCGCATTGGGCACGCCGGGCGGTGTCGCTCCGGAAGCCGCGAACGCTTGGTCGGCGTGCTCGGCCAGGCAATAGTTGACGACATAGAGATCGAGATCGCCGTCCTGGTCGAGGTCGAGCCAGCGAGCCATAAGCGATAAGGCCTTGGGCCCGGTCGTTGGGAGAGTTTTGGAAATGTCCTCGAATGAATTGCCGCCCCGATTATGCAACAGCCGGTTTTCGCCAACGCCTGTCAAGAACACGTCGATCTGCCGGTCAGCATCGAAGTCGGCGGCGGCAACGCCGACACTGGCGCGATCCTGCGGCAGGCCAAATTGGGCGGAGGCATCCTCGAACCGGCCGTCACCTACGTTCACGAGCAGGGCATCGCGAATGGCTCCATCGGGCCTGACGACGGCCGACGCCAGGAAGAGGTCGAGCCGGCCGTCTTCGTTGGCGTCGAACGCGGCGACGGCCCCTCCAAAGCGAGCGCGAATCCGCCCAATCACGGCAACTGAGCCCTTGAAATCCGCTGGCCGGGACCATCGATCTCCTTCGGGTAGTGTGATTAATAATGGTCGACCCGCTTCAAAGCGCGGCGGGATTTCCTTGCTCAGTTCCATTGACTGGGGGAGGGGAAATGGATTGACAACTAAGGCATATTTACCCATGTATCCGTAGTTTTTCTCAAGCACATCGCCGGGGCCGGGTGTCGGTCCGGGACGGTCGGGATTAATCTTGGACCAGCGAGCAAGCAAGTCCTTTTGTTTGGATTGCTGGCCGGCGTAGACATAAGCAAACGCCAACTTGTATATCGCGGGGGTCAAGTATGGATCGAGCTCGAGGGCCTTCTCAAACAGTCCGATTTGCTCTTTGGCCTGCTCGGGACCCGCTGGCCGATTGGGATCGCTCGGGTCTGTCAAGGTACTTGCCGTCCAAAACCAGGCGGCCGCGTCGTTAGGGTCAATCTCGGTTACTCGCTTGAAATGGCCATGAGCGTCGACCAGACGTCCTTGCTGCTCGAGAATGATACCGCGACAGAAGTGAGCGTGCGGGTTGGCAGGATCTCGTTCCAATACTGCGGCAAGCAGATTGAGGGCTTCGTCGAAATTGCTCGAGGCAGCTTCCCCCCTGCTTTCTTGGTCTGTTCGGCCTGGACCCCACTATCATTGAGCAGAGCAATGGCCAGATTGATCGAGCCCGGAATCCAGCCGGGTGCGCGACTGCGGACCTTGCGAAAGGCTGCCGCGGCTTCGGCATATTCAAATCGCTCCATGTGGCCCAATCCCTGGAAGTGCGCCGTCATCACGTCCGTTAAATCGGCTGGCGGAATCTCGTTTTTGAGCGGCTCTCGTGACGGCTGCGGGGAAGTAACCTCGATGCCGGCGGGACGCACCGGAATCGCTGTCGATTCGGGTTCTTGTGTCTGGCATGCCGGCATAAACAAAAACCCAAGCCCCAAGGTGAAAGCAAGTCGGTGGCGAGCGCGATTTCGTAATCGCATCGTCTCTCTCCAGTGGAATAATCAATTGTGGATATACGGCGATCTCGGCACTCGCGCGGTACAAAGTAATCGACATAGAATGATCGGAGCGTCGGCGAACGCGCAGGTGGGCGTATTGCCTTCACATTAACCGCGATCGACCGGTCGAAAGATAGGCCGAGCGTAAAGTTCAGTATAGGCTTCCGTCCGCAGGTGGGAAAGGAAATCGTGACCGCGGCGTCTTAGCCGCTCGGCACGCAGCGAGGCCAGATCGATCGGTCCGACCACGATCTTCTCACCGGGACCGGGATCGGCCTGAGAAAGTATGCGACCGTCGAAATCAACGATCATGCTGCCGCCCGGCCAGGAGAAAGGAGGATAGTTCTCAGCACTCGCTCCCTGGTTCGCAGCCACGACGAAAGCAAAGTTTTCCACGGCTCGAGCGCGATTAAAGAGGGTCCACCAATCGAGTGGGGGCGTCGCCCCCCAAGGGTCCATATATGCAGAAACGCGGATCAATACCTCAGCGCCTCCCAATGCCAGTGCACGGATCGCTTCCGGGAAGAGCCAGTCGTAGCAAATCGCCGCCCCCAGACGTCCGATCTCCGTCTCAACCACAGGAAACAGGGGCTCGTCATAGCCGGCCAGGTCATGCGGACTGGCGTGCACCTCCCAGGGAAGCCATGGATTCACCTTGCGGTAGCGGCTCAGGATCCCATCCGGCCCGATCAGGCAGGTCGTGTTGAACAACGCCTGAGGCCATCTGGGATCAACCTCCAGAAACGATCCCGTCTGAATATAGACCGATCGCTCCCGCGCCTTTTTGATGTAGCGATCGGTGTGTTCGTTAGGGATCGGAACAGCAAGTCGGTCGATGAGCTCTGTAGTCGTCTCGTAAATGGGTGCGGCGTGGGCAAACTCCGGGAAAACCACCAGTTTGATGTCAAAAAACGGCTCATACCCGACGACTGCTCGATCCACCATCGCCAGTAGTTGCCCCACGCGCCGTTCGATTTCGTCGCGGTTACGAGGACAAGGCAGATCGGTCTGGCAGGCAGCAGCGTAATAGCGGTCGATGACAGGCATGTCGCATCAGCAAATGAGAACCTGGTGCCCCTGCGAGTCCCAGTCAGTGCCCGCCCTTTTGTCTCAACCGACGGGCCTATTATCGAGGAGACTCGTCGGGTTCGGGGGCCTTGCCCGGCTGCTGCACAGCCTGGTTGGACGCGTCGAGGAATGCCGCCAGCGCTACGTCAGACTTGCGGTTGGGATCGTCGAGCCTCTTGAAGACGTCGGCGGCCTTTGTCGTTCGACCAGAGAGAAACAATTGGGCGCCCAAGACCAGCCATCCATCGCGGTCGTCGGGATTGGCCTGCAAGTAGGTCTCAAGCCGCGCCAAACTTGCGCGAACTCTGTGGGCTCGCCGTAGATTGTCTGAATATCAGGGGCGTTGACGATCCAGCCGGGCTCGGCGGTTTCAGCCTCGCGAAGCCGCGTCGCTGCGTCGGCGTAGTGGCCCCTCGCAAGGGCGATCTGAGCCAACCGGACACGCGGTGCGGCCATGTCGGGCGCTGTGCGCATCGCCTGGAGATACCGTTCTTCCGATTTCTTGAGATTACCGGCTCGAAACAATCGATCGCCAAGCGTAGTGAGCTGCCCTGAGCGAGCTGGATCGCTCGGCTTGGCCTTCGCCTTATTCCCGGCGATGCCGCCGTTGGGGGCAAGAAAACCCGGTGGAGGCGGCGGCATGAGGGGCGCACGAGCAGGCAGAAATGTCGGGCCCATCCACGTCATCGGGGGCAGGAAACTTCCTGGTCCCATCACCAATACGGGAGAAACGCCAAAGAAAAAGCCACCCCCACCCACAAACACTGGGAAAGTGCCGTTGCCGCCGTGAAGCCCACCTCCCATGTGTGCGCCATGCCACGATGACCCGTGCATTCCACCACCGTGCCGCGCTTGTAGTCGATTCGCCGCGAGCGACAGAATGACGACCGCCACGACGAGAATCTTGTGGCCAGCCATGTTGGTCGAAGCCTCCCTGAAACGACTCTGAAACAGCTCATTGAATTATCACGTTCCAGTGGGGCCGGAATCAATGGATGCACGCGGCGTTCTCTGCTCAAGAGCATAGTTGGCACAGGTCGCGAACTCGCGAAGCGGACTTGGGCCAAACGAAGCAATGACCGAATCAAGCAGGCCCGTGGCGAATCCATGGGCCGCACCGCATCGGAGCCACGAGTCGGTCAGCCGCGTGCTCGAGGAGCACGAGCCGTCCGAGGTTTGGGTCCGATCCATCCAAGGTCGGCTCCTACGTTGAGCATCCCACGGTCGGGATTGAGAATCAGATCGAACGGTTCGACCCGACCCGGACGAAGCCTTTCCCACAGCCGAATCAAAGGCGCGCTGCCGCCGCGCGGACCGGTCATTCGTCCAGAAATATGCGGTTTTCCCCAGTAATCCATCCACTGATTCTGAAGGTCTCGCGGGCGGTTCGACGGCAGCGGTGCGTCAGCGGCAGCGATGAAAAAATCGACATCGACAGCATCGTCCTTCGCCTGCCAGGAAACCGTGCCACGTGCGATCGCATCGGCGTCCGCTCGAAGCAAAACCGTCTCCCGGGATTTCCGATCATACGCGGCAAGAAACGCACAACTCTGCGATGTGATCAGCCATGGACGATCCGGCCCCGGCGCCTTGCCAGTCCACGGACCGAGCCGGATAACGGAACGTTCCGATGCCATTGTGCAACGGTCCAGTATCAGGTCGGCTTCGAATCGTTGTCGTGACACTGCGCTAGGCAAGAGTTCAACGGCACTCGTACCGGCTGCAATGGCGCACTGTGTCAGCGCAACCAAACCCCGACCAAGCTCTGCCTTCAACGCCGTTCCGCCAGTAATCAGCACCGATTCATGTATCCGGCACACCGGGCGATCCGCGGAAGGCGAGAATAATGACCTGCCTGGCTCGTTCGGGTAATGTTGGGTGGAAGCCGCCGTAAACGCAATCAGATTGCCTGGAAACTCAGCAGAAGACCCCGGAGCGATGAACTGGCAGCGAGAGAGTACGAGGTGTCCGTGGTCGACAGATATCAAGTGTTCGAGGCGCGAGGTCTCTTCATGTCGTAGGACAAGATTGGACAGAATCAGGGCCCCTTCCCGAAGCTCGATGAGCGCCGGGCCCGTCGTGTTAGGCTGAGGAGACCATGATGGCGGCTTGGCGGTGGCGAGTGGCTCGACGCGGATCTCCAGCCATAGCCCAGGTGTCAACCGTACGGGCGTGAAGCGATGTGGCCCTGACCCGGTCACGGTGACTCGAACATTTCTCATTCCCAGCGCCAATTGATCGCGCAAGAACGCACCCAGATCACCGGCCCATGGTTGGGTTTCGGTGCTAAACGGCAACTCTACCACAGCCGACGACGGCGTTACAGCGAACGTTGACACCGACCGCGCGGCGCTTGACCTCGACTTTCTCCCACGCGCTCGACCTGCGTGCGCATGATCGGTGCTACGGAAGGTTTTCCGGATGGGCCGAGCCCGGCCGATATCCAACCGATCGGCTGAGGAATCGCCGGAGTGGGGTACTCACCAACGGCTTTCTGAAAAAGTCCCGAGCGCGGCTGGGCCACTTGCCGCAAGATCGTTTCTCGACCGGGCACAAACGGCTCGAGCTCAACGGGGGTGGTGGTCGCCAGATCGTACGGCTGATGCCAGGGCACCACGATTTCGCGGCTGTTCCGCTCGGCGTTGTTCCACGTGAAACGAACCTCCGTCAGGTCCGTTATCGTGACCGTGGGATCATTGCCGGAGGCGAAAAAGCCTTTCCAGCCCGCGAAGAGATTGTTGTCACCTCCCCAGTCAATCTGTTTCGCGGCTCGCGTATTCGAGCTGGCCGACGAAATCACGCTGGCGACCCCAATACCGTGAAACCTCGCGAAGACTGTACCAAATGCACGGATTAACAAGGACTTTGGATCTGGACCAGGGTCACTCGATTCGCGCTGTATGATCGGCCCAGGGCCAACCAAGACGCTGTCCAGAAAAAATAACCGCTGTTCCTGGGCAGAACCGCCGGAGTTAACGCGAATCAGCGGACCAGGACTACCCAGCACGAGCGATTGTTTCATCACGAGCTGAGTGCTGCCCGCCAGCTCGAATGCCGAGGAAAACAAGCCTCTAACAAGCGTCCTTTCAAACCGTATTCGGGTGGGACTCGATGCGCCGGGAACTGCTCGAACGACCGCAAAGGAGGCTGTGCCGCGACGATTGAGGATTGTAATTGAGCAGTTCCTGAGTGTCAGACTGGTCGCCGAGCACGAGAATAATGCGGTCTGCTCGGACGACAGGTCATCGACGTCGACCACCAGATCGATCCCGTCGAGCGTGAGGTTTTTGCCATCAAGAACAAATACGGCGTGCTGAGCCCGTACTGCTTCCACGCCGGATCCCTCAACTCGAACGATCGGCCGATAGCCCGGGCGTGCGCGGATCAACCTGTTGTCGCCCCCGACGCGAAGGTCGTCTACGTACAAAGGCCCTTCATCCGCCAGCTCGATCGTGCCGCCACGATGTTGATCGAGGGCCAGATCGAGTGCAGACAGCTTGAACGGGTCGCTGCCCGTAAAAGTTCGGCGCACAGCAACAAACGGCCCGTCGATCCGATCGGGGATCGGAGATCGCGACCAATCCGGCAGGAACTCTGCTCCGGCCAGGGTTAAGGCAGCAGTCTTGCCAGAAAGGGTGACATCGGAATCGGTGTCGACGTCGATCGGCTCGAGCCACGCTGGTTCAGCTGCACGGGCCTTCGATTCCGTCTCCGCCGGGCTCCGAATCAATTGGCCATTGGAGAGTCCCCTCTTTTTCGTAACTCCAGCCAGATCGATGCGCGACGCAGCCATGATTGGGCTGTCCGACAGAACTTCTGTGTCGGCACGGATTGCAGCGTGCTCAGTTCCGACGGGCGACGAATCCATAAGCTGAATCATGCCGATCACTAGCAGGATGACGGCAATACCAATGAACGCACCGGAGATGATCCATACCGCCGGCGAGTTTGCTGGCCGTGAGGGCGCTTGAGATGGAATCTCATATAACTCGATGTCGTCCGCTGAATTCTCCTCGACAACGTCATGCCCCTGCCGCGGAATCGGCGTGGGGGGCTCGACCATCCGAGATCGGGCAATTGGTGACTTGCCTGGCTCGATCTCCAACTCACCCGCGAGCTCCGCGAGCGTGAATGCTGGCTGATATTCGGGATCGGACCTGATAGTGGCGTACTCTCCACTCGCCGCCTTGGGCCACAGATCGGCAGTGGCGACTTGTGGCTCATCAACGATGTCGTTGTCCGTGTCGAGCGGTACCAGAGCGATCGTTGGTCGATCTTTCATCCCTCCCGACGCGACGTCATCAAGCGCGGCGAGTAACTCGTCGTAAGACCGGAACCGATCCTCCGGCTTCTTCGCCATCATTTTCTCGATCAGCGCGGCGACACTCGCTGATACATCATGGCGAAGGTCGCATACATCGGGAATCGGCGACCTGGCGTGTCTCGTGAGCTTGTCGGTGATGTCACCGCCCGGATAGGCAGGGACGCCAGTCAGGAAGTAGTACAATGTGCAGCCGAGCGAGTAAATATCGCTCTGGATACTTGTTGCCCGGCTGTCGCGCGCCTGCTCGGGGGCCATGTAATCGACTGTCCCGACCGTCGTTCCTTCCCGGGTGACGCGTTCGTCCTCAAATTCGTTTTGGAGAGCCAGGCCCAGGTCGATGATCTTGACCTGTCCCGCTGGCGTGCGCAGGATGTTGGACGGCTTGATATCGCGATGGATCAATCCGCGGCTCGCCGCATACCTCAGCCCGGCAGCGACGCTCTTGACAACCGAAATCGCCTCGGACGCGGGCAGAGGACCGCGATCGCTGGATATACTCGTGAAAGTCGCCCCCGCCAACATATTCCAGGACCAGGTAGTGACGCCCGCGATCGATCCCGCGATCGTAGATCGTCACGATGTTGTGATGCTCGAAGTGTTTCCGCACTCCTGGCCTCCCGCAGGAATCGCTGCAGCAACGTCGGGTTGCGGGCCAGCGTGCGGGTCAAAACCTTGAGCGCGACTTCGTTGCCGGTCTCAACGTGGACGGCCCGAAAGACCGAGCTCATCCCCCTGCTCCCAGGGCTGGACGATGCGATAGCTGCCGATCCGCTGGTCGGAGTCCGGAACCATGCTCCGCTCGACTCCACGAAGTTGACTCATCCATCGCGACTTCGCCTCGGGGTCGGCTTCGCGAAAAGTCAGACGCTGTCGGAGAACTTGGTCGAGCTGGAAAAGGAACACCCTCATTCTACGCCCAGCCATTAAGCTTAGGACAGTCTCCGAGCGCGTTGGGACGATGTTGACCAAGGCCACTCATTTGTCGAAGCGAACGCGCCCCATCGTAAAACTCTATCCGAAAATATGTTATGTCACAGAATCCGGAGATTCAGACCACCGTCGACGTCAAAGACCGCACCGGTGGAATACGGAAACGCACCGGAGGCGATCGCCGCGACCGCACGGCCGACGTCATCGGGGGTCCCCCACCGACGGATCGGCGTGATTCCCGCGGCGATTTTGTTGTCGTAGATCTCGCGGACAGGTTGCGTCATCGCGGTCTCGATCAAACCGGGACGGATCTCGTAGACGCGGATCCCCTGCCCGGCCAGCCGAACGGCGAAGAGCTGAGCGACCATGCTCAAGCCCCGCCTTCGACACGCAGTATTCTGGCCGTGAGATGCTCGCGAACGTACTCGAAATCGAAGTGATGAACACGATTTGCGGCTCAGCGATCGATGCCGGCCGCGATCAGCTCGACCATCGATTTCGGCAACGGCCTGGGTCAGGAAAAACGGTCCTCGAAGATTGGTATCCAGCACGCGGTCCCAGCTCTCGGCTGTGGTTTCCAGCAGATCCGACCGCTGCGCAGGGGCAACCCCGGCGTTATTGACCCAGAGGTCGACACGGCCATGAGCCTGGATCGTCTCGTCCAGCAGTCGCCGCCCTTCGTCCAGGTCGGCGACGTCGGCGCCGATCGAGATCGCACGCGGCGATCCACGCTGCTCTGCCTCACGGCACGTCGCCGCCGCGGCTTGCTCGTCGGTGCGATAATTGATCGACCAGCGCGAATCCGCGGTCCGCAAGCTCAAGGCGATCCCGCGGCCAATACCCCGGCCCCCGCCGGTTACCACCGCGACACGCGTCTCAGCCGCCATTTGTCCGAACTCCTCGGAATGAGAACCAACGACTCGACAAACTTCACTTCTTTGACCAGGTTCCTACAGTAACGTGCCCGGTACAAGATGATCGGTTACACGCAGTGATGCCGTCGCAAACACGTTGACAGCAAACCGTTCCATGCCTGAGAATCTCAAGAGAGTAAGACATCGCGCTCGTAGCTCAGGTGGATAGAGCGGCGGTTTCCTAAACCGCAGGCCGCAGGTTCGAATCCTGCCGGGCGCAGCTCGACTGGGTGACGACGCCAGCCTGGGCTTAGCGAGGCCGCCACACCGTGATGCACGGACCTGGTTGCGCCCGTAGCTCAGCTGGATAGAGCAACGGTTTTCTAAACCGTCGGTCGCAGGTTCGAATCCTGCCGGGCGTATTTGGGTCGACTCGGATCGCTCAACTGGATCGTGATGTCTGATACTCCGGGACGTGACAACTGCCGGATCTGATAGAGGTTCCACGTGAAACAGAGTGCCATGGACGGTGCAGGTCGATCGCTTCCGCGAATTGGTTCGTATTCGACAGGGCGGATGAACATGCCCCGTTAAGCTCGGATGGCAGCGATGGCAGAAGAGCGCCTGACCGAAATCTCGACGAGCTGGACGACGATCAGCAGCGCCCACACCGCCCGGGCCCGCAAGAGCCAGGCGGCGATGGAGGAGCTGGTCGGCCGGTATCACGACGCGGTGACACGATACATCCACCTCAAGGTCCGCGACAAGCATCTGGCTGACGAGGTCCTCCAGGAGTTCTGGACCAAGCTGCTGACCGGCAAAGCTCGCCGGCGCCGACAAGAGCAAGGGGCGATTCCGAGATTACCTGCGGACCGTGCTCCATCGCCTGATCATCGATCATTTCCGAACGCGGAAGCTTCAGCCACTGCCGCCCGGCGATCTGCTCGATGCCGCTCGACCCGATGAGGATTTCGACCGCGTCTGGCGCGAGGCCGTGATCAACCGCGTCTGGTCCCGGCTGGAAACCTATCAGGCCTCCACCCCCAAGAACCGCTACGCCACCGTCCTCCAACTGCGGCGAGACTTCCCCAAGGCGTCGATCGACGAGATCGCCGCGAAGCTCGGCGAGATGATCCGACACGCAAGTCACCCCCGAGGCATTTCGCAAGAATCTCCAGCGCGCCCGGGCCAAGTTCATCGAACTCCTGGTCCAGGAGCTGCGAGAGACCATCCACCCGACGAGCACCGAAGATGTCGAAGCAGAAATCTTCGACCTCGGCTTGGGACATCTCTATCGCCGCTACACCAACGTCGACCGAGAGCTGATCGACAGGCTCTCCATAGTCCCTGCAATTGACCACGATCGACATGTCGCGGTCCGTGTGAATTCCGTCGCTTCGGAGACTTTCGCCGTTGATGAAAATTCCCTCGTCCCCCTTGACCCTCTCGTTTCAGCATGTACAGTTCAATTAAGGCGGTCTGCGCAACGCCAGCGATAGGCGTGGCTCAGCACGGTCTGTTCGGGAACGATGTCGATTTACGGCGATGGATGGTACGCGCCGCGCGCGATGGACACCAGAGAGGGGCGGCAATGCTGGTTCTCTCCCGCAAGAAGAACGAGAGCATCATCATCAACGACAATATCACGGTGACGGTGATCGAGATCCGAGGCGACAAGGTTCGCCTGGGAATCGAAGCACCGAAGCATGTCACCGTGCATCGTCGTGAGGTGTATGAGGCGATTCAAAATCAAGCACGAGCCTTGGATCAGGAATCAAAGGTCGGCCGTCCGGAGGCATGATCGAGTTGTTCGCTCCGGCTGACCGGTCAGGGAGGACGTCCTCCGGCTCGTTCACACTGAGACGACTCCATCGTTCATGCCTTGACAACCTGAACGAATTCCTTCATCCAGGGCCCATTGTCGGGCCAGCCTCGGACTGTCACCAGGGGGCCATCGACGACCACCTCTTGATTGACGAACTCGGCCCCCAGCGATCCGCAGGTCAGGTTCGAGGTCCGGGTAACAGGTCATCTTCCTGCCTTTCATGTCGCCCGCTGCCAAGAGCAAGCAGCGGACCGTGGCAGTTGGCCGCGATCGGCTTGCCCGCCTCGACGAAATGGCGAACGATCGACACTGCCTTCGGGCGGTTCCGCAGATATTCGGGAGCCCGGCCGCCGGGCAGGACCAGACCTTGATACGTTGCCGGTGCAACTTCGTCGAGCCCCAGGTCGGCTTGCACGCGATAGCCGGGCTTCTCGGTGTAGGTGTCGAAACCCGGCTCGAAGTCGTGGACGACCGAGTGGAAGACTCGCTTCTCCGTGGTTGCGATGTGAACTTGCCAACCTTCTTCTTCGAGGCGGAACTTGGCGTAGTAGATCTCCTGGGCTTCTCCGGCGTCTCCCGTCAGCATCAAAATCTTCACCATCACGATGGCCCTCGCGTGATCGCTCGAGCCGACTGCCCGTTGCGACCTCTCGATAAGGCTAACGACTCGCGCGTACGCGACGCAACCACCACCTGGCCGATTCCGACCACGTAGCTCGAGCGACACGTCGATAACCGCGCTCACCTTGACCGCGTTGCCAGAGTCGGTTTACAGTCATGATGCGCTTTGATCAGATAGGCCCCGTCGTCTAGCCCGGTCTAGGACACATGCCTTTCACGCATGCAACACGGGTTCAAATCCCGTCGGGGTCATTTTGATCCGTCGCGACGAAGTCGTCACGTGCGCGAGCTTCGGCGGGCTGCGTGCTAAGCTAGACGCGGGTTCGGCCCCCAAGGCGTGGAGATGGGCGGCGACCGAGCCCGCCAGAATCGGCACGTTGTAGCCTCCTTCGAGCACGCTGACGATTCGACCCTGCGGCGTGGGTCTTCGCGACCGAGACGAGTTCCTTGGTCAGGATCTCGAAGTCCTCGACCTCTAATCCCAGGTCCCCACCGGGTCTTCGGCATGAGCGTCGAAGCCCGCACTGATCAAGACGAGCTCCGGCTTGATGCGGTCGGCCAAGTGCTCGAGTCCCGCACGAAACGCCGCGTGGTAGTCGTGTCCGAGACGTGCCGTAGGGAAGGGGGATGTTCCATCGTGAACCCGAGTCCCTTGCCCGTTCCGGTCTCGTCTTCGCGCACCGGTGCCAGGATAGAACGGATACCGATGGATCGACAGGAAGCCGACGCTGGCCGGAATCGTAAAAGATCTCCTGCGTGCCATTGCCGTGGTGGACATCGAAGTCGGCGATCAAGATTCGGTTGAGCTCGAACTGGGCGAGGGCGTCGGCCGCGGCCAGGGCGACGTTGGCGTAGATGCAGAAACCCATGCCCGTCGGCCGGCCGGGCATGGTGACCCGGGGGCCGGACCAGACAGAGGGCTCGACGTTCCTTCCCGCCCATGACAAACGAGACCGCCTCGATGCACGCCCCGGCCGCCAGCCGGGCCGCCAGGTTCGACCCGGGGAAGACCCAGGTGTCGGGGTCGAGCATGCCGCCGCCCGCGGCTTCCAGCTCCGCGATCACCTGTTGCAGATATTCGGCCGGATGAACCCGCCCAAGCTCGCCGGCAGTCGCCTCGCGCACCGTGCCGCTGAGGACACGATTCGCCAGATAGCCGAGTCCGCTCGAGATGGCGGAGAATCGCCTGCAACCGCTCGGGCCGCTCGGGATGGCGGGCGGGAACCCGATGGTCGAGCATGCGCCGGTCCGTGAATAAAGTGACGGCCATCGCGGTCCTCCCCGCCAAAAGCGGTCATGACACCGTCGATTTTCTGTCTATCGGTACACTCGGATCATAGCAGAATCGATGCGAGGCAAGGATATCGTGCCGCCTGCCGCAGTTCCGCAGGTTCGTTTCACGTGAAACCAGCTCGCTGGCAACGGCCCGCCCTGCGGCCTCGAATCCTGCGTCAAGTGCGGCCCGCCGCGGCCTGCGATTGGAACCGTCCGGCCATGACCTCGAAACCGCCGCGTTCCGATCGGCGCTCCCGCGAGAAGTCTTGGTGGTCATCGCCCTGACGCTGCTCGGGCCTGGTCCGGCTCTGGTCCACCGGCCGGCTCGGGCTTGTTCACTTTGATGAAGGGATCTACGCGCTTGCAGGACTTTGGAGCCTTCTCGCCGCGCGGATTGGCCGGGATCGATCCGACGGTCCATCTCGTACGCTCCTCCGGGATTTCCGGTGCTTGGTCGGGTCTGTCTTACCTGGTGTTCTGGAGTCGACGACCTCGCGGCGATTCTCGTGTCGATTGTCGCCGGAACTCTGACGATACCGGTGGCGGCCTGGTTGTCGCGGCGGACGTTCGGGCCCGGAGCAGGGGGGGCGGCCGCGGCGTCTGCGCGGCGCTTTCCGGACCACATGTCGCCTATTTCGCGGATGGCCCTGACCGATGCCTCGTTTCTCTTGTTCTGGCTCGTCGCATTGGGCCATGGGCCAGCGATTTCTCGAGCGGCCCAATCTGTTCCGAGCAGTCCTGCTTGGGCCTCGCCGTCGGATTTCGCAGTTATTTAAATATAATGGTTGGATTCGGGATGCCATTGTTGCGCTCTCTCGGCGGGCTGGCTGTTTCCAATCGTCGCGAATGGCAGAGAGCGGACGGTTGCCGCCACCTGGGGCTGGGGTCTTTTGGCGGCGATCGTGGCGGCGGTTGTCTACTGGCCGTGGTTTGAGTTTGTCGATTCACATGGTGGTTATAGGGCGCTCCTGGCACACCAGCGCAGTTATCTGGGCGGGCTTTCGTCCTGGCCCGTTGTATTTGTCGCATCAACTGGCGCAGGCCATGGTCCTTTCGCGGCGGTCGAGTTTGGCTCGCGTGCGGCGGCCTCTCAGCGGCATGGGCATGTTCGATAATCACAGGGACTTGACGCTCGACTAGCGACTTCTTGGCAGAGTCGCTCGGTATAGCACTCGCTTTCACGGCATTCTCCGTGATCACCGGGCTATCGTGGTGGGTCGCGCTGGCTGGGTCGGTTGCGCTCTGTTGCGGACAGAGGGCCTGGGGACCAAATCGGTGCTCTTGCTTTGCGTCGGCTGGGTGACCCTGTCGGTGCTGACTCCGTTCTATCATCCTTACGCCAGGCTCTGGCTGCCGGTCGAGGCATTCGGGTGGCTGCTGTTCGGCGGGCTGTTCGTCGAAATTCGATCGATAATCGTGTCACTGGCGATCAGGGGCCAGATGGACCTGGAATTACGCGTCCAACCCTCTCCTTTGGTTTGTTCTCATTTGCATCATCGGCGCGATCTTGAGCGCGTATTCTTCGGGCGTCCCTGGACATCGCGACAGCTGGCCTTGCTGGACCCGAGCGACTCGCTGCGGATCGCCTCACAATCGATCCTGAACGAACTTCCCAAGGATGTAAGCCAATTGCGCGTTCTCGCCCGCCCGTCGCTTACCTTTTACCTGGCCCTGGGCGGCGGCGTCATCATCGGGCGGCAGCCTGACCTGGCGCGGCTGGTCGACAGTCGGGATCCGCGAGTCGTGGGCCGTGCTCGACATGGCATTGATCCGGCAAGAGAACTCTCCGCGGGTAGACCTGGACCGATCTGCTCGCGCGACTGGACGATCGTTCGAGAAATCCCCACGACGCTCAATCCGCCGACGCTTCTGGACATCGATCCCGCGGCAGCGCGGGGAGGCGAGGCCGACGCGTCGGCTCCGCTTCGACTGTTACGACCGAGACGGATGAGAGGACGCGCGATGAATCCTGCGCCGCCGGTCTCGCTCTGGCCCGATCCCGAGGCCCTGGGGACGCTCACCGACCTTTACGAGCTGACGATGATGGCCGGCTACTACTCCGCGGGGATGGCCACTCGGTCTGCGACGTTCGAGCTTTTCGTGCGTTAGATGCCCGGCGGGACGAGCCTATCTGGTGTTCGCCGGACTCGAACAAGCGATTGGCGACCTGCTCAAGCTCGCCTTCACGCCTGAACAGATCGAGACAATCCGTCGGTGGCCAGAATTTCGTCACGTCGACAAAACCGTGATCGAGGCCCTCGCGTCGCTTCGGTTCGAAGGAGACGTCTGGTCGGTGCCCGAGGGGACGGTCGTCTTCCCGGGAGAGACGCTGCTGCGGGTGACGGCACCGTTGCCGCAGGCCCAGTGGGTCGAAACACATCTCCTCGCTTCGCTTGCCTACCCGACCTTGGTCGCTTCCAAGGCCGCGCGAATGGTCGTCGCGGCAGGGGGTCGATCACTTTTCGAGTTCGGTGCCCGGCGGGGGCATGGACCTCACGCGGGCATGCTGGCCGCGCGCGCGGCCTACCTTGCCGGCTTCACGGGGACGAGCCACGTCGAGGCCGCTCGCCGCCTGGGCATTCCCGCCAGCGGGACCATGGCCCACTCATGGGTCCAGTCGTTCGCGACCGAAAGCGAAGCATTCGCGGCGTTCGCGCGGGTGTTCCCGGAAAACACGACCCTGCTGGTCGATACCTACGACACGATGGAAGGGGTTCGCCATGCCGCCGCCATCGAACCGCCGGTCCGGGCCATCCGGATCGACAGCGGCGACTTGGCCAGCCTCGCAAAAGAGGCCCGAACCATCCTCGATCGACTCGGCCGGCCCTCGGTCAAGATCATCGCCTCGGGAGACCTGGACGAGTACAAGATCGCTCGGCTCGTCGCCGCGGGCGCGCCGGTAGACGGCTTTGGAGTCGGGACCGAGCTGATCACCTCGCGCGATGCCCCTGCGCTGGCCATGGTTTACAAACTGGTCGAACTGGAGCGAAACGGCAAGTTCAAGCTCAGTCCCGGCAAGCGGACGTACCCGATGGCGAAACAGGTCTTTCGGCGTCGGGACTCGAACGGCCATTTCTGGGGCGACCATGTCACACATGCCGAGGAGATCGCGGAAGGAGAGCCGCTTCTCGTCGAGGTCGTGCGTTCGGGCCGTCTGGTGCGTGACCTTCCCGGCCTCGATGCGATCGTTGATCGGTGCCGGAACCAGCTCGCAGCCCTGCCGGAAAGATTACGTCCCCTGGACGCTCCGCCGGATTATCCCATAACCTACAGTGATGCGCTCGAGGCGGAGGCCCGGAGGCTGATGAAGGTTTGAAACGCACGCAGTCAGGAGCGTTGCAACGATGTCCACGATCACGCCGTCGCATTCAATGGAGTCACCAAACTTTTCGGATTGGATTCCGTCACCACTCTTTCGGATGACTCTCGAGCGATACGAACAGATGGTCGCGTCCGGGGCGTTTACCGAGCACGATCGCGTCCATCTGATCAACGGGTTCTTGGTGGCCAAAATGACCCAGGGCGATCCTCATTGCGTGTCCGACGACCTATGCAGGAACGCCATCACCGGCGTTCTCCCACGCGGCTGGATTGTGCGATCGGACAAGCCAGTGACAATTCCTCCTAACAGCAAACCGGAACCCGACCACGTCGTCGCTCGCGGCGAGATTCGGGACTACACGGATCATTCTCCGGGTCCGGCAGACGTCGCCCTGGTTGTCGAAGTGGCGTTAAGCAGCCTGGCTGAGGATCGCATGCAGGCCGATGTGTACGCCACCGCCAACATCCCCGTTTATTGGATCGTCAATCTCGTCGATCGCCAGATCGAGGTCTATTCTGGCCCCAGCCGGGCCGGCTATCGCTGTGCGCCGACTATCGCGAAGGACAGAAAGTTCCCGTTGTGATCGAGGGCGTGGAAGTCGGCCAGGTCCTCGTCTCGGACGTTCTTCCTTGACCTATTTAGCGCACTGTGCGTCCCAGCCACATCCCACCGATCGGGGAGCGACCGTGCGTTTCTTGTCACCTCTCCCCGCCGGGAAGAAAGGTGCGCGGAGGGCGGGTGAGGGGCGCTGCAGCCGGACCAAGAAAAGCAGGCATCGCGGGCCGGACCCCCTCGCCCATTTGAGACAAGTATTCGTCAGCGCCCCTCGAGCTCTGGAATTTTGGCAACGAACGAGGGCCGCGCGCCTTCGCTGGACACTGCGAATGGGTGAACAGCGTCGCAATCGCTCCGGACGGCCGTACCGCCCTCTCGGGGAGTTCAGACAAAACGCTGAGGCTCTGGGACTTCACGCGTGGCGTCGCCTACGAGGCGTTTGAGCCTCGGCTGGCCACGGTGCAGGCCCGGCTTCAGGACGCGGCAGGCGACCCTTCCGCTTTGGCGACTTTCGGTGAATGGTACGCCTTCCGCGGAATGGATCACTGGGCGGTCGAGTTCCTGGGCCGCGCCCGCGAACGCGGTGCCGCGGTCGCCCCCCTGACACTGGCCCGCTGCTACTGGAATCTGAATCGGAACGTTGACGCCAGGCGAGAGTTCCAGATCGCCCAGGAACTGAGCAAGGACCCCGGAGAGGCAACCTACCTCGGCTGGTGCATTCAGGCCATCGACACCGAATCGGAACGCAGCCGGCAACAGGAAGCCATTGCCGCTGAACTTGAGCTGACCAGTCGCGCGAGCCGTGCGAATTCGCTTGTTCAGGCTGGAACGGTCGCCGAGGCGGTAGCCGAGGTCGCCGAGCTGATCAAAAACCCGAGCTGGAACGCCGGCCAGTGGTACGACTTCGCCTGCGTCTATTCGTTGGCTAGCGCCAAGATCGCAGACAAGAAGAACGAGTACGCAGACCGGGCGATGGAATTGCTCGACAAGGCCGTGAAAGAGGGCTGGAATGATGCGGCACATACAGCCAAGGACACCGACCTCGATCCGCTTCGCGATCGAGAGGACTTCAAGAAGTTGCTGGCAGATCTGGAGAGGAATGCGGCTGCCCAATCTGAGACGAAGCCGTAGACGAAGAGTGCATCTGCGATGAAAGGTCGAAGTCGGAACCTTCTAACCGTGTCGCATCAATTTATCGCAAATTGGATAAAGAGTCGTACTTCGAACAAGGATTGCCATTGTCATTTCCCTGTCCGGCCGGCGGTTTACGGACGGACACGCCTTCGGTTGTATTAGGACAAACCAGCGCCGTCCCGGTGATTCCGTGGCCAAAATCCCCGACGACCAGCATTTGGTCGCCGCTCCTGAATAAATCGCCTAGAATATTTTGCAAATCGGCAATCGAACACTTATCGGCGGCCGGCAGCACGAAAGTTCTCTTAGTAATTGGCGATGCGCCCAACTGTCGCAGCGCATTCGATATCACGGCAAATCGGGCGGCTTCGTCCGGAGCATCAGCTAAGTCGACAGCGGCCACGCGCTGGGACGCCAACTTAATCTCATAACGCTCAACAGACATTGCGAGCACCTCACTTCCCGACGCTCGTGACGCGGCCGCAAGGTTCTGGATCGTAATGCTTCCCCTTGCCGCCTCCAGAGCGCCACCGGCTTGTCGAATCTGATTTAGAAGCGACGATTCCCCGCTCGGCATGGCGAGCGGCGCTCCGTCCGTTGCTATCTGCACACTCGCCGCGGCATCTGCTTCCGTTGTCGACTTTGCGCCGGCCGTCTCGTTTGCCAAATATCGCTCGCGCTTTTCGTGCCACGAACTCCTCAACAGCGAAGGCAGCGCCACCAGCCACTAATGTTATCGCGGCATCCAACGGCGTTTGCGCCCGTCGCGCGAGCCGCGCGAATTCGCTTGTTACGGATGGATAGGTCCGCGAAGGAGTGGCCGACGTCGCCGAACTGACCTAGAACACGACGTGGTATGCCGGCCAGTGGTACGACTTCGCCTGCGTCTATTCGCTCGCCAGCACCAAGATCGCAGACAGGAAGAACGAGTACGCCGACCGGGCGATGGAATTGCTTCACAAGGCCGTGAAAGAGGGCTGGAGTGATGCGGAGCATATGGCTAAGGACGCTGACCTCGATCCACTTCGCAATCGAGAAGACTTCAAGAAGTTGCTTCCGGATCTGGAGAGGAAAGCTGCTGCACAACCGGAGAAGAAGTGACGATCAAAAAGCGATTTTGAGCAACTGGGGATTCTGCGTTGTCCGCGCCGACGAGGACGCAACGCAACTGGCAACATTTAGCGTTGTCGGCGCAGTCGCGCAGAAACAGGAGTTTCGGGAAGGGAACTTCGGCCCCAAACGCCCGAGCCCCGCTCAGGCCTCGGAATCGGACGTGGCTTGGGCCTGCAACTCGTGAAGAGCCTCCGGCGCGAAGTCAGCGCCGTTCGGCCAAACGACCGTGCCGCAAATCGAATCCAACGTCATGGTCGCAAAATACGCGGGATCTCGCAGCGGCTCAAAGATATTACCCTCGAGCAGCGGCCGCACATCGACCTGCTTCACTGTCCCGTCGTTGAAAGTCAGCCTTAGCGCGTGCGGTCCGCAGACCCGCGCTTCACGGATGCGAAGAATCATACCGCCTCCCGCATTCTCCGCGGCAAGCCTGCCTCCCCGGCTCACCCAGTCGATGCGATGACGGTAACGATGTTACAAGGTCGGCGCGATCTGCGAAAGTCGCCGAACGGCGCCCACAGACCCTCGCGCATCGCAATTGGGGCTGATGTGCACTGAAAATTCACTGCATCCGAAAAACGAAGCGGCAATGTTTTCAACTCCTGCGCGCGTCCTGCCACGACTCGCGGGTGTTTTATGGTCGACCATCGCGACCGTAGCGGGTTTCCTCGAGCGATCAACGCCTACTTGACGATATTACACCGATGTAATATAGTCGCCGTTGACGACCTGCGAGGGAAGGCTCATGGAATGGGACGTTTTCCTCGATGAGGACTTTGACGCGTGGCTTGAGACTCTCGAAGCCGGGCTTCAAGACGAGATCTGGGCCAACATAGAGGTATTGAGGCAGCGCGGTCCGAATTTGCACCGACCTCGTGTCGACACCATCAAGGGATCTGCTTTCTCGAACATGAAGGAATTGAGGATTCAGTACCAAGGTGATCCTTGGCGAATTCTCTTTGCCTTCGACCCACGCCGCAATGCGATCCTGCTGGTCGGCGGGAACAAGCGCGGGGAAAAGCGGTGGTACGAAGACCACATCCGCATCGCGGACGATCGATTCAGGCGGCATCTTGACCACCTTGAGAGAGAGCAGGAGGGTTGAACCATGGCCATCAATGCAAGGAACCGCTTCGCACGCCTTCCAAAGGCACGGCAAGAGAAGATTCTTGCGAGGGCGGACGAGTTGCTTGCAGAGGAAATGAGTCTCGCCGAGCTTCGTGAACTCCGGCTGCGTTCTCAGGCACAATTGGCCGAGAAACTGGGGATCAAGCAGGCGGCAGTGTCAAGACTGGAGCGGCGCGCCGATATGTACCTCAGCACTCTCCGGAATCTGATAGTTTCGATGGGTGGGACGCTGAGAATCATCGCCCAATTTCCGGACCGTCCCCCCGTCTGCATCAATCAGTTCCAAACCCTGGACCAAACGGTCGAAGAGGACTATAGCGAGATCCCTGTCGATGAGCTCGCGCTATCGACCAAGGCCCTTGCGAAGAAACCTCAGTTTTCGAATGAATTGGTAGGTCGAGGCGGCGGCAAGAAATCCAAACACCATGTCCGGCGACCTGTTCGGCCCGCGTCGAAACAACGAAAAAAGAGATGACCGGTCACGGCGTGTTGTCGGGAGTCCTCGCGTGTTCGGGTGTGAGCAAATCGAGACTCCGTCGGGTCTGGGGCGGATCCGATGTCCTGAACGATCAAGGTCGTCCTCAATTCCACTAACTGCGCTTCACGTTCAGGCCTTGCGCCTTCAAACTCTGCCTGGACATTGTGTACTTGCGCATCCTCTTCCAGACCAAATGTCCTTTACAGAGCCTCCCAGACTCGCTACGATTTCCGCCTTGCTTTAGTCGGTAGAAACTGGCCAGCTCGCGCATCGGCACCCGTCGATCGGCAGGCCGCCAAGGATGGTCGAGACCCTGCGAAATTGATCGCCATCCGCGTCAACCCGGACGCTGGGCCCAACGGGGCGCGATACGCGGAGGCGACGAAAACGATGGCCAGGATCATCAGCGTGGCCAATCAAAAGGGGGGGGTCGGCAAGACCACCACGGCGATCAACATCGCCGCCGGGCTGGCCAAGTCGGGCCGAAAGACCCTGGTCGTCGATGTCGACCCGCAATGCAACGCCACCAGCGGTTTGGGGGTTACACCGGCCGCGCGGCATCCTCTGGTCGCGGGACAGCCGCTGGCGGAATCGGTCGTGGAAACCAAGCAGCCTGGGCTGTTCGTACTGCCCGGCTCGCAAAGTCTGGCCGACGCCGACGCGCTTTCGGCCTCCAATCGCCAGCGCGCCGCCACGTTGCGCCAGCAGATCAGCGGCGAGCTCGGCCGGTTCGACTACGTTTTCTTCGATTGCCCGCCGTCGCTCGGCCAGCTAACCCGTGCGGCACTCGGGACATCCGGCGAGATCTTCATCCCGATCCAGTGCGAGTACTTCGCGATGGAGGGGCTCTCTCAGATCATCGAGCTGGCGCGACAGACCAAGGCAAGGGATAACCATCGTCTCGAGATCGGCGGCATCGTGCTCACAATGTTCGACCCGGCGCTTGAGCTTGCCAACGAAGTGGCCGATGAAGTTCGTCAGTACTTCGCCGAGACCGTCTTCGAGTCGCTGATCCCCCGCGACGTGTCGATCAGCGAAGCTCCCAGCCACGGATTGAGCGTGCTGGACTACGCTCCGCGGGCTCGAGGCGCACGGGCATACACGGAACTTGTCATGGAGGTCATCGACCGTGAATAAGCGACGTCTTGGGCGCGGACTGGAAGCACTGCTCGGCCGTGAAGAAGGGGGATTTGAAGGCGGCTCGCTCGATGCGAGCGAGCTGATCCAGATCGCCGTCGATCAGATCGACGCCAACCCCTTCCAGCCGCGCCGGCAGTTCAATCCTCAGGAGATCGCCTCGCTGGCCGACTCGCTGCGCCAGCACGGCATGCTCCAGCCGGTCCTGGTCCGTGCGGTCGGCGATCGCTACCAGCTCATCGCCGGCGAACGGCGGCTGCGGGCCAGCATCGAAGCCCAGCTCCACGAAGTGCCCGCGCGGGTGCTCGTCCTCGACGATCAGCGCGTCTTCGAGCTGGCGATGGTCGAGAACCTCCAGCGCGAGGACTTGAACGCGATCGACAAGGCGACCGCGTTCCGCGAATACCTCGTCGCGCTACGGCGGCACCCAGGAAGAGCTGGCCGGCCGGCTCGGCCTCGACCGCTCGACCGATCTCCAACCTGATCCGCCTTCTCGACCTCCCCGACGCGGTCCTGGACGCGGTGCGCATCGAACGAGATCACCCAGGGACACGCCCGAGCGCTGCTGGGCCTGCCCGATGCGGAGAGCCGCGTCGACGCCTGCCGGCGAGTCGTCGCCGAACACCTCTCGGTGCGCCAGACCGAGGCCCTGGTCAGCCATGGGCGTGCCCACGCCGTCGCGGCCCAGGGTCCGCAAAGACGCCGCCCACGCGCACGACGCCAGGCCCCCCCATCTTCTCGATCTCGAGCAGCGGCTCAACCAACACCTGGGCACGACCGGTCTTGATCCGAGCCAAGAATACGGATCGCGGCCAGATCATCATCGATTATCATTCGCGCGAGGAGTTCGACCGACTGGCGTCCCTGTTTCAAGCAGCCGCTGCGCCGGCGGCCGGTTCATGATGGGTGTCGACCGAATGGTGGCCTCAACGAGCGCGTTTGCTTCCCGTTTCGCACCCAATGTTCGGAGGAAGAGAATGTTGGTTCACTGTTTGCTGATCCAATCGGCCGCAAATTTCATTTTGGACTTATTCTTACTTCTTTGCTCTCAGATTGTTTGCGTCGTTCGCCCACTTCGATGGCCTGCCGATCGGCACTTCGTTTGCCTGTGACCATATGCGTTCGCCCCCTCTGCCGACCATGCACCCGCGTCGGAAGATTGCCTAGATTCGCCAACCAGGTATTGCCCCATGAGTCCGCAACCGCACGCAGGGCCTTGCGGAGGATGAGCTTTCATCTTCGATCCTCCGCCTCGTCGATGATCCCGAACGCGTCGAATGCCTCCGTAAGATGCTGAGCAGCTTCAATCATCAATGCCGTAACTCGTTAAACGGCATCAAGATGAGCCTGTATCTCTTCAAGCGGGAAGCCGATGGGCCGATGCCCAAGCGCTGGCTTGAGCTTGAGCGGACATATCAAGAGCTCGAGCGGCTTTTCGATCGGCTCCAGGTCATTTACCGGCCTCTGTCGTTGACGCTGGTCCGATCGCCGTTTGGCCAGCTTGTGAGCGAACGCCGCCCGTCCTGGGCGTCTTGCTTCGATGCCAGAGGACGGACGTTCGATATCGCCCCACCTGGCGATGACGGTCCGATCGATTTTGATCCCATGTACCTGGGGCTCGCCCTTGACGCGTTCATTGCTTGGAGGGGTGACGCAGGCCACGCCAACTTCGAAACTCGACTCAGCTGGAAAATCGAAGACGGGTCCCTCGAAGTCACGTGGACTGAAGCACCGTCAGCGCGAGTGTGCCTGGCCGCGGAATCGCATCGCGGCGGCGTAAATGGCTCCAGACCATTGGGACAGATCGACTCACTGGCTTTGCCCCTCTTGCGCGGATTGTCTCAGCACACCGGGGATTGCTGGAAACCAGCAGTGAGCCGGAATTCACGATGAGGCTTCAATTCCCGCGGTTTCAGAACGGCGGACAGGCAAGCTGATTTTTTACGCAGCGCTGGGCTATGCCGGTCCGATGCACGTTGCAATCCCAAGCCCATTCGATTGCAACTACCGGCCTGCGCCGGTTTGGCCGCACGATCGTTGTCGCCCTTGACTGGCTCGCCGGGCGGGGCTTAACATGCGACAGACGAACGCAGCGCGGGGCGTAGCGCAGCCTGGTTAGCGCGCCTGCCTTGGGAGCAGGAGGTCACCAGTTCGAATCTGGTCGCCCCGATTTTTGCCGTGAAGCGGCAAAAATAGAGCAGGAGAGCGGAGAAAGTAGAGAGGAGAGCAAAAAGAACCAACGCCGCTCTCATGCGGTCTACTTTCTACTTTCTCCTCACTTTTCCGGGCGGATTTTTGCCGCGGAGCGGCCAATGAAACCGCGGAGGAGTTCGGCGCCGAACTCCTCGTTCGACATACTTCTTTCTCATCAATCAAACGATGGCGTTCGACTTCGAAAAGCTCATTGTGTATCAAAAGTCCGTCGATTTCGCGGATGCGATCTGTCAACACACGGAACAATTCACCCGTGGGTATGGATTTCTGGTCGATCAACTCAACCGTGCCGCCCTTTCGATAGCCGCGAACATCGCCGAAGGCAACGGTCGGTTCACCAAGCCGGATCGCCGCAACTTCTTTGGTATCGCGCGAGGATCCGTTCAGGAATGTGTCCCATTGCTAGAGCTTACGACACGACGGAAACTCATCACTGAGGCAACTCATCTTAAGCTCAAGGATCAACTGGAAGAAATCGCACGGATGTTGTCAGGTTTGATCAAAGGGCTTGAGAATCGCGAGCTGAGAATCCAAGAATTCGGTGACTGCAAGCCAAAGCTGATCGGGAAACCCTGGCGATCAGGTTTGCAGCGGTCGCCGCGGTGCAGTGCGGGTCGATCCGGCAAAACTGGCATGAGCGTTGCGTAGTTCGGTGATAACCAGCGGTATCGGGACACGATCCGGCCGCCCTAAAACCAATCGGCTACGCGGTTGCGAACCAGAGGAGCCGCCGTACTCTAACTAAACAGGAGTTGGCGGAGCGACGATCGAGGGGGCATGCTCTTACGCTTGCATACCCCGTTTGTGCTTTTTTAGAATGAAGAGTGACGTCAGTGGATGCGGAGACCGGGCAAACCGTTACAAATCCTGTTGAGGATGCGAAAGATGCACGGCAGCAGCGAGCTTCTGGCCTCTAGACTTCGGCAAGTCCGCCTCGAGAAGTTCGGCAATGACGGAACGGCAGCGCTGGCTGAGGCAATGAAAATTCCCGCTCGGACGTGGAACAATTTCGAAGAAGGAGTAGCGATGCCTGGCCTGGTGATTCTTCAGTTCATCGACATCACGGGTGTCGACCCCCATTGGCTCTTGACCGGCGAAGGCGAGCGTTATCTCGTGTCACGTCGGAAGTCGGCCCTTGGTGCCTCTCGCTAGAGGTGCACAAATGAAACGAGGTCGTCCGATCAGGAAAGTTCCAACGGAGCTGGATATTCTTCAGTTCCCAGTATCAAGTGAGCACACCTTGGGCTCACACTGCCTGAACTGCTCCTCGACCTTGGCTCTTTCTCAGCCCGATCTAACTTTGCCTGAACGGCTGCTTGGGGTCTGCGAGCAATGTAAAAGCTGGTTTCTCATCGACCTGGTACCAGACCAGAGCGCTGGGTTATTGCTAAGACTACCCGACACAGAAGTGATCCGACAACTGACAGTCGAGTATCTACCAGAGGGAGACTCCAAGAAAAGCACTAAGCCGCAGACCTGATCCGGAGAGGCCGCGGGGACGAAAACCAACTAACGTTCTTCGTCATGTCTATTCTGCGGGCGCGTCTTACGAATGCCCATACGGACCGTCTTTGACTTTGAAATCTCACAGACGTCGCTTCATTGGCGCGTGAAAGGAACTCGATTCCCACGCCGTCAGGGTCGGGCCAACGAGTTGGGGTCGCACTCATCGTCGGTGTGGGCAAGTACGAGTCCGACCGATTTCAGCGCCTTTCCTGCGCATTGCGCGATGCCCGGGCGATGGATCAACTCTTGGTCGACCCGGACGTCTGCGGTTTTCCCCGTGATCAGGTCGCACTCCTGACCGATCGAAACGCTCGGCGGGACGGGAATCTCAAACATATCTCGAAGTGGTTGCCCGAGCGATCCCGCGGAGCGGAAAGTGCGGTCATCGATTTCGCTTGCCATGGAACTCAGCAGCAGATTGGCCGTGACGATGAACGATACTTGCTCCCACACGATGCCGACCCAGACAACGTTGTGGTCCACGGCGTGGCGATGGGCGAGGTCGCCCACTTGATGGATGCTGTCGAGGCCAAAGCGGAGGTCGTCATCCTGGACTGCTGTCATGCAGGGCACGTCCGGACGCGGGACGGCCCGATTGCGCGATCGCCGTTCAGAGATGTGGCCAGCAAACCGAATGTGTTCGAGAAACTCTCGGCAAAAAATCGGTTCTTGATCGCGTCGTGCGACAACTGAGTGCAGAAGTCGACACACTTGCGAGCGTGCAAGAAAGGTATTATGGTGAGGGTCCCGTTGGATTTACATCCTTGTCGCCGGGCGGTAAATTCGTAGGATTCCTGGTCGTATTATCTTGAGAGCGAGTCCGTTCTGGGGGAGCTCGTTTTGGCAGCCGAGACCGAATCCCCGAAAGAGCGGGCTGCCGTGGCCGCGGCGGCTCTTGTCGCCAGCGGCATGATCGTCGGCCTTGGGTCGGGTTCGACGGCGGCGCTCGATGGTCCGCCGGATCGGAGAGCGGGTCCGGCAAGAGGGCCTGAAGATCATGGCGGTCGCCACAAGCGACGCCACGGCCAATCTGGCGCGTGGTTTGAATATTCCCGTTCGGGAACTCGACGACGTCGAGACGCTCGACATCAATCTCGACGGTGCCGACGAGATCGATCCTCATTTTCAGATGATCAAGGGCAGGGGGGGTGCCTTGTTGCGGGAGAAGATCGTGGCGACGGCCTCCAAACACCGGGTCACCATGATCACCGCCGACAAACGGGTCGAGCGGCTGGGGATTCTGATGCCCATTCCCGTCGAGGTCAGCCCGATCGGTGTCAAGCACACCGAACGCCGGCTGCAAAAGCTCGGGGCTTCCACGACGATCCGCCGCAACCCGGATGGTTCTCCGTACCTGACCGACGGAGGCAACCAAATCGTCGACTGCCAATTCGCGGCGGTGGACGAACCCAGTGCTCTTGATCGACAGCTCCAGTGCATTGCCGGCGTTCTGGAGACCGGGCTGTTTCTCGACCTGTGCGACACGTTGATCGTGGGCACAAGAGCAGGTGCCGATCGGATCGCCAACCACGCTGCGCATCGAGACTGATCCGGCTGACGTCAGCTCTTGCCGGCGCGCCCTTAAGTTTTGAGCCGTCCCTTCAACTCGTCGAGGATCTCGGCGGTTCGCGACGCTCCAATGCGGTCGCAGCCGAGCTCGGCGGCTTCGATCATGGCGTCGAGTGTGCGCACGCCGCCGGCCGCCTTGAGCTTGACATGTGGCGGGGCGGACCGCCGCATCAGCCGCAGGTCATCCATCGTGGCTCCGCCGGTGCCATAGCCCGTCGAAGTCTTGACATAATCGGCGCCCACTTCGCCGCAGATCCGGCAAAGCCGCACTTTCTGTTCGTCGTTCAAGTAGCAGTTTTCGAAGATCACCTTCACGATCGCTCCACCATCGTGAGAGGCTTTGGTCACGGCGGCGATGTCGGACGCAACAGCGTCCCACTCTCCGCCCATCGCCTGGCCGATGTTGATGACCATGTCGAGCTCGGTCGCTCCGTCGGCCATGGCTCGCTGCGGCTTCAAAGACCTTCACCGCAGTCACATGACCGCCGTGCGGAAATCCGACGGTCGTGCCGACCTCGACACCCGAACCCTTCAAAATCCGCGCGGCCAGCGCCACGCCGTAGGGCTTGATGCAGACGCTGGCCACCCCATAACGCGCCGCCAGCTTGCAGCCGTCTTCGAGCTCCGCGTGGCTGAGCGCCGGTCCCAAGAGCGAATGGTCGATGCGTTTGGCGATCGCGTCGTAGGTCAGTTGAAAACTCATATCGAATCGTTTCTCCAAAGCCGGTCACCGATCGACAGCCACAAACGGAACCAAGGATTTCGATCAAGAAGAAGGATAGAGCGCAGGCCGGACCGCCTGACGCTGGTGTGCGGGCGACAACGGCCTGCGGATCGAGAGGGTCGGCCGAAACATCATCGCGATTGCCAGCGGGAGATAAAGCATGACCAGGGCACCCCCCTTCTCGAGATACCAGAACTGGCTGGCGACGAGCAAGAGCGGCCGAAAGCGCGATCAGCTCGGCCAGGTTTTTGTCGGCCGGCCAGATGCTGAAAATCATGACCAGCCCAAGGTAGGCGATCAGGACGGGCAGACGGAAGCTCGAGTCGATGCTCACCCAGAAGCTTCCCGCAGACGGGGGCTGAAAATGGGGCAAGAGACCGACTTCGGCGATGCTGCGCGCTCCGAGCCCGCCGCGCCAATTGCCCACGAGTGCCGGCCCGAACCGGCCGACGAGCGCGCAGCCGATGACAACCGCCACAGCAACCGTGACGAATCGCACTGCCCCTCGACCCCGAAAAACCCACACCAAAGTGCGATCAATCCCAGACACGCCGGCATCCAGCCGGCAGCCAGCCCGATCAATGCACCGGCCAGGGCCGGGCGCAGGTGCCAGAATACAGCAGCGACGATCAGGGCCGACGGGATGAGCTGCGCGCTATCGACCAGGGCCATGCGGGTGTACGGAAGCAACAGATAGCACGCCGCCATCGCCATGCCGGTCAGCGGCCGATCGAAGTGCCGCCAGCCGATCCCCAGCAACCCTAGCACAAGCCCCAGGTGGGCCAGACTGGCCAGCACCCGCGAGACGATCACCAGGGCGGGTTGTCGTTTAAGCGCGGAAGGAAGAGGAGCGATTTCGATCAATTGCTTCGCCGTGCGGGTTATTATCGCCTGGCCCGGGTGCCGATCGGTCTTCCCGTCCCGACGGCTCGGCCGGGTTGCGGGCGGCGCCCTCTTCGACCGGAAGGCTCACCGTCTCGGCCAGTAACAGACCAAGTATTCCCAACGAAAGACACAGTAACCCCGACGCATTCAGATTCGGCTCGAGAAGCGGACGACGCGCCAATCCCAGGTCGGCGCCACAGCGAATCAGCCACAAACCTGACCCAATAAACAGCCCCAGATACGCGATCCACGAATGCTGTTCGCTCTTGCCCACCAAGAGCATCATGCCCGGCGCCAGCACAAAAAGCAGCAGCAGGTCAAGGTTGCGCACGCTCCAGATGCGGCTGAACTTGAAGAAGAGCGTGACGCAACCCAAAAGCGACAGGAAGAGCCAGACTTCCGGACCAAGCCCAAGATCGGTCACAAGCGAGCTGTTCACGGCTGCTAGATCACTCCGACTCGAAAGGGAGAGGTTCGCCCGCGAGCTGGCAAAGCGCGTTCGAGCGCGGCGCGCTGCTCGGCCTCCTTTTTATTCCGGCCCCAGGCCGCGGCAAACCGCCGCTCGCCGATCAGGGCCGAAATCTGGAAGCACTTCGAGTGATCCGGCCCCTTTTCATCCAGCAGGAGATAGGTCGGAGTTTCGCCGAATTCGCGCTGGGCGACCTGCTGGAGATTGCTCTTATAATTCACGCCACCGCTGGCCTCGACGACGGCGTCGATCTCGGGCTCGATGTGCCGGATGATGAACTCTCGGGCGGCCTCGATTCCACCATCGAGATAGATCGCTCCGATCAAACTCTCAAAAACGTCGGCCAGCACAGACGGCGGGGTTTGTGCGTGTGAGCCCATCCCCTTGCCGATCACGAGAAACTGTTCGAGACCCAGCTCGGCCGAAATCTTCGCGCAAGTGCGACGGGATACGACAATCGACTTGATCTTGGTCAAGTCCCCCTCGAGATAATCGGGAAATTTGCGAAACAACAGCTCGCAAACGACCGCACCCAGGATCGCATCGCCCAGGAACTCGAGCCGCTCGTTGGACGCCAAGCCGGTGGTCGGCCCCCGAAGCATGAACCAGCGATTCCTTGAGCAATGTCAGGTTTCGGAACCGATAGCCGAGGATCATCCTGACATTCGGCAAACTGACCGGAATCGTCCCGATGAGTCGTAGGGGGCATGGTCGCACCAACATGGCGCTGAAGGAGTTGCGGTTCAGCACTGATAGGCTATAAGGCACGCCAGGGCTTGTCAACAATCTGATATTGAGCGTGCGATTTGCTCGGATTCGGAGCCGACTTCAGGCGGACCAGCGATTGCGACATAGGCGCTCTTGGCCGCGCGCACGAACGCGGTGATGAGCGCCGGTTCCTTTCGACCCGGTGCCGACTCAACACCACTGGCGACATCGACCATCCATGGCCGAAACTGTCGGACCGTCGCGGCGACGTTCGCGGGGGTCAACCCACCGGCCAGGATGAGCCGGGGTAGGGGGGGCATCGAATCGAGGACGTCCGCGCCGACGGTCGCGCCTGTGCCGCCCGGCTGACCAGCGACGTACGCGTCGATCAAGATCGCGTGAGGCGCGGAGCCCAGCAGCTCGGCTCGTGCAAGAAATTCACAGACACTGGCCCAGGCCGAACTCCCGCCAAGACGGAATGCCCGGATGACTTTGACGTCACCGAGAGAGAGAATGTCTTCGGGCGGTTCACACCCGTGCAACTGGACGTATTTTAACCCAAGTCGGCTGCAAAAATCTCTGACCTGCTTTGCGGGTCGATCCACAAAGACACCGACTGCAGAGATCGAGTCAGGAAGAGCGGCAATGATCTCCGCAGCCAGGTCAGGTTCGATAAAACGTGGCGAACTCGGGTGAAAGTTGAGTCCAACCCAATCGACGCCTGCCTCGGCGCAAGCGATCGCATCTTCGACGCGAGTCAAGCCGCAGATCTTCACACCGACGACGGAGTGATGAAACACGGGCAATGTCTTCGCAGAATTGCGCGGCTGTGCCATGCTCGAATCGGGATAGTCCGCCGCTACGTTGGCGTGGCAAACAGGCTCAGGACACCCCGAGCTTATCCAGTGATTGCTTGAACTTGTTCTCGCCGTTGACGCCGACCAAACGGTCGACCTCTTTGCCGTTCTGAAACACCAAGACGGTCGGAATAGCCGAAATGCGCAAGCCGCCCGGAGTATCTTGATTTTCGTCAGTGTTCATCTTGCCGACCTTGATCTTGCCTTCGTATTCGCCCGCCAGCTTTTCGATGGTCGGGGCAAGCATCCGGCAAGGGCCGCACCAAGGAGCCCAGAAATCGACCACCACTGGGATCGGCGAATCCAAGAACCTCCGACTTCCAGTTTCCGTCGGTAAACTCCTTCACGCTGCCGGCCATAACAAGTGCCTCGTCGATCTGCGAAAGTCGAGTGACAATCAAAACTTAACGCAAGTAGAGGTCGATCGCTGCGACCCTCTGCACGTTGCATTATAAGGTGCCCGGGAAGCGAGTCAACCGTGCGGGACAGCGCGTGGAGGCGGCGCTGACCTTTACGCCATCACCGACTTCCAAGGCACTTTCACGGCCGCAAGACGGATGCGGAATTAGTGCGCAGCGGACGACCGTCGCGTGTTGGCGATTTCTGGCTCGGTCAGGTAAAGAAGCCGGCCGCAGCTCAGGCAGAACGACAGGCCCTCGCCGTTAATCAGGTCGTTGATCATCTGCGGCGTGAGTGAAGTGAAACAACCAATGACACGACGCATTCTCGCAGACCGCCAGGGCATCGGCCCCATAACGTCCGACGATGCGGCGGTAGTTTCTCGCGGTACTCGTCGGGGATGAGAGACTCGGCTTCGACGATGGCCGTCTCCAGCTCCTGGAGCTGCGTTTTGTGAGCAGCCACCTGTTCGTCGAGCTGCTGCTGGATGGCAGCTACTTCGGCGACTCACCCGTTTCACTTCGTCCTCGAACTTTTTGAGCTCGGCTGTTTTGGTTTCGATGACCTCGTAAGACGACGAGAATTTCTTCCTCGATCTTCGACTTTGCGGCGTTGTCGTGGGCGATCTGGTTCTGGAGGGCCTTGTACTCTTCGTTTTTCTTGACCTGGTTGAGCTTGACCTTGAAGTCGTCGATCTTGGTCTCGATGCTCTGAAGCGAATGCTCGTGTTTCTTGAGCTGAACCTTGCTGTCCTGCAGCGCCTTCTTGGCGTGCTTCGAGCTCGGCCGTGCGGGTGGCAAGGGCCGCCTGGCGGGCGGCCAATGTCCTGGGGCCGGAAGCCAGGCGATCGCGCAGGGCCTTGGCACGCTGATGCAGCAGGTGAAGGTCGTGGAGGTTGTCGGCCGTCGCGGGCATCAGTCGCGATCCTCTCTCACATCGGGTTTCGGGGGATCACGGATCATTCTCGCGGGGATCGCTTCTTTCCGCTCCACCCAACAAAAAACCCCCCGGAGGCCGGTGGCTTCCGGGGGTTGTTTTCGTTAGCCGGTACTCTCGAGGAAACCCTCGAGTTGTCGACTTCGCACTGGATGCTGGAGCTTCCTGACGGCTTTGGCCTCGATCTGGCGGACGCGTTCTCGCGTGACCTTGAAGATGCGGCCCACTTCTTCGAGCGTATAGGTGTAGCCGTCTCCAAGCCCGTACCGCAGCTTGATGATCTCGCGCTCGCGGTAGGTGAGCGTCTTCAAAACCTGGTCGATCTTTTCCTTGAGCATTTCCTGGGTGGCGGCGTTGATCGGGCTCTCGGCCGCTTCGTCTTCGATGAAGTCGCCGAAGTAGCTGTCCTCGCTTTCACCGACCGGCCGATCGAGCGAGATCGGGTGGCGGGAGATCTTCATGACCCGCCGGGTTTCCTCGACCGAGATATTGGCGGCGCGAGCGGTTTCCTCGATGGTCGGCTCGCGGCCTTTTTCCTGAAGCAGCTTCTTGGAGACGTTGCGGAGCTTCGACATCGTCTCGATCATGTGTACCGGGATGCGGATGGTGCGGGCCTGGTCGGCGATGGCGCGGGTGATGGCCTGGCGGATCCACCACGTCGCGTAGGTGCTGAACTTGTAGCCCCGGCGGTACTCGTACTTGTCGACGGCCCGCATCAAGCCCGGTATTTCCCTCCTGGATCAGATCGAGGAACGACAAGCCGCGGTTGCGATACTTCTTGGCGATCGACACGACAAGCCGCAGGTTGCCGCCGGAGAGCTCGCGCTTGGCCTGCTCGTATTTCCGGAACCGGATATTCATCATCTCGACGCGCTTGGCGAGCGACTTGGGCGTCTCGAGCGTGATCCGCATCAGGTCTTTGAGTTCTTTGACCAGGTTGGCGCGGTCTTCCTTGCCGGCGCGGCCGGCCCTGTATTCCTTGAGCAGGAAGACCAGTTCGCTCATTCGGGCGGCGATCTGTTCGAGCCGCTTCATGAGCGGCTGGACTTTCTGAGTCCGGATCGAAAGCTCCTCGACCAGGTTGACCGCCTTGCTCCGCCGCCGCTTGAGGTTGGCCATCGAGTGATTCGCGAAGCTCGCGTATCGCGTTCGCGGACGAACGACTTGAAGTCGCGGACATTGCATTCCATCAGATGGTTCAGCGTGGCCAGGTTGTGCGGCATGCGGCCCAGGATCTGGTCTTTTTCCAGGTTCTCGGTGACCGACACCTTGACGGTGCGGTCGAAGGGGAGCTCGCCTTCGTTGACTTTCTTGAGCACGTCGACGACCAGGGCCAGCGCGAAGTGGCATTCGAGCACCTTGCGGCGGAACCGCTTGCGGGTGATCTCGATCCGTTTCGCCAGGTTGATTTCCTGCTCGCGGGTCAGGAGCGGGATCTCACCCATCTGGGTCAGATACATGCGGACCGGGTCGTCGATGCGCCGCGAGATCTCGTCGAGATCTTCGGGCGTGAGCTCGGCTTCTTCGTCTTCGAGGGCTCTTCGGCCAGGTCGTCGTCGGGCTCGTCATCGAGGTCACCCGAGGCAAGCAGGCGGTTTTCCGCCTCGTCCTCGTTGATCAGCTCGATGCCCATTTCGTCGAGCGTCTCGAGCAAGCCGTGGATGCGCTCGGGGCTCGTCGCCTCGTCGGGCAAATAGTCGTTGACCTGGTCGAACGTCAGAAATCCGCGACGTTTGCCCAAATCGAGAAGCGTCTTGAGGCCCTCATCCAACTTGTCCATCCAAAATCCTCCCTCACGCACAAAACGTCGGGTCTCGACGAGTTAGGTCTTGCGTGGCCGGCGGCTAGTTAAGAGTCGACGGTATTCCAATTGTATGGCACGATACGCCTCAGGGTCGGCGTGTGGATCGGTCTCGTCTAATCGCTTTCTTCAGATTCGATGCGTCGAGCCTGTCGTTCGCGTTCATCCAGCACGATCAGCATCTGTTCCAGACGCTCTTGCCAGGGAGCAGGACGAACCCGCTCGGAATGGGCGCCGGATCAGGCGTACTCAGCGCCGATTGGGACCTGCCAGGCCGACGACCAGGCTGCGAATGGCCGGGTCATCGAGCCGGACCATCAGATTTTCATAACTCGGGGTCTGCCCTCCGCTTGCAGATCGTAACAGGCCTGGAGGATCGCCCGCAGCGGGGCGTCCCGCAAAGTGGAGACGCCGATGCGCGGGATCAAGCGTGTGAACGCGGTCGGCTCGTTCAAGAGGATCCGGATAAACTCGAGATCGGTCGGAGTCGAGGTCGCTGGCGCGGATCGCGGCCTGCTGCACCTGCACCGGGTCGGCGCTGGGCGCTCGATGCTGGAAGAGCGCCTGCCGGACTCGAGGCCGGCCTAGCATCCTGGCGCCATTGCGGCGTTGTCCAGCCGCAGAGCGCTGCAATTGCCGGAGCAAGCCATTAAGCGTGTCTAGAGGAACTCGAAGCCGATGCGACAGTTTGTCGAGAACCTTGGCCTTGCTTGAACTCGAGGTCCAAGTTGATGAGACTCGGGAACGCGGCTCAAGATGCCCACCACCCACTCGGCGGCCCGCCGCGAGTCCGTCGACCGAACTCAGATCGAAACGGCCGACGGCTCGAGTCGAGTAAATAGTCCAGGGGTTCCACGGCCCGTTCGGCCAGAGCGCGAAACGCATCGGCCCCTTCTTCAAAAGGAAATCGCACGGATCGAGGTTCGCTGGCAGAGTAAGGACGCGCAGATCCAGATCGCTCGCCAGAAAAAACTCTAAGGCGCGATCCGCCGCGGATTGCCCTGCATCATCACCGTCGAAAACCAAGATCACGCGGTCCGCCAGCCGTTTGAGTGCCCGCAGATGATCTTCGCCAAAGGCCGTTCCCAACGTGCCCACGACGTTGGCCAAGCCGACCTGATGGGCCGCAATCACGTCGGTGTAGCCTTCGACCACGGCCACCCAGCCCGCCTCGCGGCCGGCATTCCGCGCCAGGTCCGACGCGTAAACGAGCGTTCGCTTATGGAAAACCAATGTCTCGGGACTGTTAAGATACTTGGCGACCTGCTTCCCGACGGCGGCCAGCGTTCGCTCGATCTCCGGCAAAATTCGCCCGCCGAACCCGAGCGTTCGCCCCCGCTCGTCATGGATCGGGAAGATCAGCCGCCCACGAAACCGCTCACGCCAGATCCCTGGCGAATCGGGCGGTTGGCTGATCAGACCTGCCTCTTCCAGTAGCTTCCATGCTGCAGCTTTTGCGTTGTGCCTGGGCCAGAAACCAGCCGCGTTCCGCTGGAGCATACCCGAGCCGAAATCGCGTCGACGCTCTCACGCGTCAGGCCGCGGCTTTCAACGTAAGTCCATCACTTCGTTTGAGTCGGCAAGAGCTTTTGCAAAAATCTCTTCCGCCCAGCCATTGACTTCAAAGAGATCGGTCTTCGACAGGCCCCGTGCGAGCGTCGGCGGTCGCTGGTGGGCTTTCCAGTGCAACCCCCGCTCGATCGGCCAACATGCGCAACGCCTCGGGAAAATCAACGCGTTCGTTATTCATGCACAAAATCGAAAACGTCGCCCCCCGCTCCGCAACTCCAGCATTTGTAAGACTGGCGATCCGGATTGATATCGAGGGACGGATTATGGTCGTCGTGAAACGGACAAAGAGCCTTGTACCTGCGTACCCACGCGGCGCAACGGGCGATACTCGCCGACCAAGGCGACAATGTCAACCGCGTTTTTTATGGCGGATAGTAGTCGTTTCGGAATGACGGGGCACCGGGAACTCCTGACATAGCGGCTCAGGCCCGGGTCCATGGTTCGCAGTCCCCAGAGGCCGAACAGCATCTGTCCGAACTCCGAAGAGGCCGCTCGCCGTGCCCTGTTTGATCATCGCGGCTTCACACGAATTATAACCCGCGCCTATTTCTGGTCAAGTTTTCGAGGCAATCTGCCGACAACTTGGTCGTCTTTCTAACACGGCACGATTTTAGCAGTTAGGTATTGTGTGCCGGCATCGATCGCTAGCCAGGTCGTTCGCCTCCATGCTCGCTCATCATTCTGGTGAAATCGTCGCACCTCCCTGTTCAATCCGACTTGAGCCTTATCTAAATCCTCACAATCTCGAAATCGATGGCTCGATTCATGTCTTGCAAACCAAGTGTCCAAGTCAAGTCCCAAGCCTTTCGTTTTCTTGATATTCTCACAAAAGCAATCTGCACGCTATTATGTAAGCATGGAGTCAAGAGGGTTGTGGTATCGCGTCGCGAAGGACGAAGTCGCCGCACGGCCGGCGCAATTTCCTTCGGCGGCACAGAGGCATGTAATGTGCCTCATCTGAAATAGGCGTCGGAGAGAGTTGCGCCGGACGATCGATATGCTCAGGGTTGCGTGTTCGCCTTGCCAAACTCGAGCACAACGGTCCCGTGCCGTCCGTCGGGAGATTGCACCACGAGGGGCAGGCCGCGGCCCAAGTCGGTCTTGCTGACGGCGGCCTCGAATTCGACGAGCGTCGTGACAGGCTCCGGGTTGGTTCGCCGACGGCCAGCGATTCGCATTCCGGGGCGCAAGCCGTTTCTGAAATGCTGGGCTGCCGGAAACCACCCGATCGATCTCGATGTGACGTTCCGCGTCCGCCGTTGTCGACCGCCTGGTCGCGGACCTCGCGGACGCTGAAGCCCAACGTCGACGAGCAATTCGGGTCGGCGGGCAGTTCGGCGATCGTGACGGTAGCTGTGTGTAGGTTCGCCGTCGCGATAGTATGTGAGTGGAACGCGGGTGCCGGCGTCCAGACCGGCGGTCAAGATTTCTAAGTCCGGCCGGGTCGGCGACGTCGTGGTCGGCGAGCTTCACGATCACGTCGTCGGCCTTGAGCCAGCGACCTCGGCCGGGCTGCCGGGCTGAACTTCCGCAACCAGAGCACCGCGGTTGCTGGGCAGATTGAGATTCTTGGCGAGCGTTGGCGTCGAGCGGGCCTACGATCGAGCCTAACACCCAGATAACCGCGAACGACCTTGCCGTCCTTGATCAAGCTTTCGACGACTCGGCGCGCCAGCGACGAGGGTATGGCCAGCCCGATTCCCTCGTAGCCGCCCGACTGGGTGATGATGGCGGTGTTGATGCCCACGACCTTGCCGGCCAGATTGACCAGCGGCCCGCCCGAGTTGCCGGGATTGATCGCCGCGTCGGTTTGAATGAACGACTCGTACTCCGCGAGCCGCAGACGTTTCGTTCGGTCGCCGAGACGATGCCCGCGGTCACCGAATGGTCAAAGCCAAGCGGGCTGCCGATGGCCAGGACCCAGTCGCCGATGTCGAGCTTTCGGAATCGCCCCATTCGGCCTGGACCTTGAGATCGGCCTTGATCTGGAGGACTGCCAGGTCGCTCTTGGGGTCGGCTCCGACCACGTCGGCGCGGACGTCGTCGCCCGGGCCGAGCCGGACCATGATCTGATCGGCGTCTTTGACGACGTGGTTGTTGGTCACGACGTAGCCTTTTGCCTTGTCGATGATCAACGCCCGAGCCCAGTTCCGAGCTCTGGACACCGGGAGTCATGCGGTTGCCGCCCAGCGGCAGGCCGGGAAATCCCTCGCCTCCTCGCCGCGTCCGAAACGACTGGACGTTGACGACGGCCGGCGAAACGGCCGTCGTCGCCATGCGAAACAGGGCGGACGCTCGATTGACGATGCCCGCCTCGTCGAGCTTCGCCAGGGCTTCCGAGTCGGCCCGGGCCCGCCCGGCCTCCCAGGCATAACCGATTCGCTCGGCAACGTAAATGCTGCCATAGACGAGCAGCGCGGCCAGGCAGAGCACGAATAGCACCACCAAGAACCCCCGGCGGACCGGGGGTGTCGTGGGACGCGGCGGCGGTTCGTCGAAGCCGTAATCCTGAGGGTTGAACGAGGCCATCAGTCGCGAAACTCCCAGCCAACCTGCCCAGGGCAAGGCTCGTGCGTGCAGACCGCATCTCTCCACGGAGATGCTTCAGACGGCTCTGTGCGGGTGCATCAGTTATTGTGTTCCGGCGACAGACCGAAATCAACCGAGACCAACGCTGCGTTGCGAGTTGCTAGTGTTTTAGCGACCGCAATTTACTATCATGGGTTCCACGGTCAACGAGTGGAAATTCTTTAAACCGCCCACGGCCGCCTGCGCAGGTGCGGCAGGCCATGACAGCTCCCCAATCTCGAAACTGCAACCCATCCGAATGTGCGGTATCGCTGGATTCGTGAACCGCCCCGGCCAAGCGGCCGACCGCGGCATCGTCGAGCGCATGACGGCCACGCTGGCACATCGGGGGCCGGACGGCGATGGTATTTACTGTGACGGGCCGGTTGCACTCGGGCATCGCCGGCTGTCGATCATCGACGTCGCGGGCGGCGCGCAGCCGATGTGCAACGAGGACGGCACGATCTGGGTCAGCTACAACGGCGAGCTCTACAACGAGCCGGAGCTCAGGAAAGAGCTCGAGGCCAAGCACCATCGATATCGCACCACATGCGACACCGAGAGCATGGTTCACCTTTATGAAGAGGAAGGGCCTGAGTTCGTTCGCCGCTTCAACGGCATGTTCGCGCTGGCGATCTGGGACAGTCGATCAGAACGGCTGGTCCTGGCACGGGACCGGATGGGCCAAAAGCCTCTGTATTACGGTGCACTTCCCGGCGGGGGCCTTGCATTCGGCTCGGAACCAAAGGCGATTCTCGCGTCACCCAGACATCGGCCGCGACCTCGATCGCCAGAGCCTGGCCCGATACCTTTTTTATGAATATGTTCCGGCCCCTCATTCGATCTGGCGGTCGCTGCGGAAGCTCCCGAGCGGCCATGTCTTGACGTGGGAGCGTGGGCGACTGCGCCTGGCGAGTACTCGGACTTTCCCGGTAATGGGATCGAGCCCGCGCCTGAGCTAGCCGCTACGCGCCGAGCGGTTATGGAGCGATTTGCGCGATTCAGTCGCACGCCACCGCCGGTCGGATGTGCCGATCGGGGTCTTTCTGTCGGGCGGGATCGATTCCTCGAGCGTCGCGGCCGCACTTTGCGAGATCGAGGCGCCGCGCAACGTGCGAACGTTTTCGATCGGCTTCGAGGACCCCAGTTTCGACGAGAGCGGCCATGCACGCGCGGTCGCCCGACACCTGGGCACGGACCATCACGAGCGGACGTTTTCGGTAAAGACGGCCTATGAACTTTTGCCCGAAGTGGCCGCATGGCTGGACGAGCCGTTCGGTGACGCGTCGATTCTGCCGACGCACCTGCTGAGCCGGTTCGCGCGCGAGCAGGTCAAGGTCGTCCTGGGAGGCGACGGCGCCGATGAGCTGTTGGCGGGCTATCCGACGTTCAAGGCCGAGCGTGCCGCGGGACTGTTCCGCCGTCTGCCCCGACCGGCGCAGGCGCTGGCCGGCGCAGCCGTGGGCCGGATGCCGGTCAACCATGGCAATTTCAGCCTCGACTTCAAGCTCAAGCAGTTTCTTCGAGGCGCGGCCGAGCCGCTGCCGTTGGCGCATCAGCGCTGGCTCGGTTCGTTCTCCGGCGCGGAGATCGATCGGCTTGCTGGTCGACGGCGATCCGATCGGCGTCGAACGCGAGCACCTCCGCCGCTGCGGAGCTGCTTGACGGCTGCCGCGATCCGCTTTCGCGCTCGCTGGCGTTGTATCAGGACACCTACTTGCCCGAAGACATCCTCACCAAGGTCGATCGTGCCAGCATGGCCTGCGGGCTCGAGGTCCGAGCACCGTTCCTTGACGCCGAGCTGGTCGACTTCATCCAGGTCTTGCCGCCGTCGTTCAAGTTCGGACGAAATCAGACCAAGCGAGTGCTCAAGCTCGCGGCGGCGAGCCGGCTGCCGGCGTCGATCCTGGCTCGTCCCAAGAAGGGCTTCGGCATTCCCGTGGCGGCCTGGTTGCGCGGGCCGCTGGCTCCCTTGATGGGTCGACTGCTCGAGCCGCGACCGCTTGACCCGGCAGGGGCTGTTTCGCCCCGAGGAGGTCGCCCGCCGGATCGGCGAACACCAGTCGGGCGTCCGCGACCATCGCAAACCCCTCTGGACCCTTTTGATGTTTCAGCTCTGGTGCGACACTGGTTGGAGGATGATGTCTAGAGCGAGTTAGCACGTTGCCTTTCCGCGCATCGCGTAACTCTTCTCGCCAGGCCAACAAGCGATCTGCAACATGAGGATTCTGGTCGTCTCCGACATTCATGCGAACTGGGCCGCCCTCGCGGCGATCAACCAGCCCTTTGACGTCTGCCTGTGTCTGGGCGACCTGGTCGACTACGGGCCGGACCCCGCGCCCTGCGTACGCTGGGCGATGAAGCACGCCACCTATGCGATCCGCGGCAACCACGACCATGGCGTGGCCCAGGGAATTCCCGGTGACGGCGCCAACGGGTTTCGCTACCTGACACAGGTTTCTCGTCCGTCGATGTGGGAAGCGCTCGGGCCCGAAGAACGGCGCTATCTGTTGCAACTGCCGGTCACGCAGCGATTCACGCTGGGCGGCAAACGATACCTGCTGGTCCATGCCACCCCCCGCGACCCGCTCGACGAGTACTTGCTCAAGGACCCCGAAACGTGGGCCAAGCGGCTCCAGAACGTCGACGCCGACGTCGTGTGCGTGGGCCATACGCACATTCAGTTCAACATCCAGGTGAACGGCGTCGTGGTCTTGAACCCCGGCAGCGTGGGGCTTCCGCGCGACGGCGATCCGCGGCCGGCTACGCGATCATCAGACAACAACAAGATCGAGATGAAGCGCATCGAGTATCCCGTCGAGGAAACGATCGCCCGGATCGAGGCGATGCCCTGGCCGCGGCGCGGCAAGGAGATCATGTCGTACGTGCTGCGGTTTGGTTACCTGCCCCAGAATCTGGATCACGACGGGAAAGCCGCACCATTATCCCCAGAATCCGACCCGGATCAGGTAGACGGCGATTAGGTTGACCTCCAGAAGAACGAACTACCCGTCCGAGCTGGGAGCTTGGTAGTCGCTGGGCCGGGGTCCGCGGGATCACCGATACAGGGTGCGCGTTTTCAAAGTCCGCCGTCCAAAAGAGCACGGATCGACGGCAGATACTTCTCGGCGGAGGCCGTATTGACCAGGACGACTCGGTCGCTGGGTGCGACAATTCCGCGGTCGGCCAGCTCGGGAAGCGCGGCGAGCGTCGCGGCTCCTTCCGGCGACCAGGCGAACCGGCGCTCGCGCCACTCATTGCGAATGGTTGCACGGATCGCGTCGTCGGAGACGGCGACGGCACAGCCGCCGCTTTCGCGAATGATTCGTAACACGTTGATGTGCCCAACGTTTTGTGCCACGTTCAACCCCGTGGCGATGGTGTGTCCGGGTGGTTTCGGTTCGATGTCGGCAGCGTTGCGACTCAAACGCGCGGACGATCGGCGTGCTGGCCATGCTCTGGACGCAGACCATCCGCGGTCGTTTGGGGCCGACCAGGCCGAGTGCTTCGAGTTCGTCGAACGCCTTGGCCATGCCGACCACGCCGGTTCCGCCGCCAGTTGGATAGACGATCACGTCGGGAAGCTGCCAGCGGCCGATCCGCTAGGCGGTCACCGGCCGGTTCCGCCATCTCGAGCCCCAGTGTCTTCTTCCCTTCGGTCCGCCAGCCCGGCTCCTGAAATGTGGCGACGTTGAAGTAGCCTTGGGGCACATAATGCTCGCGAACGCGCTTCCCGCAATCGATGATCGTACCCGGCGACGATGTCGAGCTTGACGTTGTCGGGGTAGAGCCGAGCGTATGCAGCGACTTTTCCCAGCACGGGCAGGTCGGTGTCGGGCGAAAGGACGATGACGGCCTCGATATCTGCAGCGACGGCGTATTCGGCCAGGGAATCGCCGGCATTCCCCTGAGTCGGTACCGCCAAGCGGGTCAGGCCGAGCGATCGGGCCATCGAAACCGTCATGGCCATGCCCCGGTCTTTGAACGAAAGGGTCGGATTGGCACCGAAACCCGCGTAGGGCTTCCCTTCGTCCTTGACTTCGAGGCGGCATCCCAGCCGATCGGCCAGATGATGGGCGTACGGGAAGGATGGAGTGTACCCCTCGCCGTGCGATACGACGTGATGGCGATCAGTGCGATCATCGATGTCCAGCGGCAAGAGCCCGCCAAACCGCCAGAGATCGCGCCGCTGCGGGGTCCACCAGCCGTCGGCTCCCCGCTCGGCCTTGAGCTTTTGCAGATCGATCACCATCTGAAGCGGACGGCCATCGTGCGGGCACAGGTTCATGACAGAATCGGCGGGAAACTGCGCTCCACAGACGCTGCAGACTAGATGCGAGACATAACCCATAAGGGGATAACCCTATCAGGAAGAACTCGGAATCGACTCTTAAATACTTCGTGCAAGTAATTGTGAGTGAGTATTTAATCGGGCGAATAGAATTTGCCGCGGTTCGTCTTGTATAGTATTGCAGCGTGATGAACGCTTCGAGACTGAGTCGATTCTGCCACCGCTAGGTTCTTCGCGGTTTCCCTTCCAGCTCGCTGAATTTGATTTTAGTGGGCAAACGGGGACAACTTTGAAGGCACTGGGAGATCGTTTCCAGACACAGCCGTCAAGAATTCGACGTCGAATCGGGCTTGCGACGAAGCAGAACGTCAGGATGTAAGCTGGGGGCGGTGGCAGGGCCAGTCGACAATCGATGATCTACTCAAAAGCTTTTGTCGGCATGGCTTTTACGGAAGACTCTTACTCCCAGACCGAGGGCGGACGAATTGCATCTTTTCGTGAAGCAGCCAACCGGCCAAGCTAATCGTTCATTCTTGATCGCGTTCGAGGCTGCCACTCCCATCGCTTGTGTCTCCATTCTCTCTCAAAACGCAAACGAGAAAGGTTTATTTCATGCGATTGTCGCTGCCAACATTGACTGCGCTTGCGGGGGCTCTGGTTCTAGGGCTATTACCCTTCACGATCGCCTCCGCCGATGACGCGAAAAACTCGTCACAATCCCACACCGCTTTGTCGTCGTCGAAGGGCCGACAAGTCGAGCGAAAGCCGACAAGAACCAGACCAAGGCCGACGACGACTTGCCGGAGATTAATCTCCTGGATGCCGTTCGCGACGGCTTGGTCGCCGTCGATGCCGAAGGAAGAGGGGACGGCCGGATGACGATGACGATCACCAACCAGACCCGCCGTCAGCTTCGAGTTGTCCTCCCTCCCGGCATCATCGCTCAGGGAGCGACCGGACAGTTCGGCGGCATGGGGGGTGGCGGCGGCGGTATGGGCGGCGGCATGGGTGGCGGTGGCATGGGCGGCGGCATGGGCGGTGGTGGCATGGGCGGCGGTATGGGCGGCGGTGGCGGCGGCATGAGTGGGCATGGGCGGCGCATGGGCACGTCTCCGGCACGATGCCCTCCACGATGGGCATGATGATGCTCGCCCGAATGATCATGTATTTCTGCGGTGACCCCGAGAGCTGGGATCATGCGTAGCCTGATGATCGGCATGATGGGCGGCATGGGTGGCATGGGCGGTGGTATGGGCGGTGGCATGGGGCGGCATGGGCGGTGGCATGGGCGGTGGCATGGGCGGCGGCATGCGGTCTGTTCCCGCCAACGAGCCTGCCATTTACGACTCTTGCCCCGGGCCAGACGCCGGCATTTGCCGACCCGGTTGGTCAGCATCTCCGCGCCTGATCTCGAGGAAGGCCTGATGCTGCCGCAGGAGGGCGAGAAGCTCGAGATTCTCGGTGACGTCGCCAAGGTCAATGACAATCCCCGCGTTCAGAAGGCACTCAGGAAGCTGGCCACCGCCAAGGCGCCCACGTCGCTCTCGCAACTGGTGATGTGGCGAGTGGCGGCCGATCTTGACTGGAACACGATCGCCCAGTTGTCGCGGGCGTGGGCAATCGATACGAGATCACCTTGGCTCAGAATTTCGTGGATCATCTCGACGACTCGACCGAAGGTGAGACGGGCCGGCTGTTCTTCGAGGTCGAAGGGAACCGATGCGGCCAGCACGGCCATGGCGGCCGAGTTGACCAAGGCTCTCGAAGGCAAGATGGTGCTCGGCCTCGTGGCCGCCGCCGGGATCCCCGCGCGGCCCGCAGGGCCTGCCCTCGCCTGCCGGATTCGGTTGAACGCCAGCGAGGCGTCCGTGCAGGTCACCGGCAGCGACGCGACCGCAATGAAGTGGGCTCGCCTTCGGCAAGTTCACGCAGCCGGTGGTTCAGGAAAACGGCAAGGTCGATGCGGTGAAGTTCGCCGATGCCTTGGCCGAAGGCATCCTCAACCGCCTGGTCCGCGCTCAGGTGATCAAGGGCTCCGCCCAGCGAGAGAAGGGCAAGCTGATCTACCAGATTCGAATCGAGAACGCCTCGCCACTCATCCTCAATGGACTGGCAATGGTCGGGGCCGGAAGCAAGGAAGACGAAATGCCCAAGGTGTTGTCGGGCATCGCCATTCCGCCGCGCCGGAGCATGCTCGTTCCACCGAACGAAGACGTCGTCAAGACGCTGGGGCTGAAGAAGGGCATCAAAGTGCTGGCGCTCGACCTGAGCGGGCTGTGAACCCGGCACGGATAATCCGGCTGATCGAATTACCTATCCGCTGTGCGTCTCGACTGATCAGTCGACCGTCCCGGGCGAGCCGATCGTCCGGGACGGTTTGATTTCGAACGATGAAGGTCAATTTCTTCGCTTGAACCCACGTTTTTCAGCGACCTGGGCCACGCACGACGCGGAACCGGATAGGCATCGGTTATTCCGGCGGCCGAATATCGGTTACGGGACCGACCGAGACGATGGTCAGCGGCCAGAGCGGCCAGTCGGCGAGCAGTCGGCGCAGGTCGGCGAGGCGTGACCTTGTTGAATGCCTCGAGCTCTTGCTCGACGGAAAGGTAGGCGTGACGGTACATCCAGTGGAACCCGAGGGAGGCCAGCCGGCCCATCGGGCGTTCGCTCCGGAGCACCGACCGTGCGAGGACCTTGTTTTTGGCCTGGACCAGTTCTTCTTCGGTCACGCCGTTGGCGATCGCGTCGCGGTAAACGCCGGCGATCCGATCGAGGTTCGCCTGGGTCGCCGACGGCTCGCAGCTCAGGAAGGAGAAGAAGGCGCCGGCCTGGTTGTAGTCCTGGTAAGAAAGCTCGGCGCCGTCGGCCAGGCCGGGATCGATCAAGGTCCAGTAAAGCCGCGAGCCGGTGTGGTCGCCCAAGATGGTCGCCAGCAGGTGGGCCGCGTAGCGGTCGGCGCTCTCCAGTGGCGGGCGCGTTGCAGACGGCCACGACGGTCTGCTGCTGGTCGTCGGCACGAAGGATCGCCTGGAATGAGCCCGTCCCGCGTACCGGGACCGCCTGCGCGAGTCGGCCGGCCTCCTTGCCAGGCGCCGCAATGCGCCTTGGCGAGCTCGACCAGGGAATCCCAATCCGTCTTGCCGGCGAACGCGAGCACGATATTGCGACGGGCTGTACCGCTCGGCGAAGTACTCACGCATCTGGTCCGCCTGGAGGCCGGTGATCGACTCGACGGTTCCCAGGATGCTGTTGCCCAGCGGATGCGAGCCGAAATGGGCGGCCTTGGCGGCTTCGTAGGCCACCGACATGGGGTTGTCCAGGTACATCCGGATCTCTTCGATGATCACTTGCTTTTCGGTCTCGAAGTCGTCGCCGCGAAGAGTCGGCCGGAGGATGTCCGAGAGGACGTCGAATGCCTGGGGAAGATACTCGGGCAGGCACGTGACGTGATAGAACGTGTCTTCCTCGGAGGTCTGAGCGTTGTGCTTGGCTCCGACCCGGTCGAAGTCGCGATTGACGGCGACGGCGTCGCGCCTGGGTGTCCCCTTGAAGGTCATGTGCTCGAGGAAGTGCGACACGCCGGCCAGCTCGGCCGACTCGTCGCGGCTCCCCGTCTTGACGAAGAAACCCGCGGCGACCGAGTACGCCTGGTCGTTCAGCTCGGCGATGACCTCGAGCCCGTTGTCCAGCGTCGTCTGTTGAAATTGCATCGGAGTCAACCCATGATGAGAGAGTCGAGTCTTAGAACAGGGCGGAGCCGCGCATGATCCGCCGGCGACTTTCGCTCAAGGTTCAGGGGCAGAGCCGAACTCGAGCGCGGTTGGCCCGAGCGTGAGGATCGTCAGGTCGCGCTGGTATCCTGGAGCCGCGCGGCGTATTCGAGATACCGATTCCGGGGTCAGCGCATCGAGCTCGCGGCGATCTCTTCGATCGGGCGGACCCTGCCCAGAAAGTACCAGTCCGAGGCCAGCGATCCCGAACGGCTCATGCTCGATTCCTGGGCCATGATCAGCGAGCTCTTGAGGCCCGCTCGCATCGTATCCAGCTCGTCGAGGGCGACGCCCTCGCGGCCGAGCCGGTCGATCTCGGCCAGCATCACATCCAGGGTTTGCTGCGCCCGGTCGGCCGAGGTCCCGGCGTAGCACAGGATGGCGGCGCGATTCGAGCTGACTTTCATAGCTGGCGTACACGGAGTAGCACAGCCCGCGTTTCTCGCGGACTTCGGTGAAAAGCCGGGCCGAGGAATAACCGCCCAGAATCGCGGCGGCGGCTCGTGCCCGGTAATAGTCGGGGCTGGCGACGGTCGCCGCGGGATAGGCCAGCGCGATCTGGATCTGCTGGGTCTCTCGCAGGATATGATCGCGGAGCGGTCCGGCCGGCGCGCTCCGGTACCCGCGGCTCGGGCCGCGGCTTCCAGTCGCCGAACAACCGGCCGACGGTGATCGCGCAGTCGCGGCCAGTCGATCGCACCGGCGACGCCCAGGATCGCCCCGTTGGGCCGATAGGTCTGGCTGCAGGAAATGGCGCAAGTCTGATCGGGCGTGAGCGCGGCAACCCCCTCGGCCGTCCCCGGCGAGGGACGTCCCCACGGATCGGGGAAGTGGCGCCGGCGCAGCTCGTAGATGACCTTCGTACCCGGGTCGTCCTCGAGGCTCCGCAAGTTCTGCAGACAGAGAGCTCGGATCGGCTCGACCTCGTCGTCGTCGAGGTGAGGACGAAGCACCATGTCGGCGAAGATCTCCAGAGCCGGCTCCAGATTGCGGCCCAGCGTCGCCACCGCGAGCGAGGTGTGCAGCGTCTGGGCACTCTCCGCGTGACTGACGCCCAGATTGTCGAGCGCGGTCAAGAGCTCGCGGCTGTCGCGTGGCCCGGCCCCGCGCGAAATCCATTCCGCGGCCATCGTCGCCGCCCCGCCGCTTAGATTCAGACCGGCCGCCCCCTCGTACGCCGCTCCCGCCGGCAAGAGCAACGAGAACGCCGCCGACTGCACGCCCGGCATCATCTCGGCGACCAGCACCAGCCCGTTCGGAAATGTGTGTTGTTCGATCGTGGAAGACACTACTGCGGCCAAGGGCACCTCGAACGGTTTTCATGAACATCCCGCCGTCATCGCGCGGGCCATCCGTCGCTAGCGGCCAGAAGTCGTCGCGACCGGCATCGTCCGCATGGGGTGGACGGATTCTCGATCACGGACCATGAAAGACTACCAGATTCTTCCGCGTACGTTGAATAGCCATTAATAATCGCCGCCATTTTCCAAGACCCGCCACTCACCCAATATCGCTTTCTTAGGGGGTTGATTGCCAAAAGACGCGACTAGCGGTACGGCCTCATCTAGTTGTCGACCGCTTTATAGAGCGTCTTGGCCCGGCGAAACCCGACATTGCGATAAAGCTGGACTGCGGCGGCGTTCTCCGCGGTCACCTCGAGATAGGCCTGCCGCAAGCCCGCCTGACGGAACCCCGCCAGCGCGCGGCGGACCAGGCCCGGCCCAGCCCAAGGCCCCGGTACATCCGCAGAACTCCCACATTCTGAATCGCCCCGATCGGCCCCTGATCCATCACGCCCTGAACCGTTCCCACATACCCGTCGGAGCACGCGATCAGCCAGGTCGCGCCGGGCAAGGAAACCAGGCTTGCGCCGGATCTCGCACATCAGGCGCCGGCAGCCGTGACGATCGCCCAGACACGGGAACACATACGCATCGACCTCGCCGATGAAGCTGCGATACTTGACCTCGGCGTGTTGCTCCATGAGCGACTCGTCCCACGGCACCCAGACGAAGCCTCGCGGCAACAACGAGACGCGACCGCGCCGTCCAGGTCGATCTCCATGCGGAACCGCTTGTAGTACGTGATGGCCATCGCGTGGTCACGACCCGCACGCGGCTAATCCCGATGTGCCGCAAGAGATCGCTCTCTCCACTCGACTATCGCATTATAAGGCCGCTCGGGACCGAGGGTCAATTCTCGACTCGGCGACGACTGGGCGACGCCAATTGAGCTGAGCTCGGGAACTTCCAGATTAGCGGTGGCAGGACCAGGCCAGGCCTCTTTGAGTCGTCGGCGAGGCGGCGCATTCACGCGGTCAGGGCGGGCGATGAGCATCGGCACGCCCAGGCTGTGCCGAACCTTGTCGACAGTCTGACCCAGGAGCAGGTCGCGGACCATGCCGTGCCCGTGCGAGCCGACGACCAGCAGGTCGACCGGGTCTTGCCGGAGGTGACTGACATCTCGCCGGCGGGATTGGGTCCGTGCAGCAACACTGGCGCGACCTTGTATCCCCGGTCTTTGAGCGCCGCAACCAGATCGGCCAGATAACGCTCGTCGGCTTCGGATTCGCGGTCGGCGGTTTCCGGGCCCAAAACCCGCGTGATCGGCGTGTCGACCACGTGGAGCAAGACCAGCTCGCTCTGACCATCCTGGGTTTGGGCCAGGCCCAGGGCACGGTTGAGGATCTCGGCGTCGGCCTGGTCGTGCTCGAGCGCGACGCCGATTCGTGCCCAGCCGGCGCGGCCGCAGCGCCTCCACCCAGTCGAGCTTCACGCTCGGCTGGGGCAGCCAGGCCGGCGAAGCGAGCACGATCGGCTTGAAGGTCACCCAGACCAGGAGCAAGGCCGCTCCGCCGGTCACGCCGTAGAGGCTAAGCGGCCACGAGCCAGCTCAGGGGAATCGGGCCGACCCGCGCCGTCGAGCCGGCCGCCCAGCTCACCCAGTCGCCGACCTGGTCCAGAACCAGCTTGCCGTTGAGCGCCACGATGACCGCGGCCGTCGCTCCATGCCAGAACCTGCCCCCACCAGGGCGTGGCGAACGGTCCCATGTTCTTGCGATTCGACGTGAAGTGGATGAGCGGAATCACCGCGAACGAAAGTTGTAAGCTCAGGATCACCTGGCTCAAGATCAAGAGCCGCTGGGTCGCTTGCTCGCCGGCCAGTGAAATGACCACGACCGCCGGGACCAGGGCGATCAGGCGAGTGATCAGGCGGCGAAGCCACGGGGCCAGACGCAGGTGGAGATATCCTTCCATCACGATCTGGCCGGCCAGCGTCCCGGTCAGGGTCGAGCTCTGGCCGGCACACAAGAGAGCGATGGCGAACAGGATCGGTGCGCCTTTGACCCAGGAACGACAGGCAAGAGCTTGAACGCCTCCTCGATGGTGGCGACCTCCATCCCGTGGCGGTGAAACACCGCGGCACTCAAGATCAGGATCGCCGCGTTGACGAAAAACGCCACGTTGAGGGCGATCGCCGCGTCGATCAAGTAATAGCGGCAAGCCATCGGCTTGCTGCGCGCGTCGCTGCCGATCCGACGGGTCTGCACCAGCGCCGAGTGCAAGTACAGGTTGTGCGGCATGACCGTTGCGCCCAGGATGCCGATCGCCACGAACAACGCCCCCGGCGGCAAGCTCGGCCGCAAGCCGGCAGACAACCCCCCCCATGTCCGGCTTGGCCAGGAAGATCTGGACCAGGAAGCAGCCGCCGATGGTCGCCACCAGCGCCAGGATCACGGCCTCCATCTGCCGCATTCCCCATCGTTGCAAGTAAAGAAGCACGAAAGGTGTCGAATGCGGTGATCAAGCAGCCCCACAAGAGCGGCAGGCCGAAGAGCAGCTTGAGTGCGATGATCGTTCCCAGGATCTCGGCCAGGTCGGTCGCGGCGATGGCGACCTCGGCCAGCACCCAGAGCACGGCGTTGAGCCCGCGCGAGTACTCGGCACGGCAAGCCTGCGCCAGGTCGTGCCCCGTCACCACGCCCAACCGCGCCGCCAGCGTCTGCAAGAGCACGGCCATCATGTTCGACATCAGCAGGACCCAGATCAGCGCATAGCCGAACCGCGCGCCCCCTTCCAGGTCGGTCGCCCAGTTCCCCGGGTCCATGTAGCCGACACTGACCAGGTAGGCCGGCCCCAGAAACGCGAACAACCGCCGAGCCGCTGCCAGCTTCCCTGCGCCGCCGGCACCTCGACCGACCCGTGCACTTCCTCCAGCGAACGACGTTCCGAGGCAGATTCCCTCGGCCACGGCCATCATCGACCTCGCAATCAAAAGCAAAGCAAATCGCGCCGTGCGCCAGTGCAACCCACCGCGCCTGTCAAAAACCCGCATGACCAACTCTGGCCATCACAACCTCCCAACTCTGTTCAAGCGTGCAATCCCTACTTTAACCCATCTTTCGGTTTTCTCCAATGGTAGGCTTAATGGAATGAAATTTTTTATTTGGGCATCCAAAAAAAGAAAATCGGCTGCTCTTTGCCCCTATGCGAACCCCATTCGCGTAATAGAATTACACAATCAAGAGCTCGCGCTGTTCTTACAACTGGAGCCACTCCCATGATCCGCACCTTTGCATTGACGGCGACGATTCTGCTGTCGCACGCTCTGGCCACGTCTATCCAGGCACAGACGACGCCATACGATGACCGTGGATTTGATCCGACCGGCTCCGGCATCTCAAACTACGGCACTCTGCCAAATGGCAGCTTCGGAATTGGCTACACGCAGCTGATACCCGCAGGAAGTTTGGTGGTGGATCAATATTACATGGTGCACGTAGCACCAACGGTCGCACCGGCGCCTCGAGCGGTCGCTGCGCAGCCGCCGGCACCGATCACCCGGACGTCGCGATCCACGTCCAATCGCACCAGGGCGACGCCCCTCTATCAGCTCCCAACTGGCTCGCTGAGTTGGAACGGCGCAAATGGTGTTATCCTTTACTCACCGGCAGCTCGCAGCGGAGCCTATGGCGCAGGATACGGACGAGGGCCATACGGCGTGGTAAACTACGGCTATATGTACAAAGGATGGCCGATGGGTTATTGAGCGACCGCGAGAGGCGGCGCTGGGCTGGCTTTGTAAGATGTCGAACTGATCGAAAAAAGGGGACAGTCATGCCGGTCTGCTCGAAGTTGCTTCGTCCCGCCGCGCTTTTTGCGGTGCTCTTGGGTGCCGGGTTGTTAGGTTCAAACGAGGCCAGGGCTCAAGCGCGGTATGGGCGGGGGCTATTCCAGCTCGTACCGGGTGAGTGATTACCTGGGGGCTCCCGGGCTTTACGGCATGAGCTACGGTTTTGCCAGCTATGGCATGCCACAGACTTATACAGTATTTTCCGCGTACCCTGGTGCGTCGTACGGTTCCAACTTTCCGCCCTATGGCATTCTGCCAGGTCGGTTCGGGGTCGGTTTGTGGCGTCCGGGGTTTGTCGCTCCCGGCTATGTTTATGGCGCCTCTTACTATAATTATCCGTCGAACTCGTTGTCGTATCGCACGTTCGCGGTTGGTTCCCCATACGGATCATCCGTCAATCGCATCGCATCGCCCCCGCCGGTCGGGGTCTACGCACCCGCTCTTGGTCCGCGAACCCTTTACGGCTGGTAAATTTTGGTACAATCATGACTTTGTGCGTCAGAGTGACGGGCATCTCGGCGCTTGAGCAGTGCCGACTGGCAGCGAAGGTCATGATCTCCCATGGTATTTCCATTCTTGGCTCAAGTGCGGCAATCGATCCCGCAGCCGCGGCTTGAGGACGTGCCCGGTACGATTCGGCGGTTGATACGCGGCAGCCGCCTGCGCGAGAGAGTCGAACCCGGCGGTACGATCGCCGTCGGCATCGGCAGCCGCGGAGTGCACGCAATCGACCTGGTGGCGCGGACCATCGTCGACACTCTCCGCGAGATGGGCTATAAGCCGTTCATCGTCGCGGCGATGGGAAGCCACGGCGGCGCGACCCCGGAAGGCCAGCGCGAGCTGCTGGCCGGCTACGGAGTGACGTCCGAGTCGATGGGCGTTGCCGTCAAGACCGACATGGACACGGTCGTCCTCGGAACCAATCCCGTCGGGTTGCCGATCTACTTCGACAAAAACGCCTTTGAGGCCGACGGCATCGTTCTGGCAAACCGGGTCAAGCCCCACACCGACTTTCGCGCAACTCACGAGTCGGGCGTGCTCAAAATGCTGGTGATCGGGCTGGGAAAGCGCGACGGGGCAAGCCAGGTGCACAAGCTGGGCGTGCGCGGCCTGCAAGAGGTATTGCCGGCCGTGGGGCGGTTTCTGGTCAAGAAAACACCGTTCGCCCTCGGCCTGGCAATCGTCGAAAATGCCGAGGACGTGCCCGCCGAGATCGTCGCCCTCGAGCCCGAGACCATCTTTGAGACCGAGCCGGTCTTGCTCGAGCGCGCCCGCGGTTTAATGGGCCGACTGCCGTTCGACCAGATCGACCTTCTGGTCGTTGGCGAGCTGGGCAAAAACTACTCCGGAGCGGGCATGGATCCCAACGTCATCGGCCGGCTCTTTGTCGAGACTCAGCCCGATTTCGACCGTCCGGTCGTGACACGGCTGGTCGTGCTCGACGTCTCGGACGAAAGCCACGGCAACATCGTCGGCGTCGGCTTCGCCGATCTAACGACCGATCGGCTCGTCTCCCGAATGGACGAGCAGTCGTTCCGGATCAATACTCTCACATCTTGTTGTCTGCAGCGATCGCGAATCCCGCTCTCCCTGCCGACTGACCATGCGGCAATCGAGGCCGGACTGGAGACATGCTGGCGCATCGATCCGAACCAGGCTCGGGTGGTCGTCATCCCCAACACTCTCGAGCTGCAGAATCTCTGGGTTTCACGTTCTCTCGATGACGAAGTTCGCGCGCATCCTCACCTCACCCGGGTTAGTGACTTTCAGCCGATGCCTTTCCTCGATGACGGATCGCTTGACCAGTGCGAATTGTTTCCAGAAAGCATCCGCGCATTGCGCGCCCGGTCCGGGGTTCACGCAGAAGCATGAGCCGTTAGTTCGCCGGTCAAGAAATCCCTCAGTATCTCAGCATTGGTCGTGATTCCCTCGTCGGGAATCAATTTGCCTTGGGATTGAGGCTTGACGAACCAGGCAGGGGGGGCAACGCGACGGTGGTTTCCCCGTCAGCCGACGGAACCACCTTACTCGCGGCCTGGCGAACCGCTGGCGAGCCGTCCGATCGCGCCATCTCAGCGAGACGGCGTTGAACGTTCGGTTCCGTGTGCTTCGCCAACGCCTCGATCGAGCTGATGCGAACCATCTCGACGGGATCGTGCGAAAGCTGGATCAGCCAGATGACGGGATCGAGGTCGGTTCGGTTCTTCAAAAGAGGAATTACCGAGACGCGCTGTTCGGGTCGCGGGCTGTAGATCAAGCCTCCTAAACTAATCAATTCCTGCGACAGCCCTCTGGTCTTCAAGATCAAGCTCGCCATCTCGCGGACTGTGGGGTCATCGTCATGCAGCCGCTTCAAGAGCATGTCATCGGTCAACAGCAAGTTGCGTTGCGAGAATGACGACAGTGTCTGTTTCCGGACGTCGGCGATCGGATCGTCGACATAGGCGACAGCCGACACGGCCGCGTTATCGATGGGTAAAGCACCAAGGCAAGCCACCGCAGCGATCCGGGTCTCCGGATCACGCGCGGCCAGGCACCGCACCACGGGCACGTGAATCGCCCCCTTCCATTCGCCCAGGGTTTGTTCCTCAAACGGCGTGAGCGACCGGCCGGGAATCCAGACCCACAATCGGCTGACCTCGACCAAGGCGGTGTATCGCGGCAGGGGCTCTCTGTCGCAGAGACTCGCGGTGAGCAAATCATGAATGGGCTTAAGCGACTCGATCCATAAGGCAGGCGCTGGTTCGACCGCAAATTTGTCGAGAATCCGGCAGGCTACACTGACTGCGGTGGCGCGACCAGGCGTAGAAAGTCTCGGAAAACTGGCCCGCAAGCTCGAGAGGGTATCAACCCAGGTCGCGGCGTCTTTGTCACTCAGGGGCAGACGGGGCGCATCGGGTTGGGGCGTGGCGCGCTGCTGAACAAACGCAAGCGCATGCAGATTTCCCGAGCGCAGACCTTCGTTCAAGACCGACAGAGGGCTGTCTTGATTGATCGCGGCCGCGCCCGATGTCGATCCTGTGGTACCCAGGCGCATGGCGCCGAAGTATCCAAACTTGAGTCCCAATCCGATCGCCGTGATCGCCACGGCACCTACCAAAATGCCCGCGACTCTACGACCGGCGCGACGTCGCTCTGGCATGGTTGCCTCCGTGCAAGTCTAGGACTGTGCCCTGAGCAAGAGCGCGGCCCCGTGAATGGAAACCGACGGTTTCCTCAACTCGGCGGGGCGTGCCCGATGCAAGTCTGTTTTTGTAGAGACACGCTCGAACCCTCAGAGGTGCGACATCAATGACGCCGGTTTCAAGCGGTTTGTCCACTCCGTCGGGGGCACATCTTAGTTCGAAACCAAATCGCCACAAGAGCATTTTGGTTCAAGAAAAACGCGATTCCGTCCGCAATGGCCATCGGCGTCCCGTTTCGGACAGCGCCAAATACACTGCGCATCGCAGCGAACTCTGCGCTCAAACCTCGTGGCTCAGGGCCCACTCGGGCTTGAGTCGTGCGTCGGTGGAGAATGGGGTTCCGTCGGATTTCACGCGTGATCGATGCCGATCGACCGCGTGATGGAGCTGCGCAAAAGGAAAGGTCAAGCAATACACGATTGCAGTCATGATCGCCACAAGTAAGTTCCAGTTTATTTTCAGCAAAGCCACAGCGACATGCAGCGCAAAGACAATGACACGAAGAGCCAAGCCAATCAGAATCGAGACCAGCCCGAATACAGACCGAGTCGTCTACCACAGGCTGCGGTGCTGACCGCAGCAGGATGACCACCTTGCCCAGTCGAAGCTCTGAGGTAAGCCCCTGGCGGCACTGGATCAAATGAATCAGCAAGGCCAGCGCCGCCACAAAGATGTGCGCTTTGACTCGATGCTCCACCCGGTGATAAATCGGCCGCATTGCCGATACGTCCTTGAGCTGCCGGAATCCCTGCTCCACATCATTGAGTTCCATGTCTTTGGCGACCAAGAGTTGATCGAGAGTACGGCACCAGGCTTCCAGTTGGCTGAAGTGAACACGGACCCGGTTATGCTGGTGCCAGTTTGGGAGAAAGCGCCGACCTTGGCGGTCACACACGAAGTCGGTCTCCAGCCAGCCGGCCAGACCGTGTTCGCTGGTGGGACGGATCAGGCGATTGCCGACTAATACAAACGCTCGGTCGACGAAGGGGACACCTTTGGCTTTGCCGAGGTGGGTTTCGAGAATCGACCATAGACCGAGCTGTGTGAACAAGGCACGGACGGCGAGCACCGGTCCCCAAGTGGCGACGTCGAGGATCTTCGGGTCCGACGAATGGGAATCCTGATTATCGCTGTCACCACCGAAAAGCCGTCGGAGTTTGGGAAAGATCTGGATCAGCAAATCCTTGCGACCCGAGTCCGCGACGACGCGTTGTTTGACCTTGCCGTCTTCACGGTAGGACTCGACGGCTCGGACGATTCCGGGGCACCGTGACCATGCACGTGAGTGCGTGGTTAGGACGGGGCGCACGCCCGCCAACCTCGGGCGTCAGCCCGATCTGACGACCATCAGATCGCACGTGCGAGGGCGGAAGTTCCCCGCCCGAACCAACTGTCCCACGACCGTGGTCATTGCGACATCGTCGCCGGGGATTATTTCCAACCTCACGCCGACATGACACTGCCAGCCTCTGGCGCCGTGATAGCGCGGCGTCGGCGGCTATGACGCCGTCGGACCGTGACCATGCACGTGAGTGCATGGTTAGGTGGGCATGGCACAAAGTCCATGCTCGTTCGCGTACCCCCTGCACACCGTCGGGACGCCGAGCTTGCCTAGCCCGCATGTCCATGCTGATGGATCTCTGGTAAACTCATTTCATGACAGCGGTTTCGGCATTGCCGAAACCGCGCGATCGTTGTGCATGGACGGCAGAGCGATCATACCGCTGACGGCAAGGAGTGGGTGTCATGTCATCTCGTTCTTCTGTGCCAGAGGTTCCCTCAGCCCGCATCGAGGCGGGCATTCGCGAGAGGTTTCGGCAGCTTGCGGATGAGTGGAAGGAGCAGTCGCGCGCTCTCTCGAATACCGCCCAGATGGCGATGTTGAAGCCGTACCAGCGAATTATCGGACTGGGAACGCCGGCTGTACCGTTGATCCTCGAGGAATTGCAGCGCGAGCCAGATCAGTGGTTTTGGGCCCTGGAATCAATTACCGAACAAGACCCTGTCCCCGCCGAGGCCAGGGGGAAGGTCCGTTTGATGGCCCAGGCCTGGATCGATTGGGGCAGACAGCACGGCCACCTGGCAAAATGATCTCATGATTACGAAGATCGACTTTCCGCGCCTGACCGAGCACAACCACCGCGTAACGAGCCCTGCGACCGTCGACTACAATTGCATCGCCTGGTCGGCTCAGGATGTCGAGCATTGGTGGCAGCCAGGAGTGCACTGGCCGGTTGCGGTACCAAATGACGAGTATGGGATTGGGATCCTCGAGCGGGCCTTCCTTTCCTTGGGCTTCGAGGACTGCAATGACGGCAGTCTAGAGTCTGGATTTGAAAAGGTTGCGCTTTACGGCAACTCGTTCTTCTACACCCATTCCGCTCGCCAACTGCCGAGCGGCAAGTGGCCCAGCAAGCTCGGGCGGTTGGAAGATATCGAACACGAGACGCCCGATGACGTTGCAAGTGGGGTCTATGGAGAGGTCGCGCAGTTCATGAAAAGGATAAGCGGAACATAAGCTTCAGAGAGAAGCGCCGCAGGATTCTTGACCATGCACGTGAGTGCATGGTTCGCACGGCGCACGCCCGCAAACCTCGGGCGTCAGCCCGATCAGCGCCTGGCAGATCGCACTCACGAACGAGACTTGTGGTTCACCGTCCGACTCAACGGTCTCACGACCGTGGTCACGCCACTTTGGTTTCCGAACGGTCGCCGCCATCCGTCGATCCGGAGACGAAACGCGGATAACGGCAGCGGGAAAACGCTTGGCACTTCCGCAGGACCTGCACGTCGAGGCCAGGCCGATGGTTCATACGCCACTGGGGCGCCTTGAGCAGTGGTGGAATGAGCCGGGATCGTCCAAAAATAGCTTGGAACTCGGTCTGACCTTGCGCCAAGAAGCTCGGGAAAGGAGAATCATCTCACGATGTGAAACTTTTCATTGAAACCCTGCGGGTAACCAATCCCGTCCGGCAGAGCCGGGCCAGCAGCCGGGAAGCTAGTCTTGCGTGAGGGCGGGCGACCGTCACCGCGAAGCGTAGACAGCAAGATCAAACGCTGTGTGATTGAGCCCCGAAATTTCCTTGTCGTGAGCCCTCGTCTTTGTCAGTCGCGGGGCAGAGCCAGGCGAAAATGTTCGCCGCAAGTCGTTGGAAGCGGACGCTTCGGTTTTCCTGGCGCCATTCAGACCCCCTGGTATGGTCTGGCGATGTGGACGAAGTACGAGGATTCCCGCGTAGTGTTCGGGCGGGAACCGGCGGATGTCCATGAAATCCGTATCGAGCGTGACGATCGCTCGACGTTCTACCAAGCACACAGCGGCAACGCCGGGATCAGCGACGCCGGCCAATCCCTGCTCGTCCACACGCACGGCGTCGTGGCCGCATTGAACCAGATAATACGCGACGTCGCGCGGCAGGTTTTCATCGGTCTTGAACCGCATCAACCCGCCTCCGGCAGTGTCACCACCCGGCCAGACGCAAGGTCTGAGGCGTAATGAATCGCTGCTCGGATGTCCTCGGATGTCAGAGTCGGGTAACTGCTCAAGATCTCTGCTTCGGTGACTCCTTCGGCCAGATTATCGAGGATGACGGTCACCATGATGCGCGTGCCGGTAATGCAAACCTTGCCATGACAAACATCGGGTTTCACGCTGATCCGATCCTGCCAGCTCATAACTTACCTCCATTTCCGGAATGGTTTCCGCGGAGTGGTTCTGCTGGGACGGGATCACGACGGAGTCGAGAAAAACACCGATCGAGCCCACCTGCGGAAAGCGCCACGAACGCTCCTCGCACATATCTCTTCGACGAGATCACGATTTCGTCCGGATAGCTTTACGGATGCTCAGGCCAATTCACTGTCCATAGTTTATCGCAAGGCGACAGGAATCGTGAGCCGTATCGGCGGAAACAGTCGCCCCCAACGGCGAACAACTTCCTCATCTGACCACGCTGCGGCGACATCAGGATCGAGCCGCAACAGCACATGCATGTGATTATCCAGCACCGCGAAACCACCGACGGCCACAGCGAAGACATCTGCGAGTTCCTCAAGCCGGTTTTCGATCCACTCCTTGCGGTTTTTATCACCCTCGCCCAGTAGAAACGCACGGCGAACACAACGTGTCATACAGTGATACCAGCGAGCCAGGGACACATCGACCAGTTGAGCGCGAGCCATCGTCATCAGATTTCTCCTGCGGAGGGAATAACGGATAGTGTACGTATTCCCAGTATGGCACGCAAGATCCATTTCGCATGTGTCGCCAAAAATCACCGTCGCGAACCGGTCAGGCTGGCACTGGCAATGTATTGAACCGACACTCGCGGCGTGCGTGGGCTAGCGGCTGCGCTGCCTGTCCTTACACCTCAACCGACACTCGCGGCGTGCGTAGGCTAGCGGCTGCGCTGCCTGTCCTTACACCTTGTAGGCTAGCGGCTGCGCTGCCTGTCCTTACACCTTTTACACCTTGTCCTTACACCTTTCCAGACAGCGTGATAGGCCCACTGCCCCGTCGCCACCTTTCGTAAGTGCGTTTTCGTGGGCGAGGGGAGGACCGCAACCGTCACCTGCTGGATCTCGTGATCGGTTCGGCGCACGAGTTGGGTTGAGTCCGCCAGGATCTCGGTTCGCGGGTCGACCCGCGGTCACGGAGAATCCCAGAGGACGGAGCGCGACGTCGGCATCTAAGATCAGAACCCGCACCCGATCAGCGAGTGAGCGTGAGGCGAACTCCCGCGCACGCTCTCTCTCGGCCCTAGACGCCTCTCGCACCCTCATTAAGGGCGCGATCACAAGCCGGAGGCGCTTTTCGAGCCTGATCCGGAAAGTGTCGTTCGGCTGGGTCCAACGGATGATGTTCTTCATCTGGAGGTCGAAATGAATCCGGCGGTTACCCTCCGGATCGTCGTCCTTCGGCCGGAAGTGGTCGGTACGGGCGGTGTAGATCACCGGCTTCCCCGAGGCGAAAGCGTACCCGGCCTGGTAGTACAATGACGGCCGCGCGTACGTCAGGTCTGCGATGCAGAGGTCAGCGGCGTTGAGCAGCTCGAAAATCTTGTCGTCGATGTCGTCGTTGTGCTCCTGGCGGTCGACCCGCGAGGACTCGATGTCGAGGTCCTTCAGGACGGGGAGCACTGCGTGATCGTATATCGCATCCACGTCGTCGTGATCGAACGCGCTGGCGACGAAGCACTTCAACTTAGGCGCACTCTGGGGTCGCGGTGGGCCTCGCTGCAGGGGAACGTGGACGTGCCGAACGGACCAGCATGAGGGCCAACACTTCGCATAAATTAATGTACAGTATTATGACGTCTAACAAAGCTCAGCAGTTTGCTTTCCAGGTCGAAGATCTCTACGCCCGAGAATCTTCGGTGGTGAAGTCTACCCCAGAGATCGAGCGAAATTTACCTCGACCGGCGCCGATAAGTCGCTCGCCGTTCGCAGTTGTAGTAAGGGCCCTCTCAAGCGTCCTTACTACATCGCCGGGCACATCGCCTTGGTAGACGTTCCATACCGCTTCGATGGTGAGCGTAAAGCTCTTAGTCTGCGTTTCCATGTGTTGCTTCACCAGGGGCATTGGCGGTGTCCAGCCTGATCCGTTTCGGCTGCCTTTCTATCTCCTACTATAGGAAACCCCCGACGAGTGAGAGACCGTTTGTCCGGCATCGTTGTCGACCAGCTCCCCGGCCGCAGCTCGAAGGGAGTCGTTTTCGCGGTGCAGAGAGGCTTATCAAGGCGGTTACCAACCTACGGTTGTTGACACCGATGGTTAACCCTCAAATTCCAGCCGATTCAGGGCACTTCTCTCACTCGACCTACCGTCCACGCCATTCATCCCCAGCGCGTGGGAATTACTTGCGGATCTGTCGATCGAGTGAGTCACGTCGCCTTCCGAAGATCCTCAAGTGTGCCGCCCAGGGCGAACAGCGACCGGAACATCAGATCGAGTGAGACATCGGACGCGGCCGTTTCAATTCTTGCGATGCGTGGTTGGCTGGTCTTCAGCTTCTTGGCGACTTGGGCTTGAGTTAGGTTCTGGTTCTCTCGGAGCACGCGCACAAGCCGACTGAGCGCAACGCGCAGCGCGACAAGCCTACGTTCCTCAAGCGTGAGATCGAGGAAGTCTTCCGCGTCCATGAATACCCAACCGGCCTCTTCCAAAGCTTGCTTCTTGGCCTTATTCATCGGCGGTTCCCTTCTTCGCCTCTCTCACTCGCTGGTCGTACAGACTCAAACGTTTCTTGCACTTGTCGATGTCGGGCTTTGATGTGGCGCGGGTTGTCTTCGGGAATACCGAAGCGACGACAATCGCATCAGTGTCGAGCCGGTAGACGACTCGCCAGATGCGGTTTTCGTCGCGGATCCGGAGCTCATGACACCGCGGGCCGATGCTTGGCATCGGACGCGAGTGAGGCATTCCCAGCGGTTGCCCATCTTGCAGTTGGCGGAGCAAGTAACCCGCCCTCACGCGTGCCTCTCTGGAAAGGGGCGGAGTCCTAATGTCGCCACCAAGCAGCACAAGCTGTTTTGGTTCGGGTTCCTCTTCCACGCGTTATACAATATCCGATATGCTGGCGGTCTGTCATCACAAAGAACCGTGGACAGAACGCTCGGAACGCACCCGAACGATGAACCAACAAACCGCAAGTGCGATATTTTACTTGGACCGCATTTTCCGTTTCTGCGCGATCGCGGTCGTCGCGATCATCTTCGTTTCCTGCTCGGCGTTCTTTCTGGCCCTTATCATCCGCAATCGCGCCTGCCGACGATCAGCTCAACACGCTCGGCGCGATGCTCGCATTCTGGCTCGTCTCGGCCGGCTTCCTGGCCGTGATCTTAGGCCAGCGGCGCACGACCGATCGGATCATCGCCGCGATCGGCGCTCCGCAGGCGATCGCGGCAGCAGAACCCGCACCTCCACCGCTTACACGCAAAGGTGCTTAGCAATGGCAGATACCGGCTGGTCGAATGCATCCTTCACGCCCGAGGGGAAAAAGGAATTTCCGCTAAAGGATGTCCGAATCATATTCCCCAGTGTCACCGATCCGTTAGACCCAAAGGCAGCAGACTACCTGGAAGATTTTACAGGGCCGACAGGAATCCGGGTTGAAGCCTTGGAAGCGCGTTACATCACGATCTTCGAGGAGGGCACTACCGGCACTTTTTCCGCCACGTTGCAAGGCCAAATCCAGCACTCAGCCCGCGCCGTTGTGGTGATGTCGGATAACCAAAGGCTCGTGCTGTCCGCCACGTCATTCGACGGCCATACCCCCCCGCGATCCTTTACAAGAAGCACTTAAGCCGTCAGGTAGATGACCATTATGGCATCATGGCCTAATTGGGCTCGGAATGGCCCCCTCGAGGGGAGCTCCGTCGGGCAGATCCGCCCCAACTCGGCCATGATCGCGGCCAGTTTGGGGCCCATAGTGGCCATGCTGAGCGCGTTTGAGGCAGTCGACAACCTTCGGTCTTTAGATCCGAAGATCCATTACCACTACAGAAGGCTTTGCAGATCGAACCCGTCGATCGCCTCATCTGCCCACTTCAGCACGTCGTCGATGGATTCAGAGTCCAGCCATAACTTCTTCCCGATCTGGGTTCCCTTGGAAGTACAAATTACCCAGGCCGGCGGGATCTCATCTTTGAGGTGAACCGTCCAATCGTCTTCCCGCCGATGGTCATGTAGCTGCCTCGTGCCCTCGAGCTTTTTCCAATTCATGCTTACTCCCCCCTGCCCGATCAATCGTACGATACAATCGTGGCTCGGCCGCCTATACGCCATTCTGACGCGTCGAGCTCGGCCCCCGTTAATAACCCGAGCGCGCAGGTGATCGCCCCGCTGACCAGGCGTCCGCGATCGAGGGACCGCGGTGCCTGGGAACAGTGAACCTAGTGGATCCCGTCAGGACAGGGTCACACTACGGCCAGAAAACGGTCCCGAAAAACACGGCCAGACGGATGACAACCCACAGTGTCGTCAGGCCGTACAGAACTGCCCTGAAGCGGGCCGAGTTGAGCGCTCGCACCTACTTCGGCCGTTTTTTTGAGATACCGGGAGGTCAACTTCTGATTGATCTGATACGCTTTCCATGGAAGGTCCTCTATTGTTGCGACGCTCGAAACGTGTAGCTTTCGGGGATCTGAAACCGAGCTCGAGGGTGACGGCCCTCGAGCTTTTTCATGCGCTACGGCATGTAAGGTTTCGCGTCCTTCCGAAGAACCAGTAGCCATAAGGCTACAGATCCACACTGGTCAGGATCGGGGGACGCCATAAGCAATTGCAAGATCGCGGAGGCAGGAGGCAGACATCCGCTATCCGGCTTCCGCCAACGGGAGCAACTGCTTGTCGGCTGGCTGGCGCGGTATCGGGTCATTTCGTGCCGCCGGTTCCGTCGCCCAATCGACGCATTTCTCGGTGTTCCATCTTCCGCCATGGCCCACTCGATGTTCGTATCGCTGATTCTGAGCGCGGCACGCAGAAAGGCCAGCACGTCGGCGTTCGTCTGATTGCTGTGTGCGCTAATATTTCCAAAATAAAATTTTGGAAATATTCCTAAGTCTTATCATCACTTACACCCGCGATCAGGATTGGCGCGCGTACGGGCGTAGGTGCATTAACGAAATCTGCAAAAGCCGGTATATTGTGTATAGAGAAACTGCGCGCCAACTATTGCTCGACGATGGTCATATCTGCCGCCGCGGCCATCTCGAAACCGCGAACGGGCCGCAACCTGGCTCGATTCCTTGGGCCGACCCCCCAATACGTTCGCCATTGGGCTCAACGCAAGCGAGCCCGCGGCGGCGATGCCGAGTCGTCGCTTTGTGTGCCTTTCGACTTCGTCAGCCCCCTAAAGAACTCGTTGTCGATCGCGTCGCGCGGGCCGAGACGGATTGCAGACCTTCCCAAAAACTGCCACCTACTGCCATCTACTGCCATTTAGTCACCGCAAAAACGCTACGCCCGTTGCAATCGTTTCAAGCTTGTCCTTGGTCCTTGGTCCTTTGTCCCTGGTGCTTGGTCCTTGGTCATTGGTGCTTGGTCCTCATTCCTTACGGAAGCATTGGTCGTCGGTCCTCAGTCTTCATTCCTTACGGAGGCATTGGTCCTCAGTCCTCGATCCTCAGTCTTCATTCCTTACTGCATGCGCGGAGCCAAGATGAGCCCCCGGTGGAATGCCGCCATCGGGTGCGGTTTGTGCCATGACCGGAGATTGGGCCTCCCCGAAACTGCCTGACAAAATCCGTTGGCGTACCCCAATGCCCGCGACGGAGAGTGACGAGCATCTCTTGTGGCGTTATCGCCTCGGCACCAGGGTCAAGCATGCTACAATCGGGTGGCGTAACTCGATGATCCTGGCAGTGACTGTCCAATGAGACAATCGGAGTGGGAGACGATGAGCAACGTTGCGACCTCCAGATCGGCGGAACCGGGGACGGCTTTTGCGGACAGCGGACCATTCACGCCCACGGTTACCGTACCCGTGAGAATTCCCGATGACATGCTTTATGAAGTCGTTGACGGAAAGGTAGTCGAGAAAGAAATGGGAGCGAGTGAAGTCGAGATCGCCGGGATATTGGGGCAATACCTGGGTGTTTTCGCGCGGACGCAGCGTCTCGGTCGCGCTCTCATCGAGTGTATCTTCCGCATCGATAAAGCCAAGGATTTACAGCGAAGGCCGGACGTCGCCTTTGTTTCGCATGCAAGTTGGCCCGTTCGCCGTCGCGTGCCCGATGTCGCAGTCTGGGACTTGGTGCCCGACATGGCAATCGAGATCGTTAGCCCGACCAATACCGCTGACCACGTTCAGGAGAAAATCCACGATTACTTCTCGGCCGGTGTGCGCAGGGTCTGGGTCGTCTATCCTCGTCAGCAGGAAGTGTATGTCTATGCGTCGCCGACCGAGATCCAAGTGCTGAAATCAGGACAGGATCTCGACGGCGGCGATCTCATTCCGGGTTTCCGTCTTCCTCTCGCCGCGTTGTTCGAGGACGATCCCGAGTGATCACGTCGGCTTGGCTTGATTGAACTTCGCGCCTTCCGCCTCTGGTTCGAGCCCGCGACCCATGCCGCCACCACCACCGCCGTCTCTTCCTTTGCGTTGAATCGCTTCGCTGACCGTTTGAGCCAGGAGTCCCGCGCCGAGCTCCATTTCGATCGCGGCATGCGTGGGCTATACGCGACCGACGCCAGCCTTTATCAGATCGATCCCTTGGGCGTGGTCGTCCCCAGGACGGCCGCCGACGTGGCCACGGCCATCTCGATCGCCGCCGAAGAACAATTGCCGATCCTGCCGCGCGGGGCTGCCACCAGCTTATCGGGCCAAACTGTCGGTCCGGCGATCGTGATCGATTTTTCTAAATACCTGAATCGAATCGGGATCGTCGACCGCGATCGCATGACCGCGCGTGTTGAACCCGGAGTTGTGCTCGACCAGCTTAATGGGCATTTGAAACCGCTGGGGCTCATGTTCGGTCCCGACGTCTCGACGAGTGATCGAGCGACGATCGGCGGAATGATCGGCAACAACTCCGCGGGAGCGCGGTCGCTCCGTTACGGCAAGACGGTCGACCATGTCCGGTCGCTCGAGGTCATCCTGGCCGACGGTACCCCAGCGACTTTCGGACCGGTCGCAAACGACGAACTCGATCGGATCTGCGCAAAGACGGATTCGGTCGGCCGGATTCATCGCGCGGTGCGCGATACGGTCGCTGGGCACGGCGAGGCGATCCGCGACCGGTTTCCCCATATCCTTCGCAGGGTCAGCGGTTATAACCTCGACGAATTCATCCCAGGTCTGCCCGTGCGACCCGCGGGATGGAAGGTAGAGCCCTGGCAGTTTAACCTTGCAAAGCTGATCGTCGGATCGGAGGGTACGCTGGCGGTTGTCGCCGGCGCCGAGCTCAAGCTTGTCCCGCTGCCGGCAGTCCAAGGGCTCGTTGTGCTTTCGTTCGCAACGATACCGGCAGCCCTCGACCGCCTCGCCGAGATCGTCGAGACCGGTCCGGTCGCTGTCGAGATGCTCGACAGGATGATTCTCGACCTGGCAGCACAGAATCCGTCATTCGCGGAGCATCTCAATTTTACCTCCGGACGTCCCGAGGCGGTTCTGGCCGCCCAGTTTTACGCTAATTCATCAGAAGAGCTGGCCGAGCGCGTCGAGATGCTCGCCGCCAAGTTCGCGGGCCGGCCGGGGGTACTTGGGGTTCGCAAACGACTCGTTGACGCCGACAAGGACGACTTCTGGAAGGTCCGCAAGGCCGGCTTTTCTCTCCTGATGGGCATTGTCGGCGACGCCAAGCCAATCGCGTTCGTCGAGGACACCGCCGTCGATCCTGCCTTGTTGCCCAAGTTTTACGATCGATTCCGCCGGATTGTCGACCACCACGGGGTCACGGCGGCGTGCTATGGGCATGCCGACGTCGGCTGCCTGCACATCCGACCCTTGATCAACGTCAAGACGCGCGACGGCGTCGCGACTCTACGGTCGATTGCGCGTGAGGTATCAGACTTGGTGGTCGAGTTTGGTGGTGCAATGAGCGGCGAGCACGGCGATGGCTTGGCGCGCAGTCGTTGGAACCGCAAACTCTTCGGCCCGGAAGTCTACGCCGCATTTATAGCCGTCAAGTCGGCATTCGATCCCGAAAACCGCCTCAATCCCGGCAAGGTCGTGGCTGACCCGGACCCCGGCGATTCGCTGCGCATCGGACCCGAATACCACCCGCGCGAGCCGCATCCGACGCTGCTGGACTTCTCGAACCAGGGAGGATTTGCCGGCGCGGTCGAAATGTGCTCGGGAGTCGCCGCCTGCCGCAAGACTTCGAGCGGCACTATGTGCCCTAGCTACATGGTGACGCGCGACGAGATGCACTCAACACGCGGCCGCGCCAACTTGCTCCGCCTGGCAATGACCGGCGATCTGGGCCATGGAGACGAATTCGATGACGATATTTTACATGAGGCACTAGACTTGTGCCTTCAGTGCAAGGCGTGCAAGACAGAGTGTCCCTCAAAAGTCGACATGGCCAAACTCAAGGCCGAGGTCCTTTACCAGCGCTATCAAGATCGCGCTCGCCCGTTGAGCCATCTTCTCTTGGGCCAGATTTTCCGCTTGAATCCGATCGCGGCGTCGGTCGCCCCCTTTACCAACCTGGCGCTCAAGAACCCGCTATTCAAGTTGCTGCTGGAAACATTTGCCGGAATCGATCGCCGGCGAACACTCCCGACATTCGCGCACCAACACTTCCGCAAGTGGTTTCGCGGACATCAGCCCGACGCGCGCGGCGGCGGGCGGGGGCGGGTGGTGTTGGTTGACGACTGCTTTACGACATACAACAACCCCGAAGTTGGCATCGCGGCTGTGCGCGTGCTGGAAGCGCCGGCTATCAGGTTGAGCTGGCCGGGCTCAGATGCTGTGGACGTCCCGCGATCTCCAAGGGGCTGCTTCCGCTGGCGCGCGACCTTGCCGCCGCGAACGTCCAAAAACTCGCGCCATTCGCTCGCCAGAACATTCCAATCGTTGGCTGCGAGCCGAGCTGCCTTGTGACATTTCTGGACGAGTACCGCGAATTCCACCTCGGTTCTGACGCTGGACTCGTGGCGTCCGCCTCGGTGATGATTGACACGTTCATCGCCGATCCGTCATTCGTGCCCGATTTGCCGCTCAACGCTCGACCGGGCCGCGGCTGGTTCACGGCCATTGCCAGCAAAAGGCTGTGATTGGCACGGCGGGCACACTTGCCGCTCTGCGCCGGGTGCCGGAGCTCGAGGTCAAAGAACTTGATTCAGGCTGCTGCGGCATGGCCGGCTCTTTTGGATACGAGTCCGGCCATTATGAGTTGAGTGAAGCGCTCGCCAACCGTGTCTTGATCCCTGCCGCACTGGCCGACCGCACGGCCAGCCTGGTCGCACCAGGCTTTTCCTGTCGCAGCCAGGTCCACGGCCTGGCTGGAATCGAGGCCGTCCATCCAGTTCAGATCCTGGCGGAGCAACTCTCGTGATCCATTCTGCTAAAACAGCGCAATCGCGATCCAGTCGACCCATCGTGTCAGCCGTTCGTGAGCCAGTCCATATCAAGCTGATCCACCCCCGAAGAAGGAGCTAAGGCCCTATCTTGCGCGGGCTGTTTCAAAATGTTCAAAAAAAGTAACATGCTGATTGGGTTTTCTCGCTGTACGGAGGTCGGGTCTTGCCGTGAGGGTATCATTAGATTAGAAACCCATTTTTCTTCGGGGCGGAGCGACTTTGTCGTGCGGCAAGATGAGGTTCTCGGGATGGTAACGTCCCGGCCGATCAACCGTTCGATAAGGAGAATTCAAACCGCAGATTTATGAACTAGGCTCTCGCAAAAAAAAAACAAGCATGTTAGTTTGAAAGTGGCGACGCTTAAGTGCTTCGGAGGGTATGAATCGCCGCCACCTGTCTCATTGCCGGGCTAGTGCGCGTCCGGTCCGTTTTCGACAAGAATACAACTTTGATTTCCGAGGGGGTGGTGAAGCCATGTCACAACGGCGTCGTGGTTTTACGCTGATCGAACTCTTGGTGGTGATCGCGATCATCGCCGTGTTGATTGCGTTGCTCTTGCCAGCCGTCCAGGCGGCGCGCGAGGCGGCGAGACGAATCCAGTGCACCAACAATCTCAAGCAGTTGGGGCTGGCGTTCGCGAATTATGAGTCAACCAACAATTGCTACCCGTCGGCCGATATTTTCGGCACCACCAACGGATTTTGCTCGGGCTTCGGCTTCGGCAATAACTGTCAGAACACGCCCTGGTTTGTTCTGATGTTGCCCTATATCGAGCAGGGCTCGCTGTACAATGCCTTCAATGCCTCAATCGGGGTCGAAGGCGTTCAGTACCTCGGATATCTGGCCAACAGCACCGTTGAGGTCACCACGATTGCCTCTTTCCAGTGTCCCAGCGACAACCCTCAGAAATTCAGCATCGCAGTGCTCGCGGCCCTGGCGGGTATTACAGGTCCGAACTGGCAGGTGAGCAAGGGCAACTACGGGGTGAACTGGGGGAACGCTGACTACGGCCAGGGAGTATTCAACAGTTTCTTCGCACCGACCGCTGGAAGTCCCAACTTGTACCTCCAATCGCCGTTCGGCCTTAATTCCAACGTCAACGGGCCCTTTCTGTGCAGGGTTGCCTCCGTTACAGATGGATTGAGTAACACTCATTTCGCGTCAGAGATCTTACAGGGCGCTCCCGACGATTTACGTGGCACGATCTGGGGAGATAACCCTGCGCGGGCTCGTATGAGACGCGATTCACGCCGAATGGATATCAAGACTACGTTCCGATGTTTCTACCCTGGTCCAAAGCCGTGTCAGCAGCTGCTCTCGTCGGCAATAACATGGACAACCTTCCTTCGTTCTTAGGGTCGTCGAGCGTTGGCACTAGTCCCGCAAGTCCGGGCACGCTTTGTGACAGCCAGCCCGTTCAGCAATTAGCCTGCTACGCCCAAGCACAACAAGGCGGCGAGTTTACGGGCACCCGTAGCCGGCATCCCGGAGGAGTCAACAGCCTCTTCGGCGACGGCTCGGTGCGCTTCATGAAAAACTCGATTAACCCGATGACATGGGTCGCGCTCGGCTCGATCAACGCCGGCGAGGTGATCAGCTCTGATTCGTACTGAGTGAGCAATTGTCGAGCGAATCGTCGGGTTCGAAAAAACAAGGTGCTTGGTGCCCGATCTTTCGGCGCCGAGCGCCTTTTTCTGTCGGCTTTAAATGCCGCGACTGCGAATCAGCGCCAGCGACCCGGGCCATGAAAGTCGGCGTGATCGATTCGAGCCGTGTCACAAACGTGGCCTCGCACGGCAGGCAGAATGCTGCGCAGGTTGCATTGACAGAAATCGGTCGAGTTCGTTGTGGCGACTTCTAAAGCTTTCGGATAGGGTTAAGAATGGCTTTTTCTTGTGACTTGTCGCTGTCGTGCGTCGGTTCTGAGAATCTCATAAAGACTGATCCGAGAGATGTGTGAGCACATGTCGAAAATGCGCCGCGGTTTTACGCTGATCGAGCTCTTGGTGGTGATTGCGATCATTGCCGTCTTGATCGCCTTGCTCCTCCCGGCCGTTCAGGCGGCTCGCGAGGCGGCTCGACGAATCCAGTGCACCAACAATCTCAAACAGTTGGGCCTGGCCGTCGCCAATTATGAATCAAGCAATACCTCATATCCTTCCTCGGCTATCTTCGGTCCGAATGGCTTTTGTGCAGGGGCTGGCGCACTTCGGGGCTGCCAGAATTCTCCGTGGTTTGTCTTGATGCTCCCCTATATCGAGCAATCTGCTCTATACAACGCCTTCAATGCCGCTCTCGGCGTCGAAGGGCCGCTAATTTCAAGCCCGCCCCCGGGATTCACGGCCAATAGTACCGTCACAACAACGAAGATCGCCTCGTTCCAGTGCCCAAGTGATCGCCAACAATTCTTCAATGCTGCGGTTCTCGCAGCTTATGGCCTCACCGGGCTGACTTGGTCTTTATCGAAGGGAAATTACGCCGTCAACTGGGGCAATACGGATTTTGGTCAGGCGAATCCCGGGACGACTTCTCTCTTCAACGCCAACCCTGCCCTTCACCTTGCGACGCCATTCGGCCTCAACAGCAACGCGACCGGGCCGAGCCTGGTCAGAATCGCTTCGATCACCGATGGATTGAGCAATACGCAGGTAGCCTCTGAAATCCTCCAGGGAGCCAACGATGACATTCGTGGAACAATGTGGATCTCATTAGCCGGCGGGAGCTGCTATATGACCAGGTTTACCCCCAACAGTTACCAAGATTATGTCCCATTGTTTCCGCCTTGGTCGTTGGCCAAAATTGCGTCAGCCGGCGCTAATACGAGATCTTTTGCTCACAGGAGTCTGCGACAGCCAGCCCGTTCTACAGTTGGCATGCACCAATCTCGCCGTCGAAGGGGGCGACTTCGTCGGCTCGCGAAGCCGGCATCCGGGCGGAGTCAATGTCCTTTTTGGCGACGGCTCGGTTCACTTCGTCAAAAACTCGATCAGCCCCGACAACCTGGATCGCACTCGGCTCGATGGCCGCCGGCGAGGTGATCAGCTCGGATTCGTATTGAGCCAGGAATTTGCGAGCGAATCAACTGGCTCAAAAAACAGGCGATTGGTGCTCGGTTCATCGAGCACCAATCGCCATTTTCCGCTTGCTCTTAATGCCACGTCCCCGAATCGGCGCTGGCGACCCAGGCCATGATCGTCGGGGCGATCGAGTCGAGCGGCGTGACAAACTTGGCCGCGCCGCGGCGGATGGCCTCGCGCGGCATGCCGAAAACGACGCAGGTCGCCTCGTTCTGCGCGATCGTCAGCGCGCCGGCCTCGCGCATTTCGAAGAGGCCGCCGGCGCCGTCGTCTCCCATGCCGGTCATGATCACGCCGGCCGCGTGCGGGCCGGCGGCCTGGGCCGCCGAGCGAAACAAGACCTCGACGCTGGGGCGGTGGCGACAGACCGGCGGGCCTTCGACCAGCTCGACGCGATAGCCGTCGCCCGATCCGGCGGATGAGGCCGTGGATGTCGCCCGGGATGATCGAGGGCCCGGCCGGGCCGGATCGGCTCGTGCTGCCGCGCCTCGGCGACCTCGATCTCGATCCTCGGGTCGTTGTTGAGCCGCTTGGCGAACTCGGTCGTGAACGCCGCGCGGCATGTGCTGGACGATCACGATCCCGGCGCAGTCGCGGGAAAGCCCGCGAGCAATTGCTGCAGGGCTTGCACGCCGCCGGTGCTCACGCCGCCGACGACGATCCGCTCACTGACGCCGGCGCGGGGTGAATAAGGCAAGTTTGGGCAAGATCACGTCGGCCGTGTGCCGCGGGTCGGTCGTGCTCGCGGGTCGATCGTCTCGAAACGGCAGCCGGCCGGCACGCGCGGCGTTGCGAATGCTTTCGAGCAGGCTTTGCGACCAATCCGACAAGCGGTTGGCGTTGTTCCAGTCGGGCTTGGCGATGACCTCGATCGCTCCCATCTCGAGCGCGGTCACGGCCCGCTCCGCCTGGGACGTGCAAAGCACGACCGGCATCGGATGCTGGCGCATCAGCTTGCGCAAGAAGGTGAGGCCGTCCATCCGCGGCATCTCGACGTCGAGCACGATCACGCCGGGGACCGACTTGCTGAGCATCGCGACCGCTTCGTAGGGATCGGCGGCCAGCACGACCCGAAACTGCGCGTCGGACTTCGATGATCGACTTGAGCCGCTGCCGCACCAGCGCACTATCATCGACGACCAGAACCTCGAGCGGCTCGGGTTCATCCGGCGGGTGGTGCTGTCGTGGGCCGTTCGCGCCGAGCCATGACTGCTCACCCCTCCTTCTGAAATAGCGACGGTGAATGTTTGCGGAGCGAGGGGGGAACTTCCGGCAGGATCTCGCCGTTGCCCATGGCCAGCCAGCCGCCCGGGCGCAGGTGCTGCGCCAGGCGGTTCAAAAGCGTCAATCGCTCGTCCTCGGCGAAATAGATCGACACGTTGCGGCAAAAAATGATCGGGAAAGTCGGCGGGGACCGCCCAGGTCGGGTTGCGCAGATCGATGTGGCGGAACTTGACCAGGTCGCGGATCTCGGGGACGACCCGGAACGAGCCCTCGCGGGGCCCGCGTCCCAGCAAGAAGAACCGGCGGAGCCGCGCCGGCGAAACCCCCTGAACGTCGCGCGTCGTGTAGATCGCGCCGGCGGCGATCTTGAGCATCTCGAGCGACAGGTCGCTGGCCCAGATCTCCACCTTTTGGGGCGAGAGGTTGGTGAGCGATTCGGCCAGGACCATCGCCATGCTGTACGGCTCCTGGCCGGAGGAGCACCCCGCCGACCAGATCCGCACCGTCATCCCCGGCGATTCCTTGAGCCACGCCGGCGATCCTCTCGGCCATGAACGTGAAGTGGGCGGGCTCGCGGAAGAAGGCGGTATGGTTGACCGTCGACAGGTCGATCAAGAGCTGCGCGCCCCATCCCGTCGGATCGGTCTTGAGCACCTGCTCGTAGAATTGGCGTGAAACTATTGAAATCTCTTGGCCTGAAGGCGTGAGCGGAGACGGGCCTGCAAGAGCCCCATGCGGTGGGCTTCGAGCGTGATCCCGATCTGATGGCGCAGAAAGGCCGTGATGGGCACAAAGTCCTTCTCAGACCAGGGCTCGGGTTCCGCCGGCGCGGGTGGCAGCATGCCCGATGTCGCCACGTTACGCTCCCTCACCGTTCAACGACCCGAGGGTCGAGAAGATACGATCTACGTCCAATACGAGCAAGAACGCATCTTGGTGACGGATCAGGCCGCGCACGAAGGGGGTCGCTTTCCCAAGTCCAAGCTGGGGGGCGGCTTGCACTTCCTCGGGCGAAAACTCCAGCACGTCGGAAACCCGGTCGACCAACAGGCCCGTGATCTGGATCTCGTTTCCCAGGTTCGACTCGACGATCAGCACGCAGGGCGCCCGGTTCGTCTTCGTTTCCTTGGACAGACCGAAGGGCAGCCGCAAGTCGTAGACCGGCACGACATGACCTCGAAGGTTGATCACCCCCAGCAGGAACTTCGGTCCGCCGGGCACTTCGGTCAGTCGATTGCATGTCGAGAACTTCTTGAACGCGCATCACTTCGAGCGCATAACCCTCTCCCCCAGCTGAAACACGACGTACGACTGCGCTCGCTCGCGGTCGGCGTCCACACTGGCGTCCGTCACGAGATCGACCATCATCCCACCCTCTATGATCGTGTGCAATTAAACCAGAGCCAACTCATCGCCCGAACTAGCATACGAGTCTGGTCTCCGACACCGTTTACAGCCAAACTTTGTTTTATTAAGGACGCGATTATGCCTTCATGAGAATCGCTCGAAATTGTCATCGTCGTCAAGGTTAACCACGACGCCGCCGCGTGGCGAGGTGCCGGAATTGCTCGATGGTTGTGACCGGACGGAGGCGACGGCGGGCCCGGATGGGCTGGCAATGCCGGCGGCGGCGCGGGATGAGCCAGGTCCGCCGCTCCGTGGCCGATCCCATGCTGGCCGTCGAACGCCGTGGGATGGAATCGCCCGGCGTCCCGGTGCTGGGAGCGGCCTGACCGGGTGTGGCTGCGCTCGCACCGCCGCCCCGTGCTGCGAGCGCGGCTGAGCCCCTGTTCCCCCGCTGTCCAGCCGTTGCCCGAAGTATCGATCTGGAAGAAGTCGACCTCGTGCTGCAAGGTTGACGGATTGCGTAGGCCAAGCCGGACGCCGTGGCGGACAACTGATGGCTGGCCGCCGCATTCTGCTGCACGACCTCCTCGAGCTGGCTCACCCCCACGTTGATCTCGCGGATCGCGGCCATCTGCTCCTGCGAGGCGGCGGCGATCTCCTGGATCAAGGTCGATGTGTCGCGGATCATCGGCACCGTCCGATCGAGAAGTGAGCCGGCGTTTTCGGCGACGGCCACACTTTTCTTGGCGAGGTCGCTGATTTGCTGGGCGGCGGTCTTGGCTTCGCTCGGCGAGCTTGCGGACCTCGCCGGCCACCACCGCGAAGCCCTTGCCGTGCGTGCCCGCCCGGGCCGCCTCGATGGCCGCGTTCAAGGCCAGCAGGTTGGTCTGGTAGGCGATGTCGCCGACGATCAGGATCTTCTGGGTGATTTCTCGCATGGCACCCACCGTCTCGCGGACGGCGTCGCCCCCTTTCTCGGCCTGGGTGCTGGCTTCGTTGGCCATCCGGGCCGTGTCCTTGGCGTGCTGCGCGTTGCGTCCCACCGAGGCGTCGACGGATTGCAGGCTGCCGGCGATCTCCTGGAGCGTGGCGGCCTGCTCGGTGCGAACCCTGGGCCAGTTGGCCGGCGCTGGTGTTCAGCTCGTTGCTCGCGGTCGAAACCGAGCGCCGTCATCTCCCGGATCTGGCTGATGACCTCGGAGAAGCGGTCGACCACCGAATTGACCTGGCTGGCCAGGTCGCCCAGCTCGTCGCTGCGCTTGACGTTGGTGCGGTCGTGGAGATGCCCCTGATGAAGCTGACGCGTGACCTCGATGATCTCGAGCAGGGGCCGGATGAACCAGCGGCCGAACAACCAGCCCGAAGACGACCGTCAGGGCGAATGCCACCCCCAGGATGACGAGGATCCAGCATCTGGTTCTTGTAGATCGTGGCGAAGGCGACATCGCTGAGGCACGATGACCAGGGTGACAAAGCCGTGCCGGCCGTCCGGGCCTGTCGGGCAGATCTCTCAAATGCATCGGAGCATAGCCGACCAGCTCGACTTTGGTCGTCGCGTTCCGACTTCGAGGGACGGCGACACGCTCGAATCCGGCGCTGTCGTCGCCGTTTTCGGCCACCTTCGTGTACCGACGGAGAGCTCGAGCGATCGTTCCGAAGTTGGCGTCGAGATCCCCGTACGGTTTCCGCGTGACCAGGACCTTGTCGTTCGGGTTGACAACGTAGACCTGGGCGTGCTCGATGGAGAATTGATCGAGGATCGAATTGATTTGCGATCGGATCTCCATCTTGGCTCGTCGTCGGGCAGAGTTCCGTCGATGGCGTCCTTGATCGACGTGCTGTCTTCGGATCTTGCTGGAGCACGGCGGCGACGCTGGTCGCTGATCGAGATCGCCGCCTGCTTGATCAGGAGGGTTTGCTTCGTCCTGAATTCGTCATTCGCGCTGATAGGCGAACCAGGCGACGATCGATGCCGGGACCAGGCCGAACAGGACCAGGGCGATCGTGATCTTGTTTGTGAGCGAGATTCTCATCGGTAACTCTCCGCCCTCACGCCGGCCGAGGGCGTGGTACGAGCACTATGCTCGGCGAATCGTGATTCGGACACCAAGGCTGATAGATCAAGAATCAAGGACACGGAGCCGTCCCCCAGGATCGTGGCTCCGGAAAAGCGGTTGAGGCCGTGCAAGCCCTCGCCCAGCGACTGGATGACCGCCTGGACGCGGCCCACGAGCCGATCGACGGCCACGCCGACCCGCTGGCCGGCGTGCCGCGTCAGTAACAATTCTTGCCGCGCCGGAATGGGGCCGTCGGCCTGGAACAGGTTGCGGAGCGAGACCATCGGCACGAGCTCGCCCCGCACCGCCACGCACGGCCGTCCCTCGGCCAGGGCCGATCGGATGCCGTTCAAGGCCACGCATTCTTCAACCTGAGCCAGCGGGACCACGTACCTACCCCCGGCCGTCTCGACCAAGAGCCCGTCGATCAAGGCCAGCGTGAGCGGCAGGCGGAAGATGAAGGCCGTCCCTTTGCCGGGCGTGCTTTCGACCGCCACGCTGCCTCGCAGCGCCCGCACGGCATCGCGCACGACGTCGAGCCCGACCCCTCGGCCCGACAGCTCGCTGACGCGTGTCGCGCGTCGAGAAGCCCGGCTCGAAAATCAGGCTGACCACGCGCGGATCATCGGCGGGCGTCCCGGTGGGGACCATGCCCAGCGCGATTCCCTTCTTGCACGATCTTCTCGCGGTCGAGCCCTCGCCCGTCGTCTTCGACCCGGATCGCGACCCGGTCTCCCTCGTGGCCGGCCCAGAGCGTGATCCGCCCGACCCGGGGCTTTCCTTTCTCGAGCCGTTCCGAGGGATGCTCGAGGGCGTGGTCGACGGCATTGCGGATCAGGTGAATCATCGGGTCGGAGAGCCGTTCGACGATCGTGCGGTCCAGCCGCGTCTCCTGACCGACGATTCGCAGCTCGATCTCCTTGCCGGAGCGGTCGGCCAGGTCGCGGACCACCCGCGGGAACCGCGAGAAAAGCTCGTCGACGGGGACCATCCGCAGGTCGAGCGTCGTATCCCTGATCTGCCGGCTGACGCGCTGAAGCGCCTCGAGGGCATGAATCCAGGTTTCGACCCCGGGGAGCTCGCGCAGGCCCATCAAGTTGTCGGACACCACGACCAGCTCGCCGGCCAGCCCCACCAGATCGTCAAGCTGCGTGGCATCGACCCGGATCCGGGCGTGCAGCCGCGGCAGCACCGGGCGGTCGTAGCCGGCGAGCGGGCAGAGCGACCGGTGCGAAGGCGTCGCCACGGCCGGCGCCGCGACTGAGCCGAATGGCCGTTGGCGGCGGCCGAAACCGATTGTCGCTTCGTGTGCCGCCGGCCCCGCCTCTGTCGGAACCGTCGCCTTCGTGCCGCTTGCGGCCGCGGCGGGTTCAGCCGCTGGCGACGCTTCCGTGGTAACCGCTTCGCCGAGCCGGACCGGCACCCACTTGCCATGGGGCCCAGGCGCTCGATCGCGGCGGTGCTGTCTTCGGCGAAGAAAAGGAACGCTTCGGCGAGCCGCTCCGGATCCGCGTCGGTCTTGACCGTGATCGTCCAGGACAGGTAGCACCGCTCCGGGTCGATCTGGTCGAGCGGCGGAACCTGGTCCGGGTCGGTGACGATCGAGGTCTCGCCCAGATCGCGCAGCTCGTCGAGGACTCCGAGCGGGTTGATCCCGCGCCGCAGGACGTCGGGGCCGGGCGTCAGAGTGACCTGGTAGATCGTTCAACTCCGGCCCGGCCGTTTCACCGGTCGCGTTCACGCTGAGCCGTCGCCGGTGGCGTGACCCGGCGGCGGGCTCCATCTTCTGCGTCTTCTTGCGCGGTGCGCGTGGCTTCTGTCTTTGCTTCTGGCCTCGTCGGTCGTGCCGGGCTTCTACGCACTTCGGACTTCGGCTCGGGGTCGGCAGGGGCGTGCGTCGGCGAATCCGGGGGCGGCAATGGACAGCGGCCTGTGAAACTGGCCCGGATGCCGGCGGCTGCGCAGGCACCGGCGGAGATGTGTCGGTCGACACGGGACCGGCATCGCGGCCGGGTTCAGGCGCCGACAGGCCCGCGCAACAGGGAAACCAGCCGCTGGGTCAGCTCGCCCGACGGCGGAATGGGCGACCTGGCCGCCTCGGCCTCGACCATGGCCGCCAGATGGTCGCGTGCCTCGAGCAGGGTCGTGATGATGTCGGAATCGACCGCCAGCAAGCCGGCTCGGATCCGCTCGAGAACCGCCTCGATGTCGATGGGTGAACTCGGCGATCGACGCCAGGCCCACCATGGCCGCGGCCCCCTTCAAGCTGTGGGCCGCCCGAAAGGTCTTGTCGAGGTGCGCACGGTCGCTCTGACGCCGCTCCAGATCCATCAGTCCCTCTTCGAGACTGATCAGGAGCTCGCGCGCTTCCTCGAAAAACATCTCCCGGAATCGGTCGTCCGCACTGCCGCTCAAATCCCTCGTGCCCTCTTCAGTTCAGCAATTCGCTGCCATGATCTGCTCATGGCATCTTCACTCGTACGGCAATCACATTCCGTTTGACGGCATCATTCGGAATCTTCGTTCATCGTGGCAAGACCCGCCGGACCCACCGCCGCAACTGGTCCGGTTCGATCGGCTTGACCAGCCAACCCGTCACACCTTGCCGGCTCTCCGGCTGGAACTCGGTGGGCTGCCGGCACGACAAGACTGAGCACCGGCAAGAATCGATGCATGGGCAGGTCGCGAACCGCGGAGACGAGCGACAGCCCGTCGAGGTTGGGCATCTCCAGGTCCGTCAGCAGCAGGTCGCACGGCGCTTCTTGCAAGACCTTGAGCGCGGCTTCACCATCGGCGACCGAGATGACCTTGAGGTCCATATTCGCCGAGCTGTTCGGCCACCCAGCGTCGCACCGAAGCGCTGTCGTCGGCATGCAGGACGGTCTTGCTCATGAGTTTCGTCATGTCCCACGCTGCAAATGTCGCGAGACAGCCCCCTCATTCACGCCGCGGAACGTGATCACCCTCCGTGATCGGCTCGCGCCGGTCGTCGATTCGTCCCTAAGCCTTGTGACGTCGAACATTTCAGTCTTGGACCGAGCGGAGCCATTCCGCCAACCCCGATCGCTCGGCGATTTCGACGCAGAGCTTCGGGACGTTGATCAGCGTGCCTCCCGATCGCGATCGCGTGCGGTTTTCACGCAGGAGACGATGAGCTGAAGACCGGCCAGGTCCCAGGGTCCCGAGTCGCTCAAATCGATCCGAAGTGGCTTTCCCTCGGCCAGCGCCATGCTCAAGGATTCTCGAACCGCCGAGACCTCGTAGAGCGTGATCGGCCCGGTCAACAGGATCGTCTTGACCTCTTTTTGTTCGCCCGCCATGGTGCGATCCCGCTCCAACCCCGACCAACGAATGGAGTTGAGTGGGCCCAAGCCGTGCTGGACTGACGTTCGCGGAAGCCCGAACGGCAGGGATCGCCGACCGGAATCAGCGACCTCGACCCCTCGATTTAGTTTAACATGCTCCGCGAGGCTTGGGGAGCATTCACTTGGCGAGATGCTGGAGAACGATGATGTTGATATCGTCGGCCGGGCCGGCCGGGCGACGTGTGCTTGTCGAGGCGCTGGTCGACCTGTTCGAGGATCTCGGCGGGATCGGCGCCATAGTGCGACTGGAGCAACGTCCTGAGCCGCTCTTCTCCGAACAGGGCGTCGGACGGATCCATGGCATCGGTCAGACCGTCGGTGTAAATCACCAGCGACTCGCCCGGCCCGATTCGATCGGTCGCGCCGGCCGTGCCATCGACCATGCCGATCCCGAGCATCCCCGGGTTCGATGGCAGCGTGCGCGGCCCGTTCGGCCCGACGATGATCGCCGGGGGATGGCCGACACCCGCGTAGCGGACCAGCCCGGTTTCCTCGTCGGCGATCACGTAAAACCCCGTGCAAAAATAACCTTCGGGAAAATATTGCTCGCCGGCCACGTCCAGCCCGGCCAGCAGCTCCCCCGGCTCCAGCACGGCAATCGACAACGGGGCAGCCAGGGCCTTGACCATTCCCGAGAGCATGGCCGAGTTCACCCCGTGGCCCGACACGTCCGCCACCAGGATCCCCAGGCGATTGTTCTCGAGGCGGTAAATATCGTAGACGTCGCCGCCCAACTGATTGGCCGGCGTATACCGGACCGCCAATCCGGAGCACTCCCCGCGGCTTCGGCGGACGCGGCATCAGGGCGAGCTGGACTTTTCGGGCCAGCTCGAGCTCGAATGTCAACTTCTTGTGCGCCGCTTCCAGCAGCCGGTTGCGCTCGGCCAGCTCACCATCGGAGGTCGGCGATCCGCAAGTGAGCGTGGATTCGCGCACACAACACGCGAAAGTCGTCCTGGCCCTTCGGCTTCTCGATATAGTCGTCGGCTCCGGCCGTCAGCCCGGCGATCTTGTTCTGGGCCTCGCCCAGCGTGGTCAGCATCAAGACCGGGATCGACCGCAGCTCCTTGTCGGCCTTGACCGCCTGACAGAGACCGGCGCCGTCGAGCTCGGGCATCTCGTAGTCGGTCAGGATCAGCTCGGGCCGGGGATCGAGCCGAGCCTTGGCCAGCCCCTGGAGGCCGTCGTTGGCCGTCTCGACCTCGAATCCTTCCTCCCTGAGCATCGTCGAGAGCATCCGCCGCATGGTGGAACTGTCTTCGACAAGCAGGATGCGGCGCGACGCCATCAGCCCTCTCTCCTCATTTCGTTGATCTCGACTCGGCCTAAGCCGACCTGCTCGATCGGCCAAGCCAAGCGGCTTGTTTCGCGTTGTTAAGCTCAATACCACGATAAAAACACGGCGGCCAGACTGTCTAGGGCTCGTCCGGTCAGCAGGTCGCGGACGGCGTTGTTAACCGCGACCATCACTCAGCCAGGCCGCACCGCCATCGGTACATACGGTCGCGCACCGGGAGGCAGCAGGTCTCGGGACAGACGTCATGGCTGGGCCCGTCCTCGCCGACGGCCGCCGGCTCGATTCCGACAGAATCCCGAACCGCTCGGCGATCAGCTCGCGGAGCATGCTGACGAATCGCGGATGGGTGCCGACGGTCCGGCTCGGACCATCTTCAGACCGAGTCGCTCGCAAAGCAGCCGGGCCTCCTCGTCCAGGTCGTACATCACCTCCATGTGATCCGACAGAAACCCGATCGGGTGAATCACGACGCTGTCCGATCCCACGCCGTCGTAAGTCTTTAAGATGATCGAGGATATCCGGCTCGAGCCACGGATCGCCCGGCCGCCCGCTCCGGCTCTGGTAGACAAGCGCCCAGCGATCGCGGCGGAACGCCGAGCTCCTCGGCGATCAATCGGCACGTTTCGGTGAGCTGGTGCTCGTACTGGCAGTTCCGCGCCATCGAGACGGGAATGCTATGCGCGGTGAAGGCCAGGTGCACGGCTCTTGACGGCCGTCGGCGGAAATCTGATCAAGGGCGTCGCGGACGCGGTCGGCGTTGGCCGCGATGAAGTCGGGGTGATTGTAGAAGACGCGAACCTTGTCGACCTCGGGGCACCGGTCCGACGGCGGCTTGCGCCCGGGCGATGTCTTCCCGATACTGGCGGCAACTGGAGTACGAGCTGTAGGCCGCGTGGACGACGGCGAGGGCCTTCTTCACGCCGTCGGGAAGCCATTTCGGCCAGCGTGTCAGCCAGCATCGGGTGCCAGTTTCGATTTCCCCAGTAGATCGGCAGCGAGATTCCGTGTCGGTCGAGCTCCGGCCGCAGGGCGGCGATCAAGTCGCGGACCTGAGCGTTGATCGGGCTCACGCCGCCGAAGTGATCGTAGTGCTCGGCGACCTCCAAGCAGTCGCTCACGAGGGACATTCCGGCCCCGCGTCACGTTTTCCAGGAACGGCAGGACGTCTTCCCGGCACTCGGGGCCGCCAAAGCCGACGATCAGGATCGCATCGTACGGAGTCGAATCGACCTGTTCGCTCTGGACTGAGGAAGCGGAAGGCCGGTCGAGTTGGTTTCCATGATGTCAGTGGGTGGCGTCGCCGGGCATCACCAGGCCCGATCGAGCAGGTCTTCCATGTCGGCTTGGGTACAGGGCGCGGGTTGGTGCGGTGGCAGTGGTCGAGCATGGCAAGCCGGGCGTATTCGGCGATGCGGTCGCGCTCAGCCCCGCGAGCTGGCCCAGGCGGCGGGGAAGAGGCATGCGTGCCAGAACCAGCTCCGTCAGGGTGACCAGGTGGCCCGCCGCATCCCCGCCGCGACCCAAGCCCCAATCGCCCCGCCAGGTCGGCCATCCGCGGGCCGGCGGCCTCGCGATTGAAGCGAAGGGCGTGCGGAAGAAGGATCGCGTTCAGCGTGCCGTGGTGAACGCGACCCTGGGAACCCAAGCGCATGCGACAGCGAGTGGACAACCCCCAGCCCCTTGTGGAAGCTGATTCCGCCCAGCAAGGCCCCCATCATCATGGCGTTCCGCGCTTCCGCGTTGGAGCCGTCGCGGACGGCTGTCTCCAGCCCCTTGGAAATGTATCGAAGGCCTTCCACGGCGATTCCATCGCACATCGGATGGAAGGTTGTCGAGAGATAACTCTCGACGCAATGCGTGAAGGCGTCCATTCCCGTCCCCGCGGTCAAGGCCGGGGGAGAGGTCGCGAGTCAGGTCGGGGTCGCAGATCGCTGTGTTCGGCAGCAGATGGTGTCGGAAAGCGCAATCGTCTTCCGCCCGGTCTGCGGGAGCTGGATCAACGTACCTCGCCCCGCCTCGCTGCCCGTGCCGGCTGTCGTGGGCACGGCGATCATCGGGGGCATCGCGGCCTTGATCTTGTCCTGGCCCTCCGCGAGTCAGGTCGTAGTCAGCGAGTCGGCCCGGATGCGTGACCATGAGCCGGATCGCCTTGGCGGCGTCGATCGGACTGCCGCCTCCGATCCCGATCACTCCATCGCACTCTGCGTCGCGATAACGATCGAGACCAGCCAAAACGTCTTCTTCGGTCGGGTTGGATTGGATCTCGCTGAAGATGACCGCGTGCCTGCTCAAGCGGACCGACGACCAGCGGCCACCAGCCCGCTGGCGATCAAGCCCGGGTCGGTCACCACCAACGGACGGGTGATCCCAAGCCGGGCCAGCTCGCCGGCAAGCAGGTTGCTCGCTCCCGCGCCAAACAGAATGCGATTGGGGAAGGTGAACGTCGAGACGGCGCAGAGCGGACGAGCCGTCGACGAACACCGCATTCGTGCTGACCGGACGTACCGGGACGGTGCCGATGACCCGTTCGGTGCCTGCTTCGTCATGGTCATCGAAGGCATCGGTGTCAAGACACACGCTCCAGAGCGATCGGACGCTCATTCGGCGCAACCCGCCGCTCACCTCGAGTGCTCGTGATCAGTGCTGTCATCGCCGCGTAAGGCAATCCCGTCCTGGCTCTTCATCCTCTATACGAGTATTGTAGGCGTGGTGACAAGCATTTTCGCGCAGTTTCCAAGCGCACGGCCGACTTTGCTTCCGTCGTTGCCGTCGACGGAAATCGCATTCACTCAAGTGAATCAAGCATTTGTTGCATCTCGGCCGCCGCGTGCCAATCGCCGGCTGCCTTTGCCTTCGTGATTCCCGTTTGCAACATGGCCGCGGCGGCCTGCGTCGTCTCCGGAATCAGCGTAAGACTGGGCAAGCTGTTGATAGGCCGCCACCTGATCGTCAGGGTGGTCGGCGATCAAAGCCAGCAGCCGCTCGCGACCCTCCTCGATGTCTCCTTCGCGCAAACACTGAATCGCCAGACCGTATCGCAGAAACGAATCGGTGGGATCATCGGCCAAGCTCTGTTCCAGCATCAATCGCCGGCGTGATTTTTCGGCCATTCGAACCATGGATTCGATTGAAGATCTTTAAGTTCTTGCATCACAAAGAGTCGTCTACGTCGCTTGGCAACTCTGGGGCGATCTCATTCCAGGCATCCACAGGCCAGTTATAGGGCACGATCACTCTCTTCAGCCTCTTTCAACCTAGCGGACGCGTGATCTCGGCTGTCAATGCATCCTTGCTCGCCAGACACGCTCCCGGAACGTCCGCGCAACCGTGAACTCGATATAGACTTGCACGCAACCCGACGACTCGTTGCGGTCGTAACGGTCGCGCAGAGCGAATCGGCGCTCAAACCAATTTCGTTGGCATAATGCGTGGTTTGGGAAATTAGGCGAGAGGTATGGATAATTACAAAGCCAGGGGAACATGGGGAACATCAGGGCGACTAAGCTCAAGCTGGGAAACAGGGTAACCGATCCAAAACCAGGCCGAGAGCCGCAATGCGAGGATGGATGAATCGGGAGCCGGGTCGAGTGGAATCGGGTTGACTTGAGTGCAGCCTCAATCTATCGCTGAGGGGACGACCGCCGTGCCAACGCCCGTGATGAGTCGGAAAGAGAGACAGCTTCGGAAACACGTGTCGAGTCTCTGTTTCGCGGTGGCAGCGCTGGTGCCGCTGTCAGCCGCGGTTCGGGCAGGATCCGATGCGCGGCGGACCGCCGTGGTCGAGGCCGTCGAGAAGGTTCAGCGCTGCGTGGTGAGCATCTCGAGCGAGAAGCTGGCCTCGTCGACACAGTCGCTGGCCGTTTTCGCCGGAAGAGAATCGCGTCGCCGCTGGTCAACGGAATGGGGAGCGGCGTTCTCGTCGACGGCCGCGGCTATATCCTGACCAACCACCACGTCGTCGACAAGGTTCAAGGAATCGTCGTCGCAACTGTTCGATGGAACGACGTATCCGGCGCACGTGCTCCAGGCCGATCCGGTCATGGACCTGGCCCTCATCAAGGTCGACGCCGACCAGCCGTTGGCCGCGGTGCAGATCGGCACGTCGTCCGACCTGATGGTCGGCGAGACGGTGATCACGATCGGCAATGCGTTTGGCTATGAGAACACGGTTTCGGTCGGGATCATCAGCGCGCTGCATCGCGACGTGACGCTTTCCGACGAGCAGGTGTATCGCAACTTGATCCAGACCGACGCATGCATCAATCCCGGAAACTCGGGAGGCCCGCTGATCAACGTCGACGGCGAGCTGATCGGCATCAACGTGGCGGTCCGTGCGGGTGCGCAGGGGATTGGCTTTGCCTTGCCGATCGACGAAGTCAAGCGAGTCGCCACCGACGATGCTGAGCACTCGCCGGCTGGCGTCGAACTGGCACGGGCTGGTCAGCAGCGAACAGCGGCGGGGATCGAAGCGCGGGCGTCGTGGTCAGCGAGGTGCAGCAGGGGAGTCCCGCGGAAGCCTCTGGGTTCAAGCCGGGCGACGAGCTGGTGCAAGGTCGGCGATCTGGCGATCGCCAGTCCCCTGGATGTCGAGCGGGGCATGCTCGACGTCCATCCCGGCCATCCGGCGACCGTGACGATCCGCCGCGGCAAGAGCGAGAGGGCGATTCCCCTCGACGTCAAGCCGCTCGTGGCCGCAGCGGCAGCCAGCCCCGATGACCTGGTCTGGCGGCTCCTGGGAATGAAGACCCAGCCGGTCTCCAACGATTATGTCTCGTCCGTCTCGCCCAAGCTCCGCGGCGGGCTCTACATCCAGGCCGTCTCGCCGGGCAGCCCCGCGGCCCAGGCCGCCATCCAGAAAGGCGACATCCTGGTGGGAATGAACGTCGGTACGCAGACACTGGGAAACGATCCGGGCCGACAACATCCTCTATGTACTGCGGCAGCCCGAAACCACGCAGACCCAGAGCGCGCTCTTGTACCTGGTCCGCCGCAACGGCATTCAGCCCCACCGCATCAGCCTCGCCGACACGTCGGTCGCAATCGATCCACGAGCCAGTGAGAACTTGTTCGGCGACACGCCGCAAAGCCATCGACTTTCGATCGGCAATTACCCGCTCAGCCCTTGATTCGCGACGACTCGCCATCTGGTCGACACGGCATCGCATACGAAGCCGCTCGGTGCGTTCGATCGCCGACTCGAGAGACTATCACATGATGGAAGCTACGGGCCGCGATCAACAGGAGTGTGTAATGGAGGAAGACCTCCTTCGAGGAACCCGAAGATGATCATCCGAAGACGGGAAGTGGTCATCATCTTCGCCGTCTTCTTCGAGGTTGGGCTGGCGCTGTTGTCGCTGCTTTTGGGCTGGTTATTGGGTCATCCGCCGCTTGCGAGACATTCGAGTGGAACGCCGAAGCCGCACTCTGGGGAGTCGTGGCCACGATTCCTTTGATCTTGATGTTTTTGGCTATGTTGAGGTGGCCGATCGGCCCACTCGCGCGGGTCAAAGATTTTTGCGACAAACGAAGTCGTGCCGCTGCTGCACGACAGCTCTTGGTCGGAGATCGGCTTGATCTCGTTGTCGGTGGGAGTCGGCGAGGAAATGCTATTCCGAGGCGTCTTCCAGGCAGCTCTCACCGGCTGGCTCGGCCTGCCCTGCGGGATTGGGGACAGCGAGCGTTTTGTTTGGTCTGCTCCATCCCATCTCGGTGCCGTACATGGTGATGGCTGGGTTTCTCGGGCTTTATCTCGGCGGCGTCTGGATCTTGAGCGGAAACCTGCTGACGGTCATGGTCGCTCACGCGCTTTACGATTTCGCCGCTCTATCGTATCTCATTCGCATTCGGCCTCCCCGGCGTGCCGAATCAGACTCGACCTCGTCGGTAAACGGCGCCGGTATTCGACCGGCCCGGACGACTCGTGATGATTTTGCCGGTCGAAGCCGCTATGCTCACGAAGACGGATCGGGTCCACACTGACGGAAGGTTCAGGCCGAGTGACGGGCGGCGATGGGATTTGCCCTGCGTGGTCGCTCGTTCTACGGCAACTTGCGCTGCTGTACGGAATCGGCCGGCTTCGAACCTCCGGTAAAGGATCGAATTCTCCCTCGAGAAAGGATTGTGGGATGCAAGGTGCATTTTTCGGGATAGACCCTACGCCGACAATAAAAGCCGAAGCGCGCACCGATACTTGTATACGGCCACGGCGCTCGCCGTATTCTTACTGGGAGGCGGCGAGCGAGAGCCCACGCACGAAATGCTGCGCTGGAAGCTCAAACCGGGCGAAGTGCTCCACTACGCGCTGGACACCAAGCAGGTCGCGAACTTCAAGGTGATGGGTCGGGACAAAAAGTCGATCAAGGTCTCAATACAATTAATCTGAGCTGGACGGTCAAGAGCGTTTCGGCCAACTGGGGACGCCGAAATCGTCGCTCGAGTTCGACCGCGTACGTATGCGTATCGAGCAGCCGCCGTTCATGCCGCTCGAGTTCGACTCGAGCCCCAACAACCTGGAGATTCCGGAAGAGTTCGAATCGGCCGAGCGGCAGATCAAAGCCCTCGCCGGCGCCGAGTTTACGTTCAAGCTCCGGCCGACCGGCGAGGTGGATCGATCTCAAGATTCCCGAGCAAACCTTGAAGAACCTTCGCGACGGAGCAGGACCGCAGGAGGCGGGCGGGCAGGGACGGATCTCCGAACAGGGCCTCAAGGACATGCTCCTCCAGTCGAGTCCGCCCACCTTTCCGGCCGAGCCGCTCGAACCAGGGAAAAACTGGACAGACAAGCCTTCCAAGAATCTCGGCTCCAGGCCTCGGCACTCTCGTGGTCGACCAGGTCTTCACGTTTCAGGGGCCGGATCCCAAAGACCCGAAATTGCTGTCGATCGCCATGGAGGCGAGAGTGGCGCTCGAGCCGGCTGAGAGCGTCACGGCCAAGGTCCGGACGCAGGAGGGCAAGGGAAGCATGACGTTCGACTCGGAAACCGGCCGGATCGTCAACAGCCGCAGTCAAGCAGAAGATGGAGATGGTAATCTCCGAACGCGGGCAAGACCTGGTCCAATCGACCGAGACGACCTCGACGATGACGCTCGAACCACTAGCTTTCGGGATTGCTCATGCGTTTAAGTCTGCGTGTTGACTTCAAACGATGCCGTGTTTCTTTACCTTGCTGAAAAAGGTGCTTCGCGGCATTCCGAGCAGTCGTGCCGCGACGCTTTTGTTTCCCTTGGCTTCGTTCAGAGCATCGATCAGCCGCTGTCGTTCGTAGGCCACAAACTCGGAATTCCAATCTTCGCCGGCCGACAGTTCCGATCCGGCGCTGGCCCAGGCGGAATCCGGAAAGTCGTTCGCCAGAAATGGGAGTGCGGCTGCGAATCTCGGTTGGTTCGATGGACGTGGGAACGCGTGGGATCATCGCGTTTGAAGCGGCCATCGCGGGGAGCCGCGGGCGAAGTCGTCGACGGACTGGCTGCCGCAATTCCTGCGGCAAGTCGTCAAACATCACGGCCGGCCCGTCGGCCAGAACGACGGCCCGCTCCAGGACATTTTCCAGCTCGCGGATGTTGCCAGGCCAGTCGTAAGCCACCAGAGCCTCAACAGCCTCGGGATCGATGTGCGTGACCAGCTTGCCGGTTCGCTGCGCGTGCAGATTGAGGAAGTAGACCGCCAGCTCGAAAATATCCTCCCGGCGCTCGCGCAATGCTGGGGTGTCGAAGGCATATCACGTTGAGCCGGTAGTAAAGGTCTTCGCGAAACCGGCCGGCGCTGAATCAAGGTCTCGAGGTCTTGATGGGTGGCGGCCACGATGCGGACGTCAACCGTGATCGGCTGCGAGCTGCCGACGCGCTCGAACGACATCTCTTGGAGGACGCGCAGCAGCTTGGTCTGCACCTCGAGGTTGATGTCGCCGATCTCGTCGAGGAAGAGCGTGCCGCCGTTGGCCTGCTCGAATCGGCCGACGCGATCGCGGTCGGCCCCGGTAAATGCACTCTTGACGTGGCCGAACAGCTCGCTTTCCAGCAGGCTCTGCGACAAGGCGGCGCAGTGCAGCTTGACGAACGGCCGGTCCGCACGGGGGCTGGATTGGTGAATCGCCGCAGCCAGGAGCTCCTTGCCGGTGCCGCTCTCTCCACGGATCAATACGGCCGAGTGAGTCACCGCGACTTTGCGAGCCATGGTGATCATTTTACCGGACCGCCGCGCTCAGCCTCTGATCGACTCAAACGGCCCGAGATCTCCCTCGGCCGTCGTCTCGTTTGCCAAGTCGATCAAGCTGCCGTTCAGGCGACGGACCCGATCCATCCCGCTCGCGCTCGGCCCGATCTCTGAGCTGATCCTGCAGGATCAAGATTCGCCGTTTCTGTTCCGTGATCTTCTCGACCTTGTCGCGCAGCTCGTGGTTCAAGTTTTCCAGCGTCTGCTGGATGTCGGCCGAGTGGAGAACCAGCGTGGCGACCGAGCTCAGTGCCGCCAGGAACGCCATCTCTTCGTCTTCGTAGGGCATGCCGCTGCGTTTGGGGCCCAGGACCAGAAGGCCTGACAACTGGCCGTCGTCTCCCAGCGATGTCGCGGCCTCGCCTCCCAGCGCGATCATCGCGTCGGTAGCCGGGTCTGAGGTACCGTTTGAGGCCATGGCGTGGGAAAGCCGTACCGCGGGCGTTTGCCGCAATCGGACGGCCAGCGGATTGATCGAGCGCGAGCGACCGCTCGTCGGGCGCGGGGCCATGGCTGGCCACCAGTTGCAGCGGTCGCCCCGGCATCTCCGCCAGGTAAAGTGCTCCCCACTCCAGCCGCAATACTTCGGCACGCGGCCTCGAGCAGCCGGCGACCAAGGGTGACCCGGTCGATCAGACTGCCCACCGCCAGTCGCATTTTCTGCATCGCTCGATCGAATTTGTACTTCTCCCGGAAAAACTGGCGGTCGATCACCCGCTGAAACCGACCCCGCGCGACTTCTGAAAGGATCAAGCACCACGAACACCGAAAGCGCCGCCGCGACCGCCCCGCGCGAGGTCGAATGGGTCGAAAACAACTGATCGCCGATCAATTTGCCGCTGACCAAGAGCACGCCGGAATAGATCAGTCCCGCCGTCAGACTGAAAGCAAAATAAACTGCACTCCGGTTGATGATCGTCCTCGACTTGCATCAGCTTGTAGCGGGTGATGCTGAAGGCATACGCCATCGTGTAAAGCAGCGACACGCCAAACATCGGCCACGCTGCGTTACCACGTCCAAGCGTCGCTGGATCGATCCACGCTTGCGCAAGCAGATAAGCAATCAACACCAGCGAGATCAGTGACGCCAGCAAAATCCACTGGACCTGGTTGCGCTCCGCACGCGTACCGCGCGTTGCGGTAGCTGGACGTGAGGCAAAGGATGCACAGGCCGAAAAGAAACGCGGCGAGGGCGATATAGCCCAAGGCAAGCCTGCGCACCATTTGAAAGGCGAGCGGCGGTCTGCGAATAGTCTTTGTTGAGTGCCGACCAACGTGCCGCGTACATGCTCCCCCATAGCGCCAGCAAGTATGCCGTGGGAATGCCGTAAATAGCTCCCAATACCCACTTTCGTCGCCGCACCAAGATTGGATTGGCTCGAGGGAAAACCAGAAAGAAGTGAAGATTCACAACTGGCACGAAAACGGCGAAAATGCGAACGGGTAAATCAGGAGAGGTTCTGTGACGATCTCCGTCCAGTGATACCCTCCCATGAAGGCCCCGACGGTGACGATACAAACGGCAAAGAACAACTGAGCAGAGTCGTCGTCGGGCCGCTTCCAAAACACTCGGCGCTCCGATCGCGAAGATCAGCAATTCCTGGAGAAACCAGACGCACGAGCGGTAATAAGTCCAGGACGGAGGATATTGAACGCCGACCAAAGCCGAGCGGATTTCATCCGTGTACTGATCGCGCCAACGAACGTCGACCGTCTCGCCGACCTGAGCGCTCAAGCCCCGCAACGTCCGGATGTAGTCGGAATAACTCCGCTCGTGAATCTCGGCAGGACCAATTGATCAGCAGCGTGTCGCCGATCTTGCGGCCGACTGTTCCGCCACACGTAATCGGCGGGGATCACCTCTTCGACTTTGGTTCCGAACATACAACGCACGCCGATCGATCCCATCCGCGCGACGTGCGTCAGCACCGCGATCGAATAGAGGAGGACGCCGACCGAGCAGCCCATCCAGAGACCGCGCAACAGCGTCCGTCGCCAAGATGATCCCAGCGTCGAATACCCTTTCGGCTGTCGACGCAATTTTCCTCGAATGTCCCCAGTTGGTAAACTAGGCAACTTCGGTGGATTGAACCGACCTAACCCAGCCCTATGATTCTGAGGCAAATCCATGAAGCCATCGCAAAAGAATCTGATTCCAGGGACGCAAACCCGACGGGTGACGCGATCGGACTGACACGCCGGTTACCAATCTCTAACCTAACGTTTCGGCGCCGAGACGCAAGGATATCGTTAGCGAAAATTCGACATTGCTCGGATTGCTGTAAACTCCAAACCCAGCCAACATCGAATAATCCCGCCCAATTTTCATGCTGTCGAAGGTAGATGGACGCCGAGCCGAGGACCCAGATGCGGGCTCAACAACGTTAATCTGGTAAAACTGTATCGACTTGATAAATTGCGGACCGAGCATCTTGGGGAGTGACACGGACTTTTCTGTACTCGGCGCCGAAGACGCGTCAATTTCGCCGAGGCAAAGTTCATTTTAGATAGATTGACCCTCCGCATCGAACTACAGATTCCGTGCGTGGATTGCGCTCAGGTATGACAGATGCTTTGGAGAATTACGAAATGTTGCACTGGCGAGGCTTCTGTCTGCAAATCGGGCAAGCCGGCGCGTCGATTTCCCACACCTGATGAGTGGCAACGCCGGTCCTGTGCTCAAGCCGAGTCCTTCGATTTGTGCTCATTGAGGATACACCATGCGGCTATCGGCGAAATGGCGTAGTTCGTGGACTGTCAATTCGAACGGAATCGAAAACGGTCGGATCGAGACGGTGCGGATTGGCGCCGAATGGGTGGACGTCGTGCGATTGGGTCGTGGCGATCCGCTCGTGGTTGTGCCCGGCTTGGCAGGAAGCTGGAAACTGGTATTGCCGTTGGCCCGCGTTCTCGCTCGGTACTTCGACGTGATCGTGCCCGGAATGCGGGGGGATGGTTTCGCGTGGGGTGATTTGGAGCAGTCGGCGTCGCGCGTAGGCGACGTAGGCGGGTATGCCAAGGATCTGGCGTCTATTTTGGACCATTTGGGCGTGGAGTGCCCGGCGATTTTAGGTGTTTCATTCGGCGGAGCGATCGCCCTGGAATATGCTGTTGAGCACCCCCAGCGGTTGAGAGCGTTGGTGCTTAACGGAGTCGAAGCGCGGTTCCATCGCACAATCGCGTCCACAATTGCGCGGCGAGCTCTCGAGCGCTATCCGCTCCCAGTTGACAGCCCTTTCATCAACCAGTTCTTCCATCTTCTCTACGGCGCGAAGCCGGAACCTGGACCGCTCGTGGATTTCGTGGTCGATCGGATCTGGCAAACCGACCAAAAAGTGATCGCAGAACGACTGGCGCGGCTCGAATTATTCGATGTGTCCGATCGTCTCTGGCGTATCGACGCGCCGACCTTGGTGCTCGCCGGAGCGCGGGACGTAATCGTACCGGTGGCGCGGCAGCATGCGCTGGCCGCGGGAATTGCAGGCGCTCGGTTCGAGACGATCGCAAGCGCTGGACACGTCAGCTTCTTGACGCACCGCGCCGAAGTCGTGCGCGACATCCGGCGTCACTTGAGCGGGGTCAAGACGGCCGTCTGACGTGACTGGCCTGGCGAGTTCAGATTCCCTGCTCCAAATTTTCGATCAGACTGTTGAACCTGACGATGCCGTTGGATAAAGTAACGTTGTCGGTCGAGATTCAGACACACCCTTCGGCCGACTTTCGTGTCGTGCTACCGTGGCACGACGGACTAGAGCCCGACCCGGCTCGAGGCTGGTCTCCGGCTGGCTCGGGGAGGCTAGAACGAAAGGAGGTGATCGCGTGTGTAGTGATAACCAGGGGCGGCTCGCCTAACGGCAGCCGACGGGTTGCCCGTCGGGCAAGCCGCATCTCTTGACCATAACCTTACGGTTAGGATCGGCCAGGTCTGGTCCATCTCGGTTTCAGACCTGGTCGACTCCTGTATTCGTGAGATCGACGCTTTCTGACAGTGTTCTGTGGGAGTGTAGCACCTTGACTCGGCCGTGGGTTGGCGCAACTACGCTCAGCAAATCGATCGACGGTTGTGCTCGTATTGGTTTTTTACCATCACCACAACAGGTCGCCGGGCCGAGTGCGGAGTATCGACGTAGCTCCTAGCTCAACTTCTCGAAGAATACACCCAAGCCCCGGGACCTGTCACAAGGTTCCGGGGTTTTTTTTTGAGCTCTTTATCGTACAGACACAACCAGGGGCGAATCAGTAACCGCTCGTGATAATCCGTGCTTGCTGAGCACATCGTGTGCTTGCTGAGTACATCGTCTAGTGGGGAGGACGGTCGAACGTGATCGTGGTCATGAAACCTGACGCGACGGCTTCGCAGATCGAACACGTGGCAAATCATATTGCCTCCCTGGGGTTGCAGCCCCAGGTGATTAATGGCATCCATCAGACCGTCATCGCGGCGCTGGGGGATGAAAGGCCGGGGCTGACCGAGGTCCTCGAGCCAGGGGAGGGCGTCGAAAAAGTCTTGCCGATCATGGCGCCGTACAAACGGGCGTCGTCGGAAATCAAGCACGAGCGAACGGTCGTGCGGGCGCGCGGGCTCGAGGTTGGCGGAAACCGAGTCGCCATGATCGCGGGCCCTTGCTCGGTCGAGAGCGAAGAACAGATCGTAACGCTGGCACGACAGCTCAAGGCATTAGGCGCCACGGGCCTGCGCGGAGGAGCGTACAAGCCCCGAACTAGCCCTTATAGCTTTCAGGGACATAAGGAACTCGGATTGAAGATGTTGGCGACCGCGCGCAGAGACCGGGCTAGCCATCGTAACCGAAGTGATGGCTCCTGAGCATGTCCCGGTCGTCTCCCAGTATGCGGACGTGCTGCAGATCGGCGCTCGCAATATGCAGAACTATCAGCTGCTCCAGGCTGTTGGCGATTCGGGAAAACCCGCGCTCTTGAAACGCGGTATGAGTGCAACAGTCGAAGAGTTTCTCCTGGCCGCCGAGTACATCCTCGATCGGGGCAACCCCAACGTGATCCTGTGCGAACGAGGAATTCGAACTTACGAAGACCACACCCGGTTTACCCTCCCACTGGCAACGGTTCCGTACTTGAACGACAAGAGCCACTTGCCAGTGGTGGTCGATCCATCTCACGGCACAGGCAAGGCACGACTTGTCGTGCCGATGGCGCGAGCGGCGGTAGCGGCGGGCGCCGATGGCCTCATGATCGAGGTCCACGACGATCCCGAGCACGCCGTCAGCGATGGTGCTCAGACAATCACCCCCGACGGGTTCAAACAGCTCATGATCCAATGCAGGCGCATCGCCGCTGCCATGGATCGGACGATCTAACGAATCGGTTTAGCTTCCAGCACGATCGTCATGTTGCTCAATGTCTTTGAGGTTGATCCCGGACTGACTAAACTCACAGTTCCGAATGAGCCCAAACCAAAGTCTGGGAGGATTCCATGACTGATCTGACAATCAAGGATATCTTAGCCGGCAAAGTGGACTTGGGCGGGCCGGTCGTGATCGAAGGTTGGGTTCGCACCCGGCGCGACTCCAAGGCTGGGCTGTCATTTCTGCAGATCCACGACGGCTCATGTTTTGAGCCGATCCAGGTTGTCGCTGAGGCAACGCTTGCTAACTATCAAACCGAAATCCTGCACCTGACAACCCACTGTTCGGTGCGCGCTCACGGAACATTGACCGAATCTTTGGGCAAAGGTCAGCGGTTTGAGGTCAAGGCCGATCGCGTAGAAGTGGTAGGCTGGGTCGAGCACCCGGACAGTTACCCGGTCTCGTCGAAACGCCACACCATGGAGCACCTGCGGACGGTGGCACACCTCCGTCCGCGCACTAACACATTCGGGGCGGTCGCGCGGGTGCGCGACTGCCTGTCGATGGCCGTTCACAGGTACTTCCACGAGCACGGTTTTCTTTGGGTGCACACACCGATCATCACCACCAGCGATGCCGAGGGGGCCGGGGCGATGTTCCGGGTCTCGACGCTCGACCTCGCCAATCTTCCGCGGGACGAGCAGGGTGGCATCGATTTCTCGGCCGACTTCTTCGGCAAACCGGCCAGTCTCACGGTCTCTGGCCAGCTCAACGTCGAGTCGTATTGCCTGGCGCTCAGCCGCGTCTATACTTTCGGGCCCACATTTCGCGCCGAGAATTCCAATACAACGCGCCACTTGGCCGAATTCTGGATGATCGAGCCCGAAATCGCGTTCGCGGATCTCAATGACGACGCCAACCTCGCCGAGGCATTTCTCAAGTTTCTCTTGCGCAGTCCTCGACGAGCGGGCGGACGACATGGCTTTTTTCGCCCAACACATTGACAAGGATTGCATCAACAGACTCGAAACCTTCATCAACGCAACCTTCGAGCGCATGGAGTACGGCGACGCCGTCAAGGCGCTCGAAGCTGCAGTCACCAAGGGGCACAATTTCGAGTTTCCGGTAAAGTGGGGCATGGACCTCCAGTCCGAACACGAGCGCTACCTGACCGAGACCCTCGTGGGACGGCCGGTGGTGGTCATGAACTATCCCAAAAAGATCAAAGCGTTCTACATGCGGGTCAATGAAGACGGCAAAACTGTGGCCGCCATGGACGTACTGGCCCCCGGAATTGGCGAACTTATTGGTGGCTCTCAGCGCGAGGAACGGCTCGATGTGCTCGATGCCCGGCTCGATGAGATGGGTTTGCCGAAGGAACAATACGGCTGGTACCGCGACCTGCGGCGCTATGGTACCGTCCCGCACGCCGGTTTCGGCCTCGGTTTCGAGCGGACGATCGTTTACATCACGGGAATGGTCAACATCCGCGACGTGATCCCGTTCCCACGCACACCGGGTAACGCTGAGTTTTGAACACACCGTCCAGAAAGGGCACCGCGATGTCCTCCCGCATCAATCGTCAAATCGTCCTTGAAGCGCGACCGCACGGTGAGCCGAAGGAGTCGGATTTCAAGCTGGTCGAGACGCGGGTGGCGGAGCCCGGCCCGGGACAGATGCTGCTGCGGTGCCTTTATCTGTCGCTTGATCCCTATATGCGCGGCCGGATGAGCGCCGGTCCGTCGTACGCGGCCCCGACCGAAATCGGCGGGGTAATGGAAGGTGGTACTGTCTGCCAGGTCGAAATTTCGCAGATCCCGGATTTCGCGGTCGGCGACATCGTGGAAGGACGTACGGGATGGCAAGAGTATGTGATGTCCGACGGTCGCGGAGTCCGAAAGATTGATCCGAGCCTCGCACCCATTACGACAGCGCTGGGGGTGCTTGGGATGCCCGGTATGACAGCCTGGACTGGACTCAAAAACATCGGCCAGCCGAAACCCGGCGAGACGCTTGTCGTCGCCGCCGCATCGGGAGCGGTCGGCTCACTGGTGGGTCAGCTCGCCAAGCTCAAGGGCTGCCGTGCCGTCGGAATTGCTGGCGGTGAAAAGAAGTGCAACTATGTCGTCGAAGAGCTTGGTTTCGACGCCTGCATCGATCACCGCCGCAATGATTTCGCCGCGGCACTCAAGGCCGCCTGCCCGAAAGGCGTCGACATCTACTTCGAAAACGTCGGCGGCGCTGTCTTCGATGCCGTCCTCCCATTGTTCAATACGTTCGCGCGCGTGCCCGTCTGCGGACTGATCGCACATTACAACGCAACTGAGCTACCAAGTGGCGTCGATCGTGTTCCGCTACTCATGCGTCAGGTTTTAGTCAAACGACTGACTCTGCGGGGCTTTATCGTGATTGATTTCGCGGAACAACAAGGAGATTTCCTCGACGAAGTCGGCCCGCTCGTACGCGACGGCCGCATCAAGTACCGCGAGGACATAGTTCCAGGCCTCGAGAAAGCGCCGCGCACGTTGATCGGGCTGCTCAAGGGCGAGAACTTTGGCAAGTTGATCGTACGGGTTTCGCCCGAGGCTCATGCTGGATGAACGGCGTCGCACGAGATCAGAGAGACTTCCGGCGGCTCGCGCGGTAGAGCCGCGCGGCCCATTGGGTCCCGGTCTGGCTCTTGCCAGCCTCCTCTACTAGCTCAAGCGCCAAGACGCGGCGCCGGAATTTCCGCAAATCGAGCGGCTCGCCGGCGACGATTTCAGCCACTATCCGAAGCTGTTCCAGTGTGAAGGTTTTCGGCATGAAGCCGAACGCGTCGGCGGATTCGGCGAGCCGCGCTTGCAGCCGGCGGCGGGCCATCGCGACAATCTCCGCATGGTCGAACGCCAAGCTCGGCAGCACGTCGACGGCGAACCACCGGACGTTGGCCGCATCCGAGGCCGCCTTCGGCGTTAATCGATCACGCCGAGCCAACGTATAGTACGCCGTAGTGACCAATCGGCCGCGCGGGTCTCTGTCAGGTTTTCCAAACGTGTGAAGCTGCTCGAGCGAGACGCCACTTACTTCCGTTTCCTCCTCAAGCTCGCGGCGGGCACAGAAGTCAAGATCCTCATCCTCATCGACAAGCCCGCCCGGCAAGGCCCACTTTCCCTGAAAGGGCGGATTACCGCGCTGGACTAACAGCACCTCAAGGCGCTCGTCCCGAATGGTGAAGATGACGATGTCGGTCGTCAACGTCACCGTCGGCATGCGAAATTTCGCCATTTTGCGCTGCCGCGTCATTCACGCTCGGATGATGACTTCTCGTGGGTTTCACGCACGCCAGATGATAACCGCGCGTCAAGTCGATCGGCCACTATCGAAAGCGGTCAACCGGCATCAGCCAGGTCTGGCGTTTTCGCCGGATGGCTCGATTCTGGGCTCAGTCGCCCTTGACGGCTCGGTTCGCCTCTGACGCGCTCTGCCGTGAACGCAAACTTCATTCGAGCGACTTTCCGCACTGGCTACAGAACCGCGCGTCAGGGGTGTGCTCCGCGCCACATCCCGGGCACGTGCTCGCGTTGAGCGCGGTCCCGCATTGATTACAGAATCTTGCACGTGCAGAGTTGGTCGCCTGGCATCGGTTGCAGGTGACGACGTTGTCTTCAACCGTTACCTGGTTCAAACCGTTGACGTCGTTCCTCGCGACGAGAACCATTTCTCCAGAGAGACGGCGTGAAGTTGGGCCGAGATTGCGCAATCCCATGAGTGCGCTGCCTACCGCGATAATCGGAAGTCCGAGAAAGGCGGCCCAATAGTACCGCGCGGCACCAATCTTTCCCCAGGACGAGGCCCAGCTGATCAAGCCGATGACTGTCAAAATCACGCCGAGCGCCACAACCGTGATGCCGAAAAAACGCAAAATGCCATCCGACTCGACTCGATCAGGAGCCCTGTCGGGTACCGTTTGGGCCATCGTAGAATTGCCCTTTCGTAATTGCGATCCGACAGATCCGCCGCGAATCTGCGAATCCTACGATAACCCGAGGACACCGGACTCAGGCAAGGCGGATTAGTGCATGACCCTCCGAGTCACCATCAAGCCAACGGCGACCCTCATGCTCAGGCTAGCTCACCTGACCATCGGTATCAGCTCTGCTGCATTCATGATTGGCGGCGGAGCGTGGAACCACGCGGTCGCCCAGCACAGAGAATTGAGCAAACCAGCTGCCGCTTTCTCGCCGAAGTCGGCGCGGGCACGCGAGGGCCGCATCAAGTACCGCGACGACTTCGTCGAAGGTCTGGAGAAAACACCGCGGGCCTTAATCGGTCTGCTCAGAGGCGAGAACATCGGCAAACTGATCGAACGGATCTCGCCTGAGGTTCAGGCGGGACGATGCGGACAGACAGACCGGCTGTGCCGACGCCAGCCAACGCCAAGGCCAATCAGCATGGCCAGGCTCGCTGAAGTGATTGATGACGGTTCCGGGATAATCGCGTTTATGGTCACGAGGCGATCAAAGCTCGTGCCGACGGGCGTGCCCGCCGGGAAAGGGCCGAAATCATTTTTGACGAACACGTTCACCGAGTCCGATCCGCTTGGGTCGGAGAACGCGGTGCCGGCTGGGAATGGAAGAGTGGGCACGTTCGACGAAGTAAAGATCGCATTCTGCATGGTCACGAGACTAAGGCCTGCCAGTGCCCCACTGGTGACTTCGAGTTCGAAGAGGAGCTGGAATGAGATGTTGAACGAGCCCGACGGGTTCAATGTAACCGTTCCAGTAGTCACGGTGTTGTACAGGTTGTAAGTGTCGAACTGGCCAGGGACTAAGTCCGGGAAATCGCTGCCGTGAAACATCGATGTAACATTCGCCGACCCGCTCGTCGTATCGATGGTGAAATGCTGCGTTCCCATCGCAGTGAGCGTAAAGCTGCCGAGCAGTTGTGGTGGTGTGGCGATGTTCTGAGTGGCGGCGGAAACGGTGTCGAAAGAAATCGTCCCGGCCCGAGCCTCGAGGCCTACGCACAGTCCTGACATCACCATTAAACCGACGAAGGTCGGAGCAAGACGCATGCGATTACTCCAGTTGTTAATCAAAATGAAACAGCTACCATTCAGGTGCACGTAGGAACAGAAAAAACATCGCGCCAGGGGAAAGAATCGCGACCGCGGTGAGTCGAAAGCATCCTGACGAGGCCCCGTCGAGCGTTCGTGGCGAAGGTACCGCTGCCAAGACTCAGCCGCACCGCGCAAGCGTGGTCGAGGTCCTTGGTTTGTCGCACCGCCGTCTCCGCGAAACGTCGTCCGCCATTCTGCGTCACCGCAGGGACCCCTATTTACTAATCCTGCCGTCCGCGAAAAAAAGTCACATCTTTTTCGTGGGGTCGCTGCGACGAGACGGATTGGTTCCTGGCAGATCCCTGGCGGACGTGCGATTCTAGGGATCATCCGAAGACAAAGGCCTCCGAAATGGCGGATCGGCCCGCAACACTCCAGGTTCAGTTGCGATTGAGGGAGACCGCGTAACATGCCGGAAAGCCGTCCTCCTGTTGAACACACGCTCCAGTGCATGGAGATCTGGGGCGGGATCGAACCCGTGGAGCGAGCGGTCTCAACGCCCGGCCTCGATCTCTGGGTCTTCAGTCAGCCGTTTGAAGGGGACGCACAGGGAGGCGATGTCTACTACGTCACACTCTGTGGGGGTGGGATCATCACGCGGATCGTCGTCGCCGACGTTTCAGGACACGGGTCGTCGGTCGCCGAGTTTTCCTTATCTCTACGGTCACTCCTGCGGAAGAACATCAATCAAAAGAGTCAGAAGCGGCTTGTGGAGCGGCTCAACCGCCAATTCACCGAGATGGCGGCCCTCCGTCGGTTCGCCACCGCGCTTGTCGTCACTTACCTCGCATCCACGAATCGGCTGACCGTCTGCAACGCAGGTCATCCCCACCCGCTCTTGTACAGCGCGGCCACGGGCACCTGGTCGCTACTTGCGCCGACATGCCGCCGGCGCCGATCACGGCGGCAACCTGCCCCTTGGGCTCGACGAGGAAACGCGTTATCAGACGTTCGATCTGGCGCTGGCACGTGGGGACCGCGTGGTGTTTTACACCGACGCTCTCATCGAGGCCGCCGATGAGTCTGGAAAGTTACTCGGGGAGCAAGGCTTACTCGACGCCGCGAGTCGGCTGGACGCGAAGCTCAATAGCCCTGGAGAGTTTGGCCCCGGTCTGTTGCGAGAGATCGAGCGCTATCGCAGCGAACCCGAAGCCGGCGACGATGTGACGTTGATCGTGCTTCACCATAGCGCATCGGGACCCCGCCGTCTTTCCGTCGTAGAAAAGGTCGACGTGTACGCCAAGGTCTTTGGTCTGAAGCATGTTTGAACTTAAATGGCTGGAGCCAACATCATGATCCGTTCGAACGCAGTCTTCGTCGTTCTCGGGGGGCTTATGACATGCGGAATCGCGGATGCCGACGAAGCCGCCATTCCCCGGCCCGAGCACCCGCGACCCGATGCACGACGTCCATATTGGGCCAGCCTCAATGGCCGTTGGGAATTCCGATTTGATTCCCAGGATGCGGGTGTTGCCGCCGGTTGGCAGAAGCCCGGGGCACCGGGATACGACCGCACAATCTTGGTGCCATTTCCCTGGGAAAGCGAGCTGTCGGGCATCCACCAGGTCACAGGGGCGCCCAAGGTGGGCTGGTATCGCCGGCATTTCACGATCCCCAAGGATATTCCCGCCAAAGAGCGGATCTGGCTTCGACTGGACGCGGTCGACTGGCGTGCCGACGTTTGGGTAAATGGTCAAAAGGTCGCCGAACACGAAGGAGGATATACGCCGATCGAAGCGGATATTTCCGACGTCGCGAATCGCGAGAGCGACAACGTGGTGGTTGTTCGAGCGTTCGACCCGACCGATCCCGAACTCCCCACGGGCAAGCAGGTGGGCTGGTATACCCCCAGCTCGGGGATCTGGCAGACCGTCTGGCTTGAGGCCCGGCCCAAAAGCCACATCGCGTCGTTTAAGATCCACACAATCGCGCTCGATCCGGCGAAATTCGAGGTGGAGATCGTGCCGGCCGGTCTTTCGCCAGGAAATTATACCGTCAGTCTTCGGGCAAACGACAGATCGGTCCAGCCCGTTCCCGCGATCGTTTTCTCCAGTAACGATGCATCCAAACAAACCATCAAGTTGGAATCGCTGGTACACGATCCCAAGCTCTGGTCACCCGAATCACCCAACCTTTATGACGTGACACTAGAACTGAAGTCGGCGGACGGTCAAATCGACGCGATTCAGACTTACTTTGGCTTGCGCACGATCAGCCATGGCAAATATGGCGACGAATCGTTTGAGCGGATCCTGTTTAACGGCAAACCACTTTACCTGCGTGCAGCCCTGGACCAGTCGTTCAACCCCAAGGGGCTGTACACCGCGCCCGACGACGAATTCTTGAAGCAAGACATGTTGATCGCCAAGACGATGGGGTTAAATGCACTCCGCATCCACATCAAGCCCGACGAGCCGCGCCGCCTTTACTGGGCCGACCGACTCGGTGTCTTGATTCTGGAAGATATGCCCAATACCTGGCGGCAAAACGCGCGGCGCGGACCGCATGGGAGCAAACAATGCGCGAAGCGGTCTTGCGCGATCGCAGCCATCCTGCGATCATCGCCTGGGTTGCATTCAACGAGACCTGGGGGCTGGGCAAAGCCGAGGACTACAAAAAGGACGCCGACACACAGGCGTGGGTCGCCAAGATGGTCGACCAGATCCGCGGGCTCGATGGCCGCGACAGGTTGGTTGAGGACAATTCGCCATGTAACTACGACCACATCGCAAACACCGATTTGAATAGTTGGCATTTCTATATCGACGACCACGAAAAAGCTCGTCAGCACATCGAGGATGTCGTCGCCAAGACCCTGCCTGGCAGCGGTTTCAACTATGTCCCGGGAAAAGGTCAATCGAGTCTTCCGTTGATCAATTCGGAATACGGAGCAGTCTCGGCAGGCGGCGGCGATCGCGATATCTCGTGGGGTTTGCGCGATCTGACCACACAGTTACGCCGCCAGCGCAAAATCCAAGGGTTCGTCTACACCGAGCTCGCCGACATTGAATGGGAGCATAACGGCCTGGTCAATTATGACCGGACTCCGAAGCGATTCGGCTACGAAACCTGGGTGCCCGATATGCGGCCCAACGAACTCTTGGGCCCCGACTTCATCGGCTACGATGCACCGCCAGCGATCGTAGGCAAACCCGGACAAACTGTGACAATTCCGATCTTCGTGAGCCATTATTCCGACCGCGAAGGCCCCGTCACGATGAACTGGTGGGCCAGCGGTTACGATGCGCGGGCCGATATTCGAGCTTTGATCGCGCCGACCAGTGTCCCCATCGAATGGCGTCCTTACGACGTGGTCGAAGTCGCGCCAATCAAGGTCACGCTTCCTGATTATCCGTTTGTGGGTGCGCTCGCGATCATGCTCCGAGACGCACGCAAAGAGCGGTTCGCCGCGAATTTTGTCAACCTGGTAGTCAAGCAGGAGCATCCCTTGTCGCGGATCGTGCGCCGCGGTCCGCGAGATGTCGCTTTCCGGTTTGCGCCCGCGGACTTTGCACTTGCCGAATGGTCGGATGCGCCGAAGGCACCCGCCGGCAAGGTCTACGGGCACGGGAAAGGCTTTTTTGAGTACCGGATCAAGGTCCCAATCGCGGTTGCAAAAGCCCATCCCGAGTCAATCTATTACTTGTTTCAAGCGTCATCAAAGGCCCGCACGGAACGGGCCGATTGGCCGCGCGGGTGAACCGCCAAGACTATCCGCAGTCGGACATGATGCGCACGTGGCGCTCGACGCTCGCCGTCACGTTGAACGGTCGCGCGGTCGATCGGATCGAGTTGCCTGACGATGCCGCGGATGCGCGGGGAGTGCTCTCACACCTGGCCAAGGTCGAGCACGGCAGCCATGGGGAGTTGGTCGACGGCCAGGCGACCATTACCGATCTCGATCGCGCGCTTCTGGCCGCTGGCGAGCCACTGGTTATTCGTTTGTCAGTCCCACCGGATTCGCCCGACGCCGGCGGGTTGTGCATCTTCGGAGCATCAACCGGCGAAATGCCGCTCGACCCAACCCTGGAAATCCACACTCGCGACCCGCTTCCCGCCGACTTGGGCGTCGACCCCAACCTACCGGTCGCCGTTCCTGCACGCCCCTAGAAATCACACGGATTGATCGGGATCGAGGAACTGTTCGCCGTCGCCAGTCAAGAGCCAGTGCGGGTGAACGCCAGTAAGCTTGATGAAGCGCAGAATCGAGTGAGCCGGGATCGTGCATCCGGACTCGTAGTTATGCAATGTCCGGAACGGGATTCCGAGCGCCTCCGCCAGGAGAGGCCCGCCGTTTTCGCCATAAAGTGCGATCCGAACCTCGCGAACTCGACCTGCCAGGTCACTCTTCAAGCTTTGCCATTTCTCGTCGGGAAATGGTTCTTCCATCGCAAAAGACCGCCCGTTTCAATCGAGAACTGTTTTGGACTGGCACAACGTTGCACGCTGGTCCTCACTCATTGATTATGCGCGCGTTTGCAAGGAATTGCCAGCGTCACACATCCTTGCACGAAGCATACAAATTCAATCGTTCGTGAATGTCCGCGAGTGCCGTGGGCTTCGCGGCGAAAAATGCGTGGTCGGATGCTGCCAATCGCCGCCCGTCGCTCGCGGAAATGAAAAACTGCGCTTATGAGAATCATGCGAGTCATCGCATCGATCGTGCGGTCTAAACGAATGTTCCAACTGTGCTTACGGCGTACTCACTCGTTTCCATGCAACCAACCGGGCTCGGCGCATTTGAACTTTGGGAGGACTTTCAAAAAAAAAGAAAGCTAACACGTCGTGAACGCCCGCCGATTTCGGTTTTTAAGTCTGCAATGACAGCCGCAAACGACGTTCCCGGAAAGCGGAGCCGGTTATAGACGCCTAGAGCAAAGGGTGAGCCAAGTGCTTCCGACTCATCAAGCATTAGATCTGCTGGCGGTTCGTATCGAGCAGGCTTATGGTTTACGTGTACGGCGCTGGTGGCGTGGTTGTTCCACATCACGCGTCTGGCACGCCGCGGCTTTGCGACTCTGGGAGGCCCATGCTCGCGACCCCGAAAGCGTTCCGCTAGACGCCGAATTGTTCGTAGCATCGCAGCCAATCTCGGTCTCGCTTCCCGACCCATGGACAGAACTCACGCACAACGAATCGGCAAAACGTTACCGGCTTTCCCTGAAGCGAATTGTTCGAAGCTTGCGCCGAGTTGAGGCGAGAGGTCCGGCGCGGTGAGCGGTCAATTTTGCAAGGTGAAGAGGTCGAAACGCTGCTCAGTCGCGATAGTCGGCGCCTCTCGGCCCTGGGTTCGTACATTCTTGCGACACGAGCCGGTCGAAACGACCTTGCCGAACGATTCGCTGCGGCGGCCGCGGCTCAACATCAATCTTGCCCACTTTACCGGATCGCGAGCGCGTCGTTGCTTCCAGCCGAACTCTATCCCGACCTTAGACTCGCCGTGAATGCGGTGCTAGACCGCGGAGCGCTTCCGCCGGGTTCCGCAGCATTTTCGCTGCATAGAAACTACAAAGAATGTGCAAATTAGGTGAGTGTCGGCTTGGTCGACTGCAAGACCAAAACGTGCCATTCCGTACCTTGTAACTCGCCTTAGTGCCTCCTCCTCGTTTGTCATCGCATGCGCTGACAAACCCAATGTTGTGTTCGTGATCGCCTGCTCGCTTCGTCACGTCGATGGATCACCTCTGAGTCTGTGCTCATGGACGGGAACCTTCTGGCTCGCCGACCGTGCAGTATCGCTTGACTCATGATCGGTGGGCTACCGCGCCGATTTACGTTCTAGTGAAAATGTAGACGTATCGTTGCTTATGCTCATCCTTCAAGCGTAGGAGACCATCAATGCGTGCGCGTCGGCGTTTCCAGCCTATTCTCGACTCGATGCCAATCCGGATTGCTCCTTCCTCGATCAGCGGAACCACGCCCGCCGTGGTGCAAACCGCCGCAACCTCAGTGTCGACTGTCCCGCACGATCTTCCCTGCGATACATTGATGCCGGGGGGGGGAACGATGTCTCCGATCATCCTCGAACCGGTCACGGCACCACATACTCTTCCATGCTAGATTTGTCCGGGTCGCGGGGATGGTGCTCGAAACGCACAGCGAACTGACACGTGGGATCTCGCGATCAACGTTGCGAAATTCGGCCACCATCGCGCCAACGCGCTCATCGATCAACTGTGCGGGTGAGCTACGGCGTTCCAACGGTGATGGAGGCAAACTCGCATTCGGTTTTATTAAGATTGCCATGGCTGAAATGCGACGAATATTCTCCATCAATCATGATTCTACGCCAAATTTATCTCCCTGGATCACCCAAACTAACTACTTGAGAGGAGGGGTTCTCGTAATCCCTACCATTTTCTGCGAAAATAACCTAGTGTCCGCTACAACTCGGTGACTAAAATAAGAATGGCGTGCCAGGAGCACGAGCGACGTGCGATTTGAAACCGAAACGCATTTCGTGCGCGAGCGCTGAAGTCCTAAAGTCATTGCGAGGGGGCAACAGGTTATGACGCAATTGTCTCGTTCCGAGATCGAGGACGATCTCGTGCTGGCACTGCGAGACGCTCAAAATGGAGATGAGAGCGCGTGGAAGGCGGTATTCGAGGAATGCTATCCCAAAGTCCGCCGCGTTGTGCGTCGGCGGCTGGATCGTTCGATGAGGTCTCTTTATGATTCGACTGATTTCGCCAGCGATGCGCTCGAAAATCTGGCTGCCAATCTCCAGCAACTCGAATTTCAATCGGGCAATTCTCTGATCAGATTTCTCGCCGATGTTGCCGAGAAGAAAGTGATAGACGAGTACCGTCGCCAGCACACACTGAAGCGCGATGTGACTCGTGAACGGCCAATCTTCGCGACTGGTCCCGACGGCGGGCCCGTTCAGTTGCCATCGGACTCGCCGACTGCGAGTCAATTTGCCCAGGCCAACGAAATCTACGATCGGCTGTTGAATCGCAAAGACGAGACAGAGCGAGCGATCATCGGGCTAAGAAAGCAGGGATACTCGAATTCCGACATTGCCGAGAGAACTGGTTGGAATATTCGCAGAGTGCAGCGGTTCTTAGAAGACCTCCACGATTCGCTGACCGAGTCCGGAGCCGGAGACTGAGCATGAAGTCGCGCGTCGCTTCCGTCCGCGTTTTTGGCGGGCTGGATCGCGTTGACCGCGTCGTAAGAATGCTCGAGGACGAGTGGCAGCGATGCGGCAACGTCCAGTTGGATCGCTTTTGGAAGCAGGGCTGCGGCCAAAGCAATACCTCTGCCGACGCGATCGGGCTGTTGGCAGAGTTAATAAAGGTTGATCTGCGTTGTCGGTTTGAGCGCGGTGAGACACCGACCGCGGCGTCCTACTTCGAGCTTTTTCCAGAGTTGCGTGCCGCGCACAGCAATGTTCTCTCGCTAGTGTACGAGGAATACTGCCTCCACGAGGAACGTGGCGCTGAGCCGGACGTCGACTCGTTTTGCGACCGCTACCCGGAATGGAAGAGCTCTCTGGTTTCACAGCTTCAGTACCACCGCAATTTGAGTCAATTGGCGGGCCCGCAGCCGACGCTCCCTCCATTCCCCGCGGTTGGGGATGATTTTCTTGAATTTCGGTTAAAGGCGCCTCTGGGAGAGGGGGGGGTATCTCGCGTCTACTTGGCTGGAGACCTGTCGCTCGGAGGAAAGCAGGTCGTTTTGAAGGTGACCCTGGACCGTGGCCAGGAGCCTAAAGTCCATGGTCCGCTAGACCATCCGCATATTGTTCCGGTCAATTCCGTCGTATACCAGCCCAAAGACAATCTTCGCGGCCTGTCGATGCCGTATCGGCCGGGACTTCCTCTTGATCAGCTCATCACGAAACTTGGCCCAGGAGCGCAACAAAATAAGGCAATTCTGATCTGGCAGACATTGGTGGACGGCACTCTCGCCTCCAACGGCCGGTTGGATCCAAGCGGCGGACAGTCCAATCTCCATGGCGGCGATCGATTGTCAGCGGTGCCGAAGGGAGACGGCTGGGAGGGGTTTCCCGTCCGCGGTTCTTTCGTTCAAGGCGTAGCCTGGATCGTGATGATCCTGGCACGCGCGCTGCACTATGCCCATCGCATGAACACTTTCCATCGTGACGTGAAACCGGGAAACGTCCTCTTGACGCTCCAGCATGGGCCTCAGTTGCTTGATTTCAACCTGGCAGAGTCCCCACATTCAGCAGATAAGGCCGATTTGGCTTTGCACGGGGGAACGCTCCCCTACATGGCACCTGAGCAAATCGAAGCGTTCATCAACCCGGACCTGTGGGACAAAGTCAACGCCAAGGCCGATATCTATTCGCTGGGGCTGGTCTTGCGCGAGCTGTTGACTGGCCGGAAGCCCGAAATTCCGGTGCGAAGCCTGCCGCCACAGCGTGCACTCCGCGCGGCGCTCGACAGCAGGTCATTTCTCGAAGTCGATATCCACCGAATCAACCCGTCGATTCCCGTCTCCCTCCAAGCAATCGTTGCGAAATGCCTGACACTTTCTCAGGATGACCGGTATCAGGACGCCGAGGCGCTCGAGCATGACCTCGATCGGTTCCTGAAGTACCAGCCACTCAAGAATGCCGGCAATCCGTCACGTCGTGAGCGGGCTCACAACTGGCTGATGCGTAACCGGCGAATGCTTGCGGGTGCGGCCTGCACCATGTTGCTTTGCACGATGATGTACGGCCTATGGCAAATCCGCCCTGGCAGCCCCCCCAAGGGCCCAGGAATTGAAACGTCGTCGGACTTCAAAAACGCGGTCGCTGACGTCAAAGCAGAAAGATATGCGCAGGCAATTGTTAGGCTGGAACGGCTTCAAAAGAAGGACCAGCACAACTGCCTGGTGCTCTTTCATTACAGCGTCGCCCGCGACGGCTTGGCTCGGATGAAATTCGAGAAGAGCCGATCGGAAGCGCCCGATGAACCCGTGGCGAAACCATTCGATGTCAAAAACGACATGATGCGCGATGCATTGAAGATTCCGCATGCCTCAGACACGTTGATTGAATGGGCGAAGAACCATCGTGAGGTGGCGTCTTTACTCGTGGATTTCGCCGAATCGAGAATTCAAGATGCAGACGAATGGAACGAGAAAGTTGATTCGAAGAACGCTATGTCCGACGGAGAAAGAGAACGCCTGAGCATTCTCGGCCCGTACGAAGCCCCCAGAGACGCACTGTCGATCGCTGAGAAACTCGACTCCAAGTCGCCAAAAATCCAGCGACTCCTGGCAAGAACCGAGCTGGTTCGTGCCGAAACTCCTGGACACTTTTCGTCTGCCTACAAGAAAGTTTCAAGCATCATTGAGTCGCTCCTTGATGACAACACGCAGGATGTCGTTGAGGTCTTCTTCGCCCGCATTGCGCAGCGAAGTTGCATTCCGCTGGACCGAACAAGAGCGAAAGGATCGAGCCGTCCACGAAAAAACCCTGAAACGGATGCTCGACGCAGTCGATGAACTTAAGGTTTGCGCGCAGCTTCTGGACAATCTACCGTTTGCTCCCGACGCCGATAATGAAGGTCGGAGACGTAAATATTATCATATCTTGCACGATCGAGTGCGGGCGACCGTGACGCTGGCTGAGGTCGAAATGGATTTGAATGATCCAGGGGAAAGCAAAACACATCTGCGGAGTTGTGCTAAGATTCTCCGTAAGTTGGTTGATTACACGACGGCAAATCACCTCGAGGGTAAGGTTCCGTCAAACAGCGATCTGGAGACGCGAATAAAGATCGTCAACAAACGCCTTCAAGGCATGGGAATCGCCAACAGCCGTTCTTCCGTGCAACAGCCCGCTCGGTCCGCGCAAGCCGGATGAGGATCGATCCGTCCCCTGGAAGCTAATTCCCATCTCAGTGGTCGTGATGGGCCAGCTCTGCCTTGTCATTTCCAGAGACCCTGTCTTCCTCCCGACGGCTCCGGTCAGTCGTCGCGTTGGAGCTGCATCCGAACGTTGAAAATGACTGATGGCCGAACTGGCTCGGTGGACTGGTTTGTTCTCCAACCCGTCACCCGGGTCGTTCTTGTCCTAGAATCCCTTGGACGGGCTTCGCGAAATTAAACCCAAGACCGGTGCAGACGCATGACAGACCTTATCTCGGAAATCTGGGCGGGGCTCAAAGACGTCGGATTGCCTGAAGTAATGCTCTATCTTACCGATGGATCCGCATGCCGTTGTCATTGGGACGAGACGGCTCTGGTCGGAACTGTTAGGGTAGCGCTCCTGGCCGATCAGGATCGTAAGGTCGTACGGATCGTGCCCGTGCACGAATGCCAGGGGATTGGCATTGCCAGCCCCAAAGGAACTGACCCGGCCGGCTACCGTGCGGTCGTACAGTCGAAGCTCAGCGAACGATCGTCTTCAACGCCTCTTGCTCAGCATTCGTCGACTTGAACGTAGGTGCCGTCGCTGGGGCCTGTTCCTGCGAGCGCGGGTGAAACCGAGCATGGACGTCGCGCAGCCGGCTCAGTTCGACGCGCGTGTAGATCTGAGTTGTCCCGATCGACGAATGACCGAGCAGCTCCTGGACCACGCGTAGATCCGCTCCGCCGGCAAGCATGTGCGTGGCAAAGCTATGCCTGAGCGTGTGCGGGCTGACTTCCGCGTGCAGACCTGCGGCACGCGCATGGCGCTTGACGATGTGCCAAAGCGCGATGCGAGACAACGGCCTTCCAGACTTGGACGTGAAAAGTTCCGCGGTTTGAGGCCTGCGCAACGAGTGCGGGGCGGTCATTCTCCAGGTAAACGGTGAGTGCGCGGATGGCGTGCGAACCCAACGGGACGCGCCGTTCCTTGTTGCCTTTGCCGACGCACCGCGCCATCCCCGCCGTCAGGTCCAGATCGACCGGACGCAGGCCGGCGACTTCCGAGGCACGGCAGCCAGTCGCATACAGGGTTTCGAGGGCGGCCCGGTCGCGACGCCCTAGCCGCGATTCGCTGCTGGGCGAGTGGAGCAACCGCTCGACCGCCGCAGGCCCGAGGACCGTTGGTAGCCGATCCCACACGGCCGGGGCAATCAGCAATTTGGCCAAGTTCTCCGGCACCCTGCCTACGTCGACCATGAAGCGGAAGAATGTCGAGAGACTGGCCAGATGTCGGCAAATGCTCGAAGGCGCCAGGCCGGATCGGGAGAGTGCGTCGACGTATCTGCCCAGTGACTGGACATTCAGGCTGGCGAGAGGCCCAGGTTCCTCAGACTTTCGCCAGCGGTCGAAGCGCATCAGGTCGGAACGATACGCCGCCAAAGTATGAGTTGAGACCCCGCATTCGGCCAGCAAGTAATGGAGGAAAAGTCCGATCGGAATAGCTTGCCGATCAGATCGGCCTGGAGAATCTGGCATGAGAATAGTTCGCCGAGCTTCGTCGTGTCACTCGCCTCAATGGCAAGCATCGGCTATTGGATGGGACAGGCTTGATGCAAGTCCCGAAATGACCAGGCGTACATAGCGATTGGCCCGTAACAACGAAGCGAAAATTCAGCATCCAATCGTCAAGTCCCCGGCCGCAGATTGCGGTTCATGGGTGGACGCTCTCAGCTTCTGCAAGGCTCGTTCCTCGATTTGACGGACTCGTTCCTTAGAGACTTCGAGGATTTTGCCAACCTGCGTGAGCGAAAGACGCTCGTGCCCTCCCAGTCCGAACCGCAACGCGATAACCTGCTGTTCGCGCGGCCGAAGGATTTCCATCAGCTTTTCAATCGTTTCTTGCATGTCAACATCGATCGTCCGGTCACCATCGGGGTCCGACATCGTTTCGATCAAGCGGAAGCTGGAGCCGGACTCGTAACTGGCATCGAGCGAGATCGTGGGCTGCGTTGCCGAATAGATTCGGTCGATCATTTCGTTTTTGGGCGGATCGCGGTGTGGGCTCGATGCGGCTTCTCCGGGCCCGATTTGCAAGTGCTGTTCAGATAATTGGTTGTGCGCGAGCTGCCGCAGGTGGCGCGGGGTGAGACGAACCGCGTACGCACCGGAAGCGACGGCCCGTTGAATCGACTGACGTATCCACCAGGTGGCGTATGTAGCCAGCTTTGTTTGGTGCACCAAGTCGAATCGGTCGATTGCCTCGAGGAGCCCGCAAAAGCCCTCTTGCATCAGATCTGAATAAGGGAGGCCTCGTTCGCGAAACCTCTTGGCAACGTGCGCCACCAGCTTGAGATTGGCCAGCGCCAATTTGCTGCGTAATTCCGAATACCGCCGATAGACCGCGCCCAGCCTTGCCTGTTCCGGGCCGTTACCTGAATACGCGGCGGCGATGTAGTGGGCGGTCGCACGGGGTTCGGCATCAGCAGGAACGTCAATCCCTTCGGTCCCCGCCAATGCGTGCGCCAACTTGCGTTTGCACTCGCCGAGCTCTTGAAGCAACGCACGCTCGTCTCGCGGCGCAAGCAGCTCAGTGTCATTGGCATCGAACTTGGCAAACTGTGTTAGCGCTGGTGAGCACCGGCCCGTATTCATGTCGCTATCTCTTTCTGGCACCTTGGCAGGGACCCAAACGATCAAAAGGACAACACGTTACTCACCAACACGTGGCGCAGCGCGAATCGATAGTCACACGGGGGGCGCTATTCGCTGGGCGAATTCAGCGAGGTGAGCCATTCGATCCCCGTAACTGGCATAAACCAAACGCGACCTAATCTCGGGTGATAATCCCCTACCACCCACGATCACCGCTGCGTTCACAGATTTCGCAGCCTCGTAGAAAGATCGAAACTCATTTACAAAAGAGGCATCATTTCTGACAAAACTCACGGACGCAAAGACCATCCTGGGACGCAAAGCGATCGTTGCGTGGGCTAACGAGTTGAGCGGAAGATTGATGCCGAGATTTCGGACTCGCCAGCCCAGTTTGCGCAAGACGAGCTCGCAGAGTAATGAAGGAACAACGTAGGGATCATCCTCGGCGGCAGCACCAAGCGCGATCGGACTTGCATCTGTTTGGGCAACTGCGGTTCGCTGGATCAACTCTTGCAGCGCCAATGCCACAAGCTGCGACGCCTCGTGTTCTTGATAAACGTCGAGTGCGCCCACCTTCCAGCCGTGACCGATCCGCTCCATGACCGGTCGGATCAGTTCGTCGCCGATCATGGCTGCACCGCATCCCGCACTGAAGACGGTCTGGATTAACACCTTCGCCTGAGGGAATTTGCTCTCGACCAAGAGGCTGTAGAGTAGATCCCTGGTCCGGTTGTCTATCTGCGGCAGCCGAGCGCTACCCAGACGCGCGAGTACTTCGACGTTGGTAGCGTCGACACCCTGATCCCTGGCGACTCTCAGTGCTTCCGACATAGGCACCAGGCGGTGCTTGCCCACGGTTCGGACGGCCTTGATGGTCCCCGAATCTACCCACCGCTTGACGGTGCTCGAGCTGACCCCCAAGGCTTTGGCCACGCGTTGGGTCTTGAAATAGGGCTCAGCCGTGATCATCGCGATTGCTCCTATGGACGAATTGGACGATTTCATTATACCCGCGCGTGGTGGCTGTGAGTAGAGCGCGTCGTGGAATTGTCGAGAGAGAATAACTAAACTCGACCAAGCCTGCGAATTACGGCATGTGAGGTCGAGACTTGAACTGCGGACGATTTGGTCGTTTTTATTTTCTCTCGCCAATGACCGACTGGGGCAGTCACGGTTCTCGCGAGACACGGACTTGGAGCGTTCGAGCGGCTCTGGTACCGTGTGAACGCGGCCTGCACGTTGACAATCGGCCGCCGGAGGGCGCGACAACTCCGCAGCTTCTAATGCGATTGGCAGCATGGGATTGGGCTGAGATAAACGGAGGCCGATGCAGATGGGGACGGGCGTTTTCCGCTACGACCGCAATCAATTGATTGACCTGTTGCAGCGCGATGCGCTCAAACGAGGGACATTCACGCTCGCCAGCGGCCGCATTTCGCATTACTACGTGGATGGCCGCAAGGTGACACTCTCTGCGCAGGGTGCGGCACTGGTGGGTTCGGGCGTAATCGACCAGCTCACGATCCGGCCGGAAATTACTGCCGTCGGCGGACTGACCATGGGGGCAGACCCAATCGTCGGGGCGACACTAGCCTTGGCGGCCGAGGCTGGACTGGGGCACTTGCGTGGCTTCTTGGTTCGAAAGGAAACCAAGACACATGGCACCGGCAACCTGATCGAAGGACCGTTGGAACCTGGGTCGACGGTGGCCATACTCGACGATGTCGCGACCACGGGTGGTTCATCGCTTCAGGCCGCGCTGGCTGTCGAAGCGATCGGTTGCAAGGTTGCCGTCGTGATCGTTGTCCTCGACCGGATGGAAGGAGCAGCCAAGGCATTCGCTGCCCATGGTCTCCCCTTCCATCCGCTCTTGACGATCCGGGACCTTGGCGTGGAGCCATTGTGAGTGGTAGACACCTGAATCTGGGGCAAGGCATGGAGACGAGCCTGCATCGCACGTTGAAGGAACGATATGCGGTCGGGGGTAGCGGCCGCCCCGAGATCGTCGTCGACGGGTTTCGTGTCGACGCCGTTGATCAAGCTGGGCGACTGATCGAAGTCCAATCAGGAGCCTTGGGTCCGCTTTGTGCCAAGCTCAGGCGCCTGCTGCCGGCGTATCGCATCCGGATCGTCAAGCCGGTGGTGCTGAAGCGGCGGGTGATTCGTAAATCAAAGCCCACCGGGCCGGTCCTAGGAGCGCGGCAGAGCCCGAAGCGCGGTCGGCTTTTCGACGTCTTCGATGATCTGATGGGCGTCGTCCGGGTTTTTCCCCATGCCAACCTTGAAATCGAGGTCCTCGGGATCACTATAGATGAAGTGCGCATTCCGCGCCGCCGCTGGCCAGGCTACAAGGTCGTCGATCGCTGCCTGATCGATATCCTCGAACGGACGACGGTTGTCGCCTCCTGCGATTTGTGGTCCCTCGTGCCACCAGAATGCGATGGACGGGAACCGTTCACGACCACCAAGCTGGCACAAACGCTTGAACGCCCGCTCTCGTTCGCCCAGCGGGTCGCGTATTGCTTACGGCTGACAGGCGCGGCCCGCGTCGTCGGCAAGCAGGGCAACCGCCTGATTTACATCCGGGATTCAGCAAGCGTTTACGGCTTCTCGAGCGATTCCAACAACTCGTCGAGGCCGATTCGGGCCACTGTTGTTGACGTGTCTGACAGCGCGTAGGGGAGGATCAGCATGCGGTTGTGTAATAATGCGCCGCATGAATAAACGACGTTGGGAACATACCCAGATCGTTCCTGGTCGACAGGCACGATGAGCGGCTCGCGGGTCTGGCCGATGACGCGGCAAGGATCATCGTGCTCGAGCAGCATCGCGCCGATGCAGTACTGGCGCATCGGTCCGACACCATGTGTCAGCAAGAGCCATCCCACTTCGGTTTCGATCGGCGACCCGCAATTGCCGATCTGCATGACCTGCCAGGGATACTTGGGTGCCTGGATCTGACTTGCCCCATCCCAGTAACGGATGTCGTCGGATTCCATGAAATAAAGGTTTTCGTTGTCGATCCTCGAGATCATGGCGTATTTGCCGTGCACCCGTCGCGGGAAAAGCGCCATTCCCTTGTTCCTCGCGCTCTCGCCGGTGATCAGGCTGACCTCGATCGTATTCTCACCCCGGAATTCCAACAGCTGGGGAAAAATACGCTCGCCGTTAAAGGCCGTAAAAGTCCCGTAGTCGATGTGCGAGCCGTCGTCCTCGGTGAACCTCACCATCCGCAGGTCTTCGATGCCGTGCCGTTCGATGTCAGAAAACGGAAAGATCACGATTTCTGACTGCGAGCTGATCGGAAGATACTCAAGGTGCAGTTGATAGTTCACACGGGTCAGAGCGATCAAGCTATCTGTGGTTGCTTCCAAGAACCCTGACACCTTTTGATTCTGGCGGACTGCCTCGATCGCCTGCGAAAGCTGTTCACGCGTGAATTCGGCCGGCAAGGACTCGAGGATCGGTCGTACGTGTTCTTCCGCAACGCCGAGCGCGGCGAGGTCACGCTCGAAGATCGACTTTCGGAATTGGTCTGGCAGAATGGCTTTGAGCGGCTTGCTGCCGGCGGCGGGCGGATCGAGACGGACATCGCCCGCGGCGTCGATCACGCCGGTGCGGAAGACGATCGAGGAAAGATGGCCTTCGCCGATGGCGCGCAAGCTCATCAGGAATCGAATCCCGCCCGGGGGTACACCATCTTGAACAAATGCTGGCACGATCGAGGGATTGAACAGAGCGACCGACTCGATGGCATACTCCATCGTGAAACAGGCGCCGATGAACAACCGCTGAGCCTTGGTCAGATTGGAATCAACCGGAATGGCGGCTTGAATTTGCTGGAAATGCTCCTCGAAAATCTCACGCAGATCGGGATGGCTCGTGCCGAAGCTATGCTCGAGAGCGGCCAGGTTCTTGTCGATTTCTTCGCTGGGGAAAGTCAAGGCTCGCTCGATGATCTTCGCGCGTTCTCTTAGAATCGCCTGGGCAGAACAGTCGCGTGATGACGCGTCCGGGATCGGGCTCGAGTTTTATTGGTAATCGGTGTACTGTCACCGGCATCGTGGACTCCAAATCATGGCACCCCTTGCAGTTACCTTGAACATAATCTGGATCGTTGTCGGCGACAACGCGCCGTTACTCTGGTGCCGGCTTAACCTGCGCTAGCGTGCGCTACCAGAGCAAGATCACGTCGAAAGATAACGTGAGCTGGCTAGAGCGAGTGCCATCGGAGTAGGGGTGCCCGGTCTGCACCCAATCGTAGCGAGCCTCGTGGCGAATCCAGAGCCAAGCTTTGGGCTTATAACGACAACCGACGGTGATTTCGTAGTAAGTATCGGCCAGGCCGGTGGCTGCGCCAAACGGGTCGGCAAAGAGCTCGGTGCGCCAAAAACCCATGACCTCGGGATTGAAATCGTAGAGCAGCCAATGGACGAAACCGTAAATGGAAGTCGTCTGGGTCGTACCGTCCACACCGAAACCCGGGCTATCCACGTCAATCACAAAGTCGTTTTCAAATGCCTCGGTGAGCCGGTCGGTCCAATGGTGACTGATCGTGAATGAGTTGTAGTATCGCGGCCGATGCGTATAGCCGATGTTACGTTTGCCGGCCATGTAGGGTGGCGGGGGAAATCCAGGAACTGGAAACTGCGTATCGGCCGGGGGAAAGTACGGGAGCTGGCCTGGCCCAACTCGGAAATAATCCAGGATCGTCGTCCGGTTATCGGCTGAATTCCATTTGAGACCGACCAGTGAATTCCATACGTAGCTCGTGTCGATCCACCGATTCGGACCGTTAACCTGACGGTAATAAACGCATTGTTAAAAAGGCCGATGTCCCTGGTGAATTCCCAGTCGTTGCCGAACAGCGTATCGAATCGGAACCCAAATTGATCTCGTCACTCTGCTCGAGCACATTTTCGAGCACCGCATAGTACTGATTGCCTTGCCACTGGTTGGCAAGGCGGTTGGGGAATACCGTCACGTTGGAAAGGCCGCGTGGCGTGCCGTTGGTATTGCCGCTAAAGCTGTTTTCAATCCAGCCATATAGCTGGATGGGCGACTCCTCGCATCCAAGCGCCTTCATCATGAGTTTGGTCGCCGGATCGAAAGGGCGCGGCTGGGCAGTGTCCGTCTCAGGTTTGGACGGCTCGGGAGCGACAGGCGCAGATCGGTCCGTGAGATCATTGGCTTCCGCTCCCGCCGGCGCGGTCAAACCGGCGTCCGAAGTGTCCGCACCCGGTGGTTGGGCGGGCGAGGATCGCGGCTCCGGAGCCTGTGCCAGCGCGAGCGAATTCACGCCGAGGCACGCAATGACTGTGAAGATCTGCGCGCGCGCACGCAACCGACGCTGGGGCCCGTTCCGGTGCCTGGCGAGCATCAACATAACCCCGGCCAACAGATCATAACTCAATACTTGGAAGAGACTTGCCGTCATTCACCGCCAAATCTCCAACTTCTGACCTAAGGCTTCTCTCTAAAGAAATCGGTTGACCGGGACTGGCGAAATGAAAAGTCTGAATATTCCGTCGGCGCTTTCTTCGGTCGCGCGTGACGATCAATCATTCGGGACGGTCTCATGGAGGCGATCGCGCAACAGCCACTGGAGTAGCCCGGCAACACATGCGCCGTGATCAATCTGGCCAGTCTGGATAAGTGCGGGAATATCCCGAACGTCCACAAGCTCGACCTCGACCTCTTCGTTCAGGTCTAGGTGGGGATCGGCGGTTGGCTTTGCGTTGCGAATCAAGATCGTGCTGATCCGCATCGACAGGAGCGCCGGGTTGGGCCAGAGCGTGCCCAGGAGCTCAGGAGGGTCGCCGGTGTAGCCGGTTTCCTCGAGCAGCTCGCGAGCCCCGGCGACGCACGGGTCTTCACCGGGATCGAGCAAACCGCCAGGGGTCTCGAGGCTGTCGCGCCTTGAGCCGGCGCGGAACTGGCGAACCATCACCACTTTCTGATTGGCTGTCACGGCGATGGCATGAACACCGTCGGCCACATCGGTGACGTAAAAATCATGGGTCTTGCCGCTCTTCCGCGAGCGGAACCGCTCACGCCGCACGCGAAAGAGCCAGGTCTCCATCAGCGTTTGATCGTGCTTGCCATCTTCGACGCTGATCCAAGAACGTTGGGATCGCTCGCTTATTTCCTCGTTTGCCACGTTGGAAGTCCCTCGGTCCATTCATTGTGTGAGATGATTCACTGCGCGAGCGGAGACAGAATCAGCCCGCGCCGTTCGGACCGCAGAGCGGAAATCGGCGGGTCGGCGAGTCTGCCAGGACAGACAAGAGCACCTCGTCTACCAGCATCGCCACGCCGTCTTCATCGTGGTCGCCGGTGATGAGATCGGCCGCTGCGCGCACCTCGTGCCGGGCGTGGCCCATCGCCACACCCAGTCCGGCGTTCTTGATCATCGGGATGTCGTTGGCATCGTCGCCGACGGCACAGATCGCGCTCGGATCGATTCCCCACAGGCCCGCCAAATACAGGATCGCGGTCCATTTGCTGGCATCATGACGCAGGAATTCGCACATCGTCCCCAGATATCTGGGACTTCGCTGCACAAAAGTTTGCACGCGGCCCGCGACGCGCGTTATGGCGATCTCTTGGAACTCGAGCATTTCACGCTCGGAGCCGATGGCGCAGATGTGAAACAGAGGATCGCCGGCGACGAATGACAAAGCATCATCTGCCGCGACCGGCTGGGCCCGACGGGGGTTGATCTTGATCTCGGCGTGCTCGCGGTTCTGTCCGACGTAGTCATCGAAGAAATCACGGCCGGTGGGATATGCTGGAATGATAAAGTCAGACTCGACCGGGTCGCGGTCGGTGAACACGACGGCGGGCTGATCGTGGTCGTCAAAGAGGCGCAGGACGTCGGCGGCGAGTGATGGATCGAAATCCGCGCGCCAGAGAGTGCGATGGCTCTGCGGATCCTTGATGATCGCGCCCGAGTTGCAGACCAAGGGGGCGTCAATCCCCAGCTCGTGTGCAATCGGCTGGGCGCGGCGATAGCGACGGCCGGTGCAGAGGACCGGCCGAATACCGGCCCGCGCCGCACGCGCCACCGCATCCGCAGTTCGAGAACGCAATGTACCGTCGGAGTCGAGGAGCGTGCCGTCGACATCAAGCGCCAATAATTCGTAAGGTCTTCTCGCCATGGTTCGCGCTAGCACTCCGACTCTCCATTTTGATCGCCGCGGGTTTTCATCCTATGTCACGTAGAGCCGCCGAGCCAAGGCCAGTCGACAGGTGGATGGCCGCTCAATAAGATGTTGCAAAATCTGTCGTTGGAGCATTAGTCGGCGCTGTTTGGCTTTTTGATTATCGATCGAGTTTCATGAATAGCTCATTTTCTCTTGCATTGGGTCTGGTGATCTGGCTTGGCGTGATTTGGGACGGTTTCGCGACAATGGTCTTGCCACGCACCGTCGCGCCGATGCGGCGGCTTTCGGGCCGATTTTATCGTGTAAGCTGGCAATTCTGGACACGGATCGGCCACCGCATTCGACCCGAAGGGCTGCGTCTGAGCTTCTTCGCCGTTTACGGCCCGCTGTCGGTAATGCTGCTACTGATTATCTGGGCTGGTCTGGCAGTGCTTGCGTTTGCCTTGATCTACCATGGGCTCGGTTCGCGTTTTCTGGAAGAAGGCAAGCCCGTTTCCTTTGGATCCTTGCTCTACATGAGCGGGTCAACATTTTTGACGCTTGGTCTGGGTGACATCACATCGCCCGACACACCCGGCCGCGTGTTCATGGTATTGGAAGCAGCGACCGGCTTTGTTTTCCTGGGCCTGATCATCACCTACATGCCGTTGCTCGACCAGGCCTATTCGTCACGCGAGGTGGGCAACCTGCTCATTCGATCCCGCGCAGGCACGCCTCCAACGGCGATTCGCCTGTTGAGACGTTATGCTGGAGCCGATCGGTCGGAAGTGTTGCGAGGCAATCTGCGTGAAGGCGAGCGGTGGATGGCCGATATCCTTCAGAGCCACCTGTCGCATCCCGTATTGTGTTTTTATCGAGCGCAACATTTCGGCGGGTCGTGGCTGATATCGCTGACAATTCTTCTGGATACGTGCGCGCTCTTGATTGTGGGCGGCGATGGCCTGGCCCGCGAGCAGGCGCGGCTCACCTATAGGCTCGGGCTACTTCTACTGGCGGACCTGACCAGTGCGCTAGGTCTAACCATGCCGGCCCGCGGCGACGTGAGACTGACCGCAGCGGATTTGCCCGCGCTGCGCGCTGCGCTATCGAGCGCCGGCGTCGCCCTGCGCTGGGCGCGACGGAGGGGACCGAGCTTGTGCGAATCAACCATCGGTATGATGTCTATCTGCACGTGATGTCGCGATGGCTCTTGATCACGCTCCCGCCCTGGATTCCGCCCGCAGAGGAAAACGTGGCCGAAGGATTGGAAACGACGGGCGCCTGGGATCAGATCGTGTTCTAACTTGCCGCGACGAAAGAGCCGTTTCGGAGAACGTCGTTCCGCCATGCAGATTATGCTGGAGGCGCAGTTCTACCGAGATTTGCACCGATTGCGGCACGCTAAGGATCGCGTATCGACTACCGGCTAATCTTTCTCTTCAATTCCGTTTCTGAGCGCGGTTTTCGGCAAAGGCATCATCCTTGGGCAGAAAGCCGAGCAGCTCGGCGGCGTCGGATAGATCCCAGCGCATGCCGTGATTGCGCGACATGCCGTTGACCAGCACGAACAAGCGGTCTTCGATCTCGGCCTCGACGGCGCAGTCGAAGAGGCGGATCAGGTCGGCGTTGGAGAGCCACATCATGGCGAGTCCCAGTCGTGTGGGCATGGTCTCGGGGCGATTCTTGCCCTCCTGGATCCAGCCCATCCGGATCGCGATGAAGGTCAAGTCAAATGCCTGCGCCAGACTCCGCCCCAGCCGCTCGCCCACCAGCTTGGTGACTGCCATAGGGCCCATCGGGCATCGGAGTCATGTTGACGGTGATCGGCCCATCACCGAGATGCTGATACTCGCCCATGACGTGATTCGAGCTGGCGAAGATGACCCGCTCTACCCCCGCCAGCGCTGCCGCATGAAACACATTGGCCAAAGTGTCGAGATTGGGGCCCGATTAGCTCATCCCAAGGCGCAAACTCGTTGCCATTGGCCGCTAGATGGACAACCGTGTCGACGCCGTGAAAATGGGTGATCCAATCGTCGTCCAGAACCGCAAGGTCCGCCTCGATCACGTCGCTATCGTCGTCGGTCACCTCTTTATCGATCAAGACCAGCTCGTAAACATCCGCCCACGCGGTGCGAAGCTTGCGCCGATGTTGCCGCATGCTCCTGTGATCAATACAGTGCGGGGCTCGCCTTCAATCACCTGCGGCAGCAATTCATCCTGATGCTCGTCGTCGTCGTCGTCATCCTCGTCATCGAAATCGTCATCGTCATCGTCATCCTCATCTTCGTCGTCGTCGTCGAAGTCGTCGTCGATCAGGGAGGGGTCGGGTTCATCGTCGCGATCGCTCGCGCCGGTCTCCGTCGCGTCGTACAAGGGGAGCGTGGGTCCTAGGGGCTCTTTGGCTCCGCTGGTCTCTTGTTCCGGGTCGTCGTGATCCGAGGGATGCTCGGAACGCATGATTGATGTCCTCGGTTTGTGGTCCAGCAGGGCAGGCTCGGAATCGCACAACCGAACCGGGCCCTTAGTGTAGCAAGTCGAGCGCCGTCAGAAAGGCTCGTGTCAGGAAAAAACGAATCGCGATTCGACCTGTCGACGAAACGAGCTGCGCCCAAAGCGAACCGACGTATTCTCCGTGCTCAGCGCTCGTCTGCGATTTCGTTGGGTGGTCTCTCAATACTTTTGCGACGGCCTCGAGGAAAAAGAAATCGCCCCACATCACCGATTCATCGACGCCCAGTTTTTTGTGGAAGTGATAGACGCCGTGCTTCAGAACGCCTTCCCAGCCCGCGTCGGACCAGGCCAGGTAGCGGTCGGTGCAAAGCGAATCGAGAATCGAAAGCGCCGCGTTGCGAAAGCGGTCTGCTCGCGCCGGCTCGCGCTTGTCCGTCAGATCGGCGAGATTCCACAGGCCCGACGCCGCGATGGCCGCCGCCGAACTGTCGTCAATGCGGTCCGGACCTGGCGGTACGTCGAAATCCCATGGCGGAACAAGGCTCGCGTCACAGCGCGCGAGATAGCAGTCGGCGTTACGCTGGGCGACCGCCATGTCGGCCGGGTCGTCAGTATAGGTAAATACCGTTCCGAACCCGTAGAGCGACCACGCAAGACCGCGAGACCAGGTCGAATTGGGCCGCAAGCCCTGATGCGTCGACTGGCCAACAAATTCGCCTGTATCGGGGACGAAAATACCTTCGTGGGCCGTCGAGCCATCTTGTCGAACGAGAGTCCGCTCGGTGGTGCGGCAATGAGCCGATGGCCAGGTCGTGCAGGACCTCGTCGCCGGTCTCGCGAGCCGCGTAAAAAATGATGCGGAACGTTCATCATGATATCGATGAACAGGCTCTCGGCGCCACGAACGAGCGGAGGTATTGTCCCTTGCGGTTAAACCGCAGAGCGAGCGTGCGGCCGGCCGTGATCAAGACTTGGCGCAGCCGATCGTCGCCGGTCAAGCGATACCATGGAAGATAGGTGTTGAGGAAGATGAACCCCAGGTCGTGGACATCGCGGTCGTGCTGCCGGTGCTCGAGCAGCCGCGAATATGTCTCGGCCGTCTCGCGCCACCATGTGTCCTGGGTACGCTCGGCGATTAACCACATCATGCCGGTGTGAAAACCAGCACACCATTCGGTCCAGCTCTCGCCGCGATGGTTCCAGCGCCCCTTTGTCGTGTACATTGGAAAAAGATTTGGGTCCCGTTCGATGGTCGCACGAACTTGTCGGGTCGCGAAGTCAAACGCTCGCTCCAGGCGCGGACGAAGCTCGGTCAAGTCGATCTGTCGTGGTTCGGCCACGGCAACTTCCCTCCCCGTGTTTCTTGTACAATTCAAGCGGGCGGCTATCAGGATCATCACTGGCAGGGAGTGATCTTTGCCGGCGAGTGGGGTTTTGGCAAGCGAGCTGTGCTAAGCTGCACAGCTCATCTCATCGTCGCGCGGGGGCCTTTTCTATGAATTTCGACCAGTTGATCCGGTTCGCGGTGGAGCAGGGGGCCTCGGACGTACACTTGCAAACCGATGCGTCACCGCTCTTGCGTATCAACGGCCAGATCCGGGCCGTGGAGTCGCCTCCCGTTGCCGGCCGCGACCTGCGCGAGTTCATTCTTTCGATCCGGAAGGGGCTGGCTGCCGACCAGCTTGACCAAACTCTGTACGAGGGACTCGACTTCTCCTATTCGATACCCGAAGTGGCCCGGTTTCGTTGCAATATCTACAGCCATCTCGGCACGCCAGCCTTGGTGCTGCGTGTGATCAAGCTCAAGATCCGTACACTCGAAGAGCTGCAGCTTCCTCCGGTCTTGCGCGATATCACGCTGTCACTACGCGGGATGACATTGCTGACCGGTACGACCGGCAGTGGCAAGAGCACGACCTTGGCGGCGATGGTCGACCTGATCAACAGCTCTTACCGCTGCAAGATTATCACGATCGAAGACCCCGTCGAATACGTCCACACGAATCAGAAAGCTATGATTTCTCAGCTTGAGCTGGGCCAGGATACACCGTCATTTGAACACGGTCTGCGACAGGCGCTCCGCGAGGATCCGGACGTGATCCTTGTCGGCGAACTGCGCGACAGCGAGACGATGCGGATGGCCCTGCGGGCCGCCGATACCGGACACCAGGTCTTCGCCACGGTTCACAGCACCAACGCGGCGCAAACGATTGAGAGGATCATGGCCATGGTGCCTCCGGTCGAGCGAGAAATCGCCCGGTCGCAACTGGCGTTTTCCCTCTCGGCCGTTATTTCTCAGCGCCTGGCCGTCACGCGGGATGGTAACCGTCGCCCGGCCATGGAGATTCTTCGGGGCGGGCCGGTCACTTCCAAATTCATCATGGAGAACAAGCTCGGCGAGTTGAGCGACTACATCGCAACCCGTGAATCAGGAATGCAGCGCTTCGACCAGCACTTGCTCGACCTGTATCACCAGAAGGTGATCTCGGGCACGGAGGCCATGCGGTTGGCGACCAATCCCGAGGCGATTGCCCTGGGAATGCGCGGCATTCATTAGCTACCGCTCGATCCGCCGTTGCCGGAAACGCCGCCGCGGGCCAAGGCCTCATGCCCTGGGCCCGTGGAGCGTGGACAAACCGGCTGGTGACGAACGGGAGGGAAGGATTTGACGTGCTCAAACTTTCGTGGCGCGATGTCCAGCAAAGATTCATTAGGTCGCGATTTGCGGGCCGTCAAATCGAGGGGACATCCGCTCGCTCGTCACTGCCGCCAATCCGGTGCGCCACTTTACCGATAATCGCCTTCTCTTTCTCGCGCCGCAAACGGCGGGCCGTCGTTTCTTCCCATTCAATCTCCTCGTGCTCCAGCCAGTCGATCGCGAGCTGGCACCACGGCTCAGGTATCGGAACTCTTAGCTCGGCATGCCGCACCACGATGCCGACGAGAGCCAGCCGAGCCAGCTCGTCCCAGTACGCTGGTGCATCATCAAGTGCCAGAGAGTCGCGCAACGATTCAATCGAGGCAAGAAGCGTCCGGCCATCGGCAAGTTTCGCCTGCACTTGCTCGAATGTCAGCGGGTTCGAGTCATCCATCAACTCCTCGTATCCCGCACCGTGCACCCGGTCGAATCCAGCATCAAGTGCGTCGTTCGCCTCATCATGCTCGTAGCTCTTGACGCCCCAGTGGCCCATATACGGAATGTTGCCTCGCGGATCCAAAATCCAATGCCTGTTCAATCGGCCTTTTACACTTTCCGCTGATCTCGATGTCGCGCCGCCCGGGAGCGCCTCCGAGCGGGTTGGTTGTTGCGTCCAAGCCTGTCGTCCGCTTGGATACCTGTCAATACTCTCCCCCGTGAGCGCACCGAACTATGCCCGTTTCTGCTATAATCGGCGCCAACGTTGATGCATCGGTCACGGCGAAGGGCCCGTCGAAGTCCATGGGAGGAGCGAATCATGACCTTGCCGTCCTTGTTGGAAGAGCCAGGCCGTGTTGATGAGCCGCAGGCGGCCCAGGCGTACGCGGATGTGCTCAGCCAGGTCGCGGCGGTGGGCCGGCCGGTGATCGTCCGTCGGAACGGAACAGACCTTGCGGCGGTGATCCCGCTAAAGCACCTGGAATTGGTCCGGGAAATCCTGGCCAGCATGGAAGTCGAACGGTCAGCCGCACGCATTAAGTGGGGCTTGACGCCGAACGCGCTCCGACCACCTCAGTCTTGGTTCGACGACGAAGACGACAATCCGTTCGAGCCCGAGGAGCCCCGGCGTCGTGAGCCCGACCCGCCAGCCACGGCTCGGCAGCGTCGTATCGGCTAAGGTGGAGGACATCAATGGCTTCACCAAGGTTCGCCCGGTCGCCATCGAAACACCCACGGCGGAGATCGCTCCGGGGATGACCGTGCGCGTAGTGGCGATCACAACTCGCATCTCCAGCCCTATTCCCGATGACCATGTATTGCTGCCGTGGAACCGGCAAAGGAAGACGCGATCGGGCCTGCGCCGCCGGTGCGCCGCAGTCGCTAGCTGGCAGGCGGAGATCTCGGTTGCAGACGTGCAACAGGTGGTTGGCATCCTGCCTCCAGCGGTGATCGGCGAACTGCTGGCCAAGATCGCGGACACTTTGCCCGCGCCGTCGGCAACTCCGGTTCCTGGACCTGGCGACACCGAGACCGAGCCTTCCCAAGGCCCGCCCGGAACCGAACGTGGCGAGCAAGACCGAACCGGCGAGATCGCCTGACAGAGCGGCGACCGTGATCTCGGTCCCAGCGTATCGGCGGGGTCATGAGACCCTCGCCGAACCCGCGCTGAGTTGAATGGCAAATTCCGAGTTCGGCCAGGGCTTCACGCTTAGCGAGGGTCGGCCGTTCGGCGGGGGTCTTATGGCCACGCCGAGGTTGCCCGACTGAAGCTCTCATTTCGGCACGAGCGACCGTCTACCACGGGTTTTTCAGCTCGCAGGAAGCGCTCAAAGAAGCCACCAGCGAAGGTCAGTTTGATTCTTGCGCACAGGCACGTCTCCTTAACGCGGTCGCACCGGCTCACGGCCTATTACTCGCAATCGGACCGAGCCGCGCGCGGTCGCTAAAAGCGCGTCGAGGCGCCGGGGCGGAGCGATGAAAGTCGGAACGACGATCGGCGTTCGTTTGAGCATTACTGCCGGCGTGAGTCGCTCGCCGTCGAGGGTGGCGATCTCGCATCCTGCTTCTGTCGCGATAACGACCCCAGCGGCGACATCGTGGGCCTGTTCGCCAAGTAGCGTGGTTGCCTGAAGCCGATTAGCCGCCACGAACGTTTGTTCGCAGCAGGCGCTTCCAAGGTCGCGGAGCCGGCCGGGCAGAGTTCTGGGATCTACCGCCCGCAGTGCATTGGTGCCGACACAGACATTGTCTTGATTATGAAATTCGCGTGCATCCCGGGCCGTGAGCCGTTGGCCGTCGAGCCAGGCGCCGGCACCTTTGACAGCCCAGAACAGCTCGTCCAATGGCGGAATGACGATCACACCCAGGACGGGTTCGCCGGCAACCAAGAGGCCGATGCTGATTGCCCACAGAGGCAAGCCATGCACAAGGTTGCCGGTGCCGTCGATCGGGTCAATCGACCAGCGACGGGGCCCGCCGCCTCCTTCCGCCGCGTACTCCTCGCCCGTCAGCAAATCGTCGGGAAACCGCGCGCCCAGGCGCTTTCGGATAAGGCGCTCGAGATCCTGGTCGAGGTCGGTGACGTAGCTGAGGTTGGACTTTTCTTGAGGCGTAACACGCTGGCATCGAACCTTGGCCAAGGCGGCGGACTCGAGAGCGAGAGTTTTGACGAATTCGAGTTCGACAACAAGATCGGACGAATCAGCCATTTATTCGATGTTCCACATGGAAGTTTGGATACCGGGGCCATGGCGGCTTGGTTAACGCGCAACGTGGTGATGCCACCAGAGGCTCAGCCTAGACAATGGCGAGCCTGACCGGCAATAGGGGTTTGATCCGCCGCGTGCCCGACGTCGCCCAACGACCCCCATCGCCATCGTCGGTCGCAAGAACGGATGGACGCGCCGGCTGGCAGCGCCGAAGATGGTGTCCAAACCAAGTAGGATGGACGGCTCCGCTCGTATCGGCCGGCGGGGACGCTAGTGGGAGAAGTTTCGTGGTTGCTTTGCAGGTTGAGCTGGGAAGGTTGCTGCTTAAAAACCCCGTAATGGTGGCTTCGGGAACCTTCGGATATATCCGCGAGATGGCAGGGATGGTTCGACTGGAGCGGCTGGGAGCGCTTGTCCCCAAGACCGTGACTTTTCGCGCACGCGCCGGCAATCCGACCCCACGCACGGTTGAGACAGCCTCGGGACTGCTCAATGCAATCGGCCTCGACAACGACGGCATTGGCCACTTTCGCGAACATCACATGCCTTACCTCCGCACGGTCGGCACCACCGTCATTGCCAATATCGCTGGCGAAGATGAAGACCAGTTCGTGGAAATGGCCGAAATGCTGGGCGGCGAGCCGGGTTTGGGGGCCGTCGAGCTCAACATTTCGTGTCCTAATGTGAGCCATGGGCTTGATCTTGGAACCGACGCGGGCGCGGTCGGCCGGTTGGTGAAGCGAGTCCGGGAAGTCTGTCCGCTGCCGTTGATTGCCAAGCTGACCCCGAATGTGACGGATATCGTGCCGATCGCCGCGGCCGCTGCGGAGGCCGGCGCTGACGCGGTGAGCCTGATCAACACCTTGCGCGGGATGGCAATCAACTGGCGACGGCGGCGGCCGATACTGGCCTACGACGTCGGTGGACTTTCCGGCCCCGCGATCAAGCCCATTGCCTTGCGGATCGTCTGGGAAGTCGCACGGGCACTTCCCACGCTGCCGATCATCGGTATCGGCGGTATCGCTACAGCCGACGACGCTCTCGAGTTCCTGGTCGCCGGAGCCTCGGCCGTCCAGATTGGCACCGCAACTTTTTATGAACCAACCGCGTGTGAACGGGTTCTCGACGATCTGAGCATTCGGCTCGAGGAAACAGGAGTGGCTGACATCCAAACCATTATCGGAACCGTCCGGTCAAATCGAGGATGAGGTCCGCGCGCTGCCTCAGGACGTGAATGTCATAGCAGGTCGTCTCACCTGGTAGATTGTTCCTTCGATCGGTTGCACCTCCAGCGACCGTGTCGTCACGGATTGCTCCTGCCACGTGAGCCCAACATCCGCGAGTGCAGCCGGAAATCCCTGCGCGGTCGCTCGGAAAGGGCTGGCGATCACGCCCAGGCCATCGGGCGCGAGCAAACGGCTCAGCAATTCGGCCACGAGTGGAACCAGACGCAATTCGTAGAGCACGTCGGCACCCAAGATGATCGAAAACCGCTCGTCAGGCGGATTGCGCCAGTCGAGATGGCGGATCGAATATTGACCGGGACCGAATCGGTTCTCCGCCGCGCTTCGGCCGACGAACTCGAGCGGCGCTTGGTCGTGGTCACTGAACTGGACCCGCAGCCCGCGCCACCGCGACCAGGCCGGGTAGCCCGAGTCCACAGCCAATCTCGAGCATGTCCGCAGCAACCTCGCTTTGCTTACGCAGCGGTAATGGCACGGATGCCATCCACTCGGCCAAAAGGAGCGCGCTGGGCCAGACATACGGCCAATACGGCATGTAATCGTCGCTTCGATTCCAGTCGATGACCAGCGGATCGTCGAGCAGCCGGTCGGGGTCCGCCGGTCGCGCGAGCCGGATCGAGATCGCGCCGAACTCAAACGTCGTCACCGTGACCGGGCCGCCATACTGGCTCCGATTGAGCGGCCGCGGGGGGACTGGCCGATCTTCGATTCCCATACGAACGCTGTCTCTGCCCTTCTGAATGTGTTTGTCCTGGATGTCGATCTCACCGTCATCCATTTTGGCAGTCCGGGCATCGTTGGGATATTGCTCGGCGATCTGGACCACAACACGCCGCCACGAAAAAGACAAGAACGAGTACGTTGACGGTCAGTGATTCGGCGGACTATAATTTGATTGTAATTGAGACTCAATCTCAATCGATCGTGTTTCTAGCGGTGGGTTGAATCGATGCATGACGGCATCTTCAACAATTGAGGGCTTCGATGCATCGAGGGACGAAAATGAGCCAGTGCCAGACGTTGTTGCTTGTCTGCCTGCTGGTATGTGGCGTCGAGGCGGAGGTTGCTGCCGGGACCTCGATAACTGGCGCTGTGCGGATGCCGGATGTTTGCTCGCCGGCAATCAGTCCCGCTGTCGTGTATTTGGCGCCAGCTGGCTCCGATTCCAATAGAACCGTTCAACACGCACCATCGCAGTCGAGTAGAGCGGCGTCTGCTGGAGTTGTTCTAGTCAATCAGCGCGAATTGCAATTCTTGCCTCGGATACAGACAGTTGCGCTTGGACAAACGGTGCAGTTTGGCAATCAGGACGGCGAGACGCACAACGTGCACGTCGTGTCGCCCGGGTTCGCATTCAATCAGGCGATGGCGCCGGGACAATTCCAGGAATTCACTCCGGCCAAGCCGGGCATTATGAGACTGGCATGTGACATTCACATGCACATGCGTGGCTATGTGATCGTCAGCCCGACGCGGTGGGCGCAGGTTTGTAATCCCGAGGGACGGTACAGCCTCGATGACGTCTCCGAGGGGCGATATATCCTCACGGCCTGGCACGAGATGGGGGATCCGGTCCGGACCGAAATCAATGTGATGGACGATTCCAAGAGCTTGGTTGTGCCGCCAATCGTGCTTACCAGCTCTGCTGGGCCAAGACGAGGCGCTTCAGATCAGCAGACAGCTGCGCGAATGCCGTGGGCCGACGTGATTGACCGCATCAGTGTGACGCTGGCGGCGAGCCGCGATGCGGTGAGGCGGCCCAACGAACTGGCCAGGGCGCGACGACTCGCGGAGGACGCCTACTGGGTCGAATTCGAATCGTCCGACATGGAAACCGCAGTACGCAAATACCTGGGCTACGTCCGTGCTGGTGAGCTCGAACGGCAGTTTCATGCGGTCAGCATGGCTGTGCGCGATGTGGCCCGCGAGCGTATGCCTCGCGCGACACTCGGTGCGTTGTGCCACAAGCTGCTCCACGACTTGCTCGCAGTCGCGACCGCGCTCGACGCCAAGGGAATAACCGATGGAACGCGAATCGATGCTGCCGGCATTGAGACCCGAGCGGAAACTGATCCGGGCGTCGTGTCTGGCGAAGTGGCCCAAGTGACCCCAATTGCCGGCGACCCCAGAGGCTTGCTGCAAGGGCTCAAGAGTGGTCTCCGCCGCGTCTACGCGTTGGCGCAGCGCGGTGAGTCGGATGATGCTGCTTCTGAGTTGACGACCGTTTACATGACCGAGTTTGAGCCGCTCGAACGCTACTTGATCGGGCGCAGTCCTCAGGCGGTCCGGCCGCTGGAAATGCAGTTCAATTCTTTGCGTGGGGATCTGGCGAGCGGCCTCAGCGGGGCAAAGCTGGGATCTCGGCTCGAGGCGCTGACGACCACGGTTGAGTCCGTAGTCGACCGGCTCGAATCACGCCCTGTCGGTACTTTCGGGGCGGCGTTCGTCGCCTCGCTGATCACGATCTTGCGGGAAGGCGTCGAGGTCATCCTGGTGGTTGCCATGTTGCTTGCCCTGGTTGCCAAGGCTACGGCCGGCTCCTTGGCGCCCAGCCACGACAAAGCCAACGCCTTGGCCCAATCGACCAGAGCTCTGGCCACACGCGCGATCTGGTGGGGCGTGGGCTTGGCGGCACTTGCTAGCCTCGTCACTGCCGTCGCGCTCAACGTCGTGGTTATCAGCGCCCAGGGGGCGGCTCGCGAGATTCTTGAAGGCGTCGTGATGCTGGCGGCCTCAGGTGTTCTCTTCTACGTCAGTTATTGGCTGGTTTCGCAGCTCGAGGCCAAGCGGTGGATGGACTTCCTTAAGACCCAGGCTCGCCACGGCTTGGAGCTGGGAGGGAAAGGAACACTTGCTCTTACAGCCTTTCTGGCCGTCTATCGCGAGGGAGCGGAGACCTCGCTCATGTATCAGGCGCTCTTGGGAAGTGAAGGGCGTACTCAATCCGGGTTCCTTGGCCTGATCGTCGGCTTGGGTGTCGGTTTGGTTCTTCTTGCCGTCGTCGCCGCCTTGATTCGTCTCACGAGCGTGCGATTGCCGATGCACGTGTTCTTCAAGTTTTCTGGGCTCTTCCTCTTCACTCTTGCGATCGTCTTTGCCGGCAACGGGGTCTTCGAACTGCAGAATGCGGGCATTCTGCTGACGACCAACCTCGCCTGGATGGGTCGCGGGCTGCCCTGGGTGGGAATCTATCCCAACCTTCAAGTCGTGTCGGTGCAGGGCATGCTGCTTGCTGGTGCGGTTCTGGCGTGGGTTGTCGTTCCAAACGTGTCGTGGCAGCGTGCGAGCAGGACGGCTGGCTCTGGAATCGGCCTCGCCCCCAAACGGGCTAATTGATCAACAAGGGGTTCCGCGTGCTCGATCGCTGGGCTGGTCGGCTCGTAGTCTTGCTGATCCTCGGCGGCGTGATCGCCATCCTCGCGCTCAATCTGAACTTGAAGGGCCGAAATCCAACAGGCGCACCATCGACCAAGATCGCGCTTCATCCCGTCGCGACTCCGCCACAGCAGGACCAGGCCATTGCGGGAGCCAACCGCATCCGCGAGTACCCGATCGGCGACGAGATTGAGGCGAATCAGATGGTGATCAAGGCCGTCTGGCTCTCCGCCGTGCAGATGGAAGGAATGATCGGTTCGGCGTCGCCGGCGCTTATCCATCTCGAAGCCGATATCCATGCGACCCAGGGCAATCGCAACGGCTTTGCCGAGCATGAGTTTATTCCGTATCTAGTCGTTCGCTACACGATCACACCGAAAGATGGCGCTGCAAACTCGCCATCGAGTCAATCGATCGAGGGACTTCTGACGCCCATGGTCGCGCGTGACGGGTTGCACTACGGAGCCAACATTGAAATGCCCACGGCTGGGGCGTATAGATTGACTTACTCGATTGATCCACCCTGGAAAGGTGGTCTTGGCCGCCACGCCGACCCGGCGACTGGCGTCGATCCGTGGTGGAAGTCCTTTCAGGTCTCTTTTGACTGGGATTATCCGGGACCTCCCTCTTAAGCTCAATCGCCGACCAATTGAACCACCTGAACGATCACACGTCGATCAACGGGACATACCTGCGCAGCCGCTCGCACAGTGCGTCAGCTAACACCGCCGGTTCGGGAAAGAGACCGTCGGGGCTGGAGTGGATCGCCAGGGCCAACGCCTCTTGACCGAGGTTCACCCGGAAGAGGCCGAACGGTACCACCCGCATCCGCTTGAACTTCACCTCAAGCACGCTGCTCAGGATGGCGTCGTCGCCCGGCCCAATCGGCTCGGGGGTCAAGAACCACGGCCGTCAAGCCAATGACCATTCCCCGCCACGGAGGGAAACGGCCGTTGACGGCCATCGCCAACCGGGTCAATACGCGTTCCTGGCCGGCCTTCGAACCGTCAGCATCGACTGGCTGCTGGATGATCGCCACGACGCTGTGGGCCTTCCCCACGATCGGGACCCAGCTCATGGAGACGGACCGGTGATAATAGCGAAGCACATCGAGTGGCGGCTCACGAAACTCTTCGCCAATTTCGAGCTCCAGACCACCGGCACGGATGACTGGGTCGATCACTTCGTTGAACTGGTCTATCAGCATATGCTTCGCCTCTGGTGATCCGCATCAATCGTTGTCGGCCGACGAAGTGGCGGCAGCGCCTGACGGTCCTCGATGTGGCTACCCATGAGCCGGACCGCCAGGATAAACTGGCGCACGAAAAAAGGAGGCGATGAATGTCGATCGAGGACATGGCCCCGCGGCCGAGCGCATATTCCCGCGTAAGTCTGGCGATCATCACCGAACCCAGTCAGGCCAATCCGTTCGGCACGCTCCATGGTGGCGTGATCTTGAAGCTTGCCGACGAGTGCGGTGGGATCGCCGCCCTGCGACACGCGGGCCGAGGCCAGATAACGACCGCGGCGATCGATTCGATGATCTTCCTTGGGCCGGTGTATGTCGGCGAACGAGTCGAGATCTCGGCCGAGGTGACTTATGTAGGCAGAACGTCGATCGAGACCAAGATCGAGATCTTCGCCGAGCCGATCGAGGTGTCAGAGCGGCGGAAAGTGGCCGTCGGCTACGCGCTTTATGTGGCCCTCGACGACTTGGGCCGGCGGCCGCGGCCAGTCCCGCCCCTCTTGATCGAGAACGATCCCAGCCACCGAGCCGCCCTGGCGCGCCAGACTCATCGCTTGGAGCGCCGTGCCGAGGCCCGCGGACAAAGCGACTAGGCAGCCGATTTCGGAACGCAGCAACGGATCAATCCCGGGGCTGGTCCCCCTGATACTCCATATGCGGCGCACTTACTTGCTCGGCTGTCGATGGCGCCGGCGGCAGCTCAAACTTGGGCACCGCGGTCTCGCCATAGCTCGACTCGCCCGACGGCCGGTCGTCGGCACGCCACGACGAACCGTATCCCGTCGACGAGCGCCCGGTACCGGTACCGGTGCCGGAAATATCGAATTCGTCGCCGACGCCGCTTAGTCCCTTCTTGAATTCGACGATCCCCTTACCCAGCGATCGCCCTACCTCCGGCAGTCGTTTGCCGAAGAGCAGGACGGCAATGCCCATGACGATGAGCATTTCCATCGGACCAAGATTGAACATGGGGCATTCTCCAGATTGAGTTCAAATATAATAGACTGATTGCATTTCCAGATAGCATTCGGGGGACCGCAGTCGCAAACGGCAATGGTCGCCCAGCGTCAAGGCCTGGCGGTTTGGTCAGGCGGTGGGCGGGGTCGGCTTCTTGTCGGCGGTGACGGCCTGGTCGAGGTCATCCTCGATCCCTGAGATGCCTTTCTTGAATTCGGTGACGCTCTTGCCCAGCGATCGCATCACGCTGGGGAGGCGGTTACCGAAGATCAAGAGGCATACCATGCCGACGATGATCATCTCCCACGGGCCGAAAGTCGGCAGAAACGCGAAGGGCATCATGGACGGATACCTCCATCAAGGTGAGCTGCTAATTGGAAGGCTGAGTTCAACGGATTCGAGCCCGCTCTACGCACTTTCGGTGAACCGTTTCGTTTCATTGAGCGACACCGGATCCGGAGCCGCTCACGATGATGACTCGAGTGGCAATCCACGCCGCCACTGCGGTGGCCGCCAAAATGGTCAAAAACCAGAATAGGCGGTTTCCCCGCAAGACGAACGGCTTGGGTCGAGGAAGCATGGATGTCGCAGCAGCCGTGGCTGGGTGTGCTCGCGGAGAATTCATCGTCCGCATTTGCCCGCGAGGGCGCTTGAACGGCGAAATCCAGGGGAGGATAGTTTGGAACTGGCGGCTCTTCACGACGCCCGTTCGACCGTACAGCACCAGCACCACCACGGCGACTAACGCCAATTCCTTCAATCCGATCATGATCGCTTCCTTCCTCGACGTCGATCGCAGCCCGGCCGCTCTGCTGTTGGTCGAGAGCGGAAGCTATACGGGCAATGTCGCTCGAAGCGGGCAATGCGCCGCCACGAACCATGTCAGATTTTGCGGTACGTCTTTTGGACGACGAACGAGCGAACGGCAACACGGTAGGAATACGCCGGATGGAAGGGGGGGCCGACAGATCGGCTCCAACCGCGGCCAAAGCGCCTCGACAGGGACGACGCGGGGCAGATGACTCGACTTCTATCGTAACGCACCGGCCGTTGCTGTCAAATGTTTTCCGACCGCGATCTCGAGGGGCCTGTAACCATGGGAACAAGCGGGTGCACGGTTATGCCTTGATGAAAGTCATTGCAACCACATAGGTTGACGCTGACTAGTGGCCTCGGGGAGACTCGAACTCCCACGTCTTTTGGACATCGGCTCCTAAGACCGACGCGTCTGCCATTCCGCCACGAGGCCCCGTCCGAGGGAACACCGCTGGCTATCGGCGGTACCCAATTGATGTCTACGATTTCAGAATTATCCTCACTGAAGCCTCCATTGCCAAGGGATAGAAAGAGACCATGCGACGCCGACAATTTCTTGAGGGATGCGGCTTGGGCCTTACCGGCTTGCTAAGTGGCGCAGTCAGCGCCTGCGCAGGCGCGAGCCGTCGCGCCAACCGCGAACGAACTGGCGGCGGACATCGTGGTCGTGGGAGGCGGCCTGGGAGGGTGTGCCGCGGCACTGGCCGCGTTACGAGCCGGCGCTCTGTTATTTTGACCGAATCTACCGACTGGATCGGTGGTCAGCTCACTGCGCAGGCCGTGCCCCCAGACGAGCACCCCTGGATCGAGCAGTTTGGTGCAAATGCGTCTTACAGAGAGCTCAGAGACGGGATTCGCGCGTATTATCGCCGCCGTTACCCCCTGACCGCCGAGGCCATGGTGCAGCGTCACTTCAACCCCGGCAACGGCGGTGTGTCGCGTCTCTGCCACGAGCCAAAGGTCGCGTTGGCTGTGTTGACGGAATTGCTCGCACCCTATTGTTCGAGCCGACGGCTATTGGTCCTCTTCGAGCACGAGCCGATCCGCGTGGAGGTGCAGGGAGATCGTGTTCGAGCGGTCGCAGTTCGGGACAGCAAGTCCGGCATCGAGCGAGTACTCGTCGCACCGTACGTTGTTGATGCCACCGAACTGGGAGACCTACTGCCGCTGGCCGGCGTCGAGCATGTGATCGGGGCCGAAGGACAACGTCAAACCGCGGAGCCACATGCGCCCGTTGCCCATGCGCCCGCAAACCAGCAAGCGATCACTGCCTGTTTCGCAGTGGAGTATTTGGAAGGCCAGGATCACACCATCGATCGACCCGCCGAGTATGAATTTTGGAGAAACCTGTCGCCTGCCGTTAAGCCGACCTGGTCAGGACGATTGCTCGACTTGACCTACTCCGATCCGATCACGCTCAAGCCGGTGAGCCGCGGTCTCGACCCTCGCGGTGCTGGCGTGGGATTATGGGTCTACAGGCGACTCGTCGATCCGAGGAATTTTCAGCCCGGCAGCTATCCCGGCAGCTCGGGGACGACTCTGGTCAACTGGCCCCAGAACGATTACTGGCTCGGCCCATTGGTCGGTGCCCAGGTCACCAAGGCCGACGCCCTGGCGCATGTCGCTCGGGCAAAGCAACTGAGCCTTTCGCTCTTGTATTGGCTGCAAACCGAATGCCCGCGTCCCGACGGTAAAACCGGGTGGAAAGGACTTCGACTCAGAGCCGATCTGGTCGGGACAGAAGACGGTCTGGCCAAGGCTCCCTATATTCGCGAGTCACGGCGGATCAAGGCCGAGTTTACGGTGCTCGAACAGCACATCGGCACAGAAACTCGACGCAAGCTTTTGAAAACCCAAGACGTGCAGGCGGAGTCATTCGCCGATTCAGTGGGAGTCGGCAGCTATCGGATTGACCTGCACCCGAGCACGGGCGGCGACAATTACATCGACATCAGCTCGCTTCCGTTTCAGATTCCCCTCGGGGCCTTGATCCCCGAACGTGTTGAGAACCTGCTGCCGGCTTGCAAAAACCTGGGAACAACCCACATCACCAACGGCTGCTTCCGTTTGCATCCTGTCGAGTGGGCGATTGGCGAGGCAGCGGGCGCGCTCTTGGCTTTTTGTCTCGAAAGGGCGGAATCGCCCCGCGCGGTACGAAATTCGGCCAAGAGTTTGAATGCATTCCAGGCGCGACTCGTCGCGCAGGGTGTCGAGCTTGTGTGGCCCAGGATCACACCACGGTAACTCCGATCTCGCAGAGGTCTTCAACACGCGTACCGTCGCGGGCGGTACGAGCGATCAATTGATTACTCAGTTCGGCTTGAACTACCGCTCAATCCGGAGGATCCCGTCTGGGCCGAGGAGCTTGCGCGAACGCGTTAGCCGCGCGATTCCACGTGAGTAACCTTATCGGGATATTCTCTCCAAAAGCTTTTCCAGAACTTGAGTTGCGCGGCAAGTGCATGGCGGTACCAACGCTTTCGCTTGCATTCTCATTGCCAAAATACCTGTTGCGTACGAAAATTACATGTGGGTGTGAATGCGGCACGGGCCGCCTGAGCTGTCCGAAGCCGTCTTTGTGATGTTTGAGGAGATTTGACTGTGGCCACAAGTAATCCCGCTTTTTCCAATGATATGCTCGCCGGATACGAGCAAGTTTACGGCGCCCACGCAGCACGACGATGACCGTCCAAGGCACCGCCGTCAAAACGTTTATTCTGCTCGCCATCATGGGAGCCACGGCGACATGGTCGTGGAATGCGCTGGCCAGCGGAGATATTGCATTTGGCGTGGTCGCAATCTCGGGAATCGGCGGATTCATCACAGCGATGATCACGATTTTCAAGCCCAGCTTCGCCCCCACGACGGCCCCAATCTATGCAGCGTTTGAGGGGGTTTTCCTCGGTGCGATCTCCCAGGTGGTTCAGGTGCAATACGGGGATAGGTATCCGGGCGCGGGCGGAATTGTGATGCAGGCCGTCAGTCTCACGGGCGGCGTGCTATGTGTAATGATGTTCGTTTATGCGACGCGACTGATCCGCGTCACCGACAAGTTAAGGATGGGAATCGTCGTGGCGACCGGGGCGCTGGCGCTTTTCTACGTCGTTTCGATTATTCTCCGCTTGTTCGGAATCGGTGTGCCGATGGTCTTCGCCGCCACTCCCCTGGGAATAGGCTTCAGCTTGTTCGTGGTCGGCCTGGCGGCGTTCAACCTCCTAATGGACTTCGACTTCATCGAGAAGTCCGCGTACCACGAAGCACCCAAATTCATGGAGTGGTACGGCGCATTCGGCCTGATGGTCACGTTGATCTGGCTGTACATGGAGATCCTCCGCCTGCTGATGAAGCTATCCGACCGACGCTGAACAAAGTCACAGCGAGCGGCCAATCCGCTTGCGGTGTCAGAGTGGTCACGTCCTCCCCTCGCTCGCCCCTTGCGATGTGCGTCCGCCGGGCTATAGTGACCTGCTGAGCCAACCGCACCTGTGGGAGTCGACAGAATGAGCCAGCGGAAGTTGCGAGTGGGTATGGTGGGGGGAGGGGGTCCGGCAAATTTCTTCGGCGCGCCCCACCGCCGTGCGATCTTGATTGATAACTCGGCCGAATTGACCGCCGGTGCACTGCGCAGCAAGCCGCAGGAATCGATCGCGTCGGCCAAGGAACTGTTCATGCCGCGGGGATATCCCGACTGGCAGAGCATGATCAAGTCCGAGGCTGCCCTCCCCGAGTCGGAACGAATCGATTACATCACGATCGTCACCCCCAACGACGCCCATTTCGGCCCCGCCGACGCCGCCGCGGCGGCCGGTATCGGAGTTCTTTGCGAAAAGCCGCTGACGACGACTCTAGACGAAGCGCGGCGCCTCCAGGCAAGCGTCCGCGCCAAGAATCTCCCGTTCGTCGTTGCCTACACCTACACGGGCTTCCCGATGGTGATGATGGCACGCGAACTGGTGCTCGGTGGCGACATTGGCGAGATTCGCAAGGTCGAGGCATGGTATCCGCAGGGTTGGCTAGCCACCAAACTCGAAGCCGACAACCAGAAGCAAGCCGCGTGGCGGGTTGACCCGTCCAAGGCCGGCGGCTCGGGATGCGGCGGCGACATCGGTACGCATGCGTACGAATTCGTTCGATTTGCGGCAGGCTTGTCGGCCGTCCGGCTGCAGGCGCGCTTGAAAGCCTTTGTGCCCGGCCGTGCGCTCGACGATGACTTCACCGTCCTGGCGGAGCTGAGCAACGGCGGCATCGCTACGATCACCGCGTCTCAAGTCACGATCGGCGCTCAAAATGACAATGGCTTCCGCGTGATCGGTACCACCGGAACGCTCGAGTGGAACATTACCGATCACAACGTGCTCAAGCACTACGTCGGAGGTCAGCCGCTGAAGCTATACCGACAGGGTGCCGAGTACGGCTACATCCCCGCATCGATCAAGCCCTATATTCGCATGCCCTCCGGTCATCCCGAGGGTTTTCACGAAGCATTGGCCAACCTGCATCGAACCCTGGAATGGACGATCCGATCCGGACGGGGCGAGTCGGTCCCCAAGCCTTTTGAACACCCCGGTATCAACGACGGTGTCGCAGGAATGGCCTTTATCGAGGCCGCCGTGGCCAGCTCTCACCGCGACGGCGAATGGGTTTGCCTCACCGGCGGCTAGTCGTCCATCCATTTGAAATGAACTTACACAACCTGACCGCCTCAAAGTTCGCCGCGCGAAGAAAAGTAGGATAACGGTGAAAGACCCACTCGTGCGGTTCAGCGTGGCGATTGGCGGCGAATTGCTTCGCCTCTTCGATCGTTATCGCGAGCTGCACCGATATCCCAACCGCAGCGAGGCGGTCCGCGGCCTGATGCGTGCCGCTTTGATCGAAGAGACAATCACACAAGATGACAGCGAAGCCATGGGCGTAGTGACGCTGATTTACGATCATCACGTCGGCCGGATCGCGCGGCGCTTGACTGACGTCCAACACCATCATCTTGACCTCGTCGTCACGACTACACACGTTCACCTAGATGATAAGCGATGCCTGGAAGTGATCCTCCTCCGTGGCCCAGCCAGGGACATCCGCAACCTCGCCGACGACTTGATCGGCACGAAGGGGGTCGAGACCGGGCGCCTCGTTCTCGCCTCGGCCCAGGCCGTTCCCGGACAAAACGGCGCTGGGCATTCGCACCATCACCATCATCCTCACGATCATGCCCATTAGAGTCCGCGTAATTGACACTCGGACGGCACAATCAGTTCAGCGAAATCTATCGTGTCGCCAACCGCGATGCTTGTTCGTCGCGCATGCCGAACGCGGCGACATCGACGCGTACCTGGAGAACGCCGGCGGGGACACGCTCGGTCGTGATCGGCGCAAAAACGCCGTAGCGGTCTGCCCAAAGAGGTCGGCGCTCCCGAAACCGGGATACGTCGCAATCGCGACCTTCTGACGCCCCAGGCCGAACACCTCAAACCTGGTACTTGAAGTACGGGCTAAATCGCCACGGCACCCACCATTTTGACGCGCTCCGCGAAATTGTCAAATCCACGTAGCTAAATTCTCGTCGAAAATGAAGTGTGCGCAGCCGATGAAATACAAGAAGGTTCCGGGTCAGGACAGGTTCGTTCACAATAAGACGGCATTGCAGGCGAACTAGAGTGTGAGACAGGCTGCGAACGGGTCAAAGTGTGGCACTCTTGCTTTTCGTATACCGCGCCTGCTTTCGGCATCGAATTCGAGGGTCGGGGAGCGAGAACCAACATGAATGACAATGAAGCGATCCTCATCGGCATCGGCGTGCTGTTCCTGTTCGGCATCGTACCGATCGTGGGAGGGTTCATGTACGCGCGGCGCAACTTGTTGTTGACTCACGCCGAACGGATGAAGGCACTGGAGCTGGGCGTCGCCTTACCGGATCACGCGGCTGCAGCTCGCGTCAGAGCCGCTCACGGTCACACGGCGGCGGTCGACGGCGGGGGCAAGGATTCGCTTGCGAGCAAGTGCTTTTCGACTGCCCTCTGGGTGGCGTTCTGGGGCTTCGGCGCCGCGGCCGGCCTGGGAGGAGCCGACGTGAATGCAGGTGTGGCCTACGCGATCGCGTCGTCAGCCGGCGCCATCGGCGTTACCGCCATGATTTGCGGCGCGGTGTTGGCTTGGCGGCCCACACCGGTCTCGCAATATACGAACGTTCAAGCCAAGCTCGTCAACCACGACGCCGATGCCTTCGATGTCGTGTCCTGCCGCGGTTGATTGCAGCCTGCCTTTTCGCCGCGGTAGCAATGGTCACTGGCCTTTTGCAGCCGCGGACTCCACAAAGTCTGGTCTGGCTTTCACATCCCTGAGCAGATGGACCAGCGACACTCACGGCCGATTGTGCCGCAAGGCGTCGAATTCTGGTGCGCGATTTGCAATCGTAGCCAATAAATGCGCCCAAGGCTCGAGTGGGCAGTCGGCGACTGGTGCGGAACTGCCTTCGCCGTTTATACTGCTGCCCAGTTCCAGGCTGTCGGCAACCGCGTGAGCATCTGGCCGACCTCTCTTGGGATAGCCGTAGAGGCGATCTGGAGAGCCCTAGAGCAGACCTCATGAACACTCATCGGCACGCCGGAGCTAAAAAATGCGCCGGCGTGCAATAATGCTTTTGAACCAGACTTGTGAATGATCGTGGCTCTACCGGACCATCAGAGCGGAGGATGCGGGCATGGTCGAAGAGCGACAGGGATGGTTCTGGCCCGTTAACCATCGCGTGGTGCCGTTGATGGCGACGCTGTTGGTCGTCATCGTCACCTCGGCCAAGGGAGTCTCCGCGCACGGCGCCGAACCGGGAGGGCCAATCCGGCTTTCAGATGCCGCCGAGCTCGGGACTTTCAACGTGGGGCCAGCGAGCGCGGCGGTACGCCGCGTGTCCGACGAGGTCGCTGGTGTCGAGGTGCTCAAGCTTGATTACACAATCCCGCACGCAGCCGCTGCAGGCCTTTACGCAAAGGCGTTTCCCGGGGGACTGGACGCCAACCGCGTCGACGTAGTGCGCCTGGCTGTTAAGGCCGAGAACGCAGACCTGGCTCGACAAGTCGCCGTGGCGGTCGAAATCAAGGGCGCGGCCGGAGTGCAGCGTATCCCTTTGCAAATCTATCCGGACTGGACGCCGATCGAAGTGCTCGTGGACTGGCCGGCGGTCGGGGCCCTCAAGGAGGTCGTTGTCTCGGTCAATTCAGCCGCCGACGGCGCACCCGCAACGAGTTCTATCGAGATCGACGGTCGCTTCGAGAAGCTCTCTGTGATCCGCAAGCTGAGCATGTCCCCGCTCGCGAGACTTGGCGGCGTGCTTCTGGCAAGCTTGGTCGTCTCGGTGCTGGTCGCCATACTGCGGAAGGCGACCAGCGGACAGCCAGCACGCGAGCCGACTGGTGCCGTAGAGACGTTCCCGGCGGCCGTGTCCGCGCCGGAATCGAGCTGGGTCCGCGCGCTCAGTGGCGACCTCGTCCGGGGGGGAGGAGCCGTGCTCATCGGACTCTTGGTGATCGAGATCGTGTCGATCGGCGACAAGGGGCGATTGGAAGCCGGCTGGGTGGCATTGGGCGTGGCCCTGGCGGGTGCAGCCATCGCGGAGTGGTGGAAATTTGGGTTAACCGGCCGTCACCTTACTGCCGGGCAAGTCTTCCAAAACATGGCGGCGACGGGCATGCCGGCAGCTTCGGCGAGCTCGATGGCGATCCTGCAGGCGCCGGCCGACTGGTCCGAGCTTTTCATGCTGAGCCAAGCGGTCGCCGCGGCGACCGTGCTCGTTTACCATGTGGCCAACGCCTGTCGACTGGCGTCGACGGGCCGGCACCTGGATGCAGCCGGCGCCGGGCTCGTTGTCGGGACGCCCTACGTTATCGGTGGGTTGACACTGCTGGAATCCGGCAACTTGCTCCAAGACGTGGGAGGTCTTCTGACAGCCGGCTCGCTCGCGGTATCGCCCGCGGCGCGCGAGGTCATCGGGCGGGTGCTCGTCATCTTCTGGTTCAACGAGGCCGTTGCCAACGGGCTTGGACTGGCCACGAAGCGCGCTCCGCTCAAGTCTCTTCGCGCACACCTGGTGCTATTGACTGTCGCTGCCGCTGCAGTCGCCGCCCCGTGGATCGCGAGCTTCGGGTCGGGCATGACGGTGGCTGCGTGGCCCACACTACCTCGGCTGATCGCCATACTCGTGACGACCATATTCTCGCAAGCCGGGCTGTGGGCCGAGGCTTACCTCATCACTGGGATGGCCATGGACGCAATCCATGGCAGTGCACCTTCCCGAGCGTCGGTCGCCGACCATCCCATCCGCGGCATGGTGAAAGGAATGGTTTACAGCGGGACGTTCATGGGCAGCTTGCAAGTCCTCGGCGCACTCGCGAGGTCTCCTTCCTCCGATCGCTTGCCCTCAACCAGCCCGTAATCGCGGCCACGCTGTTCGGAGCACTGGCATTCCCTTTGGTCAAGACGATCATCGAGACCTTTGACGGCAGCCAGGCATTTTTCCGCCGGGTTCGACGCAGCTACGAAAGTCCGATCCTGTACTTCCGAGGTGCGGTCGTCGGCATGGGCCTGGGAACAGGGCTGTTTCTGGCGATGGCCGAGAAAGATCTCACGACCCGCGTGTGGTTCGGCATCGGCGTCGGCGCCCTGGCGTTTGCCGGGGTCGATCTCCTCAGGGACTCGCTCAACGCGGCGCGGGGACGCGGGAGGGTCGAAGCCGCGCGGTTCTATGTCGCGCACGCGCTCTTGGGGGGATTCATCGGCGCGGCCATCGGGTTCTATCTCGATGCCTCCCAGGTCTCGGTGGTGGTCGCCAAGTTCCACCGCTACCTCGCCGCGGGTCTCCCCCCGGAATCGTTCGACGTTTATCCCTTGGTCAGCAAATGGGGCCATCTCCATCTTGGGATCGTCACGGGCGGGGTGAGCTTGCTGTTCGTCGAGGCGCTGGCGGGTGTGATCAGTTGGTCCACGGCCGCGTGGCTCTTCGCGATCAACCGCACTTTCATGACGGCGTATTTTCAACAGGACGCCGCTCCGATCAAGTCGTTCTTTACCAGGGACGGCCTCAAACAGCTTGCGGAGAACATGATCGTGGTGCTGCGCTGGGGCCTGTGGATGTCGCCGATCATCAATTCCTTCCTCCGACCGATGGGCGAGCCGACCTGGTACAACCAGGATGGCGCCGTTCGCACCGCGATGGCGATCGTTCGGGATGCGACGATGAGCCCGCAAGCGTTCCACGCCTGGAGCTTGCAGGTCTTTATCTACCTGCTGGCGTACGACTCGGTACGAATTCTCATCTGGCTGGACCACATGGGCCTACGCGTGGCCACGCTGGTGAACCTGAGCTTCCTCGGCATGGACAAGCTGGAGCAGCGGCTGGCACGCGCGCTCGCTCCTGCGGCGACTGCCCGCTGCATTCCCGAGGGCGTCAAGCGGTTCACAACATGGGGTCCGCTCTTGATCCCGTACTATATCCCCCGCGGCAACGACTGGGATCAGGCCTGGAGCACCGCCGAGACAATCCGCAGTCACTCGCAGGGAGGGCTCATTTCGGCACTCGGCGCACTGCCGCACCTCGAGCAGGGGTTCCTCTTTGCCGGGTCGGTGATCGCAGGCACGGGCGCCTCGGCGGCAATCCGCGGCTCTTGGCTCGCTTGGGATCGCCACCCATTCGCACGTTGTCGGTGAGCCACGCAGAGTACGAAACGACACTGCGCGAAGACGGCGCGGTCACCAGCCGGGTTCCCAGTCGCGGTTATGATGTTAGCAGGCGCTCTTATGATTTCATCGACCCGGCCGGAAGGGCGCTCTTCCTCGTGGACGTTTCGGGAGAGAGCGAAGGTATGCCGCGGTCGTGGCCATTGATCGGCAACATCGCGGGCGAACGTGCCAAGCCGTCGCGGGTCGAGCGGGTCGGAGACTCGTTGCGGATCTGCAACACCGAAAACGGGCTGCAGACGACCATCGAGATCACCCTGCCAGGGACCGACGATCGGGCGGAGCTCTGGACCGATCACAGTTGAGAACCCGTCGAGCGTTGCGCGAGCAATTAAGGTAGTACCCTACCTGGAGTGGGTGCTCAACAATCCAGATGCAGACAGGAATCACACCCAGTACAATCGTCTGTTCGCCGAAATCGAGTACGTCAGTACGCTGCAGGGAATGTTGGCCTGGGACAAGCACTCGAGGGCGATGGGGCTCCTGGCGTCGGATCGCGCCCCGGAGGGGTTCCTGTCCTCGCGGATCGATTTCATCGGCCGCGGTCGGCGGCTCTGGTCGCCCCGGGTGCTGGAGACACTGGCGTTTTCGGCGGCGATGGACATCCTCGCGCACCCGACGCTTGACCCGATCGGCAGCTTGCTCGTCAGCATGACCGTTCCCGCGCGGGTCGTCCCAACTTCGCCTGTTGATCGGTCTGACGACCGATAAGAAGCATGCGATCGACCTGATCGCACGTCATCTGGAGCTCCCACATGCCCGGTCGGTCGCCACGGCGCGGCAGCGGGCGTCGTCCCATCCAATCGGGCACGGCGAGATCCCGCCAGGAACGCCCCAGCCTTACTGCGAGTTCTCCGATGACGGCCGCAGGCTCTTGGTCCGCACGCCGTTTACCCCGCGGCCCTTCGACCACACGCTTGTCCAACAGCCTTGGACACGTGGTCGTGGTGACCAATCGTGGGCTGCATACGACCTCGAGCGTCAACTCGCAGCAGAACCGCCTGACGCCCGATTGGTCCGATACCGTCACCGGGAAGTCCCCGGCGAGGCGTTTTATCTTTACGACCCGGAGAGCGAGCGAATGGTTCTCGCCGACCTATCATCCCTTAAACGACGCCGGCGCCGCGCACGAAGCTGAGTTCGGCGTCGACGGCTCGGCCACGTTCCGCATGACGCGGGGAGAGCTCGAGACCGAGCTGACGGTGTTCGTGCCGCCGGATGAGCCGGCGGGCATTTACTTGCTCACCGTCAGGAACCATGCGGATTCGCGACCGGCGACTGCGGCTGGCCCCCTATTTCCAGATCGTGCTGGCCGGGCAGCCCGAGTATCTCCGGCCCGCTGAAGATCCGGTTCGACGCCAGAGCACCAGGCGCGCTCTTCTTCGAGAACCCACGCAACACGTTCCGCACGGGGCCGGCGTTCGTCGCCATCTCGTGCCCTGTCGAGCGCATGGAGACACGGCGGGGCCGCTTCTTCGGCGGCGACCGCGGCGTCGCCCGTCCCTACCTGGTGGAACGCGGCGAGCCGGACACTCGGCGAAACCGCTGACGACCGGCCGATCGCCGCGCTGCTGACCACGCTCGAACGTTCCCGCGCACGGCGAGTACACGGTTGTCGTGGTTCTGGGGCAGGCCGACGACCGCGATCGGGCCGGAGGAGGTCATCCGCAAGTATCAGCGATCCCGACGCCGCCGTCGCCAGCCTGCGAAGAGACCCGGCGGTGGTGGCTGAGCTTGATGGACACGGTGCGCGGTCCAGACGAACAACCCGGAGTTCGACCGCTACCTGGATTGGCTGAAATATCAGGCACTGGCCGAGCGCATCTGGGCGCGTCGCGGGTTTTACCAGGCCAGCGGGGCGTATGGGTTTCGTGATCAGCTCCAGGATTCGGTGAACCTGATCGGATGGACCCGTGCTGGCGCGGCGGCAGATCCTCTTGCACGCCTCCCAGCAGTTCGTCGACGGGGACGTGGTCCACTGGTTCCACCGTCTCCAGGACGGCCGGACCGGGTTCGTCGGCCGGACCCACGCCTCGGACAATCTTCTCTGGCTGGCCTGGGGGGTGGTCGAGTATCATCGGCGCGACCGGCGACGATTCGCTGCTGGAGGAGCGGACTCCGTTACCTGGAATCGGAACAGCCGTTCGATCCGCCCCTGCCCGCGGGAAAGCACGGGATGGGGTTCGATCCGCTCCGATCGTGCGCGGGACGATACCGTCTACCGGCACTGTCTCAAGGCGATCGACCTCGTGCTCGACAAGGCGCATGGGGGTCCACGGCCTGCCGCTGATGGGGACCGGCGACTGGAACGACGGGCTCGACGAGATCGGCAGCCAGGGCCGGGGCGAGAGCGTCTGGCTCGGCTTCTTCCTCCATTACATCCTGGATCGGATGGCCGCGCATCGTGGGGCGGAAGGAGGGCCGCGACCGGCAGGACTACTACCTCGAGCGGCTGCAGGCGCTCGAAGACGCCCTGGAGCGCACCTGGCGGGGCGACCGGTACCTGCGCGCCTTCCACGATGACGGTACCGAGATCGGCGTCAAGGGGAGCGGCGTCTGGGAGATCGACGCCCTGACGCCGCGTGGGCCGTGATTTCGGGCATCAACCTCGATGCGCGGCCAGATCGTGTTCGAGACAGCCCTGCAGATCCTTGAGAAGGAGACAACGATTCTCCTGGGATGGCCCCCACTCCGTGAGGATACCAAGCCCTACCTTGGGCGGAGCAGCGTGTATCCCGAGGGCGTCCGCGAGAACGGGATGTACTGTCACGGCGTGCAATGGCTGGTCGGGGCGGCGCGGATCCTGGCCGAGCGCGCCGGCCGGGAGGGGAGGCCGGACGAGGCGCGCGGCTACTCCCTTGACGGCCTAGCGGCTCTGGATGAAGATCTCGCCGATCCCACATGCCGCGGTCGGCGAGATCGAGACCTACGGCGGCCAGCCCAACCAGCAGGCGGCCGACATGGTGACGACGTTTGACCCGGGCCGTATGATCTGGAACGGCTACACCGGGTGCCGCCGGCTGGATGTTCCGTCAGGCCCTTGAGGGCGTGCTGGGGCTACGACTGGCGGGCCGGGCGCGATCGTGCCGTCGTCCCGGCTCGTTCCTGCAGGCGAGCTGAGCCTCGTCCGCGTCGTGCGCGATCTGACCTTGAGCCCCATGCCGGGCTCCCGCGGCATTGCGACTCCCCGCGCAGCGGATCACAGGCAGAGCCAGCGATCAGCCGAGATGACTTGACACGGGCAACATGCACATGCGAGGGTCGAAGCCGATGGGAATCATCTCGAGCCATGTGCGACGTCGTCTGGAAGCGTGGGCGACTCGTCGCGCGCATCCTGGTCCTTGAGCCTCGCATCTCTCATGATCGTGGCCGGCACGATCAAAGCCGGTGCGGCAATGGATGAGCCGATCCGGCCGACGCCCGGCGAGCCGTCGTTTCGGTTCCCAACCGTTCCCCCCGACCACCGTCATGTGCGGGAGCTGCTGGCGAGCGCGATGCGCTACATCGCTCCGGAAAACCGGATGATCGATCCGAGCTCCGGCTATCCGTACGAGGGCTGGAATCAGGACCCGGCCCGGGGACTCTTCCTGCGGTCGTTCACGCAGTTGACCGCGATCGGCCAGTGCATGGAACTGTTCGCCAACGTGGCCGCGGGCATCGCCGACACGCCGTTTCTCTCGCGAGCCCAGGCTCTCAAGGATCTGACTCGCCTCGTCCAGAGTCTGCGGGAGGATCAATCAGACCCTCGGTTGAGCGTTTTCAACTTGCTGGGCAACTTCCTCGACCTGGCTAGCGGCAAGCGGCTGGGCCCACTTGCCTCCGAAGTCGAGAAGCGGAAGATCCTCGATGCGTTTGGACAGGTGCAAGGCGAGGCGATCTGGAAGGCGCTTTTATCCAAAGGGTGGATCGTGTCGCAGAAACAAGACCGCGAAGGCCGCGATCCAACGATCGGTCCAGTACGGCTGGGATCATTTCGACGGCGCGCTGGCCCCTTTTGGCGACAACACCACCAAGCAGCGGATCATGGACATCCTCGACCAGCGCGTGGTCCTTGTGGTGTTCGTCGACAATGCCAACCTGTCTGCCTCGTGCGCCAAATCGATCGGCGCACTTTTGAGCCCCGAGATCAAGGACCAGCCCGGCGTCGCGGAGCTCCGGCACAAGCTCGAAGATTTCGTCGAGGTTCAGCGCGATGGATACCTCAGGCTTTATGACGCGCAGGCGGGCCAGTTTTACTTCGGTTGGGACGCTACCAAAGACCGGTTGTTCGGCTGGGCCGACACGCAAGGCAAATGGACGACCGGTCACGTCGACTACCTCGTCAATGAATTTCGTGGCCCCGCCACCTTCATCGTCACACGTTTCGGGCTCCCGCTGGAGGCGATTCAAAACTTGGGCTTCAAGATGAAGCCGTATCGGATGCGCGACGGCCGCGACAACTACGTGCTTGGCCCCTGGGAAGGCTCGGCGTTCCAGGCACTGGGGCTTGAGCTGTCGATGACCGAGCTCGAACGCCCGAGCTGGCGGAGACTGCTGGAAGCTGTCGTCGACGTCGAGATCGACTATGCAAACCGGCACAACCTGCCCGGATTTCTATCGGAGTCGTACAGCGGCGAAGGGGTCCAGTATACCGGGTCGATCGGCATCCCCGAGATCACCGTCTCGCCGCGGCCCCGGATCACCAGCGCAGCATCGCTTTACACCCTGGGTACGGCCTACACGGTCGCCCCTGACAAGATTGAGAGGTTTCTGGCGGCGAACTGGACCGTCATATCGACGCTGCTGACCGATCATGGACCGTGGGAAGGATTGAACGCGGCCCGGCAAGAAGTGATCCGGTTCCAGACGACGGCGCATACTCTCTCGCTCGTCCTGGGACTGCTTGGAACGGGGTCGAGCCACATGAAGCGATATCTGAACTCGAAGAGCTTGGGTGCAAAGCTAGAGGATGTGTTCCGACCTGGCGACGGGGTTGAACTCTTCCCGGGGGAGATTTCGATCTTCGCCTGGGACGACAAAGGGGTTCCGATCCATTCAACGCAGGAACCCGGCGCGTTCCACGTGACGAGCGATCGGGTGAGCAACGCCGGCATTGCACTTGTCTCGACACGCTCCGACGGCGTGAACCTCTCGGGCGGACTCCTAAGTTTGCGCTACCGTTGCGCCAAGGCGATCGATCAGGCGCTCGTCGCTCTCAAGCCGCCAGGAGGTTCCAAGCTGGCTGCCGGCCTGATACCTATCGAGATCTCGTGCCATTTCATTGACACGCGTGGCCGGGAAGAGGAGCTGCAACTGCTGCTGCCGGCCACGCCCGGCCTGGCACAGATCAAGGAGGTCGTCATCACGTTCGGTCCAGACATGAAGGGGCGGCCGATCGACCTTTCGATCACCGGACTGCGGGTCGCGCCGATCGCACCGGCGGAATACAAGAGTGACCCGGTGCCGGCTGTCCCGACGACTAGCCCTCGATCGTGACCGCGACAGGGGTACTTTGCCTATCAGCACAGAGGACGATCGATCGGCCGCGCGCTGGCTTATCGAGGCTGCGCAAGCGCTGGTTCGGCGGCAACGCAATCGGGCGAATAGTCAAGGCCGCCTCAACGCGAGCGGTTGGGGTTCGTTCCGTTTCAGTGGCCCTCGGGTCGCAGGTGCACGATGATTGCCTCACCGCGCCCAGTCGCGCTACCCTTATTCGTCAGATACTTTGCTAGCGGGCGCACAACGCCGGTCTTGAGCGTAAGTCGGGCCGGGACTTTGAGCCAGAGCCTCATCCAAGTGGCCAATTCGAGTTCGACATGCTCGGGGAGTGATTCCGTGTCCATCGCGACGACAGTCAACCCCGCCCGCGCCGCGACGTTTTTGATTGAGGACGTGCAAAAGTGGTGCAGGTGGCGCGGCAAATCGTACGCGCTCCATGTCGAACCGACGAGTGCACGGACGAGCGACCCGAAGTTCGGCACGCCCACCACGATTTCCCCATTGGGACTAAGGATCCGCCGGCACTCCGCCAGCATGCTAACTGGGTCAGGTGTGTGTTCGAGCACATGGTACATGCTAACGCTGTCGAACCTTGCGTCAGGGAAGTGCGCATCGTGAAGCAACCCACACTGGACATTGAGCCCGAGTGACCGCGCCCTCTCCACGGCAGCCTGGCCCGGGTCAATCCCCTCAGCCTCCATGTCGAGCCGAGCCATTCCCGCAACCATCATCCCGAGACCGCAGCCAACGTCGAGGTACTTACCCCCAGGGACCACAAGGGCATGATTGAGCCTGTCGCCCCGGTGCTTCGTAGCCAACAGCCGATCAACATGCGCTGGGTCCGGAGCCTGATCTGCAAAAACATGATAATCTGTTTGGTAAAATGGCGCGAGCTCTTCCCGTATTGGCTGAGGGTTGATAAACACATGGCCGCACGCGCACGCGACGACACGGGTCGAAATAGGTCGCCCGTCTCCGTTGCGGACCTCCTTTCGCAGGACCTCGCGCGAATCTGCGGCGGGCTCGCCGCAGGCAGGACAGGCGAAAAGGTCAATCATTCATCGCTCCCGTAACAGGTCTCGCCCGGCGTTAACTACTATATCGCTCGATGGAGAGTGTACCTACATCCGGCAGGTGATTCGACCAGTCTTCAAATTTGAATTTTGAACTCAACTCGAGCTATCATCAATGCCACCGCCGTCGCGCGGATGGAGGTCGACCCGACGTGGCCGATGCCCGCCCTTTGATCCAGACCTCAACGACGAGGGTGCTCTATGTTCGACAATACCAATGGCGATGATCCACGCCTGACGGAGTTGCTCTTGCGATGGGAGGAGCTAGAACAACAGGGTAAGCACGTTTCTGTTGAGGAGATCTGTTCGACCTGCCCCGACCTGGCCGAAGAGCTCGGCCGTCGCATTGCACTTCTCGACAAGGCGGCCCCACTTCTCGGTGAAATGGAAACCGCTCCTGGCGATCCGTTCATCGTCGCGTCGGCCAGTCGCTCCAGCCGCCAATATGCCACCGCGCGGGCCGACTACCGCGACCTCCGATTCCACGCTGCAGGTGCTCTCGGCGAGGTCTTCATGGCCAAGAACGCCGAGCTCAACCGCGATGTCGCGCTCAAGTTCTTGAAGGCCGAACGCGCTGGCGACCCTGAGAGCTGCCGCCGGTTCCTCTTGGAGGCCGAGGTCACCAGTCGGCTTGAACATCCCGGCGTCGTGCCGATCTATGCCCTGGGGACCGACGGATCGGGTGCGCCGTGCTATGCGATGCGGTTTATCCGGGGGGAGACCCTCCAGGACTTGATCGACGCCTTCCACGCCGCCGATGAGCCCAGCCGCGACCCGTCGGAGCGCTCGCTGGCTTTGCGGGACCTTCTGAGCCGGTTCGTCTCGATCTGCAGCACGATGGCGTATGCGCATAGCCGGGGCATCCTCCACCGGGACTTGAAGCCGCGCAACGTGATGTTAGGCAAATTCGATGAGACGCTCGTGGTGGACTGGGGTCTGGCCAAGCCGTTCGAGCGGGACGAAAGAGCGCGCTCGACGAGCGAGGAAACCCTGATGCCCAGCTCGGCGTCGGATGCCGCCGGTTCGGACACGCCGACGGTTGGCGTGGTGGGCACACCGGCGTACATGAGCCCGGAGCAGGCCCAAGCGCGGTGGAACCTCGTGGGACCTGCCAGCGACCAGTTTAGCCTGGGAGTGATCCTCTACGTGATCCTGACCGGCAAGGTCCCGTTCCAGGGTCGCACAACCGAAGATGTACTTGAAAATGTAAAGACGTGCAAGTTCACCGCTCCGACAAAGCTAACGCCGAACGTGTCGCGGGCGCTCGAGGCGGTCTGCCTGAAGGCGATGGCACCAGACTCGGCGGATCGATACGCGACGACACAGGACCTGGCTGCGGACGTTAGACGGTGGATGGCCGACGAGCCGGTCTCGGCCTGGCACGAGCCAGTGGCAGTTCGGGCGCGGCGGTGGATGCGTCGGCATCGGACACTCATGACCAGCACGGCGGCCGTGCTCCTATCCGGTCTCTTCGGGCTGGCTGGCTTCGTGACTGTCGTGGCCGGCAAAAACCGCGACCTCGACGCCAAGAATCTTGATCTGGCGATCAAGAATTGGCAGCTCGATGCCAAGAACGCACAGCTCGCGACCAAGAATGAGGAATTGGACAGGCAGCAACAGCGAGCCCTCGGCGCGAGGCACTGGCCATCGATGCGGTGAAGAAGTTCCGCGATACCGTCAAAGACAACGCCGAACTCAAAAACCGCCCCGAGTTGGAGGGGCTGCGTAGGGGGCTCTTGAAGGAGCCGCTCGAGTTCTTCCGCAAACTCCGCGATCAGCTCCAGTCCGACCGTGATACGCAGCCCGACGCCCTGGCCAACTTGGCCGCCGCCAACTTCGACCTGGCTTCGATCACTTCGGAGATCGGCAGCATACCTGACTCCATCCGCTCCTACTCCGAATCGCTCGCCATCCGCGAACGCCTGGTGCGCGACCACGGTGCCATCGCTGAGTATCAGAACGATCTAGCCATGACGCTCAACAACCTCGGCAACCAGCTTCCGCGATCGGCCGTTCGACCGAGGCGCTCGAGTCGTACAAGCGAGCGGTCGCAATCAAAGAGCGGCTCGCGCACGAACATCCTGCGGTCAATGAATATCAGAGTCAGCTGGCCGCAAGCCACAACAACCTGGAAATCTTGCAGTTTAACATGGGTCACCCGACCGAAGCGCTCGAGTCGCACCGGCGGTCCTTGGCGATCAATGAGCGGTTGGCGAGCACCAATCCATCCGTTATCCAGTACCAGAGCAATCTCGCCGCAAGCCACGACAACCTCGGCGTCCTGCTCAACAACATGGGCCAACCTGCTCTTGCGCTCGAGTCTTACCGGCGGGCTCAGGCGATTGACGAGCGGCTGGTACGTGATCACCCTGAGGTAATCGACTTTTGGCTCGACTTGGCCGGCAACCAAAACAACGTCGGCGTCTTGCTCAGCCAGACGCATCATCCAACCGAAGCCCTCGAGTCGCACCGCCGCGCCTTGGCGATCAATGAGCGGCTGGCACACGACCACCCAACCGTCACCGAATATCTGCGCGATCTGGCCGTCGGCCATAACAACATCGCAAATCTTCAGAGCGACACCGGCCATCGAGCCGAGGCGATTGTGTCGAACCGGCAGGCAATGGAGACGTGGGAGCGGCTCGCCCGCGATAACCCCGCCGTCAGCGAGTATCAGCGCGGTCTGGGCGTCACGCATCACAACATCGGGGCCGTGTTCAGTGATATCCATCAGCCGACCGAGGCGCTCGAGTCGTACGGACGGGCGCTGGCAATTCGCGAGCGGCTGGCCCGCGAGCTTCCGGCCCGCGTCGAATATCAGACCGATCTCGCCCTGACGATCAGCAACGTGGCTCAGATCGAAATGCGCCTGGGACAATTTCAGAACGCTCGAGAGCCGCTCGTGCGAGCCATCGAACTCGAAAGGAGAGTTCTCGATGCCATGCCGACCCAGCCGCGCTATCTGCAGTCACTCCGAGCACACATGCTCCAGCTGGCGAACGTCCACCGCAGGCTCAATCAACCGATTGAGGCTGCAAAAGTCATTGTTGAACTAGCTCGGTTGACACGCGAACGGGCGACGCTGGTCCAGGGCAACGCGACCGAACTCTACAACGGTGCCTGTGTTTTAGCGTTGAGCATTCCCGCAGCAAGGGAAGAGCAACAAGAAGCCCTGGCGGCCGAGGCTGTCCAGATGCTGAAACAGGCAATCGCCGCGGGATGGGGTAATGCTCGGCACACCAACAGCGATCCGGACCTGAACCCGCTCCGCCTCCGAGAAGACTTCCGCCAGCTTCTGGCTCTTTTGTTCGACCAAGGCTTTCCGACCGATCCGTTCGCGCGGTAACACGGACCGAAATCGCCAATCGCACCAACCGTGCGGGACGCGCATTCACTTGTGATCGAGCTCGATCACCCCGCGCCAGCCTGGGGGAAGAGATCCGTGGTTTGCTTCCATGTACTTCAAGAGGAACTCGCTCGGTCCGTCCCGATGCAGGCGGCTAAGCAGATCGTGGGCGGACGACCAGTTGCCGTCCAGAAAGGCGTCGAGGGCGGCCTCGTAGTCCCTGCGATTCTGTTCCGAGAGGACACCAGGCTCGCTGACGGGAGGGAGCAGTTCATAGATCATGAGGTCCGCGGCCATGCCGTAGGGCCGGACTCGGGCAACTCGACGAAGCCGGGCCCAGGGGATGCTGCCGATCTCGGGGCGGATCTGGTCGGCGGTGACGTCGTCGAGCAGGATGGGAACGCGCAGGACCTTGGTCATGGATTCGAGCCGCGACGCGAGATTCACCCTGGGGCCATAGACGCCTACCTTGGCTTGCTCGTAAACGCCCAGTCGGCCGGCGATCGCGCGGCCGCTTGCGATACCGATACCGCACTGGAAGCCGGCAAGGTTGCGGTTTTTCCGCAGGGCTTCCATCAGGAACTTCTTGCGGATGATGAGGGCGGCTCGCGCGGCCCGGCCGGCATGCACCCCGTCGGTTTTGGGCCAGCCCCAGAATCCCATCGCGGCATCCCCCTGGAAGTCGCCAATGACCCCGCCCTGGTCGCTGATGCTCGCGGTCATAATGCCCAGGAACGAGCTGACATGCTCCCAGACCAACATCAACTCGCTTTCGTGATCGTCGGCGACCCGGCTCGACCCCCGCAGATCGCAGAACAGCACGGTCACGTCCGTCTCTCGGGGAGAAAGGACGGTCTCCATGTCGCGTCCCACGAGGGCCTCGCGGATCTGAGCGGAGAGCAGCAAGGAAAACTGAGCCTCCCGCCGCTGCAGATTCAAGACCTGAAGCAACGAACCGAAGATATCCGCCACGAGTTCCGTGAACTTGATATCCGGCTTGAGTTTGACTTTGGGTTCGACACCTGCGAGGGTCAGGGGGTTGGTCTCGAACCGCCCGCAAAGGTAAAGCGCGATTCCCGGCGACGGCTCGTCGGGCAGGGGGGAGCAGATCGCCCAGTCAAAGCTCTGGTCGGGGGCATCGCCGGTTTCGAGACTGCCTGGCTGCCACACGTGGAGGATGCTGCGGCGAACCCGCTGGGTCGCGTCCGTGATCAGGCTCCGGCTCGGCGATAGCGCCTCCATACCCTTCGTCCGGCTCCGCTCGCACAGTACCTCGATCGCCGGCTCCCCCTCGTCGGTGCCCAGGTCGACGCGGACGACGGCCGCCGAGTCGGCTCGCGCGACCCCGTCGAGAATGACGTCGAGGACCCGCGACTGCAGCTCTTCAACGCTCGGCGCCGTACGAATTATGCCGGGCAGAGCCGCGAGGATCTCGATTCGCGTCTCAGCATCGGAGAACTTGACTTGTTGCAGATCTGCAGGATCAAACCAAGCCTTCGTGACCGACGACGAATCACTCTGAACCAGAGTCGGTTGATCCTCGCTGAGCTCAAACTTCGTGGTGCCGATGAAAAACTGCTCACCAACCCCCACGGTGAACTCGTCGGCGAGCTGATCCTGGTAAGAAATCGGGTTCCGGGCAGTCGGCTCTCTTCGCACCAAGAGCCGGTTTTCGCGCCACTCGAGCGTGGCATGCTTCCGAGAGATCTGTACGTCCCAGTCCACCACCCATTCGCTCTCGGTGGCGAGACGGCCGAGCGTCACTGGGCGATGAGGGATTACCTTCTCCCAATGGTTGTGGGGGGCCTTCCCGGTTGCGATCAGGTTCGGCATCGGGCATCCCACCGTTGCATTTTCGCCGCACCGAAGCAAGCAGTAGAGCAATAGGAAGATGGTGCAATGGGCGGAAATACCAACGAAAAGCGGGTCGCCAAAGGTGGTTCACGATAGTTGTTCAAGATTAACCTCTTTAGCGGCTGCGATCAACCACGAGTTCACGCCTTGAAAAGGGATGACTAATTGAGGAAACTAATGTGGCTGACTGGCACCGAGCCGCCAGTTGGCGGCGGGCGCGGCACTTCGAAATCTTGCCCGTAGTTCCGATCGCAATTTGATCTGAGCGCCGCGCAGCGCGCGAACCAGAACCACCATGAAGACCATCTTGAAGAGCGCGGTCTTGATCGTCGTGAGCGCCTTGGGCGCCGCGATTGGAATTTACCTCGATCGTTGGTGGAACCAGACCCCCGTGCACGAGACACGACCATCTCCGCCTTCGGCCAGCAAGGGACGCGTCGTCCATGCCCTCGGATCGATCCAGCCGTCTGGCGGGGTTATCGAAGTTGCCGTCCCTGCGGGCCTACGGGCGCTCCGCTTCGCGGAGAAAACCAAAGTCGGCAACCCGGTCAAAGCCGGGGAGGCCCTCGCCTACCTCGACGGTTATGACGAAAGGCTGTGCGAGGTCAATGTCATTGACCAGGAGATCAAGGCGGCCGAGCAAAATCGGCAAGTCGAGAATGATCAAGAACAGTCGGCACTTTTTGACATCGACCGCGAGCTGTCTAAAAACGTACGGCTCGGCCAGATGCAACTCGAGTCGTCTGAACTGAAGATCAAGTGCCTTGCGCAAAAGTACGAGCTCGCCCGCAGGCAACTCGAGGACGTCGAGGGACTGCAACTCAACAACACCATTTCGCGCCAGCAATATCAGCAGTTGAAGGTCCAGGCAGAAATCAGCCTGGGCGAGTTGCAATATGCCAAGGCCGAAAAGGAGCGGGCGCAAAAGGAGCTCGACATGTCGACAAGTGCTGAGGCGGTCGAGCGGCAGAAACGCAATGTACGTTTCGCGGCGGAGCGGGCACGTGCCCAGCTCCCCGTCGACACGCTCCGCGCAAGAGGGCGCTCGCCGAGGCCGGGAAGAAACGCTGCACCGTGGTCGCCCCCGTCGATGGCACAGTCCTCGAAATTACCACTCACGAAAGCGAATCCGCCGTCGGCAAGCCGCTCTTGAAGCTGGGAGACACCAGAACGCTTTACGTCATGGCGGAGGTTTACACCGACGACCGCGAGGGCGTTGAAGTCAATCAAAAGGCCGAGGTCGGCGGCCGAGGTCTCCCGCTCAACTCCGAGGCACCGCTTGCGGGCATCGTCGAGCGAATCAGCCCCGTGGTCGTCGGCCATAAGCAATCTCCCCTCGACCCAACGTACCGCGAAAACGCCCGTGTCTTTGAGGTGTGGATCAAGCTCGAACTCGATCAAGACACCCTCGAAAAGCTGCGGCGGCTCATTCTCCAACCCGTCGACGTGACGATCGGGATTGGCAGCGGCAATCCCACCGAGAGGCTCGCCGAAGGGCGATCCTAACCACGGGACGGACGAATGATCAGGAATACCGCGATTTCCTGGCGCAACCTCGTCCACGACCTGGCCCGGACGGGGCTTGCTCTGGCAGGAATCGGGTTCGCGCTGGTCGTGATCTTCATGCAGCTCGGCTTTAGCCAGGCGGTCGAGCGGACGGCCACCCTCGTCTTGGGCAAGCTCGACTTCGACATCCTCATTGTTTCGAAGAGCTACGTATTCCTCGCCGCGCCGGGAAGCTTCCCGTTGGCTCGCATCCGCACGGCCGAATCGGTGCCGGGCGTCGTTAGCGTCGTGCCGTTGTACGTCCGACCGGGGCGGTGGCAAAACTTGAGCGACGATCCCGCGGCTGAGGGTCTGGACTGGCTCCTGAATTGGTTGCCGCGCCGCCGCTTTAAACGCAGGCACGAGGCGCCTCAACCGCCCTGGAAGGAGAGGGCAATCCTCGTGCTGGCCTGGAACCCCGCCGACCGCATCTTCACGCGCGGGATCCCCGGCCGTGAGCTCGGGCCGGCGGGCCTCGAAGTGCCCGGTGCTCTCCTGATCGACCGCCGCAGCCGTAACGAATTTGGTCCCCAGAAAAGGAATACCCGAGTCGAGCTCAACAAGCAAGATTTCCATATCGCCGGCGACTTCGAGATGGGCACGGGGTTTGCGATCGACGGCGCCGCCCTGCTCAACCACCACAATTTCGCGCGCGCATTCGGTGGCGACGCCCTCGACTTCCCCACCTTGGGGTTGGTCAAGATCGCCGATGCCAAAGATACCGGCCAAATCGTGGAGCGGCTTCGGAAAGCACTGCCGATCGCAGACAAAGCGGGAGGGCCCGGCTCGGATGTCCGGGTGCTGAGCCGCAACGAGATTCTCGGGAACGAGACGCACTACTGGGTCAGCGAGCGGTCCATCGGAGTCCTGTTCCGAATGGGCGTCGTCATCTCGTTCATCGTGGGTTTCGTGGTGTTCTACCAGGTGTTTTCCAGCGATATCGCCGACCACATCGGTGAGTATGCGACGCTCAAGGCGATCGGCTACTCCAATGGCCAGGTCGGATCGATCGTGGTGAGTCAGGCGGTGCTGCTGGGCTTGGTCGGTTATGCGTTCGCATTGGTGGCAGCGTGGGCCATTTACTGGCTCGTCGAATTGATGACTCGCATGCCGATGTCGCTTTGGGATGTACAGATTCTGGCTGTGCCCTTGGCACTAGGACTGGTCATCTCGTGTGGGTCAGCGCTCTTTTCCATTCGAAAGGTCTGGGCGGCGAATCCCGCCGATCTCTTCCGATGAGCCGCCGAATCAAAAAGACGCCACTGGCATGGTCGAATTTGACACACGACGTGAAGCGGCTTCTGGCGTCGTTGGCCGGCGTCGGGTTTGCAGTTGTCCTGATCTTCACCGAACTGGGGTTCTTGAACGCCATGCTCGATGCGACCGTTGCCCCACTCGAAAAGCTGCAACGATCCGAACCGGGCCCCACTCTTCTGGTTATTAACCGCGACAAGGAGACGCTGACCGACGCCCTGCGATTCGCCTCAAGATGGTTGGTCAAGGCCGAGAGTGTACATGGCGTCCTTTGGGCCCGCGCCCTTTATTTCGAGACGGCCCTGTCGGACTTCCACAACCCGAAGACACACGCGTCGCGGAAAATCCGCGTTCTCTCGAGCGACTCCGAGGAACTGCTTTCTGCGCTTGCTCCCGGCGTCGATGCCGGTGCGCAGCTTCGCCCTTCGGGAACGGCTTTCTTCGACAAACGGTCGAAGACAGCATTCGGGTTCGACGAGTTGTGGGACACGGCATCGGAGTCCGCGAAGGAGGCTTGGGTCGCCCGTGAAGCCGTCCGCTTGATCGGCATGTTCGACCTGGGGACAGACTTCGTCAACGACGGCAACCTGCTCGTGGGATTCCGCACCTTTGACACACTCTTCCCAATGCGCGGCGTACGCCAGCCGGACGCGCCGATGGTCGATATCGGTGTCATCCGGCTGGCCGAAGGGGCTGATGTCGCCCGTGTCCGTGCCGGGCTCGAACAAAGCTCGATGGCCAGTGCCAGGCTCCGCATCCTGACCGTCGCCGAAATGATCGGACGGGAGCGGGCGTTCTGGCAGATCCATACACCAATTGGCCAGATTTTCTGGCTCGGTGTGATTCTCGGTTTTATCGTCGGGATGGTCATTTGCTATCAGGTGCTCTCGAGCGATATCCGCGACCACCTGGCCGAATACGCGACCTTGAAGGCTATCGGCTACGGAAATACATATCTGGTGAAAGTAGTCTGTCGCCAGGCGGTTTGGCTGGCGCTATTGGGGTTTGCACCCGCCACGCTTTTTGCAGCGTTCGTTTATTCGAAGCTCAGCGGCTGGACCGGGCTGCCCATGCAGATGGCGCCTCATACGGTCGGACTCGTCCTCGTCCTGACCCTCGTGATGTGCTTGAGTTCGGCCTACCTTGCGATCCGCAAACTGTTCCAAGCCGACCCGGCGGAGCTATTTCGATGATGAGTGTCGCGACAGAGACCGAAATTGGGGCGGACTTAGCGCCGGCCACGAAAGCCCCGCTCGTTTGGGTCCGGGAGGTCTCCTATACCTTCGGTCTCGGCCAGAAAGAGGTGAGCAACCCGGTTCTCAAGAACAACAACCTTGAGCTTTACCCGGGCGAGATCGTCATCCTGACGGGCCAGTCGGGGTCCGGTAAGACGACGCTGCTCACCTTGATCGGCGGCCTAAGGCGGCTGCAAAAAGGGGGTGGGAACATCCAGGTCTTGGGCCATGAGCTGGCCGGGATGGGTGACGAGGATCTCATTCGCCTGCGCCGCCAGATCGGCTTCATCTTCCAGGCTCACAACCTGTTCGGCTCGCTGTCGGCGGTCCAGAACGTCCGGCTGCCGCTCGAGCTCGGCGACAGCACGGCCGCCTCAGCGAAAACGAACGCCGAGGTTCAGCAACGGGCCGTGGACCTGCTGAATCGGCTCGGCCTCGGCGCCAAGATCCACCACAAGCCACAAAAGCTCTCCGGGGGCCAGCGGCAGCGCGTCGCGATTGCCCGCGCCCTGGCTAACCAGCCGCGACTGATCCTCGCAGATGAGCCGACGGCCGCCCTCGACGCCGAATCCGCCGAGATCGTCCTCGGCCTTTTGAAAGAGACGGTCCGTTCGGCCGACCGGACGGCAATCGTCGTCACGCACGACACCAAGATCCTCGAATCTGCGCACCGGATCGTCAACATGCGATACGGCGAGATCGTCTCGAACATCAACGTCGAGCGTGCCAAGAAGAGATGCAGCTTCTTGAAAGAAACCAAGGTCTTGAAGGAACTCATGTCTGGAATGCTAACCGAGTTCGACCTCGCGATCGCCGACCGGTTGACCCAGGAGTCGTTCTCAGCCGGCTCGGTGATCATCCGCCGCGGGGAAGACGGCGACAAGTTCTACATGATCCATCGAGGAGCTGTTGATGTGATGCGCCCGCTCGATGATGGTTCTTTGCATCATGACGAGATCGCCGCAGGAGGGTTCTTCGGTGAAGTCGCGTTGATCCGCAACGTAAAGCGCAACGCGACCGTGGTCGCCAAAACGGACGTCGAACTCTTCGTGTTGACGCGATCACAATTTGCCGAGATTCTCGGTTTACGACCAGGATTTCAAGAGCAGCTCGAAGACGTCCTGGCATACCGGCTCTGACAAGCGGGCCACGGTGACGCCACGTTCGACGAATACGCAGCTTCGTGAGGCCGAAGCCAAGGATTGGCAATTTAGGAGGGTTAACGCCAGCAGCACTGCTCCCGCCAAATGGATGCGCCAAGGGATTCTGGTGACAGGGTCTTTGCAGCAGGTCTCTGTGAGGGCGGCGGCGCTTGACGGTCCGGGGTCACAGACCCCGGCCACAATTCTCGTGAGCGCATGCCAGAGCCCCCCGGATAAACCAGTTGATCCCAACAATCGGAGGATTCGTTAAAGATAACCACTCTTGCGGAGCGATGTAGTACGAGCGATCTCCCTGTTCCTTTGACGAGGACAGCGATCTTGAGCCCGCGGCCGTATCGATCGATCTGTCTCCTGATTGTGCTTGCATCCGCGGGTTGCCTTCAGGGACAGCCGCGAGTGGTCTCTGACGGATTCAGCCCTACTAGCCCCGCACCGACCAATTTGCCGGTTGTCGTGGCCGACGACCCTGTGCCTGACGTTTTGCGGCAGTCCGCGCGAATGCCTGCGGTCGCATTGCCGGCAAGTGGTCCAGGCCTTCGCGTCTATCGAGGTCTCGATCTGCGTGAATGTGTGGCGCTCGCGGCATTAAATTCCCCTCTGGCCAGTGCACTCCAGGCCAAGCGGTCGGCTCTCTCATCCGCACCCCCGCGATGCCACCTTTATCCAGGGAAATCCAGGCGCCAAGCCGACAGGCTGCTGGCAACGGCCTTGGCGCTTGAACTTGATGAAGTTCGCAACCAAGACGCAGCCAAGGTCGCGGGCGCCTTTTTGCATCTGGCGCAGGCCGAGGCCCAAGAGGCGGTCGCCCGTCGAGCGCTCGCCGAGGCAGGTGTCGCGCTCGGTGCGTCCCGAGCGCAGATGGATCGTGGATTGTCAGTAGAAGACCTTCACAACAGGCTCCGCCGCCAGGACGTCGAATTGCGCTTGAAGCGGACAAAGTTGCGCGAAACCATCGACCGCCTCAGTTTGGGCCTGCGGCAGACTCTGATCCTCGACCCCGCCGATTCCGACTGGCTCATTAGACCTCTGGTTGACTGGCAGGCAACCGCTCAAGTCGCAGACGCGGACTATGCCGTGTCGGTCGGTTTGGCGAACCGCGCCCAACTGCGACTTTTGCGAACCATTATTTCCGAGATCGACCAGGCATCGCTGCCCGTGGCAGGGCAACTCCTCGCGACAATTCATCCGCTCGTGGGCATCATGGCCCCTAGCGCGTCACACTTTGCACTCGCCGCGGTCGTGCTTACCGCCAAGTTGCACAGCACGGAACCAGAGGCAGTGTCGAAGTTCCGGGACCAGGTCCGCGGAATCCTCGCCTGGCGCAAGCGCGCCATTGAGTCAGAGATCCGCGATGCCGTGCTCGGCCTCAGGCACCACGTGCACGAAGTGTCCATTGCCCGGGACAAATACACTCTTCGTGCGGACGAGCTCAATCGCCTGATGGCAAAGGCTGATCGCGGACTTACAACCAACCTCGAGCTTTCAACCGCCCGACTCAGCTCTTCGAGGCGGAGAGCCAGTGGATCGATGAGGTCACCGAGCTCTGGCTTCTCCAAATCCGGCTCGAGCAAGCCCAGGGCCTGCTCGCGACGTCTGCCCCGACTTCGATCCCATCGCCGGAATTGCCTGAGCACTGAACTCCGTCGTACCCCAGTTTCGCTTTGCCCGTTCGCGCCTGTCGACGACGCGAACGCTGACGGCTTGAAACGCCCGCTCATGGTGAGCGACGCGCAAATCGCGGCACAAACAATCGATGGGTTTAAATTGCCCAAAAGTGCGTCATCTGCGTCATCGTTTCTCGAAGCATTCCCTAAATCCATAAATTAGAAGAATTTACGCTTACACGGTACACGGTTTTGGGCCCTTCAAGGATCAGTGTTCGTCATCGTTCGTCATCGTTCGTCATGGGCTCACCGCGGTCGATGCCGACCGACAATGCGACGCTCGCTGCTTTGGCCGGCCGATGGCAATCCAACGTGCGCACTTGCCCTTCCGCTGGAAGCAGTTGGTTTGAACGTCACGATTCGCCCCGACTTGCAGCTTCTCTCGAACGTGACGGAAAGACCGAACATGCGCAGTTGCGGAGCAATTCGGCGCAATTCGATGGAAGCAACGGTCGGGGTCCTGGTCCAACCCGGTGTCGTCAGTGAGCAATAGCCAGTGTATCCCGCGATCAATTCGAGCAACTGAGTCAACGTCCCTTTCCAGGGACCGTGGTACTTGGCGAGGCTCAGCAAGGCCTGGGCGAGGGGCGATTCTTCCAGCATCACGGAGTTGACTGCCTGCCGATTGGCTCGGTAAGCCGTCACAAATGTCCCCGGTGCCCAGCCGGCCCCTTGGGCCGCCGCTTCACCCCAGCGAGTAAAGTCGGCCATGCGTTCGAGCTCGGCCAGCTTGACCGTGGAACGCAGCCGCATGCCGGCCACGACCGCGTCCAAAAGCCCGCCCAGGATCCGCGGGTAGTCGGGCATGAACTCCGCCCATAGATCCTCTTCGCACCGGCGGTGTGACGACGCGATCGAACGAAGCTGGAGAAAGATGCTGCGGTCGATCACGTCGGGGCGCCGGACGATGTCGTCGATGCTAGTCAAGATGACGGGCCGATGCGCACTCCAGACGACCTCGTCATGGTTGGTGAACAGCCCACGGGTCGATATGCCGCCGCCGGTCACCAGCCGGCACAGACCGTTCGAGAGCCAGTCAGGCATGGCGCTCAAGTTGTCGTACGCCTGAACCCAGCCGTGGAGCGCGGCCACCATGAGGTCGCGATGGTCTTTGGGCTCAGCGCGGAGGGGGGTGCTGTGCGGATCTACCAAGAGCCGGCAGATACGGGCCAGCGTACTCTTCGCTGAACCTTGCTCGCCGTTGATGACCAATATCGGATGTGGGCCCGCGGGACGCAGCGCGGCTGTCAGCCAACCGATCAAGAGCGGCATATCGGCGGGCTCGACGTTGACGATCTGCATCAGTTTGTCAGTCGTGCGCGTTTTGCCGGCGTCGCTACTCAATGCCGGACCTGATTCGTCGGACGCATCGTCGGCGCCGACTCTTCAGTTGCCGCGTCCGCAGCGAACTCCGGCAATTGAAATCCCTCGAGGGAGTTGCCAGACACGGCGACAGAATCATTTAGGCAATTGGCACGGGCATCTTGCCCGTGGTTTTCGCCGACACGGGTTGGAGGCCCGTGCCACAACCGCGCCGTTCGAGGGCTTGTCATCCACTTCGACCGCCGTTTCTTCTTGCGTCGGTCCAGGCTTCTGGTCTGTGTCAGGTTGACGGTCATCGTCGAGAATCGAACCGCTGACGTGCTGTGGTGCGAGGGCGGGAGGCGCGACGTCAATCATATCCGCGTGTTCGCTCATCGGTGCGCATCCAGTACCGTTGCCGTCACGGGGACACTCAAGACGACAGGGTCGGCCACAAGTGGTACGTGCTGTTGATACAAACCAAGCTGAACTTCCATCGTCCGCAATCGGCGGATCACCGATTCGTTCGTGTCGCGGTTGAGATGGCGTAACTTTATATTTAACTTTTTGAGAATGGATGAGAAAGAACAGCTTGGCGAACTCCGGCATTGCAGCACGAGCTTGCCATCGCGGCCCCGACCGAGAATTAGCGCGTGGTCGACGCTGGCGTGCCCAGGACATCGCGATTCCCACGTCTCCGCCCCAACTTTGCGTGGTTGGAATGCAGATGACCGCAGTCGGTCCACAATATTGGCGAGGGGATCGATGGCCATAAGTTTTCTAGATCTGTTCGAGAGACCAAACTGCTTAGTATTGCCATTTTATCGGGTGCCCTAGCCGAGACTCTGAAAATATTCTAGACAATGTTGCGTTTATCTTAGCTTGACTCCGCCTACTACGGCCATTCTTCCTGACGGAAAAAAGCACATAACTATCCTCCCGACCGATGAGGCGCGTCAAGTTGACCGTCGAATGATGGGAGTAATCGAGATAATCGATTCGAATTCGGCAAGTCTTAAGCAGTTTTGCTGCTACTCGGCGGCTGAAACGCCTCGCAAATTGTGAGAAGGACTGCGTCACCGGGGTGGTGGCGATGAAGAAGTCGATCACCTCAATTTCTCGGATGCCCTCACCCCGTCCGCGCCAAGGCGGAAGGGCGTTCCGCGGATGCCTTCGACGCGGGCAAGATTTACGACTTCCGAGCAAGCTCGAAGGCCAAGGCCATCTCCTTGTCTTTTCCCTCTAGCAATTCCTCGATGGTGTATTCGACGGGACAATCGGGGAGAACTCCGTGCGCTTTGGCCTGGTAGCCGCTGACTGCCATGTAATAGGTCATCAGCGGCACGCCCACTTGGACGTTCGTATGGGGCAACGTCAGCCGAAGACTGGGGCCAGAAGTGTTGCCATAGTAACCGCCACCGGACTCTTCGCCGATGAACGTTGCCCGCTTGTGAAAGTGGGCTTGTGACAGGAACTCGGAGGTCGTCGAGAAACTGCCACCGTTGATGAGAATCAGCACCTTGCCGTGAAATGGCGGCTTGCTCGGCTGCTGCATTCCCCAGTTGGGATGTTTGACCATCCGGTACTTGCCGTCGGGCTGGACCTCCAGGAGGTCGGCCGGCAGCGGTTCCGTGCGGTTGGTGTACTTCTGGAAACTGAACTGGCGAGCATTGATCACCAGGTCGTCATAATACTTGAACGGCTCATCCAGGAGGTAAGAAAGCAGTAACTTGCCTAACTCGTCCTCGCCGCCGCCGTTATCTCGCAGGTCGAGGATGAGCGATTTCGTGCCGCTCTCGTTCATGGCCTCGAACGATTCACGGTAGAACTCCCTGAGCGACTTCTTGCGCCGTATCCACGAAGCCGCCAAATCCGTTGATCTTCATCACCGCAATCTTGCCCTCGTCCTTGAGCTTGAACTCTCCTGCCGTCTCGTGCACGCTGATCCTGTGGGAACTTGGCGCGGGCGGCCTCCTGGAGCCGCGGTAGTTCTTTCCCCTCGAGATGCACCGTGGCCTCGCGGTTCTCCTTTGCGTCCCAAACGGTTACCTCATAGGGACTCTGCAACCCCAACAGGGCCGGGAGTCGACGGGCAAGTGTCCAGCCACTCATCCGCGATATTCGGCAGGTCTGACTGTCGCCATCTCCCGGGGTGGTCGCCAACATCGTCTCCACGATCTTCGCGGCCGGAACGCCGTTTATTGATCGAATCTCCCGCCCCGCAAGGGTCGTCGCGCCGTCGGAGAGGTCCCGCAGGATATAGACCTTGCCTGCGAGTACACGGATCTGAAGTGGTAAGAGAAGAGCCTTGGTGCTGTATGCCTTTTGCATTTCCTCGGGCAGACCGACACCGGTGTGCCCGCACTTGATGGCCGCGACCACCGGGGCAAGAATCCGATAGAACTCGACGGCATTCATCGGCCTGATCAGGGATTTCTCAGCAAGGTCGAACAAACCGTCCAGTTCTTCCTTGGCAGTGTAGCGATAGATGCCGCTGTGCCCCTCTTCCAGCGCTTGCCGTGCGAGTCGGAAATCGACAACCAGTTTGTCCGGCTCGATCGTTTTTCCCATCACACCGGGCGGTAGCGAAGCTTCGGCGTTGGCAGCAGGTTCGTCCGGCATGCCCGCCGCCAAAGTGCCCGCCTGTAGCATCGGGCCGGCCAAGAGCGACATGCAAAACACCGGGCTGATAAACGTTCGCAGACTGTTCATGGATTCCTCGCGGTAGTCGGTTAGTGAACTGTAGTCGTTACAGCTAGGGTCTTTCCAATCCCAGCACCTTAAAGAGCTCCGTTTCCCAAATTCTCCGGGGCAGTCCGTCGTCGCTGTTGGTCATGGTTATGATGCCGAGCTTGCGCGGGAACGAGCACAATTCTGGACAAGAAGCCGTCGTCGCCGCCGCCGTGCATCACGAAGTGCTCGCCCTTCGAGTCTTTGAGGAACCAACTGATGCCCACGTACTCGTCGTTGTCAGCCGGATTCGCTGGCTTCCACATCAGAGCATGCGTGGCGGTCTTCAATACTCGGTGGCCGTCGAGTTCGCCGCCGTTGAGGTTGGCCACCGCCCATCGTGCCATTTCCACGATATTCGAGTGCAGGTTCGAACTGGGCGTGTGTGCGCGATTGTACGGGTAATGGGTGATTGGTTTCACGGTCCCGTCTTTGGCCCGAGTGTAGCCGGACGCGAGTTTGGCCGGGTCTGCCTGCTTCAGAAGCAGAGTGCTCGAAGTCATGCCTAGCGGCCGCAGGATGTTCGCCTCCACATAGTCCTCGAAGCTCTTCCCAGACACCTTGGCGACGAGATCTCCGAGCACTTCATAGGCCATGTTGCTGTAGGCGAACTGCGAGCCGGGCTGCCATCGGAGGTCCTTGTCGGTCAGGCTTCGGACATACCGTTCGAGCGAGCCGTCGTCGTACTCCGGCTTGTCCCAGAGGTAGTCTTCGACGTCCGGCATTCCGGAGGTGTGCGTCAGCATCTGTCGCACGGTGATAAATCTGTAGCGCGGATCCTTCAAGCGAAAGTAGGGGAGGTACTTGGTGACGGGGGCGTTCAGGTCGACCTTGTCCTGCTCTACCAGTTGCATGACCGCCGTGGCCACGAACGGCTTGGTGACCGAGGCCATGTGAAAAAGAGTCTCCGCGGTCACGGGCTTGCTGGTATCGCCGACTTTCATCACGCCGAACCCGCGGGAGTAGACCAGTTTGCCGTTCTCGACGATGCCAATGGCGAGGCCGGGGATTTTTTCTTGCCGGAGGGTTTTCTCGATGAACGGCTCGAGGCGCTCCACGTACCGGTTGGCGGTGTGCTGGGGCTGGGCCCACACGGGCGCGGTGGTAACGCAGGTGAGAACGGCCGCGCCGGCGAACAGGCCGGCGCCCAGGAACAGGAACATTCTGGTCGGGTTTATCATGGTTCTCTCGAGAGCAGTTAATCGAAAACGAGGGTCATCGCTCGACCAAGGCGGCGACCGGGGTTGCCGCCATCGGCTCGAAGATCTCCGTGCCGTCCGCTGCGGGCGCGGCGTGCAGGGCAGCGCAGTGTTCACACTCCTCGCGTGTGACCACGCGGAGCTGGCGACATTCTGGGCAGGAGACACGCGCCGGCAATTCCTGCAGCACAAGCATCAGGACCATGCCGACCCAGCCGAAGAAGAAGCCCAAGAGCACCAGCCGATCCTGCGCTCGGGAAAAGGCGGAGCGGCGGGCCAGCACGAAACAGCCAAGCGCACTGGCCGCCGCTGAGAGCAGGATCAGGGCGACATAGCCGGGGATCAGTCCGCCGGGAGTCCCTTCAAACCGCGAGGTCCCGGGAACGAAATACCGCATGTTTTCAAGATAATCGAGAAGCACGGGCTGGTGCGTGCTGCGTTTCGAGTGCCCCTCCGATCGCAGTGAATGCGATAGCCTGACAAGGGTCGCGACCTCCGTCATCGGCGTGACCAGCCCGAAGAACGCCTTGGCATACGAGGCCGCCGGATAGGGACGTTGCGGGTGGTCCCGGTGGGTGAGCTGCGCCCCCCGGCATCGTATTCGTGCAGATGGAATGGCGCGGTCTTGGACTCCTGGGGCTCCACGAAACGAGCCCCTTGATTCGGTTGATACCAGGCAAAATAGCGCTCCGGTTTTTCCAACTTTCCCAGCGCGACGACATAGCCATAGCAGTCGTGGGCCCTCGGCACGGACACCATCGGCGAACCCTCCTCGGTCAGGAAGTGGAACGACTTTTCCGTGCCGACGACAAACCACTCATGCTTCGTCAAGAAATCCTCGCACTCGGCTGCGCTCACCACGGTCTCCCCCGCACTCGGAGTAAAGAGGGCTCGGATCGTGCGCCGGGCAAAATCGACCGTGTAGACGCGGCCAGGAAAAGCCAGGAATGGAATGTTAAAGGTGTACCAGCGATTATTCTCATATTGAAGCTCTCCTTCGAAAGCGCTGGCCCGGCTGCGCCCCGGGCGGGGTAAACCCATCCGGTCCGAAACTGCCAAGGAGATGATGGTAATACAGATGGCGGCCGACCAGGCGGCCCTGAGCCTGGTCAAAATACCAGCGTTCGTTGCCTGGCTTCGTCTCGTTCCTGCATTCCACGTAAAATCGGCCGCTATTGCGATAGCTCGAGAAGAGTGGAGCCTCCATGTAGGAGGCCGGGGCCGCCAGTCTCGGAAGAGCCTCGCTGCGATTGAGATCGGGCAGCTCGTGCCCCTCGAGATCGGTCCAGGGACCTATCGGGCCGCGGCCCATGGCGAAGGGCATGGCCACCTCCCGTCCCTGGCGATCGATGATCCATTCCCAACAGAACCCGGAATCGAACCACGCGCCGATCATTTGCTTGCCGAGCATGCTCGGGATCAACAGACCTGCAAGGAAGGTCAGGGCCAGGGCGGCCTGGGCGAAACGAGGTTGCGGGGCGTAGGCGCCGCCGGCGCAGATGCTGCCCCATGCCGCCAGGCTCACCAGCAGACCAATGATCGCGATCGCCAGCAGGGCCTGCCAGAACTCAGGCAGGACCCACACGAGCAAGGAGCAGAAGAAGGCCGCGGCGAGAGCCAAACCCCGGCTGCCATACCAGCGCACGTCCCGCTGGGCCGTGAGCATCCCCACGAAGTAGTAGACCAAGCCCGAGAGAATGTCCGCCAGCCAGGGAAGGCTCGTTCGCCAATGATAGGGCGCCAGTAGGTTGCCCGGTCTCGCCTTCCAGATCTCCATACACACAAACGGAATGCCCAGCGCGACCACGTAGAGGCTCATGCCGGCGATCGCCTTGGCCAGGAAAACACGCGATGGGTAGAGCGGCCGGTGGAACAAGAGCGATCGCGGGTCGCCGTGTCCGTCAAAGAACACTTGAAGAAACCCGAGCGCCGTGCCGAAGAGGACGCCGGTGAGGCACAAAAACAGCGCGACGGTGACATCGGGCATGGGCTCGCCGGGCTTATTGATCATGAAGACGAGCCAGATCGCCAGTCCGGGCAGGGGCACCCACTTGAGGTGTTCCCGCCACTCTTTGTGGATCAACGCTTTCATGGTGAGTCTCCCAATTATCTCGCTGTCATTGTGAGGTGTCGTAGCGCACTGGCCGATTCGAAGATCTCGGTGCCGTCGCATGCCGGCGGTGCGTGGAGACCACCGCAGTGTTCACACCGGTCGCGTGTGACCAGCCGGAGCTGGCGACAATTCGGGCAGGAGACGCGCGCCGGCCATTCCTGCAGCACGTACATCAAGAGCCACCCGACCCAGCCAAAGAAGAAGCCAACGAGTGCCCAGCCGATCATGCGGGCACGGGAAAAGGCATAGCGGCGGGCCAGCAGCCAGCAGCCAATCGCGCTGGCCACTGCCGACAGCACGATCAAGGCGAGGTAGCCGGGAACCAATCCACTTGGGGTCTCTTCAAACAAGGAGGTGCCGGGGATGTAATACCGGCTGTTCTCAAGATACTGGAGAAGCACGGGCTTCCGGGTGCCTCCCTTCCGGCGCGCCTCCCAGCGAAGGTAGCGCAATGCGCCGACAAGGGCCGCGGCCTCCGTCATCGGCGTAACCGCTCCGAAGAACGCCTTGGCGTACGAAGCCGCTGGGTTGGGACGTAGCAGGAAGGTTCGGTGGGCGAGCTCATGACCGGAGGTGTCGTATTCGTGAAAATGCAATGGGGTGGACTTGTACTCCGCGGGCTCCATCAATGACCCCATCAGTGCATACCAGGCGAAGAGGCGTTCCGGGTTTTCCAGCCTGCCGAGATGGACGAGATACTTATCCCTCTGGCGGTCTTGAACCCTCGGTACCGAAAGTACCGGCGCGCCGTCTTCCGTCAGGACATGGAACGACTTGTCCGTGCTGACGAAAACCCGTTTCCATTCTCGATTAAGCTGATCGTCGCAATCACCTCCAAAGGTTACGGTCTCTCCGGCAGCTGGAGTAAAGAGCGTTCGGATCGTGCGCCGGGCAAAATCGACCGCGTACACGCCGTCCGAGCAGACCAGGCAGCCGTAGTTTGTCTGACCGGAATACCAACGGATGCGGTAGCGAAGCTCTCCGTGGAAGCGTTCCCCCGGGCGCACGCCGGCCGGAGTAAAACCGTCCGGGCCGAAACGACCAACGAACTGATGATAGGACCTGTCGAATCCGACCAGGCGGCCCTCGGCCAGGTCGAAATACCAGACTTCGTTTCCTGGCTTGGAATCGTTCTTGTATTCGGCGTAGAATCGGCCGGGATTGCGGTAACTCCAGTAGTGCGGTGTCTCCATTGTTACCATCGGGGCCTCGATGCTGGTATCGCCCTTGCCATCGTACATAGGGAACATCGGCCGTTTGAGGTCGGGCAGCTCCTGTCCGTTTATGTCGGTCCAAGGGCCTATCGGACCGAGGGGCGGGTTTATGACGTAGGGAGCCACCATCACACGCCCCTGGCGGTGGATTCCGTACTCCCACCGGAATCCGGAATCGGACCACTCACCGATCATTTGCTTGCCGAGCATGCTCAGGACTAAGAGAGCCGCCAGAGAGGTCATCGCCAGGCCAGCCTTGGCGAGCCGCGGCTGGCTGGCATACTCGCCGCCGGCCGAGAAGCTGCCCCACGCCGCCACGCCCACAAACGACCCGATGATCCCGATCGCTACGAGCGCTTGCCAGAATTCGGGCAGTGTCCAGACCAGGCAGGAGCAGAAGAAGGCTCCGGCCAGGGCCAAACCCCGGCTGCCGCACCAGCGCGCTTCGCGCTGGGCCATGAGCATCCCCGCGAAGTAGTAGACCAGGCCCGAGAGAATGTCCGCCAGCCAGGGAAGGCTCATCTGCCATTGATAGGGCGCCGGCATGTTGCCCGGCCTCGCCTTCCAGGTTTCCAGACAAACAAAAGGAATCCCCAGCGCCAGCAGGTAGAGGCTGACGCCGGCGATCGCCTTGGCCAGGAAGATGCGCGATGGGCAGAGCGGCCGATGCAAAAGCAGCGAACGCTTGTCGCCATGCGCCTCGAAGACGATCTGGAGAAAGCCGAGCGCCGCGGCGAAGCCGACGGCGGTCAGGCAGTAATAGTACGCGTCCATCACTCCGGGCATGGGCTCCCCGGGCTGCTCGATGGAGAAGACGAGGAGGATGACCAGGCCGGGCAGTAGGACCCACTTGAGGTGTTCCCGCCACTCTTTCAGGATCAGCGATTTCATTGCCGGCCTCCCGATGCGCTCTGAAAGAAGCTCTTGTCACCCTGACGGCCGACATGAGCGATCAGGCCGTCTTCCAGGCTGATCGGCAGTTCGTCCACGGATTCGGCCCCAAGATCGAGAAGGTCTCGTTCGGTCCGCCCGTTGAGATTGGCCACGATCAGAGAAAGCTCGTTCTCGGACCGCGTCGCCTGCAGCAGGCCGGGGATGGCCGGCAGCTTGTGAGGCGGCGCGGAACGGAATCGCGCGACTAGCCGGCGCACGCGCTCGCGAAATGTGTCGGCGCTGCAGCAGACCCGCAGAACGCTGTAGTCCAAGACGGCCACATCGGTGGCCACGCGCTCCACGTCATCCAGCAGATGAGTCGAGAAGAAAATGGTGCGCTCGCGACTGCGGGTGAAGAAGAGCATGGCCTCGAGCAAGGACCTGCGGGCGGCGGGGTCCAGGCCGGTGGCCGGGTCGTCGAGCAAGAGCACCTCCGGCTCGATCGCCAGCGTCATGGCCAGGTGGAGGCCGGCGCGCTGACCGTGCGACAGGTGGCCGGCCTTGGTACGCGGGTTGATCGCGAAGTAGTCGATCACGGCGGCGAAGATTTCTTGGTTCCAGTGATCGTAGAATCCGCGTTGAAATCCCGAATACTCGCCGACGCGCATCCAGCCGTAAACCGGATGGCCCTCGGCCATGTAACCGATCCGGGCGCGAGCTTCGGGAGGGAGCGTAGCGCTGTCGCAGCCGAGAATGATTGACGAGCCGCGCGTCGGCTCCAGGAGGCCCAGGAGCATGCGGATGGTTGTCGTCTTGCCGGCTCCGTTGCGACCGATGAATGCGAAGACGCTGCCGCGCGGCACGCTGAATGAGACGCTGTCGACAGCGCACCTGCGCCGAAGTAGCGCGTCAGCCCGCGAGCCTCGATCACCGAGTCACACGAATCGGTTGGGTTGGTGTGATCAAAAAGATCTGTTGCGATCATGTTTTTCTCCAATCGGTTTGGTTTCCCAATCCAGCTCAGTCAATTTCTCGTCCACGACCGTGCGGATTTCCTCGGCGCTGAAGTCGAGGAAAACTGCCTCATGGATGAAGTTGTCGACGGCGAGCCGTAACCGCCGCAAACGCTCGGACTTGCTGTAGATCTGCCGCTTTTCGGCCACGAAAAAGCCCATGCCTTGCTGCGACCCAAGCACTCCGTCGCGCACCAGCTCAGCGTATGCCTTGACCACGGTGTTCGCGTTGACGACCAACCGCTCGGCCAAGCTCCGCACGCTGGGCAAGGCCTCGCCGGGGACCAAGGCGCCCGTGGCCACGCCCAGGCGCACCTGTTCGATGATCTGACGGTAGATCGGCGTGCCGGTTCCCGTCGTGACGTTAATGTGAAATGTGGACATCATTCACCACCGTACTAGTTGTAGTAGTACAGAGTACGGAGATCTCTTACAGTTGTCACGCCTTGGGACGAAATTTTCTTCGGAGCCGATCGCGATTGCGTCTGATGGGACGGAAACAAGGACGCACCTGGTGGGACGGAAACAAGGACGCACCTGGTATTGAAATCGACGCGTGGTTCTTCTATCGGTTCTCGTGCGTCCGTTATGACCGAGTAGGAACGGAGGAATCGGTCGGCCAAAACGATATCGCCGGGTTGGAGCTGACCAGTGGGATTGCCGCGATCGGCTCAAAGATCTCCGTGCCATCCCTTGCGGGCGCAGCGTGCAGGGCGCCGCAGTGTTCGCACGTGTCGCGTGTGACGACCCGGAGCTTACGACATTCTGGGCAGGAGACACGCGCCGGCCATTCCTGCAGTACGAGCATCAGGATCAAGCCGACCCAGCCGAACATGAAGCCTATCACTGCCCAGCCAATCGCGCGGACGCCGGAAAACGCAGAGCGGCGGGCCAGCACGACACAGCCGAGCGCACAAGCCATCGCCGAGAGCAGGATCAAAGCGATATAGCCGGGAATCAATCCGGCTGGCGTAGCTTCGAAATGCGAGGTCCCGGGAATGTAGTATTGGATGTTCTCAAGATAATCGAGAAGTACTGGCGGGCGGATGCTGCGTTGTGCGCACCCCACTGAGCGTAGATGCTGCGAAACTCCGACAAGGGTTGCGGCTTCTGTCATCGGCGTGACCAGGCCGAATGACGCCTTCTTATACGAGGCCATTGGGTAGGGAAACTGCGGGTGGTCGTGGTGAGCTAGTTCGCCCACCGGCATCGTATTCGTGAAAAAGAATAGGCAGGGTTCCAGAGACCGCAGGCTCGACGAAAAGAGCCCACGGATACGGTTGATACCAAGCAAAATAACGCTGCGGGTCTGCCAATTTGCCCAGCGCAATGTGATAGCCAAAGCAGTCGTGAACCCTCGGAATGGACACCAACGGTGAACCGTCCGGAGCCAGAAAGTGGAACGACTTTTCCGCACTCACGACAAGGACTTCCTGCTTCGTCAACGAATCCTTGTAGATGCCCGTGTCTACAACATTGTCCCCCGCTCTGGCAGTAAAGAGCGATCTAGCGCCGCACCGGCCAAAATCGACCGTGTAGACTCTGTCAGGAAAGGCCAGAAACAGCATGCGTACACTGCGCCAGCGACGATTGTGATACCGAAGCTCACCATGGAAGCGCTCGCCGGGTTGCGCCGGCCGGGGCAAACCCATCCGGGCCGAAGCTGCCAAGAAACTGATGGTAGTACACATCATGACCGACCAAGCGGCCCTTGGCCTGGTCGTAATACCAGCGTTCGTTGCCTGGCTTCGAGTCGTTGATGCATTCGACGTAGAAACGGCCGCTATTGCGATAGCTCCAGAAGTTGTCCGCGTCCATGTGAAAGCAAGCCTGGGCAAGCATGATCGGATAATCTATACTGCGATTGAGATCGGGCAGCTCGTGTCCCTCGAGATCGATCCATGGGCCAATCCGGCCAACGCCCAAGACGTTTAACATTGCCGCCTCTCGTCCCTTGTGATCGACAATGTAGTCCCAAACGAACCCGGGATCGAACCGCTCGCCGATCATTTGCTTGCCCATCACGCTCATGATCAAGAGACCTGCAAGGAAGGTCATCGACAGGGCCGCCCTCGCAAAATAGCGTTGTGGGACGTAGTCACCGCCAGCGCAGAAGCTGCCCCATGCCGCCAAGCCCATAAACGACCCCATGATTCCGATCGCCACGAGCGCTTGCCAAAACTCGGGCAGAGCCCAGACAAGGTACGAGCAGAAGAAGGCTCCTGCCAAAGGCAGGCACCGGCTGCCATACCAGGCACTTCGCGCTGGGCCGTGAGCATCCCCGCGAAGTAGAAGACCAGACCCGAGAGAATGTCCGCCAGCCAGGGAAGGCCCGTCCGCCAATGGTACGGGGCCGGGATATGTCCCGGCGTAGCGTACCAGCTTTCCAGACATACGAATGGAATCCCCAGGGCCAATACGTAAAGGCTGACGCCCGCGAGCGCTTTGGCGAGGAAGATTCGCGACGGGCTGAGCGGCCGGTGCAAGAGCAGCGAACGCTTGTCGCCGTGCCCATCAAAGAACACTTGCAGAAACCCAACGCCGCGCCGAACAAGACACCGATCAAGCAGAAAAAAAACGTGCTTGTATCATCGGGCATGGGCTCGTCGGGCTTCTGGATAAGAAAGACGAGGAAGATCGCCAGGCCGGGTAGGGGTACCCACTTACAGTTCTCTCGCCACTCTTTGAGAATCAACGCTTTCACGGTCAGTCTCCAGATTAACTCGCGGTTAATGTGACGTGTGGTACTACGCTGGCCGACTCGAAGATCTCCGTTCCGTCCAATGCGGGCGCGGGTGCAGCCCACCGCAGTGCTCACACCTGTCGCGTGTGACGACACGGAGCTTGCGACAAATCAGGCAGGAGACACGCGCGGGCCATTCCGGCAACACGAGCATCAGGAGCAATCCGACCCAGCCAAGAAAAAAGCCGACGAGGGCCCAGGCGATACTGCGCCCGCGGGAAAAAGCGTAGCGACGGGCCAGGAGGCAACAACCGATCGCGCTGGCTGCTGCCGACAGCACGATCAGGGCGATATAGCCAGGAACCAATCCGCTTGGCGTCTCTGCAAATCGGGAGGTATCGGGGATGTAATACCTGCTATTCTCCAGGTAATCGACAAGCACGGACTTGTGAGTGCTTCCTTTCAGGCGCTCCAGCGCAGATACCGCGTTGCGCCGACCAGGGTCGCGGCTTCTGTCATCGGCGTAACCAGTCCGAACAACGCCTGAGCGTACGAAACCGCTGGATAGGGAATTTGCGGGTCGCTACGGTGGGCGAGCTCACGCCCGGCGGAGTCGTATTCGTGAAGGTGGAAGGGCGTCGATTTGAAGTCCTCGGGCTCTGCTAATGACCCCCACACCATCGATCGATACCAGGCAAAGTAGCGTTCCGGGTTTTCTAGCTTGCCTAGAAAGACGATGTACTCATGCTTTTGACGATCGTGAACCCTGGGAACACAAAGCAACGGCGAGCCGTCTTCCGAAAGGAAGTGGAGCGATTTATCCGTGCTTATGAGAATCCGTTCCCATTCTCGATTCAGGCTATCGTCGCAAGAACGTCCAAAGGTGACGGTCTCCCCGGTAGCGGGAGTAAAGACCGTGCGGATCGTGCGACTAATGAAATCGATCGTGTACACACCATCCGAAAAGACGAGGTAATTCACCGGCGAAGCGTACCAACGATCCTACTTTCCGCACATCTCGCTTTGATTTCCAGGATTCGGCCTGAGACCGATTTGGCAAAGGCAGCCCTGGTCGGCAAACATATCGGAGTTGATCGTCGCCTGGTGCTCTGAAGTCCGTGATCGTTCCCGATCGGCGACTGTCGTGAACTCGAGATATTCTTAGCCTTGTCCTGCGACCTGGCAATGTCCGACCGTGAGCGGTGATTGTCGCCGTCGTCACTTGTGACTCGGGTCATGAACGTAAGTCGAGCGGCACACGACTTACATCAAGGCGCATCTATATAAGTGAATCACAAGATTTTTTGCTCCTTGACGTCCTGGTCTTCCTCGCCATCATTGCGGCAAGCCTTGCAGCAGTCGGCCTGCCAGTCTACGACTTTGAGATGGCCAAAATAGAAAACCGACCAGATCGCGGTAACACCCAAGGAGACAACCCGCATGGACGAACCTCAACGACCACGCCAACGCGGAGAGACGGCCCGATCGAAGAAGGGACGCCAGCGCACACTTAACTCGCGGCGGATCGCCGCTCTTCCCATCCTGAACCACTTCCTGGGCCGTCTCCGCCTTCGGGCGTTCCTCAGCGACCACCTGCCCTATGAAGCTGGCCGCACCCGCATCCCCACGGCTACGGCCTTGCTCGTGCTGGTGCGAAACCTCTTGATCTCACGCGAGCCGCTCTACGGTGTCGGTGAGTGGGCGGCTCGCCATGAGCCAGAACTGCTGGGATTGGCCGGCGCTCAACTTGCCGCGTTCAATGACGATCGCATCGGTCGGGCCCTCGACCGCCTCTTTGACGTTAACATCCCGGCGCTGGCACTCAAGGTCGCCGCCCACGCTGTGCGCGAATTCGACGTCAGTCTCGACCAGTTGCACAACGACTCGACCACCATTACTTTTCACGGCGACTACGATTCGGCTGAGCGGGAACGTACCCTGCGAGGACAATTGCGACTGGCGGTGACGTGGGGCCACAACAAGGACCACCGCCCTGACCTCAAGCAGTTGCTCTACATCCTCACCGTGACCGGCGATGGCGCTATCCCGGTGCAGTTCCGCGTCGAGAGCGGCAACGCCACCGACGACCGTTCCCACCAGGGGACGTGGGAGCTGCTCTGCCAGTTGACCGGGCGTCGCGACTTCCTCTACATCGCCGACTGCAAGCTGGCTACTACCGAGAACATGGCCTATCTGCATCAGCGCGGCGGCCGGTTCCTCAGCGTATTGCCGCGAACCCGCGGTGAGGACGCCGCCTTCCGCGTCGCCGTGCTGCGCCAAGAGGTGTCGTGGCGACGGATCCACGACAAGTTCGACGACGAGGGGCAGTTGGTCAACCGCTTCTCCATCTCTGAGCCTGCAGGGCAAACGACCGAGGGTTATCGGTTGATCTGGTATCACAGCACACGGAAGGCCGAGCTGGATGCGGAGGCACGGCTGACACGGCTGGAGAAGGCGCTCAAGGGGCTGGACGAACTGCGAGCCAAGCTGGCCTCGCCGCGGACCCGATACCGAAGCCGCGCCGAGGTCGTCGAGGCCGTTGAAGAGCTGCTTCAGAACTGCGACGTCACGGAATGGATCTCGGTTCAAATCGAGGAGCAGGTCACGGAGAAGTACCGCCAGGAGCAACGCGGTCAACCCGGGGAGAAGACGAGGTACATCCGGGGGGAGAAGCTGCGGTTCATACTGAAGCACCGGATCGAGCTGGAGCGGCTGGACGAGGAGGCACGCTGCGACGGGACCTTCCCACTGGTCAGCAACGACCGCGCAATGACTGAGCAGGAACTTCTGCTGGCTTACAAGCAACAACCGGCGATCGAGCGACGGTTCGAGCACCTGAAAACCGACTTCGTGGTAGCGCCGGTGTTCTTGAAGGAGGTGAGCCGGATCCAGGCCTTGCTTTGCGTGTACTTCTTTGTGCTGCTGGTCGAGGCACTGTTGGAGCGAGAACTCCGTCGTGCGATAGAGCGCAAGGGAATCGAGAGCTTGCCCTTGTATCCTGAACGTCGTGCCTGCCGTCGTCCCACGGCTCGCAAGGTGATCGACCAATACGAGGATGCGCAGTACCATTCCCTGCGGTCCGGCAAGCGACCAGCCGAAGTCTTTAGTACAGAGCTGACTCGACTCCAGAGGAGGATCCTGTGGTTTCTGGGAATGCCCAAGCGCTACGAGGGCTGATCCCGTCAGGCCGGCTGACAGCGACAGGAAATTCGGAGATATTCAGCGGGAGATGTGCGGAAAGTAGGAACGATTGGTGCGGTAGCGAAGTTCTCCATGGAAGGTTTGGCCCGGGCGCACCCTGGCCGGAGCAAAACCGTCCGGGCCGAAACTGCCAAGAAAATGATGGAAGAACCTATCGTAACCGACCAGGCGGCCCTCGATCTGGTCGTAAAACCAGCGTTCGTTGCCCGGCTTCGAGTCGTTCTTATATTCGACGTAAAATCGGCCGTCATTGCGGTAGCTCCCGTCAAGCGGTGTCTCCATTGCCTCACCAGGAGCCTCTATGCTGTAGCCTTCTTTACCTTTGAGCTCGGGCAACTCGTGGCCGTCGAGGTCAGTCCAGGGGCCAATCCGACCCACGGACTCGACCTTGGGGCATACGACCACACTTCCCTGGCGGTCGACGGCGTAGTTCCAATCGAACCCGGGATCAGACAACTCACCGATCATTTGCTTGCCGAGCATGCTTATGATCAGCAGAGCCGCCAAAAAGGTCACGGCCAGGCCAGCCCTGGCGAGACGCGGCTGGGTGGTATACTCGCCGCCGGTCAAGAAGCTACCCCACGCCGCCACACCCACCAGCGACCCGATAATCCCGATCGCCACGAGCGCGTGCCAAAACTCGGGCAGTATCCAAACAAGGTAGGAGCAGAAGAAGGCTCCTGCCAAAGGTAGGCACCGGCTGCCGTACCAGCGCGCTTCGCGCTGGGCCGTGAGCATCCCCGCGAAGTAGAAGACCAGACCCGAGAGAATGTCCGCCAGCCAGGGAAGGCCCGTCCGCCAATGGTACGGCGCGGGCATATGTCCTGGCGTAGCGTACCAGCTCTCCAGACATACGAAAGGTATCGCCATGGCAAGCAAGTAGAGACTGACGCCGGCAAGAGCCTTGGCCAGGAAGATTCCGCCGGGCCCAGCGGCCGGTGCAAGAGGAGCGAACGCTTGTCGCCGTGCGCCTCGAAGAAGATCTGCAAAAACCCGAGCGCCGCGCCGAAGCCGACTGCGGTCAAGCAGAAATAGTACGAAGTCGTGACTTCGGGCATGGGCAGATTGGGCTTGTCGATGTAGAAGACGAGCAGGATTACCAGCCCCGGAATTGGGACCCACTTGAGGTGTTCCCGCCACTCTTTGAAGATCAGCGCTTTCATGGTGCGTCTCCAATCGTGTTCAGAAAGAAGCTCTTGTCACCCTGCCGTCCGACATGAGCGATTAAGGCGTCTTCCAGGCTGATCGGTTGTTCGTCCACGGCTATGGCCCCGACGGATTCGAGATCTCGCTCGGTCCGACCGTGGAGATTGGCCACAATGAGAGACAGCTCGTTGTCGGTCCGTGTCACGCGAAGCAGGCCGGGGATGGGCGGCAACTTGTGCGGCGGCTCGCCAGGAAAACGCACGACTAACGAGCGGACGCGGTCGCGGAACCCGTCGACGCTGGCGCAGGCCCGCAGGATGCTGTAGTCGAGAATCGCGACGTGGTCGGCGACCCGCTCCACATCATCCAGCAGGTGGGTCGAGAAGAAGATTGTGCGCTCGCGGCTGCGGGTGAAGTAGATCATGGCCTCGAGCAAGGACCTGCGGGCGGCGGGGTCCAGGCCGGTGGCGGGATCGTCGAGCATCAGCACCTCCGGCTCGATTGCCAGCGTCATGGCCAGGTGGAGGCCGGCGCGTTGGCCGTGCGACAGGTGGCCGGCCTTGGTGCTCGGGTTGATCGCGAAGTAGTCGATCACGGCGGCGAAGATTTCTTGCTTCCAGTGATGGTAAAAGCCGCGTTGAAAATTCGAGTATTCGCCGACTCGCATCCAGCCATAGACAGGATGTCCCTCGGCCATGTAGCCGATGCGGGCGCGGGTTTCGGGACGGAGGGTGGCGCTATCACAACCGAGCATGATCGACGAGCCCCGTGTCGGCTCCAAAAGGCCCAGGAGCATACGGATGGTTGTCGTCTTGCCGGCTCCGTTGCGGCCGACAAAAGCAAAGACGCTGCCGCGCGGCACGCTGAAGGAGACGCTGTCGACCGCGCATCTTCGCCCGAAGTACCGCGTGAGCCCCCGGGCTTCAATTACCGAGTCACACGGGTCGGTTGAGTATGAGTGGTCAGAAAGATCGGTCGCAATCATGTTTTTTCTCCAATGGGGCTGGTTTGCCAGTCCAGCTCAGTCAACTTCTGTTCCACGACGTTGCGGATTTCTTGGGCGCTGAAGTCCAGGAAAACCGCCTCATGGATGAAGCCGTCGACGGCGAGGCGTACACGCCGCAGACGTTCGGCCTTGGTGTAGATCTGCCGCTTTTCCGCCACGAAAAAGCCCATGCCCTGTCGCGATTCCAGCATGCCATCGCGCACCAGCTCCGCGTACGCCTTGACCACGGTGTTGGCGTTGACAAGTAACCGCTCCGCCAAGCCCCGCACGCTGGGCATGGCTTCACCGGCGAGCAGAGATCCCGTTGCGACAGCCAGACGCACCTGATCGATGATCTGACGATAGATCGGCGTTCCGGTTCCCGTCGTGACGTTAATGTGGAATGTGGACATCCTTCACCATCTGTACTAGTTGTAGTAGTACAGACTACGGATATCTCTTACAGTTGTCAAGCATTTAAGTTCTTTTTTTTCGAAATTCCTATCTGCTCGCAGTCTCGCCTGCCTGTATATGGGTAGGCAAAGATCGCACGCTCCAGAACGCGAGCCTGACCGAGCCCGATCCCAACCGCGTCCTTTTGATCCCTGCTCGTCCCTGAGTCTTCGAAAAAACGGTCACCGATTGGGATACAGGAGAGTGAGGAATGCAGAAACATTGACAATTGTCGGGCCAATGTCTTACAATTGTCAGTTTAGGCAAGAAGGTCTGCCCCTCCGGGGATTCGTGGTGTCGACGAGTACAAGCTCTTTTATCCAGCGACCCGTATCCCCGCATGATCAGAGGACTCAAATTCTCGGGAGTGATGTCCCATGGCGAGGCAACCCTACGGCATCGTTCAGCAGCAGATCGAACGGCTCTTGCAGCGGGGGAGTCTCGCCGGGCTATCCGAGTGGCAACTGCTCGAGCGTTACGCGACCCAGCGCGACGAGCGGGCCTTCGAGGCGCTGGTGGCTCGGCACGGGCCAATGGTCCTCGGCGTTTGCCGCCGCGTGCTGCACAACGATCAGGCCGCCGAGGATGCCTTCCAGGCCACATTCCTCGTCCTGATCCGCAAGGCTCCTTCGCTTGACCACGGCAAGCCGCTGGGGAACTGGCTGTACACGGTCGCGTACCGCCTGGCCCTTCGTATCCGCGCCAATGAGGCCCGACGGCTGGAACGGGAAGTGCAGGCTGCCCGAAGCAGGCCCGGTTCCGAGAGCCACGCCACGACCCCGGGCGACCAGGCCGTCGTCCTGGATGAGGAGCTCCAGAGACTGCCCGAGAGGCACCGCTTACCTCTGGTGCTGTGTTACCTCGAAGGCAAGACGAACGAGCAAGCCGCGGAGGTCCTGGGCTGCCCTCGGGGGTCGATGTCGGCGCGGCTGGCCCAGGCGAGGGAGCGCCTCCGCGCCGGCCTGGCCCTGCGCGGCTATGCCGTTCCCGCCGCCGGCATCGCCACCTTGCTGGCCTCCGCCGGGGCGGAAGCCGGTGTGCCCGTGCGGCTGCTCTCGGACACCGTGCGTACGGCCCTGTGGTTTGCCAGCGAAGAAGCAGGTATCGCGGGCGTCGTTTCCACCCGGGCGGTCGCGCTCGCCAAAGGAACGTTCCGGGCGATGTTCGTGTTCAAACTGAAGATCGCCGGCGCCGTGCTGGTGGCGGCTGCGATGCTGGGGACCGGCGCCACGATGCTGCTGAAGGCGGCCTCCCAGGCCAGCCCGCCCATTCCGGCCGTGGAGCGACTCCCCGAACCGCGGCCGGATCATGCCGACATCGCCGGCGAGCGTTTGCCCAGCGGCGTCCTCGCCCGCATGGGTTCGACGCAACTGAGGCATGGCGACGTCGTCTCGTTCGCTGCCTACATGCCCGACGGCCGGGAGCTCGTGACGGCGGGCCGGGACAAGACGGTCCGTTTGTGGGACCTCGCCACGGGCAAGGAACTCCGCCGTTTCGATTGGGGTGAGGTACAGCCGGACAGCGAGCCAGGGCCTTCCCAGGACGGGACGATGCAACAACATGAGCACCAAATGTGCGGAAGACAGGGCATTGAACGGCCTGGCCGCTCTTTCTCCGGATGGCAGGTTCGTGGCGGCCTCGCGGGATGGGGTCGTCTGCTTGTGGGAGACGGCCAGCGGCAAGAAACTGCACCAGCTCCAGACCGGGCAGAAAGGGTTGCTTCAACTGGCCTTCTCGGCCGACGCCAGGTCTTTGCTCACCCTCGGTACCGGCGGTGAGACCATCGCCGTCTGGGACGTGGCGACCGGCAAGTGCGTCCGGCGTAGCGAGGCGCAAGGCCGGCGGCGGCGATGTATCACGACCAAAACGCCCTCGTTTCTCCCGGATGGAAGTACCTCGCCTACTTGACGCGGAACGACGGCGGTAATCGGTTGATTCACATCAGGGACCTGGCGACCGGCAAGGAACTGGCCCAGATCGACGCGGGCAAGTTCGGCGCGACGCAGACCCTCTGTTTCTCTGCGGACGACAAGACCCTGGTCTGGGATCATTATCCGGCCGCGGCATCGTGGCCTCGGACGCGGCCACGGGCAAGGAGCTGCGCCGCCTGGGATACCACCGCCGCCCGGATGGGGACGGCCCCTATGACGTCGCCTTGGCCATCGCCGTCTCGGCAGACGGCAAGTCGCTCGCCGTCTGCCGCATGAGCCACACCATCGAATTATGGGACCTGACGTCGGGCAAATGCACCTATCCCGTCGGTCAGCCGACCGAGGCCCAGCTCGACATTGCGGTGTTACGGACGACGGCGGGCGCCCACGTCCGTCCGGCCCTGGCTTTCTCGGCCGACGGCAAGAGGCTGGTCTGTAGCCTGGGCGGCGAAACGGCACGCCAGTTCCAGGCCGATACGGGCACGGGAAATCCCGGGGATGGACAACGGGCATCGGTGGCCGGTCTCGACCCTGGCCCTGTCGGCCGATGGCAAGTCGCTGTACACGTACGCCCACGGCGACCCGGTGCGCGTCTGGGATTGGGCCACCGGCAAGGAAACAGGGCAGTGCAGGGCGCCGGACCGCGCGACCCATGCGGTTTTCTCAGGCGAAGGCCGGATTGGCTTCGCGACCGACCGTGACTTTACCCTCTGCGGCGCGGGGGGCGAGAAGACGTGGAAGATCGACGAACCCCCGGTGTCCCTCGCCCTTTCCCCCGACGGGTCGTTGGTGGCGATGCGATTCTGGCCCAACCCGGAGGTGCAACTGAGGGACGCGACGACGGGGCAGAAACGGTATACGCTGGGGCAGGCCAGCGACCGCCTGGAGTTCGGACACCCCCGTCCTGACCGAGGTGACGGGAGTGGTGCCCGCGCATCTGGTGTTCTCCCCCGACGGGCGTTGGCTGGCTGGGGCAGGGCAAACACGGCAGTTTTGCCTCTGGGATGTGGCTACGGGCACCGTCCTCTGGCAACTACCTACAGAGTCGGGCCCAGCCATTGAGCGCTTCGCCTTCTCAGCCAACAGCCTCTGCCTGGCGACCGTGAACGCAGACCATACCGTGACCTTGTACGACGCTGTTACCGGCGCGAAGCGTGGCCGGCTCGGTGCGGCCGACCCGAAAAAGCGCAGCGTGCACCTGACCGACGGTGGTACGCGGGAATTCATGCAAATGCGGCGGGACCTTCCCGTCTGCCTGGCCTTCTCACCGGACGGCCGTTACCTGGCGATGGCCAAGGATACGCCGGAAATCCACCTGTGGGATGTCCTCGCCGGCCGGGAGCTGGGCCTGCTCGAAGGCCACGAGGGCAGCGTGGTCAGTTTGCTGTTTAGCCCCGACGGCAAACGTCTGTTCTCCGGCGGTTCCGACACCACCGCGCTGACGTGGGACCTGACCCGGCTGACCGGCGACGTCGGCGTGGTCTCCTGACCCCGCGCCCAAGCTGCAACCACAGGACCTGGACGCGCTGTGGACCGACCTGGCCGGCAAGGACGCCACCCGAGCCTTCGACGCCATCCGCAAGCTGAGTGCTTCACCGGATCAAGCGGTCGCGCTGATCCAGGAGCGCGTGCGTCCGGCTTCGTCCCCCGACCCCAAACGCCTGGCTCAGCTCTTGGCCGACCTGGAGAACGGGCGCGTCGAGTTACGGCGACAGGCGGAGTCCGAGCTGGAAGGACTGGGCGACCTGGCCGAGCCCGCCCTGCGCAAGGCCCTGGATGGCGAGCCGCCGCTGGTCCTGCGCCAGCGCGTGGAGCGACTGCTGGACAAGCTCTTCGTGCCGACTCCCGGGCAGATGCGCGACCTCGCGCGGTCGAGCTGCTGGAGTTGGTCGGTCGCTCGGACGCGCGGCAGGTGCTCCGGGCCCTGGCTGGCGGAGCTGCCGGGCACTCGCTTGACCCGGGAGGCCAAGTGGCGCATTGAGCGGCTGACCAAACAGGCCGTTACGCCTTGAAGCTGACCCGATCATCTTTTTGAGGACCATTCCCATGTTACGTTGTCCTTCGTCCGCCCTGGTCCTGGTCGGTCTTCTGACCCTCGGCCTGACCCGAGCCTGCGGTGCCCCGCCTAGTCGCAGGATCGCTCCAGGCCCTGTCGGCTCGGATTGACGAGCTCATCGGCCTGCCGCCTGGCGAAGGAAGAGATACCGCCCGCGCCACTGGCCGACGATGCCGAGTTCTTTCGCAGGCTGAGCCTCGATCTGAAGGCCGGATTCCCGCGGTCACCCAGTTGGTGGACTTCCTCGAAGACACTCGCTCGGACAAGCGCCGGCTGTGGGTCGACGAGCTGCTGGACGGCCCCGATAACGCTCCGTTGTACGTCCAGCACTTCGCCCATTTCTGGCGACGACAGTTGCTGGCGCAGACCACCATGCAGCCGGAGGCCGTGGTCGCCCCCCTCGAAGGCTGGCTGCGCAAGCAGCTCACAGCGAACACCCCCTACGACCGGTTGGTCCGCGGGCTGCTCACGGATGCGAACGCCGCGGGTTTCTATCTGGCCAACGAAAACAAGGCCGAGAACCTGGCCAGCCGGACCTCCCGGCTCTTCCTCGGGGTCAAGCTGGAATGCGCCCAGTGCCACGACGACCGTTCCGGCGGCAACGTGGAAACGGACGCAATTCTGGGAGTACGCGGCATTTTTCACCGGCCTGCGCGACGAAAAGGGCGACCCGGGCCTTGTCATGGCGCCGCGCCCGCAGAATGCGGGGCCTGCCCGCATCCGGGTAGGCGGTACGAACACCTGGGTGGAGGCCCGCTTCCCGGACGGCGACGAACCGGACTGGCAACGAGCCGTCACACCGCGTCAAGCACTGTCCGAGTGGATCGCCCGCGGCGATAATCCCTGGTTCGCCAGGGCCGCCGTCAATCGCCTGTGGCATTACTTTCTCGGCGTCGGCCTGATCGACCCTGTGGACGGCCTCGGTACCGAGGACAACCCACCGAGCCATCCGGAATTGCTCGACGAGCTGGTCCGTCAATTCGTCGCCCACGACTTCGACCTGAAATTCCTGATTCGAGCGATCACGGGCAGCAGTACATACCAGCGTTCCAGCCGCCAGACGCATCCCCGTCAGGCCGAGCTGCGCCTGTTCGCCCGCGCCGCGAGCCGCGCCTGACTCCGGAGCAACTGTACGACAGCCTGGTCCTGGCAACCGGTTATCGGTCCGATCCGGCCAAAATCGGCGCGTATGAAGCCTTCCAGCATGGGTCCTCCACGCGCCATGTTCCTGGCCCCTTTCGACGATCCCAGCAGTCAACCGGTCGATTTCCAGGCGTCAATCCAGCAGGCGCTGCATGATGATGAACGGCCAGTTTACCGAAGAAGCGACCAGTTCTGCCAGGAGCGCGACGGTCGCCGCGGTCATCGAAAGCAACCGGCCTCTGGCGCGGCGCATCGAGGAGCTTGTACCTGGTCACGCTCTCGCGCAAACCGCGGCCCGAGGAGGCCCGGCGCCTGCTCGACTACGCCGCGGCCCGCGAAAGCAAACAGGCACTGCGCGACATCTTCTGGTCGCTGCTCAACAGCACGGAATTCGTTCTGAATCATTAACTCTCGCCTCCCTTTCGGACCAACTGGAGTCACTCATGCCTTGTTCTTCGTTGCACCTGTCCCGCCGCGACTGGCTGTCGTCTGTCCGCCGCCGGAATCGCCGGCTACTCGATGTCCGGCTGGCTGGGGACCCTGGCGGCCGACGCCGCCACCGACCCGAAACGCCGACGCTCGTGCATCCTCCTCTGGATGAACGGTGGTCCTTCGCAGATGGACACTTTCGACCTCAAGCCCGGTCATGCCAACGGTGGTCCATTCCGCGAGATTGCCACGGCGGTGCCCGGCATCAAGATCAGTGAGCACCTGCCGCGGCTCGCCCGGCATGTGGACCGGCTGGCCCTGGTGCGCTCCATGACGAGCAAGGAAGCCGATCACGACCTGGCCAACTACTACGTACACGCCGGCTACTTACAGAGGGGTCCGATCCAGTATCCGACGCTCGGAGCTCTGGTGGCCAAAGAGACCGGCGCGGAGGACACAGACATTCCCGCGTTCGTGAGTATCGCGCCCGATCGCTTCTTGAACTCCGCGGGGCACGGCTCCGGTTTCCTTGGCCCGCGTTATGCTCCGCTCGATCGTCGGCGACGCCGGCACGAGCTACGGGTCGCCTGCCGGTGGCGATACGAGCGCGAACGCCCTGCGGGTGCCGAACCTGACGCCGCATGCCGGGGTCGGCGGTGATCACCTCCAGGACCGGCTGCGCCTCGTGCAGCAGATGCAGCACGAATTCGTCGTCGACCATCCCGAGCGCAGCAGCAACGAGCCATCAGACCGCCTACGAGCGAGCCGCCCGGATGATGCGCACCTCCGCGGGGAAGGCGTTCGATCTCGACCAGGAACCGGCCAAACTGCGTGACGCCTACGGCCGCAACCGGTTTGGTCAGGGCTGTCTGCTGGCCCGGCGCCTGGTCGAACGTGGCGTACCGTTCATCGAGGTGTCGCTGGGCGGAAACAACGGCTTCGGCTGGGACACGCACAGCAATAACTTCGAGACCGTTCGCGACTTGAGCCAGGTCCTGGACGCAGGCTGGGCGACACTTGTTGACGACCTGAAGGAGCGTGGTCTGCTTGACAGCACGCTGATCGTGTGGATGGGTGAGTTTGGCCGCACGCCGACCATCAATGGGGACAAGGGCCGGGATCATTTCCCCGGCGCCTGGACCGCCGTGCTGGGTGGAGGTGGGGTCAAGGGAGGACAGGTGATTGGCAAGACCAGCGCCGGTGGCGAAGCCATCGAAGAGCGCCCCGTTTCCGTTCCTGACCTGCTGGCCACGGTTTGTCTGGCCCTGGGCGTCGATCCGATGAAGATCGAACCAGTCCAACCTCGGCCGTCCCATCTCCCTCGTGGACAAAGCCGGGAGACCGCTCGAGGACATCGTGGCATCTCTCTGATGCGATCGTCGCTCTTTTTTTAGCACCGAGTTATCAGGAGTGACCTAACGTGAGGCAACCGTACGGCATCGCTCAGCAGCAGATCGAACGGCTCTTGCAGCGGGGGAGTCTCGCCGGGCTATCCGAATGGCAACTGCTCGAGAGCTACGCGACCCGAGCGCGATGAGCGGGCCTTCGAGGCGCTGGTGGCTCGGCACGGACCCATGGTCCTCGGCGTTTGCCGTCGCGTGCTGCACAACGATCAGGCCGCCGAGGACGCCTTTCAGGCCACATTCCTCGTTCTGATTCGCAAGGCTCGTGCACTTGACCACGACAAGCCGCTGGGGAACTGGCTGTACACGGTTGCGTACCGCCTGGCCCTTCGAATCCGCGCCAATGAGGCTCGACGGCTGGAACGGGAAGCACAGGCTGCCCGACGAAGGCCCCATTCCGAGCGATACGTCACGACGACCGGCGACCAGGCCGTCGTCCTGGATGAGGAGCTCCAGAGACTACCCGCGAGGCACCGCGTACCCCTGGTACTGTGTTACCTCGAAGGCAAGACCAACGAGCAAGCCGCGGAGGTTTTGGGCTGCCCACGGGGGTCGATGTCGGCACGGCTGGCCCAGGCGAGGGAGCACCTCCGTACCTGCCTGGCCCGGCGCGGCTATGCGGTTCCCGCCGCCGGCATCGCCACCTTGCTGGCCTCAGCCGGGGCGGAAGCCGGTGTGCCGATAAGGCTACTTTCGGATACCGTGCGTACGGCCCAGTGGTTTAGCAGCGAAGAAGCGGGCATCGCGGGCATCGTCTCCACCCGGGCGGTCGCACTTGCCAAAGGAACGATTGGGGCGATGTTCGCGTATCGATTGAAGATCGCCTGCGCCGCGCTCGTGGCGGCTGCGACGCTGGCGACTGGCGCGACGATGCTGCTGCAGGCAGCCTCCCAGGCCAGCCCGCCCGTTCAGGCCGTCGAACACGTTCCGGAAGCGCGGCCGGCTCACGCGGACATCCCGGGCGAGCGTTTGCCCGGCGGCGTCATCGCCCGCATGGGTTCGACGCACCTGAGGCATGGCGACGTCGTCTGGTTCGCTGCCTACATGCCCGACGGCCATGCCCTCGTGACGGCGGGTCGGGACAAGACGGTTCGTTTGTGGGATCTCGCTACGGGCAAGGAAATCCGTCGTTTCAATTGGGGTGAGGTACAGCCAGACAACGAGCCAGGGTCCTCCCATGACGGCACGATGGAACAATTTGAGCGTCAAGAGCGCGACGAAAAGGCATTGGGTAGCCAGGCCTCGTTGTCTTTGGATGGCAAGATCGTGGCGGCCTCGCACGGTGGGGTCGTCTGTTTGTGGGAGACGGCCAGCGGCAAGAAACTGCACCGGATCCTTACCGGGCAGAAAAGCTTGGTTCAACTGGCCTTCTCGGCCGACGCAAAGTCGTTGCTCACTCTCGGCACCGGAGGCCAGGCAAGCGCCGTCTGGGACGTTTTGACCGGCAAGTGCATCCGGAGTAGCGAGGGCAAAGCCGGCGACGGCCTCGATATCAACGATCAGAACGCCCTCGTTTCGCCCGGATGGAAGTACCTCGCGTACTTGAAGCGGAACGACGCCGGTAATCGGTTGATCCACACCAGGGACCTCGCGTCCGGCAAGGAACTGCCCCAGATCGACATGGGCGGGTTCGGCACCACGCAGACTCTCGCGTTTTCTGCGGACGACACGACGCTGATCTGGGATGATTATCCGGCCCGCGGCATCGTGCTCTCGGACGTGACCACGGGCAAAGAGCTGCGCCGCCTGCGAGACCACAGCCGCCAGGAAGGGGACGTTTTCGATGACCAGGCCATGGCCATCGCATTTTCGCCAGACGGCAAGTCGCTTGCGGTCTGCCGCATGAGTCACACGATCGACTTATGGAACCTGTCATCGGGCAAGCTGACCTATCCGCTCGGTCCGCCGACCGAGGCCCAGCTTAGATTGCGGAATGTTATTGACATGGCGGGCATCAGGGTGCGTCCGGCCCTCGCTTTCTCGGCCGACGGCAAGAGGCTCACCTGTAGCCTGGGCGGCGAAACGGCGCGCCAGTTCCAGGCCGATACGGGCACGGAAATCCTGGTGACGGACGACGGGCATCGGTGGCCAGTTTCGACCCTGGCCCTGTCGGCCGATGGCAAGTCGCTGTACACGTACGCCCACGGCGATCCGGTGCGCGTCTGGGACTGGGCCACCGGCAAGGAAACGGGGCAGTTCAGGGCGCCGGACCGCGCGACCCATGCGGTTTTCTCGAGCGAAGGCCGGATTGGCTTCGCGACTGACCGTGACTTTAACCTTCACGGCGCGGGGAGCGAGCAGACGTGGAAGGTTGACAAAACCCCGGTATCCGTCGCTCTTTCCCCTGATGGGTCGTTGGTGGCCATGCGATTCTGGCCCGACCCGCAGGTCCACTTGAAGGACGCGACGACGGGGCAGGAACGGCATACGCTGGGCCAGGCAAGCGACCGCCTGGAAATGGACATCCCCATCCTGACCGAGGTGACGGGAGTGGTGCCCGCGCAGCTGGTCTTCTCCCCCGACGGGCGTTGGCTGGCTGGCGCAGGGCAAACACGGCAGTTTTGCCTCTGGGATGTGGCTACGGGCACTCTGCTCTGGCAACTACCGACAGAGTCGGGCCCAGCCATTGAGCGCTTCGCCTTCTCAGCCAACAGCCTCTGCCTGGCGACCGTGAACGCAGACGATACCGTGACACTGTACGACGCGCTTACTGGCGCGAACCGCGGCGGGTTTGGTGCGGCCGACTCGAAAAAGCGCAGCGTGCATCTGGCGGTAGGTGGTACGCGGGATTTCATGCAAATGCGGCGCGATCTTCCCGTTTGTCTGGCCTTCTCACCGGACGGCCATTATCTGGCGAACGCCAAGGATACGCCGGAAATTCACCTGTGGGATATCCTCGCCGGCCGGGAGTTGGGCCTGCTCGCAGGTCACGAGGGGAGCGTCGTTAGCTTGCTGTTTAGCGCCGACGGCAAATGGTTGTTCTCCGGAGGTTCCGACACCACCGCGCTATCGTGGGACCTGACCCGGCTGACCGGCGATCGGAGTCGGTCTCCCGATCCCGCGCCGAAGCTGCAACCACAGGCCCTGGATGCGCTCTGGACCGACCTGGCCGGCAAGGACGCTACGCGAGCGTTCGACGCCATCAGCAAACTGAGTGCGTCCCCCGATCAGGCGGTCGCGCTGATCCAAGAGCGCGTATGTCCGGCTTCGTCGCCCGATCCCAATCGCGTGGCTCAGCTCTTGGCCGAACTGGAGAACGGGCGCTTCGAGTTAAGGAGACAGGCGGAGTCCGAGCTCGAAGGATTGGGCGAACTGGCCCAGCCCGTCCTGCGCAAAGCTCTGGACGGCGAGCCGTCGCTGGTCCTGCGCAAGCGCGTGGAGCGACTGCTGGACAAGCTCTCGGTGCCGACTCCAGGGCAGATGCGGATCTGCGCGCGGTCGAGCTCTTGGAGCTGGTAGGCCGCGCGTACGCGCGGCAGGTGGTCGTGTCCCTGGCTGACGGGCTGCCAAGCGCTCGTATGACCCAGGAGGCCAAGGGCGCGCTCGAGCGGCTGACCAAACGGACGGGGAAGCGTTGAAATGCCAGGATGCCCACGGTCAGACAGCTTACGGACTTGGTTGAAGACACGCGCTCGGACACGGGCCCGGCTCGGGATTACCGACTGATGGACCGCCCCAATACTGTTCCGTTGTACGTCCAGCACTTCGCCCATTTCTGGTGTCGACACAGCACGGAGCTGATCATCGCGTAGCGGCCTATATCCTGGAATGCCCTTACCAGGACTTGAAGATCGCCGTCTGGAACCGCATCGACAACTGGCTGCCTCTGGGCTTAAGTCACGTCGCCTAAACTTGGAACTCCAGGGCGTGGTTATCCACCTGAACGTCCACGACCATTGGCGACGCCGCGAGTTGGCGCCGGCATCAAGCCAAGCTTTGTCGTCGAAATGCATGTCGGAGCCATCCCAACGAAGCTGCAGATGCTTCGCTTTGGGGACCGTCCGCTGTAACGGATCATGATGGCCCTGCATTCGATTCGCGATGTAGTTGTTGAGCTCTTTGCGTTGATCGGCCGAGAAAAGCACGACATCAAGCAGTCCATCGCTCGGGTCTGCGTCCGGGGCAAATTGGAGGTTCGGCCCGATATGCTGGGTATTCATGACTTCCAGCAAGATGTACTCACCGGACAAATCCTTTCCGTCCAGCGTCATTGTCAGCGCCTTAACTGGCCAGTCGTCGAGCCGCTTTTGCAGCCATCGCAGGCCGGTTTCGATTCGTGATTCTCGATCATCTGGGCGGGCGAGACCGAAAAGCTCGCGGAAATCGGGCTGGGAAATTGCGTGCGCCAACAGGCCGATGCCGACGCCTTCGACAAAGTGCGTCGTGCCCCACGGGCCGCTCACCACTCCGGCATCGAATCCAATGAGGCGCGCATCCGCCCACGCGGCGATAAGTCGCTCAAGTGGTATCTCGGACAGTCCAAGCGTTTTCGCGATATTGTTGGCCGTTCCCATCGGCAGAACGGCGATCGGAACGTGCCTTCGGATGAGGCGGCCGGCTACGGCGCCGACAGTGCCATCTCCTCCGGCCACCGCGACTAAATCGCCCGGGTTATCGAGCGCCCGCATCCAGTGATCGCCGTCCAACGGTTCGTGGACGACTGTGTGTCCTTCCGCGCGAATCAACGCCAGGACTTCATCGATGGACGGGTACTCATCGCCGCCCGCCATCGAGTTGTGAATCAGGGTAACCCTCATGTTTATCTTCCCATAGCCAAACGGGCTTGAAATACTGGAGAAACGCAAGTGACTGTCATCATCCCGAGCGGGGAACGGAATTACAATTCTGCGAGAGGTTAATGGCAATGCGAATCCTCATCGCCAACGACGATGGGATCTACAGCCCCGGCATCGCAGCCCTGGCCGAGGCGGCGGCGAAATTCGGCGACGTCCGAATTGTCGCACCCGACGTGGAGATGTCTTCGGCCGGCCACTCGATCACATCGTCGCGGCCGCTTTCGTATAAGCACACCCCGATCCGAGGCTTTGAGGCCTACCGGGTGAATGGAACTCCCGCCGACTGCGTCGCGCTGGGCGCCCATCTGTGGGAGCGGGTGGACGTCGTCCTGTCGGGGATTAACCTCGGGAGCAATCTGGGAAACTCGATGTGGCATTCAGGGACGCTGGCCGCCGCCAAACAGGCGGTCTTGCTCGGTATGCGCGGGCATTGCACTGAGCGTGCCCGTAACATCGGGCGAGCCAAACTTCGAGGCTCTAAAGCCAGCAGTCCAGCAAGTCTTGGATTTACTTTTGCCCGCGAATGAGCTGTCGCTCGTCAACGTGAATTTTCCTGAGGGGAAACCAAAAGGTTTGTTCTGGACGCGGCAATCCGTGCGACACTACGACGGGAAAGTCGTACCTGGTCAGGATCCGATGGGTCGAAAACACTTCTGGTTCGTCGTCGTGCCAATCGAGGAAACGGAAGAGGGAACGGACTCGCTGGGCGGTAGAAGAGGGCTACGTGTCTATGACGCCTTTGCGGCTCGACTTGACGAATGACCCGGAACTGGTCGGCGCGGGGTCTCGATATCCTCTCGGTTAGGCCATTGATCTATAATCCCGCGTTGATTGAGCGCAGGCGCGACCACGCTCTTTTGTCTTCTTAGCGCCGTGTTGCCCATGACGGCATAAGTAATGACAGGGATGGAGCGCTCGGCCGCAGCGATCAGTTCCTGACGAATCCGACTTCTCTTCCGATTTGACAGCCACGCACTCAAGATCAGTCCCAGGCCCACGCCAACTCCGGCGAGGCTCAAGATCATCGGAACGGCCAGGATATAGCGCCACCGGGGCGGGCGATGCATTTTGCGGAAATAGGGGTCGAATTCTTTGGAACGGAGGAATTCGATGTAACCGTCCCTGATGAGTTGATCCCGTCGCTCAACGTTTTTGCCCTGAGTTGAGTGAAGATATCTGTGCAAAGCCCACCGTCAGAAATCCCGGGAGGGAGAGCCTCCTGGCGAGTCGAGCCGACGCCGGCTCGGCCGGAATCTCGCTTTCCCCGCGGCCAGTATAATTCGCTGACCGAATGGCCATCAGAAGCTTGTGGCTTTTTCCGTTCCGGGTCGAATGGATCGATAGCGCGAGCGGGGGTTGATCCGCATGGCTGTGACGCAGTAAGCTCGGGCAACCTCGTGAACCCCGATCTAGAGGATCCAGGCCATGAACGAAGGGAAGGAGATGTCGCGATGTTCACAGGCAAGGCTGAGCATGCCGACCCCGAAAAAGCTGGCGTTGTCGCGACATCCAATGAGACCTCTGGCTTACGCAATCTTGTTCACACAAAGGTTGCTGCCAAGCGTTCTCGTACCCCTTCTACTTGGCGGATCAGTGAATGCACAGCCCGACGCGGCGGCCATTGCGAAGTTAGCGGCGTCATCCGATTCGCTTGCACGAGTGACGAAGGAGCAGTGGCGCGCCGATCTCCGCTTCCTGGCGCACGAACTGCCTGCGCGGCACGCCAACGCCTTTCATCACACATCACGAGACCGCTTCGTTGCCGCGGTGGCCGAGCTTGATCGACGTATCGACGGCTTGAATGCAGATGAAATCTATGTCGGCCTGGATCGGATCGCGAACCTGGTCGGTGATGGGCATACCTTTGTAGAGTTTCCCGACGACACGGCCAGATTGCCTCTACAGATCAAGCGGTTCGGTGAAGAATACCGGGTGACTGCGGTGGCACCTGAACTGGGAACCGCACTGGGCGCTCGTGTCCTGCGGATTCAAGACACGCCCATCGCGGGTGCACGCGAACTGCTCCTTACACTAACGCCGCAGGATGAAACGCCCTTTCTGGCGCAGGCGAGGGTCGAGAGGTTTCTCACGTTGGGAATCGTTCTGCATGGCTACGGCATCATGCCCGACCGACGCATTGCCAAGCTCGCTCTCGCGGACGAAGCGGGGCGTGAGTTCATTGTTGAGGCCCGTGCCGCCGCGCCCAACGAAACGATAAAATGGGTAGACGTCTTCAGACAGACGCCTTTGTTCCGCCAGAGACCCGATGAGACTTGCTGGTACGCATACCTGCCGGAGGCAAGCACAGTGTATTGCTGTTTCCGAAGATACAAGGCCCTCAGCAAGCACTCTGCTGACTTGTTCAAGTTGGTCAGCGAGCAACACCCCGCCAAGCTAGTTATCGACATGCGCGAAAACGGGGGCGGCGATTACACGGTTGGCCTCCGCTACTTGGTCCGCCCCATTCGCGAACTGCCCAGCATCAACCAGAAAGGCCATTTGTATGTCCTGATTGGCCCGCAGACGTTCTCGGCCGCCATGTCCAATGCCGCCCATTTCCGCACCCAGACGGCCGCGATCCTCGTGGGGCAACCGATCGGGGAAAAGCCGAATAGCTACCAGGAGAGCCGACGGACGAAGTTGCCCAACTCGCAATTGACTCTCTGCTATTCGGTCCGCTTTTACAAATTTGTCGAAGGCGGCGAGAATCTCATTCGTCCCGATCACGAGATCATTCCGTCGTGGGCAGAATTTAAGGATGGCCGCGACCCCGTACTGGAATGGGTCTTGAAGCAAGAGGCCAAGTAGAGATTCGCTGCTGATTGGGGCACCTGTTCGGCGTGAGTGCATCGCCAGTGAGACGGAAGTGCTGATGCCGATCGAAGCTGGCGCAACCGCTCACGCGGCCGACGTCTGGCGCTACGGCTTTGCGCATCTCCTGTAAGTTCGATTTTGGCATGAACGGGTTCGGTACTTCGACCGCGGGCGACCCAGCCAGAAAACGCCGGCATTTCGTGCGCGACGCGGCCGTGAATCGCACCAAAGCTGGCGGCGGGACCACAGCTGGCTGAGTCGCGAAAGTCATTTGACTCAAACTACAGTCGTCCCCCCTCAGGCCAGTAGCGCCAATGTGTATTGGGCAGGCGCGATGGGTGATACAGGTTTGTGTCGCCGGTGGCTAACGCTTGGGCGAGCTGCTGAAATGTTTCTGAGCCGCTCGGGCTCGCCGTGGCAAAGATCCGGGTGATGCCATTCTTCGAGCTGCAAAACCTGAGTCATGTCAGGCATCACACTCACGCGTCGTTCTTGCCGAGTTGCAAGCACCTGCTCGCGCGATCTCGGCTAGAAAGCGGCAGAGCTCGAAGACTTGAACGCGCGAGGGCTGTTCGAGAGCCACACCGCGTCGATCGTATTCGTCGCGATTCGGCAGCGGTAGCGCCTTTCCTCGCAGTACGATTTCGGTCGCGTCTTCGGCGACGAATTCGCAGTTTTCCGAATCTTGCCAACTACCTGCGTCAATTGGCCAGATAAATCGCGACTGGTTATGCGGATTGTTGGCAAGGTAGTACTCGTAAGCATCTCGGCTAACATAATTCTCCGGCGGATTGCGGTCGTGGAGTCGGCGTGCAAATGTATGAATGCACGCGTCGGGCAGCTCCGCGCGGCTAAAACCCGAAGACCTCAACGACCATGGCCCAGTTCGTCACCGAGCGGTACAGCGCTAGCTGTGTTGCCGCGAGGTACACGTATCCGTTGTCAAGCATTGGGAAACTGAAACTGTCACAGCAGCCGTCGAGCACCGAAAGAATTTCTTCCGAGTCGAATTGCACGGCCGAATACCCCCTGTTGATTTCCAGTTTCGAACACGACAACATACTAGCAGCCTGCGTCCAGATAAAACATCCGCCCATTTGCGAGCTTGCGAGGGATTCGGGATTAATCGCCTATTCGCCGGGACCCCCTGGGATCGTCTTCCAACCTGCGATCGTTGCGGCCGGCTGGAGTCCGAATGCGCGTGTCCGCCGCCGATCCCGGTGATGAAACGGATTCCGCCAGAACAGCAGACCGCGCAGCTAAAGACCGAGCGGCGCGCGAAGGGAAAGCTCGTTACGGTAATTGTCGGGCTGGACGCTGAGGGTAACGACCTGAGCGAGCTCGCCAGGCGACTCAAGAACGCATGCGGCGCGGGGGGTACTATCAAGGACGGGCAGATCGAGCTGCAGGGCGATCACCTCCAGGCGGCTGAGCAAGCGCTCCAGGCGATCGGCTACAAGACCAAAACCCGCGGGGGCTGATGCCGCTCGGTGAGACAAGAAAACGAAAAAACTTGAGATTCGGTTCGCGATCGGCCGGCATGCTGTTGTGGAGCGTCGAACTTCCGCCGCGTTTATCGGCGAGCCGATCACCAGCTCTTATCAAATAGCCCCCAGCAACTGGGCCTCTGCCATCGAGGACATGCCTATGCGGTCTCTGCCCCTCGTCTTCTGCCTGATGGCGCTTGACGCGAACACGGCCGGCGCCCCGGACCCTTCCGAACAAGGGATTACCTTGTCCTGGGCCGTCAACATGCTGACCGTTCGGCGTCGCGATCTCCCCGGCGGCGCGGTAAAGATCTGGTACCTGGAGGCGTTCTGCCGACCTGGTTCGACCGCTCGCGACTGGAGCGAGACCGTGATACCGCACGCGACGAAGATGGTTCAAGCTGACCCGGACGGCCGTCGCATTCGACTCCGCAGCACTCTGGAGGATGGGTTTATCGTCGACCACGACATCCGATCCGGCCGCGACGAGGTCGACTTCCGCCTGACCGCCACCAACCCAACGACCCAGGCCTCGCAGGCCCACTGGGCGCAGCCCTGTGTGCGCGTCGACGCGTTCACCGGCGTCAAGCCGATGCGGAACTCTGAGGAGTACCTGCCGAAATGTTTCATCTTTGTTGATGGCTGGCTGACACCGCTGCCGACGCGACCGTGGGCGACGAAGGCCAGGTATACGCCCGGCCAAGTATGGTGCCCGGCCCACGTCGACCGCGCCGACGTCAACCCGCGCCCTCTGAGCGAAATTGTCCCGTCAAGCGGCCTGATCGGCTGCTTCTCCGGGGACAGCAAGCAGATTCTGGCAATGGCGTGGGAGCCGTATCAGGAGTTGTTCCAGGGCGTTGCCAACTGCTTGCACTCCGACTTCAGAATCGGCGGCCTGGCGCCGGGCGAGTCGAAGTCGATCCGGGGAAAGCTCTACCTGAGCGGGTCCGACGTCGAGGCACTCGTCAAGCGGTACGAGATCGACTTCCCCGAGCACCACCGCCGGCGCAGATAACCGGGACAATCATCATCGATCGTGCTCCGAACGGAAAGACACGAGAATTCGACGTCCGTGATGTCGATGATAGTCGGCTACTCGGTTAGCCAGTTTCTGCTGGATCGCCTTGATGGGGAAGGCCGCCAATCGTGCGAGCATCCGCGACTGCAGCCAGCGGTCAAATTGCTGAGCCACGGGTCCGGCGAGCGCGTTCGACCCACTTTCCGGCGATGACGTCGGTGGAGAATTCCTCGGCACGTTTTCGACCGTTCGCGACCATTTGCTCATATTCCGCCGAGTGCGACTTGAATCGCCGGACAGCATCCAACACTTCAACCGGAGTGTGCACCTCGACATAGTCAAGCGAAGATCGCCTCAGGTCCCGAAAGGCGGGCTCCGGACCGAGTATCGCGCCAGAAATTGTGGACAGCGGAACGCACCGTCCAAGTTCCAGCTTCGCCCCTTGAATGCCATGGTTTCAACCCGCGAACCCCGAACATCTAACCGAGGTATCAAGCCGGGCTGAGGCCAGTGCGGCATCAAGATGTCAAGTGATGATTTGATGGTCGCCTTGTTCTGAACAATCGTCATGTCACACATCATCGGCCTGGCAAAATCAGAGCGGCATCCCACCGTGAAGCAATTGACGCTGTAATCGCGGATGCCGAGCCGATAAGGGCAAACGATACAGATCCGTCCCGGAATCAACTGTGGCGATAGCGATACGGGCAGCCCTTTGCTTCTCAGAACACGGTAGGTTCTCAACACCCAACTGACGACCGCGCCGGGATAGTCGTTCAAGAAATCGGGATCGAGCAGTTCGTCCTCGGAGAGCTGCGAAATATCCGGAAAGCCGATGGGAAGGTCGCAGACGAAAGTGACGGGGTGCGGAAGCAACGTCCAGCCTTCCGATCGTTGGTTGGGGCGCTAGTTCGAGGTCGGCGTTCAACGTCTTCCAGTCGGGAGCCTTCCGCCAATTCACTTAGATAATCTGCAAGTGCGTCTTAAACGAGTACTCCGAAACGAACAGAATCGGCACACCGATCGAACGGCAGAGCGCGACGAGTTGAATCTGCCTGTGGGAGTTCGATCCCAACACAACTTCGTGCTTCGCCAGCAACGCGCCGATCCGGGTATCGTCGTACGAGACGAGCTCGCAGGCAAACGGCAAGTCGTTCGGATTCACTTCGATCTCATCGAGATTCGACGTGTGCTTTCCGCTCTCTTCGAGATAAGCCGTCACGCGACCGGGCCAGAGTTGTGCAGTGCGATTCATCCCGTCAATGAACTTTTGCGTTAAACGGATGCTGCCGTTCAAACCGCGTCTGGTCATCAACTCGGGTAGAACAGCTAATGACATCTCGACCTACTTGCCTTCCGCAGGCTCCTTCAAGTCAGCCTTGTAATAGTTGGGGAACGGCGGGCGTTTGACCTTGGTGATCGGCGACTCTTTCAGCTTCGCCAGCACGATTTCGACCGCTTTCTCTAATTGCGGGTCGCGGCCTTCGTGTGCGGCTTTCGGCTCGAATTCAACCTCTACGTCGGCAGGAACGCCCCGGTTTTCCACATCCCATCGGCCGTTCGGAAAGTAGATGCCCATGCGAGGTGCGGTAACCGAGCCGCCATCGATCAGTGGGGGGTATCCGCCGATACCGACGAGTCCGCCCCAGGTTCGTTTGCCGACGAGCGGCCCCAAGCCGGCTTGTCGGAACGTGTACGGCAGGTAATCGCCGCCGGAGCCTGCGCGCTCGTTGATGATCATGACCTTGGGGCCGTGAATGGCTCCGCCGGGAAAAACCATCGCCTCGCCTTCGCCGGCGCGGCCGGTCAGGTAGTTCCGTAACGGCTGGCGCAAATAGTCGACGATGTGATCGGCCAACTGGCCGCCACCGTTGAACCGTTCATCGATGACCGCCCCCTCTTTATCCGTCTGGGCAAAGAAATAGCGGTTGAACCGCGCGAATCCCTCCGCAGATGTGTCAGGGACGTAAACGTAAGCGACCCGCCCGCCCGAGAGTTTATCCACTTTCTTGCGATTGTTTTCAACCCACGCCAGACCGCGCAGCAGACGTTCGTCTGGAGCCGGCACGACCGTGACAACTCGGCTCTCCTTACCGTCTGCGTTGGGGCCGACCTTGATCCGCGTCTGTTTGCCGGCCGTCGCTTCAAAGTAGCTGTAGACGTTGTTGTCGGCCTTCACCTCTTTGCCGTTGACTGCGAGCAAGTACTCGCCCTCCTTGACACTGGCCCCGGGTTGAAGGAGGGGGGCTCGCAATTCGGGATTCCATCCTTCGCCGCGATAGATCTTCGCGAATTTGTAATGGCCGTTTTCGATTGCGTAGTCAGCGCCAAGCAAGCCCGTTTTCGTGTCCGGTGCTTCGGGCGAGTCACCGCTATCCAAGTAGACGTGGCCTAAGCACAGTTCGCCGAGCATTTCTTCCATGAGCAGGCTGAGGTCGTGGCGACTGCCCAAACCGGCGAGAAAGGGTTCATACTTCTTCTCGGAAGCCGCCAGGTTCAGGCCGTGAGCATTGGGGTCATACAAGAAATCACGCTGTAAGCGCCAGGTTTCGTGGTATATCTGCTTCCATTCGGCGCGGGTCAACCTTTACCTCGATCTCGTCGAGCTTGAGCACTTTTTCGCCGGGCTTGAGCGCTCCTTCGCCGGGCTTGGGCGTCCTTCGCCTGGCTTGGTAGGAGGATCGGTCGCGATCAAGAACCAGTTCTTGGGTCCAACGCGATAGACGAGCTTTCCACCGTTGTTCGAGACAGCCATCTCATTGACATCATCAAGGAGCTTTTCAAGTTTGCGCTTGGTCAGATCGAACTTGTGCAAAACTTTGCCCGGAGGAGGCCCACGCCGCGGCATGTTCACCGCCTCCGCTTCGAGTAGATACAAAGTGTTGGCCTTGCCGGCAATCATGTCGGCATAGTTCCGGTTTGGAATTGGCAGGGCCAGGATCCGCTGGTCAATGTTTTCAAGATCGACATGAACTTTCGGCGGGTCTTTCTTTTCCTTTTCGTCTTTCTTTTCCTTGTCTTGGTTGTTGTCGGCGGATTTCTCGACCGGCTTGTCCGCAGCGCCTTCCTTTTCGTCGTCGCTCTCCGGCAGCAATGGCGATGGATCTTGCTTATTGAGCACGACGACGTACGCGGCGCTTGTCTGGGCGCGGTTGAAAGAAGCCATACTGCCGAACGATACGGGACCGGAATCGGTGCTGGCCAGGAAGTAGAGGTATTTGCCGTTCTTGTCGAATGTGGCCGTGCGGACGTCGCTCATGCCGTCGGTGATTTGCTGGGCTTTACCGGTTTCGAGCGAATAGAGGAACACAGCCCCCACTTGCGATTTGAGCGAACGGACATATGCAATCCACTTGCTGTCGGGCGACCACTCGGCCAGGGGCGGCCCGACCAGGGGCGTCGGATCGGTGTCCACTTTCGTCGACTTACCCGAATCGAGGTCGATATACCAGAGTTGCTTGCGCTTGTCACTGTAGGCGATCCGCTTGCCATCGGGTGACCAACGAGGACTGTAATAAAATGACGGGGCATCGCCGAGCTTGTACTTCTTGGCATCGCCCAGGCCGTCTTGCGGTTTCAAATGAAGCTCGTACTCCCCTGATTCATCGGAAAGGTAGGCAATCGTTTTGCCGTCGGGTGACCAGGCCGGGTCACGATCGGCGACACCGGTGCTCATGGTCAGGTTCGCGCATCGCCTTTCTCGGCGGGGGCGGTCAGGATCTCGCCGCGGGACTCAAAAACGACGCGGGCGCCGGCCGGCGACAGACCGATGTTGTGGATTTTCTCGCCGACCTTCTTTAAACGAGGCCGGACACCGGGCAGGTCGCCGCGAACCTGGATATCGAGCTTCCTTGTTTTGTTATCCTTCAAATCAAAAACAAAGACACCGTTGATTCGGGCAAACGCGATCGCGTCGGCACAGGCCGCGGCGGACTTGATGTCGGAGTCGGTTGGCTCCAACACGCGTTCCACTTTTTTGGTTTTCAAATCATACGCAAACAAGGTCGTGAGACCGTCGCGATCCGACAAGAAATAAACCGTGGAATTGACCCACATGGGATTGAAATCGTTGGAGTCCGTGCGCGGTACTTTTTCGATGTCGAGGCTTTTCAGGTCTGCGATCCAGATGAAGGGCGCGCTGCCGCCGCGGTAACGCTTCCATGCCATGTACCGGCCGGGAAAGGGACGCGTATTGGTAAAAGGAACGTACGCGAGCTTCGCGCCGTCCAGGGAATAGCTGCCCTCTTCCGCCATCGGCAAGTCGACATCGGTTTCTGGCCCGCCGGCCGCCGTTATCGTAAACAACTGGGTGAATCGGCCGTAGCTCGAACGTGTGGAGCGAAATAGGATCGATTTTCCATCAGGCGTCCAGGCCACAGGCAGGTCCGGGTCGGGATGATACGTCAATCGTTTCGGTTCTCCGCCAATGATCGGGACCACATAAACGTCGAGGTTGCCGTCGTACTCGCCACCGAATGCGACCTGTGTTCCGTCCGGAGAGAACACAGGATGCGTCTCGAGGCCGATGCCGGAGGTCAAACGCCGCGCGTCTCCTCCCTCTCGGTCGACGACCCAAAGGTCCCCCGCATAGCCAAACGCAACTTGCTTGGCGCTGATGGCAGGATGATTGAAAATCATCGGCCGATCGGCTGCCTGAGCCGTTCCGACCAGCACGAACAATGTCGCGGCGAGATAGCGCATTAGCCTTCCTTCAAGCGGGGTTTTAGCAGCCTGGATCTCAAGAACAAACTGGCGATACCACGCAATTCGCCGAGCGTTCTCGAATATTTCTAATTACTTCGGAATTGCGAAGCGCCCGGCGGTGGCCAAACCAGACGGATTTTATCGATTTCTAAGGGTTGGCGTCCACCGTGTTGGCCTACAGATTCCGCGCTTCAGCTCATATTTTTAGAGATCCGGTTAATCCAGCGAAGGCGATTGCGGTTGCTATTGGGTAACACTGTGCCTGCCAGTGAACCTGAGCAATCGGGAGGACGGCGATGTACGACGTAGCGATCATCGGAGCGGGAATGGCCGGGATGGCCACAGCGGCGCGGCTGCAGGCGCGCGAGCTTTCAACCATCGTTCTGGAAGCCCACGGGCAGCCGGGAGGCTGCGCCGGCTTCTTCCGGCGCAAGGGTTTCTCCTTTGACGTGGGGGCGACCACCTTGGTCGACTTCGAGGCCGGCGGAGTCGGGGGCGAACTGCTGGAAAGCGTCGGCATGCCGCCCGTGGTTGGCGAGCAACTGCCCGGTTACGTTGCGTGGCTGCCCGATCGCGTGGTAACGCTCCATCGCGCTGCGGACAAATGGGCGAGAGAGCGGCTCCGCGCGTTCGGCGACACACCCGCGCACCAGGCTTTTTGGCGGCTGCTCGATCAGCTTGCGCAGGTATTCTGGAAGGCCAGTCGAGTTGGGATCAAATTGCCGATCAAGTCCTGGGATGACGCGGTCCGCGTTGGGCGGCGTATGGGACTCGATAACCTGCACCTCGTTCGTTATGTGAACTGGACGTTGGCCGACGCGCTTCGACGGTACGGGCTGATTCGTGATCGGGCGCTCGTCGGTTTGCTGGCAATGCTCGTCGAAGACACAGTTCACGGCACAGTGGCCGATGCTCCATTGATCAATGCGGCGCTCGGAATCACCATTCGCGGCGCCGGCTTGACCCGATCGCGCGGCGGGATGCGTGGATTCTGGCAGCGGTTCGTGGCCCGCTACCGGGCGATCGGCGGCGAGTTGCGCGTAGGCTGCCCGGTAATTATGGTCGGCGGCCACGAGGGAGCTTACGAGCTGACCACGCGGCGCGGTGCCGTCGCTGCTCGACAGATTGTGTGCACGGTTCCAGCCGGGCTGGCCGCTCAGCTCAGTCCGCCGCAGGTGGCCCAGGCGCTTAGCCCCTATCTGCGACGCGACGCCACAGCAGAGGGGGGTGCGATCGCCATATTCCTGGGCGTGCCGGACCGCGAGGTGGACAACCAGACGTTCACACATCATCAGCTCATGTACGATTATGACCGACCGCTCGGTGTCGGCAATAACATGTTCATCTCGGTCTCCGCGCCTGGCGACCTGGAGAGTGCGCCGGCCGGTCATAGGGCTGTCATGATCTCGACGCACTGCGAGCTCGCGCCCTGGGAGGGACTCGCCCCTGAAGTTTATCTCACGCGAAAGCGGGAAATTGGTGACCGTTTGATTGCGCTGGCACGGCGCGTGTATCCCGGGCTGGGCCGCGACGCACTTGTTTACGAGGTTGCAACCCCGCGGACATATGAAAAGTACACGCGCCGACCCCGCGGCGCCGTCGGGGGTGTCCGCCAAACTCTCGCGAATGCGAACCAGCACGCGATCCCACACGATCTAGGCATACCTGGATACTGGGTTGCAGGGGATACGACCTGGCCTGGACTTGGGACCGTCGCCGGTTGCCTCGGTAGCCGGCTCGTCGCCGAGGGCGTAATCAGTCGAGCGGGCCGTTATCGCTTTGTGCCTGCGAAGGCCACTGCCTCAGTAGGAGGCGCAGTTCGTGTGCACTGCAACTCATTCTGAGCCGCTCATCCCCGCCTTGGACTCGCTCGGCGACGATCTTCTGGCAACATCGCCGCGCCAGCGGCGGCTGGCGCTCTGCGCGACCGATCATCGGATTGATTGCCTACGGGCTCGCGGCAGACGCCCGCTGGTGGTGGTCAACACCTTTTCTGGTCTTCCTGATTTTCGTCGCCGTGGTGACGGTCACCCATGATGTTGTCCATGGGTCACTCGGCCTGTCGCGCCGACAAACGGACTGGGCGCTGTTGGCCATGGGTGCGGTGCTCTTGGAGAGTGGCCATGCCTACCGAGCAACTCATTTGCGGCATCACCGCGTGTTCCCCGGGCCTGGCGACCCGGAGGGAGACCCCGCCCGGCTGACTCTCACTGGGGCAATCTTGTGGGGGCCTTTCTTCCTGCCCCGGCTCTGGTGTTGGGCATTATCACAAAGTAAACCTGGAAATGCCCAAAGAAGCTGGCTGATTGCCGAGGCTGTCTGGCCCGTGAGCGTGATCGCCATAGGAATATGGCTACTGCCTGTGACGTCCGCGGTGCTGCTGTACTGCGCATTGGTAATCGCCGGTAGCTGGGTTTACCCACTACTCACTGTGCACCTGCCGCACCGTCACTACGGCGATACGCCCTTTACCCAGACCCACACACTACGAGGACGAATCATTCCGGCGCTGTTCCTCGAGTTGACTTACCACCTGGAGCATCATCTCTACCCCGAGGTTCCCAGCCACAACCTGCCGGAGCTGTCGCGGCGGCTCGATGGCACGCTCAGGCGAGCCGGTGTCCGGCCCCGGCGTGTGCCCTGATCGGTCTTTTGGTCAGCGTCCACGTGTCGGACAGGGTTGGAAACGGAGTCCTCAGGATTGCTCGTATTCCATCAGCCAAAGGGCGATCGGCAGGGCGTTATGAAAGGGCGGATCAAGGCGCGAGGATTCAAGAGCGGCCGCGATGCGCCGAGCCGGATCGAGCTCTGGGGCGTCGATAATGCGCGGCAAGCAGCAAGAGTCGAACGCCCGGGCGTCGACACGGACGGACCGTGAGTCGGGGGTGGGACGGCTGAGCCGAAAGGTCTCAGGACCTTCCGGCGTTTTGGTTGAGATCGTGACCCCCGTGAGCCGGGGTGTCGCGGGCACGCCGGAAGGCAGGGGCTGCGTCGTGATCGTGACGGCGATCTCTCCGGCCGGCCCGAGCAGACTGGCTTTGAGTACACTCCCGGCGTCATTCGCGGTATTTAAGGGCTTGCCTTGCGGCTTCCAACCAAGCTGGCCTGCTAGCCACGCCGCCAGCCAGCTCGCCATCCGGGGCGGAAGGGCAGAATCGGGCGAGAGGGCCTCGATATGCAGAGCACTGATGCGTTTTAAACTGTGTGGGTTGCACGGCGGATCAAAGAATTGGGCAACGAGCTCCCGCCAGCGGGCCAGGCCAAACCAAGCACTGTCGCGGCTGCTCGGGCACAGGCTGCGTTCGAGCCCGAGCCTGAGGGCGTCGGCTTCGGCTCCGGGATCGGGCAGGTCGAGGACGAGGCGCGAGGATTCGTCGGCCAGGTCGTGAAACAGGTGCTCATGTTTCCGAGGATCGCTGGTCCACCAGAGGACCATCGGCAAATCGGCCTCGAGCAACGGACGGACGGCGCCGGGTAACAGGTCGATCGCCTGCGGACCGGCCCGCAGCAAAATCCGCTCGGAGCAGACCTGGGGCAGCCCCGGCGCCGGCAAGTGACAAAGCGCCGACACCTCGGCATTGATACGCCGCTCGGGATCGTCGGAGCGGCGCACGACTATCGCACGGCACGGGAATCGCGCGATTACGGTCTCGAGCACCGGCCGTAACGACTGGCAGTCGCGGTCGAAGGATACGACCACCAGATTGGCGAGTACGATGCGGGTGACGTTGGGGTTTTCGAGCTCGGGCCCGCCGATCTGCTCGGCCGCCGGCCCCCAGAGCTTCGACAGCTCGGTCTCGATGTTCGGTAGATCGACCGGGATGCCCTGGCCGTCCAGGAACGAGTCAGTGGTCGCGGTTGATTCAATCATTACGTTGATCCGTTACTTTGACTCATCATGATGCAATCAGAGCTAATGGGCCTTGCCTCTAAACACGGCAACTCTAGAGTCTTCGCCATCGAGCCCCATCACTGGCAATAAGCGCGTCGGCCTCCTGAGGTCCCCAACTGCCGGCGACGTAATTGACCGGGGGCGGAGTCGCCGGCGCTTGCCAGGCATCGAGAATCGATGTGATAAACCGCCAGGCGCTCTCGACCTCGTCAGTGCGGGTGTAAAGCGTGGGGTCTCCCAGCATCGCGTCCAAGAGCAAGCGCTCGTAGGCCTCCGGCGGAGGGACAGCGAACGCCGTCCCATAGCGGAAATCCATGCGTACTTCTTGAAGCGCCTGCGCGAACCAGGTACTTTGGCCTCAAAGGTCAGACTCGCTCCTTCGTTGGGCTGGATGCGCAGGACGAGCTGATTGGCTCCGCTTTGGCCGGCGAGCTCGGCCTCGAAAAGCTCGGTCGGCGGCCGGTGAAACTGGATGGCAATTTCGGTCGCCCGCTTGGGCAAGCGCTTGCCCGTTCGCAGAAAAAAGGGCACGCCCGCCCATCGCCAGTTCGAGAGCTCGAGCCGAATTGCCACATATGTGTCGGTCTTGGAATCGGGGGCGACTCCTTTTTCTTGGAGATATCCGGGCGCTTCGGTTCCCTGGATCGAGCCGGCCGTGTATTGGGCGCGGACTACGTTCTTAAAGACGTCCTCCGGCCGCCAACGCGGTAGGGCCTGGAGAACCTTGACCTTCTCATTGCGCACGGCGTCAGCCGACAGGTCGACAGGAGGCTCCATCGCGACCAGGCTCAATAACTGCATCATGTGGTTTTGAACCATGTCGCGGATGGTGCCGGCAGTGTCGTAATACGCTCCTCTGCCGCCCGCCATGCCCACCTCCTCAGCGACCGTGATCTGCACGGAGGCAACGTAGCGCCGGTTCCATACCGGCTCGAAAATCGTGTTGCCAAACCGGAGCGCGTGGATGTTTTGCACGGTCTCTTTGCCGAGATAGTGATCAATGCGATAAACCTGGCTCTCATCGAGTACGGCCGAGACATCGCGGTTTAAGGCGCGGGCACTCTGGAGATCATGGCCGAATGGTTTTTCGATAACGACGCGGCTCCAAGGGCGGTCTTGGTGTCCGGGATAGATCAGGCCCGCTTCACCTAAGCCCTTGATAATTGTGGCGAAAAACTCGGGAGCGACCGCCAGGTAGAAGATCCGGTTGCCCTGTGTGCCTAGCGTCTGATCGACGCGATCGAGAGTTGCTTTCAGCGTCTGGTACGACGCCGGATCATCAAAGGTCCCGGGCGAGAAAACGATTCGATTGGCGAACTGTTGCCAAACCTCTTGAAAGTCAGCGCCGCCGCTTTTGCTCAGCGTCTGTTCGTATGCGGAGCGGAGGTCGGCGTCGGTCCAATCGCGCCTGGCGAAGCCGACGATGGCGTATTCGGAGGGAAGATTGCCGCCGCGCAAGTTGGAACAGCGCCGGCATCAGCTTGCGGTGTGCGAGATCTCCCGTCGCTCCGAACAGCACGACGGCACACGGCTCGGGTACGCGCGTCCGCGGCAATGCTTCACGCAAGGGATTTGTCTCGGGAAGCGCAATCGATTCGGACATCGGCTTCGCTCTCAAAGATTGACGGCTCGCTAGCGGTAACGCGGCCTTCCGCCAGATCTACGAGCCAATTCCCCAGAAGAAGAGCGATTAGAGCATAACCAAGAGCAGCCTGCCAACGGGATGTGAACAGCGGCCGGTCCGGCCGGCGCAGGGCCACGATCCGGTAAGGGATCTGGAGCGTGATCAATAGCGCTATGAAGTGCGCCCAGCCGATGCTCGCGCCAGGAAGCCTGCCAGTTTCCCTGAGCAAGCTGAATGATCGAACGCGTCAGACCACACCCGGGGCACTTGAGGCCGAGCCAAGTCCGCGAAAAGCACACTTGGGGCAGGGGAATCATCGGCAGGCCGCGCAACGAAACCCGACCCGGCGGGAGCACCTGAAGCGCGAAGGCGAGCACCCAAACTCCACACGCGATCGCGAGCACCTGGCGATGGCGCCTTACCGAGTGACCGTCGTTGGCGTTGAGCTCGCACATGCGCAAATCCCATGCTCATCGCGCCAGCCGCCGGAAAATCCTACGGCATTGGAGGTAGCGTACAATCCCGGAGTCTTGAGTATAGTTCTACTGTATCTTCAGGTTCTGAGCTGGTTCTTCAAAGGCGGTAAGATGTTACGCGAACGATAATGGTAAAACCTTGCTTGTTCGTTGCGCTGCAACCAACGGGTGCTGCGGCGACAAAGGGAAGCGGGCAGATTCGTCTGCAAGTAAGCGTCGATCAGCCCGCCGATCAATTGTCGTAGTTGCGGAAACGTCAGAGCCGGGGTCTGTATTTTTTCCCCGCCGCGTCTCCTTGTTCAGGAACCACGCGGCCAGCAGCGACAGGGTTTGGTGATGATGCCAGGCGATCCAGTTCCTCACCTGATAGTCCGCCAAGCCGGCTTCTCCTTTGGCTCGCTCGAAGCATTCCTCGATGCGATGAGCCGCCTTGGCCACCCGGGCGAATTCCGCCAGCGGCACGTCGGCGTCCGCATTCGACAAATAGTAATCATGCTTGTAGGTGTTATCCGCTTGACGTTCCCGGGTCACAAACAGTATCTCGTCCGGACCTGTGCCACCCGTCTCGGTCCGTGCCTGCACCCGACACTTCACGGCTTCGATCACCAGCGGTCCTTTCTCCCCGTCCCGCACATCGATCTTGGTCCAGGCATCCTCGGGCAGCATCGAGCACCACGTCATCCACTCGCATGAAAGGATTCTTGGGATGTCGACCCCGTCCCGAGTACTCCGGCGGTGGTGCGTCGATGTCGCGGATCAGCGTGTTCGAGGGGACCGCAAGCAGATACCGTTCGCCGCGGGTACGCAAATCCAGCCGAAAACCACTGGGACGGCCCATCTCGTCGTCGCCCGCGACCCAAGTGTGCGGCAGGTCCCCTCCGCATTCCTCCAACATCTCCAACGCCAGTTGATGGCGAGTCTGAAATCTGATCGTCTTGGGCATCCCGGCTTCCTCGCGACGCCGACTGTCCTTCGCCCATTCTTCAGGAGAGATAAAGACGTACATTGACGATCGCATGTTCCTTCCGTGTCACATAACCCATATAGACCCCGACCTGGCAGTTCTCAACTTTGCCGAGCGGCCGCACCATTGCCTGCCGACGCCCACCGATTTGTCTCCTTTCTTGGGAAACGCCGAGGGGTCGAACACGATCACGCCATCGGCTTCGCCCAAGCTCCTGGCCGACCTGGCCCGCCAGGGTGCGAGCAGACGGCTGATGATCCCAAGGCACATATCCGATGAACTTCTGGATTCCCTGCCGTTCTTGATCGTGCAGGTACGCGATCCCCTCGCCTGTCTTGCGCTCCAGCCCAGACACCAAGCCGGTCATGTACTCAAGGGCATGCTGTTTCTGTTCGAGGCTCCCGAAAAGCTCTGCAACAAAAGGCACGACGAAATTGATTCAGTCGAGGCAACAGATCCTTGAGCAGCTCGGGAGAAACCTCGGCTTGCTCCATCATCTCATCCAACCGCGCTTCAAATCGCCGTTCCATGACATCCTTCCTCCGTGTGAACCTCCGTGACGGAAGAGGATATCACAAAACCGGTTAAAATTCGTCAAGCCCGAGATACAGTAGAAATAGAAAGGAGTTCCCGATAGTCGCCATTAGTAACCAGACTCCGAACCGGTCGGCGTACACACAGTCGCGAGAACTCTGAATGATGGGCCGGTCATTTTTTTCGACGCTGGTACAATTTGCGCGTTATAGTGTCGTTAACACCAGGCCGGGCCCGTGTTGCCCGGTGTCGGTCGATGCCGCGTAAGTTTTGGACCTTGCCGCACACCAGCGGCTGCGACCGAACCCCTGTAAGGCGGTCGTCAGTCCGTTTGTTACGCCCCAGTCCCGGATCGTTCGGTCTTGCTCGGCAGACCTCTTAACCGAGGCCGACCGCTCAAGGCCGAACGGTCCGGGTTGGCTTTTTTGAACGCGAAATGGCATGATCTGGGTCGTTGATTCCCTCGACCGGTGAGCATGGGGACGCAACCCAGGGTGTCGCTACCGTTGCGCCTGTATCCTTTCCAGCAAGACGAGCACGGCCCTCATTCGAAGGCGTCTGAGGCATTCCCGGGTGCGGGCGGACCCGCACTCCTCGTTCTGGGTCTCGCGCTAGCTCCGGCCGTCGCTGCAATCTGGTTGGTTCCGTGGTTTGTGACTCAAGACGGGCCCGCTCACGTTTATAATGCCGAAATCCTCGCGTCGTCGGTTGGTGGGTTCGATCGAACCTCACCGTGGCCCGATTTCTATACGGTCCGCTGGCAACTGATTCCCAATTGGGCAGGGCCAGTCACGTTGGCCGCTCTCGTCGCGTGGCTACCCGCGTGGGTGGCGGATCGAATCATGACGAGCGTGACGCTCGTGGGCTTTGCCCTCGCAATCCTCTGGCTCAGATGGCGGGTGGCAGGCGGCCGCGATCTCTCGATCGCGGCGCTCTTGGCCTCAATCCTGTCTATGAACATGGCCTGGCTCTTCGGCTTTACCAGCTTCATACTCGGGGCATGCCTTTTTCCAATCACGCTCGGGGTTTGGTGGCCGGCTCGCGATCGGTTGACGCTGCCTCGTCTCGCGGTGCTCGCTGCGCTTCTGACGTTCGGCTACTTCTGTCATCTCGTGAGCCTTGGGTTGACCGTCGTCGGCCTACTGGTGCTCTCGGTCGCGGCTCCGCGCGGTGTGGATGGGAAGAGTCACGCCTACCCGCGCATGACGCGACTTGCCCTTACCTCTTTAACGTTTCTTCCGGTCATTTTTCTAGGCATCTGCTACATGCGGATCGCGACGCACCGCGCACCCTTGCTCCCACTGTGGGAGGTTCTGCCTGAACTTGCGACGCCGCGGTCGTGGGTGGGACGGCTCGAGTGGGTTGATCCGCTGTCACTGGCGATTCGTGACGGGCTACCGCTCACGGACTATTCAGCCCCGCAGTTGATATTGTTCGCGCCACTAATCTGGTTGGCCATTGCCTTCATACTCTGGTGGTACGGACGCATATGGGCGGGGTTTTCCATTCAGAGCGAAACTAACCAGCGTGGCTGGTTTTCCCTGGCTGCGATTCTGATTGCCTGCGGGACTGTCGGACCTGACTCGCTTGGCGAGGCTCACGGTTTCTATCTGCCACAGCGCATCGTCCTCTTGGGTTTGGTCGCAATCGTGCCGATCTTCGACTTCGATTTGTCGCGCTGGTGGGGACGAGCTGCGGCCGTGGCGTTGGCGGCCGCCGTTGCCCTCCAGTCGGCAATTGTTTGGGATTACGCACTTTACTCGGACCGAACCGCGGGCCAAATCATCCGCGCCCGTGCATCGGTCGGCGAGGGCCAGAGGATCGCGGCACTCTTGGTTGCGACGCGCAGCCGATTTCGTGCCAATCCGCTCTTGCACGCGGTCAACTGGCTGGGGGTAGGCACCGGCAATGTGATCTGGAACAACTACGAGACGCTGCACTACTACTTCCCGGTGCAGTTTCAACCAGGAATCGATCGACCCTACCCGAACGATCTCGAGTGGATCTCGCTTCATGAAGATCCTCGCGAAGCGGCGGAACGTGGTCGCGCCTGGGAAAAGCTGCTCGCCCAGCACGCGGATTCCATCGACGTCGTCGTCGTTTGGAAGACGGATCCGGCGCTGGATGCGATCACCGCGCGCTGGTTTGATCGAGCCGAGCTTCGCGGCGATGTGCAGATCTATCGCCGCCGACACCCATAGGAGAAATGTTCGCGGATCTTAGAATCCAGATCCCACGTTCCAGAATCCCTGTTCCAGATCATGCTGTAGATCTCAAAAAGGGAATCTGGAGTAAATCAGTTCAATCCTTCTTCTTTTCTTTCTTGAGCTCGAAAAGGTAGGCTTCATCATCTACCTGGGCAAATTCTTTGGGCCGATCTTTACCGGGGGTCGACACGCACAATGTGAGCTTTTCACCGTCGATCTTGTAGATGCCCTTGGAGGTCTTACCCTTGGCTTCCTCTGGACCGTCATCGATGACGAGGTCGATGGTCGCGAACGGCTTGGCATCGGCGTCTATCTTCGCCTTGCAGGTGTATTCCATTCCGGCAACGGTCGCCTTGACTTTCTCGCTCTCAAAGGTCCACGTGGCGTCAAGGCCGTCGCCGGACGATGCCCAGGTTCCCAGGAACGGTTTGATCAGCTCTGCCTGCGACTTGGCGTCGCCCGCCGCGGTCGCACCAACTCATATTGAGACCTGTGCCGATCGCCAGAATCAAGACCAGAGTAAAGCCCAGCGTGGGTGCGCACATTGCCATCCGGTTCGTCACAAACTTCATGCTGATACCTCGCAAAATGACATAATAGCTCTGGTCTCACAGCGCGGCTCCGCGCTTGAGACATCAGAATTCAACGAGCCCGACTCCGAATTGGATCATCTTCGGAAGACGCACGCAAGGGTCTTTGGTAGGATTCAAAAATCCTTCAACTGCGGTTCATCAGATCCGCAGGGCTAGACTCGGAGCTCTCGCCAATGCGGAGACCACGCGATTCACGCAACCCTTGCCGCACGCGGTTCGACGCCGCGGTTGCCGGTTGTGGACTGCTATTGTTGTTTTTATCCAACTGTGCGCCGGCAGACGGTCCCCCATTAGGTGTGTCGTCGTCACACGTCGATGGTCACGCGGGCGGCACAACGGTATCTCGGCTTTCAGGCGAGACGGCTGCGCCGCGCCGGCAATCCGTGCCGGCTGATGACTGGACTTACAGACCAACGGTCTTGGTACGCCGAGGAACATTGCAAGGGAGCGGTACGATCATCGCGTCGATCGACGGGGACACGCTGATCTTGACCGCCGCGCACGTATTGAAAGCGGAAGGACCGGTTCTGATCGAGCTTCACCGCTACAACCTCGGCATGGAGCGAATGCCGGCGACACATGGGGTTTGGCCTCGTGCGATCAAAGGAAAGCTCGCCGCAACCGACGCTGCCGCCGATCTGGCCGTTGTGCGGATCGAAAAAATGGGCGCACTCCCGTACGTTGCCAGGTTGACTCGTGCCGAAGACGAGCCCGCGCCCGATTCGATCGTCACGTCCATTGGGATCGACAAAGGAAGCAAGTTGACGAGCTGGCGAACGAAAATTCTTGAGCTGGCGACGTTTGAGTTCAACGACAGCCGAGACCCTCGCCGCGTTTTGATCACGGAGAAAATTCCCGAGCACGGCCGATCCGGTGGCGGTCTTTTTCTGGCTAATGGTGAGCTCGTCGGAGTGTGCATTGGGCATGCTGAGCTCGTGAAAGGGCAGCGTTCGGGCATCTTTGCCTCGCGAGAGAGCTTACGCATGCTTTTGGAGTCGCACAATCTGTCCACCGTTGTCGTCCGCTCGGAAAACCGCATGGTCCGCCTGAGAAAGGGACGCACCGTGGGAACCACGACCTCAAGGCCGGCACGGTCGCCGGACGTAGTCAGGTCGGCTCGCTCGATCGATGGCGATGCCGTCACTCGTTCTTCGCCGTGAGCTCAGAGCTAGACGGGCGGCTTCCGGGTCCGCGCAAGACCAGCAGGAGAAAAACAACAAACAAGCAGCCGAAGACAACCGATTGGGTCGTTCTATGGTCGAGGAAAGCGACAAACGTCAGAGCGATCGATGCGAGCAATCCCGTTTTGAAAATCAAGCGTGTTGGGCTTGTGTGCATTGACCGGCCAGTCAATTGCATCCTCGAGGCGTCGGCATTTGATGGGATGTCCTCGTTTGGGTCGCTAGGCTCCATAACCACTTGGGGCGCGTCGGACGCGACTCGTTTCTTGAGAGCCCAGTGATGACTTACTCGCTCCGGCGGCAGGGAAGCGAGCCCGCAGACCGGGCACCGCTGCCACCCCGACCAGCCATTTGATCCGTAAAAGAGATCCGCCCGGCAATGCGGGCATGTGTAGGTATCCGTGAAGTCGATCTCGGTCGACATCGGGCTGCTTCCATATACGGGCACCACGTGCCTCGTGGCAATGAATTACGTGCTATCCTATGCGGTGTTCACGGCGGCCGCAATCGACCGTGATGAGTCCGGCGCCGGTCCGGACGTACGAGCGCGACAACCCTCTTTCGGGTCCCGCGTGTGGGCGTACCATGAGCGGGATGCCAAGGCGAGGCGGAACGGTCGTCGCGTTTCTGGTGGCCCGCGGTTGACGAAGATTACGCACGATGGACATTGAAATTCGGCCATTTCGAGAAGCCGACAGACCCATCATCCGCGATCTGACAGTCGCTGGCTTTGAAGGCGTTTCCATCGATCACAACATCGACGATCGACTGGGTCCAGTCGCTGGCAAAGGGTGGAAGTGGCGCAAGGCTCGCGACGTCGACCGCGACATCGACTTCTACCGGGCCGCGCTGGCCGTCGCACTTGAGAGAGAAACCAGTCAGATCATCGGCTACGTTACAATGCAGTGCGACTTCGACACGCGGATCGGCTGGATTCATAATCTGGTTGTCGGCTCTCGAGCCCGTGGTCAAGGACTCGGACGCAGGTTACTCGAGCACGCTCTGGCTCATTTTCGAGAAGCAGGCATGACTGTGGCCAAGATTGAAACCTTGGAGCAAAACGCGGTCGGCCAGCACCTTTATCCGTCGGTCGGCTTCATTGAGGTTGCGCGGCAGATTCATTATGCGATGCCCCTCATCGACCCCACCTCCGATGACCGAGCTGCCGATTCCCGCTGAGTCCGCTCTTCCCGAGCTGACTCCCCGGCTCGAGATGCGGCACATTGCCAAGAATTTCGGCGGCGTGCGTGCGCTTTCGGATGTGTCGTTGACGGCCAGAGCGGGCGAGGTCCACGCCGTCTGCGGCGAAAACGGCGCGGGCAAGAGCACGCTGATGAAGATCTTGGCGGGTGCGATCGTCGCGTATGACGGCGAAATTCGCTTGAACGGCCGGCCAGTCCGCTTTTCGGGACCGCGCGAGGCAGAAGACTCGGGCATTCGGATCATCTACCAGGAGCTCAACCTCGTTCCCCAGCTCACAGTCGCTGACAATATCTTTTTGGGTCGTGAAAAGACGTGGGGCGGCAGGCTCAGGTGGCTCGATAACCGTGCCATGGCAGATCGGTCTCGGGCCCTGTTCGCAAGGCTTGGCACCTCGATCGACCCCGGGGCAAAGCTCGGTGATCTGCGGATTGGCGATCAGCAGATGGTCGAAATCGCCAAGGCACTGGCCTTTGACGCCGCGGTCGTGATCATGGACGAACCGACGTCCGCGCTGTCCGATTCGGAGGTCGAGCGGCTCTTCCGGGTCATTGCTGACTTGCGAAAAGCTGGAACCAGCGTGCTTTATATCAGTCACAAGATGAATGAAGTTTTCACGCTCGCCGACCAAATAACCGTCCTCCGTGATGGGCAATTCGTCGCGACTGCGTCGCGAGTGGAGACCCGGCCGAAGGAAGTGGTCCGCTGGATGGTCGGACGCGAGATCGCGGCCCTCAATTACGTGCAACACGCGATCGGTGAGCAGCCGTTGCTCGAAGTTCTCGGCCTGTCATTGGCCGCGCCGCCCGAAAGCGGACGGCCTAGCTTGCGCGAAATTTCGTTTTCGGTACGCACTGGCGAGGTGTTGGGAGTCGCCGGCTTGCTCGGCGCCGGACGAACCGAACTGCTGGAAGCCATCTACGGAGCGAGCGCCTTCCAACCGACTGGAACGATCCGAATCGCGGGAAGCGAAGTCCAGTTTAAGCATCCCGATCAAGCGATCAAGGCTGGGATCGCCATGGTCACGGAAGACCGGAAAACTCTGGGACTTTTCGATCGCATGACCGTGGCCGAGAATATCACAATTCGTCGCCTTCCGGACCTGATGATCGGCCCGTTGATCGATCCGCGTGCAGAACGTCATGCCGTAAACTGGTCGATCAAAGAGCTGGCGATCAAAACCGCAGGCGGCGGCGCACCAATCACGAGTCTCTCCGGGGGCAACCAGCAAAAGTGTATCCTGGCGCGCTGGCTTTTGATCGAGCCCAGAGTGCTCTTGCTCGACGAGCCCACCCGCGGCATCGACGTCGGTGCCAAGGCCGAGATCTACGCCTTGATACGCAAGCTGGCCAGAGAGGGACGAGCGATTGTCATGACGTCGAGCGAACTCCCCGAGCTACTGGCGGTCTCGGATCGGATCATCGTACTCTGCGAGGGACGTCTCACCGCCCAGATCCCCCGCGCCCTCGCCACTGAGGAAAACATCATGCACGCGGCGACAGCGTTTCTCGATCGGTCAAAAGCCGCCGCGAACACCCGGACTTAGTTTTCCCTGATTCCACTGCCAAACGGAGCTGGTCATGCGTCTAATCATCTCGGCGATCATCACGCTAATGAGCTTGCCGATCTCGTCTCAGGCGGCCGACTTTACCCGGTTTCGGACCCAGGAAATTGACCCGCATGCCGGCCAAGTTTGCTACGCCGTGACCGTGGCCGACTTGAACGGCGATCGGAAGCCCGACGTGGTCGCGGTGACTGAAGACGCAGTTGTCTGGTATGAAAACCCAAGCTGGCAAAAACACGACGTCATTCGCAAGGCCACCGCGCGCGACAACGTATGCATCCAGGCTCACGACATCGACGGCGATGGCCGCATCGATCTTGCGCTCGGAGCCGGCTGGCGCCCGCCGGACACCAAGAATCCCAGCACGTTGCAGTGGTTGGGCCGCGACGCTTTGGGAACGTGGCAGATTCATCCCATTCGGTTCCAGGAGCCCACTCTACACCGCCTGCGCTGGGGCGACGTCAAGGGAACAGGGAAGAAGCAATTGGTGGTTGTTCCTTTGCAAGGGCGCGGCACGAAGGGTCAAAACTGGGGTGACGGGGAAGGCGTGCGCGTGCTCGTATTTGACGTTCCGGCGGAATCCCAGCGTTGAGATCTGGCCGGTCGAAGTCGCCGAATCTTCGTTGCACACGGTCGCACAACCTCCAAGTTGTTGACATCAACGGCGATCGGCGCGACGACATCGTCGTCGCTTGTTGGGAAGGGGTTTTCGTGCTCGACCGCAGTCCCGACGGGAGCTGGACAAAGACCCGTATCGGTACCGGCAACCAGGATTCCAAGCCGTTCAAGGGTTCGAGTGAAGTCAAGATCGGCAGACTACGCGATCGCACGCCCTATGTTGCGACAATCGAGCCGTGGCATGGCCATCAGGTCGTCGTTTACACGAATCATACTCAGAATGGGTCGGCGCCGTCGGTCCCGCAACCTTGGTCGCGGTCGGTGATCGCCGAGCCATTGCAGTGGGGGCACGCCGTCTGGACCGCCAATCTCGACGACGACGATGATGATGAACTCGTCATCGGTCAGCGCGACCCGAACAAACCCGGAACGGCGGGTCCGCGCGGACCCGGGCTGTTTGTATTCGACCCCAAAGCCGGCTCGAACCCCCTGGCATTTGACCGTTACACTATCGACGACGGCGGCATGGCTTGCGAAGATGCCGTCGCTGCCGACCTGGACGGCGACGGCCGAGCGGATATCGTCGCCGGCGGAAGGGCCACTCATAACGTGCGGATCTACTGGAACCGGGGAAAATAGCTCGCGACTAAAATGTTCGGGCGGCCAAAAGGAGGGCCTTGAGGATGGATCGACTCTGCGTTCGTCGTTTTGTCATCGTCTTGTCAGTTAGTGCGGCTACGATCATCCTGACGGTGACCGGCGGCTGGACACAAACGGCCGGACCAGCAACCAGGCCCGATCCCAAGATCAACGAACCCTTCAAAAACCCGGACCTGAAGGGGTTCATCAAGAAGTTTGAATCGAACGACCGAGAGGTCTACGCCAAGCGCAAGGAGATCGTGGCGGCGCTCGAGTTGAAGCCCGGCATGGTGGTCGCAGACGTGGGTGCCGGGACGGGGTTCTTTACGCGGTTATTCGCTGAGAAGGTCGGGCAGCGCGGCAAGGTCTACGCTGTCGACATCTCGCCCGGTTTCCTGAAACACATCGCCGCGGAGGCTGCCAAACGGGGCCAGAAACAGGTCGTGACCGTGGTGGGCAACCAGGTACTCAACCAATCTGCCGCAAGCCTCGGTCGACCTGGTGTTTCTTTGCGATGTATATCACCACCTGGAAAATCCTGCGAGGAATCTGTCATCGATTCGTCGGGCACTCAGAGAGAACGGCAGGCTCGTGGTGATTGATTTCGACCGAGTGGAAGGTAAAAGCACGGAATTTGTCTTGAAGCACGTGCGGGCCAATAAGGACGTTTTCCGCCATGAGATCGAGGCGGCTGGCTTCCGGCTGCTGCCAATGGCCAAGCCTGCCTCCGCTCGCGGAGAATTTTTTTCTCCGCTTCGAGAAAGCGACATCGGCCCACGAGACATCGAAATCGCGCTGACGATGCGCGGTCAGAAAGACCAGCGCACCGTCAGCTCCCACAATCAATTCCTCTCCAGGCCCGATGACATGACATTTGGCGTTGTCGATTCGACGGAATGTTGGCGGCGAATTTCGGTCCAAACCTCCACGAACGCCTGTGCTTCCGCGTCGCGCCACGAGAGCCCGCTTTCTTCCAGTGCATTGGCGCGCCGGCCCCATCGCTCGCGCCACTCGACCGGCCATTCGGCCACGACGCCTCGATAGGCGAGCGGATGAAAAATGGGAGGCGGAGCACTGGACTTTGATTGCAAGACGACGGAAGCCATCGGCAATGTCCGCCGGTGGGACGGTCGGAGGTTCCACGTGATCGCCGGCTCCTCTTCGTCCCCAAACAGCATCGAGAGCCTTCCCTGGACACACCGAACACGAGACCGTTCTCGGCCTCTTCTCAGGGTCCGAAGCTCGCTCACAGGAAACCCCTAACTTCTCCGTTGTCACCTCGTTCTGAAGAAATCCGTCCGGTTTGTGTATCGAGCATCCTCTCGATAGACATTCTTCGGTTACTTCGCTGCCACTTTCCAGATGTTCACCGAACTTTAATCGAATTACAGGGTATTTTACCCATTACTCCGATTTTTTTCCATTTTTCGCTGGTAGACCACGATGACTGAATTCAACCAGGTGCCGGCAAAACCAGAAAAATCGGCAGAGCCGCCCGACTCAATGCCGGCGGAATTTGGGCTGGCAACGGCCACGTTCGTCGTGATCGCGGGCATGGTCGGCGCCGGAGTTCTGACAACATCGGGATATACAGTCGCGCTTGTCGGCAGCAATCAGTGGATGCTTTTCCTCTGGGTACTAGGGGGCGTCACGGCGGTCTGCGGTGCGTTGACTCTCGCCGAGCTCTCGGCGGCAATCCCCAGAACCGGGGGCGATTACGTTTATCTATTTGAGGCATATGGTCCATTGCCGGCGTTCTTGTCAGGTTGGGTCTCGTTTTTCATCGGGTTCGCCGGCCCCAGCGCGGCCTCGGCGTTTGCATTTGCCAAATACACCCTAGCACCTTTCCACTCGCCAGGCGTCTACACGACGCTGCTGGGAACGCATATTGGCAACCGTCGCTATCGTGATTTTCGCTGAAATTCACGTCTCCGGCCGGCGGCGGACGGCCAAGGTGCAGGGGTGGATCACCATCCTCAAATTCATATGTCTTGGGGCATTCGCATTGTCCGGTCTGTCCATAGGTTGGCGTAATTCAGCCAACCTTGCTGACCGAACTCCCCTCGATGGAAAGCTGGCGGTGACCCTAATGTCTTCGATGGTTTACATCTACTATGCCTACACGGGTTGGAATTCGGCATCGTATCTCGCGGGCGAGGTTAAGGATTCTCAGCGCAAACTGCCGCAAGCGATATTGCTGGGAACCGCGGTAGTCACGGTGCTTGTACCTCGGCCTCAATGTCGTTTACGCGCTGGCGCTATCGGCTGCGGATATTCGCGCAAATTGTCGACGATCCCTCAAATCACGAGGGACTTGAAGCAGTTGCCACCTATCGCCCAGCTCGCGGCGACACGTCTTTTTGGAGCGAGTTGGTCGATGGCCGCTCAGCATCGCCTTCGGCTTGATGCTCCTTTCCACGTTGAGCGTCTATGTCTTGATCGGGCCACGCGTCGTGTTTGCGATGGCCCAAGGCGGGCCAGTTCCCGGCCTTTGCCGCTCGGCTTACCCGGCGAGCAGGCACGCCATTGATTGCGACGGTACTTCAGATCAGTATCAGTCTCCTCCTCCTCTGGACGGGTACGCAAGAGACCATCATCGTGTACGCAGGTGTTGGCTTGGCTATTTTCTCGATGCTGGCGATGAGCTCGATTTATGTTCTCCGCTGGCGGCGCCCCGACTTGCCCCGACCGTTCCGCACGCCGGGATATCCGGTTACACCGGCCGATTTATCTGATCCTGACGCTACTTCTCACGCTGGCGATATTTCACGATCGTCCCGTGGACTCGGCTAGAGCTCTGGCGAGCATTCTCGTAGGCATTCCCTTTTACTTTGGCTGGCAAGCCGGAAGGCGCTTGCTTGACGCCTCACGGCGAATCTTTAAACTAAGTTCGAGAGAATAAGGTAAACACAGCTAAGTGACGCGACCTCCATTTTGCAGCGAGCCCGCCCGAAGTGCATGACCAGTCAGACCAGTCTTTTGCAAATGTGTCCAGCAATCTGGACGAGCGAAACCCGACCACACTGCCGGATTTGCCGCAGGTCGAGCCGCCATCTGCCGGGTTCGTCATACAGCTCTTCGTGATCCCTGCCGTGGTCGTTGTCGTGGTTATCATTGTCTGGCTATTGTTTGGCAAACTGGCCGGCGGCGAACGCGATGCGATGGAGTACGTACGCCAACTCCGGTCCCCCACGGCGAACTGGCGACTGGCGTTCGAGCTGGCCAGCTTGATCCAGCACGATCCCAAGATCGGCAGCGACCCGGTGCTGCTCGGCGAACTGGCGGATTTGCTTTCCCACGAACTCGACAAAAATGACGACGACCTGAGGTTGACGCAGTATGTCGCCTTGACATTGGGCGCATTCCGCACACTTGAGGCCAAGACGCAGAGCGGACAAGCGATCGATCCCCTCGTGCCGCTGGCACGGGCGCTTTCTCCCAAGTTTCCGACCCCGATTCGGCTCGCAGCGGCAGCCAGCCTGGCCAAGCAGGCCGCACGGCTGGAGGGCCCGCTTGACGCTCCGGGGCAGTCAAGGCCTTGGGGGAGTCGGCAGCAGTCGGGGAACCAGAGGTCCGGCAGATGGCCGTCTATGCCCTCGGTTTTTTTGGGGGATCGTCGGCGACGCAAATGCTTCGCGAGCGGGTTGCAGGAGACGAAGACCGCTTTGTCCGTTACAACGCCGCCGTTGCCCTGGCCCGCCGCGGAGATCCCGCTGGCGCGCCAACTCTGCGCGAAATGCTTTCGACCGCCGACCTTAACAAGGTGATCGATCTGCCCGGCACCACCGAAAAGCAAAACAAGATTGAATCGATCGAACTTGAAGCGATCGAGGCCTTGCGGAATGGAGTCACCAATGGCAAGCCCGAATTGGCGGAATCACTGCGCCAAGAGATCACCGATCTGACCAAATCTGGGTTGGTAAGCGTTCGCAGCCAGTCGCTCGAGGTTTTGCAAAATTTACAACGTCCTTAGTCCTTGGTGAGTGACTGTAGGTCGCTGGGTCAAGGTCGATCGTGGCTAGCTTTGCCCTTCGCTCTGCGTCTCGGTTCGACCGATTGAACGCAAGTACGCGTTAAGGCTGGGCAGGAGCTCATGGAGCAACGGCTTCAGAACGAGGATGTGGCGTTCGGTCAGCAGTTTTCTCCTGAAAGCTCGCCTCAGCCAATGTTTGCATTCGTTGAGTGACCCCCGGGCTATGCGTATACAGCGCCGATTATCCTGATAACTCCGGCGTCCACACCCCTCGGCGATATTCGCGCCGATGCTGTCGGCGGATCGGACAAGCTGTTTCCCAACGGTGTCCTTGGCGAAGCTGTCCCAGCGCACAACAATGTCCCAGACTTCGTCGGCCAGCTTCTCGGCGATTTGATAAACGCGCAGCCGCTCGAACGATTGATGCGCCATGATTGTCATCCTCGATGAAGAACCAAAGTGCCGAAGACCTTGTAAAGTTTGCAACATTTCGCGGGTACTTCGCTATTGGGGACCGGCGACTATTCCGACAAGGACAAAGGACTAAGGACAAAAGACCAAGGACTAAGAACCCGATGGCGCACCGGTTGCTCAAGGCATCACAGGCCACCCGCGAGGCGCTCAACTCAGCTTTATCGGCACAAGGCGAACTTGAGGGTTAGCAATTCTGAATTGTTTGCCAAGACCGCGAGTTTATCCATGATATATTCAAAGTGAAATTCTATCGGATCAGCCTGTATCCAGTATGATCGACTGGCAAGCTGATGCTTCTTGAGCTAGAGGTGATTTTTCGAAGTCGAGTCAACGGGGGGCGACCTCAGGGACGAACGCGCGCACTCCTCCGGGCCGAGTTGATCAACGATTGGCGAATCGCGACAGGGATGCCCGAGAATCCGCCGAGGAGTCATGCATGTTCAAGTCCACGAAAGTCGAGCGTCTGATCGCCACTGCGGTCACGGCGTTCTTGCTCTTGGGGGGCTATACCGCACCGGCCTGGGCGACTTACGGAGGGGGTGCGTGCCATAGCTGCACGCCCGCGCCGGTGATCGCGACCCAGTGCGAGGTGGTGTCGCTGGCCCCCCGAGTGGAGACCGTCTACCAGACCGTCTATGAGACCGTCTACATGAACGAGCCCGTCACCGTGATGGAGACGCGGTATCGCATGGCCTACAGGACGGAAAACTACACCGTCATGAGGCCCGTGACCGAGACTTCGTACGTCGAACGCCCTTACACGGTGACAAAGCCGGTGTACAAGACGGTCAACACGAGCGACGCTACAGCGTCATGAAGCCGGTCTACCAGACCGAGCACCGTGAGCGCCGCTATACGGTGATGAAGCCCGTCTATCAGACCGTCAACCAGGAGCGTCGGTACACGGTGTACAAGCCCGTCATGAAAACCGAGCAGCTTGAGCGCCGTTATACCGTTCAGCGGCCGGTTTATCAGACGGTCAACCAGGAGCGACGCTATACGGTCACGAAAGCGGTCTACCAGACCGAGCAGCGCGAGCGGCGTTACTCGGTCTCGAAGCCGGTGTACCAGACGTCGACCCGCGAGCGGCGCTACACTGTAATGCGAGCCGGTCTACGAGACGACGATGGTCGATCAGCCGTACACCGTCTGCCGGCCGGTCACCACCGTCCGCCAGGAGGTCAAGGAGTGCGGCTACTACGAGCGTCAGTATACCGAGGTTCCCGGTCCGATCGTCGAAAAGAAGGTCCGCGTCCCGGTCGAAGACGGCGGTTGCGGTTCGTGCGGGCTCTTCGGCTGCTTTCACCGGCGAAGAGTGACCGCCACGGTGGCCGTCCAGTGCCCGCCGCGGGTCGTCAGCCAGCGTGTCTTCGTGTCGCGGCCGGTCGTGCGCAACGTCACCGAAACCCGCTACGTCCGCGAAACGATGGTGCGGCAGGTGCCGGTCACCAGCTGCCGCTACGTCGCCGAGGAACGCGTGGAGTCAATTCCCGTCACGACCTGTTCTTATGTGTCCGAGGAGCACGTCGAGCCTTACCAGGTTCGCACGTGCCGCTACGTGCCCGAGGAACGCGTCGAGTCGATCCCCGTCACCACGTGCTCATACGTAGCCGAAGAGCGTGTCGAGCCGTACGAGGTCCGGACGTGCGAAATGGTCGCCGAGGAGAGGGTCGAGTCGATCCCCGTCACCACCTGCTCTTACGCCACCGAAGAGCGTGTGGAACCCTACGAAGTGCGCACATGCCAGTATGTGGCCGAGGAACGCGTCGAAACCGATCCCGGTGACCACATGCGAGTATGTCGCCGAACAGCGGGTGGAACGCGTTCCCGTGACGACGTGCCGCATGGTCGCCGAGACCGCGTCGCGTCAGGTGCCGGTATCTGTGCCCGAAGAGGTTCCGGTCACGATCAACCGATGCGTGGCCCGTGTCGTTCCGCGGCAGATCGCGGTCCAGCAGACCACCTATGTCCCGGTGGCCGTCCCGACGTGCCTGACTTGCGACTGACCGAACGATCGCGTTCGGTTGATTCGAAACGATCAAGTAGTCAATGGCGGCGATCTCCCAACGTGGGGACGCCGCCATTGGCGTTTGGGCCGACAACTGCAACGTCCCCGTTCGCTCCTCTTGTCCGCGAAGGCGAGATCGAACATGATCGACAAGGGTTGCTTCGGACTGTGGATCGATCGCAGATGCACGGTACTCGAACCGAAATACGAAGCGCTCAATCAAGGGTGAGCGATCCGCGTGGGTGGGAAGCAGCGAACGGTGTCGGCTGTCGAAACTGTGCCAAATCATCGGGTGCGCACGTGGGTGGTGGCGCTAGCTGTTCTGGCCGCTGTGACCATCGCAATTTATTTTGCGATTGACGAGTACCGTGTTTCTCAATTGGCAGGAACTGTCAGGAAGGCATTCGCCGCCCGACATTACGACCAGGCGCGTGAGCCCTTAGAGCGCTGGCTCGCCGAGAGGCCACGATCGGCCGAAGCCTATTACTACAAGGGTTGGCTGGCCCTGGCGCTCGATCAGCCTCACAGCGTGATCGAGGCAATTGAACAGGCGAAAAAATTCGGCTTCGACCCGGATCGGATCGCGTGCCTGGTCGCCATCTGTCAGTCCCGGGCCAACCGGGTGAATGAGGCCGAGCCGATCCTGGAACGGGCGTTTCGCCAAGAGAGCGAACCAAAGCTCGAGATTGCCAAGGAGATGGCAAAGATCTATCTGACAAGCTATCGTCTCGACCTGGCCAAAAAGGCGATCAACCGTGCTCGGCTGCTGGCACCAGAAGATCCCCAGCCGTATCTTTGGAGCAACGAAATCGAAACACGGGGCAGCGCCGACCCGGCGATCTTGATCGAGAACTATCGGGCCGCCCTCGAACGCGATTCCAGTCTGGACAAAGCGCGTCTGGGCCTGGCCGAAGAGCTCACGCAAGGATCGCCAGTTCGATGACGCCGAGCAGGAGTATCGGATTTATCTGGAACGCAATCCCACCGACGCCACCGCACTCGTCGGCCTCGGTCGTAATTTCTTCCAGCGAGGAGATCTGGACACGTCCACTGAGTACTTCGAAGCCGCCCTCAAGGTCGACCCACGCCAGCCTGATGCACTCAAAGAGCTGGGCCAGATCGATCTTCGACTCGGTCGGTTCCAAAAAGCCTGCGATCGACTGCAACTTCTCTGCGAGATCCAGCCTTATGAATACGATGTTCGTTACTCATGGGCCCAGGCGCTCAAGCTGGCCGGCGACCACGCGCGGTCGGAGATCGAGACTGCGCACGCGGCGCGTCTTCGCAAGGAGCAAGAGCGTGTCTTAAAGCTCAAAACGAGCCTGCGCGGCCAGCCGAACAACCCGGCCGTGCGATTCGAGGTGGCCAAGTGGATGCTCGAGAACGGCCATACGCAGGAAGGATTGAACTGGACAGCGGAGATCCTTCGAACGGAACCACGCCATGGCCCAACCCACCGGTTGCTGGCAGATTACTATCAAAAACTAGGAAACCCTGGCCAAGCCAATTATCACAGACTCATGGCAACGACCGAGCAAGACGGCGGAACAACCACTGGCGCTCTTCCAGCAGGAACCGGTAAGTCTGAATAGCGTTCGCAGCCCAAGTTACGGTTCGTGCCACCAAAATAACGACTGAAGTCGAAAATCGGCCCCCGTCTTGATTAACGAAGAGGTGTTGCCGTCCCGTGCGGGGCGTCACGCTCCAGGGTCATTTCGGCGGGGGGATCGGCTTCCAGTCGAGCTTTTGGTACTTGTCCTCGAACTCAGTCACGAGGATGGCCTGGTTGGCGGGGATGTCGTGAAACACCTGGGTCGTCCCGCTGGTCGGCCAGTGGACCTCGAGGGTCGCAACCCGATCGGCCTTGGCCAAGCCGATGTGCTGCTCTAGGGGGTTGGCCCCCCAACTACTGCCGGATGAGACGTGCCGGTGGACGGTGAGCGGCTGCTCCGCAGCCGTCACGACCTTGATCCGGGCGCCGATGGCGGCCCGGTTGCTCTTGGTGCCGACAAGTTTCACCGTCAACCAGTTGTTCCCCTGGCCAGGGTTTTGGAACAGGATATTGTGGTACTTGTCTCCGTTGGAAACGCCCCCCATCTCGATAAAGATGTCGAGATCGCCGTCACGATCCCAATCGGCGCAGGAGACGCCGTGTCCTTTCTGGAGGTTGCCGGTGCCCGATGACGCGGTGATGTCGGCGAATCGCCTGCCGTCCACATTCTTGAACATCCGGTTGGGCATGAGAGCACCCAAGTCGGGATCGCCGGTGCCAAGGTAGAAGTCGAGGAAGCCGTCATTGTCGAGATCGCCGAAATTGCACCCCATCGTCTCGAAGATCATATCCAGCCCGGCCTCCTTGGTTTTGTCCTCGAAGCGCTGGCCGTTCACATTGTGGAAGAGCCGATTCGATAGTCAGACCGTGGGGCTGCCCGATCAGGCCTTTTACGACGCCCGCGACTGATAGTTCGTAGCAAGTCGCAAAGATGTCGAGCCAGCCGTCGTTGTCGTAGTCCCAAGCCCAGCACGAGAACCCGTCCCTTTGTGGTCCGTCGATACCCAGCGACTTTGTAACGTCTGTGAAGGTACCGTTGCGGTTGTTGTGATAAAGCCGGGCATGCCCGCGAAAATTGTCCACGAACAGGTCCGGGTAATCGTCGTTGTCGTAGTCGATCCAGTTCGCGCCTTTGCACATCGCTCGGGTCACCGCCAATGCCCGCCTGGGCGCTGACATTCTCGAAGGTGCCGTCGCCCCGGTTGTGATACAGTCGATTTGTGCCCGTCTCATTGAGGATGTGGACGTCGAGCCAACCGTCATTGTCGTAATCGGCCCACGACGAGTTGGTGGAATTCACCGGATCGAGGAGCCCAACCTGCTTCGTGACATCGGCAAACGTGCCGTCGCCGTTATTGCGCAGCAGCGATTGCCGAATCGGATACTCCATCCACGCGCCGCGTGAGATGAAGATGTCGATACGGCCGTCGTTGTTGTAGTCGGTCTGGACGAGATACTTGCCGCCGAGTTGCTGAGTCAACCCGGCCGATTCAGTGCGGTCTTCAAAGGTGCCGTTGCCCGAATTGCGGTAGTAGGCCATGCGCTCGACGGGATCGAAAGCTGTTACCGCCAGATCGAGCCGTCCGTCATTATCGAAGTCTTCCATCACGGCACCACCGGCCATGTTGAATCGGTTGACCCCGGCTTGCTGGCCGATGTCTCGAAACTTGCCGATGTTGAACTCGTTACTTAGATAATGCTCGAGCGACACCAGGTACTTGGGGTCGACTTTCTGCGGATGTTCGCCGAGCGTCATGTGCGCGATGTTGAGCAGCCAGCGAACCTGGAGATCGTCGGGGAATCGTTCGAGGTATTCGGTGAAATGGCGGATCGCGAGCCGAGAACCGGTAGGGATTGTGTGCACGGCGGCGGTTGAGATCGGCAAAATGCACGAGCTCTCGCCCCGACACATCACGCAATTGTCGGTCTCGCCGCGACGCAGCGCAGTGATCCCCTGAAAATAGATAACGCTATAGAGAACCTCTTGGGCAATCTCTGGCCGTGTGTCGAGCCACGACCGTAGCTCCTCCAGCGTTTCGTACGCCTTTTTCGGTTCGTTCTCGTAGTTAAGGAGGATGGTCTTCCCCATCATGAGGTCGAGCTTGTCGGCATCCGGTAGCCTGGGGTCGGCAAGCGATCGGTCGACCACCTCGATGTTGCGGTAGCCGACTCTCCGCCAGATCTCGGCGATCTCTTCCAGTGTAGCCTCAGGCTTCCAGCCCGGCATGCGGAGGCAGACCGATTGGAATCCCTCTGTATCGATCGTCTTGCGCGGCAAGTAACCAGCCAATCGTCCCGATTGTATGTCGCTCGAGTGCGCAGCACCGACGCGGCTGGCGGCCGTGCCTCGCGAAAAGCTCACGAGCGCAACGATGCCGATCCCCACCATCAGGATCAGGCCGACTAACAGACTCACGGCGAATCGGTTCGTGGCTCGCTTGGGTACGTTTTTCATCGCTCAAGTATACCGATTATAAAGACATGTGAATTCAAATACGACAGACAGTCGGCTCGCACCGCCAGTGCTGGCGTTGGCACTCCGTTGTCATTTTTTGGTGGGACACGATACACTCCATTCATTGTGGGAGGTGAGCGCACGTCCGTCAACGGCCACAGGCGGTTTCGCACTGCTGGGATTCGTTCTTTATGGATTGAACCGATCGGGAGTCAGCGGCCCGGCGGTGAGCCCGGAGAGCGACTCGCGCATCCGCTCGAGCTCGGCCCGCGCGGCCGGGCTATCGACCAGATTGTGAGATTCTCGGGCATCCTCTTGGAAGTGGAAGAGTTCCTCGCGGACGTCTCCTTCGCGGCGGATGTAGGTCCAGCCGCCTTCGTTTATGGCGCCGAGCGGCCAACGCGGTTTGACCGGCGCCGACGGGTCGAGGTTGGTTGGGTCGATCGGGACCACTTCGGCGAGCGTTTGATCGGCGATTTGCGAGGGTGACGCGGATGAGCTGTCCCAGAATCGCGCCAGCGACTCGCCGGGAAATGGAGAGCCGGTCTCGAGATCGAGTACATCGACGATCGTTGCCGCCAGATTCCGTAGGCTGACGGTCTCGGTAACGACGCGCTTTGACGGGCTGCCGCCGGGAGGGATGATCACTAGTGGAACATGCAGTTCCGTCTGATACAGGCTCGTTCCATGGCAAAAGATGCCGGAATGCTCACCAAAACTCTCGCCGTGGTCGCCGGCAATGAACACCCAGGTTGTATCCAAGACCCCGCGCCGGCCTAGCTCGTCGAATAGTCGACCCAGTTCTTCATCGAGGTCGGCGACGCAGTCATCGTAGGCGTCGTGGGCAAACGCGATATCCCGCTGGGAGAGCGCTGTCTTATCCATTGGCCACCATCTCTCAATCATATCGCTGTCGCGGGCGTCGCTGGGCTGAGTTCCGAAGCGGTGCGTCCTCCCCGACGGGAGCTGATAAGGCGCAGTGCGCATCGTAATAGTTCAAGAAAGCGAAGAACGGACGTTCCGGCTGCGGACGCCGAGCTAGCCAATCGAGAAACTCGCGACTGACCACGGCCGCATCCTTGCGATCCGCGTTCACCAGCAACCAAAGCCGTTGCACGGGCGTCCTCAAGAGGTCGATGTCCAGCCAATCCTCAAAGAAGAGCTCAACCCCCCGAATTCCTCTGACAGTCCGATCCACCAGCGAAGCGGATTTGAACGCGGAAAGTCCCGGAAAAATATAGTCTCTGTAAAGAGCAAAGCCTCGCTGCAGGCCGGAGTCGGTTGCACAGTAAAAATAATTGGCGACAAAGCCGGCCGTGGCATAGCCGCGCGCACTCAGAAACTCGGCCAGTGTTGGATAGGCCCGATCTATCGGGGTGCGCCAGCTGGCGGAAAGCTCATGCGGCCAACGTCCAGTGAACATACTTGCGTGCGATGGCAGTGTCCAAGACGAAGTCGCCTGCACCCGATCGAAGCGAATCCCCCGCTCGGCCAATTCGACCATGGTTGGGCTGGTTGCTCGTTCGTAGCCGTAGAGACTCAAGTGCTCGGCCGCGACGGTATCCAGCACGATCAGAAGGGCATTGGCGGAGGCCGGTGAGGGGAGCGGCATGGCGCTCTGCCGTCGCTGTTTGATCCAGTCTCCTGCCCAGAGCGTTGCCGCCAAAATCGGCACGAGACCGGCGACGACCGGGAAACTCAATCGCATCAGGCGGCTGAAGACGGCCGAATGTTGCTCGAGCGTGGGAACCAGTCGCACGGCGACGCCGAGTGTCACGAGCAACCACGCGAGACCGTGGATCCATGGCAAGGCGACCAGGAAAACCGGGACTAAGGTCAACGAGCATAAGAAGCAAGGCGCGAGCCAGTTTACTTGGCGAGGCCAGACCAAAAGAAGGGGTTTTAAGAGTGCTCGCAACGCCAGGAAGAGGCACAGATTCGCCAGCGGAATCAGCCAGATGAAATGGCGGCTCATCTCGTAGAGCTGCTTGGGATCGAAAGTCCACTTGCGCAGAACGATCATTCCAACCTCGAGCAATCCCGAGACGAGCCCGCACCAGACTGATAAAACCAAACCCGGGAACTGCGCTACTCGCTCTGGTCGAAAGTAAGCAGCTCGCCACTCTCGTACTCCCAAGTCGCCCTCCCATCAACAATCCACAAATGTCCATCGTAGCGCCGCCCTAGCACTCCGACAAGTCATCGGGTGCAATGAGTGGGATCCTTTGCTTCCACATTGATGCGGCTCAGGTTGTGCGCCGCTCCGTAAATAGATTGATTGGCTGAGGTGATTCCATTCATGCGTCGTTATTTTCCGATCATTCTCATTCCGGCGTGTTTTGCGACGGTATTCCTCTGCTGTTACGCCCCGGTGTTCTTCGGCGATCGTCAGTTCGCCTATCGAGACGCGTGCCAGTACTATTACCCACTCTACCAGCGGGTGCAGGAGGAGTGGAACGCAGGGCGATGGCCGCTCTGGGAGCGTGAAGAGAATGCGGGAATGCCGCTCCTGGGAAACCCGACCGCGGCGGTGCTCTATCCCGGCAAACTCATCTTCGCCATGATGCCCTACGCATGGGGTGCACGGGTCTACATCATGGCACATACAGCTTTGGCATTCTTCGCGATGCTTATTTTGATGCGATCATGGCAGACGAGCTGGGTCGGATCGGTCGTGAGCGCGCTCAGCTACTCCTTTGGCACGCCGATCTTGTTCCAGTACAGCAACGTCATCTACCTGGTGGGTGCAGCCTGGCTGCCGCTGGGATTTCGAGCGGTCGATCGCTGGGTTCGCCTTGGCCGACGCTTAGGCCTCGTTGAGCTGGCGATCGTTTTGGCGATGCAGACATTGGGAGGCGATCCTCAATCAGCATACATTCTCGGCGGCGCGGCCGGCGGTTACGCCGCGGGGATCGCCTGGAGTCGCGTCCGCCAGAACCGATACGCAGGGCGGGAATCCGCCGACTCCGGACTGGGCACTGCCAGGCGCTCGTGGACCGTTCTCCTGATCGTGTTGGGACTGCTGTTCTGGGTCGCGGTGACGCTCGGCCTGGCGATCTGGCTGCCTCAGCCGCGCCCGCGCGGCCTTGCGACGACGGCACACCCATGGTCGGCTTGGGCCAGAACGGGGATTACGGCGGCGTGGGGATTGGCAGCTGTCGGTTTTCTTTTTTACTGGCGACGCCGCCGCTCGAGGCTCGCCCTGGGCATCTCCTGGCTGGGACTGGCTCTATCGGCCGGGCTGGCAATCTTGCTTACCGCGGCCCAGTTGTTGCCGGTCATCGAGTTCACCCAGCGGACGACGCGCGCTGTCGCGGGCCCACACGACCGCTACTGGTTCAGCATTGTGCCGTTCCGGCTGTTGGAGCTTCTTTGGCCCAACTTCATGGGTGTCAGTTTCCAGGGGAACACGCACTGGCTTGACGCCTTGAAATTGCCCGGAGTCCGGCCAGAGATCTGGGTGCCCTGGATGTACCTGGGGGGGATAACACTGATGCTGGCTTTGGGTGCGCTGGCGCTACGGCAAGGTCCTCCGTGGCGCGTGTGGCTTACCGCGGTGGTGGTGGTGAGCTTGCTGGGCAGTCTAGGTCTATGCACCAGCCCCGTCTGGATGGCACGCGTCGTGGCCTCGACTTCGCGCTGGTCGTTCACGCGGCACCTGCTTGACAGCGTCGGCCCGTTCGATAGCGAGAACGACCCCAACCGGCTCGACGGTTTCTTCCACGACGGCGATGGCAGCTTTTATTGGTGGATGACGGCGGTCCTGCCGGGATTTCGACAATTCCGCTTCCCCGCCAAGATGTTCACATTCACCGCCCTGGGTTTGGCTGCCCTGGCCGGAATTGGCTGGGATGACCTCTTCACCCGCCCGGCCGGGAAAATCGTCACTCTATTCACTTGTTTTTTGGTATTGAGCTTGGCCGTGCTCGCCGGAGTGTGGATCTGCCGGCCCGCGATTCTGACCGTTTTTCGCGCAACTAAAATCGCCTCGAACTTCGGTCCATTCGATGCTGATGGAGGATTCCGAGCGTTAGTCCGCGGCTTGGTGCAAGCGTCGATCGTGTTGGGGCTGGGTCGGGTGGTCGTCTCCAAGGTCACGACGCACCCGCAGTTGGCGGGCACTTGTGCCTTGCTGCTGGTAACGGCCGATCTGGCGGCTGCCAACGCCCGATGCATCTTGACCGTACCGCAAACGATATTGGACTCAAAACCGGAAGTCGTGCGGATCATCGAGGATGAAGAGCGCCAGCACCCCAGACCGGGCCCATTTCGCATCCATCGGATGCCGGCCTGGCAGCCGCGAGGTTGGCAGACGAGTTCGCCGGTCGATCGGGCTGTCGATTTCGTCGTTTGGGAACACAACACAATACTGCCGAAGTATGGGATCAATCTTGGCGTGGAGTTCACTCATACCTTCGGTGTCGGCGGGATCTATGATTACGAGTGGTTCTTCGGCAGTTCACTGCGGATCGTCCGGAATCCCGTAATGGCCAAGGCCCTTGGGGTCGATCCAGGCAAGGAAATTGTCTACTTTCCTCGCCGATCCTTTGACATCTGGAACACCCGATACTTCGTCGTCCCCTACGACTCGCGCGGTTGGCAAGATCCGCTACGTGCGTACGCGTCGTTCCTGTTCGAGGCCGAGCGCATTTATCCCCAGCAAGAGACGCGGAGCGCTCCCGACGCCACCGAGGCGCGCAAGAATTGGGTGAACAATCAGGACTTCCAGATTCTGCGCAACTTGAACGAATTCCCCCGTGCCTGGGTGGTCCATCGGTGCGCTGGCTCGATTCACCTCCGAGTCTCTCACTCGACGCCGGAGGCGGCGCACTTCAAGAGATCCTCTACGCCGACGACCCGCTCTGGCACGACGCGACGATGCGGGCCATCGACCCGCGCTCGTCGGCGTGGGTCGATACCAGCAAGCGGACGGAACTTGGCCCCTATCTGTCGGGGCGTCCGCCAGGACCGACGGAGACGGTCAAGGTAAGTCATCCAAGTCCCGATCGTGCCGAGATCGAGGCATCGCTTGAATCGCCCGGGCTGGTTATCCTCGCCGATTTGTATTATCCGGGCTGGGAGCTGACGATCGACGGCAAGCCGGCGCCGATCTATGCGGTCAACGGGCTGATGCGCGGAGTCGCTGTCCCGGCGGGGACTCATCGTCTGGTGTACTCCTATGCGCCCCGATCGTTCGTGGTCGGCCGAGTAGGTTCGATCCTCGGGTTGGGCATCTTGGCTTTCTGCGGGATCGGGTGCGTCTTGCGGCCTGTCGATCCCGTGGTCGGAGTTCGGGAAAGTGTGTTCAGACCCGCAGGTCGCTTCACTCGTGGAGTATGATTGACCACATCAACGGAGACGAGTCGCCGTTTCTGCCGAGGGCGAGAAACTCAGGGACGATCCCACCTCGATCCGACTTCAATAATCGCGCGAAAACAGCACGAGCACAGATTTCCGATCTTGGAATTCTTTGTTTCCTTCGTTTCCTTCTGAGCCAAAGATGAGACCAACACCATGCATCCGCTATTCACCAAATCTGACGGCCTCTCCGCTGAGGTCATCGGCGCCGCCATCGAAGTGCACCGGATCATGGGGCCAGGACTGTTCGAGAGCATCTACGAGCGATGCTTGATACGTGAGCTCGAGCTACGAGGCATTCCCGCTGTTAACCAGGAAGAAGTCGTCATCGATTACAAGGGCACCGTGTTCACGGAGAATTTGAGGTTCGATGTGCTCGCCGACGGTTGTCTTCTCGTCGAGGTAAAGGCGATCCGTGACGTACTGCCGATCCACAAGGCACAGTTGCTGAGTTACATGAAACTCTTGAACGTTCCGCTGGGGCTCTTGTTCAACTTCCATGAGGTCAAGCTCGTTGACGGAATGTCAAGGCTTATCCTGCCCGGTGCAAACAAGCCTCGAACAGAAGGCAACGAAGGCAACGAAGATTGAAAGCCAATCCTAAACGGGGCCTAGACAAGGCACGGCAAGTCGCGTCGTCGATTGATAACCCGCATCGGGGCGATAGCCCCAGGCGAGGGTATGATAATTTATTGAATTTCGACCTTTTAATTCTTTGTCTTCTTCGTTTCCTTCTGTTCCAAGAAAATTCTACGGTAGGTAACTGAAAACGGCTGAAGCGTCACGCGCTTTCGTGTTCTGGAACATGAGCGAGCTATAGTCGGGATGACCAAGTTGAACAGGCGCAACGGCGGGACTCGAGCGGCCGCTGGGGTTGCCGGCGGCGGATTGGCCGTGGCCCTCTTCACATTGATCTTCATGGTGGCGACCGAGCCACTCTTGCCGATCGTCTGGGATGAGGGGTTCACCCTGATCCGACTGGCGCGGGTGCGCAACTGGCTACTCGCAGTTCGCGACCCGGAATCTTACGCCGCAAATTGGAACTCGCGTAGGGTCGCGATATCGTGGAAGGATAGCGTGCGGCCTCCCCGTGCGAGCGAGATCAACACACGGTCGAAGCTGTTTTCGCAGCACGTGATGACGTGGTTCTGGCCGTTCGCCCGCGAGGAGCCCCACGGTCACCCGCCGTTCTACGCGCTGCTCGGCCTCTTTGGTGATGTTCTGACCCCGGGACGTAACGAACTCACGAGGGCGCGGCTCGGAGCGATGATGTTGTTCGCCGCGACAAGCGGCGGCTCTGTACGCGTCCCTGGCCCGCGCCGAGGGGTATGGTCGGGCGTTCTCGGAGCAGGGGCCTTTGCACTGTCGCCGCAGCTCTTCGCCATGGGCCACTACGCCCATTACGATGCTCCTCTGACCTGCCTCTGGGTGGGGTCGATCCTGGCCTTTGTCGAGGCAGTGATCCCCGCGACCGAGGCACGTGGCTGTCGACCGGTCGGTCGCCTCGGTGGGGCTCGGTCGTCTTATTCGGCATTTTGGCCGGGGCCGCGGCCGGAACCAAACTGACCGGATGGCTGCTGCCGTTACCGTTTCTGGTCTGGACCGTACTGTACCGCGAGCGCAAGGGCGTATTGACCCTCGGTGTTGGCGGGCTAGTCGCGGCGGCGACCGTTTATGCGGTCACGCCCCCCTGGTGGTGCGAACCTTGGGACGGGCTGACCAAGTTCTTCTTGTCGAACCTGACACGGGGCAAAAACGCTCCCATGCCCGTTCAATTTCTGGGGAGGGTCTACTTGTCCCCCAACCAGTCGCTGCCGTGGTACAACACGCTCGTCTGGACCGTCGCCGCGAGCCCGGTCGGTTTCCTGGCATGGGCCCTGGTCGGGTCGGTCCGGGCGGTGCGGGACCGCAGAGACAGGTTCGGGTCGCTCGCAGTGATATCCTGGGCCTTTCTGCTGATCCTCCGCGCCCTGCCGCACACGCCGGGTCACGACGGGGTCCGCCAGATCCTCCCGGCTTTCGGAGTGCTGGCGATTGTCGCTGGCTTGGGCGTCGGAACGCGGCCGGGACTCCGATCCAAGTGTTTAATTGTGGCCGCCATCCTCGAAGCGGTGGTCTCGATCGCCATCATGATGCCCGTGCCACTGTCGTACTTCAGCCCGGCCGTCGGCGGTTTGCCCGGGGCGGCGCGGCTAGGGTTTGAACCCACATATTATTGGGATACCTTCACACCCGAAGTGCATCGACTGGGTCAATCGGCACACCGCGCCGGACCGGTCGATCGCATTTTCGCTGACGCCCTACTCGTACCACTACCTGAAGCAGTCGGGACAATTCCGTCCGGAGGCGGACCCCCTCGATCGTTCCCGGCCGTGGCAGTGGTATCTGGTGCAGAACCGCCCAGGGGCGATGACTCCGCTCGACCGTGCGCTCGTCGCCCGTTATGGCCAGCGTCGTAGACTGCTCGCAAAGCTCGGTGTTCCTCTGGTGTGGGCATTCGAACGCGGCGAGGTCGATGCGATCGCCGCGGAGTTGAGTTCATTCCCGCCCGATCTCGCTCCCGCAGAGCGGCTTCCTGGACCGTGACGCGATAAAGAAACGGCGGACGACGTTCTCTGTTGGCGAACTGCGTTCTGTAATTCGGATGACCCTCGCGTGCTGAAAACCGCACTCTGGCAGTAGAATCGGTTAAGTGAGGTGGGGCTGACAACGAGTAACGCAGGACCGTTGGGGACGGGATGGCACAGATAGCGGTCGCGACCAGAGCGAAGCCGGCCGGGCGTCGGTCACGGATGCCGTGGGTGGTGCTTCCGGCTGTCGTGGCCGCGGCTTTGATCGGCGGAGGCTGGAAACTCTGGGAAATTCGCCGAGTTCGGCGTGATATGGCCGAGATCAAGTGGGAGATCCAGGCCGGCCGCCATGGCCATGCGGTGCGAAAGCTGGAGGCGCTCTTGGCATGGAAGCCCGACTCGGGCGAGGCGGCTTACTTGTTGGGCGTGTGCCAGAAGGCGCGGGGGCAGGCCAAGGCGGCTGACCAAGCTTGGGAACGCGTCTCACCGACTTCGTCGTTTGGTGCACAGGCCATTCGAGGGCGCATGGAGCTCTTGATCGAGCGGGGCCGACCGACCGAAGCCGAGAAGCTGATCATCGATGCGACGGCCGATCCTCGGTTCGACGGATCGGAGGTGCGGCTTTTTCTCGGGCTGGTTTATTCGCTGCAAGGTCGCGTCGACGAAGGGAGGCGGCTAATCGAAACTTGCTGGGACCGCTTGAACGCGGCCGGCGAAGGGGCGTCAGATAGGGCCATTCTTTTGGTTCGCTTGCACATCCAGCTCTGGCGGCAGACTCCATCGGTGGAGGAGGTCCGCTCATTCCTCGATCATGTCGCACGGTCGGCCCCCGACGACGACCGGGGCTGGCTGGGGAAAGCCAAACTGGCGATCCGCTTCGGCAGGTACGATGAGGCCGCGAAGTGGCTTGAAGCCTGCTTACAAAGGCGTTCCGACGATCTCTCAATCTGGCGCACGCGGCTGGATTGGGCACTAGCGACCCATCGGCTGGCGGACGTACGCCAGGCGCTCACCCATTTGCCGGTCGAGGACTCAACTCCTGGCCAGGTCCAGAGATTGACGGCTTGGCTGGCCGCATATCGTGGCGATCTCGATTCTGAGCGGCGGGCGCTGGAATGCCTTATCGCGATCAATCCCTGCGATTTCGAGACGCTCGATCGTATGATCGCAATCGCCCAAAACGAGGGCGAGGCAGACCGTGCCGAAGAGCTCCGGCGCCAGAAAATCGAGATCGACCGACTGCTGGCACGCTACGACAAACTTTACAAACGAAACCAGACGATTCGCGATGCCGCAGAGATGGCGAGCCTCGCAGAGAAACTCGGCCAACCGTTCGAGGCAAAGGTCTTGCAGACGATCGCCTTCGCCACGGAACTCGAACACCGTCAGGGTCCAGGCCCGCCCGCGGCATCAAGCCGGGATGTCACGACGATGCCATCCCCGCGAGGCACGCTGGCCGACCTGCTCGTCAGAGAGCTCGACGCCGCGGACCGCTCCGCGACTCGTTGAACAGGAGCCCGATCGCGTGAGCACGACCTCTCTCCAGGACGGCACCATTCGCTCGCCGGAGTTGCGCCAGGCTCGAAATGCCCGGCATCGACTCGGTGCAGCGGATTTATTGCTGGTCTCGGTCTGGGCCGGCCTGGCCGCCGGGCTCGCCGAGGTAGCGGCCAGAGTCATTTGCCGGGCCATCGATCCGAGTCAACGAATCTATATGATGAGCCGGCACTTCCTCTGGTTGGGCCCGCTGTCGAATCTCGCTGTTCTTCCTGGGGTTGGGTCTGGTCTTGTCGGTGGCTGTCAAGCTGTCTCCGCGCGTGGCGGGATGGCTCGCCACGCGCCTGATCTGTGCGTGTGCTCTATTCCCCGTACTCATTGCGGTGGGCCATCGGATCTACGCTGAGGCCTGGATGTTGTTCGCGGCCGGAGTCGCCGTCCAGTTGGTGCCGATCTTGGAGCGGCGCATCACGTCGCTGCGGCGGGGGCTATTCTGGAGCTTTCCCGTGATGTTGGGTTTCGTGATTCCACTGGCGGGCTTCATCTTCGTGGGCGATTGGCTCAAACAGTCGCGCGAACGAAACCGTCCCTTGCCGCCCGCCAATTCGCCCAACGTCCTCTTGATCGTGCTGGACACGGTGCGGGCGGACCACCTCAGCGTTTACGGCTACGAACGCCCGACCACGCCGGCACTGGAGCAATTCGCCCAGCACGCAATTCGCTTCGATCAAGCGCGAGCCACCGCACCCTGGACTCTTCCGTCGCATGCAAGCATGTTCACCGGCCGCTGGCCGCACGAAGTGGGTGAAGAATGGATGACACCCCTCACAGGGAACTTCCCGACGTTGGCCGAATACCTGGGGGACCACGGTTATGCGACGGCTGGTTTTGTCGCCAATGTCGGCTATTGTTCGCAAGAGACGGGATTGGCCCGCGGCTTTACATATTACGAAGACTACATCTTGGAAAAACTTGCTCCGCTCCGGACGTCGGGATTGGTTGACAACTTGGCCGGCTCCATTACGCGAATGATTCCCGATCTCGATATCAGCGCACTGCGTCCCGTTTCAGCAATTCATGATTCACTGGTTTGAAATTCGGTAAGCGAAAGGATGCGAGGTCGATTCAGCACGCTTTTCTGAACTGGTTATCGCATCGGCGAGAGACCGGTCGCCCCTTCTTCGCGTTCCTCAATCTCTTTGACGCTCACGACCCGTACGACTTGCCTCGAGGAGCGTCGCATCGTTTCGTTCGTTATCCCGTAACTTTGAACGAAGCAATCGTCGTGTATGAGCTATGGTCAATTATATGACAAGCTGGGTTTACCGGAATCCTACATTAATCTCGCTCGCGATTCCTACGACGACTGCCTGGGTTATCTCGACGAGCAACTTGGACAGCTCTTTAACGCATTAAAGATGCGCGGCTTGCTCGAAAATACACTGGTCATCGTGACCGCGGATCACGGCGAGGGGCTCGGTGAGCACAAGCTGTTTGGCCATGGGTATAGCCTTTATCGGACGGAGATCCGCGTACCGCTCTTGATCCGGCCTGCTTCGGGTCTCAGTGCACCGACGGTCGTCGGCGAGACAGTCAGCCTCCGGGATCTACCGGCCACGATCGTGGATCTTTTGGGTTTGGGAGCAGGGTCTCCATTCCCAGAAACCTCGCTCGCCCGATTCTGGCGGAATTCTCCGGCGGCAGCGGCGGACTTGTCCCGCAACAGTGATGCCGTCGTCTCCGAACTGAGGCACCGCAACCCTCAGTCACCAAGCCAAGGGCAATTTCCCGATTCCGAGGGCCCATTGATTTCGTTGGCGGATGACCAGTTTGTCTACATCCGCAGCGAACGAGATGGCAGCGAGCAACTCTTCGACCATCGCACCGATCCGAACGAGTCCAGCGACCTGTCCCGCGACGAATCGATGCGGCCGGTCCTCGAGAATTTCCGCCACCGTCTCGACCGGTTCAGAAAAAAATCGGGATCGTCCGCAAGTGAATGATCGGATTGGTAACCAGCAGACAGAATGGTCGATGTTCTCATGCTCAAGGCTGCTGGGGCACCTTTTTCGTCGGCGTTCGTTGATCGTCGCCGGCAACTGTGGTCTTGGGCTGTCGCGGCGAGGGCGTGGCTGTTGCCGCGCTATGGGAGGCGTTACGTGACGCCGCAGATCGTCGCGAAAAGCCCGCCAGAGGCTTGATCAGTGGCTCACCCTCGCGGAGCAGATAGCCGGTGTCGACAGCGACATCGACCCAGCGGTCAAGCCGACCGGAAGGCCAGCGCACCTCGACGGATTGAACGGACGGTTGCCGCACCAAGACCGAAGTGAAGTCGACCGTCGCAGGCCGAGAGATAACTCCCTCCTCCCACGCGTTGCGCGACCTGGCGGCCCTGGGCGGTCGTGACGACGACGCGTGCGCCGACGCCGTCTTTGTTCGAGCTCGTTCCCTCGAGTCGAAATGTGACGAACTGGCCGGCGTGATCGGTCTGATTGTGGAAATAGGCTACGGGCTCGTTCTGACCCATGACCAGGAGGTCGGGCCGGCCGTCGTTATCGAGATCGCCGGTTGCCAGGCCGCGACCCAGTCGAGGGACAGCCCACGGCGGTCCCGCTTGGTCGGAGACATCCACCAGGCGGCCGCCGGGCCGCCCTTCATAAAGTCGGGTTGGCATCGCGTACGGATATAGCGGCCGAAAGTCATTCATGTTGCCGTTGGTGATCACGACATCGGGCCGGCCGTCGTTATTCATATCCAGAACGCCGATGCCGAAACCCAACAGGAATCGGGTGGCACCGAAAATTCCCGATGTCGCACTGTGATCGGCAAACATCCCCGCACCCAGATTGCGGTACAGCGTTGTTCCCTCAAGGTAAAGGTTGGTGACCATTAAGTCGAGCCGGCCATCGCCATCGAGATCGCTGGCGGCGACGCCCATGCCCGCCTGGTATCCGCCCTGAGCATGCCGGCCACTCCGGCCGTCAAGGCTTCGTCCTCGAATTGGAAACTCCCCTTGTTGCGAAACAAAAAATTGGCTGTCCCGTCATTGGCGACGAAAAGGTCAATCCGGTTGTCATCGTCAATGTCCGCCGCCACGACACCCAGGCCATGGCCTTGCTCATCGGTGAAACCGGCGGACTTGGTCACGTCGACGAAGTGTCCACGATCGTTGCGAAACACGTGGTCAACAGCCCGCTCGTATTTCGCGGGATCACAGTAGAAGCATCCTCCTCCTTTTTCGGGCTTGCAGATCACGGGATGGTCCGGATCCCAGCGAATATAATGACAGACATAGAGATCAAGGTCGCCGTCGTTGTCGAGGTCGGCAAACGCCGACGACGTGGGATTATCCCGTGTGCCAGCCAGACCCTGGCGGTCGGTGACGTCTTCGAATGTCCCATCACCTCGATTTCGAAGGAGGTCGTAACGAAGCAATCGCGTGATGAATAGGTCGGACCGGCCGTCGTTGTCGTAATCGCCGACGCTGATCCCCTGGCCGTATCCTCGCCCCCATGTGAGGAGATCAATCCCGGACTGCCGTGTAACGTCGCGAAACGTCCCATCCCCTTGGTTTTGAAAGAGACGATCGCCTGGCTCGGGTGCGGCGGTTGCTCCCGCAAGAGGACTCGCCATGAGCAAGCCTCCTTGCACGCAATAGACGTCAAGCCACCCATCCCCATCGAAATCGACCAGTCCGATGCCACCCGAAAGGCTCTCCGGCAGAAAGCAATTGGAGTTGGGCGTCCGACCATTATCGAAGACGAAGCGCAGGCCACAGGCCTCCGCGTCGTCGACAAAATGAACCCGTGATCGCATCGCGTGGGATGGTTCGCGCGTTTTCACAGTTGACGCGCGGCCGGGAATGTGAATTTCACGCAGGTCCCCGATTCGGTCCGCGACAGACACGAATCCGGATGTCCGCGACGGTTCCGTCTTGGCGAGCAGATGTTCGAGCGCCTTGTCCGAAAAGTTTTGGCAGAAGTTCTGAAAGTTCTTAAGGGGGAACCGCTTCCCTGATGACTGTTGCGCAGACCGTCGCAGCCACGAGGGACCAGGCGCGTTCATCGAAAGGCCGCCCTTGGACCGCAGAGAGTCCAGCAAGCTCCTCGGCGTGCGATCGGAATTCGCTCTTGGTCTTCACCAGGCGCTGAATGCTATTCAAGCCGCGGTCGATCTCCGCTTTGCGTTCTTGAAAGCTTTTCGCGCCGTTCGAGTCGCCCGCTTCGAGCGCCAAAACCGCCAAACGCTCGAGTGCCCGCGAGTTAGCCGGTTGGAGTTCAATCAACCTCGCCAACTCCCGCCGCTCGGCTTGTGGGTCGCCGGTACGCGAGACCAGCCACGAGCGCAGTGCCTGAGTCTCCACGGGGCTGACAGCCTCGGCTGAGATTCGCGCTGTTGCATCCCAGAATCGGCCAATGTCATCGGTCGCGACCGCCAAATCCACGCAAGCGAACCTGACGGACGTGTCGTCAGGCCGGCGTTCCAAGCATTTGTGCAGCCAAGTGCGCGCTTCGTCGAATCGGCTGGTGAGAATTGCGAGTCGCGCTTTGCCGAGCCAGACCCGATCATCCATTTGATCGGCCTCGTCCAATAGCACCTTCCAGCCTTCGACGGGGACGGGCTCGATATCGTTTTCCCAGAGATCTTGCAATACCGCGCTCGGAGCAGGTGCGTGCGACCAGGCGGCCGTGAGAACTTCACTCACATCAACCCATCGACCCTGAAGCCGGAATAGTCGGCCCAGCACGCGACAGAGGGGATAGCGACCGATTTGCGGCGCCTTGCGCAGGGCACCCAAGAGAATCGCCTCGGCCGGAGCGAATCGACCTTCATTGATCAAAACCGATCCTCGCGACTCGGCAGCGCGGACGAAATTCGGATCGGAAGTGGGCACTCGTTCCCACGCGGCCAGGGCCAGATCCGGTCGTCCAAGCATCTCTTCACATTGTCCGAGGAGAAAAATGATCTGGCCGTCGCGCGGCCAGCGTTGGGCCAAATCCGACAGCTTCTTGTGGGCCACAGCCCGCCGGCCCTGGTCCATCATCTGCTGGATTTGCACGAGTTCGGCATGAATTCGCTGCGATCGCAGAATACTTACTGCTTTGATCGTCAGCAGCCCAAGACCCAGCACGCCGATCGTAAAGCCGATCCAAAGCGAAGGCTTACGTTGGGGGGAGAACTTCATCGCCGGTCAGCGGCACCTCGAATTGAGCGGGCTCACGCTTCATGTGCGAAGCTGTGACGAAAACAATTGCCGCACGGTCTTAACTCCATGATTATGAATGGAATGTAGCGACCGGTGCAAGGTATGTCGTGCCAGGTGCCAAGGGAGTCTCGTCGACTTGATTTTCGACGGAACGGCTGCGGGTGGACCCGGGTTTGCGAATCCAGTGATCCGTGAAGACGCCGTTGCCGCGGATCTCGCGTCGCGGCATATGACAATCGACACAGTTGGCAGCGGGCGAGATCGGACAAGCCTTTTGCGCCGGGGCTGATTGATGGCACGATCGACAGGCCGCGTCGTAATAGCGGTGATCGGCCGAAGCGCGGTCGTGGGGATCGTGGCAGGTCGTACAGCGCAGATTTCCCTCGCCCTTGGCAAAGCACGCCGACATCATTATGCCGACACCTTGAAACCGGACGATCCCTGGATTGTCGGGGCTGATCGACGGTCCGGAGACCAATCGGGGAACCCGATGGCATTGGCCGCACAGATTGACCTCGACCGCGGGTTGTACAGGTTCGCGTCCCATCGGCATGGTCAAGTCGGTTTCTCCCCTGCGCCGCATCGACATGGTCGCCGGCCGGACCATGACATCGCTCACACGAAACATTAGGAAGTAAAGTTGCGATGTCAAGCAGGCCGGGCGCTGCGGTCGATGTCACGGTCGAGTGGCAGCCGAAACACTGTCGGAGTTGGTCCACACCCATTCTATGTCCAAATCCGACACGTTCGGCTGCGACACTGTCGTGCGGGTCGCGTTGGCTTCCTTCCTGTCCGGGTGTGATCGCGAGTCGTGGGCTGCTCGCGAGGTACGAAACCCGATGCTCGATTCCCGTGGGACCGGATTCGGTCTTCCCGTCTTGGACAGCGACGAAAGTGACACCATGTTTGCCCGAACCGACCGCATAGTCGAGTAGGAGTGAATCGGTCCCAACTCCTCTAGTTCGGTCAACGACGAGTCGCTTGTCGCGCACCTGATACGACCATTGGATGTCCGGATAGTTTGGATCGCTTTTGGACTTGCCGTTCAGCCACTCGATGATAGGGCTTTGCGCAGCGAGCCCGAGCGTTCGGGCGTGCCCCGACCGTCTCTGCAGGGCGGATTCGCCGGGGTGGCACTCACTGCAGGAGGCTTGGCCGACGTATTTCGCGGTCCGTTCCTGTGCGCTGCCCGTCGACGAAGTGAGAACTGACGATGATCGGGAATCTGGTCGGCGTTCTGCGTCTGGTCGCCACGGCCAATATTGCGCGATCACCACGCCCGCCACGAGGATGACGGCGATCAGGAACACGATCGTTCCCAATTGACCACCACCACGCGATCCTGCTGTCGGCAGGTGGCTGCCCATCGCGTGAGGCTCCTCTCGAAGTATCTACCGACTCGGAATCTGGCGACGCGAATGCGTGCCGAAACGTATCGGAGCCGGTTGAATGGGATGTCGGTCGCCGCAGACGCATCCCGTGGGGTCGATTGCGATTCTTCGGCGTACAAGCAAACGGCCACGGGTCCGGCGGCCGTCAGGCTCCCGGACCCGTGGCGGTTGTAATCCCACCGAGATGCAACTTTCTCAATCCGTCAAAGGAAAGTCGATGGTCTTCGCGCCGTCAACTGTCGCCTTCAATCCCGAGGTCTCGCTCACGCCGTACTTGTCCGGAATGAGCTTCTTGGCATTCTGAACGGCCTTGATGAACTTGGGATCTCCTTCGTGGACGCGGCCTCCTTCTTCCTTCGAAGAAGCCGCCGACGCCATATCGATGTCCATGGCGACAACGGCGACGTTGTAATCGCCGGCGAGTGCGCCGTCGTTGTCTCCAGTTGTTGTTAGTGAATAGTAGCCATCCTTGATTTCACCCGAGGCTGCCCGGCCCTCGGGAGGAGGCGGTTTAACAGGCACGAAAGTAACCGTTCCGTGCGGAACGTTGGCACCATTGTAGGTGACCTTGCCCGTGACCTTGTACCTGCGACCCAGACCCGAGTCGTCACCGCCGCATCCCATCACGACCACCAAGGACGCGGCGCCCAAAGCGATCGCAAATTGCTGCCAACTATTCAAGGCTGATTTCATAAATCGATTCATTCCTTGCGAATCCATCTGCGGAAAGTTGTCCTGGTTTTAAATTATCGCATCCAGGACAACGGAAGTGACCTGCGCAGCGACCTGCGCGACGACCCAAACATCGAAGTAAAGGCGAAGAGCCGGACAAACCCGGCTCTTCGCCTTTGGCTTCTGTCGCGAGTACTTTACCCTCGCAATTCACTCAGTAGGCGTCGGAGCTGATAACTTCACCGCCATTGCGGCTACCCAGCGCACAGTAGGTGAACTGATTGATGCTGCTCTTCAGGAAACGGACCGATCCGTCGGCGAATGCGAAGTTGGCGCCGCCAGGGTGCAAGCTGATGAATCCCTTGGCGGACGAGCCGAACCGGCAGCCGACGGGGGCTGCAGCAGACTGCCAAGTGGTACTACTACACGGACCTGCCGCCACGGGCACGATGATGTTGGACTTGTATCCGAGTGGAACCGTCGTCCCGGCGTAAGAGCCGTTGAACATCCAGAAATTGCTGTCGGCGGCGTTACTGGGCAACACCTCGCCGACGATGATCGAATTGCTGGTGCCGTCGGTCACACTGGCGATGTTGGGTGGTTTCTGAGTGCTACGGTAATCAAAAAAGCCGCGCATCGTCCCCTGACCCGCGATGAATCCGGTCGATCCACCGAACGAAGTTCCCCAGTAGCCGTTCCAACCGAGCCGATTTTGACCGAATGGTGGGACTCCATTGTACGGGGTTTCCCAAGGTAGCGCACCACCGGCGAGAACGCCGCCGCAGTAGTTGTCGCCGAAGCTGCCGGCGTAGTTGGAGACTGGGATTGTTGGACCGTATGTACCCGTTGCGGGGTTGATCGGGGACGGGCCCCAGTTGGCCGTTGCCTGGTTGGCCGAGTAGTACCCATTGGTAACGCGGCCTCCGCCATTGTTGCCGTCCGATGGACAAAGCCAGCTTGAGAATACCGTGTTCCAAGCGGTGTACTGACCAGTGCCAGAGAGCGTGGCCATCGGATTGGTCGAGAGGTTATACGCATTGTAGACGTTATTGCCTTCCATCTGCGGCAGAACCAGTGCGCGAAACCCGATCTCGTTTGCTCTCGCGTTCCACGGATTGCCGAGCTCGGTGGTGGTGGAAACCCCGGTCTCGGTCCCGCCGCCTGGTGGATAAGACCCGAACACGTCTTGATAGTTGGCCAGGGCCAATCCGACCTGCTTCAAATTGTTGGTGCACTGGGCACGCCGGGCCGCCTCGCGGGCTGCCTGAACGGCAGGCAAGAGCAATGCGATCAAGACTGCGATGATGGCGATGACCACCAGCAACTCAATAAGCGTGAAACCGCGATACAATACTCCACGTCGCGAACATTTGCTCATTTTCAATTCCCCTTACTGAGAATGAAATAGATAAAAGGACACAACTAGGTGCGCAAACACTTGCCGAACCATTGTGGTCCTTCCGCCTTCCACGACCAAGCCGTCACACCGAACCAACAAAAAACCAAACGACGGCATGTTGTCATGTGTCCATCGGTCACTTGCATCGTGACAGCATGGGAGCGAGCATGACGAGAGCCGTTTCGCTTAAATACTTTGTTTTTTCGGTGCAGTTCAATAAATAAATGCGATGCACGCAGTGGGTGCATTTGATCGATTGCAACTCAGCTAATGTGCAACTTGGTTCTATGAAGAGGCGCAATCAAGTTAAGCGAGGCACCCATCAGAATCAAGTAGCTACTGCGAAAAAGCGAAAAATTCTTCGCGTGCACGGAGTCACATTCGCTGCTGTCGCGCGCGAAGCTCGAACGACACTTAAGTTCTTGTTATATTGAGCCGTTAGAACACGATTATTTGCGTGTTGCGTTTAGTTTCGCTTCATCATCCGAGCGACGAGCTTTCATCTGGTCAAGATGCTCCCGAAGCCGATCTTTGATCCCTTGTGTCGAGCTGAAACGTGCGCGATTATCCAATTCATTCGGATCGTCGCGCCGGTTGAAAAGTTCTTCGCTACCGTCACCTTCATTGCGAATATAGACGTAATCTCCCTCGGCGAGTGAAGCCAGCGCACCCCGATGAACGGGCGACCTCCCTTGATTCGGATCAGTTGGATTGGGGCTCGCCAGTTCCGAAATCGCGCCGTCGCCGGTGCGAAAGAGGCCCATGGGGCGAGAATCCTGCCAGAATCTGGCCAGCGACTGCCCCGGAAACGGCGCCCCGCGTCCCTGGCCGGCGAGATTCGCGATGGTCGCCGGCAGGTCACGCAGGCTGACCGGCTCGGTCACGACCTTAGACTCTGAGTTCCCTGGCAAGACGATCACCAGGGGAACGTGAATCTCGGGACGGTAAAGGCTCTCGCCATGAAAGAACAGATTGTGTTCCCCCAGCCCTTCGCCGTGATCAGACGTGATGAATACGAGTGTGCGGTCGAGAACGCCGCGACGCTTCAAGTCGCTGAAGAGTTCACCCAACTGCTCGTCGAGAAAACTAATACAACTGTCATAGCAGTCTCGAGCCAAGTTGACGTAGGAAGGGGGCAGTCTGAGCTTATCGATCGAATTCCAGTCAACGATGACCTTGACGTCGACATCGGTTTTCGGCGGACGCCCGAAGCGGTACGGGGTGCCCGGCGGTACCATGTATACGGTATGGGCGTCAAAGTAGTTGAGGAAGGCGAAAAACGGACGCGTCGGCTCGCGGCGCTGCGACAGCCAGGTCAAGAATTCGCGGTTAATTACGCGCGCATCGATCTTGGAGTCGGAGGCCAACATCGGCCAGACCGTCGACTCTTTATGAGGAAGAAACGAAATTGCGCCCAGACTGCGCGCTCAGCATCCAACCAAGGCGAGAGACTCCCTTCAAGGCAACGTCACCGAGGAAACACAACCGCAAGGGAGTCATCGGTTCGAAAGCATAGTCCTCGTAATGAGTGAAGCCACGGTCCAGTCCAAACTCAGATGAGCAGTACTCGACATTGGCGACAAAGCCCGCTGTTGCATATCCGCGCGAGCCCAAATACTCCGCCAGGGTAGGGAACTTTGTACCCAGCGGAGTGCGCCAGCTTGCGTCGAGTTCATGGGGCCAGCGACCGGTAAACATGCTCGCGTGGGAGGGGAGGGTCCACGGTGCAGTTGCGCGAGCTTCGTCGAAGCGGATACCCCCCTTCGCTAGCGCTTCGAGGGCGGGACTTGTGGGGCGATGGTAGCCATAGAGACTGAGTCGGTCGGCTCGCACCGTGTCCATTACGATCAAGAGCACATTCGGCGGGTCGCCTGTCGGCAAGGGACGGAAGAGCTCGCGCCGCTCTTTGAGCCAGTCGCGCCGAACACGAATGCCCCAATGATCACGACGATTCCCAAGAGGATTGGAAAACTCCGCGTCAGCACATGGCGAAGCTCGGCCCGCCGGCGCTCGAGGAAAGGCACCAGGCGCGACTGAGATCCCCGTAGCCATGATCGCCAATGCCGACGGATAAATCCGTGGGTTCATCACCAGCAGTACGGACACGATAGCCAACATGCACACTAACCGTGAGCACAGCATGCCCCCGCGACGAGGCCACAACTTGGTGCCCACCGCCAGCAGCAGCCCAATCCCGGTAAAGAGCAGCAAATTGGACAAGGGCGCCAACCAGATGAAATGCCGGCTCATCAGGTACATACGGTGGCTGGGAAGGATCTTCCAGACAACTCGCGTCACCACCTCCAATAACCCGCCCGCCAGGCCGCACCAAGCCGACAGTACAAGCACGTCCAGCGCGCTCAGCCGCCGCTCGGTCACCATCGTCGACGTGGAACTTTCAGTACTTGGGGGCACCATCGCCGGCGGCCGAGACTGGACGTTTCGTCGAATGAATCGAGGAATTGCCAATGTTCTTGCGCCGGTCTACGTCCGGCCGCTCCGTTCCGAGTTTAAAGAGAGCATTCCGGTCAGCGTTTGGGTTTTCCGGTGGGTTGGGACGGAAGCTCGTTCTTTCGCAGTGGGGTGGGAATCTTTGCGCTCTGGATGAACGTGACTGGGACTTCGACCACGTCGCTCACCGGCTTGCCTTCCATCAGGCTTCGGATCGCTTGCGACGTCTTCGACGCATAAGATCCGACCGAGCGATCGCCGAGGGCGAAGATGAAGTCGAGAAACGTCACGATCCGATAATCGTTGGGGCTAAAACCGGCGAGCAGGAATCCGCGGTGGCCGGATTCGGTCCAATCGATGTGGATACGAAAACCGACGAAGACGCCAACAGCATCGTCGGCCAGCAGAACGTCGATCTTGGGATCGGCTGCCAGCGCCTTTCGCACCAACGCCATCCCTTGTTCGGCGTCCCCATCGAAATTGAGCATTTCCATCGGCTTGCCTGCCGCCTTGCAGGGTCCGAGCAGCGACTCGAAAGAGGGTTCGAGATAGGGGTCGTCTGAGCGGTGGTGGAGAAAGACGATTCGGCCGGGCTCTGCTCGTTTGATATTCCGGTCCGTCTCCAGAACGGCCTTAACGATTTGCCGCCCGACGTCGGCAAAGTCGGTGTAGACCACCCTGGGGATTGACTTGCCACCGCGCGGGCGGACCGGTCGATCGAGCAGAACGACGCCGACGCCCCGGTCGATGGCGTCATAGAGAGCGTCGATCACGACAGCCTCATCTCTGGGCTCGACGATCAAGCCCCCGACCCCGCGGTCGACGGCAGCACGAATCGCGCCGGCCAGGTATTCAGGCGACGGCCCTTTCTGCGAATCGGGCTGGGTGAACCGAAAGGGAGTCTTTACCTTCGCAAGCTCGATCCGCAGGAGCTGCTCGAGCAAGGCGCGGTCGGAGTCCGGCGGCCGGGCAAGAATTAACTCCACAACCCGCACACCGTTGTCCGCGCGCTTTCGCCTGGAGCGGTCAATGGATATTGGGCCGCTGCCAGCGTCGTCGAAGGTGGCCGCGATTTCCGGTTTGACCGGCTCTTTGAGTTCCGGGGGCCGTGGTGGGACGAACGACGCGGAATCGCATCCCGTCAAGATCACCAATGCGGCCAGCAGGGTCGCCATCGCGATTGCGCCTGCCCTGATTCCGCATACCGGCCAGTTGAGCGCAGCGGTCGTCTTCAAATTCATGGTCCTCGGCTCAGGCTGCTTGTTCGAGATCGATAGGTTCGGGGCAGCGGTCCCAAAGACTAGCCTATCCGCGGCCGCGGAGCGCGTAAACGACTCGAAACTGACGGCGTAACTGGACGAGCACGCCAAAATCGAGCAATTCCGATCCGGTGCTGACGATGCAACGAAGTGATCGTCCTCGCCATTCGGCTGGCAGCCGGGCCGTGGCAATGTCGCAGCCCGCCGCATTGGCCGACAGGGCCGGCAGAATGATCCGATCCGGCGCCACGAGAAAACAAGGGGCGGTAGTCCTCTCGAACCGAAGCACCGGGTGATGATGTCCCGACATTGTCCGGGCTCCGCGGATCGGCCGGTGGCCGTGACCGATCGTCCAACCCGCAATCGTGCAGGTGGACGCCATCGACCGTTCGCGCCGCGAATGCTCGAACGCGGGCCGAGCAAGGCTTCGATCATGATTTCCTTCGAGCGCCAGCAGTGAGACGCCCCTCTCTTCCAGCCATTCGCGCAGCCGGCGCACGTCGGCGCGCGTACGAACACACGGTCGCGGCGACTCGACCAGATCGCCTGCCACCACCAGGCGACTCACCGGAGCACGTCGGAGAACGAGTGCGAGTCTCGAGAACGTCTCGTCGAGCGAATGGGCGATCACCGAGTCGCCAGCTGCCCCTCGGGCCCATTCGTAGCCCAGGTGGAGATCGGCAACCACGGCGACCGGTTCGCGGCGGTGAACTGCCGCCCCTTCCGGAGTGAGCTGCCAGTCGTCAAAAATCACCTGAACTCCTGTAGTGCCTTGGCGAGCACGACGAGACCGACTGCTTCGGTCTTGTCACCGAGCGGAAAGCGCTCCTGGCCGCCATAGACGACAAACGTCCTGTCGGGACCCACGTCGGCAAGTGCATGATAAAAACCGCGCTCCGGTTTTGGGGCCACACTTCTCTTGACTTCAATCGCCCAAAGTGGGCCCCCCGGCAACGCCAGAATTAGATCCATTTCGGCTCCCGCCGAGGTTCTGTAAAAGCAGGCTTCGGTTCCGGGCGGCGCAACATCAAGAAGCGTTTCAATCACAAATCCCTCCCAACTTTCGCCGACAATCGGGTGACCGAGCAAATCCTCTCGGTTTGTGAGTCCGAGTAACGCGTGAACCAGGCCGCTGTCCCGAATATAGACCTTGGGTGACTTGACCAGGCGTTTTCCCACATTTCGGTGCCATGGTTGAATCCGTCGGACCAACAGCAAATCGACAAGCAGGTCGAGGTAATGGGCGATGGAATTGCCGGTCACACCAATTCCGCGTGCCAGCGCCGCGGCGTTCAACAACCCTCCTTGACTGTGCGCGAGCATGGTCCAGAACCTGCGGAGCGTCTCTGCTGGGATGCGGAGTCCGAATTGCGGAATGTCGCGTTCCAAATAGGTGCGAATGAAATCGCGCCGCCACAAGAAACTGGATGCGTCATTCTCCGCCAGAACTGATTCCGGAAATCCGCCGCGGAGCCAAAGTGGATCAAGGCTTCCTTCACCCATTTCCAGGACATCGAACGGAGCGAGTTCCACATAAGAAATGCGACCGGCCAGTGTCTCCCCGGACTGCTTGAGCAGATCCATCGATGCCGAGCCCAGCAGGAGAAACCGTCCCGTCGAACGTCCCCGCTGCCGACCTTTATCAATCAGCCCTCGCAGTGCTGAGAAGAGGTTGGGTTCACGGTGAACCTCGTCGAGGATCACGAGCTCGTCTTCATGTTCGGCGAGGTAAAGCTCTGGGTCTGTCAGCTTTGCCTGGTCGCGCGACGACTCCAAATCAAGATACACCGAAGGCCGAGAGGCGGCGATGGTTAGCGCGAGCGTAGTTTTGCCAACTTGACGCGGTCCGAGTAACGCGACCGCCGGGTAATGGCTGATCCTTTCCACAAGCTCAGCCTGGATCCGCCGTTCAATCATCCTTGTAATTGTAGAGACAGCCTCTTTAATTGCAAGGTTAAGCCATCAGCCGTGCATGCAGTCGCCGAAGCGCCGCGGCCGGCGGCTCGAATTGTAGCGCTTCGGCCTCACCTGGTTCAATCCATGCTGCGGCAAATGGTGAAAGCCCGGGCAACGAACGAAATCGGATCTCCGGCCCTTCTTTTATCCAGCGCTCCGCGGACGGTAAGTCTAAAAGATCTTCAAGCACCTCGCGGCGGGTTTCTCGGAGCAGTGGGTGGTCCGGGCACGTGGTTTTCACGAGCGGGTAAAGACGGGAGCTGACCCAGTTCAAGCCGCCGACGCGCACCCGCCGGCCTGGTTCAGTCGTACGCAGCACCATCAGGCCAGTCGCGGCGATCTGCTGAAAGCGGCGCGCCATCAACTCGCCCTTATCGAGACCCTCGAGGACGTCACCGGCAAATCCAGCCTGATCAAGTAGGGCCGAGATGCTCTCCCGCGTCAGTGCGGCCGAGCCATCGTCGGGTACACGAATTGACCACCCCAGGTCGGCCACGCACAGCCCCAGGTTTCTGCCCCAGCGACGGCCCATCCGGGCTGCAGTCGCACGACCGAGCGCTTCGCAGGCGGCGCGATGCAAGGGCGCATGAAACACGTAAATCCAGCCGCCCCCGTCCGGCGATGGCGACTCCTCGACCAGGATCTCAGACGTCCGGGGAATGTCGCTCCACTGCGTCTGCGCCTCGAAAAGCTCGACCAAGACGGCGGCGGCTCCGTGATCGAGGCCGAACGCTTCGATCAACCAGTCGCGCAAGGCGGCCGGGCTCTGCTCGGCAAGGCATCGAGCCGCCTGGGTGCGAAAGCCCGCCAGCTCTTGCGCCAGCTCAAACGACAATGACTGGCGGTCGCTGGTCCAGCGCGGCAGGTTGGGCTCGCCGTGGTCGGGCCGCGCATCGACGATCGATCGATGGAGTCGACGGAAACGGAAGACGCGGCCGTCGAGCACAAACCGATCGCCGGGAATCAAACGCTCGGCATACGCCGCCTCAAGTGTCCCGACCGCGACTCGGCCGGCCACAACCCGCACTGTCTCCTCGGAGTTGATCGTTCCCACGTTGGTTCGGAACCAGCGTGCTACGAGCTGCGTTCGCAGACCGAACCGTCCGTTATGTTTCCAGATTCGGGGCGACGTCCAGCGGGGCGAGGCACCTGGGTCGGGCTCGAAGGCGCCGGGCGGCGCCGCCAAGTCGCCTGCAAGCGACGCCAGGCACGCGTCGAAGTCACTCCGGTCCAGCTCGGCCATCGGCCCCGCCTTGCGGAATAGGACATAGGCATCATCGATGCTCTGTTCGCCCGCGCACGCCATGCCGACCAATTGCTGGCAAACGACGTCCAAGGGAGCATGGATCATGCGCAGTGGCTCGACTCGGCCGGCGACGGCCGCGCGCCGTGATGATCGCTCCGGCGATCTCAGCGGGTGTCGCAGCGAGCAACAGCCCGCGCGATCCCAGTCCGCGATGGTGTCCCGATCGCCCCACGCGTTGCACACACCGAGATACCCCCCCAGGCAGCCCGACCTGAACAGTCACGTCCGCCGTGCCGATGTCAACCCCGAGCTCGAGGCTGGTACTCGTTACAACCGCTCGGATTTTGCCGTCGCGCAGTGCCGACTCGATCGCACGGCGGCGCTCGGCGTCGAGCGCCGAGTGGTGGGCGGCAATGGTCTCTTCGCACGAGGTTCCACGCGCGCATGCTTGCCTCAAGTCGTGCGTCAGCTTTTCCGCGAAGGCACGCGTATTGGCGAAAATGACCGTCGTCCGGTTCTGGCTGATCGTCCACTTCAGCCGGCGCAAGAGCCGACGGTAGCTCAGTCCACGATGGGGCGCTTCGCCGGCTTTGATCAGGCTCTGGACCGTGATCTCAGTTGGCGGCGTCGCCTCGGGCGGCGGTGCCTCGATCACGCGACAACGCCGCGTCGGCCCAACCAAGAACTGGCCAGCCGCGTCGCCCGCCCTGCACGTCGCCGACAGACCGACACGAAGCGGGTCGCGCCGGGAATAAGCCGCGAGCCGCTCGAGTGAAACCGCCAGATCCGCGCCCCGCTTGGTCGGGGCCAGAGCGTGCACCTCGTCGATGACGATGTGAGCAAGGCTGTGCCAGTGCGGCCGCCAGCCCGGTTGGCTCAACAGCAGCGATAGGCTCTCAGGTGTCGTGATCAAAACGTGGGGCGGACAATCGCGCAGCTTGCCGCCGTTCATATGCCGAAGTGTCTCCCGTTCTGACGCCGATCGACACCGGGCTATGGGCACAACCGAGTCGCTGGCGAATTCCTTCCAATGGAACTCTCAGGTTGCGCTCAATGTCGTAATTCAGGCTGCGCAAAGGCGAAACGTACACACATGACACGCCGGGCTGGAGACTTCCGGAGACGTGGTCACGGAAAAGCCGGTCCAGGATCGCCAGAAAAGCAGCAAGGGTCTTGCCCGTTCCGGTCGGCGCAATGAGCAGAACGTTTTTGCCCGCCGCGATAGCCGGCCATGCCCGCTCCTGCGCAGGCGTCGGTCCTAGAGGGAATTCCGACTCAAACCAGGCGCGGACCGGACCGGTGAGCGAGTCAAGTGGTGGGCTTCTGTCGAGAGCAAACGCAGATCGGTCCATGCATCCCTTCTCTGGCCACTCCCGACCTCTCTGCCGGGGGGTTGCATGATACCGAAGGTCGGTCTTTTTGTCTTGCCCTCGCAGATAGCGTTCACTCGAATGACCAGAATCTCACGCCGTATGGTTCGAGCTCGACCTTGATTCGATGGTTGCCTTTGGACAGCCGCATCCGTCGGTCGGGTCGCAGGCGTGCGTTCTCGTCGTCGCTGGAGGCCAGTGCATCGAACGTCAATCGTCTCACCAAGACATCCTTGGGGAGTTCCTCAAGCACAAGTTCGACGCTTGCCGCGGATCCCGCAAAATTCCAGAACAGGACGTTATCGATCTGGTATTGCTCGTCGTGAGTGGCGAAACCGTGGACCTTCGAATCGGACGAGTCGACACGCAGACGAACACCGGTCAGGCGCGGAGAAGTTTGAAGGCGAAGTACGACGGCCGTACGCGGTTTTGAAAATCGAACAGGCCGTCGAACTGCGGCATGCGGTTCCACCACCTGGTCATGAAAGCCGCGCCCCCAGGTGACATGAAGGGCGCGAACTTGTCATATTCCACATGGAAATCGCGAATCTGGTAATAGCACGATCCGTCCAGTCCCCCGTCCTTCATCTGCCAGATGACCTCGATCAAGTAGCATGGCTGAAACCGCGGATCGAGCGGCGGATCCTGTAGATCCATATTCCACTCGTCCATAAACGTCTCGACCTTCAGGCTGGGATGCTGCTTGAGAAGCTCCTTGGCATAAGCGATCGTTGCACGCACTCGACCGGGATCGCTGCTGTAGATATGCCAGGAGACAAAATGAAGGGGAATTTTCTCTTGATCGCAGGCGGTCAATAATGCAGGGAGGATCGGCGACCTTACATTGGCCAAAGCCGGTCCGCCCACTAGCGCCTTGGGATCAGCGCGGAGGATTGCCGCGGCCGTTCGTCGATAATAGCGCACATAACTCTCGGGCTGAAATCGGTAAGGGCAACCGCCGGACTCACCGATGTCGGGCTCGTTGGCCACCTCCCAGTAGCGGATTCCCGCCCCGCGGTCTTGGTAGTGCTTCACTAAGCTCGAGATCAAGCGTTCCCATTCTTCGTAATTGTTCGGGTCGACTTGATCCTGATCGATGGATGTGAATAGCGGTCCCGGCTTGAAACAGAGGCACATGAGCGGCTTTGCGCCCGACTGGAGGATCGTGTCGACCGAACGATCAAGTGTCTCGAAATGATATCGTCCCCTCTCGGGCAGGAGACGGAAATACTCCTGGACAAACAACCGGATCAAACGCGGCCGCAGCGCCGGACCTCCGGAATTCGATTCTCCCACATTGGCTCGTCAGATAATCCCCCCTGGCCAAGTGACATCCGGTCGATTTCCATCGGCCCGATTCGTTGGCCGAACGAAACCGTCACCGAGCCCTCGCGCTCTTGGGCGAAGGCGTTTGACGCACCGAAAAGAAGGATGACCACCAACGTTGTACATTTCATGTGCCACCTCCGGATGCGCGCCCACGAAGGCGACGTTCACCAGCGCCCTGCCACAGCGGTCGAATCGTGTAATAATTGATCATTTGCACTTGGATAATCAAGCTGAACTCCGTAGAACTTGTTCACGTCCGCGAAATGCTGCGTGAGAGTTCCGCCGCCTTGTCCACCACAAGTTGCCTATGTTTGGCGTCGATCTTGAATGGTGTCCCATGGATCGGCCCGGCAATCGACACGGCTGCGATCCATTGCCCTCTAGCGTCGAGCACGGGCGCACCGATACAGCCCACGCCGGCATGCTCTTCCTCGAGTTCGATTGCGTAACCGTCCTCGCGCACCCGGTCGAGCACCTGCTCCAACTTGCGACGGTCGGTGATCGTCTTGTCGGTGAATTTGGCCAATGGGCCGGCAAAGAGCGCAGATCGCTCGTTCTCAGGGAGGCCCGCCATCAAGACCTTGCCCAGCGCCGAGGCGTGTAGCGGCGTTCCGCCGCCAACGCGCGTGGTCACTTGAATCCGTTCCGGACTCGGCTCTTTCGCCACGATAACGACGTCGCGTCCCACGAGCACCGCCGCGTGCGCGCTGCGCGCACGGCCAGTGCCAGTTCATGGAGAATCGGTTGAGCCGCCGTCACCAAAGGGTCGTCCTTCAAGTAACACTGCGCCAGCAGCAAAACCTTGGCGCTCAGCCGATACTGTCCGCGCTGAGTGCTTTGTTCCGCGTATCCCAGTTCGGCAAGCGCTTTTAAGAGGCGGCTGACGCTGCTTTTCTTCAATCCCAGTTGATCGGCAATCTCGGTGACGCCTCGCGGCGAGCGCACCGCCAGGATCTCCAGCATCCGCAGCGCTTTCTCCATCGAAAGGTACGGATTAGACTGGGGGCCAAAGGCAGCCCGCGTGTTCGTTCTGGATTGTGTTTTTGTCATCTAGAATCACATGAGGTCGACCAACGTAACCTGCCGCATCAGCAAGCCAAGTTACTTGACAGCCCGAACATCTGTCCGTAGCTTCGAAACTCAAGTTGCTCTCCGTGAAACAGCGGTGCATTATATGAAACACCGACGTCAGGTCAACCGCAAACCATATCTATGGGCTTTGTCGGTCTACACTCTCTATGGTGTCGTTTGCGTTGGCAGCATTACTCGCGCGCAGACGCTGCAGACTCCTTCACGTCCTGGCGACCGAGACCGAGCGGTCGCGGATCTTGCCGCGGAAGTTCATAACCGCGGATTCGTGGCGTACACCGCGTTGACTGTGCACGGTGATTGGGACTTGTTCGTGATGCGTCCGGACGGAACTGTCCGCACCAACATCACCCGAACCAGGGAGTTCAGTGAGGTTGGGGGTCGATTTTCACCCGACGGTGCTCGACTATTGTATTACCGGATGCCTAAAGGAGAGGTTCTCGATAACAACAAATACGGCACGTATGATTTGGTGGTCGCCAAAGCCGATGGCACCGAGCCGATCGATCTGGGCGATGACTTCTCGTGGGCATCGTGGGGCTCCGATGGGACCCAGATGCTGTCTCTGTCCCGGCAAGGAATCCGGTTTATTGAGCTGGGGGCACGGAGCGTCGTCCGCAAAATGGATCGCCGTGGATTTGTCGAACAACTTGTCTGGTCCCCCGACGGAAAATGGCTGGTGGGAACCGCCAACGGCTTGGGCGAGCAGTGGGCGATTGGCCGCATCGATGCCAGTACCGGCACAATTAATCGAGTCAGCGACGGCGATTGTTTCAATTGCACGCCTGACTGGTTCCCCGATTCGCGGCGGGTGATCTACTCCAAGGGACATCCTCGGACGGAGGGTTCGGCGCAACTCTGGATGGCCGAGGCCGATGGCCGGGAAAAGCGGATGCTCTGCGGCGAGATCGGCCGCCATCTGTATGGCGGATCCGTCTCACCGGACGGTAACTATGTCTTATTCACCAGATCTCAGGAAGATCTTGGCAAAGTGGACAACTCGCATACAACGATGGCACTCATGCGTTTCAAGGACGCACCGATTGTTTACGGGAAAAGCGATATCCTCCGCGACCAGTACCCGCAGGCGAAGAACGGCCCCGTGCTCGACCTTTCGGCGGGCTGGGAACCTCATTGGACCGCCGCGCGGTTAAGCTTCCCGAAATAAGTGAGGGCGTAATGATCGCGGACACGAGAAGACGGAGTCGACTCAAACTTACACTGGCTGTTGCCGGATTGGTGGGCGCGCTGGGCGCTGACGACCCCTCGCGGCCGAGCCGTGCGGACGGCGGCGCACGCGGGTCAGACTCCGGCAGCACCGATCTGGCCGCGAGGTTCACGACAAAGGCCGGATTGTTTACGGGTCCCGAACCGCAGCGGGCGACTGGGATCTGTTCACAATGCGACCCGATGGATCCGATCGGCGAAACCTGACGAAAACCCCGGAATATAGCGAAGGTTTGCCCCGATTCTCTCCCGATGGGACGAAAATTCTCTTTCGGCGCATCCTGCCCGGTGATCGATTCGACAACAATCGGCACGGTATACAAGGTCAACTGGCGGTCATGAACAGCGATGGCACGCACATCGAGGTCATCAGTAAGGAGGGCGAGTTTCCCTGGGCCTCTTGGTCTTCGGACGCCAAGAAGCTGGCATGCCTGTCGCCGCGCGGAATCGACATTTACGACATCGCGACCAAGCATGTGGCCGCGCATCTGGATCGCAAAGGCACCTACCAGCAGTTGACGTGGTCTCCGGATGGGAAATGGCTTTCAGGCGTCGCCAATTCATACGGTACGGGCTGGTCCGTGGTTCGCATCGAGGTCGCCACCGGGGCCATCAACGCCGTGAGCAAGGTCGATTGCTGCACGCCCGACTGGTTTCCTGACTCCCGCGGCATTATCTACTCGTACCGCCCCCATGAATGGACGCAGCTCTGGATGGCAGATGCGACGGGAGAGAACCGACGGCTGTTATTCGCGGAGGACGGGCGTCACGTCTATGGTGGCTGTGTGTCGCCCGACGGAAATTATGTACTTTTCACGGGCAACAAAGAGGAGGATGGCGATGCCATGAATGCCGGCGCGCCGATGGGACTCTTGAGAATGCGGGACGCGCCAACGGTTGCTGGCATCAGCCGGTCGGCTCGTGAAGAGCATCCTGACGCAAAAGCCTCTCCGGTGCTGACGCTTACCGCCAGGATGGGAACCGCACTGGACTTTAGCCAATCCGGAATCGAAACCATGAACCGCATGCTCGCGCTTTTCGTCGCGGCGCTGTGCGCGTCTTGCTTGGCATCGTGTGGCAAGACCACCGTTATTCCATCGCCCGAACTGGCGGCAAATGGTGACACGGAGGTCACAGCCAAGCTCGTCTCAATCGGCGGCGATTTTCCGCCCAACAAACTCTATGACTATGTCTTCGTGATGAAATATCGCGTATTGCAGGTCCATCGCGGCAAGGTCGATGCCGATGAGATCTTCGTCGGGCATTACAATCCGCTCAAGCCGCGCGCCACCGCCCAGGATAAATTCTCCGGCAAGGTGGGGGGCAACGTCGACCATTTCCAGGTCGGCGATGTGCATCGCATGGCGCTTGAGAGCCCACTCGACGATTATTTCATGGGCGGGATCATTGATAAGCATATCAAGGAGAAGGGCACGCGCTACCGAGCCATCTGGACGGATCGCGCCAGCGAATGAAATGGTCTTCAGTTCGCACATCTTCATTTTCTATTTTCTGCCCCTCGCGCTCGCACTTTATTACGCCGTGCCGCGATCGCTCAGAATGCCCGTGCTCACCCTGTCGAGCTATGCATTTTACGGCTGGACCAATCCCTGGTTCATCCTTCTCATCCTCTGGTCTACCGTCGTTGACTTTTGCTGCGGCAATCTCATTTACGGCCATTGGCAACTGATCGGGTCGGTCAAGCGCCGTGATGACACTGAGCCGCGCGCTAGCGCGGCGCAGCGAAAAATCTTCCTCGTCGCTTCGCTGACGAGCAACATCGGCATGCTCTGTTTCTTCAAGTACTTCATGTTCGCTGCGGAAAACCTTAACCGGATGCTCTTCTACTTCGGAAAGCCGCAAGTGAACGTGCTGGTGGTCTTGTTGCCCGCCGGAATTTCGTTCTACACATTCGAATCGATCAGCTACGTCGTGGACATCTACCTGGGAAGGGCCAAACCGGCGAGTGCCTGGGTGTTCCACACCTACGAAAAAGGGGGCCGCGTCGCGCGCGGCTTCTGGACGAAGCTTGTGCTCGAGCTGCGGGCGCTGAATGCATTTGCCTGTTATATCACCCAGTTTCCACACCTCGTCGCCGGGCCGATCATCCGTTACCAGGATTTGGAGCGGCAGTTATACGAGCGCACTCACACCACTGAGAAGTTTGCGCGTGGTATCTTTTTCTTCGCGCTGGGGCTCGGGAAGAAGATCCTGATCGCGAACCCGGTTGGAGAACTCGCCGATACGGCCTTCCGCGCGGAATCGCTACCCTGGATCGATGCCTGGTATGGCATATTCAGCTATGCATTCCAGATTTACTTCGACTTCTCAGGGTACTCAGACATGGCGATCGGGCTCGGGCTTATGTTCGGCTTTGAGTTCGCGAAAAACTTTGACTCGCCGTACAAGTCACAGAGCATCACGGAATTCTGGCGGCGCTGGCACATATCCCTGTCAACGTGGTTGCGAGACTACCTGTATATCCCGCTGGGCGGAAACCGTAACGGCGAGGTCCGTACCTACTTCAATCTGCTGGTCGTGATGTTGCTGGGCGGCTTCTGGCATGGAGCGTCCTGGAATTTTCTCGTATGGGGCGCGATCTATGGTGTGTGGCTGGCGCTCGAACGCGTGATGGACAAGTCAACCCTGTACGCGAAATTACCTCGCGTCGCGCGAGTCGCGCTGACTTTCTTGATTATCAACCTTGCCTGGGTGTTTTTCCGGGCGGACGACCTGAGTCGAGCGATGCACTATCTCGCGTCGCTCTTCAATCTTGGCAGCCGGCCGTCGGCCAACGCACTCTTGCTCCGCGCCATTTTTTACGAACCCAGCCATGTCGTGATCATGCTCCTGGCAGCAGCCATTGCTTTCTTCGGAGTTCAGGTTTGGGACCTTTCCCGCCATGTCACGCCATTTCGCGCGGTGTGGGCGCTCTCAATATTCGCTTGCGCGGTTGTCGTCATGAGCGCGCAATCCTTCAACCCTTTCCTCTATTTCCAATTCTAGCGATGCGCGTTTTGAGCCAGCGTACAACCGAGGATTGCACGGCCATTTCACAATCTTCAATGATTGGACATAAGACCGCGCTTTTGTTGATCATTGTGTTCATCGGCTTTATCGTCACACCGCCGGTCCATCAATTGTGCCTCGAGCTGAAACGAACGGGTCGATGGCGGTTTCTTGCCTTATTCCAGGAGAAGCCGACCCATGCGTCTCTGCGGCGGTTCGAGGAAACACTCGCAACCGAATCAGACTTGGGCGCAAAGGCGAGGCTCTTCTTCCGGGAGAGCCAACTAAGTTGGCTTGGCCAGGGCAACGACAAGATCGTGGTCGGTCATGGCGGCTTTTTGTTCTTCCGTCAGGAGCTGGAGATGGCCGCCGGGCCAGGTTTTCTCCACCGATCGATCACTGGGACGCGTGGGATCGCCGACGAGCCCAAAGGGGCGCAATGCCACCGATGCAATTAGTGCGATCGTCGATTTCGACGTTCGGCTTCGCGCTTTAGGCATTCACCTTGTGTTCGTGCCGATCCCGGTGAAGCCGTTCATTTATCCGGAGCAGGTTTGGCCCGGCTACCCTTCGTCGGCCGGTCCGGCGTGGAACCGAGACCGCGAGCCGTTCAAAGCGGCACTGACGCAGGCCGGCGTTGATGTGCTGGACGTGACCGATGCCTTATGGCAGGCAAAGACAAACCCCGGCGAGAGTCTCTTCTTGAAACTGGACACGCACTGGACGCCGCGCGGGCTCGCGATCGTCGCCGATATAATCGCCGCGCGTTTGAAGCAATGTCTTCCCCGTCTGGCCCATGAAAGCTTTGACACCCGCACAGTGAGCGTGACCAACTACGGTGACTTGCTGCGCATCCTTGAAGTTCCATCGAATAGTGGGCTATTCGCTCCGCAGACTGTCGAAATCACGCAATTGCTGCCGGGCAGCGCATTGTCACGCGGAGATGACGCCTCGTCGGTCCTCCTCCTTGGCGACAGCTTTACAAACATCTATCACCGCCAGGAGATGGAGTGGGGCGATGGCGCGGGCCTGGGCGAGCAACTCATGTTGCGCTTGGGCAATAGCGTGCAGGTCATCGCCATCAATGGTGGCGGGGCGACCGCAGTCCGTGAGTCGCTGGCGCAAAAACCTCGCGCATTGCGCCACAAGAAAGTTGTCGTCTGGGCGGTTTCCTCCCGCGATCTCTACGACCTTTCCATCGCATGGGAGCGCATCCCGCTTCCCGAACGAGAATGAGCCAAATCCGCGCCGCGGCCATTTCAGATCTCGCGATCGATGGCCAGACTGGTGCAAAAGGTCATCAAACATGCTCTTGCCAGATTCAAGGTGCTCTGTTATCAAGCTCTTCCCGCCGACCTGAATTCATCGAGCACCACAGAACGGAGTCAATGCGCATGCTTCGATTACTGCTACCTATTGCGCGAGCGCATTATCCTTTGGCGACGAAGGCCGCAAGTCCACGGATGTTGAGCTGCAGCGTGCGCATGAGATGCTCGCGGGCTCGTGGCAGTTTGTCTCGATCAACGACAAAGGCGAGAACCTGGGACCAAGGCTTGTTGAAGCGAGATTTGCACGCGACGGCATCCTCACCATCGGTGATCGTCGATTGACAATTGCCAATCCCGTCACGGGCGAAGAGCGGTCGGCAACTTATCGAATCGACCCGTCCAGGAACCCCCGTCGAATCGACCTATTCACTCGCGACGACCGCGTTCTGCGAGGAATTTACCAGTTTGAAGGTGACAATCTGGTTATCTGTTTGCAGCCTGATGAGAGCAAAAACCTGCCAACAGGGTTTTCCTCCGCCGATGGCGCCGACCTGATTCTGATTCGAGTGAAAACGTTATCGGCGCCCGCCGCGCACACTTCAAAACTCGCCTCAAGTTCGGTGACCAAACGGCCGCGCGAGACGATTCGCGAACAAGGCCCCAGCGCCGGTGAACTCCGTCGCGCTCACGAGCTATTGTCGGGAAACTGGGACATACTTTCGATCGTCGACGACGGCGAGTTGCTTGGGCCGGACTTGATTCGAGCGAAGTTCGCCGCCAACGGTCGGGTCCAGATCGGCACCCGATCCGTAGCGATCATTTCACCAAAAAGCGGTGAGAGGCGGCTGTCTGCCATTCGAATCGACCCATCGAAGACTCCCTCGGAAGTCGATGTGACAACCCAGTTCGACGAGGTCTTGAAGGGGATATATCGGTTTGATGGCGATCAGCTCCTGCTGTGCATGGCCAAGCGCGACGATGACGAGCGACCGAGCGCGTTCGAGGCCCCTGGCGGGTCCAACGACCTGTTGTTTCGACTCAAAATGGTCCCATCAGAATCGGCTCATGAGCCCGAACCCGCAGTCGCCCAACGTGCCAGCAAGACCGTCGATTCGAGCAAGGAAAAAGACGAGCAGATCAGGCAGCAGATTGTCGGGTCATGGACACTCGATGACTGGCAGGGCAACTTGACGCTGGTCTTCAGGGCCGACGGCACATTTGTCGCGACCCGAACGTGGAGGAGCGGTCTGAAGCGGTTGTTCGAGGGAAATACAACGACGTCGGAAGGTCGGTGGAATTACAACCGAGGACTCTTGGACACGCTCATCACGAGCACTATGGACCCCAAGCTCCTGTCCCGCAGCTATAACTACTGGGTACAGTCCATCGGCGATACCACCATCGTAGTCAAAAACCTGTTCGGAGAATTGCGGACCGCGCGGCGACTGCGCTGACAGCGTAGATCAGCACTCAAGGACGAGTCTTTCGCCAGGCGATTCAACGAAACAAACGGGGGCGTGCTCGACGACCGAGCACGGTTCCCGTGTGCGTTTTCGCCCAGACTTGGCTGGCACTAAGGCAGCGCGGTAGCTACATTGTAGGTACTTCGAGGTTTCTCGCCATGAAGACACGAGTCGTGCGAATCGGCAACTCTCGCGGAATTCGCAGCCCAAAGCTGCTCCTTGCGCAAAACCGGCTTCCCGAGGAAGTCGAAATCACGGCGGAGGGCGAGTCGATTGTTATCCGCCCGGCCAGAAGACCGCGAACGGGCTGGGCCGCCGCGTTCCAAGAGATGGCGCGGCGGGGCGACGATGTCTTGCTCGACGATGTGAGCCCAAGTCTCTCAAGCTGGGCCCAGAATGAGTGGGAATGGTGATTAATCGCTTTGAAGTCTACCTCGTCAATCTTGACCCGACGATCGAAAGCGAGATTCAGAAAACCCGACCATGTCTGGTCGTATCGCCGGACGAACTGAATCGCCACTTACGCACTGTGATAGTCGCGCCAAAGTCGACCAGAGGGAAATCATATCCAACACGAATTTCATCGCGGTTCAATGGCAAGGATGGTCAGATTGTGCTCGACGAGATCCGCACCGTCGACCAATCCCGGCTTGTCAAGAAGCTCGGTCGGATCAACACGAGTACCGCAGCAAGGACCTTGGAGGTCCTTCAAGAACTGTTCGCACCATGATCCTTCTGGCACTTTGCCTCCCCAGTCACCTCGGTCATCTCACACCGGTACTGCCCCTGGAGCAGATGGCCCGTTCGTCGCCTTCGTCGGCCCGACCAGATCGCATAACCCGAGAGGACGCTTTGCATCCAGGCATCGAGGTTCGGTCGGCTTGTTTTGACCAGCAAATGGACATGATTGCCCATGACGACATAACACGGAAGCTCCCAACCGTCGCGGATCACGGCATGTTCGAGTCCCTCGATCGAGCGTCGACGGTCCGCATCATCGCGGACGGTTTTCTGCCGGGATTTCCCCGTGCCATCACGTGATAGATGGCGCCCTCGAATTCGATCCGTAGTCGTCTCAGCATGCCGAGAGCCTTCGCGCCTTTGAGCGAGATGTCACGCCAAAAACAAAAAACAAAGTCTGAGACCGCGAAGCGCCAAAGTCTAAGTCTGAGACCGCGAAGCGCCAAGTCTGAGACCGCGAAGCGCCAGAGACCGCGAAGCGCCACGACTACGATTATGATTACGATTATGACCGGAAGTCGATCAGGATGACCATTTTCCCTCGTTCCCATGCTCCGCGTGGGAACGTTTCCTTCGGCGCCTGCGCGTAGTTCGGGCGATCCCGCGGCGGCGCGGCCGTGCGACGCAGAGCGTCGCGAGGCAGTGTTCCCACGCAGAGCGCTTGTCATTCCCTGAAAACTGCGTGCATGTATTTCGATCTAAGAGTGCACATGTACATTTATTCTCGTGCGCTCGAGCTTCGCTCCCCTTACAAGCAGCCGGAGCACCTTCATGCCTCGCCACAGCGTGATCCAGCCGGGCATCCCGTCTCGTCGCCGGTTCATATGACCACCGAGCCGGCCCAGGGCAAGCAACACGTCTGTTACTGTCTTGAGTTCGCGTTTGGTCGCCAGACCGAGCATCTCCAGCTCCAGTTCGTCCAGGCCAGTACATGCCGCGGGAGCTTCCGGGAAACCTTTGCCTAGCTCGCGCAGGTCGAGCAGGCGCAACGCTACCACGCTCATCACGGCAATCGCCGCGAACAAACGGTTGGCCGTCTCCAACTGCAAGCCCTCCGCCCTTAACCCGGTCTTGAGTCCTTTGTGAAACTCCTCGATCAGAAAGCGTGTGCCGTAGTCCATCACCGCCACGATCCCATCGCTAAGGCTCTCTGTCGGCCTGTCCGTATATAGCACCCATTCCAACGGCTCGACGCCTTCAGGTGGGTCTTGCTCCCAGATCCGGACGAACCAGCAGTCGATCGGCTCGCCCGCGCCCGCCGCACGGCCGGCACGCTCGGGGGCTCGAACTCGCACCGGACCACAACTGATCAGGAGCTTCGCTCGCCGCGCAACCTGGCCATCGCGGCCTCGCAAGTCCAGGTATATTCCCCCCAGCGGCGACGCACCAGCGATGTGCTCGAAGACCAGCCCGAGCCGCTTGCCGTCGGCCGGATTGAGCAGGATGCGATTTTGACTGACCCGGATCACGAAACCGTGGCCTGCTTTTCGACAGGAATCCATATATTCATAAATATCCGCCTCTCTATCGGCAACTCGTGCCCAGCGGACCTCCGGGTTGTTTGGTGCCCGGCCGATCCGCTTGCCCGACTGGAGCCAGCGGTCCGACTCTCGATCCCGGATCTGCCGCTGCCGCGATCCGGCCTGCTTCGGCGTGTCGGGGTCCCGAGGGGTACGAATCAGATATTGCTGGTCGGCTAGTCCTAAGATCGTGACCGGAGGGCGACGCCCGCTCGCGTCCGGTACGGGTGACGAGGAGGCACGCACTGCGAGGATCGAGTGCAGGAGAAAGCCCTGCTGTCCCGGCTCCGAGTCACCAATCGGCCCGAGCCCGGGTATTGGCTCTTTGCGATGAGAGAACGAGGGAAACGTGGTGTCCTCGATGAGGAGGTATCGACCGGATTTGCGGAGCTCGGCCATCACCAGTCGGCGGTGAGCCGCCTGGATCGCGTCCGGGACAACTTCGCGTTCGTCGAGGAGGTCATAGGTCGCGTTGATGTCGTACTTGCGGGTGAACAACTCGGGAATCATCTTGCCGGGCTGCTCAGCAAGCGCCTCCGCATACGACATGATGCGTTTCCTCCTCGCGCAATTGCCAAGCCTGATCCCATCGAACTGTGTCCGAGCCCATTCCGCTGGCGCGGCCTGGTGAATTGACATCCATGTGAACATAGTTGGCTCCATCCATGAACGTGCTGGCAGAATTCAGCCAACCATGATACCAAATTATCGGGAATGACAAGCGCAGAGCGTGGGAACAAGGAGTCGGGCGGCCCAAGTGAATTGTTTGACGGCGTTCGGTGGCGGCCCGACTCCCTTCTCGTGCCGGCCAGTGCCAAGTACTTGGGACTCGTGGCTGAATCGCTTGCTTAGGTGTGGCCAGCCCCGCGTCGTTCGAGCGACGATCGCCGAGCGTCTCTTGCTCTTCGGTGTCGCGGGCGTTAGCCTGGGCAGATTCCCCGATCCGGCCGGGCTCGGCGAGGCGACCCGGCAAGATCCGGTCGATGACGCTCAAGTCCGAGGCAGGGCTTGGCGCTGCTGGCCTATGGTGATTCCTTGGCGATGAGCGACGTCACGCAAATCCTTGCGGCGATCGAACGGGGCGACCCGCGGGCCGTCGAGAAGCTCCTGCCCCTGGTCTACGACGAACTGCGCAAGCTGGCCACCCAGAGGCTCGCTGGCGAGGACCCGGGGCAGTCCCTCCAGTCCTCCGACTTGGTGCACGAGGCCTATCTCAGACTCGTCGGCGAAGGTGACCAGAAGCAATGGGACGGCCGCCGTCACTTCTTCGCCGCGGCTGCGGAGTCGATGCGCCGGATCCTGGTCGAGAATGCGCGCCGTAAGAATCGTCTGAAACACGGCGGCGGTCGCTTGCGTCTCGATCTGGATGCAGTGGGTTTTCTGGCGAAAGAACCATCCGAAGACCTCGAAGCGATCGACGAGGCCCTCACCAAGCTGGCGGCGGAAGACCCGGACAAGGCCGAGCTGGTCAAGCTCCGCTTCTTCGCCGGGTTGACCATGCCCGAGATCGCCCAGGTGAAGAAGATCTCGCTGGCAACCGCCGAACGACACTGGACTTACGCCCGCACCTGGCTCTATGCCGAGCTCAAAGACCGGGACGATTCGGCGAATTCGTAAAGAGGGGTGGGTGCAGCCATGTCCAAACGACATCGTGGTTTTACACTCATCGAGCTTTTGGTCGTCATCGCGATCATCTCGCTTTTGATTGGCTTGCTCTTGCCCGCGGTGCAGGCCGCACGCGAGGCGGCGCGGCGAGTGCGCCAACAACCTGAAGCAGCTCGGCCTGGCCATCGCCAATTACGAGTCGGCCAATGACTGCCTGCCGATCGCCGTGGTTTACGCAGTCAATGGCGCGAGCGGCATGCGTGGTGCGATCTGCCAGACGCCCTGCGGCGCCAACTGCCAGAACACGCCCTGGTTCGTCCTGATGCTGCCGTTTATCGAGCAGGCGCCGCTCTTTAACGCTTTCAACGCCTCGATTGGTATCGAAGGGCCTGCCGCACTCGGCTATGTCATCAACAGCACGGTCATGACGTCGAGGATCGCCTCCTTCCAATGCCCCAGCGATAACGTCCAGACCTTCAGCATGACGGCCTTGAGCAAGGCCACCGGCGGGTTGGTCCCCGCCTATCCTTGGATGTTCTCGAAGGGGAATTACGGCGTCAATTGGGGAAACCTGGATTTTGGCCAGGGCGTTCTCAGTCCTATCTTGACCCGCAACCTGTTCGTGCAATCGCCATTTGGCATCGCCCCAACCGGCCTGGGCCCCATCACGATCCGCTACGCCTCGTTCACGGATGGGACCAGCAATACGCACGTCGTTGCGGAGCTGTTGCAAGGAGCGCCCGACGACTTCCGCGGGACGATCTGGGACAGCCACGCAGGTGGTGGTTCCTATATGACGCGGTTCGCCCCCAACGGATACCAGGACCTTCTGCCCATCTGGCTGTCCCTCTCCAACCCCGGGGCCTTGGCGGGCATCAGCGGGGCCCTGGCCCTTGACAACTACGACAACATCGGCGCGGTCGGTGGTCCTTCGAGGCCGGGCTCCAGCCCTCCAAATCCCGGCTCCTTCTGCGACAGCCAGCCCGCCCAGATGCTGGGCTGCAACGACCAGGCAAACGATTCGGGCTCGTACGCGTCCACGCGGTCCCGCCACCCCGGCGGGGTCGACTGCCTCTTCGGCGACGGCTCCGTCCACTTCATCAAGAGCTCGATCAACGGGCCGACCTGGATCCAGCTCGGCTCGATCAACGGCGGCGAGGTCATCAGCTCCGATCAGTACTGAGACGGCGAGCGGGGGGCGTCAGCCCCCTGTCTTCTCCGCTCCGGACCCGGAAGTGCGGTTCTGGGCGAGCGGGGGGCGTGAGCCCCCTGTCTTCTCCGCTCCGGACCCGGAAGTGCGGTTCTGGGCGAGCGGGGGGCGTGAGCCCCCTGTCTTCTCCGCTCCGGACCCGGTAGTGCGGTTCTGGGCGAGCGGGGGGCGTGAGCCCCCTGTCTTCTCCGCTCCGGACCCGGTAGAGCGGTTCTGGGCGAGCGGGGGCGTGAGCCCCCTGTCTTCTCCGCTCCGGACAGGGGGCTGACGCCCCCCGCTCGCCGTTAGTAAGTCCTGGCGAGGCGAAAACCGCCCTCGTAGCTCAGGTACGACGGCGCGAACCCGCCCCGGAACGCCGAGCGGGAGAACGCCGGAGGATAGGGGAACGCCCCGCCCCGAGCCCCACGAGGGGCATCATCGGTGATATCACTCATGGGCGATGCGGCCCTCCCTGGCTGGTAGGTCGTGAGACGCTCCAGACACCATTCATACACGTTCCCAAGCGTGTCGAATAAGCCCAGATCGTTGGGAATCAGGCTTCCACAAGGCCAGGCATGGTTGTGGCTGTTGGCCTGATACCGGGCATACTGCTCCAGCAGATCGACCGAGAGGCCATAATGCCATCTGGTCATAGCCCCGGCGCGGGCAGCGTACTCCCATTCCACCTCGGTTGGCAAGCGGTAACCCTTGCGCTGCAAAAAATCGGCGGGGACCTTCATCCCCTTGTCGTACTTCTTCTGCTCGTTGGGCAGGTAGCACCATTGGTCCTTGGGCAGGCCCTCCTCCGCGCTGAGCCAGTTGCAGTAGGCCGCGGCACGATACCAGGTCACGTGATTCATGGGGCCTTTCGGATCGGGACTATACTGGTCGCTCTGGGCATGATCGACTCCGGGGTTCGCCTTGACGAACTCTTGATATTGCTCGAAGGTCACCTCCTTGGTAGCGATGGCAAAGCGGTGGGTGATGACCCGGCGATCCGGCGTTTCGTTGTAAGACTGATCCGGCTCATTCTCGGGTGAGCCCATGAGGAACTCGACCGGGCCCTCGATTTTGGCGAAGGTCTGTCGCCGGCTTTTGACGAACCAGCGCCGCTCACCCGGATCCTTGAGCTGGCTCAGCTCAAGATCAGCCGCCTCGAGCGTGTCGTCTTGCTTCCACTGACGCAGGACCCATTCGGCTGAGCCGTGGATGCCGGCGTCGGGGTCATTGCGATAGAGGTCGAGCAGCTTGGGGATTAGGGGCTCGCGGTCACCGGGGGAGAACGCGTCGGCCCCGTAGGTTCCCAGGGCGAGGATCAGGGCGCGGCGGACTGAGGTCTCGGGGTGGAAGAGGATGGCATCCATCTTTTGGGTGGCGGGTGGCGGGTGACGGGTGGCGGGTGAAGACAGCCGATCGAGCTCGGCCATGTTCTGGGTGGCGGGTGAAGCGTGGCGCGTGGCGGGAGAAGACAGGTCCGGCGAGTGCCGTGGCTCTTCTCCACTGAGCTCGTCAGCTCGCGACAGCGACGCGCCAGCGCGCCACCCATTCGCCGAACCAGTTCGGCGAGCATCCTCGGGTCGGCGCCCAGGGGGTTGAGCCAGTTGACGATGAAGCTCCGCAGCCGGGGATCGGCGCTGTGCCGCAACAAGGGCCAGACTAGATCAGCATCGCCCAGCCGGACCAGGGCGATGGCCGCCCGCGCCTGCCTCTGGGCCAGCCGGTCCTTGGCCTCTTCCGATCCCTCTTCATTCACGCTCGTCAAGCTCCTGGCGATCTCCGCCTGGAGCACCGGTAGCACCCCGGCCGCCTGCTGCTGGGCGACCGGAAAGAGGCTGGCAAACGCCTTGGGGCCGGCCTCCATGAGCAGGTCGGCCAGCAGAGGGGGATCGTCGCTGGCGTAGTCAATCAGGATGGTGGTCGCAAAGCTCCGTTCACTCTCGAGTCGGCCGGCGTCCCGGAAGACGCGCGCCAGGGGAGTCAGCAGAGCCTTCCGGACCGGTCGCAGGGTCTCGGTCAGCGTCGCGTAATCACGGGGATTCTTGATCGCGGCTGTCAGGAATTGATCGGTGATGAACGAAGCGACGCTTTCCCAGCGACGCTTGGAGTCTGTGCCGTAAAGGCGAGCGGGGGGCGTCAGCCCCCTGTCTTCTGGGTTGCGGACAGGGGGCTGACGCTCCCGGCCTTCTTGGGTTGCGGACAGGGGGCTGACGCCCCCCGCTCGCCCGGAACCGACGTTCTGGGAAACGGCGGCTTCGGGACCGTGGTGAAGGCGTTCGATGAGAAGCTCGAGCGGTTCGTCGCCATCAAACTGATGTCGCCGGTTCTGGCCGTCTGCATGAAATCCGAGACCGCGGGCGTCGGCCCGACGGCACGCCCAACGACACCAACGCGCCAGCCGCAGGGTTCGCAAGGACCCACCGGGCACGTGGTGTCGTCCGACGCGGGTAAGGCTCCTGGGCCTCTGGCCCGCGGCGTCGATCCGTGCAAAACCTCACTGCTAGTAAATCTGCAATTGCAGAAATAACTCTGCGAAACTTTCGAAAAACCGGGAAAACTAGCCGGCAGAGCGTGGGAGGCGAAGCGAGCGGGATCTCCTCGTCAGGAACCCTCCCTGCAGCTGTTTGCAGCGCGGGATCGTGGCGCAGGCAGACGTGGTGTTTTCCGCTCAATTGCAGCACGCTTAATATTAAGAAAATAAATCTTTGTCAAATATTTTAAGTCCAGTGGAAATAAGGCGCTCGGTTCGGCACCCAGGCGCTCGATGGCGTAGGTGCATTAATGAAATTCGCAAAAGCCGGTATATTGTATATTGACACATACATAACGATCGAAGCCATTGACGCGACCCATGGTTTGCGATCGAAAGCTCGCGGGCGGCATAAAACCAGTGTCGCCGCCGCCACGGCGTTGGACAGTCTTCGGTCAACGCGTCAATTCGTGGATTTATACGTGGAAGGTAGCGACCGCGTGCGTCGGCTAAAGGGTTGACAGGGCGACTGACCGCCCGTATGTTTAACATCCGTTAAGCAATCTCGACGCCTTGGTTGCAAAACGGCGACGGCCCCGCTCAATCAAGCCTACGGGGCCGAGAGCACAGACGGGAGCGATCCCATGGGACGCGGCATTCTGCCGTCGACTCGCCTGACTATTGGGTTGTCGTTGCTGCTGATTTCGGCAAGCAAAGTTGCGGCCGGCGAGCCGCTGCACCGGCAGATCGATCGATTGATCGAATCGAAGATGGAAGGCGACGCCGCCCCGGCAGCAACGGATGCCGAGTTTCTGCGTCGCGTCTATCTCGATCTCATCGGGATGATTCCGACATCGGCCGAGGCACGCGCGTTTCTCGACGACCCGTCCCCCTACAAGCGGCAAAAACTGATCGACCGGCTGCTGGCAGGTCCCGAGTATGCGCGGCGGATGCAAGACGTCTTCGACGCGATGCTGATGGAACGGCGCGACGATACGCACGTGCCGGCCACGGAGTGGCGGGCATTTCTGCGGCGGGCGTTTGCCGACAACATGCCGTACAACCAGCTTGTCACCGAGATCCTCTCGGCCGATGGGACCGATCCCAAGACGCGCGGGGCCGCCAAGTTTTACCTCGATCGGCTGGCGGACCCCAACCTGCTGACGCGCGACGTCGGCCGCATGTTCCTCGGCCGCGACCTCCAGTGTGCCCAGTGCCACGACCATCCGCTGATCGACGACTACAAGCAGGCACATTATTACGGGATCTTCGCCTTCCTGAACCGGACGACCTTGTTTGAGGATCGACGATGAAAAAGTGCGGTGCTCGCCGAGAAGGCCGACGGGGACGTGACGTTCACCTCGGTCTTCAAGAAGAAAGTACGCACAAAACCGGCCCTCGCATCCTGGACGGGCCGCCGGTCGCCGGAGCCGAGCGTGCCCAAGGGGGCCGAGTACCTGGTCGCCCCGGACAAGCAGAACAAGGTCCGCCCGATCCCCCGCTACAGCCGCCGCGCCGAGCTGGCCAAACGGCTGACGTCGGACGACCGTTCCCGAGTTCAGCCGCAACATCGTCAACCGCCTCTGGGCGATGATGATGGGGCGCGGGCTGGTGCACCCGGTCGACCTGCACCATGCCGAAAACCCGCCCGCCGACGCCGAGCTGCTCGAGCTTGATGGCTCGCGAGTTTGTGGCCATGCGCTACGACATCAAGGCGTTTCTCCGCGAGCTGGCCCTGACCCGGGTTTACCAGCGATCGAGCGAGCCGCCGGCCGGCGCGAGCCCTGGCGACGACGGTGCCGGCGCATCGACCTTCGTGGTCGCTTCCCTCAAGCCGCTGACTCCCGAGCAACTGGCCTGGAGCGTCATGCAAGGGCTCGGCCTGGTCGCCCAGACGCGGCTGCAGGTCGAGGAAAAGCTCGACGGCCACGACCCCAAGATGCGCGCGATCTTGCAGACCGACGCCAGGCGGCGGGCGCTGCGGGTCACGATGATCGAGGAGGCGGTTCACGACCAGTTGCAAGGCAACGTCGCGGCGTTCGTCCGGCAATTTGCCGCGGCGGCCGGCCAGCCCCAAGACGCGACCGAGCCGACGGTCCACCAGGCCCTCTTCCTCAGCAACGGCCGCCAGATCCAGGCTGGCTGGCTCCATCGAACGGCAGCCTGGTCGGCCGGCTCGCCGCGCTTGCCGACGCCTCGGCCATCGCCGACGAGCTGTACCTGAGCCTCTATACCCGCCGTCCGACCGACGAAGAGCGTGCCGAAGTGGCCCGTTACCTCGCCGACCGCGGCAAGGAGCGCGTGCCCGCCTTGCAGGAGCTGGCCTGGGCCCTGCTGGCATCGACCGAGTTTCGATTCAACCATTGACCGTGGCCTTCGCACGCGCACGCGAGACGAGCCCTCGCCGCACGGCTTGATCACCAAGGAGACCCAACCATGCGTTGTTCTTATGCATGCGGATCAGCGGACCATGTGATCTCGCGGCGGTCGTTCCTGGGAGCGGCCACGGCGGGGCTCGGCCTGGCGTCGGGCTTCTCGGGCATGATTCAGCCCGCCGTCTCGGCCGAGCTCGCGCGCCGGGAGCGGCAAGTGCTTTTGATCTGGCTGCACGGCGGTGCGAGCCAGCTCGAAACCTGGGACCCCAAGCCCGGCACCGACACCGGCGGCCCGTTCCGGTCGATCGAGACCTCGGTGCCCGGCGTGCGGATCTCGGAGCTGATGCCGCTGACCGCCAGGCAAATGCATCGGATGGCCCTGGTGCGCGGGGTCAACACCAAGGAAGACGACCACGGCAAGGGCCAGTACCTGATGCAAACCGGCCGCCGCGAGGTGCCGGGCCAGGAGTACCCGCACCTGGGCTCGCTGGCCGCCAAGTACCTGACCATCCGAGCAAAACCCGCTGCCGGGCTACGTGCACATTCAGCCCGGCGGCGGCGGGCTGAGCGGGCGCGAAGCGGCGTTCCTCGGCCCCAAGTACGGCTCGCTCGTCCTGGGCAACGGCCATGCCCCGGCCAACACCACGCGGGCCGGCTCGCTCGGCGACGCCGGCGCCATCGGGCGCGAAATGCTCCGGCACCACCTGAACGACCGGTTCGCCCGGCGCCGCCGGACGGCGGAGACCGACGCCTACACGACCACTTATGACCAGGCTCTCAAGCTCATGGAGCGCCGCGATGTCTTCGACGTGACCAAGGAGCCCGCCGCGACCTCGACCGCTACGGCACCCACGACTTCGGCCGCCACTGCCTGCTCGCCCGCCGGCTGCTGGAATCGGGCGTCACGTTCGTCAAGGTGACTCACTCCAACTACGACACGCACAACGAGAACTTCGACTTTCACCTGGAGCAGGTCGGCGAGTTCGACCAGTCGTTTTCGGCCTTGCTCGACGACCTGGCCCAGCGCGGGCGGCTCGAGCACACGCTCGTGATCGTGATGTCGGAGTTTGGCCGCACGCCGCGGATCAACCACCTCTACGGCCGCGACCACTGGAGTGCCGCCTGGTCGGTCGCGCTGGCGGGGGCGGGAATCAAGCCGGGCATGGTGCTGGGCAAGACCAACGCCAACGGCACGGCCGTCGTCGACGGCCAGGTCCACTGCGGGCACTTGTTCCACACCTACCTGCGGGCGGTCGGGCTCGACCCGTCCGACACATTCGAGGTCAACGGCCGCGCGATCCAGGTCGCCGACCCGACCGCCTCGGCCATCAAGGAACTGCTGGCATGACGGCCGCGCCGGAAAAGACGCATGTCGTCAAGGAATACGCACACAAGAGCCCGCTGATCGCCTGCCGGTTCGACGCGCGCGGCCGGTACGTCTTTGCCAGTGCCGAGGACCGCACGGTCCGACGCTGGGACCTGGCCACGGGCAAGGAGGCCGCGCTCGCCGGGCACGAGAGCTGGGTGTTCGCCCTGGCGTCCCATCCCGACGGCGAGACGATCGTCACCGGCGGCGGCGACGGCCAGCTCATCTGGTGGCCCGCCACGGCCGAAAAGCCCGCGCCCATGCGCCGGCGTGCAGGCGCACCGAGGCTGGGTGCGCACCGCTGGCGATCAGCCCCGACGGTTCGATCGTCGCCTCGTGCGGCAACGACCGGATGGTCCGCCTCTGGTCGTTCGCCGACGGCTCGCCGTTGCTCGAGCTGCCCGGCCACGAGCTGCCGGTCTATCGGGTCCTGTTCACTCCCAATGGCCGCACGTTGATCTCGGCCGACCTGCGCGGCCTGGTGATCGAATGGGACTATCGGCCCGGCAAGGAGGCGCGACGGCTCGACGCGGGCAAGCTCTCCAAACACAACGCGGCGGGGCAGGGGGTCGATTACGGCGGCGTGCGCGACCTCGCGCTTCAGCGGCGACGGCAAGTACCTCGCCTGCGGCGGCCTGATCGAGGCCACGCAACCCGCTGGGGGCCGTCAGCAACCCGGCGGTCCTCGTCTTCGACTGGCAGACCGGCAAGGAGTCCAAGCTGCTCCGGCCCAAGGAGAATGTCCTGGGCTTGGTCTGGGGACTGCGGTTTCACCCGTCCGGCTTCTTGATCGCGGCCTCGGGAGGCAATGCCGGCGGTCATCTCTGGTTCTGGAAGCCCGAGCAGGCCAACGAGCTTTTCAAGCTGACGCCTGCCCAACACCGCGCGCGACATGGACCTGCACCCCGACGGCCTGCGGATCGCGACGGCCCATCACGATGGCAAGGTGCGGCGTGAGCTTGATGGGGCCGAAGTGAGTTCCGGGGGCAACGCGACACACAAGATTGGCTCCGTTCCAGCAATGCCGCTTCAATCCAAGCCGCGGGTTAGGTAGACAGTGAGGTAGGGCGCAAGACGGTCCATCATATCATCAGAGCGCGTCGAACCACGTCCTGATCTTGAGCGACATCAGCTTGCGGCGCATTTCGAGGAAGTCGTCGTATTCTGGGATTTGGCCGTCGAGAAGCGACTCCGGTAAGCAATGCGTTCGCAAGTTGGCACGCAGGTCGGCGGCGTCCGTGATCCCTCCGTATTTCTTCTTGCCGCCGGCACATGGTCGGCCAACTCAGCGAAATACTTCATCGGGGCATCTTGACGATCGCGATGTTGATCTCGCTCTGGGCTAATACGAAATTGGCGATTTGGTTGCAGCGACCCCGCGAGAGCCCTTGGCTCTTGAGATGGTCCTTCGGATATACGTGGTGCACGTCGCTGCGGTTCATCAACATGTCGAGCATGCTGATGCCGCGCGAGAGAAACCCTTTGTCGCCAAGCTTAACCTGGGCGGCCTGATAGGCGAGAAAGTAAGGGCTCTGGCCGGACGAAGTGTCCATGAGCTTCGGCAGCATCCCAGTCCAGAAACTATCGGGCAACTCGTTCGCGATGACCGAATCGACATATGGCAAGAGCCCTCGTGCCTCAACTTGACGGATGTCGAAGTCGAACGCTGTTTCTGGACTTCCGGTGTAGCGCCTACGCAGGACCGACATCGCGTACCATCGGTGAAGCAGTCGCTCCAAGTCGGCTGGCGGTATGTTCTCTGTGCGTCCCCGTAGGTACAGAAAATAGGCGAAGTTGATTGCGTTACGGCCGCCAATCAGATCACTTGTCACGAAGCCCGCTGACCGAAGCATCATTGTAATACGATCGAAGTGCGTCTTATTGATGAAGGCAAGCACTCCCTTCTTGAGGCGTGCGAACGAATCTTCCGCAATGACTTCCTCGAACTGCGTGGTCTCGAAGTTGCGACTTCGAACCGTTCGACCTGCGGGTGGAAGGCGAATTGAATGCGGACAGTCTCGTAGTCTTTGGTCAACACTTCGCGACCAAGTAGGGCGGCCATGAGCGCCGTAACCCTCTATTGGCCGTCGATTAGGATACGCTTGCCCGCGGAATGCGTTCCATCCTTGAGCTTGACCGTGTGATTCCGCCAAGCAATCAGGTAGCCGACCGGATAGCCTTGATAGAGCGAATCGAGCAGATTGCGAACCTTGGTGGCGTCCCAGACGAATAGCCGCTGGATCTCCGGTATGGCGATCTCGCCGGACTTGACCCAGATGAGCAGGGTCTCAATGGGGTGCGGGGTGACAGAGTAGCCCTGAGTGGACATGGCCTGAGCGTCGTCGCCTCTGAACTCGGTGAGCAGCCCGAAAAAGTGTGCGCGGTCGAGCATTTGTAACTCGTGAGGCGCCGAAATGGCAAGCCGTGATTATGCCCCGAGGTTCATCTCGATCGGATCGTTTGATCGTCGATGGGAAGAGTTGGGGCTGGACGACGACGATTTACGATCGCTTGAGATCGCAATCCAACGCGATCCAGAGCGTCCGCCGATCGTGAGTGGAACAGGAGGTCTGCGCAAGATTCGATTTGCCGCACCTGGTTCGGCTCGTGGGAAGAGCGGCTCGCTTCGTGTTGGGTATGCTCACTTTCGCTCTCGTGGTATTATTCTTCTGTTAGACGTGTGGTCAAAGAAGGATAAGGATAACCTTTCGCATGCCGAACGGAACTCGATCGCCAGTGCTCTTGCTCGGTTTGAGAATCTGATCAAAACAGGAAAGATCCAATGAGCAAGATCGACCGGCGCCCCAAGGACACGGTGCGGAGCAGGCGAAAACGAAGCGACCCAAGGCCGCTATCACCGCGCGTTCGGGAGATGGTCGGGGAACTACATAAGCTCTGCGACGCGATCGAAGGAGGTCTGTCTCTCGAGGACGCAGCGAGAGTCCGACGCTCGCCAATCAATTTGACACTTCCCGAAGTCAGTCCCGACGACATTCGCGCAGTCCGAGAGTCTTTGGGCTTGAATCGGGCCATGTTTGCCGAATTCCTGGGTGTCGGGCAATCCACCTTACGACGCTGGGAACACGGACAAGTCGTTCTCCCGGCACTGGCGCCCGGTTTCTCGGCGAAGTCCGCGACGACCCCGCCTATTGGCGTGAGAAGCTGTGTAAGTAGCGCGGACGGAAGCGTCCTGATCGCAGGCGAATACACCGCGCGTGCTCGATATGATCTTCGCAGTGCCAATACCAAGCGTCCAGTTTCTACATCATTTCACAACCAGGGCCAGCCACCGACCGCCTTGGCCGCGGCAGCAGTTTTGGCGGCGACTATAGCCATGTAAGCGGGCGGAACGAAACCCGAACGACCTTGGATTTCATTTTCCTTGATCACAACAATCCACGCCCAAAGCACGGCTGCTTACTTAGTCACGCCTAATCTGCCGTTCGTCAAAACTCCCGTTCGCCAAGATCTGACAGCGCGACGAGCCGCCCCCGACTGGGACGGCTCGTGTCTGCGACATCAAACGCGAATGCTTTACGCATTCATCATTCAGGCCGGCGGCGTTCCTCCTCGTCAGCCGGCCGGCCGCGTTGCGAGGCTGCTGACCTCGGCGTCTCTCGAGGAGCGGGGCGACGCGCAGCCGTCCCGCGCGCGGCGCGGTGCGCGACGTCGCCGCTTGGCGGCCTTCTGCGCGCGTGGCATGGGACCCCTGAGCTTGACGACCTGTCTCAGATCGCGCCGCAGCTTCGTGAGCGGCCGGCGCATGTTCGGCTGCCGCCGCACGAGTAAGCGCGTGCTGGGCGGCAGCGGCATGGGCGGCTGCGACGTGCGCGGCCGCTGCAGGGTGCGCGGCGATCGGCGAGTGTGGCAAGTTCATCGGCCGCGGCCGAGACGCTGCCGCACCCCCCGCCAGCCGTGCCCGTGCCCCTTCATGCTCCTGTTGCCGCGCTGTTCGCGGAACTGGTGCAACTGCGCGACCTGTTGCCGCACGCGCTGGCGCTCGGCTTCGCTGACGCGCTCAAGCCGCATACCTCGTTCGGCCGCCAGCCGGTTGAGCGGCATGGCCATGTTGCGGTCGATCGTGATATTACGCTCGATCAGACGTGTTTGCTCGATGTACGTGTGCGGCGGACGCATCGCGATGTTGTCGCGCCGCAGGATGTAATCGCGCCGGACCTGTGCGATCCAGCCCGGGTTTTGCCGGACGTTGATCACGGCGTAATACGAAAACAATGGGTCGAAAAAGAGCCGGCCGACCCGTCGAAAAGCTGAACGAAAACCAGGGAGTGATCCCGACGCTGACGAAGTTCTGAGCGTAAAAGTCGCCGAAGAGGTACTGGTTCGTGCCCGCCGAGACGAACAGGTTGGCGGTCACGGCCGAGCCGACAATGCTGATCGACGGCGTGAAGACGAAGTCTGGGCTGGGCGTAGACCGGTTGCGGATAATAGACCGGTGCAAACATCAGCCCGCGATTCGCGACCGGCAGATCCCAGTATCCGGCGACGAACAGATAGCCGCTGGGCGTCCAGACGTAATGCGCGGGCATCCAGATCCAGTTGGGCTGAACGGCCGCCCAATAACCCGGGCGCCAGGCGTAATCTGTTCCTTGCCACGACCAATAAGCCGGGCGTCCAGGCGACATTCGGATTGGGTTGCGGCGTGGTCGGGCCGGTTTCGAGGCTCTGCGGCGGCGGCTTGGGAAGATAAGACGGCTGGCCTTGAGCCGAACCCTGGCCTTGACTCTGGTTCGAGCTGACGGGAATCCATGTTCCGGAAACCCACTGGTTACCCCCGTCAACCTGATGCCAGTAGCCCGGCACCCACTGACTATTGGGCGGAGGATCGCGCCAGATGCCGCTGACCCAGAGGTAATCATTACGCGAGACGTCCCAGCTCCAGTAGCCCGGGATCCACTGGACATTCTGACCGGCCGGCTTCTGATCGGGCGGCATTTCCTGGATCGGCTCTGGAGGCTGCTTGGGGATCACCGGTCCCGCGGCCGGGTCGTGAACCACCGGCGCGGCGAACGCCTCGTGGATCGGGCCGCGCGTCAAGACTTGCGGCCCTGGGATCGGTCTGGTCTCCCGCCGGCGCCGGCGCCCCCTGGGCATCGGCTCCGTCGGCAACCGGCGTCGGAGTCGGGCGGGGAGGATCTTGTCCGCGTGCCGCGCAGAACTGCGTCCCGACAATTCCCGCCAGAGACAGCGTCATCAAAACGAAGCCACACACGCGTCGCTTCATCGAAATGCGAGGAGTATTCACTTGGCCCTCCTTGACTCGGCAAAACCGCGAATCCGCCCAATCCCATCGGCGTGGCGGATCACCCAAGCTCGTTGCCTGATTCCGTTGCGGTCGAGCGTCCGCTGGCGTCGGATTCTACCGTCCAGCTACGAATTCGTCTGCCGGATTCGTCCGAGTTTCGACCACCGTATTGTCGAGATCGAAAGATAGAGAAACCTGGGCGATTGCAAGCCCTGAGAATGATCGTCAGGCGGCGACGTCTCGGTTGAACTCGCGGGCGGCAATGGCGACGACCGAGGCGTCGGCGATGGTCAGATCCTGAGCGTACGCGATGAGTAAAGCCAAGTCGGCCAGATGGTTAAGGCGGCGAGGCAGGCCATCGGCAGCGCGATGGAGTGCGGTCAGAGCATCCGGCGAAAACAAGGGCGTCCGGGCACCGGCACTGTCGAGCCGCCCGCGAATGTATGTCGACGACTCGGCTTCCGAGAGGGGGCCGAGCAGGCAGCGGGCCGCGAGCCGGTCGGCCAGGCCGGCAGGAAGCTCGAGCAAGACCTCGGCGCCGCCGACGAAAAGGAGCGACAGGTCGGGAGGTCCGTGGGTCGCGAAATTGAGCAAGAGTCGCAGGGCCTCGAAGGTGGAGACCGACTCGATCAGGTGGGCATCGTCGATGACCAGCAGCGGCCGCTGACCGTCGCGTTGCCAGGGCGGCCAGTTGGTCTCGCACATGACGGAGCGCCACATGAAGCGACGTGGGTGGAACCGCCGCGACCGCCCAGCTCCTCAGCGAGATGCGCCACCATCTCGGCGGCGGAGAGGGCCGGGAAGGTCACATGGATCGCCGGACCGCCCAGCTCGCTCGCCAGCCGCCGTGCCAGCAGCGTCTTGCCTGTGCCGGGCGGACCGAAGAGCACTGCCGGTCCCTGGCCGTGCTCCAGCGCGTAACGCAGCCGACGCAACACGGTGTCGCGGCTGGGAACGAGCGACATAAGCCGACGGGCTGACCGTCTCGCCGAACGGGCGGTGCTTCAGGCCGAAGTGCGCTTCGTACACGGGGCCTCCACCGCTGTTCAGACGAACGTCTCGGCCAAACCCAGAAGCGGCACGCCCCCCGCCTCCAAGCACTTCGCGGGCGCGCAGGATCGCGCGTTCACCGGTCATGCCTCGATGGCTGACCAGAACCGCGGCATCGACCGAGCGATGGAGCACTGCCGCGCTCAAGCCCGTGAACAGCGGGCCGCCGTCCACCAGGATCAGGTCATACTCGCGGCGCAATCGCGCCAGCGTGCAGGTCCATGCCGGACTTGCCAGAAAATCGCGCGGACGCGACACGGCCGACCGCATCGGCAAGATCGCCAGATGGTCGTCACGTGCATCGATCAGGGCGTCGGACAGGGCCCGTCCGCTCTCGACAACGTCATCGAGACCCGACTTCGGGTCGCAGGCCCAGGAGCCGCGCGACCATCGGGCCGGTCAAGTCGGCATCGACCACCAGTGTGCGCATGGGCTGTCGCGCCAGCGCCCGGGCCAGTGTGAGCACCAGCGTCGTGCGTCCCTCGGCGCGATGGCAACTGGTGAAGAGAAAGACTTTGAAGCCCTGCCGCTCTTGCACCTCGAGCAGAAGCCGCGCCATCTTTTCAAATCGGTCGCCCCATTCTCGCTCGAGAGTAAGAACGATGCGCGGCCATTGAAGCTCGACCGATTGCATCCGGCGTGTCCGGTGCGATGAGCCGAGGCGAAATGCGGTCTTGAGTGCGCGGGCTGGCCAGTGCGGGAGCCGGCGGAACGCTCTGCGGCGAGGATTGCTCTGCTCATGCTGGGCATAGGCCCGCGCCAGCGCCTCGTCAACTTCCCTCATGAGTGGCGTCCTCGAGGCTGTCGTCGGGCAACACATAGCCGGGGAAGACCACAGGGACCTCCGTGTCGTTGCCCGGAGCCAATCGCAGTCGGTTCGATCCGAAAGCACGACCGCTCCGGGTGCCACCGATGAATCGGTGCGCGGCGTCGCTTGTTCGCGCGATGCAACGGCGGCCAGGTTGTTGTTCTCGGCCGTGGTATCGGCGATCGAACACGCGAGGACCCGACTGGGCCGGCTCGACCAACCCAGCGTGCAGGCCGAGACGAGTGGCATGAGAGCCAACAGGGCACAACCCGCGAAGCGCACTTCGCGGCGGAGCCGGCGTTTGGTGCGGCGGGCGTCGTCGGCCGTCGAAGTTGCCGCGTGCCGGCGCGATCGCGTACGCCCACGCGCCGTCTTGCAACCCTTCACTTCCGGCACTTCGATCAATGACTCCGAGCGGTCGCGGAACCGCTCGAATCGGTCTGAATCGCTGGCACGTTTAAGAGAGTATCGGTTCGACTCATGGCAGCACCCCTCGCACCCTCGCGGTTCAGGTCGAATCTCCCGGTCCCGGTTTGCAATCGTCAGCCGATAACCGCCTCCGTTCTAGATTCGCTCATCGAAAAGCGGCTCTACCGCGTTCGGTCTGTTTCATCGTCTGGAAGGCTCGTCAAACTTGAACAGCCGTGACGAAAATAACGGAACCGAAAGCCTGCCCGATCGATTTGGTTGAACGGCCGCTACGTTCAGCGACAACCGGAGCGGCATATATCGCTACAATCCCTTACCCGACAGTCACGGATCCGCCCGATTAAAAGGGGAAGGCCCGGCCCGGAGTCGCCTGGCCTGGCCAGGCTCCGGGTCGGGCCTCGTGATAGCTCAACGGCGCCAGAGATCACGCCGTGTGCTCGAACAGATCAATCGCGATACGCTTGTGGCGACTCCGCTCAGCGTCCGAAGAACCCGCGCAGGAACCCACCGAACCGAGGAGTCTGACGATTTGAACTGTCGCTATCGGCGAACATCTGCGGCCGGCCGGCTTCATACTGCGCGACCGGCCGGAAAATCGGCGGGCGTCGCGGCGAGCCGTCCGGCGGTCGGTGCCGCCGTTGGCCATGTCGATCGACCGCACATTCGCCTCCGTCACCTGCTGGTTGTGGCCGCCCCAGCGGGATTCCACCAGCTCCAGCACGTTGAGCGGAGCAAAGAGAGCTTCGCCTCCCACCGAGATCCAGTCGGCGGCCATCGGGTTGGTCTCGTCGACTTTGCCGTCAAGGCCATAACCAGGTTGTACTCGTAGTTGACGACCCGGTCCTTGTCATCCTGGCCGTTGAGCATCGAGCCCGAATTGGCATGGACCTCGACCTTGAGAGTTCACCGCTCGCGGGCCGCGGCCGGGGATCGCCTTGTAGGTCGCGATGTACTTGTAGACTCCGTGGTTCCACACCTCGTTGATCGTGCCGCGGGGCGGGAAGGCCCGCAGGTTGGCCAAGCAGTGGCTTCTTCTCGCCGCGGATATGCGTTTCCAGCATGGCGTGCACCCGGGGTGCCTTCCAGTCGGTGGCGTCATAGCCGGGGCGGGGCGGGCCGGGAGGGATCTCGTTGGCATAGTCGCCGATGCGGTGGTTGTAGTGGTTCTCGCCCAGTTCGGCCCAGAGAGCCTTGAGCTCATCCTTGGTCAAACCGCTGCCCGGGGCTGGCACCGGCTCATTCAAGAGGATCGAGGCGACGGCGCCTCCCAGGCAATGGCCGGGCCACCGCGAGATATCCTTGTTCTGGCTGAAAGCCGCCTCCCACTGCCGCGCCGACGTGCCGAAGAGCTGGTCGTACTTCAGCAAAGGGGACGGGGTCTGGAACCGGGTGACCTGACCGCCATGCTCCTTGTCGGGGCCGATCCACTCCAGATCATCATAGAGGTTGGGGAACCAGGTCGCGTCGTCGCCGGCGGCCGGCAGGGTCTCGAGCAACCCATTCGGCCCGGCCATGACGATATCGACGCCGGGCGGAATGTAACCTCCCGGCGAGGCGATCAATTGATCATCGCCGTTCGAGGCTCATCGTGTCGACCCGGGCATTGCCCCCCGCCCACGGTTCGTGGATCGAGTCGGCCTTGGTGGGCCAGTAATAGAAGTTCCAAGGCTTCTTCGTGCTCAATGCCAACCTGAACAAAGCTGGTTTCCACCGAGTAGGGCTTCTTGGCCCCTTCGATCTTGAAGGTATACCAGCCCTGCTGGTCAAAGCCGATATCCTGGCCGTTGATCTTGGGCGCGCCCTTCGGACCCTTGAGATCGACGACCTGTCCCTCCGTCGTCGTGACCTTCAGCTCGCCGCCGAAACGCGTCGGAACATAGACGCCGTAATGATGGTCGCCGGACTGCCCGTCCAATGAACCTCCCAAAGGGACGGTCGTTACGTGCTCGGCGGTGCCGGCACCGGCCGCCATACTCATCGTGGCGGCCATGCCCAGATCACCGAACCACCGAGCCAGTTGCCAATACGCATGCTGCCTCCCAAAACCGGTGTAGAGTTTTGCCCACCAGATCGCACCGGCGCTTGAACCATCGATTCAGCTACAGAATCCTGACCATTAGCAAATCGTTGGCTCACCCCCAGAATCGCGCCGCCTCCCTGATACCCCATGATGGTTCGGCTTCGAAGCCGCGCTGGGTGGATACCAATTCGCCAAGTGCACCAACCTATACTCTTGAAACTCGTCAAAGCCCGTAGAGTTCGTCAAGGTGTCAATTTCTCGATTTTCTCAAGTTCAGTAAACGAGCGAAAGGGGTCTGCCGATAACCACAATGGCCACCCCTGGGGTGGAGAGCGAGAGTCGGCCAAGAAGACCGGCTTGAGGCTTCCGCCACCGTGCCGGGGCCTTCGTGATCAGTTTCCCAGCCCGGGTTGGGGAACAGGTTCACTCGGAGACGCTTGTGAGCGTTCGGCAAGTGAACCGCAACGGAAACGGTGGTGTTGGCGATCGGACGTTGTCCAGCATCGGCCGTGCCGAACCATCAGGGGAATGTTAGCTCACCGACTCGATCGAGAAGTCGACCGACAACCTCACTCTTCACAAGAGGACATCGCGATGACCAGTGCGGTATTAGTTCTTGCCTTGGGTCTGTCTGGCCAAAGCCCGCAAGGGGTTTATCCGGCGGCTCAAGGACCAGGCAAGGTCCTTCCCGCAGCCCAGGCGCCTGGCAAGGTTTCGCCTGCGCCTCAGGCTCCGGCGAAGGTTTCGCCGGCGCCTCAGGCTCCGAGCAAGATCGCTCCGGCGCCTTATGCTCCGAGCAAGGTCTCGCCGGCCCCTCAGGCACCGAGCAAGATTGCTCCGGCGCCTCATGCTCCCAGCAAAGTTGCTGCCGACGCGCGCAGGCACCGAGCAAGATTGCTCCGGCGCCTTATGCCCCTGCCAAAGTTTCGCCGGCGCCGCAGGCCCCGAGCCAAGATTGCTCCGGCTCCTTATGCTCCGGCCAAGGTTTCGCCGGCGCCGCAGGCTCCGGCCAAGATCGCTCCGGCTCCTTATGCCCCGGCCAAGGTTTCGCCGGCGCCCCAGGCTCCGGCCAAGTATCGCTCCGGCTCCTTATGCCCCGGCCAAGGTTTCGCCGGCTCCCCAGGCTCCGGCCAAGGTTGCGCCGACTGCCTCAGGCTCCGGCGAAGATTCTGCCCGCGCCGCAGGCTCCCGCCAAGGTCGCCCCGACCGGACAGGGGGCTCCCTATGGCCCGTATAGCGCTCCGCAAGCGCCGATCAAGGCGTCAGGGCAGTATTGATCACAAGGGCGATCCGCCGACTGGATTCGCGGCGATTCCTTCGCACGATCGAGTCACGCACATTTCCCTTGAGACCGACCAAGCGGCGGCTGTCTCTCGTGAGACGTGCCGCCGTCGTCATTTCGAACGCGGGCATCATGATTGGCCCAGCTTGACGCTCACATCCACTGGCTGGCCGTCGCGAACAACCGTGACACGGACGGTCTCACCCGGCCGGTGTTTCTCGACCTCGGTCAAGAGCTCTTCGACGGTGCGCACCCGCTTGTGATCGATGGCGACGATCATGTCGGCGGAATCGGGGTCGAGCGACTTGCGGATGTACCCCGGCGCGATCCGCACGATCTTCATCCGCACTGGTTCGATGCCGGCACGCGCGGCAGGGCCCCCTTCGACGATCGCCATCACCAAAAGCCCCTCGCCGGTCGAATACACCTTGGTGATCCCTAGATCGGCACGGATGACTCGGCCGTTGTCAATCAGTTGCTGCAAAATTCGCGAGATCGCGTTGATAGGTACGGCGAAGCTGATGCCGGCTGACTGGCCGACATTGCTCACGATCGCCGTATTCATACCGATCACTTGGCCCCTGGAATTGAGCAGCGGACCGCCGGAATTGCCGGGATTGATCGCCGCGTCGGTCTGGATGATCCCCTTGATCGTCCGGCCGTTCTTGGCCTTGATCGAACGATCCAGGCTGCTGACAATCCCCGAGGTCAGCGTACGCTCGAGCCCAAACGGGTTGCCCAAGGCGAGAATCTTTTGGCCCACCATCACTTTGGACGAATCGCCGAGTTTCAAGGGAAATAGCTTTTCGGCCGGGACCTTGATTCTCAGCACCGCCACATCGTTGGTGGCATCGGCGCCGACGATCGTCGCCTCGTGCGCGGAGCCGTCAAAGAGAGTGACTCGAATCGAGACGCGGCTCGCGTCTTCGCCGTGGATCACATGGAAGTTGGTGAGAACATGTCCGTCTTTGTCAATGACGAAGCCCGACCCGGTACCCGTCGAGGTTTCGTCGCCGAAAAAGCCGGATACCTCAGCCTCGGTCGTGATGTTGACGACGCCCTTATTGTCCGCATTGTAGACCTTGACGTTGTTGCGTTCGTCGGGATCGAGGTCCTTGAGCACATCCTCCGGGGGAGCGGGAGCCCGCTGATCGAGATCGGCTCGCCCCGCCGGGCTTGCAGGAGCCGCGGGCACTGGCATAGGCGGAGTTTCCGTCCGCGCACGGCCACGAATCTGGGCAAATATAGGCCGACGCCCGCCGGAAAAATCGCCGAAAAAGACAACGACAAGCATCAACGTGAGAAGCGCCGTCACCAAATGCCATGCGATGTGTTTCCCAATTGACGAAACTGTCCCTTCCCTCATGGCCATTCCCTCATCTTTCCCACAACAGCTCCGAACCCGCGTTCGCGGCGACCGCCCCGGGCTGATAGCCGTCGCGCCAGCCGGCTTCACTGCATCTGTATTAACTGCATTATAGCAAAAGGCATTTGATTGACCTCCCGAACCTGCCGGGTCGCGTGCCATCTACTGCTCATCGGGAAGTTTGTGCACCCGTCCAGCTCGTTGAGCCTGACCCGGCCGCCGGAGACGAGAGTTAATAACGGGGGAATGGTATTTGCTTAGCTAAAACTGCGGTCGTGCGCCAGCGACGTGATGGGCTGCACGGTCCGTCCGTTATCACGCCTGGATCGAGTCAACCAATGGCCACGGCGACTGCTACACGCGAACGAGCGTTTCGGACAAACGTCCCGGCACGCATGGATCGCTTGCCATGGAGTGGCTGGCACTGGCGGGTGATCATCGCGCTCGGAATCACTTGGATCATCGATGGCCTTGAGGTCACGATGATCGGCGCCTTTGGCGCGATCTTGCAGGATCCTCAGAGTTTACATTTTTCGAGCACCGAGATCGGCCTCCTGGGCACAGCCTATCTCTCAGGAGCCGTGCTGGGATCGCTCGTTTTCGGCTACCTGACTGATCGGCTGGGACGCAAAAAGCTGTTCATGGTGACACTCGGCCTCTACCTGGTTTCGGCGTTCTTGACGGCATTGTCATGGAACTTCATTTCGTTCGCGCTTTTCCGCTTCTTGACGGGCGCGGCCATCGGCGGCGAGTATTCGGCAATCAACTCGGCGATCGACGAGCTTATTCCGGGACGCGTCCGCGGATGGGCCGATCTGGCGATCAACGGCACGTTCTGGTTAGGAGCCGCGGCAGGGTCAGTTGCGAGCATCGTCTTACTCAACCCCAACCTGTTCCGTCCGGACTTGGGCTGGCGGCTGGGGTTTGGCTTGGGCGCGCTCTTGGGTGTGGCCATCGTGTTCATGCGTAATCACGTTCCGGAAAGCCCGCGATGGCTTTTGACCCATGGCTTTCCGCGCGAGGCAGAGCAGATCGTCGACCAGATCGAGCGCAGATCGAGAGCGAACACGGCGCAAGACCGCTCTCCAAGACATCGAAGACAATACGGATACAGCCCCGCGCGGGCTTTGGTTTCGGCGAACTGATCAGCGTCATGATCCGAACGTATCCGCAGCGGACCGTTCTAGGTATTTCGCTGATTGTCTCGCAGGCATTTCTCTATAACGGCGTGTTCTTCACGTTTCCGCTCGTCTTGCGCAACTTCTACGGTGTACCGGCCGACCGGATCGGCTTTTATATCCTGCCGTTTGCGCTCAGCAATTTCTTGGGACCGCTTTTGCTGGGCCGATTCTTCGACACGATTGGCCGCAGGCCCATGATCGGTGGCACATACGTGATTTCCGCAGCGCTACTGGCCATCACCGGCTATCTGTTCAAGATCGCGATCTTGACGCCCATTACCCAGACGATTCTCTGGGCACTGGTCTTTTTCTTTGCCTCGTCTGCCGCGAGTGCGGCCTATCTGACCGTCAGCGAGATCTTCCCGGTGGAACTGCGCGGCATGGTCATCGCCCTGTTCTTCGCCGCCGGTACCCTGATCGGCGGCACGGTGGCCCCGGGGCTCTTCGGTCGGTTGATCGATACGGGTTCGCGGCTCAATGTCTTCTACGGCAACCTGCTTGCATCGGCATTGCTGATGTCGACCGTCGTGGTCGTGATCCTCTTTGGCGTCAAGGCAGAGCGTGCCTCGCTGGAAGAGATCGCCCAGCCCCTCTCCGCCGTCGAAGACAACGACGCCATGAGTGAGGGTGATTGAACTGTCCAAAGCCACCTTAGACGTCGGGGCAACGGCTTGCCGCTCTGGGGATTTCAGGTCATGATGTGGGTCCATAAATCCTCATCACTTGCCAGGCGGAGCACTCCATGAGATTCCCTTCGATTCGGCGCACGTTGCTCGGTCTCGGCCTCATGGCGGTCGTGGTCGGGCCGCTGGCACTGGGACAGTCAGATCAAAGTGCTTCCCTCCCGCGGGCCTTTCTGGACGGAACGGGACCGGGCTGGAAAGAACTGGGCGAAGCTGATTTCACCGCCGTCAATTGCGAGCCAGAGACCTGGACCTTCAAGGATGGGGTGATCCATTGCACCGGCCGTCCCGTAGGCGTAATTCGCACCAAAAAGTCGCTGACCAATTTCGAGCTGGTCGCCGAGTGGAAACACCTCCAGTCCGGTGGAAACTCGGGGATTTTCGTGTGGGCAAGCGAAAAAGCGATCGACGGTCTGAAACCCGATACTCTGCCGCGCGGCGGGATCGAAGTGCAAATCCTCGATCATGGCTACCAGGAGCGATACGAGAAAAAAACCGGCAAGAAAGCCGACTGGTTCACGACTCACGGCGACGTCTTTGCCGTAGGCACATCGAAGATGACTCCGTTCCCACCGGTCTCGCCCAATGGCAGCCGTAGCTTCCCGTCGAAGCACCTCAGCAAAGGGGTCGGTCACTGGAATCACTACTACGTGCGATGCATGAACGGCGAGGTTCGGCTCTGGGTCAACGGCGAAGAAGTCTCGGGCGGGACAAACTGCGAGCCACGCTCAGGCTTTCTTTGCCTGGAGTCGGAAGGATCGCCCGTCGAGTTCCGACGGCTGCGACTGCGCGAATTGCCTTAATTCCAGAAAATAGAGTATGTCCAAATCGCCCGATGACAAAACGCGTGACACTCACTCGTACTCGCCGCCGCCGGTCGGTCAGGCGCCGACGAACCGCCGGCTGAATCCCACGCTCGAGACCAATGACGTGGCCCTCGACCTGGTGCGCACCACGGAGGCAGCCGCCTTGGCAGCCGCGCGCTGGGTGGGCAGGGGTGATAAAATTGCCTCTGATCAGGCTGCCGTCGATGCCATGCGCTTGTTTTTCAACGCAGTGCACATGGACGGCATCGTGGTGATTGGCGAAGGAGAAAAAGACCAGGCGCCAATGCTCTATAACGGTGAGCGCCTCGGCACGGGCACGCCGCCGATTGTTGATGTCGCCGTCGATCCGATTGACGGAACCCGCCTGGTGGCACGAGGTGAGGCGAATGCACTGTCCGTCGTTGCCGTTGCCGAGCGCGGTTCGATGTTCAATCCGGGTCCATGCATGTACATGGAAAAGATCGCCACGGGGCCCGAAGCCGGCGCATCCATAGACATCACCTCACCGATCGAGACCAACATCAAGATCGTCGCCCTGGCCAAACGACTGACGATCAGCGAGGTGACGGTGATGATCCTGGACCGGCCGCGTCACGAGGCCGTCGTCGAGCGTGTGCGCAAGACGGGCGCCCGCGTCCACCTCTTGTCCGATGGGGACGTCGCCGGCGCGATCACGGCCGCGCGGCGAGGCACCGGCGTCGATTTACTCTACGGCATCGGCGGAACACCTGAAGGCGTGATCGCCGCGGCCGCCCTCAAGTGCCTGGGGGGTGCCATTCAGGGTCGGCTGTACCCGCGTGACGACGACGAGCGCGCCGCCGCGATCGAGGCCGGCTACGACCTGGAACGTGTCTTGACGACCGACGATCTGGTCAAGGGAGAAAATGTGTTTTTTGCGGCGACCGGCATCACCGACGGAGTGCTCTTGCGAGGCGTTCGTTTCTCCCCCGACGGCGCGACCACCGAGTCGATCGTGATGCGAGCCCATTCGGGCACCGTTCGCCTGATCCACGGCGAGCACCGCGTCGGCAAGCTCAAGCAGATTTATGGGGAAGAGTGAGACGACGAGAGACAACCGTCGGGTCGGTCCTTGCGCATCGGGAAAGCCTCGGCTAGGTTGAAACGAGCGGGCCCACTTGATCTTCCCGACCAAAGGTTGCGGCTTGCGATTCCAGCCGTTGAATTCAAAGCTCCCTCGCGCGTCGGACAGTCTACTCCCAGTAGAGGATCGCCTGCTCTAGTGCATGGCTCGGACGGCTCTGCCCTGTGACAAAACCTGCGGCGGACAGTATGCTGAATGCAACCGAGTCATTGCCCGGAGACATGCTATGCCTGCCAGGGAACCATGCCGCACACCAGAGGAACTCGCCCGCGTGGGTTCCGAGATCTTCGAAGCCCGTGTGCGGCCGATGCTTCGGCCCGAGGACGACGGCAAGTTTGTTGCCCTCGATGTCCATACCGCCGACTTCGAGGTCGATGAAGACGACTACGCGGCCGTCTCGCGGCTGCGTGCCCGCAAGCCGGCAGCGGAGGCCTGGCTCGGTCGGATCGGGCAACCGGCGGCGTACCGGATGAGGCGGGACTGATGGTCGGAGGTGTCGTGAACTCCCGCCACGAGGCCGTCGTCCGACTCCGGGTGCGGGGGCCAAGCGGCCTGGAAATGGACGTGGACACGTTGATCGACTCGGGGTTCACGGCCTCGTTGACTCTGCCAGCCACGACCGTATCCGCCCTCGGCCTAGCCCGTCAGTCCGGCGGCGGGGCGGTATTGGCCGACGGATCCGTCCGGCAGTTCGACATCTACGCTGCGGAAGTGCAGTGGAACGGAGTTTGGCGGCCGGTGCTGGTATCGGCCGTCGGCGTCGAGGCGCTAGTAGGTATGCGGCTGCTGGCGGGACATGAGCTGCGGATCGAGGTAGTTCCTGGTGGCATGGTGGAGATCACTCCGTTGCCCTGACGCAGTCCGAACCAGACGATGCACCTGCTGGCGGCAATTCTGCCTTCAGGGTTCCGCGGTTCAACGTTCCGCCAGCGGACCAGGCGGTTGAGCTTCGCGGTTCGGAAGCGTAAGCGCACTGGCCCGCCACAGTCTACCGGCCGTCATCGGGTAATCAAGTACTTCGGCCGACGCGCGCCCGATTGATTCTGGCAACAACTTTGCAACAACACTGGCCGTGCAACGGCAAACGAACCTCAAGCGCGCCGCCGCGATCGAGGCCGGCTACGACCTGGAGCGTGTCTTGACGACCGACGATCTGGTCAAGGGAGAAAATGTGTTTTTTGCGGCGACTGGTATCACCGACGGAGTTCTCTTGCGTGGCGTGCGTTTCTCTCCCGACGGCGCGACCACCGAGTCGATTGTGATGCGAGCCCATTCGGGCACCGTCCGCCTGATCCACGGCGAGCACCGCGTCGGCAAACTGAAGCAGATCTACGGGGAAGAATAAGACCTCGGTAGCAGAATGGACTCCGATCGGAGGTTGTTGATCAATGGACATGGCGTTTTTCCCAAGATTTTATTTTGGCACGGTTCCGCGTTAGCACATTCGCAGGTGGCAAGAGATGGGTGTGGGTGGCTGGGGTCGAGTTGGCGACAGCCAGCGAGCCCCCAGCGCGGAAGCCTCGGATTTGGGAAGAGTCCCGCTTGGGGCATCGACCCAGCTAGACTCTGTCTCTATGGGGAATGAGGACTGACGGCGAATGACCAATCACAGCTTGGCCAGCATGCCCTCACTGGGAAAGGGAATACAACGGTTGAAAAGGTCGTAGCGGTCTTGCGGCTCCAAAATGGCAGTAGATGGCAGTAGGTGGCAGTTTTTGGGAAGGGCTCCGAGTCGTCTCGCCTCGCGCGAAGCGATCACAACGAATTCCTTCGATGGCTGACGACAACAATTTCGTTCCCCGCAGTGTGCTGATCGACCATGATATTGTGTCGTTGAGGTCGGCCGATTCGCGGCGCGCCATATCGCATGAATCGGGCTCTCCGATCTGCCTACCCAATGTCGCATAAACGATGATGAGCGCGCACTTCCCAGAATCGGAGATTTGTGGCGTTGCGGCGCCGGGTGCGAAGGAAACTTCGAACCGATTGCGGGCGCACTTCAATGCATACAGCTAGCATTGCCGCGCTTTGTCAAGTTGTCAAATTGGGCGGCGTGCGAATTTGACGTAAGTCTTGGCCCTGATAGCGGCAGCGAGATATTTTCAAAAATAAGTCTGGGCGGCGAATTGCGCGCCGGAGGCGCGCCGACGTGCCGATCGGCGACCTCGCCTCGCCGAGTCGCGTACGCACCAGGGGACGAGCGGTACTCTAGCACAGCCAGCCGGGCAAAACGGCGGCCGTTTGGCTGCGGTCGATTTGGCAAGAGCCAGCGCGCGACCGTCGCTGAGGCCTCGGTTGTTGGGTGCGTCGCCCTTCGGAAGTCCACCCCAGCCATGCCCTCAGATGTAACCTGCTTTTGAACCGTGCCCTAATTGACAACAGCACTGCCCGCGCGACCGCAACGCGACTACAGGGTCAACTTGCGCCTGGCAGGGTCCAATCCGCAACCTTCAACCCGGGAACCTTACCGAAGTCAGAGAGGTTTTTACTCAGCAGGGTCGCGTCGTGGGTGAGAACGATCGCCGCGATCTTCAGGTCCATGGTTCCGATGCGGACACGCGAGCGACGGAGCCGCTGATACTCGACGCCCGCTGGCTCGTCGAAATCCAGGACGAGGATGTGCCGGAAGCTGTGGAGATGAACCCTGAGCCGGGCGTATGCCTCGATTTCTTGAGCGACCGTCTTCGCACGAGCCATATAGGCCATCCAGCCCCTGGTCTGTTCCTCGTAGGTCACGATGGTCGTGGCCCGCGATCCGGTGTCAAGACGATCCAGGCGGACTTGGAGGACTTGACTTCCGGCGGACTGCCTTCTTTCGAGCAGGGTCAGGTGATCCGTGTCGAGAACGACCATCGCTGTTCTTCTTCCGGCGTGGTTTCGGCCGGAATGACTCCCGCCACTGACGTCCCAGTCTCATCGCTTCCTCGAATGCCGGGTCATCGGCGAAGATTCCCGCAATTTCGTTCCACCAGGGATATTGCTTTACACTGGCTTTTCCCAGTTCGGCCTTGAGCTTGGCCAGCTCGGCTTCCAGGGTAGCGACTCTCTGTTCCAAATCGACGGAGGTCATGGACATCCCCCTTCTTCGCTGTGAGCTTTTCATTATTCTCTCGACGCGGATTCTGCGGGTCAACAGCCCGACCAAGGCCATTCAGCACCGGCTGGCGACGGGTACTTATTATAAGGTTCCCGCGAGATTGACGATGAGGTCCCGGCCTGGCCGGGCATTGAATAACCGGCGGACACGCGCCACTTCAGATCGCTCGATTCGGGGCGTCGTCCGCGGGGGTGCCCGCGCCCTGGGTCTACGAGTCTTCAGACGGTGTGCTTGTTGTGTACAATGGAGTGACCCGCGCCACCCGGATTGCCAAGTTGCGCCTGGAGCCACGATCCGTGTCGAGGTCGTCGGCAAGCTACGACGGGCTTATGCCGGCGAACCCAAGATCGGAGACCACATTCCATGATTCCGACGACCCAGCACGAGTTGATCGAGAAGCTCGCTGATCTCCAGCAATTGTCTCCCGACATCCGGTTCGGCCAGTTGCTGGCGAACCTTGGATTTTTGGTTGAAGACCAGACCGACCAGTCTCTTTGGGATGTCGAGGACGTGCGACTCTTGGAGGTCATGGAGAAGCACCGGCTCGATTTGCTGCGACGGCATTGAACGGACAACTGACCATGCGTTGCAGCGCAGTCGTTGCGGAGCAGCGCCTTCCCGTCATGCGATGGCTTATTTCGGCGTGCCGGGCCGCTTAGCTTTGGCGCGAGCGACGAGTGCCGGAGCACATTCGGTGGGCTTCCCCGGGTACGGTGCCCCGTGCTAACGCTGCGGGGCATACTTACTCGAGATCGGTATGGCGTCCCTGGAAAACCCGGATTTTGAGTCCGGTACGTCTGCCCCAACAGATCATCCACAGATGATGTTGGCAGAGCCGCTAGTGCTTGAACATAGCGAGCCTTCGGCAGGGGACCGAACCCGTTTCCCGAACATTCCGCCCTATTATTGGCTAATGGCACAAAACGAGCATTGCTGCCTACCTCAAAAGTTCGCCGCGAGCACGCTCGCGTCCACGTTGAAATAGTCCACGAGCTTGCGGATTACGTGGCGGCTGAAAGGCTTCTTGCCGGCAAGAATCTCGGAAATCGTGGACTTGGGGATCGTGGTGCCCGTGCGCAGTTGCGCCTGCGTCACGCCCTTTGCTTCCGTCAAATGGCGAAGTATCTCGGAATCGCTCGCTCGCGAGAAAGCCAGAGATTTGCTCGCTCGTTATACCGCGACATGTCGCTGGTGCATGTCAGGGGGCCTTTAGGCTTGTACCTGCCGATGCTTCACCCACGGCCTCGTGGCCGTCGGCGCCCGACTTGGGGTCAAGTCAAGGTGGTTCGCTAATCCTTCCTTGTGCGGCTCTTGCATCCGCTACTCCATGCCGGTCTATCCCACGCACATGGTGTCCCCCGAAGTTCAGTCGCTCCGGAACTCCAAGGTAGTCAGGGATGATATCGTCGCGATCGTGCGCGATGCCCTGAAGCGAGGGGGTGCAGACTGACCCCATCGTCTACGGTATGTCCGGAGACGCTTTTTTCACAAGTGAGACGCCAAAAATAGCCGATGACGCAGTAAACGCGCTTCGGCTCCATATTTCTCTCGCTCAGGAGCTTTCAATGCGTGGTTGCGAAGAGCGTAAGATCGGCAACACCGTTTTCTTGGTGTTTCAGGATGGGATGGTCAGCGCGGGCCAAATCGACGAGACGCGTCTCGAGGGCGACGATAAGGCAACGATCGTGACGAGGTCGGGGGGGATGTCGCTGCGCCTGAATCGTCAGGCTTCGCCAGAATAAAAGCCTGGGCGTCTCGCCGATTTGATAGCAAAGTTACGGAAAACGAGAAAAGAGGCTGAGAGAGTTACGATTTTCCAACCTATCAAGTGCTACCTGGGCGTGAACCGGATCGAGTGCCAAATGGACTCAATTGAGCATATTTATGAACTATATATATTTATGTACACAAATCATTTTCGCTAAGATCCGATTTTTCTTGGTATGCATCCTTCTGTGGTAGCTCAGCAGAAAATTCAGGCACACGGCACAATTTTGTCCGGAATTATAACGATGGAGTCATCGTGGCAAGTATTGGGCGCAACCCGAGAGAGAAAAGCAGCTTGCGGGTTGGCTGTATTTGCTCTGTACATCGCGATTCCTTCATTAATCGCGACGTTATTCAAACCAAACATCCGCTAACCGGGCTGGATTGACACTTAGCGGCAAAATGAGGGATATTCAAAATGCGTGGAACTTTGCCGATTTGGCTACTGCTACGCATTGATCAGGATGGCCTCATGGCCACCAAGATAGCGATCAAGAAGGGCGCGTTGACGAGATATGTCCCGGCACAAGACGCTGCGCCAACGAAGAAGGCGGACCAGACTAAGACAACTGGCACTAAGGCTAAGCCACGCACGATTGGTTCTACACGGCTATCCCGCTCACCCAACGCCGAATCGCGCCAGGCGCTTGCCGAACTGAAATCTGGCAAACTGACGCGATACACAGACACGGCAGACATGTTCAAGAAGCTGGGAATCAAGGTTGGCAAGGCGTAATCCATCCCCGCCGCCACCGCCGCGAATTCCGGTATCACTGCCGCGATACGTTAAAGACCTGAAACGCCAAGAGAAGGTGCAGGGTCCTGAACGCATGGAAAAACTCTTTGAGACCATAGAGTTAATACGCATGCGCCGCCGGCTGCCTAACAGCTATCGCAATCACACTCTCAGAGGACAGTGGAGGGGTTGCGAAGAATGCCATGTTGCCGGAAGGTGATTGGCTTCTAGTTTACAAGAAACTGCGAACCGAACTCATACTGGTCCGCACTGGAAAGCATGAAGAAATCTTCCAGTAGGTGGTGGTGCTCGCGGAGCAGGGGAGCATCGGGCCGCGCTTACGATTGCTCGGACTTCTTGGCCGGTCAGTTCATCTCGCAAAGACGCCGAAAACCAGGAAGTCCGACTGGTTGGTGGTGAGGAGCGATTGGATGCCTGCCTGCCGGTACGTTGCGGCAAGGACCGTATCCAGCAGTCGCTTGCGGCCCAACGAGAACTGCCGCAGCCACGTGAGAAACTGCGGCACGGCACCAGCGTCAGGGAACGTTTACACGACGTCGCTTGCCGTCCGCCACTACTCGGCCACATCACGTGCCGCGTTCATGTCGAGCGGGTGCGTGAAACGACGGGGGTCGGTGACGAGATGGATAAACTCCGCCAATACCTGCGGGGCAATAGCGATGACGTCGCCCGCCGAGAGCACCTGCGCTAGCGTGGCACGTGCGTCAGCGTGCGCGGCCAGTTCTCTTACCTCCGCAGCCACGAGGAACCCGGTGTCGAGGCCATGGATGATGGCCGACCGTCGAGCATTTCGCCGAGCAGGTCGTCGTCGGACGTCAGCGGACGAAGTACCGAGCCCAAACTCACGGTCGCAATGTCGAGGACGCTCTGCGACTGCAAGCCTTCCATCTGCGGGGCGGGTGGCACGGTGGCGTGCGCCAGAACGGTCACTTCTTGTCCCTCAGGCAAGCGCACGCCGCTGCCAATAAACTGTTCGGAAGGGGGTGCCAGTTGCGGAACACGATCGGAGCGCGACCGGTATGGGTGAAACATCGCTGCGCGATGCCGTCGCCGCTTTCGGGATTTCGACTCGTTGGGTACAATCGACTATTGACGAGCGAGACGGGCCAAGGCGACCTGCGATGCCCCCCAACGAACAATGCCCGAACTGTCATCGATTGGTAGCAGACTGGCACGTCGAGTGGTACAAGACCGAGGGGCCATCGCTCTATCAGGGTCTGGCGGCACTGGACTGCCCTCTGTGTCGGCAACCTGTCGGGTTTCAAGGAGGAAGGATCGGTCCGGCACCGCCCGGTGTGCCCCTGATAACGCGGCACGCGGACCAGGCCGCTCAGTGGGCCGCATCTCAGGCGATCTCGGCGGGAGGAACGTTGCAAGGTTATACGTCTGTGGCCGGGGCCGGGGCCCAGTACGCAGCCTACTGGACCCCGCAAGAAGTCCGGCAAGCGGACGCTCACCGACGAGCGAAACAAGGAGGACCGTAAGATGAGTCTACTCACCCCGGAAGAGAATCGGTTCCTGGACGTCTTCCTCCACGAGGCCACGACCGCGCCGTTCACCGGGCCAGCGACGAAAGCCCTCCACAAAAATGGCCTCGAGTACGGCGACATCTCGTACATTGCGTGGGCTTATGAGCAGGACGTCCCCCGGACCGGCTTCGCTGTGGGGCACGCCGCTGACGTCGTGCCGCCGCTCCCTTGGCCGAACCGACAGTCGGCACTGCGGCGAAACCAGGAAATCCAGCGAATTTGGGAGCAGCGACAACAAGGAGGCTCGGAGTCGGTCGAAAAGAATGAACGGAAGAGAAACGGGGACTTCGCAGACGAAGTGGACCCGAAAGATCATCGTTCGGCGGCAAATGCGGAGGTCGCGATGCCAGCGGAAGAGCTCGGCAGTTTTGATGCCCTCGCGTGGATCGACAGCTACTTCGCCCAGCGGGCCCGTTTGGACTACGAACAACTTCGTCCGGTAGTGTGCTTCTCACTCATCTGGAACTTGTTTGAGACGGTCGCTTGTCGCCGGATGGCCACTGTTGGGTCCATCCGAAATGCAGTCGATCATGCGGACCAAATGGGCCGTCTCGACCGCGCACGGTACCTCGAGTTCGTTGAGTTCTTCCGGGATCGGTATCTCCGTGACGGCAACATCGAACACGCGTTCGAGCGGCTTCTGATGACCAACGCCGAGAGCCAGGTTGCCGTTCGTCGGGCACTCGTCGGCGAGGCTCAGGACTTGAACAATATCGTGTTCGCCCTGCTCCTGATTGCCCACCGGATCAGGAACAATCTCTTCCACGGCAACAAAGGCGTCGAGACCTTGCACACACAGACCGAGTTGTTTCGGGTTGTCAATCGGCTTCTAGCGACGTTCATCGAGGACATCCAGACGGGAGAGCTGCACCGGCACCCGTCTCCGCTGAAGGCAGCTTACAGCACCCTGCAAGTTGACGAGGCCCGCGATGTCGGTTTCTGCGACCCCGAAGCTCCCTCGCAGCCGGGCCGTGTAGCGGAGTTGTGCCGTCTGGCGGCGGAAGCGACCGACGAGAATTGTATTCCGACGGGAAAGGACGGCGGAGGATGAAGTTCTGCGGTGGATCTGTCTTTACCGAGGTTGCGAAGGCCGAGATGGCAGAGTACATCAAACGGTCCGCCAACAAGCAAGTAGCGGATGGCTTCGGTGGTCCGGTCCAGGCGAGATTCGTACCCGCAAGGTTCCAACGAAAGGTTTCTGAGTTCGAGTCTCTTCGATCCCGAGCGCAACTCAGTAGCAATTCACATGTCATGCCAAGGATCTTTGCATCGTGGTGAAATCTCCGCACTTGTTATGCGGTGGCATTTGCTTCTCTTTGAGAATTCCCTCCGCCTACAAACTTCGAAGGCAGCCGTGCCGTTGCGACTTGCGGCTGTCGCATTGCGCACTCGAGTCCGCCATAATCCGGCTCGCCGTACGTTCCAGACGCACCAAATCCGAGCGAGATAATGCCGGGGCGTAGTCGAACGATCAAGGCCGCCGACGAGCATTGCGCCTACCTGAAAAGTTCGTCGCGAGCACGCTCGCGTCTACGTTGAAATAATCCGCGAGCTAACGTGCGGGTGAGTCTCGAAGCCGGCCGACCCTTCTGCGGGGGCGAATGTGTGACGCGCACGGTTAAGGAACTCGGCTTTATCACGTCGGCAAATTGCCTATGATTCGCATAACGTGGTCGAGGTCGGCGTAATACCAGGTATTGGGAGCCTTCCCTGTACCGTCGGCGAACGGCCGGACGCGTACGCCTTCAGGGATGATCTGATTGTTTGAGTCGACGTGCTGCGGCGTGATCCCCGTCGAATCGATGATGAGGTGTTGGTACTCGCCATTGGAATCCACGCCGAACTGGCCGAGCCAGGTGATCGCGTGCGTGACTTTGCCGCCGGGCTTGCCATCGATATACAGGATGTCGCCGGGCTGGAGGAAATTCACCAGGCCCTGATAGGTACCGCCCCAGTCGGCGGAAGTGAAGGTCTGGACGTTGATAAAACTGTCGACGCTGCTCGGCGTGCCGTCGGCATTTGTCGGTAAACGTGATGTAGTTTTTGCCAGGGGCGGTCTGACCGTTCAAGACGGTATTGCCCGTGGCGATCTCACTTTGGGTTGTCGTGTCGCCCGACATCTCGATGCCCAATGCATCGGCGTAGGCTGCGGCCGTAAAGTTGGTGCAATCGATTCCCTGGCTCTGGTAAGAGAGCGTACCGGTGACATTCCAAGAATTTTTCTGGGATGGCAGCCAGAGCGGATTGTGGTGATGCTGATAGTCGACACCCAGAAAACTAGTATAAGCGGCGATGACCCGCGCCTGTAGGTCGAGCTTCGTGGTCTGGCTGTTGACCACCGGCGGCGTGTTGATTACGGCGGCAGGCCCCCATGCGTCGGTATTCGACGAAATCAGCGGAGTGATCGGCAATAGGCCGGCGGTTACGCTCGACGGCACGTGCGAAAGATCGATCGAGAACGGCGACTTAAAATCGTTCTGGGGTAACACGACGAGATTGATCGGCGATACTAATGAATTGGTGCTGGCCGACCCTCCGGTGGCGTCGGGGTCGGATGTCACTTGCATTGGAATGAAGCCATTGCCCGGGTCGCCCCAAAGTGGTTCGACGAAGGTGTCGTTGGTGCTGGGAGTGTATTTTGCGTCCGACTTGCGAGAGGTCGAGACCGGCTTGAAGTCCTGGACAACGAAGCCGCTTCCCCCTGTCGCGGCGAAAAGGACGACGGGGGTTGCGGGTCCGGGGCTATAATCGAACGACGACGAGTCGTCGGCGGTGGACGTCGATGTTACGATTGTACTGGGCCGATAGACATAGCCGGCGCCCAGTGGCACAAGCGCGCCGGAGCCGGGCGATGAGCGGAGTGTGAACGTTTCGGCGCTTCCCTTCCACGCGACGATCGCAGCCCGGTTGTCGTTTTTGACGTCAGTCACCACGATCGAGCCCGGCGCGCCCTCCGACGAGTCGACCGCGACGCGGACACCCTTGACCTTCTTGCCCAAGGGCGAAGTAGTCAGGACCCAGCGATTGAGATCCTCGCTGTAGACGGCCACTTTGCCATCGACCTGCGATCCCACGACAATATCCGCGAGTCCATCGTTCGTTACATTTCCCGCGGACACGCTGAGCCCTTTGGTCGACTTGACGGGCACGTTTGAAATGGTCTGCGTGACCTGCCAAGAATTCTGCCCGCCGTACGAGAGGACGAAGAACTTTCCAGGCCCATTCGCGGCCGCGGTGGCAACGAGCTGGTAGACGCCGGTGTTGCCGATGCTGACGGCGGCCAGGTTGATGCCCTGGGCGTTTTCAAGACCCGCGGGCGTAAACGCGCCCATACTCACTGGAATCACGGGCGAGTTCAGCGGTCCATCGGTGGCCGCACTTGTAGGTAATTGGAAAGTCCAGAACGAGATTTGATTCGAATTCTGTGCCGAGATGGCCAGCTGGGAGATGCCGTCGCCGGCGAAATCCCCAAGCGCCACGTCGAGCGGACCGGCGGCCACATTGAAGGGATCCGGAATCGTCGCCAAAAGCTGGGAGGAGTAGCCCGTCGCGGTGCTCGCGTCGACTTGGCCGGCGCCGTTGTAAATATCCACCTCGTACTGGCCATTCCGATGACTGGCGACAGCGACATCGGCGATCTGATCGCCATTAACGTCTCCCATCGCGATCGAATCAATTCCCGAGCCGGCCGGTACGCTGGTTAGGGCGCTTAAACACCGGCGAGCCTCCATAAACTCCACGCTCAACGTCGTGCGTCGCCGCCGCAACCGGCCAGCGCCTCGGAAAGATCGAAGGGCATTTCGCCATCTCATCGTCGAGGTCGGTACGCAAGCCAGTTTCATGATGTACATCCGCATCTCGCAGTGGAAGACTGCTCCGGTGGAGGGCTCCTCACGGAGACTTCAGACCTACTCTAGAACACTTAAGTAAGTCACCCACCAAATTGGTTCAGTAGCTGGCGAGAGATGCTGGTGGTCGTCACGCGACCGCGGGCGCCGTACTGACGACCGGGAGTGCCGCGGAAAACTGCGAGGTGGTGCCTGTTAAGACACGGTGCCGGAATCGACGGGCTGTCCGGCGGCGGACCCACGGTCCGACCGCCCCGTCAGGGGCAGACGTACCGGATTCCGAGCGATGAGCCGAATGAGCTAATTCTTCACGTATCGATCTGTGCGGGGGGCCAACCGTAAGGGTAATTCCTACCGCGACGCGGAACTCCGTTCAACGTCAGCGAAATAGCCAATGCGGGAAGTCGGACCTGGCGTCCCCCGACTCGGTCTACGACGCCACCACCTTTTGCTCCTTCGCATCCCAACCGTACACCTTCCGGTCCCGGAAAGATCTGACCCCGAGCGTGATGGCGATGTTGGTCCGAAGTCCCAGGCTAACGGGGCAATACAGTTGGGTGCTGGAATCGCGCATAGCCTGAACCAGGTTCGCCCGGTGCTTGGCCTGGTCGCCGCGCTCGCCTTTAAGGACCACGCGCTCGCGACTCCGCCCGGTGCGCTGCGGCTCGATGACGGCCTCCATCGGCTCTTCCGGATCGTCGCCCCGAATTTGAATGGTGGCGTCGTGGCCGGCGATCATCCAGGGCGTGGGCGTGTTATTGTCGAGGCAGCTCATGAGCAATACCGTAGGGCCGCCGGGGTAATCGATTGTCGTAGTGTACATGTCAGGCACTTCTCGATCATCGGAACCGCCGCCCCGGCGCTCGGGAATCGTGTGGTCACGGCCAAAGACCCAAACTCCACCAGCCGCGACCACCCGCTCCGGGTAGTCGAGTCCCGCGGCCTTGACGAGCTGCGTGAGTGTGTGAAAGAGCAGGTCGGTGGCCACGCCGCCCGAGTAGTCCCAGTAACAGCGGAATTGAAAGAACCGTCTGGGGTCCCAATCTCTCTTGGGGGCAAGCTGCTGGTCGGCGCAGGTGAATTCATGGCCGAGCCATCTGTCCCAATCGAGCTTGGCCGCTCTCGGATCCTTGATGGGTTCCCAACCGCCAAAATCGCGCCAGGGCCCGGCGCTGTTGTTCCGGTTGTAACCTGCCGTGATCATCACCACCTTGCCGATGCCGTTTTTCTTGATGTAGTCGTGGATTTTGTCGAGGAGCTCGAAGCTGGTGGCCTGGACCCCAACTTGAACGCGGATCTTGTCCCTGTGCTCCTGTTCCACCTTCGCAAGCTCCAGCGCCTGCTCGATGGTGTGGCACATCGGCTTTTCAAGGTAGACGTGCTTGCCCGCCTTGATGGCGTCGATGGCGAGGCGCGCGTGCCAGTGGTCGGGAGTCGCGATCAGGACGGCATCGACCTTGGGATTGCCCAGCACTTCCTCATGCTTTTGCGTCGGGCTGGCCTGCGGACCGACGGACTTGGCGAACTTCTCCGCACGTTCGGCGTAAACGTCGCAAGTCTGAATGACGTCGAGGTTGAGCTGGCTCATCTGCCGCTTCAATCCTCGTAGATGACCGCTGCCCATGACGCCCAATCCGATGACCGCGAAATTGATGCGGTCGTTGGCGCCCAGCACCCGGGCATACGCCCGAGGCCCCAGAGCGACACTACCCGCCGTTGCCGCAGACGCCTTGAGGAAATCACGTCGAGATCCACTGGCAAGACCGTTCATGAAGCACCTTTTTTCATGAAGATGAACTCGAAGAATGCTGTTAATAACCCGACCCCTCGCGGCGCGAGATGGTTGTCGTCGATGGTTTCGGCCATGATATATCGCTCAGGCCATGATAATCCTCGGGCGAGGTTGCGGGTAGCTATCAGGGCGCCGTGTCGCAATGCGCGGACGATGACTGGCCTCCGCCGGCAACCGGAAAAGGGGAGACTAAGCACGCCGCTCAGAACGGCGTGCCGACTATTCTTGACGTGGCCCGTCGCGTCGAGCCGCGCAAGGAAAGCATGTAAGCAAAAGCAGGCGTAAAAGCGCACTGTCAACGTTTTCCCGATCGCGACCTGAATCACAGCTTCTCGACCACAAGGATGCCGTTCGGAGCAACTTGTGAAGTCGTACCCTCGAACGCGAGTCGGAGATGGCTGATGACCCCCGTCAGTCCGAGCAAATTCGGAGCTCCAATGAGTGGAACATCAAGATCGCCTATAAAGTAGCAGGGGAAGAGAAACTCGGTGGATGGGGTCAGTGGATGGGGTCAGATTCGGTTTTCGGTCTAGCCTTCCACGCCATGTGGACGGAAACCGGGACGGGGACGGAACGGCAAAATGATTTTTCTCGACCACCGACCAGATGAACCAAAACGACAACCCGCCGATGATCACGACCGCGCCAAACGTGCCGGTGATCGCTTTCACTATGACGGGTCGGACTCTGACCACCTCGATGCCACTTCGCCGACGTAACGATCATCGGCGCGCAAATCTGCTCGACTGTGACGAAGTCGCGACCGAACTGGAAAAGACAGGCGGTCAATCGCCTGGCGGGATGCGGAACCCAACCAATCCGGCAGCGGCGTTGTAAAGGTAGTCCGCGCCCGCTAAAACTTTTCTGCCGGTGTTGATGCCCTCGCGATCGCGCCATTCGACCGCCGACGGCGCCATGGGATTGCTCGCATCACCAGTGACGAACGAGTATTGGAGAACGGGTTCAGAAGGCGAAGGCGGAGCAGCAATCGCCACCGGGACGCCCGTCGGAAACTGGGTATCGTTGGCCAGAGTCGGCGGACGATCCGCGATGGCCAGCCCCAGCAGCATCTCATCTAACCCGGTATCGATTAGGATCGGCAGATTTATGTTGAAACCATCCGGTAAGCCAAGGCTTGCTATGGGCTGCAACCAATCGGTGTCGGCTTCATTGCGCTGCGACTTGATGAAGGCGAATCCGGCCGTGTTGAGGGAGGTCAGGCCAAGCTCCAGGCCCTGCGTCCCAATGATATAGCCGCGGTGCAGCTTCTCTCCCTGGTAGATTATATGAAGGAACGGATTGCGCGGGGCCTCCGTCTGCCAATCCGCCGATCGCGAAACCAACGCCAAGAATTCCGCCGTCGAAGCAGGCCGGCCGGTCGACGGCGAAAACCTCGATCTCGGTTGTCGGGTAGTCGCCCATTCCGTCCCACATGTCCGGCACACCCAGAACAACGGGGACCTTTACCCATTGCCCCCAATAGACGTTGCCGCTGCTAATGAACTCAACCTTCGTGTCGAGAGCAGGATCGAAATTCTGATAGTCCGGGCCGAGCCTTTTCCGCGGAACCAGAATGTTGACGGAGCCCGTGTCGACTTCGAACAGATGCGGCGGCCCGCCGCCAAGAGCGGCAAGGAGATGCAGACCGCGTGCCAGGCTTGAATCCGCCGTGAAAGGCAGAGAGCAACTCAGCTCGCTTGCCGAAGACATGGCTCGCTCCTTTGTGAGTTTCGATAGGCAGTTGCGAATTCGCATGTCGCTGGCATCGCGCTCATTGTCGTAACGCCCGTTGCAGAATACTAGCCAGTCATATCCAGAAATCGGAGAACGTGGCTGTGCTGAGAGCAGATTGGCGTCGAGGCCGTAACGCCGCGCCGCCCTCCGCCACGAACGCGGCGCCCCGGCACATTCTGCGACAATGCGGCGTTTCTCTTCCTTCATCGAAACAGCGCCGCCGGCGTTCGACCGCCGCCGGGCCGCCCTAGTATTCCTTCGCCATTCGAGACATGAGTCGGGTGGAATGGTTCAACCAGCCGGCCGTTCGGTCAACGTAGGACGCAATCAACAGTTCTTGGCAAAATTGGCACTATGATATAACAATAATAAAATACGCATCAATTTTAAATAGTTATTTAGTTATTTTTGTTTGAACTTGCCAGGCCTTAATCCAGGAAGGTTTCTCCCAACCGGCCGACAGGAGCCGCCGTCCGTCGTCCAGGAAGGTAATCGACCAGACCATCGCCCGGTGACGTCGCTCGCGAGCGACCTCCACGCCTGATAAGACGTCCCAGACGCGTACGGTCTTGTCCTCGCTCGCGGTTGCAAGGTACTTGCCGTCGGGCGAGAACGCGACCCCATTTACGCGATCCTTGTGTTGGTCGATGGTCCGCAAGAGTCGTTCCGACGGCGAGTCGGGCCCCTGGGTGACGTCCCAGATCTTCGCCGTGTGGTCCCAGGATGCGGAGGCTACGCGGGTGCCATCGGGGTTGTACACGAGGCTATGTATCGACGCCCTGTGTCCGGGGAGGGAGAGCAAGACTTTCGCCGTCTTCGCATCCCAGATCTTGACCGCCTTGTCCGAACCCCCAGACGCGACATACTTGCCGTCCGGGCTGAAGGCGACCGACATCACCGGAAAGACGAAGCCATCACCGTTAGCAATGACTTTTCCGGTGTTCGAATCCCAGATCTTCATCTGGCCGTCGAACCCACCGGAGGCAATCCTTTGCCCATCGGGACTGAAGGCCACGCCATGGACGGGGGCGGTGTGCTCGGTGAACTCGACAAGCGTCCGGCCCGTCTCGATGTCCCAGACTCGCGCCGTGTGATCCCAGCTCGCGCTGGCGACCTTCCGACCATCGGGGCTCAGGGCGACACGCCAGATCACGGCACGATGCCCTTTGAGGACCGAAAACGGCTTGCCGGTCCGTGCTTCCCAGACGCGAATCTCGTTGTCCCAACCGCCGGAGATGAATTTGTCCGAATTCTCGGACGTGGCGACGCTGTTGACGCGATCGGAATGTCCGCTCGCGACGAACTCTCCCATCAGGAACGCATCCTCACGGGGAGATGCATCCCAGATCCTGGCGGTCGAATCGAAGCTGGCGGAGACGATCTGTTGCCCGTCGGGACTGAAGGCGACCGTCCACACCAGGTCGGTATGGCCACGGAGGGTGAGTTTCGGAGTGCCGCTCTCGGCATCCCAGAGGCGAACGGTCTTATCGAAGCCGCCCGAGGCGATTCGCTTGCCATCCGGGCTGTATCTCACGTCGTTCGCGGCACCCGCGTGGCCCTCCAATTCCAGGAGCATCCTCCCGGAATCTGTCCGCCAGACACGGACGAGGCCGTCTTCACCTGAGGTTGCGAATCGGCTCCCATCGGCGGGCGAGAACGACATGCCGACAACGGGCGCCGAGTGGGCGTTGATCGTGTAGAGTTCCTCGAACGTCGAGGTGTCCCAGAGTTTCACAATCCCGTCCGTCGCGCCGGACGCGATCCTTAGGCCGTCGGGGCTGAAGCGAAGGCGGTGAATCTGACTCTTGTGTCCGAGCACACGCTTGATGACCTTGCTGGTTTTGACGTCCCACACGGCAAAGCTATTGTCCGGATTGATGCTCGACGATGCGATCCGATGCCCATCCGGACTGAAGGCGAGCGAGAGGGCGATCCCCTTCTGATCTTCGAAGCTGGATACCTGCTTGCCGGTGGCCACTTCCCAGATCCTGACGAGGCCGGGGGAGTCTCGATCCGGCTTCGGCACGAGGTCCCGAAAGGACACTTTCGCTCGGGGGAGGAAGCTGCCGCTGGCGATCGTCTTGCCGTCCGGGCTGAATGCCAGGCACATGACCGGGATCCGGGGTAGCTTGAACAATGCCATGAGGTTCGTGAGCCCCTCGATCCGATCCGCCTCGATCGTGCGGAGGAGCCCGCCGGTGGGCGCGTCCCAGATCTTGATCGTCCCGTCGATACTGCACGTCGCGATGAGGCGGCCATCGGGGCTGAATTCCGCCCCCCAGAGCCCGGTCTTGTGGCCCTCGAGCGGGGCGCGTTCGCCGTCGCGCAAACGCATCAGGTAGTGCCATTCCCATCCGCGAAGCTCCTCGGGGCAATTCTCCCCTTCCAGGAGACTGCTCGCCTTGCCGATGTCTTCGTTCATGTTGATTTCGCGCTCGGCGATGGCGATCGAGTTGTCGTAGACCTGCTGCCTCAACGCTCTCTCGGACGCGAGCGCATCCTGCTCCCGCTTCCCGGCACGCCTCATGGCATCCCACGCGATCCCGCTCGCGAGGATCGAGAGGATCGTGAGCACAATCAGCGATGCGATGGCGAGACGGCGGAGCCGATGATTCCGCTGGACACGCGCGGTCGAGAGGGCGATGAACTCGAGGACGACTTGCTCAAGGGCGATCTTCGACTGGGTAAGTTCGTTCGCCTCGTCGAGCGGCTTTCCCGCCGCGAGTAGCAGATCGTTCCGCCTATTGTGCTTCTCCCAGTTTGTCATTGCCGCAAAGACGCGCACACGAATTCGTAAATGCTCATGATTCAATTTAATCCATCGGGCGATTCGGTCCCAACGGCGCAAGAGCGCCTCGTGCGTGAAACTTGCGACCGATTCGTGGTCCTGGCGGTCCGTGGTGAGGAATCGCCTCGCGATCAAGGAATCGACCAAGATCCGCCGCTCGGGCGCCGATCGTAGCTCGTGCAGGCGTGCGCGACGCCTGACTGCCGACTGTTCTCCCGACGTCTCGACCGTCACGAGCAGGGGGAGGATCTCGTCGAGGGCCGCCTGTGAGTCTTCGGGCAAGCTCCCGTACAAGTCCTCGGCCTGCTTGCCGACGGCCCCTTCGATCCCGCCCAACTCGTCGTAAGCGGCGTGGGTCAGGAGGCGATCGGTGTCGGTGCTCTTTTCGTAGAGTTCCCGCAGGACGAATTCCAGGAGCGGCAGGAGTTCCGCGTGTGTCAATGCCTCGCGGAAGATCCGCCGAGCGAGTGAGACCCCATCGCGCTCCTCGAACCGGAGCCCGGCCAGCCTCGCCGGCTCTTCGATCAGCCGTTGGAGGGCATCGGGGCCCGGGGGCAGGACGGGCATTGGCCCTCGCGCCGCCAGAAGGTTCGCCAGCGAGGGTTCTGCCTGGATCTGATGGAAGAAGTCGCTGCGGGCCGTCGCCAGCACCCACACCGAGCCGCTCCGAGCGAAGGCCTCGATCACTCGCAGGAACGTGCCTCGGTCCTGCGGGGTCATGACGTGGGTCGCGAAGACCTCCTCCAGCTGATCGAGCACGAGCAGCAGGCGCACGTTCCCGCGGAGTCGCGCCCCGAGCCGATCGACGGCCGGCTGAAGGCCCAGATCGAAGGTCAGTTCGGGGTTTTCTCTCAATCCGCGAGCCAACCGCTCGAGTGAGTTCTCGTCGGCGCGGAGGTCGGGCCAGACTTCCTCGCTCGCCAGGCGTCGCAGGAGCGATTGGATGGGGTCGGGCATCAGTTCGGCAGGGGTGATGATGAGCGAACGCCATCCGACCAGGTCTTCATCCAGCTCGTTCTGGACGATATCGGGGAGGACGCCGGATCTCGCCAGCGACGATTTGCCGCTGCCGCTGGCCCCCGTGAGGAGCAGGAACGCGCATCCGTGTTTCGCCTGCTCCCTCAAGGTGAATCGAACCTCTTGTGTCTCCTCCTCGCGCCCGAAGAAGATATCCGCGTGTTCCGGCTGGAACGAGTTGAGGCCGAGATACGGCGGCCCCTGCTTACCGATATCCCACAGCACCTCGCCCGTCACGCCTGCGAGTTGGTCGAGCAATTCGATCAGGTGCACGCGGAGCCGCTGAGAAAACTTCACGGGCCGGTCGAATGCATGGAACGCGCCTATATTGTGCCCGCCGACCTGATCGCGAAACCTCTCCGCGATGAAAGATTCGACCAGCTTCTTCTGTGCGATCAGTTCCTCTTTCTCCGTCGTCGGCTTGCCTCGGAGCCTCTCCTCGAAGCATGTTTCATCATCTCGAATATAAGCGAGTATCGCGGGCCGCGTCCCGCCGCTCTGCTCGCGCACCATCAACATCAGGTCTAATTCTCGCTCCGTCCCGCTCCGGTATTCGCCGCCGTCGACCTTCCTGACGCAAGGTCCGACGGCCGAACCGAGTCGCGACCAGAGGATGAAGACGGCGATATCAATCCCCCGCTCCTCCGAAAGGACAAGATCGATGCCCTGCTGGAACGAGAGGTCGACCTGAAGGGCGAGTTCTTCCCAGAGCACGGGTTTCAGCAGGAACCTGGGAGCGTAACGCCGCCTCAGGCCGTCGATGACCTGTCGTGCCCGGTCGCGTTCTTCGGCTACGTCACCCGGGCTCGAGATGAATATGCGAACCGTTATAACATCATTATTTATAATCATTATATTACTACAATTCTCGGATATTCTTTGAGAATATCCGAGTAGTCAGTCACAAGACGCCCTCGGTGATCAACCACTCGAGTCCCGAATGAGGCGCCCGAATGCATCCAGGACCCTGCGGCTCATGCGTATTAGCTCATTACGCAGCAGGATTGGCTCCGTGGTCATGAGGGATATCCTAGCGATATCGGGGGCAAGCGTCGCGATATTAACATCACCGACGAGCGTTCCAGCCCCCTCGGAGAGGCGCCGCTCCTCATTCTGCCGCTCCCAGCCGACCAGGTAGAGCGACCTCAACTTGTCGTCGCCCCTGGCACATCGATGATTAAACAGCTCCCTTTGCCACCAAGTAGGTGGGGACGAACGCTGCCCCACGGGTCTTGCGGTTAGCACGAGTATGTCGGTACAGCCCGCCCGCAAGGCCGCGCTGAGCGGAAACGGCTGCATGAACCCGGAATCGATATAATAATCATCATCAACAACAATCTGTTTTCCATAGACGACGGGTATGGCCATGGCGGCCTTGAGCATCAACAAGAGCGGGATGCCCTCTCTCCTCGGATTACGGATCTCGACCTCCGCCGTTCGCACGTTCAGAACGGCGACCCACAGTTCGGCCCGTGCTTCGTTCACCAGATCGACTTCGACCCGATCGACGCGAGCCAGGATATCATCAACGAAGTAATCAATGTCCACGACTTTAGAAAGTCTCCAGGGGTTGATGAATTTCCGGTGGTCCAGCCATCGGTAGTATGTGGCGACCTTGCTATGGCCGATGCCTGACAGGAAATGTGCCCCGTTGACGGCGCCCGCCGAAGTGCCGTAGACGTCGTCGAAGGAGTCGCGAGTATTGATCAGGTGGAGGGCGAGCAGGGAACCGGTGGCGTAGATGCTGCGCATGGCGCCGCCTTCGATCACCAGCGCCAAGCGTCGGCCGTCCGGGCTCCGCCGGTCGTTCCGTCGCGTCGCAATCAGATCGAGGACCGCGCGCGAGTTTCGTCCGGGCAACGCGTCTCCCATGGTGAACATACCCCGATCTGCTTGGAATAAGGCCACACGCCAGGTCGAGTTACTCCATTGTCACGTGACGAGTTCGTGTTCGCCATCATCAATTTTGGAGAGATCCCTGCCGCCTTCACGCTTCGACAAGCCGTGATGTTCTGGCGCGATTTTCGCACTAGAACGCGCACCCGGAGGGCCGGGGTCCGAAGCATCCGGATGGGAGGGCTTGGGCCGGGCTGGTTCAGCCCTTCTCGGAAGACGGAGGAAAGGCCGTTCGCTCGGCCGTCGAGGATTCGCGCTGGCGAGTGGTCCAGGGCTATCACGTGCTTCGGCACTCGTTCGCCAGCAACTGTGCGCTGAATGGCGTCGATCAGCGCGTCATTGATTCCTCGACGGGCCAATAGACCGAAGCGATGCGGCGCTCAATAGGTCAGCGATCCGACCAGATGCGTGAGTCTTCACGAAAATGCCAGCGCTCTGGCTTGCCGTCGGGGAGCCGGACCTCCACGTTCGCCTGAAAACGGTCCGCTGCCGCCTCGACCTGCGGCAGGGTCGGCAGACTCTCACGGCTCAGGTCGGTGAGCCCGAGCTCCGCGAGAGATGAAGCGTAGCGTTTGTGCTCGTTCTGGAAGGAGGCGCTGGGCGTCGTAGACGCTGTGCAGCAAGTGCTTGGCCGGTCCGGCCGCATACGTCGCCCGCCGAGAGCACCTGCGCCACGGTGGCACGCGCGTCAGCGTGCGCGGCGTGTTCTCTTACCTCCGCGGCCACGAGGAACCCGGTGTCGAGGCCATGGATCATTGCCGACCGTCGAGCCTTTCGCCGAGCAGGTCGTCGTCGGACGTCAGCGGACGAAGTACCGAGCCCAAACTCACCGTCGCAATGTCGAGCATCCTGTGCGACTGCGAGCCTTCCATCCGCGGGGCCGGCGACACGGTGGCGTGCGCCAGAACGGTCACTTGTTGTCCCTCAGGCAAGCGCACGCCGTTATCTAGCACAACGATGCCGTTTTGCACTCTCCCATGGGCAATCATGGGAAACCTCACCTCGTCCATGGCGATAATGATTTCGTTCTTGACTGGGCGACCATCGATGGTCTGCCCGCGTTGCGCTCGTCGTAGAACGATTTGGTGATTTCCTGCAAGTCCTTACTTGTGTCGGTCAGCTTCCAAGCAATATAGTGTCGCTGGGCATCAAAACTTGATTTACTCCGTGGGAGTGTTCCCATGTCAGGAACCGTCATCGGCCGGGACGACACCACATATCGGGACGTTACAAGGATTTCATACTGGGTCTACAGTATACTCGCCGTCATCATGGGCGTCGCCGGTTACATCGCGACGACCCTCCCTTGGCCGGGGAATCTCGTCGTCGCCGGAGCGGCCGTACCGACCTTGATCATCGGCCTGATTATCGCCGTCAACTTTTCGACGATGACGACGGAGGTCACCTCGACCGCGATCCTCAGCAAGTTCGCGCTCTTTCGCTTCGAGATGCCCCTGAGCCGAGTGCGAGGGGTCGAGGTCGTCGTGACGGATCCTTGGTCGACTAAGAATTGGGGCGTGCGAGGTCCCACGATCAAAGGGATTTACATGGGCCCCCGCGGGCGACGTGGCGTCAAGTTATCACTTGACAATGGAACAGATATGGTCCTGGGAAGCAATTGCGCCGCAGAGCTCGCGGAGGCCATTCGGTCCGGGATTGGGCAGTCGGCTCCTATCGCCGCCTCAGCGGAGCACTGATGATAGATTCCCTAACGTTCCGGGATGGAGGAATGCAATCGGATCTCCTAACGAAATTCAGAAACCTGTCACCCGATGGCCCGTAGTTGTCGGTTGGGGGTTCTTTGCTGCTGTCGCCGGCCTTTGTTGTGTGGTATTGCCGCCTCATCTGGCTCCCAGAGCCCGGGTCTATCCTAGCTACGGCCATCCGCTCGTCCCTTGGTTCGCGCGTGCGTTTGCCAATCTCACTGTTGTGCCTACGCTGTCTGCTATGTTCGTGCTCGGCGCAGTTGTCGGGCTGGCTCAGCCGCGCTGGTGGCCGCTCCTAGGTTGCCTGACGGTTTCCTTGCCGATGCTCTTGTGGGGCATGAATTTCGTCAATGATGTGATTATTGACTCCACGAGTCATAACCTTTTTCCGCTTGAGATTGCGATGGTGATGGTTTTTGCCTTGCCCGCCCTAGCGGCCGGAGGTCTTGTGAGCCTGGTCCGATCGGCAATTCAACGCAGCCGAAACAAACGCCCCACTTGACTGCGACGGCGATGTGCGTTTTTAGAGTTCAACGTCTCACCTGGCGCCGCGGCAAGTGATCTTGATCATTCGGGTCGTGGCGCATGGACGAAACAACCGGAATCGCAAGGGCAGAGTTGCAACCTGTCGCGGCGGGGTACCAACTGCTGGGCTCGGCTCTGGTTACGGAGTTACGCGAAGCCCTGAAGGCACAAAGCCCCGCCGGTGCTCTGCAACCGAGAGGATGGACCGCGCCGAACCAGGCGCTGCAACTTGGCCGCGGCCCGCATCCTGGTTTCGTGCATGCCGGATCAAATGGCGAAGCATCTCGGCATCTGAGGCGGGCTCGATGGTGTAGTATTCGTCCTCCTAACTACTGCCGCACGCGGTTCGTCACCAAGCGCAAAGAGGGTGAATGGTTCGCCCTCTCGCCCGACGACGTTTGGGCCTTCTGGCGATACCAACGCATCTATTGACCTTAAGTCTCACGTGCCCCACGGCCCCGCATCGCGTTTTCCTGCGCCGGCCGCGTGTCGCGGATTTGTTCGGTGGTCAGGACGAGCCGGCGGCCGACTGCGGCAGCGCAACGCCAGCGCCTGTCGAGGGTCAGGATCTTGCTGTGCCCGTTTTTCAGCCGAGAATTATCTGAACGGCGTTTCATGATTCCGAGAGGGCGAGGCTCCGTCCGAGCCGGATTGCGCCGTGGCTCGCCGGCAGGCTCGCCCTCCAAGGATCGTGAAAAGGCATTTAGGCTCCGAGTGCAGCTCTGGTCCGCTGCACCAGTGAGTTGTCCTTGTCCGCCGGGCGCGGCAGCAGGAGCAGGCTCGAGGCCAGGTAGCGGTCGCGCCAGGCGGGCGAGGCTTGGTTGTAGTCCTCCAGAACGGCCGAGCTGAACTTGTAATCGTGGGGGTCGTCGCCCTTCAAGAACACCAGACGCCGCGCTGCGTCGATCAGTGGTCGCGGCGTCGCACCCGGTCTGCAAGTAAGACAGCGCCTTGCCGGCGGCGGTCATCCGGTCGCGGCCCGCCTCCGCGAAGATTTCCTCGAGCGCCCCGGGACCCACCTGCTTTGGCGCTACCGGTTCGAGCTTGTCGATCCGAGCGTCGGTGACCTTGCCGCGGCCGTCCATCGCCGCGCGGAACATGGGGAGGAACGCAGCGTTCTGGAGCATCAGCAAGCGGCGAGTCCGGTCGTCACCGCTGGCCTGGAAGGCGAAGTGCAGGGCGTTGGTCGATGTCACCGCGTGCAGCGAGACGATCCCCGGTTGGCGGAGCAGCAGTTCCCCGGCGCCGGCGAACAGGGCGTCCCAGACCGACTGCGGGGATACCTCACGGTTGAGCAGGTCGACCACTTGCTCGCAAGCTTCGTCGCTCGTGCCCTTGCGCAGCGTGGCGAGCAGGTCGGCCGCGGCCGCCGTCGTCGGGCTTGCCCCCGGTCCAGCCCTCGTTGATTCGATCCGCGCGCTCCTGGTTGTGCTTCCAGGGCAGGTCGGCGGGGTCGTCGCGCGTGGAGGGGTTGCCGTCCTCGTGCATCAGCAGGGCGTAGGCCAGCGATCGCAGGACCGGCTCGGCGTGCTGCCAGCCGATGCACTGGAGCGTCCGCCAGCTATTGGCCACGTAGATCGCCTTGTGCCCGATCGAGCGGAAGTCGCGGGCGCCGTAGCGGAAGAAGAGCTCGTAGACTTCGTTGGATCCGGCCGTGCGGGCCAGGGAAGCCGCAGCGGCGTCGGCCGCCGACTCGTCCCACGCGTCCATCGCCGCGACGAATGCTTTGCGGGCCTTGCGGGCGGGCGGGACGGCCGACTCGTCGACCGGCCCCATCGTCCAGTTGCCCTCGCGGACGTCCTGCGCCTGCGAACTCTTGAAGTAGTCGAGCGCCCAGAAGATCGGCAGCCAGCGGTCGGTGTCGGGCGAGCCGAGGCTGGCAAGGTGGGCCGAGTTCACTACCAGGACCGCATGGAATTTGTGGCCGACGCTGGGCCGCGGCTGCACGTTGCGCACCCCGGCCAGCATGAGCGCCGCGAGCACGTCGCGGTAAGGCGTGCCCTTCCGCACGCGTGCGGCCACCTCCTCGAGCAGCCGCTGCGCGGGGCGTTTCCTCCAGCAGGCGAACGAGCGGCTCGATCTCGGGCTGGAGGCGCACCACCTTCGGGTCGAGGGTCGCCTCGTCGGCCGAGACCGGCCGGAGTTGGGATAGGAAGCTCATGTCTCCAAGGCCGAGAAACGCGCCGCCCGTCGCGGACGCCCGCAAGAAGCGTCGTCGATCCGTTCGGATGTTCATGACAGCTCCTCTTTGCAGGATCAATCCTGCCGTTCGAAGACTGGTTTGCCGCCGAAAACGGTAGTCAGGGCGCAGCGGCGGCCCCACGCCCGTTCGTCACAACCACACGTATTATAACCGGGGCGCCCGGCTCATGACATGACCGTCGTCCGTCGCACGTTGTCAACGAGCCGTCTTGATCGTACGTGCCACGCGGAAGCCGATATTGTCCCACTGGGTCACGGGAGCGATGGGCCCGAGATACCGCGAATTGAGCGTCGAGGACGAGAAGTTGTACGCGCCGCTACGGATGACACGTTCGTTGTTGCCGGTAGTCGGCGTCGGATCCTCGACGTCGCGGTTCTTGGGTTGACGACAGAAAACCATACTTTCCTGACACCACTCAAGCATACCGCCGTAGACATCGAACAGGCCCAGCCCGTTCGGCTTCAAGCTCCCGACTGGATGCAGGAGGTCGCCGAAGTTCCCGGAGAACCACGCATAGTCGGCGAGAAGTCCATCCCGTTCGCCGTAATAGCGGTTTGTCGTTGTCAGGGCACGAGCGGCATATTCCCACTCAGCGGATGTCGGGAGGCGGTGGCCGGTACGACTCAGGTAGTCGCGGGGGATCTGCATGCCTTCCTTGATCTGATCGACTGGTGGGTAACACCGCTCTTCGATCGGTACGTGAGATTCTTCATCGAGCCAGGCGCAATAAGCCACCGCGTCGTACCAACTGACGACTCCCACGGGGTATTCCGGATCCGACCCGAGCCTCTTCTGGTAAAAGTGGTACGGGCGGAGACGGAGAAATTGCTCCAGCGTCGTTTCCGTGCTCGAGATCGCGAAGACTCGGTCGATCGACCGTCCGGAGGAGAGGGCCACGTCGCGGCCGATCGGGTCGATCACGACCATCGTGTGACCTCCCTCGACGTACCAGCGACGTTGGCCGCGGACGCCCGCGCCATCCTCCCCAGCGTCGATCTGCCGCACCTCTCGAGACCTCCCAACACGCCGCAAGAGCAGCCGTGCCGCGCCGTGGACTCCGGGGTCAGGATCGTTGCGGTAAGTGTCGAGCACACGCGGCAGGTTGTGCTCGATCCACGCCTTATCAAGGGCTTGCAAAGCGCAGTCGGCCAAGGCCAGAAGCAGGGCCGCGCGTACCGACGCGTCCTGCTCGATCACAAACCGCTCCGCGAGCTGGTCCGGGGCCGCCCCGAGGTGGACAAGCGCATGAATCGTCTCGGTTTGCACACGTGGGTCGGGCGAGAAGGCAAGCAAAGGCCAGACGGCCTCAGGCAGCCCCAGCCGCAGCAATGCCACCGCCGCGGTCGCCTGGTGGCGGGCGAGCGTGTCGGCTTCCTTTTCCGAGGTGTCAGAGCCGCGACGTATGGGGAGTTTCGGGTGCGTACCGGCGACGCGGTTCCTGAGCAGAGGGATGGCGACGTCGCGGTGGGCCGCCACACCTTTGAAGAAGACCGCAAACTCCTCGGGATCGGCATTCACGATCAAGTCGACGAGTTGCTCGGCGTCGGCGTTGGCGTATAGAGCAAGAATGCTGGTTGCGAGTCGACGGGCGCTGCGGTCGTTGAGGCTGGCGGACACATCCGCCAGCGGACCGACGAGAGACCGGCCGACCGGACGTAGCATATCGACCCACTCATTTACGATCAGCGGGTTTTCGGCGAGCAACAGGCTGGCGACGTCCGGCGCGATCTGGGGCCAGTCAGGCTGATCCGGCTCGAAAGCCGCGAGCGCGCAGGCAGCCCGAAGCCGCCGCTCGCGGTCAACGTCGGCGGACTTGACGACTGGCCAGAGCAAACCGGCAAGCTCTCGTCGGTAAGGCGAAAGCATGCCGAGGATGGCGCGGAACTCTTCCGGTGGGGCCATGAGCAGTGGGTCGATCAGCGATTCGGGATTCGCCAGTCCCGCCGGCAGCAAAGCGAGCTGAGCGTGGAGGCGTTCCTGACCTGATCGAGACGAGCTGTCGGCCGCGGCGCGAAGAGCCGGATTGGCCCACTGCCGAAAAGGCGCAAGATCTTGGACGATTCCAGGCACGCGCTTCGTTTCCGCCACGAGGAGCCTCTCTACTAACGCATGGGCGTTGTAATAACCGTAGCCCACGGCGGCCGCGACAACCGCAGCGGCGCCCGCGACAAAGACACCTGCGGCGCGTAACAGATGGCGTCGGCCAGCGGCACTCATCACCTGACGTTCCGTCCGGCCCCAGCGGTGGCGACGCGTGAGCAAGGTGATGGTCAACCATTCGACGATCGTGGGCAGTTGTTTCGGCTCGCGCCGGTCGCTCCAGAGCGCGGCACGCTCTGCGAGTCGGAGTTCCGCCCGGCCGCTCCTCGTCTCCCGTTGCTTCGCCGCCAGCCACTCGCGCAAGGCGGGGACCAAGAAGTCATGTGTGAGCTGATAATGAGGCTCGCTTCCCCCGATCGTGCTGCGATCGATCGGCGTTACGAGCTTCAACTCAGAGTCCAGCACGCGCACGAGCTCATCGAAATCATCAACCCGATCGGCGTAGCCGGACGCCGTGAGCAATTCGCTGCGCGCGTGCACGCGTCCTTTTATGTCAACTCCACTTGCCGGCAGCAGGCGATTGAGGACCGCGCGAGCGGCACGCTGATGAATCCGACGATACGGCGGGGCGCCATCCCCGAAGGCTTTGTCGAGGAACTTGACACCCAGCCCGCGCGAGCCGCCGAGATCGTCGAGCGTGACCGGCGTCCATTCCTGTCCTTTGACCATCTCGGCAAATACGCTGAGATGCACCGGGATCACCTGACCATTTTGCGACAGCTCGGTGACCGACTGCGTTATGAAAGTCTTCTGATCTTTCATCGGCGTCGCCGGGGCCTCCGGCAGTGCGCCGAAGGCTCGCCCGAACGCGGTGAGCACAACTTCCGCGTGGTGGATGTCGAATAGTTCCACGGCGGTGCAATTCGTATCCTCTGAAAGGCGTACGTCGAGCATCCGGAAAAAACGCGTCACCGACATCCAGAAGTCGTCTCTGACAATCAGAAGTGCGTGAACCCGGACGCCGTCGCACTGACGAAACGCCCTGACCAGCTCTGCGTTCTCTGTGATCTCGTTGGCCTGGAGCCATTGTTCGACCTGGTCGACCACGATGAGCAGCTTCCGGTCACCGCCAAGTCCCTGGCCGCGCCGGATCGCGGCCAGCAGCTCAGAGAGAGGTAACTCGGTCGACAGCCCCTGGCATCTCGCCACCACAGCAGTCGCGAGCCGCCGCTCAGTGTCGGCGGGTGTGGCTTCAGCGAACACAGCAACGACCGAGTCCGCTAGCCGGGGGAGCAAACCGGCCTTGACCAGCGACGATTTGCCACACCCCGAAGGGCCGTAAAGCAGGCCCACGCTGAAGGGCGGATCACCGTCGCGGTCCTCGATTCGGGTCTTCCAGAAGGAGACTGAGTCCGGCAGTCCGTCACGACCGCGCGGCCCGGGCAACAGGTCCAGGAAGGCTTCGGAGTCTTGCTTTTCGAAAGCCCGTAGGCCCTTGGGGACGACCGGAGTCGCGTTTGGCGGCGCGTCTGCACCCGGGAATTGGCCGTCGGCGGGCCGTCGGCGCCCCGCGGCGGGCAAAGCCACCGCTGCCAGCCAGACCCGGAGATCATCGGCAAGGTCAATCGACGAGCTGTATCGGTCCGGCATCCGCTTGCACAGGCATCGCAGACAGATCCGCTCCAGCTCGCGCGGTATCGAATCATCGATCTGACGCAGAGGCTTGGGGTCGCGGTGCAGGATCTCGTCGAAGAGCGCCGCGCGATCGCCGGCGATAAACGGCAGGCGACCGGTCAGGCCTTCGTAAAGCATGACACCGATGCCCAGATGTCGGTGCGACCATCGAGGCGATGAGCCTCACCGCGCACCTGCTCGGGCGCCATATAGTTCGGCGTCCCCGCCACCTCGCCGGCCCGGTCCGTCTGTAAGGCTTCGCTGATGGCCAAGCCAAAGTCGGCCACACGAGGTTTACCGTGCTCGTCGATCATGATGTTTGCCGGTTTCAGGTCGCGATGGACCAGGCCGGCCTTGTGGGCGTGGTGCACGCCATCGACGATGCTGGCGATCAGCCCGGCGAAGCGAACCGCCTCGATGCGGCCCCGCCCTAGCAAGTCGGAGAGGGTCGTCCCTTCGACGTACTCGAGGACGATATAGACCATGCCGTCGTCATCGCGGCCGATGTCGTAAACGCCAACAATCGCCGGGTGCCTCAGGCTGGCCGCCAGACGCGCCTCGGCCATTAAAGCCTCGACTTGACCTGGCATCGCCAGCGCAAGGGTCGACGGGACTTTGATAGCCACGTAGCGGTCCAGGTCGCCGTCGCGAGCGAGGTAGACGCCGCCAAAACTCCCCTCACCCAGGAGGCGCACGATCTGGTACCGTCCCAACCGCGGGGGGACGACCTTTTGACGAGCATCCGACACGAGACAGCCGGCAAACGTCGAGTCACCAACGCCCGACGCTGTCGCGACGAATTCGGTCCCCTCAACGTTCAGCCCCATCGGAATGCCGTTGGCCGGCGTATCGAGCGCGGTTGCGTTATTCGAATTTGCAACGGCCGTCGCGACGACGGTCGCATCACCCGGAAACCGATTCACGTATTCCTTGAGCGTCGGAGGGTGGTCGTCTTCACCCCGCAATTTGAACTCGAGGGCAACCAATCCATGCAGCGTGGCCGCCCGCTCGACTGGCCCCAAGCCTTCCAAGTAAAGCTCGATTGCCGGCCGTTCGCCGCCACGCCACGCGCTCTCGAAGCGTTCGCAGGCCGCGATCACCCGCTGCCGGATCTCGATGGGCACGTCTCGGGGACAATTCCGGGCCAACGAATCATGGCACACTGATCCCCGTCAAAAGCCAGCGGATCAATTCCAGTCGGTTCGCCAATGTCCGCAAAAGCTCGACGGCCATCCGAGCCCGCGAGCGGGGCGTCGTGCACATGGCCTCATCGTCATGAAGCAACTCCGTCCCCGTCCGGCGGTCGCTCATTAGCGTAACAGGCTCAGGGTCTCAGAGAAAGGGCAGCCATGCCTTTGCGAGCCGCTTGCGGTGAACGTAAGTCATTGATAATAGATCTCGCGCGTTGGCGAACATGTCCGCAGATTCACGCAGATTAAGATCTACGCATGAGTTCGCTTATTGCCGAGCCCGCGACGTGAAAGCAGCATCGACTCACAAAAGTCACTGAGCGTTTCTGGTCGACCACGGTTCTGTGGGACGGCACGAAAATGAAAACACCCGACGACGAAGACCCTGAAGTTGAACGCCTGTGGTGTGACGAGCGACGACGTAAGGTCGCCGAGAACCTTGATGCGGAGGGCGTGAAACACGGGCGCATCGGTGAGTGGCCAGCCTGGCACGTCGCACCTTACGTGTCGATCTGGGCAATCGAAAGTCTCCGACGGCCCGAATGGATCGGATGGTGGGTGATCAGTGGCGACTTGCCAACTGACTATATCTCAGCCGCTGATATCGAACCTCCTCAGCACCCGAGAAAGGCAATGCGGGCTTTTGCAGAACTATGGTTAAAGGTCGCGGACGCGTGGAACGATGGTCGAGGTTATGAAGGCTTTCAGATTGCGGATGGGAAACGTCACGGGGAACTGGCGCCCTTGCTTGCATCGAGGGCCCGGATTCTCATGGAATGGGCTGATAACGATACGTTGTGGGACGATGAGTAGCAGCATCATAGTGCTGTTCCGGGGCCGAGTCGGTTTAATCACGATCGATCAAGCGGGCGAATCCATGCTCGAAATCACCGTCGAACTCGGTGAGGACAAGCCGATCGTCGACTGAAAGACGGATTGGACAGCGAAATCTCAGCCAAGTAAACCAACGAAGCCCGGTACCGCAGCCTTTCGACCGAGGATACTCGGATGTACGGCGTGCCGCCAGATCTGAATCTTGGGTTTCTGCACGGCGCGGAGCTTCAATTCGTAGGCCTCGGCCTTTTCCAATTGCAGTTCCGTTTTCACCCTGAGGGATACATCTCCATTGAGGGTCGATGGGAGCTTCGAGATGCTGCCGGCGCGCTTGTCGACGGCCGGCATGACAGCCGGAATCGGCCGCCGTACCAACTCCATCGACTGCTCGGTCGCCGCGTCGTCGGGTCCAAAGTGTCCGCCCCTGAATGGTTCTCGCTGCAGTTCGAGGGGGGCGAAGTGCTGAGAATTTTCGATGACAACCCATATTACGAGTCATTTCAGATTGAGCCGGGCGGTATCATCGTGTGAACTGCCACGCGTCGATATCGGGGACACGGCGCACGGCTGGCGGCCGGCGGCACGGCTTCGTTGTGGTTGAAGCCGATGAGGATGCGCGACTGGAATGTTGGATATTGGTAGCGGCCATTCCTCTTTCGTGTCCGTTGCGGAGGATCGGTAGTGCGAGACATGCAATACGACGCCAGACGATCCGCCAAATTCAAGCGTTTCGATAAGGTCTCGGTGGCCGAACGGTTTAAGTCTGTGGAACTAGTCCGTATGTCCCCCGACATCACGGGGAAACAGATTGCCGGGCGGCGCGGCACCGTCATCTGGTGTCGTCCGGCCTGGTGCGACCCCCGAACCGGCTGGAAAGAGTGGGCTTATTGCGTCTCACTCGTGCCGGAAACCTGCCTCGCGTTTTTGAGTCCGATCTTCTACCGACCGGCGAAATCGACACCCCGGAGAGCCAGTTCGGCCAGAGGTTCGAGATTAGCTACGACACTGGACGATGATTCGGCGATCCTCGAGGAGCTACCGACTGCCGAGTCAGTTCTGGAAGTCTTTAGATTTACCAAGGATGTGCCTCAACTCGCACATCGGTTCACCACTTGGGAGAGCGGGATCACCGGGGTGGTCATGGAAGTCACGAAGGAAACTACAATTGATTTCGGACTGGTCGAGAGGTCGATGTCGCTCGTGTTTGGAGCGACAACATGGGAAAGGGTTGCCGGCCCGGACTCGGGATTCTTGAAATGTTATTTCGAGAATGATAATCCTCTCAACGAGCAACGCAAATCCTGATCGACGAACGATTCGGAAAATTTGAACCCTTGAGGCCATGTTATGCGACTGCCGCGGATGACGATCTTTCGATGGATGATCGTCATATTGGGCGTCGGACTGGCGACAGCTGGGATCGTCGGCGGCACGCGACTGAAGCGGCGGCGGGAGCACTTCCGGTCGCTCGCACAGCGATATTCGGCGCTGGAGACAATGTGCTTGGAGTATACGACGCTTGCTGATGCCGAAGTCAGACAATCCACCAAAGAGGTCGAGCTCTTCGAGAAGTACCTGAAACCAAGTGAACAATCTCTCCTCGGGCAAACACAGCGCCACTTGCGTGGGGCCCATGACACGCAGGAGTCGTGGGCACTAAAGACGGCACATTGCACGCGTCTGAAGCAGAAGTACGAGTACGTCGCCCGCTATCCCTGGTTGCCCGTCGATCCCGATCCACCAGAACCAGACTAGAGTTCGACATCTCACCCCATTTGGATTCACCTGGATTGGCACTGAGCCACCACGATAGCTTAAATTGAGCAAGTGGACACGACGGCCTCTGTGGCACGGGCATCTTGCCCGTGTTATTTTCCAACATGGGCTGGAGGTTCGCGCCACTCGCGGGCCGAATTTCGATCGCCATTTTATTTCGTGTCGCTCACGGGCCGTGGCTGGCCACGAGGCTCGGCCTCCCGGGATCGTGCAAGGGCATTCAATTCCGCAAGAGCTAAGTCAATGAGCAGGCGATCGCCGCGATCGAGCCCGATCAAGACGTCTTCAATTGCGTTGAAGCGCACAAAACCGCGAATTTTCTTGAACAGCCTTGCGGGGTCGTCGTGCGGGAGATAACGGAGCAGATTCACGACGAACGTCGAACCGAGTCGGTGGCCAAGGAATGCAAGATCATAATCCGGGTCGCCGATCGACACGTCGCCGAAATCGATCACGCCTGTGAGCCGTCCCTCGCCCTCCGAGAAGAAATATATAAAAGGCCCGGGCTTCGGACGAGTCCACACCGCAAGCGATCGCATCTTCAACCGGGTATTCATGGACCGCAATCAGAAACAAAGCGAGATCGCCCAGTACGCCGTTCCCGGTGGCGCCGGACAGACTCTCGTAAATCGGCGGGTGGAGCGGCTGTCCCCCGATCAGGCCGTATCCCACAAATGGTAGCCCACTGACCGAGTGCTGGCCGACGTACTCGAAATGGGGGATCGCCAGGGCAAGGCTCTTGGCAAGGCGCGGGAGGAGGGCGATCTCACGCCTGAGTCCCGCCGCCGCGTCTTTATGCTTGGCAAAACGAAATACGAACCCAGCGCCGACCAGGACGGCGAAGCTATCCATTCCCTCGCCAAGCCGGGCGATGGGCTCGTCCGAGAATTCCGGTGCGATGCGGACGATTTCGCGCCGGATTGCCTCGAGGTCATGCCTGTCGTCCTCGCTGGTCATTAACCGCAGGTAGTCACCGAACCTCGATCGATTCAAGCGGGATATCCCCACGCCGAGAAGGAGCGTTCCCACTCGTTCCGAAGTCGTGCTTTCGTCGCCGGAGCCAACTCGGGATAGACATTCTTCCGATAACCCGCCAGTGAATCCAGATGGCGACGAACAGAGGGCTCGACTTCGCGGAAGTTGGGGAAGACTGCAGAGCGTAATCGAGGTGGCCCGCAACCAGTAGGAAGGATCGACGGTAAAGCGATTATCACGGAGCATCGCCAACCAATCACCAAACGTGACGCCACCAAGGGTGCTCGGGCCAAACCACAGCAGGAACCGCTTGCGCCACGACATCGCCTGGGACTCCCGAGAGAGATGAGCGTGCGAAGCTCACGGCGCCGGCCGTCAAGTGCATGGAGAGGATGACTATTTGCCAAGAACAATCATTTTTTATCTGGAGAATGCTGGCAGACAAGTACGGTCGGAATGTTTCTCGCGCGTCGACGAAGCTGACTTGTGCCACTCCTGCAGTGAAGCTTGTTTGCACCGGGCAGGACCAGCCTTGAGATTCGTCAAGAACGCAAAGACCACCGCTTGGACGGTGTAACGTATGGGCAATCCGCCAGACTCACCCGGGTCCCTCGATCCCATGTCGCAAGAGGAAAGCGGTGCGCCGCCGCCGCTCGCCCGCCGGCGATCCGTCTTCCGCGATGTACGTTGGCGGTGGAGCATTGTGCTCATTGGCCTGGCGCCGATTGTTTTGCGGCGTATAGTTCGTGCGGTCGACGTGCCAGTGCCTCTGATACCAGGTGGACCCTGGGTCAATTTCTTCACTGCGCTACTCGAGGAGGTTTGGACATTAGTTTTCCCGTTATGGGTTGCACGCCACATCATTGCCAGGTTGGGTCCTCGTCTGCGGATCTGTATCACACCAGTCAAAGCGCTGCTCGCTTTGGTAGGGATCGGGGCCATATTCTTATGCCAAGCCGTGGTATTGCAATTGCTGGATCGCGCCAACGGCGATCCACCAAAGCCCACCGTAACTCTGGAGTCGCTCAGCCGACTTCCCAATCGGGTCGAGTTTCTGCACCTCGTGCTTCTGGCTACCCTTGTGGCGCCAGTGGCCGATGAGGTGTTCTTCCGCGGCATGCTCTACAACGCACTGCGCCAACGACTTAGGACGTTGGTCGCCGTTAGTTTGCGGGCCATCGTGTTCGGCCTGGTCCATGAGTTCGGTACGGCCGGCGTGACCTTCGTAGCCGTGGGCGGCGTGACGCTTGCCTCGGTGTACGAATGGCGGAAGACGATCGTCGCTCCGATCCTCTTGCACACCGCGGTCAATGGTGTGGGGCTGGCGTTCATCGCCTGGAGTTACGTGGCCGACGCGGCCGCGCCGCGCCTGGGCGTCTACGGCTCGACGAATGCTGCGGGCTGCCAGATTACGAAGGTGGTGCCCGGCACCCCTGCGGATAGAGCAGGGCTGCAGTTCGGCGACGTCATCAGCTCTCTGGGCGGAGAATCTATCGTCGATTTGGCGAGTCTGACAAAGGCTGTTCGCAGCAAACAGGTGGGTGAGAAAGTCGTCGTCGAATTTATCCGGGGAGGGGCGGTTCACCGCGTGGACGTGTTTTTGCAGAGGCTAGACGAGTAAAGAAAGTCGAGACTGACCACAATACCGCGCCATGGGCCCAAAAAATATTGATAAATTCTGGAATAATTCTTGACCAGTCTTCAGACATGTTGTATCGTAACAAAGCGCTATCGTTTGTTGTCACGTTGATTTGTGAAACGTGTAAATCGAAGGGCGGCGGGATGATTTGTGGTCGATCAGCGATATCGATGCTGTTCGCTTGCATTTTGCTCGCTGCGCCCGCTTGCGTCCTCCAATCGAGTGAAACCAAGCCGGAGCGAATCCACTCGCTGGCTCGAGTGCACTCGGTGCACGGGATCGTTTGGTCGCAACTGTCCCGCTTGCCTCATGGGGCGACGTACTCGCGGTTTACTCCGTGGAGGAGCCGGAAAAAGGGCGTTCTCCAAGAGGTCAACCCCAAGATCAACGAAGATTCTAGCTTCGGCTCCCCCATCCTGCCCAATCGATTCATCACTTGTGCAATTCTTGAGCCGGTCTCGTGCCGTCCTGGCACACGCTCACCGCTGCGCTGTTGATTGGGCTCGCGCCTGTTTGTAACCAGGTCGCGATCGGCGCCCCACGGCTGTTCTGGTGTTTCGATTGCACCTCCCAATCTCATTTACGGGCGCCTGGCCAAACACGCTACTGATGAATTGGCAGCAACTTACTCATAGATAGCATGCAATCACCGCCGTTCCCACGAATGGGAAAGGGCGGCAGCAATGACCTCGGCCTCGCGTGTGGCGCGTGGTTTGGCGGTATTGGGACGACCCAAACCGGTCCAATTGCGCCACGAATCAAGGTGCAGACCGTGCATCCTAGTGTCGGCACCGGCGCGCTCGGCGGTGCATTGAGTCACGCATTTTGTCGTTGCTGTGACCTGGACGATTTTTAAAAAGCCTTTTCCGATTTTCTTACCCGAGTCCAACCTGACGAAAGGTTAACAATTATGTGTTGTTTGATGCGTATGACGGTCGCCGCGCTGAGCGCCGTTTTGTTCTTGTGCGTTCCGCGGCCGGCCGTTTCGGCCGATCAGCCGGACAAAAAGCCGCAGCGAACCACCAAGAAACTGACCACCGCAACCCAAAATGCGGACGCGAAACCGGAGCAAAGCATACCCGAGATCAATCTCCTGGACGCCAGGCGTCAGGGGCTGGTCTCCGTATCGGCCGAAGGCCGTGGCGATGGCCGCATGACAATCTCGATGACAAATCGCACACGTCGTCCATTACGCGTTATTCTTCCGCCGGGAATTATTGCCGAGGGAGCCACGGGTCAGATGGGTGGCATGGGTGGCATGGGCGGTGGCATGGGCGGTGGCATGGGCGGCGGAATGGGTGGTGGCGGCATGGGCGGAGGCATGGGTGGTGGTGGCCGTGGCGGAATGGGTGGAATGGGTGGAATGGGTATGATGTCTCGTACGATGCCGCCCACGATGGGGATGATGATGCTTGCCCGAATGATTATGTATTTCTGCGGTGATCCCGACAGTTGGGACAAGCGCAGTCTGATGATCGGGATGATGGGTATGGGCGGCATGGGTGGTGGCATGGGCGGCGGTATGGGAGGTGGTATGGGCGGCATGGGAGGTGGCATGGGTGGTATGGGTGGTATGATGTCCGTGCCGCCGACAGGTCTGCCGTCGGCATTGCTTGATCCTGGGCAAACGCGCCACTTGCCGACTCGGCTTGTCACGCTGTCACCACCGCAGCCGGGCGAGGGTGTGAAGCTGCCGGACGAAGGAGAACCGCTCCAGCTCCGTGATATTGCCGATATCACCGACAATCAGAAGGTTCAAAAAGCGCTCCGCCGCCTGGCCGCCGATGGGGCGAGCAAGCCGATCTCGCGACTTGTCATGTGGCATTTGAATGGGGATCTGGATTGGGATACGCTCGCCGCGATGTCGGAGGGTTGGGCCAACGGGTACGAGTTGACCCTCGCCAAAGACTTCGTAGAGCATCTCGACGGCTTGCGCGAAGGAGAGACCGGTCGCGTGCTGTTCGAGGTTGAGGGAACAGACGCGGCCGCCGAAGCGCGCGCGGCCGAAATGAGAACGGCCCTGCGGCAAAAGATGGTGCTCGGCTTGGTGGCCGAGATAGGAATCCCAGCACAACCTGTAGGTCCGGCAGTAGCCTTCCGGGTACGGATGTCAGCGAGCGACGCCCAGGTGGTGGTGACCAGCAGCGACGCGACCGCACGCAACTGGGTCGCGCTTGGCAAATTCTCGCTCCCAGTCGTGCTCGACCGAGGGAAATTTGACGTCGGACACTTTGCCGATGGGCTGGTCGAAGGCGTGCTCAATCGCTTGGTACGGGTTCGTCTGAGCAAAGGGGTCAAAGACAGGGGGAAGATGCACTACGAGCTTCGCATCGATAATGCGTCGCCCATGGTCTTGAACGGCCTCGCGGCAGTTGGAACGACCAGCAAGCCAGACGAGGTCGCGAAGGTGCTCTCGGGCATCTGTCTCTCGCCGCGGAGGAGTATGACCGTCCCGGCGAGCGAAGAAGTCGTCAAGGCGCTGGCGCTCAAAAAGGGAATCAAACTGGTGGCACTCGACTTGAGCGGTCTTTGAATAGCGATCGGGTTTAGACCGACCTCGAAGGCCGGTTTGATTCTCGGCGAATTGCGTCAAGGCGACCGCACCCAGCGATCTGCGCGTTGGGGGCGGTCGCTTCATTGACAGGCGCAAGAGCTCACAATTGCGGTGCGAACGCGGGCCCGTCCTGGTGTTCGCGTGTGGCTCAGAAAGCCAGTGAGGTGCATTCCTCATTTTTCTGGAGCAGCCTTCGGTTTACAATGTCGTCAACATCTCGTTCGATGTGATCAATGGAGCGGAGGGCATTTGGTCAAACACGACAGCGGTTTTCACGCGGATCAATGGCTTTCTCTGCCCATCCGATAATGCGCCGAGCTGGCCGGCCATCACCGCGTATACAGGGACAGCCCGGCCTGAATTGTTTCGCCTCGGTCGGGTCGAGCCTCGAGTTCGACAACTCCCAGACCGGTGGAGCGCCCAACGGCATCTTGTACGATATCAAGACGGGCAGCGCGGGCCCCGCTCACGCTCGCGGGAATCACCGACGGAACCAGCAACACAATCGCTTTCGGCGAATGGATCATCGGCGACGGCAATGACGCTTATTACACAGTCCCATCGGATATCGTCTTCGTCGGTTCGTATCCGCCTGGTGTCGTTCGCAACACGCCCCTGATGGAACTTCCCGCCGATTCCGGGCCCTTTCAGCAATGGGTCCAGATGTGCGGAGGCGGTTTAACGGTGGCAGCCGACCGGACGTCGAGCCACACTTCGCAGCTCGGGATGGGCTGGGCCTGGGGCCTCCCCGGCTTGTGTTTCGGCAATATCGTGTTGGCGCCGAATCCGAAGACTCCAATTGCAGCGTCGATACCGGATCGGACAATACGCTTTGGATTCCCGGCATGTGGACGCTCTCAAGCCGTCATGCCGGCGGAGCCAACGTCCTCTTGACCGACGGCTCGGTCCGCTTCCTCAAAGACAGTTCCAACCTGCAAACAGTCTGGGCTCTCGGCTCGCGTGCCCAGGGCGAGGTGATCTCGGCGGATTCTTACTGAATCGACTGATTCAGGGCCAATTCCCTTGAATTTGCTGGCAAAGTGCTATCACAACATGGGCAACTCTAAATTATCTCACATATTCACAAGTGTGGAAGAGCTGACGTCGCCGGGGGCATTTCCAATACGAAAAAATGCTATGTCTATATCCTTGAATCCGATTTTTCTTTCCGCACTCGCGTTGGCGTCAATTGCCGCGGCGCCGGGCGAGGTCGATCGTCATTTTGACGCGGGATCGGTCGCGTATTTTGAAAAGAACGTCCGGCAGCTCTTGGTGAACAACTGCAATACCTGCCATTCCGCGACCACAAACTCCAAGGGCGGGCTCCGCGTCGACGACCTCAACGGTTTGCTGCAAGGCGGTAACCGAGGGCCCGCCGTCGTTCCCGGCGACCCCGAGAACAGTATCTTGATCCAGGCGGTCCTCCAAACGGAAGACGATCTGAAGATGCCGCCGAAAAAGCGTCTATCCGCGGAAGAAATTGCCGTGCTCACGAAATGGATCAAGGACGGCGCGGCCTGGACAGAGGTCGACGCACGCGTCGTCATCGGCAATCCCAACCCAAAATACGACAAGCTCAAGAAGCAGCACTCGGCATGGCAGCCGCTCAAAGCGGCCAAGCCTCCAGCAGTGCGCGACGCGTCGTGGCCGCGATCCAGCATCGACCGGTTTGTGCTGGCAAAGCTCGAAAATGCAGGGCTCAAACCGAACCGCGACGCAGACAAGCTCGCCTTGATACGGCGCATCACCTTCGACCTTACCGGCTTACCGCCAGGGTTTGATCCGGAATAGTGGCTACACCGATCAGCCGACTGCGGCGCTGCTGGCGGATCTCGACCAGCGAGGGCTGCTGGACGGGACGCTCGTTCTCTTTGATAGCGAGTTTGGCCGGTTGCCTGCTGGCCATGGCCCGGACGGCCGCGACCACAATATCACCGGTTATCCGATGTGGCTGGCTGGCGCGGGGGTCAAAAAGGGCTTTTCATACGGGACGACCGACGAGTACGGCATCAACGCCGTCGAAGGGCGGGTGCATTCGAACGACCTGCATGCCACGCTCCTGGCACTCATGGGGCTCGACCATGAAAGGCTTACCTACCGGTATGCGGGCCGGGATTTCCGGTTGACGGACGTCGCAGGGACCGTCGTAAAGGAAATCATGGCGTAGTTCTTTCTGTAGCCGTTCACGCCCCTGAATAGATCCTGTTCGGGCGGAGTACGCGAGCGCGCCTTCGGGGTTGCCTGAGTTACTGTAGTAGCGCGGCTTCGCGTCGATCAACTGGTGTTGGGGACTATCGTGGGAGCTGGTTCGCCATGGAAGCTGGCACGGACGGCTTCGAGGAGGAAATCAAAAATCGAGCGACCTTGCTGGGTGCAAGTGGCGATGATCGTCCAGATCCGCTCGAGCCAGCGCTGGCCAGTTTCACTTCGCGAGCCTTGGGTTATGTGTCGGTCGATGACCACGAAGCGAATCGCTTGCTCGGCCAAATTGTTGGTCGGCTCGATGCCCGGCGTTGTTATAAACCTGATGTAACTCGCACCGTGTTTCTTGAAGCGACGGGCGAGATTTGCCGCCTCCGATGTACTGGGCACGCCCTTGACGGCTGTTCGACACAACGCCTTGCCAAGGAGTTCCAGCGTGGCTGCGAACGTCTGGGGTTTGGTGAGGTCGCGGCGATGGATCACATCGAACAACGTACGCACAGCTTCCAGAACTCGACGACCGTACGACTGATTCTTGGGATTGGGATGCTCGGCCAAGAACTTCAGATCTCGGATGAGGTGGGCCAAACAGAACTGCACCAGCACTCCGCAGTCGCCCATGTACTTGCGGTAGGCACTGAAGTAGTCACATCCCAGGACGCCGTCAAATTCTCGGCCCAGAACCTCGATCAAGACCTCGGAGCCCCGCGACGGTGCGATCTTGAACATGGTAAAGAGAGGGGCTCGGAAACACCAAGTCCACATGCGCTTGCCGCAGTCTTTGTGCCCGGTCTCGTCCACATTCAGAAACGACTCGTCCGGGAGGATGCCCAACAGCAGTTCGTATGTCTCCTTCATGCTCCCGCTCACCTTGGCGATGAGCTTAGCAAGTTGCCCACGACTGATGGTCACGCAGGCGACGTCACGCAAGAACTTGCGAATGGTGGAGAATGAGCAGTGGCAAACACCTTTGAGATAGGCCACCAACGTACTCAGACGCGGTCCGACAAGACCCGCCCGGACCACCGGTTCATCGATTGGGGCAAAGTGCGTTTTCTTACAGTGAGGGCAGTAGCAAGCCATGCCGCGGTGCTCGCTGATCTCGATCGGACGCGGGATGATTTCGACCTGCTGGATGATCCGAGGCAGTTCGTCGCTCACCTCGACGTGGCCACCGCAATCAGGGCAAGCCGTCCAGGAATACTCCCACGCCTTGTCGATGTCGTCGAGGGAAAAGGGAGGTCGCTGGTGACGCGGGTGTCCCGGTTGCGCTCCTTGCTTGCGCTTACCTTTTCCCTTGGGGGCAGGCTTTGGCGGCTTGACGATATCGCTGGAAGGAGGTTTGGACGAGGTCGACGAATTCTTCTTCGCACGGGCGAGCTCGGCTTCAAGCTTTTCCAGGCGCGGTGAGCTCGGCGATCTTCTTTTCGAGCTCAGCACATCGTGGGCAGCCGCCCGGTTGGGGATCGTCCATGATGAGGACAAGCTATCGGCTGACGCCAAATCAGCCAAGAGCAGTTCTGGCGGCCGTGAACGGCTACTTCTTTCTGATGAATCGGCGAGTCGCTTCCGCCATTCGTCGGCTTTGTCTTTCTTGCCCCACACCTCGTAGAAAGAGATAATGCGCGCCGCGGCGGCGGCGACTTGCTTCTTGCCTTGCGCCGGGACCTTGGCCGCGCGTGCCTTCATTCCTTCATAGCCTTGAACGAGTAGTGGTTCCGCTTCGCCTGCTTGGCCAAGTCCCGCGAGGGCAGCGCCGAGCTGGCTCATCGTCTGGTAGCGCCGCCAGTCGTCGGGCTGTGACTTTTCGCGCTGGGCCAAGCACGCTCGCGCAGTCTTGTCGGCATCGGTCCACCGCTTTGCGGCAAGATACGCCGCGGCCAGGTTGTTCATGGTCGCGAGCGTTCTCGGATTATCGAGTCCCAACTTGGTCCGTTGACGTTTGACAGTTTCCTCAAATAAGGCAGTTGCATCATTGAGCCGGTCTGAGTCGAGATAGATGAGGGCGAGGTTGTTCATCGTGATCAGCGTATCGGGGTGGTCGGCACCGAGTTTCGATTTCCGAAGTTTGAGGGCCTCTTCGGCCGCAGTTTGCGCATCGCCGAGCCTGCCCGCCTCGCGGTAGGTACCGGCGAGATTGCTCATGACGAGGATCGTGTTCAAGTGCTCGGCCCCGAGCTTGGCCTTGTGGATCTTGAGAGCGTCTTCGTACAAGGCCACGGAATCGTTCACCCGCCCGATTTGCTGGTAAGCCGCGGCCAGATTACTCATGGACAGGAGTGTCAGGGGGTGGTCGGGCCCGAGCTTGACCTTGCGAACTTCGAGCACCTTTTCGAGCAGAGGGACAGCGTCTGCGATTCGGCCCGTCTCGAGATAGAGACTTGCCAGATTATTCATGCTCGTGAGCGTGTCTGGATTGTCCGTTCCCAGGATGCGCTTACGAATAGAAAGCGCCTCTTCAGCCACGGAAAGGCCTTCGTGCGGTCTGCCGGCGGTGTCGAGGGCGGCGGCCAGATTGCTCATGGCCATCAGCGTGCTCGCGTGCTCCGTGCCGAACTTGGCTTTGCGCAACTTCACTACTTCTGTGAGGAGATCGATCGCCTCATTGAGTCGGCCGCTGTATCCATAGGCGACCGCAAGACTATCCATTGCGCTGGTGGCTTCGTCGCTGTCGGTTGCTAGCTTGGCACGCGCTGGCTTTAAGAGCTGCTCGAGCAGATCGATCGCCTCGGGGAGTCGGCCCGATTCGCGATAAACGTCGGCAAGGAACCTGATCGTCGAGAGGGTGTCGGGGTGGTCGGGTCCGAGTGAGGTCATCCGTAGTTCACGAGCCCTGAGCAACTGGCGTGCGGCGGACGTCTGGTCACCAAGAAAGAAATAGCTGGTTCCCAGCGCGTTGCGAATGGCAGCCTCGACAACGGGGCGCTCGGCGAAATCTTTCGCAATGCTGGGTTCGGCCTTGTCAAGCGCCTCTCTAAGGGTCACCGATCGGCCGGCGCCTCCCTCCTGGCCTTCGGGCCGCGCGGCTGCCACAACCTTCTGCCGGAAAAAAGTCAGAATCGCACGAGCTTCCGCCTCCGATCGCTGGGCCTTCTTTTCTTCGGCCTCGGCCCTGGTCAGATTGTCCACGGCCTCCTTTCTGGCTTGGATGGCACGGTCGCGTTGATGCTGTGCATCGCGACGATGGTCGGCCTCGGCGAGGTAAGCGCGCTCGGCATCGGCTCTGGCGCGGGTGGCCAGGATCGCTTGCCAGGCGGAGACAGCCGTAGCGATGACCAGCACGGCGGCAAACGCCGACGCCGTTGCTAGAGCTTCGCGGTGCTTGCGCGAAGAGCCTGAGCTTGTAGATTGCCGATGGAGGGCCAGCCTCAACCGCGTCGCCGGCCAGATACCGCTCAAGGTCGCGTGCCAGCGCGGCTGGCGTCTCGTACCGGCGAGTGCGGTCTTTCTCCACGGCCTTCATGACGATCCAGTCGAGCTCGCCCTGAAGCAGCCGGGCTAGCCGCGCGGGCTCGGTGCGCCGTTGGGCCGAGATCGACGGCAGCGTGTCCTTGGAAGCGGAGAGACGCGTACTCGGTTTTGGAGGTGCTTCCTCGCGGATCCGCCGGAGAATCTCGGTGAAGGCCGCCTCACGTAACTTCGCCTTTTGGAGCGGCGTCGACCCGGTCAAAAGCTCGTAGAGCAGCACACCGAGCGAGTAGATGTCGCTCCGGGTATCGATATCGACAGCCCCGGTCTCGGCCTGTTCGGGGCTCATGTATTCTGGAGTACCGACAACCATGCCGAGCTGGGTGAACATCGTCCTTTCGGTCAGATGCTGGTCAGTCGCCTTGGCGATTCCGAAATCGATCACCTTGGGGATTGGTTTGCCGTCTTGGACCGTCACAAGCACGTTGGAAGGCTTGATGTCGCGGTGGATGATTCCTTTTTGATGTGCGTGCTGAATTGCCCGGCATACCGGGATGCAAAGCGCGATCCGTTCGTGGGGGGTGAGGCGATTGCGGTCACAAAAATCGGTGATGGCAATTCCCTCGACCAGCTCCATGACGAAATAGGGGCGGCCGGTGACCGTCGTGCCGGCGTCGAGTACCCGCGCGATGTTCTGGTGATCCATGATCGCGAGCGCCTGGCGTTCGGCCTCGAAACGGTTGATCACCTGCTCGGAGTCCATCCCGGGTTTAATGATCTTGAGGGCGACCTGACGTCGCACCGGCCTGCGCTGTTCGGCGAAGTAGACGGTGCCCATGCCCCCCTGGCCGATCTTGCGGACGAGCTGATACGGACCGACGAGCGTACCGGCGCCTTCACGTTCCAGCGGGGAAGGCGATCCGAGTTCTTGGGGACTCTCGATGCGGTCGGTCCCGAATTCGTCGGTCGCCTCGGGATCGAAAGTCTTGGTAGGCGAATCACGAGTGGCGCTCTCTTTTTCGCGAGCCTCGATCATCCGTTCGACACTATGTCGAAGTACGAAGTCTTGACCGCAGGCATCGTCAAGAAACGTGTCCCGCTCAGTTCCGGCGGGTCTCTTCAGCGCGTCCGCAAGGATTGTCTCGAGATTGTGATCGGGAGTGCCGCCGCTCATTGCCAACTCGTCCAATATTTTCGAGTACGGGAACCTGTGATGGACTGAACGCGGAACGCCATCGCACAGATCAGTAAACGCCCGAGCGAGCCGCAGAGAAAAATGCCGCTTCTACGAATGACTTGCATGAGCGAATCACTCGAGCGATTGCCAGCTAGTCTCACAGTTTGTCGATCCACGATTGTCACTTTCTCTATCCTCCAGGTCAAAGGAGCGATATCCTCTGGCGATGAGCCGCGCTTTTTTCGAGCAAATAGAGAGCGCCGGTCGGGACCATCTTGGTTTCGACACACGCAGTACTCGACGGAGAGGATCAGATGACGCATTCGGATGCGATCGAGGTCAAGCAGGTCAAGGGAAAGGGACGGGGCGTTTTCGCCAGGCGGTCGATTCGCGATGGAGAGTTAATCGAACGGGTTCCGGTGGTCGTGTTCAAGAAAAACGATGTGATGGACGGCGACGTGTGGACCGGCCTGGCGAGCTATTGCTTCCACTGGAAGAAGGGGACGCTGGCACTCGCACTCGGCTACGGTTCGCTCTACAACCACTCGTATCGGCCCAATGCCCGGTATGACGACCTGGCGGGACAGATCAAGGAGTTCATCGCCATCCGCGATATCGATCCCGGCGAGGAGATAACGGTCAATTACAACGGCGAACCGGCGGACGACTCGCCCGTCGGGTTCAAGGTTGTCATGGGCAAGCAAACTGTCCCGAAGCTGAACGGGAAAGGAGTCTGATCGCCACCGCCCGTGAACAATTCTGGGAATGCAGCGAAGCTGTTTCGACGTCGAATGATTCTGAAGGGGGGCGTGATGCTCACCGCCTTGCCACTGGTTCGCGTAGATGAAAGAATGTGGAGTTAGTGATAGCCTGCCGCCCACATCGCCAATCCTCACTAGATGGCCAGTCACGAGCGGAATGGTCCCCGCGCGGGGGGATTCCGCACGACAATCGCCGCGGCTTTCGTCAAAAGTTAGCGAAATGCGGCTGAAAACGCTGAGATCCAGCGTTGGTACGCAAACTGCGTTGAGCCTCTTCGTTGGCTGGTCGCGCACGATCGAACGCGATACCACGACCAGCCTGAAATGAAATCCGAACTCAAAGTCGGAGAGGCTCCGCCATGTATTCTTCCGCATATGATTTGCTGGTCGTTCCGATCTTGTGGGGAACACTCGGCTCTATAGGCGCGGGTGCTGCACTTGTCTTTGCCAAGCGAATGGTCGAGAACCTGGTGAAAAAATGGCTTTGCGCACATGGCTTGGCAAAGCCGCGGACTCGCAACATCCACGCCCCCCTGTCCCGTTCCTACCTGCCCGCTTTCAAGCGCAGCGCTATCAGGATTCACGGGTGATGCCCGCCATTCGGCACACTGTTTGCACGATGGTTTAGCATCGGAATTTACAGTCCGCCGGACTCAAGGCGGTTTATTTCGTCTGATGAGGACCATCCGATGGAAACTATCGTGCATATGCCGATGCTCGTGGCTGCGATTCAATATTCGATCATATACATGCTGTTGGGGGGAGGGGTATTCGGAGCCATCGTGGTCTATTTCGTCGCGAAGATACTGGGCAGATAGCCTGGCTCAGGGAAGAAGGTCATACTCGCGAATTTTGTCGAAGAGTTGGCGGCGGCTGATGCCGAGCTTCTCTGCAGTTTTGGTGCGATTGCCGCCGCACGCGACCAAAGCGCAGCTGTATCGCTCGCCGCTCGACCTCGGCGAGCAAGGCGCGCAGTGGCATCGAACCGGCCGCGTCAGGCAGCGACTACGACCGCCGGGTCGGTTGATTCATCGACGTCGAGATGTTCCGGGAGTATTGTCCGGCCGCGCGCGGCGATGACTGCGCGTGCGATCGTGTTTTCTAACTGGCGGACGTTGCCCGGCCAGGGCCGCTCGCGTATGGCGGCGAGCGCCTCGCGTGATAGCGAGAGGGCATCCCAGCCATGCCGCCGCTCCACGCGCTTCAGGATGTGTTCGACAAGCGGTTCGATGTCTTCGGGGCGGTCGCGGAGCGGCGGGATCACGATGCGGGCGACGTTCAAGCGGTAATAGAGATCCTCGCGGAACCGGCCGGCGGCAACTTCTTTCGAAAGGTCACGGTGCGTGGCCGAGATGACGCGCGCATCGGTGTGCAGGGTCTCAGTCCCCCCCAGGCGTTCGAACTCGTTTTGTTGAATGACACGCAGGATCTTGACCTGGGCCGACAGCGGCAGCTCGCCGACTTCATCGAGAAAAACAGTGCCTTTGGCGGCGCGTTCGAAACGACCGGGCTTTTGGCGCTCGGCGCCAGTGAATGCGCCACGCTCGTGGCCGAAGAGCTCGCTCTCGACGAGTCCCTCGGGAAGAGCCCCGCAGTTGACGCGGATGAATGGGCCGCCTGAGCGATCGGAATGGCGATGGAGCGCGGTTGCCACGAGCTCCTTGCCGGTGCCGCTTTCGCCCAGGATCAAGACCGGGGCATTGGTCGCGGCAGCCAGTCCGATCGACTTGTAGACCTCGCGCATGGCGGCACTTTGGCCGATCAGCTCAGCATCTTCGGCATGGTCTGACGATTCACTCTCATCCTCGCTATTGCGGGCGCGGAGCGACTTGACTTCGCGGGCCAGGTCGCGCTGCTTTAGAGCACGATTGAGCGTGAGGACGACCTCATCGAGATCAAACGGCTTGGTGAGATAGTCATAAGCGCCACGGCGCATTGCTTCGATGGCTGCGGACGAACCGCCGAGCGCCGTTACCACGATGACCGGCAGATCGGCGAGCGCCGGTTCGAGTGCAGCCAGGACATCGAGGCCGCCTCGGCCCGGCATTTTGAGGTCCAAGAGCACGGCGTCGGGTGATTCTTGGGCGACTTTGGCGAGGGCTTCGTCGCCGTCGGCCGCTTCGATGGTTTGGTAACCCTCGGAGCGCAGCAAGAGCACGAGGTTGCGACGGATCGTCCGATCGTCGTCCGCCACCAGAATCGTGGATGAGTCAGGCATCAGCGTGCTTCTCCATTACTCGGCCGCAAGGCGGCCGGCAGCGTGAGCGTGAAGATCGCGCCGGGCTGTTCGGACCGATTGGCTGCGCGGAGTTCACCGCGGTGCGCCAGGACAATCTCGCGCCGATCGCCAGGCCGAGGCCTGTGCCCTCGGGCTTGGTCGTGTAGAAAGGCTCGAAGAGATGCTTGAGTACGTCGGCGCCCAGTCCTGGGCCGGTGTCGGCGACGCTGGCGTGGATTGATTGGTGCGACGGATCGAGTCGGGCTCGAGAGCCTGAGGGTGCCCCCTGGCACCATGGCCTGCAGGGCGTTGGCCGTCAGGTTGCGGAAGACCTGGAGCAAGGCAGGCGGCGCCATCGCAACCGGCGGCAAGTTGGGATCGAGGTCGAGCTCGATGCGAACGTCTTTCGCTTCCGCGGGACCCCCCGCGAGGCGGGCGGCCTCGGTGAGCACGGTATTCAAGTCGCCAGGAACGAGGTCCTGAGCGTCGGCCCGGGAAAACTGAAGCAGTCGCGAGACGATCTCCTCCAATCGATCGACCTCGTGCACCAATCCTCCGAGCGAATCCTGGTCGAGCACGACAACACCGCGCTGCCAAAGCTGGGCCGTCGAGCGAATGCCGGCCAGCGGATTGCGGACCTCGTGGGCGACGCCAGCCAAGAGCTTACCCAGTGCCGCCAGCCGTTCGCTGCGGCGCAGTTCGATCTGCAGCCGGTCGCGCTCAGCGGCCTGACGGCGGACTGTCCGAGCCAGCCCGGTCGTCAAGGCAAACGCAAGCGCAATCCCTCCCAACGCAAGCGCCGCGGCCAGCCGATAACCCTGAAGTGAACGATCCACAAACAGCGGGTCGACCAGGCGCGTCATGACCCAGGTTGCACCGACGACGCGCCCATTAACCTCCACCGGGGCCGTGCGAATCGCGACCGTCACCGGGTGTGCACCGGCGAGCTCCTGGACCGAGAACAGCACCTGCTTTTTGCGGATTGCCGCGTCGACGAGGATTTCGATCAAGTCGGCTTCACGCGGGGGTAACCCGGATTCGTTGTGCTCATAGCCCTCCTTGCCCTTTGCGGGGGTGTCTTTCTCGGCAATCTCAGTCCGCAACTGAGGTTTCAGGAGAACCGTGCCCAAGAAGCTTTTGAAACGGAGGACCAAATAACCTCCCTCAATTCCAGTTCCTTCGTAGGAAGCAAGTGTGGCAGCCGCTCTTGCCGACAGCTCTTCGTCCAGCCGGATGCGCGATTGTTCATCGGGATATTCGAGCAGACCACCCCCAAGTGCAATGCTCTCGCGCCCACGTGCAGCGAGCTGATCACCGGCTTGTTCAAGCATTCCCTTGGCATCTGACCTGCGCCGCTCGCGCACGACAACCGAGGCGCCCGTGCTCCAGAGTACGACCAGGGCCGCAATGAACAGGGCGGCGACCACGCCGATCTGAACGGAGATCGGCACCTTGAATTGCAGCGGATCGCGAGGCATTGGCTCTGTCTTTGGGCTTGGAGATTTACGACCGCATCGACGCCACGACCTTTTTTGGCAAAGCGCGTGCCAGAAGCTGATCACACTATTTTGGACACAGCGAATTCGGACGGCAAATAACCCACTGAGCAGGAACGCAGATCTCTCCCGGCGAACGAAGGTATCAACCCGACGCGGCGAGGTGGGCAGAGATTGCCCGACAACTGGGGGATTGTTGCCCGCAGTTCAGCGAAGTCTCGCTAAATCCTCGGGATTTCGCGGCCATTTCCGTTGGCACGCGTCGTGCGATTGACCTGGCTCGAATTGCCATCGGAAAACAGCAAGGCTCGGGAAATGAATCGCCTATCATGGGAAAACGAAAGGAAAATTGATCATGTTCAAGATCGTCGCGACAGTTTCGTCGGTCGTGGTGAGCCTGGGACTCGCCGCTCTTCTGCCTGCCCAGCCGCCACCGAGTGGTCCTCCCTTCGCTAAAGTCAAGGGCAAGGAAGGGAAGAAGAAAGCGGGTCGCGAGCCGGGTGGCGACCTGAGAAAGGCGTATGATCTTCTCCGCCGTTTGCGCCGACGAAAGTGCTTTGGGTCGGCCCGATGAACGATTGCGCGACTGGACGGATCGCGCGACGGGATTCTACCGTGACGGCCTGCGGGCGCTGGCGCGGCTGATATGTTTCGAGCACGCGAATACGGCGCCGCTGCTCATGACCTGGCGCGTGCGGTCGACCATGCTCGAAACGCGGTGCGGTTCGATCGGCCCGATCCCGACTTGCCGCCGCCGTCGGACGACTTTGGACTGGTTGACTCGCGCAATCGCGCCCGTGTGGATCTCTATCGCGCGTACGACCGATTGGGTTGGCTGGGGACATGGCGAGTGGCCGCTGGTTCAGACACATACGTCAGGGCGGCGCACGATCTCTACACCGCCGCGCGGCGTGACCTCGAAGCTGGCCGCGATGAGCGAGCAGGCGAACTGGCCCGCGCCGCCGAGGCGATGACCCACGTGCCCGAGCATCTGGCCCAGATCGGCGACGGATCCGGCCGCACCGAGTCGAGACCGGCGGCCGAACCGCCGGCGGGCAAACCCGACCCGAAGACGAAAGGCCTCGGCCCGCGGGAACGCGGATTTGAGCTGCCGCCGGCTTTGCCTCCCGGTTAGGCGGGCAACCACCGCACTAGCGGAAACTTATATGTGAATGCAACGTTACCATCCCCTCCCTGCAGTGGGGAAGGGCCAGGGTGGGGGGCTTTCGGCGCGGACTACGAAGCCTTTTGTCCGACTTGTGCGTCCCTCCCACCGCTACCCTTCCCCACTGGGGGAGGCAGTTTCAACTGTCGTCGAACATAAGAATACTCGTAATTTCCGAAAGAGGTCACGCGCATCATGGACTGGCGAAATCGAGTCGGCCTCTATGGCTCCTACTTTCTTGGGATGGCCGCGATCGGGTTCACGCTCCCCTACTTGCCGCTGTACTTGGGCGAGAAAGGCCTGTCGGATCGCGCCATCGGAATCGTTTCGACTCTGGCGGCGCTCTCGGCAATGGCCCAATTTCCGATCGGAATCTGGTCGGACAGAATCGGGTCGCGCAAGCCATTTTTGATCGCTGCGCTGGCGGTGGTCGCAGCGTCAACTGTGCTCTTGCGTGCTGCGCACGGACTTTTCTGGTTGGGATTCCTGGTGATCTTGTTTGCGGAGAATGGAATCTCGCGGGCGGTGATTGAGAGTTTGTCCGGCGCTGAGGCCGCTACACTCGCGCCGCCGGGAGGCGTCGGCGCCGCTCTGGGTGCTTTGCGTCTCTGGAAGCCGATCGGTATCGTGCTCGTGGCTCTGCTGGGAAGTTGGATATCCGAACAGTATGGCGTCGGCGCGATTCTGGTGCCGCTGGCCCTTGCCCAGGGTCTGGCGGTCGCTGCAGCACTCTTGATGCACGAGACTCCGCGACGACACGAATCGAAAGAATCGGCCAGCGGCGGTGCAGAGCAATCTCGAAACGCGGGCACGCACGCTGCAAACGGCAAGAGCGGATGGCTACCCAGAGACGCGGGGCTATGGTCATTCGTGGTCGCGATGATCCTCTTCCACGCGGCGAACGCTCCCGGCGGCGTTTATCTGGGCTTGTTTCTCAAACGCGACTTGCATGCTCCTGATCGGATGCTCGCCTATGCATTTGCCGTGAGTATGGTTGCCTGGATGCTGGTCGTTTGGCCTGGCGGGCGGCTTGCCGATCGCCTGGGACGCAAGCCGCTTTTGGTCGCGGCCTGGGCGATCATGGCCTTGCGGCTGGCACTCGTAAGCATCGTTCGCAGCCCGGAATTGGCCGTCGCCAATCAAGCGCTTGACGGTTTCGGCAATGGATTGTTCGCCGTAATTGCCGCCGCGTGGGTCACCGACCGGTTAGCCGATCCGAGACGATCGGGCGAGGCCCAGGTGATCGTCGGCTCGTGCCTGGTTTTCGGCTCCGCCATCGGGCCAGCCGCTGCCAGTTTTTTGGTTGGTCCTCTCGGATATCGCGGACTCTTCCTCGCATTGGCCGCAGTCGGTGCGTTGGCCACACTTGTCGTATTGTTCTTTGTGCCTGAAACCCTCAACGAGGGAGTGGAAGTCCCGGTCGGTCGGGCCAATCAGCCGATGGCCGTGACGTCGGATCTTTCGACGGTTCGCTGACCCATTCGCCCAGTCACTGATTTTTGGGATTGGAGAAGAACGAGTTGCCCGTGACAACCTACCCGTCCTCGATCCATTTGGTATCGACGATCTTTGGCCTCACCTACATCGCGCTTGCGCTCGGCCGGATACCGGGCCTGCGAATCGACCGGGCCGGAATCGCCCTTGTTGGCGCGGCCGCGATGCTCGCCTGCGGCATTGTAACGATGCGCGAGGCCGCGCGGGCCGTCGACTACGAAACGATCGTCTTGCTTTTCGGCATGATGGTGGTTGTGGCGTATCTCCGCTTGGCTGGGTTTTTCGCGTTGGCGACCGAGTGGATTGCGAGCCGTTTTTCGGGAGCCTTTGCGCTTTTGGGGGTGACAATCGGCCTCTCGGGCATACTTTCGGCCTTCTTGGTCAATGACGTTATCTGCGTGGCCCTGACTCCGCTCGTATTGCATCTGTGTCAGCGGCTCAAGCGGCCGCCGATTCCCTACCTGGTGGGACTGGCGACCGCCTCCAACGTCGGCTCGGTGGCCACGATCACGGGGAACCCACAAAACATCATAATCGGATCACTTTCACAAATATCTTATGTGCGATTTGCATCGCGGCTCGCTCCAGTTGCCTTGATCGGACTCTTGATCAACTTCGCGGTTGTGGCCTTGGTATACCGAAACGTTTTGCGCGAGACAGCCAACGCAGGTCCCCAGCAAGACGATCTCCTGCGGATTCGGGTCCATCGACCGCTTCTGGCTAAAAGTATCGCTGTGACCTTGGTCACGGTCGGGTTGTTCTTTGCTGGCCAGCCGATCGCGCTTGTCGCGCTTGCCGCGGCCGGATTCTTGATGCTTGACCGCGTCCGCCCCGAGCGGGTTTACCGGTCGATCGACTGGCCGCTACTGGTCATGTTCGCCGGTTTGTTTGTCGTGGTTCATGCCTTTGAGGTCAATGTCGTTCAGACATGGGGACTCGAGCGATGGCATGCCTTGCTCGATTCGCCCGTGCTGATGGTCAGCGGCTTGTCGGTCTTGCTATCAAACCTCGTCTCGAACGTGCCGGCCGTTTTGCTCTTCAAGCCCTTGATGGAGGTCATGCCGCAAAAAGAGCTGGCGTGGCTGGCGCTGTCAATGTCGAGCACCCTGGCGGGGAACCTGACGATCCTGGGTTCGGTCGCCAACCTGATCGTCGTCGAAAACGCCCGCCGCGCCGGAACCGAACTCGGCTTTACGGAATACCTGAAAGTCGGGGTGCCGCTCACCGTGCTGACGACCGTGGTCGGCGTCGTCTGGCTCGCCCTGGTTCACTATTGATCAAAGGAAAGAGACCATGGTCGAGATCGATTCGCCACCACTTGATCGATGCAACCGCCGGCCGTCGTCGACCAGTCTCCGGGCACTCGATGGTCTGAATTTCTTTCTGGCCGATGTGCGCGACGGCATGGGCCCGTTCCTGGGAACATTCCTGCGCGATCATCACCACTGGGACGCGGGCCGGGTGGGAATTGCACTGGCAGCGTCGCAGATCGGGACGGTACTGGCCCAGACGCCGGCTGGTGCGTTGATCGATCGCATTCGGTACAAGCGGGCGACGATCGCCGTTGCAGCGGCGGTCGTCGCGGCCGGGTGCGTGCTGCTGTACTTCATGCCGACGCTTCCGGTTGTTGTGGCCGCGCAGACGGCAATCGGTGCCGCCGCGTCGATATTTCCTCCAGCCGTGGCCGCGGTCACGCTGGGGCTCGTTGGCCGCGCGATCATGCCGCGACAGACGGGCCGGAACGAAGCCTATAACCACGCCGGCAACGTCGTGGCAGCAGCACTGGCGGGAGCGTGCGCCTATGTCTTTGGCTACGGCGCGATGTTTTTCCTTGTCGCCGCCATGGCTGCCGCGAGTGCAGGCGCCGTCATGTTAATTCGCGAGCGCGAAATCGATCACGGACTGGCCCGCGGAGCGGATGATGGCGCAAACGACAGCCATGAAGCCGTCGGCATCGGCGAGCTCTTCAAAGATAGACGAATCGTGACATTTGTAATATCCGCCGTTTTGTTTCACTTTGCCAATGCCGCGATGTTGCCCCTGGTCGGCCAAAAGTCGAGTGATGGGATGAAGGATGCTGCGGCCGTGGTCATGTCGGCCTGTATCATCGCCGCCCAGATCGTGATGATTCCCGTCGCACTGGCGGCCAGCCGTCTGGCGGCATCGTGGGGCCGCAAGCCGGTGTTCCTGATCGGCTTTGGCGTCCTGCCCATCCGCGGCCTGTTGTATTGCTTGAGCATCAACCCCGTTTACCTCGTGGCCGTCCAGCTTTTGGATGGTATTGGAGCGGGCATTTTCGGAGTGGTTTCCGTTCTCGTCGTCGCCGACCTGACCAGGGGAACGGGGCGATTCAACTTGACGCAGGGGGCACTCGCCACGGCAACCGGAATTGGCGCCGGGCTCTCGAATGTGATCGCGGGCTTTGTCGTCAAGGAGGCCGGATTCGATGCCGGGTTCGTTATGCTCGCCGTGATCGCCGCGGCGGGAACGCTCTATTTCGCACTGGCGATGCCCGAGACCCGTCAGTCGGCAGCGCGTGTGGAAGATAGAACATCACCATTCGTCGTTGCGGAGATCGTAGGTTAGAAACCGTTCACAGATTCAGGAGTCCAGAGTTGATGAACGAGTTCGACAAGCCGGTCGTCGTGGTCGTCCCCGGAGATTTGCATCTGACCGAGCCGCACGTCGAAAACGTCGCGGTCGCACGCTGGGTCGTCGACCAGGCCAACGACCTGATTCGGCCCGATTTGGTTCAGTTCATCGGGGATAACGTTCAGGATGCAAGTGACGAACAATGGCAGCTCTTCAACGAAATTCGTGAGCCGACTCAAAGTGCCGCACTTTGCCATCATCGGCGACCACGACATCAAGGACGATCGACACGCACGGGGATTTCGCCGTCACATCGGCGAGCCGTTTGGCGCCATGACCTTAAGTGGGTATCGATTCCTGCGGCTCAACACGCAGGAGTTTCGGCCGATAGGTCTGAGCGCCGAGCAGATCGATTGGTTCCACAGAGAAGTTGATCGTGCGATCACTCTGGGCGAACGGGTCGTGATTTTCCAGCACAACTACCCCTATCAAATCTGGGAAGATTTCGCGGGCCCCGGGATCGACGACTGGCGCGAAGTCGTGCAAACGCGCCGGGTCGAGGGGATCATTTGCGGGCACACGCATTACTGGCAAGTGGCGAATGACGGTCGAAATGTGCACATTGCCACGCGGTCGATCGGCGACCCGGAAGGAGGTCCGCCGGGATACACGCTCCTCTATTTCAGCGGCGATGATTTGGCGGCCAGGTACCGCTCGATCGAAGACCGCGGACCGGTCGTGTTGGTAACGCATCCACGCGACAAGCTGCTCGCCACCGGGCCGCGGCATATCGTGAGTGGCCCAGAGTGGATCGGTGCTCGCGTCTGGTCGGCGTCGCCGGTGACGGCCGTTCACAGCTCTGTTGACGGCGGTGATTGGGTCAATCTCGACCCGTGCGGCGACGGCCACTGGCGCGGGCGGCTGGCGACGAGCGGCGTTTCAAAGGGCGAGCATACACTCGCGGTTGTCGCGGGCGCGGCCGACGGAACAAAAGGGTTGGGTCAAATTGAATTCATGTTCGACCCTAGCGGTCGCTACACGGCTGTGCCGGAGAGCCGGCCGATAGTGAGCTCTACCGAGTTCTGTTGAGTGTAGAGTGAAGTCAACTGCGGCAATCGCGTTTTTCACTTCGCGCGCTGCGCTGGGCGGTGCGTGCGAGATTTGGATCGGCTCTTCCAACTTCGCCGCGACGTTGACGGCCTGACCGTCGGCCAGGAAAGCGAGCTCGCCCCGGACAACCCGATCGTCGCTCTTGAAGTCGTGCCATACGCCGTTAACCTGCTTTTTCAAGACCTGTACGGTCGTCCGACCCCGCGAGCCCAGCTTGACGGGTGTTCGCCAGACCTTGCCGTTACGCACGAGAAAGCAGAATTCTTGATAGCCCTCATTAACGTTTCCCCGCGTGGCGACGGCGGAGGTAGGCAGGGTCACAAGATTCGCTCTTTCGACCTCAATAGAAGCCACGGCATACATCCCGGGCCGCAACAGGTCTTCGGGGTTCGGCAGATCGATTTCCGCCAAGAGCGTGCGCGATTGTCGCTTCAGTGAATACGCCACGCGCTTTACAATCCCAGAGTATTCTCTGTCCCGAAGAATCGGCATCTGGATGCGTGTGGGAGTACCCACTTTCACCCACACCGCGTCGGCTTCCGGCACTTCGACGAAGATGCGCATCAGGTCGCGTCGCTCTACGACGTAGAGAGGAGCTTCCTCGGCAGCACCCGGCGGCTTGACGAAGTCTCCCGTGTTGATGCTCCGCCGAGTGATGACGCCATCAAACGGGGCGGTTAGAGTCGAGTAATTCACCAACGCCTGCATCCTCTCGGTCGCTGCCTGGGCCACGTCAACATCCACACCGCTCTTGTTCCAGGCTGCCTTGCTTTCCTTGACGTCCGCCTCCGAACGGACGATCTTTGCTTCGGCTTCCTTGACACCCGCCTCGGCCGACTCCAGGCGGTTCCAGCTTTCGTCCTTGACTTGCTTGTTGATGACCGAGGAATCGGTCAAGCGAGTGATACGATCATATTGCAACTTGCAGTACTGGGCTTCGGCACGCGCCCGGCGCAACCCGGCTCTCGCTTCCTCGACCTGGGCCGCTGTGGATGCAAGGTGTGCTTCGGCTACCTCGATCAACTTGCGGGCCTGCTGGACCTCGGCCTTCCTTTGATTTAGTTCCGCGACCATGTCCGGGACCCAGAGTTCGGCCAGGGTGTCGCCTTTTTTTACATGGTCGCCGATATCCACATTCCATTTCTGCACATAGCCGGGGATTCTGGGAACGATTGGAGTTTGCTCAAACGCCTCGATGTCCGCTGGTTGCGACACGGTCCAGCGGACTGAGGCAAGTGCGGGCCGGACGACGCCGACCTCGATAACTTTCGTCATCTCCGGAGCGCGTGTCGCCGGCTTTTGACATCCCGCGACGCCGGTCGCCAAGACGGCCAATGCGGCGAACGCAATTCGAGCAATGATTCTTGGCGCCGGGCTCGTGTGTTCCTGTCGCCGAATCATTGGTCTTGCTCCTGGGTTTCGTGCTCTTTGTTTCCGTCGAAGAGCCGACTGTCGGGATCATCTGGGTGCAAGGAAGAAGAAATTGTGCCGGCCTGACCCTGAACGATTGCAAAGACGCTCGGGAGCACGAGCAGCGTGGCCAGAGTTGCCGCCGCCGAGGCCGCCGATGACCGACCGTCCCAAGGGGGCAGTTTGCTCGCCCCCTTCTCCCAGGGCCAAGGCCATCGGGACCATTCCGGCCAGCATGGCGAAGCTTGTCATCAAGATCGGGCGCAGCCGGCTCTGGGCGCCCTCGACCGCTGCCTCCTGCGAGGACATGCCGTCCCGGCGGCTGGCCTCGGCGAACGTCAGGAGCAAGATGGCGTTGGCGGTCGCAACCCCGATCGCCATGATCGTGCCCATGAATGACTGAAGATTTAGTGTGGTTCCGGTCAGCGCGAGTGCACCGGCGACTCCGGCGATCACCGCCGGGATCGCCGATGCCGAAATCACCGCGAGCCCCAGCGACTGGAAATAAGCTGTTAAGAGCAGCACGATGGTCACCATCGCCAGGGCGAGTCCCACCGTCAATCCGCGAAACATTTGCTCCATCGGCACCGCCTGGCCGCGGACGTCGACCTCCACGCCGCGGGGCGGCTCGCCTGCCCGCTGAAGCGCCTGGTTCACGCGGCGAATCACCCGCCCGAGGTCTTCTCCCTCGATGTTGGCAGTGATGGTCACGAGCCGCCGCATGTTGTAACGATCATACTCGCCGGGCATGGTCCCTTCACAAACCTCGGCCACGTCGCGGACCAAGAGCTGGCCACCGGTCGTTACCCTGGATCGGGACCACGCCGATCTCGGACGGCGAGTTCATCCGGTACGGGGGGATCTCAACCTGGGTGTAATATCCGATTCCCGTACTGGGATCGGCCCAGAAGATCGGCTCCACGAACCGGCTGGACGACGTCGCCGAGACCAGGGATCTGGCCACGTCCGCCGCCGTCACGCCGCTCAAGCCGGCTTTTTCGCGGTCGATTTTCACGGCCACGGCCGGGTAATCCAGCGACTGCCCGTATTGCAGGTCGCGCAACGAAGGGATCGTGGAAAGTTCCGCGAAAACCTTGTCGCGCGTGGTCTTGGTCGTCGGCGAAGTTGGGACCGCTGACGGAAATCTCGATGGGGGTCGGCGACCCGAAGCTCATGATTTGGTTGACGATATCGGCCGGCTCGAACGAGAACCGCAACCCCCGCAACCGCCGCGCGACCGTCTCCTCGGGCAAGGCCCTCCCGGCGGAGCCGTCTGCCGATACCAGTCGCCCAGGCGCCGTGGAAGGACTTCGCGCAATCGCTCCTTGAGCCGCTCGATGTCCAGGCCGCTGTCCTTCTTCAAACCCACGCGCAGCACCGCCTCCTCTGGTCCCCGCATCCAGAAATACATGTTATTGATCGTGTAGCTCGTAGGGTGTAACCCGCAGTAGCCCACGGAGATCGCCACCTGGTCCGTGCCCGTCTCCTGCCCTGGTTTCCTCCTGGATCATGCGCATCGCCTGGCTGGCGAGTTCGCTCGGTAAACTTCGATCCGGGTGCCGTCCGGGCCGCGGAACCGGAGCTGGAACTCGCCGGCATTCACCTTGGGGAAGATTTCCATGCCCAACTCACTCCCCACCAGCACGATCACGAGGCCGCATGCCAGGAGATAACGCGCCCACCAAGACCCCTCGCCAGGACATGATAGCGCCCAGGATGCGCGCGTAACCGCGCGCGAAACCGGAAGAATGAGAACCGCCCCGCCGGCGCGCGCTAATGCGTGCTGCGGACGCAACAGCCAGACCGACATGACCGGGACAAAGCGTGCTCGAGAGGAAATACGCGGCGACCATTGCGAAGCCTACCGCCAGCGAGAGCGGCACGAACAGTTCACGGGCGGCGCCTTCCATGAAAGTACGAAGGCAGGAAGACGGCCAGGATGCACAGCATCGCCAACAATCGGGGAACCGCGGTCTCCTGATTGCTAAGCACGCGCGGCACGGGCGACCGAAGGGGCCTTGCCCAGGTGCGTGTGGATGTTCTCCACCTCGACCGTCGACATGTCCACCAGGATACCGATGGACAGGGCCAGGCCGCCCAGTGTCATCAGGTTGATCGTCTGGCCCGTCACCCATAGCGCGAAGAACGCGGCCAGCAGGGCGATGGGAATGTTCAGGACCACCACGATCACAGTGCGCCAATCGCGCAAGAACAAGAACACCATCAGCCCGGTGAGGACGGCACCCAGCAACGCCCTCGTTGCCGACCTCCTCGATCGAATGGGTCACGTAGGGAGACTGATCGAACTCGAAGCGTACGTCGATATCTTCGGGCAAGACCGCCTTCATTCGGGGCAAGGACGCCTTCACCTCATCGACCACGGACAGAGTCGAGGCGTCGGCCCGCTTGGTGACCAGCATGAAGATGGCCCGCTTGCCGTTCACCAAGGTGTGCCCGCTGGGAATGTCGGTGCCGTCTTCGATCTTGGCGATGTCGCGGAGATACACGTTCTCGCCCAGCCGGAGCGGGATGCTCCCCAACTCTTGCACGGCCCGAACCATGGAATTGACCGGTACGATCGGCATCTGGTCCTTGATGCGGGCGTTGCCGGAGGGACTGATCGAGTTGCCCGCCTTCAGTGAGGCCACGACCTCGTCGGGAGAGAGGTTGTACGAGCGCAGGCGGTCGGGGTCGACTTGCACCACCAAGGTCCGCTGATTACCGCCGAACGGCGGCGGCGCGGACACGCCCGGCAGGCTGGCGAAGACCGGCCGCACGCGGAATAGGGCGAGATCCTGGATCTCGCCGATGCTTCGGGCCTCGCTAGAGAGCACCAGGTAACCCACCGGAACGCTCCCCGTATCGAAGCGAACCACGTCAGGCGGCACCGTGCCCGGCGGCATGAACGATCGCGACCGGTTGACATAGGCTATGGTTTCCGCCATCGCCTGAGCCATGTCGGTGCCGGGGTGGAAATACAACTTCATCAATGCCGAGCTCTGGATGTTCCGGGATTCAACGTGATGGATGCCGCTGACATACAAGAAGTGGTATTCGTAGTAATTGGTGATCAGTCCCTCCATCTGCGCCGGATCCATCCCGCCGTAGGCTTGGATGACGTAAATGACCGGCAGATTCAGATTGGGGAAAATGTCAATCGGCATTCGCAACACGGCCAAGACGCTTCCGAGCACAATGCCGAGGATTACCACCATGACTGTAAATGGACGGCGTAAAGCAAAGTTGATCGGGTTCATGGCGAAACCTCGTGTCCGAATCGGAGAAGCCGGAAATCGCTACTGTTTCAATTTCCCCACCCGCGAGACCGCACCGGCGATGCCGCCGTGACTCGCAACGGGTGCTCGTTTCTTGTTAGAACACCGCACTCGATCTCAACATCCGCCTAACGCGAGCCTCGTACCAATTGCAAATCCGAGAGATAGCCGCGGCGGGTCTTCCCGCGTAACTTGTTCCTGGGAGACCACATCGGCTCCGCTTCCAGCGTAGCGCGATCGATCGCGCAATTGTTCCGACAGCCCGAATCGATCAATCGGATGGGCGGAGTCACTCCATCCTTGGGGGGAATACCGCCCAACCACGAAAGGCATATGTGCTCGTACGAAAACGCTTGGGGTAGGACCGCGTTCTCCTCCACGGCGACGTCAAATCACGGACCCGCCAGTTGGCGGGTCAAACGCCACGTTATCTTTTAACTCACACCCTGCCGAAGCGGTCTGTCGGCGAGTCGAATTCGTCGCTTCGGGCGCAATAGCCCCGTCCGCGCGGGGCGGATCCCGCTCAATAAGTAGGCCGAATCCAGGAGAACAACCCCGATCAACCGCAAAAAAGGCCTTCTAGTCGCGATGGTACACAGGCTGCATATAAGCCAAGTATCGGCCGATAGGAGGCACCGGGTCGCGACGCGACAGCCGCCCCCCTACCGAGCACGGGACCAATCCCGAGTAGATCTATAAATGATATTACTAGAATCTATTCACGTGAATATGCGGACCCAAGCGACATCGAGTGGATACATCCCCGCCGCCGCGAATTCCGCCGCAATGAACCCCGTGGAACCCGCCGCGGCCGGGTTGAACGCCCGGGACGGATCGATGCGAGCACCCAAACGAACGAACGCAAACAGCTCCTCAAGGATGACCTCGAGGTCTTGGCCGACGGCGCCAGCCAGTCGGCCATTTCACTTGAGAACGCTTTGCTCCAGGAGGTCCTGCTCGACCACGAGCGGCTCGCGCGTGAGCTGAAAGTCGCCGAGCAGGTGCAGCACAAGCTCCTGCCGCAGTCCATGCCGCAGTTCCCTGGTTACGCGTTCTTCGCCTACTACCACGCGGCCCACGAAGTCGGCGGGGATTATTACGATTTCGTGCCATTGCCCGACGACCGCCTGGGCGTCGCCCTGGGAGACGTCTCGGGCAAAGGAGTCGCGGCGGCCCTGATCATGGCGAAGTTCTCGGGCGACACGCGGCTTAACCTCCTGGCCGAGGGTTCGGCAGCCGCCGCCCTGCGCGTGCTCAACACCGCGCTCTGCGAAACCGGCATCGATGAGAGATTCATCACCCTAAGCCTTTTGGTGCTCGAGGTGAACACGGGCCAACTTAAGCTGTGTTCGGCCGGGCACCCCCCGGTGATCCTCCGCCGGGCCGACGGGACCGTTGAAGAGCTGGGCAAGGATGTCGGGGGGTTACCGCTGGGCATCGCGTCCGACACCAACTACGAGCAGGTCAACGTCGAGCTACTTCCAGGCGACGTTGCCGTCGTCTATTCCGACGGCGTGACTGACGCGCGCAACCCGATGGAGGAATTGTACGACACCAAGGAGAACCGCCGCCTACTGAAGTGCATCGAGGGTGCGGATGGCAGACCCGAGGCCGTCGCCGCCGCGATTCTTCACGAGATCCACGAATTCTCGCGCGGACATGTCCAGACTGACGACATCACGCTCGTCTGCTTCGGGCCGACCCGGCGATGAAGCTGTCCGTCGACCAAATGCGCTAGAGATTGCACACGCGCGAAAATGCGCACACCATGCGAAAATATTGTGGATTGCGAAAAAATGCACGAGTACTTACGAAATGCACGGGCACAACTATGAGCACAAGTCTCCAGGGCGGACGAATACCGTGCCACGGCGCCCCCGACGCCGAGAACGAACTCCTGTCGGAGCGGCATAATCGGCCCCTCTTACCCCGTGGGTTCATCGTCTTTCCAAGTAATTCGCCTCAAGCATAAAACGCCATGACCGGCGAAACATTCTGACAAGAACCTTCGGTGCGTGATCCCCGGGGAGATTGAGCAATAGGAACGCGAGGCCCACCCAAAGCCATGTCGAGCTTTGGGTGGGCCTTTTCAGATCGAACGCGTCAAGACACAACGTCTTGATACAGGCTGGCAATCCGGATCGCCACGATTTTTCACAATTCATTGCGGATCTTTTCGATTTCCTCCCTCAATTTGGCGATCTGATCCTCGAGCGCCTTCAGGCGTCGTTCGACGTTGTTGTTCCGATCGGCGGGCGCGGCGAAGTCCGTCGATTTGTCGGCGCCATTAGGCGTCGAGCTGAGTCCGTCGGCTCCGGCTGTGTCGCCGGTACGGAGATTTGTTACGGACTGAACTTCGAAGTGCGAATCGCCGGCAGGACCGGTTTCGGTCCAGCCGCTGACCTTGATGCGATCGCCCCGCGCGACGAGCGCGGAGAATCTGTCAGCCAGATGCGGCGGCCAGTGCGTCACGGTCCCATCATCAAGGATGGCCCCGTCGATTTCGCCCATCGGCGCTCTCGTCAATTGCTGGACAGTTCCCTGAATCGATCGGCTGGCCGCGTCGGGTTTTGGATTGACGGCCTGGCGATCCGGTGGCGGCAGTGGAACAGTCCCTTGCCGCGGGCCTGGGCCAGGCGGCGGCGGCGAGCGCCGGTCCGTCGTTCGCGATTGACGCGTTCGTCCGCACGTTGGTGATGGTGCGAACCTCCAATTGAGTGTCGCCTTCAGGGCCGGTTTCCATCCAACCGGTGACTCGGATCCGATCGCCTCGAACGGCGACTCCAGAAAACCTGTCAGCCAAGTGGGGCGGCCAGTGGATCACCGTGCCGCTATCAAGAATGGCCCCGTCGATTTCGCCCATCGGCGCTCTCGTCAAACTGCGGACAGTTCCTTGCACCGTTCTCGTAGCGTCGCCATCAGGGGGTTGCGCGATGGAATTGGAATCAGCAAGCGTGAGAACCAGAGCGGCGATCGCGCACACTGCAGCGATCTTGAGACGCCAGGCGCTCATCATAAATCGTGACAATACATTCATCGATATTTTCCTCCTCGAGTTGAAGCCAGGGGTCGATTGCGTCGAATCGACAAGGCAAATGGATAGCGTGGCTCTCACTCGACCACGCCTTTCGCCATCAGCACGATCGTCTACTTTGCAGGCTTCATGCCGCCGTAGGTTTTTATGATTGAATCGGTGTCGCGGTGATCGTCGGAAATGGCTGTGCGCCAGGCGGATGACGTGCTTTATTACCAGTTCTGCCGGCAGACGCATGGATTGGTTCGGCCGCCGTTACAACGCCGTCGCGCAATGAAGACGAACTTCTGGCGCAGGCAGTTCGGGCAATAATCCCCCACACGAGCGGGGCGTTATTGCTCGATCGAGACCGCAGTTTGTCGTCAGCGCGCGGCGCTTTCCAGAGCTTCCCAACGCTCAAATGCAACGGCGAGCTCTTGCTCGAGCGCGGTTAGTCGCGCCTTGCTTTGGGCGATCGCCGCGCCGTCTTGCTTGTAGAATTCGGGTGCGACCATCGACTCGTGTAACCCGCGAATCTCCGACTCGAGCTGCTCGATGTGCCCGGGGAGCGACTCCAGTTCGCACCGTTCCTTGAAACTCAGTTTCTTGCGTTTGTCCGTTGCCGGCGATGACGGCAAATTGGCCGTAGCAGCCGATGGCTTCGGATCCGGAGGTAGCTCGGCCGCGCGCTGTCGCAGGTAGTCGTCGTAACCGCCGTCATAATCGCGCACACGGCCATCGGCCTCGATGGCGAGCGTACTCGTGACGACGTCGTTCAAGAACGCACGGTCGTGGCTCACCAAAAGCACCGTCCCCTGATAGTCGACCAGCAGCGACTCCAAGAGCTCGAGCGTCTCGACGTCGAGGTCGTTGGTCGGCTCGTCCAGAACCAGCAGATTCGATGGTTTGGTGAAAAGTTTCGCCAGCAGCAGCCGGCTGCGTTCGCCGCCGGAAAGATATTTGACCAGACTACGCGACCGCTCGGGTGCGAAGAGAAAATCCTGGAGATAGCCAATCACATGCCTGGGCTGGCCGTTGATGGGGATCGTGTCGTACTCGCTGACATTCTGCTGGACGGTCTTTTCCTCGTCGAGCGTCGCTTTTAGTTGGTCGAAGTAGGCGATCTCGAGCCTGGTTCCGTGGCGAATCGTGCCGGCGAGCGGGGTCAGCTCGCCGAGCAACAGGCGAATCAGGGTCGTCTTTCCGGCGGCGTTGGGCCCGATAATCCCGATCTTATCCCCGCGCATGATTGTCGTTGTAAGGTCACGGATCACGAGGTCGCCACCGTAGCCGAAGCCGACGCCTTTGGCGTCGACGACCAGAGTGCCCGATCGCTCAGCCTCCTGTGCCTGAATGCGCACCGTCCCCGTGCGATCGCGCCTTTTCTGCCGCTGCTCGCGCATGGCCTTCAAGGCGCGAACGCGCCCTTCGTTGCGCGTGCGCCGCGCCTCGATGCCTTTGCGGATCCACACTTCTTCTTGCGCCAGTCTTTTGTCAAACAGCTCTTGCTGCCTGGCCTCGGCGTGGAGGACTTCATCGCGGCGCTTGAGAAACGTCGGATAGTCGCACGCCCAGTCATAGAGCTGGCCGCGATCGAGCTCGACGATCCGCGTCGCCAGCTTTTCGAGAAACACCCGGTCATGTGTAACGAAGATCAAGGTGCCGCCCGCACGGGGCAAGAATCCTTCGAGCCATTGAATCGCGTCGATATCGAGGTGGTTGGTCGGCTCGTCGAGCAGCAGGATATCTGGCTCGCTGACGATCGACTGTGCGAGCAACACGCGTCGTGTCATACCTGATGAGAGTTCAGCAAATCGGGCATCAGGGTTCAGGCCCATGCGCGAAAGAACGGCCTGGACGCGATGATCGGAGCCGCTCAAGTGATGGTCGCCGTCGTCCAGTCCGTGCGCAACCTGGTCGGCAACAGTGCCCGTACGCTCGGAAGGGACAACCTGGGGCAAGAAGGAAACGCGCAGACCTTGCTGGCGGATGACCTGGCCTTCGTCCGGCTCGATCTCGCCGCGGATCAAGCGGAGAAGTGTGCTTTTGCCTTCACCGTTGCGACCCAGCAAGCAGACCCGTTCTCCGGGCTCGATCTGCAGCTCGACTTGGTCCAATAGGCGAGGGCCTCCAAAGGACAGACTGACATTTCGCAGGCTTAGCAATGCCATCAATGCTCTCGGTTGCGCAGGCGTAATAGGGGGTTAACGAAAGCCCATCGTTGCAGGGCGATGTCGCCACGGTAACAAAACTCGAGATCAATCGGCGAGGCGATTTGGTCGGCGACCGCATCCGATCTGGTGATCCTCAGGTCGTCTGTCTTTGCTTTTTCTCTTTTCTCGTACTAGCTATTGAAAAGCGGCAATTCGCGCGTTTCGGCGACTGAGCGAGCGCAAACCCCTCCCAACGGATGGGGCCGAGTCAACGCGCGCGGGACTCGTAAAAGGGCGGACGTGTGAGATAAATCTCGCGCACTTGGTACCGTTAAATGTGCGCATTACTTATGATCTTGAGTTCTGATTACATGTTCGCGCTAATCGCTCGTCGAGAAAAGCGAAACACATGAAGGCGCTCGGATTGGTCACGCGTATCGTGACTGGATTCTCCAGGAGGCCCGTACGGTCAAGTCGCCGCGCCGCGGACGGCACGATCCAGCGCCGCTTTGACGTTCCGGAGAATAGGCAACTCTTGTCGAAGATGACGCCGCCCGCTCATCATGCTGCTTTGCCGGGCCGTCATCACAGCACGACCCTCGAGAAGAAGATGCAAAGCGCATCTTTGCTGTAAGTGATGGCTCATTGAGCGGGACATATAGTCCCATCGTGTATCCTGGCGCGACTCACACGTACGTCCATAGCACGATGTGAGGCCTTGCCGTGGGCAACGCTGATGGCCGCACGCGGATCGGCCAGCCGACCGGCCCTGGATCTGCCTTCATATACAACGTCAACACGGGCCAATTCGTTACGAACATTCGGTTTCCTCATTGAACAGGCGACCTGAGTCATCGCCGCAGGGCCGCTTGGGTCCCACGACGCCAAACTTGCCAGGACCAATTTTGCATCGATTGGTCAACCTGACCGCGCATCGTGTGACGCGATCACAGGCGGCTATGCTTGTCGGCAGCCTTGGTCGCCGGACTACGCCCGCGCATTTGTGCGCTCGAAAAATGGTCCATCTGGATCATACGACGAGCTGGATCATGGCGGATTCAAGCACGTGATCCGACAGCGGCAAGTCGCAACGGCGCCCCTAGCTAGTGATGGACGAAGGGAGAGATGATCGTTCCGATAGCCATGTCGACGGCCTCGGCGGCCTGAGACGATAAGCTCGGTCTACTGCCTTTTGCTTGAGACGCGAGCGTTTTCCGCGCGACTTCCTCCGCCTTGGCCGGGCCGAACCAGTGGCCGTGGGGCTTGATGGCCGCAAACAACTCCGCGTTCGGAGTCGGTCCCCCTTGGCCGTTGTCGATGGGGACGCCGTTGACGTCGATAAGGGTCGTCTTCCCCTGGCTACCCGGCCCCTCTATGGTGAAATGCCCTTCCGGGGTGGGCTTCGCGGGAATCAGCGTGACGGCGCGATGCACCGGGTCGTAAGTGGCAGCGCTTAATGGGATGGCAACCGTGCTGTTCGACGGGCCCCTTGAAGTTTCGGTGACCACGTAGTTGACGAGATCCGTCGCCGGCCCTGGGGCCATGTCGTGAGTGAACGACACGACGAAGGCCGTCACCCGGCCGTGCCGGGAGGTCGCGTGCGCCTCGCTCACCATCGGATAAGCCGGATTCGGCGACATCCCGAAGACTGTGGCCGTCGGCACGACGGGCACCGAGGCGGCATGCGTTCCGTTCACCGTTGCTGGGGTACCCGATGGTCCGACAGTGGAAATTTGCGATGCAATCGCGGTCGTCGCCAAGCTCGGCTGCGCCGTCGTGACGGAGGCGCCCGAGAGGTGGGTCAAAAGCTGTCTCACTTCGAGGACTTGGATGCGCTCGCGGTCGCCGAACAGCCGCCGGCTCGTGCGGGGCCTTCTTCGTTCGATGCTCATCGAATCACCTCGACACGCAGAGGGGGAAAACTGTGCCTGATTCATTTCCGTTCCTTCGCGGGTAACTAGCGCGGGTGACTGTGGGCTCACTGCGATACCCCGGTGCGCAGGCCATAGAAGCGGGGGCGCCGCACTTCGGGCGACGCCCGAGCTGAAACCGCTACGAAACCACGCCGAAACCCGACATCGGGACGGCCCGAGACGACTGGGCTGGTTGGACAAGCTCGCTGAGAGCGGTTAGTTGTGAGAGACGGGAGGCAAGCCCATCCCGCGGCGATGCGCCAGCGGTCCGTGCACCCCGGCTATCGGTCCGATCGCAACGCGACTTGAGTTATTTGGTAAAATCCCCGCTGGTCGGCCGGCGGGCTCGAATCCGAGCGAGGGCCGATCCACGGCAAGGCGCCTCAAGGGCCGGTGATCGTCAGTGGCCGGCACACTGCACATCCTGAATTGGTGCGTGCGAAGGTACCTACTCAAGACGGCGGGTCTAGGCTACATTGCCCAGATCGCAACGTTGCTCCATCAAATTTGAACTTATGTCAATTTCGCGACGGAAAACGCCGAAATGCTCCATCAACTCCGTAACTTGGGGTAGCACCCCACGAAAATCATTAAGGATTTGAGTCCGCCAACCAAAAACAAAATCTGACGCTCGCCTGACGCTCGCCACGCTCGCTCACTTGCCCGAGAAGCCGAAATCCCGAACTCGGTCTTACCTCAAAATCCCGCAGATCAGGAGGTCTGAGGGTGTAGCGACAAGCCAAGCGTTGGAAAAAGTGGATAGACCGGCCTAGTGGCGATCGGTTACCGGGTCGTTACTTTGCGTCCAGTCGCGCGAGGCTGCGTGAGATCTCCGAAAGAAGAACTTTCTGTGCGGCACGTCGTCAACCTGGCGGGCTGTCCGGCCCGCTGATGCGATCTTGAGTCGCGACTCACAATGGCGCATCACAAGTCGATCACATCGCCGTAGTACAGCAGTGCCCAGTCCACCCGCTCCGGTCGGCCTGCCGGTCGTACCGGTTGAATTCGGCCGATCGTGGTTTCCGGGCTCCGCTCAACACAACCCCGCCGCCGACCCGAGTTGTGCAGAGAGACAGACCGCCCATAACAGCCCAACGCGCCAGCGAGGGTGGGCATCGACACATCGTCCCCTCGCTAGCGCTTCGGGCTGCTGTGACTCCCACTGCGGCGGTGATACCAGCACGACGCGCCAGCGAGGCACCAACAACCCCGCCGCCGACCCGAGCCGTGCAGAGAGTCGGACCGCCCATAACAGCCCGACGCGCCAGCGAGGGTGGGCATCGACACATCGTCCCCTCGCTAGCGCTTCGGGCTGCTGTAACTCCTCCCACTGCGGCGGTGATACCAGCACGACGCGCTGCCGGTTGGAGCGCTCGACGGGATGTGAGACCTATCACTGGCCCCTGGCATCGCTCGGTCTGCGAGCGTCGGGCATGTTAGCGGAACGCCAGAACGGCCAACCCCTGGCCTTGCGACCATGCTTTGCCCCTGCGCACCGCCAGGGCGACAAGCGACTGGCGCCGTCCCGCGGCGGTCTTGAAACGCCGGCCGAATTGACGCACCGTCTCGACCCATCTCTCGCCAATGACGCGCCAGCCCTTCGAGGCGCTCGCGGATCCATTCCTTGCGGTGCTCGTAATCGAAACTGCTGCATACCAGGACATGCATCGCGGACGGTACTAAGTCCATGAGAAGTTTCTGTTGTCCGTAACGTCATCGAGGCCGAGAATTTGCCGATCAAGGTGAGGCTCAGCCTCTCAAAACAAGACGGTCAGCCGAAGCGTGATTGCCAGCGCGTTCGGGAACGAGGTGCGGTGTTCCGTCGTCAGAGGAGGGATACCCGGAGTGGGGATGTCGGTGAGGTTTGTCTGAAAGAACCAGCCGTCGATCAGCTTCATCTGGTAATAGCACTGGAACATGAGCTGGCTGGGTCGTAATGACGGCACCAACGCTGACTCCGATGGCGGATAAAAGATACTCGCGCTCGAGGCGCCCTGCGTCAGCCATGTGCAGTTCAGACCGAGGCCGAACGAGTCGTCCGGACGTGCGGGGACGAGTCCAAAGGCTGTCAAACCTCCACCGACATACTGCCGGGCATGCAGAGCGTTAGAGTTATTGACGCCATACTGATAAAAACCGCTGATGCCGCTGTTGTCGACTCCTGGATTGCGAAACCAGAGCCGCTGGGCTCCGAACAAGTACATGCCGATCGCACCATTCGTGGTGCCACCCGTCAGGTCGGTCGAGTCTGCCAGTCTGGCCCCAGACACCCACTCCATAATTGCCGGGTTTCCGCTGGGCGCCGACCCGATAGCTCTGGCCAACCTCTCCGATGTGGAAGTAGTAGCCGTCGAAGCGGGGTCCTGACAAGCCAGTCTGGTGTCCCGACTGCGACGTTGCCGTCGTAAAACCCATAGTTCAGATAGAACGACTCTATCGGTGCAAAGGTGGTGGTGATTCCCGTAGCTGAGTTGTAGTAACCGGGGATGACTCCGAGCATTGTCGGATTGACGAAAATCGGCGTGTAAGCGAGTGCTGTGACGGCGGGGATGGCCGCCGCGGGGTCGCCGACCGGCACGGGTCGCACAACGTTGTTGAAGTCGAAGGTCGGCACCGACTTACCGATCCGGAAGATCAGCTTGTCGTCGAACAAGGATTGACGGTACCAGAGCTGGTACAGTTCGTTGCGGTTGAAGGGCGGGCCGGCCTCGATCGAATCGAAGCCTGGGAACGCACCAGCCAAGGCCGTTGGTGTTCTGGCCGGTGAACTGCAAGAACTCGGTACCGAACGATCCGCCCTTCAAACCGATGAGCCTGTCGGCGTCGAGGTTCAAGTCGAGGATCGTGAGGCTGTTGAGGGCCCACTGTCCCGGATTCTGTCCCCCGGATAGGATGCCACTTGTGTCGCCCACCCAGATGCCGCCGAGCCGGATTCCAGATTCCTCGCCGAGACCGAGGGCCCGCCCGAGCGCACCGGTGCCAGCAATGATGTTGACGGCCGCCGGGTTGGAGCTGATCGGTTCCGATCCTCGGCTCTGCGATTCGACACCACCTGCGCTCGCCGCCGCGCGGTCGCTGGCAGCCGGCTCTGTCGTGCCCGATTCGCCTTCAAGCGGGTTGACGGCGGGAACAGGTGGCGCAGGCTCGCTGATGGTGACAGCTGGCCGCTGCGGATTTTCCGCAACACCGACCGGGGCGGGTTCACGGTCTTGCGGTGGCAATGCGCGGCGCAAAATGCGGCTGATGGGCCGCAAGCTCGCGAGGCGACTTCGAAGCGAGGGACGCGGCCGTGGCGATCCCGACGACTCGGAAGCGCTGGCAATCGGGCGCATCAGCCGCCGCGGCATCCGTTGCCGTAGGGGCGGGCTCGTTCGCCCGAACTTGTCCCACCCACAGGAGCCCCGCGACCACCAGCATCCCGAGAGGTCGCATCTCACATCCCTAATCTGGCAGGGGTCGGTATCGCCGGTTCGCTAATGCTCGACCTGTTGGAGGACGCTCGGATTCCCCTCCTCTCCCATTTGCGATCGGGGACTTCACTCTATGTATCGACTCTGTCGACCTTGAGTGTTGAATCGATTGTCGCAGGACCTTCCATGATGCCACGACCATGACCGATCCGTCTCGCGCCAGTTTTTCCCACCATGCGGAATTGGGCATGCTCGAAAAGTTAGCGCTACGACGTCAGTAATCGACCTTGTCCTTGCGATTAAAGTACTCCTTCCACACGTCAACGGCTTCAGGGCGTAGCAGTTCCTGCTCGGAGATCGCACGTTCTTTCGTCGGCTTGGCGAATTCGCCATAGATGAAGTCGTCGTCGAAATTGCCGTATTTCTTTGAATCAGCAACCACCGCGCCGTAGAAGACCCCATCCAATCCAGCCCAGTACACCGTGGCCAGGCACATCGGGCAGGGTTCCGAGGAAGTGTAGAGAATGCATCCGTCAAGCTTCGGCTTTTTCAAAAGAGCGCAGGCCTGACGAATCGCGTGCATCTCGGCATGCCAGGTGGGGTCGTTTTGAGCGACGACGTGATTCATCCCGTCGGCGATCACCTTTCCGTCTTTGTCCACGATCACCGCGCCGAAAGCCCCACCCGTCTTGTACTCCACTCCGGCTTTTCGAGAGTTGGCGATCGCGCGGCGCATGAATTCTTGGTGCTTTTCCTTCGGGAACCTCGCACGGACCTGCTCCGCAGAAAGCATCGGCTTGTCGCTGGGGACTTGAACAAATGCGATGGCGGTGCCGGGCCTGGTGGCCTGAACCATCCAGCCGGCCCCGAGGATCAAGGCCAACCCCAAACATGCGCGTAACGTAATACGAGAGGTACGGCCGTTGAAACTCAAGAGTCCCGGCGTCATGCATCGTCTCCTTCAGGCAAGTCGGGATATTTCCACGAATTTCTTTATTTCTTTGCGGCTCTGCATATTATGGCTGCCTGCGCCAGGCCCCACAAGTACTCCTTATTTTGGCATTTTTGCGTTCGGGCGGCCTCGGTTACCGTGTCCCTGATTCGGTAGGCCGAGCGCGAGAAAGACTAAGCAATATCCTCGCTTCCGACGATTTCGCGGGTAGAATGCCGTGAATGGCGCCATGGTGCCAGATGCTTTTGAAAGCACGCCCCACCTTGGCAGCGATTTTTTGGGGTTCGTTTATTTGACACTAGCGAAAGCAAAAATCCAGTTCAAACCCGTATAGCCACGGAACGCGTGGGTCGATCTTCTCGGCCCGCAGCTTGGCCGGCAAATTCTCGTAATGCAATCGCAGCTTGTCCACATCGGGAGCGTTATAATATGTTACCTGGATTGTGTTGTCCCGGACTCGCACGTCTCCTTCCAGTCCTGCGAGGTAGGCCGTAGCCATGTGCTTCGCGTCCCAGTTCGTTGTGGGCGGCACGAGTCGCTTGCGAAGCTGATCGATCGCCGCCTGTGCGACCAGCGCCATGGTCATCTGCCCGTAGCGAATGTTGAGATTGCATGTCCCTGCCCGGTTCCAGCCCAACGCCTGATGGGCATTAAAGAACTCTTCCACATGCCAGCGTTTGGGAAAATCGCCGACCAGTTCTTCAACCTCGTCGCCGTCGCGGGTGGAGAGAAATGCGCTGAAGCGGTACTCCTCCGGTCGCTCCCCTTGCCGCTGGACGTACTGGTAAAACGGTCCTGCCTGGCTGTCCTGCGGGGTGTAGGCCAACTTCGTGGTCGCATAGCCTGCCCACCGCCGCCGGAATACCTCCGGTGGCAACGCACTCAATTTAGCACGCGGGCCAGGTTGATTGGGCATCGGTACCAGGAGGTCAAAGTTCGTCTCGGTCTTGACCTTGTCCAGGAGCTCGACAGTGAAGTGTTCCGAATCGGCCAGAACCAATGTCTGACCGGCGCCGACACCGAGGATGTCGCCGGCCAACTTCAGCAGTTCCTCGGCCGCGACCGCGGCCGTGCGTGCCGAGGTACCGGTGGTGAAACAGATCGGTTGTCCGGTATCGGCATCGAGCGCGAAAAAAGTCTGGGCGGTCTTGGTGGGCCGTTCCCGATCGTCGTGGCGGTGGAGGCGCATGTGTCGCTTGCTGAAACTGCGTACGCGATGGGGATCGATGGCCAGCAGGCGGCCCTGGTAGTGGCCTGAGGCACGGCGGACCTTGCCGAGGGCGAATTGGAAACGCATACTGTCGGCGACTGTACGAGCCCCGAGGAGTTCGTGGATGGCCATGTCGCTGGCGAGAAACGGCAGGCCGTTGGCCAACTCGAAGATCCGCTGGTTCAAGGTGCGGCGGTGCCGCAATCCGGTACGGCACAGCGCCGCCTCGTGAATCAGTTGCAACGCAAGGCGTGGTCCCACACGCTCTGAACCTTGTCCCGTCCAGCCACATACCAAATCCCAGGCCCCCAAGCGCAGCAACTCGGGGACGAGTAGCCAGACGCCGGCCAGATTTCCCATGACCTTGTCGGCGAGAAATTGTCGCGCGCCATGCTCGATGCTCCGCGGATCGCATGGGACAGGTTTGGTGCGCTTCCGATTCGTCCGAACCTCAATATCCGGCTCAGAGCCCGGGCGGTAGCGATGGAGTTTTTTTTTGAAGGCCGTACTTCTCGATGACGCGTTCCACGCTCCTGGTGCTGATCTCGAAACCAGCCTGACGAAGTTTCTGGGCGATGATGTCGACCGAAGCATCGGGATCGAGGAAGCGGTGGCGGATGACCTGGCGTTCGACCTCGTCGGTTCGCACATAGTTCGTCTTGGGGCCGCGCTTCTGGGCCTGGAGGGCCAAGGCTCCTCGATCTTTGAACAAGCTGAGCAGTTGATAATAACGCTGTCTGGTGAGGCCGTGCTTGTGGGCGGCCTGGGCGGCGCCGAGTCCTTCACATTCACCTTCTAGAAGCATGAGTAAGCGGGGAGTGATCTCGTCGTCAGGGGGGATGACCAGTTCGCCAGCGGGTCCGACAACCCGGCGTTCGGAGAGTTCGACTTTCATGATCCTGGCCTCAGGCTAGGAATCGCAGTTTCTCGGCGGCATCGCGACCAAAATAGCCGGAGAGGAACATTATGTCAAATAAATTATGGCGGACTATTGCAGTTACTGAAATGATGTCACTGGAAATAACGGGGTACGGAGTGGCTTTGACCGCCATAATTGATTTGTCATTAAGCGTGGGCGAGGGATTCCGGGGAGAATCGTGTGATTCGGAGCAAGATGTGTAGACTGATTTAGAGAAGAGGCAAGAGTTAGCCAGGGAGATGGTGCGTGGGTTCGATTACGTGCTGGTGGAATTGGACAGCGATATCGGCCTCAGAGGGGACGGCAGAGGCCAGACGGCGCACCGACGTGGCGAGCGAGGGGAAAGCCGACTGGCGAATCCCGGTAAGGAGCCAGCAGCGGCAGAAAACACGCACCTTTGGATCGCAAGGGACCGCCGCTCAAGACCTCGACGATCACGGAACGGACAGTGAAAATCAATTATCCTCAAAAAATCGCTGACCTTGGGAGAACGACTTGGCGGACGATCCAGCAACCGGGTGCCGGGAACCAAGGTTGCGACGAGCTCACGAACGTCCATGAAGACCGGCCGAGCGGATTGACGCGCCGGACTTCCGTCGCGTCGACGGCGGCTACTGCTGCCGGCGTTTTGTGGAAAGAGGCGACGGTGCTCGCGGCCGAAACCGGCACGGACAAAGACAAAGCCACCCGGTCGACGAGAGATTGGGCCGATCTGCGCGGGCGAATCAAGAGAGAGGTCATCACCGCGGACGCTCCCGATTTTGCCGCAGTGCGAAGTGAATTGGTCTGGAACGAGCTCAAGCCCGATCGCTCACCTGATGTGATTGTGCGGGTCATGGACGATCAAGATGTGGTCGAGGCTGTGAACTTCGTACGCGAGAATGGGCTGAAGGTTGTCGTGCGAGGTGGTGGTCACACCTGGTGCGGCCTCGCTGTGCGCCTTGGCGGCATGACGATCGATCTGTCGGCGCTCTCCGAAGGCAAGATCGACGAAGCGACGGCAACGGCGTTGATTCAGCCGGTTATCAGCAACCGCGAGCTGGCGCGTCAGCTGGGCGAGCATCCATTGGCCATTGCCCTAGACGGAACAGGCAAGGCTTGATTGGTATAGGGCCGACGGCCATCATCTCAAAAAGTAATGAGCACCCAGGAGCAGCCATAGCCTTAGCCCATTCAACGCCGTTCGATCGAGTCGAGTTTCTCCCGGGCCGCAGCGGTCGAGCGTTTGATGAGTAAACCAGAATGATCAGATAACGCCCGTAGGGGCCGGAGCCGTTCATGCGTGTGGACTTGGCGACATTGGGATTCTGTTTGGCTCTTGGGTTGACGCCAGGCGCGGCGGCTGAAGTGCTATCCCCATCGCGGCCGCCCAATATTGTCTACATCCTGGCCGACGATCTCGGTTACGGAGATGTGCATTGCTGTAACCCCAAGGGTAAGATCGCCACCCCCGAGATCGACCGGCTCGCCGCCGGCGGGATGCGTTTCACCGACGCCCATTCGAGCTCTGCAGTCTGTACACCTACGCGCTACGGTATCCTTACGGGGCGCTACGGTTGGCGATCGTCGCTGAAGTCGGGGGTGCTCGATGGTTACTCGCAACGTTTGATCGAACCGGGCCGTCTGACAGTGCCCGAGTTCCTGCGGCAGAACGGCTATCGGACTGGCTGCATCGGCAAATGGCATCTCGGCATGGATTGGACCCGCAAGGACGGCGACTCGTCGCGCAAGGTTGAGACCGGATGGGAGGTGGACTATGCCAAGCCGATCACGAACGGGCCGACCGCGGTTGGGTTCGACGACTACTTCGGCATAAGCGCCTCGCTCGACATGCCCCCTTACGTTTTCGTCGATCACGATCGTGCCAACGCGATTCCGACCGTCGAGAAGATTTGGGTGCGGAAGGGACCGGCCGGGGCCAACTTCGAGGCCATTGATGTCCTCCCGGCGCTTATCCGCGCGGCGACTTCATTCATCGCAAAGAATGCCGAGTCGGCCCGGAGAGGCAAACCTTTCTTCCTCTACGTCCCCCTCTCTGCGCCGCATGCCCCGATCTTGCCCACGCCTCGATGGCGGGGCAAGTCTGGGCTCAACGACTATGGGGACTTTGTGATGCAGGTCGACGGAGCCGTCGGGCAAATTTTGGCGTCGCTCGAAACGTGGGGGTTGGCTGGTCAGACCCTTGTGATCTTCACCAGTGACAACGGTTGCTCGCCCGTGGCGAATTATCCAGAGCTGCTGGCGAAGGGCCACGACCCGAGCGCCGGGTTCCGCGGAACGAAAGCAGATATCTTTGAAGGCGGGCATCACGTCCCCTTCATCGTGAGCTGGCCGGGCAAGCTCAGGCCCGCGACAACCAGCAATCAGATCGTTTGTTTGACCGATCTCTTTCGCACCTGTGCCGCAATCCTCGGCGTACGCCTGCCTGATACGGCGGCCGAGGACAGTATGAGTCTATTGCCGGCCTTCCTGGGCGGCACGCCAACCGAGCCGGTTCGCGAGGCTATCGTTCACCACTCCGTCGACGGCTCATTTGCGATCCGGCAGCGGCGCTGGAAGCTGCGCTCTGTCCTGATTCAGGCGGTTGGAGCCCCCCGAAACCTGGGAGCGCCGAGGCGAAAGGACTTCCGGACGTTCAGCTTTACGACCTCGCCACGGATTTTGCCGAACGACATAACGTCCAGGCTGACCATCCCGACATCGTCGTGCGCTTGACCGCGCTCATGGAAAAGTTCGTCGCCGACGGCCGTAGTACGCCCGGGGCAAACCAGCCAAACAACGGATCGCCAGTGGCAATTCGGCGAGGCAAACTGGGCGCGCTCTTGCCCGCACTCTCGATTACGATTGCCGGGTTCAAGCTGGGGATCTAGGATTCAAATCTAATTCCCCGGCTTGCACATCGCAGGGCATTCTCAAAGCATTCGACCCTCGGCCGGCCGGCGTAAGCCGGAGGGCGGTCCACGACGGTTGCTGGCCTTGAGGCCCGCCGGTCGCCCACGACCTCGAAGCCCCCGCGATCGAAAAATTCAATTTGAGAAGTGATCCACATTGTCAAAGATAGCTGTCCCGATCTTTTAATACGAATTGCCGCGGAACAGAGCTTGCGGGGCGTGACCGTGTTGAATCGAAAAACTTCAGTGTCTCAAAGCTTTTGAGCATCGAGCCGTGCATGCGCGTTCAATCTGAATAAAGTCGATCGAGAAAGTAGGAAATGCTCTTGACGGCTGGTCTCCCCGTTGAAACAATGCATCGGACATATGAGACGAGCTGACGGGAAGTGCCGGTCGCTCGGATCGATGGGATGCATGATTCGACCGATTTCTCCGAAGAGGCAAAGGTGCATATGTAAAACGCCTATTTCCTTCATCGAAGGGAATTGGATTCGCTCACGATAGACAACTCGTGAGCTCGGGGAGGATCGCGCCGGCGCTAGGGCCCAGGGCAACCGGCGGAGTGGCGTCCGCATGATCACTCCGGATGCGACGGTGTGACAGCTCGGCTCGGGCGCGTGGCGGAGTCGCGACGGCGCTGGGGGTCGCTGCGCACGGCGCCACCGTCGTCGGCTCGGGACGAGGGGCGAATCGATCGGCCCTCTGCCGGCCGTCGGTCGATCGCTCTGCGCCAAACGTGCTGGAAATATCATAGACCTATATTGGAGGCTCACATGACGAGGAACGACCTGGAAGGTCTTCTGCGTGATTCGCGGACGGCCGACCGCTTCATTACGACCCGGATCAAGTGGCCCGCGCCGGGCGGGGATGCCGCCGGCCGCGATCGCCGCGCCGGGTTCACGCTGATCGAGCTCCTGGTGGTGATCGCGATCATCGCCGTGCTGATCGCGCTATTGCTGCCGGCCGTGCAGGCGGCCCGGGAGGCGGCGCGGCGCCTGCAATGCGTGAACAACCTGAAGCAGATCGGACTGGCCCTGCACAATTACCACGACGCCAATTCCAGCTTCCCGATGGGAGCGGGCCCCGGGAATACGGTCAGCGGCATCCAGAGTGCCAAGCAGGGCGACAGCTACCTCGCGGCGATGCTGCCGCAACTGGACCAGGCGCCCCTGTTCAACGCAGTCAACTTCAACTTCGGCTGCAATGCGGATGCGTTGGGGTCGAAGGTGAATGCCACGATCATCGTCACCAACGTCAGCACCTTCATGTGCCCATCGGACCCGCTGGCGGGCAATATCCCGACCGGCCCGGGCACCAATAACTACTACGCTTCCGTCGGCACGACGACCAACCTCAACAACGCGAACGTCAGCATCCCCAGCCTGGCGAACGTGCCGACCAGCGGCCTCTTCGCCTTCCAGAGTGTGACGACGATCAGCGCCTGCATCGATGGCACCTCGAACACCGTCGCGGCCAGCGAGGCAATCGTCGGCGGCATAGCGACGAGCTTCAACGTCGTGGATGTCGGGCTGGAGAACGTGACGGCGATCCCCGCTGCCGCCCAGATCTTCGACGCGTCGTCCAATCCGGCCGCGACGCTCCAGGGGATCCAGGCGTGCACCACGGCCTGGAGCACGGGCACTGGCGGGTCGATCGACACGCAGCGCGGCAAATACTGGTTCCACGGTGCGATGGGCCAGAGCTTGTTCAACACCGTGGTGACGCCCAACCTCCAGCAGGACCAGTGGACTGATTGCAGCTCCACCAACTCGACCTCGCTGGCCACATACAGCAATGCCGACAGCAACCACCCCGGAGGTGTCAACACCCTGTTCGCCGATGGGAGCGTCCGGTTCATCAAGAGCTCGATCGCCCAGACGGTGTGGTGGGCGCTCGGTACCAAGGCCGGCGGCGAAGTCATCAGCAGCGACTCCTATTGACCGGGCAGCGACCGCGCTCGGAGCGGCCGAGTCCGCTCCGGCACCTCGACGAAGGGACCCAACGATGAAACGAATCACCATCGCGGCGACGGCGCTCGCCGCCCTGGCGCCATCGGTCGTGCTATTATGGATTGCCTCGCCCCCTCCGCCCGCGGTGGGGCAGGACGCCGCCGTTCCTCGGCCCAATATCCTCCTCATCGTCGCTGATGATCTGGGCTGGAAGGACGTTGCCTACCACGGCGCACCGTTCAAGACGCCGAACATCGACAAGCTGGTCGCGACCGGCGTCGAGCTCGACTCCCATTACGTCCAGCCGGTGTGCACCCCGACCCGCACGGCGCTGCTGAGCGGCCGCTATCCCAGCCGGTTCGGGCCGCACACGCTGACCGCCACCAACCTGCGGGCGCTCCCCCCGGGGACCGAGACGCTCGCGTCAGCGCTGAAGGCGACCGGCTACACCACATACATCTCCGGCAAGTGGCATCTGGGTTCGCGCCAGGAGTGGTGGCCGAATCACTACGGGTTCGACCACAGTTACGGATCCATCACCGGCGCCGTGGATCCGTGGACGCACCGCTACCGGCCGGGAGCCTACGAACAAGCGTGGCACCGCGACGACCGGCCGCTCGACGAGGAAGGGAATGCGACCGAGCTCGAGGCCAGACAGGCCGTAGAATGGATCAAGGCGCGACGATCCCCCTGGTTCGTCTACGTGCCGTTGCAGGCGGTGCATATCCCGGTTGATACGCCGCCGGAATACAAGACGCTCTACGCGAATACCAAATTCGATGAGGACCCGGTCAAGGATGAGTCGCGCCGGCGGCTCGCGGCGTTCGTGTCGCAGCTTGACGCGAAGGTCGGGGACCTGATCCGGGCCCTCGATGAGTCGGGTCAACGCGACAACACGCTGGTGATCTTCACTTCCGACAACGGAGGGACACCCGGCGGGGACAACCCTTACGTCGGCAACGTCCCGCCGTCGCCGGCGCTGAGCAGCAACGAGCCGCTCCGCGGCCACAAGGGCCAGCTCTACGAGGGAGGGACGCGCGTCCCCGCGTTCGTCAACTGGCCGGGCCGTCTCGCCCACCACAAGGTGACCGCCCCGCTGCACGCGGTGGACTGGGTGCCGACCCTCACCCGGCTCGCCGGGTATCATCCGAAGCGCGACCTGAAGTGGGACGGGCAAGACATCTGGCCGATCCTGACCGGCGCCGCCGAGCGTATCGAGCCTCGGACCATCTACATCGCCCTTCGTTCCGGGCAGGCGATCCACCACGGGGGATGGAAGCTGATCGCCTACGTCGATGGGCGGGAGGAGCTCTATCACCTGGCCGCGGACCCCTACGAGACGACCAATCTCGCGGCGACCGAGCCGACTCGCCTGGCGGAATTGAAGAAGATCCTGGCGGAGACGCGCAAGGCCGACGTCGAGGAGATCCCGGCCGATCTGCGGAACGTCGAGGACATCAGACGGGCCAATTAACGGATCACGCCGACAACCTAGGAGATTTTCATGACTCCGGTCAACCGATCGATCATACGAAAGCTTGCGATCGTGTGGGCAGCCGTCGTGGGCGGACCCGGGGCGTCAGCCTCTGAAGTGAAAGCCGACGCCGGGCGACCCAACATCGTCTTCATCATCGCCGACGACCTGGGCTGGGCCGACGTCGGCTGGCACAAGCGCGAGATCGTCACGCCGAACCTCGATGCGCTGGCGGCCGGGGGCGTCCGGCTCGAGAGCCATTATGTCTGCCCGACCTGCTCGCCGACCCGTGCGGCGCTCTTGGCCGGTCGCAGTCCGAGCCGGTTCGGCATCCTCGAACCGATCGCCGACCGGAGCACGCTGGCCGTCCCTCCCGACACGACCACGCTGGCCGACGTCCTCAAGTCACACGGCTACCGGACGGCCCTGGTCGGAAAGTGGCACCTGGGCCTGCGCCCCGAGGTCGGACCGCGTCAGTATGGCTTCGACTCGACCTACGGCTACTTCCACGGGCAGCTCGACCCGCTCAACCACCTGTACAAGAACGGCGACCGGACCTGGCACCGCAACGACCAGTTCATCGAGGAGACAGGCCACGCCACCGACCTGCTCGGCGACGAAGCCGTTCGTCAGATCGAGGCCGCCCGGGGCGGCAAACAGCCGTTCTTCCTTTACCTGTCCTTCAGCGTCCCCCACACGCCGCTCGCCGAGGAGGAACGCTGGCAGAAGGGCTATGAGGGCCTGATCTCCGAGCCCTCCCGACGGCTCTACGCGGCGGCGGTCACCCATCTGGACGATGCTGTCGGCCGGGTCGTCACGGCCCTCGACCGCAACGGTCTGCGCGACAACACCCTGATCATCTTCACCAGCGACAACGGCGGACCGCCCGGCAGCGACGCGTTCGACCGACCGACCGACGAGCTCGGCCGGCCCCGGCAGCGGGTCGCGCCGGCGGCAAAGAAGCGGGTCGATTACGGTGGTCGCTATGCACCCAACCGGGTCATGGCAGACAACAAGCCGCTCCGGGGCTGGAAGGGGAGCGTCTTCGAGGGCGGCATCCGCGTACCGGCGTTCGCGAACTGGCGGGGTACGCTCGACCCCGCGGTGGTCAACGCGCCGATCGGCGCCGTGGACTGGATCCCCACGCTCGCCAGGCTGACCGGGGCGCCGGCCAATCCCGAGGCCCACTGGGAGGGAGTCGACGTTTGGCCTTTGATCACCGGCCGCACCAAGGTGCTCTCGTCGCCTCGCCTCCTGTACTGGAGGACGCCCCGCGCGGCAGCGGTCCGCGAAGGGGACTGGAAGCTGATCGTCTCGAGCGACCGGGATTCGCAGCCATCCGAGGCGCTGCTATTCAACTTAGCCGATGATCCGTTCGAGAAGACGGACCTGGCCAGCCGATATCCGGACCGTGTCTCCCATCTCCGCGAGGTCCTGCACCACCAGCAGTCCCTAGACCGCGAGCCATAGCCTGGTATGGCGTCGCGCACAAAAGTCGCTGGCGGCAAAACATTATTGGTACTTATATAATTATAATTTGCAAGCCTAAACTGTTTAAGGTTGTTGACGCACTGGACTCGCCGCGCCGACTCGCGCGCGGCCTGAACGGCGGGTTGTAAAAGCGCGATCAATAGCGCGATGATCGCGATCACGACCAAACGCTCGATCAGTTTAAAACCTCGCCGCCGCGACGAGTCGAAATCTGGCGCACTAAAGGCAGATAGCAGGGACCCCTGCAGGTTTGAGGCAAGATGAGAACGTCTCAAAAAAACTGCTACCGACAGCTCTAACTACCGTTGACCCCGGCCAGTCACTGAATTCTTGGACGTTCTGTCCGGATGAAGTAAATCCCGCTTCTTGATTCGCGGGCTTCGCGGGTCCTGTTTGGTTGTCGCCGGGTCGGTATTTGCGGTCTGGGATTGGCTCTCGCATCCGAGTGGCGGACGGTGCCCGAACGGGCTCGCATAACGATCGACGCGGTCGTCGCGCCGTCCGGGGAGAATCGAACTCCCCGCAGTAGGGCTCCGTCGGTGATCCCGGTCGCCGCAAGAAACACGTTTTCTCCCTTGACCAGATCGTCGGTCGTCAAGACACGTTCGAGGCCGTAGCCCGCTTCACTTGCGGCGGCACGTTCGTTGTCGTCACGCGGGCCTCAGACGCCGGGATGCTTCGCCATTTGATGGAAACAAAGGGTGTGACGCCGGCACAACTGCGCAGGGACAATACCGTCCCCAAGTCCACAATTTCCGAGATTCTCGCGCAGGAAGAAGCCCTTCAGCCGCCACGTAATCCGGAAGCTCGCCGACTATTTCAACGTGGACGCGAGCGTGCTCGCGGCGAACTTTTGAGGTAGGCGGCAAAGCTCGTCGTCGGCCTCGAACGCTCAACTCCGCGCGACATTAGCTCGCTCGCATGTCGTGCGTCTCGATCGTACGGCCAGCCGGATTATGGCGAACTTGAGCGTGCGATCCGACAGGCGCAAGTCGCAACGGCACAGCTGCCTTGCGAGTTTGTTGGCCGAGTGAACTCCGGGTCAGCGTTACTTCTCGGGCTTCGTCCCCGGAGCTTGAATCAACTGTTCCGCCTCGCGACGCAGCAGCCCGAGGGTCAGTCTCCGGCTCCAGTTGGGTGGAATGACGCCGTTGGGATTCCCGGACTTCCCCGGCGCCACGGCGGGCGACTTTAGCGCTTGCTGTGTCCCCTGCACGGCTTTGTCGAGCCAGCGGTGCGCTTGGTCGGCATGGCCAAGGCGATGGTGGGCCATGGCCATGTAGAAGCAGGTAAGCAGCATGTTTGTCCGGTAAGGGTGGCAGCTTAGCTCGGTGGCTTCGGCCAACCGCGTGACCGCCTCTTCGAAGCGACCGGCGCGGTACAGTGCTGCCCCAAGTTGGTTGACGTGCCAATGGTCCCTGGACGATTTGGCTAGCAGATTTTCAGCCAGCGATACGATTCGATCGGGATCGGCCCCGGACTCTCGGGGACAGCGTGCAAGTCCAGGTCGCCCCCGCACCGAAGCGCTCGAGCATGTCCGAGCAAGTGCTGCGATAGCCCTCGAGGTTGCCCTCTCGCAGGTGGAGCATGGCCCGGGAGTACCAGGCCTCTTCGTGCGGTTCCTTGCACTCTGCCGCTTTGATGAAATCGGCAGACGCTTTGCCCCACTGCCCCATATCGGCATAGGCCCAGCCGCGCTGCACCCAGAACGAACCGTGTTCCGGTCGCAATTTGATGGCCTCGCTGAACTCGGCCTCCGCCGCCTGGTAGCGACCCTGGTCCTCAAGGAGTTTGCCGAGGTTTTCATGCGCCTCGGGATCGTCGGGCTTGAGTTTTAGCGCCGCGCGGAAGGCCTCCTCGGCCTCTGCCGAGCGGCCCACCCACGCCAGGCGATTTCCCAGGTTCGAGTATTGCGTTACCAGGTTCTCCCGCTCGAGGGGCGTTGCGGGCTCGAAAGGCTCGGGTTCCCGCTGCGGCGGCGGGCGGGTATCCGCACGCCACGCCAGGCCGATCCGGCTGAGTTGGTCCTGGATTCCCGGCACGTTCCAGATCGCCAGCCCGCCGTCGGCCAGGCCGACGGCCAGGCGCTCGCCGTTCGGGCTCACGGCCAACTTCCAAATCGGGCCGCTTCCCTGCGGGAGCGAGAACACGCGCGAACGGGCTTGGGAACTCCACAGGGTAACGGTCGAGGATGCCGTGTTGGTGGCAAACCACCGGCCGTCCGGGCTGGCAGCGACGCCTCCCCCGTCCCCCAGGATGCACACCCTCCGCGCGGTGCGTGTGTCCCAGGTCTCGCCCAGCCCCCTTGCGCCGGTAAACGTAAGGTGGTCGCCATCTGGATAGAAGGCCAGGTTGTTCCAGCCGAAGCTCAGCGCCGGCCCCAGGAACGGGATCTCGCGCCCATTCGCCAGGTCCCAAAGACAGACCACATAGTTGTGATCGACCCAGGCCAGCAACTGACTGTCGGGACTGATGTAAAGGTATAAAGACCGGTGCCCCGGTAGATGGGCCATTCGCTCGAAGGACAAGCGGGGAGCATTGCCCGTGCCTTTCTTGCCTTCTTTAAGGCGCCAGACCGTCAGGCCGTTGCCGCACGCAACCAGGAACTTGCCATCAGGGCTGAAAGCAAGACCATAGGCCGCTTGTCCTAACTCGTCATCGGGTGGGGCGAACGTTTGCAGCGTTCCCAGGTCCCAGACCTGCACCGGTTGCGATGTTGGGCCAAACTGGCCCGTGGCCAGCAGGCGTCCGTCCGGGCTAAAGGCAATCGATTGGATCGATGATTCAAAACGAGGGAGCGTGCGCAGGAGCCGGCCGGTGGCGGCGTCCCAGAGCTTCACCAATCGGTCCTTGCTCCCCGATGCCAGTACCTTGCCGTCCGGGCTGAAGGCCACGCCCGCCACTCCGCCTTCGTGCCCGGGCAGGATCAGCTTCTCAGCGGAGCCGGCCAGCCTCCAGATGCGAATCGAACGGGAACGTTTGAGAGCCGTGCCGAAAGTGCTGCCGTCCGCGCTGAAGGTTGCCAAGAAAGTCTCCCGCTGACCGCCCTTAACGGGATGGGCGAGGTCCGCGACCTCCTCGTGTTTGGTCACGCTCCACAGTCTTACGCGCCCCGAGAGGCTGTAGTAGACGAGAAACCGGCCGTCCCCGCTGAAGCAAGCGGCCAGCACTTCATCGGAGCGAATCAGCGGCCGGGGCACCGCTGCGCGCACGTCGAGCAGAATGATCCCGTCATCCCCGTGCTGGCACGCCAGGAATCTTCCGTCCGGGCTGATCGACAGGGCCTTGGTATCTTGGTAGGTCTCTGCAAAAATGATTTCCTTCGGGTCAGCGATCGGGGCGTTCCACACCAGGGCATAGAGCTTGCCTTCCCGGGCGGAAGCGACAGCCACCCACTGGCCATCGTCGCTCACATGGACTGGTCCCACTGGCTCCCTGGAACGGACCTTGAGCCGCGCCTTGACTTCCCGACGTGCCACGTCCCACAGAGTAAGCAGTCCACCGTCCTTCTGCTGCGAATAGGCGACCGCAAACCTTCCGTTCCGCGCCATCCCTGCCAGATCAGCACGCATCATGATGGTCTGTTCGGGGGGCCCCCCTGCTGTTCCACAGTCTGGCCATACCTTGATTGTCCCGTCGGCCCCGGCGGTGACCAGCCATCGGTTGGCCGGGTCAATACCCAGACCGACCGCGGATTGGCTGAGCTGTGCGACGACACCGCCCGTGCTGACGTCACGCAGCTGGATCGTGCCGTTGTCCAGGGCGATGGCGATCTGTGCTCCGTCCGGCGTGAGGGCAATCTTCCGGATGCCGGCCGGAAAGTCTTCCCAGGTGATCGGCTCCAGGCCGACAAAATCTCCCAGGCAGGCGACCGCTTCATCGCGGAGCCGGTCGATGTCCTTGTCGGGGGTATCGAGCTTTAGTGCTTGCTTGAGCAGGTTAAAGACCTGCGTCCGGTAGCCCATGCCGCGGGCGCGGGCAGTGCAGCTGCTTCCTCTACGCGGGCGTGATACAGGTTGGTCACCGCTTGTTGCCGTTCGCGCTGGGCTATCTCCTGGGCTTGGCGGGCGTTGGATTCCGACCGTTGCGCCAGGCCAAACTGCTGCTCGGCCGCGGCCAATCGCTGGCGATCGAAGGGCGTTGTGCCGGTCAAGAGCTCGTACAAGAGCACGCCCAAGGTGTAGACGTCGCTGCGAATGTCCACATCCAGCGCGCTCAACTCGACCTGCTCCGGACTCATGTACTGCGGCGTCCCGATCATCTGGGTGAACCGCGTGTAGATCGTCTTGTCCGTCAACCGCTGGCCGACGGCCTTGGCGACGCCGAAGTCGATCACCTTGACCACCCCCGGCGCCGGCGTCGTCGGGAGCGACCAGGATGTTGGAGGGCTTGAGATCGCGATGAATGATCCCTTTGCTATGAGCGTGTTGCACCGCGTGGCAGACCGAGAGGAACAATTCCAGCCGGTCGCGGGTCGAAAGCTGCTGAGAATCGCAGTGGTCGACGATCGGGGTGCCCCTGACCAGCTCCATCACGAAGTAGGGCCGACCGCCATGTGTTGTGCCGGCATCGAATACCCGAGCGATGTTGGGATGGTCCATCAGGGCCAGCGCCTGCCTCTCTGCCTCGAATCGGGCGATGACATCGCGCGTATCCATGCCCGGTTTGATGATCTTCAAGGCCACCCGGCGGCGCACCGGCCTGGCCTGCTCGGCCATGTAGACCACGCCCATCCCCCCTTCGCCGATCTCCTCCAGCAGCTTGTACGGGCCGATCATCGCGCCGGGGCGCTCCTCGATCCCGATTGCTTCCGTCGCGCACGCCGGTACTTCGAGAAACGCCCCGAGGCCCGGCTCCGCCTTGAGAAGGGCCTCCAGGCGTTCTCTCTGACCAGCCTCGGTACAGGCCCGAGCCAGGTACGCCTCGCGCTCGCCGGGGTCGGCGATTTCGCGAGCAGCGACGAAGATATCGCGTTCCGTCATGGCAGCGATGCATCCCATCAGGTCATGTTCTGCGGTCGCCAACAACCGGTCCGAAATCCCGGATCGTGATTTGCCGACTTTCTGGCTGCAATCTCGGCCGCCGGCCGTCCTCACGCGGTTGGGTCACCTAGCTCGATTCAGAGGAACGACCGGGCATACGCCCACACGCGCTCCGCATTTCGCGTGGAAAGATCGAGGGCCTTGAGCCGCCTCGTACACAAGCGGCAGCAGCCGATCGGACTCGAGCGGGTCGCCCTCGTCGAGGGTCGAGAGTATGCGGGTGATCTCATTCATACGCCAATGCACGGCCTGCTCCCCAAGCGCCGTCAGCGCCGCCAAGAGACGTCCTGTCTCTCCCAGTGTGGCTCGTATTCCCGGAGTATGCAAGCATGGATTCCGCCGGGTCGCCCCAAACGCTCCGGCCACGGAGCGGCTGAGGGATTCGCAAAAAAATTGGCGGACTTGGGCGACGGAATTCGCATTGACCCTTGGGCATGACCGATCGTGCCTTGATTCACGGACACCGGTCGTGGCCAGGAACCACGTTCAGCCCTTGTCCCCGGGGCTGTTGGCGGTGCACTCGCATTGTCTTTTGCGACGACGATTGAGGCGTTACCTTCCCTGTTCCGGAGAGCCTCTCATGTCCATCTTCATGCACCGGATTCGCTCGGATCGCCAGTTACGAGGCAAGAGTGGCCTCGGGAAGATCAACCGTTCGCGCATACGCCGCGATGCCCGTTTCGGACTGGATCGGCTGGAGGACCGCCGCCTCCTGAGCAATTACATGGTCACGAACACCAATTACAGCGGTGCCGACAGCTTAGGCGGCGCCATCGCGGCCGCCATCAGCAGCGATGATTCGCACGCTCAGATCGATTTCGTCTTGCCGGACAGACTCGACGATCTCGCTGACCGCGAGCGACATGGACCCGAGCTCCGCCTACGGCCCAACGGCTTATGTCATCTCCGGGAGCGGCGTTAATATCACGATCGACGGGTCCGGCGCACCGGGGCTGACGATCAGCGGCTCCGGCGCGATCCGTGTTTTTGCCGTGACCAGCACCGCCTCGCTGACGCTCGAAGACCTGACGGTCTCGGGTGGGCTGGCCCAGGGCTTCGCCGGCGGTGCCGGCGGCTTCAGCGGCGCCGGGGGCGGAGGCGCGGGGATGGGCGGGGCGGTGTATGACGACGGCGGTTCCTTCACAGCGGACGGGGTCACGTTCACCAACGACATGGCCGCAGGTGGCAGTGGCGGCGCAGCCCGATTAAGCAACGGTAACGACGCTGTCGGCGGCGGGGGCGGCCTCAGCGGCGCCGGCCAGGTCGGCGGGACTGGTGGGCTCAACGGCGGTGGTGCCGGCGGCGGCCACGGCGGCGGCTATGGCGGCGGTGGTGGCGGCGGTTTTGGCGACGACAGCGCCGGCGGCCCCGGCGGCTTCGGCGGCGGCGGTGGTGGTGGCGGCGCCTTCACCCACAGCGGCGGCCCCGGCGGCTTCGGCGGCGGTAACGGTGGCAACGGAACCTTCGCGTCAACTGGCGGAGGAGGCGGCGGCGGAGCCGGCTTGGGCGGCGGCATCTTCAGCAATGGCGGCTCACTCACTCTCGTCAACGACACTTTCACCGGCGACGCCGCGGAAGGAGGCTTGGGTGGCTCGGGCAATCCCGGATCCGCCAGCAGCAATGGCTTCGGCTACGGCGGCGCCGTTTTCGCCGTCAACGGCACCTTGAACGCCACCTTCGACACCTTCAGCGGCAACACCGCCGTGACGAACCAAAACGGCTTTCACGTTGACGGCACCGACGTCTACGTCCTCACCGACACCGGCTCCGGCATCCGTGGTAACGGGAGTCTTAGCGGGGCGTTCGTCGACGATATCCTCGGCCAGACAAGCGCAAACACCAGCGATATCGCGGCCAGCTCCGCTGGCGACGCTTCGGCCCCCATCTTGACAGCCAGTTACGACCTGATCAGCAACAACAGCCCCTCGAGCGGCACCGGCCTACCTGCGAGTGGGCCGGGCATGCAGATCGGCGTTGATCCCCAGGTCGAAACCCTGGCCTCCAATGGCGGGCCCACGCAAACGCTGGCGCTATCGTTGACCAGCCCGGCCGTCGCCACGGGGATCACGGCCGACTTCCCGGCCACGACCACGCCGGTCACCACCGACCAGCGCGGCTTCTTGCGTGGGGCCGCGCCCAACATCGGGGCGTTTGGCGGCACGCAAAATATTCCCACGCCGACAATCACCATCGGCCCGAGCTCTCTGAACCTGGGGGCAACAACGATGGGGACGGCCGGAACGGCGGAGAGTTACACGATTGGCGGCGCGAATCTGACCGCCAACGTCACCGTGACCGCGCCCTCGGGTGTTCAGGTCTCCGACAACGGGGGCGCCACGTGGAGCTCGTCACTGACATTGACCGAGACGCAGGGTACATTGGGCAGCACGACGATCGAGGCGCGGATCGGCCCATCGGCGGTCACGGGCCCCATCACGGGCTCGATTTCCGATACGAGTACCGGGGCGACCGCGCAAGACGTGACGGTCAGCGGGACGGTCAATGGTGTGCCGGCCGATGGACCCGTCGTTACGGACGTATTGCGGTATGGGTACCACGATCAGTGGACGTACCTGCTCATAGACTTCAACCAACCGCTCGACCCGACCTCGGCCGAGAACGTCGCGAACTACACGATTACCGGTCCCGTCGGCCCGCTAGGGCACAGCAGCAACCGGATCGACATCGAATCGGCTGTTTACGACCCTGCCGCCGACAGCGTGACTCTGGTCCCGACCGCGCGGCTAAACCTCCATTGGACCTACATGCTCTTGATCAATGGAGAGACGGCCTCCGGGGTCACAGATACCTCGGGAGTGCTCCTTGACGGGGCGGGAAACGGCAATCCTGGAAGTAACTATCGCACGACGCTAAGGTGGAGGAATCTGGCAGGTCGGGCCAGCACTCTGCCGACGCGTGGTCTTCTCGATCCACCGAAAGCGGCCAGGGCAGGCGTCAAGGTGGTGACGCCGCACACGCCCACGAGGTTGCATACCGCGGCCGTCGACCACGTGCTGAAGTCTGGATTGCGGCCTGTCCAAAAGTAGCGCGCCGGGAGTTGAGCGGGTTTTCATCGGGGAACTGATGCCCGGGGCAATTTCGGGAGCGAATTCCCCATGAATGCAGACCTGACCACCGCGCTTCAATTCCACCAGGCGCGCCGCTACGCGGATGCGGCTCGTTGCTACCACGAAATCTTGACTCGTGAGCCGGAGAACGCCGAAGCCCTGAATCTTTTCGGCGTGATGCATCATCAGTGTGGCCACTCCAGCCGAGCCGTCGAGCTGATCAGCCGGGCCGCGGCCGTGCGGCCGGACACGGCCGCGTTCCACGCCAACCTGGCCGAGGCTTACCGCGGCCTGGGCGAGCACGAACGGGCGATCGAATCTTGTCGCACGGCCTTGCGCCTCAGGCCGCGCTATCCCGAGGCGGCCAACAACCTGGGCTTAGCCCTGCACGCTCTGGGACGACACGCCGAGGCCGAGCGAGCAGTTTCGCGCGGCCCTCGATGCCCGAACCGAGTTCGCCTTGGCCCGGAACAACCTCGGCACCGTGCTGCGGGAACTGGGCCGAAAGGATGAGGCGCTCGAGGCATTTCGTGCGGCCGTCGCTCGTGATCCGGCCCTCCCCTTGGCCCGTGCCAACCTGGGCCAGGCGCTCGTCGAGGCGGGCCGGGCCGAGGAGGCTCTGGAACATTGTGAGGAGGCCGTGCGGCTGCAACCCGATCTGGCGGCCGCTCACAACAATCTCGGGAATGCCTACCGTGATCTGGAGCAATGGGCTCTTGCTCGCAGCGCTTATGCTGAAGCGCTTCGCCTGTCCCCCGGTCTGGGTGATGCGCGAATCCACGCCAATCTCGGCCTCGCTTTGCACTGGAACGGCAAGCTGGCGGAGGGCATCGCTTGTATTCAGCGAGCCCTCGAGCTGGCACCGGACGACGTCGAGATCTGGCAGATCAAGGCAAACGCCCATGCCGCCGACGAAGATTACGCAGCCGCCATCCCCTGCTGTGAGCGGATTGTCGCTCTCGAGCCCGAGCAGGCCGAGTCCCACACCGAGTTGGGCTGGGCACTGCAGGAGGAGGGCCGGCTCACCGAGGCATCCGCCTGCTACAGCCGGGCCCTGGAGCTCGATCCCGACTCCGTCAACACGCTGCTCAAACAGGGTGCACTTTACGAAGAGCAAGGCGCGATGGCCGACGCCGAGGCCAGCTATCGCCGCGCCCGGGCGGTCGACCTCAAAGCGCCGGGCCCACTGGCCTGTCTGGCAGCGCTGTTGCGCGGTGACTTGCCGGACGCTGACCGGGATGCCATGCGCGCTCGCCTCGACGCCCCCGGCCTCGACGGCTGGCCCCGAGCGAATTTACTCTTCGGTCGTGCCCAAGTCTGCGACGCACGCGGCGAATACACCGAGGCCGCTGCCTGCTTGGCGTCAGCCAACGCCTTGGCCCTGAATCAGCGGAAGAAACAAAACCGGGTTTACGATCCCGCCGAGCACAGCCGGTTCGTCGATCGGCAGATCGAAGGCTTTACCGCGGAACTGTTCGACCGCCTCGCCGGAGTCGGCGACCAGACTCGCCAGCCGGTGTTTGTCTTTGGCATGCCGCGGTCCGGGACCACGCTGGTCGAGCAAATGCTTGCCAGCCACACGTGTGTCGACGGCGCCGGCGAGCTTCGGCTCGTTCGTCAGACCTTCGACGCCATTCCCGCGGTGGTCGGGCGTGATGCCGGATTGCAGGCGTGTCTGGCCGCCCTCGACGAGCGGGCGGTGCGCGAGCTTGAGCCGGCGTTATCAAACCGCCTTTCATGAGATTTGGTCGCGCGCTTGTTCGGGGCCCGTTCCTGAGCGGATCGTGGACAAGATGCCGGACAATTACCTTTATCTCGGCCTGCTCGCGATCGTATTTCCTCGGGCGACATTGATCCACGTCCGCCGCGACGCGAGGGATGTGGCGCTCTCGTGCTGGATGACGAATTTCCGTAGCATCCGCTGGGCAAATGACCAGGGGCACCTGGCGTGCCGGATCCGCGAGCACGACCGCGTGATGGCTCACTGGCGGAACGTGTTGCCGGTGCCCATGCACGAGGTTTGGTATGAGAAGCTCATCGACGACTGCGAGGTTGAGGCGCGACGGCTGGTGGCCGCGTGCGGTCTGGACTGGGAGCCAACGTGCCTGGAGTTCCACAAAAATTCGCGGCCGGTCCGCACAGCCAGCGTGACGCAGGTCAGGCAACCGCTCTATCGCAAGGCGGTCGCGCGGTGGAAGCATTATGAAACCCCGCTCGCCGAACTCTTCGCCCGCGTGCTGGGCAATTGACTATCGACATGTACGATGTCTACGACTTCACGCCCAGTCGCCAGCGACACGCCCGACGGCACGCCTGGCAATAATCTCAGTGAACTTGTTGCCGCTTACGAGGACGAATGCTTTGCAATAGAGCCCGCCTCAGAAGCCGAGATGCCTCGCCATTTGATGGAAGCAAAGAGTGTGACGCAGGCGCAACTGCGCGCGGACACCACAATCTCCAAGTCCACGATTTCCGAGATTCTTGCTGGCAATAAACCCTTCAGCCGCCACGTAATCCGCAAGCTCGCGGACCCGATCAGTCAACGCCGCAGTCTGCGTTGTGGCGGGCTTGCGGAACGGCGCCGCCACCTTGTCGTACGCGACACATCGGATGGACCGGTCATGATGTGCGCACGGCCGATGGATCGCGCACGGGAACGCAACTTGCAACGGACCGAACCCAACGTGTGCACACCCGACAGACCGCGCGAGGCCTCGACGTCTTCCCGGATATCCCAAATGTGTCGAAGCGACCCGATCGAGCGGGGAAACTCAAGAGGCGCGCATGCCAATCCCGCGCGTTATGCAGTACCGCCGCCGTGCCGGTCGAGGTGACGAGCAATCTGGGCCTGCGCCGCATCGGGCGAGAGCGTCGTTCCGAACGCACGGTCCATGAACGGGAACATGAACCCGTAGTTCCCGTGATAGCAAGCGTGGTGCAGATGATGGCGGCGAGCGGCGTTCAGCAACCATCGGTCCCGCTCGGCATCGGGCAGGAAGTCGTAGTTCGAGTGTCCGATGTTGTTGAAGACGATGCTAAAGACGGGCAAAACAAAGAGAGCATCGATGCTGAAATTGTGAAGCAACATCGGCAACAACGGGACGTTGCCGAGCATGAGTGCCTCGACCGGGTGAAAGCTTTACGTCTCGTTTCGATCGGGAACTCGCCGTCGCTGATGCAGTCGAAACTGAGCGTTGCATTCGGCGTCAGGTCCAAACCCTGCTCGTTGAGCTGCCGGTTGATCTCAATAATGAAGTCGAATCACCTCGAGCTTCCCACCCACCGACACATAATCGCGTTCGATCATCTCGAAATCGCGATGTTCGTCGCTGGAGTGACCGATAAAGGCGGATCGAATCGGGAAATTCTCCGACGTCACGTTCGACGCTGCCCGCGAAATCCAGCGCGAACCGTCGATCACCTGCTGGCGCAGAAGCTCCCAGGCTCGGTTGTTGCAGCACATTCCCAACCGCTCTCGGATGGCGGGTTGGTCCGTGTTGCGCCGAGCGGCGAGGTGCTTGCGGATGGCGCAGGTCCCACACATGCACGGCCGGAGACGGACGATCACTGGTGGTCACCACCAGGGCGCACCGTCGGGGCTGAAGGCGACCTGGTACACGCCGCACAGGTCTGGGCTGCGCAGGCTGGTTACGCCGGCCGTCGCCGTCGACGGGTCGGACAGCGTGTTGACCACGCGGCCGGGGCCGTCCCCATCAATTCGTCGGTCAGCCTGTGATCGGGGTGACCAGGCTCCGGACACGCCCCCGAACCTGCGCCCCCCCGGCGTCGATCGTCGCCACCCCGCTGGTGGCCTCGAGCGTCAGGCTCCCCGAGCTGTCGGACTGGTAATGCATCATGAGCGCTACAAGGCGGACAATCTTCTACAAGGACTTGAGCGATGTCGAAAGGGGGTTCCGTCAGCTCAAAGACGTGTTGGCCATGCGGCCGATTCATCATCAGATCGAGACACAAGTGAAGGCACATATTGACGTGGCCGCCCTGGCGCTGTTGGTGCAGCGGCTTCTGGCTCGCCGGCTCGAAGAGGCGGGAATCGACTTCTCGGCGGATCGGGCGATTGATGCGCTATGGCGCGTCGCAATTCGGCCGATCACGACGATTTAACATGCTGATCAACGAGCAGACCACGGAGATCCAACATGGCGACGACTGTCTTCTTATTGGCCATGCGCGTTCCTGGCAGGGGCGCATCCCGGCGATCCACGGCGCCATCCGGCTCGGACAGAGCCTCGCCCTCCCGGAATCACGCAAGGCCGTTTAGACGGTGCGAAGGCATCACGGCGACTTCACGGAGTTTATGTACGCCAGTAGATCCGCCATCGCCGGCACGTTGATCTGCTTCTCCAGTCCTTCCGGCATGAACGACAATCCGGTGCTGCGCAACTCTTCGATCTGATGGCGTGGGACTGTTTCATCACCGCCGTCGGGCTGGCGAATCGTCACGCTGTTGGCCGTCTCATCGGCGATCATCCCGGTGACGACGCGACCGCTGGTCGTGGCCACGACGTAGCTCTGGTACTGCGGCATCACGTCGCGGTTCGGGTCGAGTATGTTGAGTAACACCGAGTCGATTCCACGGTCGCGGATCGCGGCGAGATCGGCGCCGACCTGCCGGCCGACTCCTTCGAGTCGGTGGCACGCCGAGCACTGCTCTTTAAAGACAGCCTTGCCGCGCTCGCGGTCTCCGCTCATCCGCAGCGAATTCTGATAAGCTTCGACCACGTCCTGCCGCCGGGGCTGTGCCGTGGTGAAAATCTTGACTGCGCGCGCTCGCACCGCGGCGGCCGGGTACTTCTTGAGTAACTCTAGCCTCGAGGGGTCGACGTCGGCACGGCCGACGGCGCCCTTCTCGACCGCGTCGAGAAACGCTTGGGCCCAGCCAGGCCTGGCAAAGAGCGCCTCGGCCGCTGTTGCACGCAACTTGGGGCTCAACTCTGACCATGCGCGGAGCAGGATCGAAGCCATTCGGATGTCGTCGAAGCGGGCCAGCGTGTCGATGGCGGCCGTCTGTACGACCGGCGGCTGATGCGTGCCCAGCAGTTCGGCCAGCAGCTCCCTCACGTCCTCGAAGGTCGCAAATCTCAACGACAGTGTGGCGGCCGCCCGTTTGTCGGCGGGCCGTGATAGGTCGGCCGCGGTCGCGCGGGCGCCGGTTAGAATTTCGGCGAGGATCGCTCGTGCGTGGCCACCGCCCGCTGCCCTGAGTTGGGCCTGCGACGCGGCAGACGCCCTGCTCAAGAGCGCCACGACGATGTCACCACTCAGAGGCTTATCTCCGGCAAGTGAGCCATCCAGCTCATTCAGGACGGCCGCCAGGTCGTCTGTGCGGTCGGCGGCTCCAGTCTGGGCCGCCAGCGCGGTCAAGAGGGCTTGTCCATGCCGCGTTGAGCGGAATCCGGCATTGTCTGCCAGCCGGTGAAAGACCTCACCGGTGCAGGCCGAGACCGAGCTGAGAATGGCCATGCGCATCCAGGGATCCGCCGCGTCGCGAAACGCCAGCGCGGCGAGTGCGGGTGCCGGTTTCGTGCCCTGCATCGCACCCAACGAAAACGCCAACTGGTAACGGACGAGCGGGTCGTTGTCACCGAGCAAATCCTCCATCCGTTTTTGAACACGCGCCTCGTCTTTGCAGAAGGGCTCTGCCAGTCTCAAGGCGTGTTCGCGAACTCGCGGTTCCAGATCGCTCAGGGCGGCAACTACGTCACCCTCGCGCAACGCGCCCAGCCCGGCGAGCGTGCACAACGCATGCGCTCTTCCCAGCGGCGACTTTGAGGCCACGGCGAGTTGCCGCAGCGTTTCGATGGCGGACCGGTCCTGCCGCTGGTACAAGAGTCGCGAGGCCGTGTCGCGGTGCCACCCGTTCGGGTGTTCCAAGCAAGGCAACAAGCTCGGCCGTCGTTGCTTTGCCCAGCTTTGGTTGCTTCGGCGTGTACCCGACAGGCACCACGCGCCAGATCCGGCCGCGGTCGACGCCGCTGCCGACATCCATGTGCTTGAGGATCTGCGGCGGCAGGAAGGCAGCCCCCTCGATCAGCTCGCGGCACATGTCGACGACCCACAGGCAGCCGTCTGGTCCGTTGGCCATCTGCACGGGGCGAAAGCCGATGTCGCGCGAGGCGAGGAACTCCCGACCCTTCTCGGTACTCTCGGCCGTCACCAGCAAGCCCCGCGGCAGCGGGAGGGCGCGGTGGACGATGTTGTTCGCCACGTCGCCGACGAACAGGTTTCCGTGAAACTCGGCCGGAAACGCGTCGCCGCGGTAGACCGTCACGCCTGTGGCGCCAGTGAAAAAGCCAGACGGCGAACCCCCTTCGTCCGATCCCTTCACGATCCCCTGGCTCCGCAGCCGAGTGCGGAGTACTCGCCAGGGCTCGACGGGACTGACCCGGTAGAGCTTGGTGTACTTCCCGGCCGGGGCGACGTTGACCGCAGCTGGGGGCGCCTGCTGGAACGCATTGCGGGTGAGGTAGCGGCTGTCGTACATCACGAGCTGGAACGGGTCGCTGTTGGCGCAGACGTAGCTCCGTCCCCAATCGTCCATGCTCATTCCGTGCTGACCGCCGCCGCTGGTCGGCTCGAACCGATCACCGCGCGGGTCGAACAGGAGGTTTTGGCGGCGGACCGAGATTGCCTTCACCCCGGGTTGGTCCGCGGGGAGAACTTCACCCCCGTCCAGGCTGGTCGAGATGTGAAACCGGTTGTCGAGGCCCCACCGAAACGAGTTGAGCATCCCCTCACCAGCGACGTCTTTGCCGAAGCCGGTCAGGGCGACCCGGCGCACGTCGGCCTTGCCGTCGCCGTCTGTATCTTTGAGGTAGAACAGGTCGGGCGCGGAGCCGACATAGACACCTCCGTCCCAGCAGGCGACGGCGCTGGCCATCGGCACGTTGCTGGCGAAGACGGTGCTCTTGTCGAAAACAAAGTCGCCATCGGTGTCTTCAAGGAGGCGGATGCAGCCCTTACCGCTGGGCTTCGGGACGGCGGCCTGGTTGTACTCGGGAAACTCGGCGACGTACATCCGGCCGTTTTCGTCGAAGTCGATCGCGACGGGGCTGCGCAACAGCGGCTCGGCGGCGGCCAGTTCGACATGGAAGCCGGGGCGGACTGTAAACGCCTTGAGCGCCTCGGTCGGATCTTTCAGCGGGATTCGCGGCAGCTCTGCGGCGTAGTCCTTTTGAGCGGTTCCCGCCTCCAGCGTCGGTTTGTCATCGGCCCCGGCGGCTGCGCGGGTCAGGCTGGCCGCCACGATGCCTGCGAAGAGGATTATGCTGCGGTACGCGATCATCCGCAACCCTCCCGGTATTCTATTGCCCAACGCGGCTGATACTTCGTCATCATTGGCTTATTATCTAACCGTATAATTGGCTGTCAAAGGTGGCCGTTCGCAAGGTGAGTGTTCAACGGCCGTGCGTAATTCCGGGAGGGCGAGCCTCTGTCCGAGCCGCAGTACGCCGTGGATCGCCGGAAGGCTCGCCTTGATGCCCTCAGTGCAGGGCGAGGGACAGATTCCAACGGTTTAGGTCTAGCGTATGGCTTTCGCAAATCCGTCAGAATCGCATTCAAGTTTCGATTCGCCGCCAGTGTAATGAGTGGTCGACGACCACTGAAGGGACAGTATTCATGACCAAGCTGAAAACGGCAACAGTGCTCTTGTTTACGTGCAGCGCCGTCGGCGCCGGTTTGGCGGCTTTCCGGGCCTCGGCAGCCCAGGGGGCCGTTGCCAGAAAGGAAGCAGCGGCCGAGAAGTCCGGTATCGACGAGGAGGGCTTCGTGCGGCAATGGCTCCTCCTCCTCCCCATTCCGTTCGCTGCCAACGACAGCGCGGACGACGGTTTCAACAGGGAACAGATCAAGGGTGAGGCCAGTCTTGAGCCCAAAGCTCGCGAGAAAGTGAGAATCGGGGACAAGGAACTGGTCTGGGCGAAGATGACGGCCACCAGCTACGTGCTCGACTTCAACGAGATTCTGAATCGGGCGAATAACAACAGCATCGCTTACGCTGTCTCTTACATCGTAGCTCCCAGGGAACTGAATGGGATCAAGATGAAGATCGGCAGCGACGACCAGTGCAAGGTCTATCTCAACGGCAAGAAGGTCTTCAACAACCCGCATGGCCGGGCACTGAAAAAGGACCAGGACGTCGCGCAAGTCACCCTGCGGCAGGGGATCAACGTTTTGGTCGCCAAGGTCGTCTCCCTCAACAACGAGTGGGCCTTATGTGTGCGCTTCACCAAAGCGGATGACCGGCCGCTCTTGACTCTGAAGGCCCAGGATCAGCAGGTATCGGAACCTGCCGATCAGCAGGCATCGCAGCCTCCCGCGACCGATGCCCACAATCTAGGCTCGGTTCCGGTCGAAGGTCAGCCGCTTGCCAGCAACGTATCCCGGGTGCTCCAGGCTTTGGACTCGCTCGGCACACCCCTGCCACCGGATATTACACAAACGTTGCGCGCTGTCCTCAAAACTCAAGACGCGGCCAAGATTCAGGAAATTCTCGACCCCCACGTCCTCATTGTGGTGAACATCAATCCCGAAGCGCGCGTCAAGGCGAAGCGCGGACCGGCGGCGGCGACTCTTCAGCAAGCCGGCTACACGCCCGTGCTCATCAAAATCATCAACGAAGCCACGGTCACCAAGTCGCTCCAAATAAAAAGCCCGCAAGCGTTGCGCGTCTATAACTGGAGTCCAGCCGGCAAGATCAACGAAGTCGACCTCAAGGACCGCTTCCTGGATGTGCAAATGTTGACCGCCAATCCTCTGACTGACAAGCTGAGCGGCCTCAACGTCGAGTACGCGCTCGCCTTGATCCACGTCAGCCAGGCCGGCAAACGTGAGGCCGTGCTCCAATTCGACGTCGGCGACAAGGACTTGGGCTTCCGCGGCGACGTGCCGATCCTGTTCGACATTCGCCCCGCAGCGCCGGTCCAGTTATTCACGAGCGATGTAGACGGCACACCGACGACCGGCCGTTTCACCTTCAAGGACCATGCGGGCCGGGTCTACCCTCCCAAGGCCAAACGCCTGGCCCCGGACTTTTTCTTTCTGGATCAGGTTTACCGCCACAACGGGGGCATGGTGCTTTTGCCGCCAGGCGAATTGACGATGCTCTATGGACGTGGGCCGGAATACTTGCAGCAGGAACGCAAGATTACGGTCCCAGCCCAGGGCCCCGCCGCCATAAAGGTCGCGCTCAAGCGCTGGGTCCACCCGGCGGAGTTTGGCTACTACAGCGGCGACCATCACATTCATGCGGCCGGCTGCTCGCACTATACCAGCCCAACAGAGGGGGTGTTCGCCGAAGACATGTTCCTGCACGTCAAGGGCGAAGCCTTGAATGTCGGCTGTACCTTGACCTGGGGACCCTGCTACGACTTCCAGCGGCAATTCTTCGAACCGACGGTTAATAAGGTCAGCGAGCCTCTGACAGTTTTGAAATATGACGTCGAAGTCAGCGGCTTCGGCTCGCAAGCGCTCGGCCATGTTTGCTTGCTCAATTTGCGCGACCAAACCTATCCAGGCTCGAACGGTACCACGGAAGGCTGGCCGACCTGGACCACGCCATTGATGCGTTGGGCCAAAAACCAGGGCGCCTATACCGGCTATGCGCACTCCGCGATCGGGCTGACTTTCGACGACGATGGGAAAGTCGCCCGGGCACTTGCCAGGCGCATAATCGCTGAACTGGATGCCAACAAGGACGGCGGGCTATCGCCGGCGGAAGCGGCCAGGGGCCTCTTGCCCGACGCCTTCTCCAAGATCAACGCCAACAATGACGGCGTGGTCACGGAACAGGAATTAGTCAACCGCGTCCAGCGCATCTGGAACACCCAACTTCCCAACCTCGCGATCCCCCCCATGGACGGCATTGGCGCTCAGGAGATCTGCGTAACCAGCGTCCTGGGGCTGTGCGACTTCATCAGCGCCATGGACACAACCCGCGTCCCGGAATGGAATTGCTGGTACCACATTATGAACTGCGGCTTGCCGCTCAAGGCCAGCGGCGAAACTGATTTCCCATGTATCACCGATAGCCGCGTGGGGCAAGGCCGGGTCTACGTTCAACTTGGCAAGGTGGACCGCATCGAATTCAAGGACTGGGCTGACGGTCTGGCCAAGGGGCGCTTTATGTTTCGGACGGTTACGCGCACCCCTTGATTTTCACAGTCGATGGCAAAGCTGCGGGAGACAAACTCGATCTTGCGCAGCCGGCTGTGGTGACGGTAAAGGCCAAGGTCGCCTTTGCCGCCCAGACCCCGCTCGGAACGAGTAACGGCGCTGACATGCTCAAGGGACAAACGCGGTTGGTCGAATTGGTTGTCAACGGCCACGCCGTGGCCGCGCATCAAGTTCCCGCCGACGACACGGAACACGATCTGACGTTCGACGTGCAGATCGACAGAAGTAGTTGGGTGGCGCTACGACATTTTCCGCAAATGCACACCAACCCCGTTAACGTCATCGTCGCCGGTCAGCCGATCAGAGCCTCCCGCCAAAGCGCTCTCTGGTGCATTGGGACCATCGAGCAGCTCTGGCGCGTCCGGAGCAGCGCCATCGCCCTCGCTGAGCGCGCGGAAGCGGAGCGAACCTTCCAGATCGCCATAGAGCGTTATCGCAAGATAGCGGCCGAATGCAAGGAAGGAAGTTAGTTAGCCCACGCGTTCCGGTTCCCCGCATCGTCTCGGGCTCGCCCGTCCGAACCGACGATACTTCGCCCGATGCGCGGTCCGGTTCGTCACCCGATCAATAAGCAACGGACCCCATGGTCACCGTCGGCGAGAAGACTGGCGCGGGGGATGGGGTCGGACGAAGTCCAAGGGTGACGGCGGCCCAGTGGACCCAGTCGTCCCAGGAAACTCCGGGCCCCGAGGGGGGCGTCTTGCGCGTGTTCATGCCGGTCCAGACGAGCAGTAAGGCGACGAGAACACGCGCCAGGGCTTGCGTGCGCCGGAAGTGAGCCCTCCGCCATTGCGCGGGCGAGGACTCGACCGCGACATCCGGGCAGTCGGCCGTGACGACCATCCCGTCAGCCCGACGGAAGAGGCGCGCAAAGGCAGCCGTCGCGATCGGTGATCAAAGTGGCGCCCTCGTCCGAGGTCATCGCGGCGATGTTATAGACTGCCCGCGAACATGTTGGACATGAGCGAACCCGGTTGTCGCCCGACATCTCGTCCCAGCTCGCCTGGCAAGGCGTCGCAATGCGAATATCCTCGAGGATCGTCAACGTGCCCATCGGTTCGTCCTTCAACTCGGGAAAAGCGCGAGTCAGACCACCGATAAATGTCGTCACTAGCCCATCCGTTCCACGTTCCGACATAATCCCGCGCCACGCTGTCCGTGCCAACTATACTACACCCTTTACGGAAACTGCGGTTGGGCCGGTCGATTCCGTATTATGAAATCAGCGAACTCACGTCGCACAGTCAGAGGTACCGTCTCGCCCCCCGCGATGGTGGACAACACCTCAAGGACACGGGGGTTGATCGTATCATTCACGAAGCGGACCGAGCCATCGGCGAACGCGGCGTTCATGCCGGAAGGATGCACCCCGCCAAACTGCTGCCCGCGACCGACGTAGGGCAGTTCGGCTGTATCGAGGCCGCGCACCGTCGCTGGTCCCCCGGCCAACCACGACCCGCGCACGCGCCCTGATTCGGCGACGATCATTGTGTGGGCGGCGCCGTCGGTAATCTCCGCAAGCGTGGTCCGTCGCTCGTAGCCGAAGACGCCGGCACGGGGGTGGCCTTTCGGCAAGAAGGGCGCGTCGGTTCCCAGGCCTGCGATGCCGATATACGGCGTCGGCAGATGTCCACCCTGGGGCACGGCTAAGGTAGGACAAACGAGCTGCTCGATTCGAGTGCAGCCGACCAGATCATTCGACTGGATATCCCAGGGCTGGATCCTGTCTATGGCATCCAGGACTGGATAATCCAGGTACGGCGTAATCACCGCGTACCAACTGAGGCGCTTCTCAGGGGGCAAGCTTGGGTTGGGACAGGTCCCGCTCGGGAAGGCTTTCTCACCGTTCTGAGCATTGAGATATTCCAACAGGGCAAGAGCGATGCTTCTCAGGTTGCTTTGACAATGGGCCCTTGGGGAGTAACGAGCAGCAATGGTTGGCCAGTCGGCCATCCTCGCCAGACCAATGAGTGCGCCAAGGACGACGGCAATAACGGCGATCGCGAGCATCAACCTATGGATCGTGAAATGTCTCATGGCCGGGCTCCCCTCATCTACCGGCGTCCAGGTGTCCGCGCCAACTACTTACTGATCAGGCTTTACATGCCGTCGGGTCGATGTGGGTATAGCGACTTTGTCGGGAAGCCAGGAGGATTTCCCAGAGCATTTTCCATATGTCTTCCAGAACATCCAATCTCCAGTCTGGCTCCACGGGCTCCGGCGGGTCAGAAGGCACGGAGAGCCACGGGCGATAGGCGGCAGTATCGTACTTTCGTCTCAATCCTTCATGGTAGCGCTCCATCGCTCGGTAGTATCGGAGCCGCCAGGAGCTCCAGATCTTTGGATCGGGAGGAGAGGGCAAGGAGAGGCCACCCGCATCCGAGTCCCCCAGGAGCCATCGGTAAGTCGTGGCCTGGGCCTCATGGGCTCGTGCCGTATGGTACGTCTTCCAGGACCGGTCGGCGAAGACGATCATGCCGAGGCAAAGGGAAATCGCCGCGACGGAGCCGACGAGCGTCCGAAGACGAAGACCAAGACCAAGACGTGAGGATCGTCCTCCCAGCCGCAATAAGACGAATCGGTCCCCCGACAGGAGCGCCACGGAAACCACAAAGAACACGCCGACGCTGATGAGACCGACGATCAGCATAGACACCAGGGTGACGACGAACCCGGGCTGGACAGTCGGTGGATCCCCGAATACCCAACCCACGCTCAACACCATGCCGATGAAACAGACCGCCAGTGCCAGCACGAACGTGATGGCCAGGCTGAGCGCGGACAGTAACCATGCTCTCAAGCGACGCGCCGGCATCAATGGGCTTCCCTCGAGATCGGGCCATGGCCGGCTCTCGGTCGTGTCAGGCCCGAAGCCGTGTGGTGATTCTCTTTCCTGTATCACTAACTCTAGATCCCGGCATGGCCCATCGCCCGACTGTCCGCGCCGATTCTAGTTCACTCGTTCCGCCATCGTCCCGCGCCCGAATGTCCGCGCCAACTATAGCTCATGCTTTACAGTGCTGTTGGCTACAGTGGCGCATTTGCATCGACTGGTCCGTTGAAAAAAGCAGTAAGGCGGTTCCTTTCTACAACGTAGTCTTTGGCACTACCGGATTCGATAAAACCGTAGATCTCAACCCCGTCAACGAGCTCGTCGGCTTGCACCTCCTGAAAGTCCTTCAAACCCTTGAATGTCCAGGCGCAGGTTACTCCGTAGGGATTCTCGTAAACACGCTCGTCTTCCTTGCCGACGATCTATGATCGCATGTAGACGGAAGTCGCGTCCGCCGTGCAGATAAGGGGAAACTGAATATCAACGCTCGGGTCTCCCCACCTCTCTTTGATGCTGGACTCGAAGACCAGTACCGCGACGAACCAGCGGAAATCGGGAGCGGTATTCTTGAGGGTCTCAACTCAGACTGTCGCTTCTTCTATTGAGCACTTTTTACGCTCCTGTGACGCGCAGCCCGTCGAGTGTCAAGTCTCACGAGTCGTATGCGGGTCGTAGATGAGGGCGGCCGACACACCGCCCACTCCAGCCGCGAGCAGGGCCAGCAATGACTGCCCAATTGCCAGGAACGGCTCACTGCTCGCGATCGGAACCGGATCAGGGCTGTCGAACACGGAGGCCACGATGATCACCCCGCCCTTGACGGAGTATGAGAGTCCACACTGATTCAGGGCTAGATCAAGAGTGGTCCGCAAAGGGACTCCCTCGAGATCGATCTTCACGATTTTTTGAAGCGTCTCCTCCATCTCATCGATGGATTCGGGGGCAAGGTAGAGCGAGATCTCGTGTCCATCGGGATTTCGCGTCTCTGTTACCACGTACGCCAGCAGCCCCTGGTGTCAATGACGGAGCCAACGGCCGCGAGGGACAAGACGCCACACGCGAGCAAGAACACCGCGCCGGCCCATATGTGCGAGCCAGAACGGAGGGCGGCGAGTCCAACGGCCACAACAAGCACGCCACCCATCATCCTCGCAATTGTCATGCGTGCTGAACGCGTCACAGTTCACTTCCTTAACCCGGGGGCCACGAGAACCGGTTGGGACACAGCCGCTACGTTCGCGCCTCCGTACTCGAAGAAATGAAGGTGGAAAGTGTCGTTGCTAGTTGAGCCATTACGGTTCCGAATTGACCTCAGTCCTGAATCGATGGATCAAAGATCGCTGCTTCGAACCCGATATTCACCCTTTACACTTCTTATAATCATAAGACAGAAATGTCGCGCTCTTAAGGCGTTGTCTCGAAACAGACACAACAACCTCATCGAGCATACCGCGCTTTAGGCTTCCTAATGAAGATCCAGGCCCGATGAGGCCATGCGTTTCCGTCGCCGTCCCAGTTTCCGTCGCCGGAATCGGATCGAACGCGCCTGCTGTACTTGCAATCGTCATCGCGCGAACGGTTCGGCCGGGAAGGCGAGGTCGCATAGCAAAGTTTGGAATTCCGGACGATGCTGGATCGGATGCCAGTTCGGGTCGTTGGTCAATTTAGCGATGTTGCGATATCCACCCTCGATCGCGCGTCGCAGCGACAACACAGCTCGCTGGCGGCTGACCGGGTCGTCGGCGTGACGGTCGAGGATCTGCTTGAGCGCCACCTCGCGGTTCAGCTCACTATCGAGCGCCACGAACACGGCCCCGAGTCCGCCCAGAGCGTGGGGCCGCAGTACGCGGAATCGCGGGGATCGTCGCACCGAGAGTATTGCCGCATGCACAAAGGGGCATGCATTACGCGCCGGTCCAATCTTGTCGTCTGGGCCGATTGCGGCTTTCCCGGGAAGAGGGGGGCTGCGGCACCAGCGGATAGCGCAAGAGGTTGGTTTGGCACGCCGTCACGGCATCTAATCAGTTTCGGCGTCGTCTGGCCGAACAGCGGCTCCAAAATTACGGGAGACTTCGAGCTTGGCGGAACGGGAAGCTTGGGTAGGTCCGAGGCGCGGCCGGGTTCAACCTTGAGTCTCAGGCCGCGCAGGCGCTGTGCGACGCCCTACGGCCAAGTTGCTCGATTTCGGCTTGGTGGAGCTGCGAGACTCGGGCAAACCAGTCGGCGACCCTGCTTGACCGAACGAGACTGCGGGCACGCCGGCGTACATGGCCCCGGAACAGGCAAACGGCCGGAACCCCTCGGACGCTCGGAGCGACCTTCATAGCCTGGGGGGCGGTGGGGTTCTTCCTCCTGACCGGCCACCCTCGCTTCGTCCCGAACGGTGTGCTGCAGCGACTGGCGGCCCATCACGTCGAGCCGGATGCAACGAACAAATCCGTCAGGCTCGTGATACGGATCCCGAATGATCTGAGATTACATCAACTCGAAGAACGACTCCTGCCCGATATATGGGCAGAACCTCTTGACCAGATCGGAGAGCGTCGCCTCACTCTCCGGTCCCCAAATATCGATCCAGCCATCGACCGAGCCCCGGAAGGACCACCGCTGGACACGAAACGTCCGGTTTTTGTCGTCCAGTAGAGCGAATCGCATGACCTTCGTGTAGCTTCGATAAATCGTTGGTAACGGAAGCAATCCGAAGCTCAAACCCTCGATATCGAGTTTGATTGGCTCTGCATGGTAGATCACGATGTGTTTGCCCTGAACATCAACGATGCAGTTCTGCCCCGGTGCGTATCGCTTCAAACCGACCTCGACCACAGCGACCTCAGCCGGAAGTACGAGTTGCGGCACGATCTTGCGGAGGAGGACTTGGCCTTCGGGGCTCTCGTAGACCTCATAGCCCTCGGGGATCGATTGGGCGAGATCGCCCTCGGCGCTCTTGGCAAACCAATACCTGGGCTTCCCCGTCTTGGTCGTGCCAGCATGGAGGTAGTAGGTTTCACGCTTGCGATTAACGTGCGTCATGGGCATAGCGGAGCCTCGAACTCACCATCTCGCCAAACTCGCCGCAATGCAACGGGGATCGTGAGTCTTCGAATGAAAGACACCGAAAAAGGGATACACTACCGTGAACTTTCAGAACGCCAGGGTGAAAAGGTGTTTGCTGAGAGTCGCGGCGACTTCCCCAGCGCGGAGGATATCGTACGAGGGTCCCCATGACAGGAGCCTCTGGCGTATTTCGGCAAGTTCGTTGCCGGCCATGTCCAGGAAGACGAGCCGATTGTGCAACAAAACAAAAGCCTTGCCGTCGACTAGATAAACATCTCGCCCATCTTGGTCCAAGATGCGATAGTCGTCACCCAAGCAGAACACCTTTTGCTTCATCGCGTACCGCATGGTTGTGTCCCGAACGATGGGTCGGATCCCGGTCAGTGCAATTGTGGTCACGGCAGCAAGCCCGATTTTGGATTTGGCTCTTTGGGAGCAACCTGCCGTTCCGGGATTGTATCGATGGAGCTGCAAGTCCGTCGAGGACAGCGCGGCTTCCACGGAAGACCCCAACCGGAAAGCGGCATCATCCAGGGCAACAGCTTGGAATCTTGGGAGGTCCGGGACTTGCTTTTCACACTCAAGAGCACAGCACAGGTGCATCCACGACGAGGATATGTTATTTCCAGCGGGACTCGCTAGCCGAAGCATTTTGGGGATTGGTGATATGAAAGCGATTGTGATCGAAGGCTACGGCCGTCCGGATCGGCTTTTGGTTCGCGAGCGGCCTGATCCCAAGCCGGGCGCCGGCGAAATCCTCGTGCGGGTCCGCGCTGCGGGAGTTAATCCGGTCGACTGGAAGATCCGCCGTGGCGACCTGCGGATGGTGCTTTGGCTTAGCTTCCCATATATCCCTGGCGGCGACATCGCGGGCGAAGTCGTCGACGTTGGAGCAGGAGTGACACGGTTCCGGCCCGGCGAAGCGATTGTCGCGTTCGTCGACATGAAACGGGGAGGGGGATATGCCGAGCTTGCGGTAGTGAAGGAATCGGCAACGGCCCCTATAGCGCGGTCGCTCAGCTTTACCGAGGCGGCCTCGCTGCCGATTGCTGCCGGCACTGCGCTTCAGGCGTTGCGCGACAGTGGTGGCCTTCGCAGTGGGGGTACGACCCTGATCAACGGCGCCGCCGGTGGAGTTGGCCACTTCGCCGTCCAGATTGCCAGGGCCTTGGGGGCGGCGCCGACAGCCGTTTGCGGCTCGGCCAACGTCGATTTCGTAAAGTCGCTCGGGGCCGAAACGGTGATCGATTACTCCCGAGACGACTTTACTCGCCGTCCGGAGCGGTATGATGTCGTCTTCGACGCCGTCGCCAAGAGCAGTTTCGGGGCCTGCCGTCACCTTCTCAAGCCGGGAGGGTGCTATGTCACCACCCTCCCTTCACCAGGTGTTTTGCTTTCGTTACCCGTGCAGTCGATCGCGGGATTGTTGAGACGAGTGAAGAAAGCGAAGTTTGTCATGGTCCGTCCCGAGGGGAGCGACCTTGCGTATCTAGGTGGTCTCGCCGACGAAGGCCGCCTCCGTCCGACAATCGACCGCACATTTCCGCTTGAACGTGCCCTCGAGGCGCACAAACTCAGTGAAGCCGGACACACGCGCGGCAAGATCGTGCTCGAGGTTTGATAGCGGTGGCAGCCTTCTGAGCCGATTGCATGACATGACGGGTTCACTACCGCGACAAGGCGATCGAACGATGACAGCTCGCTGAGATCCCAATTTCGTTATCGGGTCATCGAACAAGACAATTCTTGCCCGAGCCAATTAGGCACGTCGTGAGGGTTCATCCGTGCGCTGATCGAAAAACTCGAACAGGCCGGTTCGATGCTGACGCCGTGCGCATGCTGTACCGGACGTGGCGGCACGCGCGGGCGAGCACGGTAACGGGGGAAACGGCTTAAGCCCTTCACTGCCCGGGGGGGCCGACTGAGTAGACCAGGCGACGGCGCGGCCGGTCAGTGCGGGCCGCGCCCTTTTGACGACGGCATCGAGATCTCGAACCGCAAAGGGAGGCCAATCATGGTGGAGCGCGCAGACCGATCATCTTACATCCGCCCGTTCGGCACGATCGGGATCGGGGATGTCGCCTTGGTCGGAGGTAAGAACGCCTCGAGCGCCAAAAGCTTGCGAGTCGCCGCCATCTGCAGCTTCCGAAACTCGATACGCGTCTACAGTGATACTGCCGCTTCCAGCCCCATTTGGGTCCGTAGACCACGACATTTTGATTGTCGTTCTTTGGCCAGAACGCACTCGGACGCAGATGCTGCGATCTCAGATTTCAAGGAGAAGGAGGCCCCTCAGCCGCTCTGCGCGCACTCTCTCCCTGCCGGAGAGCGGCGAGGAGGAAGAACACCGCGCTCTGACTTTGTCAGAGCGTCGCCAAAACGCCTTTCATGAACCCCACGGATTCCGCGAGGCCGGGGAGCGGGTCGTCGGGCTGTTCCTCGTATTCGAATGCCGCGACCCCTTTGAACTTGACGTCCATGAGCGCGTGCACGAGGCCAGGGATGTCGATGATTCCCCGGCCGAGCGGTGTCCCTTGTCCTCGAGGGTTCGCCGCGGTCACGTCCTTGATATGCAGATCGAACAGACGGTCTCCGTAACTCCGGATCGAGCCCAACAAGTCAGCTCCGATGCGAACGGTGTGGCCGATGTCGATGCACAGGCCGATCCTGTGATCGAGCGATTTGACAGCGTCGTAGACGCTCTGGGGCGTCGGAAAGTGCCGATCGCCAGGGCCGTGGTTGTGGATCGCGACACTGATGTCATGTTTCTTGACGTGCTCGTCGAGCGCCGGCAGGACCTCGGGGATCGGGGCAGCGGTGATCGTCTGCATTCCAGCGGCTTTGGCGTATTCGAACGCCTGCACAATATCGCGCTCGTTCTTCATGGAAATGACACCGCCGGCGTAAAGGATTAACCCAGCCTTCTTGACCTTCTCGCTGGCCGCGGCGATCTGGGATGGTGTGGAATCGAGCGGCAGATGCATCGACTTCAAGCAGATGCGATCGAGCCCGACGCGATGTGTCATCGCCACCGCGTGATCGAGATCGAAATTCCGCAGCGAATAACTTGCCAGGCCGAGATGAAACGGGATCGGCGACCTAGGATGTGAGGATTGTGCGTCCGTCGCACCCATGGCGCGTAAATATGGCGACAGTGCCAGCGAGGCAAGTGCGCCCCCGGTCAGATTCAGGAACTGGCGTCGCGTCGCGGACGGAAAAACGGACGCAGAATCATCGTGCCTCATGACTCGGGCCCCAGGAAAGAAAAGAGGAAACAGGCCAAGCGACAGCTTGCCTATGCTACAGCGCACGTCCGGTCCGTCGCCACAACCTGGTCTGCGATCATGGCTCGGACACTTTGCAAGCTTTTGTGTAGAGGGCCCTCTCAGCGGAGCGTGCCGGCGTACGACCAAAGTTCGCGACGCATCACCGCGACCATGACCATCCCGTAAAGCACGAGGCCGCAAGCCATCAGGCCGAACAGAGTTTCGATCCCCCAGCCGAAGATGCGTAGACCCAGGGAGCCGAGTGCTCCGGCGACGAGCAGCCGGGTCAGAGTTGCCAGGAGCGGCTGCGCTGTCCGCCCCCGCCCTTGGGCTGCAAAGTAAAGCGCCAGCCCCATTCCCAGGAACGCGTAGGTCGGTCCGACCCGCACCATGTAGGACCTGCCGAATGCCGCGACCGTTGCGTCCGAGGTGAACAGCCCCATCCAGGCCGAGGGGAACAACGCCGCAGCGCAGCCGACCAATCCGCACGTCCCCGCGCCAGTGCAGCGCCGGCCCGGGTCAGCTTGCGCACGCGCTGAACGTCGCCTACCCCATCGCTGGCGGCGACCAAGGGAACCAGCGCCGAGCCCACACCGAACACAATGGGGATCAGCAGGTACTCGAGACGCCCTGCGGCACCGTACCCGGCAGTCGCCTCAGTTCCGAAAGGGGCGACCAGAGCTGTCAGGATGATAAACGTTAGGTTGGTCAGCAGTGTGCTGGCCGCGCTCGGGATCGCGACGCGCAGAATTGCCGAAGCGTGACGTCGCCGCGGCACAAGCAAACGGCAGCCTGGCCTCGTAGGCGAGCCGGTTGCCCAGACTGCTTTAAGGAGCGTGGCCGCCATGGCCACGTTGTAGACGACGACGGCCCCGGCCGCCCCGGCGAGCCCCAGCGCTGGGATCGGGCCTGCGCCGAAGATGACGAGCGGGGAGGCCGCGAGAGTCACCACGCCCCCGGCGGCGCCTGCGGCGGCCGGGTACATCGCGTTGCCACCCCCGCGGAGAACACTGGCGGCGGCGTTGAAAAGCCAGAACGGGACAGCTCCCAGGAAAAGCACATTCGAATACAGGGTCGCGGCTTCCAGGGCCGGTCCGGTGGCACCTAGCTCAGCAAAGAAGGCACGGCCCCATAGGAACATGGTGCCAGTCGAGATCAGTCCCAGGATCGCGGACATCCCAAGGGCATTCCCCGCCAGTGCCGTGGCGTCATCATCCCTCCCCGCACCGAGCGCCGCGCGATTCCCGAGGCGACACCGCCGCCGTAAGCCCCAGCCGACAGGGTGGTCATCAGCATTACCAACGGGAAACTCAGGGACACGCCGGCCAGGGCGTGCGAACCCAGTCGCCCGACGAAAGCCGCCTCGCCGGCGGCGATCACGCCCTGCAGCAGCATGAGCGCCACCGTGGGGGCGGCCAACCGCAGGAGCGTCTGCAAGACGGGCCCCTCCACCATGCTGCGTGCCTGCGGCGTCAAAGCCATGACTCGGTCCGTGCTTCGGCCCGCCTGCGCCATTTCTTGCAATTGAGCTGCCATCGCACCTCCGCGGAAGGAAACCGCGAGCCCGCAGCCGCGGCCGGAACTTGTATATGCATCTATCTTGGCAAAAAAATCAAGCGTGTGCGGCGAAACTCACGATATCCGGGAGGATCGTCATGAGGCCCTGCCATGCGCCCTCCGGCAGCATTGCCTGCATTCGCGCTTGAGCCCGCTCCCAAGCGGGACGGGCCTGCGCCAGTTTGGCGGTGCCTGCCTTCGTGATCGCGACCACTTTCTCACGGCGATCGTCGCCGCCGCGCACTACGATCCAGTTGGCGTCCGCGAGTGGGCGGAGGTTTCGCGTGAGCGTCGTTTCGTCCAGTGATGTCAGTTCGCTCAGGTCGCGCTGGCGCACCTGGCCGGCCCTCTCAAGGACGCGGAGCAAGGAGTACTGGGTTGTTCGCAGACCATCGCCACGCAATTCGTCGTCGTAAAGCCGACTGACTGCTCGCGACGCCTGACGCAGGGCATTGCAGAGGCATGGCGCAGCAGAGTTTTTATGTTCGATGGTCATGGTAGATGTATATGCAGGGAATCGACGGTTGTCAAGAGCTGCGCACTCGCAGGAAATGCTATCCTCGGCCGTGGCCACTTTCGCCTGGGCCTCGGCAACGACGGCCAATTGTCGGATGCTCTGACGCCGAGTGGTCCAGCCGCGAGTGGAAATTTGCTTTTGTGTAGACGTGCTGCATAATCTGGCGAGCAACCTCGCCGGGTGCGGTCACCAGCCGTTGGCTCAGTTTGTGGAATGGCTGCCTTCCAGAACGTGTGGATATGGCCCGGGCTTCTGCCGCCGACTGAGACATATGCCGTTCGACAGGTTCTAGGGTCTGTCAACGAAGCAAGAACCGGCAGAATTCCTCCGATCGGATTCATTTCGCGAACCGGCCCGGATTGTTTGGCAAATTCGTGCACGCAAGCGTCTGCGAAGGCCGAGTGCCGAGTCAGCGAGAAGCGCGACGGTCACTTCCGAAGGGAGACGAGCCATGCCAGCCGCCAGGGCCCGCGTTCGCCGGGATGCGCCGACCAGCGACCGAGTGGCGGCGCTCGATGCCCTGCGCGTGGTCTCGATGGCTGCCGTCGTCGCCCTCCATGCCTCGGCCGCATACATGACGGTTCGGATTCCGGGACTGATCTGGCTGGTGCACGAACCGGCGGGTTCCGAATTCGTCCAGCAATTCGCATGGTGGTCTTACGGTGCCACCATGCCCGCATTCTTCGCGCTGGCCGGCTATGCGGCGGCGGCGGTGCTTGAAGTCAAGGGAACGCGCGGCTATGCGCTGGATCGCGTGCGCCGGATCGGCCTACCCTTCCTGGCGGCGATTCCGGCGGTCCTGATTCCCACGGTGCTCATCTGGATGCTTGGCCTCTACCTCGCCGGCCGTTGTGAGGTTGCCGAATTGCTCGCGCTGAGCTTCGCCGACGGTCAGATTCAGGCCAATCGGTTCGGCCCGGCCCATCTCTGGTTCCTGGCCTACCTGATTCCGATGCTGGCCCTTCTGGGCGTCGTTCAATCCTGGTGCCGGGAACGGCCACGCAGCTTGCATGGCGTGCTGAGCCATTTCTGTTCGCCCCTGACCCCCTTGATGCTGGCGATACCCACCACGCTGATCCTCTGGCTGGGGCACTGGTGGAACGGCGTCGACCCCATCCTGGACCTGCGGAACAGCTTCCTGATCAACCCGATCCGCTGGCTCCATCACAGCCTGTTCTTCATCGCGGGACTGGGCTGGCACTCGGGCCGGACTCGTTTGCCCGCGCTGACCCGGGGGCCTCTGCCCTGGCTGTTCCTCGCGGGCTCGGCCGTCGCGCTCTTGGTCCGGGTAAGATGGCTGCCTCTCGACCTCGCGGCCTCCTTGACGGGATCGGCCGCCTGGGTGTCGGTCGCCTCGGCGTCGCTCTTCGGCTGGCTGACGCTTTATGGGTCGCTAGGCGTGTGCGCGCACCTGGCACGATATGGCGGCCGAGCGATCAAGTACCTCTCCGACTCCTCCTACTGGGTGTACCTGGCTCACTTCCCGGTCGTGGGGCTCGTTCAGGCGGACCTCTTCCTGGTCGCGCTTCCCAGTCCCGTCAAGTTCCTGCTCGCGCTTGCGATCGGCCTGGCCTGGAGCCTTCTCACCTACGAGGCCTGCGTTCGCCGCACTTGGATTGGCCGGTGGCTGCGTGGCGGCGCCCCGCGAGTCCCCTCGGTTCCGAGGCCCGTGTACCTCGATCGCGACGAGGTCCCCAGGCGAACCATGGCCTGAAGGCTTGATTCGGAAGCGAGTGTCGGAAAGGTTGTGGCGGCAAGGATAGGACACGCACTACAGCGCGAGTCCGCCCCGCAGAAGTGAGCTCAACCGATCGCGAAGGTGAGCGTTGAGGACCGGGCAGGCAAACCAAGCACGGCGACATTCGGGCGGTGGACTTTTCTGGAAGTCACCGATTCTGATGACGCCATCGAACCAATCAGCTCGGTCGTGAACCAGCATGCTGATTCAGCCCACGCGCGAGACAAGAGATGACTATCGGACACGTCAATCCAGAGCTTGCCATGAAACTGCCCCTTGACCGGATCGCGGAGATCTGCCGGCGGTACGGCGTTTTGGAGCTCGCGGTCCATGGGCTCGGTAGCGAAACAGACGGTGGACCCGACGAGGAAACCCTTTTTCTCGTGACGTTCGTGTCTGAATTCCCATAGCCGCCGGAGTTCAGCTGACAGCCTCGGCCACGCGATCCGAGACGAGCGTGCGCGGGTGCGGCTGATCGCCCCCACCAGGCAGCGTCGTGAGCACAACGCAAATCGTCCCTGTTCGTGGATCGGCCCAGGCTAGAGTACCGGTCGACCCGCCGTGGCCGAACGTCGCCTCCGAGCAGCCCGGGCTGCCCGCATGGGAGCCGATCGCAAAACCGAGGCCGCGCGGCGTTAACCCAGCTGGATTGTGATTGCGGAGCATCAGGCGTGCAGTTTCCGGCCGGATCGCCTTTCCCTGCGGATCGAGGAACTCGGCAAGGAATCGTGCGACGTCGGGGGCTGAGGCATGCACACCGCCCCAGGCGCGCCCAGTCGGCGCCAGTAGGGACTATTCCAGTCCCAGTCCTTGGCCGTAGGGTCTCCCGCGCCGGATTCCGGAGCGGCGTGCTCGGCCTGGCACCGCATCACGGATTCAAGCGGAAATGGGCCTAACCCCAAAGCCGAATGCTTCATCTCCAGCGGTTTGAAAACGGCGTCGTCGATGAACGCCAGAAAGCCGGTTCCACTGATCCGCTGGGCAACTTCGGCGGCAAGCAAAAGCGCCATGCTCGAATACTCGTATCGGGAACCCGGCTCGAACAGCAGCGGCGTACGAATGGCGCCGGCGACAAAGTCCGCGAGCGGGGCGTGGCGTTTGCGGAGGGCCTGATTCTCCGGCAACTGGTCAGGCAGGCCCGAGACATGTGTGAGCAACTGCCGCACCGTGATCCGGTCGCGGGCCGCGCCGGTGAACTCGGGAAGGAACTTCCGGACCGGATCGTCGAGCTGGAATCGACCCTGATCGTAAAGCGTCATAAGGGCCGCGGCCGTCATTGTCTTGGAGATCGAACCGAGCAAAAAGAGTTCATCTACCGATCGGGCCGTTCCAAAGGCTCTGGCGAACACGCCACCTTTATGCCGGACATAGAGGACCGCGCCGGCCACCTGTGCTGCGGCGACCGCGCCGGTCAACGCGTCCGCTGCGGCATCCAGTTTGTCTTCTGGCTCTGTGACGTCGATCATACGAGTAGCCCAAGCGGTTCCCAGACAGCAATTAAGGAAGGTTCGACGGTCCATGATCGGCGATTCTAGCACGCTCCCAAAGAGTTAACGAGCCAGCGCTTAATTCGCATCTTCGAACAAAAGGATCGCCAGCTAGTCGCCTCGCGCTGATCAAGGGAGAGGACGCGAAGAACGACGCGCCGATCGAGGTCCATTTGGAGTCCGCCGGCTCGGTCAAGGGCCGATTTGTCGATGAAGGTCTGCCTCTCTCGGATGCCAAGCTCATATTCGTTAGCGCCAGCGTCTTGCCCGCGGGTTCGCGGTATACTGCGGATGCTGACGGCCGGTTCCATGTTGTGGGCCTGATTCCAGGCATCAAATGCAGTATCATCCTTGATACGAAGCCCCGCGCAAACTATCGGCTAGACACTGGCGGCGTTCTTAATGGCATTCTCATTCAACATCCTGCAGAAGTCCGAGACTTGGGCGATGTCACGGTCAAGGAATTGCCGGCGAGCAACTAAGCAAAAAAGGGAACGAACATCATGAATTCCATGGGCGCGTCCAAAGCAGTCACGAAAGAGCACATCGACTGTCCGCCGCGCAGTCGCGCATTAATCGCTGTCGCGCTGAGCACGGCGGTTTTGCTTTCGGACCTACAACCGGTGCGGTGCGCCCGAAGCCAAACGCAAGCCGAGAAAGCCGCCGGCCAGCACAAAAACCGACAGCTGGATGGACCCAAGCCCCAAGTCGCTGACGCTCAGGTGCTGCAGAAGAAGCCAGCCGATTCGCTCGACGGTCCCCCGTTCGTCACCGCCAGAACATGGGTCATCGCCGACGGCAAAACTGGCGCGATCCTCTGTGGGCACGACGAAGCCAAGACCGTCGATATCGCCAGCACGACCAAGATCATGACGGCCTTTGTTGTTCTGCGACTTGGCGGCCAAAGAAACTGGTGTGCTCGAAGAGATCGTGACGTTTACGAAGCGAGCCGACGACACGGGTGGCTCGACTGCGGGCGTGAAGGCAGGGGAGCTGTTGCCGGTGCGCGAGTTGCTCTACGGGCTGCTTTTGCCATCGGGAAACGACGCGGCTGTCGCCATCGCCGAACACTTCGGCGGCCGCGTTTCAAACCGGCGGACAATAAGCCTCGCGAGACGGATCCATTTCTTCGGTTCATTGCCGAGATGAATCGGATCGCAGTCGAGCTGCGGCTCAAGGAGACACACTTCGCCAATCCCAATGGACTCCCAGCCGACGGTCATCACTCAAGTGCCCGAGACCTCGCCCGGCTGACTCACCACGCCCTCGCACTGCCCGCGTTCGCCGCCTACGTATCAACAAGGAGGCACGCAAGTTCGCTCGTGGATGCGCAAGGCGCGCGACGGGATGTCGTCTGGAATAATACCAATCGTTTGCTGGACACTGAAGGTTATGACGGCGTCAAGACCGGGACGACTCGGGCCGCCGGTGAATGCCTGGTGGCCAGCGGCCATCGCGGGGACGATCATCTGATTGTCGTGATTCTGGGCGCGAGCTCGACCGAGGCTCGCTACGCGGACGCCCGGAACCTGTTTCGCTATGGCTGGCTGATGCGCCGAGAATTGCCCGGCCAGAACCATTCACTCAAATAACCGTCAGCGGTGCGTTACATCAGAGATTGGCGGGATAATTTCGGGGTAAGCACGTTCGCGAAGGGCGGACCACCGTTTAATTCACGGAAATCTGAGATGGCGCGGCCGCGACCAGCGCATCAATGGCCGCGTTTAATCTCGCCGAGCGAGGATTGCCGAGGAACTTGTGGCGGATCACGCCATGCTGGTCGACGAGGTAGATCGTGGGCCAAACGCTCACTTTGAATTGCCGGGCGATCGGCCCCGGAGTGCTCGCGCTGCCGCCGCCGTCGCACCATGATCGCCATGTGATGTTTTCCCGTTTCATGAGCTCGCGGAGCTTGTCCACGTCGCTGTCGCCGTTGACGCCGAGCAAGACGAACGGCTTGCCTTGCATTCGCTCCACCAGCGATCGCTCAAGCGGCAGCATCGCGCGGCAAGACTCGGACCACTCGGCCCAGAACGTGAGATAGACGACTTTGCCGCGATACTCGCTGAGCTTGAACGGCTCGGCGTCGGTGTCTTCGCCGGTGATCTCGGGCGCCGGCTTGCCAACGGACAAGTTGCGGATCTCATAGAGCTCGGAATTCACATTTTCGGTCGTTCTGGTGACGGCGGCATTGCTCAGGATATTGCTATAGTTGGGCAAGCCTTTGAACTCCATAGCAACCCGTTCGAGACTCGCCTCGGCCTGTTTCATCATGGCGTCGGGATCACGGTCACGGAATCGGGCGAAGGCTTCCTTGTCTGAGCCCTGCTCAAGGAAGAGGGCTTCCCAGGCCGTAGCCGCTTCGGGGTCCTCGCGGATGTCGCGAATCCGCTCGGCCTGGCGCTTGAGGTACTGGCCCAGCGCAAGACAGGCGCGCCCCTTGACCCATGGGTCGGTGTTCTTTTCGATGACCGCACGTATCAGCGTCTCCGCGGCGGGTGCGACCTTCAAGGCCAAGGTCGCGACCGTAGTACTCCCTTTTGGCGTCGCTGCGTGACGCTCCGCAAGAACGTCGACCGCGCGAGAGAACGCGGGGCCACCCTCGGCATAGATCACCACCCGGATCAGCGCGTCAAGGCTGGCCGGGTCGTTGGGGGCTGAGTCGGCGATATCGAGGAAGCGGGCTGCGTATGGCTTGGCAAAGGGATACTGGTCCTGGTAGATTCTCGACCGTTTCTCGCTCGTCTTGGCCTTTACGGACGCCTGCTCGTAGCTGATTGCCGCCCTGCGGACCTCTTGTAGCAGCGCCTGAAGGCGGCCCCGGGGGGTTTTCAAATCGGGATCGTCCGGGGCTCCACCGCGGATGCCCTGGGTGAGAATCTGCCAGTCAATCACGCGGGGATTCCAACGGCCCGACGGCAGAGGGATCTTGTGGAAGTTAGTGCCGTCTTGGTTAACCACGGCGATCGTACCCTCCTGGTTTCGGTTGGTCATGCTCACTGCCAACCGCAACCCGTCGGGCGACCAGCACACACCGACCGTCGTTTCCGGCTCAAAAGCGATCGGGATATCGCGCCGGTTCTTTCCATCGATATCGGCGACGAACAGTCGGGATCGCCGGAGATTTTCCAATGTCTTGACCTCGAGATAAGCGACTCGCTGGCCATTCGGTGAGATCCGGGGGAATAAGAGGCGATCGTCGCTAGCCGATCCTTGGGTCAGTTTACGTGCGCCGGTCCCGTCCCAACGGATGAGAGTGAGCCGGCCCCAATTGCGAGGGGCGCCGCTGGCGGTTCGCGTCGCGAACCACGTCCCGTCTGCAGAGCAATAGAAGACTTGGTCGTTCTCGGGGATGGGCAGTTTGGTCAAGCCAGTGCCGTCAGCGTTGACGCGCCAGGTCTCGATTTTGTCCCATCTCTCACCGAGATGCGTGGCGATCACGACCTGCCGACCGTTATTCGTCCAGAGCGCTACGCCGTACCGATCGAAAATTCGCCTCGGGGGCCTTTCACGCTTCATGTCGTAAGTCCAGACGCCAATCTCATCAGGGGATAGGTCTGGGCCCTGCCGCGCATGGACAATGTAGCGGCCGTCCGGCGAGATTGGCCCTGGTCTCATTGTGAGGCCCTTATAAATTGACCGCCATTTCCCGGTCTCGGGGTCGATTGCAGTAATCCCTTGGAACCCTTCTGCCGCGGCGTCTTGCGCGATGCCTACGGCGCGGATGATGATCTCCCCGCCCGCTACGCCGGCCGTCGCCTTCACGGTCCCACCGGCCCGTTGATCCTGCGGCGCGGCTCCCGCCGCCACGATCGCGAGCATGCCCGCGCCGACTGTGAGGACGGCGGCCGCGAGTACTCCCATCACAATCGACTTCAACTTCGTGCGAAACATCGTTCTCAGCATCTCTTCAGCGAGCGAGGCCGCCGAGGCCGAAACCAGCCGCGGCGGTCGACGCGTGACAGGCACTTGCCACCGCGGCCTGAACAGTCCTCTCCAACCAGGCACCGGGCACGGGAGCCGTACTCCCGACTTGGTCCAACTCCGCTGCCAACGATCCCGCTGCTGGGTGCAAACCTCGGTAAGTAAGGCGGTTCCGCAATCGCTTTTGACCTCGTGCCAGACGATTCTGAAGTGTTCGTACCGGGCAGCCGAGCCGCGCCGCCGCCTCCGGTTGGGTATGGCCCTTCAAGTAACAAAGCACCAGTGGCCCGCGTAACCGTTCCGGCAAGCGATCGATCTCTTCGTAGAGCTCGAGCCAGGGCATTTGGGCGTCCTCCTGGTGCATCGTGGCGGCGGCCAGCTCGGCTCTACGTTCCTCGTGCCGGCGGCGGCGCGCCAATTTGGCCTTGGCCTGCGCGGCGATACGGCAAGCGACTCCGAACAGCCAGCTCGCGGCCGAGTCGCGCTTGCGGATGGAACCGGCCTTGCACGCCAGCACGATGAAGGTGGCCTGCGCCGCATCTTCGGCCTCGTGCCAGTCACCCACGACGTCATGGCAAACGCGCAAGACCATCGGCGCATGCCGTTCCACCAGAGCCCGAAATGCAGCCTCGCCGCCATCATCGCGCTGATTGAGAAATCGCTCGATGAGTTGGCTGTCTGTCAGCCCTCCGGCTGTCCCAACCTGGAACAGCGTATAAAGATCTTTGAGCACGACAGCCGATGGTCCACCTGGCATGGTCCGGTCTCTCCCCGATTTCTCCGCCACCATAGGTAGTGCCGCGGAAAGGCCGAATCCCACCAATTTTGTGGGATTATCGCCAGGGCGTAAAGCGCGCGGGTCGGCCCAGTGGTCGTGGGGTACAGCACCCGGTAGTCACCGACTCGGATCCGCCAAAGGTCGTCCGAACCGGTGAGTTTGACACATCGATGTGGTCTTGGATCCGCGGCCAGTGCCTCGATTCGAGCGAGTATCCGTCGACCGAGCGCTTCGGAAAGAGATTCGAGTTCTTTTCGAGCCGACCGCGCGAATACAATCGTGTACTCATCCATTGAGCGGTCGCTTGGGTCTTATTAACCGTCGCTTGACGGACTCGAACGATTCGCGAGGTTCTCCTTTTCGGCCGCGGGCCAGGGCGATGTCGTAAAAGTCTTCCCAAAGGTTGGCGTTGCGCTTCAGGTCGATGAGAACAGCGGTCTTGTTGCCTTTCTCATCGACAAGGAATTGGATGCCCTTTATCGACTCGCCCTCCTGCAAAAGCGCCGCGGTTACCCACTTGCAGCGCCAACATTTCGTTCAGTATACCAGACGCGAAGGCGGGTTCATGCCCATGGCATCAAAGATGCGGTCATGGGCGCGCAAGGGTTTGCTCAGGATTGTTGCCGGGCTTCGCGACCGACGAGTCGTCCAGCTGAGAGACGCGCCTGTCGTCGCTGGATTTTGCGACGCCCCTTCCTGGAGCAGCAACACCAGTGCCTGCTCCAGCTCGGCCGGCTTGAACAGGTAAGGGCCGCGACCGCTCTTGAACGCGACCTTGCCGTCGCGGTCGATCACGTAAAGACGGCCGGGCATGCCGCTGTAGCGGGCTCCGACGGTGTCGTCGATCGTGTCGACGAGCATCGGGAAACCGATGTTGAAGAGCCGGCCGCACTTTCTGAGCGACGTCGGCCCGTTCTTCGTAGCTCTTCGGCTGTGCGGTGATCGCACCGACGCGGTCGTTGCTTTCCATCCGCCAGCCGTCGGTGGGATGAGCCTCGCGGACGTAGACCATCACGAAAGTTCGCCCGGTCCTTGTATCGTGTGGTACAGCTTCTCGATGTTCCCCGAGTGGCTGCGGAACGGCCCGCAGGTGAAACTGCCGAATACCAGCACGACCGGTTTGGGGCCGATCAGTTTCGACAGGGTGATCTCGGCCTTGCCGTCGTTGGTCTTCAGGGTGAAGTCGGGCGCTGACTCGTCGAGCTTGGGCCCGGGCTGAAGCGAACCGATCTCCTGGCGGAAGAGCCCGCGGACGAGGGTGGCCTTGGATGGCCGGCCGGCAGGGCGACGGCCTGCGTCTGGGAGCAGGTTGAGTGAACGCCTCTTGCAGGTCGGCGAGCGACAGAAAGCCCTGGCCGCCGCTGTCGGTGGCCTGAAAGAACGCGTCGAGCTCTTCGCGCGTGACCTTGCCGCTGCCGTCGCGATCGAGCCGCGATAAACACCATCGCGCCGGGTGACGGGGCCAGTGCGCTGACTGAGAAGTCAAAATCGGCCGCGGTCAGGGCCTTGTCGCGGTCGCGGTCGAGGCGGGCGAAGTCGGCGTCGCTGCCGGGAAACTCCGCTCGTGCGATCCGGCCGTCGCCGTCGCGGTCGTAGCGCTTGCGGCGACGACGCCCAGTCGAATCGCGTCTGCGCCACGGCCGTGCGAAACCAGCCGTAGGTCGCAGCTCATCGGTTCGTCCTGCAAGGATCGACGGTGAGCATGTCGACCCATTCGGGATGGTCGGGCCACGCCTCCTCTAGCGCCGCTGACGACTTCCGCCGCTTCACCACCGGCCGTGGACGGGCTGGCCGGCGGCTTCTTGGGGTCGTCCGCCGCCAGCGCCGATCGCCGCAGGCCGCCGGCGAGCAAGAGGATGTGTACACCGCTTCCACGGTGATTTCGTCAGCATTGTGAGAAACTCCTGGGAGAATGGTCTGTTGTTCTCGATCGTAGTTCGCGTTCTGAGTGGCGCGAGCGATCACCCGCCGGTCCTCGCCTGAACCGGCGGGCGATCGACGAAGCCGGCGGGCGAGCGCTTTCGTGCGCTACTGCTTGGATCATCGTCTGCATAATATCACGAAACACCGTCAGCCGCGGACTCGTGCCGACCACGTACGAGGCCTTCTTCTCGGTGGGTTTCGCCTCCTTTTTCCCTTTGGCCGGTTCGCCGATTGTGGTGATCTTTACCTGGATGCGGAGGTTGGGGCCATCCGCCCTGCCGTCATCCACGAGCTGATAGTCGATCAGCTTCGACTCCCGTGTCCCACTCGAAGTCTTGCACGGTCATGGGAGTCGACGACGACGCGAGTGACTGGGACGTCTCCCCTTTTTTCCAGGCGTCCAGGGCGATCTTGAGCGCATCGCGGGCCTGCGGCTCGTCGACGGGCTTGCGCGATGCTCGAGCTTGAGCAGCCCGGCAAGAGCAAGGTCGCCAGTACGACCAGGCAGGCGGCGACCACCCAGAGCGAACCGTAAAGACGTCGAGTTCCGATCCACGTGGTCAAAGCGTCGCCGGTCCGAGCGGCATCAATTTACTTGTGCTGATCATGGGTCACCTCCCGATTGCCTGGTTTGTGTTCTCAGAAGCTGTCCGAGCTGACGACTTCGCCGCCGTTGCGCGTGCCCAGGGCCCGGTACGTCTGGAGGCTGACCGAGTCCTTGATGAACTTGACCGATCCGTCGCCAAAAAGCATGTTGGTGCCGCCGGGGTGCTTGCTGGAGGCCGGCATGACGGCCCGGTTGACGATGAAGAACCCGCACGAACGCGTGTTGGGCGTCGTGACGTGGAGGGTGATGTGCTGGCCGTCGATCCAGGGAACGCCCATGATCATCGGGAGCTGGTTGGCGGGATTATAGATGTTCAGAGCCAGGCACTGCGCCATCGCGTCGTCCGGAGTCAGCGGCGCGCCAGGATCGAAGAAGACGTCGGCGATCGGGCTGATGATCCCGGTCGAGCTATCCCCCACGATGCGCTCGCCGAAGAACCCGGTGTTCGAGAGCCCGTCGGTGATCTCGGCAAGCGCGGTGGCGCTGTTGCCGTAAAACACGCCGTTGGGCATCGGCAGGGTGGTGTTGGGAGCAAACAACGACGACTGCCAGACAATCCCGCTCCCCATATCGGCCATATAGTTCGTCTGGCCATACACTTCAAGTTGCGACCTTGAGGAACTATAGGTATCCGAGGGGCAGATCAAGCCGTTGATGCTCGCAACCGACGCGGTGCCGTTGGGGTCGGCCGAGGGTGCAACGTTCGGATTGTAGTCGAACTGTGAGAAGTTGATGGCGTTGAAGATCGAGGTTTGCTCCATGAACGGCAGGATCATGCTTATGGCCGAGTAGTTCGGCCCGTTGTGCAAGCCCCATAAACCCCATCTCGGCGGCGGGCAAGACCTGAACGCTGTCAACGTAGTTATGCAGCGCCAACCCGATCTGCTTCTCGTTGTTGACGCACTGGATTCTGCGGGCCGCCTCGCGAGCCGATTGCACGGCGGGCAAGAGCAACGCGATCAAGACCGCGATGATGGCGATGACCACCAAAAGCTCGATCAATGTGAATGCGGAACGATGACGATTCATGAACCTGTCTCCATGCTATGAAAGAACGATGAAATGGTGCTCGAGAATAATTCGGATAATTGACGGCTAATTTCGCGATCATGCGTTTGTTTGAGCGCGAGCAAGATAAATGGAACCGCCCAACATAAATGGAATCCGGCGGCGCGCAGGCTTCGGCACTAACGTGGTATTTGCCAGTCCGTCTGGCGTCGCGTGCCTACAGAGTTCAGCCGAATTGGGGCGGCGTGGTCGCCAAAAGCCAATCACTGAGGCGCCCGCCCATGCCCGAGTCACACCGTCGCGCACCGTGATGCGTGGCAGGGCGCTGGTCGGGCTCGAGCTGTTTGCTCAAGCGCGCAGTCAAGCGGCGATCGGGCCGGAGCCGAAGTGCGCGTCAGACGCGAGGGGGATGAAAGATGGAGGATTTTTCGGCGGACGACGGTGGGAGTGACTCGTCGGCAGCACGGCGAGCAGCGGACTTCGGCTCGGCCGCGATTGGCACATCAAGCGCTCCCCATTGCTGGGAACCATCTGTCGCGATGGATGCGGTCGAAACAGGCAAAGGGAAGCGGCTCGAGCAACTCAAACCCGAGCAAGGGCTGGAACGACCAGGCAACGACCGATCGAACGGGGAATGAGACAACGTGCCAATGACCAGCTCATCGAGGTTGTTGATTTGGTGAATTCGATCGAGCCGCGATTGGACGAGGTGATCGCAGCCGGCCGACGCTGTTCGAGGCGCACTCGCACAGAGGAGCATCAGCAGCACCAGTGCCGCGCTCCCTGGTTGAGTCAGTCGCCTGAACCGAGTCGTTTTCTTCAAGCCTTGCCACTTTCGTGGTAAACGCTCATGGATCGTGTAAAGCGACCTTGAAATCTCATACTGCGAAGTGCGGTTTCGATTAGAATCTCGCGTGCGACCGACGGATGCTTTCACAATGTACTTCGTTGGCGTCGAGATTTTCAAGATGATCATTCAGAAAATGATTCAAGATAGCTCCCTCCTTGTCTGGTAATCGGGCGGTGTTTGGGCATGCTCGCCGATGATTCTCGCGCCGGCGTGTCGTTTTCGTTGGCCCCCAGACGTGAGGGCTCCGCCGAGCCAGGTGGGGTCGCCGAGCCCGAGCCCACGCTGGTTTTCTGGGCGCCGTCGACGTTGACCGGCCGTGGCTTCAACCGAGCGGCCAGGAAGTCGGACAGCCTCCGTCTCCTGAAGTCGTTGCTCGCAGTCATGAGAGCGGTCCTTGTTCATTGAGCCTTACCGAGGTATTGATCACATACCTTGACGAGTGTCATAACCCCTCGTGCACGCCGGTGAACGCGTGGCCGGCCGAAGCGACGGGACTAGTTGGTGCTCTGTGTGCAAAGGCAAACGCCGCGGAGGCCGACGACGCCCGGCGCGCGCGGGGGACGACAGTGCGTACGCGGTCATAAATATGGTCGAGCAAACCCGTCGCACGCCAATCCATGAAGTACCAGTAGACCAGCTTCCAGGGGGGCAAATCGTGCGGCAGAGATCGCCACTGACAACCTGTCCGTTCAACGTACAGCAAAGCATTCAGCACCTCCCGGCGCGAGTACTTTGCCGGCCGCCCACCGGATTTTGGAGCCGGAACAATCGCTTTGATGATTTCCCAATGCGCATCCGTCAGATCCGACGGATACGCTTGCCGTTTGCTCGCCATGCTTCTCTCCAAATCCTGCCCTAAGAAACTTGACCTGTGACGTCTCAGTTCGGCAGGTGCCGAAACACTACGGATTGATCAATGGCTAATGGATCGATGATGTCCCGGCACGCGGTCTCGATCCGCTCGAGCTTTGCCGCGGGCTAGGCCCTGATCGGTTTATCGGGTGTCTTCAGGCCAATGCCAGAAGTCCGGTGCACGAATCGAGCTGCGCTCTCGCCGTAGCGCAACACCCACCGCGCTTGATGGGAACGCAACTGCAGTAGCCGCTCAGTTGAAGTCAGTCCGATCGCAACCTCGGCACGTACCCCGAGGATGGGGCAAATGCCCTGGGCGCGGTCCGCGGGCGATTGATCGAGGTCAGATTGATGATGAGAGGTTGCGCGGTGGGTGAAAAATGCCGCTGCCAAGAACGATCCGATGTGTTGCCGTATCGCCGACGGGTAAACGCGAAAATGACGGCACAAAGACGATCGATCCCCAAGCATTCCATGCCCAAGAATCAGCTTGCCAATCACGCTCGCCGGCTGGAACCGGTGGAACCACAGGTTGCCCTGAGCACCAGGCTCCTGAGCACGGGCGTGGGCTTTTGGGAGACGGTAGAGGTCTTTCGGCTATGTCATACAGAAACGCGTCGACGGCCGTTTGCATTTGAATCGTATCGGTCCGAGAGACGACACGATGGTTACACCCGGCCAGGGTAGTCGCGGGCGCACAAACCTCCGAGAACAAGAAGCAAAAACGTCCCAGTTCCCAACCGCCAAAGCCGATGGTGGTAAGTCGATCGGATCTCGACCACGACTAAGAGGTTCTCCTGGATAGGAAGAGCAACCTCGGAAGCATTCGTAGTCACAAGCGGACACTGCTCGACATAACGCAGCGAGTGAATCTGGAATTAAAAATACATAGTCCAAGCATTGCATGCAAGTGGGGCCGACTTGATACGTTCATTTCCTCCCGGACAGTAAATCAATGATCGGGAGAAGATCGCGCTCAACCTGTCGAACTCCCCTGATATTTGGCGTTGTCGAGTCCCTCTAAAGGGCCGGTGCTGTCGGCGAACCGCTCGACGGGCGCGCCGACGCGGTCGAGCATCGACACAAAGAGGTTACAAAGGGGTGTATCTTTGGCATAGATGAGGTGCCGTCCTGGCGCCAGCGTGCCTCCGGCCCGGCCGGCTAGTACAGTGGGCAGGTCGTGGGGGTCATGCTCGTTGCCGTCGCGTAAGGCCGAGCCGAACAACACCATCGAGTGGTCCAACAGCGTCCCCTCACCCTCGCGAATCTGCTGCATCCGATCGAGCAACTGGGCACATTGCTCAATGTGCCAGGTCGTGATTCGCTGGTACTGTTCCAGCTTTTTGGGATCGTTTTCGTGGTGCGAGAACTGGTGATGCCCCCCCTTGACCCCTTCGACGAACGAGAAGTTCTTGTTGCTGACTGAGTTGCCGAACATGAAAGTCGCGACTCGCGTCGAGTCGGTCTGAAGGGCCAACAGCAGGATCTCGAGCATCAGCCGGACGTGCTCGGCGTGATTCATCGTCCGTTCCCGTACGCGGCCGGGGTCGTATTTGTAGAGATCGACCCGCCCGCCCAAGGCTGCGATGTCTTTGCGGGCCCGGGCGTCGTCGACGTAGCGGGCGCGGCGATCGCTGGCCTCAAACGCGATCCGCGTCTCGACGGCCCGGACCGAGTCGAGGTACTCATCGAGCTTTCGACGGTCGTCCCGGCTGATCCTGTCGCGCAGGGCACGCGCATCGTCGGCGACAAGGTCGAGAATGCTCCGGTCGTCGTCGCTGCCGGCGCCCTTGCCCACGCGGGAACGGAAGAGCCGGTCAAAGGCCAGTTTGGGATTGATCTCGCGGGCGACAGGCGTGGTTGGAGTCGACCACGAGATGTGCGAGCCGTATAGCCGGGTGTAGCCAACGTTCGTGTCGACGCCGGTCGTCACCGGTTCCACGCCGAGCTCAAGCGACGGCATGCGTGTGAGCACACCGATTCGCTTGGCGGCGAGCTGGTCCATCGATACGCCACGGGCATCGAGGTCGGAGCCGGTGGTGCGACGGATCGTCGTCCCGGTCAGCCAGGCGGCATCCTTGACGTAGTGGCCGTCGCCGGTGAACGTGCCCTGGTTGCTCAGGTGGGTGAGAATCAGCACGTCGTCCTTGTGCCGTGTCAGGGGCTTCAAGATCGGCGAAAACTCGAACTCGTTACCCCGTCCTTTGGGAGTCCAGGTGCGGGGGTTGCAGCCGTTGGGCCAGAACAGGCAGGCCATCCGGACCGGCGGGCGGCCGTCGGCCGCGCCGTCGCCAATCGTTGAGGCTAGGGCGCGCACCGCCGGGCGCATGGCCTCCAAGAGCGGCAACCCGACCGCTGCGCCAACGCCCCTTAGCACCGTTCGCCGTGTAATCGGTCGATTTTTCAGGCTCATCGTCGATCTTCCTTGGTTACTTTGCGCCGATATTGGAATGGCAGGCTCTCGACCACCGCCGCAACCAATGTCGCACCACGGAAGTCCTTTGCCTCCAGCTCCGCCATAATTTCTTTGACAGCCTTGGCGTCGTAGTATTCCAGGCCCCGCCGCAAGGCGTAAGAGAGCATCCTCTCCACCAGATTGCGGACAAACAGCTCGCGTTTGGTCTCGACCAGGATTGTCTTTAAGGCCACGGCACCTGCGAACTCTTCACCGGTGGTCAGCTTGCCGGAGGCATCGACCGGTTTCTGCTGGACCTGATCGCGCCAGCGGCCCAGGACGTCGAAGTTCTCGAGGCCGAAGCCGAGGGGATCGAGCCGGGCGTGGCACGAGGCGCACTGGGCCTTCTGGCGGTGCTGCTCGAGCCGCTGGCGGAAGGTCAGTCCATTGCGAATGCGGTCGTCGGTCGGCAGCGATTTTACCATCGCCGGCGGTGGGGGCGGCGGCGTGCCCAGCAGCTCTTCTAGCACCCACTTGCCCCGCAGTACTGGGCTGGTCCGCCGCGGGTACGACGTCAGGGTGAGAACCGCGGCCATGCCGAGCACTCCGCCGCGACGTCGGTCCTTCAGCTCGACGCGGCGGAAGTCGGGGCCGGTCACTCCCTCGATGCCGTAGTGCTTGGCCAGCGGCTCATTGAGGAACGTGTAGTAAGAGTCGAGCAGCTCGAGGACGGGGCGATCTTCTCGGAGGATCGCGTGGACAAAAGATACGGCTTCCTCGACCATCGCGTCTCGGAGCTCGGGGGTATATTCGGGGAAGAGCTTCTTGTCGGGCTCGGCCAGATCGGCCAGGCTGCCGACGCGCAGCCACTGGCCGGCGAAATCCTCGGCCAAAGCCCGCGACTTTGGATCGGCGAGCATCCGCCGTACCTCGAGCGCGAGCACCTCTGGCTCGTGCAGCCGCCCGGCGTCGGCGAGGTCAGACAGCTCGTCGTCGGGCATACTCGACCAGAGGAAATACGAGAGCCGACATGCCAGCTCGTGGTCGGAAACGCGATAAGGCCCGTCGACATCGGTCCGATCGTGCTCGAGGAGATAGAGGAAGGCGGGCGAGACCAGGACCCCCCGCAGCGCGAGCCGGACTGAGGCCTCAAAGCCGTCACCCCGGGCCTGCGCTCGTCGGAACAGTCGCATAAGCCGGTCAACCTCATCGGACTGGACAGGCCGACGGTATGCACGACGGGCGAACGCGGCGATAGTGCGCCGGGCAGCCTGGTCTGCGGTAAGGTCCGGGCCAGGTCGGAACTCGATGTACCGCGCCGGATCGGCTTTCAGCAGAACTTCGGCGGCCGCTGCCAGATACTTCTCCATGAGGATCGGCGGGACGAACAGGGTCGAGGCGTTGTTGTCGAACCCTCCGCCGCCGCCGCCGTCGGCGGGAAAGGCATCGGCCGGGTGCGTTTCGACGCGGAGCAGATCGCGGATCGTGTTATTGTATTGCCGGCGAGTCAGCCGCTGAATCAAGGTCGGCCCGGGATCGCTGTCCCCTTCGACCGCGTCGAGAATCGCCTGGATCGAGTCCGCGGCGTGTTCTCGATCATCGATGTTGGGGCCGGCCCGTTCGCCGGGAGGTGGCATGGTTCGCTCGATCAGCGCGTCGACGACGCGGAGCCACAAATCGGTGTCGCCACGGAGCGAATCTTTATTCTCAAACTTCTCCAGGTTGACTTCGCCCTTGGATTTCTCCGCACTGTGACAGCGCAGACAGTGCTTCTGGATCAAGGGACGGACGTTTTGGTCGAAGCCGTCGGCCCGTGCGTGCAAACACGGTCCTAATGTGCTCGCGGCCAAAAGCACCATGGTCTGGGCGGTGACCGAGCGGGCGTTCGCGGCTCGAATCATCGCGGGGCTCCGGATCGGGGCATGAAGATCGGACCAGGAATGGAGGCCAGTAGCGCGGCGGCGAGCGGGGGCCGCCACGCTCCTAAACTAACTTAGCGACATCCGATGAGTTACCGTACCAAACTTCCCAACGACATGCCATGGACCTTGTTTTTGGCAGTCTTCTCTCCGGACTTCTGTTACTCCGCCGCGGCCGCTTCACACAGCTTCACTCTAAGCTTGGCGACCTCGGCCTGCAGTTCCTCGACGCGAGCCTGGAGTTGATCGACGACAGGCGCCACTGCCGTTTCGGGGAATCGCCGGAGGATGTGCTTTGAGCAATTCATGTGACTTCCTCGGTGAGTAACGAAAAAAGTTAGACGCCGATCGCGTCCGAGAATCTCCGCGAAGATATCGGCCGAAGGCTCCTCCCGCGCGTCAATCTGATTCGCCTCACGGTTTTGTCGGCGCGCTGACGCCCCGCTTTGCAAGGAAATCACGGATCAGCCCGGCGATCGTCTGACAGTTCTCCTCGAGGGCAAAATGGCCGGTGTCGAGCAGATGGAATTCCACATCCTTGAGGTCGCGCCGGTAAGGGTGAGCCCCTGCCGCCGGGAAGATCGAGTCATTCTTGCCCCAGACGATGAGGGTCGGGGGCTGATGATTGCGGAAATACTCCTGCCATTCGGGGTAGTGAGGCGGGTTGGAGCCGTAGCTGTACAGGAGAGCGAGTTGGATCTCGGCGTTGCCGGGGCGGTCCAGAAGTGGTTGATCGATGTTCCAGTTGTCCGGGCTGATCGCCTCGACGTTACGCACGCCGTGGGTGTACTGCCACTTTGTTGCCTCGAGGGTCAAGAACTTCCTCAGCGGAGCCGCGTTCGCCTCCGTTCGGTCCTTCCAGTACGCTTTGAGTGGTGCCCAGAAATCGTTGTCAATTCCCTCGTCATAGGCGTTGCCGTTTTGGACGATCAGGGCTGTGACCCGCTCGGGGTGTTTGACGGCCAGCCGGTAGCCGACCGGAGCCCCGTAATCCTGCACATATAAGGCGTACCGGGTCAACCCGGTCTTTTCAGTGAGCGCATCGATGACCTTCGCCAGGCTGTCGAAGGTGTACTCGAACTGAGTGGTGGGGGGTGATGAACTGTTGCCGAAACCCGGGTAATCGGGGGCGACGACATGGTAGCGGTCGGCCAAGGCGGGAATCAGGTTGCGGAACATGTGCGAAGAGGTCGGGAAGCCGTGAAGTAGCAGGATCGCAGGGGCGTCGTTCGGACCGGCCTCCCGGTAGAAGATGTCGAGCCCGTCGATTTTCACAGTTCGATGTGCCACCTGAGTTGGCGGCATGCCGGACGGCGTGTCGGCAGCCAGCAATGGCGGGTTTGCGTTCACCACGGCATGGACGACAGCGATCAGGATCAAACTCGTATTCGGCGCATTCATATTCATATTCTCCTATGTAACTAGCCCGATCGCCCTGCTGCCATCGCCCCGCCTGCGCGGCGAGGATCAACAGATGAACGCCGGACGACCGCCGATTATACAGACAGGTCTGTATAGCGTCAAGCGTCCAACGAAAAGTCGGGTTCTTTGGCGAGTCGCAGATAAGAGATCTTACGTCTCGTCGGCCGCTATTTCGCGCCGGGGACGGAGGCGTTTGCGGCTTCTTGGAACGCCCGGCGGATCGCGCTCCCGTCCGAGTTTGCGATGTCCGCGCGCTGGATCATCAGGATATAAATCCGCTTTTTCCCTGGGTCGATCCATGCCTGGGTGCCATAGGCTCCGCCGTGCCCGAAGGTACCGGGCGAAAGCGCGGCGGTTACCCCTTGCGGTTCACGTATCACGCACCAGCCGAGACCCCAGCCGTTTCCCGGGGTGAAGCCGGTTTTCAGGTCGCCCGTCTGGACTGTGGTCATCAGCTGAATGGACTCTGGCTTCAGGTAGCGTCTCCCGTCGTATTCGCCCCCATTCAAGATCATCTGACAGAACCGTACGTAATCTGGTGCCGTGGAGAAGAGCCCGCCGTTTGCCGCCGGGTAGCGATCGCGGCTCGTCGGATTTTTGCCGTTCATGAACCCGATCGCCGTCGCCGTAAGTTCGCCGCCCTCGGTTCGGCGGTATGACCGGGCGAGACGGGGGAGCTGTTGCTCGGTGAGATAAAAGGTTGTGTCCTTCATACCCAAAGGGCCAAACAGCCGGCGCTCGACAAACTCGTCGAACGACGTGCCCGAGACAACCTCGACGACGCGTGCCGCGGTGTTGATCCCCGACTGGCAGTAGACCCATTTCGTGCCCGGCTCGAATTTGACGGGCTTGGCGAGATACAGCGGGATGGCGCCGGCAAGGTTTTTGACGCCGCGAGCCTCTGCTGGCGACATCTCATTCATGCCCGAGGTATGCGTGAGCAGGTGACGGATCGTGAGCCGCACTGGTTTAGCATCCGCTGTCTTCAGAGTTGCGAACTCGGGCAGGTATTTCTCGACCGAATCGTCGACAGACAGCTTGCCCTCGTCCTGAAGCATGAGTACTGCCGTGGCCGTGATGGGCTTGGTCATTGAGGCGATCCAGAAGATCGAGTCCGGTTGCATCGGCTTGGCTTCGCCCAGGTCGGCCTTGCCGATGGCGTCCAGGTGCACGATCCGTTCGGGCGCCGCGACGAGCGTCACTGCTCCTGAGATCTCGCGGTTGTCAATAAACTGCCGTAACCGCTCGCCAATCGCAGAGATCGCAGGCGGCTTGTCTTGCTCAGTGGATTGTTGGCAAGCCTTGGCGCCAGAGCCGGTCGACACGAGTGCGAGTGAGGCGATCGCGCCGGAGAGGAACGAACAGGCGAATCTCGGCATTTTGAGCACCCTCCGTACTTAGCCTTCGATAGTCAAGCTGCGCATGCAACGCCATGTAAAGTACAAGGAGAAAGGCAGGTGTCGCAACGAATTCGCTATAATTAAGATGTGCGAGTCGTTCGTTCACGTTCAAACGGATCCGTCCAGCGCCGTCGCTTCCAACACGAAATCCGGGCCAGTCCATGCAGCTTCGCAGGTCGGGAATCTTGGTTGGCCGGTTCCTCATTTTGATGTTTGTTTGCGCTTCGCTGCCACGCCTCACGATCGCCCTGGAACCCCAGCCGAGCAAAAATGAGACCCGAGTCAAACCAGGCGTTCGGAGCGACGGCTACGGCGACCCGCTACCGCCAGGCACGTTAGCCCGCATGGGCACAGTGCGTGACTTCATCGGCGAGGGGAGCAGCAGGATCATCTTCTCGCCTGGCGGCCAGTTCGTGACGGCCAGCTCGGCGTTTATCAGTCCCAAGCTTCGACTCTGGGACCCGGCGAACGGGCGTGTCGTGCGCGAGTTCACGGAACTTTATCACCTCGGCATTGGCGCCGGGTACGTTGCATTCTCCCCGGATGGAAAGCAGATCGCGGCCGCCAACTACGAGGTCGTATGGCTCGGAACTACCGACACAGGTTACATGATTCGCGTATTCCCCGGACACGAATATATCGAGGGAATCGCCTTCTCTCCGGATAGCACGGTTTTGGTCGTGAAGAATGCTGGGGCAGTGTGGTTCTGGGACATCGCGTCCGGAGCGCGAACCCGTTGGCCGTCCCTGGCCGGCTATCGGCCTTTCACGTTCACTTACTTCTTCGAAGTTGTGGGCTGGCGCCGATTGGGCAGCGCGTTGTCACTCCGTTTTGGGGTCTCGGGCCGCGAGATAGGGAGCGCACGCCAGCAAGGTTACAACCGTGATATTCCGTTCCCCGTGGCAATGTCCCGTGACCGCCAGGTGATGGCCTCGAATAGCAGGGACAACACGATTCGGCTCTGGAACGTGACCACAGGCCGGCCAATGCGATCGCTACTCCGCTATCGTGTCCCTCCGGGCTTGATCATCGAGAACATGGAGCATCAGGTCGAATTCTCCCCCGATGGCAAGCTTGTGGCCGCCGGTGATACGCTCACAAGCCTTTCCCTCTGGGACGTAGACACAGGCAGCCTCTATCGGCGTTTTCATGGCGTGGAAATCGAAATGGGATTTGCGTTCGCGCCCGATGGTAAGCGGGTAGTGACGGGAGGGCGGTACTTCCGCTACTGGGACATCGCCCGTGGCCAGGAGATCCACCGCTATCCCCAGCGAGCGGCGGTCGTTGCCGTCGCGTTTACGCCCGATGGCAAGAACCTGGCCACGGCAGACGGTCTAAAGTTACGACTCTGGGATGCCGCGACCGGCCGCGAGATCCCCCGATTCCAAGGCCAGCATGAGTTCCGGAAGCTTCTCTACCCGATGGACCATGCGGGGCGAGAGGACCGCTCGCTCGGAGGACGCCGACCCGTGATCTCGGCGATGGCGATCTCGCCGGACGGCAAGACGCTCGTCTCCGGTGCCGACGACGGATCGCTCTGGCTGTGGGACCTGAGCACAGGTCGAGAGATCCGCCAGGTTCAGGGACGGAAAGGCTCGATCCAATCCGTCGCCTTCGCGCCCAAGGGCAAGACCTTCGCGGCCGCGGACGAGCGAGGCATCGGGCTCGTGGATTCGAGCAGCGGCACGGAGATCATCCATTTTCCGGGGCCGGCTGAAAGCTTCATCAGGAGAATTTCCTTCTCGCCCGACGTGATAACACTGGCTTCGGCGCACGACCGGGTTGTCGCTCTGGAACCTGCAAACTAACAAAGTGTGGTTGAAACTGGACCATCCGGACGGGAGTCAGTGCGTCGTGTTCGCGCGACGGCACGAGGCTGGCGACGGGAGACATGTACGGAGTGATCAGGGTCTGGGAAGCGAAGACCGGGCGATTAGTCATTGAATACCGAACGGAAGTGAAACGTGATGTCGAGCCGCCGAGGGTTGAGTCCCTGGCCTTCACGCCCGACGGCAAGACGTTGGCCTCGTCCGGAGATGATCACTTCGTGACGTTATGGGACCTCGGCACGGGTCGGGAACGTCGGCGATTGAAGGGCCACTTCGCATACGTGAACGCGCTCGCCATCGCGCCGGACGGTAAGACGATGGCGTCGGGAAGTGCGGATGGGACCGCGTTGATCTGGAATCTGACGGACGTGCCAGAATCCCCCGCCACGGCGCCTTGAGAATCCGGGGAGTTATGCCCGTCCGATACCCTCCCGTCAACAACTTACGGCGATATGGACGAGCCGGCCATCACGCGGCTACCACGCGACGTACGCTGGCGCGAATCGTCCAGGCTTTGATGAATCCACGTAGTTCGACATTATCCTGAAAACACGGTCGTCGGTCGCCAAGCACAAGCGAATGGCGGAATGCGGGCGCCGACTTCGGGTGATTCCCCGCACGACATCCTCCGCACCGGCCCGGTGCGAATTGCCTGGGCCAAGCCAATTTCAAAAAGCGCTTCGGACGTATAACGTGGTAATTCGGATACTGTCCAGCGCTCGTCGCGGCCGGCTGTATGCTTTCCAAGCTCGCGGCGAGCCAATGTTGCGGATCGCGCCAACCTCGTACGTTGCCAGGCCGCGAACGATGACGCGCTAGGGACTTGCTCTGATGGTCAAGATTCCGCCCGAAATCCCGGCTGGGCGCCCGTCGCACCGTACTCACCGTGCCTCGCCGATGGCCACGATCCTGCTGGCAATCTCGTTCGGCTTTTGCGCTGGATTTCTCGACCTTGGGGCCCTGCTGATTAAGAAATATTGCTGGAACAGCGAGGGGTACTTTCGGAACGCCAGGGACTTTCCATGGACAGTACCCGTCGGCCACGCGGCCCTTATGGTCGTTCCTGCGCTGGTGGTCACCGCCGTCAACCGGGTCCGGCCGGCTCTGCTTTCGCCGCGCGCCGTGACGTGGTTCTTCGCGACGCTCGCGATCTACTCGGCTTTGCTGAGAATGCCGTTGTACGGAGTATGCAGTCTGCTGCTAGGGGCCGGGTTGGGTCGTCTGATCGGCGACGCGGTCGCGCCAATTGTCTCTCATCCGCGTCGGTTGATATCGATCTTCGGGCGCTCGTCGTCGTCGTATGTGTCCTGGCGGTGCTCACGTCGGGCTGGCAGTCGGTTCGGGAATACCGGTCAGAGGTCGGTCTTCCTCCCGCGCCCCCGCGCTCGCAACGTCGTATTGATCGTCTGGGACACCGTGCGTGCCTACAACCTGAGCATTTACGGTTATTTCCGAAACACCACACCCAACCTGCTACGGTGGGCATGGCGTGGTGTCACGTTCAAGTTCGCGATGGCTCCGGCACCCTGGACGTTTCCGTCGCACGCCTGTTTCTTCAGCGGCCAGTGGCCCCACACTGTCGATTCGCAGTGGAAATTCACCTTGGACGCTCCCGGTCTCACACTCGCTGAATACCTGTCCAAACGTGGCTATCAGACTGGCGGATTCGTGGCAAACACAAACTGCTGCACCTATGAGACCGGTCTTGCGCGGTTTTGCCCATTTCGAGGATTATCCCCTGACGCCGTGGGCAATTCTCAGTCGCACGGTTCCAGGCAAGTGGATCCTCGAAAATGTCCTTAATTTTGGCAACTTCTACGAGCAGAAGTGGTTCGGCCTGCAATCCCGTGGCGCAAAGGGGATCAACCAGGCTTTTTTGCATTGGCTAGGCCAACGACGCACCGATCGTCCTTTCTTTGCCGTTTTGAATTACTTCGATGCGCACGAGCCTTACATCCCACCGCCGGAATTTGCCGGCCGTTTCGGGATCCAGCCGAAGACCACGCGAGATTACCAATTTCTCGTCGATTTCGTAGCTGTTAACAAGCACCAGACGAGCGAGCGAGACTACAGAATGGCGCGCGACTGTTACGACAGTTGCATCGCGCTTCTTGATGAGCAGCTCGGCCGTTTGCTCGATACACTCGAGCGCCAGGGACTACTCGCGAACACGGACGTGATTATCACGTCGGATCATGGAGAAGGGCTTGGACTTCACGGTTTGTTTGGCCATGGCCACAGCACCTCCCTCGAAGAAATTGGCGTGCCGCTGGTGATCCTCTCTCCGGGCGCGCCGGCAGGCAGAGTGGTGCAGACTCCTGTGAGTTTGCGCGATTTACCCGCAACAGTGGTCAACCTCTTGGGGATGGCGGCGGACTCGCCGTTCCCGGGTCATTCCCTGGCGGCCTACTGGAAACTGCCAAACGGAGCTGTGCCGCCAGCCCTTACCAGCCCTGCGTTTTCGGAACAAGCGAACGAGACCGCATTCCAAACACAGCCGGGGCGCGGTCGCGAACACCGTGGCTTCCAGATGTCCCTCGTGGCCATGGGTCGTCACTATAGCCGCGACGGCACGGGGTTCGAACGGCTTCACGATCTCATGACTGACCCGCTCGAAGGCGTGAACCTCACCGCGCTCGACTCTTACAAGGGCGAAATGGCCGTCTTCCGCAGGATGCTCCTTGATGTGCTGAGGGAAAATCCGGGAACGGCCGAGGTCGAAAAGGCTTATTTGGCGAATTACCGCAGGTGGCTTGAAGATCTGGTTCGAGAGGATCCGTCCCAGTCCGTGGCGATCGGTGATTGAGCTCACCGCTTGCGGGCCAATCGGCTCGCGCCCATGATGATAGATCGATGCCACTCCCGAAGCGACCAGCAGTGCCTGTGGCAGCTTACACTGTGCCCCAGCCGTGAGGAGACAACACTGTGACCACCTCGAAACCATTCTCGGTTTGTGTCTGGACCATCGCACTTTGCGCTGTCATGGCACTGGGGGCCCGCGCGGATGACTCGAAGACGAAGCTTGATGCCCCAACGGCTGAGGCCGTACTCCGGCGGATGGCCGAGTATTTTAAGGCGGCGAAATCCTTCGCAGCCGACATCGAACGTGAGCAGAAGATTGGCTCGAAGTCGATGAAGAACGCCCTTGCCGTGGCTGTCGAGCGACCAAACAAGCTCGCGATTCGCGGCAAAGGCGCGGCGTTCGGCATGGACGTGATCAGCGACGGCAAGAAATTGACCGTGTCCATTCCGGCGCTCAAGAAGTACACCCAGAGCGAGGCGCCTGCCTCGCTGTCCAAATTGAGTAGCGACGGGATGATCCAAGGCGTGCTCATGGCGTCCCTCCAGGGCACGATGCTTGTCGAGCTCATCGCCGCCGACCCCTACGCGGCGATTATGGATGGGGTCAAGACATCCACGTACGTCGGTGACGAGATCCTCGATGGCACCAAGACACACCACGTCAAATGCACTCAGGACCAGTTCGACTGGGAGGTCTGGGTCGCCGCCGAGGGCGATCCACTATTGCACAAAGTTGTCACAGACATGACGAAATCCGCGGCCAACAGTCCCGCTGCTGCACAGTTAAAAGGTCAAAAGTTCGAGCTTATCCAGACTTTTAAGGGCTGGAAGATCGACACGGCGCTGGATCGAAAGACATTTACGTTCGATCCCCCTCCAGGTGCACAGAAGGCGGACAGCCTCATGGAGGCACTAACCGGCGGCGGACGGCAGGCAAGTTCTTCACCGTTAGTCGGCAAGGCGGCTCCGGAAATCAGCCTGAGCTTAATAGACAAAGGCGCATTCCGGCTCAAGGACCACCGTGACAAAGATATCGTGATGATCGACTTCTGGGCGACCTGGTGCGGCCCGTGCGTTCAGGAGTTGCCGATCCTTTCGGAAGTGGCCGAGTCCTACAAGGACAAGGGCGTTGCCTTTTTCGCGATCAATTTGCGCGAGACACCCGAGCAGATCAAAAAGTTCCAGGAGGACAAGAAGCTAAAGTTCACGGTTGCGATCGACACTGATGGTGCCGTTGGGACCGCGTACGGTGCCGAGGCGATTCCGATGCTGGTGCTGGTCGACAAGAAGGGCGTGGTGCAGACGGTCCATGTCGGCTACAACCCATCGATCAAGACGGATCTTACAAAGGAGCTTGACGCCCTACTCGCCGGCAAGGACCTCACGAAAGAGGCTGCCGAACGAGCGAAAGCGGCTATGGCGAAGAACGAAGGCCTGGAGCGGGTCTGGAGCGTGAGCGGGCCATATGCGAGCGTTGCGACCGACGCTGCGGGTAAGTCGATCTATGCAATCGGAGCGCGCGGTCAGTGTGATGTTCTCGACGCCAACGGCAAGACGACGCGGACATTTCGCACGGGAATTATGACACAGGGTATCACGCTTCGCGTAGCTCGTCAGGTCGGGGGCATGGAGGGTTTCCTCGCGTTTCGTTCCTGGGGTCCGGCGGTCACTTCCCTCAACGGGGACGGGACCAAGCGCTGGGAGGAAGCTGGCGGCCAGGGTATCGACGACGTCTGGGCAGCCGATTTGAACGGCGACGGGGTGGACGAAGCGATTGTCGGCTACAACGGCGGGACTGGCCTGCATGTGTTCTCGCCCGAGGGCAAGCGCCTCTGGAATCGAACCGACATCGGCAATGTCTGGAACGTCACCGCCGGTGATCTCGACGGCGACGGCAAGCTCGAGGTCGTGACTACATCTGCCCAGGGTAAGGTCCACGTCTTCGCGGCGAAGGACGGCACGCCCTTGTCGACCCTCGACTCGGGGATCTACGCCACAAAAGTTCGCATCGCCACCGCTCGGGCAAAATCCCCATCGAAAGGCGACCTCTTGCTCGTGGCCGGGAGCGAATCCGGACAACAGGGCGAGGCCGTCGTGGCACTCAGCGGCGACGGCAAGGCGCTCTGGACGACGAAGCTTCCCGCCGCGGTTGCAACGTGCCAAGCATTGGCGGTCTCACCGGATGGGACGCTTGCGGCATTGGCATTCCAGGGCGGCCGCGTCTGCGTGGTTGACGTCGGCAGCGGTCGAATCGTGGGCCAGATGGCCGACCAGGGGTTTCTCCCGGCGGTTGCATGGGCCAAGGGCATGGGGGGCGTTGACAACCTGTTGCTCGTAGCCGCCCCTGACGGGGTAAGTGCGCTGCGAGTGCAGCCGTCGGCCGCCGCAACGAGTCAGGGCCGGCCCTGACAAGCGAGTCGATCGTGCTAAAATCAGGCCGGCTTTTCCTGGGTGGTCGACCCACCGGTCTTTGTCTGTGCAACTTTCCAACCCGGGTGCGTGACAGGCTCTTGGCCAGGGGGCGGCGGCTCGATGAGCTTGCCATAGAGCTCGGGGCGGCGCGCTCGCAGGTATCGCCGCCCGGAAGACTGTGCGAGTTTGTCGGCTGTCAACAGGGCAACGATAACGTCGTCGCCCAGGACCCGGCTTTCCACCACGACTTCACCGAACGGGTCCAGCATCATTGCCAGGCCTGGTTTGACCGTGTCGTCGTCGACACCGACTGCGTTGCTGAACACCGCGTAAACCCCATTCTCCCACGCGCGGGCAGGAAGCCAGCGCAAGAGCCACCCGCGCCCTTTCGGGCCTTCAAACTCGATGCGCAGCCGAGCCGGATCGCGGTTGCGGTTGTCCCATAGCGCTTTGTCGACCGGACCTCGACCCGGCATCGTCGACGGCAGACAGCCCGTAACGTGGGGCATGAAGATTACCTCGGCCCCCAAAAGCGCGTTGATTCGCACATTCTCCGGCAGGTTGTTGTCATAGCAGATCAAAAAGCCGGCTTTGAGGCCCAGCAGGTCGATCACATTATACGAATCGCCGGGCGTAAGGTACGGGCTGATAAACGCGTGTAATTTCCTGAACTTGGTGATGAATCCGTCGGGGCCAACCGTCGCATAACAATTATACAACCGGCCAGCCTGGTCGGTTTCGATGAGCCCAGCCATCACCACCACGCCCAGACCGCGTGCGATTTTCGCGAGCGCGACGACCGAGGGACCATCGGGCACGGGCTCGGCCAGCTTGGCAAGGTTTTCCCGAGTCAGGTGCTGCAGGAATGTGTAGCCAGTGATCGAACATTCGTGGAAGCTGACGATCTCGGCCCCTTGATCGGTTGCCCGTCGGGCGAGCTCTTCAATCCGGGACAGGTTGAATGCCTTATCGCCGTTGCGATGCTCGAACTGGGCAGTAGCGACGCGGATGTCTCGCATTGAATTGTCCTAGCAACCAGGTCCAAAGAGAAAAATGATTTCCATCCAGGAGCTCAGAATATAACGGCTTTCCGCCAACCATGTAACGTGATCAGGTTGTGCAGTAAATTGGTGAAAGTTGAATTCTTTGCTCGTGGGACTGTGGAGGACGACCATGAAATCTCCATTGTGAATTGCGCTGGCCATGACAGTCGTAGTGGCGGGATCCGCGGTCGCGGCCGATCACGGCTCGCGATCGGCGCCGCTTCGGTTCCTGTATGTCGGAAATACGGGAACCGATGGGACGTTCATATATTAAAGGCCTTGCGTTGAGTTCAAGAACGTCCGGCATGGGCCGCCGGACCGACGCGAGGGCCGACGTCGGGATGCCGGCGGGCTTTGGCAAGTTCCTCTTGCGGTATTCCGGATGGAAGTCATAATCACCGGCGTTTTTCGGGGCGAACGGAGTATGGCTGGCGGTTGGGGAGCCGGACATGTCGATAAAGAGAGTTTTGGGCTATGTAGTCCTGGCCGCTGTTGCAGCATCATCTGGTTGTGGAACGATGGCAAATATCGAAGGTCGGCGGCTCCCGGCGCCGGGCCCAGCGGGACAAGAGGTTTCACGACCGTTTGGTGGGGTCCGCAAGGACATTGAATGGATGCACTCGGAAAAAGCCCCGGGCAACCTGAAGTACGCGGCGGATCTCCCGCTGTCTTTCGTTGGCGATATCGTGACTCTGCCCAAGACTGTGACGGGGATGCAATCCGATAGCCTGCTCCAGGGTTTTGGGGCGGATCAAGCTCGATCATCTCTCGCGGCGGGCGCTCTGCCTAATCCGACTCCCTAGCTTTCGGACCTGTTGATCCTCGGGAAATCGACGGCGCAATCCGAGCGTTTTGTAACTCGGCGACGAGTCCGGACCTCGTCGCCAGAGCTTGATCGTGCGCACGATGAGCAGTCTAATGGTCCTTGAGGCAAACCTCATGACGGCGTCGAACACTGGGCCGATGCCCGTTTGGGAATTCTGGCGCGGTAATCCCCGCGTCCCTGTACCTCTGTAGACAATTAGTTAAGTCAATTTTATTGCTACTAAATGTGTGCCACAAAAGTATATGTATGGTAGTTCAGAGCGGCGTGAGTCCCGCTCCGGCTGCGGGTCAGAATGACACGCGAATTGGACAACCACTTCCAGTGTGGTGCCCGTGTGCCTGGCTGATTGCGGTCGTGCTCGTGCTGATCGTGATCGCCGCGTTTATCCCAACCCTCGATAATGACTTCGTCAACTGGGACGACAGTCAAAACTTCGTCGACAACCCCTTTTACCGCGGCCTCGGGGTGGCCCAGTTGAGGTGGGCCTGGACTACGTTCAGGTTGGGAGTTTACCAGCCGCTGGCGTGGTTGCTCTTCGAGTTGCAATATGTCATCTGGAAACTTGACCCTCGTGGCTACCACCTCAGCAGTCTCATTCTTCACGCTGTCAACACTGTAGTTCTGTACGTCTTGGCACTGACGGTGCTCGTTCGATGCCAGCCCGATTCTTTGGTGAGGAGTCCGTGGTCGTGCTACCTGGGCACGGGGATCGCGACCGCTCTGTTCGCCGTGCACCCGCTGCGAGTGGAAGTAGTTGCGTGGGCGTCGTGCCAGCCATATCTGTCCTGCGCCTTGTTCTCGATGCTGGCGGTTCTTGCTTATCTCCATGCCAGCGGAATCAATTGCTCGCGGCGACGGCGGTGGTGTTGGCTCGCGGGCTCGTTCGCGCTGTTCGTCGCGGCGCTGTTGTCCCATGCCGTGGCGGTGGGCCTGCCGGCGGTGCTCTTGATCCTGGACGTCTACCCGCTTCGGCGACTCGGGTATGGCCCCGGCCGATGGTTCGGGCCGGCGGCGCGGCAGGTCTGGTGTGAGAAGGCCCCGTTTTTCATCGTGAGCGTTGTCTTCATGAGTGTGGCCGTCGCCGCCCGGCGGCAATACCTGGCCTCGATGCGCCAAGCTGACGCCATGGCGAGCCTGGCCCAGGCGTGTTACGGAATCTGGTTCTACCTCTATAAGACGGCGCTGCCGCTGGACTTGATCGTCGTGTATCCGTTGCCCCGCGCGATGAATTGGCTCGCCCCGCGGTACATATTGAGCATTGCCGCGACGCTGGCGGTGAGTGCGGCATTTTTCTTGCTGCGCCGGCGTTGGCCGGCACTGCTGGCGGCTTGGCTGAGCTACCTGATGATCCTGGTGCCCAACTCGGGGATCATCCGGATCAGTGAGCATATTGCTGCGGATCGATACAGTTACATGTCGATGTTTGGCTGGGTGGTGGTGGCGGCCGCCGGCTTCTGCTGGCTCGGGCAGACGTTATCGGCGGCGCGACCATTCGCTATCGGCGTCCTCGCTCTCTGGCTTCTGCTGCTCCTCGGTTATGCTCCCAATGACGTGGGACCAGTGCCGGACCTGGCGCGACTCGAAAACTTTGTGGGCCCATGCACTGGCCCACGGGGGCGGCGAGAGTTCTGTAGTGCATAACAACCTGGGAGCCGTCCTCTCCCGCCAGGGTCAATTAACGGCCGCTGAGGCGCATTTGCGTCGAGGCGATGCGGCTCAATGCTCGCTACCCCGACGCGTTCAATAACTTGGGAGCCGTGCTTGCCCGCCAGGGGAAATACGATGCTGCGGCGGCGCATTTCGCCGAGGCGCTGCGCCTCGACCCCGGCTTTGCCGACGCACACAACAACATGGGAGCCACCCTCTCCAGCCTGGGTAAATTCGAAGCCGCTGAGGCTCATTTCGCCGACGCGCTGCGGCTCAATCCCAACTTCGGCGACGCGTACAACAACTTCGGGGTCGCCCTCGCCCGCCAGGGCAAATTCGACGCCGCGGGGTCGTGTTTCGTCGAAGCGCTGCGATACAATCCCAATAGTTGCCAGGTACATAATAACCTGGGGGTCGTCCTTGTCGGTCAGGGGAAGCCCGCGGTGGCAGCGGTTCATTATGCCCAAGCCCTGCGGCTCGATCCCGACTACGGCGAGGCCAACAACAATCTCGCGGTGATCTTGGCTACCTGTCCCGAAGCGAAGTACCGCGATGGAGCGAAGGCGGTCGAATTGGCGACGTCGCGCCTGCGAGTTAACAAAGTGGAAAGATTCGAGGTTTCTCGGTACGCTTGCCGCCGCCTATGCCGAAGCGGGCGACTTTGAGGCGGCGGTCACTTGGCAGACGAAAGCGATCGGATTTCTGACGGACGAACAGCAGAAAGATCACCATCGCTCTCGGCTCGCGCTTTACCGGGCTAGAGAGCCCTATCGAGAGGCGTCCCCAACGTCTCGCTCGAAGTGAACTGCGCCAGTGATTTGGCGGACGAAACACGGCGGGGCGGGCAAATCCGCGACCGAGAAGGACTGCCTCATTCTCCACGGATTGTAGGCAATGGACCGCGGCCAGATCCGCTGACCGGCAAGCGTGAAGAATGTATTTGCAGCAATCTGGGCGGTACCCTATCGTGGGCGGTACGTCATCGAGTTAAATCCGCAACAGGAGGGGCATGCGATGCAGACGCGCGCTGGTGTGGGCGTTGATTCACGGCGATCGTTCGTGGGTCGAGCCTTCCGGGGAATCACTGGTGGCCTGCTCACTTCAGGCATTAGAGCTCGACACCTGTGGGCCCGTGAGGCCGACGAATCGGGCGACTCGCTCCGGATCGTCAAGGTCGAGCCTCACTTGCTCACCGGCGTCAGGAGTTATGGGCCATGGCTGCTCGTGCGGGTCGAGACGGCCGACGGCTTCGTCGGCTGGGGCGAGGGCACAAACTTCCCCGGTGTCCAGCCCATCGCGACCGCTGTCCGAAACTTGAGCGACGTCGTCGTCGGCGCCCGGGCCTGGGACGTCGAACAATTGTGGAACCGGATGTACCGCTCCCTCTATTACAACGGAATGGGGGGTGTGGTGATGGCCGCGATCAGTGGGATCGACACGGCACTCTACGACATCGTTGGCAAGAAGCTCAACGTGCCAGTCTACAACCTCTTGGGCGGCAAGGTCCGCGAGTCACTGCGAATCTACGCCAATGGCTGGACAGAGGGCGTCCCCCGCACGCCCGAAGCGCTGGCCAGACGGACCAAGGAGTTGGTTGCCAAGGGATTCACCGGTTGCAAGTTCGACCCGTTCACAACAACCCCCTTTAATCGGGAGGTCACGCAAGAAGATCTGCGTGGCGCCGTCGCACAGGTCGAGGCGGTGCGTTCGGCGGGCGGGCCGGATTACGAGATCGCCATCGACGTCCATGGCCGGTGGAACACCAACTCCGCGCTCAAGATCATCCGCGCGCTCGAGCCCTACCGTCTCTTCTTTCTCGAAGAGGCTGTGCCGCCCGAGAACATCGCGGCCATGGCCGAGGTGCAGCGATCGGTAGCCGTCCCGCTAGCTACGGGGGAACGCCTGTTCGGGCGGCACGGGTTCCGAGATCTCCTGGAGCGCCATGCCGTCCGCATCATCCAGCCCGACATCGCCCGCACCGGCGGCATTACGGAGTTCAAGAAGATCGCGTCGATGGCGGATACGTACTACGTTTCGGTCGCCCCTCATAATCCGAACGGGCCGATATGTACCATCGCCTCAATGCACGCGTGCCTATCGATCCCGAACTTCCTCATCCTCGAGTTCTTCGAGCCGGATGAGCCCGTCTTCCGCGAGATCATCGACGGCGGCCTGCGCCGGGACAAAGCAGTGGTCTACCCACCTGCCGGACCGGGATTGGGAGTGCAGATCTCCGACGAGTTCCTCCGGAAATACCGGTTTGACGAGACGCGGACGCGGGAGATGGAAAGGCGGACGTTCAATACGATGAAGTAAGGGACGAACATGTGCCTCGACGTGTCTCGAGGCACGCATCTCAGTTTGCCGGGTCGATATGAACGTGCAGACGTGCCGTCGCCTTACGGCCCTTGCGGTCGCTTCGCTCGACGCGGACCAAATAGTCGCCTGGCGTCTTGTAACGATGCACTGTCAGAGCGTAACCGTCCGGTGCAAGCGCCTTCACGTTTCCATCTGAACGTGTCACGACCGCCGGCGTGCCGTCGCCGAAGTCCCAGGTTTCTTGCTCCGTCTGTCGTGCCGAAAGTCCGTACCTTGAAGGTGATCGCGTCGGCCGGGTGTAGGCTCAGAGTCGGAGAATAGGCCGCATGGATGGCCGGGGCCACGGGCTCTGGGTCGGATCGGTCGATCACCTCGACCACGGCAAAATCGTAGGCGACATTACCCAGGCCATCCGAGACCTTGAGAATCTCGCTGCGTTGACCGGGTTGGTCATAGAGTCTCTCGACCTGTGGTCCCGTTGCGCTGGTGCCGTCGGATAACGACCAATCGTACTGTAGACGCTCCCCGGTGCGACTCCAGGATCGCGAGCCGTCGAGCGTGATGCGTTCGCCTGTGAAGGCGAGGATGTGCGGCCGCGCGACCGCGATGACCGAGGGTTTATACTGGGCGAGATACGCTTCCCACATAAATGCATATCCCTCCTGTGTGCCCCAAAGCCCCGACGGCTGCCGGCTGACGATCTCGAAGTGAAGGTGCGACCAGCCGCCGCTGCCACCCTCCTTTCCGAGCACACCGATCTTTTGACCGAGGGCAACCTTGGTCCCCGGTTTGAGTGCCGGGTCGAATGACTGAAGGTGGCTGTAGCGGTAATACCATCCCCGGTCATCAAGGATGTAAGCGACGTCATAGCGAGTATCCACCGGGGTGCCCGCAAAGCCCGGCAAGCTCGACGTACCGACAGAAACGACCAGTCCGGCCGCCGCGGCGACCACATCGACCATTCCCTCCGCCCCGCCGATATCGAGTCCGCTGTGGTAGTAGACCTTTCGCAGAGAGGGTTGCTCGACCCCGTCCACGAAAGTTGGTTCGTTGGCCATCTGGGTCAAGCTGGCGAACCAGCGCTGGCGGGCCGGATAGACAAACGTGCCCGGTTCGATCCAGGGCGAGCCGGCGGGCCAGAGGCGCAGGCGTGCCGCCTTGCGCAAGCCCCAGTGGTCGTTATTGCTGTTGGTCATGTAGCCCTGTGTGATCGGGCAGTCGATCTGTACTGCGGCGACCGTCGTGGGCAGATGATAAGTTGCCGACGTCAGTTCGACCGGCTGTCCGTTGACGACGACTTTCGCATGCGCCGTGCGCACCGCCGAGCGTATCGGGTCGCGGGTCTCCTCCACCGCCAGCAACTTGACCTGGGCCTTCGACCCGTCGCAAAGCTCGACCTCGCCCGACTCGCCCACGTCGAGATCGACCACGCGGACGCGTGCTGTGCGCGTGGGCGAAGGCGGCCCATCCGCCCTGGCGTTGAGCCCTGAGAAAAAAATCGAAACGGCGAGGAGCGTTCGGCCAAGCATTTCTCGATCCTCACTACCAGCCAGAGTGCTCTCCGCTGACGCCGGTCGAGGCCTTCCGGCCCTCGTCATCCAGGACCTGCTTCAGGGAGTCGACATTCTCCGGCGAGCCGACGAATATCTGGTCGGGGAACCGGTAATACGCACGGATGCTAGACAGGATCTTCTCTCCCATCTGGGAATTCAACCACATGCCGGCCAGGTATTGGAGCCGCAGGTTGCGATCTGTGTTGATCTGGGCGCCCGCGACCATTCCTTCAGCAAGGGCGCCTGCCCGGAATAGGTGGCGAGCAGGTCCATCCCTTCCTCGAGGACCACCACCTCGCCCGACTTGAGCTCCTTGACCTCCCCAAACCCGACATCGCGGAGCGACTGTCTCACGAGCTGATGGTCTGGACGGTCCAGCCGCCGCTGCAGTAGGTCGACGTCGATGACCGTCGGCTCGACCTGCCCGAACAGGACGCTGTCGTAGCCTTCTCCCTCGCGCTGGTTGCTCCAGAGGACTCCGTGGGGGAAGACCTGAAAGAAGGTGGCGATCACGCTCTTGGTCGTGTCCAGGTTGCTCTCGTAGAGAGGGATCCAGAGGCACACGATCCCGCCGGGGTTCAAGTGATCGCGGCACATCTGGTAGTATTCCACCGTATTGAGCGCGGCGCAGCCCTTGACCCACGGATCGATCGGGTCGGAGGTGATGATGTCGAACTTCTCCTGGGCGGTACGGAGGAAGTGCCGGCCGTCGTCGTATACGACCTTGACCTGCTTGCCATTAACCGTGTGGGGATTCTCGCGGGCGATGCCGTCGACCACGTGGTAATTCTCCTTGCCGAACATTGGCGTCACTATAGTCGGCACCAGTGGCTCGATGTCGCAGATGACGATGTGCTTGACGTCGGGGTGCAAGACGAACGTGCCGGCAGTGATGCCTGCGCCGCAGGCCACGACCAGCACCGACTCGGGTTTCTTGTGCACCAAGGCAGGGATGTGTCCGAGCATGCGCTGAAGTCGCATGTCGACGCCCAGGGTCGACGCCTGGATCTTGCCGGCGCCATGGAAGCTCCGCACGCCCTCCCTCGTCATGGTGACGGCGACCGAGACATTCGTCCCTTCGCCAACATAGGTGCAATAAAGTTCGGGGTTGCCAGTTCCGCTGGGGACGTTCTTGACGATGCCCGCGGCCGCGCGTTCGAGCCAGTTTGCCGTGTTCCGGCCGAACGCCACCGTGATCCACGGCACCGGCGTCACGCTCCAGGCGAGCCAGCCAGCCGCTCCCATCGCGGCCGCCAGCGCCAGCGCGCCACAGAGTCGCCCCGTTGTGGCGCTGGGATGAGCAGGGGCAAGAGGGCTACCAGTGCGGCCGCAGCGGCGAGTCCGATCAATAGCCGCTCGGCACCGGCTGTGCCGATGACGGGGACCAAGAGCAGGCTGAACACCAGGGCGCCGGCGATGGCGCCGATTGTGTTGGCGGCATAGACCCCTCCGACCAACCGCCCGGCGTCCTGGCCGCGCGAGGCAACCGCCGCTAAGGCCAGCGGGAAGCTCGCTCCCCACAGGCATGCCGGCGGCAGGACTGCCCACAGACAGCGCAGCAGGTCGAGCTGGAACATGAACCAGGGGCTCTGCGACATCGAGGGGACGATCGGCAAGTATGGGATTGACTTTGAGATGATGACGGCGGTCCAGGCGATTGCCAGGGTTAGCAGCCACTGGCAGACTCCGAGCACCAGCCGCACCGACGTCGCCCGCCGCGCCAGGAACGCCCCGACGCTGCTGCCAAGTCCCAAGCCGATCAAAAACACGGCCAAGATCAGCGAGAAGGTGTACACGGTGCCGCCAAGCGCCAACGAGAGTAGTCGCGTCCAGATCACCTCGGCGCCAAGCGCCGACATCCCCGAGAGTGCGATCGCTACGTACACGGCCCAGGCACCGGCTGGGCGCCCCGCTGCCGTTCGTCGCGGGCTTGGCTGCCACCTCGTAGCGGGCCGTGGCGGCCGCCAGTGCCAGGGCGATAACGGCCACCGTCACATTGAGGGCGCAGGCAACGTAGGTGGCTGTGGCCATGTCGTAAACGCGCAGCAGGTAAAAGCCGGTGACGAGGCAGCCAAACACGGCCCCGGCGATGTTGCCGCCATAGAAGAAGCCCAGCCACGAAACCCCCTCTGGTCCCGTCTCAACCCAGCGCGCGATCGCCGGCAGCGTGGCGCCCATCAGCAGCGTGGGTGGCAACAAGCACACGCCGGCCACGGCCCCGCGCAACAAGACGCCCGCCGGGCCGTGGCCGGCATAGCGTGTATACATGAGCTCGACATACGACATACCGAACAGTACCACGAGCCCGATGGCGCCGATGCCCAGCTCGAGCAGTGCGTATACCCGCAGTGGGTGTGGGCGGCCGGAGACGAGGCGCGGTAATAGCAGGCTGCCCACGCACATGCCGCCCATGAACGTCCCTAAGAGCACGCCCAGGGAGACGGCGGTCGAGCCGATCACAAGCTGCAGGAGCTGGAGCCAGACAATCTCGTAGATCAAGGCCGCACATCCGCTGCCCACAAAAAGCAAGAGCAGCACGGGCAGAAACGGGCGCGTTGGCGCGGGGCCGGTCGTTGGCGTCAGGTCGTTTAGGGTCATTGCGCGGCTGTCTTCTGGCGAAAAAGGCAAAGGTGCTGTTGGTCCCGCAAGGCCGGGAGTTAGGCAACGGCTAGGTGATACGGTTCGTCCGCAAACTCGCGGTGCTGCCCGTTCATGCCAGCGGGCACGACGGCCCCGAATTTCGCAGTCTTCATGAAACGCTAGCAGTGGATGCGTACCGCGAACTCTTCGGCCTATTGGTCGAGTGGGTTTCGATCCGCGGCTTAACTGTGCCTGTTTCGGGTCCCCAGCGATCTAAACAAGAGGAAGAATCAAGACAGAATACCTGCCCGGAGAGCCAGATCCTACACCAAACGATCTACCTGGCAGGTTCTGTCTCTGTCAAATACTCAATACTGAGCCGGGACGACGTTGCCAACTGACGGGCCATACAACTATCATCTTTGCCATGTTCACCTGGCTGTTCTGATTGAGAACGAGCGTTTCCAGGCCGGCTGCCGCCTGCCCACCGGTCGTTCGGAACGGCCGATCTGATCACGAACCGATCTCTTGTACCGTGTCTTCTGAGGTCCGCCGATCCATGGCCGAGATCATCTTGATCAATCCCCGGTTCGAGGTTTCGTACTGGGGCCTCGAGCACGCCCTGCCGCTGATTGGCAAGAAAGCCAACATGCCGATGGCTTGCCTCCCGCTTGCTGGCAGCCTTGACGCCACCCGGACACTCGGTGACCCTGATCGACGAGAACTTGGAGGACATCGATTTCGATCGGTGTGCCCGGGCCGATATCGTCGGCCTGACCGGGATGGTCGTCCAGCGCGGTCGGATGCTGGAGATTCTGGCCGAGCTCAAGCGGCGAGGGGCGTTCGTGGTCGTGGGAGGAGCGTGGGTCACGGTCAAGGAAGACGACTTCGACGGACTGGCGGACGTGGTCTTCATCGGCGAGGCCGAAGAGACCTGGCCCCGGTTTCTCGACGAATGGCAGCGAGGCGAACACGGCTATCGTTACGAGCAGGACGAACGGACCGATATGTCGACGGTCCCGACGCCTCGATTCGACATGCTGAATATGAAGGATTACCTGTTCGGCAACGTCCAGTTCACGCGCGGCTGCCCGTTTCAATGTGAGTTCTGCGACATCATCGTCACCTTCGGGCGCAAGCCCAGGATCAAGACGAGCCGGCAGATCCTCGCCGAGCTCGACGCCTTGCTCGCCCAGGGTGTGCGCGGCACGATGATCGTCGACGACAACCTGATCGGCAACAAGAAGGCCATCGTTCCCGTTCTCCACGACGTGATCGCCTGGCAAGAGCGGCATGGCTACCCGATGACGTTCTTCACCGAGGCCTCGATCGACCTGGCCGACGAACCCGAATTGATGCGGCTGATGGTCGAGGCGAACATCGTCAACGTCTTCGTCGGCATCGAGAGCCCCAACGACGCGTCACTGCGCGAGACCAAGAAGTTCCAGAATGTCCGGTCCGGGGGGAGCCTTGTCGAGAAAGTTCAACGGATCCAGGACGCGGGCATGGAGGTCATGTGCGGGATGATCCTGGGCTTCGACCATGACGACGAAACGATCTTCGACGCCCAGGTGAAGTTCATCTCCGAAGCGCGGGTGATCAACGTGATGCTGGGCATGCTGTCGGCGATCCCCAAGACTCCGCTTTACGATCGGATGATCAAGGAAGGGCGGCTCGACACGGCATCGGAACTGGAATTTTCGCACCAATATTGTCCCGCTGCGCCTTGGCCGCGAACGGCTCCGCGACGGTTTTGTCTATGTCCTGTCTGCACTCAACGACACCGCCGCGTATTTTGATCGGCTCGAGGCTCTCTATGTGGACGCCCGGCTGGACTATCAGCCGCGGGGCCAAGCGGTACTGGCGGCGCCATCCGTGGCACGCGGCCAAGGCCCGGGGCATCATTCTCGGCCAGGGTCTCGGTCTTCTCGCTCGGCTCACATGGAAAGTGGGGGATGCCGCCCTGCGTCGCGAGTATCTCCGGCGAATCTGGCGGCTCGTCCGGGCTCGCCGCGACCCGAGCATGCTCTGGCTCTCGGTGGTCAAGTGCGCATGTCATTATCACGCACACACGATGGCCCGGCACATGTCCGGCGGACAGACGCCCGTGATCAACACGTACTAGTCCGCGTGCGACCCCTTCCACATCCAAGGTCGTTTTTCGAGGGCGCGGATGGTCCTTCACCATACTCGATCGCAGTTAGCGGGATGTACGCCAACCGGTCATCCGCCAGCTCGAGCACAATCCACCGATCGAAACACGCCGTGTAATACGAGGTCGAACTTTCACACGGGCGAGTCTTGCAGTTTGCCAAAGCACGTCAACGATCGTTCTGCGCCTTGCCCGTCATGGGGACAAACCGGACCGGGGCCAGTATCTCCCGCGTAAAGCCGGTCGTTGACCTAGTGAAGCGTATCATGTTTTGGTCATTGCGGCCGACAGGAGCCACAAGCCGTCCGTTTGGTTTCAACTGTTCGAGCAGCGGTTGCGGAACTTGGTTGGGAGGTGCGGCCGTCAGGACGATCGCGTCGTAAGGCGCGCGCTCGAGCCATCCTTCGTAGCCATCACCAATCCGCACGCGGATGTTTCGATAGCCCAGTTCGCCGAGCAGGCTCTCAGCTTTCTTTCCCAGGGCCGAAACCACTTCGACGGTGTCGACCTCGCCCACACATTCCGCCAGTACGGCCGCCTGATAGCCGGAGCCGGTCCCGATCTCCAGCACCCGCATTCTCTTGGTAGGCTCGATGAGTTCGGTCATCCAGCCGACGATGTAAGGCTGCGATATCGTCTGTCCCTCACCGATCGGCAGTGGCTGATCGCTATAAGCCAGCCCACGCCATGTTGCGGGCACGAACCGATGCCGCGGTACTTTCTGGAGCGCTGCCAAGACAGCCTTGTTTTTGACACCGCGTCCTTCGATCTGCGTGCTGACCATCTCAAGCCGCCAAGTTCGGAACGTCTCGTCCGACGCGGGTTGCCAGAATGCCCAGAGCGTGCATACTGTAGTCGCGATCAAAGCGAAGACGCAAGCCGGCACGAGCATACGGTGCGATCGAAATAGCAGCATATTCATCGCATCATCCTTTATGCCGAGCGTTGTTCACCGCTATATTCTATTCGCGTAGCGCTGCGCACACAATTAACGGTCAACAACTGAAGCACTAGAAAAGCCACCGGAACGAGGATCCGATCTCGACACTATCGAACGCTTTACACCCCATTTATACTCGCGATCAGGGTCAAGAAACCAAACCACGAGGAACGCGCTCTCGCATTGGCTGCGCGGCCCTCCGTCTAGTCTTCTGCCCGTTCAATCCTACCGTGCCGCGCGGTTTTCCAATCAGGACTACTACATGAACCTCATCGCTTTCGCAGTCGCCGCATCTCTTCTCGCACTCGGAACGTCCCTCATGGCCGACGAGCCGACGAGCGTCGTCGCGACGACGTATTACCGCACGTTCTCCCATGCGCACCCGGTCCTGAAACGGATCAAGCCCGGCGAGACTGGTGGCGACTAAGACGGTCGACTCGGCGGGTCTCGACGAGAAGGACGAGAAGCGGTCCGAGCCGTTCAACCCGCTCACCGGGCCGTTCTTCGTCGAGGGGGCCGAGCCCGGAGATGCGCTCGTGGTGCAGCTCAAGAAGGTGCGGCTGAATCGCGACTGGGGCTGGTCGGCTTACCGGCTTGGCCTTTTCTCGCTGACGCCCGAGATGGTCGAGCACATCTACCCTAACGACATTCACCCCGACCTCGTCATCAAGGGCCGCGCAACCATCGTCCCCTGGGACATCGACCGCAAGGCAAACACCGTCCGGCTCCGGACGCCGAAGAGCCAGGTTCATCCACTCGAGTTCCCCGCCAAGCCGATGCTCGGTTGCATCGGCGTGGCGCCGGCGGGCGACTTTGCGCCGACGTCGGGGCCGTCGGGAACCTACGGTGGCAACCTCGACTACAACAAGATCGGCGAGGGGGCGACCGTGTATCTGCCGGTCTATCACCCCGGCGGCTTGCTGTTCGTCGGCGACGGCCACGCCCTCCAGGCCGACGGCGAGCCGACCGGGACCGGCATCGAGACGTCGATGGATGTGCGAGTTCGTCGTCGAGCTGAAGAAAGGGGCCAAGCTGACCGGGCCGCGGGTCGAGACGGCCGACGAGATCATCAGCATCGGCTCGCAGCCCGAGTTCGCCAGCGCCCTCGACAATGGCCTCAAGATGGCCACGAGCGACATGGCCGGCTGGCTCGTCAAGGACTACGGGATGGAGACCTGGGCCGCGCACCTGTTGATCGGCTACCAGGGGCGGTACGACGTCGTCACGGTCGCCGGTTCGATGGCCCTCTGCCTGCCCAAGATCCGACTGCCGAAGTAGGCCGAGGCCGACACCACGACAACCAAATCCACGGCCGCGACCAAGCGGCTGCCAACTGGGCGGCGAAAATTCAACTTGTAATCGCATGAGATTCCGCAGGCCGTGTGGCCTACGCGATTCGATGGCACCTGTCGGACTCGGTTTACAAGAAGCAATCGGCCCGATCGAATCCAAGCGCGCCCAGAAAGTCGTTTCAGCGGTTCACTTGACGGGCATAGGTCAGGCCATACTCGCCTCGGTCGGTCCCTCCCTTTTGGTGGATAAAGCTAAGGAATGAATAACTCAGCAAGGCCTGAGCGACCACCATACTCAAGAGAATGCGGCGCCACGGAAGCATCCACACTGCGACCGGGACAAACAAAAATGGAAAAAACACAAAATAATAATGGAAAAAGTAAACGTCGACTGCCACGACGTAGAAGGCGCTCGGAATCGCGATCGTTGACCAGAGGGTAATTGAAGTGATCGTGCATTCGCGGTCGGCTTGCGCACGGCCTCTCAACGATAGAGATTGATCCGCATTCGCGTGCCTGCCGTCGCGGTGTGCAATCATTCGCCAGGCCCGCCTTGCGCCAGGTGCGACGACGGCTTCCAGTAGCCGAGCCGCAATTCTCGCGACGAACGCGAGGACGACGAAAATGGACAAAACTGCGGTCAAATTCGTCGGTTTACCTTCAATTATCGGCCCTACGTTAAATTCATGTGTATCGAGACCGAGCCCCAATACCTGAAAAGGAAACGCGCTCGACGCGGCCACTGCGAGTGCGTAGAGATAGCCAAGGATCCGTTCCCTCATCACCGTCCCGGCTGGCCCGGCGGAGGACGAGATGGTCGAACTTGCAAGCGCGCTGCCCATGGGATGGCGATGGTCAGGCCCAGAACTGTGCCGAGGAGCCACCAACGCCAAGTTCGCGATCTGGGCAGACAGCGCAAGCGCTCGGCGGCCACGGTGCCGATGAAAAGGCCTGCTGCCACAAACCAGCCACTCAGGTGCGCCTGGCCGATCAACGCACCCACCAGTCCCCAAGCAAAGGCGCCCCAGCGGGACTGGCGGTGCCGATGGCTGATCCAGAGCATGAGCAGAAAGGCGGTCAACGTCGACGGCGGCCAGATCTTCCTCGACAAACGGATCGCGAAGGGGCTGACCGATTGAAGCGCGAGCCCCCAGATCCAGGGCTCTCTTTCCCGCGCGGGAAGGTAGACGCGGACTGCCCCGGCAAACCCCCCGAGGGCCAAGATGTTGAGCATCGCAACGACGCGTGCCATCGAGGTCGGCGTGTGCACGATTCGACCGGTCGCCACAAATATCCATACCGAGAAGCCGAGAATGGGAAATCCCAAACTCGATAACATCCCAGTCCAGGGCAACGGCCACGTCCTGTCCACCGCCTGGCTCATTAGATACGCCCATTGCTCGTCCTGCTTCCATTCCATGTCCTCGATCCAGACCAGGCGCAGAACACCACCGCAGATCAAGGCGAAAGCCAGAGTCCGCCATGCCAGGCGGGACCGTCCGTCGTGGCTGCCAGCGATTGTGCTCGGTGTCGTTCGGGGCGACACCGTCATCCTGATCCTCTCCGCTCATCCCGGACGTGACTGCTGGGTTTGTAGCTGCTCTGGAACCGCCAAATCCTCTCCGAGATCGTACTCTTTCTCGCGGATGCAGGCCCCTCGTAAACCAGTGAATCCGAATCGCGGTTTGATGAACCTGCCAATGATGTAAGGCCAGCCACAGATTTACACTGCGCCCATCTCCGTTTGCCAGCCTCTGATTTGACGCGTCAAAACGCCGCTGTCCTGGAAAACGAGACTTCGACGGCGTCAGAGTTGCATGCGTAAACACGGATGTGGTGGTGCGTCCACAGGTCATTCAAGACCAATATTCGGCAATTAGGCAGCGTGAATTCGGTGTCGCCCATGCGTTTTTTTATTACCGACACTGGAGGAAAAAGGTGATGCCGAGCCGTGACTCAGAGGTAAGGGAGACCTTGAACAATGAGGGACGTAAAATGGATTCTGCCATTCCGTTGGGAATGGATTGCCGTCGGGCTCTGGCTTATCGGGCACGGAGTCGCCAATGCTCAGGTCCCGGGACTTCCAGGTACTCCACCACTTCCCGGCCAGAATGCCCGTTCCAAGGCGCCGGGCGCACCATCCGCTGAGAAGACCGACGCGGCGGTGGCAACACCTTCCGGCCCGATCGTCCTGGAAAAGCCTATCAAGGACTCGACGATCCGCGAGGCGCTCGAGCACCTCTTGCCCAAGTATCCCGGTGTCCGATCGGCGCGAGTCGACGCAGATCACGGTGTCGTCACGCTCGACGGTCAGGTCGAGAACGAAGATGTGCTGGAAGGCGTGACCCAGTTCACGCGGCGGGTCGAAGGGGTCCGCCTGGTGCTCAACCGGATGAAGACCGACGCGCAGACGCTCACCGCGTGGCGGTTCGGTGCGCAATTGCTCGAACGAACATGGGCGACGATCTCGCGCGAGTGGTTCGTCGTGGTGATCGCAGTCGCAATCTTCATGGCTTTTCTGGGCCTGGCCCGGCTACTCGCCGCCTATGCGGAGAAGCTGCTGGCACCTTTTATCACGAACGTGATGATGCGATCTGTGGCCGCGTCACTGATGAGCACGGTCCTGGTCGTCGCGGGTCTTTTATTGTCGCTTTCCGTACTGGACCTGACCCACCTGGTCCTGTCGATTCTGGGCGTTGCGGGAATGGTAGGCCTGGCGGTCGGGTTTGCCTTCCGCGACATCGCCGAGAACTTCATCGCCTCGATCCTGCTCGGCACACGCCGGCCCTTTCGGATCGGGGATTACATTCAGGTCGCAGGGCACACCGGCGTGGTCAAGTCGCTGAACACACGCGCCACTGTTTTGGTTACGCTCGAAGGGAAACAGATCCGGATCCCGAACAATATCATCTACAAGGAAATCCTGATCAACTCGTCGGCCTCGCCCACTTCGCAGGGCACGTTCGATGTATTGATCCCCTACGAAGCCTCGACGACCGCGGCGATCACGGCGATGACGGAGGCGATCTCGGACCATGAAGGAGTCTTGCGCGATCCACCTCCGCGCGTGCTCGTTGAGGCGCTCGAGACCAACGGCATCCGGCTCCGGGCCTATTACTGGGTTCCTGTTGAGGGTATCGACGGCTTGAAGCTCTTGAGCGACCTGAGGCTCAAATCCAAGTTGGCGCTCCAGCAGGCCGGCATTGCGCCGCCGCCAATGGGCGTGCTGGTCTCGATCGTGGGCCGCGTTCCGGTGGAGCTTCTCGATGTCAAAGGCCGATCACAACCGCAGTCGAGCCTCCGCCCTCGGGCAGTCGTCAGCCCGGATCAGGCCGATGTGAACATGCGGAAGGACACGATGGCCGCCGAGAGCCTCACCGCTGTCTCCGCTAACGGAGAGACAAACGTGGTCGATCACGTCATGAACTCGGCCGAGCCTCACGTCAGCGAAGAGGGTACGAACCTGCTGGCGGAGTCCGATCCGCCCAAGGCGGCTCAATCCGGCGACGTATGAGACGGCGTGCCCGACCTTCCAGAACCCGATTGGCCAAAAGACGCGCCGCGCACGTAAAACGCCGCGCTCCCCGTGAGGGGTTTCGGCGCGAGCGCTCGCCTTGTAGGGTGTTATAGGAACCCGAAAGGAGCCTCGCAATGAGCGATCTGTCTTCGGCTGCCGTGTTTTCGAATTCGCTGCCATTGTCGCGCCGTGCGATTTTGCGGTCGGCCGCCTGTGTCTGTGCGTCCGCTTCGGTGGGCGCGGCTGCGCCTCGGAAAAGAATCGCGATTCTCGGTACCACAGACACCGAGATTTCGCACATGCAGAATTTTGTAGACCGCTTACTGCTGGGCTACTCATGGCACGGGGGTTGGCGCCGCCCCGACCTTGACGTGGTGTCGCTTTACGTCGACCAGTTTCCCGCGGGCGATCTGGCTCGAAGGAGGGCGCAACGATTTGGCACGCCAATTTTCAAGACGATCGGCGAGGCGCTTACCCTCGGGGGCTCGAAGCTGGCAGTCGATGGCGTTCTGATCATCGGTGAGCACGGGAAGTACCCTCGTAACGAGAAAGGTCAAACGCTCTATCCTCGATACGAATTCTTCAAGCAGGTCGTCAAAGTCTTCGAAGCGAGCGGCCGCAGTGTGCCGGTTTTCAATGACAAACATCTTTCGACGGGCTGGAAGCGCTGCGTCGAAATGGTCGCCGACTCGAAGCGGCTGGGATTCCCTTTCCTGGCGGGTTCGTCGCTTCCGGTCACGCGCCGGTTTCCGGCAGTGGATGTCCCGTTGGGAACGCCGCTCACCGAAAGCGTCTGCGCGGGCTATGGCGGTCCCGATTCGTACGATTTTCACGGACTGGAGACGGCACAATGCATGTCCGAGCGCCGCAGAGGCGGCGAGGTCGGGATTGCGCGTGTCCACGCCGTGCGTGGCGAAAAGATCTGGAAAACGCTCGTGGAACGCGCGACGACTCAGCGGCTGCTGCTAGCGGCGTTGTCGCGAAGCGACACACTTCCCGTCGAGAAGGGGTACGTCAGCGATCGTGCCTCGATCGAATGGGTGCGCAAATTTTTGGCAACCTCGCTGGCGTATTTCATCGACCACCGGGACGGGTTTAGGACCACGCTGTTCCTGGTCCCGATTCGCGATTTCAATTACGCTGGCCTAAACGGTGAGACTGGCGAGATCATTTCGTGCCAGATGAACCTGCCTATGCCGACTCAGAGCGCGACAACGGCGAATTTCTTCAATCCCCTGATACGGCACATTGAACGCATGATCGTCGAAAATCGGGCGCCGTACCCTGTCGAACGCACCTTACTCACGTCCGGTATGACGCTGGCAGCCGTTGAGTCGTTATTCCGAGGCGAGATACCGGTGCAAACGCCTGAAATGGAAGTCCGCTACTCTGCGCCGAAAGAATCCCAATTTTGGCGGGCGTGACCCCGCTTTTCCTGTCGATACCGCCCTGGTACAGAGGGGGTTGTAGCAACGGAATCTCGGACTGCGCCACAAACACCGCAGGACTCGCCGCATGAAAATCATCGACATCCTAACGTACCCCGTGAATCTCGCCGGCAATCACGTGTTTGTAAAGGTTCTGACGGATGAACACCTGTACGGAATCGGCGAGGCGTATCGTGTCGGGCCGGACGTCGCGGTCGACCAGGTCATTCATTATTTCAAGGAATGGCTGATTGGACAGGACCCGACGCGGATCGAGCATTTGTACCGGATTCTGTACAACGGATCGCGTTTTCCCGGCGGCTCGATGGTCAACGCGGCGATCAGCGGAATCGAGATCGCACTCTGGGATTTAAAGGGAAAAATATTTGGGGCTCCGGTCTACCAGCTTTTAGGCGGTCGTTGTCGCGATCGCATTCGCGTGTACACGGCGGCTGGTGGCGGGCGTACGCCCAAGGAGATCGAAAATGGCTTGGACGATGTTGTTCACAAGCGAGGCTTCACGGCGATCAAAACCACTCCGCAGCCGTACCGATTTCAAAAGATGCCTTGGGGGCAAGTCCTGCGCGAGACACGCCGCGGATGGAACTTCTTCGTCGCATTGTCGGCGAAGACGTTGATATTGCGCTCGATCCGCATGCCCAGATCTTTGAGCCGATTCGCGCCCAGGAATTGGCCGAGGTCGTCAAACCGTTCCGTCCGTTGTTCTACGAAGAGCCACTGCGTCCGGAAAACATCGCCGCGATGGCACGGTTGAAGCAAAAAATCGATATTCCGTTGGCGACGGGGGAATGTCTCGTCACGAAGTACCAGTTCCGCGATCTGATTGCCGCGAACGCCGCTGATATTCTTCAGCCCGATCTGCTCTTGTGCGGCGGTTTGCTCGAGGCAAAGAAAATCGCCGCGATGGCCGAAGCGGAGTATCTCACGGTGGCGCCTCACAACCCCATGGGGCCGGTGTCAACGGCGGTTGCTGCCCACTTCGCCATCAGTACGCCCAACTTTCTGATACTTGAATATGTTCCCGACAACGAAGCTCCGATGCGCGATCTGGTTCTCAAACCGTTCAAATACGCCGAGGGTTGGCTTGAAGTCCCCGACACGCCGGGGTTGGGAATCGAGCTGAATGAAAAAGCATTCGTCAACAATCGCGGTCTCGATAAGACGTATCGTCGTGAGCTCATGTTCGACGCCGACGGGAACATCGCTTATCAATGACATTTCCGCTGCAACGACTTCACCACAGAAACAATTCTCGCGCGGTTTCCCCGCAGATCCGCAATTCAGGTCTTAATTGTTTGGCAGATTCCGTTTGCCTCGTAAAACTTTCCCGAGGACTTACCAGCAGACGCCAACGACCATCGGCCCGTGGCGCTCCACCAGCTCCGTGAAGGCCGCCCAGTCGGCTCCGTCCCGTGCGCTCAGGAACCGCTGAACGAACTGCCCGTCCGACAGCGCTCATTGGACGGATTTCCTCGATGCCGATTAAACGTCACACACCGAGCGGATCTCCTCAATGATTGCCGCTTCACGTGCGGTCCGAAACGCTTCGTAGCGATTGGAGAATTCGTTCGGATCATCCACTTCGGCCGCAGCTTCAAGTTCTTCCAGTGCCGAGTCGGCCTGGAAATGAGGACGCAATAATTCCGGAGTTGCTCCCGAGGGGAAGATCTCGCGACTCGCGAGGTACTCGGCGGGGGCACGGCCTTCTAAAAAGGGCTAGAAGTTCAGACTGCAACTCCGCATGGGGGCTTTCATGGCTCCCACGTTTTTCTCGCGTTCTCGGCAGCTGCGAGTGAATCTTTTCGCAGCCTCCCTGACGAGTTTGCTGCGACCTTACCCGAGACGGTGCGGACCGCCCCAAGCATCCGGCTTCGAAACTAAGAAAGCCAACGGAACCGACGACATTCGAGTCTCTGAGGTCTTTCCTGCCACATGACTGGACCACCGCCAAAAAGCCTCTGCTCATCCTCCACAGTTCCACATGACGTCGCTCTTCCTTGCAATTACGAGCCCGCGCCGATAGGCTAAGTTCCGTACAGGTAACCTCCGACGACGGAACCAAGTGTCATGGCCGATTCGGCTGTAATTCCCGCGGCGCTGGACGAGTTCTTCCGGCGCTGGGAAGGCTCGGGTGCCGCGGAACGAGCCAATTACTCGATGTTCTTGAACGAGCTGTGCGATCTCCTCGAAGTCCCCCGGCCCGATCCGGCCGGGCCCGACGACGAGAAGAACGCTTACGTGTTCGAACGCGCGGTGCCGTTCCCTAACCCCGATGGAACGACCACCGTCAAGCGGATCGACCTCTACAAGCGCGACTGCTTCGTACTGGAGGCCAAGCAAGGAAGCAACAAGGTCGCCGAGCCCGAGGCATTTACGCTGTCCCCGCCAGAAAAAGACGCGGCGCGGGACGGCCGTCCGGGGCACGGCGGGCTGGGATGCCGCGATGTACGAGGCCAAGGGACAGGCCGAGCTTTACGTGCGCAACCTGCCGGCCTCCGAGCACAATCCGCCGTTCATCGCCGTGGTGGACGTCGGGCACACGATCGAGCTGTTCGCGGACTTCTCGCGCCAGGGCCGCACTTACATCCCGTTTCCCGACCCCGGCACCCATCGAATCAAGCTTCGCGACCTGGCCGACGAAGAGATCCGCGAGCGATTGAAGCTGGTATGGATCGAGCCCCTGGCCCTCGACCCCAGCCGCCGGACGGCGAAGGTCACGCGGGAGGTCGCCGCCAAGCTCGCCGAGCTGGCCAGGTCGCTCGAACAGTCGGGATACGCCCCCGATCTGGTCGCGCACTTCCTGATGCGCTGCCTGTTCACGTTCTTTGCCGAGGATGTCGGCCTGCTGCCCAAGGATTGCTTCACGTCGATGTTGAGCAGGCTCCGCGATGAGGGTCGGACCGACGTCTTCCCCGAGATGGCCGGTTCGCTCTGGGCCACCATGAAAACGGGCGGGTTCTCGCCGATCCTCCTGGGCAAGATCCTCCGCTTCAACGGCAGCCTGTTTGAGCAGGCGACGGCGCTGCCATTGAACGACGACCAGCTCGGCCTGTTGATCGACGCCGGCCAGAAACAATGGCGCGAGGTCGAGCCGGCCATCTTCGGAACGCTGCTGGAGCGAGCCCTCGACAAGAACGAGCGGCACAAGCTCGGTGCCCACTTCACGCCGCGAGCCTATGTCGAGCGACTGGTCTTGCCGACGATCGTCGAGCCCCTGCGCGAGCAGTGGGCCAACGTCCAGGCCGCCGCCGTGACGCTGGCGAAGGGCGACGATCTGCCGGGGGCCCGCAAGGTCATCAGCGAGTTCCTGGATACGCTCTGCGATACGATCATCCTCGACCCGGCGTGCGGGACCGCGAACTTCCTCTACGTCGCGATGGAGCACATGAAGCGGCTCGAGGGCGAAGTCTGGGACATGCTCCGGGGCCTGGGTGAAACCCAGTCGGTCTTCGAGGGCACCGGCCATGCCGTCGACCCGCATCAATTCCTCGGCATCGAGATCAACCCCCGCGCCGCCGCCATCGCCGAGCTGGTTCTCTGGATCGGCTACCTCCAGTGGCATTTCCGGACCTTCGGCGCCAAGATGCCGGCCGAACCGATCATCAAGCCGTTCCACAACATCGAATGCCGGGACGCCGTTCTGGAATACGACCGCAAGGAGCCGGTTCTGGACAGCGAGCTGAAGCCGGTCACTCGCTGGGACGGGCGGACGTTCAAGAAACATCCGGTGACGGGCGAGGATGTTCCGGACGAGTCCGCTCGCACGCTGGTTTACCGCTACGTGAATCCCAGAAAGGCCACCTGGCCGAAGGCGGATTACGTGGTGGGAAATCCGCCGTTTCTGGGGAACTGGACGATGCGCACCGCGCTCGGCGATGGTTACGTCGAGACGCTGCGGAGCACCTACCCGCGAGTTGCCCGAGTCGGTCGACTACGTGACGTTTTGGTGGCAGCGCGCGGCCGAGCTGGTTCGCTCCGGGGCTCTTCGGCGCTTTGGTCTGATCACGACGAATAGCATTCGCCAGACGTTCGGTCGCCGGGTGATCCAGGCGCATCTCGACGCGAAAGAGCCTTTATCGCTGGTCTTCGCCATCCCCGACCATCCCTGGGTGGACGACGCTCAGGGAGCCGACGTGCGGATCGCCATGACGGTCGGCAGTGCGGGACAAGCGGACGGGCTCGCTCTGAGAGGATCGTTCGTGAGGAAGCGGACGTCGATGGCGATTCCGCAGTCGTCATGTCTCGAAGCGACGTCGGTCGGATTAACGCTGACCTCACGATCGGGGCCGACGTAACGCGGGCGATCGCCACTTAGGGCGAACGAGGACTGAGCTCGTCCTCGGCGTCAAGCTTGCACGGCGCAGGGTTTATCGTTACGCCGGAGCGAGGCAACCGATCTTGGGCTCGGCACGAATCCCGGGCTCGAGCAGCACATATCAGGCCTTACCTGAACGGCCGAGGACCTCAACCAGAAGGTCGCGGAACGTCATGGTGATCGACTTTTTCGGGCTGACGATCGACGACGGTCAAGCAGTCGCGTTTCCAGAGGTCTATCAACGGATCCTGAATCGCGTGAAGCCCGAGCGAGATCGTCAACAACGAGCGACCATACCGGGAACAACTGGTGGCTTTTCGGAGAACCGCGAGCAACCTCAGAGCGGCATGCTCGTTCGGCCTAGCGCGATACATCGCAACGACCGAGACATCAAAGCATCGGTATTTCAGTTTCCTCGATGCGTCGATTCTTCCTGACAACATGCTCGTCAACATCGCGCTGGAGGACGCCTTCTTTCTCGGCGTGCTTGTCCAGCCGGATTCACGTGACCTGGGCTCTCGGCAGCCGGCGGCAGGCTGGGAGTCGGCAACGATCCGCGGTACAACAAGACGCGATGTTTCGACCCGTTCCCATTTCCGACATGCACCGAAGACCAGGCGGAGCGTATCCGGCAACTGGCCGAGCAACTCGACGCCCACCGCAAGCGCCAGCAATGCCCTTCATCCAACGCTGACGATGACCGACATGTACAACGTCATTGACAAACTCCGCTCAGGGGAGCCGCTCGTCAGAGGAGGACAAGGCCGTTCACGAGCAGGGCTTGGTTTCCGTCCTGAAGCAGATCCACGACGACCTGGACGCGGCGGTATTCGACGCCTACGGCTGGCCGCACGACCTCAGCGACGACGAGATCCTGCGGCGACTGGTCGAATTGAACCGGGAGCGAGCCGAGGAGGAGAAGCGCGGCCTGATCCGCTGGCTTCGGCCGGAATACCAGAACCCCGAGGGGCCCCGTGCGGCGGCCGCGACTCAGAGCGCGTTGCCGATCGACCGGGAAGAACCCGGATCACCCGCCACTCAAGGCGGATAAGCGCCCCTGGCCCAAGACCCTGCCCGAGCAAGCCCAGGCCGTCCGGGCGGTGCTCGCCGAGCATCCGGCCGGTTTGACGCCCGAGCAACTGGCCCGGCTCTTCCTGCGGGCCAATACCAAGCTCGTCTCCGAGCTGTTGCAGACGCTGGTCTCGCTCGGTCAGGCACGATGCACTTGAGAGTGGAGCTTACGTCAGGACCTGACGCGATGACTACTCACTCAATACCCGATGGAATCCGTCCCATGCCAAGTCGGAACGAAAAGGACGAGACTGTCGTCCGAGCCCACGACTTGATTTACCACTATCTCGAGTTCCAAGGCCTCACGCCCAATAGACTCGATTGGAGCATGTCCGCGCTTGCCGACAACCCACCCCGCCTGATCCGATATCAGCGGCTCGTCGCCATTCTCGCGGCGTTCGGCATCAAGACCGATCTCGCGTCATTCGACAAGGGCGAATTCATCAACGAAAACGATCCAGCCTATGAGCCGCTGCTCTCGAGGGCACGGAAAGAGCTGCCGGAGTCGCTGGTTAGCGGCATGGATCGCCGCGGTCGCGATTTAAGATCTCAGCTCGGAGACTTATTTCGCATGTTGCTCGAATATCGATTGAAACTGGAACCGGCACTGGGTTTCGCAAGCGGAGACCTTGGAGGCCGATGGGCTTTACATCTACGCGCTCGAGAAAGCCGAGGAGCTGAATCGAGCGATCCGACCTCATCTCGGAATCATCGACGACCTTCTCGCCGAGCTCATCAGCCCGACGGATGCGACCGTGACGGTCGGCGAGCTTGCCAAACACCACGGCTACCCACTTGGGGACCTGTTCGAAATTGATCTGGACTGGTTCTGATGGCGTTCGCTGGGACACGAATGGTTCCTCCGATCCATCCCATTTGCGTACGACTATTTTGTACCGCCTTGATACGGCCTCCGAGCGCCTTTCGTAGCAAGCCTGTCGTCCTCTTGTGGACCTGCCCAATTATGGCTAAATAAAGCCTTTTTCTCAAAGACGCAGTAGACAAACAGACAAGACTTTTCTCATCGCGAAGCCGATGAGAAAAGTCTCTTGGACGAAGCGTCTCGCCGCGGGATCGGGGGAGCGGGGCACAGCGAATGGTCGTGGTGGGCTCGCTGAGGGTCGTTGATGGGGTTGGGACGGCAGTGTGAGCGAGAAATCGCTCGCGAAGTGCGCAGCATTTGAGAAGCCGCGCTCTCTTTGGTTGGAAAACGCGGCGCAAGGTGTCGCCATCGGAACTTCAGCTTACCTGCCCGCCAGGGTTACGGCACGCCGAAACGCGGATACTCGCCAAGGAATCGCGTGTGGCAACTGCCGCAATGGGGACATCGCGGCTGGGCCGCGCCGTGATCCGACACCTCGTCGATCGTTCGATCGGTCAGTTCCATCAAATGGCTCAATGCCTCCGAGAGACTCGCCATCCTGAGGGGTTGGGCGGTGTCGGCCGGCGTCGCCAGGATCAAAAGTACCCAGGCACGATTGGACTCGCCTCGCTTCGAGGGGTGCCAGAGCCCGTAGTATCGGACCTTGTGAAAACCTCGGGGCAGGACGTGCTCAAGGAAGCGCCTGAGGAACTCAACGCCCGGTAGCCGCTCGGTGCGCCAGCCGTTGGCATTACGATCTTTCCAGCGGAAAGTCACATGGGTTTGGTCCATGCCGAGAATCCGTGCGTTGCTGATCGCCGTCCGAAAGACATACCGCGACAGATAGCTCAGCACCGCATCGTTACCGCGGCCGTAGTGCTTGCAGAAGGAGACCCACTCCCGTTGCCAGACGCCTGCCGGGATGTCCGCGAAGATGGCCGGTGCCTTGGCCTTCAAGGCCGCGCGAAACTGCGCGGCGATCTTGCGGGAAAGGACGGCGACCGGCACGAGGAATTCTCCCCGAGCCGGTTCCCAGTGCTGGCCATCGGCAGTGATCCCACCACCGGTGATCAGCAGGTGTACATGGGGGTGATAGCCCAACCGGCCGTTCCAGGTGTGGAGCACCGACAGCATGCCGGGAAGTCCCCCGAGGTGCCGTTTGTGGGCACAGAGGTCCTTGACCGCCGTAGCCGAGACCTGCATCAGCAGGCCGTACAGCAACTTCTGGTTGCGACGGAACGCCGCGCGCAACTCCTAGGGCACGGTCACGACGGCGTGAAAATAGTCGCAGGGCAAGAGTTCGGCTTGACGCTCTTTTAGCCACTGCCTGGTCTGGCTTCCATGGCATTTGGGGCACGCCCGATTGCGGCAGCAGTGGTAGTGCCAGAACGTGTCATCGCAATCGTCGCAGCGGTAGAGCCGTCCCCCCAGTTCTTCCGTGCAGCAGGCGGCGATGTCCGAAAGTGCCCTCTTCTGCGAGGGCATCATCTGGTGGCCGTACTGGGAAATGTACTGGGGGCCGAATCGGCGGACGATGTCCGCCAATTCGACGTCCGCCTTCGGTGGGCAAACGCTGGGATCAACCATGGCTGGGCCTCCTTCCCTCGAAGAGGCCGTCGGTGGTCTGGGACAGCAGTTTACGGAGTTGGTCCCGCAATGGCTCTGTCAGATGGGTGTAGATCTCGGTGGATCGCAGGCTCGAATGCCCGAGCAGGATCTGGATGATGCGGATATCCACACCCCGCTGGAGCATGTGCGTGGCAAAGCTGTGACGCAACGAGTGCGGCCGGAAATCGGAGTTAAAGCCGCAGGCGTTGCGCGCCTGAATGAACGCGGCACGTGCGGTCGCATCGGGCAGGTGGGTCACCGGTCGCCGACTGGGAAAGAGCCACCGCCGGCTGCGGTGGGTCTTCCAGACTTCGCGGAGCATCTGGAGGATCGATTCGGTCAGCGGGAGAATACGCTCTTTGTTTCCCTTACCGATGACGCGCAGAACCATCTGCTTGGAGTCGACCGCGGAAACAGGCAGCGTGACCGCCTCGGTGATGCGCAGGCCATAGGCGTAGATGAGCGTGAAACAGCCGCGATAGATGGGCTTTTCCAGGGTGGCGATCAGGCGGCGGCAGTCCTCGTCGCTACGGACATCGGGCAACCGCTGCCGGCGTGGCCTGCGGACTTTTTTTTGGTGAACAGAGGCCAGTCGTAGCCGAGCGTATTGATGTAGAAGAACTTGAGCCCGAAGAAGATCGGCTCGAAGGTTCCCTTGGCCACGCCCAACTCATCGCGGACGTAAAGGATGTAGTCCTCGACGTTCCGTTCGCTGAGGTGATCGGGCGAGATCATGTAGTACGCGGCTAGTTGGCGAACAGCCCGCAGATACTCGCGTCGGGTGCCTTCGACCAACCCGGCGAGCTGCATGTCCCGGATCATGCGGCTTCTGAGTTTTGACATCGTGATACCCTTTCATGCGTGGGAGCAACGAAAACCCAGCCATAGCGGCCGGAAATCCGAGGGTATCAGACCACAGTCTTCCGATGGTCAACCTTCCAGTCCGCACATGCCACCCAGACAGCTCCCCCGATCCCGCGGCGAAGCCGCTTCGTCCAAGCGTCGGACATCTTTAGAAACCATAGAAACCAACGGCGGTTTAGCTGTCGCAGTTAAATTATTGCTACAAAACGCTTTGCGCCCTGACTCGAATGCCTGGTTTGCGACCTGGAGGTTGGCGGTTCGATTCCGCTCGTCTCTATTTCAAGTCGAACGCAGACAAGGACTTACAATCGCGAGAGCGCTTTACGGGTTCGGCGTGAACCGAGCGGTTCGCTACGGTGCCCCGGGAACGACGCGTCGACGAGGTCAGCCGTTGTTTCGCGACAGTATCAGCGAATGTTGATGGCTCCGTCGTCATCACTCTTCTTGGCTGTTTTCGCCGGGGTCTTCTTGACGTTACAACGAACGTCGTGGTGAGTGAGAGAGCCGTCTCGGAGGTACGAAATGACCACTTCACCGTCGTCTGCGAATGCTTCGGCAAGCACTGCCCGCAGGTGATCAAGGCTGCGAATGGGCTCACCGTCGATTTTGACGATAACGTCGTGGGGCCGAAACTTATCCTTCTCAGCGGCCGAGCCGGGCGCGATGCTCTCAATGTGGAATCCGTGGTGCAACCCAATCGGTTGAATAAAGCCGCCGATTCCGAAGTGCTGGATCGAGCTAACGCGGTTCGGCCCGGCGAAGAGCGATGTACCCACAACGGTTAGGAGTGCAGCCGAGACGATCGTCGCACGGATTGCTAAACGCCCCATGAGTTTCCCCTCCCTGTCATTGTCGTGATGCGCGAACCTGATCCCCCGATCAGGAAGTAGATCGTCGTTCGATTGGCGAAACTTGAGCGGTTCTGCGGAATGCACCGAAAGCGCGGTCCGGTATAGGTCAATGCCCCGGAAACGGCGTTTGCGAGAAGGGGCCCGCCAACGGTCAGGCAGCTAAGGTCGTTCACGCCCCACGTTGCGCATCCGGTCCGAGCAGGTATACTGGAATCTCGCCCGATACAGAAGCCCGACCGCCAACCCCGCGAGGCCAAGCTCCGTGTGGAACACGATCGAAGTGACATGTGCCGGGCCAAGCATCACGATCCGGCTCAACGACCAGACGGTCCTGGAGGCCGACCAGTCCCAGCTTGCGGGCGTCCAGAGCAAACCGGCCGCCGTAGGGGCACCGAAGGACAAGCCGCGCAAGGGATATATCACGCTCCAGAGCCACAGCGGCCGGGTCGGGTTCCGGAAAGTCCAGATCCGCGAGCACTGACACTATTCGGGGCTGGAGCCGCCAATCGACGTCCGGGAGTTACCATGTCCGAACCACTTCTTCGCATCCGCAACGTCCATGTAAGTGGGTCTGGCGATCCACCGATTGTCACCAACGATGACGCCAACCTCTACGTCGGCTATTTCGAGAACCCATTCGGGGAACAATGGATATTTACCTACGATCGGAAAACCCACAGTGCCGAACTGCGCGGCGGTGACGTCGGTTGGAATACAATCAACACAGTTGTGGATGGCAAAGTCGCTGACCTGATCTTGGGAACCGAAGAGGCCACCTGGCTTCAGGCGTGTTCGCTCCGGCGGTAGGGCTTTCAGATAGCCAAGTTTCGCGGGGCTGTCAGACAGCCGAGTTTCCGCCTCGTGACGATGCCACGGGTGAGCCCGTCGAGCCCACCGAGCGCGACCTGGCCATGCTCACGGCAAACCTCGAACGACTGCTGGAACTGCGCAAGCATTTCAGCAACTTGTCATGGTTCATGAGATGTTTGTGCGAGAAAATCGAATTGGGTTGAAACGGTGCGTGGCCTCGGTCGGCTGTTGAAGCAGGCGGCTGACAGATCCAGCTTGCTTGTCGATGCCGCGGCACGCTGCTCGAGGCGCTGGTTCCAGGCCAAGGAGGCGGCCTGAGGCCTTTCTGTAGGCCACCGGCTCTCGACGCAGAGACTTCGACAGACATCTTCGTGACGGTTTCGCGTGAAGAACTGAGCGGCAGCCTGCCGTGCCCAACCCGCGGCCCGGGGTCGCGTTGACGGGGCGAATGGTTCAACTTCTCCCGTCAAGTAATCACGCACGCGCAACGATCGACCCGGTGAGCTTGGCCTCGAACCGCCGCGCGGTTTTGAGAGCCGTTATATTGGCCAGTTGCTCCGACCGAGAAGTTGATGGGTGTCTGGCTTTCCTCTGGCTTTCCAGGCTGTGTTGTGGCTTTCTAGGCTTTCCATGTGGCTTTCTATGAAATTGGTGGTTGTCTGGCTTTCCAGGCTTGCTCCGAACCCCCGCGAAACGCCGGTGATGACCGCGAATTTGCGCTTGGAACTCATGACGAATCTACTTCAGCTGAGAAGGAAGGCCGGTGGTGCGGCGCATCCTACACGATTTCAGGACTCCTTCCCATAAGATATCGCAAGCGCGGCTCACTGAATATCAGGGCCGATCTACGACGTCATTGAACGCGTCGGTCCGGCAAAGCCGGCGCACTTTTCGGAAGACGCTTTTGCCCCAGAGGCGGTCAGATCCGTTCTAACGCCGGCCCATTTGGCTATGATAGTAGTGCGAGCGGCGGTCGGTACGTGAACGCCAACCGATGCTTTGAATAGCGGATCATTAATTCAATAGGGCGATTGCCATGTCGGTTAAACCAGTCCCATCGGTCTTGATCCTGATCACCCTCGCTTTCTGCGGCCCTTCAACTTCGTTTGCACAGGTCGACAGCTCTTCGATTCCCCGTGCTGCGATGACGGACCTCCTCCGTTACGAGCCCACAGGGCTTTCGTTGCTGACCCCCTACGCGAGGGGGAAGGTCCCCGTCGTCTTCATTCACGGGCTCTGGTCGAATCCTTGGTCATGGCACCGGATGATCGCATCGCTAGAAATTGATCCGGCAGTCAAGGGGGCGTACCAATTCTGGACGTTCGGCTACTCGACGGGCGATCCGATTCCCTATTCGGCTCACCTGCTGCGAAAGGACCTGGACGAGACTCGGCGAAAACTCGACCCGGACCGGACCGACTCAGCCTTCGACCGGATGGTCGTCGTTGGCCACAGCATGGGCGGGCTGCTCTCGAAGATTATTGTGTCGGACGCCGGTGACCGCCTCTGGAAAGTAATCAGCGACCGGCCGTTCGGCGCGTTGATGGGTGAAAAGGATGATATCGAGCTCTTCCGCGACGGCCTCCTTTTCAAGGCTCGGCCCGATGTCCGACGCGTGATCTACATCGCCACACCGCATCAAGGCAGCCACTTGACCGAGGGCCGCTCGAGCAGGCCGCGACTCGGTTCGTGCGGATAGCCGACCCCTTGCGTGTGGCCCACGACCGGCTTGTGTCAAGAAACGATACGGGGTTCTTCAGAGATCCGTTCCGCAAAGTCATCCCGACCAGCATCGAAGAATTGGATCCGGAATCGCCGATCTTGAGGGGGATTTTCGCTCTCCATACGCATGATACCGTGAAAATACACTCCATTATCGCGGTACGACCTGCTCTGCGTGAGACCGAGCGAACCGACGGCCTGGTAAGATACGCCAGCGCCCACGTCGTCGGCGCCGCCTCTGAGGTGGTCGTCCAACAGGGCACCTGTGCCAGGATCATCCTGAGGTTATCGGCGAGGTGCGGTGCATACTTGGGCAGAGCACAAAGCATCGTAACCAACTAACAAGGTGCAAGCAGGTGCAAGGACATGCACAGCAAGGCTGTAAAAGCTGCAAGGACGAAGCTGCAAGGATGGTGCAAAGCTAGGATCTGTCCGATCCCGAGTATGTCGCCGTTATTAAAGGCGGCTCGCGACGCATGGGGCATAAACTGTGCGGTGCGGGTTTACCGCAAGCTCGCAGTGAGGCGGTATCTCGCTTTCGAAATGATCGGAGCGGGACAGAGCGGAGGTGCTTGCCTGGCGCGACACGATTGTAGCCTTGCCCTGGCGAAAGAGTCGCCCGGTGTAGTCGACAAGCTGGACGTAGCTCCCCAAGCGAAAAACGCTGCATCATGCCTTCGCGGGTCGAATCCAAAACCACGGCGGTCTTCGATCGGACAGAGCCAAAGGAAATCTTCCAGACCGGCCGCGGCATGGGAGCCGGCAACGCTGCCGTCTTTCGCGGCTTCCAGTCGAGCGGTCGCACCCTGAGCCTCGACGTGATCCAATCGTTGCTTGATCGA